>NZ_CP174374.1:0-2400000 GCF_047038255.1 Flavobacterium mekongense
ATCCAAAATATGAGCAAAACTGCGCAATCGGTATGGGAAAACTGTCTTGAGTTCATAAAAGACAACATTCAGGAACAAGCTTTCAAAACTTGGTTCGAACCGATTAAGTCAGTGGAACTTACAGACAATGCTTTGTACATACAAGTACCGAGCAAATTTTTCTATGAGTGGCTCGAGGAACACTATGTTAAATTATTGAAAGTAGCGTTAACCAAAGAACTCGGAAAAAACGCAAAGTTACTCTATAAAATCAAAATGGAAAACACTTATGGCAACAAACAACCGTTTACGGAACAATTGCCAAGTGCTCACCGCAGTCCGATAAAATCCCAAGAAGTTGACGCTCCGTTTAAAAACCTGAATCCGGAACTAAAAAATCCTTTTGTAATTCCGGGTATCAGAAATTTAAAAATTGAATCGCAACTCAATCCTAATTATAGTTTTGACAATTTCCTTGAAGGAGATTCCAACCGTTTAGCGCGCTCTGCCGGTATGGCCGTTGCCAACAAACCGGGCGGTACTTCTTTCAATCCTTTGTTGATTTTTGGTGGTGTTGGTTTGGGAAAAACACACTTAGCCCACGCTATTGGTGTTGAAATTAAGGACAAATATCCTGAAAAAACGGTATTGTACATTTCCGCGGAAGTGTTTACCCAACAATATATCGACTCGGTAAAGAAAAACAACCGAAACGATTTCATTCATTTTTACCAATTAATTGATGTATTGATTATTGATGACGTTCAATTCCTTTCAGGAAAATCAGGAACGCAAGATGTTTTCTTCCATATCTTTAATTATTTACACCAAAACGGCAAACAGGTAATCCTTACCTCAGACAAAGCGCCGGTTGACATGCAAGACATCGAGCAACGTTTGTTGTCGCGTTTCAAATGGGGATTGTCTGCCGAATTACACCAACCGGATTACGAAACCCGTATTTCTATCTTGAAAAATATTTTATACCGAGATGGTGTAGATATGCCTGAAGAAATTGTAGAATACGTGGCCCGAAACATCAAATCTAATGTAAGAGAATTGGAAGGGGCAATCATTTCGCTAATCGCCCAATCTTCTTTCAATAAAAAGGAAGTGACTTTAGATTTGGCTAAAAGTGTGGTAGAGAAATTCGTTAAAAATGTAAAACGTGAAATTTCCATCGATTACATTCAGAAAGTAGTATCCGATTATTTCCAATTGGATGTGGATACTTTACAATCTAAAACCAGAAAACGTCACGTGGTACAAGCCCGTCAATTGGCCATGTTTTTTGCTAAAAAATTCACCAAGTCTTCTTTAGCTAACATTGGCTCTCAAATTGGCGACAGAGACCATGCTACCGTTTTACACGCTTGTAAAACCGTTGACAATTTGGTTTCTACCGACAAGCAATTCAAAAAATTCGTAGAAGATATTCATAAAAAATTATCTCTGTAATACGGTTTTAACCGAATTATAACTTACAAGGAACGATATGCCCGTTAAAATTTTAATGGTTTGTTTGGGTAATATCTGCCGATCTCCATTGGCAGAAGGCATACTCGCATCTAAATTACCTCAAGACAAGTTCTTCGTTGATTCTGCAGGAACAGGAAATTATCACATTGGCAGACAACCTGATCAACGGTCAATCTTGGTCGCTCAGAAAAACGGTATAGATATCACTTATCAAAAAGCCCGTCAATTTTCCTCCAAAGACTTTGACGAATTCGATTATATCTATGTCATGGACAGTTCTAACTACGACAACGTAATAGAATTGGCTAAAAACGACAACGACAAAACCAAGGTAGAAATGATTCTAAACCATCTCTTTCCGGGCGAAAATGTAGATGTGCCCGATCCGTATTACGGATTACAGAATGGCTTTGACATGGTTTATGAAATGCTCGATGAAACTTGTACTATTTTAGCCCAAAAGCTAATGACGAAACACTCGTAAGCTATTTTCCCTCATTAAAAATCACAGTAAAATGACAACGCACAACCCAAAAGGAAAATTGTATTTAATTCCAACCACTTTGGGTGAGAGTGACCCCATGGATGTGCTGCCGCAAACGGTTAAAAGAGCCATTGATTTCATTGACTATTACATCGTTGAAAATGAAAAAACGGCAAGAAGATTTATCAAATCGGTCAATACACAAAAAGTACAAGCCAATCTGAAAATTTCATTACTCAATAAACACACGGAAGTTTCGGAACACAACGCCATGATAAAACCTTGTTTGGAGGGAGTCAATATAGGTTTAATGAGCGAAGCAGGCTGTCCGGGCGTAGCCGATCCCGGTGCAGTTATAGTGAAAATTGCACACGAAAAAGGCATTCAGGTGGTGCCTTTAGTTGGCCCTTCCTCTATCCTACTGGCGATGATGGCATCTGGTATGAATGGTCAGAGTTTTGCTTTTAACGGTTATTTGCCTATTGACAAAAGTGATAAAAAATCGGCACTTAAAAACTTTGAGAAAATATCGGGTGACAGAAACCAGTCGCAAATCTTTATAGAAACACCGTACCGAAACAACAAGCTTTTAGAAGACATTCTATCGGCTTTGCAACCGAATACTCATCTTTGTATTGCAGCCGATATTACTTTACCAACAGAATACATTAAAACCTTACGCGTGGTCGATTGGAAAAAAACAAAGGTCGACCTGCATAACAGACCGACCATTTTTATAATTCATAAGTTGTAACTTAATTAACTTTAGCGTTTTTAATGGGTTGTATTCCTTTGGTATCAAATCCCCCAAAATCTCTAAGGTAAGTTCTCACTGAAGTACCGTAATTGTCTTTCATTTTTCGCTCTCCGTTAGAGTTCAAAAAACGCTTCACCGAACCGGTACCGCCTAAATGCGCTGCTGCTAAAATTCCGGATTCTGTAATTTTAACGCCGTCTACCACTTTGCCTTCAAAGTACTGAATATAAGCTCGCAACTCGTATTTGTTTTTGGAAAGCAAGGTAACAAAGGCTTTTTCTTGGAGCTTCGGATTATTCAAAAAACCTAAACTATCATGAATACCAATAGATTTAAGGGTTCCGACACCGAATTGGTATTTTCCTAAATACCCTAAAGTATTAATTCTTCTGTATTTACCTTGAGATTCTTTGTGCGCAATGGCTTCTTTATAACCAATAAAATACCTTCCGGTATACGGCACTTTTAGATTAACGTAATCTATGTTGTTTTGAGAAGGAAAAACGTATTGCAATTCTTCATTTTCATCAACACCGAAATTGAAGTTGATTTGGGCATTGTAAGGTTTAAAACCTGAGCTTATAAAAGCTACTGTTAGTAGGATAGTTGAGTAAAATATTCCTTTTTTGATCATTAATTGTTATTTCTCAAGCGCTGTCACCGACATGAAATTACCGAGGGCAAATATACAACTAATTTTATAAAATTGACTATCAACAAGTTAAACTACTCTAAAAGTAGACCAAATGCCATTTCGTCCCTCCTGAACCCTTGATTTCAAACGTTGGAGCGGGAATCTTGATCGTGTTGCAAATTGTTAAAATAGTCTTAAGAAAATGCGATTTTGTTTCAATTTTGGTCAGATCAATATCGAGACTTAGGTAAAATTGACGATATCTTTGTTGTTCGGGAAGGAAAATAGTATTGACAAAAGCTTCTTTTCCGGTAATCATGCCTTCTGCTCCGTAACCAACGGCTACATTCAACCATTTGGGCACTTTGCTTTTTGGAGCAAAAGAATGAATGTTGAACGACAACCAATAAGTTTGACCGTTGTAATCTTTTAAAATTTGCTCTTGTAATGAACTTCCCAAAACTTCTGGTCGTGCAGCGGCATAAGGTGTAGTATGAAAAGAAAACTTAGGCACGATGCGCTGTTCTTTCCAAAGTAATTCTTGGGAAACATACAAAGCGGTCCCGGAAACATTAGCAACTACGTCTCCGAGTGAAGCACCCCAATTAGCCGAATAGCCGTCAAAAACCTCAACAGTAGTTAAAAAAGCCAAGCCCAAAGTAGCACCATAAAGTAACTGACTCTTTTTATTGGCTCCCGACCATTTTAAAGCATTAGCTCCAAAACTCCCTAAATGATAAGCCGAAAATACATGACCGGCTTTGTCCATTTGCAACCACTCCGCATTGTCATTGATAAAATGAAAATCTGACCTCGGATAATCGGCATACCAAACCTGATTTAACCCAACCAATGCTGCGGTTCCAAGAGTCGCTTCAGTAATTACTAAAGTTTTTAGTCGGCTTTTATGCAGCGTATCTGAAGGTTTCAAAAAAGCCTCTAAACCCTTTTGCGACCATAGTATAGAGGTGCAAAAAAGCAAGCATAGTATGTAACCCTTTTGCTTCAAGAGTTATCGCTTGGTGCCTTGGGCGTTCAACCAATCGGCGTATTTTTTAGCATTAACATCATGTTGCGCCATAGTAGCCGCAAATTCATGATAACCAAAACGTTCTACACTGGCACAAAAATACAAATAATTGTGTTTTTCGGCATTCAATACGGCATCAATAGCATCGATATCAGGCATGGCGATTGGTCCGGGTGGTAATCCTTCGTTTTGGTAAGTATTGTATGGAGAAGCAATAAACAAATCGTTATATAAAACTCGCTTGATGACCTGCTCAAAATTGTTGTCGCGCAATTTTAAGGCGTAAATTACTGTAGGATCAGCTTGCAATTTCATTCCGTCTTTCAGGCGATTTAAATACACCCCGGCCACGGTTGGTCGTTCACTTTTCTTAACAGTTTCTTTATGTACAATCGAAGCCAGAGTAATCACTTGCACAGGCGTCATGTTTAAATCGGCCGCCTTGGCCATTCGCTCTTTAGTCCAAAAACGATTGTATTCTTCCAACATCTTGTCTCTGAATTTCTCGGCTGAAACATTCCAATAAAATTCATAGGTATTAGGCAAAAACATGGCAAAAACATTCTCCTTAGTAAAACCGTTTTTTTGTAAAAAGATACTATCACGGAAAGTCGCCAATAACTTAGTGGTATCAGGCTCAATTTGAGCACTGATGCGTTCGCAAAAATTTTCCAAACGCTCTTGATTGTTGAAGGCCAATTTTACCGGTACATTTCTGCGCATTGCACTTACCAACTGAAAAGCACTCATTCCCTTTTTCAACAAAAATCTCCCCGGTTTGACATTTTCAGGATAGGACCGGAGTTGGGCAATAAACTCAAAATCGGACATGTTTTTTATGTAAGGCGAAATGATTCTCTGCACCTCATCATACTTAGAATCTGTTGGAATTTCCACATAAACTTCTTCTTTATCAAAAGCAGTATTGGAAGTAAAGTATTTGATGTACACAAATAACACGACCAATATACCAACGGCCGCAATAATTTTAAAGATTTTATTTTTGTTCAAAACCGAAATTGTTTAAGATTTATTTTTTTATCAACTGAAAAAGGGCTTCATCGTGAAAGCGATTACCGGTAAAATTCCAATCTTTCTTCACGCCAATTTTTTCAAAACCAAAGGTAGCAAAAAGTGATAAACTCGCTGTGTTTTCCGTACTGATATTGGCATACAATTGGTGCAACTGCAACTGCTCAAAAGCAAAGCCAATCACTAAGCCTAAAGCTTCTTTACCATAACCCGAATGCCTGTTACGCTCATCTTGTATAATGATTCCCACTCCTGCTCGTTTGTTTTTGGGATCAAAGTCGAACAAATCAATCAAACCGATAGCCACTGCTGTATCATTTCTACAAATGGCCAAACGCAACTGTTTGGCTTCATAAATGTCTTGGTGGGCATTTTCTAAATATTGTCGGATTAGAAACCTGCTGTAGGGCGTTTGGGTGTTGCTGACTTCCCAAATTTGCTCATCATTTTCCAACGCGTACACAAACGCTAAATCTTCAGGTTCGAGGGCCCGTAAAAATATTTTTTGTCCTTTTAGAGTAATCATACTGCTTATACTTCTATGGCTCCTTGAAAGACAAAAGTAGCGGGACCTTTAAGGAATACATTGGTATATTTGTCACCTTCTTTTACAAAAGAAACCTCCAATTTTCCGCCTTCTACCTCTAAATGAATATGATGTGCATTGGTTTTTCCGGTGGCGTGCATGGCTATAGCTACAGCCGTAGCACCGGTCCCACACGATAAAGTTTCGTCTTCTACTCCGCGTTCATAAGTACGCAAAGCAAAATGATTTTCAGCGATTTGCTTCACAAAATTCACATTGCTTCCTGCCTTTCCGTACAAATCCGAGTAGCGTATTTTAGCCCCTTCAGTTTTTACGTCGAAATTTTTCAAATTGTCCACCATCATAACATGGTGAGGCGAACCGGTATTCAAGAATACATAGTCTTCCTTGATATGAACTTCTGCCACTTCTTTCATCCCTAAAGAAACGATACTGTCTTCAAAAACAGCAGCGTGGTGAGGTCCGTCGGTAGCAACAAAATTGGTGTCATTTTGGATTACCCCCAAACTTTTGGCAAAAGCTACTAAGCATCTTCCGCCATTGCCACACATAGAACTTTCGTTACCATCGGAATTGTAATAGACCATCCTGAAATCGGCTTCCGCATCTTGTTCCAATAAGATGAGGCCATCTGCTCCGATGCCAAAACGTCGATCGCACAATTTCCGAATAAGTGCTGTATTGCTTTTGGGAAACACGGCAGCCCTATTGTCGATCATGACAAAGTCGTTCCCCGTGCCTTCATATTTGTTAAAATTGATTTTCATAGCAGTGTTAAGTACCACAAATATAGCAAAATTTAAGATTGACTTAAAAATTGTTAAACGACCGTTAAAGGGTATTGACAGCGAAAATGAAACTTTTTAATTTTACTATAGATAATTTAAAAAACAGTAAAAACGATGAGAAGAGTATCGAGTTTATTTTTAGTTTCTTTATTAAGCGGAGCCACTACTTTAGGAGCTTACAAGTTATTCTTTGACAACAATGAAAGAGAGAGCATCGTTACTACAGCTTCCGGTTCTTACGGAAGAACTGTGGGTTTATCGGGAGAAGCTATCGACTTTACTGAAGCAGCAGAAGCAGCTGTTCATACTGTGGTGCATGTTAAAAATGTTTCTATCAGAACCGTTTCTAATCCTATTATGGAATTCTTTTACGGTCAACGTGGTGGTCAGCAACAAGAACAAATAGGCACCGGTTCGGGGGTAATCATTTCTGAAGACGGTTATATAGTTACCAACAATCACGTGATTAAAGATGCGACCGAATTAGAAGTAACGCTAAACAATAACAAATCATACAAAGCCAAACTTATCGGTACCGATTCTAAAATGGACATCGCACTATTGAAAATCAATGCCGATGAAAAATTACCCTATTCTACTTTTGCCGACTCCGACCAAGTTAAAGTAGGTGAATGGGTTTTGGCCGTAGGAAATCCATATAATCTCAATTCAACCGTAACAGCTGGTATTGTTTCCGCAAAAGCGAGAAATTTAGACAACCGCAACGGCATTCAATCTTTCATTCAAACCGATGCCGCTGTGAATCCCGGAAACAGTGGTGGTGCTTTGGTAAATACACGCGGAGAACTTATCGGTATCAACACCATGATTTCCTCTCCTACCGGAAGCTATGCCGGATACTCCTTTGCCGTTCCTTCTAACATTACCCGAAAAATCATTGAAGATATTATGGAATTTGGCGGAGTACAAAGAGGAATTTTGGGCGTGGAAGGCAATGAATTAAACAGCAAAGCCTCGGATGAATTAGGCATTAAAGACACTGAAGGTTTTTATATCAATAAAGTCAGTAAAAACTCAGGAGCCGAAAAGGCAGGATTACGAAAAGGAGATGTGATCAAAAAATTAGACAATCAAAAAATCAGCACTTTCGCGGAATTGACCGGTTACATTAACACCAAACGTCCTAACGACAGAGTTCAGGTTACTTATGTACGCGAAAATGAAACCAAAACAGCTTGGGTAACACTGATTAAAAACGATATTTACACCACAGAATTTAAAGGGTTAGAGTTGGAAAACATCGACAGTGCCGATAAGAAAAGATTCAGAATTGACTATGGTGTTCGCATCAAGGAAATCAATAATGACAATTTAAGACCTTATTACGATCAGCTCAAAGGGAACATCATTCTTTCGGTAGACAATGTAAAAGCTACGGATGTGGAAACGATTTCAAGATTTTTGAATAAAAAAGACGAAAACCAAAGTGTCAGCATCCAAATGATCAACCGATTGGGACAAGTGATACAGATTATCATCTAAATACAAAATCATCTTACTTATTTTTCGAAAAAGCCGACCTTATTCAAGGTTGGTTTTTTTTATGCCAAAAAAAGTTACGAAATCGTTTTCGTAAAACATTGGTATTTTATACTTTTGCGCCACCTGAGACTGACAAGTCTTTTTAAACAAGGTTAAATTATAAAACACAACTAAACACTTTCATTTTTATGAGCAGCAACACTTTGTACGAGAAGGAATTATCGTTCCAAGCCGACAGACGAAAAGCCGGAGTAGAATTCATCAAAATCATCAGCGATTTGTGGTACGACAAGTCCATCGAGTTGGTTCTTTTCAGAAACCAGTTGATAGACCGAAACGTGAGTGACATCATCAATTTACACGAATACGCCGGTGAATTTGTTCAAAAACCCATCAACGTTTTTGACTCGGTGGAAATTGCCAGAGCGATTTTAAACTTAGACTTACCACCTTCTCGTATCGACATCGGAAAACTGACTTACGAATACCATTTGGAAGACAATAAGTACCATGATGCTCGTGCATTTGTGATTGACAAATTGAAAAATGCCAAAAACTCTAAAAATATCCAACCTAAAGATGTAGTGTTGTATGGCTTTGGCCGTATTGGTCGTTTGTTGGCTCGTGAAATGATGAGTAAAATTGGAAAAGGACAACAACTTCGTCTGCGTGCTATTGTAACTCGTGACCGCAATGATGCCTCATCTTTAGAAAAAAGAGCTTCGTTATTGCGTTATGATTCGGTACACGGCGACTTTGAAGGTTCTGTTCAAGCCGATGTGGAAAACAACGCCTTAATCATTAACGGCACAACAGTACACATCATTACTGCGGCAGGTCCGGAAGAAATAGATTACACGAAATACGGCATCAATGACGCTTTGGTGATTGACAATACAGGTGCTTTCACTACTGAAGAAGCTTTGAAACGCCACCTAACTTCTAAAGGAGTGGACAAAGTATTGCTAACCGCTCCGGGCAAAGGTGTGCCTAATATCGTTTACGGTGTAAATCACAACGATTACAATCCGGATGAAGTGAATATTTATTCTGCTGCTTCATGTACCACCAATGCCATCACGCCTATTTTAGCTGCTGTGGAAGAAACATTAGGCGTAGTTAAAGGCCATTTGGAAACCATCCATGCTTATACAAACGACCAAAACTTGGTAGATAACATGCACAAAAAATACCGTCGTGGTCGCGCTGCTGCTTTAAATATGGTGATTACCGAAACCGGAGCCGGAAGTGCTGTAGCGAAAGCACTGCCAAGTTTAGCCGGAAAATTAACCTCTAATGCGATTCGAGTTCCGGTACCTAACGGTTCTTTAGTAGTACTTAATTTGGAAGTAGGCAAAGCAACTTCTATTGAAGAAGTAAACGGCATTATGCGAAAATATGCTTTGGAAGGCGAATTGGTGGAACAAATTAAATACTCTTTGAACAACGAATTGGTTTCTTCCGATATCGTAGGCACTTCAGCCCCATCTATTTTTGACAGTAATGCCACGATAGTTTCAGGAGACGGAAAAAACATAGTGCTTTATGTTTGGTATGATAACGAATACGGCTATAGCCACCAAGTAATTCGTTTGGCCAAATACATTGCTAAGGTAAGACGCTATACTTATTATTAATAGGCAAGAATTAATTCACTTGAAAAATCTCGTTTATCCGGTAGGGTAAAACGAGATTTTTTTGTTAATAAGCATATAATTTGTTAATAAAATTAGGTTTTAGAAAAATAATTACTATTTTTCGCCTTCCAAAAACAACGCCCTACAACCTGCTTATGAAAAAATTAATTTTGAGCTTGTCAATTCTGACTTGTTTTGCGTTCTCCAATGAGGAGCCGAAAGTAACAACCTACAACTATGGTCACAACGGAATGGAGTATGTGGCGCGTAACAAAAACGGTACGGTAATCATCAGTACATTTAATTCTAAAATTACCATTCGCCAAGAAATAGCCACCAGAATTTATGAAATGTACCTTGACCGTAAATTAGAAAACAACAAAACAGTTACCGTATTTGGTTCTGAAGCCGATGTAACCGGAAAATGTGTCATCAAAAAGAAAGACAATTTAACGACAGTCGATTTTTACTACGAAAGCGTACTATGGTGTTCCGGACATAAAGAAATATATCAAAAGAAAGCATAACAAAAAAGCTCAACGTAAAGTTGAGCTTTTTTATGATTGTTTGAATCAATTAGGCTTTTCCGGCAGCAATCAAGTTCAAGGCTGAACCGGCTACAAACCAACCAATTTGACTTTCGTTGTAAGTGTGGTTAGCCAAAATGGTGTCTTTCGAACCATCTGCATGAACAAACTCTAACGTTAACGGTTTGCCAGGTGCGAACTCGGTTAAATCTAAGAAATTGATAGTATCATCTTCTTGAATTTTGTCGTAATCCGCTTCGTTTGCAAAAGTCAACGCCAACATTCCTTGTTTTTTCAAATTGGTTTCGTGAATACGAGCGAATGATTTTACCAATACCGCTTTTACGCCTAAGAAACGAGGTTCCATAGCGGCATGCTCACGAGATGAACCCTCACCGTAATTGTGGTCACCCACAACAATCGAAGGTACTCCGGCAGCTTTGTAAGCTCTTTGCACCGCAGGTACGGCATCATAAGCTCCTGTCAATTGGTTTTTTACCTTATTGGCTTCTTGATTGAAAGCATTAATGGCTCCAATCAACATATTATTAGAAATATTATCTAAGTGTCCGCGGAAACGCAACCATGGTCCGGCCATTGAAATGTGGTCAGTAGTACACTTACCGAACGCTTTGATCAACAACTTGGCTCCAGAAATATTCTTTCCGTCCCAAGCATCAAATGGCGCTAACAATTGTAAACGATCTGAAGTTGGCGAAACCACTACCTCAACCGATGAACCATCAGCTGCAGGTGCTTGGAAACCGGCGTCTTCTACATCAAAACCTCTTGTTGGTAGTTCGTCTCCTGTTGGCGGGTTTAATTTTACCGCTTCACCTTTATCGTTTAACAAAGTATCCGTGATTGGATTGAAAGACAAATCTCCGGAGATAGCCAAAGCCGCTACCATTTCAGGCGATGTTACAAAAGCGTGTGTGTTCGGGTTACCGTCGGCACGCTTAGAGAAGTTTCTGTTGAACGAGTGAACAATAGTGTTTTTTTCCCCTTTGTCAGCACCTGTTCTGTCCCATTGTCCGATACATGGACCACAAGCATTGGTAAACACTTTAGTTCCCATTTTTTCAAAAGTAGCAATGATGCCGTCTCTTTCGATAGTGTAACGGATTTGCTCAGAACCCGGGTTGATACCGAATTCGGCTTTAGGCGTAATACCATGAGCCACGGCTTGCTCTACAATAGAAGCCGCGCGGGCCATATCTTCGTAGGAAGAATTGGTACAAGAACCTATCAATCCCCATTCTACTTTCAAAGGCCATCCGTTAGCGGTAGCTTCTTCTTTCATCTTAGACACAGGTGTTCCTCTGTCCGGAGTAAAAGGTCCGTTAATGTGCGGCTCTAATTCAGACAAGTTGATTTCAATTAATTGATCAAAATAATCGGCAGGATTAGCATACACTTCGGCATCTGCTGTTAGGTAAGAAGCTACTTTATCGGCAGCATTAACCACATCTTGACGACCGGTAGCCGCTAAGTATCTTCTCATAGAATCATCGTAACCGAAAGTAGAAGTAGTCGCTCCGATTTCGGCACCCATATTACAGATGGTTCCTTTTCCGGTACACGACATAGACGTAGCACCTTCACCGAAATATTCAACGATAGCACCGGTTCCTCCTTTTACGGTAAGGATATCGGCCACTTTTAAGATAACGTCCTTAGGTGCAGTCCAACCGTTTAATTTTCCGGTCAATTTAACACCGATTAGTTTAGGGAATTTCAATTCCCATGACATGCCCGACATTACGTCTACAGCATCGGCACCACCAACACCAATTGCCAACATACCCAAACCACCGGCATTCACCGTGTGAGAATCGGTACCAATCATCATTCCGCCCGGGAATGCATAATTTTCTAAAACAATTTGGTGGATAATTCCTGAACCCGGTTTCCAAAAACCGATTCCGTACTTGTTAGAAACTGAAGATAAGAAATCGAATACTTCTTTCGATTGGGTATTGGCTACAGCCAAATCGGTTTTAGCACCAACTTTAGCTTGGATTAAGTGATCACAGTGAACGGTTGTCGGCACAGCCACTTTGCTTTTACCGGCGTGCATGAACTGCAGTAAAGCCATTTGAGCAGTAGCATCTTGACAAGCTACTCTGTCCGGTGCAAAGTCAACATAATCTTTACCGCGGGTAAAAGATTGAGAAGGCATACCTTCCCACAAATGCGAATATAAAATCTTTTCAGATAAAGTAAGCGGACGCCCTACTAACTCACGTGCTTTGTCTACACGAGCAGCCATAGTAGCATACACTTTTTCAATCATTTCAATATCAAAAGCCATAATAAATTTGGTTAATTTGTTTGCTTCGCAAATTTACGAAAACGTTATACTTATGAAAAGTTTTTACTAAAATATGTTGCTCAAAACGACTGTTTTAAGGAATAGTAATTTTTGATAGTTCTTTTTTGACAATAACGTATTTTAAAAGTCAAAAAATGTCAATTATTAATTTTTATCCCTCAAATTCATCAATGGCAACTCATAAAAGCGATAAAGTAAATAGCTCAAAACTAAGGTAATTGTGAAATATCCGAGGATAAAAATGCTGACTTCAAAAGTATCTTGAGCATCGAAGGGAATGTAATGTTTCATAAGCAGTAAAATCACACTGTAATGCAACAAATACATGGAATACGAAATCTTACTTAGGAAAACAATCGGTTTTTCAAAAAAGAATCCTGTAGCTTTCCATTGGGACAATAAAGGTAAAAAACAAGCAACGGCAACAGACAAAAGCGGTAAATAAAACACATTCCACAGCAGAGGATGTGTTTCTATAACCCAACCTAAAGAGCCGATAACAAAAAACTGAAAAAAGAAAAGCAAAGCACCTATACCCACGAACAAAACTTGATATTTTATCCATTGGGTTTTAAAATTGTAATAAAGCCAGCTGCACAAAACTCCTATAAAAATACTGTCCAACCGGTAAATTACAACAGCTTTGAGCGATAAGTTCCATTGTGTCAGATTGGTCGTTGGTTCGTTAAAATGATAATAAAATTTAGTCGCTAAGAAAACACCAATCAACACCAATACCATTTGCAGAAAGAAGCGTCTTTTATTCTTGGGTTTAAGCAAAAGTCCGGCCATTAAAATAAAAAACGGCAATACGATGTAGGCATACTCTTCCACCGAAAGGCTCCAAGATTCCGGAAAAAAGGGCAGCATGGTAGTGTTTAAATTTTGCCCAAAAAAGAAATATTTCCATCCCGACAAAGCGGCATACCCTACTACTGAGGCAATGCATAAATTGAGCACTAACACCAAATAGTAATTCGGCAACGTGCGGTACCATCTTCGCTTGAGAAAATAAAAAACCGTAGCCAAACTAAAATCGGAATTCAGATACAGCTGGTAAAGGATTTTACCGATGAGAAACCCACTTAACACAAAGAAAATCTCGACTCCGAAAAAACCCGACAATACCAACAGTTGGTGCAACAAATTATCCCTCTCAGGCACTATCCAAACGCAATGTCCAACAACAACCATTAAGATGGCTATAGTACGCATTAAGTCGAGACCAAAGATTCGTTCGTTGACAAGAGGATACTTTACTATTTTATTCATTAATTAAATGTAATAAAATAATAAAACCGGATTACAATAATTTACTTATGATTTGTTCCTCTGTAATCCCCTCGGCGTCGGCTTTGTAGTTTTTGATGATTCTGTGACGCAAAATGCCGGTAGCAACCGCTTTTACATCTTCAATATCCGGAGAAAATTTACCATTAAAAGCGGCATGAGCTTTAGCAGCCAAAATTAAGTTTTGAGACGCTCTGGGTCCAGCGCCCCAATCCAAATAATTATTGACATACTCTGGAGCCAAAGCGCTTTTTGGACGGGTTTTGCCTACCAAAGACACCGCGTATTCAATCACATTATCCGCCACGGGAACGCGACGAATTAAATGCTGGAAATCGATAATTTCCTGAGCAGTGAACAAAGCGTTTACTGTTGGCTTTTCGTCGTTTGTTGTACTCTTTACCACCTGAACTTCTTCTTCGTAGGTAGGGTAATCGAGTTTGATAGCAAACATAAAGCGATCTAATTGGGCTTCGGGCAACGGATAAGTTCCTTCTTGTTCTATAGGGTTTTGGGTTGCCAATACAAAATAAGGTAAAGACAATTTATAGTTCTGACCGGCTATGGTAACAGCACGTTCCTGCATAGCCTCGAGCAGAGCGGCTTGGGTTTTAGGAGGTGTTCTGTTGATTTCATCAGCCAAGATAATATTCGAAAAAATCGGACCTTTGATAAACTTGAACTGACGGTTTTCATCTAAAATTTCACTCCCCAAAATATCAGAAGGCATCAAATCGGGGGTAAACTGTATGCGCTTAAAATCTAATCCTAAAGCCTGAGCAATGGTGTTGACCATTAAAGTTTTGGCCAAACCGGGAACCCCAACCAACAAGGAGTGTCCGCCTGAAAAAATGCTCAACAAAATCTGGTCAACCACTTCATCCTGACCCACGATGATTTTGGAGATTTCCTTCTTGAGTTCAATTCTTTTTTGAACTAAATTTTGAATGGCAGCTACATCAGACATTTGATATTAGATTTAAGATTTAAACTATTTGATTAAAGGAGTACAATTTACTTGAATTTTATGGCAAAACTATTTCTTCAGCCAATTATTGAGAAACAAACAATCTCTGTATTCTCCGTTGATTTTAATGTAAGTTTCTTTGATTTTTTCTTCCGTCCATTTGGCAATGGCTTTGATTTGTTTTTCTTTGAGCGCTAAATCTTTGATTTTGGTGTAATCTTTGGCATAATCTGCTGTGTGCTCATTGATTCTGTTGGTTACCGTGATGATTTTGTATTTCTTACCGGTTCTCGGGTCATCGTCAAGGATTGGAGGAGTGATAGCGCCGTCTTTCAAGTTAGACACCTCGCTGTACAAAGACGGATCCATTTTAGTCAATTCGAAACGAGTATCTTGTGTTTTGGGATTGATTAGCGTTCCGCCATTGGCTCTGGTTTCTTTCTCGTCTGACAAAGTGCGAGCGGCTTCTGCAAACGAAATCTCTCCTTTTTCGATACGCGATTTGATGGTTAAAATCTTTTCACGAGCTTCTCTCAAAGCTTGGTCGGACACTTTGGGCATCATTAAAATGTGACGCAATTCCACTTCCTGTCCTCTGATTTTTTCCACCATAATGATGTGGTAACCATATTCGGTTTCGAATGGTTCAGAAATTTCTCCTTCACCTAAACTGAAGGCTACGTCTTTAAATTCTTTTACGAATTGTGTCTTTCTGTTGATTTTGTAAAATCCACCGTTTGAAGCCGAACCGCGGTCATCGGAATAAATAACCGCTCTGGTTTTAAAGCTGGCACCGGCCAAAACTTCTTCTTTAATTTCTTTGAGTCGGCGAATCACTCTTTGTTTCTCTTCCTCAGTAATTTTAGGGATAACCACAATTTGAGCTACTTCCATTTCGGCGCCGAAAACCGGCAATTCATCTTGTGGAATCGATTTAAAGAAAGTACGTGTTTCTTCAGGCGTAATTTCTACAGCATCCACAATCTTTCTGCGCATTTCACCGGATAGTTTATTGGTCTTGATGATATCGAATAAATCCGTTCTGAAATCATCTTCATTGTCTTTTTTGAAATATTGAATTACCTTTTCCATAGAACCTAACTGCTCTACCATGTAGGCAATTTGCTCACTCATTTTCTCTTTTACTTCTTCATCCTTAACCACTATACTGTCCTGAATGGCTTGGTGTGCATACAATTTGTCTTCTAACAAACTTCCCAACATCTGACAACGACTGATATCTTTTGTAGGCTGCCCTTGACTGGCCAGTTCCAAATAAGCTTTATCCACATCGGAATCCAAGACCAAATAGTCTCCAACGGTAGCAATAATACCGTCTACTTTTAATTTCTTTGAGGCATTGTTTTGCGGTTTAGGCTTGATACTGTCCTTAATGATTTCTTGTGCATTGACAGAACCAACAGAACAAATCAGCACCAATACGGCTGTGGTTAGTTGGTTATTTATATATTTCATAATCGTTGTTTTTAATGGCATCATCGGTGATTTCTTTTTCAAACTGCTTTATTAATTCTAATTTTCTTTGGTTCAGTATAACTTCCTTTAATGTGGGTTTGATGTATTCAAATGGCGACACTTGATTTTTATCAATCACATTGGTTATTTTTATCAAATACACATCGTCATTGGATTGTATTTCAGCTTTCTTTCCGGGTCTGATAATCTCATCTCGGTTGTCGGGATTAATCACCGGTAATTTGTAATAAACCTGACTCATATCTACCCAAACCGAATCGTTCATCGCAAAGCTTTTGAACTGTAAGGCGTAAGTATCCCAAAACTTTTTATCCTTCTTATTATAATTAAAGAACTTGTTTCTTATGGCAGCAAAGCGAGGATTGTCTTTGGCCAAATTGATAAAACGCAAACGCACTAAAGTACCGTTGGTTTTAAAATTTTCTTTGTTCTCTTTATAATATTTTTTTAATTCTTCCTCTGTTACTAAAGTGTCTACGTTATTCTTTACAACTTCTTCTATATAGGCTTTAGTGTACAAATCAATTTTATATTGTTTAATCAAAGCGTTGTACTCGCTTTTTTTCTTATCACTCAAATTGCGTTCTGCAGCTTCAATGAGTAGTTTTTGACTTGCCCATCGATTGATAAAATCCCTAACCAAAAGGATGCTGTCTGCTTTGGAAGTTCCTGCCGGAACCAAGGTAGCAATATCACTTTTGTACAAATAGTTTTTTCCGACTCTGGCAATCGATTCCGGTTTTTGTTCGGGCTTGAAATAATTACAAGATCCCAACAACAATAGGAATAAAAAAAAACTACTTCTGATCATTTACGGATGCAACTGTTTCTTAACGCTTTCAAAAACTTCTTGGTTGACCTTAACATTGAATTCTTGTTTTAAATCGTCAACCCATCTTTGCTCTAAATATTGTTGGTATTCATTAACCAATTTCCCTCTGCATTCATCCAAAGTTTTCACTCCGGCCGGCAATACTTTATCCACTTTTACGATAAAATAATATTCTCCTTCTTTAAAGATATCTGAAGTACCAACTTCAAACTTGGTGGCTTTTGGCAAAGCACTGTTCCCTTCTTCAAACCTACCGGTATTGGCCATAATATTGACAACATTGTCGGTATTGAGTTTGTCTTTGATTGATTGCGGGTCGGTATTCTTTTTCAATAAAGCCAATGCTTTTTTAATGGTTTCCAATTTGGTTGAAGACAAAATAGTAGCTTCTACCCTATTTTTCCACATATGGTTAAATTTGGTTGAGTTGTAAAAATTTTGCAACCCAACGGTATCGGTTTTAGCACGCTCCCAAATTTCTTTTTCCATCAAGTCGAACAACAACAATCCATCTCGATATTCTTCCATTACATAAGCAAACTCAGGAAATTCTGTCTCCAAATTTTCATCGTAATAGGCAGTTAATTGTTCGTCTAAAAACTTGTTGTAAAGCAGTTCGTTAAGAGCTGAAAGTGGTTTTACTTTCAATCCGGCTTTTTGTTGCTTGTCAACAAAATCCAAAAACTTTTTACCTTCTATTTTTTTGTTGTTGATGGTAAGCAATATACCCGAATAATCTTTGGCTGCTTCCGGTTGCGACCATTTCGACTCATAAAAATCTTCTGTTATCCATTTTGATAATTGGGCATAGACCTTAGCCTCTTTTTTATAAGTGTATTTTTTTCTGAGCTTCTCGTTGAGTGAAGCCGTTATTTTTTTGGAACGATCATCTTTTCCGATTTTATTTTCCAATTCCATTTTCATCTCAGCCTGTGTTCTGATGGGATGTTTTTCTATCAACTTCACTATGTGCCAACCAAATTCCGTTTGGAAAGGTTTGGAAAGATCATTAGGCTTTGCTAAGGAGAAAGCCACTTCTTCGAACGCTTCAGAACTCAATTGTCCGGAGCCGAATTTGCTTAACAATCCGCCTTTAGGAGAAGAAGATTTGTCTTCGGAAAATTGCTTAGCTAAATCTTCAAATTTTTCTCCTTGCTGGATTTTTTGGTAAATTTCATTGATGGTTTTTTCCGGCTTCCCTTGGTCGGCATCTTCAGGTTTGGCTTTTAAAATCATGATGTGAGCCACAGTAACTTCACCACGATTAGGTCTGATGTCATTTACTTTTACAATGTGGTAACCAAAACGGGTACGGGTAATTTTTGATACTTTCCCTTTGGCCGTATTATAAGCAGCATTTTCAAAACCATATACCATTCTGAACGCAGTAAAATAGCCCAAATCCCCTTTGTTTTCTTTGGCAGATGGATCTTCGGAAAACTGTTCGGCTAATACCGCAAAGTCTTCACCCGCTTGTGCTCTTTTAGCAACATCTTCGATTTTTTTGTAAGCCTTCAAGGTGTCCTCTGGAGAAGCATTTTCGTCTACTAGTATCAAAATGTGAGAAGCTCTGACTTCTTTTTGCAAACGATTGTAAGCTTCTTCGATTAAGGCTTCGGTTATTTTAGTGTCGTTGAAATAGTTTTTAGCCAACTGACTGCGGTATGATTTCAATTCGGCTTGGTATTTGGCGCTGTTCTGCAACCCTAATTTATAGGCCTTGTTGACTTTTAATTTGTACCCGATAAAGAGCTCTAAATACTGATTTAAATCTTTTTGAGATTCGTCTTTAACCAAGTCTAAGTTTTTCTTATAAACCCTCGAAAACTCATCGGTGTAATATGACTTATCGTTAATAGTAAACAAAACTTCTTTTGTATTGGTTTGCCCTAAAACAGCCGTAGCCATCAAAATGAACAATCCTAAAAAAAATGGTTTTATACTCATATGCGCTTAATTTCTTTATAAAATCAGAATTAATTTCTTGCTTTTTGTTCCCCGTTTAAAGCGGTTTGTTTTAATGAGGTAACAATCAACAAAAGTAACAATTCAAACACATTATACAAGTATAGCGCTGACTATTAACAAAATTTTATTAACAGAATTTTACGGTCATTTCAACCCAAAAAAAACTGCTACAGATTAGCTGCTCGAATTCTGACTAAATAATAGTATTTTTGCAAACCATTTATCAAAAAAAATTCATGAGTTTTTTAAAAGAAATACAGCGTCGCAGAACATTCGGTATTATTTCACACCCTGATGCCGGGAAAACAACCCTTACGGAAAAATTGTTGCTTTTTGGTGGAGCCATTCAGGAAGCCGGAGCCGTAAAAAACAATAAAATCAAAAAAGGAGCTACTTCCGATTTTATGGAAATAGAACGCCAAAGAGGAATCTCGGTGGCTACTTCGGTTTTGGCTTTTAACTATCAGGATAAAAAAATCAACATTCTTGACACGCCGGGTCACAAAGATTTTGCCGAAGACACTTTCAGGACCTTAACTGCTGTTGACAGTGTGATAGTGGTAATTGACGTGGCCAAAGGGGTTGAGGAACAAACCGAAAAATTGGTGGAAGTTTGTAGGATGAGAAACATTCCGATGATTGTTTTTATCAACAAATTGGATCGCGAAGGTAAAGATGCGTTTGACTTGATGGATGAAGTGGAACAAAAACTCAAACTTAGTGTAACCCCTTTGAGTTTCCCTATCGGAATGGGTTATGACTTTCAAGGGATTTACAATATTTGGGAACAAAACATCAATCTTTTTAGCGGCGACAGCCGAAAAAACATTGAAGACACTATAGCTTTTTCCGACATTAACAGTCCGGAATTAGAAAAAATCATAGGCGAAAAACCGGCGGTTAAACTGCGAGAAGAGTTGGAGTTAATAGGCGAAGTCTATCCTGCTTTTGACCGTGATGCTTACCTCAACGGCGACTTGCAACCGGTATTTTTTGGTTCGGCTTTGAACAATTTCGGAGTTAGAGAGTTATTGGACTGCTTTGTGGAAATTGCGCCTTCACCGAGACCAAAAGAATCGGAAACACGATTAGTACATCCGGAAGAAGAAAAAATGACCGGTTTCGTATTTAAAATCCACGCCAATATGGACCCGAAACACCGCGACCGTTTGGCCTTCGTGAAAATTGTATCGGGTACTTTTGAACGAAACAAACCTTACACTCATGTTCGATTGAACAAGAATTTGAAGTTTTCCAGTCCGAATGCTTTTTTTGCCGAGAAAAAAGAAATTGTAGACATTTCCTATCCGGGCGACATCGTGGGATTACACGATACCGGAAACTTTAAAATAGGCGACACTTTAACCGAAGGCGAATTGATGAGTTTTAAAGGTATTCCGAGTTTTTCTCCGGAACATTTCCGCTACATCAACAATGCCGATCCGCTCAAAGCCAAACAATTGGACAAAGGTGTAGATCAGTTGATGGATGAAGGTGTGGCTCAGTTATTTACTTTAGAGATGAACAATCGAAAAGTTATCGGTACCGTTGGCGCACTGCAATATGAAGTGATCCAATACCGTTTAGAGCACGAATACGGCGCTAAATGCAGTTATGAAAACTTCCCGGTACACAAGGCTTGTTGGGTAAAACCGAACGACCCGAAAAGCGAAGAGTTTAAAGAATTCAAACGCATCAAACAAAAATTCTTGGCGCATGACAAATACGGACAATTGGTGTTTTTGGCCGATTCAGAATTTACCATTCAAATGACTCAAAGTAAATTTCCTAATGTAAAATTATTCTTCACTTCCGAATTTGATTGATAACCTGAATTTTATCTGATAAATTTTTTAAGTTTGAAAATGATTACTATATTTACCACCTGAAATAAAATGACTATGAAAGACTTTTCAAAAATATACTTATTAGCCTTTTTGATTTTTGCTGATGTAGCAGCTTTTGCCGGACCAGGAGACGACACAGGTGGAGGTGATTTAGGAGGAGGCGATCCGCCACCGGCACCGATAAATACTTATCTGATATTGATGATAGGTTTAGGGTTGCTTTTGGCTTTTTATTCAATAAGAAAATACAAAAAACAAATCAACTAAGACAGTCATATAAAGAGTTCCTTTTTAAGGAACTTTTTTTATACCAAGAATAAAAAAACCCATCCTTTCGGATGGGTTTTTTAATGCTATTGATTTAAGATTATCTTTTCACCAATCTTAAGGTTTTAACATTCTCCTCTTGAGTTACAACTACATTGTAAACTCCTGATGGATAACGCTCTCCTAAAGATACTACCGGCATATCAGCTGCATTTACCTCACGGGTCTCAATCAATTTACCAATCATATCATAAACCTTGATATTAACCGGTGCATCGCTTGAACTTTCCATGCGGAAACTAAACTGATAATCATACGGATTCGGATAGGCTACTACACTGAACAAACTTGAATCAACCGCTTTGGTCTCTCCTTGTCTTGCAGCTCCCGGTGATACTATCTCACATGCATCTCCATATGGCGACCATGAGCCTGCTGTAAATACTCTAACTCTTACACTGTAAGTTGTGCTTGGTGCATAGTTAGTGATATCATTAAACGTAAATCGGTTCAATGATTTTACAACTACTGATGACGATACTAACTCTAATGATTCATTATATCTGTCAACTGTAAACTCATATGCAGTCACTTTATCCAAACTTGAGGTACGGATTTGTGTCCCTTTGGTTGGAACAATAGCTCCTCCACAGTAGTTAGCCAAAGTTGGAACAGCCGGAGTAGTTACTGTACATGGCGCACCGTAATCTGAATAATCCCCAGTGGTTTTAACTGCTACATCTACTGCATAAGTAGTACCATAGTTGTAAGAACTCAACATTGTTAAAGAGAACCAATGAATTGTTCTGGTCAGTGTTTGAACTGCTCCGGTTGTTGTATTGGTTACTCGGAAACGATATCCGGTAGCACCTGGTAAACTAGTCGTAGAGATAATTGTACTGATAGTTGGCAACGTCTCTCCACAGTAAGTTTGTAACTGGGTTGTACCTGCTCCTCCTGCCGGTGCAATTACCGGTGGTGTAGAGTACAAACATGCAGGGCCGTAGTAACCTAACCATACATTGTTACTCGATTTTCTTACCATCACTCTTACAGAGTAAGTAGTAGCATAATCATAGCTCGATAACTCTGTCAAACTAAAGAACTGAGTAATCTTATCGATAGTCTGTACTTGGTTAGTAGTAGTATTGGTAACCTCAAATCGGTAACCGTTTACACCAGGGGTACTCACACAGTAAATAAACGAACTAATCGTTGATAATGTTGTACCACAGTTAACCATATTGGCTGTGATTTGGTAACCCTCATCTAATACTCCATTACAGTTATCATCAACTCCGTTGTATAATATCTCTACTACTCCTGGGTTAACCGCAAATATAGTATCGTCACAGTCTACTCCTAAATTAAGCAAGCTATAACCGCTTGGCTCAGTAGCACCGTAACAAAAGCTAAAGGTGTTGTTGTCAATGGAGTAATTATCGCCATCGGCATCAACATAAAAAGTACCTTCTTGATAGGCAGCACCATCATTTGGAGAACAATCGGTATTAGTTAATGAATATCCGGTTGGCGGAGTGTTAGCATCAACAGCACAAATACCACTTACTAAACTTCCGAAACCAACACCGTCACCATCAACATCTGCATAAAAAGAGAAAGTAGTATGTTTAGTGTTATCAGCATCATCACAATCAGTGTTATCCAATACTGCAGGATTTCCGAAAACTACAGGAACTCCGTCACAGCTTACAATACTTACAGCACCGTTTCCATAACCATCTCCGTCAGCATCAGCATAGTAAGTAACATTAGCACTTACAGCAATCACAGCGGTATTACCTGAACTTACAGTAAGTACCGAAGTAGCTAAATCAGTTCTTTCAATTTGGGTAATAGTCAATAACTGTCCGTTATCTGCTAAAGACAAAGTAACGTTGAACGTTCCGAAACCTCCGGCGTTAGCCACTACATTAGTGGCTGTTTGAACAGCACCACCATTTACAGTATAACTGATAGTTGAAGTACTGTTAGGTACAAGCCCCAAAACATTAAACGTTGCAGCAGTATTTTCACAAACAACATCGGCAGTTTGGAATACTGAAGTAAAAGTTGGGGGAGAAATTATAGTAGTTACACTCTGTGTGTTTGAATTAGCAGAAAGGCTGTTGGCACTAACAGCTCTAACTCTGTAATAGTAAGTAGTATTATCTTGTAAACCGCTAACCAATTCAGAGGTACTGTTAACTACTTTATCATTATAACCAGGCAAAGTATAATCAACCAAAGAAACTATGGCTAAATCATCAAATCTCCAAGGCGAAGTAGTAGTAGATGTTTTTTGGAATCTAACATAAACCACCGGTTCTGAAGAATAAGCCGATAAGTCTACCGAATAGGAATTGTATGAACCAGAAGGCACATTGCTGTGATCGTAGGTAGCCACAGTTGTAAATCCGTCTGTTTGACTAGTTGTTGATACTTGTACCGTTAATGTTTTTGCAGTAGTATTAGTTGTTCTACCCAAATTAAATGATAGTGAAGTTGGATAAGCAATTGCAGGAGTTGTTAAACTACCATTATTAGTATTAGCAACAGCTGCCGCTACTCCGGTTTTAACATCCGCTGCAGTAGTACTTCTGGCCCAACCTGTAGAAATAAATCCGGCTGGAGGGAAAGTCGTTCCTTCAAAACCTTCGCTTAAAGTGCTATTTACAGAAAACAGTGCATTGGTAGCCACATCCAAACGGTAACTTGAAGCACCCGGAACTGCATTCCAATTGGCGGTAAAGTTGGTAGCACCAACAGCTGTAGCTGCAGTGGCAACAGGAGCACTAACACCGAGTGTGGTGAAACTGCTTGGTAAAGCGTAGATGGTTCCGTTGCCATCTGTATAATATAATCTGTAAAAATATTGCGTGTTAGGCTCTAACCCTGTAACATCTCCCGGCATACCGGCAACTGTTTCAAATACAGCAAAATCATTAGTCAAACTGTATTGAAATCCATACTCAATAGGCTCTGTACAACCTGTAGAGAAACTACCATTCAAACTAGCTGTAGTAGCCGTGATATCGCCTGCCGGATTGTTTGAAACTACCGCCAATGTATTCACACCGGCACCGGTAACAGCAACATTTATAGTGGTTGCACCACCACCTGAAATGGCGATATTACCGTTGTAAGCTTGTACAGCAGTAGGTGATAACTTAACATAAATAGTCTCAAGAACCTCTCCGTTAACATTCGGAGTAAGGGTTAGTGAAGAAGTAAATGGTCCAAATCCCGAAACAGAAAAAGTATATCCTTCTAAAGGTCCTACTGTCACATCTTGACTGGTTAAATTCACCCCAAGCAAAGCGAATTCTCCATTGAATGCAGAGGTTGTATTGATACAAACATCTCCCATGGTTAACACCAACGGATCAGCTTCTAAAGTAGGGAAAACATTTACCAAAGTACTTTCTTGAGCGCTAGGGCCAAAAGCTGTTTCAACAGTTGCATTGTTTCTGGCTTTAACATCAAAAGTATACAAGCTATTACTTAACAAACCGGTTACAGTTATTGACGCTGGCCATTGCGGACTCAAAGCAGCTCCATTTTCATATTGCCAATATTCAGAAACACCTAAAGTTCCATCGGCTTGAACATAATATGTACTAGCTCCAACTTGAACTCTAATAGCAAACTGAGTATTAGTATTTGGTGCAACTGCGTTAGACAAATCTAAATCTAATGAGGTAGTTTGTGGATTACTGATTACTAATGCTGTAGTTGGAACCTCAGCCAAAGTGTAGAAAGTTACCGCACTTCCGTAAGCAGACCCATTGCTGTTTGAAGCGTAAGCTCTGAAAGAATACTGTTTGTTAGCGCTTAAAATTGAAGAAGTAGCTACAGAAAACGCTCCTGTCCCCGTGCTAAAGCCTGAATTTACCAAATTAGTAGTGCCCACACCACCAATAGTTGGGTTAGCATTAGCAGAAGTTAAAGCGATTACTGCCCCGTTTCCACTAATTGCAGAACCACCGATTTCGGTAACATTACCACTCAAAGTGGCAGAAGAAGCTGTAATATCTGTTGCAGGCGAAGTAGTTGTAACAGTTGGTGGTGCTGCTTCTACAGTACCATAAATAGTAACATCATCAAGTCTGAATGTCCCTGCAGCTGAGGCAGCAGTAGCAGTCAGATCAGCTCTTTGAGTACCATAAGGGTAAACTCTGAAGGTTACTGTACCTCCCATCGGAGAAACAAAATCCGCAAAATCCCAAGTTAAAACGGTACCTGTAGTTGGAGTAACCGGAGCAGCTCCCCAAGTAGTTGAAGTGGCAAAACCATTGGTACTGTATCGAACCTCTAACTGATTTGGAGCAGTGTTACTAGCTTGTCTGAAGAAAGAAACAGAAGACAAATTAAATCTGTATCCTGCTGCTGCAGTTACTGAAAACTCTATGTAAGAGTTATTATTAATGGAAGCGGTATTATTTAAAGTAGTTGAGTTAAAAGCATTGGCTAAATTTGTACAAACAATAGTATTTCTGCTCAATGCAGCTCCTGTCATGTTGCTCTGTACCACCGGTGTGTTACCTTGAGTAGGACAAGCGGCAGTACCGGTAAACTGGTTCAAGTATAATACACTACTTACTGTAACCGGCTGACCAACTGAAGTGGCTGCAGCATAGTTAGTATCTCCATCTTGAGAAGCTGTAATAGTTACACTTCCGGCACTAACAATGGTTAATGTGGTTCCTGAAATAGTAGCTACATTGGTATCTGAACTTGAAAAAGTAATAGGCAAACCGGAAGTGGTAGAAGCATAAGTACTCAAATTCAAAGGAGAAGACAAATTAGTTAAAGCCGGTAAAGCATTGAAAGTTATGGTTTGAGTGGCTTGACTAATAGAAGCCGATAAGCCGGTTGGCTGACTCAAAGCATAATTAGTAGCATCTGTACCGGTTAAAGTATAACCAGTAACCGTAACACTATGAGTTCCGACATTGGCGGAGTCAAAATTGGCAACCGGGGTTCCGCTAAGCACTACATCGTCACCATTGATTGGAGATGGAGCTAAAGTGGCTGTACCTGTTAATGCAGCTGTGGTATTGCCATTGTAAGTTTTATCAACAGCAGTTAACCCGCTTACCGTTAAAGCAAATGGATTAACAACTAAGCTTTGACCAACAGGAAGAGCAGGATTATGAGTAGCACTTCCTGCCTGAGTAGCCGTAATCGTTGTTGTTCCTGCACCAACAATGGTAACAACATCTCCTGTTACAGTAGCCACAGCAGTATTAGAACTGGTATACACTATAGGCTCTCCACCAGGATTATCTGAGGTAGCAGTTAATTGAAAATCGGCATCACCATAAGTAACAGAGGCTAAAGCACCGAAAGTAATGTTTTGATCTAATAAAGAGGAAGGCTCAATATTAGCAGTTAAACCTGAAGGTTGAGACAAACTGTAATTTCCTGCTTTGGTACCGCTTAATGTATATCCGGTAACAGTAACTGTTTTACCATTACCAACAGCAGCATCACTAAAGTTAGCAACCGGCGTACCTCCTAAAACAACGTCGTCGCTAAACAAAACGTTATTTAACACCGGTGTTCCCGATAAAGTAGCTGTGGTATTACCGTCAAATGTTTTATTGTTTGCAGTTAACCCGCTAATGGTTAATCCTAATGGACTTACAGCATTGCCACTGGCAGATGTTGTGATATTTACATTGGTAGCCGGACTACTTGACAAAACTACATTTTGCGCATTATAATTGCCAACATTCGCATTATCTTTTAATCTTACTAAGAAAGATATCCCTCCGGCATTGGCCTCAGCAGCGGTATAACTTGCTGTAGCACCATAAGAAACCACATCATTTCTGGATACCTCAAAACCGGTTGGAGCCGTAGCCACCAAATTATTTGTCAAACCTGATCCTGAAACGGCAAAAGATTGTGAAGCCGATGGCGTTCCGTATGTGGTTGTAAAGGGTGTAGAAGAAGTAGTCCCACCAGTGATAGAAACTGCTGAAGAAACAACACCGCTAATAACAACATCATCTAAACGTAAAACTCCTGACCCTGCAGAAGTACGAGAGCCATTAAGCCAACCTTGTATTTTGATCGTGGCTGTGGTCAATCCTGTTTGTCCAGATACCGCTTGATTTACTGTTAGCAAAGAAGAATCCGGAGAGTTTACAGCGTAAATGTCTGTAGAACCAATAGCAAATCCTACAGCTGAAGGACCTGCAGCAGTTGTATAGGACCTGAATGAAATATTAGTTATGGAAAAAGTATACCCCGAAGCTGCAGTTATCGTAAACTGAAAGCTTTTGGCTGTAGCCTGTGTAGTGGCATTCCACCCGGCAGTTTCCTCAACATAAGGCTCATTAGGAAAATAAGTTCCGGTAGTGATGTTAGTTTCAATAGTTCCGGCAGACAATGTCATATTACTTACCGTAACATTCGGATCTTTAACCGAAACCACCGTCGAACTGGTCGCCGGAAAATTAAATTGTGCTACTTGTCCGAAACTCTTAGCGGAAAGCAAGACAAAAACAAAAGCAAAACACCATGATAATAAGCGTTTTGACTTCTCAAAAAGTAGAGTATTGTTCATATTTGTTTTATTTGATTCAGCACAAAATTAGCTATATTTTCAATTTCAGTTAAATTTAATTATTAACTAATTGTTAATCATTTTCTTTAATTTTATTCATCGATATAACCTAACACTTAATCGATAAACCAATAAAAAAACCGCTAAAATTTTAGCGGTTTTTTACTACATTTTACTGATTGTGAAAAATTATCTTTTTACCATCCTCAAGATTCTGACATTCTCCTCTTGCGTTACAATAACATTGTAAACTCCCGTAGGATATTGTTCTCCTAATGACTGTAACGGCATTTCAGTTGAGTTTACTTCACGAGCCTGTATCAGTTTACCAATCATATCATACACTTTGATAAAAACAGGAGCATTACTGGAACTTTCCAAACGGAAGCTAAACTGAAAATCATAAGGATTTGGATAAGCTTCCACTGTAAAATAATCAGTGTCCGAGGCCTTAACTTCTCCTTGCTTGTCCGCTCCGGGTGAAACAATCTCACAAGCATCACTATAAGGAGACCATGAGCCCGAACTAAATACTCTTACCCTAACATTATAAGTGGTATTAGGATAATAATTAGTAATATCGTTAAAAGTAAATCTGTTTAATGTTTTTACCACTACTGAAGAGGAAATTAGTTCCAAATCTTCATTGTATCGATCAACGGTAAACTCATAAGCCGTTAACTTGTCTAGGCTAGCCGTTTTAATAGAAGTCCCTTTTGTGGGCACTATTGCTCCTCCACAATAATTGGTTAAAGTGGGAACCGCAGGAGTAGAAACATAACAAGGTGCACCATAATCGGAAAAACCACCGGTGGTTTTAACAGCTACATCAACGGCATAAGTGGTGCCGTAATTGTAAGATCCGAACATTGTCATTGAGAACCAATGCAATGATCTGGTTAGCGTTTGAACAGCTCCTGTAGTGGTGTTAGTAACTCTAAAACGATACCCTGTTGCACCCGGCAAACTGGTAGTAGCAATAATGGTACTCACACTTGGTATAACTTGACCACAGTAATTTTGCAACTGTGTTGTTCCTGCTCCACCGGACGGGGTAATTACCGGTGGCGTTGAATACAAACAAGACGGGCCATAGTATCCTAACCAAACATTATTGCTGGATTTTCTTAACATCACTCTTACAGAATAAGTGGTCGCGTACTCATAATTAGCCAATTCTGTTAAGCTAAAAAACTGCGCAGGTTTATCAATAGTTTGCACTTGATTAGTAACCGTATTTGTAATTTCAAAACGATAACCATTAGCTCCCGGGGTACTTACACAATATATTAAAGAACTGATAGTAGATAATGTTGTGCCACAATTTACCATAGAGGCAGTAATTTGATAACCGTCATCAATGGTGCCGCTGCAATCGTCGTCAAAACCATTATACAAAATTTCGGTTTGACCGGAGTGGACAGCTGAAAGACTATCATCACAATCACTGCCTAAATTTTGCAAACTGTAACCATCAGGCTCAACAGCACCGTAACACAAAACTGTTGTATTGTTATCAACTGAGTAATTGTCTCCGTCAGCATCTACATAAAAAACGCCCTCTCTATACACATTGATGTCGTTAGGTGAACAATCCGTATTCGTTAATGAATACCCAACAGGTGGAGTGTCGGCCGCTACGGCACAAACTCCATTAACCAAATCGCCATAACCCACACCGTCTCCGTCAACATCTTCATAGAAAGAAAAAGTGGTATTAATCATGATGTTTTGATCATCGCAATCCGTATTGTTCAATACATAACCGGAAGGAGGAGTTAAAGCATCAACCGCACAAACATTAATCAAACTTCCGGCTCCAAAACCATCATTATCGTTGTCGGCATAGAAAGGAAAATTAGCGTTTTTAGTTTGATCATTATCATCACAATCTGTGCTATTGGTTACAGCAGGATTACCCAAAATTATTGGCGCACCTGTACAACTTACTTGGCTTACAGCTGCATTTCCAAATCCGTCACCATCTGCATCTGCAAAATAGGTTACGTTGGGCAAAATTTCAAAAGAAGCTGCAGTTCTGCCACATCCCTGATTTAAAGAATTACCGGCATAAAAAGTAGTTATACCCGCTGTAGTTGTATTAGTCAAACCTGAACCTGCAATCCCTACCGGATTGAACGAAGTCCCTTGCCCAATGGAAGTCCCTCCTGTTGAGGCAACATACCACTCCACCACAGGAAGTAATTGTCCGCCAGATGGTGGGATTATATTCCACTCAAAACTCCCCAAATAAACACCACTTGAAGTAGCATATGTAGTTGAGATAAGTGTATAAGTTACTCCGGCTGTTAAATTAGTTATGATTCTGGGTTCGTCATCCGGACCATCATCATCATCTCTTCTTATAAAGGTCCCTGAGGCACAACTCCCCGGCACAAAATTCCCTGAAACAATATACCCCATGCCGTCATAACTATTGTTCTGAGTCATGGTAAACGTATAACTTCCGGTAACACTAACCCTAAATGGAGTAGCAACATAGTTCCTTGAATAAGGGCCTCCTGAATAAGTAAAGTCACAAGTAGCTGAATTGGTTCCTGTGTCAGGACGTGCCGCTACAGGTGTTGAAGCCCATGTTCCTTGTATGGTTAGTGAACTACCTAAAACAGCAGCACTTAAATTCCCAGAGCCGCCTTGACATATTGAAACTCCTTCAGCGGTAGGCAGTGAAAACAAATTTAAAACTTTAGAACTGCTTACTTCACCACAAGGAGACGTTCCTACAGCAGTCAAGGTTAAGGTTACAGATCCGGAAATCAAATCTGCTTCACTAGGAGTATATTCACATAAAGTCAATGACGTTTCATTATTTAAGGTTCCTGAACCATTAGTAGTCCAAAGTATACTGCTAAAATTTGTAGCTGAGGAGCCTCCTGTTATATTAATCGCACCGGTTGTATAGCATGTTGAAATAGCACTTCCGGAATTTGCGGTAGCTGGTGTTGCAACCTGAATTGTGACTGCATTAAAAGTTGCAATATTGCTGGAACACCCTCCTGAGGTCAAATTTGTAATTGTAATTGTTGCATTTCCCGCACTTGTTAGTCCGGTGGCAGTAAAAGTTCCGGTACCGGCAGTGCTAACTGTCATACTAGCTGTCAAACCGGATGCATTCGGCAGACTTCTGTTATAAGTTACCGTATAAACACCAGCCGGTAAAGAGTTGGTTGTACCGGTTAAAGTGACTACAGTACTAGTACCACCACTAGTACATATGCTACTGCTGGTTGGATTAGCTGTCAAAGCATAAGTCGGGCAAGTATAAGTTACAATTACTTGTCCTCTAAAACCACTACCTCCATTTCTATCTGTATTACTACTGCTTCTTCCACCAGATCCACCGCCACCTAACGCAGTAGCTGATATTCCATCTCCATTATTAGTCCTTCCGGCAGCACCGGCACCACCTCCACCTGCACCTGCGGCTCCGGCTGTTGTACCCGAAGCATTACCGCCGTCACCACTTGATCCGGCGCCCCCACCTCCGGCACCACTATTTCCGCCTGAGGCTGCAGCACCGGCACCACCATCGTAAGTAACACCTACTTTAAAGGCACCACCACTTCCATATTGAGGACTTCCGTCTCCGGTGGCGCCTCCATTACCTCCTACTGCCGTTACAGGAGTTCCTGAAGCAAAAGTAGAAGTCCCTCCGGCTCCACCATCAGCAGTGTTTGTTCCTGCAGTTCCGCCCTGACCAACAGTAACAGCGATTGTTCCACCGAGCGGATTCACAGTAACGGAAGGATTTAGGGTATAGGTCCCTCCACTTCCTCCGCCACCGGCTCTGGTTTGAGAGTTGGAACCATTAACGCCGCCTCCACCACCTCCGCCGCCCCAAGCTTGCACTTGGACATTGGTTACTCCTGCCGGAACTGTAAAAGTACCATTAGAAGTAAAAGTAGAACTTGTTTGGGCATTAATGTCAATAGTAAATCCAACCATGAAGAAAGTGCAACCAATAATAGTTTTTAAAGTTGCAAATCCCCGATTTTCAAAGAAAAGGCTTGTAATTTTTTCCATAATCTTCATTTTTAAAGTTAAACTTAAATGACTAGTGTAGGTAACAATTAAAATATGGGGGCTTATTTTACCTAAGTGGGCATTAGATAAAATATTTTGAATGCTAATGATAGATTTAGAACTACCGAATCTGGTATTCGGTTTTAAGCTTTAATATTCCCGAGTTGATTTATAAGAAAAGCGGAGAGCTATAACCGCTGTTAATCAACATGTTATACCACAATTATAACTTAAAGTTACTCTTCCGTTTACTGGAATAGAAATATATTCGATAAAATACCTTTAATCTCGTTAACAAGCCTTTTTTAAGGCAATTCTTAAATAGAATTAAAAAAAAAGCCGCTCCAAACGGAGCGGCTTAATTTATAAAGACAACTAAATATTATCTTTTCACCAATCTTAAGGTTTTAACATTCTCCTCTTGAGTTACAACTACATTGTAAACTCCTGATGGATAACGCTCTCCTAAAGATACTACCGGCATATCAGCTGCATTTACCTCACGGGTCTCAATCAATTTACCAATCATATCATAAACCTTGATATTAACCGGTGCATCGCTTGAACTTTCCATGCGGAAACTAAACTGATAATCATACGGATTCGGATAGGCTACTACACTGAACAAACTTGAATCAACCGCTTTGGTCTCTCCTTGTCTTGCAGCTCCCGGTGATACTATCTCACATGCATCTCCATATGGCGACCATGAGCCTGCTGTAAATACTCTAACTCTTACACTGTAAGTTGTGCTTGGTGCATAGTTAGTGATATCATTAAACGTAAATCGGTTCAATGATTTTACAACTACTGATGACGATACTAACTCTAATGATTCATTATATCTGTCAACTGTAAACTCATATGCAGTCACTTTATCCAAACTTGAGGTACGGATTTGTGTCCCTTTGGTTGGAACAATAGCTCCTCCACAGTAGTTAGCCAAAGTTGGAACAGCCGGAGTAGTTACTGTACATGGCGCACCGTAATCTGAATAATCCCCAGTGGTTTTAACTGCTACATCTACTGCATAAGTAGTACCATAGTTGTAAGAACTCAACATTGTTAAAGAGAACCAATGAATTGTTCTGGTCAGTGTTTGAACTGCTCCGGTTGTTGTATTGGTTACTCGGAAACGATATCCGGTAGCACCTGGTAAACTAGTCGTAGAGATAATTGTACTGATAGTTGGCAACGTCTCTCCACAGTAAGTTTGTAACTGGGTTGTACCTGCTCCTCCTGCCGGTGCAATTACCGGTGGTGTAGAGTACAAACATGCAGGTCCGTAGTAACCTAACCATACATTGTTACTCGATTTTCTTACCATTACTCTTACAGAGTAAGTAGTAGCATAATCATAGCTCGATAACTCTGTCAAACTAAAGAACTGAGTAAGCTTATCGATAGTCTGTACTTGGTTAGTAGTAGTATTGGTAACCTCAAATCGGTAACCGTTTACACCAGGGGTACTCACACAGTAAATAAACGAACTAATCGTTGATAATGTTGTACCACAGTTAACCATATTGGCTGTGATTTGGTAACCCTCATCCATTACTCCATTACAGTTATCATCAACTCCGTTGTATAATATCTCTACTACTCCTGGGTTAACCGCAAATATAGTATCGTCACAGTCTGTGCTATTGCTTACATAACCAGATTGTGAACAACCTACTATGCTAACTGCTGCGTTACCGTAACCATCACCATCAGCATCTTGGTATAAAGTACCAAAAGTAACTGTAAATGATGAACTTGAGCTGCTACAACCTGTCACTGTATTAGTGATTACTACACTGTAAGTTCCTGGTGTTGAAGACACAAAGCTGGCAACATCACCAGGGTTTGTAAACCCTACCGGTACTGTCCAAGCATAAGTATAACTTCCTGCACCACCCGGTACTGCATTAGCAGTAAAACTGGTTCCTGAACAAGCATAAGAAGCTGTCACAGTTGGAGCCGGATTAACAGTGAATGAAGAAGCAGAAGCATCAACATAACATCCTGCAAAAGTTGTAGCTCTTGCCACATAATTAGTAGATGTAGTTGGACGTGCGTAAACTGTTGCAGTAGCAGTTCCTGTGTAAGGAACAGTTCCTGCGGCATCAGTATATAAACCAGTTGTAGGTGACCAAGTAATAGCTGAATTACCTTCTCTGGTTAATACAAAGTTTGGTCTGGTGCTACCTGATCCTGATGGAGTTGAAGCACTTAAAATTGAAGCTGCAGTAGCTCCGTCTGCTCTATACCAGTTGGTACTAGAAAAAGCAGTAGTACTACCCTTAGACTGAACAAAATCAGTAGAAGCTCCGGTATTACCATTACTGTATGAAGTTTGGATTACAATATTACTTGTACCATTCCAAGTGAAATTAGTATCAAAAGGAATGTTCAAATTTTGTGGTAAAGAAGTAGTAGGCACTGTTAAAGTTGCTGCATTTCTTACCGTTGTTAATCCTCCAACAAAAGCAGTCGAGGTTAAAGTTGTATTAGTAGTATTACCAATAGCAACTGTAAAGTCAGATAAACTACCAGTATATGTTGAACCTACAGTACTAACATCAAAAGCAATACCTTTGATTTTATCCCCTGCGGCAAATCCTAAAGCTGTCAATTCACTAGCTCTAATCAACATTTGATGCTTAGCTCCACCGTAATAATTAGACAATGGTGCAGGATATCCTGTCGTAGAATTCAGAGTAGTACCTGTACCCACAACAACAGAAGCATTATCAATACCACCCGTTGCGGTTAACAATACCGGTGTAGCATTACTACAAATGGTTTGACTTGTAGGAGATACTGACAAGGCTGTTGGTAAAGCATTAACAGTAATAGTATAAGTTACCGCAGTACCTGAACATCCATTAGCTTTAGGAGTTACTGTAATAGTAGCTGTTCCTGCAGTAGCTGTGAAAGACGGAATGCTTGTAACAGCAGTTTGATCACTCAATCCAACAGCTGAACCACCAGTTACATCAAAGGTTACACCACTTGGTGTACCTGCTAATGAGATACCCGGAACTGTAGCTCCTGCACAATAAGAAGCAGAAGATAAAGTAGTTGTAATAGTCGGAGTCGGATATACTGTTAAAGCAACAGCATCACTGGTTACTGACACAGCACAAGCTGTAATCACTACATCGTAGCTACCGGAATCAGCCGGAGTAGTTCCGGTTAAGTTTAAGGTAGCTGTAGTAGCCGAAGCATTTCCTGTTATAGGTTGACCATCCTTTCTCCATTGGTAAGACAAAGTCGGTCCGGTAGCTGTAACACTGAAGGATGCAGCCTCCCCTTGACATTTAGTAACTACTAAAGGTGAAGGTTGTGCCGTAATAACCGGACCACCCTCTAAAGTAATTGCAGGAGCAGAGGCCGTAGTTGAACAACCGGCAGCATTAGTAACGGTTACAGAGTAAGTTACAGGTGCATTGATACCGGTAGCCATCGGACTCTTCAAGTTGGTTTGACCTTCAATGAAAGTAGAAGGAGACCATGAGTAAGTGAACGTCTGAGTAGGTGTAAATCTGTAAACTGTACCTGTTGCAGGTTTAGTTGACAAAGATGTGGTTGAGGTAGTTGAACTCACTGCAGGAGTTGTGATGCTGGATAAGTTAATGTAACTTCCCGCACCGGAACCTGTAGCTGAACCAATACCGATTGTAGCAGATCCTGAAGAAACAGCACCCGACTCTGAACGGTAGATATACTCAATTACGTTAGTACCTTCATATAATTTAACTTGGTAGCTGATTACAGGGTTAGTTGAACTCCAAATCCACTCCCAATTTCTCCACTCAACAGTTAAAACTCTGTTTGGTGCTGTACCGGTAACTTCATAACCGGCATAAGAACCACCTGTAGCACTACCATCAGTATCATCCCATAAAGGAGCAATGATAGGTCTTGAAGTAGCATTAGCTGTTGATAAATTATTGGTACCTAATGAACTTGTACCGGACATATTCAAACTAATAAATCCGTTAGAACTCATTTTGAATTGTGTATAAGTATTTCCATCGTACACAAAGTTAAATCCAATGTTCTGAGCAGCACTGATAGCTGTATCTGCCTGAACTGAAGTTAATTGTGTAGCTGAACCGCTTACCGGAGTATAAGTACCGGTTGTAGCTTGGAAAGCATACTTCTGTGCAAAAGGTGTAGCGTTTACTTCTGTTACTGCAACATCTAATTGAGAATTAGATCCTGAACATACTGTAGTTGGTGAAGCAGTAGCTGTAGCTGTCAAATCACTACCCACAGTAATGGTAACTTGTGCAGTATCTAAACATCCGGTTCCATCGTCTCCGGTTACCGTATAAGTAGTTGTTGCCGATGGCGAACAGAATACCACTGCACCGGTTGTTGCCGATAAGCCAGTGGCTGGTGACCATGTGTAAGTACTTGCACCACTAGCCGTTAATGTAATTGCATTTCCACTAGGCAAACAGAATGCGGTAGAAGAAGCATTAATAGATACGTTTGGCGTATTAATCAATAATTGTCCTGCTTCTGTAGCCAAGTTAGTACATGGTGTGCTTCCAACGAAATTAGCTCTATAGTAACCACTGGTAGTAGCTGCTGTAGTAGTAATTCCTAAAGTGGTTGTAGTAGCATTAGCATAAGTAGCTCCAACAGGAGTACCATTTACTACATTCGCCCATCCGGTTGAACCATCCGCAGAATACTGCCATTGTACGCTTGAGAAATCTCCCGAAGCAGCAGCAGTAAACGAAGTAGTTCCACCACTGTAACACACTGTTTGAGTTGCTTGAGGCTGAGTAGTTATAGCAACCGGTGTTTTCACATCCAGAGTCGCAATAGTACTATTCAAACCAAAGTTCAACTGACACAAGAATTGATATCCGTCATGATCTGTAGTGATTCCTGAAACCAATAAAGTTTTAGGTGAAGTTGCATTAGCTCCTGTGAAGTCTAATCCAACAATAGTAGCATCCGGACCATCAACAATATCTTGGAAAGTAGCACCACCATCAGTACTTACTTGCCACTGAACATTGAATGGCTCGTCTCCGGAAGTTACAATAGTAAATTCCGCAGTAGAAGTACCACAAACAGTAACATTTGACGGTTGCGTTAAGAAACCTGTATCAGATACATTCAAGGTAGCTTCAACCGGTTCTAAAGACACACAAGGTGAAGCTCCGGTAACGATACATTGGTATAAGTAACCATTAAAGTCTAAGGTAATGTTATCAACAGTTAAGATAGCTGTATTTACTCCAGAGTAATTTCCGGTTTCAGCATCAACATAATCGTCTGTTAAATCAACCCAACCACTACCGTCATTCACTTGCCATTGGTAAGTTAATCCGGTACCGGCAGTTACAACTTCAAAAGTAGTTGGCACATCCGGAGACACAGTTCTTTCAGTAGTTCCTGAAATGATTTGTCCAGGATCACTTACAGTAACGGTAACTTCTTGTGAAGACTGACATGCTGTAATATTACTAGTAGCAACCACATTGTATGTAGTTGTAACCAATGGGCTTACAGATACGTTAACACCGGTTAAAGTTGTTCCTCCTCCAACTGGTGTCCAGCTGTAGGTATTACTTTCTCCCGAAACAGCTGACAATGAACCTGTTTCACCTTTACAGATAGTGATATCTGAAGCTGTAAAACTTGGCAGCGGATTAGGAGTTACAGTAACATCATCGGTTACTGAACAAGTTCCGTTAGAAGCGGTTACAGTGTACGTTTGCTCACTTGAAGTATTAGTATAAACAACCGCTCTTGAATCTCCTGTGTAAGCTACTGTAGCCGCAGCATCAGTAAACAAATTGGTTTGAGGAGACCAAATTAAAGAAGTTGGTACACTAGCTGTATAACCAAAAGTGGTATTTAAACGATTTGTACTAAAACTTGCAGCATTAGTGGAAGCAGTGGTAGTATAAGCCACAGTATTTCCGGTAGTTGCTGTATAATAAGTTTGTGAGTTATTAGTCAAATCTGCTCCATTATGAATCATTTCAACAATGATGTTTGAAGTTCCGTCCCAAACAAATGGTGTTGAGAATGGAATAGTTTGCAAACCTGAAGCAGTGTGAGTATAAGTGGCTGCTGGGAATACAGTAGTAAATCCTGAAGCAGTACTTACGAAATCGCCAGATAAAACAGATAACGATGTGTTACCAATTTTAACTTCAAAATTATCATTAGTAGCACCGTCTCCTAAAGTTGTAATGTTGAACGCCATTGAGGTAATCGTACCGGCAGACAATCCTGCTGCTGTCAATTCAGCTGCAGTATAAACCATCTGCATACGATATGATGGCCAACGATTACAGAAAGCAGTAGGTTGGGTTGTAGCTCCTGTTAATGTAGTAGCCGTACCAATAGTACCTGTTCCTGATGTACTGATAGTTCCTCCGCTTGCTGTTAAAGTAGCAACACTTCCTGCACATAAGGTTAATGGTGATTGAGCAATAGCAACGGCGCTTGGATAAGCATTTACAGTAACAGTAACCGTAGCAGCAGCTGTGGTACAGTTATTACTATCTGTTCCTACTACACTGTAAGTAGTGGTAGCTGTTGGAGTAGCCACAACGCTGTCTCCTGTTGAAGCAGACAAAGTAGCGCTAGGTGTCCAAGCATAACTATTTACAGTACCGGTTAAAGCAGCAGCCGTTAAAGTAGCTGAACCACCGGTACAAACAGCAGCAACATCAGATGAAGCACTGATAGTGGCCGGTGTATTTACAGTAACCGTAACCGCAGTTCTTTCACTTTCACATCCTGCAGTAGCAGAAGTTACAGATACATAGAAAGTGGTTGTAGCACTGATACTGCTAGTATAAGTAGCTGAAGCACCTGACTGTAAAGCGGTGGTAGTTACATTATCAGCATACCATTTGTAAATAGGCGAAGCAAAACCATTAGTATCTGCCACACTAGCCGTAGGTACTCCGGCTCCACATTGTGAAGCGTTAGTTGCGGTTGGCGCACTTGGCGGAGCATTAACAGTTACAGTGGTTGTTTTATATCCTGTACAACCTGTAACTGAATCAAAACCTGCCACAGTGTAAGTTGTAGTAGTAGTTGGATTAACTGTAACCACATTTCCTGTAGTAGAAGATGGATCATTCCAAGAGTAAGCCAATGAACCTACACCAGTGGTTTGAATTTGACCACCAAACTGAACATTTAATCTTTGAGTACTAAAACTTGCAGCATTAGTTGAAGCAGTAGTAGTATAAGCCACCGTATTACCTGCTGTTGCAGTATAATATGTTTGCGCATTATTAGTCAAATCGGCACCAGAATGAATCATTTCAACGATGATGTTTGAAGTTCCATCCCAAGCATATGGTGTTGAAAAAGGAATCGTTTGCCATCCTGAAGCAGTGTGAGTATAAGTAGCCGATGGGAATACTGTTGTGTATGAAGTAGTATCCACAAAATTTCCTGAAAGTGTAGAAGAAGTTGTGGCTCCAATTTTAACAACAAAGTTTGCATTATCAGCAGAATCCCCCAATGAGTTAACATTGAATGCCATAGACGTAATATTACCTGCAGATAAACCGGCTGCTGCTAATTCAGCTGCCGTGTATACAATTTGCATACGGTAAGACGGCCAACGATTACAAAATGCTGTTGGTTGCGTGGTAGCACCTGTTAGAGTTGTACCTGTTCCTATAGTTGCTATACCGGCTGAAACAACAGATGTTTGAGCAGTTAAAATAGCTGAACCACCAGGACAAACAGCGCTGTTTGAAGCACTGATAGTCAATACCGGTGCCGGTGTAATAGTAACTGTTACAGTATTAGTGGCAGTACATGAACCCTCAACTCCAGTTGCAGTATAGGTATAAGGACCTGTACCGGTTGGCGTTACGTTAACAGAAGAACCTGTTAGCGGAGAAGCATTAGTAATGCCGCTTCCTGCTTCTGGACTTGCAGTCCAAGTGTATGTATAACCGGCAACACTACTAGCTCCTAAAGCAATAGTACCGTTTTGACAAACTGTACCTGAACTTGGAGTCATTGTAATAGCCTCCGGAGTAGCAACTGTTACTGTTACAGCAGTACGTGAACTTTCACATAATGTTGTTGGATTTACAACAGACACATAGAAAGTTGTAGTTGAAGCAACAGCAGTAGTGTAAGTGCTAGAAGTACTGTTTTGTAAAGCAGTAGTGGTAACATTATCAGCATACCATTTGAAGGTAGGCGATGTAAATCCGTTAGGATCAGCTACAGAAGCCGTTGGTACTTGAGTACCACATTGTGAAGAATTACTGGCTGTTGGAGCTGTTGGCAAAGGATTAACAGTTAAAGTAACTGCATTACTTGTCACAGCAGGACATCCGTTTGCTGTAAGTGTAGCTGTATAAGTTGTAGAAGTTGTTGGAGTCACCACTAAAGATTTGGTAGTTCCAACTTCTGTTGAACCATCCGACCATGAAATGGTGTATGGTGCTTTACCAAAAATAAATCTCGGACGGCTTGTTCCTGTTCCATCACCAACAGTTTTAGCACACATATCTGCAGGCGTTAAACTGTCTGATTGCTCATAAACAGAACAAGTAAATCCGGGAGCATCAACTTTCATAGTAGAAGAACTTGAAGTTGTTGCTGATGGCACACTACTCCAACAAATATTAACTAAGATATTTGACGTTCCATCCCATACAAAAGAAGAAGATGAACCGGTTCCTGTACCAAAAGCGAGTGTATTAACTCCTACAGTTGGTAAGTATCCATCATTAGCTAAGGTTCCTAAATAAACCTGAGTTAATGCATCTGTTAAGAAAGTAGTTGTCATAGCAGTTGCAGTAGTATGACCTAACTGAACTCTGAATCCTTGATAGGTTTGACCTACAGCAGTTACCTCAAAACCTAATGATGTAATAGGTCCGGCACCTAAACCGGCAGCGGTTAACTCTGAAGCTCTAACAATGTATTGCGTTTTAGCACCTCCCCAAGCTCCAGGGAAGAAACTTGCGGCAGTTGAACTTGAGTTAGTTGCTCCTGCTCCTAAAGTCACTGAATCAAGATTGGTAACTAAACTTAAGGTACTTGAACCGTTTAAACAAACTGTTGAAGTTGATAAACTTGCAGTTGCAGTAGCACCAAAGTTAGGCTCATCTTTATAAGAAGTTCCTGCTTGAGTTGCAGAAATTCCGTTAGCATCTGTAGCAGTAACCGACCAAGCCACAGTGGCATTAGCAGGGGTTACTGTAGGGATAGTCCCTGCCCATGAAGTCCCGGAAGTATTAGTCATTGCAACAGCCGTTTGAGCCACACCATTGATGCTGTAGTTGATTACAACACTTGTCAATGCAGCGGCTCCCGGAGTAACTGTAATAGTTACATTACGAGTTGCATTTGTACATAAATTACCTGTAGGCGTAACATTCAAGGCACTTAATACAGGAGGATCAGCTTTAGTACCCATTACAAAATAACCATTTACACTTGTAGCAGCCGGAGCTGTAGTAGTAATATCTGTCCCGGTTACAGTTGCGTTTGTACCACCCAATAAAGCATAAGTCAAACCTCCATCAGCACTGAATCCAACAGCATTAGCAGTTCCCGGAGTATCAGTCAAACGAACTAATGATCCGGTAAAGTTACCCCCCGCATCTGTTACTTCAACCAACCATGAACGGTTAGTATTTAAAGTTGACAACAATCCGGTAGCTGTACCTGAAGTTCCTGAATCGCTTACGGTAGTTTTTACAACCACTGAGGCACCTGCATTAGTAGTTGGATTCACTAAAGCAAAAGGATTGTATCCAGATACCCCAACAGGGAAGTTATAAGTAGAACCACTTACTAAACCAGAAGGTAATGTTCTGGCTAAGGCTCCTTTAACATGTGCGGTTGTAGAACCTCCTGAGATACCTCCAACTGCAGTATTAGCAATAGTTAAGGTGTTTGCACCATTAACCAAGAAACCGCTGGTCAAAGTTAATACCCCTGATGCTCCCAAACTACGTGCTGAACTTAAAGTAACTGTGTTATTTGGAGAAGTTGCAGTGTTGTTGATAGTTAAAGACGCTGGACCGTTAGTAGCAGGGAATTCCGCTGCAGTAATGGTTTGAGCACCTGTTGTACTATTATAAGTTAACAAAGAGGAAGCTCCATAACTTAAAACTCCTGTTCCGGTAACGTTACCATTAGTAACCGTTAAGTTTCTGATAGACATATCGGCAGTTAAGTTAACTCCTGCAGCATTGTTTACTCTAACATTAACAGCATTGGTTCCGTGAGCACCTGATAACACTGTTAAATTTTGAGCAACAGTACCGGCAAAGTCTAACAAACCAGTAGTTGAAGTTTGGATGATAGTACCTGCAGTTTGAACGAAGTTGCCCAATACTCTTAAAGTAGTAGCACCACTCTGTGCCAAATCAAAAGTACCACCACCGATACTTACATTTCCGTTAACTATAAGTGTTCCAGCAGAAGATGAAACTTCAAAAATTCCGGCTGAAAAACTCAGGTTTCCTTGAACTGTTAAAGTACCACTAGTTAAAGCTCTGAATCTTCCTGTTCCTGTGGCGATAACATTAAGATTACCTTTTATGATTGTAGTACCAGAAGTAAATACACTCATAGTTGCAGCAGCATTTGTGGTAGAATTATAAGTAAAATTACCGAAAGACTGACCACTTGCGTTAGTTACCCCTGTACCAGTTGTACCTCCTGTAATGAAAACATTTGAGGCTGTATCCCAAGTTGCCAAAGGAACATATCCACTGGTTGTAGTAAAAGCAGAATGGGTATAGTTTGCTGTACTGGTAAAACTCAAAGTAGCCACTGAACCGGTTAAACATCCGGAAGCACCTAAAATTGAGTTATTAACTGTACCCGATACTGTAACTAAAGTACTTGTACCTCCGGTAGTTGTAATTGTATTAGAGGTATTAGATCCAGAAGTATTATAAGTCCCGGCAATCAAACCGGTATTTCCTGTTCCTGAGAAAGCAATAGCAACCGCTAAACCGGTACCACCATTAAAAGTCAATGTACTACCTGACTCAACAACAAAATCATCTCCCGGACTACCGGTAATGGTTAATGTTCTGTTGGCTCCAAGTCCAACCATAGTTAAAGCGGTATTACTGGTAACTTTTAATTGTCCGATTGAAAAATTGTTATCAAGCGTAATTGACATAGTCCCACCGGCTGTTGTACCGGCTCCGTCAACAATTAAAATATCTGTTGTAGCAGCGGTAGTTCTTGCTGTACCTGTTCCGTCAGCTGCAGTATTCCAGTTAGCTCCAGTACTCCAAGTCCCTCCGCTTGCACCGGTCCAATAGTAGGTAGTTGCAGCATTAGTAGCTTGTGACCCCGTAATACCGGTACTAACTCCAGCCTCAACTAAAGCAACTACTTTGTAGTAATAGGTAGTTCCCGGTGTTATTGCAGATTGTACAGAATTATAAGCCGTACCTGTTCCTGCTGATGTTGTTGTGGCAACAGCAGTGTTAACGACATTTTGAGTAAATGCCGCATCTGTAGCACGCGTTACCAAAAAACCAACCTCATTTGTTGCATTGTCAACAAAATTAACTGTAGTTGTTGTAGCAGTTATCGCCGAAAACGTTAGAGTTGTTACATCTCCCGAAACTGTTGTATTTGGAACCCATCTAAACACTCTTCTAGAACCATCCGCAGCCGAATTCAAATTGGCCATCGCAGCACTTGCCGCAAAACTTGTTGAGGCAAAAGAGGTCCCATTGGTTGTGTTAGTTGGTGTTGTATTTATTGTTGATAATGAAGCAATAGTTCCGGCAGTATTACTTGACGAGAAACCAATACTTTGTGATTGAGAAGATGTTGAACTATTAAACATAGAACCATACACATACTCTATCGTACCATTTTCATATAAACGCGTTTGAAAAGTAGACAATGTAGTACCTGTTGCATTCCAATTCAGCTTTACATCTTTCCACTCAACAATGAGCACTTGACCACCAGTTCCGGCTTGCACTTTGTAATGCACCTTTCCCGCAGCTCCTGTAATAGCATCAATATTGCTAGCAATAATAAATGGTGCTCCTGAAGCTGCCGAACTGGTATGACCAGTTAACAATGTAGTTCCAAGTCTGATTTGACCATCTGGATTTGCATTCCATTGGGTGTAAGCACTCCCCATAAAACGGAAAGTAAAACCAAAATTTTGAACCCCAGCATTAGTGTAGGTATCCACACCAGCCCCATAGAGTTGAGTTGTACCTGTACTCATATCAACAGCATTACCATCTTTGTCTAATGCCAAAGACCCGGTAGTACTTGTTGAATAAGCATAATTGGCCGTACTCTGTGCCCACGTTCGATGTCCTAAGGAAACCGAAAGCAATAACAGAAGCATAACCAACCACGAGGTTTTTGATCGGGACGTAGGCGGCGAACCACCGGAATCCCCAATCCCATTTTTGAGCCATGTTCCAAAACGCGAACTCAAAGAATTGTAGTTATTCATCATAATTTAAAAAAATTGGGTTAAATAATAAAGGGTTAATATATATAATTGTTAATTATATCTAAATAAAAAAGCGGTATTATCGATAAAACACCTAATAAAATCGTTAAAAAACATCGCTTTTAAGAATAAAATGGCAATTTCTGCAACAACATTTTTACTTTACAAAATCGGTAAAAAAAACCCAAACACAACTTAATGTGTTCAGGCTTTTTATTTTACTTTTTTTTATAACTAATAGACTACTTTTTTAGTAATCTCTGCTCCATTCTCAGCTTTAATCTTCACTAACAATACTTGTTGCGTCTCCGGCAAAGTTGTAAATACCGTTTCAGTATCGTTCACTTGTTTTTGCTCGGCCAACATTCGACCACGAATATCAAAAACAGTTACTTGAGTCATATTTACGGCACCGGAATTAACTATTAATCCTTGTCCGTTGCGATAAACCACTACAGTATTATCATCAAATACAGGGTTACCAACACCTAAAGTAGCATCTGTGTAACGCAATACAAAACGATCTTCAAAGGTTCCTACCGCAGTAGTAAAAGTATAATCACTTCCTTTTAAGTTATGGATGACATTCAATACTTTATCCTCTAAGAAAATATCCTGATTTTCAAACAAACCGTCAAACATGCTCAATCGAATAGTATAAGATGCAGCCACAGTCGATTTGTAAGCTAAAGGAATCTGATCGTTTACATCAAAAGGTAAACCTCTTCCTTGTATGGCTAATTTGGTATCACCAACTTTACTATACAGCACGATAGGACTGGTTAAATTAACTACTTCACTATCCATACCCCTATCGATACCCATTGTACCGCCGGTTACATAACCAAATAAGTTTTGTTTGAACACTCCGGTTGCATTGAATACATCAATCCAATAACGGTGTTTTTCAAATGTAGTATTGGTGGTTTGCGCTGTTGGCTGACTCATTCTGAAGAACTGGTCATTGTTACCGGCTACACGCATTGCATTGGTAAACGTAGCATTTCCATTAGCCAAACCTTTGATGAAGAAACCTTGCCCGGAAGCAATCTTACCGGTTGGCACTTCTGTATTCAACCCTGGGTTAGGAGAAGCCGAAGTTCCGGTACCTCCTAAATAATTGTAAACCGCATAGTCATCCTGATCATACTGACCAGCTGTTATTGGCGTATTGTGTGTCCACAAATAAATGGTTCCGTCTAACACCGTTGAGTTAGCGCTCATAAACAAATCTGCATTCAAAGCACTTGGATAAGGGTTACCCAATAAATTCAATTGGTTAGAACCTCCAACAATCGGAACCGTATAAGTACCATTATTAGGCACTCCGACAAAATTCACAATTTGTGAAGATGGTATGGTAGTACTATAACTTAACGGCACACGGATAATGTATCCTCTTCCAACACCCATTACCGTTGAAGATGGTGCCCATTGCCATGCTGTTCCACTATAAGAATAGAAACCATCCCATGAGGTTGATGGCGAAGCCGCACCCAATGTTTGAGGGCTAACCGGTGTTGACCAATAACTGTAATCATAACGAACTACAGGAGCAGAGGCTCTAACGTAAGTGATGTTACCGGTATTGGTGGTATTATTAATTTGTAATAAACTCGATTCGTTACCCATGGTTAAGGAACCACCCAACACTTTAACATCATTCGTTACCGTTAAAGTTTGTCCCACTCCAAAAGATACTGCACCACTGTTGATGGTAACACTACAAGCCGATAAGTTACCGGCAGCAACATAATTACCATTAAATATAGCTGCCGTATTGGCATTAGGCGCACCGGCACTCCAAGCAGTACCATTCCACGTTGTAGAAGGTGTTGAAATAATCACGCTGGCACTTCTTTGACAACCGTTAACGGATAAGGTAGCTAAAACAGTTACCGTAACCGTACTTGGTGTTTTAACGTAAACTGTTGTAGCATTAGTCATTGGCACATACGGAACCGTACCCGCCGCATCACTAAACAACGTATTGGCTACTGTTGAAGTCCAAGTAAAAGTATTTCCGGCACCGGTAACCGTTAACGGAGTAACCTCATTGGCACAAGTAGCAAAGTTAGCCGGTAACGTTGGTGTTGGACCCGGTTTGATTTCAAAAGTAGTAGCTGTTCTACAATTAGGGTTGGTTGAACAGGCCGCATAGAAAGTGTACACTCCAACCGCTAAATTGTTAGGAATACCCGAACCGGCCACTCCTACAGGATTGAACGGCGAACCTGTTCCAATAGGTGTTCCACCGGAAGCCGCAGTGTACCATTGCGTAACCGAATTGGTAAACGGCATCACTCCCCCACCCACCGGAGGCGTTACACCCCAAGTGTAAGCACCACTTGATGTTCCTGTGGTTCCGAAAGTAGTGGTAAATAATGTATAAGTTACTCCTGTAACTAAATTAGCCGTCAACATTGGCAATAAGCCCGGACCGGAGTCATCATCACCCACAACAAAGGTTCCCGAACCACAATCACCGGCAGTAAAACCTAATTGGGTAATGTATCCCATTCCGTCAAAACCTCCTGTATTCATGGTAAAGGTATAAGAACCACTCACCGATACTTGGAAATCATAAGCCACATAGTTACGTATTGAACCGGCCACAAAAGAACAAGTTGGAGAAATTGTCATCCCTTCTAATCTTGGCGCAGTCGGATCGGTAGCCGCATTTAATGTTCCGGCTATTGAGGTGGTTGCCGCACCAAATCCTGAACAACTCACATTGGTCATGATTGTTCCTCCTGTACCTCCGGCACAAACTTCTCCACCGGTGGTTGCCGGACCCGGAGATTGTACTTCAAAATCAACCGTACTGGTAGACGAAGCGGTAGCGTTGGTCAAAACTATTTTTCCGGTAGTAGCCGCTATAGGGAATACCGCTGTAATTTGAGTAGCACTATTTACTGCAAAACTGGTAGCCGGCACTCCATTAAAGGTAACCGAAGTCACACCACTTAAATTGGTTCCGGTAATGATAACCGTTGGCGTTGGATTAGAACCACAAGAGTTATTTTTAGGATTGAAATCGGTAATAACCGGTGGCGTAACACAAGAAATAGTAGCCGACCATCCCGCAGGGGTAATCGAAATATCTGAACGGAAAACAAAAGTCAAAGCACCATCTGCCGAAGTTGAAATAACAGTACCCGGTGAAGTTGTTCCAGAGAACGCTCCGGCCGGACAAGTAGTAGCATTGTTTCCGGCTGCTCTTCCTGATGAGATTAGGTTAGCCGGATTGGCAGTAGTACCACTGTAAATCATCAAACCGTCATAATTATTCTCGGTGTTGAATGTACCGAATACAGCTTTCAATTTGCTACCGGCTGTTCCCGGAATAAAAGTATAAGTATAAGTTTCGTTGTTTTGATAAGCAGCTGAAGCGCCTCCACTGTCTAAGAAAGTAAAGTTACAACCTGTGCTTGGCGAAGTGGTTGCATCAATTTCTACTACTACATTCACAGATGCTGTGGTGGTAAAACTAACCGGTATATTGATCCAAACACTCTTTTGTCCGCCACAATTACCACGAACCCACACATAATATAAGGTTCCCGGAGAAAGGGTATTTAAAACAACTGAGTTGGTTGGTGAAGTTCCTGAAGCCACATCGTTAAACCCTGGAGCAATATTGGTTGTACTTACAAAGTACTCATAACCGTTAGAAGGTGCTCCTGTAGCCGGAACGTTCCAAGTTAAAGTAGCTCCCGAAGTAGTAATTGAACCACCGGTTACCGCCAAACCTGTAGGCTGCAAACAGCTTTCCAGTTCCAAACGAACGTTATCCAAGTTCATCGCACCACCGGAAGGATCAGACAAATAGTCTAATGTAAATCCTATATAGTAGGTACCGGTTACCAAAGGCGTAAAGTTTACAATATTCAATTGGATATTAGAAAACTCTGTATGGTAAGCAATCCCTGTGGTAATATTAGAAGGGGTTGGCGCAAAATTGGTCATACCGTAAGCCACCGCCATATCGGCTGTTCCGTTACCGTTACTCGAGTAATCATAACTCAAACGGTACGGTTGTCCTGCGGTTAAAGTTACCCCGCGGGTAAAAAAGGTTGTTCCTTCGGCATTGGTAAACAAGTTACCGTTGGTAATATTGGTTTGCCAAGCGGTTGAAGTAGCGCTGGTACAAGTAGGCAACACTAAATTCAAACCGTTGAAATTTTCAAAATAAGTTACTGTAGTTGGCGGACAAATAGTGGTAATGGTTACCGGACCTGCCCAACCACTGTAATCGCCTCCACCACAATTGGAACGTACCCACATATAATAGGTAGAACTGTTAGCCAAACCGGTTACGGTAGCTGTAGTGCCGGCATTGTTTACAATTTGAGGCACAGTAGCGCCATTTGGTGCTGTATTGGTAGAACTGTAATACACATCATAACCCGAAGCAGTTCCCGACCAACTTAAAGAAGCCGAATCAAAAGAACCGTTTCCGGTGAAAGCCGTAGGCACAGTACATCTGATACACTCTATTTTGATACGGTATCCAACATTGGTAGCAGTAGTTGGAGCTTGGGTGTTAGTTACAAATCTGAATCCTAAAGAACCATTACTAAAAGTAGAGGTATAAGTTCCGAAAGAGGTTGTCCCACCATAGTTTCCTCCAACCTGATTGGCAGGTGTTAAAGAATCATCATTGTACAACTGCAAATAATCTGCAAAACCAGTTCCAACTGGAAAAATTGTAGTTTTTAGATTGAATGCTTCTACGGTGGCTCTGATTTTATAAGTATTGTCTGCCGGGGTAAAAATTACTTTATTGTCTTGGGCTGCCGAATACAAATCAAAATTACCACCATTATCATAAAAATAATACACTTGGTTGGTAGGAACCGTTACTGTACATGGGTTGGTCTCTCCAATCTTTGGAATCACAATATTGTTTTCTGAAGAGGTCGCAGAAGTCCAATTAAAATCATCAAGAATTATTGCCCCTGTTGTTCCAGAGGTTCTTGTATCATTTACTCTTAACCTGTAACCAACTGGTGACACTGGAATAGCTCCATTAACACTTACTAATAAAGGCGAAGAGAGAGTTGTTGCTGCTGGCAAGGTAGGAATCGTAGCAGTTACCGTGAACGTATTATAAACTCCGGTAATAGTATTTGAACCATTTACCAAGGTAGTCCAAGTAGTCCCGTTATCGTCAGAAATCTGAACAGAATAAGCAGTAACATTGTTTATTTTTCTAATATAAAATGAAAAATCATTAAAACTGTCAATCATTGGCGTAGTAACAGAAGCCGTTGTAACAGTTGAACTTGCTTGCTGCAAATTATACCTCCCAGATCTTGAATTAGTATTACCTACTATTGAAAAACCACTAATAATCCAATTTACATCAGGATCTAAATTGGTTGTTGGCATATTCGCCAAAGTATTAGCTACACTATTAAACCCTTTGTAAGGTCCAACACAAGTTTGCCCAAAAACATCTTGTGCCGTTCCCAAGAACCAAATGGCTATAACCAAAAGTGTGGTTAAATTTTTTGACAGAAGTCCGTTACTCGAGGCAGAAAGTAATGTTCTTTTCATAAATTGATTTTTTTGTGGTATTACGCCAATTGCGATTTCGCAAAAATTATTAATAGGTTAAGGTCATAAAATTACACCTTAAACGCATTTGTTAAACATTTTTTAATCTTGACTTAACCAGTTTTCGATTAAATGCAAAAATTAACGACAAGCACAAGCCGAGGCTGTAGTTCATCGATAATGACACTAAAAAATTGAAAGAAAATAGTACAATTCAGGGGCAGTAAATACTATAACTTATACCAATCTTACCGTTAAATTAACATTAAGACCGTGCTAAAATAACAAATTATCAAGACTTTACAAAGATTGTTGACAAATGTTCATTCTTTTAAATCAAAAAATACACCTTGCTCATAAAATCACACTGAAAAATAGAAAGAGAACAATTTTACATTTACAAAACAGCTAAGTCCCTATTTACCCTACAACCACAAAAAAAGCCCGTACTCTGTAGGAGCACGGGCTTTCAAGTATGAATAACAAAACAAATTTTTATTCGTCTTCGGCCACTTGTATGGTAGAAATTTTGATTTCTTTTTTAAGCGAAGTTCTAGGGAACAATACTTTTTTAGAGACCGATTTACCGTCTTGGGTTTTAATTTTAACCAACAATACTTCGGTAGCAAAACCAACTTTAATTAAAGTTTGGCTATCGTTGATGTCTTTTTGTTGGAATAACAAGCGACCGGCTAAATCGTAAATCATTACATTATCCATTACAAAATTTCCGGTACTGATGGAGATTTCGTTGGTTGGCGTTTTGTAGATTACCACTTGGTTTTCGGTCAACACAGGATCAGTAACTCCCAAAGTAGTTGATTGGAACAACACTTCAAAACGACCGGCAAAAGTACCCGATTCTGAAGCAAAGCTATAAGCGCCTTCGCTTAAATTATGCACTGTTCCGGTTAAATTATCGCGCAAGTACACATTTTGACCGTTGGCAAATAAACCATCTACTCTATCAATAGCAATGCTGTAATTACCGGCAGTGGTAGCTGTAAACTGCATTGGGATTACATCGGTAGCCGAGAAAGGCAATGCTTTACATTGGATAGCATAAGGTTCTGCATTCAATACAGACGCTAATGCAATTTCACCATCGTTGATGTATTTACCATCATAATTAAGGTCGAAATCGTTAGTAGCATTGGTTACATAACCAATCATGGCTTGAGAGAAAGCTCCTGCTGTATTGGTCACGTTTAACCAAACTCTGTTTCTTTCTACTGAATTAGTTGTTTGGGCTGTATTGGCTGTTCTTAAGAAACTGTTAGTGTGATCATCTATACGCATGGTATTGTCGAAAACCACATTTCCTGAACCCGCTCCGGTACCTTCAACAAAGAACCCTTGACCGGTTTGAATAACTTGGTATGGCAACGCAGCTACTGCATTAGAATGATCTTCACCATTACTGATGAAACCTCCTAAATTTAAAGTACAGTAAGACGGTTTGTTAGAACCATTGGTTTTACGCCATAAATATAGGGTACCGGTAATAGCAGCAGCATTATTAGCATTGGTAATAAAAGCCTCAGCATCCATAGGTGAAGGATAAGGATTTCCAACCAAAGTAAAACGTTTGCCAGGACCGAAATTAGCCAATGGAATAGTATAAGTACCGCTGTTTGGCACTCCTGTAAATGTTCCTAACCAAGATTGTGGTTGAGAAGCTGAGTGATTATTAGCCACACGAACTAAAACCCCTTTGGCTGCTTCAAAAGCAGTGGTAGATGGACTGGCCACTACTGTATAGAAATTGGTATTGGAATCATAGTTATAAAAACGATTGGCCAATGTTAAAGGTGAAAAAGCTTGTAACTGTTGTCCGGCCACCGGTGCAGACCATAAAGTATAGTCTAAACGTTTGATTGGTGACGAATTGGCTTTAACAATTATATTACCACTATTTAAATTGGTTGTACCGCTTTGAATTAAATGAGCTTTGGCTTCAAAAGTAACAGTACTTCCTGTAGCAACTGTTAAAGCTCCTGAGAGAATAACAGTATCTTGAGGCACAATAGTAACCACAGCATTATTTTGAACAGTTAAAGAACAACCTTGTAAATCAAAAGTTGAACCCGGTGAAGTGTAATTTCCGGTAATAACCAATGCTTTGTTGGCAGCAGGGTTACCATTAGACCAAGCTGTTCCGTTCCAAGTAGTGGAAGCGAAAGAAAGAGTAGCTTCAGAAGAGTAAGCCTCATTACAAGTTCCTACAACGGCTCTGAATTTAGTTTCTTCTGTCAACGGACCGCTGGTATAAGTAGTAGCGGTATTGGCAATAGGTGTCCAAGTGGTGAACGGACTAACCGAACTTTCCCAACGAACAATAGTGCCGGTATGACCGGATAAAGTTAAGACACCGCTGGTGGCACCCGAACAAATTGTAGCGGTACCCGATACTGATCCCCCAACATTAGCCGGAGCCATGGTTACAGAAGCTGTACTGGCTGATGCCGTACAACCGTAAGAGTTAGTAGCAGTAACATTATAAACAGTAGCTACAGTTTGTGTAACACCGGTTGGGTTTTGTACAGCCGAAGTAAATCCTGCCGGAGTTGAAGTCCATGCAAAAGTAGCTGCCGGAGCTGTGGTGTAATTTCCGGTAACCGATACATTATCGATAGCCCAATAATAAGCCCATATACCATCATATTTGAATCTAATGGAAACAGTAGGCTGATTTAAGTAAGAGGCCAAGCTAAAGGTAGCTTCAACAAATCCGTTAGAAGCACCTTGAGTAGTGGTATAAGAATTTAAAACGGTCCAATTTGAACCATCTGTTGAAATTTCAACATTAGCAAAATCAGTAGTATCGTAGTCTCTGTAATAATGGAAGAAACTCAAAGTAGCTGAAGCTAATCCAACCGTACTAAATGTAGGTGACTGCAAAATAGTAGCAGTAGTACTACCGCTTCCTTGCGCATCACTATCACTCAAATAAAACTGAGAGGCATCATTACTGTTATAAGTAGTGGTAGATCTTGTATAGCCGTTTGCACGTAAAGTCCAAGCCGCACTCGCAGGTGTACCGTTTGTACTGTTATTTATGGTAGTCCAACCTGCAGCAGTACCATTGAAATTTTCATTAATTAAGGTTGCAGCGGTTCCTGAATTGGAAGTAGCCGAGGCAGTTAAATTAAATGGAGCCCCCGAACAAGTTGAAGTTACAGAAGCTGAAGCGGTAACAGCCGTTGGAATCGGATTAACAACTAAAGTTTTGGAAGCTGTTGCCACACCACATGAACCACCCGAAGTGGTAAGCGTTAAAGTAGCCGTTCCGGTATAAGCAGCCGGCGGTGTCCAAGTTGCATTTAAAGTAGTCGCATTAGGGCTAAAAGTACCACCGGGAACACTTGATGTCCAAGTTCCTCCTGTGGCAGACCCTCCTACACTACCACCCAAAGCAGCAGAAGTACCACCCTGACAAATAGCTACCAAAGCACTTCCTGCACTAACTGTAGGAGCCACACATCCTTTGAAAGAAACCGCAGTCATCGACCCTAATGCGGCACCACTTAAGTTGGTTGAGCAAGTAGAAGTTACATTAGAAGTAGGAATGCTTCTATTTCCAACAGCATTTCGAACTCCATCTGTGTTTGTCCAAGTTTCTTCGTCAACTGAAGTAAAGTTGGTCGGAAAAGTTATGGTTCTTGGATTCGTATTACCACTTCTTATACTACTAACCACTAAAACTGCTTGGTCATTAGTATTGGTAGCCAAAGGGGTACCTAAAACAAAAGGATCTGCAGTACTGGTGCCGGAATTGTAATTTTTGGAATCGGTTAACGGGTTTGTTTGATCAACGTAATCAAAAACAGCGGCCCATACCGTCGTAACTCTCGTAGTACCTCCGTTTATTGTAAACACTAAATTAGAGTTATTGGCAAGATCTAATCCGGATTCATTTAAATAATAAATAGCCGTGTGTTGTCTTGGCACAGATGAACTCATGTCGCCGTTAGCCAGCGTCAAGGTTCTGCCACCATAGCTAATAGAAACAGTTCTTGTACCGGTTGAAGTTCTCGAGGATGCAATTGCTACTGCCAGAACCCTGTTACTATTGGACCCGGTTGGCACAGTGTAAGAAATGGTTTGCTGACCCGTAGAAGTATTGTTGTATAATACTGACCAGTCTTGCAATGTAGTAACCTGTGCTTCCGCAACATTAACTCCAAAAACAAAAAACAGCATCAGCAACAACCGATTTACAAACTTTGTAGACTTGGGGAATTCTAAAAATTTTCTCATAATATTCTGTAGGTTAATAATATTTATTTGTTTTTTTGACAAAGGTGATTTAAATGGAAACTCTTAATCAAATAAAATCGATAGCAGTTCAATAAAATCGATAAAGTTCAATTTTTGTGAGTATTTAACCACTTATTGAATGATTCTGACATCTCCAAGATAAATCTACAACCAAAAATAGCATAAAACAGTATTACCAACCAAACTTTTTATCGATAAAATGCATTTTTTATCGATTATTTACACTATTTGTCTTTTTTATTATGTTTTTTACTACATTTTTATTGTAACATCAAAAATTTAAACACAACTGAATTGTAAAAAAAATGAACTTATAAAAATTAATTACTTGCAAAAGAAGCATTTGGCAATCAAAAGGAACTTATGACACATAACCCAGGAATACAAATAAAAAAACCTGTCTACAAAGACAGGTTTTTTTATTATTTAAAGATATTGACTTATTTAACAAACTTCTTGGTTACGGTTTCCCCATTAACTGAGGTAACTTGAACCAAAATCACTTCGTTAGCAGCATTAACCGGCAAAGTAGTTTGCGTGGCATTGATATTACGGCTTTCTGTTAAGAGACGTCCTCTGATGTCGAAGATCTTAACAGTACTCATCACAACATTCCCGGCGTTCACAGTTAAAGCGGAAGCACCTGAAGCATATACCACAACTTGATTGTTTGTTAGTATTGGTGTATCTGTGCCTAAAGTAGATTGGTACACTACTTCGAAACGACTGTCAAAGGTACCGGCTTCAACGGCAAATGTATAACCGCCTTCACTTAAATTGTGGGTAACACCCATAACGTTATCGCGTAAGAAAACTGTTTGCCCGTTAGCAAATAATCCATCTGCGTGATCAATCGCTATAGTGTAGTTTCCGGCAGTGGTTGCTTTAAATCTTAGAGGTACAACATCAGCCACATCAAAAGGCAAAGCACGCCCTTGAATAGCCATTGGGTCAGACGCTAATAGAGACGTCAAAGCAATTTCGCCGTCGTTAATATATTTACCGTCTATTTGTGTATCTAAACCATTAGTAGCATTGGTCATATATCCTATCATGGTTTGCGAGAACGCACCGGCACTGTTGGTAGCATTCAACCAAACCCGATTACGCTCTACCGTATTGGCAACCTGAGCATTACGGAAAAACTGATTGGCATGGTTGTCCGTACGCATTTCATTGGTAAACAACAATTGGTCGTTATTTCCGGTTGCTTCCACAAAGAAAGCCTGACCCGTTTGAATCACATCGTTTAAATCAAATGTTTGCGAGTCATTATTGGTTACAAAACCACCCGAAGTCCAAGTACAGTAACTAGGATTAGCGCTGCCATTGGTTTTTCTCCAAAAATATAAGGTTCCGGTAATGCTACCGCTATTGTTAGCATTTTCAATAAAAGCTAAAGCATCAATTGGCGATGGATAAGGATTTCCGACTAAGTTGAAACGTTGACCGGCCACATCATCTTGCATAGTCAAACTATAATTTCCGTTGTTTGGCACTCCAACAAATTGACCTGCCCAAGAAGTAGGTGTTACAGAAGGATGGTTATTCGGCACGCGAATAAGATATCCTTTGGCAGTGTCAAAATTAGTTGTAGAAGGACTTGCTACCGATTCATAAAAATTAGTTGTAGAATTATAGGTATAAAAACGATTAGTGATAGTTTGAGGAGAGAAACTCAATAAGTTTTGGCCAACTACCGGAGAAGACCAAAGGGTATAATCCAAACGCTTTAGTAATGAACTGTTGCGTTTAACCGTTACAGCACCTGTATTATCAACATCAGCAGATTGAATAAGGTTTGCATTGTTTTCTATAACCACATCAGCAGCGGTTAAATTGTTCACCAATTCATTTACAACAGTAATAGTATCTCCAGAATTAACCGTCAACGAACCTGAGTTAACTGTTACTTTTTTGGCAGTAAACTCACCATTGGCAGTGGTATTGTAAACACCGGCTATAATCGCTTCAATATCTGCATCAGGGCCTGTAGTATTGGTCCATGCTGTGCCGTTCCAAGTACAAGAAACCGGTTTGGTAGTCACCGTTATTTCATTTGAATTTCCAGTAGCTACTGTTCCGTTTACGGCTCTCACACGGTAAAAATATTCTGTTTCAGAATCTAGACCTGTTACAGCATAACTAGTAACATTCCCAACATTTAAACTTTGATAACCCGATGCATAAACTAATGTTTCACTATCTACAGTCACTACTATATCATCAATAAAGAAACGAGCATTGCTAAGTTGAAAAGCCCTGAAAGTAACTTGAGTTGCTGCAGTAGCGCCGGTTACATTCACTGTATAGTTGGCAAAAGCTCCTTTAGTCATAGTAACAGAACTTTGACTCAAAGTTCCACCACCGGTTACTTCTAAAAGTAGCGTGGTTTGCTCAGAAGCACCATCCCAAGCTCCGGCTCTAAAAGTCACTACGGCGTTACCGGCAGTTCCAAAGGCAGGAGTGGTTAAAGCACCACGAGCACTTCCCGTTCCCATTTTAGCACAATTATCTCCTTTATATCCTGAGGCATCTGTCCAACCTACAATATCAAAAGTATTATTTGCTACACTTCCGCTCCAACCTCCTGAGTTTCCTCCGGTTCCATTGGTGGTTCCTAAATTGGTCCAAGTAAAATCTTGATTGATCACCTCGGTAACACCACCGGTTTTAGTATAAACATCTAATTCATAAGAAGTAGCTCCGGAAACAGCAGTCCAATTGGCTGTAAACCCTACCGGTAAAACAGCAGTAGCAGCTGTAGCGGTTGGAACCCCTAAAGCCGTAATATTAGCCGTTAAACCTGTTGGTTGTGAAACACTATAGTTAGCAGCCTTAGTACCTGCCAAACTGTAACCCGTTACCGTAACAGCAATGCCGGTTCCCGGTAAAGAGGTTGCAAAATTGGCCGAAGGAGTACCTGTAATTGATACTTCAGACTCATCACCTGCAACCAAGCCATTCAATCCCGGCGCACCACTTAAAGTGGCTGCTGTAGTACCGTCTTGAACTTTGTTATTTGCCACAACTCCTGTTATGGTTAAATTTTTAACAGCAACTGTCAATGTTTGATTAACAGAGGTAGCCGCTGTATAATTAGCATCTCCGGCTTGAGAAGCAGTAATAGTAGTAGACCCTACTCCAACTATAGTAACCGTGTTACCTGAAACGGTAGCCACAGCAGTATTAGAGCTGGTGTAAGATACTGTTAAACCGGAAGAAGCAGTAGCGGTTAAAGCAAAAGCAGTGTCACCGTAAACTTTAGACGCTAATGCACCAAACGTAATAGTTTGGGAAGCCTGACCTATAGTAATTGTAATGGTAGCAGCCGGACTCGTTCCTCCGCCATTGGAAGCTGTAACACCTATTGCAAAGGTTCCCACTTGTGTAGGTGTACCGGAGATTAAACCGGTAGCGGTATTTAAACTCAATCCTGATGGCAGCGTACCCGAAGCCACAGCGAAAGATGTTGGCGAATTGGTTGCAATTACATTATAAGAAAAAGCAGTATTATAAGTACCGGTAGGAGAAGCAGGAGTAACAACCGGAGTGGCTGCATTCACCGTTAACACACCATTATCTGTAGTATTATCCCAAATGCCGTTGATGTCACCATAACGGTATTCTGTACTACCGGTTCTTTGGAAACGAGAAGCATAATAATAAGTACCGGGAGTCAATCCTGAAGCAATGTTGGCAAAATACTCATCATCATTTCCTTGATCAGAACCGAAAGTAGCCGGCACCCAATTGGTCCAAGTGTTCGGATTGGTATTAGAAGTACTGTAACCTATCCAAGCGGTAATGCCGGCACCCGGACTACCAGTATTGGTTACACCTCCTAAATATACTTTGGCATAAACATTATAAGTATCACCTGCGGTAATAGTTCCTGAAGCAGGGTATTGTAAATTACACCAATCAACCAATAAAGAAGTTACGGTTAATTGTGCATTATCTGACGTTGAAGCCCAAACATTGTTGTTTTTTCCTCCATAGGTAAATGCTCCGGTAGCTCCTACTCTATAGCGATAAGCAACATAGTAAGTGGCAGGTGTTAAACCTGAAAGGGTTCCTTTGTATTCATCATTACTGGCACCATCATCAACATTGTAAGCAGCGCTCACCCACGTCCAACCGCTTCCGCTTGGATCAGTGTTTGAAGTGCTATACCCTACCCAGGCATCAATCAAAGTCCCTTCACCTACACTGTCAGTAACACCGGCAGCATAAACTCTACCATAGTAATCAACCGCTGTTCCTTCGGCAACCGATGTATTAGCGGTTGGGTATTGCAAATTAGCCCAAGCTATAGAAAAGGAACTGGCAGTTGTTAAATTCTGAGCTGCTGAATTTCCACCGGCAAATTCTCCTACAGTATATTGAGAAGCCCCTCTAACTCTGTAGTAGTAAGTAGTATTAGCACTTAAACCAGTAACATTTAAGGAATTGGTTGATTGCCCTGAAACATATAAATTATTATAACCTGAAACCATAGAAGTAAAAGCAGCATCGGTAGCCACATCTATTCTATATCCGGTAACTCCAGTTACTGTAGACCAATTAGCCGTAAACCCGGCACTACCCACAGCAGTAGCGGCATTAGAAGTTGGCACTGATGGGATTGGATCAACAAGAACATTATCTATATCAATTGTTGCAGACCCTTGTGAAAAGGCAAATTTTAAATCTGTTAATGATATTGTTCCTGTAGTTGCTGCAATATCATTAAACGATTTTGTGGTCCCAATCCATAAATCATAAGAATCATCCGCAACAGTTTCAAATGTACCATCCGGCGCTCTGTAAGTTAATGTTGCTCCTGAATTATTTATAGCCCAGGTTATAGTTTGAGTTCCTGTGAAATTTGCTGAATTAACACTATTTGTTAAATTCCTTATACTAAACTGACCAGAAGTAGCATTAATATTAACCCCTAACCGAGAATGTGTTGACGCGTTTGCTTCAGCGGCATTTCCGGTACCAAATCCGCTTCCGACTTGAAATGTTGCAGCTGTTGTTTGGGCAACACTATTACCAGAGATAGCCATATCGAAACGATACAACATACTGGTTGGTGTTGGAGAAAAATCGGTAGTTCTTGAGAAAGCCCCAGCATTAGCGGTTCTGGCAAATCGCAATTTGTTTGAACCTGTAGTATTGATAGACAATACTGTTCCCGATCCAGAAGTTGAGATAGCATTAAACTGACCGTTAGTAGGAGTAGTTGCATTAGCATAATTTGCTACAGTCGTAGAACTGCTAAAGTCTTGTTGAAGCAACTGTGCATGCCCAACACTAGTTAACAATAAAAAGCAAACCAATCCCAATGTCAAGATTGATTTACTCCATAAGCTTTTGCCCTTGGCAGAAGCTTCGAAGGTAGTTTTATTCATAGTTTGATTTTGTTTAATGACAGTCTTTTTTTTGGCGCCCCAATTTTAGCCGAAAAAAAGCTTTCAAAAGTAGCATTTTTTTTAACACTTGCAAATTTAGACCTATTACTTTTTGGTTAATTGTTAACATCTTTCTCACAAAGAGCCAAAAATGGCAAAAACATTTAACTTCAATTAGTTATGCATAAGAAAATTCTAATATTTTCAGAATAGAAATCATTTCAAGCGGGAAAACACTTGTCAGAATTTGGCAATTACAAACAAAAAAAAGCCCCATCAAATGAAGGGGCTTTCTATTATAAATTTCAGGTTATCTTTTGATCATTCTTAAAGCTCTTGTATTATCCTCTTGCGTAATTACAACATTGTAAACACCGGTTGGATATGCCTCTCCCAAGGACTGCACCGGTATATCCGCTGTATTTACCTCACGGGTCTCAATCAATTTACCAATCATGTCATAGACCTTGATGGTAACAGGAGCCTCGCTGGCACTTTCCAGGCGGATACTGAATTGATAATCATACGGATTCGGATAGGCTACTACACTGAACAAACTTGAATCAACCGCTTTGGTTTCTCCTTCTCTGGCTGTACCCGGCGATACAATTTCACAAGCATCACCGTAAGCAGACCAAGAACCCGCTGTAAATACTCTTACTCGAACACTATAGGTGGTATTGGGAGTATAATTGGTAATATCATTAAAATTGAATCGGTTTATTGATTTAACAACCACAGAAGTGGATACTAATTCAAAAAACTCGTTGTAACGGTCTACTGTAAACTCATAGGCTGTTACTCTGTCCAAACTAGATGTAGCAATAAATGTTCCTTTGCCGGGTACTATAGCACCACCGCAATAATTGGTTAATGTTGGTACTGCCGGAGTACTTACAAAACATGATGCTCCGTAATCCGAATAGTTGCCGGTTGTTTTAACGGCAACATCTATGGCATAAGTGGTACCGTAGTTATAAGCACTTAACATGGTCAGTGTGAACCAAGGTAAAGTTCTGGTGATGGTTTGAACTGCATTTGTATTGGTATCGGTTACTCTAAATCGATACCCTGTAGCCCCAGGCAAACTGGTAGTGGAAAGGATAGTGCTGATAGCCGGCAAGGTTTGCCCACAGTAGTTTTGCAATTGTGTAGTACCAGCTCCTCCGGCAGGGGAAATTACCGGTGGTGTAGAATACAAACAAGCGGAACTGTAATAACCTAACCAAACATTATTGCTCGCTTTTCTTACCATTACCCTTACCGAATAAGTAGTGGCATAGTCATAACTAGCCAACTCAGTTAAGCTGAAAAACTGAGCAGGTTTGTCAATAGTTTGAACCTGATTAGTCACTGTATTAGTTACTTCAAAACGGTAACCATTCACACCCGGTGTGCTCACACAATAAATTAAAGAGCTAAGTGTTGACAAGGTTGTACCACAGTTAACCATATTGGCAATGATTTGATTACCTTCGTCAAATACACCATTACAGTTATCATCAAAACCATTGTATAAAACCTCGACAGCTCCCGGATTGATCGCTCCTATTGTATCATCACAATCAACTCCTAAATTCAGAGCGCTATATCCTGTTGGCTCAGTAGCACCGTAACATAATGTAACTGTATTGTTGTTAACCGCATAATTGTCGCCGTCAGCATCAGTATAAAAAGTCCCTTCTTGATAAGTAGCGCCGTCATTTGGAGAACAATCTGTATTGATTAAGGAATAGCCAGCAGGTGGTGTATTAGCATCAACAGCACAAACACCGCTAACCAAACTTCCGAAACCAACTCCGTCACCATCTACATCTTCGTAAAAAGAAAAAGTAGCATTTTTTGTATTATCGTTATCGTCACAATCGGTGTTATTAATAGCTCCTGACGGTGCTAAGGTTGTAGTTCCGAAACCATCTCCGTCAATATCTTCATAAGTCAACAAATTATCATTGGAATCCAAATTGTTTGTCACATAATTAGCCGGTGCTCCTGTACAAGTTACTTGAGAAACTGATGGATTTCCAAAACCGTCTCCATCGTTATCGGCATAATAAGTAACATTTGGACTTACCGTTACCGTGGCACTACCCGACAAACCGGTACCGGCACACCCGTTACTTCCGGTTACCGATACCAAGGTATAGGTTTTGCTTGAGCTTGGAGAAACCGCTATATTAGTACCTGAAGTATAATTAGAAACTGTAAAATTTGAAGTTCCGTCGGAATAAACAACAGTATAAGGTGATAAACCACCGGTAACGGCTACTTGCAAATTGGTGCTTTGTCCCTGACATAACGCTGCACCACCCGACAATACTGCTGCCGTGGACTGAGAGACTGTAAACGAACGGTTAGCGCCAAAATTATCATCATAGCGAAGCACTGCCAAAGAACGATTTTGCTCAGAGTCGGCATTTAGCTCAGATAAAGTTCTGGTACTGGTAAAAATATAATAGTAAACCGTTGCATTACATGATTGAGTAGGTAAAGTAGCCGACCAAGAAGTTCCGGTTCCGCTTGCCTGAACCAAAGAAGTACCTGAAGTAAAATCGTTGGTACCTACTCTGTAACGAACATAAATATTTTCTCCTGATGATGGCGTAGCACTGGTAGTAATAGCTACTACAGGTGCACCGCCCGAATAAGTAACACCTCCGTTGGCAACAGTCACAGGGGCATTGGTAGTATAAGCAATGTACACTTCGGAATTATTGTATCCGGCATCTCGCATGACAAAAGTGTAATAACCTGCTGTACCCATATTCAATCCCATATCCTGACCGCCACCCTGACGAATCATATTGTTAACAGCGTTTAAAGCGGCTTGCCCGACACCATTAAAATTCCATTTATTTTGGAAGCGGTTGCCGGAAGGCCCGGAAATCAATAACCAACCGGATCCTCCTCCACCCGGCATATTATCCGGAGTAATATTTCCTCCTGAACTTTGTACATTGATGGTCGTGGTCCATTGTCCTCTACCATCGGAAGGGTTTGAAGCGGTTGTGGATACTTTTCGGTAAATGGTTGTGCGGTAATCGGAGTTGTATGGAGTTGTAGAATATCCGTTAGGTCTACCAACCCATTGCACCGGTTCGCCGTTGAATATGTTTTGTGCTGAAGTCTCCAAAGAACCAAGTCCTGTCAACACATAAATACAACCTAAAAATGCTTTGAGTAAAAATCTCTTCATAGTTTGATAATTTAAGTTTCACGCTTTTTTCAGAAAACTCAAAAATGCTGAGTGATATTTGACAACATAAACTTAAATATTATTCTTTAGAAAAAGCACCTCGCAGCACTACAGAGTCAAACTATAACGTTTTCGTGTTAATAAAAAACTATTTTTAAGTTAATTTATTAAGAAATGTTTAAAAATAAACAAGGCTTTTTAGGAACTTAAAAATAGCAAACAAAAAACCCTCTCCAAATAAGGAAGAGGGTTCTTAACGTTTAACATTTGAATTTTAGGCCTGACCGGCAGGTCCAAAGTTTAAAGGAACTTGAGGTTGCTCTGTATCTTTAATTTCACCGTTTGCCAACTCGTATCGGTGGATGTTTTCCCCTAATGCTTTCAAAAATCTTTTGGCATGTTGTGGCGTAAGCACAATTCTCGACTTTACTTTAGCTTTAGGAACGCCCGGCATCAGGGTTACAAAATCAACTACAAACTCTGAAGCAGAATGATTAATAATAGCCAAATTGGAATAGATCCCTTCTGCTGTTTTTTCATCCAACTCAATGTTGATTTGCCCTTGTTGTTGATTGTTATCGCTCATTTATATTAGATTTTAAGATTAGTTATTAGATTAAAATTTGCTACTGACACCAATATAAAAAGCCACTAATTTAGGATATAAAATAGTGGCTTTTATTTAATTTAAGGATTACTATGGAATTAGTAAATGTATTCTTCCTTGTTAGCCATGATCTCATTGTAATCTTCTTTCGAACCTACAATAGTGTGATCATAATCTCTCATACCGGTTCCGGCAGGAATTCTGTGACCTACGATAACATTTTCTTTCAATCCTTCTAAAGTATCCACTTTACCGGCTACAGCAGCCTCATTCAATACTTTAGTAGTTTCCTGGAATGATGCCGCTGAGATGAACGACTTAGTTTGTAACGACGCTCTGGTAATACCTTGTAGTACCGGAGTAGCGGTAGCGGTGATAACATCACGAGCCACTACTAAGTTTTTGTCATTGCGTTTCAACATAGAGTTTTCATCTCTTAACTCACGCGGTGATACAATTTGACCCGGTTTCAAAGTTTCCGAATCACCTGCATCTTCTACCACTTTCATTCCATATAATTTATCGTTTTCTTCAATGAAGTCAGCGGTGTGGATTAATTGTTCTTCTAAGAACAAAGTATCTCCCGGATCTTCAACCTGAACTTTACGCATCATTTGACGAATAACCACTTCAAAGTGCTTGTCGTTGATTTTTACCCCTTGCAAACGGTAAACCTCTTGAATTTCATTAACCAAGTACTGTTGTACAGCAGAAGGCCCTTGAATTCTTAAGATATCTTCCGGTGTAATAGCACCGTCAGACAATGGCATACCGGCTTTCACGAAGTCGTTTTCTTGCACTAAGATTTGACTTGATAATTTCACCAAGTATTTCTTAACCTCACCAAATTTAGATTCGATGATGATTTCACGGTTACCACGTTTGATTTTACCGAAAGATACTACTCCGTCAATTTCAGATACTACTGCAGGGTTTGAAGGATTACGAGCCTCTAACAACTCCGTAATTCTTGGTAAACCTCCGGTGATATCACCCGCTTTAGAAGAACGACGAGGAATTTTAACCAAGATTTTACCCGCTTTAATTTTCTCCCCATCTTCTACCATTAAGTGAGCACCAACCGGTAAGTTGTAAGAACGGATTAATTCTCCGTCTTTACCGTAAACCAATAAGGTTGGAATTAACTTTTTATTTCTTCCTTCAGAAATTACTTTTTCTTGGAAACCGGTTTGCTCATCGATTTCAACTTGGAACGATTGTCCTTGTTCTAAATCTTCGTAAGCAATTTTACCGGTAAACTCAGAAACGATAACCCCGTTGTATGGATCCCATTTACAGATGACAGCACCTTTTTCTACTACGTCACCATCTTTAACATTGATTACGGAACCGTAAGGAATGTTGTGTGTACTTAATAGAATTCCGGTTTTAACATCTACTAATTTTAATTCCGTTGAACGAGATACAACGATATCCACTTTGTTTCCGTCGTTGTCTTCTCCTACAACCGTTTTCAAATCTTCGATTTCCAATCTTCCTCCGAATTTCGCCACGATGCTTGATTCTTCAGAAACACCACCGGCAACCCCTCCAACGTGGAAGGTACGTAGTGTTAACTGAGTTCCCGGCTCTCCAATTGATTGTGCTGCAATAACTCCGACAGCTTCACCTTTTTGAGTCATTTTTCCGGTAGCTAAGTTTCTTCCGTAACATTTAGCACAGATTCCTTTCTTAGCCTCACAAGTTAATGGTGAACGTACATCAATTTTCTCTAACGGAGATTCTTCGATAGCTTTTACGATAGCTTCGGTGATTTGTTCTCCTGAGTGAACTAATATCTCGTTGGTTAACGGATTGATGACATCTTGTAACGCTACACGTCCTAAGATTCTCTCTCCTAAAGTTTCAACAATTTCTTCATTTTTCTTTAAAGCAGAAACTTCGATACCTCTTAACGTACCACAATCTACAGAGTTTACGATTACATCTTGGGAAACGTCATGTAAACGACGAGTCAAGTAACCCGCATCGGCTGTTTTCAAAGCGGTATCCGCTAATCCTTTACGAGCACCGTGCGTAGAGATGAAGTATTCTAAGATTGAAAGACCTTCTTTAAAGTTGGAAAGAATCGGGTTCTCGATAATTTCACCACCACCGGCTGTAGATTTTTTAGGCTTAGCCATCAAACCACGCATACCGGTTAACTGACGAATCTGCTCTTTAGATCCACGCGCTCCGGAATCCAACATCATGTATACCGAGTTGAACCCTTGTTGGTCTTCACGAATATTCTTCATAGCCAACTCGGTCAATAAAGCATTGGTTGAAGTCCACACGTCGATTACTTGGTTGTAACGCTCGTTGTTGGTGATAAGACCCATGTTATAGTTCATGGTAATTCCGTCCACTTGCTCACGAGCATCCGCGATTAATTCGTCTTTTCTTTCCGGGATGATAATATCACCTAAGGAGAATGACAATCCGCCTTTGAAAGCGAACTTGTATCCCATATCTTTCATGTTATCCAAGAAAGCTGCTGTGGTAGGCACATCGGTTACAGCTAAGATTTTACCAATAATATCACGCAATGATTTTTTGGTCAATACTTCGTTGATGTAACCGGCTGCTTCCGGCACTACTTCGTTAAATAGTACTCTACCGGCAGTTGTTTGGATAAGTTTGTATACTAATTCACCGTTCTCATTAAAGTCTTTGGCTCTGATTTTCACACGAGCGTTCAACTCTAATCTGCCTTCATTTAAAGCGATGTTAACTTCTTCTGCAGAGTAGAAAGTTAAGCCTTCGCCTAAAATTTTATGATCCGGAGTAGACAATCTTTCTTTGGTCATGTAGTACAGACCCAAAACCATGTCCTGAGAAGGTACTGTAATTGGCGCACCGTTGGCCGGGTTCAAGATATTGTGAGAAGCCAACATTAACAATTGGGCTTCCAAAATAGCTTCCGGCCCTAACGGCAAGTGAACTGCCATCTGGTCACCGTCGAAATCCGCGTTAAACGCCGTACACACCAACGGGTGTAATTGGATCGCTTTTCCTTCGATTAACTTTGGCTGGAACGCTTGGATACCCAAACGGTGCAAAGTAGGAGCACGGTTCAGCAATACCGGATGTCCTTTGATTACATTTTCAAGGATGTCCCATACTACAGGCTCTTTTTTATCGATGATTTTCTTAGCCGACTTAACGGTTTTAACGATTCCTCTTTCGATTAACTTACGAATAACGAATGGTTTGTATAGTTCTGCCGCCATATCTTTAGGCAAACCACATTCAAACAATTTCATTTCCGGTCCAACCACAATTACCGAACGAGCAGAATAATCCACACGTTTTCCTAATAAGTTTTGACGGAAACGACCTTGCTTACCTTTTAAGGAATCCGAAAGTGATTTCAATGGACGGTTTGATTCGGTCTTAACCGCAGAAGCTTTACGCGTGTTGTCGAATAATGAATCTACTGATTCTTGCAACATACGTTTTTCGTTTCTTAAGATTACTTCCGGAGCTTTGATTTCCATCAATCTTTTCAAACGGTTGTTACGGATGATTACTCTTCGGTACAAATCGTTCAAATCGGAAGTCGCAAAACGCCCACCATCAAGCGGCACTAACGGACGCAATTCTGGCGGAATCACCGGAATCACTTTCAAAATCATCCACTCCGGACGGTTTTCTCTGTTCAAATTAGATTCGCGGAAAGATTCTACTACTTGTAATCTTTTTAATGCTTCTGTTTTTCTTTGTTTAGACGTTTCGTTGTTAGCACTGTGACGCAACTCGTATGACAAAGCATCTAAGTCGGTGCGAGCCAACAAGTCCATAATACATTCTGCACCCATTTTGGCGATGAATTTATTCGGATCTGAGTCGTCTAAATATTGATTCTCCATCGGAAGCGTATCCAAAATATTCAGATATTCTTCTTCTGTTAAGAAGTCTAATCTTTGTAAAGATTCGCCGTCTGCATTTTTAGCAATACCGGCTTGGATTACTACGTATCTCTCGTAGTAAATAATCATGTCTAATTTTTTTGACGGCAATCCAAGGATATAACCGATTTTGTTGGGTAACGAGCGGAAATACCAGATGTGAGCGATAGGCACCACCAAGTTGATGTGTCCTACTCTGTCTCTACGTACTTTTTTCTCGGTAACCTCTACACCACAACGGTCACAAACGATTCCTTTGTAACGGATTCTTTTGTATTTACCACAAGCACATTCGAAATCTTTTACAGGTCCGAAGATACGCTCACAGAAAAGACCGTCACGTTCCGGTTTGTGGGTTCTATAGTTGATAGTTTCAGGCTTCAAAACCTCACCTCTTGACTCAGCCAAGATGGATTCCGGAGAAGCCAAGCCTATCGAAATTCTGTCAAATCTTTTGATAGTATTTTTAGTATCTTTATTTCTATTCATCATAGTCGTAAACTTTTAAATGTTACAGTCGCAGTTTTCAGTCACAGTCAGCAGTAATTGCCAACTGAGACTGAGACTGGTTTACTGATTTATTCTTCTAATCTGATGTCTAATCCGAGACCTTTCAATTCATGCATCAATACATTGAATGATTCTGGTAATCCCGGCTCCGGCATAGTTTCACCCTTAACGATGGCTTCGTAAGTTTTAGCTCTACCGATTACGTCATCCGATTTAACAGTCAAAATTTCTCTAAGCGTACTTGAAGCACCATAAGCCTCAAGTGCCCAAACCTCCATTTCTCCGAAACGCTGACCTCCGAATTGAGCTTTACCTCCTAACGGTTGTTGCGTAATCAATGAGTATGGACCAATAGAACGTGCGTGCATTTTATCATCTACCATGTGTCCTAATTTCAACATGTAGATTACACCCACTGTAGCCGGTTGGTGGAAGCGCTCTCCTGTTCCTCCGTCGTACAAATAAGTATGACCGAATCTTGGGATTCCGGCTTCGTCTGTCAAGGCGTTGATTTGGTCTAAAGTAGCACCGTCGAAGATTGGTGTAGCAAATTTTCTACCCAAGTTCATACCGGCCCAACCCAATACGGTTTCGTAAATCTGACCAATGTTCATACGCGATGGTACCCCCAGCGGATTCAATACGATATCTACCGGTGTTCCGTCTTCCAAGAAAGGCATGTCTTCATGACGAACGATACGAGCCACAATACCTTTGTTTCCGTGACGTCCTGCCATTTTATCACCCACTTTCAATTTACGTTTCTTAGCGATGTAAACTTTCGCTAATTTCAAGATACCTGCTGGTAACTCGTCACCTACAGTGATGGTAAATTTCTCTCTTCTTAATGCCCCTTGTAAATCGTTTAATTTGATTTTGTAGTTGTGGATTAAGTCGTTTACCAATTTGTTGGTTTCGTCATCAGCTACCCATTGTCCTTTGGTTAAGTGAGCGAAATCTTCTACCGCATGTAACATTTTTTGGGTATATTTTTTACCTTTCGGCAATACTTCTTCACCCAAGTCGTTCATTACACCTTGCGATGTTTTTCCGTTCACGATGTTGAACAATTTGTCAACCAATTTGTCTTTTAATTCAACAAATTTAGTTTCGAACTCCATTTCCAAAGCCGTTAAATCGTCTTTGTCTTTGGTACGTTTCTTTTTATCTTTTACCGCTCTCGCGAATAATTTTTTATCTAAAACCACACCGTGTAATGATGGAGAAGCCTTTAAGGAAGCATCTTTTACATCACCGGCTTTGTCTCCGAAGATGGCTCTTAACAACTTCTCTTCAGGCGTTGGATCTGATTCCCCTTTTGGTGTGATTTTCCCGATTAGAATGTCACCAGGCTTAACCTCGGCTCCGATTCTGATCATACCGTTTTCATCTAAGTCTTTAGTAGCTTCTTCAGAAACGTTAGGGATATCGTTAGTCAACTCTTCGTTTCCTAATTTGGTATCACGAACTTCCAAAGAATAATCATCAATATGGATAGACGTAAAGATATCATCGCGTACTACTTTTTCAGAAATTACAATCGCATCCTCAAAGTTGTACCCTTTCCATGGCATGAACGCCACTTTAAGGTTTCTACCCAAGGCCAACTCTCCGTTTTGCGTTGCGTAACCTTCACAAAGTACTTGACCTTTGGTTACTCTGTCGCCTTTTCTCACGATTGGCTTCAAGTTGATAGAGGTACTTTGGTTGGTTTTTCTGAACTTGATTAATTGGTATGTTTTTTCATCCGGGTCGAAGCTTACCATTCTTTCTTCTTCAGTTCTGTCGTATTTGATGGTAATGATGTTAGCATCAACGTACTCTACAGTACCTTCGCCTTCCGCATTAATTAATACTCTCGAATCAGAAGCTACTTGACGCTCTAAACCGGTCCCAACGATAGGTGCTTCAGGACGTAATAATGGTACGGCCTGACGCATCATGTTAGATCCCATCAACGCACGGTTCGCGTCATCGTGTTCCAAGAATGGAATTAACGAAGCCGAAATTGAAGCGATTTGGTTTGGTGCCACGTCGGTGTAGTGGATTTCAGTTGGATCTACTACCGGGAAGTCACCTTCCTCACGGGCAATCACTTTATCCGCAGTGATTTTTCCGTTGTTATCCATGGTGATGTTAGCCTGAGCAATCATCTTACCTTCTTCTTCCTCGGCGCTTAAATAGATTGGCTCAGAAACCAAATCCACTTGGCCGTTAGCCACTTTACGATAAGGCGTTTCGATGAATCCCATACTGTTTACTTTAGCGTAAACGCCTAAAGAGGAAATCAAACCAATGTTTGGTCCCTCAGGGGTTTCAATCGGACAAAGTCTACCATAGTGTGTATAGTGAACGTCACGCACCTCGAAACCGGCTCTTTCACGGGAAAGACCACCAGGTCCTAGGGCAGACAATCTTCTTTTGTGGGTAATCTCGGCTAATGGATTGGTTTGATCCATGAACTGAGACAACTGGTTGGTACCAAAGAAAGAGTTGATAACCGAAGACAATGTTTTGGCATTGATCAAATCGATTGGTGTAAACACCTCGTTATCTCTAACATTCATTCTTTCACGGATGGTACGCGCCATACGCGCTAAACCAACACCAAATTGTTGAGACAATTGCTCACCAACGGTTCTCACACGACGGTTAGACAAGTGATCAATATCATCAATCTCCGCTTTAGAGTTAATCAATTCGATTAAATATTTAACGATAGTGATGATGTCTTCTTTCGTTAACACTTGTTTTTCCATAGGGATATCCAAGTTTAACTTTTTGTTCATTCTGTAACGACCTACTTCACCTAAGTTGTAACGTTGGTCAGAGAAGAACAATTTATCGATGATACCGCGAGCGGTTTCCTCATCAGGCGGTTCTGCATTACGCAACTGACGGTAAATGTGCTCAACAGCTTCTTTTTCAGAGTTGGTTGGGTCTTTTTGTAACGTATTGTGGATGATAGCGTAATCACCTTGATTCGCATCTTCTTTGTGTAACAAAATAGACTTCACATTAGAATCGATGATTTCTTCCACATTATCTTTGTCGATAATAGTGTCACGATCTAAGATGATTTCGTTACGCTCGATAGATACTACTTCTCCGGTATCCTCGTCTACGAAATCTTCATGCCAAGTATTCAATACTCTCGCGGCTAATCTTCTTCCAATGTATTTTTTTAATCCGGTTTTAGATACTTTGATTTCTTCAGCAAGGTCGAAAATCTCTAAGATATCTTTATCTCTTTCGAACCCGATGGCACGGAAAAGCGTAGTAACCGGTAATTTTTTCTTTCTATCAATGTAAGCGTACATTACGCTGTTGATATCGGTAGCAAATTCAATCCATGATCCTTTGAAAGGAATTACTCTGGCAGAATACAACTTGGTTCCGTTAGCATGGAAAGACTGACCGAAGAATACACCCGGTGAACGGTGTAACTGAGAAACCACCACACGTTCGGCACCATTGATAACAAAAGTTCCGCTTGGTGTCATGTAAGGTATGGTTCCAAGATAAACATCTTGAACAATGGTTTCAAAATCTTCGTGTTCCGGATCGGTACAGTACAATTTCAGACGCGCCTTCAAAGGCACACTGTAAGTCAAACCTCTTTCAATACACTCTTGAATGGTGTAGCGTGGCGGGTCAACAAAATAATCCAGGAATTCTAATACAAATTGGTTTCTTGTATCAGTAATTGGAAAGTTTTCCATGAAGGTGTTGTAAAGCCCTTCGTTGCCTCTTTCGTCAGATTTGGTTTCCAATTGGAAGAAATCTTTAAAAGATTTTACCTGAACATCCAAAAAGTCGGGATATTGAGGAATGTTTTTAGTAGAGGCAAAATTCAATCTTTCAGTCTGATTTGTTATCATCAATGGACAAAATTTTGATTTAAAAAAAGTAATTTTTTGTGTGAATGCACACTGTTTTATTGCTACTTTCCTTTAAAATTAACCAATACCTCTTTAAAAACAAACCAGGAAATTTGTTTGTTTTTTTCTTCGTATTGGCTAAAGATTGTATTCGTATTTGATTGTATAAACAGTAAAAAATTTATATAATTTTATTATACGAAAAATGGTTTAGGCCCTTGGACGCTTTGTCCAAGGCCTAAACCTAGTTTTCAAACCGGTGTTGGATTATTTTAACTCAACAACAGCTCCAGCTTCTTCTAAAGATTTTTTCAAACCTTCAGCTTCTGCTTTAGATACTCCTTCTTTGATGTTTGCAGGTGCACCATCAACGATATCTTTAGCTTCTTTCAAGCCAAGACCAGTTAATTCTTTTACAGCTTTAACTACTGCTAATTTAGAAGCACCAGCATCTTTCAATACTACAGTGAATTCTGTTTGCTCTTCAGCAGCACCACCGTCTCCGGCACCACCAGCAGCAACTACTACTGCAGCAGCAGCAGGCTCGATACCGTACTCATCTTTTAATATTGTAGCTAAATCATTAACTTCTTTTACTGTTAAGTTAACTAATTGTTCTGCGAATTGTTTTAAATCTGCCATTTTTTCTATCGTTTAAAATGTTCTTTTTTAATATTTATTTTTTAGTCTGCTCTAATTATTCTGCTGCCGCTTCACCTTTTTGTTCAGCATTGTTTAACAAAGCTGAAAGTACGCGTTTAGCAGGAGATTGAAGTAATCCGATGATTTCGCCGATAACTTCTTCTTTAGATTTAAGAGATGCTAAGGTATCTAACAAGTTATCTCCGATGTAGATTTCTTGGTTGATGTAAGCTCCTTTAAGAATTGGTTTATCAGATTTTTTTCTGAAATCCTTGATAATTTTAGCAGGAGCATTTGCTGTACTTGCAATGAATACAGAAGAGTTTCCTTTTAAAATTGTCGGTAAATCACCGTAATCGTTGGTTGAAGCTTCCATTGCTTTTTCAAGCAAAGTGTTCTTAACCACTTCTAATTTGATACCGGCTTTGAAACAAGCTCTTCTTAAACTTGAAGTTGTCTCTGCGTCTAAACCTGATGTATCTGCAATGTAAATAACATTTGTTTCAGCCAACTTTGCAGTTAAATCTTCTATCGCGATTGATTTTTCTTCTCTTGTCATAATAAAATATGTTTAACTACCAATTATACTGCTTTAGGGTCTAAAGCAATAGCAGGACTCATGGTGCTTGACAAGTGAATAGACTTGATGTAAGTACCTTTAGCTGCAGTTGGTTTTAATTTAACTAATGTTTGAATAATTTCGTGAGCGTTATCTACAATCTTATCCGCGTCGAAAGAAATTCTTCCGATACCGGCATGTACGATTCCGGTTTTATCAACTTTAAAATCGATTTTACCCGCTTTAACTTCAGCAACAGCTTTACCGATTTCCATGGTAACTGTTCCAGTTTTAGGGTTTGGCATTAAACCTCTTGGACCTAATACACGTCCTAATGGTCCTAATTTACCCATGATAGCCGGCATAGTGATGATTACATCAACATCTGTCCAACCATCTTTAATTTTTTGAAGGTAATTGTCTAATCCTACGTGATCAGCACCGGCAGCTTTAGCCTCTGCTTCTTTGTCCGGAGTAACCAAAGCCAATACTTTAGTATCTTTACCGGTTCCGTGAGGAAGGGTTACAACACCTCTTACCATTTGATTTGCTTTTCTTGGATCAACTCCTAAACGAACAGCAATATCTACTGACTCATCAAATTTTGCAGAAGCAACTGTTTTCAATAAAGATGAGGCATCTTTTAAAGAATACAATTTATTTTTCTCAATTTTTGAAGCAGCCTCTTTTTGTTTTTTTGTCAATTTTGCCATGTCTTATCCTTTGTTTAGAGGAGAATCTCCAGTTACAGTTAATCCCATTGATCTAGCTGTTCCAGCAACCATGCTCATAGCAGATTCGATAGTGAATGCATTTAAATCCGGCATTTTGTCCTCAGCAATCGTTTTGATTTGGTCCCAAGAAACATTACCAACTTTACGACGATTAGGCTCTCCTGAACCAGATTTAATTTTAGCAGCATCCAATAACTGAATTGCAGCAGGCGGAGTTTTCACGACAAAATCGAATGATTTGTCTTTGTACACGGTAATTTGTACCGGTAACACTTTGCCGGGTTGATCTTGGGTTCTGGCGTTAAACTGCTTACAGAATTCCATGATATTAACCCCAGCAGCTCCCAAAGCAGGTCCAACCGGTGGCGACGGGTTCGCAGCACCTCCCTTAACTTGTAGTTTAACTACTTTACTAATTTCTTTAGCCATTTCTTAAAAAATTTTGCATCTCTCAATTGGAAGCGATTGACGCGGGTTATAATATATGTAACAAAAATTATACTTTTTCTACTTGCATAAAACTCAATTCTAATGGGGTTTTTCTACCGAAAATTTTCACCATTACTTCAAGCTTACGCTTTTCTTCATTGATTTTATCAATAGTTCCGTTGAAACCATTGAAAGGTCCATCAATAACCTTAATTGTTTCACCAACAGTAAAAGGAATATTTTGGGTATCGGTATTTACCGCTAACTCATCCACTTTTCCTAACATTCTGTTGACTTCAGACATACGCAATGGCACTGGATCTCCACCTTTTACTTCACCTAAAAAACCAATTACACCGGTAATGGATTTAATGATATGAGGAATTTCACCAACCAAATTAGCTTCTATCATTACATAACCCGGGAAATAAACTTTATCCTTGGCTATTTTTTTTCCATCTCTAACTTGGACTACCTTTTCTGTAGGCACAAGCACCTGAGAGATGTAATCTGACATGCCTAACCTGTTAATTTCAGTTTCAATATAAGCTTTCACTTTATTCTCCTGACCACTAACAGCTCTTACGACATACCATTTTTTTAAATTAATATCAGCCATTTCAGAAAAATTAAGAATTCAACCATTTAAAGAATCCGGCAATAACTTTCGCGCAAGCTTCATCAACTCCCCACGTAGCTAGAGCAAAGACAATTGAAAATACAGCTACAACGATAGTGTATTTTTGAACCTCAGCCCATTCCGGCCAAGTAACATTTGTTTTCAATTCTTCAAATGCTTCTGATATATAGTTAACAATTTTTGCCATTGTGTATTTTTTTTGCACGGGCGGGAGGATTCGAACCACCATCAACGGTTTTGGAGACCGCTATTCTACCCTTGAACTACGCCCGTTTCATTAAAAACCAGTGTCGCCTTTGTTGACGACACTGGTAATTTATTTAATAGATAATTAGTCTAAAATTTCAGTTACCTGACCAGCACCAACTGTTCTACCACCTTCACGGATAGCGAAACGTAAACCTACGTTTAATGCAATTGGGCTTAACAAGCTTACTTCAATAGTTAAGTTATCACCTGGCATTACCATCTCTACACCTGCTGGTAAAGCAATAACTCCTGTTACGTCAGTTGTACGTACATAGAACTGTGGACGGTAGTTATTGTGGAATGGCGTGTGACGACCACCTTCTTCTTTTTTCAAGATATAAACCTCAGCTTTAAATTTAGCGTGTGGTTTTACTGAACCCGGTTTACAAATAACCATACCTCTTTTGATATCAGCTTTATCGATACCTCTTAACAAAAGACCTACGTTATCTCCAGCTTCACCTCTGTCAAGGATTTTACGGAACATCTCAACTCCAGTGATTGTAGAAGTTAATTTATCAGCTCCCATACCGATGATTTCTACCGGATCTCCAGTATTAGCAACTCCGGTTTCGATACGACCTGTAGCAACAGTTCCACGACCTGTAATTGTAAATACGTCCTCAACAGGCATCAAGAATGGTTTAGCGTTGTCACGTACCGGCTCTTCGATCCAGTTGTCAACAGCTTCCATCAATTCGATGATTTTTGGCACCCAGTTAGGGTCATTGTTCAATCCTCCTAAAGCAGAACCTTGAACTACAGGACCATTATCTCCATCATATTCATAGAAAGACAACAAGTCTCTGATTTCCATTTCTACTAATTCTAACAATTCCGGATCGTCAACCATATCCACTTTGTTCATGAATACAACGATTCTAGGAATACCTACCTGACGACCTAAAAGGATGTGCTCACGAGTTTGTGGCATTGGTCCGTCAGTAGCAGCTACTACCAAGATAGCACCGTCCATTTGAGCAGCACCAGTAACCATGTTCTTAACGTAATCCGCGTGACCTGGACAGTCAACGTGAGCGTAGTGACGGTTAGCAGTTTCGTACTCAACGTGTGAAGTGTTGATAGTAATACCTCTTTCTTTTTCTTCCGGAGCGTTATCAATTTGATCAAATGATTTCGCTTGACAGTAACCTGCATCAGACAATACTTTAGTAATTGCTGCAGTTAAAGTAGTTTTTCCGTGGTCTACGTGTCCAATTGTACCTATGTTAAGGTGTGGCTTGGTACGACTAAAATTTTCTTTTGCCATTTTACTTAATTTTTAATCTTAGTTTATATATTAGTGTTCAAATTTTACAAATTTGAGCCAATGACGGGATTTGAACCCGTGACCTCTTCCTTACCAAGGAAGCACTCTACCCCTGAGCTACACCGGCTTTTGCATGACCAGAAATAACTTTTTCATTTAGAAACCCAAAAGCAAAAGCTAATTTCTGTAATCACCTCGAGGATGATTGATAACTTATCAAAACTGTTATTCAGAAAAAAATCTGAAAAGAAAGCTTTAAAAAGTTAGTGGGGAGAGCAGGATTCGAACCTGCGAAGACTTAGTCAGCGGATTTACAGTCCGCCCTCGTTGGCCGCTTGAGTATCTCCCCTAACCTTTTTATTTTCAATACTATAAAAGAACAGAGCCGATGGAGGGACTCGAACCCACGACCTGCTGATTACAAATCAGCTGCTCTAGCCAACTGAGCTACACCGGCAACAATAAAAAAAGTCCGCTATTTCTAACGGACTGCAAATGTAGGCATTTTATCTTTTAATCAAAACATTTTTGAAAAAATTTTCATCTTATGTATGAGCTCTTATTTTTTCTTTCCTTTTAACCAATAATCGCTCTAAAGATTCTGAGGATAATTCTACTGCTTCTTCAAAAGATTTGCATTGTTTTTTAACCATAAAATCATCTCCCGGAACATGAATTTTCACCTCTACAATTTTATTTTCCTTCTCACTGGTGTTATCTACCTTCAAAAAAACATCTGAAGAAACGACTTTGTCGTAGAATTTTTCGAGTTTACCCAATCTTTCATTGATAAAATCAACCAGCTTTCTGTCGACAGTAAAGTTTACTGCATGAACATTTACCTTCATAATTATATTTTTATTGATTAAACATTGCAGAATTATTTTTTGTTTCTTGGATGTGCACTACCGTAGACTTTTTTTAGCTCTGCTAAACTGCTATGTGTATAGACCTGGGTAGAAGCCAAACTTGAATGCCCTAATAATTCTTTAACCGAATTAATATCTGCCCCATTGTTTAAAAGATGTGTCGCAAATGTATGTCTTAAAATATGCGGGCTCTTTTTTACCTTCTCTGAGACATTACTAAAGTAATAATTTATTAGCCGATAAACAAACGAATCATTCAATTTAACGCCTTTTAACAGTAGAAAAAAATAGTCCGAATCGATAATGTGTTGTAAACGTGACCTTTCGCTTAGGTATTCTTTGATTTGTTGCTGCACAATCGGCAAAACCGGAATAATCCTTTCCTTATTTCTTTTCCCCAATACTTTCAAAGTCCCGTTCGACAAATCAATATTCGCCAATTTCAAACCTATCAGTTCAGCCCGTCTTATACCCGTAGTGTAAAACAAGTCAACTATGAGCTTGTCCCGAACACCTTCAAAACCCTCAGGATAGGTAATTTGATTAAGCACCAAATCCAACTCCTTCTCAGAAAAAGGAATTTGCAACTTTTTAGGAGATTTTAAGGCCTTATGTTTTAGCAACGGACTCGTTTCAATTTGCTTTGTCTTGAGTAAAAACTTGTAAAACGATTTTAAAGAAGATATTTTCCTGTTGATCGAAGCATTAGAAACGCCATCATCAGACAAAGCCACTATCCAGGCTCGGATTTGATTGTAATTTACTGTTATTATATTATCGTCTTCAAAAGCACCTTTCAAAAAGGCTTGAAAAAAACCAATATCATTAAGATAAGCGGTAACCGTATGCAGAGAATAGTTCTTCTCCAAACTCAAATAATCCCGAAACTTATCTTTACTATTTTCCATAAAAAAAACCGCTGACCTCAAAGTTAGGAAACTTTAACAATCAGCGGTTATATCTTATCAGGAAATTAACTTATCCTTCTAAACTGTCTCTCAATGTTTGAATGTAAGCAGCTTTTTGAATTTGTGCTCTTCTCACTACAGATGGCTTAGTAAACGCCTGACGCGCTCTAAGTTGTCTTACAGTTCCGGTTTTATCGAATTTTCTCTTGTAGCGCTTTAATGCTCTATCAATGTTTTCTCCGTCTTTAATTGGTATAATCAACATAATTTAGACACCTCCTCTCATTTAGTGGGTGCAAAAGTAACAATAATTATTAATTACAAATGATAAATTGTAAATTATTTTTTTCGGCGTGCCGGTGGCTACATCTCCTTTCTTGAATAGAAACCTTCAACAAAGCCACCGTCGGGCTGTACGTTGCAATCTTTTTCTCCGCAAAAGGATTTCCACTTCCATCCCTCACGCGAAAGTAAGGGACAAGTGAAAAGACAAAAGGGATAAGTAAAAGTCATTTCAACTTATCCCTTTTCCCTAATCCCTTATTCCTTATTATTTAACTGCCGGCTGATAACTTTTATTGTCTATAATCAATTTAGACAAAATCTCTCTCAAGATTTCAGAAGTTCCGCCACCAATTGGCCCTAAACGACTGTCTCTTAACAATCGTGCCAACGGATATTCTTCCATATAACCGTAACCGCCCAACATTTGCAAACAACTGTAAATTACTTCATCGGCCACTTTAGTCGATTTTAGCTTGGCCATAGTAGCCTCTTTAACCACGTATTCACCTTGATTCAATCGAGCGACAGCCGCATAATTAAAAATTTTACAGTGCTCCACTTCGGTAGCGTTATCTACCATAGTATGACGCAAGGCTTGGAACTTATCGATAGTTTTGCCGAAAGCTTCACGTTGCGACATATACTCCAAGGTATAATTAATAGCATATTCCGCTCGGGCGTGGGCATTAATAGCCATAATCAAACGCTCTAAAGCAAAGTGTTGCATGATATACGGAAAACCTTTCCCTTCTTCTCCCATTAAATTAGCAGTAGGGATTTCAACATTATCAAAAGAGATCTCTGCGGTATCGGAAGCTCTCCATCCCAATTTATCTAATTTGGTAGCACTAACTCCCTTAGTAGCCGTATCCATTAAAAACATACTGATTCCTTTATTTCCTAATTCCGGACTGGTTTTAGCAGCTACTACGTAGTAATCCGCATAAACGCCGTTAGTAATAAATGTTTTCGAGCCGTTAATGATATATTTGTCTCCATTTTTTACCGCCGTGGTTCGCATACCGGCCACATCGCTTCCGCCAAAAGGCTCAGTTAAACACAAGGCTCCGATTTTGTCACCGGCTATACTGGGCGCTAAATACTCTTGTTTGATTCTCTCATCGCCTTCCGCATTCAAATGTGTCATGGCCAAATAAGCATGCGCCCACATGGCTGCTGCAAATCCGGAAGATTTTATTTTTTGAAGTTCTTCCAAAAACACTACGGTGTAAAACAAATCCAAGTTCATTCCGCCGTAGGCCTCCGGGTAAGTCAACCCAAAAAAGCCCATATCGCCAAACTTTTTCCAAATAAACCGTTCAATTGTTCCTGTTTTTTCCCATTTTTCAATGTGCGGCACCACTTCTTTTTGCAAAAAATCTTGCAAACTCTTCCTAAACAACTCGTGCTCTTCCGTAAAGTATGTTGAATTCATATGAAATAAAACTGTTTTTCTTAGCTATTTTTTTAGAATTCCAAATATAAGGCAATTATTTTTATTTTATCGACAGGAAATCCTTTAATTTTTGACAAATCCTCAGTTTTTATATCGCCGTTCATGCTTCGATAAATTACTATTTCTTTGGCCAAAGTGTACTTAAAAAAAGGAAATTGTGTTAACTCTTTGATTGAAGCGTTGTTAATATTTATCTTTTTGATTCCGGCCGTAGTATTGACTGTAAAATATTGATTGAGTTTAGTTATAACTTCGGGCGATAAGCCCCAAACATCTTGCAACTGCTCCATTGCAACAAAAGCACCAAGTTTATTTTTTTGTTCTAAAATCCGATCCGAAATCTTATCGCCTATTCCATATACTTTCATCAAGTCTTCTTTGGTAGCACGGTTAATATCAATCAACTCAACTTTTTCAATTTTATCAACTGCGAATTTGTTTGGTTGGTAAGTCAAAGATTTTTTATGATTTACCCAATCTGGAAACTTGAAATAAGGAGAGATAACATTGAGTAAAGAATCGGAAACTTGGGTTATTGCTTGGAACTCAGCCGCGGAGTTGACAAACTTATTTTGCTTTCTGTAAGCCAACAACCTGTCGATTTCTGCTACAGACATCCCCAACTTGTATCCTTTGAAATCGGTTATAAAATTAGGGTTGAACGGTCGAATAACCGACTGGACTTTTTTAGTTTGTAAGGCAAGGCTATCCACTAAAGCTTGATTGTTCATCCATTGCTGCTCTTCCTTATTGGGAACAAAAGTGGTTTTAAAATCGCTCGCCCAATAAAACCCTTGGCAAAGCACTATGATGGTAAAAAGCAAAATGATTCCGATTCGCTGACTTTTCGAATAGCTTAAAACGACCGACAGGAAAGAATTATTTTGAAGCATACCATTATAAATCAAAAACCGAGGTTCGTTTTCCTCTAATCAAATCTTTCAACTTGATCCAAAAAGCCAAAGTAAGATACATGCCAAATCCCAAACCTGCTGTTACAAAAGTGATGTAAATAAAAAACAAACGAACATTGGACGCACGCATTCCCAGCTTATCAGCCAAACGTGAGGAAACATGAAAACCGTGTTTTTCGAAGAAATATTTTAATTGAATGATTGGCGACATTGTTTATTATATTTTTTACTAATTCGCAACATAGTTATTGTAAAGACAAGTTTTTGAAAATACCATCAATCACTCTTTCATCAGTTGCGTGCCTATTTCACACTGCAAACATTTTCCTTTACTACAATAGTTATTCTTTAATTGCAAAAGTGATTGGGTTTCAAAAGCATTTTTAGATTGAAGTCCAAAATTAGCAAACTTTTCAATGACTATATTCTTTTCCGGACTTATTGTTTGCAGGAGTTGCATCAATGATTCCGAAATTTCTTTACCCAAACTTTGTGCATAGGCAAATTGAAGCGGAACTATGGTATTAATGACTAACAAATCGATAAAACTTTTGGACAATTGCTTCTTTTTGGGAGGGCTGACTTTATCAAATTGATAATGACTTTCCCAATACGCGGAAACCCCTAAATCAAACAAGTGATAAAAGTCTTTCATCGAATGTATTGTGATGATTTGAGCAAACAAGTTTTGCCGTTGATGATACAACATGGCTAATTGTGCTAATCGAATGGTTGGAAAATTATCCGGACGATGTTTAAAAAACTGAACCGACTCATAGGATTGATGTCTCAATTGGTATTTCTGTCTCAGAAAAGCAAAACTATTTTGCAAATCTTTAGCATAAGCGTCTTCATAGTATTCCGAAAGCAAATCCAACAAACCAAAGAATAAAGCTTCCAAATTTTTCAACTCGTAACTTTCTTTTCTGATTACAGAAAAAGGCACCGATTTGAGTGATTGAAAAAAGAGATCTCCATTGGTATTCAACCCGAAGTTCTTAGCCAAACTGTAAAACAAAACGGCTTCCCAGTCGTTATCAGTTTCCGACAGTAAAGTTTGTATCGGAATGGCCTTGTTTTCCAATCGTTCAAAGAACAATCTTTCCAACCAATGATTTACAACAAAACCATCGATAGCCTTAATTTGATTCTCACAAAAAATCCATGATTTCGGAGTCGTTAGTGTTAAATATTGCTGTAATACTTCTTTTGTTATATATGATTGTAGCGCTACTGTTGGAATAATCAAATTGTCCTTACTAAAAACCGGTGTATCATATTCCCAAACCACATGCAATATAACATTGTTGTAATGGTCGTCTTTTTCATGTTGGTGCAAATACCAATCAGAGGATTTAACGTGAATTTCAACATTGCCTGCCCATTTTTGATTTCCTATCACAAGTTGGGCATTAAAAAAGTCAGGTCCGGATTGTTGTAAGTACTGTCCGGAGTTCACTATAGAAACTGCCTCTCCCGAAACTGTGGTTAGGTTGGAAAAATCAAACTTCTTATATTGCCATACATAATGAAGGAAATCCTCTTTCATGTCGTCTAATTTTCAACTAAAGTAAGAATTTTACTTTATTATTAAAAATATTTGTAATGAAAAAATTACTTTTTTGTTTTTTACTATTAATTTCTGCGTCTTGTTTTTCACAACATTATAAAATTACTTACCAAAAAAGTTCGAACGGAACAATAATCGAAGGACAAGATTTCATAGTGATGGAAACCAATGCCTCTTTGACAAAAGTGTATAATAAAACAAAAGACGCTACTAAAGCAACTTATCCACAAGAGTTTACGATTATCGACAGAACATCGACTTCCTTTGAACAATTCGCCATCCTGAATACAGACAAAGCGATTTACATGAAAGACAGCACTTCATTAGCCAAACAAACCTTTGAGTATTTGCCTGACACTAAGCGGATATTGGGCTACAACTGTAAAAAAGCCAAAACTATAGTCAACTCTAACACCATTGAATTTTGGTATACCGATGCATTGAAAGTAAAAGGAGCTCCAACGATTTTAGGCCAAAACTTAGGTTTGGTTTTGGAGATGGTACGGAACGGAAATTTTATGATTAGTGCTGTTAGCATTGAGAAGCTAAAAGCCATCCGCAGCAACGAGTTAAAAACTACCGAAGTGGATGCGCTGACTTACAAAGATCTACTCTGGAAAAGCCGATTCACCACCATTCCTGTTTTCAAAGACCAAATCATCAATTTCTCTGACGGTTCAAAATCGAACGACAGTATTTTGCGTTTTGCCAACGGAACCATAGCTGTTCGAAAAGTAAAATTCCCCGAAATCAAAATCGGTTGTCAGATTTTTGCCGATGTTACGGAACAATCCAACGGTGATGCTTACGACAGAACCGGTTCATTTTTTATGATTCCAACCGACAAAGCCCAATCTTTCTTAGACGGTTTACAAAACGGCGCTAAAACTTTGCCGCTATACACCAACGGGAACGGCAAAGAATACCAAGGTGTAGTGGCTACGGAGCAGTACAATCCCTTAGTGGAATTGATGCGCTTTTTCACCCCTTTCGGCGTAAAACAATACAACTATTTAGAATTGAAAAACAAAACTTGGGCAGAAAACGTTTTGTACCGACAGGACATTTCCGACTTGTTACCTTTATTGAGTGGTAAAGAAGTTTGGATTGGCATTAATATTGGCAATTATGACAAAGGCGGTCATAAAGTTTCGGCGAATATTACTATTCATTCCGAAGGCGAGTCGAAAGCCAACCCAACTCGAATTGTACCTTTGTTTTGCACCAACAACATCATGGAAATGGCCGGACAAGAATACGGGACTATGTTCAATAACGAGAAAGGCTTAGAAGTAAGTTTTACCCTTGACCAACCGATGAAAAATGTTAAACTTCGTTATATCACTACAGGGCACGGCGGTTGGGAAAACGGCGACGAATTTGTTCCTAAAAAAAACACAATTTATTTGAACGGAAAGGAAGCTTTTGGTTTTACGCCTTGGCGACAAGATTGCGGTTCGTATCGCTTGTTAAATCCGGCCTCGGGGAATTTTGGTAACGGATTGTCTTCTTCCGATTACAGTCGCTCTAACTGGTGTCCGGGAACAGTAACCAATCCTATTTACATTGATTTAGGTAATTTGGGAGCCGGAAGTCACACGATAAAAGTTAGCATACCTCAAGGCTTACCTGAGGGCGGCAGTTTCAGTTCTTGGAATATTTCAGGGGTTTTGATTGGAGAGTAATTCTAGGGATAAGGGATAAGTAAAAAGGGATAAGACTTTTGCCTTATCCCTTTTCTCAAATACCTTTTGCCGCCGCGCCGTCTGGCCCGTTCGCTAAAAATATCCACCGGACATTTTATTAACGCTCCGTCCTATTTAATAGAACTAATAATATCGTGTTTGGTAATGATATGGTGCTTACCATTGCCTAAGTCCACCAAAACCGCTTGGTTATCTTTATTGATTAACTTGGATATCTCTTCGACCGGTGCATTGGCATTCACAATTGGGTAAGGCTTACCCATAATTTCTTTGATAGGTTTGTCAGCTATGTTTTTGTCTTCAATATAGCTTCTGAACAAATCCGTTTCGTCTATGCTACCCACAAAACCGGTAGTATCGATTACCGGAATTTGAGAGATGTTGTATTTTTTTAAACGTTCAATAGCGTGTGACACTAATTCTTCAGTACGCACTACTACTAATGGTTTGTCTTTATGGTCTTTGATTACATCTTCTGCTTTGGTGATTTCCTCTTCTAAGAAACCTCTTTCGCGCATCCAATCGTCGTTGAACATTTTCCCCACATAACGGCTGCCGCTATCATGGAAAAGTACAACAACCACGTCGTTAGGTTTAAAATGTTCTTTCAATTGATGCAAGCCTTTGACACAAGCACCGGCTGAGTTCCCAACAAAAATCCCTTCTTCCAAAGCAATTTTACGAGTGTATACCGCCGCGTCTTTATCGGTTACTTTGGTAAAGCCATCGATTACTGAGAAATCAACGTTTTTAGGCAAAATATCTTCTCCGATGCCTTCGGTAATATAAGAGTAAATCTCATTTTCATCGAAGATTCCGGTTTCGTGGTATTTTTTAAAAACAGAACCGTAAGTATCTATTCCCCAAACTTTCACATTAGGGTTTTTCTCTTTTAAATATTTTCCGATGCCTGATATGGTTCCTCCGGTACCAACACCTACCACAAAATGGGTCACTTTTCCTTCGGTTTGTTCCCAAATTTCAGGTCCGGTTTGTTGGTAATGTGCCAAGGCGTTACTGGGATTGTCGTATTGATTAACATACCATGAATTAGGAATTTCGGTGCTCAATCTTTTGGAAACCGAATAGTACGAACGCGGATCGGTTGGTTCTACATCGGTTGGACAAACCACTACTTTGGCGCCAACGGCACGAAGGATGTCCATTTTCTCCTTAGATTGCTTGTCGGTGATGACGAAAATACATTTATACCCTTTTACGATAGCGGCTAAGGCCAAGCCCATACCGGTATTTCCTGAAGTCCCTTCGATGATGGTTCCGCCCGGTTTTAATCGGCCGTCGGCTTCGGCATCTTCTACCATTTTAAGTGCCATACGGTCTTTGGTAGAGTTACCGGGATTGAAGGTTTCAACTTTGGCTAAAACCAAAGCATCAATCCCTGAGACCACTTTATTCAATTTCACTAAAGGCGTGTTTCCGATAGTTCCTAATATATTTTCTGAATAGTTCATTTTTAAGTAGCTGAATAGCTGAGTTTAATTTCATTCCGTTCACCATTAGATGGCTCGGACCTGAGCAACCAAGCTTTTATTTAGGTTACAAAGATATTGATAAAAAGAAAGTTTGCAAGTTTAGAGAAAGTTAATTCGAAAACGATTGCGTGCGTGATGGGAACGGCATCCTTTTGTTGCGTTGGCTAACGGAACAAAAGATACAGTGGACAGCGCGTTAACACGCCCCAAAAAAAAATTACTGGAAGAAGTTCCAAACCAAACCGAAGCGGATCATAAAATCGCGGTACGGATAATTGGGTGCCGTATAAAAGTTATTGCCGGTCATGCGGGAATTGAGATGTTCGACTTTAAAGAATATACGAGTTTGGCGGATTCGGGCATTGACGAAAAAATCGACCAATGGAAACTCTCCTATTTCACGGCTGTTTTGAACAAAAGCTTCGGCCAGGACCGGATTGTAGTCGTTGGCATAATATTTTGTAAAATAGTTAAGGGTAAAACCGGTTTGCAAATACAATGCTTTTTTGAAGAAATAATCGGTAAAGTAGAGCGAGTTTCGGGTGACTATTTGAGGCACGTTAAGGATATCATCCTCCTGATCAACCTGTTGGTATAAAACGGTGTTGTCCAAGGCCAATTTCCACCATTTGAACTCACGACTCACCTTAACCGATAAATAATTAATGGTTTTATCGTATTGTTTAGGGGTTATAATTTGTTGTTGCGTATTGGTAGCATCGTTACTAAAGAACAGGTAATCGTTTAACGAACTTATTTGCAAGGCAGCTGTGAACCATTGGGTTTTGGCATTTACCTCGAGATTGTTGATTTTTTCGTTTTTAAAATCGTTGTACCAATTGTAACCGATAAAACTACTTTGGTGTAAATTGTAGAGGTGATCGGGGATTTTGTTGAGCATTTGGTATTGGAAACGCAGCTCGTTTTTATCGTTGATTTGGTATTGGAGTTGGGCATCAAAATTAGTCAGCGATTGGTTCGCTATGGAATTAGAATAAGAAAATGTACCATTCCATTTGTTTTTGCGGTATTGGTATTGACCTCCGATGGTGTTAATTTCATCGCTCAAAGAACCCGGCACAATACCGGCGTCGAGTATCAATACCTTGTCGTAAAAATAATTGAATCGGTAATCTTCGGCAAAAAATTGGAATTTCCCTAAAAGCGCATTTTCATAAATCGCGCCTACTTTATTGTGCATGCGGTTGTATCGACTTTGATCATTAATCCCTCCGGACACATACGCTTCTCCAAAGCGAAGTACTTGGGTATTTCCTACAGTAGAAGCTAAAGTTTGTTGGTTGTATTCAAAAAATTTAGTTTCGTACGTAAACTGGTGTGTTAAGTACAAATTGTTATTTCCTTTTTTAGGGTTGATTCTGAAGTTGTGATCGAAGAAATATCTTTTGCCTTTCATAAAAGATTTGGCATCTTTCAAATACACTTCTAAACGGGCTCTGTTTTGGAAGGCTGCATCTTCACTTTCAAAATCTTCCAAGGTTGTGATTCCACCATTCTCACCGTTTAGAAAATCCTGACCGGTAAAATGAAGATTGAGAAAGTATCTTTTGTTGAGTGTATTGTAGCTGGTTGTAAAACGAAAATTCCCGGTACTTGACAGTTGGTTAATGTATTTCCCTAAAGATCGCAAGCCCCTAAAAGCAACCGAAATATTGAACCTTTCGGAGGTATTTACTGTTATAAAGGCATCAACAGATTGTCCTTGCTCCATAACGGTTTTAAAGTACAATTCGGTTACCGGTGTGGCCACTGAGTAATACTTTATATCATCGATTTGCATATAATTGAAATGCTTACCGGAATGCCCCAACTCGGGGAAAGCGGCAAACTTCTTCAGTCCGTAGTCTAAAACGGTGTATGTCTGACCTTCATTGGCAAAGGGTAAAAGACCGAAAATATCTTTGCGCAAATAGTTGTACTCGTATTCTTTTTTGATGGTTAGAGAAGTATCCACATAAGTAGTGTCTTTTTGCAGGCTAATGATTCTGTAAAAATCATAAGGTGCTTTTTTTATCTTTTTGCTTACAGCAGTATCTTTAACCGAAGTATTTGTTTGGGATGTTTTATTGTTTTGGTTAAGAGTACCGAGTTTAGCATTTCTGTCTCTTTGTGAAGAAACAGACTGAAATGAAAGCAAAAAAACTATAAATAAAAGATAGCGCATTGGAATAATTTTCGAGACAAAAATACACAAAACTATTTGTAATAAAATCATAAAAAAAGAGCTATCGAATGATAGCTCTTAATTAATGTAATAATATAAATTATTATGGTCTTGAGAAATAGATTTCTGTTGCAGCAAAAAATCCAGCATTAACTCTAACTTGAAACTTCATGTAAGCTGTTTGAGCACATGCAGAAAAGACACCAACTCCTCTGTCAACCCAAGCCTGACCATAAGTAGAGTCTACGTATAATGGGTTATCAGTATAAACTGGAAAATCAAGTTTAAAATTAGAAGGATTGCTATCGTTGAAGAAAACTCTTGTCTGTGAACTAGGATCAACATCCCAGATGTTAGACATTACGATTTCATTCAAATCCGTTTCAACTCCTTGAGTAAATGTAGAATTATAAACAGCATAACCAACTTCGTCAGCGTTCCAATCTCCAAGGAAATCAGCTACGGAAAAAGGACAGAATTGATAAATTGATAATTCATACACATTGTCGAAAGTAGCTACTTCAGCATCATTAACTGAATCTAATTTCAAAATTAGTTTAGTACCTGATGTAAGTGCATTAGCATAATTACCACGCACTTTAATAAATCCTAAATGAGAACCAGCAGGAATGACCAATGAAGACTGCTCAATAGTGTATTGATCAGTCGTCGCAGTACTTGTAGGATCTATAGAAATTGTGAACGCTCTGTCTGCATCAGTAACATTAGTCACACCAACTTCGACTAAAAATTCAGGATTAGTAACATCTTGAACATAGAAAGATCCTGAAGTTCCAGAGGTAAAATAAGCTAATTTACCATCTCTTTCGCTGTTGTACAACTGAGGTTCAGCATCACTACAAGATACAATTGAACTCAAGGATACAACTGAAATAAAGTATAAAAATATTTTTTTCATAATGTTTTTTTTTAAAATTAATATCCAGGATTCTGAACTAATAAATCATTTGCAAAAATTGCACCTTGAGGAATTGGCAAAGTAAATTTGTAATCACCAGCAGGTAAATCCTCAGCAAAAGAATTCAATACAACATCACTTGGAATTCTATCAACACCTCTTCCAAATCTTTTTAAATCGAAGAAACGGTGACCTTCAAATGCAAGCTCACGTCTTCTCTCTAACAAAATCTTGTCAATAGCATCAGATGCGCTTGTAAAAGTAAGATTAGGCAATGCAGAAGCATTCAATCTTCTTGAAGCTCTTAAAGTGTTAATAGCAGCTTCAGCAGCAGCGAAATCTGGAGTTGCTTTCAAAGCATGGGCCTCAGAAAGAATCAAGTACATTTCAGCTACTCTAAATAATTTAATATCAGCTAATCCATAGTTTGAAGTAGGTCCTGAGTATTTACCAACTCTTAAATCAGCCAATGTACTTCCAGTTTCAACTAAAGCTCCAACAGCTCTTCTTAAATCATTATTAGCGAACTGAGCCCATAAATCATTAGAAACATTATATAAAACTGTACCGTCAGCATCTTTGTATATTCTACCGACCTGAGTATTACCTTGCACTCTCTTCAATTTGAATACAATTTCAGTGTCAGTTGCATCATCCCAAATATCTAAATATTGAGTCGGATTTGCTGCTAAAGGAATTGCATTGACAACTTCTTGAGCATAGGTCACAGCCGCATTGTAATCTTTTGTATACAAAGAAATACGTGCTCTTAATGCTTGAATAGCAAGAGGTGTAACTCTTGTTACATCAGCATTAGAACCTAAAGTAGATAGAGTTTGATGAGCACTTTCCAAATCCGTCATCACAAAGTTAATAACTTCACCAACAGTATTTCTAGGCAATGTTTCAAAAACAATCTCACTGTCAACAATAGGAACAGCCAAAGCCGAAGGATTAGTATAATCAGTAGCAAAAAATCTTAACAAGTCAAAATGAGCCATTGCTCTGATAGTTAATAATTCTGCTATAATTCTATCCTTTGCATCAATCTCAGCTTGAGTGTTAAGCTGTACATTGGGAATACGAGCTAAAACAACATTGGCTCTATTGATAGTAGCATACAAACCAGAATAATAAGCATCAGGCTCATTAGTACCGTTGTTAATAGACCAAGTGTGAACTTGAACACCGGAACCTCTATTTGAAGACGGCTTTCTACACTCATCTGTAAACATTGAAGACCACTCAATAAAACTTTGACCTCCAACATTAGCATAAACTCCGGTCATCGCTCTTTCAAGATCGTTGATATTTCTGATGGCATTCAAATCAATGATTTCATCAGCCGGATCTATTCTATAGGCATCTTCACATGAGACAATACCTACAGAAATAAAAATTGCAATTAATAATTTCTTTAATTTCATATCTTTTTTTTTTTAAAATTTAACATCTATACCAAAGGTGAAAATTTTTGGTGTTGGATATTCGTATTGTGCAATGTTGTTATCATCTTCAGGATCAAAACCAGTAAACTTAGTCCAAGTTACAAGATTCTGTGCTTGCAAATACAATCTGAAACTTTGAATTAATTTAATTCTATCAATTGCTTTTTTAGACAAAGAATATCCAATTTCAATATTTCTAAGTCTTAAGAATGATGCATCTTCAATATCTTTAGAACTGAACTCTCTGTTATATTCAAAACTTTGAACTTCAGTAATATCTCCCGGATTTTGCCACATAGTCAACATGGTTGTTGACAAATTGTATTGAGCGAAGTTAGGATTTTCTTGGAAGAAAGTTTGATTGTTGTATCTGTAATAATCTTTAGCAAAAGTGAACAATGACGAGAAATCAAAACCTTTGTATGAGAATCTGTGACCGAATCCACCAGAGTAAACCGGCTCATAAGAACCCCACTTAGCAGTAGCGTTAGCCTCACTAAACTCATTAGTTACATTACCATTCAAATCATAGTACAATGGCTCTCCGTTAGCAGGATTAACACCAGCCCAACCCACAGCAAAATGAGATCCAAAAGGCAATCCTTCTCTAACAATTGATGTTCCTAAAATGAACTCATCAACCTGACCTAAATCCTCAATTTTGTTTTTGTTATGGTTCAAGTTAGCATATAAACTGAAAGATAAATTATCTTTCTTAACAAGGAAACCTTCAATACCAATATCAACTCCAGTATTACTCATTCTACCTGCATTAACGGATAAAGTACCTAGGCCACTTTCATATGGCAATTGTTGATCGATTAACAATTTATCAGTTACATTCTTGTAAACCTCAACAGTTCCAACAATTCTTCTGTTTAAGATTGAAAAGTCAAGACCAATGTTAGCTTTTCTACCTTCTTCCCATTGTAATTCAGGATTTGGAATTGAAGTTTGAACTATACCAGGATTTCCACCATATTGGTTTGTCCCCCAAGTAGCATATTGTTGGAAATTACCAATACCATTTTGGTTACCTGTAGTACCGTAACTAGCTCTTAATTTCAAGTCTTGGAAAAATTTATTACCTTCCATAAACTTCTCGTTGGTGATATTCCAGTTAGCACCAACTGACCAGAAAGTACCCCATTTATTTGCTTCGGAAAACTTGTTAGAAGCATCTCTTCTTAGTGATAAATCAAGGTTAAATCTATCATCAAACCCATATTTTACTATACCAAAATAAGAAAATATACCAGCTTCAACATCACTACCTCCAACAACTGGGATTAAACCATTTGCAGCAGAACCTGGAGTAATTCCTGAAGGATATCCAACCAAAGAAGGATTTATACCATAACCAGTATAATTACCGGATTTAAAGTGTTCTTTATAGTATTCAGTGTATAAACCCGCTTCAAAATTATGTTTTTCAGCAAAAGTCTTAGTATAAATCAACCTAGCAGTAGTGTTGAATTTAGCGAAATAACTATTAGTTTGAGCATACAATCCTTGATTACCCGGAGTCACAGTTGAACCATAAAAGGTATTAGGATCTTGAGCTCTTACAAAATAATCATTGGTATAATCAACACCAAAATCAACTCTTGCACGTAAGTTTTTAGCAATCTGTGATTCCCCATAAACCGCACCTACAATCTTAACTTGGTTATTATATCTTTGATTTTTAACCAAGTTTTCATAAGCATTTGGACCGATAAGACCAGTACCCGTATTAAAGTCACCATTTTCGTCATAAACCGGATCATATGGAGAACCTAAATAAGCAGCAGCATATGGGTTTTGTAAGGCTACAGCATTTTCAGAGTCAATCAAATCTTGTTTAGTAAAACCTAAGGTCAAGTTATAACCCAAAGTAATTTTCTCAGAAACTTTATTTTCTAAGTTTGATCTGAAAGTAAATCTTTGAATATTTGATCTTTCAGCAACACCATCTTGCTCAAAATAATTTAATGAGGTGAAGAATCTTGTTTTTTCACCACCACCTCTCACAGACAACTCATGAGATGTTGTTTTACCAATTCTAAAGAAAACATCAGCCCAATTAGTGTTCACTTGAGCTAATTCTGCAATTTGAGCATCAGTTAAACCAACACCTCTACCATTACCAACAATACGTTGGAATTTAAGAAGTTGCTCAGAGTTCATCATCTTGAACTTAGGATCACCTACTTCAGCGGTTCCGTACTGAGACCTGTAAGTAAATGAAGTATCTTCATTAAACTTACCTTTCTTAGAAGTAATTACAATAACCCCTGCAGAGGCTCTTGAACCGTAAATAGAAGTTGCGGAAGCATCTTTCAAAACTGAAACGTTCTCAAAATCATTAGGGTTCAAAGCAGCAAAATCTCCAGCTGTAATTGGAACACCATCCAAAATATACAAAGGATCATTACCTCCTGTTATCGAAGATGTTCCTCTAATTCTTACTTTAGATGCAGCCCCTGGCTGACCTGAGCCGGATGACACAGTAACACCCGCCGCTTGACCTTGTAAGATTTGGTCAAATGATGCGAAAGCAACGCTCTCAATATTAGCCGCCTTAACGACTGAAACAGCTCCGGTTACCTTCTCCCTTTTTTCAGAGGAGTAACCTAAAACAACCACCTCGCCTAATTGAGTCACATCCGACTCCATAGAAACATTGATGGCGTTTGACGCACCAACAGTAACAGATTTCGTCTTTAGACCAACAAAAGAGAATTCTAAAACATCTCCTTGCTTAGCCTTGATAGTATATTTACCATCAAAATCAGTTAATGCATTATTTTTTGTTCCTTTAACAGAAACAGTTACACCAGGCAATGCCAAACCTCCCTCGGTCACAACACCTGAAATAGTTTTCTCCTGTGCGAAAGAAAACTGAAATGAAATTGCTAACAATAGCGTAAAAAACCATTTAAACTTCGATCTCATATTAATTTTATTTGAGTTAGTTATCTTGCAAACATCTTAATTTTTTCTTAAAAAAACAAGCAATGCTTAAAAAAAGGAAAAAATTTAACGTTTCTAGTTAATCTTGTTTCATTCTATCTAATTTATTCTTGATCTCTCTTCCTAAAGACATCTCTTTATACTTGTCGTTCAAAGTTTTGTAATACCCTTCAATTTTAGATTTTTTAACATTAGGATATTCAAACAACCCATCAATAAGCATCAAGGAAACATAAGTATTTGGACTAGTTGATAAATGTTTTTCCATATTATCAATATAACCATGATTAATTTCATAATTAACTTTCAATAAAGAATCAACAACCTTTTTATTATTAGCTTCTCTGGCTATCTTCATAAGTTTAGAATTCTTTTTTTTAAACTGCAAAGATTGCTCCCGAACAGTCAAAGATTTAGCGTTGTAATCAAACAAAAAACTATTTTCGACCCCCGACAGTACTTTTGACTTTAAAATTGATTCTGTATTTATCATTAAAGAAACATTTTCTTCAAGCAAAACAGCCAATCTTTCTTTTTTACCTGTAAATCTTAAATACCTCAATTTAGGCTCAACAAATTCCTGCTGAAACCTAAACTTACCATCAATTACTTGAGAAATAGATATGACTTTATAATCTAAAGTTTCTTCATTAAGTTCTTCTAAAAAAACAGTTGATATTCCTTTCGGATTATCTAACTCTCCTTCTATCAAAAAAAACTTCTCAGACTTACCACATGAAGCTAACAAAAAAAACAACAACAGAGTTGTAAATACTCTAGCCTTATCTAACATTAACTTTTGTAGTTTTTACTTTATTACCTATTGAAAACTTAGCATAATAAACACCGCTTGACAACTGAGAAACATCAAAAACCTGCTCAAATCGTCCCGAATATTGATATTCTGACTCTAAAACAACTCTCCCTAATGCATCATACAACTGGAAAAATACTTCATCGCCACTTTCGTCATTAAAACTAACTTCAAAGTAGTTTTCTGAAGGATTAGGATACAATACAAAATTTTCTAAAAATTCATCCTTAACATCTAAACTCTCCGTTACACCAGAAACAACCAACGAATAATTTTGCTCTCCTCCAACAAGATTTCCTTTGTGGCTAATAACTATTGTATATGTTCCTTGAGGATCAACAACATCAACAGATTCAATATTATCAAAAGGATTATCATCTTGAACAGCTCCTCCTTGTAAGAAAAAAGGATTCAACACCCAAGGATAATAAGTTTGACCATCTTTCAATACTCTTACATCCAAATCATTCACTAATTTCACAGAGGGATCATCTAAAGTACCAGTATTAACCTGACCTGATCTGTCAGTCCATGCAACAGTAACCTTAAGGGGCTGAGTACCACTCGCAACAACATTTCTTGTATAAGTTCCACCTTGAACCAAAACCCTTTCATCTATTATAGAACCAACTCCTTTTTGGGTAATAATATCTGTCCCTTTTTTAGCATTGATTAACCCCCATCCAAACTGATAATCAGGCCCATCATAATCACCGGCTTCGTCGGCAGAGTTAGTCATAACCGCCTTCAGGGTTGAAGCCTTCATGTAGTTAGAATATAAATTATTGTAATGCTGTTGAAAAAGTATAAGTGTTGCAGCAACGGCAGGAGAGGCCATAGAGGTACCTTGCAAAGATTGATATGCAGTATCCGAAGTAGAATTTAATGAAAAAACAGCAACTCCTTTAGCTGAAATATCAGGCTTAATTCTAAAATCATCTGTTGGTCCCCAGCTACTAAAACTACTCATAACAACTGAAGCCGGACTAACATAGTTTGAAACATTATTTACTGCCGCTACCACAATTGCGTTCTTAGAATTTTTGTTGCCTATCAACAAATCACGCCCTCCTTTGTTGTCTTCTGCCGAACCCCTATCATTTCCCGCAGAAATTACAGCTTGATAATAAGGAGCATTAAACATAATGTTATCCCATGACGCACTCTCAGAAGTATACGCACCTCTGAAGTATTCCGGGACCACATCAATTCTTAAACCATAAGAATGATTTGACACCAACAAACCTTGACCAGCTTGGCTAATAACCTCAGCTTCATCATTAGAAAAAGTATTACCCCAAAGACTAGCCTGATAAGCTAAACCCTTTGCTGTTGAGGATCCGAAACCGGAACCAATCATTGTACCTGCAACATGAGTACCATGAGAAGAACCCTCAGAAGTTAAATTAAAACTTTCTCCATCTTTAAAAGTTACACGACCCTGAAGATCCTGATGAGAACCTCTTACAGGACCTCCATCCCAAATCCCTAATATCATCCCTTGACCATTAAGATTTAGACCTGCGCTACCTCCCGAATTTATTCTGTTAACACGAGCAGTTATAGCAGAACCCGCATTATGTGTTGTGTAGTAAAAAGGAAAAGAATTCTCTACATACATTAACTCGTTATAGTTGCCTTTTTCATCAATAAACTTTTCAGGAATAAGATTCTCTCTGGAAAAGTCAACAGCTTTGGCTTTGTTTTTTCGAAACTTTGTTTCTGAGGCTACTCTTAATGAATCTAAATAATTCAAATCATAACTAGAGACTATTTTACCTCTTTCTTCTGTAGTTTGTCCGTAAACACAAATATTTAAAATTGCAAAAAGGGACACTAGTGAATATTTCATATGCATTTATTTTTTTTGCTAAAATATTAAATTATCCTCAATTATAAAAATCGTTAAAACTATCATATCTATGAGATATTTAAAAAAAGTTTTGGTTGCGTTGGTTTTTTTTATTTTTACAAAAAAATATAATGTTGTTAAATCAGTATTCCGACTACATCCTTGAATGCGGCACAGATGAAGCCGGCAGAGGTTGTTTAGCCGGACCCGTGACTGCAGCTGCAGTAATACTTCCAAAAAATTTCAAGTTAAACCTACTGAATGACTCTAAACAGATTTCTGAGAAAACAAGAGAATATCTCAAACCAATTATTGAGGCTGAAGCTATTTCATTTGCAGTTACCCATTTGGAGCCAATTGAAATTGACAACATCAACATTTTGAATGCTTCTATAAAAGCAATGCAAGAAAGCATCCTAAAACTCAATCCTACCCCGGAATACATCATCGTAGACGGCAATCGATTCAAACCTTTACATCAAATCCCCTATACAACCATTGTAAAAGGAGACAGTAAATACCTGAGTATTGCAGCAGCCTCTGTATTGGCTAAAACTTACCGAGATGATTATATGAACAAAATTCACGAAGAGTTTCCAATGTACAATTGGAAAAAAAACAAAGGATATCCTACCATCGAACACAGAGAAGCCATCAAAAAATACGGTACAACCAAATACCACCGAATGTCATTTCGATTACTGCCGGAACAATTGAAATTGGAATTTTAAATAAAGGTCGACTCGAAAAGTGACGAGAAATGCTTCTGAATTTTGATTTTAACTTCTTCCTCATCGACAAGTTGATTTAATTCAACCTGCATAGAAGTAACTGCCTTTCCTCGAATACCACAAGGAATAATGTTATCAAAATAACCCAAATCAGCATTGACATTTAGCGCAAAACCATGCATGGTAACCCAGCGGCTAGCGCGTACGCCCATAGCACAAATTTTTCGAGCAAAAGGTGTCCCTACATCCAACCAAACACCGGTCTCTCCTTCGCTTCTTGTACCTATTATATTGTACTCCGCCAACGTAAGTATAATAACTTCCTCTAAAAACCTTAAGTATTTATGAATGTCTGTAAAAAAATTTTCTAAATCTAATATAGGATAACCCACAATTTGTCCGGGACCGTGATAAGTAATATCTCCGCCTCGGTTAATTTTGTAAAAAGTAGCTCCTTTGGCAGCTAGTTGCTTTTCAGAAAGCAATAAATTGGTAATATCACCGCTTTTCCCCAAAGTATAAACATGCGGATGCTCTACAAACAAAAAGTAATTTGGCGTTACCATTTGCGGATTGTTTCGTCTCGTCAACTTAACATCCACTATTTCCTTAAACAAATTCTCTTGGTAATCCCAAGTTTCTTTGTAATCTTTGTTTCCTAAGTCGAGTAGTTGTATATTTTTATTCATTTTCGTTTGGAAAAAGCAAAGTTACAAAGTTTACAAGTTAACTCGACGTTAATCTTTTAGCCTCGATTGCAGTGAAAATCCTTTTGTTTGTAGCTAAGTCCTTCGATTTCGCAAAGGGTGACCAAACAAAAGATTGAAACGAAAAGCGGGAAAACGGACTCCCGAATAAGCCCGAGCCCCTCGCTCAAAAAGAAAAAATTGAAACCGTGAGACTTTGATACTTTAGCACTTATCGTTATCTTTGCCGGCTCAAAAACCTTTGTATATGCAACTTTCGGAACAAGAAATCATCAGAAGAGAAAAACTTCAAGCCCTTCGCGACTTAGGCATTAACCCTTATCCTGCGGATTTATTCCCGGTAGACCACACGTCTAAACAAGTTAAGGAATCTTTCGAAGAGGGCAAGAAGGTTGTGGTAGCCGGAAGATTAATGAGCATACGCGACCAAGGCAAAGCTGCTTTTGTGGAATTGCAAGACAGCGAAGGTCGTATACAGTTGTACTTTAACCGTGATGTAATTTGTCCCGATGAAGACAAAACCAAATACAATCAGGTATTCAGAAAACTAACCGATTTGGGTGACTTTATTGGCGTTGAAGGCGAATTGTTTTTAACCAAAGTAGGCGAAAAAACCATTCAAGTAACTAATTTTTCCTTTTTGAGTAAAACGTTGCGACCATTACCGTTACCTAAGACGGACGACGAAGGACACGTTTTCGACGCATTTACCGATCCGGAATTGCGCTACAGAATGCGTTATGTAGATTTGGTGGTAAATCCACAGGTAAAAGAAGTCTTCATCAAAAGAACCAAGCTGTTCAATGCAATGCGTTCCTTTTTTAACACAGCCGGTTACATGGAAGTGGAAACCCCGGTATTGCAATCGATTGCCGGTGGTGCTGCAGCGCGTCCTTTTATCACACACCACAATAGCTTAGACATTCCTTTATACATGAGAATTGCCAACGAATTGTATCTGAAACGATTAATCGTAGGTGGTTTTGACGGGGTTTATGAGTTTTCGAAAAACTTCCGCAATGAAGGAATGGACAGAACTCACAATCCGGAATTCACCGCCATGGAAATCTATGTAGCTTACAAAGATTACAATTGGATGATGGAGTTTACTGAGAAATTGCTGGAATATTGTGCGCTACAAGTTAACGGCACAACCGAAACTACTTTTGGCGAACACAAAGTAGATTTTAAAGCACCTTATGCTCGTGTTACTATGACCGATGCCATCAAACAATTTACCGGTTTTGACATTTCGGGCAAAAGTGAAGCCGAATTGTTTGAAGCAGCTAAAAACATGGGTATCGAAGTAGATGCAACCATGGGCAAAGGCAAATTAATTGATGAGATTTTCGGTGCCAAATGTGAAGGTAACTTTATTCAGCCGACCTTTATCACAGATTACCCGAAAGAGATGTCGCCTTTGTGTAAAGAACACCGCGACAACCCTGAGTTGACTGAACGTTTTGAATTGATGGTTTGCGGTAAAGAAATCGCCAATGCTTACTCGGAATTGAATGACCCGATTGACCAAAGAGAACGTTTTGAAGCGCAATTAAAATTGGCCGAGCGCGGAGACGATGAAGCCACACAATTTATAGACCACGATTTTTTGAGAGCCTTAGAATACGGCATGCCGCCAACCTCTGGTTTGGGAATTGGAATGGACCGATTGATTATGTTCTTAACCAACAACCAATCCATTCAAGAAGTATTATTCTTCCCGCAAATGCGTCCTGAGAAAAAACAATTGGAATTGACCGAAGAAGAAAAATTAATCCTCAGTTTGTTGAAAATTGAAAACAACCAGACTTTAAGTGTTTTAAAAGAAAAGTCACAACTCAGCGGCAAAAAATGGGATGCTGCTATGAAAGGATTGGCCAAACATGGCTTAACCAAAGTAGTGGTTGACGGCGACAACAAAACCGTAGTTTTAAACTGATAATTCAAGAGCTCGTTTGAGCTCTTTTTTATAATATTTTGTTAAGCTTTTAAACCTTATTCAAAGTCGCAAGTCAAAAGCGCATAATTCAAATATGTAACAAAATGAAAAAATTATTTTTAGCCCTTTCATTGTTAGCGGGCTTAACCACATGGGCACAAGAAAAAAGAGAAAGAAGACCGGAAGGCGATCGTCTGACCAAAGAAGAAAAAGTAGATCTTCAGGTAAAAAGAATGACTAAGGACTTGGATTTAAACGAAAAGCAAGCCAAAGAAGTACGAGCTTTAGTAACCAAAGAAGTAGAAAAAAGAGAGGCCAAAAGAGCGGAAATGAGCGAGGAGAAAAAAGCAAAAAGACAGGCCATGAAGGCGGAAATGAAAGAAGCACAAGCGGCTCACAGCGCAGAAATGAAAAAGATTTTAACCCCGGAACAATTTGCCAAATGGGAAAAATTGCGCGAAGAACGCAAAGACAAACTAAAAGAGCGTATGGCTGAAAGACGCGGCAAAGGAAAATCAACTCCTGAAGATTAACTAAAATAAATTTTGAGATTTCAACAAAATAAATTAGTTTTGAAGCTATTATTCTTCTAAACAACTAAAACAATGAAAAAATTTATTGCTGCTTTAACCTTACTGTTAGCTTTTACGATAAATGCAAACGCTCAAGAGAAAAAAGAATTAACCTCTGCAGAAAAAGCTAAAAAAGAAGCTTTGGCTTTGTCACAGTATCTTGGTTTAAACGAAACTCAAACCGCTGATTTCGAAAGATTATTTGAACAAAAGCACAGAACGCTTGAAGACAAGACCTTATCTCAAGAAAGAAGAGCTGAAGTATCAAGAATTATTGAAATGAAAATCTCTGCTACAATTTCTGATGATCAAATGACGAAATTGAGACAAAACAAAGAATTATTCAAAGAACTAATCACCAACTAATCCTTAGTGATTCAACATAAAAAACCTCTCTTTTCAGAGAGGTTTTTTTATTTATAAGCTTTTAGAAACTTTACGAATGGCCTCAATAGTAAAGTTTAAATCTTCATAAGTTAATGCATCTGTTATAAACCAAGTCTCATAGGCTGAAGGCGCAATGTAAACACCTTCGTGTAATAATCCATGAAAGAACTTTTTGAAAGTATCATTGTCGCCGTTTTTAGCGGTTTGAAAATCAACCACAGGATGGGCATCAAAATGCACAGAAATCATAGACCCTACTCTGTTAATGGTAAAAACAATATTGTTTTCTTTCAAAACTTTTTCAATGCCTTGGTGCAAATAAGCTGTTTTAAATTCCAGTCTGTTGTATATTTCAACATCGCTGTTCAGTGTTTGCAACATGGCGTAACCGGCAGCCATAGCCAATGGATTACCCGACAATGTTCCGGCTTGATATACCGGCCCAAGAGGCGCTAAGAAATCCATAATCTCCTTACGAGCAGCAAAAGCGCCAACCGGCAAGCCGCCACCTATCACTTTCCCGAAACAAACTATGTCGGCATTAACCCCATACAACTCTTGCGCACCTCCTTTTGCCAAACGAAAACCTGTCATGACCTCATCGAAAATCAACAAAGCGTTATGATTATCACACACTGCTCTCAAGGCTTGTAAAAAACCTGCTTTAGGTGGCACACAACCCATATTCCCGGCAACAGGCTCAATAATGACTGCAGCAATCTCATTGGGATTGGTTTCAAACAATGCTTTCACATTCTCGATATCATTATAATGCGCCAATAAAGTATCTTTTGCGGTACCTTGTGTTACGCCCGGACTATTTGGCACTCCGAAAGTACTCAAACCACTACCGGCAGCAATCAGAAAAGAATCGGAATGACCGTGATAACACCCTGAGAACTTGATAATTTTGTCTTTCTTGGTATAGCCTCGGGCCAATCTGATGGCGCTCATACAAGCTTCTGTACCCGAATTAACAAAACGAATTTTATCAATATTAGGTACCATAGCAATAGCCAACTCAGCTATTTTGGTTTCCAATTCGGTTGGCATCCCGAAAGAAGTTCCTTTTTTAGCCTTTTCTATGACTGCGTCAACCACAGGTTGGAAGGCGTGTCCTAAAATCATTGGTCCCCAAGAGTTGATGTAATCAATCAAACGATTGTCATCTTCATCATACAAATAAGCACCTTTGGCACTCTTGGCGAATAGAGGTGTTCCTCCTACTCCTTTAAAAGCCCTAACGGGAGAATTTACACCGCCGGGAATTACTTTTTCAGCTTCAGCAAACAACTGACTGCTTCTTTGATAAATCATAATAACTGTGAAATTATAAAACTATTTTACAATAATGGTTTGTCCCAAGGATAAGGTATTGTCGACCATATTGTTTTTTCTCTTTAATTCTTCTATGGAAATATTGAAACGCTTTGAAATGGAATACAAAGTATCTCCTTTGACTACCGTATATTTTTGAACGTCATCCGTATAACTGATTTCCTTTTGAGGAACAACAGCAACATAATCCTTTCCTAATACTTCTGCATCATATTTGCTTAATTGGTAGCGTTCAATCAAGCCAATCAGTTTTTCCGGATATTTCGGATCAGTGGCATAACCGGCCGCTTTTAAACCTCTGGCCCAAGCAGCATAATCATCTTTACCCAACTGAAACAAGGAAGCATAACGAGGGCGACTTGTTAAAAAATAAGAGTGATCTTTAAAAGAACCGCTGGGTTCATCATATTTACGAAAGCATTCATTTTCTGCATCGTCGGTGTAGCGTATACTTGGCCCTGTCCATTCCTTATGGCATTTTATACCGAAATGGTTATTGGCTTGTACACTCAAAGGTCCGGTTCCGGCACCTGATTCCAAAATAGCTTGACCCAAAGTAATACTGGCCGGAATTCCGGTATTTACCATATTCTCTTTGGCTATATTTTTGTATTTTTCGATGTAAGCCAAAACCATTTCTGTGGTTACTTTTACTCGAGTTGTAGCTTCCAAAATTTCTGAAGAAGCAGTATTAGCAGCCGGATTAGATGTTGATTTTTGAGCCGTGACACCGCCACTTTTTGCGGTTGTCGGTCGGTAAATAGGTTTTTTAACCCTTTGCGCTACCGGTTCACTTGTTTTTGGCTGATTCGATTTTGAAGTCCTAACCACAGACTGACTGGTATTACAAGCTGCCATCAGAAGGACAAGCCCAACTAAAAAAAGTTTCTTACTCATAGAATTATTTCGATTTGGTTTTTCTGTTTTAACAAAACATTCATTCCGGCAATTCCCTGCAAACCTCCGGTGTGAATCATCAGTATTTTGGAGCCTTTCGGAAATTTCTTTTTTTCGATTAAATCCAAAACTCCGAAAGCCATTTTACCGGTATAAATAGGATCCAAAGGCACTTGAAATTTTTGATAAAAATCATTAATAAATTCAATTAACTCATTGGTTACTTTGGCATAGCCTCCAAAATGATAATCGGTTACCAATTGCCAATTGGATTGCGTTACAAACTTACAAATATCTTCTGTTAAAAAATCGCCTTTGAGTGCCGGAAATCCCAAAACTTGTTGCTGTTCTTTTGAACTGTTAATTATTCCCGAAATAGTTCCTCCGGTGCCTACAGCACAGCACACAAAATCGAATTCTGCATCAGACTCTTCTAAAACTTCCTCACAACCTTTGACCGCTAAATCGTTGGTTCCGCCTTCGGGTAATAGGTAAAAATCTCCAAACTGCACCTTTAATTTTCGCACAAATGCCTCTTCCTTTTTGTTCCGATAAACTTCCCTGGAAACAAATTCAAAAACCATTCCGAATTCTTGGGCCTTCTGTAAAGTTGGATTTTCTGAAATTTTATCACGCAATTCCTCGCCGCGAATAACACCAATGGTTTTCATCCCTTGCTCTTTTCCGGCCGCAGCTACCGCCAATATGTGATTGGAAAAAGCACCGCCAAAGGTTAACAAAGTAGTATAATTTTCTTTTTTGGCGTTTTGTAAATTGTAATGCAGTTTTCTGAATTTATTCCCTGAAATATAAGGATGCAACAAATCCTCACGCTTGATATACAGCGTGTAATCGGAGTTTTCGAGTGGTATTTTTTGATTGTAACTTTTCAAGAAAAGTCTTTTTGCAAAGGTACGAATCGCTTTGCTTACAGTATAACCTATTTGTTCTTTATTATTACCTTTTGAGTGATTTTTTGACGAGATTCAGTAATCAATTCCACCAAATAAACTCCTTCGGCCAAACCTTGTGTTGGAAATTGATAGAACAATTCTGAACCTAATTCATGTTTCACAAAAACTGTCTTTCCCGTCAAATCGTAAAATGCAACTGACGAAATCCCGATAGCATCAGGATTTGACATTTCTAAAAACTGAGTTGTATTGTTTTGAAAGATAATAAATTGAGGCTTATCAGTACTATTTTCAGCAGTAAGTGAATGGTCTTTAAATGTTATTTCAAAACGATTGTGATAAATTCCCGGTGCCAAACTAATTTCAAAGGTCTCGTTTCTAATCTCATGATAAGAATTATGATCAGCATCGTAAATAAAAATCTCTTGCGAGGCATCGAAATTGGAAACCATAGATCCATCAAATGTAAAAGTGGCTGCATTGTCAGCTTTGATGCCTATTGGAATTCGCTTATCAACATCAAAAAGAACCCCTTGAATTACATATTTATCTTGATCTAAAACAAAATACACATCATTGGGCACAGTTTCTTCCACGGGAGATAAAGCGTCAATACCCCTATCAATTCCATCTGTTGCCATTGGTGTTAAAACCAAAGCCAATTGCTTGGTAAATTGATTATTCATTATTACATTCATACGAATTACTGCAGCAGAACTATTGCTGGTGTTGTCATTGTTAGTTTGCAAAGTATCTCCACAATTTCTCTCGAATTCCGAATAAAGGCCCGACTCTTTATAAAAAACACGATGGCTATTTTTCAAGGTAACTCCAATCGGATTACCGGTAGCTTTTCCTTTAATCATAAAGCCCTGACCTATGGGCGCATATTTTCTTTGAATGGATAAACCCGATGAAATACCGGTAGTATTGAGTGTCCCGTCGATATTGTAAGTATTGAAAGTAGCCGGCACATAAACACCATATTCTGTGGGACTATTACTAATAGGCGCATACGTTCCGTATCCTCCTTGATAGGCTAATAAATAATGAGAGTTTACAGTTTTATTTTGTTCCCAATAATAGGCTATTCCTGTGCAATCTGAATTGGATGGATCTAATAAGAATGCATTTACATGAAGTGCTGAAGGATAAGGATTTCCGGTTAAAGTTAACTTGTCTGCTCCTACAACTACCGATATATTCCCGTCATTTGGCTTACCTCGAAAATCATATCTTTGAGCTCCTCCGGGATTATTAACAACAGACTCCCCTACATCGGTATTATCGGTTCCGGAAGTTCCTTTCATGGTAAAACCCTGGCCGGGAGCAATGTTTGACAGTGCTGCAGATTGTATCCATTCAGAGTAGTTTGTTCCTGATAAATATCGCCAAATCCAATAGGCGGCGATAGACAAACTACCATTGGCAGAGGTTCCATTGTAATTATAATTATATATTGTAGCAGGATTACTGTTGGTTAAAGAGATAGGAACATGGAACATAGTAATACCAAAATTTTCATTACCTGGTACCGAGGAAGCATTTCCAACCGGCGAGCACCAATAATTATAATCAAAATTATCCGAAGTTCCTTCTTGAAAAACTGAGAGTTTGCCAAATCCTTTATTGGTGGAATTTGCAATAGTTCCTTGTAAAAGCTGCCCTTCATTCCTTAGATACAAAAAACCATTGCTTTGTAAATCGACATCTTGATTAACAAAAACAAACTGATTCTTTACAAATACATAGCTATTGGAGCTAACATAAAGTTGTGAATAACTTGAAAAAGTTATTAAAAAAACAACACCCAAAAGAAATATCTTGCGCATAATCAAACATTTGTTTATCAAATATATACAATAATTTAGGTTTAAAATAAATCTGAACAGCAAAATTTTACGTAAGTAAATTTGTCTTTTAACGTTAATTTTTGCATTTGAACGACAACCCTTTAAATTAAGTATTTTAAAAAGACTTTTTTTTAAAAATATATCCATTTTTTAGTATAAATACCCTATATTTCACCGTTTTTTTGTTAAAACACTATTTTATGATTAAAAAAATACCACGAGAAAAGGCAAATTTTAACAGCAAAAAAAAGACTTGGACAACACAGTTGACCTTGTTGGTGTTTTTGTTTTTTTTGTTGGGTAATTTTAGAACCAACGGTCAGTGCTCAAACTATCAAGTATATGAAAGTTTTAATGGCTCCTCAATCCCATCATCAGGAGGAACTTGGGCAGAGACTTCTATCACTTTTGGTACAACTTTTCCCAGAACGGGCAACAACAGCATCGTTTTTAATGCTGCCAATGATGCTATTCGAACCCCATTAATAAGCAATCCCGGGATTTTTTCATTTTGGTACAGAAGAAACAATAACACAACATCACACTCATTTGCCATACAAACCTCTCCTGACGGAACAACCTGGACTACGAGAGGCACAACTACAACCCCGACGGAAGTATACCAACAGTACACCATAGATATTGGTGCTCTTGGTCTTACAAATATTTACATTAGAATTCTCGATACCAGAGCCTCCGGAACTCACAATCGTATTGTAGACGATATTTCTTGGACCTCAACCGTAGCGTCAAATAATACTTTAATCCCCTCTTTGACAAGCTGTTCACAAACCATAACATGCGGTACTACTTATACATTTACAGATGCCGGAGGGCAAAACGACACTTATAATATATCTACAGATTACACTATCACTTTTACGCCTTCGGTATCAACCAATAAAATTCAGATGGTATTTAGTGCATTTGCCACTGAGAACAATTATGACGGAATGGTCATTTATAACGGACCTAACACTTCCTCTCCGATAATCGCATCCGCATTACCTGCAGGAACAAGCGCAGTTAACTGTCCGGCCGGTTCATTTTACGGCACAACCAGTCCGGGTACAATTACGTCCACTGATACCAGCGGTGCTATAACCATTCGATTCCGCTCAGACGGAAGTACCAATTTAGCCGGTTGGATTGCCAGCGTTAGCTGTATTACCATACCAAGTTGTGTTGCGCCTTCAAGTCAGGCCAGCGCTTTCACCTTAGGAACAATAACTTCTGGTGCTGTACCGGCAACTTTCAGTGGGACAGCTAATGGTTATTTGGTGATAAGATCAAACAGTAGCACCCCTCCAAGTCAACCAGTCAACGGCACTACATACTCTGCAGCAAATATTGCTACCTTAGGTAGTGGTTTGACATTTGTTCAAAGCGGGACTTCCACCAGTATAGCAGGAACAGGTCTAACCGGGAATACTCAATATTATTATTTTATTTATGCATACAATAACACAAGTTGTTCCGGAGGTCCGGTTTACAACAGCAGCGGGCCGTTAGTGGGAAATGGGACAACTTGTCCGGCGGTACCAAACTCCGTAAACACTTCAGGTATTACTTCCAATAGTTTTACACTCAACTGGGCTTATCCAACAGGAGGAACTTCAGGAACTGTTACCTACTCAATTCAAGTCACTACCGATGCAGGTTATACCAGTAACATATCGGGCTCTCCATTTGGTATATCAGCTCCAACTACTAGTTTAAACGTTACCGGGTTAAGCGTGGGGACAACATATTATTACAGAATTTTAGCTGGTAACGGATGCAACAGCAGTTATATAACCGGAAGTGTTTTAATCCCGGTAGCCAACGATAATTGTAGTGGTGCGACATCACTGACCGTAAACCCTAATACAACTTGTACCGTAACCACAACAGGTAGTTCGGTAGGCGCAACTCAATCTCAAGCCGGTTGTGCCGGTACTGCCGATGACGATGTTTGGTATAGTTTTGTAGCCACCTCAACATCACATATTGTTACTGCAACACCAGGAACAATCTCTGATATTGTTCTACAAGTTTTTAGTGGATCTTGCGGTAGTTTAACAAGTTTGGCTTGCATTGACGCAACAGTTTCAACCCCGGAAACCACAACACTAACAGGTTTAACTCCGGGAAACACCTACTATGTTAGAATATATAGTTATGGCAGTAGCTCAGGGCAAGGAACATTTACCATATGTGTAACCACACAAACCCCTTGTGTAGCTCCAAGTAGTCAAGCATCAGGATTAGTTATTGGCACAGTAACTTCAAGTGATATTCCTGCCTCCTTTACCGGTAGTGCCGATGGCTATTTGGTTATTCGTTCAACTTCAAGTACTCCCCCGTCTACACCTGTAAACGGAGTAATCTATTCTGCAGCCAATGTTGCAACTTTAGGAGCCGGATTGACATTTGTTCAAACCGGAAGCTCAACATCCATTACAGGCTCAGGACTAAACGGTAATACTCAATATTATTATTATATTTATGCTTATAACAACACCAACTGTTCAGGTGGGCCAATATATAATTCCGGAACTCCTTTAAGTGGCAGTGCAGTTACGTGTCCTACCACTCCAAATCCGGTGACGGTTACCGGCACTACTACAAATAGTTTTACCTTAAACTGGACAACTCCAACGGGTGGAGGCTATGCTCCTATTACATACAGTATTCAAATTACAACTGACACGGGCTACACTACAAATATCCCTGGCTCACCTTTTTCATTGTCTTCTCCTACTACAAGTTTAAATGTTACCGGTTTGAACCCAAGTTCAACCTACTATTACAGAATCCTTGCTAATAACGGGTGTAACAGTCCTTACAGCTCAGGAAACACCACTACAACTTTAACGAATGACGAATGTAGCTCTGCTATTCCACTCAGCATCTCTTCAACTTGCAATTATTCCTATTACTCTAACAACGGTGCTACAGCCAGCTCCGGCGTTCCTGCCCCCGGTTGTGCCAGCTACTCCGGAGGAGATGTTTGGTTTAGCGCAGTAGTACCTGCAAATGGTATAATTGAAATTGACACCGACGATTCGGTAATGACTGATAGCGGTATGGCTATTTACTCGGGGTCCTGTGGCAGCTTAACTTTGATTGAATGTGACGATGATGACAGCGCTAACGGATTAATGTCTTACATAACGAGATCGGGATTAACTCCGGGGAGCACTATTTATATTAGAGTTTGGGAATATGGGAATGACAACAACGGAAGTTTTGGCATTTGTGTATCTAGTCCGGTCCCGCCGATTAATGATGACCCTTGCGGCGCTATTGACTTGAATGTAAACACCAGTTGTAGTTACCAATCATTTTCAACTTCCGGAGCAACACCTACCACTGCTGTAACTGCTCCGAGTTGCGGCAACTATCTTGGTGGTGATGTTTGGTTTAGTGCAACCGTTCCAAGCAATGGAATCATTAGAATTGATACAAATTCAAACGCAATAACAGACGGAAGTTTGGCTGTTTACACAGGCAACTGTGGTTCTTTATCCCTTTTGCAATGTGATGCCGACAGCAGTAACAATGGCTTAATGCCCTATTTAAACTTAACGGGATTAACTCCGGGAAGCACTATCTACATTCGCTTTTGGGAAAGTGGAAATGATGTTTTCGGCACTTTTTCAATTTGTCTGTCTACCGATTGTACCTCAGGAAATGGCTCAGGAACATTAACAACTGCTTGTCCTGATATTTTGGCAGGAGGTTTAGGTTTAAGTGGTTCAGACCCTTCCCCAATAACTTGCTCTTCTTCAACCTGTGTTGATTTGGAGGCAGAATATTTGCAACTTGGCGACACCTCAAATTATACGGTAGAGAGCATTCCTTACAATCCTCCATACCAGTTCAGCTGTTTGGCCAACCCGGTGAGTGTTAACGTTGATGATGTTTGGTCACCGGTTGTAAACCTACCTTTCAACTTTTGCTTTTACGGCACCAACTATAATCAATGTGTGATTGGATCAAATGGTGTGCTTACATTTAACACCAGTTATGCAAGCACTTCCTCCGGCTATGCTTTTAATGACAATATTCCAAACAATACGGATGATCAATTGGTTGGTAACGCCATTTTTGGCGTATTCCATGATATCGATCCGAGTGAAGGGGGTGAAGTAGGCTGGGAATTGGTTACTTTAGATACTGGCTGTAGAGCTCTTGTAGCTTCTTGGTACAATGTTCCTATGTTCTCGGATAATTCCATTTTGTATACCGGTATGATGGTATTGTATGAAGAAACCAACATTATTGATGTTTATGTCAAAGAAAAGAAAATAGACAACAATAACGTATCGCCTTGGAACAACGGTAATGCTATAATTGGTCTTCAAAATGCCACACGTACGCAGGCGGTTGTTGCTCCTAATCGTAACGGCTTAAGCACCAATTGGAATGCCACTAATGAGGCTTGGAGATTTACTCCGGCAGGCACTTCTATAACCTCTATCAAATGGTATGAAGGTTCAGGAACATCAGGAACGATGTTGGGAAGCACAGACACTATCAATGTCTGTCCTGCTTCAACAACAACTTACACTGCCGAAGTAACTTATAATATGTGTAGCGGTGCCGTGGTTAAAGTACTAGACGAAACAACCGTAGTGGTTTCAAATGCTAAAATCTGGAATGGTACTGTTGATAACGATTGGAATAAAAACAATAACTGGACACCAAGCGGAATTCCAAACAATACTGATTGCGTAAAAATTCCTGTTACTGCCAATAATCCTGTAATTTCCGGAACAAACTACGTTGGTTATGCCGGTTCATTATTAGTATATAACGGAGCCTCATTAACTATTAACTCCAATAACGCTATCGCTGTTACAGATTGGGTTAATGTTGAAACAGGCGGAACTTTTTTAATCAACAATAACGCCAGCTTAGTTCAAATCAACAACACAACCAATACCGGAAATATTATTTACAAGAGAAATGCCAGCATTCGTAAGTTAGACTATGTTTATTGGTCTTCACCAGTGGCAAATTATGTAATTAATAACATAGCTGCGCCATTGTCTTTCGGTGCCATTTACAAATGGAATACGACCGTGGCAAACTCCAACGGTGGTCAGGGAAATTGGAATCCTGCCTCCGGAGATATCATGACAGCAGGCAAAGGATACATAGCCAGTGCACCTAATAGTTTTAGTGCCACAACAAATACAACTTTTTATGGAAGTTTTACCGGCGTTCCTCACAATGGTCCAATCACAATAGGCATTTCCAGGGGAAGCGACACTAATACAGCCTACCATGTAGGTCTGAACGGAACTGAAATCAACAATTACAGCGACAACTGGAATTTACTAGGTAATCCTTATCCATCTGCTATACGTGCCAGTCAATTCTTATTTGACAACAACACCAAAATTATGGGTAATGTGAGACTGTGGACTCATGGCACATTACCAACTAACATATCGAGTCCTTTTTATGGCTCCTTTGTTTACAATTACAGCCCTGGAGATTACTTAACATACAACTTTACCGGAACCAGTTGTTGCCCTGTAGCAGGAGCTGATTTGTTTATTGGCTCCGGTCAAGGATTCTTTGTTCAAATGGTTGACGGCCCAACAGCATCGGATAACGTAACTTTTAACAACAACCTCAGAAGCACAAGTTACACCAACAGTAACTTTTATAGACTTGCTAACTCAAATGTCACAGAGAGTTATGTAGACAGTATTGAAAGAAACAGAATTTGGCTCGACATCGTAAACAGCTCCAATCGCTCGGACAGGACCTTATTCGGTTATATCCAAGACGCTACTATGGCCGAAGACAACTTCTTCGATTGCTTGACCCAAAATACAAGCGATTTAAGAATATACTCTTTAATTAACGACAAAAAGTACATTATCCAAGGGCGTTCTTTACCATTCGACGTAAACGACGAAGTACCTATAGGAATCAATGTACCAACTACCGGAAGCTACAGCATCGGACTTGCTGCAGTTGACGGATTGTTTGATCAACAAAACATCTATCTGAAAGACCTTTTGCTCAACACTATTCACGATTTAAAAGCAGCACCATATCAATTCACCTCCTCGGCAGGGAATTACAATGATCGTTTTCGTGTAGTATATCTGACTGCCGCACTTGGCAACAACGACTTCGACTACAACAACGAAGTCAAAGTCATGACCAACGAATCATTAAGCGTAAGTTCGAGCCACCAAATCATAGAATCAGTGATTGTTTACAACGTACTCGGACAAGAATTAGCCCGCTATGAAAACGTGAATAATACAGGGCTAACATTGTCAAATGTTAGAAAAAACAACACTACTTTACTCTTAAAAATAACATTAGATAATGGTATTACTACCGTCAGAAAAGTAATTTACTAATCAGAATACTTTAAAAAACGCCAAAAAGACCTTTGCTTCAAATAGTAAAGGTCTTTTTCGTTGGCATAAGCCTCTCGCTCAAATGAAATGGAATAATAGGCCCTTTTGACATCTCTTTCTCTTAGAAAGTGCCATAAAAATTCCAAACCGTACCACACAAAAAAAGGCAAAACCAACAACTCCAATTGCTGGCGCAAATGAATCTTCTCATGATTTAACAATACCTCATCAGTAGCATGCTCACCCTGCTTCAAAAATACAAACGGAAAAATCGTCAATCCTTTGTACCCTTTCGGCACTAAATATTTAGAAACGATGCGTATCATTACTTATAAACTCTTTAAATTTGCGTGTATGAATGAGCAAAATAAGGAAAATAAATTAATCGAAGGCGAAGACTATTACCTCACGCCCGAAGGTTATAAAGTTTTTACCGAAAAATACCACTTAAAACGCGGCTATTGCTGCAAAAGCGGTTGTCGTCATTGCCCATACGGATTTGATAAAAAAACAGGAATAATAAAAAAATAATTTGGGCGTTACCACAAGGGTCGGGCTTTACGTTGCAATCTTTTTTAGTTGGTAGTGCTGCACCAAAATTTTACCAGTCTATTCACAAACTAAAAAAGGATTTCCACTGCAATCCCTAACGCAATAACTTAAAAACATACAACTCACAACATACAACCAAAATGACTTTTCAAGAACAAATACTACAAGGAATTCCAGCCGTATTACCACAGCCGAAACCTTACGAACCACAAATCAATCACGCGCCAAAACGCAAAGAAATTCTAACCGAAGAGGAAAAAAAATTAGCCCTCAAAAATGCTTTACGTTATTTCGAACCGCAACATCATGCTACGCTAATTCCGGAGTTCAAAGCCGAGTTAGAAACCTACGGTCGCATTTACATGTACCGCTTTCGTCCGGATTACCGCATGTATGCTCGTCCCATTTCGGAATATCCCGGAAAATGCGAACAAGCCAAAGCCATTATGCTCATGATCCAAAACAATTTGGATTATGCCGTAGCCCAACATCCGCACGAGTTAATTACTTATGGCGGTAACGGTGCGGTTTTCCAAAATTGGGCCCAATACTTACTCACCATGAAATACTTGGCGGAAATGACAGAAGAACAAACTTTAGTCATGTATTCCGGTCACCCAATGGGCTTGTTCCCATCGCATCCGGATGCCCCAAGAGTGGTTGTTACCAACGGTATGGTAATCCCAAATTATTCTAAACCGGACGATTGGGAAAAAATGAATGCCTTAGGCGTATCCCAATACGGCCAAATGACCGCTGGTAGCTATATGTATATCGGACCACAAGGTATTGTTCATGGTACAACTATTACCGTACTGAACGGTTTCCGAAAAATCAAAAAATCACCAAAAGGAGGTTTGTTTGTCACTTCAGGTCTTGGCGGAATGAGTGGTGCCCAACCTAAAGCCGGTAACATTGCCGGTTGCGTAACCGTATGCGCGGAAGTCAACCCAAAAATTACTCACATCCGTCATTCACAAGGCTGGATCAATGAAGTTATAGATAATATAGACGAACTGGTTCCGAGAGTAAAAAAAGCACTCGAAAACCAAGAAGTAGTTTCCATCGCTTACCTCGGAAATGTGGTAGACGTATGGGAACGCTTTGACCAAGAAAATTTACACATCGATTTAGGTTCTGATCAAACTTCATTGCACAATCCTTGGGCCGGCGGCTACTACCCTATCGGTTACACTTTTGAAGAATCAAATGAGTTAATGGCAAACCAACCTGAAAAGTTCCGCGAAGAAGTCCAAAAGACTTTGCGTCGTCATGCCGCTGCTATTAACAAACATACGGCAAAAGGAACCTACTTCTTTGACTATGGCAACGCCTTTTTATTAGAGTCATCCCGTGCCGGAGCCGATGTAATGAACGACCATCCTACTTTGGGCAGAGAATTCAAATACCCAAGCTATGTACAAGACATCATGGGCCCGATGTGTTTTGACTACGGATTTGGACCATTCCGCTGGGTTTGCGCCTCCGGAGATCCTGAAGATTTGGCCAAGACCGACCGAATTGCCTGCGAAGTATTGGAAGAAATGATGAAAAATTCACCGGAAGAAATCCAACAACAAATGGCCGATAACATCCAATGGATTAAAGGGGCACAAGAAAATAAGTTAGTCGTAGGTTCTCAAGCTCGTATCCTATACGCAGATGCCGAAGGACGCATCAAAATCGCCGAAGCTTTCAACCAAGCTATCGCCCGTGGCGAAATCGGGTATGTGATATTGGGTCGTGACCACCATGACGTTTCAGGTACTGATTCGCCTTACCGCGAAACCTCAAATATTTATGACGGTTCTCGTTTCACAGCAGATATGGCTATTCACAATGTGATTGGTGACAGTTTCCGAGGCGCTACTTGGGTATCGATTCACAACGGTGGCGGCGTTGGCTGGGGCGAAGTTATCAATGGTGGATTTGGTATGGTTCTTGATGGTTCAAAAGCAGCATCAAGACGCTTAGAATCAATGCTTTTTTGGGATGTCAACAACGGAATCTCACGCAGAAGTTGGGCCAGAAATGAAGGTGCTGTTTTCGCTATCAAAAGAGCCATGGAAACGCAACCTTTATTGAAAGTTACCATCCCTAATGTAGTTGATGACGGATTGTTAGATTTTTAAGATTATTAGACTGACTTAGACTAAATAATCCTTGTAAATTAATTCAAAATCTGACGATCTAAGAAGTCTAACAATCAAAAAAAATGACATATGAAAACAACTAAAATTTTACCGTTAGCACTACTGTTATTCCTTGCCTCTTGTAGTTCGGTTAGAGTGTATTCCGACTATGATAAACAAGTCGACTTTTCACCCTACAAATCCTATGCCTTCCACAAAACAGGAATTGACAAGGCAGAGATATCCGATTTAGATAAAAAACGCATTTTACGTGCCATAGATGAAACTATGAGCGCTAAAGGATTTACCAAAAGTGACAGTCCGGATTTGTTGATTTCCTTCTTTACCAAAGAAAGAGAAGAAGTCAATGTCAACCAATTTAATGCCGGCTGGGGTTATGGTTGGGGCTGGGGTTGGAATCCGTTCTTATGGGGCGGCAACACTACGGTTACCCGACACACAGAAGGTTCTTTGTATATAGACATTATCGACGCTAAGAAAAAAGAATTGATTTGGCAAGGCGAAGGCGAAGGTGTACTGACCAAAGACCGAGACGAAAAAGAAGCCCTAATCAAAGAGTTTGTAGCTAAAATTTTGGAACAATATCCACCACAGAAGAAGTAAGGATTGGCAATTTTAGTTAGAAATACAGAATTAAAACCGCAACGAAGATGTTGCGGTTTTTTTTGCAGATTGCCTTAACCAAGATGGTCCCGAAAACTCGGGAGCATCCTTTTCCTCCCGTTAGGTTTTAAAAGCCTGACTGGAAGAAAAAATATAGTGAACAGTTGGAAACAGCTTCTTCCTTCGACTCCACTCAGAATAACAGTTTTGCTTTTTATGATTTTTATCACACTTGTTTGTCCTAAGATTTGTAAATTTACAGACACAACAAAACACTCTTTATGGAAGCGCATTTTGAAAGCAACCCTTTGATTGACCGGTTACCAAAACACTTAAAACAGTTTATTAAACCACAAGATTACAACGACTATACACCTATAAATCAGGCGGTATGGCGTTATGTGATGCGCAAAAATGTTGACTATCTCTCTAAAGTAGCCCATGAATCTTACCTTGAGGGCTTGAAAAAAACCGGTTTAGAAGTGGATTCGATTCCGAATATGTACGGCATGAACCGCATTTTAAAAGAAATCGGTTGGGCTGCCGTGGCTGTGGATGGTTTTATTCCGCCGAATGCTTTTATGGAATTCCAAGCCTACAACGTATTGGTGATTGCTTCCGATATCCGACAATTAGAACATATTGAATACACTCCGGCTCCCGACATCATTCACGAAGGTGCCGGCCACGCGCCTATCATCGCCAATCCGGAATACGCCGAATATTTGCGTCGTTTTGGGGAAATTGGCTGTAAAGCGATTTCCTCGTCTCGAGACTACGAACTGTATGAAGCGATTCGCTTGTTATCAATTTTAAAGGAAGCCGAAGACACTCCGGAAGCCGAAATTAAAAAAGCAGAAGATCAAGTGGACTTTTTGCAAAATAATATGGGCGAACTCTCAGAAATGTCCAGAATCCGCAACCTTCACTGGTGGACAGTGGAATATGGTTTAATAGGAACAGTAGATAATCCCAAGATTTATGGCGCAGGCTTGCTTTCCTCTATAGGTGAAAGCGCTTGGTGCATGACCGATAACGTTAAAAAAATCCCTTATGATATTTCGGCTGCCGATCAAAGTTTTGACATAACCAAACCGCAACCGCAACTGTATGTAACACCCGATTTTGCTCATTTGAGTTTGGTTTTGGAAGAATTTGCGAATACTATGGCCTTACGCACCGGAGGTTTATCAGGCATTAAAAAACTGATTGATTCCAAGGCTTTAGGCACTATTGAATTGAGCACCGGGATTCAAATTTCAGGGGTATTTACCAACGTAATTGAACACGAAGGGAAACCGGCTTATATACAAACCACGGGTAAAACTGCCTTGTCCTACCGCGAAAAAGAGTTGGTGGGGCATGGCACGCAATACCATGCGGAAGGTTTTGGTTCGCCAATCGGTAAACTAAAAGGCATCAACTTGGCTATTGAAGACATGAGCCCGCGCGACTTAAGAGCCTATGACATTTATGAAGCTGAAAAAGTAACCTTAGAATTTGAAGGCAACATCAAAGTAACCGGAGAAATCATCACCGGTTCACGAAATTTACAAGGAGAAATCATTATAATCAGTTTTAAAAACTGTACAGTAACCCATAATGAAACTGTACTCTTTTTACCGGAATGGGGAACATATGATATGGCTGTCGGTAAAAAAGTTATTTCGGCTTTCTCCGGTCCGGCCGATGTGAATAGTTTTGACATGATTAACCATGTGCCTTCTTCGCAAACCATCAAAGCCAAAAAATCTGCAGAGCGCGAAGAGTTAGAAGGTTTATACCTCAACGTAAGAAACATACGCGAAGGCAAACCGGCCGTTATTTCCATAGAAAAAACATTTGAAATAGTAAAAGACAAACATCCTAAAGATTGGTTATTGTCTGTTGAAATAGCCGAATTATGTGATAAAACCAACAATACTGCCTTGTTACACGAAGCTTTAGTGCATTTGGAAAAAGTGAAACAAAGTCGCCCCGAGATAGCGCATTTAATTTCAGGCGGACTGGGATTATTTCTGGAGAAAGTAAGCTTACAACACTAATGTAACCTTTGTTACTGCCTACTAAAGTCGACTGAAATATCTTTGCTGAAAAAATTTATATTATGGGACTATTAGACATATTAGGTTTGGGCAGCAAATCAGAAAGCATCAAAGATTTTGTAACCAAAGGCGCAGTGATTATTGATGTGAGGACGATTGGAGAATTCCGCGAGGGACATATCAAAGGATCAAAGAATATACCACTCGACACCATTAGCGGTAAAGTAAACGAATTTAAAAAGTTGGACAAACCCGTAATAGTCTGTTGTCGTTCCGGAATGCGAAGTGCACAAGCAGCATCCATTTTAAAATCGGCAGGAATCAACGTAATTAATGGTGGTGGTTGGCAGAGTTTGGAAAGTAAATTATAAAAAAGAACCTCCCGTATTAGGAGGTTCTTCTTTTTAAAACACAATTGTTTATTTCTTAATGACTTTAATAGAAATCATTCGGTTTTCAGCATCATATACTTTTACAATGTAAGTCGCCGTGGCCCAACCTGACATATCAATCTTGACTTCGTCGGTTTGCAACAGTTGATTATAAATTATCTGACCCAGTAAATTTACAACCGTAACCTTAGATAATTCTTCGGTATGAGAAATTGTCAAAAAGTCGACAACCGGATTAGGGTATACTTTCAAATCGCTAAACGCAACTTCTTTTATACCCAAACAAGTTCCGGAAACGACTGTAACTGCTAAACGATCCTGACTTTCACAACCACTAGGATTCTGCGAAGCGTAATAAGTTGCGCCATTAATCAATACCGTATTGTTTGTCACTATATTACCGCCAATAGCAGCGTCATACCAAACCACATTAGTTCCCGAACTAATTTGAAGCAATCCGACAGTTTCACCACTACAGAATGACTGGGTGGCACTACCTGTTGGTGGTGGCACGGTAATCACATTAGCATAAACCCCTTGACGCGGGCTACTGCAACCTCCTGAAATTGCTTCAGCATAGTAAAGAGTAGAGACACTAATAGCAGGTGTAGTAAATGAGGATCCGGTCCCCAATAAGTTTCCTCCTGCAGGAGTATCATACCAATTTATCGTACCGAAATTATAATTAACTCCTATAGTCACTGTCCCTGTACCACATCGGCTGGCCGGACTTGTTGTTACTAAGCTAGGCACAGGAATGGCGGTAAAGGAAACGGCTACCCTGGTTGATGGACAACCATTGCTGACAGCTTCAGCATAATAAATCGCACTACCTCCTGATACGGGCAAAGTATTTCCGGTGGCAAAAGCCGATCCACCACTGGCTGAATTGTACCAATAAATAACCCCTTCACTTGGTGTAGCAGTTAAAGCAGTTAAAGTACCGGCACAAGAACTCGCATCAGCAGTTGAGACTACAGTAGGAACTGCATTAACTGTTGCCACTACCGGAACTCTTACAGAAGCACAACTATTGTTAACTGACGCTACATAATAAGTAGTAGTATTTGAAATACTTGGTGTTGTAAACGTAGTTCCTGTACCCAAAAGAGTACCGCCAACAGCAGCATCATACCATTGTAAAACCCCCGCATTAGCACTTGCAAATAAGGCAACACTTCCGGAATCACATCTACTATTTGGTGTTGCAGACGTGATGCTTGGTGTTACATTAACCGTTGCTAATACTGCTGTTCTGGTCGATGTACAAATACCGCTTGAAACTTCTACATAAAAATTGGTAGAGGTTGATATTGAAGGGGTAGTAAAACTTGTCCCTGTTCCTAAAGAAGTTCCTCCGGATGAGACATTATACCAACTGATTGTACCACTCGAGGCAGTTGCCCCTAAGGTAACTGTACCCGAGTCACAACGTGAAGCCGGAGTCGTAGCAGTTATCGTTGGCACTTCATTAACCGTAACCAATACGGGAGTTCTTGGAGAAGTACATCCGCTAAGTGTGGTTTCCGCATAATAAGTGGTAGTTGCGGTTACTGACGGCGAATAACTGGACCCAGCAGACAAAGCTGTTCCTCCGGATGAAGCACTATACCAAAAAACAGTACCTGTACTGGCTGTAACGGAAATATTCACCGATCCTGCACCACAACGAGTAGCCGGAGTGGTTTCAGTTATGGAAGGAGTTGTATTAACAGTAGCGACGACTGCACTTCTTGCAGAGAAGCAAACACCATTGACTGATTCAACATAGTAAGTAGTAGTTGAGGTTAAAATTGGTGTAGTAAAACTAGTCCCTGTACCAACCAAATTACCCCCTACTGAGGCATCATACCAATTTAAAGTACCTACGTTTGTTGTTGCTTGTAGGGTTACTGTTCCTGCATCGCATCTTGCGGCCGGTGTGGTTGTAGTAACTAAAGGATAAGCATAAACCGTAATATAATCCGTTAGTATGATGGTATTGGTGCCATTATAATTGGCTGCTACCAAAGTCACATCATAAACTCCCGGCGTGTTGTAAGTAACCGTTGGATTTTGTACCGTGGAAGACGATGGTGTACCGCCTTCAAATGTCCAAGTCCATCCTGCCGGTATGTTCGTTGAAACATCCGTAAAAGAGATAGTTTGCCCAACACAAATTTGAGTTGAAGTGGCCGTAAAACCGGCAACCGGTGGCTCAGTTGGACATATTGGAGTAGTTTTATCTAACGAAAAGCCATCCCCATTACCTCCAAAATAGGCATAAAATTGTGGTGGAAATCCACACACACTTTGCTCAAGGGTTTCTACTCCTGCCCCATCATTATTTCCGCCCATGTAGGCGTAGAAAGAAGGTGGAATACCACAAACTGCAGTAGTAATTTCTTCTGTAGCGGCACCGTCGGCTGTTCCTCCCATATAGGCAAATTGAAAAGCCGCGGTTCCACAGGTTGCTGTACTGTATTCATCGACACCTGAGCCATCATTGTTCCCTCCGAAATAAGCATAAAAATGCGGCGGAAGCGGACAAGAAGCATTGTTTAACTCACTTACCGTAGAACCATTGGAGTTTCCTCCGTTGTACTGGGCATGAGCCTCAAACTGTGTCAAAATAAATGTTAGCGCAACAACTATAAATAGTTTTGTTTTCATCTAATTTGATTTAAATTGTTATACTTCATTTATTGCAAGCAACATTTACTTGCAAATCAAATTAGATTGTTATCTCACACCTCTACCGCCAAAAGTATAGTTTCTGGTTGCATTTGTAGTGCTTGCAAAAGTTCTGTCGGAAGTTCTCACATAAGTGGCCGGACTAACGTACTCACCACCTCTGGTCCCAACTCCTGTAGCAGTAGTATTGGAAGGCCAAGTAGCTTGATTAGCATCGCCGATAGCAGTTAAGGTACCATCTCCCAAAGTCCCATTGAAAGCTACTCCGGAAGCATTCCCAACAGAGATTGTTCTCTCTGATAAATTACCGCCCATTTCCATTGCACCATAATAAGCTGCTCCTGCCGAAGATCTACCTGAAGTAGCTGTGGCAAAAACACCAACTTTTAAAGGCCCGTAAACACCACTTCCGGTGTTGATCGCTACAGCACATCTACCGTTAACTACTGTCGTTTCAGTTTCTGTAGGTTGCAATGCATTCTCTATAGTTGAACTGTAAAACGGATTAATGGTAGTATCGCCCCAAGGATATTCTCCTGCTACTCTTGGCATAGTCCCGCGACAAACTTTTTCAAATTCTAATTCGGTCATCGGACGCAAAGCCGACCAATCCAAATAAGCTGCTAAATCGGCCCAACTCAAATTAGACATTGCAATGCTTTGTCCGTCGTTACTATTGTTAATCACACCATTAGTAGCATCACAACCGAATACAGCCGGAATGGCAGCGTTATTTCCGGGAGTTTCAATAACAATCCCGTTTCTGTAAGCGTAACTACCATATGTAACATACGTTCCGGCAGCTGAAGTTGGATCTGTCAAAATTCTGCTTTGTTGTTGCGAAAAGGTTAATGAATTTAAAAACTCAACGTATTGCAACTGAGATATTTCGTACTTCATACAGTAAAAAGAACTGTAACCCATTGGAAAAGTAGCAGGAACGGTTGGACCACCACCGCCAATAGTGGCTGATGTAATGCCTGATGCTTGAGATGTGGCATTTATGGTGATACTGTTGAAAGTAGCAGTACTGGTTCCGTCGCCAATTTCAAATGCTCCTTGTGGGACATGAACCATTTCTATTCCGAATACTTTAAAGTTGTATGGTCCGGCGCCTAATCCGGTCATTCGTAAAGTGATAGAAGTAGCTGAAATATTGCCCCCACCAAGAGCACTTCTTCTGATGAAAACACCTTTTCCATCGGTTACAGGATCTACTTGTAATGGGGATGCTGCACTGTGATCTGAAGCAGCAGTACTCAAGTTAGCATGTGCCCACAAACGGGTGTTACAATCTTGGTATTTCACAAAAACCCAAACAGCATCCCAATTTGCCGGCGCCACATTGGCATTCCAACTGTTTTCCCAAGAAATATTAAAGGTAATGTCGTTACCGGAAACAGAAGTTCCCGTAATCTCAACATTATTAGCATTGACATTCAACGCCAATAAAAAAGCAATTGCAGAAGCAATTTTTAAAAAATAGTTTTTTGATTTCATTGTATCTGATTTTTTAAGTTATAGAACAAATCTATACCTCATCAAAACACTGTGAAATACGTCAGATGTCGTATTCTACTTTAAATCAGATTATTATTTTTAGCTTTTTGAATGGCTTCAAGCTTGTTGTGCACTTGTAGTTTGTTGTAGATATTTTCAATATGCTTTCTCACTGTAGAAGGCGACAAGAATAAATTATCGGCAATCACATTGTAGTTTAAACCTTTGCTTAGCTGCTCTAAAACTTCCACTTCTCGCGTAGTAAGTTTGATTTCTTCCTGACATTTTTCTTCAAAATTCACAGGATTTCTGAGGAGTTTCAAGGTTTTTAAAGCTATGGAAGGATTCATAGCCGCACCGCCGTTAAGGGTTTCTACTATGCCTTGATGGAGTTCTTTAGGATTTACTTCTTTGAGCAAGTAACCATCAGCTCCGGCTTTGATAGCATTAAAAATATTTTCATCGTTATCAAATACCGTCAACATGATAATCTTGATTTGGGGATATTTCGATTTGATGATTTTAGTAGCTTCAATTCCGTTGCAAACCGGCATCTCAATATCCATCAAAACCAAATCAATGCATTTATTTTGCTCGAGCTTCTTTTGCAAATCATTGCCATCAACCGCTGTAAACTTCAGCACCAAATCGTCGAAGAAAGACAATTTTTCGGCTATTGCTTTTTGCAAAAAGACATTATCATCTACTATGGCAATTTTGGTGGACATACTGTGATTTTATAACAAATTTGACTCTTTTTTTTGAATGTTGGTCAACGATTTGAAAAAAGTCCTTTTCAAACGTGTAGATTCGCTTGAAAAACCCACAGAATGAAAAGGACAACAATAAAAACAACCTATTGTTTTTTTTTTAATCAATACCACTTGACTATTCAAAATTGGGAAAAGAATCGTTTAAAAAAAATACGGCATTTGACGTATTTAACTAAAGCAATTTGGTTTACTGATTTTTCAATCTAATTTGGATTGTAGTACCTTGACTTTCATTTGAAACCAATTCAAATTGCCCTCCGATATCCTGAATACGCTTTTGCATGTTGTGAATGCCGTTGCCCATCTTGGTGGCTTGTGGGTTAAAACCTTTACCGTCATCCGATACTGTTATTAGTATTCCATTTTCCTCAGGTTTAATACTGACCAAAACATTATCAGGTTGGGCATACTTAATACTGTTGTTAATAGCTTCCTGTATGGTTCGGTACAAATTCATCCCTTGAACTGAGGAAAAAGTTTTGCTTTTGAGCGCTATATCAACCACAAAATCAAAATGAATATCCTCTTTAGCTTCCTGGGCTTTCTCCATAAAATTGTGTATTCGCGCTTGTAAATCCTCAAAGGTAATCTCGCTTTTGTTCATCGCCCAAATCGTATCACGCAGTTCAATAATGGTGGATTTGGCAAAATTACTAATGCCGTTTAATTTACTATCGAGTTTGGCATTTTGTATATCAAAGGCGTATTTGACATTGTCAATAGAAGAAATAATAAAAGTTAATTGCGAACCGATATTGTCATGCAAATCTCTCGAAATGGCCAAACGTTGCTCCTGCAATTTGTTTTGGGTTTCGATTTTGGCAATAGCCGATTTGAGTTCAAATTCTTGCTCTTGTTGCTTGTTTTTGAGTTTTTGTTGGCGATACACCAAATAAATAATAATCAACAAGGCTAACGAGATAAGTCCGAGAATTAAAAATTGGGTTTCTTTTCTTTTGATTTCCAACTCACGGGTGGCAATTTCGGCTTTGGATTTCTGTATCAGTCTTTCTTTCTTTTCCGTTTGGTATTTGGTTTCCAATTCGGCAGTTTGCTTCTCCGATTTACTTACCAATAACTGTTCGTTCAGTACTGCTAATTTGTCTATGTAATAATCAACACTATCAGGTTTATTCAAGTGAGAATAAACCTTAATCAGACATTTATAGTTTTTTTGAAGTTTTTCATGGTGTTGGGTTTGCTCGTAAAACGGCTGGGTTCGCAACAATAATTTTTTGGCTTCTTTAAATTTGTTGTTGGCCAAAAAATCGGTAGCTAAATTCAAATCGAAATTGTTTTTATCTAAGTCGGAGTTGAGCTCTTCTCGAGCTTGTTTGGATTTTTGATAGAGCGCCAAAGCGTCTTTCGACTTTTTTTGTTCGGATTTGATGGAAGCTATATTGTTGTATCCGCTTGAGATTCCTTTTTTATTGCCTACTGATGTACAAGCTTTGACACTCTTGTCGTAAAACTTTAAAGCATTGATAGTGTCATTCAAATTGAGATAAACATTGCCGAGGTTGAGACAAGAAACGCATAAATCTTCGGTAAAATTGTTTTTCTCCTGATAGGCAACCACTTCGCTGATGTATTGCAGTGCTTTCGGATAATTCTTTAGTTTAAGATGAATCAAACCGATGTTACCTTTAATAATCCCGATGTTTTTCTCGTCTTTGATGCTTTCAAAATACGATAAAGCTTCTATAAAGGAAGCCATGGCGGCTTTGTATTGGTTGGTTTTTTCGTAAATGTTGGCCAAATTATTATTGATTTTAGCCAAACCTCTACTGTCTTTTCTGAGTTTTCTGATTTTGTAAGCCAAAAGATAATTCGACTTCGAGTTCACAAAATCGCCTTTAATGAAATATACCGCACCAATATCGCTGTATACTTGAGCCATCAAAGTAGAATCGTTTAATTTCTTGGATTCAGACAAGGCTTTGCCTCCGTAATGCAAGGCCGAATCGATAGAGATTTTGGAATAATACCAAGTCAAATCGGAATAAATGGAAGCGGTTTTTTTAACATCGGGATTGGCTTTCAACTCTTTTTTCAATCCTTCTATGATGTCTTGAGCATTTTGCGCAAAACCAAGGTCTGTAACGCCAACCAATAGAAACCATAAAATCCAACCTTTTAATTTCATAGCTTACAAAATGATATTGATTTGCGTTCCGGATTCAGAACTTTGGAGATTGAACTGACCATTGATTTCGGCAATTCGTTTTTGCATATTGAGTAAACCATTTCCCTTTTCTACACCGGCAACCTCAAAACCTTTCCCGTTATCTTTGATTTCAATAGCTATTTGTTCTCCTGTTTTTTTGACTTCGATATCGATATTTTTGGCTTCGGCATATTTGATACTGTTGTGGATGGCTTCCTGAATGGTACGATAAATATTCATGCCTTCAATAGAGCTGAACTTACGTTCTTTTAAATCGGAATCGACAAAAAAGTTGAACTGAATCTCTTGCTTAACCTCTTTGGCTTTGTCTACGAAATTGTGAATTCGGGTTTGCAAATCTTCAAACGAAATTTGGCTTTTATTCATGGCCCAAATCGTGTCGCGCAACTCAATAATAGTGTCTTTCGCAAAGCTGCTGATGTTGGACAGTTTGGCATCTAGTTTTTCATTTTTCAAATCAAAAGCATATTTGATATTGTCGACCGAAGAAATGATAAAAGTAAGCTGAGAGCCAATATTATCGTGCAAATCTCTGGAGATGGCCAATCGTTGTTCTTGCAACTTATTTTGAGTTTCAATTTTAACGATAGCCGATTTGAGTTCGAACTCTTGTTCCTGCTGTTTGATTTTTAATTTTTGTTGGCGATATACCAAATAAATAATGCAGATTAGGGCTATTGAAATCAATCCCAAAATCAAAAACTGCATGTTCTTATTCTTGATTTCGATTTCGCGCTCTCTGATTTCCGCTTTCGATTGCAGCAGTTGTTTTTCTTTTTTCTCGTTTTGGTATTTGGCCTCTAACTCGGAGAAAGTTTGGGCACGTTGCACATCAAAAACAGAATCTCTGAGTTTAATATAATGCTCCTGATCTTCAACCGCTTTCGACAAATTGTTTCGCTCTTTATTAAACAAAGCCCGTTGCATGTAAAAGTCCCGCAGCTTTTCGGCATTATTGCTTTTTTTGGAAAACCAATAGGCTTTCTCAAAAAGCTTCTCGGCCTCATTAAAATCGTCTAACTTATACGCAATAGTAGCTAAATTGGTATAATTGGTAGCGCGTTCATAGTAGTAATCGTTATCTTTACTTCCTTGGCTAAGTTCAAAATTTTTGTCATTAATTCTGAGTGCTGCTGTAATCCATCTTTTGGCTTCTTTATATTTTCTTTGTTTTAAAAGTGTATTGCCGATATTGTTATAAGTTCCCCCAATATAGAGTGTGTCCTTTCCTTTGTAGTATTTAAAAACTTGTTTATGGTAAAACAAGGCACTGTCGGGTTTATCCCAATCGTCAAAATTGATGGCTACGGCATTCAAGGCATTGCTAATCATATCCGGACTTTTCTCTTTTTGACTTACCCAGTATTTCAGGGCTTTTTTCCCGTAATAAATGCCTTTAGGATAACTTTCAAAATCGTGATAAGTTAACGAGAGCATGGCGTTAAAAAAAGCAATCCAGTTTTCTCTTTTTTCTTTTTCGGCTATGCGAATACCTTTCAAGCAATAATCAACAGCCTTGTCATATTGTCCTTGTTTGCGATAAACTTTAGACAAATTGTTATGCACTGTAAGCAGCGATGGAATATCGTTTCCGGCGTGCAATAATTTCAAAGCACGATTACCATAAATAATGGCACTATCCAATTGGTTATAATCGGTGCAACGGGCGTTTTTGCAAAAAAAATACTGAGCCTCATCTGCTTGGGTTTTGATGAGTCGTTTAGCGATTTTAAAATAGTAATCCGATGAATCCTGAGAAGTAAAAGCTTTGCCCAAGGTATTTTTAATATCCTGTGCTTTAGACACCCCAAATACGAGCAAACCGATCAAAAGGAAGAATTGTTGCTTTTTCATACGGAGATAATATACTATAAATATAGTAAAAATGTTAAAATTTTTAATATCATCTCTCATTTTTAGGGTATGAATCTTCGAACAACTGGTAGTTTAAATCAAAAATATTACGACTCAAAGCGGCATTAACCTCTTTCATCTTAACTTTCAAATCCTCAGAAAGTTGAATTTGCAGAGATTGGTTTTTGCAATCTTCGTTGAGTTGTATCATCAGTTGCTCCAATGGTTCTAATTTTGAAGCAAAAGCATTGCGCTCAGAAAACATCTTGTACAAGAGATAAAAGATGAGTCCGATTAAAATCAAAAAAACAGTTATCAATAAAATTGTCATACCTATTTTGGATGTAGCTTGTAAAATTCAGTGAAAAAAGAAGCAAAAAAAATACGGCATACGCCGTATTTTTTTCTGTGACAAACAGGGTTCGATTTGTTAGTTTGAAGTAAAATTCACATTAAACGCTCCGTTAGTAACCGCTTTAGTGTCGGTTCCCGCCTGATTTTTACCGGTAAAACTGAAAGTTCCTTTTACATTGGTTTCAGAAATTTCGGTTATGGTTACCGAGCCTGCTACTCCGGAATTTTCATATGGAGCAGCCCAAACCAAGGAATTAAGCGGATTACTGATATTGGTTTCAATGTAACTGGCTACAGTAGAAATAGTTGCTTCTTCACTTATCTCATAAGTGTTGGTACCTTCTTGGTAACCGGTAATGATAATTTGAATCGCTTTACCGGAAGCATCACTGCCTTGCACAATAATTGTTGTTAGTCCGCCAACTACTTGTTTGGTCGCATAGGTTCCCATTTCCATGGAAGTGAAATTAGCACCTGCTACTCTGGCTTTAACGGTTCCTAAAGTGGCATTACTTCCACCGCCGCCGTTGTCATCGCTACTGCAAGAGGTTGTTAATGATAATAGGGCAATGGCAAAAAAGATTCCGATTTTTTTAATAGTTTTCATGTTTATATAAGGTTAAAGTTATTAAAGCAAATTTGGGATAATCCCAAAAAGCAATCAATACGACATTTGCCCTATTTTTCTCATACTAAACTTACTTTCCCTTCATTAGCAAGGCCTTAGGAAAAGCTACAGCTTTTAAACTGTTGGTTTCATTCTGGCTGGAAATGAAATACAGTATTTCGTTGGTCTCATCATAAAAAGGCAAACCATCAAAATCAGCCGAATTGATTTTGCTGCCCAAATTAATCGGCTCTGACCAATTCTTCCAAGTATCATCTAAACGATATGTAACGTAAATATCATAACTCCCAAAAGCACTGAACCCATTACTGCTAAACAACAAAGTTTTAGTATCAGACAATAACTGACACATGCCTTCATCTGCCGCAGAATTGATTATTTTGCCCATGTTTTGCAGAAAGCCATAACTACCGTCTTCCTTTTGTTGGGCGAAATACAAATCGCTTCCGCCTTGGGAAAAATCGGTTTCTATTCCCATAATTAAGACCTTCAAATCGGGTGTTAATTGCGCTTCGGCAGTTTCATCGTAATTGTTGTACGCTGCGACTTTTAGTTGGCCCTGATTAAGGTAAGTTCCGTTTTGGACCGTAAACAACTCAAAACCGGTTTCTGTAGTTCCGCGGGTATAAGTAGCACCACCTTTCAAGATAAGATTATTCGTTATGCACCACAAATGATTGTAATACTGATTCGTATTCAGTGTCGGCTCCGGCTTTTTGTTATCCCATCGACCGGACGCATTTTTTGTAAAGCTGTAGATTTCGGTTTTGGCCTCACCAACTGCTGTAATATATAGCGTTTTCCCATCGGTTGACACTGCGCCGCTGGAAGGCACTATTCCTGCCAAATCGACGGTTTGTGCCTCGGCTAAGGATTCAAAAGCCGGAATTGAATTGACCGTTGGTATTATGGGTGAATCACTGTCTGAAATCCCTATCGCATCAATCTCCTTTTGTCCGGGAAGCAAGGCAAAATTAAATTCGACCCTAACGGCTACTACACCGGAAACTGCTTGCTCTAAAATGGCATATTCCACACCCGGATTAATCACATCGGGTGCTTCCTGGATTTTTCTTCTTTTGCGCTTGAAATAATAGTTCCTGTCTGCAGGAATGGTCGCTTTAAAAGTGGGCGTTTTGTAGTCTTTTTTTCTGCCCCAAACCGTTTCGTATTTGCCGTTGCCTTTGTCTACAGCAATGCGGACCACACAACCTGCATTTAAGTTTTCAAAAACGGCCACTTGCTTCACCGTCTGAGGCTTTTCAAAACTCACTTCCACCCATTCGTAACCGTCCAACGCTTTTTTGGGCATCCAGGCATTCGGACTGGCTCCGCCTTGAGGAAAAGCATCCGGTTTGCCTAAAATTCTTTTGATGCTGTTTTGTTTTCCGCCCAAATCGGAGGAATATTTTATCAATTTGTGAGCCCATTGTACTTGTTGTGCCGATGTCATTCCAAAGACTAAAAACAGCGCATACAGCAATATTTTTGTTTTCATTTGAACCGAATTAAAAAAGGACTGCAAAAAAAAATTGCAGTCCCTAACCACTTACTCAAAAACTCAATTATTAACTTTTATCTTTTCTACTTTTTTACCTTTAAAAGCAAAGATGAATTCGCCATCATCAGTAATATCAATTCCGGCGCCATATTGCGGACTTCCTCCTTTTCCTTTCGACTGAACAGACCCTTTGGTTTCACCATTGGTCATATCGATACCGTAGATGATGTTTTTGCTGTTTCTTTGGTCTCTGAGGTAGTAGTTACCTTCAATTTCGTAGAAGTAATCCACACCTCTTATTTTTTCGGTGGCGTATACTCGAGTACCATCTTTTTTGTTGTAGGAAGCCAATCCTTTTTCAGATAACACCACTACTTTATCGCCAAAATCGATTACATCTGTCGCTTTTCCTACTTTAGCATCATTGTGTTTTACATCGAACAATTGGTTTCCGGACGCAATATCGTAACCGTAAAACTCATCACCATCGCCCACAAAAAGGGTTTTATCATTTTCGATAATGAAATCGGTGATTCGTTTGTCGAATTTTTCAGAACGCCATGACGTTTTACCTGTTTTGTCATCCAAACACAACACAGAATTCTTTTGGGCTTTATAATCCCAGTAAATGTATGGCACCCATTGTTTTACGGAACCGCCGCCAAAAGCAGTTGCTGCGCCGAAACCGCCGGAAGTTTCCTCCAAACGGTACTCTTGTACTTGAACTTTACCACCAACTTGAACCAAAACTTTATCGCCTGATTTATAGATGTTCGGCATACAAAAGGCACCGGTAATTTTTTCAGAAGCCCAAAGCAATTTTCCGGATTCTAAGTCGTGTTTTTCGACATATTTGGTTCGGTCGCGAGTTCCTAAAATCACTATGTACACTGCGTTATCGGTAAATAAAGGTTCGGCTATGGTACGGTAAATTTTAGATCTTCTGCCGCCGCTGAACAAACCGCCGTTGGCGCCTTGCATATCATTTTCATAAGTCACTTCCCAAAGTTTTTGACCGTTGTTGATATTGTATACTTGCAAGCCATCGAGATACATGTACAACTTATCGCCTTTAATCCATAAATCCACTATAGCTCTGCGGGTAACCAATTCTTTTTCGATGGTTCCAACGAAAGTCGCATCCCATAAAATATCCCCATTTACCGCATTAATTTTCACCAATTGGTTTTTAAATCCGGCAAACAAAGCGCCCAAAGCAGTAGGTTTGAAGTTAATCATCACGATTTCATTTCTTCCCGGATCGTAGATGTATTTCCCAACACCACCTTTAAAACGGTTGGTTTCCCAAACTTTCTCACCTGTATTGGCTTTAACTAAGATTACCGAAGCCTTTTGCGAAATCAAGAAAGCATCCAATTCGCTGATGTATTTTACGGTTTCCAATTCTCCTTGATCAGTTCCTTCCTCGGCTTTTGTACCTTTTGGAATCAAATTTTGGTATTCTTCGGAATTCCAAAGCTCTTTTCCGGTTGCAATATCAATTACGGCGACCCTATCGGTTCCTAATTTTCTTTCATCAAAAAGAAACAAATAGCCGCCTTTATCACCTCCGCGTTGGATTACGTATTGGTATTCGCATTTGTTGGTTTTGTTGGTCGTGATTTTTTTGTAATCACCGCTCCAAACGGTTTTCCCGTTGGCATCTAATACGGTAGCCGAATTGTCATCGGTCCCTAATACGTACTGCCCATTGTTGATGGATACAGCCAAACGTGTGGCTTTGTTATCAAATTCAGATTCCCAGGCGGTGGCAAAACTTCCCGATTTTTTTCCGGCCGATTTACCTTTACCTAATAATTTACCAAACTGGGCATTGGCTGGCAATGAGACCGCTAAAAAAAGCGTCATCATTAGTAAAGTAATTTTCTTCATGTTTTTTGTTTTTATTGTTAAGGTTAAAATGTGACGGTATAACGAATTTTGTAACGCTGTTGCTTTTGTAGTTTGAACTTGAATTTGTGTTCGAGGATGTAGTTAGACATGAAATTGATGAAGTCAATATTCTTAATATCACTGTCTACTTTGAAGAAGGAAGAAACCTTTCCATTTTGCACTACACCTATGTCAACTACCATAGTACCTTTGACTTCAGCGTATTTTTTGTTTTTCTTTTTTTGGAAGTCTTCCGACTGAAATACCTCGTCGATTTCTTTGGTTACGGTTTCAGAAACCACTTCCTCATCTGTGAGCACAGGGCGTTGTGCTGAGACGTTTTGACTGGCCAGCAATACAAAGGCCAATACCAAAAGGGCTTTTATTGTTTTCATGTTTTAGGTTGTTAAATAGCATAACAAACCTATAGCGAAATACTAAGGCAGGAAATACGGCAAATGTCGTATTTTGTTAAAATTGGAAGTGCGGAAACTGCGCTTTTAGCTTGATAATCTTTTGGTTAAGACTTTCCAAAAACTGTTGATGACTCTTAGAATTGGGATTAAAAGGGCGATGGGCTAAACCTTTTTGGATGTTGCAAACTTCCTGCATGGTCTCAAAACAATTGTCATTGACATAATGCTCAAAAAAGCGAATCCAAATGTAATCGATGGCGGTTTGGCTCGGATGCAGCATGTCATCGGCGTAGAAGCGATAATCTCTGAGTTCATCCATCATTATTTCGTAAGAAGGGAAATAATTTAGGAATGAGGAATCAGGATTTAGGATTTTTTGGATGGCCGTAATTAAGTGCGCTTTACTGCGTTGGTTTTCGGGGAAACCGTCTTTGGTATGGCGTACCGGTGAAATGGTAAAAATAAACTTAACCTCCGGATTAATTTGGCGAATCAAATTCATGGTATTTTGAATCGATTGCGCTATGCTTTCAGGTGAAATAATTTCTTTAGTAAACTCGCTTTGCGGTACTTTGTGGCAATTGGCTACAATTTCGTTAGAAGATTTTAAACGATAAACCCATGAAGTGCCGTAAGTTAATATCACGTGAGTAGCTTCGGTGATTTGCCTATGCATGGCATGAAGCGTATCGTTCAATTCTTGTAAAAAAACTGATTTATCTGCCCGACTGCATTCAGAATGTACTTCGTAACTGTGCCACAAATCGTTGTGATAGAAAATATCAGTTTCAATAAAAAATTTTTGGTTGACCACTCGGTTGACCAATTGCTCAATGGAAATCGGATTGAAGATAATTCCGAACGGATTGATGGTAGTTTGAAATTTAAAATAGTGGAACTTCTCGCCCATATTCTCGGCAAAGCACGACCCTAACAACAACAACTTGGAATCGTAGTTGATAGGAAATTCATAGGTTTTAACCGGAACTTTAGTAGTGAAATGCATGGCTTACTATTTGCCTCAAAAGTACAAAAAATAAAAACCCTTTCCTTGACAGTGGAAAGGGTTTTCGGAAATAGTGTTTGATTTGAATTATTTGAAATATGTAAATTGATGTTGGTATTGCCCGTCAGCACTATAAAGTGCTACCGGATAATTGTTGCTATTGTAATCCGCATCCATGGAAACTTCAATTGGAGATTCACCCGAAACGGTAGTGATTTGTTGTGTTACATTGTGCTGCATCCCAAATAAACCATCGGCAATAAAATTGTACAATTTAATGGCGTTGATTCCGGTTACATTTTGCAACGGATGATTGGCATTGTCATAAGTATAAGCAACACTGAAATTTGTTGTGTTAGATGCAAACTCTTTTTGGATCACTTCCCCATTGTGGAAATAAAATCTTTCTACAATATCTGAGGGTGCATTTTGAGTGGCTGTATTACCACTAAATCCGTTTACAGTCACCGAACCATCTACATTGTATGTAAAGACACTTTTAAAACCATAATTGCTGGTCGGCTGTACTTTAACCGCTTGGATTAATTGGTTGTTACTGTTGTATGTAAAAGTGGTAGTAGCTATATTTTGATTGGCTGTATTGAATCTTTTAACCTCAGCAATCAAATTACCGTTGTATGTATATAAATCATATCCTGAACCATCAGCAACTGCTTCGATTTCAAATGCCACTTTGGTCAATTTAGTTCCTTTGTAAGAGAAAGTGTAAGCCGCATTTTGGCCCATGTTTACAGAAGTCAATTTTCTAAGTAAAACAGGACTATCTGTATCGCTGTCGCTGGAACACGAAACCAAAGAGGTAATGATTAAAACAAGGAATAGGTATTGAAATACTTTTTTCATGACGCATTAGTAGTTTTGGCATATTCAATGGCTGGGGATTTTTGAATACGAGTCAAAAGTATTCAGGCCAGCAGTAACTCAAAAAAACTTTCGATATACTACCCGAAAATCTGTTAAACAACAATTGAAATGTAGTTTATCGACAAAAAAAGCCTTTCCCAAAACGGAAAAGGCTCATTTATAATCTACTATCAATTTGTTATTTCACAAAATCCACCGCTTTGGTTAACGCTTCTTGGATTCCGGCTACATTTTTACCTCCGGCCGTAGCAAAAAACGGTTGTCCGCCGCCGCCGCCTTGGATGTATTTACCCAATTCACGAACTACTTGACCGGCGTTTAAGTTTTTCTCGGCTACTAATTCTTTCGAGATGTAGCAAGTTAACATCGGTTTGTCCTCATCGGCTGTGGCTAACACTAAGAATAAATTAGTGCCTAAATTGCCTAATTCATAAGCCAAATCTTTAGCCCCTTCCGCATTCAAATCGACTTGAGTAGCCAAGAATTTAACGCCGTTGATTTCTTGTAGTTGTGAAGCCAATTCGCCTTTTAGGTTTTTGGCTTTCTCTTTTAACAATTGCTCGATCTGTTTTTTCAATTTTGCGTTTTCGTCTTGTAATGAAACGACTGCTTTGAGCGTATCTTGTGGGTTTTTCAAAGTTTCTTTGATAGAGGCTAAGGCATTTTCTTGTTGGGCGAAGAAGTCTTTAACAGCGTCACCGGTTATGGCTTCAATACGACGAATACCTGCCGCTACAGCACCTTCGGAAACGATTTTGAAATGCCAGATTTCGGCGGTGTTTTTTACGTGAATACCCCCGCACAACTCTTTGCTTTCGCCAAATTCAATCATGCGAACGGTATCACCGTATTTCTCACCAAACAACGCCATAGCGCCTTTGGCCAATGCTTCTTGGATGGGGATATTTCGGTATTCCCCTAATTGGAGTTGGGCTTCAATTTGGGCATTTACACTGGCTTCTACTTGGCGTAATTCTTCGTCGGTGACTTTACTAAAATGGGAAAAGTCGAAACGCAAATAATTTGGATTCACCAACGAGCCTTTTTGCTCCACGTGTGTTCCCAAAACGTTTCTCAACGCCAAATGCATTAAATGTGTAGCCGAGTGGTTTTTGGAAGTCGATGTTCTCAAATCGGTGTTGACCTTGGCCATGAAAGTGGCATTTACATTTTCCGGTAACTGTTTGGCGAAATGCAAAATCAGGTTATTTTCCTTTTTGGTGTCAATAATGGCAATCGTTTCATTGGCTGAAACCAAAGTACCTTTGTCACCTACTTGCCCACCACCTTCCGGATAGAAAGGCGTGTTGTCTAAAACGATTTGGTATAAAACACCATCTTTTTTAGAATCTACTTTGCGGATTCGGGTGATTTTGACTTCGTTTTCGGTTTGATCGTAGCCAACGAATGTTTCCACGTTACCCGGAATTAATACTTGCCAATCTTCAGTAGAAACCTCGGAGGCAGCGCGAGAACGATCTTTTTGTTTTTGCAATTCAGCGTCAAATTCCGATTCGTTGAACGAATAGCCTTTTTCTTTTAAAATCAGTGCTGTTAAATCTTTCGGGAAACCGAACGTGTCATACAATTCGAATACTTTTTCCCCTTTGATTTCTTTATCCGAAGCTTCGGCAACGACTTTATCCAGCAATTGCAGACCTTGTTCTAAAGTTCTTAAGAATGATGCCTCTTCCTCGCGAATAACATTGGTCACTAACTGTTGTTGCGATTTGATTTCCGGGAAAAATTCGCCCATTTGATCCGCTAAAACCGGAACTAATTTATTGATGAACGGTTCCTTCGTATTTAAAAACGTAAAGCCGTAACGAATGGCTCTGCGCAAAATTCTGCGAATTACGTAACCGGCACCACCGTTAGACGGCAATTGCCCATCGGCTATAGCGAAAGCCACGGCGCGAACGTGATCCACGATTACGCGAATGGCGATGTTCGTTTTGTTTTGTTCGTCACTTATATTTTTTACTTCGTTGGAAGTATATTGTAAACCTGTGATTTCCTCAACTTTGGCAATCAGTGGTGTGAAAACATCGGTATCATAATTCGAGGTTACGTTTTGCATGGCCATACACAAACGCTCGAAGCCCATCCCGGTATCTACGTGTTGAGCAGGCAATTTTTCTAAACTGCCATCGGCTTTGCGGTTGAATTCCATGAATACGTTGTTCCAAATCTCGACCACTTGCGGATGATCGGCATTCACCAAACTACGCCCTGAGACGGCAGCTCTTTCGGCCTCCGTTCTCAAATCGATGTGGATTTCGGAACACGGACCGCAAGGACCTTGGTCACCCATTTCCCAAAAGTTGTCTTTTTTGTTACCAAGAATGATTCGGTCTTCTGACACGTATTGTTTCCAAATATCAAAAGCTTCTTGATCGAACGGAACATTTTCGGCCGGATTGCCTTCGAAAACGGAAACATACAAACGGTCTTTGTCTAATTTCAACACTTCGGTTAGGAATTCCCATGCCCAAGCTAAAGCTTCTTTTTTGAAGTAATCGCCAAAAGACCAGTTGCCCAACATTTCGAACATAGTATGGTGATAGGTATCAAAACCTACATCTTCCAAATCGTTGTGTTTTCCGGACACTCGGAGACATTTTTGGGTATCGGCTATTCTTGGACTTTTCGGGGTTCCGTTGCCTAAAAAGAACTCTTTGAATTGTGCCATACCCGAGTTATTGAACATTAGGGTTGGATCGTCTTTTAAAACGATAGGCGCTGAAGGAACAATCAAGTGTCCTTTGCTTTCGAAGAATTGTAAATAGGCTTTACGGATGTCTTGTGATTTCATTTTAGATGGCTAGATTGTTAGATCTTTAGATTATCAGATTTAAAAAAACGGCTTACTGTTTAGCCCCGATTGCAGTGAAAATCCTTTTTGTAAAAAAGATTGTAACGGAAAGCGGGAAAATGGTTTAGCAATTGAACCAAACGTTTCGCTCCTAATTTTTCAACTTAGCTCAGAAAGACCGTTAATTTTAAAGCTTCCAATTAAAATTTCGGATATGACTGAAACATTTGTTAAATTTGTTCGTATAACCATTGTTTTTTAAAACAAGCACAAAAATAGTATAAAATCAAAGATGGCGAAAAAAGTAAAGTATTATTTCGACCCCGAAAGTTTGGCTTACCGAAAAATTAAGCCGAAACTGTCTAAAAAACTGGGATACATAGGGTTGTTTTTGCTGTCTTCTGCCTTGTTTGGATTTTTGTGTTTTGTGGTTTTATTGAATTCATCGTTTTTGGAAACCCCGAAAGACCGTTTGCAAGCACGTGAAATTGAGACCATGAAATTGCGGTATGCGATTTTGAATAAAAAAATCGATCAAGTAGAAGAAGTCTTAGCGGATGTGGAAGAAAGAGACAATAATATTTACCGCGCTTATTTCAATACATCTCCTATTCCTACTGAACAGCGAAAAGCGGGATTTGGCGGGGTCAATCGATACAAAGAGTTAGAAGGTTTTGACAATTCGGAATTGGTAATTAACACTTCAAAACGAGTAGATGTAATTTCCAAAGAGTTAGCCATACAGTCGAAATCGTTGGATGAAATTTTAAAATTGGCCAAAGAGAAAAATAAATTATTAGCGGCCATTCCGGCGATACAACCGGTGAAGAATGAACAAATGAAGCGAGTAGCCTCGGGATTTGGATACCGCAGCGACCCGTTTACCAAAGTGCGCAAAATGCACCAAGGCATGGATTTTACGGCCAAAACCGGAACACCGATTTTTGCTACCGGAGACGGTGTAGTGAAGAATGCCGACAACTCCAAATCGGGTTACGGGAATCATATAGAAATCAGTCACGGTTATGGCTATTTGACCTTGTATGCGCATTTAAGCAAGTATAAAGTAAAGCGCGGACAACGAGTGAAACGCGGCGACATTATAGGCTATGTAGGCAGTACCGGACGAAGCGAAGCACCGCATTTGCATTATGAAGTACACAAAGACGGCAAAGTAGTGAATCCGTTGAATTTTTACTACGGTAATATTTCGGCGGCAGAGTACAATGTGATTTCGAAATTAGCGAACCAAGAGAATCAATCATTGGATTAACAATTTTAGATTGTTGATTTAAGATTTATGAATAAAAAAATATAACGACTATGCATATCGAGTTAAAAGAAGGAAAAAGGTATTACAGCATTGGCGAAGTGGCAAAGGCTTTTAACGTGAATGCGTCATTGATTCGTTTTTGGGACAAAGAATTCGACATCCTAAAACCCAAAAAGAACGCCAAAGGCAATCGAATGTTTACGCCGGAAGATGTAAAGAATTTGCAACTCATTTACCATTTGGTAAAGGAAAGAGGCTTTACCTTGGAAGGTGCCAAAACCCATTTAAAAGAAGGCCAAAAGAAAACCTTAGACAAGTTTGAAATCATTAGCAAACTTGAGGCGGTGAAAGCCCAATTATTAAATATCAAGAACCAACTTTAGGCTTGGTTTTTGTAACATCTAAAGCGATTTAAAAACAAATAACAAACACTTAAATTAAATAAACATGAACATTAGAAGATTTTTACCAGTAATAATCGGATTAGGATTAGTATTGATTATTGGACTTTGGTATATCAATGTCAAAAACGGAGCCATTGAAGTAGATCAAGCTGTGAAAAAAGAATGGGGAAATGTTGAAACATCTTACCAAAGACGTAATGACTTAATTGGAAATTTAGTTAACACCGTTAAAGGTGCTGCTGATTTTGAAAAAAGCACTTTGACTGCTGTGATTGAAGCCAGAGCTAAGGCAACTGCGGTTAAAATTGATCCAACAAATGTTACTCCTGAACAACTGGCTGCCTTTAACTCGGCACAATCAGGTGTTTCCTCTTCATTATCCAGATTATTGGTATCGGTAGAACAATACCCTACCTTAAAAGCTAACGAAAACTTTTTGAAGCTTCAAGACGAATTGGCCAGCACAGAAAATCAAATCCTTACTGCCAGAACACGTTTCAACGAATCAGTTCAAGCTTACAACAACTATGTTTTGAAAATGCCACGAAACATAATTCTATCTGAATACAAAGAAAAAGCCGCTTTCAAAGCTGTTGAAGGTGCTGAAAAACCGGTAGAGGTAAAATTCTAATCCCATACGATGTCAAAAGTAGAAGATTTTCTAACTCCTGAAGAAGAACAAGAAATTGTAGCAGCTATTCGCACAGCTGAAAAGAATACTTCCGGAGAAATCAGAGTACATCTTGAAAAACATACTTCCATTGCTGCGTTTGATCGCGCGATGGAAGTTTTTCATTTGCTTAAAATGGACGAAACCGAGTTGAAAAACGGGGTTTTGATTTACTTGGCAGTGAAAGACAAAACCTTTGTGATTTGTGGCGACAAAGGCATTAACGATTTGGTGCCAAACGATTTTTGGGATTGCACCCGTGATGTTATGGCGACCCATTTTAAAGAAGGTCGTTTTAAGCAAGGCTTGATTGACGGCATTTTGCGTGCCGGGGAACAATTGCAAAAGTACTTTCCGTACCAAGAAGGTGATACCAACGAATTGTCGAACGAAATATCAAAAGGATAAAATATGAAAATTCCAAACCTGAACATTCCAAATTCCAAATGGGTTTTGAAATTGATCTTTATCCTATTCTTTTTTCTGAGTAGTAATAGTATTTTTTGTCAATTTACCATTCCCAAAGTGCCGGCTGAACAAACTTCGGTTTACGATTATGCCGATGTTTTACAACCTGACGAAGAAGCGCAACTCAAAGAAAAACTGATACGTTACTCAGACAGTACCACTACACAAATTGTAGTAATTACTATTGAAAGTTTACAAGGGGAAGATATTGGTATCTTAACCCCAAAATGGGGACATGCATGGGGAATAGGCGGCTCTAAACAAAACGACAATGGTGTTATCATTTTGTTGGCCAAAAAAGAACGCAAAATATGGATTTCGGCCGGTTACGGTTTAGAAGACCGATTGACTGCCGGAATCGGAGGAGAAATTACCCGTAACATTATCATTCCTGAATTCAAAGCCGGAAGTTATTATAAAGGTCTTGACAAAGGAACCGACGCTTTGTTTGACGTTTTTAAAGGCAAGTACAAAGGAGAAAGAAAAAAAGCAAAAAAAGAAGGCAATATTCCTATCTTACCCATTATTATCATTGTAATTGTAATCATTTTTATCATTGCAAAAAACAAAGGCAACGGCGGTGGCAATCACGGTAATCGCGGTGGCGGTGGTTTTGACTTAGCCGATATCATCATCCTAAGCAGTTTGGGTCGCGGCGGCGGCGGTGGCTTTGGCGGTTCCTCCGGTGGTGGTTTTGGCGGCGGAGGCTTCGGTGGAGGCTTTGGCGGTGGCGGATTCTCGGGCGGAGGCTCGGGCGGAAGTTGGTAAATCAGTGCTGTTTCGAAATATAAAAAAACCTCGTTCTAATCAAACGAGGTTTTTTATTTAATCCATGATAATAATCCCACCATCACCTTTTTTCTTGCCGCCAAATTTTTCGAGTTTGTAGGTTAGTGAAAACATGACATAGCGTCGTAATACGGTGTTTTCCGAATCGATAATGGCTGTCGGCGTAATGGTTCGGGTGGCGTTTTGGTTTTGGTCTAATAAGTCGTAAACTTTGACTTTGGCCAAAAACTGATCTTTAAAGAAATTGTACCCCAAACTCACATTCCACAAATAGAAATCCTTTTTGTAACCATCGGCTATGTTGGAATTATAATTGTATCCGAAATCGCTGCCGATGACAAACTTTTTAGGTACATAAGAAGTAATTTCCAACTTGGCATTATGAACAAAATTCTGGGCGTTATCAATGATATAATTCTTATAATTGGTGGTGTTAAGAGTGTAGCGATAACTTGGTGCTATAGTGATTAATTCGTCTATACTCCAAGTTAAATTGACCCTCGGATTAATTTGTAAGCCTTTCGACTCAAATGCAACCGCATTGGTCAACCCTTTATTAGAATCATAATTAAAATTGATTCCGGCACCGTAACGCAAGGTTCTTTTTTCTTTTTTATAAGATTTATTCCAGTTTACGCCGAAATATGAATTGTAAACTACATCAACGTTTTGGTAAGTGGTTGTCGCTTTAAAATTACTATTAAAAACGGTAGAGGAAACTACAGCATCCTGACTCAAATTGAAGCCCGAATAGATGTAATAACCGGAACGACTTTGGTAATCGTAATCGTTGAAACTAAAGTATAAATTGTGTCTTTGTGTGGGTTTAAGCGCATCATTCCCAACAAAAGTACTCAGCGGATTAGACAAATTTTCTACCGGTAATACCTGATTGGCTTGTGGCAATTGCACGCCAAAATCATAGAAGGAATAAATCGATTTAGATTTCCCCATACGGTGACTGATGTAACCTTTTATTCTGGGGAAAACGTAATTTTTGTTGCGGTTGGTAATAACACCCAAATAGTTCGAACGCGCATCAAAAGTCACAAATTCCGGTCCGATATTAATGCGTCCGTTGGTTTTGTTTTTCCCTAAAATCAATCCGGTTGAAGGGAAGAATGTAGTGGCTTTAGACGAAGTTTCATTCGATTGCAAATCGTTGAAATCGTTATAATCAACCCCATCAAAATCAAAAGTAGTCAACGTATTCTTGATGTTGCGATACGTGACTTCAGAAGTCAAGCTCAAACGAAGTGAATCGGCTATAGGCTCGCCAAATCGGACTTCGAGCTTTACAAAATCGTTATTGGTTTTATCCGACTGATTTTGATTCCTGATATCATCAGGCGTAGTATCGGTAAAGAGCGTGGCCGAATTGGTATTTAAGAAATTATCTCGGCGTTGGAATTCTGATTCAAAATTAACCGACATACCTCGGTTTTTCTTCAAAAATTGTTTGCTGTAACTGGCTTCTGTTCCAAATGTGGTGTATTCATTTTCGCTGTAATCGTCATTGGTACTTGAATTCAGTTCGTCTGATGCTTCATTTACTGTAACTTGATTACGGGAAGACTTGTTGTAATTTTTGGTTTTCTGAAAATTAGGATTGATATAAATAGTATTCAAAGAATCTATGGCAATTTCGAAATCCATGTCTAAAGTATGTCCGTTACTCCCACTTTTACTGAAGCCATTAGCATTGGTAAAGGTTCTGCCTTCCGGAAGCAGGTTGATTCTATCCGTACGAGTGGTGTTTTCGGTTTCGGCATTAGAGAAATAATAGCTACCGCTTTGGTCAATTTTTTTCATCCATTTGTCTTGGTAATTCACGCCAATCAAATTCGATCGTGTAATTCCGCGACTGCCACCAAATGACATATTGTTAATCCCGAAGCTGCCATCATCGTTGTAAAAAACGGAAGAATTTCGGCCGCCACCCATATTGTCAAACACTTCGTCCATGGAAAAACCGATGGAGTTGATGTTGTTCGAAGAAGCCAAGACACTGACTTTCCGTTCTCCTTTAAAATAGTTGAGTAGCAAACTCGATTCGTATCTTTTGTCCGAACCCGTTCCGGCTACCACTTTTCCGAAAAAGCCTTTATTTTTTTCTTCTTGTATCGTAAGATTGATGGTTTTTTCCTGTGATCCGGAAGCTTCTCCGGAGATTTCTTCCGCTTTGGTTTTAGTGTCTACAACCTGCACTTTATCAATGATTTCTGCCGGTAAGTTTTGGGTAGCAATTTTGCCGTCTTTGCCAAAGAACGGTTTACCATTTACCAAAATATTATTCACTTCCTGACCGTTAACGGTGATTTTACCTTCGGGTGTGATTTCTACACCGGGCAATTGTTTGAGTAGCGCTTCTACGTTGGCATCGGCGCCGACTTTAAACGAAGCGGCATTGAACTCCAACGTATCCTTTTTGATGCGGATAGGTGGAATTTCGGCTTTTACCACTACTTCATCTAATTGATTCGTAGCTTCTTTGAGTTCGATAGTGCCAAAATCTTTGTCGGTTACCAAAGAAGTCATTTCTTCCTTAAAATCTTGGTAACTGATGTAAGACACTTTCAACGTCACCGGTTTGTCTATCTTTTTTATTTTAAAAGAAAATGCGCCCATTTTGTTGGTGATGGTGTAGTCGATAATAGTAGAATCTTTTACTGAGGTGAGATACACTGTAGCCGATTCGATGGGCAATTTGGTGGTTTGATCAATCACTTTTCCCTTAAAGGTAAGGGCAGATTGCGCAAAGCTTACAGTAGTAAAAAGAACAAATAAAGCAGCGTAGAACGATTTTGGCATAAAAAAAATTTAGCAGTTATTATTGGTTAAGGAAAGCATAATAACGGCTAAATTCTTATTTTAGTATGGAATGTGAAAATTTCTTACGAAAATTTAACAGTTGCTACTTTTCGCGGATGTAGATATCAATCGGTACCCCGGAAAAATCCCAGTTTTCGCGGATTTTATTTTCCAAGAAACGCTTGTATGGTTCTTTAACGTATTGCGGCAAGTTCGCAAAAAACACAAACTGCGGTGTTGGTGTTGGCAACTGCATACAATACTTAATTTTCACATATTTCCCTTTTAAAGCCGGCGGTGGATAGGCTTCGATTAATTTCAACATATAGTCGTTGAACTTGGAAGTTGGGATGCGTTGTTTTCTGTTTTCGTATACTTTTACTGTACCTTCTAAGGCTTTTAGCAAACGTTGTTTGGTTAAGGCCGAGATAAAAACAATCGGCACATCAGTAAAAGGTTGTAGTTCTTCACGGATTTTATTTTCGTAATCGCGGGTAGACATGGTGTCCTTTTCCACCAAATCCCATTTGTTTACTAAAATAATTACACCTTTACGATTCTTTTCGGCCAACCAAAAAATACTTTGGTCTTGCCCTTCAAAACCACGAGTTGCATCTATTAGTAATATACAAACGTCCGAATGTTCAATAGCGCGCACGGAACGCATCACCGAATAGAATTCTAAATCTTCTTTCACTTTGGCTTTTCTGCGGATTCCGGCGGTATCTACCAAATTGAATTCGAAACCAAAACGGTTGTATCTCGTGTCAATGGCATCTCGGGTGGTTCCGGCTATATCAGTTACCACAAAACGATCCTCACCAACCAAAGCATTGATGAAAGACGATTTTCCGGCGTTCGGACGACCTACCACACAAAAACGAGGTAAGGCTTCTTCTTCCTCGGTTACTTCCGGTAATTCGGGTAAAACTTCCACTAACTTATCCAGTAGTTCTCCCGTTCCGCTACCGCTGATTCCGGCTATGGTGTAATATTCTCCCAATCCTAAATTATAAAACTCCACGGCGTCTTTTTCACGCATGGCGTTGTCCACTTTATTAACGGCCAGTAAGATTGGTTTGGTAACTTTTCGGAGTAATTTGGCTACTTCCTCATCCATAGGCGTAATGCCTTCTTCTACATCTACTACAAAAATGATGGCATCCGCTTCATCGATAGCCAATTCCACCTGACGACGGATTTCGCCTTCAAAAATATCATCTGAACCTTTGATATAACCACCTGTATCGATGACCGAAAATTCTTTGCCGTTCCATTCGCTTTTACCGTAATTCCTGTCGCGCGTAACACCGCTAACCGAATCTACGATGGCTTCTCTTCTTTTGATTAAACGATTAAAAAAAGTGGATTTCCCTACGTTAGGTCTTCCCACTATGGCTACAATATTGTTCATAATCATTTTAAATATGGTGCAAAGGTAGTATTAAAGAGCACAAATTCAATTATTTTATTATTTTTAGTATTGCTTTAACCACCAAATAAACCTTTTATGGATACGCAACAGGAAGTTAGACTTCGCCCTCGGTTTTTTAAAGACGTCGACCAAAACATAGCCATTGTCAGAGAGAAATTTGTGAACTACCGACAAAAAAACCAATCGACCGATTTTTTGATGAAAGTGAGAAACAACCACATACAATTCACCTTTTCCGCAGAAAAGAGACGGTATTGGTCGCCTCATTTGAGCATAGAACTGGAAGAAAAAGAAGGCAACGAAAAAAATGCCACGCACATTCGCGGCTTGTTCGGTCCGGATCAAACCTTATGGACGATGTTTGTGTTTTTACACTTTTTGGTAGCCGGTGTTTTTATCCTGTTTGGGATGTTTGCCATTTCAAATTACAGCCTCAACGAACCCATAACCATGGATTTAACAGTAATGTTCATTATGGTAATCGTTTGGTTTTTACTGTATGTAATTGCCCGACAAATACGAGAAAGAGGTCATGACCAAACCGACGAATTGGAAGCCATTTTTTTAGACGTTATTAAAGACTAACTATTTTTGGTTGTAACCGAAACGGCGCAATTGGTATGCATTACTCCTCCAATCTTTGTTGACTTTAACGTACAATTCGATATGGATTTGCTTGCCGAAAAACTGCTCTAAATCTTCACGGGCTTGCATGCCGACTTTCTTCAAAGCAGCACCTTTGTGCCCAATGATGATGCCTTTTTGTGTATCTCTTTCTACCATAATTACGGAACGGATTCGAATGATTTTTTCGTCTTCCAAAAATTCTTCTGTTTCGATTTCTACGGCGTATGGAATTTCTTTGTCGTAGTTCAGTAAGATTTTCTCGCGGATGGTTTCATTGACAAAGAAACGCTCCGGTTTGTCGGTTAACGCATCTTTAGGGTAATACGGCGGTGATTCAGGTAACAATTGTAAGATACGGTCAAAAACTTCTTTTACGTTGAAATTCTCCAACGCGGAAATCGGGAAAATTTCGGCATTCGGCACTTTGGCTTTCCACAAATCGATTTGCTCTTCCAATTGTTCTTGGTTGGATTTATCGATTTTGTTCAGCAGCAATAACACCGGGATTTTGGAATGGATGATTTTATTGAAGAAGTCTTCGTCTTTGAGTTCCTTCTCGCCTATTTCCACCATATAAATCAAAACATCGGCATCTTCAAAAGCCGACTTCACGAAGTCCATCATGGATTTTTGCATTTCGTATGCCGGTTTGATGATTCCCGGTGTATCTGAAAGCACTACTTGAAAATCGTCACCGTTTACAATCCCTAAAATTCTGTGACGTGTAGTTTGTGCTTTGGAAGTAATGATGGATAATCTTTCGCCCACAAAGGCATTCATTAGCGTTGATTTACCAACGTTAGGGTTACCGATAATGTTAACGAAGCCTGCTTTGTGAGTCATGTAATCTGATTTAATTTTTGCAAAGGTAGTCATATCAGTTCAATAGAGGAAATAAAGATTTTTTACGTTTTTTGTTGCATTTATTGATATTCGTTGTATATTTGCACTCGAAACATCGCGGGATAGAGCAGTAGGCAGCTCGTCGGGCTCATAACCCGAAGGTCACAGGTTCGAGTCCTGTTCCCGCTACTAACAAAAGCCATTCTGAAAAGAGTGGCTTTTTTTATAGCAAAAGGCAACCTATGAATATGAAAAAAATTGTCGAGTACAGAACTTTGCTCGGCGTGACCAAGACCGCAACCTTAAAAGAGTTGAAAACCATCTACCGCAATAGCATGAAAGCGTGTCATCCGGATGCCATAAGTGATGAAAACGAGCGTCATTTAGCAGAAGAGCGAAGTAAAGAGATTATTGCTGCTTACCACTTTTTAGTGAGTATTGCTCCTGAAACTATAGAGAAAGACAAAGCGGAATACGAACGAATCACATCGTCGACTAATATTGCTGATTTTTATTATGAGAATAGCGTGCTGTATATCACTTTGTTGGACGGCAGTTCATTTGAATATTTCGGAGTTTTAAGACCGGCATACATTAAAATGATTAATGCAGAGTCGCCAAGTCGTTTTGCCAGAAGACATATTTACAACAACTATTTGTACAGAAGTTCTGCAAAGTTGGTCGCTGTATAAATTAAAAAAGGCCTCAAATTACTTTGAGACCTCCTTTACTATTTAAACCAATCCAATTTTTTTCTTATTCATCTGCAGCAAAAGCTGAGTTTTTGTCGATGCTCACCTTTAAAGTTGTAGCTACACCTTGTTCATTCACCATAGTCATATTCAATGTGTCTAATTTGGCCAAATTTTTAGTCACAAAACCATTGAACATATTGTATGAAATATTCATTTCTTTTAGGTTTCTCAACTTTTCTAAATCGAAAGGCACTTGACCATCCATTTTATTTTCAAACAAACTCAAGGTTTCCAAAGAGGTTAAATTAGAAACTTCCTTTTCTAATCTGCCTGTTAACTTGTTGCTGTTTAATAACAATACTTTTAATGATTTCAATTGGTAATATGACGTTGGTATCGAACCTTCTATTTCATTATTAAAAAGCGACAAGGTTTCTAAGTTAGCCAAACTTCCTATCCCAACCGGTAAAACGCCGGTTAAGCGATTCATGTGCAACTCAATCGATTTTAATTGTGTAGCGTTTCCAAGAGATTCCGGCAAAGCGCCTGAAACTTTATTGAAAGCCACATTTAATTTGGTCAAGCTTTTTAGATTACCCAAGGTTGCCGGCAAAACACCTGATATATCATTACGGAACAAGTTTAGCACTTCTAAGGAAGTCAAATCCCCTATTTCTGCCGGCAATTCTCCTACCAAATTATTATTCATCAATTTGATAGCGGTTACTTTGTCATTTTTAACTTCTACACCATACCAAGTGGCCACAGGCGATTTTAAATCCCATTTGTTGGTCCATTGAGATCCTTTGGTTGCTTTGTACAATTTAATTAAAGCATTTTTTTCAGTAGAAGACACTTCAGCAAACACTGAGGTTGATAAAAAGAATACCGCAAGGCATGTAAAAATAGATTTCATATCATATATATTTGGGGTTAATGACGGTGTAAACTTATAACTGTATTCGTTAAAAAACAAAAAAAATCGATGAAATGCATTTTTTATGAATTTAAATAAGTATTAATCTTACAATAAATAAGATTGCTGGTGAAAGTAATTTTTTGCTATCTTTGATACACTAACCAATAAAACTATTATTATGCCATTTAATTTTTACGCTGTTTTAGCCTCAACTTTAGTTACGCTATTAGTTGGATTTGTATGGTACAATCCAAAAGTTTTCGGAACCATTTGGATGAAAGAAACCGGAATGACCGAAGAAAAAGCAAGACAATCCAATATGCTTAAAGTCTTCGGATTGACTATTTTATTTTCGTTTATGTTGGCTTTTTTAATGCCTGTTTTGGTAATTCACCAATTTGGTGCTTTGGGAATGATTGGCGGGCCTGAATTTATTGAAACCGCAAAACCTTCCTACGCAGCCTTTATGGCAGATTACGGATCGGCTTTCAGAACATTTAAACATGGTGCTTTACATGGTTTTATGAGCGGATTGTTTTTTGCGCTTCCAATGACGGCCATCAACAGTTTGTTTGAGCAAAAATCTTGGAAATACATCTTGATAACCTCAGGTTATTGGATTGTTTCCTTTACCATTATGGGTGCAATCCTTTGCGGATGGCAATAATTAACATTTATTATAAACCAATCGCTCTACATTTGTAGGGCGATTTTTTTATGTTAGATAACTATACCTTTCAAATTTATGCAGCAACTTCGGAACTCCCAAAATCTTGGGATCAGGTTGCTATTGATAATATTTTTCTGCAAACACAATATTTAAAAGTACTAGAAAGTTCGGCTCCAACCAATATGCGGTGTTTCTATATAGGTATTTATGAAGACAAAGTATTGATTGGTGTAGCTTTAGCCCAATACCTCGACTTAAATAAATTGGAATCATTTGGAGAGCGCGATCAATGTATGAAAACCTATGTCCGCAATTTCATCTTCAAAAACTTTGCTTCTCATGTGCTGTTTTTAGGCAACAATATGATTACCGGACAAAACGGCTATGCTTTTTCCAAAACTGTCGATTTTAAATGCATTAGCGATTTGCTTTTGGATTGTGCCCAATCCATCACTGATTATTTCAAGCAAAAAGGCATAAAAATTCATATTGTTTCATTTAAAGACTTCTATAAGCACTGTTCTGACGAACTTAAAAAACATGGCTTTGAAACAATATATGAGTTTAAAACCCAACCCAACATGATTTTTGAGTTACCTGATAATTGGGAAACCAAAGAAGAATATATAGCCGCTTTTTCAAAAAAATACCGTGACCAATATAAAAGAGCCCACAAAAAAGCTGACGGCCTTGACATTCGTGAATTGTCTATGGAAGAAATTATAACTTTGGAAGACCGCATTTATGAATTATACCATTATGTAGCCAAAAACGCGCCTTTCAATACCTTTTTCTTGGCTAAAAATCACTTTTCGGTTTTTAAAGGCTGTTGTGGAGAAAGGTTCAAATTGATAGGCTATTTTGACAGTGGGAAATTAGTTGGTTTTCACACCTTACTGCTCAACGGCAATGTATTAGAAACCTATTTTTTAGGTTACGACGAGCAAATCCAGAAAGAAAAAATGTTGTACCTGAATATGCTGTACAATATGACGCAATTTGGTATAGAAAACCGTTTTAAAAAAATCATTTTCGGCAGAACTGCCTTAGAAATAAAAAGTTCTGTTGGTGCAGAACCGGTAATGATGTCCGGATTTATCTACCACACCAACACTTGGATTAACCGACTATTACCGAGAGTATTTCCAAAATTAGAACCTACTTTGACTTGGCAACAGCGACATCCATTCAAATAACCTGAAATTAGTAACTCAATCTTAGCCGGGTTTTAATGTAAAATAACACTACTGATATGCGTTTGTTATTTAAGAAATAATCGTCAGTTAGTCTTTCTTAATAGCAGGTAAGCGTAAACAGCCAAGGTTGATTCGCCAATAGTACCCAAAAGTAAAATTACTGAAGGCATCCCGTCGGTTACAAAACTGATCAAACGACCTAAACCCAATCCGAGCATAAAAAGCATATTCGATATCGTGGCAGCTTTCCAATAAGAGGATTGTTTGAGTCCGATAAACCAAAAAGCGGCAAAGCACAAATACAAGCCCATGGTGGCTTTGTAGATATTGGACTCGTCTGTGGTTTGGGCAGACACTTCAAAAAGTAAATCGGGTTGAAAACCGTAAACCAAAGCGGCTGTGGTAACGACCGGTATGGAAATGTAAAGGTGTAAATTTTGGCGCCAATTGGTTTTCATGCTTTAAAAATACAAAAAGTTCGGCTACTACTGTCATAGCCCGGATTGCAGTGGAAAGCTTTTTGCGGCAACGACTATTTATTTTAAAGGGTTTCAAAGCGACCAACGGAAGCTCTTGAAACCCTTATAAAATATTGTTGTTGGCGGAAAAACTTGGAACGAAAAGCCGGATAAGCTACAAATTATCGATTTCAGTTTGCACGGCTTCCCAGTCTTCGAGTAGTTGATCCAACTCGGCTTTTTTCTTGTTGTAAGCCACAAAAAAGTTAGCATTTTCGATGTGTTTGTCGTAATTCGAAGCCAATTCTTTGTCGTCGTTTTGGATATCGATTTCGAGTTGTTTGATTTGACTTTCGATTTTACTTAGGCGATTTTGCAGCGATTTGCTCTTTTTTTGGTCTTCGTATGATAGATTTTTAGCGGTTGTTTTGGTTTCGACCACTACGTCTTTCTTTTCAATTTCGCACATGTTGCTGGCGTTGCGTTGCTCGAGGAAGAAGTTGATATCACCCAAATATTCCCTGATTTTTTGGTCTTTGAATTCGTATACGATATTGGACATGCCTTGGAGGAAATCCCTGTCGTGCGACACCAAGAGTAGCGTGCCTTCGTATTTTTGAAGCGCGGCTTTGAGGACGTTTTTCGATTTGATATCTAAGTGGTTCGTAGGTTCGTCCATCACTAAAACATTGATGGGTTGCAAGAGCAATTTGCATAAGGCCAAACGATTGCGCTCACCTCCTGACAGTACTTTTACTTTTTTCTCTACATCGTCGCCACGGAATAAAAAAGCGCCTAACATGTCGCGGACTTTAGCACGATTGCTGTCGGTTGCCGCATTGGTCATGGTTTCGAGTAAGGTTAACTCGCCGTCGAGGTATTCCGCTTGGTTTTGGGCGAAATAACCCAATTGTACATTGTGACCTAACTTGATGCTGCCTTCGTATTGGAATTCGTTTACAATGGCTTTGACGAAAGTGGATTTCCCTTGGCCGTTTTGACCGACAAAGGCAATTTTACTGCCGCGTTCAACTAAAAGCGAAATGTCTTTGAGGATGACTTTATCTCCGTAAGCTTTGGTTACATGCTCTGCTTCGATGACAACTCTACCCGGTGTTTGCGAAACCGGAAAGGAAATATTCATTACCGAATTGTCGTCTTCATCTACTTCGATGCGCTCGACTTTATCTAATTTCTTAATTAGAGATTGCGCCATGGATGATTTGGTGGCGCTGTATCGGAAACGTTCGATGAGTTTTTGGGTTTCTTCGATTTTTTTGGCTTGGTTTTTTTGGGTAGCCAATTGCTTTTCGCGAATTTCTTCACGCAAGACCAAATACTGCGTATATGGTTTATTGAAATCGTAGGCTTTGCCTAAGGAGATTTCTATAGTACGATTGGTCACGTTATCGAGGAACATTTTATCGTGCGATACTATCACTACTACTCCGGGAAAATTTCTTAAAAAACCTTCGAGCCAAATGATACTTTCGATATCTAAGTGGTTGGTTGGCTCATCCAGTAATAGAATATCGTTGGATTGTAATAAGAGTTTGGCCAGCTCGATACGCATACGCCATCCGCCGGAAAAAGTATCGGTTTGGTTGTTGAAATCTTCTCTTTTGAAACCGAGACCTAATAGAATTTTTTCGGTATCGCCCACATAATTGTAACCTCCTAAAATTTCGTAATGGTGTGTTACATCGCTTAATTGCTCAATTAATTCGGAATAGCTTTGGCTTTCGTAATCGGTTCGTGTCACCAATTGGTGGTTGATTTCGTCGATTTTCAGTTCAGCTCTTTTGATTTCTTCGAAAGCTTGGTAGGCCTCTTCGAGCACGGTTCGGCCTTTGACGAAGTCGATATCTTGACGAAGAAAACCGATTTTCACTTCTTTTTCGGTGGCAATCTGACCGGAATCGGGTTTGAAATCGCCTGCTAAAATTTTGAGCATGGTTGACTTCCCGGCACCGTTTTTACCCACCAATCCTACTCGGTCGCCGGCACCTAAACGAAAGGTTACTTCTTCAAAAAGATAGGTTCCGCCAAAAGAAACCGATAAATTGTGTATGTTTAACATAATGAATTGTTACAAAAGTTACAGCTAAAAGATTTCTAAAAAGTACCTTTGTAGACTCAAAGCCAAAGTGCTGAAAAGTTCCAAATAAAAATTTTTGCAAATGTTAAAAAAAGGATCCAAACTAAATAGCATTTTAACAGGAAGTTGTCCGAAATGCCAAGAAGAAAATATGTACGTTGACCCAAATCCGTACCATCTAAAAAAGATTTATGAAATGCATGAAGAATGCAGTCATTGCGGATTGCATTACCAAATAGAGCCTTCGTTTTTTTATGGCGCCATGTATGTAAGTTATGCTTTAACCGTTGCTATTGGTGTGGCTGCTTTTATCATAGCTAAAGTTTTTGTTGGGTTGGATTTGATAGCCTCGTTTGCGGCTATTATTATTGCGCTGTTGATGTTGATGCCTGTCACTGCCAGATTAGCGCGTAATATCTACATTAATATTTTTGTCCACTACGACAAAGAAGCGGCTAAAAAGAAGTAATATATCTTCGGATATCAACACTTTTGTCTAATGGCTTTTGGTTTTCGATATACTCGAATAAATCCAAAGCCATAGCAGGCGCTAACATTACTCCTCGGGTTCCCAAACCATTTAGAATATGCATGTTTTTATGAGACGGATGAGATCCCAGTAAAGGTCTTCTGTCGTTGACCGTTGGACGTACACCGGCGAGGTGTTCTATGATTTCAAAATCACATTGCAATAATTCTTTGATGCGGTCTATCAGTTCTTGCTTACCTTGCTCGGTAGGCAAATCGGTTTTGTCCTCCCAATTGTAAGTGGCGCCGACTTTAAACAAATTATTCCCCAACGGTAAAATAAAAATGCTGGTATTAATGATCACATCTATATCTAAATCGGGAGCTTTAATTACTAATAATTCCCCTTTAGTACCATCTAAGGGGAGATGTTTAAAATATGGGTTAGCGTGCATCCCGAAGCCTTCAGCAAAAACAATATGTTTGGCTTGGTAATCTTTGTAAGCAACAAAGGTTGACTCCAATATAAGATTCTCGTATTCGAAAGTAACAGCCTGATAAACCTTAAGCTTTTTTAAATAATCTCGGTAGCTGTCTAAAAAAACATCCGTATCTAAATAACCTGTATGCAATACTTCGCCATATCCGAACGGGGCGTCGATGGCATTGTATTTCGTTTGGACAATAGCAGTGGAGAGAAAAGGTGCCAATGTTGGTTTATCAGAAGCGGCGAACCAATTGTTTTGTTCTTCTATGGAATAGAACTTGCGATAGATAGGCATTTTGAAATCGACTTCCACCTTGAGTTTTGTTTCTATTTGAGCGTAAAACTGTTTGGCTATAGCCAATTGTCGTTCTGCGTCCCAAACTTGGCTAAAACGCTTTAAAATAACAGGATTGTATAAACCGCCGGCTACTCGAGAAGAATTTTGCGAAAAGTCTTCAAAAACCACAAATGACTTTTGGTTTTGCAACAATGTTTCTGAGAAAGCAATACCGGCCAATCCGGAACCAACTACAATATAATCAAGCATAATATTGGGCTAAAAAAAACTCTCACCAAAATGATGAGAGTTTTGTATAGTTTATGAAATAATCTTAGTAATTCCACATGTCAGATTCGAAACTGCGAATCTTTTCTTTAACACGCTCAGATTCTAACAACTGCATTTGGGCGTTGTCTTTCATGTACTGCTGAATTTCTCTGTCGCCGTAAACGTTTTCTTCTTTGTAAATCACACCATTAAATCTACGGGAATTCAACAAATGGTCGAAAGTAATTGGCATAGCCGAATTCTTGTCATTGAAAGCTTTGGCTTCGTGCAAAATATCTCTGACAGCCGGGAAATATACCCAGAATAAGTCGATAACATCAGGATTATCTTTTCCGATGTCACGTGCTTCAGGTGTCACCGGACAAATCGCTAACAATCTGTACTTTAATTCACCTTGACGCTTGTCGAAATACCAATAACCTTTGATTTTGTAACCTGAAATATCTTGAGCTGTTAAATTTTGCTTATTGATAAACTGAGGATCTAATACTTTCTTTCCGGATTTGTATTCGTCATAATAATTATTAATCTCATCAAAACCGGCAGGAATAGTATCAGTATAAGTAAATGATGATTCCATGTCTTTAATAGTCTTTTTGGTATTAAAGTAGTCATCAGCATATACCTCAGTGATTTTACCATTTTTAATATTCTTTACTAAAACATCAAATAAAGATCTTCTCTCTTTCCCAACGAAAGCAGTATCAATTGGGTAGTACAAAGGGAAATTGATACGTTCATCGATATCAACAAACTCCCAAATAGTTTTACCCATTAAAACATCTCTATCATGCACATAACCGTATGGCAGAGGCTTATCATTGTCAGAAATTAACTGAGCAGGCGTCTTTTTCCCAATTTCACTCGGTACTTTGGCGTTCAATAGATTTGACTGAGCAAAAGCAGAAATACTAATTGACACAGTAAATACGACAGATAAAAGATTTTTAATTTTCATGTTTTTAATTGTAAGTTATTTAAGTAGGTATATCTAACTCAAATTATTATTGTATTTCGTAAATAACCGGAGCTGCTGTTGGTACAACAATTTTGGCACCACCTACAACTTTGGTTTTGATATCAGAAATAGTAACCTGATCTCCACGTGTAACTCTAGCCAAAGCAGCTTTACATCTTCCGTCAACTCTATCACCGTTAACAACGATAGCAGGCTGACCAGGCACTTTGAATGTGAACTGAGTTACTTGGAAACTTAAATCGTATAAGAAGTCTTCTAATTTAGCAGAAATCTGAGAAACTTCTAAACGAGATTTAGCACCTTTTTGTACACCAGTTCCACCACCGATAGCACCAGCAGGAGCAGGGATGTTTTTAATTCTGAATACTTTTCTATCATTAGCAGACGTACCGTCAGGCATTTTTGCAGTAACTGATACAGTAACTTCAGTACCGGCACCTGGGTTAAGGTTGTATTTACCATTACCTGAAGCTTTTGATAAACCAGGAGCAGAAGCAGATACATTGTTATCAGGCACACCAGCAAATGAAATTGTCATTGGGTTATCTAAACCACGGTAAACAACATTCATTTTATCAGCAGAAATATTTGCTGTTTTAGGACGAGGAACTACAACGTATTTACCTTCAAATTTCAATGGAACAGGTTTTCCGTCTTCCATGAAAGAGAAAGTACCATTAATAGTTTTTTCTCCGATACCACCAGCTGTCATTGAGATTACAGCTTGACCATTTTCAATTTTTCCAGGACCTGAAAAACTTGTAGGAACCGTGTTAGCATCATACTTACCTAAAACTACCTTACCTTTAACAGTTTCACCTTCAAAGAATACATTTTTCTCTAAAACAACCATAGCCTGGAAGTTTTTCAATGAAGCTGCCTGTGCAATAGTGTTTCCAATTAAAGCATTGTAAATATCTTGCTCTGTAGCCTGAACATCATTTTGCATACTAGTTAATTTTGCAATAGATGCGATAGCCGGGAAACCTTCAAAGTGGTAAGATAAGTACTTTTTAGAAACACCTTCTTTATCTTTTACATCACCTAAATTGAATTTTTCATTGATTTTATTAACGATAATTTGGTACTTAACATCATTACCAAAAACAGCTGTTATATCTTTTTTGTATTTCTCGATTTTAGCGATGATTTCATTCCCTTTTGCAGAGTATCTGTCACCTTCAAACCAATTCTCATCAATATAACTTCCTTTGTCCATTGCCTCATAAGGCAACTTACCGTCTTTCTCTCTTTCAAATTCTTTGGAAACATCATTCTTGATATTTCCTAAATAATCATATAATTCTTTGGATATAGCTTTTACTTGGTTGGCTTTATCCAACGGAATTTTGAAACGAGTCGGATCATCCTCTGCTTTTTGCTCTAATGTTCCTAATAAGCTTGTATTGTATTCCTCAGCAAACTTATTTACTCCTTCAAATTTTTCATTCATTAAACCAAAAGCAGTCAATACTTCTTTTGACATATTCAATGCCAACATCGCGATGAAAACCAAGTACATTAGGTTAATCATCTTCTGTCTAGGGGTTAGTTTTCCTCCTGCCATTTTTTCTAATTAGTTTATTGTTTTGTTAATAAAATATAGTTCAAAAACTAATTATCCTTTGTTACTCATTGCAGACAACATACCACCATAAACATTATTCAATGTTTGTAAGTTAGATGTTAACGATTGCATTTGGTCTTTTAATTTTAGATTGTTTTCAGCAACTTCGTTGTTAATTTGAGCATTTCTCTCAGCACTTTGTAATTGTACTTGGTACAAACCATTCAAAGTTTCTAATTGAGTGGCTGCTTTAGTCATTTCTTCAGCATATTTTTTTGTTGAAGCAACAGAATCAACTGTTGGAGAAATTGCTTTGGCAGCACCTTCAAAATTCTTGATACTATTTCCTAAACTTTCCATCAACTGACTGTCGATTTTTGCTTCTTTCAACATATTGTCTAACTTTTGAGACAACAAACCTTGAGCATCTTTTGGATCTTCATTCTTTTTGTCTCTAGGTCTTGCCTCTCCACCTGCTAATTCAGGGTAAACCAATGACCAATCCAATTCCTTATCAACCGGGTCAAAAGCAGACAATCCAAAAATTAGAGCCTCAACAGAAAGACCTACAATAAGCATCAAACTTGCTCCAGTCCAGTGTTGTATTTTAAATAATGCTCCAACGATTACAACAGCCGCTCCCATACCGTAAGCGAAATTCATTGTTTTTTTGCTTAATAATGCCATAATAAATAATTTTTTTTAGTTAGTTAAGTTAAATATAATTAAGTTGGTTTTGAAATTACTTTCTCGGTGCTTTACCATTTTTGGTTACTTGAGTTCCCATATAATCTTGAACTGTTCTGAAGCCGATATAACTTCTGGCAGTATCAGCATATTCAAAATCTCTGGTTCCTACTTGCAAAAAGTAAGCTACATCTTTCCATGAACCTCCGCGAACTACTTTTCTCATATTTTTAGAGTCGCCCACTGTTGGGTTCATAGTAGACACATATTCGTAAGCAGCGGCATCATAAGCAGAATCTGTCCACTCAGCCACATTCCCTGACATGTTGTACAAGTTATAACCGTTAGGCTCATAAGACTTAGCTTCTACTGTGTATAAAGCTTGATCGGCCGCATAGTCTCCTCTATTAGGTTTGAAATTAGCCAAGAAACAACCTCTGTCATTTTTAGCATAAGGACCTCCCCAAGGATAAGTTCCGGACTCTAAACCACCTCTGGCAGCATATTCCCATTCAGCTTCTGTAGGCAATCTGAAAGAGTTAATTAAATCCGGTCTTTTCTTTTTCTTTTTTGATTTGATGTAAGCATTTTTATTCAAGGTTCTCCAAGCACAAAATGCTTTTGCTTGCTTCCAAGATACCCCTACAACAGGATAGTCTCCATAAGCTTGATGCCAAAAGTAATCATTGTGCATCGGCTCATTGTAAGAGTAAGCAAAGTCTTTAATCCAAACTGTAGTATCAGGATAAACCTCTTGTTGTTCTGTTCTGATGAAAGAGCTTCTCTTTCCAACTTTAGCTTTTGCTGCTGCTTGAATATCCATCCAAGAATAACGGAACTTTAATTTTCTTACATCAATAGTTCTTAATCCGTTGAAAGATTCTGCCAAAGGCAAATACATACTATCCATAACTTCTGAATAATATTCATCCGGATATTTACTGGTATCTGTAATTAATTTTACTTTTCTATTCAATCTTCTTCCCGCATAAGGATCATCATCAGTCCCAACACTGTAATAATTCTCATACATATACTTGTCATATGGAGTCATTTTAGCAGGATCAGTGTCGTTAAAAGCAAAATCACCGATACTTCCGGCATTTTTTCCGCCTTTTCCACCTTTACCTCCTGAACCAGCCGTCTGACCAACTTCGTCAGCCAAAATAGCCAAGCGAACTCTGATTGTAGAATCTTTTACCCATTCTACAAACTGACGGTATTCACTGTTGGTTATCTCTGTCTCGTCCATGTAGAACGATCTTACAGTAACAGTTTTAGTAGGCGCATCTTGCACATTGGCCAAATCATCATCTGATTTACCCATGATGTAAGCACCACCCGGAATCAAGGTCATACCAAACGGCTTCTCAGGATGCCATTTTTTTCCTTTAACTCCTACTAATTCACCTTTGTCGCTTGATCGTCCACAGCCCGTTAACAAAGCTAAAACTGATGCGAATGCAATGACTTTCTTCATATAAATTGGGGTTATTTGAATATTTTATTTTTAAGGGCGTAAACCTATTTATTATTTTTCAAAAAAGCAATTAAATAATATTAAATTTTACCCTATCTAATTTCCAATTACACTTTAACAATCCAAAAATAGAATATTAAAAGTGAATAAAAAAACATTTTATCGATAAAATGCACATTTTTACTGATAAAATGCACTTTTATATATTTTTTGAAAACTTTATCTTACAAGAAATATAATTTTAAACAACTTTTAATGTTTATAAACAATTTTTCCTTTGAGCCTTCCACCATCTTTCCGGAATTTCGTGATTGCAAGCAGCCAGATATTCTTCGTGGGAACACGGTAATAACGTATTTTTTTTCAGTTTATTGTGTTGCCCTGCAAAAAAATTAATTTCGATCCACCATCGGTCTGTTTTATTACTCTTGTAGAAAACCAATTCTTCATTTTCCAAAGGAACTATATATTTTAAGTAGTTCTCTTTGGTGCCAAAAGGGTATTCGTTAGAACGGAAGTTAATTCCCTCCAAAAAATACCAAACTACCTGAGCTATTAAAACGGCTTCTTCTTTTGTATTGTTATGGTTGAAAACACCAAACGAACTTACTTTATCACTGATTCCGGCATAACGAGACAAACTACAAATCTCTTTCCCATTAAAACCATTGGGTATAAACTTAAATAAATTACCTGAATCTGAAGACTTTACAGCTGTTAAATCAACGCAAACTATGTCGGCATCTCTAAAAACCGGTTCTGAAAGCGCAATATTATTGGAAATTTCTCCCAAACGATAGGCGTCAAAATACAATTTTTCAATCAAATCAATTTCTTCTTGGGAGTTGAAATAAGTTTGATAACCGATATTACAGTAATTAAACAGATTATTAGGTTCATCCAGGACAATTTTTGACAAATACGAATTTGAAGTTATACCATCTTCCTGTTTTCCAAAATCAAACTTACTATCAATAGCCACTAAGTTTACCATCTGCTCTAAACTATCATAAGCACGATACAGAGGATAAGTCAAATCTTGAGAACCACCAATCACAATAGGAATTACCCCTTTGCGTATTAACTTGGTCGCTACTTTTTGTAGAGCAAAATAGGTGTCATCGAGAGAATTTCCCGGATAAATATCTCCCAAATCCGCTATAGCACTTTGCCAATTTCCGGGAAATAAGCTGTACAATTCTTCACGAACAGCTTTCAGTTTGACTTCTTCATAGGCATTGTTGTCGCCTCTATTCTCAAGTACTCCGATTACTGCAACCTTAATTTGATCTAAATCGGGAAAATCTTTATCGGTATGAAAAGACACTTTACTACCAAGGTGCTGAGAGGACAGTCCCTTTACATATTGTATAATATCATTATCAACCGGAGAAAGAAAATCAAGTTCCATAGGTTACTTTTTTTTAGCGGTAGTTTTTTTTTACAGTCGTTTTTTTGGCAGTCGTTTTTTTGGCAGTAGTTTTCTTTTCAGGTGTTTTTTTGGCAATTAAATCCTGTACTTGTTCCAATGTTAATTTACTGGCATCGACATCTTTATTCAATTCGATTTTGATTTTTCCTTTGGTGATCACCGACTTTCCCCAACGGGCTTTTTCTACCAAAATCCCTTCTTCTTTCCAATGGTGAATGACTTTATCGATGTCTTTTTGCAATTTCTCTTCGATTAACTCTTCTATATCGGATTGCGACAAGTTATTGAAGTCGTATTTTTTGTTCACATTAATAAACATCCCGTTCCATTTTAAGAACGGACCAAAACGACCAACCCCTTTTTGGACATCCATATTTTGGTATGTTCCGATTGGTGCATCAGCTTTGGTCTTTTCATTAATCAATTCCTGTGCTCTTTCCATGGTTACATCCAACGGATCTTCTCCCTTGGGAAGAGAAATAAATTGTTTGCCGAAACGCACATATGGTCCGAAACGACCGTTGCTCACTTCAACTTCTTCGCCGTTATAAGTACCGAGATTTTTCGGCAACAAAAACAAATTCAACGCTTCTTCCAAAGTAATGTTACCAATGTTTTGGTCTTGACGCAAACTGGCAAATTGCTTATTGTCGTCTTCAGCATCACCAATCTGTGCCATGGGACCGAATTTACCCAAACGCACCGATACCGGCTTACCCGTTTTCGGATCGGTTCCTAGTATGCGTTCTCCACTTTCTCTGTCGGCATTCTTTTCTACTTCTATTACATTAGGATGAAACTTGTTGTAGAAATCCTGCATCATTTTAGCCCAATCAATATTGCCTTCTGCAATTTCATCAAAATCCTGTTCTACTTTGGCGGTAAAATTGTAATCTAAAATGGCTTCAAAGTTTTTTACTAAAAAGTCGTTTACAATCGTTCCTATATCAGTTGGCACCAATTTCCCTTTATCAGAACCGGTGTTTTCTTTTAAAATTTTCTCATCAACTTTACTGTCTTTCAAAGTCAACTGCACATATTTTCGCTCTACGCCGTCTAAGTTTCCTTTCTCAACGTAATTTCTGTTGATGATGGTAGAAATGGTTGGCGCATAGGTTGACGGACGACCGATCCCTAATTCCTCCAACTTCTTCACCAAAGAAGCTTCGGTGTATCTTGACGGCGGACGCGAATATCTTTCGGTTGCCGTGATGTTATTGTTGATTAATTTTTCATTGACTTTCAAAGCCGGCAACATACCCTCTTGTTCTTCATCGTCGTCGTCGTTGCCTTCCAAATAGACCTTTAAGAAACCTTCAAATTTAATTACCTCACCGGTAGCTTGAAAAACTTCAGTATGGTTGTTGGCTTCTATCTTTACATTGGTTCGTTCCAATTCAGCATCAGCCATTTGTGAAGCCAAAGTTCTTTTCCAAATCAGTTCATACAAGCGTGCTTGGTCTCTTTCAACGTTCACGGTGTGACGAGACATATCAGTGGGACGAATGGCTTCGTGGGCTTCTTGAGCACCTTTGGATTTGGTATTGTAATTTCGAGGTTTACTGTACTCAGCACCGTAATACCCTGTAATCTCTGCTTGTGCGGCAGCCATGGCTTCTTGGGACAAGTTTACACTGTCGGTTCTCATGTAGGTAATGAGTCCGGCTTCGTACAATCTTTGGGCAATTTGCATCGTAATCCCAACCGGAAAATACAATTTACGGGCTGCTTCCTGTTGCAAAGTGGAAGTGGTAAACGGAGCTGCAGGTGATTTTTTGGTCGGTTTGGTCTCCAAATCGGCTACCTTATATATAGAGCCAATGTTTTTTTGCAAAAAGTCTTCTGCTTCCTTTTTGGTAGCGAAATTCTTCGGCAATTTGGCTTTGACTACTTTTCCTGCTTCATTGGTAAACTCGGCGGTCACCGAATAGGAAGCTACTGCTTTGAACTCTTGAATTTCTCTTTCTCTCTCCACAATCAAACGCACGGAAACCGATTGCACACGTCCGGCCGATAATCCGCCTTTGACTTTTTTCCACAATACAGGAGAAAGTTCGTAGCCTACCAGTCTGTCTAAAACACGACGGGCTTGTTGTGCATTCACCAAGTTATAATCGATGCCACGCGGATTTTCAATCGCTTTTTGAATGGCCGATTTGGTGATTTCGTGAAAAACAATTCTTTTGGTCTTGTTTTTATCTAACTTTAATTCTTCCGCTAAATGCCAAGAAATGGCTTCTCCCTCGCGGTCCTCATCGGAAGCTAACCAAACCATTTCGGCATTTTTGGCCAGTCCTTTTAATTTGGTTACCAAAGCTTTTTTATCGGAAGACACTTCGTATTTTGGCTTAAAACCATTGGCAACATCTACTCCTATTTCTTTGGAAGGTAAGTCGGCTATGTGGCCGTAACTCGACTCTACCTGAAACTCACTTCCGAGAAATTTTTCGATTGTTTTGGCCTTTGCCGGCGACTCCACGATAACTAAATTCTTTGCCATATCCGCGATTGTTTACGCGGACAAAAGTAAACGTTTTTTTTAAAATATCGATTTAGTGTTGCTTTTTAACGGTGATTGACCAATAAAAGAAATTTATACCTTAATATATAGTGTCTTTTCACAAACTTTTTTCGTAGTCAACCGAGACAAAAGACAAAGCCTATCTAGCCCCGATGGAAGCGGCGTCGAGCAGAGCGTACAGCGGGAACAGAGATTCCAAACACACCCAAACCTTTCGCTCCAAAACTTTTGTTAAACCATCTCTGCCATCTTGTCAGATTTGCGAATTTAGTATTATCTTTGCTGTCCGATTAAGCGAAAATCATTTTATGGAAAAGGAAATTGACGAGAAAAAACAAGGCACCAGCCTGGCTTTAGAACACAAAGAAGGCAACAGCAAAAAACTATTTATAGAAAGCTACGGCTGCGCGATGAATTTTTCGGACAGCGAAATTGTAGCATCCATTTTAACCGAACAAGGGTATAATACCACCCAAAAGTTAGAAGAAGCCGATTTGGTTTTGGTAAACACCTGCTCTATCAGAGACAAGGCGGAACAAACCGTGCGCAAGCGTTTGGAAAAATACAATGCGGTAAAACGCAGCATTAATCCGGGCATGAAAGTAGGCGTTTTGGGTTGTATGGCCGAGCGTTTGAAAAGTCAATTCCTCGAAGAAGAAAAAATCGTGGACATGGTAGTTGGTCCCGATGCTTATAAAGACTTACCGAATTTATTGAAAGAAGTCGAGGAAGGTCGCGATGCGATTAACGTTATCCTTTCCAAAGATGAAACCTACGGCGATGTTTCACCGGTGCGATTGAACAGCAACGGCGTGAACGCCTTTGTTTCCATCACTCGCGGTTGCGATAATATGTGTACGTTTTGCGTAGTGCCATTTACCCGTGGTCGTGAGCGCAGTAGAGAACCACAAAGTATTATGGCCGAAATCCAAGATTTATGGGACAGAGGTTTTAAAGAAGTTTGCTTGTTGGGTCAGAATGTGGACAGTTACCTTTGGTATGGCGGCGGTTTGAAGAAAGATTTCGACAAAGCCACTGAAATGCAAAAAGCTACTGCAGTTGATTTTGCCCAATTGTTAGAGATGTGTGCTGTGCAATTCCCAAAAATGCGTTTCCGTTTTTCGACTTCGAATCCGCAGGATATGCACGAGGAAGTATTGCATGTGATAGCCAAATACAATAATGTTTGTAACTATATTCACTTACCGGTGCAAAGCGGAAGTACCAGAATTTTAAAAGAAATGAACCGCCAACACACCCGTGAAGAATACATGGAATTGGTGGATAAAATCAAACGTATTATTCCGGATTGCTCCATTTCGCAGGACATGATTGCCGGTTTCCCTACCGAAACAGAAGAAGACCACCAAGACACCTTGAGTTTGATGGAATATGTGGAATACGACTTTGGCTATATGTTTGCTTATTCCGAAAGACCGGGCACTTTGGCAGCGCGTAAAATGGAAGATGATGTTCCGGAAGAAGTTAAGAAAAGACGTTTACAAGAAATTGTAGACTTACAGCAAATACTCAGTGAAAAAAGAACCAAGCGTTTCTTGGGCCAAACCGTAGAAGTGTTGATTGAGAAAGAATCTAAAAAGTCAGACAAACACTGGAGCGGCAGAAACTCTGAAAATGTAGTGACTGTTTTTCCGAAAGAAAATTATAAAGAAGGTGATTTTGTGTTAGTAAAAGTAACCGATTGTACAACGGCTACATTGATTGGTGAAGCGGTTGGATATAGTGAAATGCAGCGCTAAAAAGTTTAAAATGGTTTAAAATTGTTTAATGCGGTTCTACCCTAATCAATTTTAAACTTTTAAACCTTAAACCTTTTAAACAAATAAGTTATGGAATCCGTTCAAAACATAAAACAACGCTTTGAGATTATCGGGAACGATCCGAAACTCAACCGCGCTATTGAAAAAGCCATACAAGTCGCTCCGACTGACATTTCGGTATTAGTTGTGGGCGAAAGCGGCGTGGGTAAAGAAAGTATTCCTAGAATTATCCATTCGCTGTCCCACAGAAAACACGGCAAATACATCGCTGTTAACTGTGGTGCGATTCCGGAAGGAACCATTGACAGTGAATTATTCGGTCACGAAAAAGGGGCTTTTACCGGCGCTACCAATACCCGTGAAGGTTATTTTGAAGTAGCCGACGGCGGAACCATTTTCTTGGATGAAGTGGGCGAATTGCCGCTTACAACCCAAGTAAGATTACTTCGTGTTTTAGAAAACGGCGAGTTTATCAAAGTCGGCTCTTCGCAAGTACAGAAAACGAATGTGCGCATAGTCGCGGCCACCAACGTTAATATGTTTGACGCTATCGAAAAAGGAAAGTTCCGCGAAGATTTGTATTACCGTTTGAGTACCGTTGACATTACTTTGCCACCCTTACGTGATCGAAAAGACGACATTCATTTGTTATTTAGAAAATTTGCCGCCGATTTTGCCCATAAATACAAAATGCCTCCCATTAAGCTGAGTGATGAGGCTGTTCAGTTTTTGCAACGCTATCGCTGGAGCGGAAACATCCGTCAGTTGCGCAACGTGGCTGAACAGATTTCGGTTTTGGAAACTAACCGCGATATTTCATTGGCAACTTTACAATCTTATTTACCAATGGAAGGCAGTACGTTACCATCGGTTATTGGCGGTAAAAAATCGGACAGTGATTTTGCTACCGAGCGAGACATTTTATACAAAGTGCTTTTCGACATGAAGAGCGATTTAAACGATTTGAAAAAGCTGACTTTAGAATTGATGAAAAACGGTGCTAAAGTTCAAGATATTAATCCGAGTTTGATTCAGAAAGTCTACGGTTCCAAAGAAAGTGAGAATGAAATTGTATTCGAAGCCGAACCACATATTAATGTGATTCCGACACCAAACCAGTCACAACAAGAAGAATTTGACGACGAAGACGATGCCAATTATTTGATGGCGGAAACCGTTGACGAAGAAGAAACCCTTCGATTGGAAGCCAAAGAATTGGAGCTCATCAAAAAAGCGTTGGAACGCAACAAAGGCAAAAGAAAAGCAGCGGCAGATGAATTAGGCATTTCGGAAAGAACCTTATATCGAAAAATCAAACAGTTTGATTTGTAAACATTCAAACTTAGGCAAAATCAAATATTGGTTATATTTACCCTCGAAAACAAACACATGAAAAGCATTAAATTTTTATTATTGGTTCTTGTAGCTTTCAGCATCAACAGTTGCGGTGTGTACAATTTTACCGGAGCCAAACCGATTAACGCCAAAACGTTTCAGGTAAATTATTTCCAAAATACGGCCGAGTTGGTTGAACCGGGCATTGAAAGAACCTTTACCTTACGCCTACAAGACTTGATTCAGAATCAAACCAATTTGAATTTAACCAATTCCAATGGCGAACTTTTATACGAAGGTGAAATTGTTGAATACCGAATAGCACCAATGACCGCCACAGCAGATCAAAAAGCAGCCCAAAACCGTTTGACTATTTCCGTGATGGTTCGCTTTTCCAACAAAAACAAAGAAGAAGATAATTTTGAAAAAAGATTTTCTTTCTTTTACGACTATAGTGGCTCCAGTCAGTTAGTAGGCTCGCAATTAACTGATGCTTTGGACGTTATTTTTGAACGAATTACACAAGATATATTTAACGAATCTCTTGCTAAATGGTAAAATACAGTTGTCTGTTTTTGTAATTTTATAAATTGTCTGAACACTTAATATTTTGAACCTAACCGATTATACATACTTACTCAACAAACCCGAAGCCATCAATGATAGGTACGCGGAAACCTTAGACCAAGTACTGAGGGCTTTCCCCTATTTTCAAAGTGCTCGGGTGTTAAAGTTGAAGCATTTGTACAATCAGGATAGCTTTAACTACAACTATGCCCTAAAAATTTCAGCTGCTTACACTACAGACCGAAGTATTTTATTTGACTTTATCACTTCGGATTCCTTTGTATCAGTACAAAAAGGACATTATGAAAAAAAACTGGAAGAGTTAATGAACATCAATGTGGTTGGTTTGGAAGAAGTAAAAGTCGCCTATCAGGAACCTGCTGTTAATCCTTTGGAACTATCAATATTGACCTCAATCAAAGAAGCTAGTGGCAGTGAAGAACAAAAAGCAGAAGAAAAGTTGTCCATCGGAAAACCGCTTGAGTTTTCAAAAAACGAAAAACATTCCTTCCAAGAGTGGCTGCAATTGGCAAGATTGAAACCCATTATCCGCGAAGAAAACATACCTCAAAACCCGGCGAGCGAAGAGGTTAAAAAGAAAAAATTAGAGTTGATTGACAAATTCATCGAAAACAACCCTAAAATAGTTCCAATTGCTAAAGATGCTACAGTCCCGATAATAGAGCCGTTTTCCGAAGACACGTCGCATTTAATGACCGAAACTTTGGCTCGAGTTTATTTGGAACAGAAAAAATATTCTAAAGCAATTCAAGCTTATGAAATATTAATTTTGAAATATCCGGAAAAAAGTAGTTTCTTTGCAAACCGAATTTCGGATATTAAGATTTTACAACAAAATAATAACTAATTATAACACATTATGTTTACCATCTTTTTAGCATTAATCACTTTGGTTTGTTTTTTATTAATCATTGCCGTTATGGTTCAAAATCCTAAAGGAGGCGGATTGTCTTCTTCATTAGGCGGATCACAAATGTTAGGTGGTGTTCAAAAAACAACAGACTTTTTAGATAAAAGTACATGGACTTTAGCCGCTGTATTGATTGCTTTAATTTTATTGTCAAGTTTGAGCTTTTCAGGCATGGGCGGAGGCGACACCGATTCTAAAGTAATCGACCAAACTGAAGCTGCAGCTCCTAAAACCGCTACAGAAACTCCGGCCGCTACTCCTGCTCAACCAACAGGTGAAAAAAAATAACAAAGACTTAGTTCTTTATAATAATGCCAGCGCTGACATGCTGGCATTTTTTTTAGGAAAAAATGACAGTAAAAAACCATTGGCATAATTTCTGAAAAAGCGATGTCAACTAAATTATAATAACCTAAAAATATAACATCATGGCATTAAACATTAAACCTCTTTCAGACAGAGTTATTGTGGAACCGGCAGCCGCTGAAACACAAACAGCCTCCGGAATTATTATTCCTGACACTGCTAAAGAAAAACCGCAAAAAGGTGTTGTAGTGGCAGTAGGGAACGGAAAAAAAGACCAACCCTTAACCGTAAAAGTTGGTGATACTGTTTTATATGGCAAATACGCCGGAACCGATTTAAAGTTTGACGGTAAAGATTATTTAATCATGCGTGAGGATGATATCCTTGCAATTATTTAACTGTAAATAGTTTTTACAACTGTAAATAAAACAACTTTAAACTTTTAAAACTTAAACAATTTAAACAAACTAAAAATGGCAAAAGATATTAAATTCGACATTGAAGCACGCGACGGTTTAAAACGTGGTGTTGATGCCTTAGCGAATGCTGTAAAAGTAACTTTAGGACCAAAAGGAAGAAATGTAATCATTTCAAAATCTTTTGGCGGACCAACTGTAACCAAAGACGGTGTTTCAGTAGCTAAAGAAGTTGAATTAAAAGACGCTCTCGAAAATATGGGCGCACAAATGGTAAAAGAAGTAGCTTCTAAAACCAACGATTTAGCAGGCGACGGAACTACTACGGCTACCGTATTAGCACAAGCTATTGTTAAAGAAGGATTGAAAAACGTAGCTGCCGGAGCTAATCCAATGGACTTAAAACGCGGTATCGATAAAGCGGTTGAAGCCATTATTGAAGACTTGGGTAAACAAGCACAGGTGGTTGGCAGCGACTCTGAAAAAATCAAACAAATTGCTTCTATCTCTGCTAATAATGATGAAGTAATTGGCGAATTAATTGCTACCGCTTTTGCTAAAGTAGGTAAAGAAGGTGTAATCACCGTTGAAGAAGCCAAAGGAACTGATACTTACGTTGACGTGGTTGAAGGCATGCAATTCGACAGAGGTTATTTATCGCCTTACTTTGTGACCAATCCTGAAAAAATGGAAGTAGAATTGGAAAGACCTTACATCCTACTTTACGACAAAAAAGTATCTTCCTTGAAAGAATTGTTACCGGTTTTAGAACCAGTGGCGCAATCAGGAAAACCTTTATTAATCATTGCTGAAGATGTTGACGGCGAAGCGCTATCTACTTTGGTAGTAAACAAATTGCGTGGCGCCTTAAAAATTGCTGCTGTTAAAGCGCCTGGATTTGGCGACAGAAGAAAAGCAATGTTAGAAGATATTGCTATCCTAACAGGCGGAACCGTAATTTCGGAAGAAAGTGGTTATACTTTAGAAAATGCGACTTTAGAAATGTTGGGCACTGCTGAAAAAGTAACCATCGACAAAGACAATACTACAGTAGTTAACGGTGCAGGAAATGCCGACATGATTAAAAATCGTGTTAACCAAATTAAAGCCCAAATGGAAACTACTACTTCCGACTACGACAGAGAAAAACTCCAAGAGCGTTTGGCTAAATTAGCCGGTGGTGTTGCCGTATTGTACGTTGGCGCCGCTTCTGAAGTAGAAATGAAAGAGAAAAAAGACCGTGTAGACGATGCGTTACATGCGACACGTGCCGCAGTTGAAGAAGGAATCGTTGCCGGTGGTGGTGTGGCTTTGTTGAGAGCTAAAGCTGTTTTAGACAAACTAAAAGCCGGCAATGCTGATGAGGCTACCGGAATTCAAATTGTATCACGTGCCGTAGAATCGCCACTAAGAACAATTGTTGAAAATGCCGGATTAGAAGGTTCTGTAGTAGTAGCTAAAGTAGCCGAAGGTAAAGCTAACTTTGGATACAACGCCAAAACCGATGAGTATGTTGACATGTTGAAAGCCGGAATCATCGATCCTAAAAAAGTAACCCGTGTAGCCTTAGAAAACGCGGCCTCAGTTTCCGGAATGATTCTAACCACTGAATGTGCTTTGGTGGAAATCAAAGAAGAAAATGCCGGTGGCGGAATGCCAATGGGCGGTGGAATGCCGGGCATGATGTAACAGAATTAAAACAATAAAAAAGCCTCAAGAAATTGAGGCTTTTTTTATTAAACTTCCGATTCTGTGTTCGGGCTTTTTTTAATCATTTTCAAAAAGACCGGAAAAGTTGAAATCAAGATAATTCCTATTACAATTTTCTCTATATGGTGCTTTAAATCGATATCAAATTCTTCTAAAAACATACCATACAAATAATGCCCGGAGAAAATCAATGTAAATGACCACAAGAAAGAACTCAAAATGTTATAAAACATAAACTTCTTTTTATCCATGGTTACAATACCGGCTACTATGGGAGCAAAAGTTCTTACCACAGGTAAGAAACGGGCAAAAATAATAGCTTTTCCACCGTAACGTTCAAAGAAGTCTTTTGATTGAATCAAGTACTTTTTTTTCCACCAAAAACTATCCTCTTTTTTATACAAATAATAACCGCTTTTGGCACCAAACCAATAGCCCACCATATTTCCTAAAATACCCGAAACAGCCACTAAAACCGCGAGTAAGGTTACATTTAAAATATCACTTTCAATGAAAGTAAAATTCTCTATCAAATCACGACTGTAAATTCCCGCTAAAAACAATAAACTGTCACCGGGTAAAAAGAATCCGGCAAACAAACCGGTTTCGGCAAATACAATAAACAATACAATCCATAGCCCAACTTTAACGCCGCCTAACGACATGGTTATGTAAAACTCCGGATTCAGCAACTGCATCCAATCAAAATCACTCATGGACTAACAAATTAAGGGTAAAAATTCGAGCGTGAAATTAAGGATATTTTTTGGGATTGCGACCACTTTATACTTTTTATAACACGATATTATGAAACAATGAAATCGAGACAGTATGATTCATCAAATCCGATGTAGAGGATGAAGTGATGTAATGATTCATATAACCCAATTCCAAACGGATGGTATTGTTGTAGTTGAGTCCGAATCCTACTAAAAAACGATTTTGATCGATGACTTTCGAATTCACTTTATTCTGTCCGAGTGTTGCAAACAGCTCATTTTGCACCACCACATAAAGCTGTTCTTTTTCCGATTTTAGGGTTGTCAAATGCCATAAAAAGCGATTCAATATGCGAAATCTGTTTTGATAAGCAGTTTCCGATACCGTTTGTCCAAACTCTGAAATTCCGAATTGTTCCACCCAACGTTGCTCCAATCGAAACCGATTAATTAAAATATCCTTGGGCCATTTAGTAGTCATTTGGTATTGTTCCCACAACCTGTTTTCCTTAAAATAATCATCAGCCGCTGCACTATAGGTATTAACTAATGCATAACCGGCGGTAATGTTTTTTGACTCGGAGAGATGATATACCACACCAACCCTGAATAAGTTTTGCATGTTTTGCTCCAACTGATTATCCATCCTAAATTGCGCCTCCATATGGTAACCCCATTTGGGAGAAGCTTTGTACTGACCAACATAAGCCATCCAAACCCTTTGATCTTGTTTTACCTCCTGAGAAAAACCAAAAACGAAACAACCAACTGCCAATATAGTGTATAGTGCTTTCAAAGCTTTTTTTGGTAAAAATAACAATAAAAAACTCCTTCGTTGGAAGGAGTTTAAAATTACTTTCTTTCATACATACAACAACCGTGTAACTTTTGGTAATCTTCGTCGGTCGCTTTAACCTCATCAGTATCATGACCAACTTTGGCTAAGGCTTTCTTTATCTCAATTAACGAGCATTTTTCTTCGTTAATGATCAAATGCAATTGGTGGTCATCTATGTGCCACTCAGCACTTTTTACTCCCGAAACTGAAAAAGCAGCTTTCTCAATTCGTTTTTTACACATTTCGCAATTACCGTTAACTTCAATGCTATACTTTGCATTTTTAATTTTCTTTTCCTGTGCTTGAGCTGTAAAACTTACGAGCATCAAAAGCAAACCGATTACAATATTTTTCATGATATTCATTTTAAATTGTTTGTTATTATTTTTATTACTTGATTTTAAATCTCAATCCGGCATAATACATTTGTCCGAAAACCGGCGCATAAACTATTGAAGTGTCAAATGTTGGTCCAAATGGATTTTCAGCGCCTAAAACTGCTTTGTGTTGGGTATAATTCCCAATATTTTCGCCACCAACATATATTTCAAAAGTGCTCGAAAAAGTTCGGGTAATTTGAGCATTCATAGTAGAAAATGAAGGCGAAAAATTAGGCAAACGATCGTGATGCGGGTTCGTTGCTGTATTTGGCAATTGTTGTTTGCCCAACCAATTCCAAGTAAAATCAAATTTCCATTGCTTGCCCTTTTCAACTATATGAGTGGCATATTCCACATTTCCGAAGAAACGGTGTTTGGCTTGTAATGGTCGTTGAAAACTACCGGAAATATAGTCGGTAGCAATATCGTAATACTTGTAAGCTGTTCTTAGATTCAAATGCTTAATAATTTCTAAATTGAAATCGAGTTGCAAGCTATTGGCATAAGATTTTCCGTCTAAGTTATAAAACAAGACTTGCTGCGGCGAATTCATGACATCAACTACGGCTTGGTTTTGAAAATCAGTTCGGTAGAAATCGATCGTGGTATCGGCTTTCATTCCGAAAAACATAAAGTTTTGGGTAAAACTCAAACCGTAATTCCAAGCAATTTCAGCGTCCAATCCGTAAATTTTTCCGTTAGTATCCAATACCGAAAACACTCGAGAACTGGCAAAAAGGTTTTGGTTTTCAGCAAAAATATTGGCGGCACGCTTTCCACGTCCGGCAGAAAAACGCAAAACAGCCTTCTCCCACGGGTTGTATTTCACATGCAATCGCGGCGTAAAAAAGACCCCTAACCTATTGTGATAGTCCATTCTTCCACCTAAAATGTAACTAAACTTGTCGTTATCATCAAAAGTATACTCGAAGAAAGCGCCAACGGAGTTATCAATTCTGCTCACATCGGCTAAATTCACAAACTCGGCATATTTATCGTACGTAAAATTCAAACCCGTAGCAAACTTGTGCATCGTATTGCTGATAATCGAGTTAAAAATCAAGTTAGAATAATAACTCTGTTGCTTGATATTGTATTGGTTTAATCCGAAATACGATTGCTGGTTATGGTTGCTGAAAGCGTTTTGAAAACCAATACTTTGGTAAGGCATATCCTTGAAAACATAGCCTACTTTGGAACTGAAATCCAAGCGTTCGGTATTGATTTCCGAACCCCAAAAATTGGTAGTCAGTTTATCTCTGTCGGGATCAAAATCGAGTTGACCGGTTTGTTTTTCATCATTCATGTAACGAACATTCAAAAACGAAACCCAACCCGATTCGGGATTAGCATATTGCCAACGATTCACCACATTCAATTGCTTTCCTAACGGATTATCCATAAAACCGTCATCGTTCATGTCGTTTTTTGCCACACGAGCATTACTGTGAACAAACAAACTGGTAGCCCACTTATCGGATACTTTTTTATTGAAATGGGTATTCAACTCAAAACGACTTCCGCTATCGCCATAAGCATTTACAAATAAAGGAATATCGCCTATGGGCTTAATTAATTCGGTATTGATTTGCCCCGAAATGCTTTCGAAGCCGTTTACTACACTGCCCGCACCTTTGGTAATTTGGATGCTTTCTACCCAAGTTCCGGGTGTAAAAGACATCCCGTAAGCTTGTGAAGCACCACGAACTGAAGGCACATTTTCTTCTGTTATAAGGATATACGGGCTGGTTAATCCAAGCATTTTGATTTGCTTGGTTCCGGTTAAGGCATCGGAAAAATTAACGTCTATCGACGGATTGGTTTCAAAGCTTTCGGCCAAGTTACAGCAAGCCGCTTTGAGTAATTCTTTACTGGTAACCAATGTAGTATTGGCCGTAACATTGAGTGACTTTTTTATTCCTTTTCGGCTGCCTTCTACCGTGACTGTTTTCAAAGAATCTTGTTTGATTGTTTCTTGAGAAAAACTTACGGCAGCACACAACATCGTCAGGAATAACAATGGTGTTTTCATAAATTGTGATTTAAAATTAATTCTGATAAGCCGATTCTATGGTATTAGAATCTGTTCGGAATTAAAATCAAATCAGGCGTAAAAGGTGTATTGACAATAGAGTTGGTAAAGCGGCGGCGCATGAGAATCGCAATAAAAAGCCACTTTTTCGTCTACATATTCAGGAGTAATGGCTACTCCAAAAACTTGGTTTTTGTATTCTGAAAAATAAGCCGGTTCAAAATCGAGTGAAATCGTTTTGATGATGATTTTCTCGGTTTTATTTTTCAAATCGACTTTCTTGTCAGAGCAACAGTCTTTATGAGTGACTACTTCTTTAGCACAACAGGTTTTTTCAACCACAATCGGCATATCACAAACTTCCTCTTTAGAAAAAACGGAGGAAATTGAAGCAATTTTACCTTCGCAATAATGCACACTAAAAGCTAAGCCTGAATTGGAAACCAATATCAGCAAAGCGGTTAGTATACTTATGTGCTTTTTAAATTTCATGCCACAAAGTTAATAATATTAGTTTTTGAAAACCTTAATAACGTCTTAAATATTACAAATCAAAAGATTGTCCCAACATCGGCACGGTAGTTTCATATCCGTATTGCTCTTGTATTTTAATACGAAGTGCATCGCTGGGTTCATTCTCACCGTGAACCAAAAAAACTTTCTTCGGTTTGTTTTGGAGTGCTGACAGCCAATGAAGCAAATCATTTTGATCGCCATGAGCCGACAACCCTTCTATCTCCAAAACTTTGGCCAAAACCGGATAATATTTGCCGTAAATTTTGATTTCGGTAGCACCTTCTAATAGTTTTCTGCCGCGTGTGCCCTCGGCTTGGTAACCCACGATAATCAGTGTAGTTTCAGGCAAACCGATGTAGCGTTCCAAATAGCTCAATACTCTTCCGCCGGTTATCATACCACTCGCAGCAATAACTACCTTAGGCTGTTGGTCGAAAATGGTAGCAACTGTTTCCTGATATTCTGAATTCATGGTGAACATTTTACACATGTCAACACACTGCTGCTCGGAGAGTTTGTGCCATGAGCGATTTTCCATAAAAACATCAAGCACACTGATACCCATAGGCGTATCTATCACATACGGAATGTCCGGCAGACGCTCTTCTTGCTTGAGTTGCCAAAGCAGATACATCAATGTTTGAGCGCGTTCGACAGCAAAACTCGGAATAATAACCGTTCCACCGGCTTGGACTGTATTATTGATATAAGTTTCGAGTAATAATTTGACATCTTCTTGCGGATGAATTTTATTCCCGTACGTACTTTCGAGAAAGATATAATCGGCTTTTTGCGGCTTGGTAGGGGCGAACATCAGCACATCATCGTCTTGACCGATATCACCGGAGAAAACCAAGGTTTTATTTTCCAATTGTAATTCGATACTACAAGCACCCAAGATGTGACCGGCGTTGCTGAACTTCACAACAATCTCCGCATCAAGTTGGACTTCTTCGTTAGGTTTTACCACCCTGAAAAGCGGGAAAACTTTTTCGGTTTGCTCCAAATTGTACAACGGTTCGGCCTTTTCGTGTTTGGAAAAATGTTCTTTGTTGGCTTTTTCGGCTTCCTCTTCTTGAATTTTGGCACTATCCAATAAAATTAACTTCGCTATCTCTTTGGTTGGACTCGAACAATAGATTTTACCTTTAAAACCCTGACTAACCAATCGGGGCAACCAACCACAATGGTCTAAATGGCCGTGAGTGAGCAGGATAAAGTCGATGGTATCGGGCAAAATCGGCAATGGTTCCCAATTCAGTTCGCGCAAGGATTTTATCCCTTGGAATTGACCACAATCCACTAAAATTCGGACACCATTGCTTTCGATTAAGGTTTTGGAACCGGTTACCGTTGCGGCACCACCTAAAAATTGGACTTTCATTTTAAAGGTATTTACAAAGTTCGGAAGCTTCTTTGATGACATTTTTCACGCGGTTGGCACTCAAACCAATTTGTTCCAAAACTTCTGTGTTATTAATAATTTCGCTGGCCAGAATCACATCTTGAACCAACAATTTGTCTTTTTCAGCCAAAGTCAGCGTCGTCAAACAAGTGATGGGATACAACTGGCCTTCGTCTATTCTTTTTTGCAAACTGAACTCTTTCGGATAATCCCAACTCAGCAATTGCAAACCCGAACAATGGGCAAAAGTTATCGCATCGGCGGTAAAGCGATTATTGGTTACTATCCAACAGCCGGATATTTTATCTTTCTCGGTAAAGATTAAATGATTCCTATCTTTCAAATCGTTGAATCTCGACAAAATGTACATCGGTACTTTCACATCCGAATTGGTTTCGCTTTTGGCATGAAACTTACATTCTACCATTTCGATGTAATTGTTTTTCATGATAGCCACATCTACTTCGTGTCCGACACATTTACCAGATAAAAAAAGATTGGTTTGCGCCAAATAACCTTCGGATATAAACAATCTTGCAATGTATTTTTCAAAGAAAAAACCGGCCGGACCTAACAATTGCAACGCCGCCCTTAAATTGTATCGCGCGGCATGAGAATGAGAAGATTTTTTTAGTAAGTTAAAAGCTAATTTGTAAATTTTCTTAGTAGAAATACCATCGTAGACTTGCTTTTCTATCACCTGCAAAACGTCTTCCACTACTTTCTTATCGGCACCCGATTTAAGCAATGAGCTTTTAAGCTTGTCTCGATTAAAATCGACTATACTACCCGAATGCTTTACGATTTTCATGGTCATTGGTATTGGCGGAATTATCGTAAAGTTACAAAAAACAGCTTACTTCTTGACTTGTTTTTGATAATAAAATGCCGGAATGAAAAGCAAGATAAATATCGGCTGAATTAAAAATCTTCGTAAGTAAAAGAGTGTCATTTTGTTTTCTTCTCCGAAAAAATTCAGGACGAACAAGAAACTGATTAGCAAGACAGAACCTAAAACCATATAGAGCAGTATAGAAAACTTGACCATTTTAGTGTCTTTGAAAATCACATATAACAAGAAAAGTGAGATAACTGTATTGAGATAAAATCGCATTCCCAAACTAAAAAACAGTTTAAAAACATTGTACTGCGGCAACTTAGTGTGAGCATATTCACTTTTAAAATAGCTCAAAAACGGGTCGTAAAACAATTGGTCTTCAAAAAGGCGAATACCAACTAACAGTCCGATTAAGAACAAAGACCATAAAACAGTTGATTTATTTTTTAGCAGTAGTTGTAGCATGTATAGAAAATTTATTAACCCAAATAACCCAAAGTAGAAAAACGATTCCGTAAATGATTAGCGGAAAAATAACCGCATGTAACAAATGTTCATATTGCGGATAATGATATAGCGCTACACTCAACAAAGCAATTCGAACTACGTTTAAAAGATGTATCAATAGTAAACCGAAAAGTATAAAAACGATGGTTCTCTTGAGCTTTCCGGTAAAGGCAACAATAAAAGCCACAAACAAAATCATCACACTCAAGGCATTACATCCTTCAATGATACGAGAAACATACTTTCCGTTGTAAATAATTTTCACGCTTGGCTCTGTCGGATGAGATTCGATTAGAGCATCATTATCAAAAAGAGTCAACAGTGTTTGCGTTTGATTGGCCACCATTTGAGTAAAAGAATCAACCTGATTGGCAGCCGAATCAAAACGATTCAAATACATCTGGTATAATAGGGCAAGTACCAAGTAAGTCAGCAAAAATTTGCCCAAAAAAAGTAAAAAAGGTTTGTATTGCAGTAGCAGACTATTCAAAGCTGAATTTTTAACAAATTTATATAAAATTAAAAAAGCGCAGTCGTTACTTTTGCACAAAAATTGAAAATCATGAATCTTGAAAACTTAAAACCGCAAGTAATTACCATTCTGACTAACGCAAACGGAGACAGAAATACAAAACTCCAAAATCTTTGTCAGTTTTTATCCGACAGTGTATCCTATTACAACTGGGTTGGTTTTTATTTTGCCGATCATGAAAACAAAACCTTACACCTTGGCCCATATGTTGGTGCCGAAACCGATCATACTGTAATTCCGTTTGGTAAAGGTATTTGTGGTCAAGTAGCCGAGTCCAATGCCAACTTTGTAGTGCCTGATGTTTCAGCTCAAGACAATTACATTGCATGCAGTTTTACAGTGAAATCAGAAATTGTGGTTCCTTTATTTGTAAATGGAGTCAACATTGGTCAAATCGACATCGACAGTCATGTACTCGATCCTTTCACAGAAGCCGATGAAAGATTTTTAGAGTTTGTGAATGAACAAGTTGCAAAGTTGTTCTAATTGAAAATGGGGTTAAACTTGTTTAAGTTCGTTTGAATTGGTTTAACAACAGTTATTTAAACCTCAGAACTCTTAAACCTTTAAACTTTAATTTTGAAAATAGTTGTCAAATTAAAAATAAAATGTACTTTTGCACTCGAATTGAGAAAGTCTTAATTCATACATAATAATCATTTAAATAAATATTGGAATGTATTTAACTAAAGAAACAAAAGCTGAAATCTTCGCTAAACACGGAGGAAAAGCTGAAAACACCGGTTCTGCTGAAGGTCAAATCGCGTTGTTTACATTTAGAATCTCTCACTTAACGGAGCACTTGAAAAAAAATCGTCACGATTACAACACTGAGCGTTCGTTGGTGCTTTTAGTAGGTAAAAGAAGAAGTCTTTTAGACTACTTGAAGAAAAAAGATATCAATAGATATCGTGAGATTATCAAAGAATTAGGTATTAGAAAATAATACATATCTAAAGAGGTGCTTGCGCGCCTCTTTTTGTTTTAAAATTAAAAGAAAAGTTTCGGTTTTTCATTGGGTTACACAACTACAACAACTACAACAACAACACAACTAACCTAATTGTTTAAACGAATTAATTTTTATGATTCCAAAAGTAACCCAAGAAACAATCGATTTGGGAGATGGGAGAACCATCTTAATCGAAACCGGTAAATTAGCCAAACAAGCAGACGGTTCTGTAGTAGTAAGATTAGGCGACTGTATGCTTTTAGCTACAGCCGTTTCCGCCAGAACTTCTAACCCCGGAGTAGATTTTTTACCATTAACGGTAGATTACCGTGAAAAATTTGCCGCCGCAGGACGCTTTCCGGGAGGTTTTTTCAAAAGAGAAGCACGTCCAAGTGACAGCGAAGTATTAACCATGCGTTTGGTGGACCGTGTATTGCGTCCGTTATTCCCGGATGATTACCACGCTGAAACTCAGGTGATGATTCAATTAATGTCGCATGACGAAAATGTGATGCCTGATGCTTTAGCCGGACTGGCTGCTTCAGCTGCTTTGGCTGTTTCCGACATTCCTTTCTACAACTTAATTTCAGAGGTACGTGTAGCCCGTGTTGACGGAAAATTAGTCATCAATCCAAGCAAAGCCGATTTAGAGAGATCTGATATCGACATGATGATTGGTGCTTCAGCCGACTCTGTTTGTATGGTAGAAGGTGAGATGAAAGAAATCTCAGAAGCAGAAATGGTAGAAGCCATCAAATTTGCTCACGAGGCCATCAAAGTTCAAATCCAAGCACAAGAAAGATTGAGAGCTGCTGTAGGCTCCCCTGCTTACAGAGAATATGAAGGCGAAAAAGAAGATGAAGCTATCTACAAAAAAGTAAAAGCAGCGTCTTACGACAAATATTACGCTATTGCTCAGGAAGCTTCAGCTAAAAGCGAAAGAGGCGAAAAATTTGCAGCGGTTAAAGAGGAAGTGAAAGCCTTATTCACAGAAGAAGAATATGCCGAAAATCCGGATTTAGCGGAATTGGTTGGCAAATACAACTACAAAACACAGAAAGAAGCAGTTCGTAACGTAATCCTTGAAAAAGGCATCCGTTTGGACGGTAGAAAAACAACCGAAATCAGACCTATTTGGTGTGAAACTGATTACTTACCATCAGTACACGGTTCGTCTTTGTTTACCCGTGGAGAAACACAAGCTTTGGCTACCGTTACTTTGGGAACATCCAGAGAAGCCAACCAAATCGACTCGCCATCTGAACAAGGTGAAGAAAAATTCTACTTACACTATAATTTTCCGCCATTCTCAACCGGTGAAGCCAAACCTTTAAGAGGAACTTCGCGTAGAGAAGTAGGTCACGGAAATTTAGCACAACGTGCTTTAAAAAACATGATTCCTGCCGATTGTCCTTATACCATTCGTGTAGTATCTGAAGTTTTAGAATCTAACGGTTCCTCTTCTATGGCTACCGTATGTGCCGGAACTATGGCGTTAATGGATGCCGGAGTTCAAATGGTAAAACCGGTTTCCGGAATTGCCATGGGATTGATTACCGACGGTCAAAAATTTGCGGTATTGTCAGATATCTTAGGAGATGAAGATCACTTAGGTGACATGGACTTCAAAGTAACCGGAACCAAAGACGGTATCACCGCTTGTCAAATGGACATCAAAATCGATGGTTTGCGTTATGACATCATGGAACAAGCTTTAGACCAAGCTCGCGAAGGTCGTATGCACATCTTAGGCAAATTAGTAGAAACCATTGCTACGCCAAGACCGGATGTTAAAAAACACGCTCCTAAAATCATTATGAGAACCATTCCTGGCAACTTCATTGGTGCCTTAATTGGTCCGGGTGGAAAAGTGATCCAAGAATTACAAAAAGCTACCGGAACTACTATCGTAATCAACGAAGTAGACGAACAAGGTGTTGTTGAAATCTTAGGAACTGATCCGGACGGAATTGCAGCAGTATTGGCCAAAATCGATTCTATCGTTTTCAAACCTGAAGTAGGTGAAGCTTACGAAGTGAAAGTGGTAAAAATGCTCGACTTTGGTGCTGTAGTAGAATATACTAAAGCTCCAGGCAATGAAGTATTATTACACGTTTCCGAATTGGCATGGGAAAGAACTGAAAACGTTGCTGATGTGGTAAAAATGGGCGATGTATTTATGGTTAAATACTTAGGTATCGACCCTAAAACCCGCAAAGAAAAAGTATCGAAAAAAGCCCTTTTACCAAGACCACCAAGAGACGAAAATCGTCCTCCGAGAGAAGATAAAAAAGACGCTCCAAAGGGTTAATCCAATTCAAATATTAATTCATAACAAATCCCGATTCAAAGCAATGAATCGGGATTTTTATTTTTTTTACTTTTTTTGTAACTTTTTGATTCCTCCTTGCGTACAACAACCCGAACACTTTAAAGAAAAGGAGAACATCAATGAGACAGCTCAAAATCACCAAGCAGGTTACCAATCGTGAAACCGCATCCTTAGACAAGTACCTACAAGAAATCGGAAAAGTGGATTTGATTACCGCTGACGAAGAAGTGGAATTAGCTCAACGCATCAAAGCCGGAGATCAAAGAGCCTTAGAAAAGCTAACCAAAGCCAATTTGCGTTTCGTTGTTTCCGTGGCTAAACAATACCAAAACCAAGGGTTAACTTTACCCGATTTGATTAACGAAGGAAATTTAGGATTGATCAAGGCTGCTCAACGTTTTGACGAAACCCGTGGATTTAAATTTATTTCTTATGCTGTTTGGTGGATTCGTCAATCCATTCTTCAAGCTTTGGCCGAACAATCTCGTATCGTTCGTTTACCACTTAACAAAATCGGTTCTATCAATAAAATCAATAAAATGTACGCTTTATTAGAGCAATCTAACGAACGTGCTCCTTCTGCTGAAGAAATTGCCAAAGAGTTAGACATGACCGTAAATGACGTAAAAGAGTCCATGAAAAACTCGGGACGTCATTTATCTATGGACGCGCCTTTAGTGGAAGGTGAAGATTCTAACCTATACGATGTATTGCGTTCGGGTGAATCACCAAATCCGGACCGCGAATTGATCCACGAATCATTGCGTACCGAAATTGAAAGATCTTTGGAAACCTTAACACCACGTGAAGCTGACGTAGTTCGCTTATACTTTGGGCTAGGCGACCAACACCCAATGACGTTGGAAGAAATCGGAGAAACTTTCGATTTAACCCGCGAACGTGTTCGTCAAATTAAAGAAAAAGCAATCCGCAGATTAAAACATACTTCCAGAAGTAAAATTTTAAAAACATATTTAGGATAATCCTAATAACCGCAACAACAGTCTGATTAACTGTTCGTTTTTTGATTGATGATTGAAACTCCGGCTGATTACCGGAGTTTTATTTTTTAATGTATTGGCATCGAATTCAAGATTGAATAAACAAGCTTAAGCTATTATACCTGAAGCCCACCGGGCTTCCTCCTCTTAATATCAAATGGCTGATTACCGGAGTTTTATTTTTTTGGCGTGCCCTTTCAGGTCAGGCTTTCGGCTTTATCTTTTTTGTCACACTGAGCACAATCGAGGCGCTATTTCTTCAAAAAAGGATACCGCCTCAATCCTTCACGCAAACCCTGTTGCAATACAACCAAAACTGCTCCATACAACTTCCGAAAAAAACCTTGCGAACTTTGCAGTTAAAAACCTAATTTTGCAACAACAACACACAACTGAGTCCAATGAAAAACACACTTATTGCTCCATCCGTTTTAGCCGCTGATTTTGCCAATCTGCAACGCGACATCGAAATGATCAATGCCAGCGAAGCCGATTGGTTTCACATCGACATTATGGACGGCGTTTTTGTCCCCAATATTTCTTTCGGTATGCCGGTTTTACAAGCCATTACCAAACACGCTAAAAAAACAATAGATGTGCATTTGATGATTGTCGACCCTGATCGATATATCAAAACTTTTGCTGCTTTAGGAGCTAATATACTAACCGTTCATTATGAAGCGTGTATTCATCTACACAGAACCTTACAAGCCATCAAAGCCGAAGGCATGAAAGCCGGTGTAGCTTTAAATCCACATACCAATATAAGTTTATTGGAAGATGTTATCAAAGACATTGATTTGGTTTGCTTAATGAGCGTTAACCCGGGATTTGGCGGACAATCCTATATTGAAAACACTTACTCAAAAGTAGAAAAACTAAAGGACCTAATCATCCGTAAAGGCGCTTCAACCCTAATTGAAATTGACGGCGGCGTAACCGATAAAAATGCCAAACAATTGGTACAATCAGGTGCTGATGTTTTGGTGGCCGGCAGCTATGTTTTTGGCGCTCAAAACCCAACGCAAACCATAGCCGATTTGAAAAAAATCACAGCTATATAGTCGTTTCAAAGAGAATTTCTTACAATCAGTTTAGAGTTATTTTTAACACTCAACTTTGAGTTGGTGTTGATCATATGCGCTAAAATTTTTCCCATTTCATTAAAATCCGTGGAAATAGTTGTAATGCCGTTCTCTACTACTTTCTTTAGCGAAGTATCGTTATAGGAAATGATGCCGTAATCCAGACCTAAAACCAATTTTTGAAGCTTTGCTTGTTCTATGACATTCACTAAATGTCTGTCATTGGGAATGATAAACAAACTTCCTTTCCGGATTTCTTCACGCTCAAAAGTCGACACCACTTTATAGGCACAACGGTTCTGTACACAAAAGTTCACAAAACCGCGGACCATACCGATAGGTTCTTTCTCTCCTGGAAAAATCAAAATCAATTCGCTGTACTTTTTCACCTTATCCAGTCCTAAAGTCAACGCATCATACATATCCGTCACAAAGTCTTGGTAAACCGCAGGAAACTCTTTGAACATCTCATTGGTTTGATCTAAAACATAGGTGTCATTCAAAGGCAATGACTTAACAACATCAACAGGGATTTCTAAATTGGAAGGCATAATGATATACTTGGAATAATTCCCTTTGCTTTCCTCAACCAACTTTTTAAACATCTCCAAGTTAAAATGATGAAAGAAAATATCAATTTGAAAATTCTTATTCACGTGATATAGAAAAGAAGTATACAAATCTTCCTTAAAAGCATTCAATTCATCAAAAAGCAAAAAAATACGTTGTTCCAAAGTAAACGCAACACTCTTTACATAGTAACCTTTTCCCAAAACAGCGTAAATAATGCTCCGTTTTTTCAATTCCTCATAAGCCAATAAAACGGTATCTCGAGAAATAGAAAACTCCAAGCTGACTTTATTCACGGATGGCAACTTATCTTCTCTTTTTAACCGCTTTTCCGCTATAGCCATCTCTATTGACAACACAATTTGCTTGTATTTGGGCTGAGCCGACTGATTGTTTATAGTAATGATTTTCATTCCAATACAATTAACTGGTGGTAAGGTACAAAAAAACCGGTAGGTAGTGGTATGGATGCAAAAGATAAAATTATACTTTCGTTATAAGATTGATAAAAAAAACATGTTTAAAAACCATATTTCACAAAATTACCCGGGTCTAAATGGGAAATTCTTCGGGTTGACACCCGAGAATCAAGAGGTGTTTTGCTACACTTTAGCCAATAAACAGGGTATGGAAGTGAGTATAATTAATTATGGAGCCACAATAACTTCTGTAAAAATTCCAAACCCATCAGGATCAAAAACCGATGTAGTTTTGGGCTTTGACAAATTAGAAAATTACATCAAATCGTTCGGCTTACCGAGCGCACCGTATTTGGGAGCCGTAGTTGGCAGGTACGCAGGCAGGATAAACAAAGCTTCTTTTATATTAAACGGTGAAAAAATTCAATTGACCCAAAACCACAATGCGCATCAAATTCACGGTGGTGAAAGCGGTTTCAGTCAAAAAGTATGGACAGTAAAACACATTCCTTCAAATGAAAACCAATCCATCACTTTAGAATATTTGAGCTGTCATAAGGAAGAAAATTTCCCGGGAGAGCTAACAGTGAACATAACTTATACCTTGACTGAACAAAACGAACTGATGGTCGACTTTTCAGCAAAATCTACCGAAGATACCATAGTAAACCTCACTCAACACAGTTACTTTAATTTAAATGGTCATCAAGAGGACATCAACCACCAAAAGGTTACCATCAATGCCGATACTATACTGGAAACCACAGATGAATTAATTCCAACCGGAAAATTTATCACTTTAAAAAATCACACTTATGATTTTTCAGAGCCAAAAGAAAGTCCTGTCATTATTGACAATACATTTGTTTTAAACAATCATAATGCAGCTACATTGTATGGTGAAAAATCAAAAATTAAAATGACAGTTATCACCAACCAACCCGCTGTTCACGTTTACGTCGGCGGCAACTGTTTTGGACAAATAAAAGGCAAAGAAAATGCTGATTATCATTCAACAAGCGGGATTTGTTTTGAAGCCCAAAACTTTCCCGACGCACCCAATCACAGTCATTTTCCAAGTGCTATTTTAAAAAAAGACGAGTGTTATACTCATCAAACTATATTCAAATTTGAAAATCAATTGCCATGAAAAAGTTATTATTTGTACTATTATCCATTTCATTTTTTTCTTGTTCCTCCGACAATAACTCTGAACCGCAACCGCCGGTTGACACCGATGTTTTTATCAGAGGTGCTGACATGTCTTATCTTCCTTTAATTGAAAGCGAAGGTACCGTTTACAAACACAACGGTGTCAATCAAGATCCAATTACAACACTCAAAAATGCCGGTTGTAACGCTATCAGAATTCGCTTGTGGCAAAACCCATCCGATGGGCATTCGGGCATGGCTGAAGTAAAAACCTTTGCCCAAAGAGTCAAAGCCGCTGGCTTAAAAGTTTGGCTAACAGTACACTATTCAGACACTTGGGCAGATCCGGCGCATCAAACCAAACCTGCTGCCTGGCAAAGCTTAACTTTCAGCAGTTTAAAAACGACTGTTATTGATTACACCAATTTAGTAATGACTGAAATCAATCCGGACATCATCCAAATCGGAAACGAAACCAACGACGGTATGCTTTGGCCGGAAGGGAAACTTTCTACTAATGAAACTCAATATTTAGAGCTCGTTGCTGCCGCCAGTACGGCCATCAGAAGCAAATCAACAACGGCAAAAATCATGTTACATCATGGAGGATTATCCGGTTCTGATTGGTTTTTCAGCAAAGTAGCCAACATCGATTACGATTACATCGGTCTTTCCTATTACCCGATATGGCACGGCACCAGTTTAGTAACACTTCAAAACACCATCAATACTTTGGGACAATTGTACAATAAAAAAGTAATCATAGCAGAAACTGCCTATCCTTTTACTTTTGATTACAACGATTACACTAATAATATCATTGGCTTGCCAAGTCAAATACTACCGGCTTTTCCGGCAACTACAACAGGTCAAAAAGGATTTCTTTCTTCTATCAAAAATACCATCTCGCAAAGCAATTACGGTTTAGGGTTCTGTTATTGGGGCAGCGAATGGGTTGCGTTTAGAGGACCAACATCTACCAACGGATCTTCCTGGGAAAATCAAGCTTTATGGGATTTCAACAACAATTCGCTTCCGGCTATGGAAGTATTTAATGCAGAATAATGATGACAGAAAAACTGTTTAGTCTTTTAGCAATACTACTATCAAATTTACTCTTAGCGCAACACAAAGAAAGTGTTTTCGCTAAAGGCGCAGATGTAGGCTGGCTACCGCAGATGGAAGCTACCGGATACAAATTCTTTGACAACAACGGTAAAGAAACAGATTGTTTGCAATTACTGAAAGACTTAGGCATGAACTCGATCCGTTTAAGAGTTTGGGTTAATCCGTCCGATGACAAAGCCAGTGGTCATTGCAGCAAAGAGGAAACCATAGCCATGGCATTGCGCGCTCAAAAAATGGGTTTCCGCATCATGATTAACTTCCACTACTCCGATTCTTGGGCTGATCCGGCCAAACAATTCAAACCCAAAGCTTGGGAAAAACATTCTTTTACCGAATTATTAAACGATGTTTACAACCATACTTTTGACGTTATCAATGCTTTAAAAGTGGCCGGTGTTACCCCCGAATGGGTTCAAGTGGGCAACGAGATTCCCGGCGGCATGCTTTGGCCTGATGGCAGCACCGCCAATTGGCCACAACTCGGACAGTTATTAAACAAAGGTTACGATGCCGTAAAAGCTGTTGATCAAAACATCAAAGTTATAGTACATGTAGATGAAGGTAATAACAACGAAAAATTCAGAACCTTCTTTGATAATGCCACAGCCCAAAAAGTAAGATACGATGTGATTGGATTATCGTATTATCCGTATTGGATTAAAAAAGACTACACTGAAACCATAGCCGATTTACAATTTAACCTAAACGACATGGCTCAACGTTACGGGAAAGAAGTGATGATAGTGGAAGTGGGCGGTGAAGACGATAAAGTGCAAAACACTTACGAATTATTGACTGCTACCATCAAAGCCGTTAAAAACGTTCCTAACAACAAAGGAATCGGTGTACTTTACTGGGAGCCGCAAGGCGCCAGAAGCTGGAGTCATTACGCTTTAAGTGCTTGGCAAGCCGACGGCAAACCTTCTCCGGCATTGAACGCTTTTAAAGAAAATTAATCGCAATGAAAAACTTTCAAAAACAATACCTCACCGTCTTATTGTTGGCACTGAGTTTTATAACCTCAGCACAGCAAAAAATCAGTCTCGATGACAATTGGAGATTCCACTTCGGCCATGCGGCTAATCCGGACAAAGACTTTGATTATGGCAACAAACTACTCTTCCACAAATCCAATGTGTTTGAAACTACGGTAGTCAACCCTAAATTCATCGACACTACTTGGCGTAAAATCAACGTACCACACGATTGGGTGGTCGAATTGCCATTTGTAAAATCTACTACGCATGAAATGGATACGCACGGCTACAAACCGATTGGTAGTGCTTATCCTGAAACCAGTATCGGTTGGTATAGAAAACATTTTTCCATTGATAAAAAAGACGAAGACAAACGTTTTGAACTGCAATTTGATGGCATTTACAGAAATGCGGCCATTTGGATTAACGGCTTTTATGTCGGCACCAATTTCAGCGGCTATCTGGGCAATACTTATGATGTGACCGATTTCATGAATTTTGAAGGCGATAATGTAATCGTTATTCGCGTTGATGCTACCCAAGCCGAAGGTTGGTTTTACGAAGGTGCCGGAATCTACCGTCACGTTTGGTTAAACATCACTAACAAAGTTTTTATCCCGGAAGACGGCATTTTTGTGCATTCAGAAATCAACGGCAAAAATGCAGTAACCACTATTGAAACTACTGTTCAAAATAACTACTTAAGAAAATCCGATGGCATCGTTTACAGTTACATAACCGATAGAAACGGGAAAATACTGGCCAAGACTTCGGATCAAAAAATCAACTTAGGTATCCGAAAAGAGGTTACCCTAAAACAGAAAGTAAACCTGAGCAATGTGCGTTTATGGTCTGTGGATGATCCTTATTTGTACAAAGTCATTACCGTTGTAAAGTCAGGTAACCAAATTGTACATCAAACTAAAACCCGATTTGGTATCAAAAATGTGAGATTTGATGCCAAAGAAGGTTTCTTTTTAAACGGAAAACACCTTAAAATTCAGGGCACCAACAACCACCAAGACCACGCCGGTATTGGCAGCGCCCTTCCCGATTACTTGCAATATTACCGCGTAAAATTGCTAAAAGAATTAGGCTGTAATGCTTACAGAGCGAGTCACAACGCCCCAACTCCTGAATTATTAGAAGCCTGCGACAGCTTAGGTATGTTAGTCGTAGATGAACAACGTTTGCTCAATAGTAGCCCGGAGTACCTCGACCAATTCAAACGACTGATTAAACGCGACAGAAATCATGTTTCCGTGTTTTTATGGTCTATTGGTAACGAAGAACAAAACATCCAAGGTAATGACTACGGGAAGAAAATCGCACAGACGCTCTTGACCATACAAAAAGAATTAGATCCAACCCGAACCAGCACCTACGCTGCTGATATGGCGAATGATTTTAAAGGTGTTAACGAGGTCATCCCGATTCGCGGTTTCAATTACCGTGAATACGCTGTAACCGATTACCACAGAGACCATCCCAACCAACCTTTATTAGGCACAGAAATGGGAAGTACCGTAACCACCCGCGGCATCTATGAAAAAGATGTAATCAGAGCTTATGTCCCCGACCAAGACATTACCCATCCGTGGTGGGCAAGTAAAGCCGAAACTTGGTGGAAACTTGCTGCCGAAAACAACTACTGGTTGGGCGGATTTGTTTGGACCGGATTCGATTATCGCGGCGAACCAACGCCTTACAAATGGCCAAACATCAGTTCCCATTTCGGCATTATGGATGTGTGTGGCTTCCCGAAAAATATTTACTACTACTACCAGAGTTGGTGGACTGATAAAGATGTTTTGCACATTTCCCCTCATTGGAACTGGCCGGAAAAAGTAGGCCAACCTATAGAAGTTTGGGTCAATTCCAATGCCGAGGAAGTAGAGCTTTTCTTAAACGGCAAAACCTTAGGCAAAAAAATCATGCCGAGAAACAGCCACCTCAAATGGCAAGTCAAGTACGAACCGGGCACGCTCGAAGCTATCGGTTACAAAAGAGGCAAAAAAATCAACTCAAAAATAGAAACCACAGGAACACCTTATAAAGTTATGTTAACCACTGATAAAACTATCCTGAACGCGGATGGGAAAGACGCCACCGTTTTCAACGTATCCATAGTAGACGATAAAGACCGAGAAGTACCGGTTGCCGATAATATGGTGAAATTTCATTTGTCTGGCGATGCCAAAATTATTGGCGTAGGTAACGGAGATCCAAGTTCACACGAACCTGATAAATGTGCGGAAGGCGCTTGGCAACGCAGTGCTTTTAACGGGAAATGTCAAGTGATTGTTTTGGCCGGAAAAACACCGGAAACCCTTACTTTAGAAGCCAAGTCTAACGGATTAATTTCGGCATCCGCCACGATTCAAACGCGATAATGAAGAAAAAACTCGTCCAACACACTACGGAACACTTTAAAAAAGTATTTCAAAAATCACCCGAATACCTTTTCCTTTCACCGGGAAGAATTAACATCATTGGGGAACACGTTGATTACAATGATGGTTTTGTAATGCCGGCAGCCATTAACAAATACGTTTGCTTTGCTGTCTCTAAAAACAGTGATACGGCCTTTACCCTTATTGCCCAAGACCTAAACGAAGCCTATCAATTTAAGGTAACCGACGACCTAAAACCGGTAAATCAAATGTGGGTGAACTACATTTTAGGCGTACTGCACCAACTCAAAGCCAAAGGACTAAACCAAGGTTGTTCCATCGTTTTTAGCAGTACTATTCCCATGGGCTCAGGATTGTCATCTTCTGCAGCTTTGGAATGCGGCATTGCTTATGCCATGAATAAAATATTTGATCTAAAATTAACCAAACAAGATATTGCTCTCATCGGGCAACAATCAGAACATACTTTCGTTGGCGTAAACTGCGGTATCATGGACCAATTTGCCTCGGTATTCGGCAAAAAAAACAGCGTCATCAAACTCGATTGCAACACTTTGGAATACGATTATTTCAAAGCCGATTTCAAAAAATATTCACTTCTCTTATTAGACAGCAATGTCAAACACACCCATTTGACATCGGGTTACAATGACCGAAGACAAGAGGTAGAACAAGGCCTAACCATCATCAAACAATATTTCCCGGAAGTAAAAACCTTTCGAGATTGTACCGAAAAAATGGTGTTGGACCTTAGAGAGTCTTTGGGTGAAACCATTTTTAAACGTTGTCATTTTGTAGTCAATGAAATTCAAAGAGTACGCGATGCCGCTATCGCTTTAAAAATTTCCGATTTCAAAAAATTGGGAGAACTGATGTCAAAAACTCACCAAGGCCTTTCAAAAGATTACGAAGTGAGTTGTGCCGAAATTGACTTTTTAGTCGGTGCTGCGCAACAAGAAAAATCGGTTTTAGGGGCTCGAATGATGGGCGGTGGATTTGGGGGCTGTTCCATTAATTTGGTCGAAAGAGGAACCGAAAACACCTTAATCGAACGCATTTCAACGGCTTACCGTAGTCAATTTGGCATCAAATTAAAAGCGTATAAAGTTAAAATTTCAAAAGGCACAACAGAGTATAAAAATTAAACAGGGCGTTACCCTTCGGCCTGCCTTGAGCCTGCCGAAAGGGGTCGGGCTTTCCGCACTCGCTTTTTTGTCTTGTCATCCTGAGCCTCTCGAAGGACAAAACAAAAAGAGCTCAAACAAAGCTGCAATCCCTAACGCAAACAAAAACAACATGCAACAATTTAACCATAACGAACACCCACACAGAAGATACAATCCGTTACTCGACGAATGGATCTTGGTTTCGCCCCATCGCGCCAAAAGACCTTGGCAAGGTCAAAAAGAAACAGTCTCCGAAGAGCATCGTCCCGAACACGACAAGGAATGTTATTTGTGTGCGGGGAATGTACGTGCCAACGGTGTTAAAAATCCAGATTACGCCGATTGCTATGTGTTTGAAAACGACTTTTCGGCCTTGCTCAGCACTGAAGTTAATTTTGAAAGCAAAGCACCATCGCTCTTCCAATTAAAACCGGAACGCGGGATCAACAAAGTAGTTTGCTTTTCGCCCAAACACAATCTTACTTTACCCGAAATGGAAGTCGAGGCCATCGAAAAAGTGGTGCAAACTTGGAAAGCACAATACCTCGAATTGGGCAGTCACGATTTTATCAACTACGTTCAAATTTTCGAAAACAAAGGCAGTGTAATGGGTTGCAGCAATCCGCATCCGCACGGTCAAATTTGGGCGCAATCCTCATTGCCAACCCAAATCGAAAAAACCCAAAAAAACCTGCGTGCTTATTACGAAAAAAACAAAACCAGTTTACTTAAAGACTATCTGGAACAAGAATTAATGTACCAAGAACGCGTCGTTTTAGAGAATGAGCACTTTGCTGTTTTGGTTCCGTTTTGGGCCACTTGGCCTTATGAAACCGTGATCATCTCTAAAAGACATTTCAGCAACATCATTGCTATGACGCAAGAAGAAACCAAAGCTTTTGCCGAAATCATCAAGAACATCACAGTAAAATACGATAATCTTTTTGAAACGTCTTTCCCTTATTCTTCCGGCATTCATCAAGCACCAACCGACAGAGTAGCGCACCCGGAATGGCATTTTCACATGCATTTTTATCCGCCTTTGTTGCGAAGCGCCACTGTAAAAAAATTCATGGTTGGCTACGAAATGCTCGGTGAAGCACAACGCGATATTGCTCCGGAACAGAGTGCCAAAATTTTAAGAGACTTACCTAACCAACATTATAAAACCAAAACCACTTAGTATGCAAACTTTAGCCACCCAAGACTACATTGTTTTCTTCGCGTATTTCGTCATTATTGTCGGCTACGGCATTTGGATTTACAACCGCAAAAAGAAAGCGCAAACCAGCAGTAACGATTACTTCTTAGCCGAAGGTTCACTGACTTGGTGGGCCATTGGTGCATCGTTGATTGCCAGTAACATCAGTGCCGAACAATTCATCGGGATGAGTGGCAGCGGTTTCAAAATGGGATTGGCGATTGCTACTTACGAATGGATGGCTGCGGCAACCTTAGTAATTGTTGCCGTTTTCTTTATGCCGGTATATTTGAAAAACAAAATTTTCACCATGCCACAATACCTTAACAAACGCTACAACAGCAATGTAGCGATGATAATGGCGGTATTTTGGTTGCTGCTTTATGTATTGGTAAACCTAACTTCTATATTGTATTTAGGCGCTTTAGCTATTAGCAGTATTTCGGGATTGAATATCACTTTCTGTATGGTATTTTTAGCCTTCTTCGCAGTGATGATTACGTTGGGCGGCATGAAAGTGATTGGTTACACAGACGTCATTCAAGTCTTCTTTTTGATATTAGGCGGCTTAGTAACCACTTATTTAGCTTTAAATTTAGTGGCTACAGAATTTGGTTCCGAAGGCGTTATCAGCGGGTTTAATTTGATGCGAGAGAAAGCCGATGACCATTTCCACATGATCTTCGACGCTTCAAATCCGAATTATATGGATTTACCCGGTTTGTCGGTATTAATTGGTGGGATGTTGATCATTAATCTGAATTATTGGGGTTGCAACCAATACATCACGCAAAGAGCTTTGGGTGCCGACTTAAAAACAGCTCGCGGAGGCATTTTATTTGCGGCTTTCTTAAAATTATTAATGCCTGTAATCGTTGTCTTACCCGGAATTGCCGCTTATGTTTTATACCAAAACGGCCATTTTCAAACCGAGATGTTACAAGACGGCAGTGTAAATCCCGACCGCGCCTATCCAATTTTGTTAAACTTATTACCCGTTGGTTTAAAAGGTTTGTCTTTTGCTGCCCTAACAGCGGCCATCGTAGCCTCTTTAGCAGGGAAAGCCAACAGTATTGCCACCATATTCACTTTAGACATTTACAAAGAAAAAATCAATGTTATAGCCGATGAAAAGAAATTAGTAAACATTGGGAAACTAACCATCATTACCGCGATGATCATTGCTGTGGCTGTAGCGCCGTTTTTAGGGATTGATAAAAAAGGCGGTTTTCAATATATCCAAGAATATACGGGCTTTGTTAGCCCCGGCGTTTTTGCCATGTTTATCCTGGGCTTCTTTTGGAAAAAAACCACCTCAAATGCCGCACTTTTTGCTACCATTGGCGGATTCTTGATGTCGATATTTTTCAAGTTCATGCCGTCATTTACAGATTTGTCATTTTTACATCCGATGGGATTTGCCGTACCAAATGCTGAAGGTGTTTACGAAATGCCGTTTATTGACAGAATGGGATTCGTCTTTGCACTTTGTGTAATAGGGATGTATTTGATCAGTATTTATGAAAACAAAAACGGAGTCAAACCAAATGGTTTGGAAGTAGACAAAACAATGTTTAGAATGTCGCCAAGCTTTACCGTTGGGATGTTAGTAATAGTTTCTTTACTAGCGGCTTTATACACTTTGTTTTGGTAATCCTTAATGCTTATGATTGAGCATTTTGCTCACCAATTGAAACAATTCGGGGAACTGTAATTTAAACTCGTTGGGCGTTTCAAAATAATGTTCGATGATGACCGAGATAAATTCAAATTGGTTGGTAAAAGCATAAATGCGAAAATACTCCGAATCAATTAAGCGTTGGCGATTGGGCGGATGGTTTACTTGCTCATGGAGCTTATCATAATGCTTTCTAAAGGCTAAAGAACTGCCGTCGTTGCTTCTTAAGCTATGGTGGTGAATAACATGCGAAAACTCGTGTATCCCGAGATTAAGATTGTCGTTATTCACTTGATAGCCTTCTGTAAAATGCTTCCAAGAAAAAACTACTGCTTTCATCCGTGGATTGAACTCTCCTTTATGATAATCCTCTGAATGCTTAGAATAATATTCCTCAGGATAGATGATGATTTTATCAAAGGCATCCACTAAATAACGTCGCATTCCGAAAGTCAGCATAACATAAGTACCGGCAACTAATGTTTGGACTTCTTGCGTTATTTGAAAATCTTCTCTGGGGATAAACTCATATCGTTCGATAAAAGAAGCCATTCGATGGTGAAAATAGGTTTTGTGCTTATCCGAAAGCTTCTGATAAAAGTCGAACTGTTGTTTCAAGAAAAACTCCTGTTGTGGCGTTATCGATTTGGGTTTTAGATATAAGTGAATATAAAGTGGTTTTTCAAAAAGGGCAATGCTGAGATCGTCCAGCAAACTAATCAAAAACATTCCTGTATAGATTAACAACGAACCCAATATAAAAAGGACAATAAGGGCTATAAAAAGTTCCATTGGCTAAAGATATAAAAAATGCCCAAGAGTTGCCTTGAGCTTATTAAGTGACCGCGAAGGGATTTTGCGAAGCAAAATTCTAAGTTCCGCTTTGAAAAGCATAGAAGAGCGCAAAAGCGCTTTTCTAATACCTGACAGCCACCGGCTGTCCTCCTTTTAATTTCAAATCTCAAAGCTCCGCTTTGAAAATACAATAGCCAAGAAAATGCTCAAGCAAGCTTGGACATAAGGATTTTGCTGCGCAACATCCCTCAAAGCTCCGCTTTGAAAATACAATAGCCAAGAAAATGCTCAAGCAAGCTTGGACATAAGGATTTTGCTGCGCAACATCCCTCAAAGCTCCGCTTTGAAAATACAATAGCCAAGAAAATGCTCAAGCAAGCTTGGACATTTTCTTGGCTATTGTATTTATTCGTGACCGCGAAGGGATTCGAACCCCCAACCCTCAGAGCCGAAATCTGATATTCTATCCAGTTGAACTACGCAGCCTTTATTTATTTGAGATTGAGGATTCTTGGATTAAGGATTTAAAAAAATCCTAATTCCTAATTCCTAATTCCTAATTCCTAATTCCTAATTCTTTAATCAATTTAAGCTAATAATTTTTTAACGATAGTCGAAATGGTTTTACCATCGGTTTTACCGGCCAAAGCAGCTGAGGCTTTCCCCATTACTTGTCCCATGGAAGCCATACCTGAAAAACCGCCTTCAGCTATAATTGCCGCTACTGCAACTTCTACTTCGGCTTCAGACAATTGCGCAGGAAGGAATTTCTCGATTACGGCTACTTGTGCCAATTCAGGTTCTGCCAAATCAGCTCGGTTTTGTTGTTGGAAAATAGCAGCGCTGTCTTTGCGTTGTTTTACCAAACGTTGCAATAACTTGATTTCATCGTCGGCTGACAAAGTATCGCCGGCACCGGCTTCGGTTTTGGCTAAGATGATGCCTGATTTGATAGCTCTTAAGGCTTCTAAAGCAACAGTATCTTTGGCTCTCATGGCGTTTTTCATTTCATCCATGATTTGGGTTTCTAAACTCATCTTGATATTAGATATTAAATTTTAGACATTAAATATGGTTGGCTCTTTAGCCCCGATTGTAGCTAGCTACCGTGTAGCGCGGAAAGCGGGAATAAGGATCACTGAAACTGCCCGAACCATTCGCTCCAAAAAGCACTGCGAAGGTAAAAAAATAACCCGAAAATCTCAAGGAAATTTTCGGGTTGTTCGATTAGAAAAATGGCAGACTAATCTACGTTATCGTATTTGAGAGTAAGAGGAGGAAGTCCGGTGGACTTCAGGTATATGAGCTTTAGCCCAACTCTTATTCCTAATTTTTAATCCACATTGTCATGTAAAAACGAATTGTTGGTACGGATTTGTAAATCGTCGTTACTATCGGTTCCTAAAGACATTCTGGAGTTTGCGTTATTGCCGGTGTTGTTTGACAGGTCAACACCCAATCTTTTGTATGCGGGTTCTTTTTCCAATTCCTCAATTCGTGACGGATTGTTGTGGAATTTGTAATTGAACTCTTTTAATTTTCTTCTGCGCTCATCGGCTCTGTGTTTCAAAGTTTCTTCGATGGTCATTTCTACCGGAGATACTTCGTCGAAATAGTTCACCGCTTGCGGCTTTTCGGTTTCCACTTTCATGGTAAAGTTCAACTCTTCAACGATTGGCTCTTCTACTACTTTAGCGGCCGGTTTAGAGTTTAACAAGTCGTTTTCCAACTCCATGTACTCTTCCAAGGAATATTTGATTACGCCGCCTTCATTTAGTTCAGTAACCGGCACAAATTGCACAGGCTCGTTGACTACAATTTCGTTGGCTTCAGACAAATCGAATACAATTTTGTTTTCTTCTACGGTTTCCGCTTTTTCGAATACCGGCGTTGCAGCAGGCATATCGAAAGTGAAAGTGATTTGTTCTTCTTCAACGGCATTGATAGGCTCAACCACTTCCATAGCTTTTACCTCAGGTGTTGTTACTTTGAAATCGATGTCTTTGATAGGCGAAACGATTTCAAAAGTCACGTCTAAGTTGCGAATGAATTGGTTCATGGCAATCAACTCGTTTTCGTTGATAGCAGCCGGAGTTTGTACCGTTTCTTGTATAGTGAATTCAACCTCAGGAGCAGCCACTTCTTCTTCGATTAATTCGAATACGATTTTTTCTGAAGGCGATTCCGCTTTTGGTGTTTCTATAGTATTTTGGAAAACTTCCACCGGTTTTTGCGTTAAGTCGCGCACCAATTTTTGATCATCTTCCAAAGCGTGAACAATTTTTTGACTGTCTACGTTTACGATACCGTTTTGTTGTTCTACATTGAAACCGGTAGCGATAATGGTTACCGCGATGGCTTCGCCCAAGCTTTCGTCTTCACCAACACCCATGATGATGTTAGCATTGTAGCCTGCTTCGGTTTGGATGTGGTCATTGATTTCTCCGATTTCGTCAATAGTAATCTCGTTAGAGCCTGAAACGATAAGCAACAATACGTTTTTAGCTCCTGTAATTTTATTATCGTTTAACAATGGAGAATCCAAAGCGGTAATAATAGCCTCTTTGGCACGGTTGTCTCCGGTAGCCACAGCAGAACCCATAATAGCAGTGCCGCTGTTAGACAATACAGTCTTAGCGTCTTTTAAGTCGATGTTTTGCGTGTAGTGGTGTGTAATTACTTCGGCAATACCGCGAGAAGCAGTAGCCAACACTTCATCGGCTTTGGAGAATCCGGCTTTGAAACCTAAGTTTCCGTACACTTCTCTCAGTTTATTGTTATTGATAACAATCAAAGAATCAACTTGTTTTCTTAATTTTTCAACGCCTAACAACGCTTGTTCCGAACGTACTTTTCCTTCAAATTGGAAAGGAATAGTCACGATTCCCACAGTAAGAATATCTCTTTCTTTGGCCAATTGAGCAATTACAGGAGCAGCACCGGTTCCGGTTCCACCGCCCATACCGGCTGTGATGAAAACCATTTTGGTATTGCTGTCCAACATTTTTTCGATTTCGCCTACACTTTCCAGAGCCGATTGGTGTCCAACATCGGGATTAGCGCCTGCGCCAAGACCTTCGGTAAGGTTAACCCCTAACTGAATTTTGTTAGGTACCGGACTGTTTTGAAGTGCCTGTGAGTCGGTGTTACATACAATGAAATCTACACCTTTGATTCCTTGTTTGAACATGTGATTGATAGCGTTACTTCCGCCGCCACCAACACCGATTACTTTGATCACATTTGATTGATTCTTTGGTAAATCAAATGAGATGCTTCCAAATTCTGAGTTGCTTATCATACTATTTTGGTGTTAGGTATTTATTCTGTTATTCTTTACTCTGCGTTATCTAAAAAATCTTTGATCTTGTCTACATAGCGATCAAAAAACGAACGTTTGATTTGCTTTTCTGTCTCGCGTTCGATTGGTTTTTCCACTTCCACCGGTTGTTCAATGGTTGCGGCAACCTCTTCTTTCGGCTCGAAAACCGGTTGTTGTGCTGTAGCTTTCGGGGCTTCGGCCACTACTTCTTTCAGTTCTATTTTGTAAGCACTGTTAGAGTTGTTTTCGATGCTGTTCATCACCAATCCAACTGCGGTGGCAAACAACGGACTGGAAATTTCTTCACCCGAATTACCCGCCAAATGTTCGTTAGGGTAACCTATTCTGGTATCCATACCGGTGATGTATTCCACCAACTGCTTGATATGTTTGAGTTGCGAACCGCCTCCGGTTAGCACAATTCCGGCAATTAACTTTTTACGCGGATCTTCGTGTCCGTAAGCTTTAATTTCGGTAAATACTTGCTCTATAATCTCCACGACTCTGGCGTGGATAATTTTCGATAAATTTTTAAGCGAAATCTCTTTCGGATCTCTTCCTCTAAGGCCCGGAATAGACACAATTTCGTTGTCTTTATTTTCGCCCGGCCAAGCAGAACCGAATTTTACTTTTAACAATTCGGCTTGTTTTTCTATAATCGAACAGCCTTCTTTGATGTCATCAGTAATCACATTTCCACCAAAAGGTACTACTGCGGTATGACGAATGATGCCGTCTTTAAAAATAGCCAAATCGGTTGTTCCGCCTCCGATATCAATCAAGGCTACCCCGGCTTCTTTTTCTTCCTGACTTAAAACTGCATCTGCTGAAGCCAATGGTTCTAAAGTTAAGCCCGACAATTCGATGCCGGAACTTTGGATACATCTGCCCACATTTCTGATGGAAGACGCTTGTCCGACTACCACATGAAAACTGGCTTCCAAGCGAGCCCCATACATCCCGATAGGTTCTTTAATCTCCGTTTGTCCGTCAATTTTGAATTCTTGCGGCAATACATGGATGATTTCTTCGCCCGGCAACATGGCCAATTTGTTCACTTGGTCAATCAGCAACTGTATGTCTCTGCCACTGATTACCTCTTCCGGATTGGTACGGATAACATAATCCGTGTGTTGTATGCTTCTGATGTGTTGTCCGGCAATACCGACTACCACATCGTTGATTTTGTAACCTGAATTATTTTCCGCCTCAAGAACAGCTTGCTGAATAGACTGAATGGTTTGGGTAATATTGTTTACCACACCGCGAGCCACACCAAGGCTTTTGGATTTGCCAACGCCCAAAATCTCCAATTTCCCATACTCATTTTTCTTGCCAATCATGGCTACAATCTTGGTTGTCCCAATGTCTAACCCTACTGCAATATTCTCTTTTTCCATAATCTTCTATTTAATGCACACCACTTGCTTGGTAAACTTTAAATTAATTCTTCGGTACTTTTCCAAAGTGCTGTCGGAAACAGCCTTCTGAAAAAAGGCTTTATAATTCTTAAATTTTCTTTCGATGTTGATAGTTCTCCCGAAATCAATTTGGTAATCATAATTTCGGTTGGCCATTACCATGCTTCCGTTGGATAAAATTTGTACGCCTATGATGTTTTTTTTCAAAAAATCATCTTCCGCAATTTGTTTCAAAACTTCAGCCAATTTCTCTTTTTTTACTGCCGTAATTTCACCTGAAACTAAGGGCACTCTTGCCGCATAATTTTCAGATAACGGCATTTTATTTCCCTCATAATCAATATAAAAGGAACCGGTTTCCTCAAACACTCTTCCAAGAGGTTGTTTTTGTTCCACCACTGCTTTTAAAACCCCATCAACACTGACAAAAACATCAGCCTTGTGAATCATTTCATGACTGCTGACAGTTTTTTCCAATTTATTCAAATCTAAACCATCTTTATTGATAGTTTTTAGGTCCCGATTTTTTTCTATTAACAATTTATTAACCGTTTCAGGCTTTAAAAAAAGACTGTTTTCGCCTACAAAAACGACCTCAGTTTTTGCAATTTTTCGCTTCGCATTTCGGTGCGAAGTGAACGAAAACAGGAAGATGACAACGAAAATCATCAACAGCAATCTGATATTTGTCCAGGTCAACATTTTCATGACAAAGCCAATTTAATTTTCGGAACCAATTCTCCAATATCTCCTGCACCGATGGTCACTATTATTTTAGCACTACTTTCTAAAATTGCGGGGATTAAATCGCCCTTAGAAATTAGTTTTTTATTGGGATTTTCCATTTTGGAAAGTAACCAACTTGACGTAATGCCTTCCATGGGTAATTCTCTTGCAGGATAAATATCTAACAACAAAATTTCGTCGAATTGTGACAAACTTTTGGCAAAATCATCGGCAAAATCTTTGGTTCTGCTGAACAAATGCGGTTGGAATACAGCCAACACTTTTTCACCCGGATACAACTCACGAACCGCTTGGTGTACGGCGTTAATTTCGGTTGGATGGTGCGCATAATCATCAACATAAACCAAGTCATTTGTCTTGATTTGATACGAAAATCGGCGTTGGATTCCTTTGAATGAAGCCAAGGCCTTAGCAATGGACTCGGTTGGGGTACCATAAGTTTTAGCCATTGCCAAAGCCATCAGGGCATTCATCAAATTGTGTCTTCCGGGTAAGCCAAATTGCAAATCGCGGATGGTTTCCGATGGTGTTTGCACATCAAAAACATAAAACCCGTTTTCAATTCGGATGTTGAAAGCGCTATAGGTTGCTTCTTCATTGATACCGATAGTTAACCCTTCTAACGGCAACCCTTTTGGGACAAAAAGTTGGTTCTTATCAGCTACTTTATTGGCAAATTCTCTAAAAGAATCCTCAATGGCGGTAGCATCGCCGTAAATATCTAAGTGATCCGCATCCATTGAAGTTACGCAAGCGATATCCGGATGCAAATGCAAAAATGAACGATCGAACTCATCGGCTTCCACTACAGTAACGGTTTTGCCGCTGCCGATTAAATTGGAATGGTAATTTTCGACAATTCCGCCTAAAAAAGCAGTAACATCGGCACCACTTTCGTAAAGAATATGGCCTAAAATACTGGAAGTAGTGGTTTTACCATGTGTACCGGCCACAGCGAAACAAAAAGTATCTTTGGTGATGATACCTAACACTTCGGCGCGTTTTTTAACCACATACTCTCGCTCTAAAAAATAATTCCACTCTGAATGCGTAATCGGAACGGCCGGTGTAATGATTACGAGTGTATTTTCGACATAAAAATCTTTTGGAATTAAGTTGATATTGTCTTCAAAATGAATATCCATCCCGGAAGCCTTTAACTCATCGGTTAACATGGTTGGGGTTTTATCATAACCCGAAACTTTTTTCCCGATGTGCTGGAAATAACGCGCCAAGGCACTCATCCCGATGCCTCCGATGCCGATGAAATAGACGTTATGGATTTGGTTTAGATTCATTTGAGTTACTGAGTAGCTGAGTCACTGAGTGGCTGAGTTTACTTTATTAATTTAATTATTTCTTCTACTATATCTTTGGTGGCGTTGGGTTTGGCCAACTTTTTAATATTTTGACTAAGCTCCTTTTGCCAATTTTCATCGGCTAACAACTTGGAAAATGTAGTTTCAAATTGTTCGTCCAATTCGCTTTCATGCAATAAAACAGCACCATTTTTATCGGCTATGGCTTTGGCATTTTTGGCTTGATGGTCTTCGGCTACGTTGGGCGACGGGATGAAAATAGTTGGTTTACCCACCAAACACAACTCGGATACCGATGAAGCACCGGCACGAGAAATAACAACATCAGTTGCGGCATAAATCAAGTCCATTTTATCGATAAATGCTACGACTTGCACATTTTCTCTTTCGTTGAAATGTTGGTATTCGTCGTAATACAACTTACCGCATTGCCAAAAAACTTGTACTCCGTTGGCCAATATAAAATCGAGTTCTTTGGCAATTAACTGATTCACCCTTCTAGCGCCCAAACTTCCGCCAAGAACTAACAAGGTTTTTTTAGTCGAATCCAAGTTGAAATGAGCAATTCCCTCGGCCTTTTTAGAGCTAACATCCAACAAATCCTGACGAACAGGATTTCCCGTAAAAACAATTTTATCTTTTGGAAAAAATCGTTCTAAATTTTCATAGGCTACACAAATCGCGTTCGCTTTTTTACTCAACAATTTATTGGTAATGCCCGGATAGGAATTTTGTTCCTGAATAACTGTTGGTATATTCATACTGTTCGCCGCTTGTAACAATGGTCCGCTGGCAAAACCGCCTGTACCAATAACTACATCGGGTTTAAACTTTCTGATAATTTTTCTCGATTTCCACAAACTGCTCATAAGTTTAAAAGGAAACAACATGTTTTGCAAGGTCAATTTTCGTTGCAAACCTGCTATCCATAAGCCTTCGATTTTGTATCCGGCTTGCGGCACTTTTTGCATTTCCATTTTATCGCTGGCGCCTACAAAAAGAAATTCCGCCTCAGGGAATCGAGACTTTAACTCATTGGCAATGGCAATAGCCGGATAAATATGTCCGCCAGTACCGCCGCCGCTTACTATGAATTTCAACTTTTTCATTTACTTTTTCTTCAAAATAGGTTCCAACGGATTAGCATCTTCTTGGATGGAATAACTTTCCAATTCGGCTTGTTCCGCTGCTTTTTCTGCAGCTTCTTCCTCTTGTAATTGTTTATCTATCATGCGCTGCAGCGCGTCTTCACGTTTTTGTTTTTCGGCCAATTCCTCTGCAATTTCTTCTTCTTTCTTAGTTACACTCAATATGATTCCGAGTGCGATACAGGTCATCCAAATCGAGCTCCCCCCGCTACTTATTAGTGGTAAAGTTTGTCCGGTTACCGGCAATAATTCCACCGCCACCGCCATATTGGTCATAGCCTGAAAAATTATCGGGAACCCCAATCCAACAACGACTAACTTTCCGAACATTGAATTGGCTTTGTGTGCTGCGACTACAAATCGGAATAACAACAATAAGTACATACTTAAAACCAATATTCCGCCGAATAAACCGTATTCTTCGACTATGATTGCATAGATAAAGTCGGAGGACGATTGCGGCAAGAAATTTTTCTGTACACTTTTACCCGGACCTAACCCATAAACTCCTCCTGACGCTATAGCAATTTTGGCTTTCTCGATTTGATAATCGTCTTCATCGGGTTTGTCGGTTGTAAAATTGTCGATACGGTTAATCCAAGTATCCACACGGTTAGGAAAAGCATCCGGAAATTGTTTGGCCACCAAAATAAAGAAGGTCAGTCCTATTATCCCGGCTCCTAAAATAATACCAATGTACTTAATTGGGTATTTCCCGATAAAAGCCAACATCACTACCATAGCAAAAATCAAAGCCGCAGTGGATAAGTTAGCCGGAAGAATCAAGGCAATAGTGATGAAAACCGGCGTCCACAATTCCCACAAAGAATTTTGGAAAGTAATGGGCGTTTCGCGGGTTTTGGATAAGTATCGTGCCACAAAAACATACAACACTATAGAAGCCAAAGTAGAGGTTTGAAACGTAATTCCGATAAATGGAATTTGGATCCATCTACTGGCGTTAGCTCCTTGAATCACCGTACCGTTGAGCAAAGTATACACCAATAGTACCCAAACCACCGGTAATAACAAGCGTGAAATGGTTCTGAAATAATGGTAAGGCACTTTGTGAATTTTGTATAAAATAAAAAACCCAACAAAAACTTGTGCGCCGTGCTTGAGCAAATAAGTTAAAGCATTACCCGAACCATGACGCATATAAGCCAAATTACTACTCGCACTAAACACAGGCATAAACGAAAACAAGGCCAACAAGGCAACGAAGGCCCAGATGACTTTATCTCCTTTTAAACTGTGAATGAGTTCTTTCATTTTTATGATTTAGGATTTGGGATTTAGGATTTAGGATTTAGCTAATTCCTAAATCCTGATTCCTGAATCCTTATTTATAAATTCTTTACTGCTGCCTTAAATTGATTTCCTCTGTCTTCATAGTTTTGGAACAAATCAAAGCTGGCACAAGCCGGTGACAACAATACCGTATCGCCTTTTTCCGCTAAATGTTTGGCGGTATTTACCGCATCGCGCATGTTATCTACTTCTACCATCATATCTACAACATCGCTGAAAGCATCGATGATTTTTTTATTGTCTAAGCCCAAACAGATGATGGCTTTTACCTTTTCACGCACCAAAGGCATCAACTCGCTGTAGTCGTTTCCTTTGTCTACACCCCCAACAATCCAAACGGTTGGCACAGTCATACTGTCGAGAGCAAAGAATGTAGCATTCACATTGGTAGCTTTGCTGTCGTTGATGTACTGTACATTTTGAATTTTTAGTACTTTTTCTAAACGATGTTCAACGCCTTGGAAATTTGACAAACTTTCGCGTATGGTTTGCTTTCTGATTTTCATCAGTTGGGCTACTGAAGTAGCGGCCATAGCGTTTTTCATGTTGTGTTTTCCTTCCAATGAAATGTCAGCGGTCTTCATTTCAAATTCTTCGTTGTTGATGATAATATCCATAGTGTCGTCGTTTTTAATAAAGGCTCCGTTTTCAAAGGTTTTTGATAACGAAAAAGGTATAGTTTGTGCTTTTGTTTTATTGTTTTTTAACCATTCGGTTATTGCTTCGTCATCGGCGTCGTAGATGAAAAAATCAGCTTCCGTTTGGTTCATTGTGATTCTGAATTTAGAGGCGATATAATTTTCATATTGATACTCATATCGGTCTAAATGATCGGGACTGATGTTGGTCAACACCGCTATGTCCGGTTTGTAATTTATGATTCCGTCTAACTGAAAACTACTCAATTCCAATACATAGTAATCGTAGTTTTCTTCGGCCACTTGCCAGGCAAAGCTTTTTCCGATATTTCCGCCTAAGCCTACGTTTAATCCGCCTTCTTTGAGCAAATGATACGTTAGCATAGTCGTGGTCGTTTTCCCGTTGCTTCCTGTAATTCCGATGGTTTTGGCTTTGGTAAACGGGTAAGCAAACTCGATTTCAGAAATAACCGGTATTCCTTTTTCAACCAATTTTTTTACCATTGGCGCTTTGTCCGGAATTCCGGGACTTTTCATCACTACATCGGCATTCAGAAGCAGTGCTTCGGTGTGTTTTTCCTCTTCCCAATCAATGTTATATTGTGTAAGAACGTTTTTGTATTTATCTGTTATTTTTCCGAAATCGGACACGAATACCTCGTAGCCTTCTTTCCTACCTAAAATGGCGGTTCCCACACCACTCTCACCTCCGCCAAGTACAACCAATCGCTTCATGCTATCTCAATTTTAATGTCACTATAGAAACGATGGCTAATAAGATGGCTACAATCCAAAATCGGGTTACAATTTTACTTTCGTGATAGCCTTTCTTTTGGTAATGATGGTGCAAAGGTGACATCAAGAAAACCCGTCGACCTTCTCCGAAACGCTTCTTGGTATATTTGAAATAAGTCACCTGAATGATTACCGATAGATTTTCAGCAAAAAAGATGGCACACAATACCGGCAACAACATTTCTTTACGTACTGAAATGGCCAATACGGCTATGATTCCACCTATGGTTAAACTTCCTGTATCGCCCATGAATACTGAGGCAGGGAAAGAGTTGTACCACAAAAATCCGATTAGCGCCCCAACAAATGCAGAAATGAAAACCGTCATTTCACCCGAATTAGGGATGTACATGATATTGAGGTAACTCGACAAAATAAGATTCCCCGAAACGAAGGTAAAAATCCCTAATGCGAGTACTGATATGGCGGATGTTCCTGCGGCCAGACCGTCGATTCCGTCGGTCAAATTGGCTCCGTTAGACACTGCTGTGATGATGAAAATTACAATCGGAATAAATACCAACCACGCCCAATTTTCGTAACCATCTCCGGTCCAAGCAATGATTTTAGCGTAATCCAACTCGTTATTTTTAACAAACGGAATGGTAGTAGTAGTGGATTTTTTTTCTACCGGTGCTTGGTTAATAACATTTTGCGTTTGATTGAAAGTGATAGGCGTATTCGAACGTTCTCTTACCGTTACACCCGGATGGAAGTACAATACAGAACCCACGATTAGTCCGAGACCAACCTGCCCAATTACTTTGAAAATCCCTTTTAAACCTTGTTTGTCTTTTTTGAAGATTTTGATGTAATCGTCGATAAAACCGATAGTTCCCATCCAAAGCGTGGTTACTATCAACAAGATGATATAGATATTATTGAGTTTGGTTAACAATATTACCGGAATCAACGTTGCGATAATGATGATTAAACCACCCATAGTTGGTGTACCAGCCTTTTGTGTTTGACCTTCCAAACCTAATTCTCTCACCGTTTCCCCAACTTGCTGGTTTCTCAAGAAATTGATGATTTTTTTACCGTAAATGGTGGAAATCATCAGCGACAAGATTAAGGCCAAAGCTGAGCGAAACGTAATGTATTGGAACACCCCGGTTCCGGGCACATCCATAGTTTTGTCGAGGTATTCAAATAAATAATATAGCATAGGTTATTTATTTAGCTGTTCTAATAGTTCTTTTACAATTTTCATATCGTCGAAATCGTGGCGAACGCCTTGAATTTCCTGATAGGTTTCGTGTCCCTTTCCGGCGATTAGAATAATATCGTTTGGATTGGCCAACTGACAAGCGGTTTTGATGGCTTGTTTACGGTCGACTATCGACAACGTTTTCTTTTGGTTTTGCAACTCAACACCTTTTTCCATATCGGCTATAATGTCAATCGGATCTTCCGTTCTTGGGTTGTCTGAAGTGATGATGACCTTATTGCTCATACTGCTGGCAATGTGCGCCATAATCGGTCTTTTGGTTTTGTCTCTGTCGCCACCGCAACCTACCACTGTAATCAATTGTTCGTTATTGGTTCGGATATCGTTTATGGTTTTAATTACATTTTCCAAAGCATCCGGCGTATGCGCATAATCAACAACCGCGGTAATTTTTTGATTGGATACGATGTATTGAAATCTTCCGGACACGCTCTCCAATTCAGATAACAATCGCAATACTTCTAACTTATCCAAACCTAATTCGACTGCTGTTCCGTAAATGGCCAATAAATTGTAAGCATTAAAGGTGCCAATCAATCGCACCCAAACTTCGCTCTCATTTATCTTTAATAACAAGCCTGATAGTTGGCTTTCTAAAATTTGTGCTTTGTAATCGGCATACGACTTTAAGGCATACGTTAACTTTCTGGCGGAAGTATTTTGGAACATTACTGCTCCGTTTTTATCATCCACATTCGTCAAGGCAAAAGCCGTTTTAGGCAAATGATCGAAAAATGATTTCTTCACATCTCGGTACTCGGCAAACGTTGCGTGGTAATCCAAGTGATCGTGTGACAAATTGGTAAAAACACCACCGGCAAAATGCAAGCCTTCAGTCCGTTTTTGATGGATGCCATGCGAGCTTACTTCCATAAAGCAATACTCAACTCCCGCGGCATTCATTTCAGCCAGATAATGGTTAATGGTTAACGAATCCGGTGTCGTGTGTGTGGCTTTGTATTCCAGGTCATTCACCATAATTTTGACGGTGGACAACAAACCCACTTTGTAACCGGCTTTTTGGAACAATTGGTACAAAAGTGAAGCAATCGTTGTTTTTCCGTTGGTTCCGGTGATGCCTACTAACTTTAGGTTTTGCGACGGATTGTTGTAAAAATTGGTCGCTAGATAAGCCAAAGCGGTGTTGGTATCTTTTACCTGAATGTAAGTCACGCCTGTAACGATAACTTCCGGCAATGTATCGCAAACAATAGCGGTAGCGCCCAAGTTGATGGCTTTTTCGATAAAGTCATGTCCGTTAGAAACCGTACCACGTATGGCCACAAACACATCGTTTTCTTCCACTTTTCTGGAATCGAATTCGATTTTGTTAATAGACATTTCGGTCGAACCTTTAACAACTTCGATGGCTACTTTGTATAATATGTCTTTTAAAATAATCACGATAATTCGAGTATGATGATTTGATTTTTGGTTAAGGCTGAGCCCGGCTGGATGGATTGTCTTTTCACTTTTCCGAAGCCGATGACTTTAACCTTCATTTTCATGTTTTCTAAAAGTGCCACAGCATCCATACCGCTCATTCCTTTTACATTCGGAACTACTTTGGATTCGGAGTTGGCTTTAGCTTCAAATTCGGCATAAGCTTTCTCTTGCTTGCCGATTTTTTTATTCAAATTTTTGATTTCGTTAGTCGATGGTGCATCTGTAAAAATCTTTTGCGCTACTCTTTTAAATACCGGACCGGCTACATCGGCTCCATAATAATTATTCCCGGAAGTATTTGGCTTGTGCACGACTACTATACAAGAATACTTAGGATTCTCTGCCGGAAAGAAGCCAACGAAAGACGAAATATAATGTTTCTCACTTCCGCCGTTTTTACCATAATTGGCTTGCGCAGTACCGGTTTTTCCGGCCATCGAAAAATCTTTAGAATACAATTTGGAACCGGTGCCTCTTTTAACCACATTGGTCAAAACTGCTTTTAATTTCTTAATCGTTTCCGGAGCACAAATTCTCGGGTTGATGACTTCTTTGTTGTATTTTTTGATGGTTCGGTTCCATTCTTTGATTTCGGATACAAATTGCGGTTTTACCATTTCGCCGTTATTGGCTACCGCATTATACAAGGTTAGCGTTTGCAAAGGCGTTACCGACACTCCGTAACCAAAAGCCATCCATGGCAATGAAATTGCACTCCAATGTTTGTCGCCCGGTTGCGGGATATAAGGCTTTCCTTCGCCTTGGAAGGGTAACCCAAGTGGCTTGTTTAAGCCCATACGGTCGATGCGATCAACGAATTCTTTTGGGTTGTTTTTGTAATTTTCGTAAACGGCTTGTACTAAAACAGTGTTTGAAGACACCTCGAAACCTCTTCCTAATGAGATGCTGCCATAGCCCCCTTCATGAGAATCTCTAACCTTTTTTCCGCGGTAATCAATCACACCTCCGAAAGTGTTGTAAACTTTACTGGTATCTACTTTTTGGTCATCCAATAAAGCAATCATATCTACCAACTTGAAAGTAGAACCCGGTTCATGAGATTCGGCCACGGCATAATTGGTGGTTTCAAAATAGGTTGAATCAGATTCTTTTAGTTTTCCCAAGTTGGAAATGGCTCTGATTTTTCCTGTTTTGGTTTCCATGACCACCACACAGCCATGATCGGCTTTGTACTCTTGCAATTGCTTCAATAACGCATGGTGTGCAATATCTTGAATGTAGACATCGATAGTTGAAATTACATCATAACCATCTTGCGGATCTACTTCATTAACGTCACGAATAGGTTTCCATTGGCCTTTGGCTATTTTTTGTTTCAAGACTTTACCGTCTTTGCCGTTAAGGTATTTGCGGAACGACCATTCGATACCTTTTCCGACTAACTTTCCGTTTTCGTCTTCTCTTTCATAACCAATAGTTCGCTCGGCAATTTTACCTATCGGATGTTCGCGCACCGTTTTTTGTTCGGTAATCATACCGCCTTTGTTGGCGCCCAAATTGAATAATGGAAAACTTTTGATTTTCACATATTGGGTATAGCTGAGCTTTTTGGCTATCAGTAAATAACGATTTTTATTGGCGCGGGCAGATTTGAGTTGGTTTAAATAAAAGCCACTCGATTTGCCTAACAATACAGAGAGAGAATCCGCCAAAGGCTTTACATTGGTTTCAAAATCTTCGGACTTAGGCGCTACCGCATCGAAACGGATGTTATAGTTAGGAATTGAAGTTGCCAATAAACTTCCATCGGCCGAATAAATATTGCCTTTATTCGCCGGAATAACAAAGTTCTTCACTGTGCGTTCTTTGGCTAATTTTCGGTAATGATCGCCTTCCACCCACTGAATTTTAGTGAGTTTAAACGTAATTGCCAAAGCCATCAGAAACAGACAGAAAGCCACCAGGTAAATACGGTAAGAGATATGTTTATCTTCTACTGCCATAGCTTTTGAAAGAAACTTTTTTCTATTGGTTTTTTAATTTTTATTTTTTGTGGCGGAACCGACGAAGGAAAAATATTTCGCTCTTTCATTTTTTCGGAAACGGTCGATTCCATTTTTAATTTCATTAATTCGGAGCGTTTGTCTACAAATTCAGAGCGCAATTCTTTAACTTCATTTGTCAATTCGGCGATTCTGAAGATTTTTTGATCGTAACGGTGTTCGTTGGCAATCATCAAAATGGCCAGTAAAATGAGAAACACGATGAAACGCCAATTTTTGGTAGCATCTTCATTCACTAAAAACCGAGCTTTTAAAATGCTGTAAACGCCTTTTTTCATTTTATTGAAGATTTTTGATTAACGATTTTTGATATTTGAGGCAACCTTTTCTGAAATCTTAAATCGTTAATTTTCAATCATAAATCATTTATTTCTTTTCTGCTATTCTTAATTTGGCACTGCGTGCTCTGTTATTAATTTTTATTTCGGCTTCTGTCGGCACGATTAACTTTCCTACCAGCTTGAACGGTACCGAAAAGTTTCCGAAGAAATCGCGTTCCGGTTCGCCTTCAAAAAGGCCGTTTTTCATAAAACGTTTCACCAAACGATCCTCTAAGGAATGATAGGAGATTACACTTAATCTTCCGCCCGGTTTCAATATTTCAAGCGATTGCTCTAAGAATTCTTTGAGCACTTCCATTTCTTGGTTTACCTCAATTCGTATGGCTTGATAGATTTGAGCCAAGACTTTATTCTTTACTTTCTCCGGCAGGTATTTGGCCAAAACCGTTTTCAGTTCTTCGGTCGTTTTGATGTCTTTTTTCTCTCTGGCATCTACTATGGTTCGGGCCAAAGCCGGCGCTACTTTTAACTCGCCGTAATCCAAAAACACTCTTTTCAGGTTATTTTCGTCGTATTCGTTAATGACTTTATAAGCATCCAACTCGTTTCTTTTGCTCATTCGCATGTCGAGGTCGGCATCAAATCGAGTGGAAAAACCTCTTTCCGGCACATCGAATTGGTGGGACGAAACGCCTAAATCGGCTAAAATTCCATCAACACTTTTTATCCCATGAAATCTCAAAAAACGCTTGATGTATCTGAAATTTTCCTGTATCAAAGCAAATCGCTCATCCGGCAGGGCATTTTCCCAAGCATCTTCATCTTGATCAAAACCAAACAACTTCCCGTTAGGTCCAAGTCTTCTCAAAATTTCTTTGGAATGACCACCGCCGCCGAAAGTCACATCAACATATATTCCGTCGGGTTTAATATTTAAACCGTCAACCGTTTCGTGTAATAAAACCGGGTTATGATACTCCATCGTTGTCGTCATTTATGTTGCCCATTACATCTTCCGCTAAATCTGCAAAATCGATGTCGTCACCGGCAATCGATTTTTCATACAAATCTTTGTCCCAAATCTCCACAATGTTCACTGCTGACGAGAGCACGATATCTTTTGAAATCTGACTAAAAGTCATTAAATCCTTCGGAATCAATAATCGTCCTAAATCGTCTACTTCAACTATTTTGACACCGGCGGTAAAGCGGCGGATGAAGTCGTTGTTCTTTTTTACGAATCGGTTAAGCTTATTGATTTTTTGCATCATTAAATTCCATTCTGCCATTGGATAAAGTTCCAAGCAAGGCTGAAACACGGAACGCTTCAAGACAAAGCCATCTTGAAGAGAATTAGCCAGTTGCTTCTTTAAGGCCGAAGGAATCATGAGTCTTCCTTTGGCGTCAACTTTGCATTCATATGTTCCGATAATGGAGTTCAATTGCTGTTTATTTTGGTTAAGAGCAAAAATATAAAAATTATTACCACAAATTACCACAAAATACCACTTTGTTAATAAGTTTTACTACTTACCGCTGTTTTTCGAGAAAAATAGCTGAAAGCCCACTTTTTAAAATTGTTGATGATTGTTTAACAAATCTGAACAGAAATAGAAAAAAAGAGATAAAAAACTCATTATTAGCTGTTTTGTTGACAAAAATTAATTTTATAGGACTGATAAATATGGATCTAAGTCAACCAAAAATTAATATTGATATTTTGAAAAAAGCGCCTGGAAAATCAACTTTCAACTTGGAAATATTAGTGGGAAAACACAAATGTTAGCTATAAAATCATATATTTGTTGCCGAGGTAAAAAGTCATAAAAATTACATGGAAGGAAATTTTAAAAAAGAAGGAAGATATACCTATTTTGAAGCCGGAGAAGGCACACCAATTGTTGTTTTACACGGATTAATGGGCGGCTTGAGTAACTTTAACGGAGTAGCCGATTATTTCTCCAAAAGAGGTTATAAAGTTGTCATTCCCGAATTGCCTATTTACACTCAAAACATCCTAAAAACCAACGTAAAAGCTTTTGCCAAATACGTCAAAGACTTTATCACCTTTAAAGGTTTTGACCGTGTGATTTTATTAGGCAATTCCTTGGGCGGACACATTGCTTTGTACCACTCCAAGATGTATCCTGAAAAAGTAGCCGGTTTGGTTTTAACGGGCAGTTCCGGATTATACGAAAGCGCCATGGGCGACAGTTATCCGAAACGCGGGGATTATGAATACATCAAACAAAAAGCGGAAGCCGTTTTTTATGACCCTAAGATTGCCACCAAAGAAATAGTAGACGAAGTTTTTGCTGTAGTTAACGATCGTATTAAAGTATTGAAAACCTTAACAATAGCCAAAAGCGCTATTCGTCATAATATGGCTAAGGATTTGCCTAAAATGCATGTAAAAACTTGTTTGATTTGGGGAAGAAACGACCAAGTAACACCACCGGATGTAGCCGAGGAGTTTCACAAACTGATGCCTAATTCCTCTTTGTATTGGATTGACAAATGTGGTCATGCGGCCATGATGGAACATCCGGACGAGTTCAATCGTTTGTTGGACGAGTGGTTAAAAGAGGTTCATTTATAATTTACAAAGAGTCCGTTTTGGACTTTTTTGTTTTTACCGAAACACTATGAAAATCAATTCAGCCGAATTTATCATCAGCAATTCCGACGTTAGCAAATGTCCGAAAGAACCTTTACCGGAATACGCCTTTATTGGTCGCTCTAACGTAGGCAAATCGTCATTAATCAATATGCTGACGAATCATAAGAATTTGGCTAAAACCTCCGGAAAACCGGGGAAAACCCAATTAATCAATCATTTTAAAATCAATTCCAATTGGTTTTTGGTAGATTTACCGGGTTATGGTTATGCCCGTGTTTCAAAGAAGACCAAAGATGTTTTTCAGCAATTTATTACCGATTATTTTGAGAAAAGAGAACAATTGGTTTGTGCTTTTGTGCTGATTGATATTCGCTTAGAAGCACAGAAAATCGACTTGGATTTCATCAATTACTTAGGAGAAATCGAAGTGCCGTTTTGCCTCATTTTTACCAAAGCCGATAAAATCAGTAAAACCAAGATAGATTCCAACATTGCGGCTTATCGAAAAGCTTTGTTGGCCAACAACTGGGAAGAAATGCCACAACACTTTGTGACTTCTTCTTTAGAAAGCACCGGAAGGGAAGCCCTTTTGGCTTTTATAGACGAGGTAAACGATCAGATGTTTAAAAGCGGCGAGTTGTAAAAACTACCCTTTCAACTCCATTTTTTCGGCAAAATAGTCACAGAAATCTTTCATGGTATCTACCATTTTTTCATCGCCTGTAGCGCGTTGGAACGTGTCGGACATAGCCACTAAGGTTTGGTGGAAAAACTTTTTCATCTCATCCACCGGCATGTCTTTGGTCCACAAATCGATACGAAGCGTTTCTTGGGCATTGCTGTCCCAGATAGACAACATCAAAGCTTTGGCTTCTTCTTGCTCTACACCACCGTCTTGGGCAGTCCAAGTGAGTTTTTCAGGAATTCTGTTTTCGTCGAGTTCGACATTGAATTTTATTTCGGATTTGATGGTGTTACTCATTTTTTTTGGGTTTGTATTTAGATCTTTCAAAAATTTGTTTGGCGTCCATTTTCAGCATTTCTTGTAAACTTACTTCGTTATTTTCCATGAACGAACGCACAATTTGCCAACCAATCCATTGCCCTATTCTACCGGGAGATTCATTATCGATTTCAAGATAGAATTTGGAGAATGGCGCCATATTGACAAAACGGTTGTCTAATTTGGAATCTGTACTGAACAGCATATCTTCCTCAATAAAGAAGCGCCAGATATAACTTTCGTTTTCCTGACTCCAAGTTATTTGCTCCGGAGTATAGCCTATCTTTTCAGCGTCGGTATGATTTGGAAGCATTAAATCTTTTATGTAGAGTTCCTTACCGTAATAAATCATATTAGCCAATAAAGTTTTCTCGTTTGGTGGCGGAATTTTACGCATGGCAAAGCTGGTCACTATATCAGGCATCATTTGGCGCTCCTCAAAATTCTGCTTTATATAGTCGGGGAAAGTGTAAAACTTGTGTGATTTCCCTAAGTAAAGTTCTAAAGCTATCACTAATTTATCGTCGGCATATATGGCTTTGTTATGATAATCCATCTCAGCAATTACGGTATAAATTTTAGGCATCACGGTTTCCGGAAAATAAAATTTGAGATGCTTAAACAAATCTTCAATCTCAGCCGTTTGCTCATTGAAATCGGGGAATTTTTTTTGCACTTCCGAATACAAAGCTCTCCAATCTTTGTTTTGCATTTTTTCTATCCAAACTTCATCCGGCGTTCCTTCCGGAAAAAAAAACGGATATTCTGCTTTTAAATTGACTAACTCATTGGGCTTGGCTTCAAAAAAAGCCTGATCAAAACGATCTACTTTTAAAGCCACCGGAATTTCTTCAACGGCTTTTTCCACCTTGGATTTCTTATCACAAGAAACCAACAAAAAGACCAGTAATGCGATTGTGAAATACTTTTTCATCATAAGGATTTAATATCGGAAAAAAGGCATTGAAAAGTTTGTGTTTTTTTACATTTGCAAATATACATTTCAGTTTTTAAAAATTTTCATAAAAAAATGGCTAAAAAAAGCAATCTTAAGGTAGGGGAAACTAATACCCATATTGTTACATGGTTAAAGAATTACGCTACAAGTGCCAATGTAAATGGTTTTGTTGTAGGAATTTCGGGCGGAGTTGACTCGGCAGTAACCTCAACTTTGTGTGCGCAAACCGGTCTAACAACGCTGTGTGTTGAGTTGCCGATACATCAAGACAGCAGTCAGGTAAGCCGAGGGAGAGAGCATATTGAGCAGTTAAAAAAGCGATTTCCGAATGTAATACATGCCGAGGCGAATTTGACCGAAGTATTTGAAACATTCAAAAAAGTGGTGCCAACTTCAAATGATGAAGGTAAATTATATTTATCATTAGCCAATACACGAGCCAGATTGCGCATGAGCACGTTGTATTATTTTGCCGGAATTCATGGCCTGTTGGTTGCAGGAACCGGCAATAAAGTGGAAGATTTTGGCGTTGGATTTTATACCAAATATGGAGATGGTGGAGTTGATTTGAGTCCGATTGCCGATTTAATGAAAAGTGATGTGTATGCATTGGGAGCGTATTTAGAGATTCCTGAATCCATACAAAAAGCAGCACCAACTGACGGTTTGTTTGGCGATTCGAGAACCGATGAAGACCAATTAGGCGCCAGTTATGACGAATTAGAATGGGCCATGTTAGCTGCTGAAGAAGGCAAAGCTGTTACCGATTTTGAAGGAAGAGAAAGAGAAGTTTTTGAAATATACAGTCGATTGAATAAAATAAATCAGCACAAAATGAACCCTATTCCGGTTTGTTTGATTCCTGAAGCATTCAAATAAATACGATTTTTATTAACATTTTTACAATATAATTTTTAACTTTACAGTAAATTTCTATTAATTTTTATCAAATACCACAATTATGATAAATGTATGTATTGCGGATAACTTTCCGGTTGTACACTTTGGTATGAAAGCTTATTTCAAGGATCATCCTGAAATCAGCATCGTATCGAACGTAGGAAATTTTTTCATGGTCCCGGACGCCTTGAGAAACAAAGAAATTGATGTCTTAATTATCGACTTAGAACTTGAAGGACTCAAGAGTATTTACGAAATCAAGTCTATCATTAGAAATTTCCCTAAGACCAAAGTTATTGTCTTCAGTAGTTTGTCTGAGCAAATTTACGCACCCAACGCCATTAAAGCCGGATGTGCAGGATATGTTCATAAGACATCAAAACTTGAGAATTTAGGTATTACCATTGTGAAAGTTCACCAAGGGCAAATTATCCTAAATGAAGAAATCAAGAGAAACTTAGCGTTGATTGCTAAACAAAACAAATCGGAGCGTTTGTATCGAAAACTTTCGAACAGAGAAATCGAGGTGTTGCGTTTCCTAAGCGACGGTAAGAAAAACAATGAAATTGCTAAAATTTTAGCGCTTAACGAAAAAACCATCAGTACGTACAAACTTCGTTTGCTGACCAAACTCAATGTGACTAACTTAGTTGACTTGGTAAACAAAGCCAAAACTTTGGAAATCGTTTAAAAAATAAAACCCCGAAATTCGGGGTTTTTTTATAGGTAAGTGGAACGTATTCTTCCTATTTTATTGGTCAAACTTACTTTGAGTTTGTTGTAATCATTAATCATCGATTTTAACTCCTCTAAATCTTCTTCTGCTTGATTTTGGTAGGAGTTCATCAAATCCAAAATCAACTTATTGATCAAATACTCTCGAAGCGAAATAATAGTCTCCGAAACGTATTGCCCAACATTTTGCGTTTTGGTTTTCACATAAATATGTTTGGTCTCCCAATTGTGCAACAACTCTTTTTCTTCCGACATTAAAATATCGGTTACCACTTGTGAATGTTCAGGGGAGAGTTGCATTAAGTACTGCTCAATATTAAACACCTCGTTTTGGTTGTAATATTGGATTAAATCGTTGTATATTTCTTTGAAAGTTGGATGCGCTAATTCTACTTCGTCTTCCTGCAAACTCAAATAAATTCTTTGGAAAACCTTGTAAGTATTGGTTTCCTTTTCTTCTATCATTTCACCTTCTTCATTGGCTTTCAAAATGTAATCGTCAAAACTGGCTTCCATGGAACCGTATAGCAGTAACATTTCAAGAATTTTTCGTTCCAACTCATAGACAATATTGACACGCTCCTGGGCAACTTGCGGTTCGTTTTTTACCACTTCAAAAGCCTTTTGCTCTTGTTTGAGTTTTTTTCCGGCTTTGGTAATGTCTTTCTGAACCAATTGCGCCAAAGTATTCAGCAAAACCTGTTCGGAAATATCCATGATGCGTGCGGTTTCCTGTATGTAAATTTCGCGCTTAATGCGATCCGGAATTTTGGAAATACTCACCACCATATCCCGAATCAAATCGGCTTTCTTAATCGGATCATTGTTCGCCTCGTTCATCAATAACGAAGCTTTGAACTGTATAAAATCTTTGGCGTTGTTTTCTAAATATTGTACTAAATCGTCGTACGAATTTTTTCGGGCAAAACTGTCCGGATCGTCACCATTAGGGAAGGTACAAACTTTAACATTCATACCTTCTTCCAAAATCAAATCGATACCTCGAATAGAAGCACGCAATCCGGCAGCATCTCCATCAAAAAGGACCGTAATATTTTTGGTTAAACGATTGATTAAGCGAATTTGATCAGGTGTTAAAGCGGTACCCGAAGACGCTACCACATTTTCAATACCGGCTTGGTGTAACTGAATCACATCGGTATAGCCTTCTACCAAATAACAATTGTTTTGTTTGGCGATGGCTTGTTTGGCGTGAAAAATCCCGTAAAGGACTTTGCTTTTATGGTAAATATCACTTTCAGGCGAATTGAGGTATTTGGCCGCTTTTTTATCATTGGTTAAAATACGGCCACCGAAACCCAGATTTCTGCCCGACAAACTCTGAATCGGGAACATCACTCGACCTTTGAAACGGTCGAAGTGTTTGCCGTCTTCGCGGGTAATGGTTAATCCGACTTTTTCTAAATAATCCAATTGATAGCCCTTAGACAAAGCTTCTTTGGTAAAAGCATCCCAGGTTTCGGGCGAATAACCCAAGCCGAACTTGGCAATGGTTTCGTTGGTAAATCCTCTTTCTTTGAAATAAGACAAGCCGATAGCTTTGCCTTCTTCAGTATTTAAAAGTGTATCGTGAAAATAGGTTTTAGCGAATTCCGAAACCAAATACAAACTTTCTTTTTCATTGGCTTCTATTTTGTCTTCCAAAGAAACTTCGGTCTCTTCGATTTCAATATTGTACTTTTTGGCCAAATACCGAATGGCTTCCGGATAGGTGAAATGCTCGTGTTCCATTAGGAAAGTCACCACACTACCGCCTTTTCCGGAACTGAAATCCTTCCAAATTTGTTTTACAGGCGACACCATAAAAGACGGCGAGCGCTCATCGGAAAACGGACTCAACCCTTTAAAATTACTGCCCGCACGCTTGAGCTGAACGAAATCGCCAATAACTTCCTCTACTCGAGCGGTTTCAAAAACTTTGTCTATGGTTTCGCGGGTAATCAAAGTTGGGTTTAAAGTTTAAAAGTTTGCGGGTTTAAAGTTATGAAAAAATTGATGTAAGATTGTTGATTAACGATTGTAGATTTCAGATTTTATTCTGCAATCATCAATCTGCAATCATCAATCTGCAATCATCAATCTGCAATAAAAAAAGATGCTCCATTGCTGAAACATCTTTTTGAAGTATAAACTAACCTAATCAAATTAATTGAAGTCGAAGCGCACACCTAAGGAGATGTTGTTTTGCTTGATGGCATTGTCTTTGAACATCGGATTCAAATCGTATTTCAAATACAAACTGGTTTCGCCGTAACCAATGTAAGTGCTTACACCGTAGATAAAATCGTTCACATTGAAATCGCCTTTTTCTTTTACTGAAATATCGTTTCCGTCAAGTTCGTAGCACAACTTTTGTTTTGATTTTACACGAACACCGGCATAACCCCCGATTCCGAAACGAACACTTTGATGCGTTCTGAAGATTTTTTTACCGTCTTTTTCCTTGGCTTTGGTAAAGTCGAATTCCAAGTGAAGCGGCACAGTTACAAACACGTTTCTCAAACGAGAATCTTTAAGATTGTACCCAAAAGTCTCCAAGTTGGTTTGGTCGCCATTGGTCACAAATACACGGTTATCAGTTGGACGCAAGTTGTTGTACATAACCGACATTCCGTATTTTAAGTGCAATAAATTGTCGTTTTTAAACAAACGGGTGTTCGATGTAAAACCCCATTCGTAGAAGTGCGAACCCCAATATCTGAAATCGGAATTAGCCACACTGCCATCAGTTACCAAGTTGTTCACTCCGGCAGCGAAAACGAATTGAGAAGTAGTTCTTCTTTCGCCCAAGATTTTGCGAATAGAATCGCGTTTGATGACTACAGAAAAGTAATGGTTTTTGCCTTCTTTGATTTTCCCTTCTACTTTTTGATTCACCAATTCTTTCAATTCCTCCTGCGCTTGACCAACGCGGGTTTCGATATTTTTGGAACGTGTTTCGGCTAATAGTAATTTCTTGGCATCGGCTTGTTCTTTGGTAATTGTTCCGGCTTCCAATTCTTTGTTCACGGCTTCAATTTCAGCTTTAAGCGCTGCTTTTTCTTCTTTAGTAATGCTTTCAATCTTTTCAGCTATAGCTCTGGCTTTGGCTTCAAAAGTTTCCTGTGCCAAAGTTTTGTTTACTAAAAGACATAGGAAGAGTGCTAAGTAAATGGTAAAATTTCTCATGGTAATTAATTTAGATATGATTAATGATTGCTATTCGTTGTTGCGATTGGCCAATGCCACTTTTACTTCTTGGTAGTTTTTGTTGATTTTTTGCAGCATTTTTTCTCTGAAACTGTACTCAACTTCGCCGTCTACTTGCGATAGTAGGCTTTTGGGATCCACTTTTACAGTTGTCGTTTTGTTGGTTGATTCTTTGACTTTATGATCTAAATCGGCCAACAAACTTTCGTCGGACTTGGTTTTGCGTTCATTACTGAACACATATTCTTTCGGTTCCACTACTTTTGGCAAGTCTTTAATGGCTACATCAGAAGAAAATTGGTATTCGATGGTTTTGTCTTTGATGATTTGATTGGATTTAGGTGATTGATTGATGATTGGAACTCCTTGACGATTAGTTCTTTTTTGTTGCCCTTCGACTGCGCTCAGGGTGACATTGTTGTGGGTTGTGGGTTGAACATCGGAAGCAGCAACTGCTTTATTTTGTTTTTGACTTTCAACGATGGGCGTAGTTCTGATTTCGGAAGGATTTTGAGCCGTATCGTTTTTAGTTTCCGTTCCTACTATTGTATTCGGAGTACTGATTACAGTATCGTTTTGATTGAAAAAAAACAAACCAAGCGTTACTAAAACCAAAATACCGGCAGCAATAAACAAAAAGCCAAAAGGTTTTCTTGTTTTTTTTTCTTCGGCAACCGAAAGCATGGCATCCAATCGGTCCCATGCTTGGGCTGACGGTTGTATTTCTCTGGCATTCAGTTTATCTCTGAATTGTTTTTCTAATTTATTCGGTTCCATTGTGGTAATTTTTTAATTTAATGATGTGGTCTTGGAGCATTTTTCGAGCGTGAGACAATTGCGATTTCGAGGTACCTTCACTAATGTTCAGCATGGTCGCTATTTCGTGATGCTTGAATCCTTCAATCGCATACAAATTGAAAATCATTCGGTAACCATCGGGTAAATTGTCGATTAAAAACTGGATGTCTTCCACCGAAAACTGACTTTCAATATTGTTGTGTCGCTCTTCGAAATAAGTCTCGTCTTCAATAAACTTCACTTTCTTTTGCACTCGGATAAACGAAATACACTCGTTTATCATAATGCGGCGAATCCAACCTTCGAAACTGCCTTTGTGTTCAAAATTTTTCAAATTCGTAAACACTTTCATAAACGCCGTAATCATAATGTCTTCCGCTTGGTGCACATCTTTAATGTACTGACGGCAAACACTCAGCATTTTAGGAGCAAATTTCGAATAAATCTGATGTTGCGCATGGCGATTGTTTTCGACAGCCAACTCGATCAATTCTTGCTCGTCTTTATGTAAGTTGATTACTTTCAAAACTATTGGTTAGTGTTTCTATTAGCATAGACGAATGTCGATGAAAAAGGGTTGCATCACAATTTGAAATTTTTTCAATTTGGAGACTTGAAAATTAAAAAACCCCTGTAAAACATAGACTTTGCAGTGGTCAATATTTTTTAAAAAAAATTATTTTTTTCTTTCAATAACGTAATTCACCATGAGTGAAAGCGCATCTCTGTATTCGGATTGGGGAAAATTTTGAAGAATTTGGAGTGCTTCTTCCTGAAACTGCAACATTTTTTGCTCGGCATATTGCAAACCGTTTTTGTCTTTGACGAATTGGATAACTTCCTTAACGCGTTTCTTATCCTTATTGTGATTTTTAATCGAATTGATACACCAACTCTTTTCTTTATCGGTACAATGGTTCAATGCATAAATGAGTGGCAAGGTCATTTTTTGTTCTTTGATGTCGATTCCGGTAGGTTTACCGATAGCGTCATCTGTGTAATCGAATAAATCATCTTTGATTTGGAATGCCATACCAATCAACTCGCCGAATTTCCGCATAGCTTCTACTTGCGTTTCATCCTCAGAAACCGATTTGGCACCAAGAGCACAACACGAAGCAATTAAAGTAGCCGTTTTTTTGCGGATGATTTCGTAATATACCTCTTCTACTATATCTAATCTTCGGGCTTTTTCTATTTGCAGTAATTCGCCTTCACTCATTTCCCGAACCGCTACAGAAATAATTCGAAGCAAGTCGAAATCGCCATAATCAATAGAAAGCAACAAACCTTTGGACAGCAAATAATCGCCTACCAAAACGGCAATTTTGTTTTTCCACAACGCATTGATGGAAAAGAATCCTCGACGGCGATTACTATCATCAACCACATCATCATGCACCAAAGTGGCGGTATGAATCAATTCGATTACTGAAGCGCCTCGATAGGTTCGTTCATTTACTTCGCCTTTTTCTGAGAGCATTTTGGCCACCAAAAACACAAACATCGGACGCATTTGTTTGCCCTTGCGATTAACAATATAATAGGTAATTCGGTTTAAAAGCGCAACCTTTGAAGTCATCGATTCGTAGAACTTTTTTTCAAAAAGCTCCATTTCCTCTTGTATAGGTTTTTTTATTTGTGAAGTGATATTCATTAAAAACTATTACCGAAACCCATCGGGCATTCAAAGATACAACAATGCCTTCGTTTGAAAAAAATATTTACATTTGATTAAACCTTTTTTAATACTTTCATTCAAAGCAACGAACCAAAAATTAAAAAGCATATGAAAATTAAAAATGTACTTTTAGGTGCCACATTGTTGATGTTGGTCCTAAGTTGTAGCAAAGAAGACAGTAGCAATGCTGTTTCGAATGATTTAACAGAAGCTAAAGTAAACGCCAAAATTGATTTGGTTACTGAAGATGTCTCAAAAATTGTAGAAGAGCAATTTTCACTTCAAGCCAATCCTTCAGCAGGAAGAAACAGTCAAGAAATTTCAGCTTTGCCTTCTTGTGTAACGGTTGATATTCAGTTAACAGCTAACAGTTGGACCAGAACCTTAACCTTTGACAACTGCGAATTGCCCAACGGTAATGTTTTAGACGGAACTATTATTGTAAGCGGGAGTTTAAATTTCGATGCCCCGTCACACACCATCAGTTACAGTTTTGTTGATTTTCATCACAACAACATCTTAGTGGAAGGCAATCGTACTGTGGTTCGTTCTATTCAAAGTACTTCGGCTCAAGCAACACCGCATCCGGTATCCAATATGAGTATTGATATGCATGTGACTTTCCCTAATGGCAATGAGTACCACCGAGTAGGAAACAGAATCCGCGAAATGATTGAAGGTTTTGGTACACCGATGATATGGGCTGACAATGTTTTCACGATTTCCGGTAACTGGACTACCACTTTCCCTGCCGGAACCAGAACATCGACCATTACTACTCCGTTAAGAGCAGAAGCTAACTGTCCGCATATCGTAAGCGGTGTAATTACAACTGTAAGAGACAATAACACCGCTACTTTAGATTACGGTAACGGCGATTGTGACAACCAAGCCACTTTGACAGTGAACGGCAACAGCACCACAATCACTTTAGGAAATTAATTTTAGTTGACTTAGTTATAAAAGAAGAAACTCTCGGCCAAAGGTCGGGAGTTTTTTTTAAGATTTGTTAGCCAATTGACCGCAAGCCGCATCAATGTCTTTTCCTCGTGAGCGACGCACTTTGGCCACTATATCATTGCGTTCCAAAGCGGTGATGTATTGGTTGATAGCTTCCTCTGAGGCTTGCTGAAATTCGCCATCGTCTATCGGATTGTATTCGATTAAATTGACTTTACAAGGTACATATTTACAGAACTTCACTAAAGCGTCTATAGAAGCTTTGTCGTCATTAATGCCTTTCCAAACCACGTATTCATAAGTCACTTTACTTTTGGTTTTTTGATACCAATATTGCAAGGCTTCCCTTAATTCCGGCAGCGGAAAGTTTTGGGTAAACGGCATGATATGATTTCGTGTCGATTCGATAGCCGAATGCAAGGATACGGCGAGTTTGAATTTAACCTCATCATCGGCCATTTTTTTAATCATCTTAGAAACGCCCGAAGTAGAAACCGTAATGCGTTTGGGCGACATCCCTAAGCCTTCTTCCGAAGTAATCATATCAATCGCCTTCATCACATTATTGTAATTCATCAAAGGCTCGCCCATTCCCATAAAAACGATGTTGGATAGCGGTCGGTTATAGTACAACCGACTTTCCCTGTCGATAGCCACTACTTGATCGTAAATCTCGCCCGGTTCCAGGTTTCGCATTCTTTTTAAACGAGCGGTAGCGCAAAAATTACAGTCTAAACTACAGCCAACCTGACTGGAAACACAAGCTGTAGTTCGGGTTTCGGTTGGAATCAAAACGCTTTCCACAACCAAGCCGTCGTGCAAACGAACTGCATTTTTAACAGTGCCGTCTTCACTGCGTTGCATTTGATCGACTTTAACATGGTTGATTACAAAGTGGGCTTCTAACATGGCTCGAGTTTCTTTCGACACATTAGTCATATCCTCAAAACTGTGCGAAGCTTTGCTCCACAGCCATTCGTACACCTGATTGCCGCGAAATGCTCTATCGCCGTTGGCCACAAAAAAATCACGCAATTGGGTTTTGGTCAAACTTCGGATGTCTTTTTTTTCGATTTCCATGGCGCAAAGTTAGTCATAAAGTTGAAATACTAATTTTGGAATTTGTAATTTTGACTATCGAAAATTATTCCTATGCATTTCCTTTCCGACGAATTAGACGATTACGTAACCCAACATTCGCAAGACGAACCCGAATTGTTGGCGCAGTTAAACCGAGAAACCCATTTGAAAATCTTGCAACCACGCATGTTGAGTGGGCATTTTCAAGGACGCGTTTTGAGTATGTTGTCGAAAATCATCCATCCGACCAACATTTTGGAAATCGGAACGTATACGGGTTATGCCACTTTGTGTTTGGCTGAAGGTTTAGCGGAAAACGGCCGTATTGACACCATAGACGTGAATGAAGAATTGGTGGATTTCCAGCGAAAATATTTCGACCGTAGCGAATGGAGTAATCAAATTTTCCAACATTTAGGTCCGGCTTTGGATATTATCCCGACTTTAAGCAAAAAATACGACTTGGTTTTTATTGATGCTGATAAGGACAATTACATCAACTACTTTCACGCCATTGTTCCGATTATGAACAAAGGCGGTATTATTTTATCCGATAACGTTTTGTGGAGCGGCAAAGTGGTGGAAGAAGTGAAAGCCAATGACAAAACAACCAAACTGCTTATGGAATACAATCAGTTGCTGAAAAATGATCCGAGAGTAGAAACCGTTTTATTGCCTATCCGCGACGGATTAACGGTGTCGAGAGTAAAGTAAAAGTTGGAAGTACGAATTACGAAGTACGAAGAATATATTTTGCGTACAACCTGTAAGCGATGTATCCGCAAGTAGCTCCAAAGGCGTAACCGGTTAAAATATCCGTAGGAAAATGTAAACCAAGGTAAATGCGACTGTAAGCAAAAATCAACGGAAATAAAAACAGTAAGTAAGCGTGTTTGTAGTAGCGTTTTAAAATCAGGAACGTAAGTACTGTAGATGCCATAGAATTCGTGGCGTGACCGGAGAAAAAACTAAAGGAACTACTGGTCTTAACTCGGCGAATAATTTCTCCTATTTCCAGATCGTTACAAGGACGTAAACGTTCAAAACTGTATTTGAAAAGATTGACCGTTTGGTCGCAAATGAGTACCATCACCGCTATAAAAAGAACGTAATAGCCAAAACTTTTCCATCCGATTTTTTTTTGAAGCAAGTAAAAAACCAGTATAAATACAGGAGCCCAATTCAGTTGTTTGGTAATAATCAACCACAACCAATCCCATTGTTCCGAACCTAAGCCATTGAGATAGACTAAGGTCTGCTTGTCGAGTTGGATGATTTTTTCGAGCATTACATTTGGCGTTTGATCGGACCCGACATCGATTCGAGGTCTTCCGCAGCCTGCTTGATTTCTGGTAAAATACCTTGATCTACACTGCTTTTTACTTTATCAACTTCTTCTGTAAAAGTCCCGGTGATGCTTTTCACCGAATCGTTTAACTCTTTTACCTCAGCACTCTTTTGGATTTCAGTTTTAATTTCGTTCGTGGCATTTTTGAGTTGAGCCATAATTTTCCCCAACGTTCTGGCTATTTCGGGCACTTTATCAGAACCGAATAACATCAAAGCGATGAAGATGATAAAAATTAATTCGCCAAAACCAAATCCGAGCATAACCTAAACTTCTAAATTATAAGATTGCAAAGTTACAAACTTAAGTTAATCAAACTTAGATTTCTCCGCTGTTTTTGGCCAAGTATTATTAGCCGTATCGATATCGGCTGTTTCCTCTTTCGGATCCACAACAATTTTGGCAATCGCTTTTTGGGTGGCAAAAGTGCGGTTGACTTCCTTGTCGTTCATACGCCAAATTTGCGCCGGGAAATAATGGTTTTCTTTGGTTCCGTCTTCAAAAGTAATTTCAACAATAATCGGCATAACCAATCCGCCCGGTTTGTCGAAAGTCACCTGATAGAAATACTTAGGTTCGTTAAGCTTTGCTCTTTCTTCGGCAGTAAAGTTCTTGTTGACATACTCGGCTAACGCTTGGAAATCGGCTATTTTGAATGGCTTATTCAATTCCGGTTTGTAATCGGCACTGCCTTCTGCAATCATGTACACCATTGGACCTGTTCTGGAATCACGACGGCGTCTGGTTTTCATGAAGTCGCTCACCTCTTTTGACGGATTATTGCTCACAAAATACTTTTTCACTTCTTTGATTCCGATGTCGTTGTAATCCGTGGTGTAGAACCAACCTCTCCAAAACCAATCCAAATCAACTGCCGAAGCATCTTCCATAGTTCTGAAGAAATCTTCCGGTGTTGGATGTTTGAATTTCCAACGGTTGGCGTAGGTTTTAAAGGCGTAATCAAACAATTCCGGTCCCATAATGGTTTCGCGCAAAATGTTAAGTGCTGTAGCCGGTTTCCCGTAAGCATTGTTGCCAAACTGACGGATGCTCTCGGAGTTGGTCATGATAGGTTCTAAACCGGTTTGGTCGCCACTCATGTAGGGAATAATATTTTTGGCCGGACCGCGACGGGTTGGGAAATTCGGATCAAAAGTTTTTTCGGCTAAGTATTCCATGAACGAGTTTAAGCCTTCGTCCATCCAAGTCCATTGACGCTCATCGGAATTGACAATCATGGGGAAAAAGTTGTGCCCAACTTCGTGACAAATTACGCCTAACATACCATATTTGGTTTGGTCGGAATATTTTCCGGTTTCATCCGGACGCCCGAAATTCCAACAAATCATTGGATATTCCATCCCTTGGTCGCGGGCGTTCACCGAAACAGCTTTAGGATAAGGATAATCAAAAGTATAACTCGAATAGCTTTTTAGGGTGTGCGCAACCATACGAGTAGAATATTCTTCCCACAGTGGATTGCCTTCTTTCGGATACAATGAAATAGCCATAGAAGTAGTATTCCCTGTTTTTACCGCCATAGCATCGTAGATAAATTTTCTGGAGGTTGAAATCCCGAAATCGCGTACATTTTCGGCTTTAAATTTCCAAGTCTTTTTCTTATCTGAAAAGCCTTTTTCTGCAGCTTCGGCTTCGGCTTGCGTTACCACTATTACCGGTTTGTCAAAAGATTTCTCGGCTAAAGCATAACGTTTTAATTGTTCGGGAGTAAAAACTTCGCTGCGGTTCATCAAAGTTCCGGTAGCTTCCATGATATGATCAGCAGGAACCGTAATGTTCACTTCGTAGTTTCCGAAAGTGAGCGCAAATTCGCCTGAACCCCAAAACTGCATGTTTTGCCAACCTTCTACATCATTATAAACCGCCATCCTTGGGTAAAACTGAGCTAAAACATATAAATTATTACCGTCTTTTTCAAAGTGCTCATACCCCGAACGACCACCGTCGATGATGTAATTGTTGATGTTGTACCACCATTTGATGGAAAACGTAATTTTTTCTTTGTGTTGCAATAGTTTCGGCAACTCGATACGCATCATCGTTTGATTGATGGTATATTTCATAGGATTGCCTTGAGCATCTTTAACGTATTCGATTCGGAAACCACCGTCGAAATCTTCTTCTAAGTATTTTCTGGAGAAAGTTTGCGCCGAAATAGCCGGATCGGTTTTGCTATTTTCTACCAATGGCGAATTGGAGTTTCTGGCTTTTTCATTTTGATCCAATTGCACCCATAAATAGTCTAAGGCTTCTTTGGCATTGTTGGTGTACGTAATAGTTTCCGAACCGTAAAGGCGTTGGTTTTTATCATCTAATTCAACGTCAATCTTGTAATCGGCTTGTTGCTGATAATATTCCGGACCCGGTGCACCTGAAGCCGTTCTGTACATGTTAGGCGTAGCTAACAAGTCGTACATTTGCTTGAATTTATCAGGATTTCTTTCTTCTTTTATATTGGCTTTCGGCGTTTCCTGAGCTTGGGCAAAACCCATAATTATACAACACAAAAAGGCTACAAACTTAAAAGTACGCTTCATAGAATTTTCTTTAAAGCGCTAAAAATAAAATAAAATTGGAGATTAGCCACACTAAGGAAAACTATTTTAACATTCCTTTAGTGGTTGAGGAAGACAACAATAGGTTTTGTTTTTTACCATTGTTGTTGAATTGAATGATGTTTTGCTGTTCCTCATGTATTTCCGTGAGTATGCTGTTTTCAATTTCAATTTTAGAAATTTTTGCTACATCTTTAATAGTAAGGTAACAAATCACCACATTGTTTTCTTGCTCGTGGCTGTGATAATTGAAGTTTTTATACTGGCCATTGAGATAAATTTTGAACTTGTCTGATAAGTATTTTTTCATCAACGCTACATCTTCAGGCGTTTCCTTTGAGTCACCAACATTAGTTTGTTTTTTATAGGCATTGGCTAAGGCATCATTCAAATCATCCATAAAAATACGAGTAGTAATTTCAAGGCGTTTTTTTTGCGGCATAAAATCTACTTGATAAATCCCTACATAAAAACGATGTACCGACATGGCTGTCAATCCAATAAAAAGAATGACTAAAGCCGATATTTTGATTGCTTTTTTCATAGATTCCTATTCTTTTGCACTTTTTAACAAGGTCAAATATTGGGAAGCCAATTCGCTCAACCTAAACTTGGCCAATCCTTTGTTTTTCTTTTTCATGTACTCATCTAACTTGGTATCATCTGCAATATAATACAGAAATGCCTTGACATACTCTTCAGGAATTTTAAGTCGGTTAGTAAAATACTCATGTTTGAATTGGCTCTCCACTTTAGCCATCAAACGTTCTTTGCGTTCTACTTCCAATTCCTTTTTTAACATCTCGGTTCGCCCAGAAATGGCGTTTAAAATCGGATCTAAACCTATAGAGCCACCGGCCATCATACCCGCTGATGCTGTGGCGTCTAAATCGGTAGCGGTCTTCAATCTTCTTTCAGCCGGTGTATACCTCTTGGCCGGTTTGCTTAATACACCTAATGAAACTGCATTAATATTGCTGTGATCCTTAATTTCTACTTCTTCCAATTCGATTACTTTGGGAGCTAATTGAGTTACAAACAATGACTTCTTTAAATCGGCTTCGGTTACTACTACTTTCTTAGTCGTTGTTTGCAAACTTTTGAATTGCAGAGTATCACCAACTTTAACAAACATGGAATAATTACCGTTTTCATCTGTAGCAGTGGCCGATTCTGACCTAAGATTATACACATTAACTTCTGTTAGCTCCTTTACCGTTGAAATGACTTTACCTTTCAAAAAAACCAATTCATCCGCTTGGGCCAAACCAAGAGAGGCGAAAAGTAAAATGATTAACGTACAAAGTGATTTCATCTGTTGATAGGCTATTTTTTTTCAAAAGTAAGCATACTATTTTGCATCTGCTTGTTGGAGGCTGTTATATTTTGTGGCCAACTCCGTTAAAACAAAAGCAGCCATTACTTTATTCTTGGCAGCCATTGCGGCTACAAACTTAGGCTCATCCACTACATAATACCAAAAACCTTTGACAAATTCTGCCGGAATTTTAAGCTTATTGATACAATAACTAATTCCAAACTGATTTTCTATTCGCTGCAGTAAAGTTTCTTTTCGTTCTACTTCCAACTCCTTCTTCAGCATAGCTGTTCTGCCCGACATCCAATTCAAAAAAGGATCTATACCCACTGAAGCACCGGAACTACCGTCGGTATTGCCTTCTATGCCATCGCCCGAAGCCGTTCTAAGTTTTCGTTCAGCCGGAGTATAATGCTTGGTATTGGGCGAAATAATCCCCAAGTCGACTGCATTGATATGCTTGTACTGTTTAATAACCACTTCATCTAAGCGATTAATCATCGGCTCTAACGAAATTAACAATAGCTTTTGGTTGATGTCGGCTTCGGTAATTACTTTCCTTACTCCTTTTATTTGCAGGGCAGAGAACATCAAGGTATCGCCTACATTAACTTTTATGGTAAAAAAACCTTGATTTTCTGTCGTTACAGCTTTATCAGTATTCAAATTGATAATATAAATACCATCCAAATTAACAGCTTCGGAAGTTACTTTTCCATTGAGTATTTTTTCGGAATTCCTTTGGGCCAAGGCACTATTTCCCAAAAGCACAAACAATATTAAATTTAAAAAGAGTTTCATACACCGATTTTGTTGGGATAAAAATATCGTTCGTCGTTCCTAAATAAATCCCAACAACATGGTAATTTTATGTTAAATAAAAGCAGTAAATAGATTACTTTTGGGGGAGAATCCCAAAAAAAATGAAAAAACTAATTATTGCCAGTACATCAACAGTGCACGGAGGAAGTTATTTGGATTATTTGTTGCCTACATTAGAGCTGCACTTTAAAAATTGTGAAGAGATACTTTTTATACCCTACGCTCGACCGGGCGGTATTTCTCACGACGAATACACTGCTAAAGTTCGTGAAGTGTTCAACACTATTAATTTAGCTGTAAAAGGGTTACATGAATTTGAAAATCCGGTTGAAGCCATTCGGAAAGCACAAGGTATTTTTACAGGAGGCGGCAACACCTTTTTATTGGTAAAACAACTGTACGATAACGAAGTGATGTCGGTTTTAGCCGAAGTTTTAAACCATGGAACGCCCTACTTAGGCACCAGTGCAGGCAGCAATATTACCGGCATCAGTATGCAAACCACGAATGACATGCCGATAGTATATCCGCCAAGTTTCGCAACCTTGGGCGTGATTCCGTTTAATTTGAATCCGCACTACTTAGATCCGGACACCAACAGCAAACACATGGGTGAAACCCGCGAAACCAGAATTAAAGAATTCCATGCTTTCAACACCACCCCAGTTTTAGGGTTACGTGAAGGAAGTTGGTTAGAAGTAAACGGCGACACCATTCTGTTGAAAGGTCCGTTAACTGCCCGATTATTTCTACCCGGAAAAATTGCGGAAGAATTAGCCCCTGAAACTGATTTAACTTTTTTAAGTGCCTGATAAAAGCAACCCTTTAAAACGAAGTTGGAAATAATATGAAATAAAAAAACCTCTAACGCAAATTAGAGGTTTTGGTTTCAGAGCGGAAGACGAGGCTCGAACTCGCGACAACCAGCTTGGAAGGCTGGAGCTCTACCAACTGAGCTACTTCCGCATTATTGTGGGTGCAAATATATAGAATAAGTTTGCTTTGTTGCAAATTTTTTTAAAAAAAATTTACCGCAAAATTGTAGTCAAATTATAACCCAAACAAAACCATTTAGTTATACAATACAGACATGACAACCATCCGAAACATAACTGCGAAAGAAACATATCCTGTGCGACATTCGGTACTTAGAAAAGGTCGGCCTATCACCTCTTGTCATTTTGACGGAGATGACTTGAACACTACCATACATTTCGGATTATTTGAAGACGACATTTTACAAGGCATCATTTCACTATTTGAAAGCTCAAATCACATGTTTGACACAAACCGACAAATCCAAATTAGAGGTATGGCTGTTTTAGAAGACAATCAGGGAAAGGGTTATGGCAAACAATTGGTGCAGCATTGTGAAAAATATTTGGCTGATACCGATTGTGAGTTGATATGGTTTAATGCCCGAGAAAATGCCAAAGGTTTTTACCAAAAATTAGGCTATACCATACACGGAGAACCTTTCAATATTGAAGGCATAGGCATACATTATATTATGTGGAAAAAACTAAGAATTTAGTTTGGAAACTATTTCTTCTTTAGCCGTTGGATGATAAATAAACAAACATGATTTATCCTTGATTACGTTGATGATTTTTTCGTTCATCTCAACCGGTACCGCCGGACAACCTTGGCTTCTGCCTAAGCGTTTGTTTTGTTTGATAAAAGATTCCGAAACATAATCGGCTCCGTGCATCACTACTGCTCTTTCACGTGCCTTATCATTCAATCCTTTTTGCAAACCATCTAATTTAAGTGATAAACCATGCTTGCCGTTGTAAATTTCAGCTGTAACATAAAATCCTAAACTGCTCTGATAAGACTCGGCTTTGTTGGAAAAAGTTTTTGCAAAATCTTCGCCTGTATTTTTACCGTGAGCTACCAAAGTTTGAAATAAGACCTTGTTTTGATCTAAGTCGATTACCCAAAGTCGCTTGGCGGTTGAAGACAAACTGAAGTCAACTAAAGTCAAAATATTTTTCTTAACAATCCCTTTCTCTTTCAACAATTGGAACCCTTCTAAGGCCACTGAGAAACTTTCAAGACTTGGTAAAGCATAGGAATTAGCATCTAACTGATGGTAAACTGCCATTATCTTTGACTCAGCGTCAACAGTAGTTTTATCTGTAGCAAATGACGAATTTACTTTGTCGGGAAAACTGTTGAATGACATCAACAATAGTAAAAACACTAAGAAAAAAGACTTATAATTCATTGAAGTTTATAGGTTTAGCATCAGACATGGGTTAGGCAAATATAAAGCATTATTTAACTAATCCAAATTTTTGTGCTCCAATTAAGCAAATTTTAATCTTTTTAAACCAATGAGAAACAACCAAGTTTTATTGGTTAGGAAAATTGGAATTATCAATTTAATAGTTATTTTTGTTTTACAAACAACGATGTAAATGTCTAATCATTCTTACTTTTTTTTCTGTCTGGCTATACTTTTTTCAAGTGTAGCTGTTGGTCAGAAGAAAACTCTTTTGTCCAAAAGTACCACAGAAAAAATTGTAATAGACGGTAAGTTTAACGAGGCTTCATGGGCAAGTGCCGATATAGCCAAAGACTTTGTAATGATTGAACCTGACAATGGCAAACCCATCGCAGAGGGTAAAAGAACCGAAGTTAAAATCATTTACGACAACAGCGCCATTTATATTGCGGCAACGCTTTACGACGACGAACCTTCAAAAATTTTAAGTGAATTTACCCTTAGAGACGATTTTGCAGTAGCCGATCATTTTGGCGTTTTGCTGAACGGATACAACGACGGACAGCAGGAGTTTCGCTTTTTTGTGAGTGCTGCCGGCGTACAACAAGACGGTGTTTATACGGAAACCTATGGCGAAGATTTTTCTTGGGATGCCATTTGGGACAGCCACGTGGAAATTACCAATTTCGGTTGGACGGTTGAAATGCGAATTCCCTACGCTGCACTTCGATTCCCATCAGAAAAAAAACAAACTTGGGGTTTGAATTTTTATCGTGAAATTCGTCGAGATCGCCAACAATACTCTTGGTCATTATTGGATAGAAAAATCGAAAACGAAAGCATACAAGCCGGTATCTTAGATGGCATTGAAAACATCGAAACCCCTACCCGATTGTTTTTGATTCCCTATGCTTCTCAGTATTTTTATTCCAGCACTTCCCAAAGGACTTACGGAGAATTTCGCGGCGGAATGGACATCAAATACGGAATCAATGATGCCTTTACTTTGGATGCTATTTTGATTCCCGATTTTGGTCAGACGAAATTTGACAACGTAGAATTAAACCTCACAGCTTTTGAACAACAATTTACCGAAAACCGTCCCTTCTTTACCGAAGGAACCGATATGTTCAATAAAGGCGATTTATTATACACCAGAAGAATCGGGGAAACACCGGATTTTTTAACCGTGGCCGATAATGAAACTGTTATAGACCAACCCAGCACCATCAAACTTATCAACGCTTTCAAAGTCTCGGGGCGAACCAAAAACGGATTGGGCATCGGGGTGTTGAATGCGGTTTCTGAAAAAACAAGCGTGCACATCCGGAATGACGACACCAATGAAACCCGACTCGAAACACTTTCGCCTTTAACCAATTACAATGTATTGGTGTTAGACCAACGTTTTCGTAAAAACTCTTCCGTCTCGCTTGTTAACACAAATGTTATGCGTAACGGTGAGTTTCGTGACGCCAATGTTTCCGCTTTAGTTTGGGATTTAAACACCAAGAAAAACACTTACAATCTATCAGGAAATTTCAAGTACAGTTATATCAACAATCATTTTGACTTGGATGATAAAAAAGGCACCAGTGCTTACCTTAACTTAGGGGAAACCAGTGGCAAATACCGTTACAGTATTGGCGGTGTTTATGCCTCTGACGACTTTGACAATAATGACTTAGGTATCAATTTCCAAAACCATTATCACGGATTCTATCTCAACTCAAGTTATCGTATCTTAAACCCTAACAAAGTTTTCAATACTTTTTATGCTTCTTTAAATAATTACGTCGAATTTGACAACAGAACGGGTCGCATTCAATCGGGGAACATGCGCTTGAATTTTAACACTACCGATAAAAAGAATGACTATTACGGTTTTGGCGGAACTGTGAGTCCGGTAAAAGTTTACGATTTTTATGAACCTCGTTCCTTTAATGAGGAAAAGTTTGTCACCATACCGGAAAGTTTCTATGCTTATCTTTATTTCTCTAGTAATTACAACAGAAAATGGGCGTTGGACATTAATCCGTTTGCTACCAAGTTTAACGAAAAAGGGCGAATGAATTACGGTTTCGTTATCAGTCCGAGATACCGTTTCAGTGACCGACTGGCCTTGATTTACAATTTCACTTTCAACCGACAAAACAACAATATCGGCTGGATTGCTTTTGACGAAGATGACAACACCATCTTTGCGCGAAGAAACCGCATAACTTACACCAATACCTTGCAAGCAAAGTATTCCATCAATAACAAAATGAACTTCAACTTGAATGTTCGCCACTATTGGTCGTTTGTAACCAACCACGATATTTTGACCTTACAAGACGACGGCGGTTTTGAGAACAACACAACCTATACCGAAAACCGTAACTCTAATCTCAACTTATGGAATTTAGACTTAACCTATTCTTGGTGGTTCGCTCCCGGCAGTCAGGTATCGGTTTTGTACCGGAATAATTCGAGTTTGTTTAGTAGAGAATTCAACCGACAGTTTGAATCCAATTTCCGTGACGCCTTGAACAATGATAATTTGAACCATGTATTCTCTATCAGTGTTCGTTATTTTATCGATTACAACTCGGTTAAAAATTCGCGTTTTTACAATTCGTTTACCAAACCTAAAACGAGAGAACGCTTCTAAAAAATCAATTTTATACCCTATCTTTGTAGGGTAAAATGCAACTCATGAATAAGAAAGTAATCCTGATGATTTTAGACGGTTGGGGTAAATCGCCCGACCCAAAAGTTTCCGCCATAGACAATGCCAATGTGCCTTTTATCAATGGTTTATACAAGCAATACCCGAATGCCCAATTAAGAACCGATGGCTTAAACGTGGGTTTACCCGAAGGACAAATGGGAAACTCAGAAGTGGGCCACATGAATTTAGGCGCCGGAAGGATCGTGTATCAGGACTTGGCCAAAATCAACTTAGCGGTAGCCAACAAAACCATGGCACAGGAAAAACCTTTGGTGGCTGCTTTTGAATACGCCAAAGCCAACAACAAAGCCGTTCACTTTTTAGGATTGGTTTCCGATGGCGGTGTGCATTCTCATACCTCACATTTGCGCGGTTTGATTGAGGCTTCTCAGGAGTTTGGTTTAGAAAAAGTATTTGTACATGCCTTTACCGACGGTCGAGATGTTGACCCGAAATCGGGCAAAGGATATATTGAAGACCTGGAAAAATTCATCGAAAACACTTCGGTAAAAATAGCTTCAGTAGTTGGTCGTTATTATGCCATGGACCGCGACAAACGTTGGGAACGCGTCAAATTGGCTTACGATTTAGTAGTGAACGGCATGGGAAAACACACGACAAATTTAGCACAAAGTATAGCTGAAAGTTATGCTGAAAACGTAACGGATGAGTTCATTTTGCCTTTGGTGAAAGTAGATGCGAACAACCAACCTTTGGCTGCGATTCAAAACGATGACGTGGTGATTTTCTTCAACTTCAGAACCGATAGAGGTCGCGAATTAACCGAAGCCTTATCCCAAAAGGACTTCCACGAACACAACATGCACAAACTTAATTTGTATTACGTAACGATGACCAATTACGATGATACCTACGAAAACGTGCATGTGATTTACGATAAAGATAACATCACTGAAACCCTGGGCGAAGTATTGGAAAAAGCCGGAAAGAAGCAAATCCGAATTGCCGAAACTGAAAAATATCCGCACGTGACCTTTTTCTTTTCGGGCGGACGCGAAGTGCCGTTTGATGGCGAAACCCGTATTTTGAGAAATTCACCTAAAGTGGCTACTTACGATTTACAACCCGAAATGAGCGCTTACGAACTCAAAGATGCTTTGATTCCGGAATTGGAAAAAGGCAAAGTTGACTTTGTGTGTTTGAATTTTGCCAACGGCGATATGGTGGGTCATACCGGCGTAATGGAAGCTGCCATTAAAGCTTGTGAAGCGGTTGATGTTTGTGTGAAGGAAGTAGTTGAAACGGCCTTAGCTCACGATTATACCACCATTATCATAGCCGATCACGGCAATTGCGAAACCATGATTAACCCGGATGGTTCGCCGAACACGGCGCATACAACAAATCCGGTGCCGATTATTTTGGTTGATAAAGACCATATTAGAGTACATGACGGCGTTTTAGGGGATATTGCTCCAACTATCTTAGAATTGATGGATATTCCGAAACCGGGAGTCATGACCGGAAAATCACTTTTAGTAAGACTATAAAAAAAGCCCCGAAGATTCGGGGCTTTTTTTATTTCAACATTTCGTAATAACTTCTTTCAATGTTTTCCTGATGGTTTGGATGCGCAATTTTCACCATCTCGTCAATGCGTTGCTTAAGGGTTTTACCGTATAAATTAGCTATGCCGTTTTCGGTGATGATGTATTGCACATGAGAACGGGTGGTTACTACGCCGGCGCCTTGTTTAAGGTAAGGCACAATTCGGCTGTCCCCTCTTTTGGTAATGGAAGGCAAAGCAATAATGGCTTTTCCGCCCTCACTGAGAGAAGCACCACGAATAAAATCCATTTGGCCACCTACTCCGGAATACATATTGGCTCCGATGGAATCCGCACAAACCTGACCGGTAACATCCACTTCAATGGCCGAATTAATAGCCACCATTTTAGGATTTTTTCGAATGCGCGCGGTATCGTTCACCATGGAAGATTCTTTCATTTCGATAAACGGATTGTCGCTTACAAAATCGTACAATCGTTTGGAACCTATTAAAAACGTAGCCAAAACGCGACCGCGCAAGGTCCCTTTGTAATTACAATTGATGACATCGCTTTCGATTAAATCGATAACACCGTCGGAGAACATTTCCGTATGCAAGCCTAAATCTTTGTGGTTTTTTAATTTACTCAAAGCCGCATTGGGTATCGAACCGATTCCCATTTGCAAGGTGCTTCGGTCTTCAATTAGAGACGCGACGTACTCCCCGATTTTCTCTTCTTCTTTGGAAAAAGGCGTTGGTTCGTGACCAAAAATAGGCTCATTGACTTCCACCAAATAATCGATTTCAGATTCGTGCAGTATACCGTCACCGAAGGTTCTCGGCATTTGCGGATTGACTTGCGCAATAACAATCTTGGCGTTTTCTATGGCAGCCACAGTAGCTTCAACCGAAACTCCTAACGAACAATAGCCATGTCTGTCGGGTGGCGAAACATGGATAAAAGCCACATCTATCAGCAAAACTTTTTTGCGAAACAAATGAGGCAATTCACTTAAAAATACCGGTGTATAAGAACCGTTTCCTGCTTTTAAAGTATGACGCACATTGGCTCCGATAAAAAAAGAATTCACATGAAAACTATCGGCTAAATCGGGATTGGCATAAGGCGCATTGCCTTCGGTGTGTAAATGACAAACCTCAACATTCCTTAACTCGGCGGCTCTATCGGAGAGCGCTTGAGTTAAAACTGAGGGCGTAGCTGCTGCCGCTTGAACATACACTCGGTCGTTGGACTTGACTACTTTAACTGCTTCTGCAGCGGTAACATATTTGCTCATAACTAAAAAATTTTGTTCAAAATTATGGCCCAAAACCTTATAAAAATATGACATTTCTCATAAAGCAGCATTTGAAACATGTTTAAATAAAAGTTAAAATTTCAATATTAATAGTTTTACTATTATCTTTGCAATCAAATACATTAAAATCCAATAGCTATGAAAAAGGTTGTGATTTTGTTTTTAGGGTTGCTCACCGGGATAAACAGTTTGTCCGCACAATCTAATCCGGTAGCCGAAACCAAAAGATTTGTGAGTTTGGGTGAAGCTTTACTATCGCCCAAAGAAGTTATTAGTTTGGACTTAAGCAATCAGAAAATCAGTTTAGATGATATCGATTGGTCCATTTTTTCAAACTTGGAGTATTTGAGTTTGAAAAACGATAATTTAACTGTGGTTCCGGAAGGCCTTTCCAAACTAACCAACTTGAAAAAACTGGATTTGAGCGGCAACAACTTTAAAGTTTTACCCAAAACCTTGAAAAGCTTATCCAAATTAGAAGTGCTGTACTTGAATGACGAAAAGCAATTTGATTTAGAGAAAAGCATGGATGTTTTGAGCAATTTAAACAACTTGAAAGAGCTGCATTTGGAAAACGACAAACTGCAAACGCTTCCCAAACAGTTTGACAAAATGAAATCCTTGGAAATACTTTATTTGAACGACAACGATTTTATGGAATTGCCCAAACAAATTATGCAGCTGGATCATTTGCGTTTTTTGGATTTTAAGAACAATAAAGTCGATGCCAACTTGCAAGAATTAAAAAATTTAAACTTCGGATTTAAAATCAACTTATAATTATGATGACAGAAGCCATTATTCCGTTATTATCTTTGATTGCCTTAGAAGTAATTCTGGGGATTGACAACATTATTTTCATCTCTATTTTAGCCGATAAACTACCCGAAAGCCAACGCAACAAACTAAGGTTTTGGGGAATCGGATTGGCGTTGATTATGCGTTTGTGCTTATTGGCCTTGATTTCCTGGATTTTAAAATTGGACCAAACCTTGTTCCGCATATCGGACATCGATTTTACCGGCAAAGGGCTTATTTTAATTGTTGGCGGATTGTTTCTGATTTACAAAAGTACCAAAGAGATTTACCACAAAACTGAAGCTTTACAATCCAATGAACCCATAGCCATTAAAAAGGCGTCTTTTGGGAAACTTTTGGGCGAAGTAGTTTTGTTGGACTTGGTTTTCTCTATCGATTCAATCATCACGGCAGTTGGCATGGTGCAACAGCTTTGGGTAATGTACACGGCGGTAATTGTTACAGTGGTGATTATGTTAGCTGCCGCCAAACCCATCAGTGAGTTTATTGCCAAACACCCATCTTTTAAAATATTGGCGTTGTGTTTTTTAATGATGATTGGTGTTTCTCTTATTGCAGAAGGACTTCATTTTGAAATTCCGAAAGGCTATATCTATTTCTCGATGGCATTTGCTTTTTTAGTTGATGTCATTCAAATGAAAACAATCAAATCGGTTCCTCATAAATAAAAAAATATGAATAGTATCTTATCTAATATTACAATTACGGTAAATCCGAAACTATTTGTAAAAAATCCTGAAACCTCAGATTTGGGTAAAAAAATCATTGAAAAAAGTATTCTTTTAATGGATGAAATTGGCTTTGAAAATTTCACTTTTAAAAAATTGGGAGAACAAATAGGTTCTAATGAAAGCTCTATCTATCGCTATTTCGAAAGCAAACACAAACTGTTATTGTATTTGTCTTCTTGGTATTGGGGTTGGTTGGAATACCGCATGGTAATTTCGACTACCAATATTCCTGATCCGATGGAAAAACTAAAAAGAGCCATTACCATAGTTACCGAGAAAATTGAGGATGATTCAGCAACCATCCATATTAACGAGTCTGTTTTAAACAAAATCATCATAGCCGAATTCACCAAAACATTGCTAACCAAAGAAGTAGATGAAGAAAACAAAGAAGGTTTCTTTTTGGTTTACAAAAGGGTCATCAATCGAATCATCGACATCATTCAAGAAGTGAATCCTGAATATGCTTTTGCTAAAAGTTTGGCCTCTTCTATAGTCGAAGGTTCGTTACACCAACATTTTTTAAAAGACCATTTGAAAACCATAACCAATTGTAATGACAACAATTCACCAACCCAATTTTATATTGATTTGGTTCAAAAAATCTTAAGTAAATAACTATGGCATTAACAGCGTCTCAAAGGTTAATTAACCTACTCAAACTCGACCGTAAAGACATCACACAGGTATTTTTTTATGCCATCTTTGCCGGATTGGTAAGCTTGTCCTTACCGCTTGGAATTCAAGCTATTATCAACTTAATTCAATCCGGAAGAGTAAGTGTCTCTTGGATAGTCTTGGTTTTCATTGTAATTGCCGGTGTAGCATTGGTCGGTATTCTATCATTAATGCAATTGCGCATCACAGAGAATTTACAACAAAAAATATTCATTCGCTCTTCGTTTGAATTTGGCTTTCGCTTGCCTAAAATCAAAACAGAGGCCTTACACAATCAATATCCGCCCGAATTAGCCAATCGCTTTTTTGATACTTTGACCATTCAAAAAGGAGCTTCAAAATTGTTAATCGACTTTTCTTCGGCTTTGCTCCAAATTGTCTTCGGAATTATATTATTGTCTTTATACCATCCGTTTTTTATCTTCTTTGGTATCTTTTTGATGCTATTGTTGTACATCATTTTCAAATTCTCGTTCAACTCGGGTTTGTCCAGCAGTTTAAAAGAATCGAAATATAAGTATAAGGTCGTGAGTTGGTTACAGGAAATGGCTCGAAACAATTTTAGTTTCAAAAAAACTTCTAATTTCGACTTTGCCTTAACAAAAAACGACCGTTTGGTGTCGGAGTATTTAACCCATCGTGAAAGACACTTTGGCGTTATCAAAAGACAGTACACCCAATTGATCGTTTTTAAAATCATCATTACAGCCGGTTTATTGCTCATTGGCGGCTATTTGGTGCTGAACCAAAAAATGAACATCGGTCAGTTTGTTGCTGCAGAAATCATCATCTTGTTGGTCATTAATTCGGTAGAAAAAATTATTATCGGTTTGGAAACCTTGTATGATGTATTGACAGCGGTTGAAAAAATTGGTCAAATAACCGATTTAGACATCGAAGAATCTTCCACTAAACCGGCGGATTTTTGCTACACCAATATCCAATTGGCTGCAGAGAATTTAAGCTTCAAATTCCCCGATGCCACCGATTATGTACTGGAAAAGATAAACCTCACCATCGAACAATCGGAAAAAATTTATTTAGAAGGCAACAACGGTTCGGGAAAAACCACCTTAATCAGAATTCTATCCGGTTTAATGAAGCCAACTTCAGGTTCGTTTTACATCAATGATGACACTTACAGAAAAATCGATTTGGAGCAATATCGTTCTCAAATCAACACCATAATTACGGGTGAAACACCGTTTGAAGGCACTATATTAGAAAACATCACTTTCAACAACCCGTTGATTTCTCAGGAAGATTTAAAATGGGCGATAGACAGCGTTAAGTTGGGCGACTTTATCAAATCGTTACCCAAAGGTTTGGATACCAAAATTTATCCCGAAGGAAAACAATTGTCTTCTTCTAATGCCCAAAAAATCTTGTTGGCCCGAAGTATTATCAATCGCCCGAAGATTTTATTCTATGAAGATGCTTTGGATAAAATGGACTATGATGCCGCTCAGGAAGTGATTGATTTTATCACTTCAAACGAGAACAAATGGACGCTGATTGTTTCCTCTAAAAACGACTATTGGAAACAAAAATGCACGCGTAAAATAACCATGAGCGAAGGAAAAATTATTAACGACACTAAACAATAATCAAGATGCTTAATATTTCTAACAACAATCGAATTGGCGAAAACATAGAAAAATACAGCACCTTTAAAACGCTGAGTGATCGCCCGCATTACAAAATTTTGAATAAAATTATTGTTGGCGTTTCCTTATTTGGCTTATTGATTTTGTTTTTGCCTTGGACACAAAACATCTCAGGTTCGGGGGCAGTAACGACATTAAAACCGGATCAAAGACCGCAAACCATTCATTCAGCCATAGCCGGTAGAATAGAAAAATGGTATGTTAAAGAAGGTGATTTTGTGCAAAAAGGCGACACTATTTTGTTCATATCGGAAACCAAAGAAGATTACCTCGATCCGAATTTGGTTAAAAACACCGAAAGCCAACTCAAAGCCAAAGAACTCGCTGAAAAATCCTATGGTGGCAAAGTAGTTTCTTTGGAAGGACAAATAGCGGCAATCCGCAACGAACGCCAACTCAAATTACAACAAGCCAACAACAAAATCCGTCAAGCCATCTTAAAAGTCAAAAGTGACAGTATGGATTTGGTAGCGGTAAGAACGCAGATTAAAATTGCCACTACTCAGTTCAATCGTTCCTTAGCTTTAAACAAAGAAGGCTTAAAACCAATGACCGATGTGGAAGAAAAACGCTTGAAGTTGCAAGAAACCGAAGCCAAAATCATCACACAGGAAAACAAATTATTGGCCAGCGAAAACGAATTGATTAATGCCAAAGTAGAAGTTAATCGTATCATAGCCGAATACAATGAAAAAGAGCAAAAAGCGAGCAGCGACAGGTTTACGGCCTTAAGTAGTCAATACGATACTGAAGCTCAAGTAAACAAACTGAAAAACCAATACACCAATTACCAAATCCGAAACGGCATGTATTACATCAAAGCACCGCAAAGTGGTTATGTAAACCGTGCGTTGCAATCGGGTATTGGTGAAACTATTAAAGAAGGCACTCAAATTGTTAGCATCATGCCGGCCAAATACGACATCGCTGTAGAAACTTTTGTTTCGGCTACCGATTTGCCTTTATTACACAAAGGAGAAAAAGTCCGAATTTGGTTCGACGGTTGGCCTACTATTGTATTCTCGGGTTGGCCAAACTTGTCCTATGGTACTTTCGGTGGTAAAATTGTAGCCATCGAAAACTTTATCAGTGATAACGGTAAATTCCGCGTTTTGATTGCCCCGGATGAAAACGAAGCACCTTGGCCTAAACAAATCAGCATCGGTTCGGGTGCACAAACCTTAGCTTTGCTCGACAATGTTCCGGTTTGGTTTGAAATATGGCGAACCCTTAACGGCTTTCCACCTAACTATTACCAGCCTAAAAACAATACTCAAAAAGACAAAAAATAATGAAATCGCTTCTCATAGGTTTTTTACTGTTCGGGTTTTCGGTTTGGAGTCAAAACACTTCCAAAGAACTCACCTATAATGAGTTTTTAGGTTATGTCAAAAAATATCATCCTTTGGTTAAAAGTGCCAATTTAGAAATCAATCAGGCACAAGCCAATTTAATGATGGCGCGCGGTGGTTTCGACCCGAAAATTGAAGTCGATTTTGAACAAAAGAAATTCAAAGACAACCAATACTACTCGATTTTAAACAGCAGTTTTAAAATCCCGACTTGGTACGGCGTAGAAATTAAAGCGGGCTTCGATAACAACGAAGGTATTTACCTCAATCCGGAAAACACAGTTCCTAATCAAGGTTTGACATCTTTGGGAATTTCTGTGCCTTTGGGACAAGGTTTATTTATCAACCAAAGAATGGCCGATTTGCGTAAGGCTAAAATTCAGGTAAAATTGAGTCAAGCCGAAAGAAATTTAATGGCCGTTTCGGTTTTATACGACGCTTCGGTGGCCTATTTCAATTGGAAACGAAACCACAACGAAGTTACACTATATCAAACCTATCTCAACAATGCCAACATTCGTTATCAAGGCATCGCCAAGTCGATTGAACAAGGCGACAAACCGGCTATTGACAGCGTAGAAGCCGGCATTATTGTTAGAAACAGAAAATTGAGTTTGGAAGAATCACAGTTGAAACTGGCCAAAGCCAAATTGGAGTTGGCCAACTTCCTGTGGTTGGAAAACAATGTTCCACTCGAATTACAAGACGACATCATTCCTGAAGAAAATTTAGTGCTTACCATTAAAGAAACCTTGCGAACCAACGACTTAATGTTGGACAATCCATCTTTAGAAAACCATCCGAAGATTAACGCTTTGGAGCAAAAAATCGAAATGCTCGATGTGGAGCGAAAACTCAAAGCCAATATGTTGTTGCCGAGAATCGATTTAGGCTATTCGTATTTGTCCGAACCAAGATACTTTGACAATTATCGATTTCAAGATTACAAAGTCGGCTTAAACTTTTACTTCCCGCTTTTTTTGCGAAAAGAACGCGGCAGTTTGCAATTGGCCAAGCTGAAGTTACAAGATGTAAAATTCGATTTGGATTTGGAGCGGGTATCATTGAAAAACAAAATCAAAGCACAACAAACCGAAATCAATTCGCTGGAGAAACAAAAACAACTCATCGAGAGTTTGGTCACCGATTATAACACCATGTTAACTTCGGAAGAACGGTTATTTACCTTTGGAGAAAGCTCGATTTTTTTAATCAATACGCGTGAAAACAACTTAGTATCCGCCCAATTGTCGAAACTGTTAATCGAAAACCGTTACTTCGATTCGAATGCCAAACTGTTTAAAATCATGGCCAATCCTGAATAAGTAAACGTAAAATAATTACTTTTGCAACCTCATTCACGGCAACAAGCCCAATGCAAAAGTTAAATTACAGCAGATGATTATTCAAAAAACCGCAGAAGAAATCGAATTGATGCGCGAAAGTGCCTTGTTGGTTTCCAAAACCTTAGGCATGATAGCCACCGAAATAAAACCGGGTGTAACCACTTTACAACTCGACAAGTTAGCCGAACAATTCATTCGTGACCACCAAGCGGTTCCGGGATTTTTAGGCTTGTATGGCTGTCCGTCAACTTTGTTAACCAGCGTTAACGAACAAGTAGTTCATGGTTTGCCTACCAGCCGCCCAATTGAAGAAGGCGATATCGTATCGGTAGATTGCGGTGTTTTGAAAAATGAATTTTACGGCGATCACGCTTATACTTTTGAAATTGGGGATGTGGCACCGGCGACCAAAAAATTACTACAAATTACCAAAGAAAGTTTGTACGTTGGAATCCGCGAGTTTAAAATAGGAAACCGCGTAGAAGATGTTGGAAATGCCATTCAAAAATACACCGAAGCGCATGGCTACGGCGTAGTACGAGAATTAGTCGGACACGGATTAGGACGCGTCATGCACGAAGCACCCGAAATGCCTAATTACGGTAAAAAAGGCCGAGGCAAATTATTTGTAGAAGGCATGGTGGTAGCTATCGAACCGATGATTAACATGGGAAGTCGCAACATCAAAACCTTAAAAGACGGCTGGACAATAGTAACCGCTGACAAAAAACCAAGTGCGCATTTTGAACACAATGTAGCTTTGGTAAACGGCAAGCCCGAATTGCTCTCGACTTTTGCCTATATCTACAAAGCTTTAGGTATCGAGAGTAACGAAGAAGATGAATTCCGTCAAAAACCATTAGTGCTGTAATGAAGAAATTATTCAAATTCATCTTAAACACTATTCCGAGACCCATTTTAATTCGGTTAAGTATTGTAGTGCGTCCGATTTTGGCTTTTGTTTTGAAAGGCAGTCGTTTTACCGACCCGATTGATGGGAAAAGTTTCCGTATGTTTTTGCCTTACGGTTACGGTAACCAAAGAAATAACGTATTGTCTCCGAGTACACTTTCGTTGGAAAGACACCGTTTGTTGTGGTTGTATTTGCAAAACGAAACTGATTTTTTCACTGCCAAAGACAAAAAGAAAGTTTTGCACTTTGCGCCCGAACAAGAATTTTACAAACGTTTCAAGAAGCAAAGCAATATCGAGTATACGACCACCGATTTACTTTCACCATTAGCAGATGTGAAGGCTGACATTTGTAACTTACCTTTTGAAGACAACCAATACGACATTATTTTTTGCAACCACGTTTTGGAACACATTCCGGATGACACTAAAGCCATGCAAGAATTGTATCGCGTGCTAAAACCCGGCGGTATGGGTATTTTCCAGATTCCGCAAGATTTGTCCAGGGCCGTTACTTTTTCTGATGACACCATCACCGATCAAAAAGAGCGCGCTAAAATTTTCGGACAATACGATCACGTTCGCGTTTACGGAAGGGATTATTTCGATAAATTGAGAAGCATTGGATTTACTGTAATCGAAGAAGATTATACACACAAGATTGCTCCTGAATTGGTAGAAAAATATTGTTTGGCCAAAGGCGAAATTATTCCCGTTTGTTACAAATAAAAAACCGCAAATTCACAAATTATCAATCTGCGAATCTGCGGTAAATCTTTTCAAAAAATCTATTCCGGCATTAAAACACCAATGGCTTTATCTTTGGTTAAATATTTCTTTGCTACCTCTTGAATTTCTTTGGCAGTAACAGCTTTTACTTTTTCTGACGCTGTTAAAATTTCCTCAGGATTTGAGCCATTCATAAACGAGCGGGTAAAATTAGTCAACCAATAACGGTTTTCTTTGATTTTCTTTTTATACTCTAAAGCTTCAGCTTCTTTGTATTTGTTGACGTCTTTTTCTTCCGGACCGTTTTTAACAATTTTATCCAATTCAGCCAAAGCCGATGCCGTTAGTTTTTCAGCATTTTCCGGACCGCATGGGAAACTGATGTTAAACCCGTATGATTCATATGGGATTTTAGACATACTGCCACGGGCACTAACGCCGTACACGCCACTTTCGTTTTCTCTTAATTCTTCCACCAATTTAATGGTAAGCACTTCACCCAAAGCAGTCATAGCAACAGCGTCATTTGATGAATATACTGCATCACCATAGTACATAATGGTTACATTACTTTTAGGGTCTTTCCCTTTGTTGATTACTTTTTTGAGATCGCCCGTTAAAAAGCGGTAACCTAAATCTTTGGCAGTTTCTTTTGTATTATTAGAAGGCAAGGAGGCAATATACTTTTTAGCAAAACTTTCCATAGCTGCATCATCAACATTACCAACAAAGAAGAATTCAAAATCAGCCGCATTGGCAAAGCGTTCTTTGAATTTTTTGTACGCTAATTCATAATCCGTGGCTGCCCATTTTTCTTCTGTTGGTACGATGCCGTTCCATCTTGGATTTTCTTTGTTCAAATAGCCGTAAAACTCTTGTTGGAAATAAAATCCGGGTTGTGAAATCATATTCCCCATAAAGTTGGATTGCTTTTGTTTGTAGCCTTCAAAAGCCGCTTTATCAAAATTCAAATCGGTAAAATAAGCGTGTAACATTTGGAACGCATACTCTAAATCTTTAGGTGTGGTATTTCCTCTGAAACCTTCGGTTACATTGCTGATGTAAGGAGTAACTGAGGCAATTTTGCCGGCCATAAACTTATCGATATCGTTTTGGGTTAAGCCGGAAAATCCGGCTTCTGTTAAACCATTATTAGCGAACTGCGTTTTTTTGATTTCTTCATTTGAATACATATTGGTGCCGCCGAAACTAATGGCTTCCAACAAAATTTCGTCGTTTTTGAAGTCGGTTTTCTTATAAGTCACTTTTGCACCGTTAGAAAGCGTTAAAGTGGTGGTCACAATTTTATCATTGGTTTCTTTTTTCACGATAGCGCCTTCTTTAATGGGTTTGCGTAACAAACTTGAAGCTACCGCCTTATCTTCATATGGCTTTAAATCTTTAGTATTAACTACTAAAGCCTCTAAAACTTCTTTTTCCGTTACTTTTTTCAGCCCTTCTTTTTCAGGCGAAGTAATCACCACTACTCTGTTATCGTTTTTGATAAAATCTTTAATTAAACCATTCACTTGTTCCAATTTGATGGAAGAAAGTATTTTTTCAATATTTTGGTATTCCCATTCTATGCCTGGCATCGGGCTTTCCTCTAAGAAATTCGATTGGCATTCCCAGATTAAGTCCTCTGAGTTGGTCTTGTCTCTGTCTTTGTATTGATTTTCTATTCTGGAAATGATTTCGCTTTTGGCTCTTTCAAATTCGCCGGTTGTAAAACCAAACTTTTTGACTCTTTCGTTTTCGGCAACCAATACTTTCAAAGCTTCAATTTGTTTCTTTTCATCAATCATGGCAAAAGATTGGAACGCTTCTTTGTTTCTGGCAAAAGTACCGCCGTGATAAGTATATCCAAAAGTAAATGGTGGTGTTGGGGAATTGGCCAACTCGTTCAAACGGTTATTCAACATGGTTGAAAAAACACCTTCAGCCAATTTATCCTGTAGATCTTTAATGGTTCTGATTTTTTTTTGCACTTCATAATCTTTATACAGCAATTGTATTTGGGCTTGAGCTGCTTCTTTGTCACTTTCAATGGCTACCAAAGTTTCTTTGTGGTTCGGAACATCAAAAACTTTTCTTGGTTTCTCATTTGCCGGATTCTTGTAATTCTCGAAATGATCTTTGATTTTTTGCTCCATTTGCGCCACATCGATATCGCCAATTACAATAACACTCATCAAATTAGGACGATACCAATCTTTGTAAAAGTTAGTTAATTTTTCATAAGTGAAATTTTGAAGGATTTCTTTTTTCCCAATCGGCAAACGATCGGCATATTTGGATTGATACATCATTTTAGGAATGTAACGATCTTCCATTCTTTTGTCGGCGCCTAATCCTAAACGATATTCCTCTAAAACCACCCCTCTTTCTTTATCGATTTCCTCAGGAGTTAAGTTGGCATTAAAAGCCCAATCTTCGATGATTTGGAATCCTTTTTCTAACTTTTCAGGATTGTCGGAAGGCAACGGAAGAAAATACACCGTTTCATCAAAACTGGTATATGCATTGAGGTGTTGGCCAAATTTTATCCCTATGCTTTGCAAGTAATCCACCAATTGATTTTTCGGAAAACGCTTGGTTCCATTAAAGCACATGTGTTCCATAAAGTGCGCCAATCCTTGTTGGTCGTCGTTTTCTAAAATGGAACCGGCATTAATAACCAGTCGCAAATCCACTTTATTTTCAGGCTTACTGTTTTTTCTAATGTAATAAGTGAGTCCATTTTTTAAGGTTCCTTTTTTTACATTCGGATCAAAGGGAATAGCATCGGTTGGTTTTAGCTCCTGAGCAAAAAGTGCCGCCGGAAACAAAAAAAGGACCAATGCCGATTTTAAAATTTGTTTCATAAAAATTTAGATTTTTGTTTTTGAATTAAGGATTATAACGGATAAAAGAAATCTTTATTGTGAAACTAAGAAAAGATTTACGAAATTTAAATCTGATTAACGATAATTTAGCAAGTGCAAAACCGAAATGAGTATGAGTGGCATCATTCGTGTGGTATTAATTAGTATATTTACGTTTCGAAAATTGAATATCATGTTAAAAAAGCGCTTCTGCACCTTAGCTTTATTTATCCTTTGTACCACGGTTTTTGCTCAAGTTGAAAAAGAAATCCCGCCGCCTTACAACATCAAAACCATCAGTTTCGTCCAAAATGGCCAAAACACGATTCCGATTTTCCGATTGGGCGATACTTTCCAGTTTCAATTTGACGACTTGTACGGCAATGAAGCCAATTATTTTTACACCATTACCCATTGCGATTACGATTGGAAACCTTCGCAATTGTTTAAAAACGAATACTTAAATGGTTTCGACGACCAACGCATTCAGGATTACACCAATTCGTTGACCACTTTACAATTGTATTCTCACTATCGCTTAAGTTTCCCGAATCGTTTCACCCAATTTAGAGTCAGCGGCAACTATATTCTCAAAATTTTAAACGATGACAAAGAAGTCGTTTTTACCAAAAAATTCATCCTATATGAAGAATTAGTAACCGTTCCGATGCAAGTCAGAAGAGCCCGTAACTTGTCGGTTACCAATCAGAAACACAACTTAGACTTTACTATAAAGTCGACCACCATCACCTTCCAAAGTCCGCTACAGAATGTCAAAGTAATGTTGCTGCAAAACGGCAAATTTGACAATGCCATTACCGGAATCAAACCCCAATACACTATCGGTAACGATTTGATTTACCGATACGATGCCGAAACCCAATTTTGGGCTGGTAATGAGTTTTTATTTTTTGAAAACAAAGACATCCGAGCGGCCAACAACAGCATTGGACGAATTGATTCCAACGGCGGCATTTACAATGCACACTTGTATTTAAATGAAGCCAGAGCCAGTGCGCCTTATACTTATTATCCGGACATCAACGGCAATTTCATCGTTAAAAACATCAACGCCCAAAACAACGAGATTGAAGCCGATTACGCCTGGGTATTTTTTACGCTGTCGGCACCGAATTACTTTGGGAAAAAGTCAGTTTATGTTAATGGTATGTTCAACGGTTTTGCTATAGGCGAAGAAAACAAAATGGAATACAACGCCGAGAAAGCCGTTTACGAAAAAGCCATCATGATTAAGCAAGGATTTACCAACTATCAATACGTGATTGCAGATGCTAACGGTAAAGTTGATGAAGAGAATGCCATCGACGGTAACTTTCACCAAACCGAAAACAATTATTTTGCCTTGGTATATTACCGCGAAAACAACCAACGTTACGATCGCATTATCGGCAAAGGAATTGCCAGTTCGGTTGATATCACTTACTAATCAAAATTTAACATCTAATTCATCTGAGCAAGCGTATTTTTTGTAAATTTGACAACGTAATAGAATGAATACTACATGGTTTCGCAAATAACAAGAGGCATTAAAATTTCGGTTCTGACTAGTTTTGAAGGCACTTACTTCAAAAACTACAAGATTCATTTTGCCTTTAGTTATGAAATCACCATAGAAAACCACAGCAAAGATTCGGTGCAACTCAACTCACGCCATTGGGAAATTTTAGATTCTCTCAATGAAAAAGAAATTGTGGACGGCGAAGGTGTAATTGGCAAAAAACCGGTATTAAAACCCGGTGAAAAACACACTTACAATTCGGGTTGCTTGTTATCGTCTCCGTTTGGAGCTATGAGTGGTTACTTTACCATGATTAATTTCACTACCACCAAATCCTTTAAAGTGATAGTGCCAACCTTTAAGTTGAGTGCCCCATTTGCCTTGAATTAAAAGTGTGGTTTCTACAAAATTAATCTTTGACTTCCCGTATTAAGAAATCGGAAATTCCTTTGTACTTTTGTGTCAGTTTTTCGGATGCTGATTGTCTGAAATTCTAAGATGTCTAACACTCTAATACTCTAAAATATGCCTAAAGGATTTTTTCATGTCCCTAAAGCGGTCAATGAACCTGTAAAATCATACGCTCCTAACTCGCCTGAAAAAGCAGCCGTTTTAGCAGCCTACCAAAAAATGTGGAACGAAACCATTGATGTTCCCAATTATATCGGAAGCGAAGAAATTCGCACCGGTAATACTCGCAACATGACGGCGCCTCACGACCACCAACACGTGGTTGGCACTTACCATTTAGCCGAAAAGAAGCATGTGGAACAAGCCATTGCTGCTGCTTTGGAAGCCAGAAAAAAATGGGCCAATATGGCTTGGGAACAAAGAGCTGCTATCTTTTTAAAAGCTGCCGAGCTGATTGCCGGACCTTATCGTGCTAAAATCAACGCCGCAACCATGATTGCGCAATCCAAAACTATTTTTCAAGCTGAGATTGATGCTTCTTGTGAATTAATCGACTTCTTGCGTTACAACGTAGAGTTCATGACGCAAATCTACAGCGACCAACCCAAATCGGTTTCTGATGTATGGAATCGTGTAGAATACCGTCCTTTAGAAGGGTTTGTTTACGCCATCACGCCTTTTAATTTTACTGCCATCGCCGCTAACCTTCCTGCTAGCGCTGCATTAATGGGCAACACTGTGGTTTGGAAACCTAGTGACAGTCAGGTTTTCTCGGCAAAAATCATTATTGATGTATTCCAAGAAGCCGGTGTACCAGATGGTGTAATTAACGTAGTTTTCGGAGATCCGGTAATGATTACTGATACCGTTTTGGCCAGTCCTGATTTTGCCGGAGTACATTATACCGGTTCCACTTTTGTATTCAAAGAAATTTGGAAAAAAATCGGCCAAAACATCCACACTTACAAAACATACCCAAGAATCGTTGGAGAAACCGGAGGAAAAGACTTTGTGATGGTTCACCCGAGCGCTAACGTGAAACAAGTGGTAGCCAACACCATTCGCGGTGCTTTTGAATTCCAAGGTCAAAAATGTTCAGCCGCTTCAAGAGCGTATTTCCCAAAATCACTTTGGCCTGCTATTAAAGAAGAAATGGGCAAAGAGTTGGCCACCATCAAAATGGGAAGCCCTGAAGATTTTTCCAATTTCGTTACTGCAGTAATTCACGAAGGTTCTTTTGATAAATTGGCTAAATATATCGACCAAGCCAAACAAGATGCAGACGCTGAAGTAATTTTTGGCGGCAATTATGATAAATCGAAAGGCTATTTCATCGAACCAACCGTGATCTTGACCTCCAATCCAAAATACACGACTATGGAAACCGAGTTGTTCGGACCGGTATTAACAGTTTATGTGTATGAAGATGCCCAATGGTCAGAAACTTTAAAACTGGTTGATGAAACTTCAGAATATGCTTTAACCGGAGCTATTTTCAGTAGAGATCGTTATGCCATAGAGGAAGCTACTTTGGCATTACAAAACAGTGCCGGAAATTTCTACATCAACGATAAACCAACCGGAGCTGTAGTGGGCATGCAACCATTTGGTGGCGCCAGAGCATCGGGAACCAACGATAAAGCGGGTTCTATGCAAAATTTATTGCGATGGGTTTCTCCAAGAACCATCAAGGAAACTTTTGTAACACCTGCCGATTATCGCTATCCGTTTTTGGGAGAATAATCGTATCTTATTCAAAATCAAAAAAGTCCGGGTTTACACTCGGACTTTTTTTTACGATTCAAATGGTATTTTTTGTATATTCGAGCGTCAAAAACAAAATTGAAAACTATGAAAAAAATTACGCTTCTGATGGTTTGCTTTTTTTCTTTGCTAACTTCGGCGCAAAACAATTCATGTGATTTGCTTCAGGAAAAAAGTCAAACTAAAATCATTTATGACAGGGTTTTCGGTCTGTCCAATGCTACTCAATTAAAACAAAAAGAAGTCAGTTCAACCTATTTCATTCAACTGTATCACGAACTGCAAAGAGCCGATTTTTTGGCACGTTTGCCTAAATTGGAAGTATTGAGAGAAGCTGCCAAACTAGGCGCTGTTCGCAGGGAAATTCCTTTGTGTGTTTTGATTAGCGATTTTGAAAGCATCAATCAGAATGCAACAGAAAACGGAGATGTTTTTTTAAATGCCAATCAACAATACGAATATAAAAATGGCGGTGAAAATATCTTTCATCGTCACGCTGTAAATCTGATTTCCCCTTTGGTGTTTAAATCAAGATCCAACACTGTGACTTTCATTTTGAAAGAGGAATTTGTTTTCAACACCACCAATCGAACCCTAAGCAGCATTGCCTACCAAGTCAAAGAAGACGGCCAATGGAGTCGCATTCAACAAAACCAACCTTTCACGATTCGTTTCAATGAAGAAGGTTTACAAACAGTAAACTGTAGATTGCAGTTCAGCAACGGAGAAACCACTTATCAGTCTTTTGTAATTCAAGTTGAATCGGGCCTTGCTACTACTGCCAGAAACACTCAAAACACTTATGCTCCCAATGCTATTACCACTGTAACAGCAACCATTCCATACCAAGGCTTTGGGGAAACAGCCGCTTACTTCGGACAAGGAGAATACGAAATTTTCCCGGATACCGTTGATGGTATTTTAGACAAACCGGTTTTTTTAGTGGATGGATTTGATCCCGGAGACGCCAGAAGTATTGCCTTAACCTATGCCGGTTTAAATTATGGCACCAACCAAAACTTAGCCGATTATTTGAGATCACTGGGTTTTGATATTGTTATCGTAAATTTTCCGAATTACACTCGTCCGAACTCCACTACAGTGGTTGATGGTGGAGTCGACTTCATCCAAAGAAATGCTTTTGTATTAGTTGAAGTGATTAACCAAATCAACGCTCAAAAAGTTGGCAACGAGAAAAATGTAGTTATCGGACCAAGTATGGGCGGATTAATCTCTCGCTATGCCTTGCGTTACATGGAAATGAACAACTTGGATCACGACACTCGTTTGTATATCTCTTTTGATTCTCCACACCAAGGAGCCAATGTTCCTATTGGATTCCAACACTTGTTTAATTATATGGCTTACGGACCATTGGGCAGTACAGCAGTCCAACCGGTTGTGGATGGATTGATTAAAAGTGCGGCTGCCCGACAAATGTTAATCGACCATATGGAAGGCCATCTGCAAAGCGGAAGTGCTTTTGAATTCAATACCGCTACGGCTTCACTGTTGCCTACAGGTGCGCCCAATTTCAGAAATGCATTCCAAAATGAATTGAATGCAATGGGATTCCCGGCTACTGTAAGAAACGTATCTATAGCGAACGGAGCAGGAAACGGCACTATGAACTACAGTCCGAATTTTGAAGTCATGAACCATACGTTCAATGTAACTTCCACACAAAGAGCCATTATCAACCTTAGGTTTACACCTGCCGCCAATCAAACCAATCAAGTAAGTCGCTTTAGAGGACAACAATATGTGTTCATCACTTGGGTTACTGGTTTTGAAAGTTTGGCCAATTCGAAAGCTCCGGCTGATACCGATGGTTTAGACTCAGCTCCGGGTGGACGATTTGACATGAGTGGATTCCAAGCTGATTTGGGAACAGATCCACTACTAACAGAGTTCTTCAACAACTTGAATGCCGATTATTTTACGTTTATTCCCACTTGGAGTTCTATGGCAATTTCGGGCACAAATAATCTTTATGCACCGGTTACAGGTGCCTCAACAACACCTTTTGTAGCGTCATCCATTCCTACTGTTAATGAGAATCACGTGACTTTAACCTCAAACAACGTGACTTTTGCTTTGAATGAAATCATCTCAGGTGCTTTGGCTACAACTGATCAAGCCCTAACTTCGCTTTGGATTAAAAACCCTGTTGAAAAAACGATAGAAATCAACAGTTCCTATTCAATTGAAAATGCTGCTATCACCATTACAGATATGTTAGGTAAAACCATTTATACTGTCAATCATCAAAACATCAATGGTACGCTTGAAATTCCGGTTTCATTGATGAAAGGGATTTACCTTATCAACATCAACACCGAAAACGGCAGTATTACCAAGAAGATTATTAAAAACTAAAAAAAAAGCCTCTCGATGGAGAGGCTTTTTTTATGGCTTAAACTTTAACGGCAAATGCACTACTTTTTTGGTTTCGAAAAAAGGATCCGAAAAAAAGTCGGCTATGTTGTACTCCGTTGCTTTTGGAAAGTTTTTTAACTCTTCGGTTAAATCGCCTCCTTTTAAGTATAAAATACCGTTGTGTAAGGTGTGCTTGTTTTGCTTTTTGATCTTATCCTTAATCCAACTGTGAAAATCAGGCATATTGGTTACGGCTCTGCTGACAATAAAGTCATAATCGCCTTTTACATTTTCGGCTCTCATTTGTTCCGCTTTGACATTTTTCAAACCCAAACCTTCAGCAACCGCTTGTACCACTTTGATCTTCTTGGCAATAACATCAATCAAATAAAAACGGGTTTCGGGAAATAAAATAGCCAAAGGAATTCCCGGAAAACCTCCTCCGGTGCCTACATCCAAAATGTAAGTTCCGGGTTCAAAAGGCTGTACTTTAGCAATGGCTAACGAATGCAAAACGTGTTTGGTGTACAATTCATCTATATCTTTTCGGGAAATAACGTTAATCTTCGCATTCCAATCGTGATACAACGCTTCCAATTTACGAAACTGTAAAAGCTGATTATCAGTAAGATTAGGAAATTGTTTAATAATTTCTTCCATAAAAAGAGTTTTCAACAAAAATAGCGTTTTCGTTGATATTTATGATAGCTTTATCATCTTTAAAATAATTATATAATTATCTTTACGGAAATTTTTAGAATACCCTTTTATTTATGAATACCACAACACCCGTTTTCTCTAAGAACGACAACCTCAAGTTTTTCAGAACACTTAACTCCAGAGTAAACAACTACTTCAAAGAAAACAACCTCGACAAAACCGGAAATTGGAAATTACATCTTAAAACGATTGTGATGTTTACCATTTTCCTAACTCCATATTTTATCTTATTAGCCATGGATATGCCTTTTTGGGCTTATTTGTTATTGAACGTAGTTATAGGAATCGGTATGGCCGGCGTTGGGATGAATGTAATGCACGACGGAAACCACGGCTCCTACTCAACAAAATCGTGGGTGAACAAAATCATGGGCGGCAGTATATATATCTTGGCCGGTAATGTTTATAATTGGCAAGTACAACACAACGTTTTACACCACACTTACACTAACATTTTAGGCCACGATGAAGATTTAGAGGCCGGACGAATTTTGCGTTTTTCCAAAACCGCCAAATGGTACCGTTTTCATAAATTCCAACACTACTACTCCATCTTCTTGTATGGTTTGTTAACCTTTAACTGGGCCATCACTACCGATTTCCTTCAAATGAAACGCTATTTGAAAAGAAACTTGTCTTACGGTGAGTTTAAAAAACCGGTAATTCGTTGGACAACCTTAATCATTACTAAAGTCATTTATTTTTCCATTTGGTTAGTGCTTCCTATAGTTATGGGAATCTCTTGGTGGAAAGTAGTTTTAGGATTTTTGGTAATGCATTATACCGCAGGGGTCATTTTGAGTGTAGTCTTCCAATTAGCACACGTGGTTGAAGACACTCACAATCCTGTACCGGATGAAAACGGCGAAATCGAAAACACTTGGGCCATTCACCAATTATTCACTACTGCCAACTTTGCCCCTAAAAACTGGTTGGTAAACTACTACACCGGCGGATTAAACCACCAAATCGAGCACCACATTTTCCCAAATATCAGCCATATTCACTACGGCAAAATCGCCGAGATAGTGAAGCAAACGGCCAAAGAATGTGAGTTGCCTTATTACGAATTCAAAACCACGCGAGCGGCCATCATTTCTCACTTCAAACATTTGAAAGAACTGGGAAGACAACCGCAGCTTGCCTAATACCTAAACAGACGCCGACTTGGCGTCTGTTTATTTAACCCCATTTTAAACACAACACAATGAGTATTTTATCGGACAGAATTAACAATCTATCTACGTCGCAAACCCTGGCTATGGCAGCATTGGCCAGAGAATTAAAAGCCCAAGGCAAAGACATTATCAGCCTCAGTTTAGGGGAACCCGATTTCAACACGCCCGACTTCATTAAAGAAGCGGCCAAAAAAGCCATCGATGACAACTACAGCACTTACACCCCGGTTGACGGTTATGTAGAACTCAAAGAGGCCATTTGCCGAAAGTTCAAAAGAGACAACAATCTCGATTACAAACCCAGCAACATAGTGGTTTCCACCGGTGCCAAACAATCCTTATACAACGTGGCGCAAGTCATGCTAAACGAAGGCGACGAAGTGATCCTTCCCGCTCCTTATTGGGTTTCTTATTACGAAATTATCAAATTGTCCGGTGGCGTTCCGGTAGAAGTCCCAACATCGGTTGAAAGCGATTTTAAAATCACGCCCGAGCAATTGGAAAAGGCCATCACGCCTAAAACCAAAATGATGTGGTTCAGTTCTCCTTGCAATCCAAGCGGTTCGGTATATAACCGTGAAGAATTAGAAGCCATCGGCAAAGTCTTAGAAAAACACCCAAATATCTACATCGTTTCCGACGAGATCTACGAGCACATCAATTTTTCCGGAACATTTTGCAGTATCGCTACTATTCCGGGCTTGTTCGACAGAACCATTACGGTTAACGGTGTCGCCAAAGCCTTCGCCATGACCGGTTGGAGAATTGGTTACATCGGCGCACCCGAAATCATCGCCAAAGCGTGTACCAAAATGCAAGGCCAAGTCACTTCAGGCGCTAACTCAATCGCACAAAGAGCCACCATTACTGCCGTAGATGCTGATCCAAGTGTGTTAAACGACATGGTTTCCGCCTTCAAAAACCGCAGAGACTTGGTAGTCGCCTTAGCCAAAGAAATTCCGGGCTTCAAAATCAACGTGCCTGAAGGCGCTTTCTATTTGTTCCCGGATGTTTCCGCCTATTTCGGTCAAACCTTACGCGGAAAAACCATCAACAACGCCGACGATTTCTCTATGTATTTGCTTTCCGAAGCCAATGTAGCTACGGTAACCGGAGACGCTTTCGGAAATCCAAACTGCATCCGTTTGTCTTACGCGACCAGCGAAGCCTTACTGACAGAAGCTTTTAAAAGAATTAAGGAAGCATTAGCTTAAAACCATACGCCTCAAGGAAACTTGGGGCTTTTTTATAGCGTTACCCTTTGGGTCAGGCTTTCGGCTTTATCTCTCCGCTACACTGCGAGGATATCGCCTCAATCCTTAACGCAAAACAGACCGCTTAGACATTTTAGAATGTCAGACACTTTCGTAAAAGTTCTGATTTTTTTTTAAATCTAAGAAGTCTAAAAATCTAACAATCTAACAGGTCTAAACATGACTAAAAAAATACTACTTCTCGGTTCCGGCGAACTCGGCAAAGAATTCGTCATCGCAGCCCAACGCATCGGGCAGAAAGTAATTGCTGTAGACAGCTACGAAAACGCACCTGCTATGCAAGTGGCCCACCACTTCGAAGTCATCAACATGCTCGATGGCGCTGAACTCGACCGTATTGTAGCCCAACACCAACCGGATTTTATCGTGCCCGAAATCGAAGCCATTCGCACCGAACGTTTCTACGATTATGAGAAACAAGGCATCACTGTTGTGCCATCTGCAAAAGCAGCGAACTTCACCATGAACCGTAAAGCCATCCGCGATTTGGCTGCCAAAGAACTAGGTTTGAGAACCGCCAAGTACCGCTACGCAACCTCAGCCGAAGAACTGCAAAAAGCAGTAGCGGAAGTCGGCATTCCTTGTGTCGTAAAACCGTTGATGAGTTCCTCCGGCAAAGGCCAATCCACCATCAAAACCGAAGCCGATATTTTAAAAGCCTGGCAATACGCCGAGGAAGGGTCACGTGGCGATATCATCGAAGTGATTGTAGAAGCATTTGTCAATTTTCATTCCGAGATTACTTTGTTGACCGTTACTCAAAATGGCAATCCAACGTTGTTCTGTGCGCCAATCGGTCACCGACAAGAGCGTGGCGATTACCAAGAAAGTTGGCAACCGGCAACAGTTTCCGACAAAGACCTTCAAGAAGCCCAAAACATGGCACGAAAAGTCACCGAAGCGTTGGGCGGCGCGGGTTTATTTGGCGTTGAATTTTTCCTGACCGACGATGGTGTTTATTTCTCAGAATTATCACCAAGACCACACGATACCGGTATGGTAACCTTAGCCGGAACGCAAAACTTCAACGAATTTGAATTGCATTTGCGCGCCGTTTTGAGCTTACCAATCTTTGAAATTAAGTTGGAAAAAGCCGGAGCCAGTGCTGTAATCTTGGCCGATGGCCATTCAACTAACCCAACCTACAGCGGAATTCCAAACGTGGCTGCTTTAGCTAAAACTGATTTTCGTATCTTTGGGAAACCAAGTGCTCGTCCTTACCGCAGAATGGGAGTCGTTTTAACACATGATTCGTTAGAAACTCCAATTGAAAACGTAGTAGAAAGAGCCAAAGAAACCTCAAAATTAGTAACCGTAAATTTATAATAATGAAGAAATTATTGTTATTGGCTTTCCTTACTATAGGAATCAACGCCATGAATGCCCAAGAAAAAAAGCCACAAGTAGTAGAAGCTTCTTGCGGACAATGCCAATTCGGAATGAAAGGCAAAGCCGGTTGTGATTTAGCTGTTCGCATAGATGGAAAAACCTATTTTGTAGACGGAACCGACATCAACAAACACGGAGATGCTCACGCTGATGATGGGTTTTGCTCAGCCATCAGAAAAGCGGAAGTCGTGGGAGAAATTAAAAACGACCGATTCGTAGCTTCGAGTTTTAAGTTACTACCACTAAAAAAAGAAGACCACAACAACCACGACGGTCACCAACATTAAAAATCAAGCGGCCTTTCAGAAACGAAAGGCCGCTTTTTTTGGCGCTATTTTCGTATTTTTGAAACCATGAGCCTGATTTTAGACAACATCGCCAAACACATTTCCCTAACACCCGAAGAGGAACAACTGTTTTTGTCTAAAACCGAAACGCGACAAGTCAAAGCCAAAACCATTTTACAAAATGCCGGTCAGGTTTGCAAGGATGGCTACTTTGTGAATTCGGGTTTGTTGCGCAGCTTCAGCATTAACGACAACATAGTCGAACATGTGATGAGTTTTGCTTGTGAAGGTTGGTGGATTAGCGACATGTACAGTTTACTTTCCCAAAAACCCGGTAATCTGTTTATTGAAGTAATGGAAGATGCCGAAATCATAGTCCTCTCTAAAGAAAATCAAGAACAACTTTACCTTGAAATTCCAAAATTGGAACGCTTTTTCAGAATTTTAATCGAAAACTCTTTGGTGGCCAACCAAGAACGTCTGATGGACAACCTAAGCTTAACCGCTGAAGAACGCTATGAAAAATTCTGCAAAAAATACCCATCACTCATTCAAAAATTACCGCAAAAACAAATTGCTTCTTACATTGGCGTGACTCCTGAATTTTTTAGTAAAATGAAAGCGCGAATGCTTAAAAAATAGTCTAAGTACTCAGTCCCAGTTTATAGAAATACTAAACTGAAAACTGTGACTGCAACTGTCAACTCACTTCTTAATCTACATTAAGTGTCTCCGCTTACTCTTGATTGTAAATTTGTATCATAATAATTACTAAATTTATATACTATGAAAAATACCATTTTACACAAAGCCGAGACCAGAGGACATGCCAATCATGGTTGGTTGGATGCGCACCATACCTTTAGTTTTGCCAGTTACTATAATCCCGACCGAGTACAGTTTGGCGTTTTGCGCGTATTAAACGACGACATAGTGGCCGGTGGTATGGGATTCGGTACCCATCCGCACGACAATATGGAAATCATCACCATTCCGCTCGAAGGCGATTTGGCGCACAAAGACAGCATGGGCAACACTGAAGTCATCAAATTTGGTGATGTACAAGTCATGAGTGCCGGAACCGGAATCCAACACAGTGAGTTCAATCCGAATCACGACCGCAGAACCAATTTGCTGCAAATTTGGGTCTTCCCGAAATACCGCAATGTGGAACCGCGTTACCAACAAATAACCTTAGACACCACCGACCGTCACAATAAGTTACAACAAATTTTATCTCCTAATACCGATGATGCCGGTGTTTGGATCCACCAAGATGCTTGGTTTCACATGGGCAATTTAGACCAAGGCGTAACTTTGGAATACAGCCGTAAATTAGAAGGCAACGGACTTTACGTATTTGTAATCAAAGGAAGTGTGAAAGTAGACGGACAAGACTTGGCCCAACGCGATGGCTTAGGGATAACAGAATTTGAAAAAGTAACTTTTGAAGCTACTTCCGATGCTGAAATCTTGTTGATGGAAGTACCAATGTTTCAATAATTAGAAATCACCGCAAATTCGCAAACCAAATAATTTGCGGTTAAACCTTAAAAAGATGCAAAACGAAGTACAACTTAAAATTGAGGGCAAAAAAGGCTTTTTTTACATTGAAATAGAGGGCAAGCAAGAAGCCATGATGACCTTTGTTTTTGCCGGCGAAGATAAAATCATCATCGATCACACCGAAGTCAATCTCGGTAATGAAGGCAAAGGCTTTGGCAAAAAAATGGTCACCAAAGCCGTGGAATATGCTCGAGAAAACAACCTCAAAATCATCCCGCTCTGTCCGTTTGCCAAAAGTGTATTTGACAAGGTGGCCGAATTTAGAGACGTTTTATAATTAATAGTTATGGCAAATCTTTTAGAAAATAACGTAGAAGGTAAAATTGGTACCCAAAAATATTTGTGTTCCATCACATGGCGCAACGGCACTTTGTTGATGGATGAACCGGAAAATGTGGGCGGACAAAATATCGGTCCCGATCCGTTTTCTACTTTTTTAGCCTCTTTGGCCGGTTGTACTTTATCCACCCTACGCATGTATATTGACCGCAAAGGTTGGGATATCCCGGAAATTTTCATTTCACTAAACTTATCTCAGGAAATTAAGGGCGAATTAGTCACTACCATCACTCGTGACATTTCGTTTTCAAACGAAGTAAGTCCGGAAATTAAAGAGCGATTATTGCTGATTGCCGAAAAATGTCCGGTCTCTAAAATTCTGAAAAACCAAATACAAATCGACACTAAAATCTAAAAAACATGGATCCTAAAAACCTAACCAAAGAATACACCAACGGCGAAGTAACCATCGTTTGGCAATCGGGTAAATGCATTCATTCGGCTAATTGCGTCAAAAACAATCCGGACGTATTTAAACCGGCAGCAAAACCCTGGATTACTCCGGAAAATTCGACAACGGAAAAAATCATTGAAACCATAAACAAATGTCCGTCGGGCGCCTTGACGTATTATTTAAACCAAGCAAAATGAAAAGAATACTAGCTTTTGGCGGTTCGTCGAGCCGGAATTCCATTAACAAACAACTGGCGGTTTATGCCGCCAATTTGTTTGAAAATACCAGTATTGAAATATTAGATTTAAACGATTACGATATGCCTGTTTTTTCCGTTGACCGTGAAAAGGAAAACGGAATTCATCCTTTGGCTCAGGATTTTTATGATAAAATTGGTCGAGCTGATTTCATAGTGATTTCCTTGGCCGAGCATAACGGCGCTTATTCAGCCGCTTTCAAAAATATCTTGGATTGGGCATCTCGTATCAACGCTAAAACCTTCCAACAAAAACCCATGCTTTTATTGGCTACTTCTCCCGGTGCTCGTGGCGGCTCTAGTGTTTTGGACATCGCTTCAAAACGATTTCCTTTTCAAGGCGCTGACCTGAAAGGAAGTTTTTCTTTGCCGAGTTTTCACGATAATTTTAAAGACGGAAAAATTGTTAATTCCGAATTGGATCAGACATTGAAAGAAATAGTTTCGAACATCAACTTATAAAAAAGCCCTAACAGCGGTTAGGGCTTTTTGATTATTGGTAAGCTTTATTGTCAAATCGGGTGACATCGATTATTTTTTCTTCATCAATATCAAATGAAATCTCCACACTATCACCTACTACTGTAATGGGTAACTCTCCGGATACTTGGGTAGAACCTACAAATATTCTCGGATAATCTTTGATGGTGAAATAGTAAAAACTGTTACCATTTTTCACATCATTCTGAATTCGAGTAATCACAGATTTAATACTTTTTTTAGCTTCCGTACTACTCGGGTTTATTTTATTGCCGGAAGAGTTGTAGGCACTCTTGAAAGCCGTTAAAGTTTCTCTCATCGAGTTTCCAACGCCTACTATAGTATAATCGTTAATGGCTACCATCGCGTACATTTTGACCAAACCACCGTCATCTTTTAAAGTCATGACATAAGTGGGAATATTGTTGATGTTATAAGGGATGGGCAACGAAGCGCGATAACCCTTTTCTTGCACTTTCCCTTCAGCCGATTGCTGAGCGGCATATTCTGTAGCACCACTTTGTTTGTAAAAAGTGGTTTCTTTAGTTCGAGTATCGACTAAAACAAAACCAACAGCGCTCTCGTCGCTGCCTACTGAAGTCAATCCGGTGTACCAATACGAACGGTCATTTTTGCCGTAAACCAAAGTTAACCCTTCAGTGATTTGCAATTTATCACGGTTGGAAAAGTTCCAATAGCCGTTAATCAGTTCGCCCCAATCGTTCAACTGTTCTTCTATAATTACCGCAGGTTGAATGCGATCTACCCAGGCTGGTGTATCGGATATAGCATATTGTTGAATCGCTCCGGTTTGGGCATCTACCACTAAAACGCCGGTAGCATCTTTCCCCGAAAACCCGATTTCTTTTTGGTAAGTCGAAATCACCCAATACGGATTTCCTTTTTCGTCAATTTCAAAAACAAAATCTTCCAAACCGGTAGATGCATAACCGTTAAAATAAACATGTCTTTGAATATCGCTTTGGAAATAGGCTCCCGGTTGGTATTTTATTTTGAGTGGTTGGTTGTCTATCGTTTCTACCAATCTGACATCGCGTTCGTTAGTAGCTGAAACCATCACATAGCCCGGTGTTCCTTCTTGGTTGTTAAACCATTTGAAAAATCCGGAGTGCAACAATGGCGCCACCCAAAACAATTCGTTGTTGACTTTTTGTATCGAAAATCTCCCCAATTGAATCTGACTTCCGAGAGCCGGTTGAGAACCGATAATTTTTTCACCTAACAAATAAGCCAACTCCTGATCAACTACTCTGATTTTGTCCATAGAAATTGGTGCTATGTGTTTGGAAATCTCATTCCCTTTCTTCACTTCTCCAATCATTTTTTGATACTTGGAAGTGTACAAAAAGATGGCTGAAGTGATTAAAGGCAATATTGTTAAATAAACAAGAACAATTGCCATAGTCAAAAGTATCCACTTTTTGGGTCTTTGATTCACAATGAATTTCTTTCCGGCTTTGTCGGTAGTAATCCCTAAAGAGAATAAGAACAAGAAGAACAACAATACTAAAATAATGACGCCAACACTGTAAAAACCATAGTTAAGGACAGGCATTACTAAATAAATCAGTAAAAAGAAAAGAATCACAAACAGTAAATACTTTTTCATCGTTTTTTGGGTTTTAAGTTTAGCTATTTGACGTAAATCTACACCTTAAAGTTACAATTTCACCTGAGTTGTTCTTTATTCCGCAGTTATCCTTATTTTTGTCCTCTAATTTTATTTCTATGAAAGCATACGTATTTCCCGGTCAAGGCGCTCAATTCACCGGAATGGGCAAAGACCTATATGAAAATTCGGCTGTAGCCAAAGCGCTTTTTGAACAAGCCAACGAAATTTTAGGCTTCCGAATTACCGATATTATGTTTGAAGGCACTGCCGATGAACTCAAAGAAACCAAAGTAACCCAACCGGCCGTATTTTTACACTCGGTGATTTTGGCCAAGACGTTAGAAAATTTCCAACCCGATATGGTTGCCGGTCACTCATTAGGAGAGTTTTCTGCTTTGGTAGCCAATGGTACTTTGTCGTTTGAAGACGGCTTGAAGTTGGTTTCCCAACGTGCGATAGCCATGCAAAAAGCTTGTGAGATTACACCTTCTACTATGGCGGCTGTTTTAGGTTTAGACGATACAATTGTAGAAGACGTTTGTGCTTCTATTGATGGCGTTGTCGTAGCAGCCAATTACAACTGTCCCGGACAATTAGTAATTTCGGGCGAATTTACAGCCGTGGAAAAAGCTTGTGAAGCGATGAAAGCTGCAGGTGCCAAAAGAGCCTTATTATTACCGGTAGGCGGAGCATTCCATTCGCCTATGATGGAACCGGCCCGAGAAGAATTAGCCGCCGCTATTGAAGCCACTACTTTCCACACACCAAGCTGTCCGGTTTACCAAAACGTTACAGCCAGCGCCGTTTCTGATGCCAATGAAATCAAGAAAAACTTAATCATCCAGTTGACCGCTCCGGTAAAATGGACCCAATCGGTACAGCAAATGATTAAAGACGGTGCGACAAGTTTTACGGAAGTTGGCCCCGGAAAAGTTTTAGTTGGCTTAGTCAACAAAATTGATCGTGAAGTAGAAACGATTTCGGCTTAATACATTTCGAAAATAACTATAAAATACAATCCTCGTGAAACATTGATTTTACGAGGATTGCTTATTTTTGTGTACCATGAATACAATACGCGATATTTTACAGCAAACCGAATCGGCTAAAGTCATTGCCAACCACATTGACTATGCAGATTATGTAGCATTGGATTTATCGGTAACCAACACCAATTTAGCCGAACAATCCTTAACTTCCGCTAAAGATTATGAGCATTATATACAGTGTTATTTGGATAATCATCAGGCACAAATTGCCTTTGGCGGTTATAAAGAAACCCGAAATTTATACCAAAGAAGTACGGTTTTTAAAAACGAAAATACCGACGAGCGCAACATACATATCGGTTTAGACCTGTGGATAAACGAAGCCGCACCGATATATGCCGCTTTAGAAGGTAAGATTCACAGTTTTCAAAACAATGAAGCTTTGGGCGATTACGGTCCGACTATTATTTTAGAACACGAAATTGAAGGTTGTAAATTTCACACGCTTTACGGGCATTTGAGTTTAGAGAGTTTGAAAGATAAAAAAGTCGGGCAGCCAATAGCCAAAGGCGAACCAATTGCTGAATTAGGCTTGCCTCCTATAAACGGCGATTACGCACCGCATTTGCATTTTCAAATCATCATCGATATGGAAAACAAAAAGGGTGATTATCCCGGGGTTTGTAACTCAAAAACCTTGGCATTTTATTTGCAGAATTGTCCTGATCCTAATTTATTATTAAAAATTAAATAAAAATAAAAATGAAAAAGATTGTTTTATCCTTGGCCTTAGTAGCTTTATTAGCTTCTTGTAAAAACGAAACCCAAGAAAAGTTAGACGCCGCTAAAGATGCTTTAAAAGAAGAAGTGAACGAAACCATAGATTCTGCTACCATTAAAGCCAACATCAAAATCGATTCGTTAAAAGAAAAAACCAAAGCCAAAATTGACAGCGCCAAACTCAAAAGTGCTGAAAAAATGGAGGAAGCTGCTCAAAAGCTGAAAGAATCGGTAAAAAAATAAGTCAAAATCCCATGTGTAAGCGTGGGATTTTTTATTGTCGCTTATAGTTGGTTATGAAAACACCCAAAATAATCAATACCGTTGCTATTAGAAAATCGAAGGTGATTACCTCATCGAGCAACAACCAACCTAAGAACACGGCTATGGCTGTATTGAAATAATTCAAGACTGTAATTTGAATGGCCGAAACTCTTTTGAGCGCATAATGGTAAGCGAAAAACGCTATCACCGAACCGAAAACCGAAAGGTATAACGTTGCTCCGATACTGCGAGCACTCCAAGTACTAAAATCGACATTCGGGTTGAAAAGCAAAGCCAATACGAACTGCACTATAGCCGCTATAGAAAACTGATAAAATAAATTCAGCGCTATATTATTGGATTTGTGCGTGTGCATTTTGGTATATAAGGTTCCGAATGACCACGATAAAATGGCAATGCTGAGAAACAACACTCCGGTTTTATAATTCGGATCCAAAATATCACCTAACCCATCTCGAAAAATAAAAACTACACCCAAAAAGCCAATCAAAACCCCGATAAATCCTTTAAAGGTTGGTTTTTGCAAACCGGTAGCTGTACCGCCCAAAAAAACTACTAATGGTGAGAGCGCGCTTAGGATAGACGTTAGTCCGCTGGGCAAAGTTTTTTCGGCTATGGTAGTGAAACCATTGGCTACCACTATCATTAAAATAGCCGGAATAAATTGGAGTTTGAAGTTTTCCCAACCAATCCATGCCAATTCCTTTCTATATAATAAAATGGCCAAGACTATCAAGGCAGCCAATCCTTGACGGCTCGAAGTAATGTACCATTCCGGTATGGTTTCAACCGCTATCCGAATGCCCAAATAGGTGGTACCCCAAACTACTGCTACAATAAACAGACAGAAAAGCAGTTTGAAATCGGTTTTTGACGACATGAAAAACAAGGATTGGAAGCCGGATTAGCCTCTGATTTTTTGTTCCCATTTCCAGGCAGAAGCCAAACTTTCTTCCAAAGTCAATTCGGCTTTCCAACCCAAAACGGTATTGGCTTTATCGGTATTGGCATAAGCCGACGTAATATCGCCTTCTCTTCTGCCTACTATTTGATAAGGTAATTTTTGCCCGGAAACTTTTTCAAACGCTTGAATGACTTCCAATACTGAACTTCCTTTTCCTGTACCTAAATTGAAAGTTTCGACTTTTTCGGCGTTTTGCTTATCCAGTAATCGTTGCAAAGCCACCACATGTGCTTTGGCCAAATCTACCACGTGTATGTAATCGCGAATGGCTGTCCCGTCGGGCGTTGGATAATCGTTGCCGTAAACGGAGAGTTGCTGACGCAATCCCATACCGGTTTGCGTAATAAACGGCACCAAGTTTTGTGGAACACCGTTAGGCAATTCCCCAATTTCAGCACTTGGATGCGCACCTACCGGATTGAAATAGCGCAATAAAATAGCGTTGATATTGGTAACCTTAGCGGTATCAGTTATGATTTCTTCTCCGATTTGCTTGGTATTTCCGTAAGGTGACATAGCAGGCTGTACTGATGCGTCTTCTGTTATCGGCATTTTTTCGGCTTGTCCGTAAACGGTACAAGAAGAACTGAAAATAAAATTAGCTTCAGGAATTTGGGACAATTCTTGGAGAATGTATACCAAAGTATTCAGGTTGTTCTCGTAGTATAATAACGGATTTTCAACACTTTCTCCCACCGCTTTCGATGCCGCAAAATGAATTACACCCACCACATCTTTATGTTGGGCAAAAAACTGTTGAACAGCTGCTTTATCACGCAAATCAATATTTTGGAAAAACGGTTTGTAGCCAATGATTCGCTCAATTCCGTCTAAAACCGAAATAGAAGAATTGGATAAATTATCGATAATGACCGCTTCAAAACCGGCATTGTGTAACTCTACTACGGTGTGAGAACCAATAAAACCTAAACCTCCCGTTACTAAGACTTTTTTCATAATTAATTGAAGTATTCTAAAACACTGTCGGTGATGAATTTGATTTGCTCGTCATCAAGCTCGGTGTGCATTGGCAACGAAATTACTTCTTTCACCAACTGATTCGTTACCGGAAAATCTTCTTCTTTGTAACGAGCATCCGCATATGCTTTCTGGCTGTGCAGCGGAATCGGGTAATAAATAGCACATGGAATTCCTTTGGCTAATAGATGTTCCATTAAACCATTGCGGTCACCATCTATGATTCTCAAAGTATATTGATGAAAAACATGGCAATCACAGATATCACAAATACTTGGAGCAATGATATTTTTGTGTCCTTCAAAAGCAGCTGAATATTTTCGGGCCGCATTTTGACGGGCTTTGCCATACTCGTCTAAGAAAGGTAATTTGGCTTTCAAAACCCCCGCTTGAATACTGTCTAAGCGTGAATTCACACCCACCACATCATGATGGTAACGCACATACATCCCGTGATTTACAATCCCTCTGATTTTATGTGCTAAATCATCATCGTTGGTGAAAATCGCACCTCCATCGCCGTAACAACCTAAATTTTTGGAAGGAAAGAAAGAAGTAGAAGCTACATGCCCGATGGTTCCGGCTTTCTTTTTGGTACCGTCTGAAAATTTACAATTGGCGCCAATAGCTTGAGCATTATCTTCTATAACGTACAAATTGTGTTCTTTGGCTATGGCCATAATCGCCTCCATATTGGCAGCGCGACCAAACAAATGCACCGGCACTATCGCTTTTGTTTTTGGCGTAATGGCTTTTTTAATCGCTTCGATAGAAATGTTCATGTTTACGATGTCCACATCTACCAAAACCGGTGTTAGTTGTAACAAGGCAATCACTTCAACAGTAGCGGCAAACGTGAAATCGGCAGTGATGACTTCATCGCCCGGTTTTAAATCCAATCCCATCATGGCGATTTGCAAAGCATCGGTTCCGTTGGCGCATGGAATAACGTGTTTCACTCCTAAATAGGCCTCTAAATCCTTTTGAAACTCATGAACCAAAGGGCCGTTGATGTAAGTGGTGGTATCTAAAACTTCTTGAATAGAAGCATTAACAGTATCTTTTATTTTATCGTATTGACTTTTCAAGTCAACCATTTGAATTTTTCTCATCTTGTAAAAAATTATGCGTAGCAAAAGTAAGAAATTCTGAAGTAGAATTTCCTATTCGGTAAAAGAAACGTATTTTAGCGCATCAAATTTTTCGGGATGTTTTTATTGTACAATTTTATCGTACTGTTGGCTGCTGCTACCGTGAAGATTTTGGCCTTTTTTAGTCCGAAAATGAAGCTGTTTGTTAATGGGCGAAAAAACGTTTTTAAAACACTCAACGAAAAAATTACCGCTGAAGACAAAACGATTTGGTTTCATGCGGCTTCTTTAGGTGAATACGAGCAGGGATTACCGGTGATGGAGCAAATCAGAGCAAAATATTCTAACTACAAAATTGTATTGACGTTTTTCTCGCCTTCGGGTTATGAAGTCAGAAAAAACAATACTGTAGCTGATGTAACGGTTTACTTGCCTTTGGACACGGCATTCAACGCCAAAAAATTTATAGCATTGACGCACCCCGAATTGGTGTTTTTTATCAAATACGAATATTGGCCGAATTACCTCAAAGTCTTGAAACAAGCCGGCATTAAAACCTATTTGATTTCAGGGATTTTCAGGGAAAAGCAAGCGTTTTTTAAATGGTATGGTGGCTTTTACCGGAATGCTTTACAAACTTTTGATTTCTTTTTTGTTCAGAATGAAAGTTCCAAAAAACTACTGCAAAGTATCGGTCATCAAAATGTAAAGATTTCAGGTGATACCCGATTTGACAGGGTTGTTTCTATATTGGGACGCGATAAACGTTTGGATTTTATCGAAGCATTTAAAAACGATACTACAACTATTGTCATCGGAAGTTCATGGCCGAAAGACGAAAGTTTATTGGTTACATTTATCAATCAGTGCTCGAACGAGGTGAAATTTATTATAGCACCACACAACATCAAAGCAGAACAAATTGCCGACTTAAAAGCACAAATTACCAAACCTACGGTATTGTTTTCTGAAAAAGAAGGCAAATCGCTATCCGATTACACCGTTTTCATCATTGATACTATCGGAATTTTGACTAAGATTTACAGTTATGCCGACATTGCTTATGTGGGCGGCGGATTTGGTCATCCGGGCGTTCACAATATATTAGAGCCGGCTACTTTTGGCGTTCCGATAGTGATTGGCCCGAATTACAGTCATTTTGCCGAAGCCACGGCTTTAGTCAATATGGAAGGTTGCGTTACTATTACTAATCAGTATCAACTGAATGACGCCTTCAATAATTTGATTATGAATGCTGATATTCGCCACGAAAAAGGACACATTTGCGAAACCTTTGTCCAAATGAATAAGGGTGCAACAGCGGTGATTTTGGATCACATCAACAACAATTAACAAACAAACTCCTCAAATACAAACCAATGAAACACATGAAATTTTTAAGACTGCTTCTCCTCTTTATTGTTGTACAAGTTCAAGCGCAACAAGGCGGCATGTGGATTCCTTCTTTATTAAAAGGAATGAACGAAAGCGAAATGAAAAACTTGGGTATGAAAATTTCTGCCGAAGACATCTACTCGGTAAACCAATCCAGTTTAAAAGATGCCGTTCCGCATTTTGACGGTGGTTGTACGGCCGAGGTGATTTCAGACAAAGGATTAATTTTAACAAATCACCACTGTGGTTACGACAACATTCAAAGTCATTCCACCGTAGAGCACGATTATCTTACCAATGGCTTTTGGGCTTATAAAATGGAAGACGAATTGCCGAATAAAGATTTATTTGTGACCTTTATTGTTCGCATTGAAGATGTGACGGCTAAAGTATTGGAAGGCACGAGCAGCATTGCTTCGGAAAGCGACAAACAGAAAAAAATTCAAGAAAACATCAGTTTGTTAAGCAAAACATTGCCTAAAGAATCATGGCAAGAAAACAGCATTCGAACCTTTTTTGACGGTAACCAATACATTTTATTTGTAACAGAAACCTTCCGCGATGTCCGTTTGGTAGGAGCTCCGCCAAGCTCCATCGGTAAATTTGGTTCCGATACCGACAATTGGGTTTGGCCACGTCATACCGGTGATTTTTCTTTGTTCCGAATTTACGCCGACAAAGACAATAAACCGGCAGCTTATTCCAAAGACAATGTGCCTTACAAGCCTAAACACTTCTTCCCTATTTCATTGAAAGGATTAAAGGAAAACGATTTTACTATGGTAATGGGTTATCCCGGAAGAACCCAAGAATACCTTCCGGCAGTTGCAGTTGAGCAAATTATAAATACACTGAACCCGGCCAAAGTAGCCATAAGAGACGCTACTTTAAAAGTGCAAAACGAATTTATGCGTAAAGACAACGCCATCAAAATTCAGTATGCCTCCAAAAATGCAAGCATTGCCAATTCTTGGAAAAAATGGATGGGTGAAACCAAAGGTTTGAAAAAAGCCAATGCTGTGGGTGTAAAAAAACAATTTGAAGCCGATTTCCAACAAAAAGTTACGGCAGCAGGCAAAGAAACGGAATACGGCAATTTGTTAGCCGATTTTGAGAAGAACTATACTGAAATCCAAGAGTATGCTTTGGCCAGAGATATTTTCAGCGAGATTGCTCTGCGCAATACAGAAATTTTAAGCTTGGGCTACAAATTGTACCAATTGGAACAAATTTATAACACCAAAGGTGAACAATCTTTCAACGACCGTAGAAACAATTTAATTACCGGCTTGGGTGATTTTTACAAAGATTTTAATGCTAAAGTTGACGAAAAAGTATTTGAACAGTTAATCGCTATTTATACTGCTAAATACCCAAAAGCCTTTTTACCGGCTGAATTTGAAAATGTAAACGCCACGAATTTGGCTTCGGAAGTTTTCAATCAATCACAATTGGTTAGCTACGATAAAATCAAAGAACTACTTACCGGAGACAGCAAAACTGTTTTGGAAAAATTAAATAAAGACCGTGGTTTTCAGGTCATCAAAGCAATGGCCGACAGTCATTTGAAAAAAGTAGCGCCTAAATACGACGAAATTAACCTGAGAAACATCGCTACTCAAAGAACCTATATGAAAGCCATTATGGAATTGAGTCCTAAATCGGCACGAATCTTCCCCGACGCTAACAGTACATTGAGAGTAACATACGGTAAAATTAAAGGATACAAGCCGAGTGACGCAGTGGTTTACGAACCGTTTACTTATTTAGACGGCGTAATAGAAAAATACATTCCGGGCGACTATGAATTTGATGTACCTAAAAAGTTAATTGATTTATACAACGCTAAAGATTATGGCAAATACGGCGTTAACGGAAAAATGCCGGTAGCTTTTATTGCTACCAATCATACTACCGGAGGAAATTCGGGCAGTCCGGCATTAGATGCCAAAGGAAACTTGATTGGTTTGAATTTTGATAGGGTTTGGGAAGGTACGATGAGTGATATTTATTATTCTCCTGAAATTTGCCGAAACATTATGGTTGACTTGCGTTATGTATTGTTTATAGTAGATAAATTCGCCGGTGCCAAAAACCTAATTGAGGAAATGAAAATTATTTACCCTAAAGAAAGAAAATAATTTTACCAACATTTTTGTTCTGGCATGATTATTGCTAAATAAAAAGCGGAATTCAAAGATGATTTTTAAAAAAAGTTAAATAAAAGTTTTTCTGAATAAAAAAATTTATATCTTTGCTCCGAATTAATAATTAACCTTTTATAATTAAGTAAGATGAAAAAAGTATTTTTAAGTTTAGCTGTTGTTGCTACTTTAACTGTAGTTTCTTGTAAACAAGCTGACGCTGCTGCTGAGCCAGCTGCTGACACAACTGCTGTTGAGGCTGTTGATACTACTGCTGCTGTTGACACAACTGCTGCTGACACAACTGCTGTAGATACAACTGCTGCTGCTGAGAAAAAATAATTAGCAATAATTATTTCAAAAGAATCAAAGCCACGCATTGCGTGGCTTTTCTTATTTTATCCGGCAGCTAATCTTGAACTCCTCTCTCTTTTATATCTCCGAAAAAATAGCATCTCCTGAGGAAAAATCCAAAATCTCAGCCTGAGACGCATACTTTACAATTTCGTCTATCCCTTTTTGCATCATTAGCTCAGTTGAATATTTTCTACTGATTGCAAAAACCGCATCGTGTTTCATTACCTTAAAAAAGCACTTCCCTTTTGCGGTCTTAAATCTCAAAAAAGTAAATTCTTCAATTGCAGCTTTAAATTGCTCTATAGCTTCTTCGCACTCAAATCGCAACTCAAAGTTGGCACTGGTGAAAATCGGCTTCCCCTTTCGAGAAACAAATTCAAATTTATATTCGTCGCTTAATCGTTTACTGATTACAAAAGTACCCATTGAAGTTTAAAATCAGGTTAAAACAAAAAAGCCTCTAACTAAGTTAGAGGCCTTTGTACTCAGAGCGGGACTTGAACCCGCACGAACATTGCTGTTCACTGGATTTTAAGTCCAGCGTGTCTACCAATTTCACCATCCGAGCGTATTGGATATTGAGCGAAAAACGGGGCTCGAACCCGCGACCTCAACCTTGGCAAGGTTGCGCTCTACCAACTGAGCTATTTTCGCATTTCAAATTTTATAAGAACCGCAACACTTGCGCCGTATTGCGGATGCAAATGTAACACTAAAATTGAATTATACAAACCTTTTTTTGAAAAAAACTTTTCTAAAATCTAATTCACTGATTAGCAAAATCAACCGATTGATTATTTTTTCAACAACATTCTTTTTAACTCGTTTAACTTCATTAAAGCTTCCACAGGAGTTAACGTATTGATATCTAAATTCAGTATATCTTCTCTGATTTCTTCCAACAATGGATCATCCATATTGAAGATATTGAGTTGCATTTCATCTTTAGTTGATTTGATGGTATTTAAGGCATCACTCGAATGGTTTTTCTCCAACTTCTTCAAAAGCTTTTGCGCCTTTTGAATCACCATTTGCGGCATTCCTGCCATTTTAGCCACGTGAATACCAAAACTGTGCGCACTACCACCTTTAACCAGTTTTCTAATAAAAAGTACCGTGTCTTTTAATTCTTTAACCGACACATTGTAATTTTGAATTCGCGGCAATAACTCGCTCATTTCATTCAATTCATGATAATGAGTGGCAAAAAGTGTTTTAGCTCGAGCCGGATTTTCATGTAAAAACTCGGCAATCGCCCAAGCAATTGAAATACCGTCATAAGTACTGGTTCCGCGACCGATTTCATCCAATAACACTAAACTTCTATCGGAGATATTATTTAAGATAGAAGCTGTTTCATTCATTTCCACCATAAAAGTCGACTCGCCCATCGAAATATTATCGCTGGCACCAACTCTGGTAAAAATTTTATCCACCACGCCCATTCTCACTTTTTCTGCCGGGACAAAACTTCCCATTTGCGCTAAGAGAACAATTAAAGCAGTTTGTCTCAATATCGCCGATTTACCCGACATATTCGGACCGGTAATCATAATAATTTGCTGGGTTTCACGATCTAAAAATACATCGTTAGCCACATATGGAACACCAACCGGCAGCTGTTTTTCAATCACCGGATGACGACCATTGGTAATTTCTAACTCATAACTTTCATCAATTATCGGGCATACGTAGTCGTTTTCAATAGCCAATTGCGCAAAAGACGTTAAACAATCCAATTGCGCTATCAAATTAGCATTCAACTGCACTTGTTTGATGTAAGTGCCAATCCAAACAACCAATTGCTCAAACAAATGACTTTCGATTTGATGAATTTTCTCTTCTGCTCCGAGAATTTTGGTTTCGTACTCTTTTAATTCTTCTGTAATATATCTTTCGGCATTGACTAAAGTTTGCTTGCGAATCCATTCAGAAGGCACTTTGTCTTTGTGCGTATTTCGCACCTCAATATAATACCCAAAAACATTGTTAAAGGATATTTTAAGCGAAGAAATCCCGGTTCTTTCCGATTCTCTGATTTCAATACCTTCCAGAAATTCTTTCCCTGAAAACGCAATACTTCTCAATTCATCCAACTCGGCATGAACCCCAGAAGCAATGGCATTCCCTTTCGCAATAGATACCGGCGCTTCTTGATTTAAAGTAGATTTTATCTTCTCGCGCAACAAATCACAAGCGTGTAAATTATCCCCAATAACGCGAACCGCTTCTTGCTTACTTTCTAACGCAATGGTTTTTATCGGAATGATGGCATCTAACGATTCTTTTAAATAAATGACTTCACGAGGCGAAATTTTTCCGGTTGCCACTTTGGAAATCAAGCGCTCTAAATCGGAAATTTGTTTGATTTGGTATTGGATTTTTTGAAGGATTTCTTGGTTGTCTTTCAAATAAGTAACCACTTCGTGGCGCCCTTTTATCTTATTGACATCCTTTAAAGGCAAAGCCAGCCAACGCTTTAACAACCGCGAACCCATAGGCGAAAGCGTCTTATCGATTACATCCAAAAGCGTGACCGCATTTTGTGAATGACTGTGGTACAACTCTAAATTGCGAATGGTGAAGCGATCCATCCAAACATAAGCGTCTTCGGCTATGCGTTGGATATTGGTGATATGTTGCACCTTGTTGTGTTGGGTTTCCGACAAATAGTAAAGAATCGCTCCGGAAGCAATAATGCCGTCCAGCAATTCTTCAATTCCAAAACCCTTTAAAGAATTGGTTTGAAAATGATTTTGCAACGTTTCAACTGCGTAATCTTCTTTATAAACCCAATCTTCCAAATAAAACACATTAAAGTCTTCTCCGAAAGCCTCTTTAAATTGGTTTTTATTATTTTTCTGTATCAAAATTTCACTCGGACTGAAATTTTGCAACAACTTGTCAATATACTCCTCGTTGCCTTGTGCTGTTAAGAATTCACCGGTTGATACATCCAAAAAAGCCACGCCCAATTGTCGTTTACTAAAATAGACAGAGGCTAAGAAATTATTGGATTTGGCTTGCAAAACCTCATCGTTCATCGCTACTCCCGGAGTAACCAATTCGGTTACACCACGCTTGACAATGGTTTTCGTCATTTTCGGATCTTCGAGTTGGTCACAAATGGCCACACGAAGTCCGGCTTTTACCAATTTAGGCAAATAAGTATTCAAAGAATGATGTGGAAATCCGGCCAAGGCGGTTTCGCTATCAGACCCTGCCCCTCTTTTGGTTAAAACAATACCCAAAATTTTTGAAGCTCGAATCGCATCTTCCCCAAAAGTCTCATAAAAATCACCCACTCTGAACAACAAACACGCATCGGGATACTTTGCTTTGATCTCGTTGTACTGCTTCATCAAAGGGGTTTCTTTGACTTTACTTTCTTTAGATTTGCTTTCCTTGGCTGACAATGTAATTTGGATTTAATTAAATGAGATAGCGAATTTAAAAATTTAGGATGAATACCCTGCTAAAAAAATTAATTTAATATTAAGGCAAAAAAAAAGACAGGATTTTAAATTTTAAATAGATTTGCTTTAGAAACTTAAAAACATAATAAGATGAAAAAAATAATTTTACTTGCTGCCTTAGTTGCTTTTGGTGTTACTTCTGCCAACGCACAAGCAAAAAAAGCTGCTGCAAAACCGGCAGCCAAAACTGAAACTCCAAAAGTGGACGGACCTGGAATGTTATTTGAAAGTGAAACTATCGATTACGGTACTATTCCTGCCAACTCTGATGGTAAAAGAGAATTCGTATTTGTAAACAACGGTAATAAGCCTCTTATTATCGAAAGCACTCAAGGATCTTGCGGTTGTACAGTTCCATCAAAACCGGACAAACCTATCCAACCGGGAGAAAGAGGAGTAATTGGGGTAAAATATGACACTTCAAGAGCCGGACAACCTTTTACTAAAACGGTAACTGTAAAATCTAACGCAGTAGGTCAAGAAACTAAAGTTTTGACTATCAAAGGTAATGTATTGCCTGCTGAACCAAAAGTTGAGCCTACAAAAAGTTAATTGTACTTAATTATAAATTCGAAAGAGTCCCGATTAGTCGGGATTTTTTTTTGAATATCTTTGCCGTCCGTGACCTAAAGTCGAATATTTAAATCAGAAAAGATGCGAAAGCTTGAGAATAAAGAATTAGAACGCAAAACGGTAAGCGACTTTAAGCAAGCCGAAAAAACACCAATCATCATTATATTGGATGATATCCGCAGTTTGCACAATATTGGCTCTGTATTTCGAACAGCTGACGCCTTTTTGATTGAAAAAATTTACTTGTGTGGTATTACGGCAACCCCGCCACACAAAGAGATCCACAAAACAGCTTTAGGCGCAACAGAAACTGTGGCTTGGGAATATCAAAAAGAGGTTATCGAAGTAATTTCACAACTTCAAAAAAAAGATGTTAAAGTTTTTGCCGTTGAACAAGTAGAAAAAGCTGTTTTTTTACAAGATTTCAAAGTTGAAAAAGAAACAAAATACGCCTTAGTATTTGGCAATGAAGTTTATGGTGTGTCACAAGAGGCCATTGCAATTTGTGATGGTTCTATAGAGATTCCGCAATTAGGCACCAAACATTCCTTAAATATTTCTGTTAGTACGGGTATTGTGGTTTGGGACTTGTTTCAAAAACTAAGCTATTAACATCCTTTTAAGAAAATTTTATACTTCAGCTTATAGTCTTTTCTTTACTTTTATAAAATGAAAAAGAGCATCTATCTGTTTTGGTTAATTTTACTTTGTACTTCAAATTACGGCTACACAGTCTGTAAGAGTATTGCTCTCATTCAACCCATCACGAATGTTGCCCCAACTCTAATCGCGTCCGGAAACCAAGTTTACTGCCCGGGAACATCCATGAAAATTGTTACTAATATGACCATCACAGACCCTGATGATACCGGTATCGATGCGATTTATATCCAAATTTCCTCCGGATATGACCTTGGAGAAGACTTGCTAACCTTGACAGGCACTCATCCGAATATTACAACTTTATGGAATCCCACAACCGGAACGCTAACCCTTAGCGGCGTGAGTGGGCAACCAACTTACGTAGAACTGATTGCAGCCATCAAAGACATAGAGTTTTCATCTAGCGCAGCCAATCCCTCGGGAATTAGAAATTTTTCCATTTCTGTCGGACAAGCCAATTACCTTCCGTCTAACGGACACTATTACTTGTACATTCCCAACATCGGCATAACATGGTCGGCAGCCAAAATAGCAGCACAAAACAGTACTTATTACGGACTACAAGGCTATTTAGCCACAATAACTTCAGCGGAAGAAGCACAAATTGCCGGTGAGCAAACCACCGGTGCAGGATGGATTGGAGGCAGTGACGAGCAAACCGAAGGCATCTGGAGATGGATGACAGGCCCGGAAAACGGCACCGTCTTTTGGAACGGTAATTTTACCGGTTTTACCCCTAACTATGCATTTTGGAATACCGGTGAACCCAATAGTTCGGGCGATGAAGATTATGCTCACGTTACCGCTCCGGGCGTTGGTATTCCGGGCTCATGGAATGACTTATCCAATACAGGCTCTTCCAGCGGGGACTATCAGCCCAAAGGATATATCGTAGAATATGGTGGCATGCCGGGTGATCCTGTTTTAAACATTGCTACCAGTACTACGATGACCATTGCATCTATAACCTCATCGGCTACAGCAACCCGCTGTGGGACTGGTTCGGTTGTTTTACAAGCCATTTCAAATACAGGAACGGTTAATTGGTATGATGCTCCTACCGGCGGTAATTTACTTGGCAACGGCAACTCATTCACAACACCTCCAATAAGTAACACTACCGTCTTTTATGCCAGTGCCTTTTTAGCCGGTTGTACTACAAGTTCCAGAACAGCCGTTACGGCATCCGTAATTCCTAAACCACAACTGACCTATACCTCACCATATGCAATGTGTGAAGAAAGCTTTGAAGTAATTGAGGTACAAACCACTGCCGGTATATTGTTTTGGTATGATAGCCCAACCGGTACAACACCTATTTTTTTAGGGACCAACTTTTTAGTCCCTAACATCAATCAAGACACTACTTATTACGCGCAAGCTGATTTTAACGGATGTTTATCGGATAGGGTTCCGGTTGTTGTTGATGTTTATCCTAACCCGATTTTAGCAGACGAAACTATCGAACTTTGTGAAGGCGAAACCATCCTATTAGACGCCGGAAATCCCGGCATGACATACTTATGGTCAAATGGCGCCACAAGCCAAAGCATCATGTCTGATGGCCAAACGAATTACGCTGTAACTGTTACAACTCCGGCACCGGAAAGCTGTTCAAAAACCAAAAACTTCACAATTGCTTACAATCCGGACCCTGAAATTTCCAACGTTGAAACGAATAATTTAGAAGTTATCATTCACACGGTCCAAAACGGAAATTTTCAATATTCTTTGGATGGTATTAACTTCCAAAACAGTAATACTTTTATGGTAACTGAAGGAGGATTGTATATGGCTTATGTCAGAGAACCTAACCAATGCGGTGAAGACCAAAGACCTTTTGTAGTAATAGCCATCCCGGCCTTTTTTACGCCTAATAATGATGGCATAAACGACCGGTGGTACATCAAAGGTATGTCTTATTTTACCAATGCTGAAGTAAAGATTTTCGATCGTTTCGGCAAATTAATTACGGTTTTAAATAATGCTAATCCTTCATGGGACGGCACTTTTAATGGAGAACTTTTACCTTCAACAGATTATTGGTTTGTGGCTAAAATAGAAGGGTTGATGCCCGAAACCAAAGGACATTTTGCTATGAAACGCTAACTATTGTATCTTATTTCGAATTTCTTCCAACACAAACACGTAGTCTTCCTGATTGTTTAAGAAATCGCGATTGGTCACGTCTATAATCAAAACATTGAGGTTTTTTTGCGATTTGATGTAATCCAAATAGCCGTTATTGATTTTTTCCAAATATTCCGCCGGAATTTCCTGCTCATAACTTCTGCCTCTCGTTTTGATATTGGCCAAAAGACGTTCCGTACTTTGGTATAAGTAGATATACAAATCAGGCTTCGGCATTTCTTTGTAGATGATGTCAAACATCGTTTTGTACAAACGAAATTCATCTTCCGCCAAAGTCACTTTCGCAAAAATCAACGATTTGAAAATATGATAATCGGCTACTATAAAATCTTTAAACAAATCGAATTGCGCTAAATCATCGGAGATTTGCTGATACCTATCGGCCAAAAAAGACATTTCCAGCGGAAAAGCATAGCGACTTTGATCTTCATAAAACTTCGGCAAAAACGGATTATCGGCAAAGCGTTCCAAAACGGTTTTCGCGTTAAAATCCTCCGCTAATTTATTGGTCAAGGTAGTTTTTCCGGCGCCGATATTGCCTTCGATAGCAATGTAATTAAAATGGTCTAACTTGATTTTGGCTATCGGGATTTCCAAATTTTGCAACACTTTACAGTTGCTTTTGTCTTCGGACAAGACTAACAATTCATGCAAATATTTTTGTAAAATCGGATGACGCCAATCCAAGTTTAAATCGCGCATCGGCAACAACACAAACAAACGATTCTGCATTTGCGGATGCGGTATTTGCAATTTTTCGGAAGCGATGATTTCTTCATCGTAAGCAATTACATCAATGTCAATCATTCGGGCTTGGTAACCGGCTACATCTTCTCGAACTCTGCCCAAAGCTTCTTCCAACAATAGCACTTCTTCCAAAATCTGATGGGCCGATTTGTGCGTATTCATCACCACAGCACAATTGTAAAACGGCTCGCTTTCAAATCCCCAAGAAGGTGTTTCATAAAGCTTGGAAACCTTGATAATAGTGCCAATTTCTTTGTGCAAACAATCGATGCAATTCTCTATATTTTCGAGACGATTGCCTTGGTTGGTTCCTAAAGATAAAATGACTTGATGCTGCTTATTCATAGAAGCACAAATTAACTAAAACTATTTCAGACTATCGGCAAAAACTACCCGACTGTTAATAACATTTTCTCAACAATTTAAATACTTGGAAATCATAAAACTTCTATAAATAGTAACTGTTTTGTGCGAAAAAGGCATTATTTTTGTTTGGTCAATGCGTATCTAAATCTGTCCTATCATGTTAAAGAAAATCCTTAAAATTGTCGGTGTTATTTTGTTGCTTTTAGTGGTTTCCGCTTTTGCAATTCCGTATTTCTTTAAAGACCAAATTAAGGCTAAAATCGAAAAAGCCATCAATGAAAAAGTCGATGCTAAAGTCGCTTTTGCCGATGCCGATTTGAGTTTGTTTAAAAACTTTCCGAACGCCAGCGTGACTATTGAAAAATTATCCATCGTAAACAAAGCACCGTTTGAAGGCGATACTTTAGTCGCTTTTGACGAATTGCATTTGAAAATGGCAATCGGACAATTGTTCAATAGCGAAAATGAACCGATGCAAATTGACGGCATCGATTCGAAAAACGGCTTAGTCAACATCATCTTCAACAAAGACGGTGTTGGGAATTTCGACATCGCTTTGAAAGAAGATGAAAAACAAGCCGATGACAGCAAAAGCAAACCGCTTTCGTTGAAAATCAAAGAATATTCGATTGAGAATTTCAAATTCAAATACTACGATGAGCGCTCTAAAATAAAAATGGTTTTAGACAGCCTCAACCACGAAGGCACAGGCGATTTTGCGGCTGCTAAACTCGATTTGACGACCAAAACCACTACTAAAGTTTCACTGGATATGGACAAGGTAAACTATATGAGAAACGTTGCCATTTCATTGGATGCGATTTTGGGTATCGATCTAGACCAAAGCAAATACACTTTTAAGAAAAACGAAGCTAAAATCAACGAATTACCGCTGAAGTTTGACGGATTTATCCAATTGGCAGACGACGGACAAGTATATGATTTGACGTTTCAAACGCCAACTTCCTCGTTTAAAAATTTCTTGGGCTTGATTCCGGCGCAATATGCGGCCAATTTGAAAGACGTTACTACTAACGGAGATTTCACCGTAACCGGTTTTGCCAAAGGAAAATTAACCGATACTACTGTACCTAAATTCAACATTGATATTGCTTCTAACAATGCTTCCTTTCAATATGCGAATATGCCGAAATCGGTTAGAAATATTGTTATCGACACCAAAATCATCAATGAAACCGGGTTGATGAACGATACTTATGTCAATTTAGACAAACTGTCTTTTCAAATTGATCAAGATGTGTTTAATGCCAAAGCCAATATTAAAAACATAGCCGAAAATGCCTTGGTCAATGCCGAACTCAAAGGCACCATCAACTTGGCGAATGTAACCAAAGCTTATCCGGTAAAATTAGACAAACCGTTGACCGGAGTATTGAAAGCCGATGTAAAAACGGAATTCGACATGCAATCGGTAGAGAAAAGCGATTATGCCCGTATCAAAAATGCCGGAACCATAGATTTAACCGGATTTAATTATACGGATGAAAACGATAAAACCATGAAAATCAGTCGCGCCTTGGTATCTTTTGATCCGAGTCGTGTAAACCTGAAACAGTTCAATGCCGTAACCGGAAAAACCGATTTAGCGGTAAATGGGGTGTTGGAGAATTTCTATGGATTCGTTTTCAAAAACCAAGAGCTGAAAGGCAACTTCAACTTACAATCGAATCGGTTAGCGGTCAACGATTTTATGACTACAGAAGCCGATACCAAAAAAGAAACGAAAGCCGCTGAACCGATGAAAATCCCGGCCTTCCTGAATTGCTCTTTAACCGCTAAAGCCAATACGGTTTTATACGACAATTTGGTGTTGAAAAATGTTTCGGGCAAAGTGATCATAAAAGACCAAAAAGCGACTTTGGAAAATGGAAAAACCGATATTTTCGGGGGTTCGATTGCCTTTAACGGCGATGTTTCCACCAAAGAAAAAACACCAAAATTCAACATGGATTTAGGATTAAACGGCGTTGACATCATGCAAACCTTTACCCAATTGGATATGATGAAAAAAATTGCCCCGATTGCCGGTGTGATTAACGGAAAACTAAATTCCAAAATCAAATTGTCCGGAAACTTGAACGCGACCGAAATGACCCCGGATTTGAACAGTTTATCGGGCGATTTGTTGGGACAATTGCTTTCGACTACAGTGAATTCGAGTAATTCAACTTTGCTGACGGCTTTGGATGACAAACTGAATTTTGTGGATTTGAAAAAACTAAACCTCAACGATTTAAAAGCCGCTGTAACTTTTAAAGACGGAAAAGTCAACGTAAAACCTTTCGATTTAAAATACCAAGACATCAAAGTAACCGTGGCCGGAACCCATGGTTTTGACCAAAACATGAACTACAATTTGAAGCTGGATGTTCCGGCGAAATATTTGGGTACAGAAGCCAATAATTTGCTGGCGAAATTGTCTCCTGCCGACGCCAAAAAAGTAGAAAACGTTCCGATTAATGCCCTATTAGGCGGTAATTTTAAAAACCCAAAAATTACTACCGATGTGAAGCAAGCTACAACCACTTTGGTCAACAACTTGGTCAAACAACAAAAAGACAAAATTACTTCAGGGGTGAAAGAAGGTGTGAATTCGATTATTGCTAACGCTACCAAACCGAAAAATGACACTACCAAAACGGACGTGAAAACGGATGTAAAAACCAAAGCCAATAACCTGCTGAACGGTTTGTTGAACAAAAAGAAAAAAGAAGCACCGAAAACAACTGAATAGCGATTTTAGATTAACGATTTAAGATTTAAGAATTTTAATGCTGCAATCCTAAATCGTTAATCCAAAATCAATTATATCGATATCTTGACCACATAACCTTCAAAAGTCCGAACGTTAAAAACTGTTCCATCTTCAAACAGTAAGTACTGACCTTTAACGCCGGTGAGTTTTCCGGAAAAGTTGGGCGACTTGTCTAAGTTTAAGCTACTCACTTTGGTTGGATATTGTAAAACCGGATATTGCAATTCGTATAAATCATCTTTCGTAGAAAAGAAAAACTCTTGCACTTCGGTTGGAATAAGGCTTTCTAATTTTAGGCGTTCAGCCATCAAATCTACCGAAGGCACATCATTCTTGAGCATCTTTTGCCAATTGGTTTTATCGGCATAATGGTTTTTCAGGGCAACTTCGGTAATACCGGCCAAATAGCGATTCGGCACTTCTACAATCGGAATGGCTTGTACAGCGCCTTGGTCTATCCAACGGGTTGGTACTTGGGTTTTGCGGGTTACGCCGACTTTCACTTCACTCGACAAAGCCAAATATACGATATGCGGTTGCAATTGAACTCTTTTTTCATATTCCAAATCTCGGTCCTCGATGTCTAAGTGCGCGGTACTCAATTCGGGTTTCATAATCCAATCGCCAGCCGCAGCAGAACTCATAAAGCAATCATAGCAAAACCCCTGACGGAAAATCTTTTTCTTTTTACCACAATTCAAACATTGATAACCTTGAAAAGAAATCTCCATCGATTTGTCTAACAACTGATTTAAGCTTAAAAAACTGTTCTCAAACACCAAATAGTATTGGATTGGGTTAGAGAATTCGGTTTGCATTTTGGTTAAAACCCCTTCGTATGTCATGTCTGTTTTTAAAAATATTGCTATATTTGGTAAAGTTATAAATCCTAAATCGCAATTCCTAAATCCTAAATAAAAATGCCGTTTCCGATTATTAATTCTATCGCCTCTTGGGTTTTGAAGCAGCGCATTCATCAGATCGAGTTGTTTTTAAAATATCCGAATGAAGTTCAGAATGAGTTGCTGATGAATTTAATCCGCACCTGCGACGAAACGGTAATGGGGAAAAAATACGATTTCGAAAGCATCAAATCTTATGAAACTTTTGCCGAACGCATTCCGGTTTCTTCCTATGAAGACTTAGAACCGATGATTGAAGAAACGCGCAAAGGCTATCAAAATGTTTTTTGGAATACACCAATCAAGTGGTTTGCCAAATCGAGCGGCACAACGAATGCCAAAAGTAAATTTATCCCGGTAAGTAACGAAGCTTTAGAAGATTGTCATTACAAAGCCAGCAAAGATTTGTTGTGCATGTATTTGAACAACAACGAAAATTCGGAAATGTTTTTAGGGAAAAGTTTGCGTCTCGGCGGCAGTTCGCAGATTTATGAAAACAACAATACGTTCTTCGGTGATTTGTCGGCCATTCTGATCGAAAACATGCCGATGTGGGCCGAATTCAGCAGTACGCCCAGCAACAAAGTTTCTTTGATGAGCGAATGGGAAAGCAAATTGACCGCCATAATCAACGAAACCAAAACCGAAAACGTGACCAGTTTTGCCGGTGTTCCTTCTTGGATGTTGGTCTTGCTGAACCGAATACTAACCGAAACAGGTAAAGACAACTTGTTCGACTTATGGCCGAATTTAGAAGTGTATTTCCACGGAGGCGTAAGTTTTGAACCGTATCGCGAACAATACAAAAAAATACTGCCGAAAGCCGATTTCAAATACTACGAAATCTATAATGCTTCCGAAGGTTTCTTTGCTATTCAAGATTTGAATTACTCCAACGATTTGTTGTTGATGTTGGATTACGGCATCTTCTACGAATTTATCCCGATGGACACTTTTGGCACACCCAATCAAAAAATTGTGCGTTTGGCTGATGTGGAATTGTTTAAAAATTACGCCATGGTCATCACTACCAATGCCGGTTTGTGGCGTTACATGATAGGTGATACCGTTCGTTTTACTTCTTTGAGTCCGTATCGGATTCGCGTTTCCGGCAGAACCAAACACCACATCAATGTTTTTGGCGAAGAGTTGATGGTGGAAAATACCGATACCGCGATTGCCAAAACTTGCTCGGTACTAAACTGCGAAGTAATAGATTATACTGTGGCTCCGATTTTTATGGAAGGCAAAGAAAAAGGCGCACACGAGTGGATGATTGAATTTAAGAAACAGCCGGAGGATTTGGCTTTATTCCAAAAAACCCTAGACGAAAACATTCAGTCTGTTAACTCCGATTACGAAGCCAAGCGCTACAACAATATGACGTTGAATCAACTCAAGATTAACGTAGCCCGAGAAAACTTATTTTACGATTGGCTCAAAGAAAACAACAAATTGGGCGGACAACACAAAATTCCGAGATTGTCCAATCAACGTGACTACTTGGAACAATTGAAAGCCATGCAACAAGGTGTAAATACCAAATTTTAAAAATTTAAAAACCTAAATTGCAAATGAAAAAAACCTTTGTTTTACTACTACTTTCTTGTATTATAACTTCTTGTGGCCCAAAAAGATTGGGTTGCGGACCAGGTCGTTGTGACCTTGAAAAGCCAACGCAAAAAACCGAACTTTTAAAAAATATTTGCTAAAAAATTCATTACAGTTGTAACATTTCTTTGGTTGATTAGTCTTACGAGTAATCATCAATCACTCAAACTTTGGGAATGAAGTTTGAAAAAAAATTAATCACCAATGAAATCACTAAGTATTGCCTTGTGCTTGCTGGCGACTGCCTTTACTTTTGCACAAGAAACGCCCAAAGCTGAAGACAAAAAAGCTTCAGAAAACCCCAACGAATTAAAAGAAGTTACTATTTACGGTAACAAAAAACAATACCTAAAAGTCGAGTCCGACAAAACCACTATCAGCGTTCGCGAAAACCCAATGCTCAATAGTGGCAGTAGTTTGGAAGCCGTAAAGAAAATCCCGGGCGTTATTACTTCACCAACTGGAAGCATCACCTTAAACAGTCGTGGTGTGACCATTTATATCGATGGTGCACCAAGTACTTTAAGCGGCAATGATTTGCAAAACTATTTGTCTACGCTACCGGCCAATGCCATTGAAAAAGTGGAATTGATTTACAATCCCGGTGCTTCGTTTGATGCCGATGCCAGCGGTTCGATTATTAATATTGTTACCAGTACCAAACGCAAAAAAGGATTGAATGCCAGCTTTAACATCAATTACAATTTCAATCAGTACCAAAAACCAAGTCCGCAAATTCTACTCAACGGTAAAGTGAAAGAGTTGAGTTGGCAAACCATGATTGGCTACAATTATATGGACAGCGAAAACAACAGTAGCAACGACCAAATATTTACCTCTTTTTCCCCGAATGAAAGACTGTTTCAAAAGAATTTTGCACAATTTACCAACCGAAACTTCTATTGGAGAACCGGTACCAACTACAAACTAAGTGAGCGATCAAATTTATTATTGAATTACAACCTCAACTTGGGTAATGACCGAATCACCGGAGACGCCAGCACAGCCGGAACCGGCATTGATTTTACCAACAATAGTTTGTCGAAAATTAAGAACAGTAATAACGAATTGAGTTTGCAATACAAAACCAAGTTAGACACCATAGGCAGAACCTTGGATGTTATTGCCTACAGCAACTTTTTCAATCGAAACCCGAATACGGTTTCCAATGGCCAAAACAATGGAGCATCAACTTTTTATAATGGTAAAATCGATTTCAATTTAACGAATTACTATTTAAAATACGATTTTGCTATTCCATTTAAAAAGTTGGATTTGTCCTTGAACACCGGTGGAAAATACAATTACATTAAAGTAAACGACAAAGGAATTTACAACTTGAATTCGCCTGTGAACAGCGTAATCGATTTTGATTATACCGAAACCAATTTGGCCTTTTACGTGGAAGCCCGAAAAAAAATCAAGAAGTTAAGTCTGACTGCCGGATTGCGTTTTGAAGATTACAAAGTAGACCGATTGGCCGTTCAAGACGGCAATGAAACCGAAGTTGATTTTACCAATTCCAACTTCTTCCCGAATGCCAGCGCTTTATATGAGTTTAGCGAAAACATGAATGTATCGGCTTCGTACTCTAAGAAAATTTTCCAAGCGGATTACAATGTATTAGACCCGAATAATTTTGCCAACTTTGACCAATACAACACTTCACAAGGAAACCCGTTTTTGGATCCGGCGTTTTTTGACAATTTCGAATTGAAACTGACTGCTTTCCAATTTGTGAGCTTGGGTGGAAATTATACCATTGCTCGCGACAGAAACAATTTTATTTTCACCGCTGAACCGGGAGAATTGGTGAGTAATCAAACCTTCCAACAGTTTGACAAAGTAAAAACGATGAGTTTGTTTGCTTCGTTCCCTGTGCCTTTGGATTACTTCTTTAAAAGCAAAGAAGAGTTCCAAAAGCGCATGAACAATATGGACAAGATGAATTACATTTTCTTTAATGTGAATTATATCAAAACCACAACAGAAGGCTATGATTTTTCGTTTGAAAACAAACCGATTTGGAACTATTCGGCTCAGGCGCAATTTATCTTGCCTTGGGACATTAAAAATACCATGTCGTATTTCATTTTACCGAAAGGTACATGGGAAATCTACCAAATTACCAAACCGATTCAGCAATTTGACATTTCGTTCAATAAAGATTTCTTAAATAAAAACCTAAAAATTGGGTTGCATTGCTTTGACGTGTTCAACAGCAATGAAGTAAATGCTCTAGTTTCTTCCACCAATTTGGAAACCAAGTTTTACCAAAAACAAGATTCCAGAACCTTCAGAATATCGTTAACCTATAATTTTGGTGACTTGTCTTTGAAGAAAGAGAACACCAACATCAACATCGAGAAGACCAACTCGGGTGGAGGATTCCTAAAATAAATTGGTTATAATTAGTAAACGAAAAATCCCTCAGCTGAGGGATTTTTCAATTTTAAGACGCTATTTCTAAACGTTTCAATAAGTTTTTGGTCAGCGCATCGTGCGTATAATCCAAATCGATGTGGAGTTGTTTTTCCTCCGAACTTGGCAAGTCATACATCGCATCGGTCAATATGGCTTCGCATAACGAACGCAAGCCGCGGGCACCGAGTTTGTACTCCAACGCTTTGTCAACTATGTAATCTAAAGCCTGGTCGGTAATGGTGAACTTCACCTCATCCATGGCGAATAACTTTTCGTATTGCTTGATTAACGCATTTTTCGGTTCGGTTAGAATGGCGCGTAATGTGGCTTTGTCTAAAGGATCCATGTGTGTTAATACCGGCAAACGACCAATGATTTCCGGAATCAAACCAAAATCTTTGATGTCTTTCGGGATGATGTATTGGAGCAAATTGTCTTTGTCGATATTATCCGTGTTTTTCGAAGTGCTGTAGCCTACCGCTTGGCGATTCAATCGTTTGGAAATGATTCGTTCGATCCCGTCAAACGCACCACCGGCGATAAACAAAATGTCTTTGGTATTGACTTCCACGAATTTTTGGTCCGGGTGTTTTCGGCCACCTTTTGGCGGGACATTCACCACGGTGCCTTCAAGCAATTTCAACATGGCTTGTTGAACCCCTTCTCCGGAAACATCTCGGGTAATAGACGGATTATCGCTCTTGCGGGCAATTTTGTCAATTTCATCAATAAACACTATACCTCTCTCCGCTTTGGCTACATCGTAATCGGCGGCTTGCAGCAAACGGGTTAAGATACTTTCCACGTCCTCGCCCACATAACCGGCTTCGGTTAAAACAGTCGCATCTACTATAGCCAACGGAACGTCTAACATGCGCGCGATGGTTTTAGCCACTAAGGTTTTTCCGGTTCCGGTTTGGCCTACCATGATGATGTTGGATTTTTCAATTTCCACATCTTCCTCATGTTGGAGTTGCATTAAACGTTTGTAGTGGTTGTATACAGCTACCGACATGACTTTTTTGGTTTGGTCCTGTCCGATTACGTATTGGTCTAAAAACGCACGGATTTCTTTGGGTTTTTTCAACACCAAATCGACCGATTGTTTGACGGCATTTCCTTTTAATTCCTCCATCACGATGCCATGCGCTTGTTCGATACAACGATCGCAGACATGTGCATTAATCCCGGCGATTAATAAATTGGTCTCCGGTTTTTTCCTCCCGCAAAAGGAACATTCTAAAACTTGTTTTGCCATTATTTTTTTAAGGTTCTAAGATTCTAAGGCTCTAAGTCTCTAAGGTTTTTGATTGCTCAGCACCTCAGAACCTTAGCGCCTTAGCGCCTCAATATTATCTTCTTAACACTTCATCAATCATTCCGTACTCTTTGGCTTCATCGGCTATCATCCAATAGTCGCGTTCCGAGTCTTTGTACACTTTTTCGAAAGGTTGGCCTGAATGGTGCGAAATGATTTGGTACAATTCGTCTTTCAGTTTCAACATTTCTTTTAAGTTGATTTCCATATCGGAAGCTACGCCTTGTGCACCGCCTGACGGTTGGTGAATCATGACTCTGGAATGCGGTAAAGCCGAACGTTTTCCGGCCGCTCCGGCACACAATAATACCGCGCCCATAGAGGCAGCCATACCCGTACAGATAGTTGCTACATCGGGTTTAATGTACTGCATGGTATCGTAAATGCCGAGACCGGCGTAAACGCTTCCTCCCGGAGAGTTGATATAAATTTGGATATCTTTAGAGGCATCAACACTTTCTAAGAACAACAATTGCGCTTGGATGATGTTGGCCATATAATCGTCGACACCCGTTCCCATAAAGATGATTCTGTCCATCATTAAACGCGAAAACACGTCAAGTTGCGAGATGTTTAATTGACGCTCTTCAATAATATAAGGTGTCATGCTTGCTACGATTTTATCGTAATACAGACTGTTTACGCCGTGTTTTTTGGTCGCAAACTTTTTAAATTCTTTTCCGTAGTCCATTTTAGATTTTGGTTTAAAAGTTTATGAGTTTAAAAGTTTAAAGTAGTTCACCGTAAACTTTCTATGCTTTTGATTTAGTCAAAGGTTGTGCCTTTTTTAAAAGATGACATAGTGTCGCTTAAGGTTGGAACCCTAGCCCGGATAGCAGTGGAAATCCTTTTTGTGGTTTTGGCTTCGACAGGGCTTCGACAGGCTCAGCCTGACAACTGCAGTAGTATTGACAAAACCATAAAAAGATTGCAACGTATAGCCGGATTAGCTTCTAATAAAAAAAGCGCCAAATTACTTTGACGCTCAAATATAGTAAATAATCTTTTAGTGTTTCAACTCGCCATACATGGCTTTGATGAACTCGTCGTAGTTTACTTCTTTGGTTTTGGCTTTTACCTTGTCTTTGAACAAGTTCAACATTTTTTCGTTCATGACTTGTTCAGACAAACGACGCACTTCGTCTTGGTTTGACATTACGCGCGCCACGATTCCTTGCACATCTTCGTCGGTTGGGTTCATTTGACCGAACTGCGCCATTTGTTTTTTGATGAGCTCAGTCGTGTAGGCTTTTAAATCGTCGAAAGTGATTTGCAAACCGTTTTCGGTGATGATTTTTCCTTCGATTAATTGGTAACGCAAACCGTTTTCAGATTTAGCGTATTCTGCTTCTGCTTCTTCGGCAGTTAACGGATTTTCACCGGTAGTTTGGATCCATTTTTTCAAAAACTCGGCCGGTAAATCGAACTTGGTGTTGGCGATTAAGAACTCGGTTACATCGTTTAAGAATTTTTGGTCGGCTTGTTGGGCGAATTGCTTTTCAGCGTCTTCTTTGATTTTAGCTTTTAACTCGTCTACCGAAGTTACCACTTTTGGTCCGAATAATTTGTCGAACAACTCTTGGTCTAAAGTAGCCGGTTCGTGCGCAATTACTTCGTCGATAGTGAAGGTTACCTCGATATCCAACCCGTGAACATCATCGTGACCTACGGCTAAGTAATCCATTAATTTATGATCATCATCGAACAAACCTTTGGTTTTTAAAATTATCACATCGCCAACTTTTTTACCGATGAACGCTTTTTGCGTTTTTTTGTCGGCGAAAGCGTCGATGGCTAAAGTAGTTCTGTTATTGATGCCTTTTTCTTCATTGGCAAAAATACCAGAAACATCGTCTCCGGCTTCTACTACATCTTTAGCGATTAACTTTCCGTATTGTTTTTGGATGCGCGCTACTTGGTCATTCAACATTTTGTCATCGGCTACGATTTTGTATTGTACCAAGCTGTTTTTAGCGGTTAAATCCACTTTGAATTCCGGTGTTAAACCTAATTCGAATTCGAATTTATAATCTTCTACATCCCAATTGAAATCTTCGGTTACTTTAGGTAGCGGATTCCCTAAGATGTCTAACTTTTCTTCAACCAAATAGTTGTTCAAGTTTTCTTGCAACAATTTGTTTACTTCGTCTAACAATACTGCTTTACCGTATTGTTTTTGGATTAAACTCATAGGCACAGCTCCTTTTCTGAATCCCGGGATAGTAGCATTTTTTCTATAGTCTGCTAATACTTTTTCTACTTTTTCTGCGTAATCCGATTTTGATACTTCTACAGTAACTACAGCATTTAACGCGTCTACATTATTTCTTGTGATGTTCATTTTTTGTGTTTTTTACATACTAAAATTGGGTGGCAAAAGTATAACATTTATGCCACCCAACCAAGTTTATTTTATTGATTTTAACGGTCTTATTTTGTGTCGCCGGTGATTTGATACACCAAGGATTGCGAAAGCGATAAGATGATACTGAAAAGCATGGCAGTCCAGAAAGAGCTGACTTCAAAACCATCGACAAATTCGTCACAAAGGAGAATCATAATAGCATTGATTACCAGTAAAAATAAGCCAAGTGTAAAAAATGTAACCGGCAGGGTAAACAGTACCAAAATGGGTTTTACAAAAAAGTTGAGTAATCCCAAAACGATGGCTACGGTCAATGCGGTTGTAAATTCGTCTACGCGCACGCCTTTCATTAGGTAAGCAATGGCCATAACGAGTAAAGACGTGATAAAGATTCTTAATACTAATTTCATGAGTTATTTTAATTTTTAGAAATTCACTTTGACAAAAACCTTGCCGTTTCTTCAAAAAACAACTTCGGGTTTTCGGCGTGTAACCAATGGCCGGCGTTGGGAATGGTAGCCAATTTAAAATTAGGAAAATGTTTTTGAATATTAGGCAAATCAGTGTCTAAAATGTATTTAGAATTGCCGCCTCGTATGAAAAGCGTTGGTTTCTCGAAATGATTTTCAGCCGGCAAAGCCTCGCCTATCACTTCAATTTTGGCATTAAAAACCGAGAGGTTGAATCGGAATGCAAGTTGCCCGGGTTCCTTCCAATACAAGTTTTTCATTAAAAACTGGCGTGTGCCGAAATCGGGTATGTACGGATATAAAGTTTCTTCCACTTGGTTTCTGTCGGGTTGTTCGGTAAAATCTACGGCGTTCAACCCGGCCAAAATGTCTTGATGGTGTGGCGCATAATATTTGGGGCCGATGTCGGCTACAATTAATTTCTCTACCAATTCCGGATGCGTTGTGGCTAAAAGCATCGCCACTTTGCCACCCATGGAATGCCCAATGACATTGATGTTGGTTAATTGGTGTTCCTGACAATAATCATATACATCTTTCGCCATCAAGGCATAGCTGAAATCATCGGAGTGAAAACTGCGACCGTGATTGCGCAAATCCAACAGATGCACTTGAAAACCTTCGGCGGCGTAGAGCGAACTGAAAGACTTCCAATTGTCGGACATACCGAGAAATCCGTGGATGATAATGAGTGGCTTACCTTCGCCTTCGATTCTGGAGTGTAACATTTGGAATTTAGGAATTTGGATTTAGGATTTAGGATTTGGGATTTGAAGATTATTTTAATTTTTGCAAATACATATTCACCACATTGTCCAAGCCCAAATACAAAGCTTCTGAAATTAAAGCGTGACCGATGGACACTTCCAACAAGCCGGGAATATTTTGCTTGAAGAATTGAATGTTATCCAAACTCAAATCGTGTCCGGCATTGATCCCTAATTCCAATTCGTTGGCCAACTCGGCAGCTTTTACATAAGGCTCGATACCGGCTTTGTTGCCTAAACTGTATTGGTGAGCAAAGTCTTCGGTATACAATTCGATGCGGTCGGTTCCGGTTTTTTTCGCGCCTTCAATCATCTCCAAAATCGGGTCGACAAAAATGGACGTTCGGATACCGTTTCTTTTGAATTCGGCTATCACTTCGGTTAAATACTCTTGAAACTTTATCGTATCCCAACCGGCTGAAGACGTAATCGCGCCAATCGCATCGGGCACTAAAGTCACCTGTTCCGGTTTGCATTCGAGTACCAAATCGATAAAATTATGCTGCGGATTGCCTTCAATATTGAATTCGGTATAGACAATCGGTCGTAAATCACGCGCATCTTGATAGCGAATATGTCTTTCGTCAGGTCGCGGATGTATGGTAATGCCTTGCGCGCCGAACTGTTGGATATCTTTGGCAACTTGCAACAAATTGGGCACATTGCCGCCGCGTGCATTTCGTAAAGTCGCTATTTTATTGATGTTTACACTTAATTTTGTCATAGCTGGTTTTGATGAAGCTTATCTTTTAAAAATGTGATTACAAAAATACAAAGTAAAAGCAAGCGCACATGTCCCAAAATTTGATTATTTTGCAGACGCTAAAGAAAAGAATACATGAGAGTACTTTCGGAATACATCAACAACGATTTTAAACCCTTTTCGAGTGGAGAAACCGTAGCGGATATTCAGGATTTTTTTGCCGACAGCACCTATTCACACTTTCCCGTATTGGAAGACGGTGTGTATTTGGGCTGTATCTCGGCCGTTGATGCGGAGACTTTTGAATTGCAAAAAAGTGTAGCTGATTATCGTTATGCATTGGAGGGATTTTTTGTAAGAACCGGCATGATATGGCTCGATGTATTAGAGGTGTTTGCCCGAAACAATGCCAATGTGGTACCGATTTTGGACGAAAACAACAAATATGTAGGCTATTACGAGATTACTGATGTTATCAAATTTTTAAACGAAACACCGTTCTTAAAAGAAACCGGAGGTATTATAGTAGTTGAAAAAGCAACTGTTGACTATTCAATGAGTCAGATTGCTCAAATTGTGGAAAGCAATAACGGCAAACTGTTGGGTATTTTTGTATCGGAAGCCGGCAACGACAAAGTGCAAGTTACAGTTAAGATTACTTTGGGAGGCATGAATGAAATTATTCAAACGTTTCGTCGCTATAACTACGAGATCATTTCGGAACACCACGAAGACAATTATTTGAATAATTTAAAAGAACGTTCGGAGTACTTAGACAAATATTTGAATATGTAATCCAAAAGTACGAAGTAAGAAAACGAGGTACAAAGTCAAATTTAAATCCTATGAAAGTTGCCATTTTCGGACAATATTATCAAAACGACACCCGACCTATTATCAAGGACATCTTTGTCTTTTTTAATAGGAACAACGTGGAAATGGTTATTGAGGAAAAGTTTTTAAAAATACTTTACGAAGAAAAAATCATTGAAAAACAATACAAAACCTTTTCCTCGCACACCGATTTGGATAAAAGTTTTGACATCCTTATTAGCATAGGTGGTGACGGAACCATATTGAGAGCCGCTACTTTTGTTAGGGCATCAGGCATTCCTATTTTAGGTGTTAATGCCGGAAGATTAGGATTTTTAGCCAAAGTTCAAAAAGAAAACATCGAGTCTTTTTTGCAAATTGTTTTAGAAAAAAAATACAGTATTACCGAGCGCACTTTGCTCACTATGGAATGCACACCATCACTTTCCCAAATTGACATTGATTTTGCCATGAATGAAGTTTCGGTTAGCCGAAAAGACACCACTTCGATGATTACCATTGAAACCTTTCTCAATGGCGAATACCTTAATTCTTATTGGGCTGACGGATTGATTATTGCTACGCCAACCGGTTCAACCGGCTATTCCTTAAGTTGTGGCGGACCTATATTAACTCCCGATGTAAAAGCTTTGGTGATTACCCCAATTGCGCCACACAATTTGAATGCCCGACCTTTAGTAATACCCGATGATACTGAAATCACTTTAAAAGTATCCGGAAGAGAAGAGCAATACTTGGTTTCTTTGGATTCCCGAATAACCTCAGTAAACAACAACGCGGTGTTGAAAATCAAGAAAACGCCTTTCCGTATCAATATGGTGGAAATTCCGGAAGAGACTTTTTTCAAAACCTTACGCAACAAATTGCTTTGGGGCGAAGACAAGAGAAATTAGAAAAAAAATCCCCTTTTTTATACTACAATTCTAAAAAAATCGTTTTAGAAAAGAACCTTGCTAACCGTAGTAGTTATCAGCACTTTAATTTATTTGGCAGAAATCCGAAATTCATGCTATATAAGTACTGAGAATTGTTATATTTGCACGCTATTTTCAATTGAATGAAAAAGATTTTAGTATTATTTTTCGGCTTAATTTTCCAAAATGTTATGACCGCGCAAATCAATGAGATTGGCGTATTTTTGGGAGGCAGTAATTTTGTAGGCGATGTGGGTAAAACCAATTATATAGCCCCAAACGAACCCGCTTTCGGAATACTTTACAAATGGAATAAAAGTCCGAGACACTCGTATAGATTTTCCTATACACAATCAACGATAACTGCCAACGATTTGGACTCGGAAGTACCGGGCAGAAATTTGAGAGGCTATCGTTTTAAGAACAATATCAAAGAATTTTCGGCCGGAATGGAATTCAATTTTTTTGATTTCAACTTGCACGAAGTTTTAAAAAGAAAAATAACACCTTATGTCTTTACAGGGCTGTCCTATTTTGCATACGACGAATTGTATGTGATAAATGGGCAAACCAAAAAAGACTACACGGAAAGTACATTTGCCATTCCGATGATTGTTGGTGTAAAAACCAATATTTTGGATCACTTTGTGCTGGGTGTTGAAGTTGGAGCAAGATATACTTTCACTGATAATTTGGATGGAAGTTTGCCAAAAAATGAAAATTTAGCGCCGCTGCAATTCGGCAATATTAACAGCAAAGATTGGTATGTTTTCACCGGTATAACCCTAACTTATACCTTTACTGAAAAACCATGTTATTGCGCAGAATAAACAATGAATCTAAACGATAAAATAAACAAAGACAACTTACCAAAGCACTTGGCCATCATTATGGATGGCAATGGTCGTTGGGCAAAGCAGAAAGGTTTAATGAGAGCGTTTGGTCACGAAAACGGCACCAAATCGGTCAGAATTACTGTAGAAACCTGTGCCAAATTAGGAATAGAAAACCTAACCTTATATGCCTTTTCAACCGAAAACTGGAATCGCCCGAAACTGGAGGTTGATACTTTAATGCGTTTGTTGATTTCTTCGCTAAAAAAAGAACTCGAAACCCTTCAAAAAAACAACATTCGTTTGAATTGCATCGGAAACATTGCGATGCTTCCTGATACAGCCAAAAAAGAACTCTTGGCGGTTATGGAAAAAACGAAAAACAATACTCGAATGACTTTGACATTGGCCTTGAGCTATGGCTCTCGCGAGGAATTGTTAAATGCTGTTAAAACTATCTGTGATAAAGTTAAAAATAATATAATTTCAATTGATGCGCTTGATGAATCAATTATTAATCAGCATCTTTACACGCACAATCTGCCCGATGTAGATTTGGTAATACGAACCAGCGGCGAACACAGAATCAGTAATTTTCTGCTCTGGCAAATCGCTTACGCCGAATTTTATTTTACCGATGTACTTTGGCCCGATTTTAAAGAAGACGATTTATATGAAGCCATCATTAGCTATCAAAAAAGAGAAAGAAGATTTGGAAAAACAAGTGAACAAATTAAATAATATTTCAGTGCATATCAATACATTAAAAACAATTCTGACGCTATGTTTTTTCGGAACTGTTTTTCAACTACACGCCCAAGACAGAATCCCATTTGATCAAGGAAAGAAATACATATTAGCCGATGTAACTGTGACGGGTAAAATCAGTTACAACCAACAAACCGTTGTGACATTCTCCGGCTTGGAAAAAGGGCAACAAATTACCGTTCCGGGAGAACAAATCAGTAATGCCATCAAGAAATTGGGAAAATTAGGATTGTTCAGCGACATCGATTTTTACATCAATAAAACAGAAGGCGATAGCATTTGGCTCGATTTAAACATTGCCGAACTCCCTAAATTGAGCGATGTTAAAATCCAAGGCGTTAAAAAATCCAAAGTGGAAGATTTAATCAAGGAAAATAGTTTGACCAAGGGCAAAATTGTGAATGAAAACCTCATTACTACCACCAAAAATTACTTGGAAAACAAATACAAAAAAGACGGTTACTTCAACACCAAGGTTTTCATTACCACCACTCCGGATACCACCGAAGGAAATCAGGTGAAGATGTTGGTGAATATTGACAAAGGCGACAAACTGAAAATCTCTAAAATCAGATTTGACGGCAACGAGAAATTCTCAGACAAGAAACTGAGAAGTGCCATGAAAAACACCAAGCAAATCAATCCGATTCGCATTTTCAAAGCCTCTAAATTCATCAAAGACAAATACCAAGAAGATTTAACCTCTATCGTGGCCAAATACAAAGAAAAAGGATACCGCGATGCTCGAATTGTAACCGACTCCGTTTTCTTGAACGCCAAAAAAACCAAACTGGCTATTAATGTTAAAGTAGAAGAAGGTAGAAAATATTACTTTGGAAACATCAAGTTTTTGGGGAATTCTGTATATTCAGACCAATTGTTAGGCCGTGTTTTGGGGATTAAAAAAGGAGAAACCTATAATGGTGTTTTATTGGAAAAAAGAATTGCCGACAAAACCAAACCGGATGGAGAAGACATTACCAACTTGTACCAAAACAATGGTTATTTGTTCTCAAACATCAATGCTGTAGAGGTTAAAACCGCTAATGACACTATCGATTTTGAGATTAGAGTAACCGAAGGACCGGTGGCTTATTTCAACAACATTACCGTAGTTGGAAATGACAAAACCAATGACCGTGTTATCTACCGAGAGCTGAGAACCAAACCGGGACAAAAATACAGCAAAGAAGACTTAGTGAGAACCATCCGTGAGATTGGACAATTAGGTTTCTTCGATCCGGAAGCAATCGATCCAAAATTTAAAAATGTAGATCCTGCAGCTGGTACGGTAGACATCGAATACAACGTAGTGGAAAAAGGTTCCAGCCAAATTGAATTGCAAGGTGGTTACGGCGGTGGCGGATTCATCGGAACTTTAGGACTTTCATTCAACAACTTCTCCGCCCGAAATATGTTCAAAAAAGAAGCTTACAAACCACTTCCAATGGGTGACGGACAAAAGGTAGCATTGCGTTTACAAGCGAGTTCCTTCTTCCAAACCTATAGTTTGTCGTTTTCAGAACCTTGGTTAGGCGGTAAAAAACCAATTCAATTTTCGACTTCATTATCACACAGTAAACAATTTTTATACACCGGTCGTTCTACCAATGTAGACCGAAGCAAAAGCTTCAACATCACCTCACTTTCTGTGGGTTATGCTAAACGTTTAACCGTACCGGATGACTTTTTTGTATTCTCTAACTCGGTAAGTTTCCAGTACTACGACTTAAACAATTACAACACAGGGTTATTTACTTTTGGCGACGGTGCTTCTCGTAACTTAGCATTCACTTTGGGCTTGAGCCGAAACAATAAAGGAGTAAACCCGATTTACCCAACTTATGGTTCGGAATTCAGTTTCACCGCCAAATTTACCTTACCTTATTCAGCCTTTAATGGTATAAACTATGGCGACTTACAAAACCAAGAAGCTTACAAATTGCGTTATAGAGAAAACGGCGGATTCAACATTACGCCAAATGCTAATGGCGAGTTACCGGCTGTGGGCGACTTCTTAAAGGAAACCTCCGAAAATTCGGGAATCTATGAAAAAGTATATGCCTATCAAGATGCTTCTGCCGACCAAGGTAGAGTGGATCAGGAAAAATTCAAATGGTTAGAATACTACAAATTAAAATTCAAAGCCGATTGGTACACCCGTTTGGCCGGTTCTCCATCTAAAGCTTTAGTTTTGAGAGCTCTCGGCGAATTCGGATACTTGGGTGCATACAACAGCGGTAGAGGTTTAGTGCCGTTTGAGCGTTTCTTCTTAGGAGGTGATGGTTTGGCCAACTTTGCCCTCGATGGTAGAGAAGTAATTCAATTGAGAGGTTATCCTAACCAATCCCTATCCAATCAAGACGGAGCAACAGTTTACAACAAATTCTCATTGGAATTGCGTTATCCGTTAACTTTAAAAGCGGCTGCCTCAATTTATGCATTGACTTTTGTTGAAGCCGGTTCGTCTTTTGACACTTTCAGAGAATACAATCCGTTCGTATTACAACGCTCTGCCGGATTTGGTATCCGAATCTTTATGCCTGCCTTTGGATTATTAGGAATTGATTTTGCTCACGGATTTGATGCTGTCCCTGGATTAACTCAAAAGAATGGTTGGGAAACACATTTTATCATTGGTCAACAATTTTAATTATATTTGGTACATATTTTTAAATCATAATGGCATGAAAAAATATTTTGCAATATCAATACTACTTTTATTCTTTGGTTACAATGCCATCGCACAAGGCCGCGGAGTAAAAATTGGGTACATCGACATGGAATACATTCTACAGAATGTTCCCGACTATACTGAAGCCAAAAATCAATTGGAACAAAAAGCCGAAAAATGGAAGCAAGATATTGAAGCTAAAAAAGTTGAGATTGCAAAATTAAAAGATGCCCTTAAAACCGAAAGAGCGCTGTTAACCAAAGAACTCATTGAAGAACGTGAAGAAGAAATCAAGTTCCAGGAAAATGAGCTAATCGAATTCCAACAGAAAAAATTCGGCCCTAACGGTGATTTAATCACCCAAAAAGCAGTATTGGTTAAGCCTATCCAAGACCAAGTATTTACCGCCGTTCAAGACATAGCCGAACTTAAAAAATATGATTTCATCTTTGACAAATCATCTGACTTGACTATGCTATTCTCTGCCAAAAGACACGACATCAGCGACCAAGTAATTCGCGCCATCACACGTGCTGAAAGAAGAGAACAACTATCTAAAAAAGAGCTTAAAGAGCAAGAAAAGAAAGAGTACCAAGAAGACGTTGAAGACGAAAATCCTGCTTTAGCTGCGAGAAAAAAAGCTTTAGAAGATAAAAAAGCGGCTCGTGATAAAATGATGGAAGACAGAAAATTAGCTGCTGAAGCAAAGAAAAAAGAAGCCGAAGACAAAAGAAAAGCAGCAGCCGAAGCTCGTGAAGCTAAAAAAAATGGCACGGTTCCTGCTAATGACAAACCAACGGACAAACCTGCTGCCGAAACAGCTAAAACAGCCTCAGACAGCACCATGGCCAATCCTAACTCTAAAGAAGCAAAAGCTGCCGCCAGAGCCAAACTTTTGGAAGAACGCAAAAAAGCCTTAGAGGACAAAAAGAAAAAAATACTCGAAGAAAGAGAAGCCGCCAAAAAAGCGAAAGAAGATAAAAAAACAGAAACAAAAACAGAATAAATAATTAATTAATACTTTTTAAAATGAAACGATTGAAATCATTACTAATAGCTACTGTATTGTTTTTAGGAGCAAGTCAAACTATCAATGCGCAAGCTAAAACGGCACATGTAGATGTAAATGAAATTATTTCTAAAATGCCGGCGATGTTAGACGCTCAAAAACAATTGGAAAAATTGAGTGCCACTTATGATGCAGAATACAAAACTATGGCGGAAGAATACCAAAAAAAGGTACAAAAATATGAGCAAGAAGCCGGAACTGTTGGTGATGCTGTAAATCAAACCCGTCAAACTGAAGTACAAGATTTAGTAAAAAGAATTACCGACTACAGAGACAACGCTCAAAAAGAATTACAAAAGAAAGAATCTGATTTGGTAAAACCTTTGATGGACAAAATCAAAGCTTCTATCCAAAAAGTTGGAAAAGCGAAAGGATACCAATACGTATTGAACTTAGCTGACTTACTTTTAGCTGACGGTCCGGATTTAACTGCTGATGTTAAAAAAGACTTAGGCTTCTAAAATCAAAAAATACATCTTTAAAAACTGCTCATTCCCATCAGGATTGAGCAGTTTTTTTTATTTTTGTTATATGACGAATAACAATCCTATTGGCCTTTTTGATTCCGGTATAGGCGGCACCTCAATTTGGGCTGCAATCCATGAATTATTGCCCAATGAAGACACTATATATTTGGCCGACAGCAAGAATGCTCCATACGGACAAAAATCAAAAGAGGAAATTATTCACTTAAGCTGTAAAAACACTGAGTTCCTTTTGGAACAAAACTGTAAAATCATCGTGGTAGCATGTAATACCGCTACTACTAATGCCATAAAAGAACTTCGGGCCAAATACCAAGTCCCATTTATAGGCATCGAACCGGCTATCAAACCGGCTGCCCTCAATTCTCAAAAAAATGTAATCGGTATCTTAGCCACTCAAGGCACCCTTAACAGCGAACTTTTCCACCAAACCGCACAGCAGTTTCAGAACACCAAAATTATCGAACAAATTGGTCACGGTTTAGTCCCACTAATAGAAAACGGCGACATCAATTCTCCGGAAATGAATCAATTATTGCGCGATTATTTAGAACCTATGATTGAGGCCAATATCGACTATCTCGTCCTTGGTTGCAGCCATTACCCATACTTGATACCACAAATCAAAAAAATCCTCCCAAATCATATTAAAATCATTGATTCGGGCGAAGCGGTAGCACGTCAAACAAAAAAAATATTAGTCGAGCATGTTGGTTTAAGTGAGGACACAAAAAAAGGAAAAGCTATCTTTTATACTAATGCCAACCCAAAAGTATTGAGTGACATCCTGAAACAGCAATACAAGGTATTTCAAAAAGATTTTTAGAAGCCAAACTTCGGGCATTCTTTAAACCCTGTTCCCGCTGTCCGAGTTATCCCGAAGTATCGGGGATAACTACTCCCATCGGGGCTATATTCCAACTAAAGGCTTCTATTATTCGTCGTCTTTAAACCAACTCGAATACATCACGTAATTGTTAGAAATACGCTCAATCTCACCGGCAAAATCCGATTGATTGATGTCTTTTACCTTCTTGGCCGGTACACCGGCATAAATTGTTCCGGAAGCTACAACGGTGTTTTGTGTTACCACAGCTCCGGCAGCCACAATAGCATTGCTTTCCACCACGCAATTATCCATGACAATCGCACCCATACCAATCAAAACATTGTCGTGAATAGTACAACCGTGTACAATGGCGTTATGACCAATAGAAACATTATTGCCAATAACCGTGGGATGTTTTTGATATGTACAATGAATTACAGCTCCGTCTTGTATGTTCACTTTATTGCCAATTTTAATAAAGTGAACATCGCCTCTTACGACTGCATTAAACCAAACACTACAAGAACTTCCAAAAGTTACATCACCCACAATAGTGGCATTTTCCGCCACATAACAATCCTCCGGGATTTGAGGATGTTTTCCGTTTACTGATTTGATTACCATAAAAAAAATAGTCCCGAAATAATCGGGACTTGTATCTAAAATTAGTTAATAGCAGGACAATTACAGTGGTATTTCTCCGGTGCACAGAATAAGTTAATCCCCAGAGTTAACTGGTGAAAACCTCCGGAATCAAACTTAACATTACCCAACAAATGAGAGTAAGTGTATGAGAATACATAATTTTTAAAATTCACACCAATGATAGGCGTTACATACTGCATTTTTTGATCAGAAACGGCATTTCCCTCAACAAACTGAGCACCGTCTAAACTTCTTCTGTACGAAAGGCCACCCCATAACATACCAAAATCTAACTCTTTGTATGCTTTGATATTAAAGTCCATTGTTTTCTCTTGGGTTTGTGTCACCAATTGGAACATAAAAGAAGGCTCCCATAAAATAGTTTCAGAATCACCAAACGTGTAGCCGGCATTCAAAATAAAACGTCTCAAATTTACCGGTTCACGATCTGAATATAATTTTCTGTCACTGGCCAAAGCATTTTTTACTGTAGCGTGTACATAAAAATCCAAAAAGTTGTAAGACGCTCCAATATCAACATTAAAGTAGGAAGCTCTTTGAATAGAACTAAAAATTAACGGGTCATAAGATGGATCGTTAGTGTAAAAAGTACTTTGGTCTAAACTACTTTGCACAAAACCGGCACTCATACCAAAGGACAACTGATTCAAATCTACTTTATCTCTTGAAAACATTAAATGATGTGCATATGTCAATTTCATTCCTGTTTGTGAGTGATACCCATTCTTATCATTAAAAACTATAATACCTCCTCCTGATCTGTCTCCCAAAGCACCATTAAAACTTAAAGTTTGCAAAGCGGGTGCGTCTTCTTGTCCAAACCATTGTTGTCTTGCGGTTAGTCTGACTTTGGCACAATTAGCCGCTCCTGCCATAGAAGGATGCAACAAGTAATAATTATCAGAGAGATAATCCGAATAAACCGGTAATCCTTCCTGAGCATTTGAAAGTTGTGATACCAAAAGCACTACTAATAAGTAAATTTTTCTAAAATTCATTGTAACTATCTTTTTAATGAGAAATGGGCCTTAAATTGTTTCATAGTTCCTTGCTCAGGATAATCTACTGTAAACCAGTAATCTGTAGCCGGTAATAATTGTCCGTTATAGGTTCCGTCCCAACCATCACCTGCCGAACTAATCTGTTTTATTAGTTTTCCGAAGCGGTCAAATATATAAATTTTTGTTGTATTGGCATAATTAAATAATCCGGTTACATTCCATTTATCATGGAATCCATCACCGTTTGGTGTAAAGTAACGTGGGTAATCTATCACTTGTACGTTATCTATCGATACCACACCACAAGAATACCCATCCGGACTTCTAACATCCCATACATAAATCGTATGGCTGCCCAACGATACATTCTCAAACACATTGCTCGCTTGTCTTGGTCCGTCGTCTAAACTATACTCATACACCCCATAACCATCATTGGTTACAGTGATGATTTGGTTTTCTGCAAAGGCATTGGTTACTGTGTAAGTAATGTTTGCCGCTGCTCCCGAACGAACCACTTCAAAAGTAGATGCCGCTGTAATAACAGACACACAGCCTAACAACGGTGGATTTACACTCACGGCCTCTACCGTATAAGTAACACTGTCTGCATTGATATCCGTTACCGCATACGTGGATGAATTAGCTCCTGTAATCAAGTTACCGTCGGCATACCAATTAAAGGTGTAGTTCGGTGCTGTAATACCACTGTCTAAGATTAAGTTGTTGTTCACTATCGTTTGGTTCCAATTCACACATGCAATATTGCTTCCGGTGTTGCTGGTGATTACAGGCTCGGCCAATTGCTCTATCACTACATCAAAAGAATCCAACTGATAACAACCCGTTACCGTATTGGTTACTCTTATCCAATAAGTACCCGTTTGTACTTGATAGGTATCTAAGTTAGTCAACGCATTAGCTGAGTTGCCGGCATCGGCATCGGCCTGACTGTTGAAATAAAACTCTACTAGGTAAGTCGGTGCCGTTTGCCCTGCCCCTAAAATATCATCCACATAACCTGCCAAACTTGGTTGGGCATTGGTCGGGTTTTGGGTGTACAACATCAAGCCGTCGTTTACCCCATCGTAATCACACTCCAACATATCAGCCATTACTATATTGATGGTTGGTTTTGGATTCACCAAAATATTGAACTGACCTACTACGCTGCGACAAGTTGTTACATCATTAGTGATTTGAACATAAATCGTTTGCGGGTTAGTAAGATTCGTATAAGCAGCCGGAGTGTTGATTGGAATGGTCAAAGCTGCATCTTCATAGAATCTTACAGTGTATGTCGGCGGTGTTGGGTTATTGGCCATCAAGGCGGTGATTTGACTCGTTAAGTCAAATACTTCAAATCCGTCATTTACTCCCGATGGATCAGCCTCACAGATTTGGTAGTCGGCTATAGTAGCCACTGTTGGCAACGCATTAACCGTTAACGGTTGTTCCACCAAAACATAACAGTTATTCCCTAAATAATCCACTCGGTTGTTCTCTACTCTTATCCAAACACTTTGCTCATTCGGGTCTACATCTCCTACTAAGGCATTGCTTGGATTGATAATCGGGTTCACCTGGTTAATCGCATCGGCCTGGCTGTTATAATACTCCAATGTTAAGTTAGGGTCGTTGTTCAAGATATATGCCGCATTCACCGTTAAATCAAAGTACTCCAACATATCTCCCGGATTGTTGTAATCACACTGCGCACCTAAACTCGGCGGATTGGTGTTTGGTGTTGGTATCGGCAATACTCTAATGTCTAATGTTGTTACACTGTAACAACCCGCAGCACTCGTTACGCGTACCCCTAAGGTTTGTACTGCCGGTTGAACGTTAGTATAATTGGTAAAATCAGCTATATCACTTGCGCCTCCAACTTGTGCCAAAGCATAGGTTGAATAGTAAGTAACCGTATATCCCGATAAACCTTGTGTAATCATCACATCTCTCACCGTCAAATCAAAACTATGGAATTGGTCATTCGGATTAGCATCGTCATCACACAAACTAAGCGGTGTTGGTGTAGTGAGTAAAAGCGGAATGTTCACGATGATATCAAACGAACCGATATTGTAACATCCGGTATTGTTGTCTTCTACCCTAACCCAAATTTTTTGACTTGTGGTCACATAATTTGTAGCCGGAATAATTGGAGATGTACCTTGCTGTGCTGCCGTTGAACTCGTATAATAAGTTACGGTATAGTTACTGGCAGCCAAAGGTTGCTGAGCCAATACATCAGCTGTACGAACCGTTAAATCAACTCCGGTGGTTGCATTTTGGGTGTTGTTGTCTTGATCACAAACTTCTATGTTATCCAAATTAATGGGTGCAATCGGACTCGGATTCACGCGTAAAACTATAGGCATTACTGTTACACAGCCGGTGTTAGGGTCAACTGCTCTAACATAAAGGGTTTGGGTAAAAGCATACAAGTTGTCATACAACACTGTAGTGTCGATGGCCGAGCTACCTGTTTCTGCATCGGTAAACGTTTCGTGATACGTAATAATGTATGCGGCTCCTTGTAATATATCTGTTGTTAAGGTATTCAAATCAAATCCCGCATAACCATCCTGATTGTCATCGCAAATGGTGTAAGGTTGGGTTGGCGGTATAGGTGTTGGTAGCGGCACTACGCGAATATCCATAGTAGAGATTACATAACAACCTGTAGTGCTGTTGGTAATACGAATACCCAAGGTTTGTACATAAATGTCTTGGTTTTGGTATTGTAAGTTGGTAATCTCATTAGTGTTGTTTTGTGCATCGTTCAAACTCGGATAGAAGCTTACTGTCATACCGGTTTGACCTAATAAAATATCGTCTACTTGGTCGGCCAAATTAAATACTTCAAAACCTACTGCTCCATTGTAATCACACAAAGTGTATTGCGGATAGTTGGGTTGTGAAGAGTTTGGCAACGGATTTACAATTAACTCTAAAGTCACTATATCAAAACATCCCGTGTTATTATTCTCTACTCTTACATACAAAGTAGCGGTAGCGCTAACATAACCTGTAACACTTGTAATAGCTCCCGTATCGTTTTGAGCATCACCCAAACTCGTATGGAAAGTCACCGTATGTGTTAATGGGTCGATACTGCCTAAGATTTGAGGTACAGTAGTAGTCAAATCAAAACTCTCAAAACCTACAGCTCCCGTATAATCACACAACTCATAATCATTCGGCTCTGTGGCTTCAGGGGTTGGATCAACTATCAATTCTAACTCTACATAATTGGCACAGCCGGTTAAAGTATAGAACACTCTAACATAAATCGTTTGGTTCCAATCGTTGATGTTTTCATAAGGACTCGTTAACGGATTTCCACCTATCAAAGCATCTGTCGGGGTTTCGTGGTAAGTCACCGAAACACCGGTTTGAAGTGAACCGCCTTGGATAGCCAAAGTAGCATCTTCTAAGTTAAATACACCAAAACCATCGTTGTTCGGATCACAATAGTGAAGTGCCGGTGGTGTTAAAGCCAATGGCCCTAATGTAACTCTTAATAATTGGGTGGTAGTGGAGTAACAACCCGTATTGATGTCCTCTATTCTGATGTAAACTGTTTCATTATCGGTTCCTAAATACGACAACGCATTTAGAGGACTCAATTCATTTTGGGCTTCTGCCAAGGAATTGTGGTAAGTAACCACTACACCTGTAGCACCTCCGGTTGATACAGATTCATTAACCGTTAAATCAAAAATAGCTTGGTTGGAAACACCATTACTACATTGAAAAATCGGATCCGGTGTAACAGCTACCGGTAATGGATTTACCACCAAGAAGAATGAACTGATAGAGTTACATCCGGTAACAGTATTGGTAATAACAATCCAAATCTCTTGTGGACTACTTGTGTTAGGATATAAGTTTGGTAACGCTCCGGTTTGGGTTTGTGCATCTGACAAACTCTCATAGTAAGCAATACTTACATTAGACTGACCGTTAGCTATCTCCGTGTCTTTACTGTTCAAGGTAAACACCTCTACTCCATCTCCGGGGTTGGTATAATCACACAACTCATAATTGCTGATAACCGGATTGGCTAGCGGCAACGGATTAACAATCAAATTGAAAGTGGTAGTACTAAAACATGACGGTGAACCCGTGTTGTAGGCTCTTACATAAATCGTTTGCAATCCCGGATCAATATTACAATAAGGACTCGCTATTGGAGAACCACTGGTAGAAGTCTCAAAAAACTCAACAACAATATTCGGATCTCCGCCGGTAATTTCATTAATCTTTGTCGTCAAATCAAAACCACAATAAAAACCATCGTTGTTGTAGCTGTCATCACAAACTACATAATCTGATGGAGTAAATATTGTTGGTGCAGAATTAATCGTAACTGTAGCCGAACCCGTGAGCGTTTGAGAACAGGTGGTGGCGGGATTAAGTACATTGATCAAATTGCAAGTCGACGGAGCCGTGATTGGTGCTGTACTAATCGAAGCTGTACCGGCTCCATTCAACGTTATTGTTTGAGCCGGATTGGAATCAATACTATAAGTTACCTCAGCGTTTGGCGTTCCGGAAAAGGTAATTACAGCTGTTTCATTTAAACAAACGGCAGCTGGTGAAATAGCAACTGAAGCTGTTGGTAACGGATTAACTGTTAATTGGAAAGATGTTGTGCCAAAACTAGTCGGATCGGCATTGTCTTCTAATCTCACATAGATGGTTTGTCCATTAGTCCCTAAAAATGCGTTAGGCGGAATTATTGGCCCAACCCCGGTATCGGCCGCAGATTGACTGGTGTAATAAGTAACGGTATAATCTGTTGCTGCATAATTAGTTCCTAAAACTATTGGAGTTTGTGGCGTAAAATTAAAAGTTGCAGAACCACTTCCGAAACTACTTTCACAGCTCACCAAATTGGGAGGTGTTTGCGGTACCGGACCGGTAATACACAAAGCCGGATCTATTTGCAAAGGAAATTGTGTAATTACAATACATCCGGTGGTATCATCTTCTAAAGCAACATAAATTACCTCGCCATCAACACCATTATAATTACTTGGATTTAAAATAGGAGCAGCCAACTCTTGGGCATCAACCAAAGAATGGTGATAACTAAGAGAGTTGCTAAGTCCATTCAAAATAAGTGTTGCATTTTCAGTAAGATCAAAAGGAGCAGTACATTCAACCAAAGGATTTGGCGTTCCAATAGGTAAAGATGGAATGTATTCAACCAACATACAATCGGTTTGCTCACAACCGCTCGGATAAGTAATGGTAACACAATAATTACCTTCATCAGTTATAGTGTAAGTATAAGAGTTGGCGCCTGGTATCACACTATTGTCTATGGTCCACTCATAAGTAGCTCCTAAAATCGGAGATGTCCCTGCCTGAATAGTAACAGTTTCCGAACCACAAACTGCATTTGTCCCTGAAAGATCAGGTAAGCCATCAAACTGCCCGGTACCAACAATGTCCGCAGATCCAATATCAAAACTTCCGGCTCCAAGGAAAACGGCTGAATCATATGATGTATCATTTCTATCGGCTATAACCAACTTAATATGGTAAACATTATTCGGAATTACTGCTGAAGTAGCCGTCATTAAGACTGTCTCACCATTAAAGTTAGTGGCTGCTGTTGCAGCATTAGCACCACCATTAAAAACGCCAAAATAGGATGGGTTTTCAGAGGTACAAGAATTATTGTTGGCATCATCTCTAATAGTCACTACTGAAATCGGGGTTGTTGTACTTGGAATTAAAGCCAAGTTTACCGGAGCTGTCCCGGCAGTAACATTAGTCAAGAAAAACGCAAAAGAGTCTGAATAAGAACATTGAAAAGTTCCGTATTCCTCTGAAGCAAACAAAAAGTCAAAACTCATTTGGTTGGTTAACGGAGTAAAGTCAAACTCTAATACAGTGGCATTATTGTAATCTGTTAATAGAGGATCTATTCCTAAACCATTAATATAATTAAACAAATCATTATCTCCAAGCCAGGCGTTGTTACCATCACTTAACGTACTGGTATTAGGTCCCGGAGCACTCATAGCGTTACCGGTACTCAAAATAACACCACCGCTCAAAGGAAAATTTGGATTGGTATTCTGAAAATAAGCTATTCCATTGGAGGAGCCGAAACCCGGTCCTGAACTTGAACCGCTTCCCGTACTCCAAGTAATATTGGAAACCGTTCCAACACAAGAGGAGTTCGGACCATTACTTCCAAAAAGCACATCTTGAACCAATTGAGGAACAGTGTATGTGTTATTATTAACGGTAATTGGTTGGGCTAAAGAATCTATCGAAACCAATAAAAAGAAAAAAATAAGTAGTGCTCTTTTCATGAATGTCGTGTTTTTTGGAGCAAACTTTACAATTTGCTTTACAAATGTTAATAATTGTTTAATTGTCCAAATATAAGTATTCACAGAAAATAACTTTGTTAAATTTGCAGAAAAATAAACTATTCTCATGAAAATCACCATAAAAGAGACTCAAAACCCAACAATAATTAAGTTTGAGTTCCCGGATTTCATCACTCAGAATGAAAATTTTGAGTTCAAAAACATTGATGAAGCCAAAAATTCGCCATTGGCCCAAAAGTTATTTTACTTGCCTTTTGTAAAAACCGTTTACATTTCGGGAAACTTTATCGCTGTTGAAAGATTCAGCATTGTGGAGTGGTCCGATGTGCAAGACGAAGTGGCTGAGCAAATTGAAACGTTCGTTAATAACGGCGGTGTCATTGTATTGCCTTCCGAAAACAAAACCAAAAAACAACCTATAACGGTCTACGGCGAGACGACACCTAATCCGGCTTCACTAAAATTTGTAGTCAACAAAGGGCTAACCAAAAGCATGGTGGAGTTTAAAAACATCGATGAAACCAAAGCCTCGCCTTTAGCACAGGAATTGTTCAAATTTCACTTTGTTAAGGAAGTTTTTATCAACGAAAACTATATCTCCGTAACCAAATATGACAGTGTTTCTTGGGATGAAATCACTTTAGAACTTCGCACTTTCATCAAAGAATACCTTGAAAACGGCGGCATCGTTTTAGATGAAAGCCTAATTGCCGAAGACGTGAAACAGGAAAAACAACAAATTAAAAACTTCGACCAACTCGATGTTACTTCTCAACAAATCGTAAACATCCTCGAAGAGTACGTAAAACCAGCTGTAGCAGCCGATGGAGGCAATATTTTGTTCGATTCTTATGACGAATCCCAAAAAAGAGTAAAAGTAGTCCTTCAAGGTTCATGTAACGGCTGTCCTTCTTCAACTTTCACCCTAAAAAACGGCATCGAAAACATGTTGAAAGACATGCTGAACGACAAAGACATCGTAGTAGAAGCATTAAACGGCTAACTATTTCAAAATAAAAACATACCTTTAAGCGTCATTATTTATGGCGCTTTTTTTAATTTTTTCAGGAGCTATTCCCGGCTTTCCGCAGTATCTTTTTTTACAAAACCAGTGCAAAATAAAACGCTCATCTTAAAAAAAGGATACTTGCTTCAATCCGGGCTAAAACCATTGCAATGAATGAACTATATCTAGAAACCAGTCCATATTTATTACAACACGCCAACAATCCCGTGCATTGGAAAGCTTGGAATACCAAAACGTTGGACCAAGCTAAAACCGAAAACAAACTGATCCTGATTAGCATAGGCTACTCAGCTTGTCATTGGTGCCACGTTATGGAACACGAAAGTTTCGAAGATGAAGAAGTGGCAGCAGTCATGAACGCGCATTTCATCAACATCAAAATCGATCGCGAAGAACGCCCCGACATTGATGCCGTATATATGAAAGCCGTACAGGTAATGACCGGACGCGGCGGTTGGCCTATGAATGTAGTGGCATTACCCGATGGCAGACCTATTTGGGGCGGCACTTATTTCCGAAAAAGCGACTGGATCAACGCCCTCGAAAAACTACAGGAAATTTACACCCAAAATCCGGAAACCATCTACGACTACGCCCAACAATTGCACGAAGGTTTACAAACCATCAGCATCGTTCCAAAGTCTGAAAACAATACCGACTTCGATTTTACCATTTTAGAAAAACTACTCGAAAAATGGCAAAAAAGTTTTGATTGGGACTTTGGCGGTATGGCCAGAGCACCCAAATTCATGATGCCAACCAATTACGAATTCCTGCTAAAATATGGTCATCTAACCCAAAACCAAGAATTGCTGGATTTTGTCAACCTAACCTTAACCAAGATGGCTTATGGCGGTTTATTTGATACTGTTGACGGCGGATTTTCAAGGTATTCAGTCGATTTAAAATGGCACGTGCCGCACTTTGAAAAAATGTTGTACGACAACGGACAATTGGTTTCCCTTTATGCCAATGCCTTCAAATTAACCCAAAATCCGTTGTACCAAGAAGTCATTGAAAAAACACTAAGCTTTGTGGAAAAAGAATGGCTCACCGAGGAAGGCAGTTTCTATGCCGCTTTGGATGCCGACAGTCTCAATTCCGAAAACCAGCTGGAAGAAGGCGCTTTTTATGTTTGGACTAGTACAGCATTACAGCAAATTCTGGGCGAAGATTTCGACTTGTTTGCCCAAGTATTCAACATCAACGAGTTCGGGCATTGGGAACATGGGAATTATGTGTTGATTCAGAATCAACCGTTGTCAGATATCGCTGCCCAAAACAACTTATCGGTTGAAACCTTGAGCGAAAAGAAAAAAATTTGGGAGGCCAAACTTTACGAAATCAGAGAAAACCGAAGCAAACCAAGATTAGATGACAAGTGTATAACATCGTGGAATGCCATCATGCTGAAAGGTTTTGCAGAGGCTTACAAAGCCACCGGAAATCAGAAATATTCTGATATCGCACTTAAAAACGCGCAATTCATCGTAAAAAAAATATGGAGTCCGGAAGGTCATTTGTTCCGAACTTACAAAAATAATAAAGCTACCATCAACGCTTATTTAGAAGATTATGCACATGTCATTGCAGCCTTTATTTCGCTTTACGAAATCACCTTAAACGAACAATGGTTAACCTATGCCAAGCAATTAACCGATTATTCGTTTGACAACTTTTACAACGACCAAGCGGAGTTTTTCTCCTTTACCTCGCATCGGGATGAAGCTTTAGTCACAACGCATTTTGAAGTAGAAGACAATGTAATACCTGCAGCCAATTCGGTTATGGCGGTAAATTTATTCCGATTGAGTATCTATTTCCACCATTCGTATTACGAAAAAGTGGCGAAACAAATGCTACAACACATCCTACCAACTATCGATTATCCTTCTGCTTTTTCCAATTGGTTAAACTTGCTGTTGCACTTCTCCGAGTCTCAAAACGAATTGGCCATTTGCAGTGAAAAAGCGCTTGATTATCTGAAACAAATTAACGGTTGGTACAGCCCGAATTTAATCGTAGCCGGAACCGACAAAGCCTCGGAATTGCCTTTTTTAGCGAATCGATTTGTAGAAGACCAAACCTTATTTTATTGGTGTCAAAACAAAGCCTGCGACTTACCAACCGCTGATTTTCAAGAAATTATAACAAAAACAAAACGCTAGTCTCATCAAAATTTTGTATTATTGTTAGTAGTAACCATTAAACAACAAGGGTATGGGATTTGGAGATTTTTTAAAACGATTATTCGGCAGCGCTAAAAGCAATCCTGCTGAAACAACACAAACTAATGCTGAAGAAGCCATAGAAAAAGTAAAAGAAATGGCCGAACCGGTAGTGGACAAAGTAGCAGAATTGGTTGAAACCGCCAAAGAGAAAATCAGCGAATATGTTCCGCAAGCTGCTGAAACCATTGAAAATGTGGTGGAAAGTGCTAAAGAAAAAGTAAGCGAATTTGCCTCGAATGCTGAAGAGACTGTAAAAGAGAAAATCAACTCGTTTGCCGCAGATGCTTCAGAAGACACCGAGGAACCAACAAAAGAAACACCAAATCGCATCGAAGAAGACGCTGATTAATTTTAAAAAATTGTACTTTTGTAAACGCTAATTATCCCGATCCCATTCGGGATTTTTTATCGATTTATGCAAAAACAAGAACTACAATACATCCATTCGTTTGCCGAATATGTTGATCGGTTTATCAAACTACTGATTGATTATTCTCCTAAGCTGATATCTGCCATGGTCATTCTCTTTTTGGGATTGTATGCCATTCGTGTCATCAACCGTTTGGTGAAGAAAATCATGCTCAAAAGAGAACTCGACCCAACACTATCGAAGTTTTTAGCCGATAGTTTACTCTGGGCGTTGCGTGTGTTGTTGTTTATTAGCGTAATTTCGAAATTGGGCATTGAAACCTCTTCATTCGTGGCGATTTTGGGAGCAGCCGGTTTGGCCATTGGCTTGTCGTTGCAAGGTTCGCTGTCCAACTTTGCCGGTGGGATGCTGATTATATTGTTCAAACCGTTTCGAGTAGGCGATACTATCGAAGCACAAGGCGTAGTTGGAACCGTGTTGGAAATTCAAATTTTTGTCACCAAACTCATCACCGGCAACAACCAAACGATTTTTATTCCAAACGGCATTTTGTCTAACAATGTCATCATCAACTATTCGATGCAAGGCAATCGCAGAGCAGATTTGACCTTCTCGCTTTCTTACGACACAAACATTAAAACGGCGAAAGACATTGTAATGAAAGTTATGCAAAACCACCCTATGGTGCTGAAAAATCCGGCGCCAACAGTTGTGGTTAGAGATTTAACCGATTCGGCCATCCATTTATCCATTAAACCTTGGGCTAAAAATCAAGACTTTGGCGATATGAGTTCTGATATTTTAGAGCAATGTAAAGAAGCTTTTGATGCTGCGGGTATCGTTACCCAACCTTTTGTAAGAGAAGCTTCGAAGGGATAGCTACTTTGGATTGAGCATAAAATCTTTCAAGTAAAACGGCTCAAAATAAGCCACGTCTTCAAATAGGTTTTGCTCAAATTTTGCATAACTCAAAACACTCATTTCCTGAGCAGAAGGAAATACCTTTTCAGACAAAAACACAAAGTTGGGCTTGGTTAAAACCGTTTGGCATTTCTCTTGACAATCGCCTACTATATAAATAGTATCTGTTACTTCCGAATAACTGTTTTCGGTTAAAATTTCGGCCTGAACGTCTTTAATTTTTTGATGATTATGATCGAATACTGCACTGTACACTTCCATTCTGCGGGCATCAATCATAGGGACTATCAATCCGTTTTTTTGTGAAACGCTTTGTGCTAAAACAGCCAAAGTATCCACAGCTATTAACGGAATTCCCAAAGCATAGCACAAACCTTTGGCCGTAGAAACTCCAATTCTCAAACCGGTGTAAGAACCCGGCCCTTTACTCACGGCTACAGCTTTGAGTAACTTAATATCGATTTGACTTTCTTTTAAGATCTCTTCAATAAAAACGTGTAACTTTTCAGCATGTGAATAGCCCTGTTCTGCTATTTCTTTGTACAAAATGGTTTCCCCGTTTCGAGCCAAAGAAACCGAACAGTTTTTGGTTGCCGTTTCAATATTTAAAATATAATTCAAGGCCTTAAAGGATTATTTCTTAGGTTTTTCTGCCGATTTTTTAGCTATAACTTTATCTCCGGGTTTCAAATCTTTGGTTACAGTGGTATATGGCCCTACAATTACTACATCTCCTTTTTTCAAGCCCGAAACCACTTCGATATTGGTGTCGTCTTGTATTCCGGTTTTGATGACTCTCAATTTGGCTTTATCACCTTGTTTTACAAAAACACATTCGAATTTTTTGTCATTCTTGGCCATTACTTTCTTGTCATCGCCTTCCACTTTCATCTCGGGTTTAGAATTGGAGGTAGTGTCGTTTTTAACTACAACAGCGCTAATTGGCACACCCACCACTTTTTCTTTTCTGGTGGTAATAATATCTACTGTTGCTGTCATACCCGGACGGAAAGGAGAAAAATTCGCCGGTTTGCCTTCTAATAAATCTTGATAAGATTCTTTAAGAATTCTGACTTTCACTTTAAAATTAGTTACCTGATCCGCAGTAGTAGCCGTACTGGCCGAATTGGAAATACTGGTCACTATACCTTTGAATTCTTTTTTCAAATAAGCATCAACTTGAATATTGGTACTGTCTCCGATGCTAACTTTTACAATATCATTTTCATTCACATCCACTTCTACTTCCATATTGTCTAAATTGGCTACGCGCAACAATTCGGTTCCGGTCATTTGTTGGGTTCCCAATACTCGCTCTCCCAGTTCAACCCCTAACGAAGAAATGGTACCGTCGGCCGGGGAATAAATGGTAGTTCTTCCTAAGTTGTCTTTGGCTTCTTTAACAGTAGCATTGGCACTTTGTACATTAAAGTAAGCCGACTCTTTATTGGCTTTGGCCACTTCAAAAGAGGCTATCGCTTTGTCCCAATCCGAACGAGAAATGATGCCTTTTTCATATAACATTTTGCTTCGTTCATAGCTGGCTTTGGCTTCTTTAAAAGAAGCATCCGCTTGGCTCAAACCGGCTTTAGTTCCGGATAAATTAGAAATGGTTCTGTTGTATCCAGATGTATACAAATCAGGATTGATTCTAACCAATAACTGGCCTTTTTTCACCACTTGTCCTTCTTTCACCGGTAAATCGATGATTTCTCCTGATACTTCAGAGGAAATTTTTACTTCAATTTCAGGCTGAATTTTTCCGGTGGCAGAGACTGTTTCCACTATGGTAATTTCATCGGCTTTGGCAGTCTCAATCTCGACTCCTTCCTCTTTTTTTCCTATAACGCCATTTTTGGCTAAGACTAATAACACCGCAATTAAAACAATTGCAATTCCTGAGATCCAGTATATTTTACTTTTTGACATGATTTATTGTTTTTGAATGATTGGGATTCCAAAATATAATTCTACTACTTTCGTTTTAAAGATGTAATCGTACTTGGCACGAATAACATCGGATTGGGCATTTAAATATAAAGTTTGGGCTTGGTTAAAATCGAAAGTATTGATTAAACCTACCGCATATCTTTCTTTGGCATAATTGAAGGCTTCTCTTCTGGCTTCCATAGTAGTGATTGAAGCCTCGTAAGTATTCAACGCTCCTTTGGTGTCGGTGATGGCTTTGTAAACATTAGTTTCTAAATCTAACTTGGCTTGATCGAAAGCATTCTTAGATTTTTCATAAGCTACTTTAGAACGTTCTACCGAGTTCTTGGCAGAGAAGCCATTAAATATCGGCACATTCAATTGCAAACCGAAGTTATGCCCTTTGTTATCACTAAACTGATCAAATACCGGTGCCGCTTTTCGGAATAAAGGAATAAAATTCGGTTGAACTACGTTTTGTCCGGTACCTTCTACTTGTCCGATTATGGTGGTTGGGTTAGCGCCATCGATAACGGCACCTGAAACCCTATCAGAGTATCCTGCTCTGGTACTAAAACTGTAAAAACCTGTCACACTCGGTTGCAAAGCACCTTTGGCAATTTTAATGTCGCGTTCCGCCAAATCGAGATTGGCTTGCGCTATTTTAATTTCTACCCTTACTTCATTGGCTTTGGCTACTATAGCTTCAGGTGTTTGTAACATTACCGGACTGGCAGTAGCTTCCATATCAACATCGGCTACATCAAAATTTTGCAAATCCTCAATACGAAGCAATTGCGCCAAACTCAAACGGGAAAGCAACAAGGCATTTTCGGCTGCAATAACACGCTGTTTATCCGAAGCCACGGTAGCTTTCATGTCTAATAAATCACCTCTTGGTACTACTCCGGCGTCCACCAACTCTTGGGTACGTAGCATTTGCTTTTCATCGTTGGCCAATTGGTTTTGCTGTACTCTCAGGTTTTCTCTATTGAAAAGAATGTCCAAATAGGCATTGGCTACATATAAAGAAACATCATCTTGCATTTTGGTCAATTGGTATTGGGCCGCAATCTGCGACAACTTGGCCCTGCGCAAACGGTTTTGATTTTGCAAACCATTATAAATATCTACACTCGAATTTAAACTGGCCGAGGTAAACTGTATGGTTTGGTTTTCCAAAAGACCGGTAGTAATATTTTGGTTCAAACCAATATTCCAGGAATGAGATGCACCGGCATTCAAGTTGGGGAAAAAGGCGCCCCAAGCTGCTCGTTTATCAATAGCGGTAGCCTTTAAATCGAGCTCAGATTGCTGAATAGAAATGTTGTTTTTCAACGCATACTCGACACATTCTTGTATGGTCCATTTTTTTGCTTGAGCCGAAACCTTCCCACAGAAAAGCATCAACAAACCCAAGAAAAAGTACTTTTTAAAAATTATTTTCATAAGTAAACAGGCTTTAAAGCCTAATTTTCGTGACTAAACAAAGATATTGCTTTTGCCTTATGGTTGTTACACTAAGACACATTGTTTTAGACTCTGTTTTTTTATTATTGTTACAACTGTTTTACAATATTTCCTATTATTTTTGACAAAAAATTTCCGCTTATGTTCTCTGTAAAATCAGTTGCTTTGTTTCTTTGCCTTACCTCGTTATTGGTTGGTTGCTCGACTTCTCAAAAAATTGAGGCTTTAAAACCTTTACCTTCCAACGATGCGCCGATGGTATATAAAACCAAGACTTCTTTTGTAAATATGCCTTTAGAGATAACGCTCAAAGAAATTGAAAACCAATTGAACAAAACCCTGAGCGGACAAATTTACGATGATTCCAATTTACAAGACGACAAAACCGAAATGAAAATTTGGAAAACTGCTCCTATACGTATCACTGAAAAAGACGGAAGAATTGTAACCGTAATGCCTTTAAAAATTTGGTCTCAATTCAAATACGGCACTGAATTTATGGGCTTGAACGACACCCGCGAAATCAATTTAAACGGCACCATTACCATGACCAGCTCTGTTAGGTTATCCAATTGGAAATTGAGTACCGTGTCTAAAATAGAAGATTTTGAATGGTCTGAAAGTCCGACTATTTTGGTAGCGGGCAAAAATGTACCGATTACCTATATCATCAATCCTACGCTATCTATTTTTAAATCGAAAATGGCCAAAAAAATTGACGATGCCATTGAAAATAGCTGCGACTTTAAACCATATGTTTTAGATGTATTGGAAAAAATGAGTACCCCTTTTGTAACCAGTGAACAATATCAAACCTGGTTCAAATTAATCCCGATTGAAGTATATGTGACCGATGCCGTTTTGGAAAAAACACAGATTAAAATGGACATGGGTTTGAAGTGCAATATGCAAACCATGGTTGGTTTACAACCCAAGAACACTTTTGACCGAAGTGCCATTCAATTCAAAGCGGTAACCAAAATCCCCAATACCGTAACCGCTAATGTTGTGGCTATATCAACTTACGACAGTGCATCGCGCATTATTACTTCTAATTTCAAAGGAAAAGAATTTGCATCGGGCAGTAGAAAAATAGTAGTGGAGAATGTGGCTTTATGGCAAAAAGACGGCAAAATTATTATTGCACTCCAAATGACGGGTAGTATTAACGGCACCATTTACTTGTCGGGTATTCCGAATTACAACCCAATTACCAAAGAAATTTATTTTGATCAAATGGACTATGTTTTGGATACCAGAGGTTTGTTAACCCGAACCGCCAATTGGTTATTACAAGGCGTAATCTTGAAAAAAATTCAAGAAAACTGCCGCTATTCCATCAAAGAAAATTTGGATGAAGGCAAAAAGAGTATGTTACCCTATCTAAACAACTATTCGCCAATGAAAGGTGTTTTTGTGAATGGTACTATGGGCGATTTTGAATTTGAAAAAGTGGAAATCACCGACAAAGCCATTATTGCTTTTATTACAACTTCTGGAAAAATGAGTGTAAAGATTGACGGTATGGAATAAAGACAAAAAACTGCCATTAAGAACCAAATAACAAAAGCGAAGTATCAATTGTAAAACATGAATACTTCGCTTTTAACTTTTAGAATTTTGCGTTTTATTTTTTCTTGTAGTACATCTTATAAACTACAAAACCAATTCCGGCCACGATAAGATAAGGAATAGCCATTAAGAACACTATGCCGTCGTTTACTGCTTCCGCTTTAACATTATTGCCCGAACTCTCCAAAGCTGCTCTACACATGGCACACTGGGCTAAAGAAACTATCGGCAATAGTCCAATAACTAAAGTCAGCAACACCAATTTTAGTTTCATTGTACAATTATTGTTGCTTTGCCTATTAGTGTGCATAATAAGGAGATATCATCAAGTAAACCACTACTCCGGTTACAGCGACATACAACCAAATCGGAAAAGTAATTTTGGCCAATTTTTTATGCTTGTCAAATTGTTCGGCCAAAGCTCTGACATAAGTAAACAGCACCATCGGAATGATGACAACCGATAAGCTAATGTGCGTTAATAAAATAAAATAATACAAATATCGTATACCTCCGACAGCCGCTTTCTCTGCATCGTCTAAATTACCGTCAAAATTAGTATCTCCAAACTTTGTGGATTCGGCAGTCATATGGTATGCTACATACATTACTAAAAAAACTACAGAGCACGCTATAGCAAAGGTCATTAATCTTTCATGCAGCTTTGTGTTGCCTTGTTTAATAGACATAACTGCCGCAATCAGCAATACAGCCGTTAAAGCATTAATTCCGGCATAAATAGGCGGTAAAAAAGACAACGGTTCAACATCAAAGCCGAAATCTTTCAGTTTAACCGAAAATAATACGGCTACGGCAATAGGAATAATGATAGACACCGCTATTATTGATCCTTTAAACTTATTCTCCAGCGTGGTTGGTTTAGTATTACTCATTTAACAGTTTTTTTATATCTTCTATGATAGCTTTTACACCGGCTTTTTCTAAACCGTCATAATACATAATCGGATTTCCGTGTTCGTCTTTTCGGCAGCGAATATTCCCTTTTTTGTCAATCAAAGCAAACAAACCGGAATGTTCGAAACCCCCGGCAGCTTTTCCGTTTTCTCCGGCGTAAATATTAAATCCTTTGTTTGAAATGCTGTAAATGTAATCTTTGTCCCCAGTCATCAAATGCCAGTTGGATGATTTGACACCAATTTGAGCAGCATGTTCCTTTAGAACTTCAACTGTATCGTATTCGGGATTGATTGTAATAGACGCTATTCCAAAATTTGGATTCCCAAAAAACTTGTTTTGGATTTCAGCCATATTACGGTTCATGATAGGGCAAATAGATGGACAAGTAGAAAAGAAAAACTCCACCACATACACTTTCCCTTCATAGGTTTTGCTAGTGATTTTTGCTCCATTTTGATCAGTCAGTTCAAACTCAGGTGCTTTGCCTAAAGTAAGCAAATCTGTCTCGGCATTTTTATGGTTGGAAACAGCGTCTATTCGGTCGCCCTGCACAACCGTGTTGTTTTTAACTCTATTGACTATCTTGGGGATAAAAATAATCCCGAAAATCAACACTATAAAAGACAGGCCTATATAAGATTTATTTTTCATGTTAAATTTTTCGATTTGCATTATTGCGTTTCAATGCCAAGCGGTATTCTGCCAAAATGATTTTAACATCATCCATCATATCATTGTGCAAGTCTGCGGCTGAAGCTGTATTATACCCTTCTTTATACTCTGGTTCTCCCTGCACGCTTTTTCCCTTTCTTCCGCGAAGATTTCTTTTTTTATCGATAATGTAAACATGGGAAGTCCCCGTTTTATCATCTAATTTACCCAGTAGCTTTAGCTCTTTGTGGTAAGCCTCTATAGCTTCAGGAGTAGTAAACACAAAGTGATAACCGGAAACATCCGAAATCTTTCCTAACTCTTTTAAAAGTGTTTGTGCCTGCTGTTGGGTGCCAATCGGTGCAATAAATACCATTTGGAAATCTTTGAACTCGCGGTACTTGTTGTAAATTTTTTGATTAAGTGTAAAAAAGTTACCGCTGTTTGGCATGATATCCTGCCCTGCAAAACCCAAAATGGTTATTTTATTGTTTAGGGTTACCTTTTCACCCTTCAACGAAGTCCACTCAGGACTGACATCCGGAATGTTTTTGGTTATAGTAGGCAAAGTGATAAAACTGTTAACTCCTGAGGCAAAAAAAAGATAGGCCACTATGGGAAGTATGAACAGTACGAAAAGGACCAAGTTTTTTTTCATGGTAAACTAAAATATTAGCCATACAAAAATAAAAAAAGGTACGCAATGCGTACCCTTTTTTTTGAATTAATATAGTGTTAAAAATTCCATTTAATAGTAGAATTTTTAAAAACCCCATATACATAATTTCCTTCTACTAATAAGATGAAAACCAAATATAAAACAAGGAAAATAACTGTGGCTACAACAGCCCATCGTAAACTACTTTTCTCACCTTCCATGTGCATGAACGCCCATACAATATAATAAGCTTTGTACAATGTTAGGATGATGAAAACCCAGTTCAGCAAGTTCATTCCTAAAAAGTTGTTATTGAACAACAATTCAGGTCTTACAATTCCTAAAGCAACCTCAACTATGGTTACAATAGATAACAAGATAAAAACTTTCCAAATTCTGGATGTATTAGATACATGTTCGTGTGAATGTGACATAATATGCTATGTTTTTCTGTGATTAAACTAAGTAGAAGAAGGTAAATACAAATACCCAAACCAAGTCAACGAAGTGCCAATAAAGTCCAACTTTTTCAACCATTTCGTAGTTCTTTCTTCTCTCGTAAGTTCCTAAAAGAACGTTTAGGTAAATGATGATATTAATTACGACACCCGAGAATACGTGAAAACCGTGGAAACCGGTGATAAAGAAGAAGAAATCGGCAAACAATTTGCTTCCGTACTCGTTTCTTTGCAAGTTAGCACCTTCTACTACTAAATGAGCATTAGCTACCATAGCTTCAGAAGCTTCTCTGGTTAACACTTCACGGTGTTTGTTTTTATTCAATCCCGGCTGTAAGTCTTTATTAGCTTTGTCTTCAGCAGTATCTCTGTATATTTTTTCTGTTCTCACCAACAAGTCAGGGTGTGCTTTAAAACCGGCTTGAACTTCAGCCACAGAGTAGGTTGGTAAGCTAGGCTCGTCTTGGAACCAGATTCCGTTACTTCTTTTGTGTTGCTCTCTTTCTTCCGGCAAAACAACTGCAAACTCTTCTAATTTAACTCTTTTTCCGGTTTTATCAACGAATTGTATAATGCTTCCGCCTTTGGTTTCGATGGCGCCATACTCCCCTTTGATAAAGTTTTTCCACTCCCAAGCTTGCGAACCAACGAATATTAAACCTCCGATAATTGTAAGCAACAAGTAGAAAGCCACTTTCTTCTGTTTCATTTGGTGTCCGGCATCAACTGCCAAAACCATAGTAACAGAGGAGAAAATCAAGATAAAAGTCATCAAAGCCACATAATACATCGGAGCATCTACTCCGTGCATGAACGGGAAGTGGGTAAACACCTCATCAGCAATTGGCCAGTTGTCAATAAATTTAAATCTTGAAAATCCGTAAGCAGCAAGGAAACCCGAGAAGGTCAAGGCATCTGATACGATAAAAAACCACATCATCAATTTACCATAACTGGCACCCATTGGCTCGTTTCCGCCACCCCAAGTATTTTCGTTTGTATTTGCAGTAGTAACTGTAGCTCCCATAAAAGTTATTAGTTAAAAAGTTCCCAAATTTAGATTTTTTTTCTTATTTAAAGAAATATAAAAACAAAAACAAACAAATCCACAAGAAATCAAGAAAGTGCCAATACATCGCACCTAGCTCAATGCCAAGGAATTGAGTTGAATTGTATTTTTGTTTAAAATGATTATAAATTATGATTAAAAGCGAAATAATTCCTCCGGCAAGGTGCGCCATGTGCACTACAGCAATCACATAAAGGAAAGTTGTGGCAATGTTACTCTCCGGACCGGTAAAGTAATACCCTTGCTCGATCAACTGTCCAAACCCAACAAATTGTAAAGCCACAAACGCTATTCCTAATCCTAAAGTGGCTAAAAGCAAACTTGAAACCAATCCTCTGTTGTCTTTTTGAATAGCTTTTTGAGCCCAGTGAAAAGTCACACTACAAAGAATAATAGCCAAGGTACTGAAATAAAAAGCCGATGGAAATTGAAAATCTTTCATCCAATCTTCTCTCGACTTACTCACCACAAAAGCACTGGTTATTCCGGCGAACATCATGGTCATACTGGCCATAGCAAACCACAACAGTAATTTTTGGGAACGCGACTTTCTCGCTTGGTGTTCATCTATCGACATCATTGTTGCCATAACTATCTTAAAAATTTATCTGTTATATAAACTATTTGTAACAACGTAATATAGGAAACACTAACCAACATTAGCGTTCTGGCGGCTTTAGCCGTTCTCAATTGATACAACTTAACCGCATAAAAAATAATCCAAAGTCCTAACAAAAACACTATCCCGGCCGCAATCGGGGAAATAAATAACTTTCCGGTATACCCCAAACAAGGCAACAAAGAAGCCACTAACAACCAAACTGAATACAATATAGTTTGCAAAGCAGTAGAGGTATCCTTCTTCCCGGTGGGCAACATAAAGAATCCTGCCTTTTCATAATCCTCATACAAAAACCACCCAATAGCCCAAAAATGCGGAAACTGCCAAAAAAACTGAATCAAAAAAAGTGTACCGGCTTCTATCCCAAAATGATCTGTGGCTGCAACCCATCCCAACATAAACGGAATGGCTCCCGGAAAAGCACCTACAAAAACCGATAGTGGCGTAATTGTTTTCAAAGGAGTGTAAACACTGGTGTATAAAAAAATGGAAATCGCCCCAAACATGGCCGACTTCGGATTAATCAGATACAACAAAACCAATCCGACTATTGTTAGCAAACTGGCGGCAAACAAGGCGCGATTAGGCGCCATTCTACCTGATGCCACAGGACGATTCTTGGTGCGATCCATCAAAGCATCTAAGTCTTTTTCGATGACTTGGTTAAAAGCATTGGAAGCACCTACCATACAATACCCACCAACGGCCAACATGAATAAGGTCGTCCATTGCAGGCTTTCAAAATCTGCCACACCAAGCAAGTACCCGGCGATGGAAGAAAACACCACGCTAACCGCTAAACCTGCCTTGGTGATTTCTTTAAAATCGACAGCAAGTTGTTTGAAAGAAAATGTGGTAGCCGTTGCGTTCATCCTTTATTTTAAGCTCGTGCAAAGGTACTTTATAGAAAACGATTTGACAAAAAAATATTAAAGATAAATTTCAGATTTAGCAGTTGTTGAAGCGAATGTCCGGTGTGTATTTGCCAACCTTATTCCCGCTTTCCGCGCTACGAGGTAGCCGACTCCAATCGGGGCTAAAAAAGTAAGCGAATGGCGTGTTGGGAATCTATCAAAAAAAGCGCCGCTAAACCAACCGCTAATAGTCAAAATACCAGTTGAAAATATCACATCTTAACCCAATGGAAAACCAAGTAGTACTTTCTTTAACGGCTAAAAAGGTTTCCGTGGCCGGACTAAAGTTTCGGTAAATCAAACTGCCGTATAATTTCATATTGGTGGCCGGATTAATCAAATAACCGGCTTGTAAATCGGCTATGAAGACATTGGTTTTATTCCCTTGCCCAACAGTCACACCGGTATCAAATGGTCTTTGCTCATCATAATCGCGGTAAATATCGCTTCCGTAATTAAAACTGTTGGTGTCGTTATTAATATCTAAACCTCGTGTTCCAACCGTAATTTTAGCATCGGCAAAATAACGGCCGTTATGATAACGAGCAATGGCAATAAATTCTCTGAAATTGCCACCCCATTGGTGTCCCAAACTCTGGTTATTGTGACCGTAATTGGTAATCGCTTCACTGTGCGCGTAAACATAAGGGCGAACCACATTGTATTCGGCTTGCAAGAGTAAATTCTTAATCTTAAACGCATGGAAATACTTTGCGCCTAACTGGTAACCGAATTTGTTTTTCCAGCTTTTGTCCCCGGAACGCATATCATCCAACGAAAACTCATCCAACAAAAACTGCCCGTAAAACTGAATCTGATTGTTCCATTTGTATTTAGAAGTCAATCCCAACATAGCATTACCGCTTCTGGACGAAGAAGCAAACTCAACCGAACGGTAAAAAATAAGCGGATTCACAAAACTCATGTCAAAACCACGATTGTTGTTATTGGCCCAAACCACCGATTCAAACAAACCAATATTCCACTTGTTGGTGACATTCAAACTCAAATAATGACTGGCGGCAAACTTAGTCGCATAAGTCCTGTCGAGTGTTGCCTCCGGACGAACATCTTTCAACCAAGTGTATAAATTGGTGTATTTTATTTTCCAAAAAGTAGTATTCAATTTAAAATACGGATACGGACTGGCGCCATCGCTCCACAATAACGAACGATAACCATCGCCTATAAAATTACGACCGTAACCCAAATTCATATTGATGAATTTACTCGGTGTATACGCCAAATTTGCTTCGGCCAAAGGAAAATCGTAAGCATCTGTTTTGAATCGTTTGGCAATACCAATCCCCGGAATAATAGCGGGATTTCCACCATCGGGCGCTATGGATTCGGCATAACGATTAAAGTAATCTGCAAATCGTCCTTGACTTTCATAAATGGTCGTGGTAAAATTGAGTTGACTGCCTAAACCGCCGTTGAACTGTATGCCACGCGTATTAACATAAGTGTAACTACTAACACTCGGATCGCTTTTCCCAAACTGTAAATCCAATATCGGATTCAACGTAAACCAATAGTCTTCGCCTTGAATCTGCACCAAGCTTTCGTTCCAAAGTTTTTTACCCCACCAACCTTGCTTGTTTTTCAACAATTTTTGGTTCTCGGCAGCCAAATCGTAATATTTCGACACTTCAGCATAAGCATAAGGTTTAGAACCGGTATGGTTGTTGGCGCCAACCTGATTCATTTCGTCATCAAATTGCGAATAATAGCTATGGGAAAACGGAATATTTAAATGGCTTTTAAATTGCGGATTAGCAAAAGTGTTGTACTTCATATTATCCAATTCTGTCAAATAAGCCGTATTCGGACGATAGGTTTGAGCCGCTTTTTCTGCCGCCAATTCGGCTTCTTTTTGCGCCTGAATTTCTGCGGCACTTTGCAATGGGATAGCTATTTTGATAGTATATTTAGCATAGGTAGGTTGCCCATTGTGGGTTGGCGGACTAATTTTCGGCATCTGACCAAAAACCCTTCTGCCCTCTGAGGCTAAAGATTCTTCTACGGCATCGACGTAAATGACTTTAAAATTACCTTGGTCATTGACTTCAAACAAAACTATCAAACTTCCTTTGTAGTTTTTCTCTTTTAGGGCATCAGGCACTTTGAAATTGTTGTATACAAAATCTTGAACCTGATTGTAAAAACAGGTTTCCAAAGCTCTTGATTCCTGACCTTCACAAGCCGGAAATACCGGAAATCTTTCTGTACTGTTGTTGGAAACTTGCGCCGTAGCGGCTATAGAAAATAGGACTATAAAGGAAAATATCTTTTTCATGGATCAGAAATAAAGTAATTAGTAACCGCCTGTAGCAGTTTCGCCATTGGCTATGGTTTTGGCCGCTGATGTCCCGATTCTTTTAACCCCTAAACGAATCATTTCTTCAGCTTCTTCGTAAGTACGAACTCCACCGGCAGCTTTAACCGGTAAAGGCGAGGCATTTTCCAACATCATTATCACAGTATGCTTTGTGGCACCGTTAGGTTTATTGTTTTCGGTAACATAAAAACCCGTAGATGATTTTACAAATACATTGGGATAACAGTGTTCTTTAAAATTCGCCATAACCACATTTTTGATTAAGGCTGAAATTTGAATGATTTGATCATCGGTTAGGGCCGCAACTTCTATAATCCACTTGGCCACTTTATGATGGTCGAAAGCCAACTTGGTACCTAATAAAATTTCTTCTTTTACCAAGTCGATTTCACCTTTCTTAAAAGCTTCGTAGTTGCATACATAGTCCAGCTCATCCACGCCGTCTTCAATGGCTTTTTGGGCTTCTGCCATTTTATCTTCTAAAGAATTCGTGCCTTCCGGAAACGAAATAACAGTACCTATAAGCAATTTTGATCCAGCGGCATCAATCATTTTTCGGGCAGTTTTCACATAATCCGGACGAATCATAATCAACTTAAAGCCTTCGACTATGGCCTCTTGAATAAACCCTTCAACAATGGCAGTATTTTCTTTCTCTGTTAGTCCGGCTTGAACGGCTGTTTTGAGATAAGTGGAATCAAGATATTGCTTTATATTCATCTATGTAAAATATATTTTTCAGAGGTCATCTATGGTATCGCTTTTAATAATTGGTGTTTGTTTATAACAAACTTCATTATGGCGCGATTTCAAGGGATAAAAGTAACAAAAAAACCGTTTTCTTCTTAAAAAAGAAAACGGTTGTCAAATATTGAAAAAATAAATTTATTCTATCTTTTTTGTCTGGGCTTGAAAAGGATTAAAACCAAGAAAGCCGTTATGGCTCCTGTCAAATTGGCCAGCACATCCATGACATCGGCATGGCGGGTTTGGGTGAAGGCTTCTTGTAAAATCTCTATCAAAATGCCGTAACCCAAGGAAATTAAAACTATATAGACTAAACGCGTCCGTTGAATTTTTCCAAATCGCAAACCAAGATATAATCCCCACAATAATGTAAAAGTAAAATGAAAGGTGAAGTGCACATACTTATCGACGCCGGAAACTTTGAGGGATGGCAAATCGTTAAACTTAACCAAACAAAGGACTAAAATTAAAAAAGTCCAGCCGATGGCCAGACTTAGTATCGTATTTTTAAGCACCGATGAGTTGTTTGTAACCATCGCTATCCAATAATTCTTCTATCTCAGCTGCATTAGCAATTTTCACTTTAATCATCCAACCTTTTCCATAAGGATCCGTGTTTACATTTTCCGGATTCACTTCTAAATCATCGTTGAATTCGAAAATTTCACCGGACAAAGGCAAGAACAAATCCGAAACCGTTTTCACTGCTTCTACGGTTCCGAAAACTTCGTCTTTGGCTAAGGTTTGGTCCAGGGTTTCTACTTCTACATAAACGATATCACCCAATTCTTTTTGAGCGAAATCGGTAATTCCTACAGTGGCTACATCGCCTTCAATTAAAACCCATTCGTGGTCTTTGGTATACTTTAAATTGCTTGGAATATTCATTATTAAGCTTGTTTAGTTGTTGTTTTAAAATTTCTCCAAAAGTATGATTTCTCGGTAGATTATTAAAATCTTTGGTTTAAAAGTTTCTTAATTTCCGAAATTATATCGCATTGTAAATCCGGTTCTGATGTTCGTCATTGGGAACGAAGTAGATATTACCGGTTTTGAGAACGAATGATCATAGAAGAAAATAGCCGTTAAGTTTTTGCTAAACGAATAATCGGCGGTGACTTTAGCCGACCAAATGTTTTGTCCGCCACCCAATTGGTTGTTATCGTAATCTAAATAACGCACTATGGTTTTGTTGTTTCGGTAGGAGAAATCAATTTTCACATTGATATCACTTTTGATAATACCGGTTGGATTATCGGCCAATTGCGAAGAAATGATTACGTCTTTGAAACGATATCCCAAACCTATAATGTATTCTTGTCCTTGAACTTCGGTCAACAAATTATTGTCGAAACTCATCGATAAGCTTCGGTCTTTTTTCATTTCGGCCAAAATCTTGAAAGAATTTTTCATCTCAAAATCGATTCTCACCAACGGATTAAACTGCTCTACCAAGTTGATGTTGGCAACAATAGTTTTATTGTAGAAATTACCAAAACCGCCATTGTCTTGTCCGCCCGGGTTTTGATCATAATCAAAGTTAGAACGGAACGAGTTGATAGTGTAAGAAGCGCGATAAGCGTGTTGGATAGAGAAACGTTTGAAACGGTCTTTGAAAAATTTATAACGCATCAAACCACTATACTTCATGTTCCAGTTAGGAATTGGGAAACTGCGGAAAATTCCCGTTGAAACCCCATCGGCTGAAGCTCCGGTATAAGCTGCCAAGAAAGCCGGAATTAAAACCGCTTGGTTGTTTCTACCAAACCCTATCGGATAACCTTGATTGGAGGTGTAAAAATTATATCTCGGATCGTTTACGTCTGTCGGTATCGGGTTATTAGCATCACCGTATCTTGGGACATCGGTAGTTCCGTAAAACTGAGTCGCCAAACGATCGGCTATGATGGCACGATTGTTTCTAAAATCATCAAAAGCAGCAGAACCATTTTCATCGCTTTTACCAAATGAAGTAGCCAGCATTACCGTAGAAATAGAGAAATTTCCAAAACTGTATGGGGAACGAGGGTTATACAAACCTGTTGTTTCATCCACATCGTATTGTTCAGAATAATTCTCCGCATAAGTCCTATTAGCAGTCAAATCGATTTTAAAATCCGGGAACAAATCCACATTAGCCGTCATCTCCAACGTTTTGGTGATGGTTTGCGTATAACTTTGATTAAAATCAGGATAAGTGGTCAACCAACCTCTTTTGGCGGCTTCAAAACGAACATCGTCTTGCATACCGAAAACAAATCCCAGCGATGGCTTAGATGAACCAAAGAATCCTAAGCTTGGCAAGAAACCAGGCAATAAAGTTCCCTCGTTTCGGGTATAGTTAATTTGAACGTTTTTCACGCTGGTCAACACACCTTTTAAACCATCCAAGAAAGCGTTTGTATTGCCGGCAGGTTGGGCCTTTGTATTGGTAATTTTCTCTCCCGGTTTTGGCAGAGCAGCCGGTTTTGGAGCCGCAGCAGCCGGTTTTTTACCCAAACCTATATACTTGTAAAAAGACTCCATGTTGAATGCTGTATTCAAACGATGAGAACCGGCATTTTGAATCGTGTTTCCTAAATTGTAACCATCAACTTCGGCCAAAGCTAATGAAGCACGTTGCCAACTGTAGTCTCCGGTATAAGAATAAGTAGATTTGACAAATGACAAGAACGGAATTTTGTTTACCGGTAATTCGTAATTTACCACCAATTGTTGGTTGTGTTGGTTTGGTGTACCAATGTTCCAAAAGTCGGTCCAAATGGTATAGCTGTTGTCCGGCACATTGTCTTCATTTAAATAAGAACGTACTATATTGTTGGACGCAGCGGTGTAATTCACTTTAAGCGACTTGGTTATGTTGTAATTAAAACCGTATTGGTAGTTAAACATATAATTTCTGCGGTACAAAGGATCCAGCGGAATACCATCAACATCCACTTGGCGGAACTGTTGTCTGTTGTATTGGCGAATGATATTACTACTGAACGAAATATTGGCCGGCAAATAATTAAAATTGAAATCGCTCAACAACTTCCAGTAATCACTTTTCTTAAAATACTTGCTTTTTTTGAAGGGTTCAACCGATTTAGGTTTGAACGCATAAGTGTAATCTACCGAAGTGGTTACTTGTTGGTCAATAAAGTTTTCAATTTCATAATTGTGCTTCAACACCTCATTGTAGGAGTAAGAAAGTGTTAGGTTTTCCGGATCATAGATGCGCTGTTTTTGCTCAGGAGCGCGCTCTTTTTTCACCCCGATAAAATTGATACTGGTGCGTTTGGTATAATCTATGGCACGGCTCTCAATATTCTCTCTTTCGGCTGCATCTGACGTATTGGCTAACAATTGCTCTAAGCGAATATCTTGATTGTAAGGATCATATTCCGGTGTAATAGTTTCTTCTCCAACAGCATAGTTGAATGGCAAGTTGATGCCCCATTTTTTAGGTAAAAGTTTACCTAAACTGAAATTGGTTACTAAATTGTATTGTTGAACATCTTCACGACTTCTCTCATTTGGTCCTTCTTCTAAAGCTCCGAAACCAATGGTGCTCATTCTTCCCGTAGCGGAAACAGTTGCAAAATCGGCCATGTTTGCATCCATATTTACCACAGCTGCCATACCCCCTTTGTTGTTCATATCGGCTATGCGCAACTCGTTAAACCACACTTCTCCTCGTACTCTATCGGTATGGTTATTTTTAATACCCACCATCAAAGTACGAACCAATCCAAAGTTAGGATTTCCTTTTATACCAAGACGCAACTTTACATCTCCATCACCATCCGGTAAAGAACTATCGTCGTCAGGATAGTAAATCCCTTCTAACGGTAAAGTGGAAGGATCTATGCTCATGGCTTGAACTTTCATTCGGGTTAGTAAGGACATGGCCACACTCATCTCGTTTTCTTCCGGCCAAATTTGTTCCGGCAGAGTTGCGCCTTCAGCGGTTACTTTTAACGGAATTTCTACTTGGTAAAAGTTATTGGTAAAGTCGTTTCCAAATCGAATAAAAGCCGTCATTTGATTGTCTAACAGCGGTGTCGGATCGGTTGGCGACGGTAAAGCCTCGGCGTGCAAGAACATTTTCAGTTTGTTGAACTGACGCATGTCAACATTTACATTTTTGAATACTGCTCTGGAGTCACCTACTTCTAAACCGTTACCGGAAGCTCTTAAGGATAATGATTGTTCATTTTGACTGATAACCTGGTTTCCATTCCCTACTTCCTCACGTATAACACCCGGAGGCAAAACATAAGGAATAGGTAAACGAGAAGCATTTTCTTGTAAGTTAACTGCCAATACATCAAAATTGGTGTTGTCATCATCCGGATCGCTATCTGTTGGTTGGAAGGACTGGTCGTAACGTCTCCATTCTCCGCGAACCAAATCTAAAGCTCCGAAACGCAAGGTAATAGGTTCTGAAAATCCGGTCATGAACATTCTCATAAAACGAATCGAACGGAAATCCGAGATGCTTCCAACAGTTGTAGTAGGCTGAGTAACCGGAATTTTGAATTGGTACCAACGAGCGCTGGTTGATGTTCCATTCGGCAAATCAGGTATTTGAGTTTCTCTTACATCCGTAATAAAGTTTTGCCCAACCTGCATATTCGGCTGGATATCGATTTTGTATTCGTAGTAAGCATTCACCGTGTTCATAGTGTTGTCACGGTTGATATCTTCCACATCAGGCAAAGTAGTTGATCCTCTGTTGGTATCGGTTACAGTTACCGGAGAGTTACCTTGTAAACCATTGTAATTTTTATATCGTTCAAAAACAGAAGTCCCCGGCGCACTTAAAAAGTACTGGTAGTTATCCGCAGCAGGGTCATCCAAAGTGGCGAATGCTCCGATATTAGGCAAGTTTCTCTCGGCTTCATCATCAATACCATCCAAACCAACGTCTTGTGAGGCACGATTGGCACCATCAACATCAAATGCATAAATCAATGATTGAGAAGAAGGTACTCTACCCCAAACGGTTGGACTCACCAATGAAGTACTATTACTGGCAGGTAATCCGTTTTCGTATTGTTTGCGTTCGTCTTTTAGTACGTCTTCAGAAATTTCACCTAAGTTGAAATACAAACGTCCAACATTGGTTGGGTTTGGAACAGCCGTTGGATTGGCCGGATCATAATACGGATCCATTACCCAAAACTGGATGTATTCCACATTGCTTTGTTCAAAATTGGTAGAGTTAATGGCTCTGGTAATTCCACCGAAGTTTTCTTGTGGGGTACTAAATCCGGAAGGACTCAAAGCTTCAGGATTGTAATTGTATGGCCCGCGTTCTCTTGGATAGTAAGTCAAATCCAAGGTGTTGATAACCGTTTGTTGGCCCACTTGCAACTCCAAGTCGGGGAACAATTCACGATTGAAAATTCTTCTGGTGCTGTTTAAGGAAATCCCGTCTTGACCAATATCCCCCGGTGTTTGAACATAGATGGTAGGATCGATAGTGTACCAGTTTAGCTTGGCTCTTTTGTATCCGTAATCCAAGCCCACCAAAGCAGATCCAAAGTCGTTGTAATCCACTCCGGCTTGCCATTTGGGCACACTCGATAAGTTCCATGATAATGGCGAACGCATATCGATAGTCGTTTGAGAACCTTCAAAATCATCTACATAAACGGTTGGTTCTCCACGGAACTGATCAGCATTAGGAGTGTCCGGTTTTAAGAAAGCCACTTCGCCTCTTAAAGACACGTTAGATGGAACATCAGTATCAATATTCGGCAACTTATTAGCCAATCGGGTTAAGAAAGGAACTTCCGTTGAATAGTTTGCATTGAAACCGAAAATCGTATTATTAACTGATTCTTGACCATAATTTGATTTTTGGGTAAATGGTCTTTCGGTCATTTTGATAAAAGTTCCGCCCACCATAAACTTATCCGAAAACTTATGCTCAACATTGAATCCCATAAATCTTCGGGTTTGTTGCCCGAAAGTAGCATTGTTCTCTACCGAAACTTGGATAGGTGTATTGGATGCTTGCAACGAAGGATCCAAAATTTGTACCCTTCCCGCTTGGTAGTTTACACTATAATCAACTCCTTCCTGTAATACTCTGCCTCCGGCCGTTACTACCACTGAACCTCTCGGAACATTGTAAGCACCAATAGGAATACCATCTCCTCCGGCCGATTTAAATCTACCTTTTAATTGGAACTTGTTTTTGTCTGCATCTTGCAAAGCACCGGCTTGAGTGCTCGAATACATGCTTCTGAAAACATATTTTTGTTGGTTACCGTTATAGGTGTTAACATCGTAATAATCTTCGGCACCCAATTTCAATTTATCAAACATCAATTTCCCGAAAGGCTCAACAGTGGTGAAGATAATTCGTCCATTTTGTTGGTCAACGGTCAGTCCCGGCATAAAATCGAAGAAACCATCCCCTCCGGCTTGCGGATCGTTGTTGTAGTTCAATCGGTCAACATTAAAGACCTTGATTAACGGGGTTTCGGAAACTACCATATCCGGATCTGTGGTAGATGGAAAAGGTACTCCGTTCACAGGGCTGATGTAGTTTATTGGAGAAGGATCGGTGTATAAAATGTTCAATCTGAAATCTTCTTGCTGTAATTGGAATGCTCCCGGTATTTGGTAGATGTTTTTCATCATCAAATTCCAAATAGGTTTTTGAACATTGGTCAGGTTACTTTTCAGCATTTTCAAAATCAAACTCTGTGAGGAAACGGTTGGATTGGCTGCATCAGTACCATCATATACTGTAGCATCTACACCGTCTGTTCCGAATTCACCTACCTGATAAACTTGATCTCCAATGGTATACTGATAAGCAACTGCTAATACTTCATCATTAGCCAAACGCTGTTGCAATGAGATGTAACCCAATTGCGGATGAAAAGTATATTCGTTAGAGGCTAATTTTCGGGCATTTTCTAATTTAGAGTAATCTGTGCCTTCATCCACCGGTACTATATTGTTGAATCCGGCACTTGACGTTACAATATCCCTAATATTGTTGTTTAGCAAACCGGTACCGGTATTAATCAAATCCGGATCATACTTGTTGTTGCTGTTGTCTGAAGGGGTATCAACTGTCGGATCGGGCGGAATGGTAAAGAAGTTGTTATTAACATCGGTCGCATTTAAAGCTACGATTTGGCTATCCGTCAAACCGGCCAATCGGGCTTCTCCTAAATCTTGTAAAGCAATGATATTTCTTAAGTTGTTATTGGTTTGGTTGACACGGTTTTGTCGATTGGTAACCCAAACTTCGATACGGGTAATTTGGACACGACTATTGATGAACGGATAATTCTTGAGCGCATCATCGTATTTGTTTCTAAAATATTGCGACAAAAAGAAATGACGATCGGCATCGTAGTCCAATCCGAAAATTTCAAAATCCTGTATGGTTCCACCGCCTTGAGCCGTAACCGATTTGGTTTGAGACTTTTGTTCCGAAAACACTCCGGTAACGGTTGTCTTACCAAACTGCAATTGCGCTTTTACCCCAAACAAACTCTGTGCACCACGAATTAAGGAATTGGTCAACGGCATACTCACATTACCCACTTCAATTTTCTGAATGATATCGTCTTCTGTAGGAGTGTATTCGAGTTTAATTAAATTCTGAAAGGCAAAAGTAGATTCGGTGTCATAGTTGGCATTCACATTCAAGCGAGTCCCTACTTTACCCATCAAACTCATACTGATTCTTTGATCAAAATCGAAAGTAGTTTGAGCTCGGTTTCGTGGTGAAAAAGCCGGATTGTCTTGTTTGGTGTAACGAACCCCTAAGTCCATTTCAACAGAACCTGTAGGTTTTACATCTATTGTATTTGACCCAAATATGGTTTCAAAAAAACCAGAATTAACGTAGTAACGCGGCAATAAGTCTTTTTTAGCGGCATCACTTCCGTCTTTTTTACCGTCAATAGCATCTGATTTTTTCTTGAAATAATCGCGCATGGCCTCACGCATTACTAACTCTTCGTATTCTTTTGGCGTTAAAATAATCGGGTAATTGATATTAAAGCCTTCAAAAGTACTGGTGTAAATGTACCTATTGGTTACCGGATCGTAAGTGTAAGCATTGACAATACTTTTGGGGTTTTTAATCTGCACCCTACCGGTATTATAACCCGTACTGTCTTGAGGGGTAGGATTAACTTGAGAAAAAGCCGAAAATCCTGTTAACAACAAGATTCCGAAAAGAAAATTCCTCAAAGTAAAAAAGTGTTTAAATGCGTATATTGTTTTCAAGAATTATAAATTTTTTAATGCTTGTTTGATGATTGTCTCCACCGATGCCTCAGGATTCTCTTTGAGAATTTTATCTACCACTTTTTCGGCATTTTTTCTAACATAACCCAATACCTCCAAAGCAGATAACGATTCTTCTCGGTTAATATTGTGTTGTGCTACTGAAATTTCATCTAAGTCGTATATTTTTAACACTTTATCTCTTAAGTCTAATATGACTCTTTGTGCTGTTTTATTGCCAATGCCTTTGATGGATTGGATGGTTCCGACATCACCATTGGCTATGGATTGAATTATTTGTTTCGGATCCAAAGAAGACAACATATTTCGGGCTATTCCGGCGCCTATTCCGGAGACCGACAAGAGTAATTTGAAAAGCTCACGTTCTGATTTTTCTACAAATCCGTAAAGTGAATGTGCGTCTTCTTTAATCTGAAGAAATGTATATAACTTGATAAAATCTGCCTGCGGAAGCAGTGAAAATGTATGCAAAGAAATGTTAATATGATAGCCTACTCCATTGCAGTCAATCACCACATCAGTAGGTGTTTTTTCGACTAATTTCCCTTGAATATGTGCAATCATTATAACTTAATTCTATTCCAAATATAACAAAATTCTCGAACTGCCATCATCTCTTTGCAATATCTGAACAATATTACCATACTATTTGGCAGATACTTTCTTTCTTTTCTCTTTTTCTTGAGCATCAACTACGGCCACAGCAACCATATTAACCATTTCTTCTACGCTGGCACCCAATTGGAAAATGTGAACTGCTTTTTCCATTCCCAACATAATCGGACCGATAGAATCCACTTTGTAAAGCTCTTTTAATAATTTGTAGTTGATGTTAGCCGCTTCCAAATTAGGAAAAACCAAGGTGTTTACTTTTTTTCCCGCCAATTTAGAGAACGGAAACTTATTCTCTAACATTTCTTGGTTCAAAGCGAAATCGGTTTGAATTTCTCCATCAACAATTAAATCGGGATAGTATTTATGTAAATAGGCAACAGCCTCACGCACTTTGGTGGCACTTTCATGAGAGGAAGAACCAAAATTAGAAAAAGAGACCATGGCAATTACCGGTTCCATCCCAAACATTCTTACTGTTTTCGCAGTCATTAAAGCAATTTTTGCCAGCTCATCTGCGGTTGGATTTGGATTGATAGCCGTATCGGATAAAAACATTGGTCCGCGATTGGTCATCATCATGTTGGTGGTGGCAATCAGTGTAATTCCGGGTGCTTTTCCTATCAATTGCATTAACGGTTTTACGGTAGATGGGTAACTTCTGGAATAACCGGAAACCATCGCATCAGCATCGCCTTCGTTTACCATCATTGCCGCAAAATAATTGCGTTCGCGCATCCATTTTTGTGCATCCAACAACGAAATTCCTCGGCGTTGTCGCGACTTCCAATAAGTATCGGCATATTGCATTCTGCGTTCGTCTTCTTCCTTGGTTTTAGGATCAAAAATTGGTACATCGGCATCAAAACCAAGTTCTTCTTTTAACTCTAAAATCAATTCCTTATTACCCAATAAAATAGGACGCGCTATACCTTCTTCGTAAGCAATTTGTGCTGCTTTCAATACATCTAAATGATCAGCTTCGGCAAAAACCACTCGTTTCGGATCGGTTTTCGCACGATTGGTTAACAAACGAACCATTTTGTTGTCAGAACCTAAACGCTCCAGCAGTTCTTCTTCGTATTTATCCCAATCGGTAATCGGATTTAAAGCCACACCCGAATTCATAGCCGCTTTGGCTACAGCGGGAGCGACATGAGTAATCAATCTCGGGTCAAAGGGTTTTGGAATAATGTAATCCTTACCAAAATTCAAGCGGGTTTCTCCGTAGGCTATATTTACTTGCTCCGGCACCGGTTCTTTGGCCAATTCAGCCAAAGCATGAACTGCTGCCATTTTCATCTCTTCATTAATTTTTGTCGCTCTTACATCCAATGCACCACGGAAAATGTAGGGAAACCCTAAAACATTGTTCACCTGATTAGGATGATCTGAACGTCCGGTAGCCATGATAATGTCTTTGCGAGTAGCTATAGCCAAATCGTAATCGATTTCCGGAATAGGATTCGCCATAGCAAACACTATCGGATTTTTGGCCATGCCCAACAACATTTCCGGGGTAAGAATATTTCCTGCTGATAATCCCAAGAAAACATCGGCACCTATTAAAGCTTCCGCTAAAGTAATTCCGGCTTTTCCGTGGGTGTATCTTTTTTGCAAATCCGACAAATCGGTTCTTTCTACAGAAAGCACACCATCTTTATCAAACATAATGATATTTTCAGGTTTTACACCCAACAAAATGTACAGATTGGCACAAGCTAAAGCGGCAGAACCGGCACCTGAAACCACCACTTTTACTTCTGTGGTTTTCTTTTTGGCCAACTCTAAAGCGTTCAATAAAGCGGCAGAAGAGATGATGGCTGTTCCGTGTTGGTCATCGTGCATTACCGGAATGTTAAGCTCTTCTACCAAGCGTCTTTCAATTTCAAAAGATTCAGGTGCTTTAATGTCTTCGAGGTTTATTCCCCCGAAAGTCGGCGCAATATTTTTAACGGTTTCGATAAAGGCATCGATATCTTTGGTACCGACTTCAATATCGAATACATCGATTCCGGCAAAGATTTTAAACAACAACGCCTTGCCTTCCATAACCGGTTTTGAGGCTTCCGGACCTATGTCACCCAAGCCCAAAACTGCTGTTCCGTTACTGATTACTGCCACTAAATTTCCTTTGGCAGTGTATTTATAAACATTGTTGACGTCTTTGGCAATTTCCAAACAAGGTTCAGCCACACCGGGAGAATAGGCTAACGATAAATCTCTTTGAGTAGCGTATTTTTTGGTTGGTACAATTTGAATTTTACCCGGCGTAGGTTTAGCATGGTATAAAAGTGCTTCTCTTCGCTTGCTGTATTTGTTCATGTAAGGATAATTTTATTCTGACTTACAAAGGTAGAAGTATCGGTGTAAAATGGAAATATTTGACCATTTCTTTTTGCACAAACTCAAAAAGCAAAAAGCCGTAGGATTAACATACGGCTTTTCTCTTGCATAACTAACTAAATTGTGGTTGGCATTTATTCTTGTATCAGTGCTTTTATATTAATATTTTCAGGCAATCTGCCTACATTTTGGAGTTTGATCGCTGCAAGTTTTTGGGCTACTGTAATGGTTTCTTCTAAGCTTTTTTGATGCAATTGAGCGTATAAAAATCCGGTCCAAAAGGCATCACCGGCTCCGGTTGTATCTTTTACTTCTTCAATTGGGATGGCTTTTTGGAAAAATAACCCTTGATTCCTATCGGACACTACCACGCCGTTTTTCCCTTTGGTCAAACAAATCGTAGAAGCGCCTAACCCATGAAAATAGTCGAAAATATACTCTTCTGATTTTACGGCAGCAAAAAGACGATAGCAATCGTCCTCGCTTAATTTAACCAACGGATCGTTAGCCAAATATTGTTGCAGCACGCTTTTGGCTTCCTCCCTGTCCGGCCAGATGCGTTCTGAAAAATTGATATCGATACTCAATTGTAATCCTAAGGTTTTGGCTTTTTGAGCACGATTCAAAATAGTTTGCCTTGCCGGATTTTTACTCAAAGCAAAACAAGTGGTGTGAAATATTTTGGCACTCGAAATCACTGCGTCGGGCAATTGGCTTTCAAAAATTTCACAATCGGCCTGACGATACGGAATGAAATCGGGTGTTTCAGTTGATTTTGAAACAAAAATTACGGAAGTCGGTACAGTTTCCGATTTACCTATATGATCTGTATTGACTTGATTGGCTTTTAATTTCCGAATCACATAATCGCCTAAGCCATCTTGACCGCAAGAAGCTACCAACACTGCATTCAAGCCCAAACGAGAAGCATTAACAGCTACATTGGTTGGTGAACCGCCTAAAAATCGGTGGTAATCTTTGGTCCTATTGATGGAAGTATTGACTTCGTGACCGATAAAATCAATCAGTACTTCGCCTATGCTTATGATGTCTATCGTTTTCAACTTAAACTAGTATTTTAAAATTTTGATGCAATGATTGATGGACTAAAATTGTTGCCGCCGCACTCCAAGCGCAGAAGGACACACCGTTGGGCTGGGTGGTTTGTGTATTGAAATTTTCATAAAACGAATAATGCTCCTTAGCGTTAGCTTCGTTTATATTTTCCAAAATGGAAAGGGCCTTTTGTCTTTCGCCTTTTGCTATTAATGCTAATCCGTAAAAGCCGTTCACCATGGGCCAAGTTCCGCCGTTATGAAACTCGTAAGGATAATTTCTAAACTCATAACGGCAATTGTTTTTGAGCAAATGCCAGTGTACATCGCTTTCAAATACCGGAGGCCAAAAAGCCGGCAACAAGCCCAATTGGGTTTCAGATGCTAAGGTTTGAGTATAATTAATGAGCTTATTTTGAAATTCTTCAGTACCAATATTGAGGATAACCGCCAGAGCATTAGCAAAAGCATCAAACTGTATTTTGTAACCCGAAGGCGAAAAAGAACAAGGCATAAACTCAGCAAAATCAACTTCCTTGTAAGCTCTTTCGTGGTATTTTTCACCACCGGTTTCGGGCATAAAATTGATTTCTATTTGTCGGATAATTTGGTTAGTCTTTTGCTCAATGGCATCGCTTTTGGCAAAATGATTATAACTCTTTAAAGCCCAAACACGCAACAGTTGATCGTATAACACATAACCATCGGTAATGTATTCGTCGGCCCAATTTCCTGAAAGCGGCACATAAACCAAATGCTTGTTATTGAACTCCCAAGCCTCCAATAAAGCAAAGCCTTTTTCAATAGCCGATTGGTTACGGATAATGTAAGTCGTATCTGATTCGTGATAAGCATATTGGCAAACCCCAATGATAAACCAGGTAACGGCATCAACTCTTCCGGCCAAACCGCCATAACTGACCTCGCTTTTGTCTCCTGAAACCAATACATTAGAAGGAATGGTTCCATTAGGATGCTGGTGTTTTGCCAGGGTATCTAAGGTATTTTTAAAAGTTTTTATCAATTGTTCATTGCCCGAAGCTAAAGCTGCCAAACCGCAAATAACTCCGTCTCGAGCCCAAACCCGTTTATAGTTGGTAGTGTTCTCGGCACTGGCCAAGAAACCATCGGGTGAAGCAACCTCCAGTAAAAGATTGATGGCTTTGTCGAAACTCATATTATTCACTTTGTACAATTTGATTTTTATTTTTAACCGTTATGAAAAGCGTTAAAACACCGGCTATGATTAAAAATGTTCCGGCTAATTTGATTACGTTCATGGGATTATTCCCTAACCAATCATAAACAAAATACTGCATGGTTAAGATTTGAATGGCCATTGGAATAACAATGAACATATTGAAAATCCCCATATAAACGCCTGTCTTTTCTTTGGGAATGGAACCTGCCAGCAATTGATAAGGCATCGCCATGGTGGAAGCCCAAGAAATTCCTAAACCAAAAGAGTACAAGAAAATGGTGGTAACCGGAATGTTGTTGCCAAAAGGATTGTGCAGGACAAAAAGCACATCGGTATTGTTCAAATAAGGAATTAGTAACAATCCGATTCCTCCTAAGGACAGCGCAATAAAGTGTACTCCTTTGGCGCCTATTTTTAAGGCTATCGGCACCAATAAAAAGGCCACCATAAAACAGATAATATTGTAGGTTCCGTTCAAACTACCGGTGAGTAATTGCGCTTTGGAAAATCCTTCAGAAGCTTGGTCTGTAGTACCAAATAACGATAGAGACAATGAAGATGTAATGTATTGCCAATAACAAAACATGGCATACCAAGTAAAGAATTTTACCGGGATGAGTTGCTTCATGGTGAGTGGCATGGTTCTGAAAGCTTCGGTGATATCCTTGGCTACCGTTTTAAAAAGATTTTCTTTTTTCTTTTCCTGAATCACCAATAATTCTTCGGTCGTTGGCGGGAATTCTTTGGTAGTCATAACCGACAATAACACTGAGGCTATAGAAGCAAAAGCTCCAATAAAAAACGCCCAATAGGTATATACCGGAATGCCGTTTTCCATTTTATCGGTGATGGCCAAAAATCCGAGTGAGACCAAAATAGCCGGAGTAAAATTGGCTAATGTAATCCCAAATCCGGTAAAAAAACTTTGCATCAGGAAACCGAGAGACATTTGCTTTTCGTTGAGTTTATCGGCTACAAAGGCGCGATATGGTTCCATAGCTACATTGTTGGCGGCATCTAAAATCCACAACAAACTGGCCGCCATAAAAAGCGTATTCGAATACGGCATCAACAATAAAGCGATACTGGAAATAAGAGCACCTATAAGGAAAAATGGTTTTCGGCGACCGAATTTAGGAGACCACGTTCCATCGCTTATCGCTCCTACTATGGGCTGAACAATCAAACCTGTAATAGGGCCGGCAAGCCATAACATGGGTAAACTTCCTTCATCGGCACCTAAATATTTATAAATGGCGCTCATATTGCTTTGTTGCAAACCAAAACTGAATTGGATTCCGAAAAACCCGAAGTTCATGTTCCAAATTTGCCAAAAGCTTAAGTTTGTTTTTGGGTTCATAGGTTAGTTCAATTTCTTGAGAAACGCTTCAAACGGGATATCATTGGTAAAAATTACGCCTTGTTTATCAATCACCGGAATCGATAAATTGTTCAGGCTGATGTTGGCATTTTTGAGTTTGAAGAGCATTTCCTTTAACGCTTCTTGGTTCTTATCGATGTCGTAAAAAACAAATTCGATATTGTTTTCTTTGAGGTATTTTTTGGTATCGGTGCAATGGTGACATTCGTCGCTGCCATAGACTATCATTACTCTTTTTTCGGAGGCAGGAGTTGTTTTTGGTTGATTTTGTTGTGCCGACAATTGTTGTCCTAAGCAAAGCATCAAAAACAATAAAATAGCCGTTGATTTTTTCATAAGATTCCTTTTTAGCGATAATTAAAGATAACTATTCTTAGTTAAAAATAATTCCCATACCATAAAACTATGGTATAGGAATTACTCAAACTAAACATGAAATAGGTTGTTTTAGAACTTGTAAGTCAATGCCATAGAAAGTGATCTTCCCGGCAAAGGTCTTGCTCTAACAATATTAGTGGTATTGGCTGTAATGCTACCTTCTTCCGCTTCAGTAATGGCTAAAGTATTGAATAAGTTATTTCCGGCTAAGTTTAATGATAAACCTTTGGTAATACCTAATTCTACAAATCCGTTAACGATTACGAAACCGTTCATCACTAACTCATTGCTGTCTTGCGCATACGCTTTGGTTTGTCCGATAAAGCTTAATCCGAAAGTGTTGTTGGCTTTTCCGAATTTGTAAGTCGGAATAAAGTTATACATCATTTTTGGTTGTCTTCTTGGTTCGTTACCGTCATTAGCGCCTGAAGTAATCTCAGCTTTAGTATAGGTAAATCCACCGCGTAAGTTGAAGTCGCTGTTTACATTGTATGACGATTCCACTTCAAGACCCATAGAACGGTAGTCGTTTTCGATGATGCTGTTAGATGTTGCTTCGAAGCCACCTTCTTCAGTGGTAGTTGAAGTAAAGAATGTTGCATACACATACCCTTTGCTGAACTTTCTTTTGTACCCTAACTCAGCTTGAGCCAAGTAATCCAATGAGTTGATTTTATCTCCGTCAAGATAATTCAAGCCCGAGAATAAGATACGATCCGCTTTAGCAGAAGCACCTTTACTGTAACGAGCGAAAACAGATTGGTTGGCATCGATTAAATAATTAGCGCCTAAAGAGTAAGACACATAATCGTAATCGTAATCAACTGCCGTTGTATTGGCAGTATTAATAGCTGAAACGCTGCTTTCAGGAGCTGAAATTACGTTGTCGTTATTGATATCGTATACTGTTTGAGAAGAACCGGCGAATGAACCGTTAACCTGACCCATATCGAAACGGATACCTCCTTCTAAAGACAATTTATCGGTAGCCTCAAAAGATACGTTAGCGTATGGAGCCGATACATTGTATTGCGTATCATAGTTACGTGTACAACAGTTACCCCAAGCCGGAACTCCGTAGGCATACAAACCGTTGGTTGAAAGTAAATTTCCACCTGCATCAGTTACATTAATTAAGCGTGGATTGTTATCCGATACTTCTTGTAAGTAAGAATTCCACAACCAAGACATAGAGATGTTTTGGATTGATTTGAAATAACCGGCGGTTAAACCGAATTTGTCAAATTTCTTAGTGATTCTTAAGTCGTTCATGAAGTTGTTGAAGTTGTTCAACTCTACATCAAACATGTGAATTCTTGATACTAAACCGTTCGGGTTGTTGAAAGCCGTTCCGTCGTTAGCATAAGTTAAGGTTGATCCGGCTCCGAAAGAGTTAGCAATAGTAGCTGCTGAAGCCACTTCAGCCGGGAATGGTGTAATGAATTGTCCACTGTTAGAAGAGAAACGACCATTGTTAGTTAATTTCCATCCATCAGCCAATTCGAAATTGATTGACGCACCTAATGTTTTGGACACCGGATGCATACCATCGGCTACGTTCCCTCTTCTTACGTTACCGTTACCGTCTAAGCCAACATTGTGCATTAGATAAGGTGATTGTTGCGTACCTGAAGTAGCGTCGTAACCACTGATGCTTTCCCAGTTAGGATTTGAATTGCTTCCGGTTACTTTGATTGGCATTGGCATGAACGCTGCTGCTCTGTCGTTTAAGAATTTGGCATAAACCGTAACCGAACCGTTTTCGAATTCTTTGGTTACGTTCATTTTGAATTGACCACCGTTATTAGCGGTAAAGCCCGGGCTTCTGACACCTTCACCGGTTCTGTAAAAACCACCGGCGTGGAAGTATAATCCGTCTCCGATGCGCGCACCATACTCGATATCGGTTCTGAAATCATTGTAATCTAAACCAAAACTGGTTACCATGCTTCCGCCTTCAGTTTTACCGGTTTTGCTGATAAAGTTGATGATACCACCCGGAGAGTTAGAAGACAAAGTTGACGCTGAACCTCCACGGATAGCTTCGATTTTAGCAATGTTTCTGTCAAATCTGGTGAAGATATCTGCTGTAGCAAAAGCGATGTCACCGTACAATAATACCGGTAAACCATCTTCTTGGATTTGCAAATATTTAGAACCTCCTGAAGAGATAGGCACCCCACGAACTGAGATGTTAGCATTTCCTTCACCTCCTGATGATTCGGAACGAATACCCGGAATAGTTCTGAAAATCTCAGCAGTTGAACGCGGTGCTGATTGCTCTACTTGTTTCACATCTAAAGTAGTAACTGAAACACTCGATTTGATTTTGGCTCTCGGATTCACCACACCGGTTACTACTACTTCTTCTAAAACTTTAGAATCGTCTTGTAGTTGGAAATCCAAAGTGGTGTTTCCTTTTACGGCTACTGTTTTCTTTTCGGTAGCAAAACCGATGTAAGAAACCGTTACGGTAACTGAACCGTCAGCCAATCCTGAGAAAGAATACATTCCTTCAGCATTGGTTGAAGCAGATTTGGAACCGCTACTCAACACCACGTTAGCGCCTACTACGGCATCTCCTTTGGCATCGGTTACTTTTCCTGATAAGCTACTGCTTTGTGAAAAAGAAAGATTGAATAGCAGCAAAGCCACTACAAACAACATCTTTTTCAAAAATAAAGTACTTTTTTTCATCATTTGTAATTTGTTTGATTAGTAAATTTTGTTGGTTTATTTTTCGAAATTATATTTTTTAATTAACAATTAATTATGAAATCGTTATCGAAAACGTTTTCGAAATTACCGAAAACGTTTTCGATTGCAAATTGAGTTTTTTTTATGATATTTGTTAAATGAGAGACATAACTTTAAAGCAAATTGCCGAAACCTTAGGAATATCTATTACTACGGTATCTAAGGCGTTAAAAGACTACCCTGATGTGAGTCCGAAGACGCGCAAGGCCGTTTTAGAGTTGGCTCAATCCCTAAGTTATACTCCCAACAGTTTTGCCGTAAACCTTCGGACCAAAGAGTCTCGCACCATTGGGTTGATAATTCCTGAAGTAGTCCATCATTTTTTCTCCAATGTGATCAACGGAATTATTGATGAAGCAGAGAAAAATGGGTATTTGGTGATTATTTTACAGTCGAATGAATCTTTGGAATTGGAGAAAAAGCAAGTGGAACTTTTGATGCAGAAACGGGTGGACGGTATCATTATGTCGCTCTCAAATGAATCCAACGATGATGAACATATTCGCGATATTTTACGCAAGGAAGTTCCTTTCGTAATGTTTGATAAAATATCGAAACTAATCCCTTGTTCTAAAGTTATCATCAACGACCAGAAGGCAGCCTTCAATGCTGTACAACATTTGATTCAAAAAGGGTGTAAAAAAATTGCTCATATCCGCGGTCCGGTGAATCCTCAAAATGCCATTGACCGATTTTTGGGTTACAAGAAAGCCTTGGAACAAAATGGCATTCCGTTCGATTCCAAATTGGTTTACACATGCAAGAATGTAACTTTTGAAGAAGGTTTGGCTTTTGGAAAACAAATTGCGGTTGAACATCCGGATGTGGATGGCATCTTTGTCATCACCGATTTAGTAGCTGTAGGTGTCTTGGCCCATTTTAACGAAGTAGGCATTAAAGTGCCGGAACAGGTTAAAGTAATCGGATTCAGCAATTGGTTCATGTCGCAAGTAATTACCCCAAAGTTGAGTACAGTTGACCAACCGAGTTTTGAAATGGGTGTGCAATCTTTCAAATTGTTGTTGGAAGAGATTAATACTAAAAAAGACCTGCATTCGTTTCAACCGAGAACCATTGAATTAGAAACTTCGGTTATTGAACGAGACTCTACTTTAAAAAATTAATGTTCTTTTTGATGCCTTCCCATTGTGCCCTCTTGAGTGGCGAATTCGGAAAAACTTTGGCAAAGGTTTCTTCGGTGATTTCTTCCCAGTCTTTTTTGGAGTAAGACAACAGTTCGGGATAAGCTTTAAAAGCCGGTTCCTGATGTGGCTTTGAAAATTTATTCCACGGACAAACATCTTGGCAAACATCGCAACCAAACATCCAATCGTCGAACTTGCCTTTTACTTCAGAGGGAATATTTTCTTTGAGTTCGATGGTGTAATACGAAATACACTTGCTGCCGTCGACTATGTAAGGCGACACTATGGCTTGCGTTGGACAAGCGTCTATACAAGCCGTACAAGTACCACAATGGTCAGTGGTTGGTCCGTCGTATTCCAATTCTAAATCGACTACCAATTGGGCAATAAAATAGAAAGAACCGACTTTTTGCGTGATTAAATTGCTGTTTTTGCCAACCCACCCCAGACCACTTTTAGCGGCCCAAGCTTTGTCCATTATGGGTGCCATATCGACAAAAGCCCTACCGTGCACCTCCCCGATTTCTCTTTTGATAGATTTTAAAATCTTGACCACTTTCTTTTTGATTACATTGTGGTAATCCTTACCGTAGGCGTATTTTGAAATTTTATAGGTTTCCGTATTTTGAAACTCGGAAGGATAATAGTTGACCAGTAAAGAGATGACACTTTTAGAATCCGGCACCAATAAAGTTGGATCTAGGCGTTTATCAAAATACTCTTCCATATAACCCATTTGGCCATGGTAATTTTGGTTTAGCCAGCGTTCCAATCGAGGCGCTTCTTCCTCTAAAAAACCGGCTTTGGAAATGCCACAAGCCATAAAACCGAGGCGTTTGGCTTCGGCTTTGATGAATTGGGTATATTTCTCTTTATTGGAGTTCATGGTGCATTAGGGGTTGGAGCGATTGTTTGAGCTCTTTTTTGTGCAGCAAAAAAAGCGAGTGCGGAAGACCCGGCCCGGAGGGACACGAGGCGAAAGCCGACTGCCCGAAGGGAAATGCCCTAAAACAATCCGCCTTGAATATTTGGGTTAATCTTGCCCAAATGCTTATAGGCTTTCTCGGTGACTTCTCTACCGCGGGGCGTTCTGACAATAAAACCTTCTTGGATTAAAAAGGGTTCATACACTTCTTCTATGGTTTCTCCACTTTCGGATACTGCTGTGGCCAAAGTAGACAAGCCAACCGGTCCGCCTTTGAACTTTTCGATGATGGTAGTTAGAATTTTGTTGTCCATTTCGTCTAAACCATGGGCGTCGACATTTAAGGCTCTTAATGAAAAACGAGCGATTTCGATGTCAATTTTTCCATTTCCTTTAATTTGGGCGAAGTCACGTACACGCCTTAACAACGCATTAGCAATACGTGGGGTTCCGCGGCTTCGACCGGCAATTTCAATAGCGGCTTCCATGGTGATAGGCATTTTGAGTATGCTTGAACTGCGTTGTACAATAGTAGTTAATAGTTCGGTGTTGTAATATTGCAAACGACTTTGGATACCGAAACGGGCACGCATCGGCGCAGTTAATAGCCCTGAACGTGTAGTTGCACCGACTAAGGTAAAAGGATTGAGGTTGATTTGTACCGTTCTGGCATTAGGTCCGGATTCAATCATGATATCGATTTTAAAATCCTCCATAGCAGAATATAGGTATTCCTCTACTACGGGGCTTAATCGATGGATTTCGTCTATAAACAAGACATCTCTTTCCTCGAGATTGGTTAACAAACCGGCTAAATCCCCGGGTTTGTCTAATACCGGACCTGAGGTGATTTTGATTCCCACACCCAACTCATTGGCCAAAATATTAGCCAAAGTTGTTTTTCCTAAACCCGGAGGTCCGTGAAACAAAGTGTGGTCGAGTGCTTCATTGCGAAGGTTGGCGGCCTCCACAAAGATTTTTAAATTATCCAAAACCTGTTCTTGGCCTGTAAAATCATCAAAACTCAGCGGTCGGAGTTTTTTTTCCAGATCGAGTTCTTCGGAATTGAAGCGCTGATTAGTTGGGTCTAGATTTTCATTCATCTCACAAATATATAACAAAGTTGGTTGCCAATAAAAAAGCCTTTCGATTAGGAAAGGCTTTTTTATATAGTAAGTAAGGATTAGTGATGTAATACTTCTTCACCCGGTTTCATTGGGACGTTTTGTGGTACAAAATCGTCATCATGTCCTGGTTTGCTGTAGTCGTAAGGCCATCTGTGAACTTCAGGAATTTCTCCCGGCCAGTTACCGTGCATGTGTTCTACCGGAGCAGTCCACTCAAGCGTATTGGATTTCCAAGGGTTCTGAACAGATTTTTTTCCGTAGAAGATACTGTGGAAGAAGTTCCACAAGAAAACCAATTGGAAAGCACCACCCACTAAAGCGAAAGTTGTAATGATAACATTTACGTTTTGCAAATCATCGAATAACGGGAAGTTGGTATTAGTGTAATATCTTCTTGGCAAACCGGCCATACCGATAAAGTGCATTGGGAAGAAAACACCGTAAGCACACACAGCAGTTACCCAGAAGTGAACATAACCTAAGTTTTTGTTCAACATTCTTCCGAACATTCTAGGGAACCAGTGGTAAATACCGGCGAACATTCCGTAAAGCGCAGAAATACCCATTACTAAGTGGAAGTGCGCAACTACGAAATAAGTATCGTGTACATTAATATCCAAAGTGCTGTCTCCTAAAATAATCCCTGTTAAACCACCTGTGATAAAGGTTGAAACCAAACCGATTGAAAACAACATTGCCGGGTTCATTTGTAAGTTACCTTTCCACAACGTGGTAATGTAATTGAATGCTTTTACTGCAGAAGGTATTGCAATCAATAAAGTAGTAAAGGTAAATACTGAACCTAAGAATGGATTCATACCGGAGATGAACATGTGGTGACCCCAAACGATGGTTGATAAGAATGCAATGGCTATGATAGACATAATCATCGCTCTGTAACCGAAGATTGGTTTACGAGAGTTCGTGGCTATAATTTCAGAGGTAATTCCTAAAGCCGGTAACAATACAATGTAAACTTCAGGGTGACCTAAGAACCAGAATAGGTGTTCAAACAATACCGGAGAACCGCCTTGATAATGTAAAACTTCACCGGCAATGTAGATGTCTGACAAGAAGAAAGAAGTTCCGAAACTTCTGTCCATGATTAACATTAAAGCAGCAGACAATAATACCGGGAAAGAGATAACACCAATGATAGCGGTGATAAAGAAAGCCCAAATGGTTAAAGGCAATCTTGTCATTGACATTCCTTTTGTTCTAAGGTTGATAACCGTAACTATGTAATTCAATGATCCCAATAATGAAGAAGCAATGAAAATAGCCATTGATACTAACCATAGGGTCATCCCAGCTCCAGAACCAGACATAGCTTGTGGCAATGCGCTTAATGGAGGATAAATTGTCCAACCTGCCGAAGCCGGTCCTGATTCAACAAACAAAGAGATTACCATCACAACACTGGAAAGGAAAAACAACCAGTAAGAAATCATGTTCAGGAATCCTGAGGCCATATCTCTGGCTCCGATTTGCAATGGAATTAATAAATTACTGAAAGTTCCGCTTAGTCCTGCAGTTAACACGAAGAATACCATGATGGTACCGTGTATAGTAACAAGAGCTAAGTAAGTTTCATTATTCATTACTCCTCCCGGTGCCATACGCTCACCAAGGAAAAAGCTAAAAATTTTAAAAGATTCTTCAGGCCAAGCCAATTGCATTCTGAAAAGCATTGACATACCAACACCAATTACACCCATAATGATACCGGTAATCAAATACTGTTTAGATATCATTTTGTGATCAATACTAAAGATATATTTAGTAATGAAAGTGTCTTTATGGTGGTGTTCGTGTGCGTCGTGACCGTGATCGTGGTTGTGAGCTGACATATTATAAACTTTTAAATTTTATTAATGTTTTGGTTCTGCTTGGGCAACAACTGTAGTGTCTTTGCCTGCGGTTGAAGAAGTATCTTGCGATGGAGTAGCGGGAGCTTCAGCAGCTTTAGCCTCGGCAGCAGCAGTTTTTACAGCCTGTACAATAGTTTTAGCAGCGTTTTCTTTTAACCAAGCTGCATATTCTTCAGGAGTATCAACAACAATCTTCATTTGCATATTGTAGTGAGAAGCACCACAAATTTTGTTACACAACAATAAATAATCGAAAGTGTAAGGATCTAAAGCGGTTTGACCATCTGCTACTAATTTTTCACTTTTCTTAGCTCTGATAGCGTTGATGTTAGCAACCTTAGCAATCATAGCCGGTTTTTCTCTCATCTCTGCAGTTGTCATTGTTGGCACAAAAGAAAAGGTAGTAACCATACCCGGAACACAGTTCATTTGTGCTCTGAAGTGAGGCATGTAGGCAGAGTGTAAAACATCTTGAGAACGCATTTTGAAAACTACTCTTTTACCTTTAGGAATATGCAATTCAGGAGCTGTAAAATCATCTTGCGCGTTAGGATCTGATAAATCAACACCTAAATTATTAACGCCCTCAATATATCTTACATTGGCTTTACCTAACACATTATCGGCACCTGCATAACGAGCTTCCCACTTGAACTGTTGAGCATATAATTCGATAACAATAGCGTCTTGCTCTTCTTTTTCATCAACAAACATAATGTTGGTCCAAGCATACAAACCATAAAGAATTAAACCAGCTAAAACAATGGCCGGAATAATACTCCAGATAAACTCTAATTTGTTGTTATCAGCAAAATAAAGTGCTTTTTGACCTTGTCTCCCTCTGTATTTGAATGCGAAATAATGTAATAACGCCTGAGTAACTGTTTGAACAATAAAAATCAACACCAATGAAATGGTCATAAGATTATCTACTTGCGGACCGTGTTCAGAGGCAGAATCACCAATAAGTGGCAAATCACTATAATTTAACAAACATAAAATAGTAGTCAGATAGATGAAACCTAAGAAAGCAAACATCAAAAATCCATTTACTTTATTATCATTATCACCTGCAATCTGAGTGTCATTAACATTTCCACCACCAACTTGAGTTAAGTCGAATATTTTAGTTAACTGCCACAAGGCAACCGCCAATAAGACTACAACTATAAGTATCAAAAAAGTTGTCATTTGTAATTTACTTTAAATATTAATAATGAAAATGTTTACTTTCTTCAATAAACGGATTGCGTTTTGGCATCAACGGAGCTTTAGTCAGCGCATTGAACACTACAAAGATGAATAAGCCTAAGAAGAATAAAATAGAAGATATCTCAGGAATACCGATAAACCATTGGTCGCCCACAGTTGATGGCATAATCATGTTGAAGAAATCTACATAATGACCTAATAAAATCACGATACCGGCCATTACTATAATCCAAGTAATGCGTTTGAAATCGGTATTGATTAAAACCAAGAACGGGAAGATAAAGTTCATAACAACAGCACCGAAGAACGGTAAATTGAAATGTTCAATACGGGTTTTAAAATAAGTCACCTCTTCCGGTATATTAGAATACCAAATCAACATAAATTGAGAGAACCATAAATAAGTCCAGAATACACTGATACCAAACATGAATTTAGATAAGTCATGAATGTGGCTTGAATTAACATTCTCTAAATAACCTTTAGACTTAAGATATAAAGTAACCATTGAAATAGTAGTGATACCACTTACGAAGAAACTCGCAAATACATACCATCCGAATAATGTACTGAACCAGTGTGGGTCAACAGACATAATCCAATCCCAAGCCATGATAGATTCAGAAACAATAAAGAATACTAAGAATGCCGCTGACATTTTGAAATTCTTTTTGTAGAAAGTGTTATCTGTAGCCTCATCTTGAGCCAAACAGTTCTTTCTTGACAAGTGTCTGTATAAATTCCATCCGAAGATAAATACCGCGGCTCTGATAATCCAGAACGGAAAATTCAAATAACCGGCCTTACCTTGAATAATTTCATCTGTAGCTCTTACCTCTTCGTCCATCCAAATAAACAAATGATTGATGTGGAAACCTGATAAAAGTAATAGAACAAAGAAAATAATTGAACCCGGTAATAAGTAAGCGGTTATTCCTTGCATAACACGGAATAACACCGGAGACCAACCCGCTTGCGCTACTTGTTGGATAGCATAGAAAGCCAAAGCACCCAATGCGATTAACATAAAGAACAGACATGCTACATACAAGGCTGCCCAAGGTTTGTTTTGTAATTGGTGTAGAACGTGTTCTAAATGCTCTGTGTGCTCAGCTGTTGCTTTTGCATCGTGACCTGCTTTCTCTCCGTGAGCATCGTGAGTAGTTGCAGCGTCATGAGAATTAGAATGTCCGTGACTATCAGATGCCAAAATAGTCTCAACATCTTGAATAGTTTTTGGTGCAGTTAAAAAACCATAACCAATCCCAAGAACACCAACGATCATTAGGACAAAAGAAAAGGTTTTTAATTTACTTGAAAATGTATACATATCTATAACAATCTGTTTGTTCTACAATTATAATTTGCTTTTAAGTTGCATTACATAGGCGGCAACTAACCAACGCTCTTCTTGACTCAACTGATTAGCATGAGATCCCATCGAGTTCAAACCATAAGTAACAACATGGAAAACACTGGCCTCATTGATAACTCTGTCAGCATAGCTTGGTACTCCTAAGAATTTTTCTTGTGTAACCAACTTTCCTTTACCGTTACCTTCAGTACCGTGACAAATGGCACAGTAGATATTGAAAAGCTCTTCTCCTTTTTTCATGTCTACTTGGGTTGAATCCAAAGGTGATTTAGGATTAGTAGCCTTTAACATGGCTAAAGCTTCAGGCGTGTTTGGCACTTCATAAGGCACAAAACCTCTTTTGATAGAACCGTCAGCAGGTAACTGACCTTCTTTTCCTTTTTCACCTGTAGGAGAATTGAAAGCATCAGATTCTGAATAGGTTTCATATGCTACTGATTCGTACATATTGGGCATGTATTGATAGTTTGGCTTCAAATCGTCTTTACACGAAGACACAGAAACCATGATGCCTAATACAAATGCTGTTTTAAATAAACTTTTCATCGCTAATTATTAATGCTTATCAATTACTTTCACTTCCACTGCTCCGGTTCCTTCGAAGAATTTTACCAACTCTGCTTCGTTGTCATGAACTGCCACTTCCATTAAGAAGTGATCATCAGTTGTTCTAACATCCGGATTTTCTGCTTGCTTGAATGGCCATAATTTACTTCTCATATAAAAAGTAATTACCATTAAGTGGGCAGCGAAGAAAACGGTCATCTCAAACATTACGGGTACAAATGCCGGCATGTTTTGAATATAACTAAAACTTGGTTTACCTCCGATATCTTGCGGCCAATCAGAAATCATAATATAATTCATCATGGTAGTGGCTACTGATAAACCAATACATCCATAGATGAAAGCACAGATGGCTAATCTTGTCGGAGCCAATCCCATAGCTTTATCTAACCCGTGTACCGGAAAAGGAGTATAAACTTCCTCAATATGATGGTGAGCTGCTCTGGTTTGGTGAACCGCGTGCATTAATACATCATCATCGTTGTATATTGCGTGTATAACTTTATTACTACTCATAGCAATTATTAATGTTTATCTGAATGATTATGACCTTCTAATTCTCTTTGTCTTTTATAATTTTCACCGGAAGATTTCAAGATTGTCTTAACCTCTGCTTGCGCAATTACCGGGAAGGTTCTGGCATACAAAAGGAATAATACAAAGAAGAAACCAATAGTTCCAATGAAGATACCTATATCTACAAATGTCGGCTGGAACATAGTCCAAGAAGACGGAAGGTAATCTCTGTGTAATGAAGTTACGATAATTACGAAACGCTCAAACCACATTCCGATATTTACCACAATTGAGATTACGAAAGAGAACATGATACTGGTTCTTAATTTTTTGAACCACATGAACTGAGGAGAGAAAACGTTACAAGTCATCATCGCCCAGTAAGCCCAAGCATAAGGACCGGTTGCTCTGTTCAAGAAAGCATATTGCTCATACTCTACTCCTGAATACCATGCTACGAACAACTCGGTAATATAAGCAACCCCAACGATAGAACCTGTAATCATGATTACAATGTTCATCAACTCGATATGTTGAATGGTGATGTAAGCCTCCAGATTTGATACCTTTCTCATGATAATGAGCAAAGTATTAACCATAGCAAATCCGGAGAATACCGCTCCTGCAACGAAGTATGGAGGGAAGATGGTGGTATGCCATCCCGGAATTACTGAAGTAGCAAAGTCGAAAGATACAATTGTGTGTACCGAAAGTACTAACGGAGTAGCCAAACCGGCCAAAACTAAAGATACTTCTTCAAAACGTTGCCAATCTTTGGCTCTACCACTCCATCCGAAAGAAAGGATGGTGTATATTTTTTTTGCAAAAGGAGTTACGGCTCTGTCTCTTAACATGGCAAAATCCGGCAATAAACCTGTCCACCAGAATACTAAGGAAACAGACAAATAAGTTGAAATTGCAAATACGTCCCAAAGAAGTGGTGAGTTGAAGTTAACCCACAATGAACCGAATTGGTTTGGAATTGGTACCACCCAGTAAGCTAACCAAGGACGACCCATGTGAATGATTGGGAACAAACCTGCTTGGATTACCGAGAAGATGGTCATCGCTTCAGCTGAACGGTTAATAGCCATTCTCCATCTTTGACGGAATAATAATAATACGGCAGAGATAAGTGTTCCGGCGTGACCGATACCTACCCACCAAACGAAGTTGGTGATATCCCAAGCCCATCCAATTGTTTTATTTAATCCCCATGTTCCGATTCCTGTAGAGATGGTGTAGATGATACAACCTATTCCCCAAAGGAAAGCGGCTAATGCGATAGAAAATACAGTCCACCACTGTTTATTGGCTCTTCCTTCCACCGGAGCGGCTACATCTACAGTTACATCGTGATAAGTTTTATCACCTATAACTAAAGGTTTTCTAATGGGTGCTTCGTAATGAGACGACATAATCCTTTATATTGTTTCTTAATTAATTACTTATTGATACTAGGTATTTCTAACTTTTACGTGGTAGAAAACGTTTGGTTTTGTTCCAACACTTTCTAACAAATGGTACATTCTCTTGTCTTCAGCCAATTTAGCTACTTTGCTTTCTTTGTTGTTAACATCCCCAAATACCATTGCTCCGGTTGTACAAGCAGAAGAACACGCTGTTTGGAATTCATCCACCGCAACTTCTCTGCCTTCACGTTTAGCAGTTAGGATGGTCAATTGTGTTTTTTGGATACACATTGAACATTTTTCCATAACTCCACGAGAACGAACGTTTACATCCGGATTCACTACCATACGCCCTAAGTCATCATTCATATGGAAATCAAACTCGCTGTTGTTGCTGTATAGGAACCAGTTGAAACGACGAACTTTATAAGGACAGTTGTTAGCACAGTAACGAGTACCCACACAACGGTTATAAGCCATTTGGTTTTGACCTTGACGACCATGAGAAGTAGCCGCTACAGGACATACGGTTTCACATGGTGCGTGGTTACAGTGTTGACACATTACCGGTTGGAATACCACTTGTGGGTTATCACTTGGGTTTTCCATTTGACCGAATCCACCCAATGAACCTTTATCACCAAATAAGCCTTCGAATTCTTCTTTTTTCTTGTTATCACCTTCGAAAGTATCTTCTGAAGAGTAATATCTATCAATACGCAACCAGTGCATATCACGACTTCTTCTAACTTCAGATTTACCTACAACAGGAACATTATTCTCAGCATGACAAGCAATTACACAAGCACCACAACCGGTACAAGCATTCAAATCGATTGACAAATTAAAGTGATGACCTACCGAACGATCGAAAGATTCCCATAAATCAACTGAAGTTGCAGCAACTTCCTTGTGGTCTAAAGAAACCATAGGAGTCGGATTCCAAACTTCAGGTTCATCAAATTTAGCGGTGAATACAGTTAGAGTAGTTTCTTTGATAATATCACCTCTACCCATCAACGTTTTTTGTGATTGTACACAAGCAAACTCATGAGTGCCATCAGCTTTAGATACCACAGCTGATTGAACATTATCAAAATTATTATATAAAGCGTAAGCGTTAACACCTACTTGCATTTCTTCTTTTAATCCGGCTTTTTTTCCGTAACCCAAAGCCAACCCAATTGTGCCAACTGCTTGACCGGGTTGAACAATTACAGGAGCTGTGATTGAAGCAGCACCTACTTTTACAGTAGCATAACTTCCGTCTAAACCACCATTAGCCACAATTTCGTTAGTCAGACCAAGCTTTTCAGCATCAGTTTTAGAAACGGTTAAGTAGTTATCCCAAGATACTCTTGTAATAGGATCCGGAAACTCTTGTAACCATGGATTATTAGCCTGTTGACCATCTCCCATACCTGTTTTGGTGTACAATACCAATTCGAAATTAGCCAACGGTTTAGATTGAGCCAAAGCACTTGCAGCAGCATTGTAATCAGCAGAACCGGCTGATGCCGCTGAAGGAACACCGGCTACTACACCATCATGAACGGCTTTGTTCCAAGTTAATCCATTCAAGTAAGCACCAGAATTTGCTTTAATATAATCATAATAAGAAGCGCCGTTACCAATCCATGACAACAATCCTTCTTGGAATTGTTTTGAACTGAACAACGGACGAATAGTTGGCTGTACAATAGAATATGTTCCTTTTGTCAACATTAAGTCGTTCCATGATTCCAAATAATGAGGAGCAGGAACAGCAATATTAGTTACAGATGCCGTTTCATCTTCTTTCAAAGAGAAAGCAACTGATAATTTTACTTTTTTCAATCCTTCAGCAAATGCTTTTCCGTTTGCTAAAGTATAAACCGGGTTAACACCACTCATAATTAAAGTGTGTACGCTGCCCGCATTGATATCAGCCAATAATTGAGTTACTTTAGCATCAGAACCTTTTCTGATTTGACGAGTTCCCACTGTAGAGAATGCCTCACTTGCCAGAGCTTGGTTGATCGCTAAAACCAATAATTGTGCATTTTTATCTTGAATTCCAGACACTAAAAGACCTTTAGCTCCGGCAGCTTTTAATTGTTGAGCGGCTTTAACAACCACCTCTTCATTAGCTATTTTACCTACATTAACGGCTGCACCGGTAACTATGCTATAGATTTTAACCAATGCTAATTTTTGATCGGCAACTTTCATCGGCACTCTCTTATCTGCAGCCGCACCTGACAAGGTCATATTGGCTTCAAATTGGTAGTGCTTAGACATTTTACCTTTTTGAGGAATTCTGCCTTGAGCATATCCTGAATCGTATCCGCCACCTTGCCAATCTCCTAAGAAATCAGCTCCAACGGAAACTATAGTATTGGCTTTAGAAAAATCATAATCTACTAAAGCTCTTTCTCCGTAAACAGTTTCAAAAGCATCCAATGCAGCTGATTCAGATACGGCATCATAAATCACATGTTTAGCAGTTGGATTTTGAGCAATAAATTCAGCTATCAACTTTTCAGTTGAAGGACTGGCCAAAGTATTGGTCAACAAAACTACCTGCCCTCCTTTAGCTTTAGCATCGGCTAAACTCGCTTTTATTTTCATATCAGCAGCAGCCCATGATGCATCTTTATGATCAACCTTGGTTACTTTAAGACGGGTATTGTCGTACAATGACAAAACTGAAGCGTGAACTCTAGCATTAGCAGTAAACTTAGCACCGGCAATGGTATTGTTTTCAATTTTAATAGGACGACCTTCACGTGACTTTACCAAAAGATTGGCAAAATCAAATCCATCAAACATTGAAGTTGCAAAATAATCTGCCACTCCCGGAATAATTTGCTCCGGCTGTAAAACGTAAGGAATTGATTTGTGCACAGGACCTTCACAAGCAGCTAAAGTAGCAGCTGCCGTACTAAATCCAACGTATTTCAAGAAATCACGACGAGTTGTTGAAGAAGAAGATAAAGATTCTTTATCAGATAAGAACTCCTCTGTTGGGATTGGTTCTGAGAATTCATTATTTCTAAGCGTCTCAACAATAGAACTATTTTCGTTTAGTTCCTCAACACTTTTCCAGTATTTTTTGTTCGATGACATCGTATATAAATATTAGCTTCTTAATAATTTGATTAATAGTGGCATTTACCACATTCTAAACCTCCCATTTGTGCTGCAGTCAATTTGTCTACACCATACTTTTTAGAAAGTTCTTCGTGAATTTTAGTATAGTAGGCATTGCCTTCCATTTTAACATCAGTTTCACGGTGACATTTGATACACCAACCCATGGTTAACGGTGCAAATTGCTTTTGAATTTCGTATTCTTGAACAGGACCGTGACATTTTTGACATTCAATTCCGGCAACAGTTACGTGTTGAGAGTGATTGAAATAAGCAAAGTCCGGTAAGTTGTGGATGCGAACCCATTTAACAGGCTTGGTTTTACCCGTGTATTTTTGGGTTGCTTTATCCCAACCCACAGCATCGTATAATTTTTGGATTTCCCCATCGTAAAATGCTTTACTGTATTCAGGTGTTGCTGTAGTATCAGCTACTTCAGCAATATTTTTGTGACAGTTCATACAAACATTCAATGATGGAATACCGGCGTTTTTACTAACTCTGGCAGCAGAGTGACAGTATTTACAATCGATTCCGTTGCTACCGGCGTGAATTCTGTGAGAATAATGAATTGGTTGAATTGGCGCATAATCTTGATCAACACCAACCTGCATCATCCACCCGTAAACAAAGTACCCGCTTGAAAGCAATAAGAAAATAGAAGCCACTAAAACCAAGAATTGGTTTTTAGCAAAAGCTTGCCATAATGAAACTCCTTGTTTTGCAGGCAACTCAATACCGTTAGATTTAGCCACTTTCGTCAACACGTTGTTCACAAAGAACAACATGATTACCAACATCAACATCACTAACGCTAAAGCCCCAAGGATAACATCATTAGAAATACCTCCTTCATCAGCCCCGCCGTCTTTACCCGGTAGTGCCGCTACAGCAGTCGCAGGCTCAGCTTTTGGCTGATCAGTGTAAGCTATAATATTATCAATATCAGTAGTTGATAATTGAGGAAACGCTGTCATCACCGACTTGTTGAATTCTTCAAAAATCTTGATAGCTTTAGCATCCCCAGATTTGATCAATGCAGAACTATTGTTGACCCATTTGTAAATCCACTCCTTGTCATACTTTGCAGAAACACCTCTTAACGCAGGCCCGGTCATCTTTTTATCAAGATTGTGACAAGCCGCACAGTTGGCATTAAACAAAGCTTTTCCGGCTACAGGATCTCCCCCGGTAGCAGCGGCAGGCGCGGCAGAGGTTGCGGCAGGAGCAGCAGCATCAGTTGTTGGTGGCGTTTCTTGTGAAAATGAGGTGAAGGAGAATGTTAGCATTAAAGCTAAACTAAAGACTATTTTCCTTGAAATCGAATTATGGTTACCCATTTTTTTCATATAATAAATGATTATCGACTAATGTTGGCATGATTCTTTCTGAAGGATTTTCAGCTAAAAATCGACGCTTTATTAAAAACTTGCACAAAAATACGACTTATGAACTATTCTCAAAACCTTAAATATATCTTAAATACCAATTTATATTAATTCTAAATAACGAATAGTGTTTTGTTTAATTTATTAAGTTTTACATTTGTATAAAAATCAAATCATTATGAAATTTTTACCCAAAACTAAAGCGGTTTTTTTCTACGCAATCGTTTTCTTTTTTTGCCAAAAAACCTACTCTCAGGACACAAAAGTGACCGTCGATCAAGATGTTAAATTTGAACAATTGCTAAATGAGAAAAGAAAAATTAACAGTTCAATTACTATTAATGATCGTTACAAAATTCAGATCTTCAACGGCGACACGGAAAACTCTAAAAAAACATTGATAGAATTCAAAAAAGAATTTAAAAATTTAGATGCCACTATAGTGTTCAGTACGCCACTATACAAGGTTTGGGTAGGCAATTTTAAAACCCGAATTGAAGCCGAAAAAAACTTATTGTTGCTGAAAAAAAGATATCCTACTGCCTTTTTGATTAAACCCAATAAATAAAAAAAGCCCCGAAGTTCGGGGCTTTTTTATTCAGTACTATTTCAATTTTTTCTTCACTTCCACTTCTTGGAAAGCTTCGATCACATCATATTCTCGAATATCGTTGTAATTCTTTATTTGCATACCGCAATCATAACCTTTAGCTACTTCTTTAACATCATCTTTGAAACGCTTTAAAGTAGCCAATTCTCCTGTAAAAATCACTACTCCTTCTCTGATTAAACGGATTTTTGAATTTCTGAAAATCTTTCCGTCGGTCACCATACAACCTGCAATTGTACCCACTTTAGAAATTTTGAAAGTCTCTCTGATTTCAGCCGATCCTGTAATCTCTTCTTTCATCTCCGGAGATAACATTCCTTCCATAGCATCTTTCAAATCGTCGATAGCGTCGTAGATGATAGAGTAGTTTCGGATATCGATTTCTTCTTTATCAGCCAATTGCTTAGCATTTCCGGAAGGACGAACGTTGAATCCAATGATAATTGCATCTGAGGCTGAAGCCAACAATACGTCGGATTCCGTAATCGCACCAACACCTTTGTGTATGATTCTGATTTGAATTTCTTCTGTTGACAGTTTGGAAAAAGAGTCAGATAACGCTTCTACCGAACCGTCAACATCTCCTTTTAAGATAATATTTAGCTCTTTAAACTGACCTAAAGCGATTCGACGACCGATTTCCGCCAATGTAATGTGTTTTTGTGTGCGAACTGATTGCTCACGCAACAGCTGAGTTCGTTTGGCCGCAATTTGTTTGGCTTCTCTTTCGTCTTCAAACACATTAAATTTATCACCGGCAGTAGGTGCTCCATCCAATCCTAAAATTGAAATTGGGGTTGATGGTCCGGCCACTAATACATTGTGCCCTCTTTCATCGTGCATGGCTTTTACCTTGCCGTGATTTTTTCCGGCCAAAACATAATCCCCTACTTTTAATGTCCCGGCCTGAACCAAAACTGTGGAAACATAACCGCGACCTTTGTCTAAGAACGCCTCTACTACTGTACCTACAGCAGGTTTATTCGGATTGGCTTTTAAATCCAATAATTCAGCTTCTAATAATACTTTTTCCAATAAATCTTTCACACCGGTTCCGGCTTTTGCGGAAATATCGTGTGACTGGTACTTTCCGCCCCAATCTTCCACCAATAAATTCATACCGGCCAATTGCTCTTTAATTTTTTCAGGATTAGCTGCCGGTTTATCCACTTTGTTGATAGCAAAAATCATAGGGACTCCGGCCGCTTGAGCGTGACTAATGGCTTCCTTGGTTTGAGGCATGATGTCATCATCCGCTGCAATCACAATAATAGCAATATCGGTAACTTGAGCTCCACGAGCACGCATAGCGGTAAAAGCCTCGTGACCAGGTGTATCCAAGAAAGTGATTTTTTGACCATTTTCCAGCACCACTCCGTAAGCTCCGATGTGTTGGGTAATTCCTCCGGATTCCCCGGCAATCACATTGGTTTTACGAATGTAATCCAATAATGAGGTTTTTCCGTGATCTACGTGACCCATAACGGTTACAATCGGCGCTCGGTGAACTAAATCTTCCGGTTTATCTTCAACCACTTCTAAATTTTCCTCTATATCAGTGGTAATAAATTCTACTTGGTATCCAAATTCGTCGGCAACAATGGAAAGTGTCTCCGCATCTAACCTTTGATTCATGGTAACCATGATTCCTAAAGTCATACAAGTTCCGATTACTTTGGTAATTGGCACATCCATCATAGTAGCAATCTCACCCACAGTAACAAACTCGGTTACTTTGAGGATTTTGCTTCCTTCTTCCATCGCTTGCATTTCGTCTTCTGAACGCTGACGGTGTGTATCACGCTTGTCTCTGCGATACTTGGCCGCTTTAGATTTGTTCCCTTTTCCTTGTAAACGCTCTAAAGTTTCTTTGATTTGGTTTTTTACTTCTTCTTCGGTTGGCTCAACTTTTTGAACAATAGCCGGACGGTTTCCTTTTTGGAAGCCCGGTTTGTTACCAAATTTAGAAGGACCACCTTGGGCATTATTACCTCCTGTTATCGCAGGTTTATCACCAGGTTTCGGAGCAATTCTTTTGCGCTTATTTTTGTTCGCATTCTGACTTGCATTGGCATTTTGACCGTTAGCTGCAGCCGGCTTACTGTTATCTTTCTTAAAATCTTCTTTTTTCTTTTTCGGCTTATCAAATTGAGACAAATCGATTACTTGTCCGGTTAGTGTTGCTCCGGATAGTTTTTGGTATTGCGTGGTAATCGTTTCATCTGTAGCTGCTTCAACAGGTTTTGAAACCACTTCTTTAACTGTGGCTTGGGTAGGCTCTTCAGCCGGTGCAGCAGCTGTTTTTTGATCAACATTTTCCGATTTTTCTGCTGAAATTTTAGGGGCTTCTGTTGGAGCAGCGGTTTGTTTTGGTTCCAAATCGATTTTGCCGACTTGTTTTGGACCACTGATAACGGCTTTCGCTTTAATCAGTTCGAGACGTTGACGCTCTTCTTCTTGTTTGCGCTTGTCTTCCAATTCTTTTTCTCTTTCCAAACGAAGGGCTTCTTTTTCCTTTCTGATTTCTTCGCTTATTCCTTTAGAAGCTTCTTTGTTTCCTTTGTCTCCTGCAAATTGACCACAAAGAATATTGTATACATCATCGGAAATCTTTGTGTTGGGACTGGCTTCAATAGCAATTCCCTTATCTTTAAGATAATCCACAGCTCTTTCCAAAGAAATATTTAATTCCCTTAAAACTTTATTAATTCTAATATTTCCTTCAGACATAAAATCTAATTAATGTTATCTATTGTTGTGTTGGCGAAAGTTTAGTCTTCAAACTCTTCTTTCAAAATTTTGATTACTTCTAAAATGGTTTCTTCTTCCAAATCGGTTCTTCTTACCAAATCAGCCACATCTTGATTTAGGATACTGCGAGCGGTGTCTAAACCGATTTTAGCAAACTCATCGATTACCCATCCGTCGATTTCGTCTGAGAATTCAGTTAATTCTACATCATCTTCTTCAATAGCACTGCCTTCTCTGATCACATCAAGTTCGTAACCGGTTAATAATCCGGCCAATTTGATATTATGCCCACCGCGACCGATGGCTTTGGAAACTTCTTCTAATTTTAAAAATACTTCGGCTCTTTTTTTCTCTTCGTCGATTTTAACAGAAGATACTTTGGCCGGACTTAAAGCTCTGGTGATGTACAACGGTAAATTGTTAGTGTAGTTAATCACGTCGATATTTTCGTTTCCTAACTCACGAACAATTCCGTGAATACGGGATCCTTTCATTCCTACACAAGCACCAACCGGATCAATTCTGTCATCATAAGAATCCACCGCTACTTTGGCTTTTTCACCCGGAATTCTCACCACTTTTTTAATCATAATCAAACCGTCGAACACTTCAGGAATTTCTTGCTCAAACAGTTTTTCCAAGAATTTATCCGCTGTTCTCGACATGATGATTTGCGGCTTATTGCCTTTCAACTCAACACTTTCAATGATTCCGCGAACGTTATCACCTTTACGGAAAAAGTCAGACGGGATTTGTTTTTCTTTCGGCAAAACAATTTCGTTACCTTCATCATCTACCAAAATTACAACTCTTGGACGAACATGGTGTACTTCGGCGGTGTAAATTTCACCGATTAAATCTTTAAATTGCTTGTAAAGATTAGTATTGTCGTGTTCGTGAATTTTAGAAATCAAGTTTTGACGCAATGCCAAAATGGCTCTTCTTCCCAAATCGATTAATTTTACCTCTTCCGAAACATCTTCTCCAACCTCAAAATCAGGTTCAATTTTTCTGGCTTCAGACAAAGCAATTTCTTGGTTTTCATCTTCTACTTCGCCATCAGCTACAACCACGCGATTTCTCCAGATTTCCATATCACCTTTATCAGGGTTGATAATAATATCAAAGTTATCATCAGAACCGTATTTCTTTTTTAATGCGTTTCTAAATACATCTTCCAAAATCGCCATAAGCGTTACTCGATCAATAAGTTTATCGTCTTTAAACTCTGAAAATGATTCGATTAATGCAATATTTTCCATGCCTGTTTTAATTAAAATATTATTGTAACAATTGCTTCTTTTATTTCTGAATAAGAAAGGTCGCGTTTGTGCTCAACCGTTTCTTTTCCTTTTCCTATTTTTTTGGGTTCTCTTGCCGTCCAAGCAAGTGTGATTTTTTCATCATCAGCAGCTTCCAACTTGGCCTCAATAGTTTCCGATGTTGTTGTTTTGACTTTTAGGTTGCGACCAATATTTTTTTTGTACTGTCTAACCAATTTTAATGGCGAAGAAACTCCTGCAGAGGCAACTTCTAATGAAAAGTCTTGTTCTTCTCGATCAAGGTTGTTTTCTATGGCCCGACTGACATCAATACAATCTTGCAGCGTTACACCATTATCGCCATCCAAAGTTACGGTAATTTTATAACTCTCTGAAATACTTAAATCTACCAAAAACAAAGAGGAATTGTTCTCCAATTCTCCCGCTATTAAATTTGAAACCTTGTCTTTAAATGTCATTGTTGTATAAAAAGAGGGAAGCAGTGCTTCCCTCATTATTTAATTTGTATGGTAAATAACGCAGCAAATATAGTTATTTTTTTATAAATCAAAAATTCATTGCCAAATCAAAAAAAAATAATACCTTTATTGTGTTAAAATATCCTATCCAAAAATTACGTTTTTATATTATGAAAAAAATCTTAGTCCCAACAGACTTCTCTGAACATGCCAAATATGCCTTGAAAGTTGCGGCACAAATTGCCAGAAAAAACAACGGCGAAATCTTTTTACTTCACATGTTAGAATTGCCTCATGAAGCAGGCGATGCTATTGGTAGCGGACATGAATTGCCTGAAATTATGCTTTTCAAAAATGCGGCTATCAATCGTTTGGAAGACTTGATGGACGACCCTAGTTTAGAAGGTATTAAAGTTTCGGAAATTATTCAGTTTGAATTAGCCTTCGACGGAATTATGAATATCAGCAAGAAAAACGAAGTTGACTTGATTGTTATGGGTTCACACGGAGCCAGTGGTTTTAAAGAAATGTTTATCGGATCTAATGCTGAAAAAGTTGTTCGCAATTCTGAAATCCCTGTTTTAATCATTAAAAAAGAAGCCGGAAACTTCGAAGTAAACAAATTTGTTTTTGCTTCTGATTTTTCAGACGAAATCAAAAAACCTTTTGCTAAAGTAGTAGAGTTTGCTAATAAATTCGGTGCTGAATTACATTTAGTAATGATCAATACACCAAGCAGTTTCAAACCGACTCACGTTGCCAATGAAATTATGAATTCTTTTATTTCAGGATTTACCATTAACAAATGTTCTACTCACATTTATAATGATGTTAATGTAGAAAGTGGTGTTTTAAACTTTACCAACAGTATTGATGCTGATTTGATTGGAATGAGCACTCACGGAAGAAAAGGATTAGCCCACTTCTTTAACGGTAGTATCAGTGAAGACTTAGTGAATCACGCTGTAAGACCGGTGGTGACCTTTAAAATATAATTGTTAGACACCAAATAAAAAAGCCGCGAATCTGCGGCTTTTTTTATGCTTTTTTTTAAAACAAAAAATCCCGCAAATGCGGGACTTATTGTTGGTCTACTAGGACTCGAACCTAGAAAGACGGCACCAAAAACCGTAGTGTTACCATTACACCATAGACCAATTGGCTTATTGCGAGTGCAAATTTATAACAAATTTTATTTTACACAAACAAATCGTTAAAAAAATTAGACATCTCTTCTTTTAATTTATTCGACAAACCCATAATAAACTTGAAATTAATTCGTTACCTCTTTTATAAATTTTTATTAATGCCGGTTTAATTACGTTAAAAAAAATAGTTTCTTTGTAAGCTTAAAAATAAACCTATCTCATATCCTCTTTCTATGATGAATTTTAACTTCAACAAGTGGAATACCCTTTTAGGATGGACAGCTTTTGTCATTGCCTTAATCACTTATTCGTTAACTGTTGAACCCACCATGAGTTTTTGGGATTGTGGCGAATACATCTCTACAGCAGCCAAATTGGAAGTAGGACATCCGCCGGGGGCTCCTTTATTCCAAATTATAGGTGCCTTTTTCTCCATGTTTGCCATTGGTAAGGAAAACATAGCCTTGATGGTCAACATGACTTCAGTATTTTCGAGTGCCTTTACCATATTGTTTATGTTTTGGTCGTCTTCCATATTGTTGAGAAAAATTGTGTCATCCTACACTGAATTTGATAAAAACAAAGCTATTGTTGTTTTGGGCAGTTCATTAGTTGGTTCTTTAGCTTTCACTTTTTCAGACAGTTTTTGGGCCAGTGCTGTGGAAGCAGAAGTATACGCCATGGCATCATTATTCATCGCTATATTATTTTGGCTGGCGCTAAGATGGGAAGAAGACATGCACACTCCGAGAGGCAATCGTTGGTTGTTGTTAATTTCTCTACTAATCGGACTATCTTTTGGAGTCCACTTTATGGCTCTATTAACCATTCCATCGATTGGATTCTTGTATTATTTTAAGAATTACAAAAAAATCACAATCAAAAGTTTCATCATAGCCAACATTATCATTGTAGCTATATTGTTATTCATATTTAAGCTATTGCTCCCTTATACCTTGGCTTTCTTTGGTAAAATGGAAATTTTTATGGTAAACAGTGTTGGTTTGCCTTTCAACTCCGGCACTATCATAGCAGCATTGTTGGTTGTTGCCTTCTTCTATTTCGGATTGAAGTACACCCGCGAAAAAGGACATCCGTTTTACAATACTGCATTGCTTTGCGTCCTTTTTGTATTGATTGGCTTCTCGACTTGGATGATGTTACCAATTCGTGCCAACGCCAATGTGGTAATCAACGAAAATAAACCATCAGATGCCGCAGAGGTATTAGCCTACTATAACCGTGAGCAATACGGAGTAAATCCTTTATTTTATGGTCCGCAATACACTGATACTTTTGCCGGATTGGATGAAGACCAACCGTATTTAGACAAAGCACCCAACTACGAAAGAGATTATAAAACCGGCAAATACGTTATTGTTAACAACTACAAAAACGCCGAGCAAAATACCGACGACAACCACAAAGCAGTTTTGCCGCGTATGTGGAGCACTGATCACATCGAAAACTATATCCAATTCACAGGACCGCCGAAATTTACTTTAAACCATAACTATCCTTATGAGGAAGATTTAGCTCAGTACGGAGTTAATTTGGACAGTTTGAGTGACGAGCAAATTATGCAAGCCGTGGCTCAGTTGAAAGATGAAATGCAAAAAAACATCAACGATTTTAAAACAGCTTATGCTCAAAAGCAAATCGACAATGAGGATTACGTTAACTTCTTAAAGAAATACAGCGATTATTTGGTCGTAGAAAAACCTTCAACAGCCGACAACTTATTGTTTATGGGTGAATACCAATTTGGATACATGTATGGTCGCTACTTGTTGTGGAATTTCGTAGGAAGACAAAACGATATTCAGGGGAAATACGACAACTTAGATGGTAATTGGATCAGCGGTATCAAGTTTGTCGATGAAATTCACTTAGGCAAAGGCTCGCAGGAAAATCTTCCTGATGATGCCATCAACAACAAAGGCAGAAACGTTTATTATTTCTTGCCGTTTATCCTTGGATTAATCGGCTTAATGTATCATGCTCAAAGAGACCTGAAGAGTTTTTACGTTTTATTGGTCTTATTCCTTTTCACCAGCATAGCTCTAAAAGTTTTCCTTAACGAAAGACCTTTCGAACCAAGAGAACGCGATTATGCTTTGGTTGGCTCATTCTATGTTTTTGCTATATGGTTAGGTTTTGGTGTTTACGCCATATATGAAATTATAACCGACTATGTCAAATCTAAATTGGTTGGCCCGGTGGTAATAGTTGCTTCGCTTTTAGCTGCTCCGGTTTTAATGGCCAGTCAAAATTGGGACGATCACGACCGTTCTAACCGATACACGGCTATAGCTATGGCCAAAAACTACCTCAACTCTTGTGACCCGAATGCTATATTGTTTACCATAGGCGATAACGACACTTTTCCTCTCTGGTATGCTCAAGAAATTGAAGGCATTCGAACCGACATCAAAATTGTCAACACCAGTTTATTCATGACCGATTGGTATATCGATCAAATGAAATTTAAAACCTATAAAGCTGATGGGCTGCCAATTTCTTTTGAACACAACGAGTACGTGGGTGATAAATTAGATTATGTTGCTCACATCCCTAAAACCGAGGCCCGTTGGGATGTAAAAGATTTTATCAACTTTATCAAGAACCCGCAATCAACCATTGACTTGCAAAACGGACAAACCATTCATTTCTATCCGACTAATAAAATCAGAATTCCGGTTGATAAAAATACCATCATCAAAAACAAAGTTGTTAACCCCGCTTTAAACGACTCTATTGTTCCTTACATTGATGTAGAAATCAAAGGAAGCGCGCTATACAAAAACCGATTGATGATGTTGGATATTTTAGCCAATAACAATTGGAAAAGACCGGTTTATTTTACCGGTGGCAGTTTTGGCGACGACGATTATTTGTGGATGAAAGATTACCTTCAATTGGATGGTTTGGTTTACAAGTTAGTCCCGATTAAGACGCCTATCGATAAAGAAAACCCATATGATATGGGCCAAATTGATAGCGATAAAATGTATGAGTTAGTCACCAAATGGCAATGGGGCAACGGCGAATTAACTTCGATTTACCACGACCCTGAAACCCGCAAGAACAGTATTTCGTACCGTACCAATATGGCGCGTTTAGCCCAACAGCTTATCAATGAAGGAAAAATCGACAAAGCCAAAAAAATCATCGATTTAGCCCTGACTAAAATGCCAATGGATTACTACGGCTATTACACCATGTTAGAACCGTTCGCCGCTGCTTATTACGAAGTGGGCGAAAAAGCTAAAGCACGCCAATTGTTGGATAAATTGATGGACAAATACAAACAGAATTTGACCTACTATGCCGGAATTCAACCTTCTATCCAAAATGGTATAGCTTCAGATATTATTACCGATATCGAACGATACCGAAGCCTGCTATTGGTTATGAAGAATCGAAATGATTTAGAATACTACAACAAAAACAAACCAACCTTCAACACCTTCGTACAGCGCTTTACTCGTTTTGGAAGAGATTTGGAGTAGTCCGTTTAATAATTCACAAAAAAGTGCCGATAAGAAACAAATCCTATCGGCACTTTTTTTACTTTTATACCATGAGTTTATGGGTTAAAACAGGTCGGTTTATCAAAGCTATTTTTCCAAAGTATGTTTGGGATATCCCAAATGCAGAAAAAAAAATATACCTGACTTTTGACGACGGACCGATTCCGGAAATAACCGAATGGGTAATAAACCAACTTGAACAATACAATGCCAAAGCAACTTTTTTTTGTATAGGCGAAAACATTCAAAAACATCCGGAAATTTTCCGGAAGATAATCGATAACGACCATAGTATAGGAAACCATACCTTCAACCATTTGAAAGGATGGGAAACCTCTCTGACAGCTTACATTGAAAATACTGAAAAGTGTGCCGAAACCATTGCCAACTTTACCCTACAAACTTTAAACGCAAAGCTATTTCGACCACCTTACGGAAAAATCAAACCATCGCAAGCCAAAGCTTTGCGCCAATCCGGCTATAAAATCATTATGTGGGATGTCATTAGTATGGATTTCGACAAGAATATCTCTCCGGAAAAATGCTTGGAAAATGTCTTAAAAAATATAGAAAGTGGAAGTATAATCGTTTTTCACGACAGTATTAAAGCTTGGCAAAACTTACAATATGCATTGCCCAAAACTTTAGAGTTCCTAAAGAAAAATGAATTTGTTTGTGAAAAGATGGACTAAAGTTGCTCTTGTACTAAAGCGATAATGGTATTGGCATCTAATTCACCGGATTGTCTCCAAACCATTTGACCGTCTTTGTAAATCATCAAGGTTGGCAATCCTTTGATGCGCAATGCCTCTGCCAATTCCTGATTTTTATCTACATCAATTTTGATCACTTTTGCCTTGTCACCAAGCGCTGCAGCAACATCTCTGATTACAGGATGCATGGACACTGAAGATTCGTTCCACTCTGTGTAAAAGTCAATTAACACAGGCACTTGAGCGTTGATTAATTCTCCAAATTTTGACATAAAACCAAAATATTTTTGTTTCTTTTACCTTGGAAAAAGAACTATTAAACCACAAATGTAGCATTTTTAACTAATTATGCTACTTTTTCCCCTTTTTTTAGTTCAAAAACCGTGATTTCTGGCCAAATTCCAACTCGTCCGGGATAGGCGTGAAACCCAAAACCGCGATTAACATAGATGTAACGGCCTAAATTTTCATACAATCCAGCCCATTGTTTATAAACGTATTGAACAGGACTCCACTGAATTAAACCGGGAATTTCAATACCAAACTGTAAGCCATGGGTGTGTCCGGAAAGCGTTAAATGATAATGCTTCTCGTCGTGTTTTACTTCATATTCCCAATGACTCGGATCGTGACTCATCAAAATTTTAAAATCTTCCTTAGATAATCCTTCGGAAGCCTTATTCAAATCGCCGGCTTGTTTGAAATTTTTTCCCCAATTCTCAACGCCTACCAAGGCAATTTCACCACTTCCTTTTTTAATTTTAGTATGCTGATTCAACAACAAATCAAAACCTATTTGACGGTGCAAATCTTTGATGTCTTCAAAATTTTGAAGTTTAGCAGCATCATTAGGCCATTGAACATATTCTCCATAATCGTGGTTCCCTAATACAGAGTACTTCCCAAATGGATGTGGCTTAATCCGATTAAAAACAGTTATCCACGGATGCATTTCGGTGGCATGTGTGTTAACAATATCACCGGTAAACAAAATCATATCCGAATTTTGTTCGTTGATCAAATCAACCGCATAATTGATTTTTTCCTCATTGTCAAAGCTACCACTGTGAATGTCAGAAATTTGAGTAATCGTAAATCCGTCAAAATCTTCGGGTAAATCAGGAAAAAAAAGCGTTTGTTTGATGACTCTGAAGTTATATTTACCCTTAGTCATTCCGTATAAAAGAGATGAAAAAGGAATAGCGGCCAAAACCAAAGCCACTTGGCTAACAAACTTTCTTCGCTCCGGCAAAAAACTACCGCTGTCATTGTCTCCTAAAAAGTGTGTAATCGTACCCGAAAATACCCTGAACACATCTTCCAACAACATGAGGCCGGTTAAAATTAATTTTGGAATAAAAACCAATAACAACAACCCGAAAGTGATTAAAGTCTTGCTGTTTTGACCAACCCTTCTGTCAAATTGGGTAAATTGATAAACGATATACAAGACTGCCAACAATGAAATGACCTGATAGGAAACCAAAATCCACTTAGTTTTAGTGATGGTTTTAAGTGCCTGAAAAGCATAGACTTCCACTATGGCTACAAAAAGAAAAAAGAAAATCCAACGCAACATATTCTGCAAATTTTAGGCAAATTAACAAAGAAAGAAAGCATTGTTATCCCCGATTTAACTAATTTTAACTAAAATATTTCTGCCCGTCAAAAGGCAAAGTTTCGTTACCTTTACGCTTTATAATTTTTTTCAGCAATGTCACAACAAAAACGCCTATTCCTCTTAGACGCTTACGCCTTAATTTTCCGCGGCTATTACGCTTTTATTAAGAACCCGAGAATCAACTCCAAAGGTATGGATACCTCTGCCATTATGGGTTTTATGAATTCTTTGATGGATGTTATTAAGCGCGAAAAACCCGACCATTTGGCAGTGGCCTTCGACAAAGGCGGCAGCGATTACCGCAACGAAATGTACCAAGAGTACAAAGCGCATCGCGATGAAACTCCGGAAGCGATTAAAATTGCCGTTCCCTATATTCAAGAATTATTGAAAGCGATGCATATTCCGATTATGGAAAAAGCAGGCTACGAAGCCGATGACTTAATCGGAACCTTAGCCAAACAAGCCGAAAAAGAAGGTTACCAAGTCTTTATGGTAACGCCCGATAAAGATTTTGCCCAATTGGTTTCTGAAAACATCTTTATGTACAAACCGGCTCGTATGGGCAACGATATAGAAATTTGGGGCGTTCCTGAAGTATTAGAGAAATTTGAAATTGAAAGACCGGAACAAGTCATTGACTTTTTAGGCATGATGGGTGATTCTGCTGATAATATTCCGGGATTTCCGGGTGTTGGCGAAGTTACGGCCAAAAAATTGCTGAAGGAATTCGGCACGATGGAAAATCTATTGGAAAACACCGACAAACTCAAAGGTGCGCTGAAAGATAAAATCGAAAAAAATAAAGAACTTGGCATATTGTCGAAAAAATTAGCGCGCATTTTATTGGATTGTCCCGTAACTTTCGACGCCACCGATTTCGAATTGTCCAAACCGGATGTGGAAAAAACCGATGCGTTATTCCAAGAACTCGAGTTCCGACAAATGAAAGCGCAGTTCGACAAACTCTTCGGTACCGGAAAAGAATACGACGAGATTGAAAGCAATGGCAATGACAATAGCAATGACAATGATCAAAAAAATATTAAAAAACCCATTGCCAAAAAATCGAACGAAGAGCAATTTAACTTATTTGGTTTTTCGGATGAAGAAACCGGAGAACCAAAACAACATTCGTATTACGCAACACTGGAAAATACCAAGCACAACTATATAATCATCCAAGGCGATTTGGGTGTAAAATTGTTTTTACAGAACTTAATGAACCAAACTTCGGTTTGTTTTGACACCGAAACTACCGGAATTGATGCTTTGAATGCCGAACTGGTAGGCATGTCTTTCTCCTGGTCAAAAGGGGAAGCTTTTTACGTTCCTTTTCCGGAAAATCAAGAAGAAGCCAAACTACTGGCCGACAAATTCAAGCCGTTTTTCGAAAATGAAGCCATCGAAAAAATTGGGCAAAACATGAAATATGATCTTAAAGTCTTGGCCAAATACGGCATTCAAATCAAGGGCAAACTCTTCGACACCATGATTGCGCATTACCTCATCAATCCAGATATGCGTCACAATATGGATGTGTTAAGCGAAACCTATTTGAAATATTCCCCTAAATCCATAGAGACACTCATTGGTAAAAAAGGTAAAAACCAATTATCAATGCGCGAAGTTCCGTTAGAAGACATCAAAGAATACGCTGCAGAAGACGCCGATGTAACGCTGCAACTCAAAGAACATTTTCAACCGATTTTAGAGAAAGTCGGCACCAAGAAACTCTTTGATGAAATCGAAATTCCATTGGTTCCCGTGTTGGCCGACATGGAAGCCGAAGGCATACGTTTAGACGTAAACTTCCTCAAAGCTATGGCGACTGACATGCAAAAAGAAATCCTCGATTTTGAACAAAAAATCTATGAAACGGCCGGCGAAAAATTCAATTTGGCTTCCCCAAAGCAATTGGGAGAGATTTTATTTGATAAACTCAAAATTGGCGGCGCCAAACAAAAGAAAACCAAAACCGGTCAATACGCTACCGGCGAAGAAGTATTAAGTTATTTGGCCAATGAACATCAAATCGTAAGAGATATTTTAGAGTGGCGACAAATGGTCAAACTCCAAAGCACATACATTGAGGCATTGCCAAATCAAGTCGACCCGAAAACCCAGCGCGTGCATACCGATTATATGCAAACCGTAGCGGCAACAGGTCGATTGAGTTCCAACAACCCGAACTTGCAAAACATTCCGATTCGCACCGAGAGAGGCAGATTAATTCGAAAAGCCTTCATTGCTCGAGATGAAAACTACAGTTTGCTTTCTGCGGATTATTCCCAGATAGAATTGCGGATTATTGCCGCATTATCCGGAGAAGAAAACATGATCAAAGCCTTTCAAAACAACGAAGACATTCACCGAAGCACCGCCGCTAAAGTGTTCAACGTAGCTTTGGAAGAGGTGACTGCAGCACAACGAAGTAATGCCAAAACAGTAAACTTCGGTATCATTTACGGGGTTTCCGCTTTTGGACTAAGCAACCAAACCTCGCTTTCCCGCAGCGAAAGTGCCGCTTTGATTGAAGCCTACTACAAAACCTATCCGAAATTGAAATCATACATGTCAGACCAAGTCGACTTTGCCCGTCAGCATGGTTATGTGCAAACGGTTTTAGGTCGCCGTCGCTATTTAAAAGACATTAACTCTGCCAATGCTGTAGTCCGCGGAGCTGCCGAACGCAATGCAGTTAACGCGCCTATCCAAGGAAGCGCCGCCGACATCATCAAATTGGCCATGATTAACATCCACCGAAAACTGACCTCTGAAAACTGGAAATCTAAAATGCTGTTGCAAGTTCATGACGAATTGGTGTTTGACGTTCACCACTCGGAATTGGAAAAAATTAAGCCTATGATTAAACACGAAATGGAAAATGCCTTTACGATGTCGGTTCCATTAGAAGTGGAAATGGGCGTAGGTCAAAATTGGTTGGAAGCACATTAAGCCTCGACATAAACCATTGTAAACATGAAAAAATTCCTCTTATTATTTGTATTCGGATTATCATCGGTAGTTGCCCAAACCGATAAATTTCAGAAAATTGACAGCTTGTTAAACTATTTGTACACCAACAATAAGTTTATGGGTTCGCTCTCCATATTGGAAAAAGATAAAATTGTCTTTTCCAAAGCTTATGGCTTAGCCGAATTGTCGAGCGGGAAAAAATTAGATCCGGCAACCAAACTCAAAATCGGCTCGATTACCAAAACCTTTACAGCTACGATGATTATGCAGTTGGTAGATGAAAAAAAGCTATCACTTGATACCAAATTATCGCAGTTTTATCCGAAAGTGGTTAATGCCGATAAAATCACGATAGCCATGCTTTTGCACCACAGAACGGGCATTCCTGATTATTTGAATGATGACCCAACGGTAGCACAATACATTTACACCGAAAATAAAAAAGCCGATTTGGTCAAACGTATCGAAGGTTATACACCGGCGTTTGAACCCGATTCACAATTCAAATACAGCAATTCGAACTACAATTTGTTAGGCTATATTTTAGAAGACATTACTAAAAAATCCTATGCCGAGAATTTACATACTCGCATTGTAAAGAAATTAGGATTAAAAAACACTTTACTTCCGCTAAAGATTGAGCCAACGCAAAACGAAGGCTATTCATTCACCTTTAACGGAAATACTTGGGAACAAACACCGGAATGGCATAACAGCTTAGCCTTTGCAGCCGGCGCCATTGCGTCAACTCCGGACGATTTGAATTTGTTTTTAAGCGGACTTTTTAATGGCAAACTCGTTTCTCCCGCTGCTTTGGAACAAATGAAAACCATGAGGGATAATTATGGTAAAGGCTTGATCATTGCCCCTTTTGACGAGCGAAAATTCTACGGTCATACCGGAGGTATTGAAAACTTCAGAGCTGCAGCAGGATATAATATGGAAGAAAAAACCGGTTTTGCGATAGTGGTTAACGGAGACAATTTCAATCGCAATGAGATTATGATTGGAGTGTTGAGTTTGTTTTACGGAAACGATTACCAATTCCCTGATGTAAAAGGATTTACCGTTTCAGAAACCCTACGTGCTAAATATGTAGGCACTTACAGTTCTAAAAGTTTGCCCATAAAAATCACCATAGCTGAAAACAATGGCGCCTTGACCGCTCAAGCCACCGGACAAAGTTCTTTTCCGCTTACGGCCAAAAGTGAAACCGAGTTTGTTTTTGACACCGCCGGAATTCAAATGATTTTCGGTGATCAAAAAATGGTGCTCAAACAAGGCGGAATGGAGTTTGAGTTTACCAAAGAATAAATAACTTCTCCAACAAATAACATGAGCCGAGACCTAACTGTTCTCGGCTTTTTTGTGGCAGTTTGTTGTTAAAATGAATAGCCCTGATGTCATTTACAATTCAAACGGGTCCAATCTTCCAACTTTTTGGTTATTTTTGTTTTGCTGGAAAAAGAAAAATAAAATGCTTAAAAACCAAGTTGAAACCATATTACCTACCGATTGGGGAAATTTTAAAATCATCGCCTATTCTGAAGACGAAAATGATTGGATGCCACACATTGTTTTGATCCATGAAAAAACCGATTTTAACACCACTATCCCGATTCGTTTTCACTCTGAATGCTTAACCGGTGACATCTTTCACTCTAAAAAATGCGAATGCGGTAAACAACTGCACAACGCTTTGGCTTACTTTGAAGAAAATGGCGGTATTTTAATTTATTTAAGACAAGAAGGTAGAAATATCGGCATTATTAATAAACTCAAGGCCTACAAACTTCAAGAAGAAGGCAAAGACACTGTTGAAGCCAATTTGGAATTGGGCTTGCCGGCCGATTCACGTTCCTTTGAAGAAGCCATTCAAATTTTAACTGATTTGAAGGTTAGCTCAGTATATTTACTAACCAATAACCCTGAGAAAGTAGCGGTTTTCGACAATTCACCCATTGTTTTGAAAGGCAGAATTCCCATTGAAATAAAGGCTTCAGAAGAAAGCAAAAAATACCTTGAAACCAAAAAAAGTTTTTTTAAGCACTTTTTAGATTTATAAAATGTCGGTGCCCTCAAAATATGATTGGATGTTCTTTCAATCAGTCGTTTTGCTGATAGGCTCTGCTGTGGATTTTTTCTGCTCAAAACTGTTTTTTTGTCCGTTGTTCGGATTTTTTTTGTTCATAGGATTACTCTATAAAAATTGGCGCAATTACACCGAAATCAATCATTGGGGCGGATGGCCCAATTTAATTACGGTAAGCCGATTATTGCTGTTATTCGCCGTTCCGTTTTTAGATAAAGCTATCGATTTGGGCCTACTGTCTTTAACTGTAGTCTGCTTGGACGGATTAGATGGTTTTGCAGCCCGAAAGCTAAACCAAACCACGCATTTCGGTGGGATATTAGACATGGAAACTGACGCCTTTTATTGCTTGCTGCTTTCCTTGACAATAGCCATCCAAAATCCCAATTTACAGTGGATTTTACTCGGAGGTATGTTGCGCTATGGGTATAAAATTTCCACCACTTTCATCACTAAAAATGGTTATACGGAACGCAAAAAAAAATATGCCCGTTTTATAGCCGGTTGTTATTTTATAGCTTTCATCCTTTATTTCTTTACTATTGAGAGCATTGGAGTTTATTGTATTTCTATAGGAACAGCCCTCGTAACATTGTCTTTTACAGTTTCTTTTTTTGAATTTTTAAACCATAAAGAAGCATGATTACGCTGTTGACATCAGACATTCACCAAAAAATATCGGGTGGAAACATTTACAATTCACAATTGTTGGCGGTTTTGCAAAAGCATCAATTTCTGACTTCGTTAGAAATGATTGTCGATCTGAATACATTAGCTTTCCAAACCAACAAAATCTACATAGCAGACGGCATTTTAATACAACCTGAATTGGATGTAAAACGTTTTAAAAATCACCAAGTCTTTTTTCTGATTCATCTTTGGCCTTCGAAAAATCCGGCACTTGCTGCCTCAATGCGTGAAAAGCTAATAGTGGTTGAAAAAGAAATTTGTCAAAACTTTAATGTCATCGTAACCGGTCAATCTTCTTTCGATTATATTACCTTAGGCTTAGGACAGTCCACAAAAAACACCCTTTTACTGCAACCCGGTATTCCTGATTATTGGATACAGAAAAAAGTTTATCCTAAATTACCCCAGAAAATTCTTTACTTATCGAATTTTATTGAGGGAAAAGGACATGACACTTTGTTAGCAGTAATGGCCAAACTCAATATCGAATCTGTGGCTGTTGACTGTTACGGAGAAATACTTTCGGAAACTTATTTTAAGGTATTTAATCGCTCAGTTGAACAACTAGGCCTAAGAAATATAAGGTACAAAGGGGTTGTTGATTACAAACAAATCAACCCTCTACTTTTGGAGTACGATTTGCTTTTGCACTTTTCAGAATATGAAAGTTTTGGCATGAGTTGTCTCGAAGCTATGGCTTCAGGCATACCAATTGTAATGACTCCCACCGGAAATTATGAAAATTACCTTGCTATGGGGATAAGAGGTGTTTTACCGAATTTTGAAATCACGGAAGCTTTTTCTCAACTGAAAAAAATAATCACTACTGAGGCTTATTATCAAGAACACTTTGTTTCTTTAGCTCATTTTGATTGCCCAACTTGGGGAAAAACTTTTGAACCGTTACTTTTAAAACTGAAACCATGACGGAAATTGCTTTTATTATAGGATATCTCACACTGGCGATTGAATTGTTATTTTTTCATGTGCCCAGTGTGGCCAATACCCAAAACTTCTTCCGTAAAAGTAAGCATTACAATACCGGTCAGAACAAATTTATAAACGATATTCAAAACTGGTCTGTCACCAAAAAAATTATTTTACTGGCCATTCCGGCTGTGATGGTACAACTCTATTTTTTATTGCCGTTATTGTATTTCTTTCCACTTTGGCATGATTCCCTTTTTTTACTCTTTGAACCGAATGTATGGACTGATTTTTTGGGACTGCTTTGCGTAGTTCTCGGCAGAGTAGTAACCTTTGGTTCAATGCTTTATCTGCGTAAAGAAAATCGTCAAACCGGAAAATCCTTTACCTTACACACCGGCGGTATTTTTCGATTTACACGAAATCCGGGATTAGACGGTATGTTCTTGTTTTTCATCGGATTGGGATTACTGTTCCCTTCGATATTGATTTGGTTGGGATTAATTTTCTATATTTATTATATGGTTTTCAGGGTTCGTATTGAAGAAGCTTTTCTACAAGATATTTTCAAAGACGAATTTGTAAACTACCAAAAACAAACCAACCGATTTTTACTCTTTAAATGACAACAACAAACGAACAACAAACAATTAAAAACTGGTTTGATAGTACTTACTCCAAACGAGGGGAAAGTTATCTTCGTCCAAAAGAAGCCTATTATATATTTGCCGAACTACTAAAATTAAAATCGGGAAAGAACTTTTTAGATGTGGCTTGTGGTTTAGGTCGGATGTTGGAAATTAGTGCCGATTACGGTGTGAACAATCATGGTATTGATTTGTCTGAGGTTGCCATTACCAAAGCCAAAAACAAATTACCTAATGCCGTTTTACTCGAAGCCAATGCCGAGTCAATTCCTTTTAATGACGAACATTTTGACTATGTTACTTGCTTGGGTTCGTTGGAGCGCATGATTGATAAAAATAAAGTGCTGAGAGAAATCAGAAGGGTTACAAAACCTGAGGCGACTTTGTGTTTCATGGTGCGAAATTCCAATTCCTGGCGCTGGATTTTTACCAAAAAGTTGTTGTACACCATCAATCGAAAAGGCCATCAGGATGCCAAAACTTACAAAGAATGGGAATGGTTATTCGAACAAAACGACTTAAAAATTGTGCAATGCATTCCTGACCAATGGCCTGTTATGAAAGGATTAAGACTGTTGACTTTTGGACGTTTCAATGGTTTTAAATCCATCCAAAAAAGCATCACTCCCTTACAATTTGCCAACGAGTTTGTTTTTATACTCCAAAAAAAATAAGTGCTATGCCAAAGCATCAAGACATCGTGGATTTATATGACTCGCTTTTTGAAATGGAATCCCAATTCAAAAAAGACGCTTCTTATCCTATTCACAAAAGAATGAACTTTGGCAAAGCTTATCACGACATTTACGATTTTTTACGCTCCAAAATTGACATTCAAAACAAAACTATTTTAGATGCCGGTTGCGGTGTTGGATTCGGAAGTTTTTTATTGGCAAAAAACGGAGCAAAACACGTTAAAGGCATCAGTATAAGCAGTAAAGAAATCCAAAGAGCTAATCAGGTTAAGGAACAATCCCAAACCAACAACATAGAATTTGAAGTAGCTTCTTTTGATGACACGCAACCTAATCGATATGACATCATCATTTGTATTGAATCGTTGAAACATACTTTAAATTTCGAACAGTCATTTAACCAACTTTTAGCCGGATTAAAACCCAACGGAATACTGTGCATAGTAGATGATTTTTTTGATAAAAAACACAACAAAACCAGTATGGCTTTTCAAAAAGACTGGCATTTGAATTATTTGATTTCGCTTTCGGATGTAACAATCGATGAAGGACAATTTGAACAAACACAAGACAATTTGAAAGCATGGTTATACCCTAAATCGCTTTGGAAAATTAACCTCAAGTTATGGCTTTTTAGAGCTTTCAAAAGGAACTCGAATTTTACCAAATTGTTTCGCGGAGGTTTATTGTTAGACAAACTTTACGCCCAAAAAAAAATGGACTATCTGATAGTTCAAATTAAGAGACGGTAAATGAAAAAAACGCTGTTGTACACCATAACCGGCATTATTCCTCCGGCCATGACTTTATTGTTATTGCCGGTTTATTTGCATTATTTGAGTACTTCGGATTATGTGGTTTTGGCATTAACCAACTCTTTTATAGCCGTTTTTTCCATTTTCTTCAACCTGAAAACTGACCAGGCTTATCGTACGTTGTATTTTCACGAAACAGCTGATAAAAAAAAGCAACAACTGTTTCAAACCTTATTCAGCTTTCATTGGATGGCTTTAATTTTTTGGTTGCTGGTCTTTTATCTGATCGGTAATTGGGTTTTCCATTGGTTATTTTTAAATAACTTTCCCTTTTTTCCGAATGCTTGGATTTTATTGGCTACTTTTTTGGTGAGCAATCTCTGCAATCTCTATTATATTCATCTGCAAAATACCGGGGAAGTCAAGTCATACAGTCTATATGTAACCTTAACAACCTTTGCCGTTCATGGCATTCAGTTGTTGGTAATTTTTGTCTTGCAACTCGACTTTTTTTGGTTTCTGTTATCGGCTTTATTAGTCAATGTTATGGCTTTCTTGGCCATGTATTTCCAAAATCGTTTGTTGTTTGTTTTCTCATTTTCAAAACCGCTGTTCGCAGAAGCCTTGAAATTTTCATTGCCGTTCATTCCGTTTTTAATTTTATTCAACATTGAAAGCCAATTGGACCGTTTTTTTATGGAACGCTATGTTAGTGTTGATGAACTGGCCGGTTATGCTGTTTTGATTAGTATTACTGCGGCGGTACTGACTTTTTTCAACAGTGTTGACAATGCCATACGTCCGGAGTTGTATCGGGATTTGTCTGCTGAGAGTTCGGGCACTATCGCTTCCGTTAGAGAAAAATTCGAATTATACTTGATGATTGGCTTACTGGCTTTTAGTTTTTTACTGGTTTTTGGCACTCACATTCATTGGTTTTTACACCACGAGAAATACAACAATATTCAACAGTATTTTCCTTGGATTACCATAGCTTTCTTTCCGGTTATTGGCATACGCTTTTGGGCTTTACAATTGGTTTTTGATAAACAAGTAGGCAAAATCAACAAGTTTCTCATGGGAAAAATCATCTTCTTAACCCTATTGTTTTTGGGTTTAATTCCGATTTATAAAACTTACGGCGCCATTACTGCCATAGGATTTTCCAACATGGTAAACGCTTTTGTATTCTTCAAATTAACGAAACTCAAAGTCCTGCCTTCTCCAAAAATTACACTTTTTATAGCCTTATTTATTAGCATCAATGGTTTCCTTTTGTTGCTAAAGCAAGCAAACTTTTTATCTTTGATAACGGTATTACAGTTTTTGCTCTTGGGTTGGCTATTTTTAAGTCATTACCGAAACCGTTTTAAAAACATTGTACAGTCATGAAAATAAAAACGAAATATTGGGAATTGTTATTAGCTATCAAAAACAGCTATAAAACACTCAACCCAAAGACGGAGCAATTGCTTATCACGACTGACTATCGAGTTGAAAAGAGCACGGTATCGCAACTTCCGGTAAATGGCCTTGCCATCTTCTTTTTCCATCCCAACAATCAAACAGCCTACAAGTTTTACGATATTATCTATGCAGATGTATTTCCAAAAAAACTCAAAAAGATATTTGCCTTGTACTTGGATTATATTTTGGTTAACAGAGCCTCGGAATTACCGTTTGCTTGTGCTCACTTGGCTCAAACCATCGACGGAAAAATCGCCACCAATACCGGTAAATCGAAATGGATAGGAAATGAAGAAAATCTAATCCATGCGCATAGAGTTAGGGCTTTGGTAGATGCTATTATGGTTGGCGGCAATACTTTCAGAATCGACAAACCACGGTTAGATGTACGATTGGTAAAAGGCGAAAATCCGGTGAAGATTATATTGGCGAATACTGTTTTAGCACTCCATACTTTATCCGAAGGTAAAACCTATTTGTGCAGTACAAACAAACTCGAATACGACCACTTGCCCGAGGAAACCGAGATCATTCATTTGCAATCGGTTAATGGTTATATGCACTCAGAAGACTTGTTGAAAGCTTTAAAAAGCAAAGGCATTCACTCCGTTTTTATTGAAGGTGGTTGTCAAACATTTCGCAAATTTATAGAAGAGAAAACCTTGTCGCGGATTGAATTTCATATAGCACCGATGCTTTTCGGTTCGGGAAAAAACGGGATTGAACTCGATGCAATTGACGAACTCTCGGAAGCCTTTCACCTTAAAAACCCTCAATATTACAAGTTTGGCAATGCTATCATGACCGTTTCAAATTTATAATATTATGGAAGCAAGAGCACTTTGGCATATCGGTGATACACGTTCCGAAATTCTATCTGAGAACTTGAGTCTTCCAACAGATTATTTAGCGGTTAAAAGCGCCTATTCTTCCATCAGTTTAGGAACGGAAAAATTAGTTGCCACCGGTAAAGTGCCTTCAGCATTACACACTATTATGCAAGTGCCTTACCAATCGGGGAATTTTGCTTTTCCGATAAAGTACGGGTATTCGATAGTAGGCCAAACCGAGGACAGCCGATGGCTTCATGCCTTGCATCCGCATCAAGATTATTTGGCAATAGCACATGCTGATGCCTATTTTTTTTCAGCAACCATTGATCCTAAAGTTGCTACACAACTGTCAAACTTAGAAACTGTTATCAATGCAATTTGGGTATCTAAAGTCACTGAAAAACATACTGTTTTGGTTTGCGGTTTGGGCAGTGTTGGGATTCTTTTGGCACAAACACTTAAAGAATATATCGGAGCCAAGGTTTGGGTATTGGAAACCAATTCGGCAAAGAAAACTGCTCTGCAGGATTGGGGATTTAACTGTTGCAACGGTCAAAAAGAATATGACATTTGTTTCAATGTTTCAGCCAGCGCTGATGGTCTCCAATATTGCATTGAGCATACCGTTACCGAAGGCAAAATAATGGAACTCAGTTGGTACGGAAACCAAAGTATAATGCTGAAACTCGGCACTCATTTTCATTACAAACGCTTGCAATTGATAAGTGTTCAGGTTTCGGAAATTCCAATTGAATATCGCGACCGGCATAACTATCTCTCCCGAAAACAATTGGCCGAAAAAATAATGCAACAAATAAGTTTTGCCTCATTTATTACCCGTATTATTCCTTTTGATTCCCTTCCTGATTTTTTCGAGGAAGTAAGAAGCAACAAAACCAACAATGATTTTATTACGCTTGTAAAATATTAAAAACTAAAGTATGTATTTTGTAAAGATTAGAGAAAGTATGATGATTGCCCATTCACTCAAACATCCGTTCTTCGGGCCGGCACAAAAGGTTCATGGTGCCACTTATGTGGTAGATGTTACTTTTAAATCGGCCACTGTTGACGAACATAATGTGGTTATTGATATAGGTTTGGCGCATCAAATTGTAAAAGAAATTTTGAAGCCCTTAGACTATCAAAATTTCGATGATTTAGCTGTTTTTGAAGGGCAATTGACTACCACAGAATTTGTAGCCAAATATATTTTTGATGAAGTAACGGCAAAAACAGCGGCTTTTTTTAAAGGAAAAATTGCTGTGAGTATCAAAGAAAATCCAAATGCTTGGGCAGGATTTGAATCGTAAAAAACCAGGGTATGACCGGAATAGTAGTTTTTGTAACACTTAGCTTTTTGTTGTTTGTCCCTCGCTATGCCTTTAACAGCAAGACAACTGCTTTTTTTCCGGTAAAAGAGTTTTTTCCTAAAGGACGTTTCAGAATACAACCTTTTTTTACCCGATTTAATGAAGACATTTTTAGGCTGAATTGGGAATATGCGTTTTTTGTAGTGGTTTTATCGCTGTTGCAAAATCAAATCCCGATTTTTTATGCTAAGATAATTTTGGCCTCAGTGTATTGGGTTACCCTGATTTTCTTTTTATATCATCATAGCATCTACGGCATTTACAAATCGTATCCGAGTTTTAAATCGGATTATGCTTTAATAATTCAAGGCTTTCAAATTGGATTTAGTGGTTACAAAACAGCCCTTTTTGCCGGGCTGCTATTGTTTACAATTGTAAGCGGATTGGTCATTTGGGGTAACTTTTATTTAGCAGCATTACTTTACAGGTCGGATATCCTCTTTTTCTTCTGTTTTGGCATTACTTGTCTCAGCATCTTTTATTGGTTTTACAAGAAAATCAATCCATTGCATTTTACGGCTGTGGAAGAATTCGAAATTCATCATTTTGCCACCATCCAATGGGGTATCAGTTTGTGGTTATCCAATCGTTTTTTTACCCGAAAAGCAACAGAAGACTTAGCACAAATTCCGGAACTCACTGCTCAAAGTGTGGTAGAAATTCCTGAAAATTTAACTCTACAATCCAAGCCTAATATATGCTTTATTGCCCTTGAGTCTTATGGTGCCCTATTGTATGAAAACAACCGCTATCGCGAACGATATTTGAAGCTGTTGGAAAACTTAGAAGAACAATTACAAAAACTACAGTTTGAATCGGCTTCCATACTTTCAGAGACTACGGTAACCGGTGGTGCTTCTTGGGTGTCCTATAGTTCATTTTTAAAAGGAGTGAAAATTAAAAATGACTTTAGTTATCGGTTTTTACTCAATCATCAGAAAGACTTCAAAACCCAATCGGTATTGTCCATTTTAAACGATTTGGGTTATGACACTTATTTAGTTGCCGGGATAGGCGGTTTTGAAACATTATCCATCGAGTGGGAAAAAATCATGTCTTTTTTGGGTACCAACCAAGCCATTAAATACCGTGATTTAGAATATCAAGGAGAAACTTTCAACTTTGGTCCGTCGGCACCCGATCAATTTCTGCTGAACAAAGCCAGACAATTAATGGCAACCAAAAGTGCTCAAAAACCTTTTGCCTTTTTTGTAGAAACCATCAATTCTCATTACCATTTTGATTCGCCTACAGTGGTACTGCCGCAATGGACAGACTGTCAAACGGCTAAACGAGAAGCATATCATCCACTGGAAAATTTATCTGAGCAACCTGCTGAAAATTATTTCAAAGCCATCGAATACCAACTCCAAAATTTGGTGGATTTTATCAGAAATGATACTGCTTCGGATACGATTTATGTAGTTTTTGGCGACCATCAACCACCTTTGCTAACCCAACCTGAAAACAGTTATCAAACCCCAATCCATATTCTTAGCAAAGAAACGAGCTTTATACAGTCATGGCTGGACATAGGTTTTGAGAGAGGATTAAAAGTAAAAACCCCAACGACAACTGTTTACAGTCACGATTGTTTTAAAAAGAATTTTGCAGCAGCCTTCTTTAAAACCTACAAACGCTGATTATTTTCTGGTGGAATCTCTTTGGCGCAATTCGGTTTTGATGGTGGTCGTGGTAAAAGTATATGTTTCGGCCTCGCTTTCCAATTTGTCTATTAACAATTGTGCTGCCACTTCTCCAATTTCAGGGCCATGCTGACTTACCGTAGACAAACTTGGTGTCATACGACGCGACCAAACGCCGTCGGCAAAACCAATCAGCGACAACTCTTGCGGAATTTTGTAGCCGTTTTGAATACCCAATTTCATAGCCGTAACCGAAGCATGTTCGTCTAAAGCAAATACACCATCAGGTCTGTTTTTGATGAAAAAACCACCTATTTTATCGTTGAATTCTTCATTGTTATTGGTCAAGATAACCAAATTATCATCGGCTTTCATTCCGTGATTTTCCAATGCTTTATAAAAACCTTTGGCTCTGAGTTTCCCAACACTCAAGTTGTCTATAGCCGAAAGTAAAGCAATCTTTTTGCATCCGGTTTTGATTAAATGTTCGGTGGCATTTACTGCCGATTCAAAATCATCTACAATTACTTTATCGCAATTCACTTCCTCAGCTATACGATCGAACATCACTATGGGCGTACCTTCATTTATGATAGAAGTAAAATGACTGTATTGTTGCAACTTTTGAGACTCTTCGGCAATAGAAAGTATAAAACCATCTATCGTTCCGTTACTCAACATTTCGAGCGCATTGATTTCTTTCTCCAAAGATTCATTGGAAATACAAGTAATCACCTTATATCCTTTTTCGTCAGCCACTTTTTCGATACCGCTGAATACCTTAGCAAAAAAAGAGTTCAATATATTAGGAATAATTACGCCTATGGTTTTGGTGCGACGGTTTTTAAGATTCAAACCAATCACATTCGGCTTGTAGTTTTTTAACTTGGCATATTCCTGAACACGCTGTTTGGTAGGCTCGCTGATTTCCGGACTTCCGTTAAGGGCTTTGGAAACGGTGGAAACAGAAACCCCTAATTCTTTAGCAATTTGTTTTAAGGTGGCTTTCGACTTCATTTTTTCTGGGTTAAAGTGTAAAAATAGTAAAATTTCTGCTGCAACCTCCAACTTGGTAAGGAAAGTTCAACAAGAAAAAGACAAAATAGGAACTATTCCGAGATAGATTCCAAATAATAAAACCGCTGTTAAGTCTATTCACTGTTAGGATTTTAGGCAAAAAACAGCAGATTAGCAAAATATTTAAAAAAGGGTATTTGCTTTTATCATATTTAATTGTACTTTTGCAACCCCTTTATTGGGGATGGAATGTTTAATTAAAATAAATTATTGTGAACACATTAAGCTACAAGACAGTTTCAGTAAACAAGGCCAATGCCGATAAGCAATGGATTGTTGTAGACGCTGAAGGTCATAACTTAGGTCGTTTAGCTTCAAAAGTAGCGATGCTTTTGAGAGGTAAATACAAGCCAAGTTATACGCCGCACGTTGATTGTGGAGATAACGTAATTGTTATCAACGCAGAAAAAATCAACTTGACTGGTAACAAGTTAGATGACAAAACGTACATCAGACACACAGGTTACCCAGGAGGACAAAGAAGCTTGACTGCTAAAGTAATGCAACAAAAAAACCCTGCATTATTAGTGGAAAAAGCTGTAAAAGGAATGTTACCTAAAAACAAATTAGGTGCTGAATTATTCCGCAATTTGAATGTAAATGTTGGTCCAGAGCACAAACACGCTGCTCAACAACCGAAAACCGTAAACCTTAACGACTTAAAGTAATGGGAGTTATTCACAAAATCGGTAGAAGAAAATGTGCAGTTGCACGTGTGTATGTTTCAGAAGGAACAGGAAAAATTACCGTTAACAAAAGAGAATTCAACAACTACTTCCCAACAGCTACTTTACAGTACAAAGTATTACAGCCAATGTCTATGACAAACAACGCTGAAAACTTTGACGTAAAAGTAAATGTATATGGTGGTGGTGCTACAGGACAAGCAGAAGCTGTTAGAATGGCTATTGCTCGCGCTATGTGCGAAGTAGAAGCTGAAAACAGAGCTATCCTAAAACCAGAAGGATTACTAACCAGAGATCCAAGAATGGTTGAGCGTAAAAAATTCGGTCAGAAAAAAGCACGTAAGAGATTCCAATTCTCTAAACGTTAATCGATTAGAAGTTTTATTCGTTCATTTAGTATTGAAATTAAAAAACAAGTTGCCGATATTCTTTTTGTTGAAAAAGGAATTAGTTTAGCATCTAAATTTTCAAGACCATCGCAAGAGCTACTTGAAAATTGCTAACCAACGGAACGTAAACTATTACACAATGGCAAACAAAATTGAAGTTAAAGAATTATTAGAAGCCGGTGTTCACTTCGGACACATGACTCGTAAATGGGATCCAAATATGGCTCCTTACATTTATATGGAGCGTAATGGTATTCACATCATTAACCTATATAAAACTGCAGCTAAAATTGAAGAAGCTAACGAAGCTTTGAAAAAAATTGCTGCTTCCGGTAGAAAAATACTTTTCGTAGCTACCAAAAAACAAGCAAAAGATATCGTATCAGAAAAAGCACAAGCTTGTAACATGCCTTACATCACTGAAAGATGGCCAGGTGGTATGTTGACCAATTTCGTTACTATCCGTAAAGCCGTTAAAAAAATGGCTTCTATTGATAAAATGAAAAAAGACGGTACTTTCATGACTTTGTCTAAAAAAGAAAGATTACAAGTTGATCGTCTACGTGCTAAATTAGAGAAGAACTTAGGTTCTATCGCTGACATGTCTAGATTACCTGCTGCCTTATTCGTAGTAGATATCAAAGCTGAACATATCGCAATAAAAGAAGCACAAAAATTAAACATTCCAGTTTTCGCAATGGTTGATACTAACTCTGATCCACGTGAAGTAGATTACGTTATCCCAGCCAATGATGATGCTTCAAAATCAATTGATAAAATTTTATCTTTAGTAACCGACGCTGTAAAAGACGGATTAGCCAACAGAACTGCTGATGCTGCTCCTGAAACTGACGCTGAAGAAACTGTAGAAGCAGCTGCAGCTCCGGCTCCGGCTGTAGAAGCAGCTCCTGAAGTAGAGGCCACAGAAACCAAAACTGAAGAGTAAAACAAAATAATTACGAATTATGAATTAAGAATTACGGATTATGATACTCGTAATTTGAAATTCGTAATTCGTAATTTACTTTTAAAAGAGTTTTCAATTTAAAAAAAACAAAAAATATTATGTCAACAATTACTGCTGCAGACGTAAACAAATTAAGACAAACTACAGGTGCCGGAATGATGGACTGTAAAAAAGCTTTGGTTGAAGCGGAAGGCGATTTCGATAAAGCGATTCAAATCCTTAGAGAAAAAGGGCAAAAAGTAGCCGCTAACCGTTCTGACCGTGAGTCTTCTGAAGGAGCTGCTGTTTCTTTTATCAATGCTGACAATACCAAAGGAGCTATCCTTACTTTAAACTGCGAAACTGATTTCGTAGGTAAAAATGAAGCTTTCGTTGCTTTAGCTAAAGATTTAGTGGAAAGAGCAATCAACTTCTCTTCTTTAGAAGAATTCTTAGCTTCAGATTTCAACGGAATTACTGTAGCTGAAAAATTAATTGAGCAAACCGGTGTTATTGGTGAAAAAATCGAAATCGGTGGTTTTGAAATTTTAGAAGGTGCTTTTGTTGGCTCTTATGTTCACGTGAACAAAATTGCTGCATTAACTGCTATTTCTGCTCCAATTGCCAACGCTGATGTTTTAACCAAAGACATCTCTATGCAAGTAGCTTCTATGGGCGCTGAAACCTTATCTTATAAAGATTTCGATCCTGCTTTCGTTGCCTCTGAATTGGCTGCTCGTATTGCTGTAATCGAGAAAGAAAATGAAGAAGCAAAACGTTTAGGAAAAACGTTGAAAAATGTTCCTAAATATATCTCTTACTCTCAATTAACTCCGGAAGTTTTAAAACAAGCTGAAGAAGATGCAAAAGCGGAATTAAAAGCAGAAGGTAAACCGGAACAAATTTGGGATAAAATTATCCCGGGTAAAGTGCAACGTTTCATCTCTGACAACACTACTTTAGACCAAGAGAAAGCCTTATTGGATCAAAACTTCATCAAAGATGACAGTAAAAAAGTAGGTGATTACGTTAAAGGATTCAACGTTGAAATTACTGGTTTCAAAAGAGTAAGTCTTGGATAATCCCTTGAATTAAAATTATTAATTCACCATATTAAAACCTCGGTTCATTCGTGAATCGGGGTTTTTTGTTGTTGTAAACATCAAGAAGCCTCATTTTGAACCCATGTAAAACGAAATCAATTTAATCAGAACAACGGTTTTGGCAAACTGAAATATGTAACGTTAAAAATCAAAAAATCTTCCTCAAAAACAAATTTCAAAAAAACCATTAAACTACAAAAACAAGCCTTTTGTAGTAATATTACCTTAAAATCAACGATTAAAATCCCCATTAATGGGGATTTTTTTTGTCAAAACAATTTCAGAACTTGTTGTCAGAAAATTTAACAAAATGTACACTTTTAGTGTACCTAAAATTTACACCGCTTATTTAAATTGGAGAAATGAACCTAACAACAACTTTTATGACTAAACAATCTTTACAAATGCAACACCGAATTTTGGTCTGTTGCATTTTTTTATTTGGAATTGTCCCAATGACTGCACAAGACATTCTATGGGAGAAAAGCTATGGTGGTAAACAAGCAGAATTCTTATTTGATGTCGTTGCCACACCTGATTACGGATTTATTCTAGCCGGGAGTTCAGTATCTAAAAAATCCGGAAACAAAACAGAAGACAACCGTGGCGATTTAGATTACTGGGTTTGGAAAATGGATGAGAAAGGCGATTTAGACTGGCAGAAAAGCTTAGGCGGTTCCGCACTGGATAAGTTGTGTTGTGTTATTCTCATTAATGAAGGTGGTTTTCTATTGGCGGGTTCATCAGAGTCTTCAGAGGGTTTTGATAAAAAAGAAAAGTGTAAAGGTTCTTCCGATTTTTGGATAGTAAAACTCAATGCCAAAGGAGGCGAAGAATGGCAAAAAACCATAGGCGGCTCGGGACAAGATGAACTGACTGCTGTAGTAAGAACTCGTGATGGTGGTTTTGTTGTTGCTGGCTCAAGTAGTTCTTCAAACACCGGAGATAAAACCAGTCCAAATTTTGGCGGAATGGATTATTGGGTAATGAAAATTGATATTGACGGTAAGATTGTTTGGCAGAATACTTTTGGCGGTATTTATAATGATGAATTAAGAAGCATTGCAATCACCGAAGACGGAGGCTATTTGTTAGGTGGTAGCTCAAACTCACCCGATAGTGGTAATAAGCTGCATAAAAACTTAGGACAATCCGATTATTGGATAGTAAAACTAGACAAAGATGGTCAGCAACAATGGCAAAGAACCATAGGCGGTAAAGGTGATGACCAATTGTATGTTGTCAATACTACAAAAGATGGAAACTATTTACTAGGTGGAAACTCTAACTCAGAGAGTGGTGAAGATAAAAGAAGCAGCAATCAAAGCGGAACAGATTTTTGGGTGCTAAAACTCGATAAAGAAGGTAGTATCCTCTGGCAAGAAACTTACAACATTGCAAAGGTAGATGTACTGACTTCTTTGGTTGAAAATGACGACAAAACCATTCTTTTAGGCGGTTATGCTCAAGGTGAAATCATCAAGAGAAGCAGTGCAATCAAAAAAAATCAAGAAACAGAACCTAAAGTAAAATCAGGTACTGACGATTATGTAGCTATTAAACTCAATGAAAAAGGAGAAGAAATCTGGCGCAAAGACGTTGGTAGTGATGGACAAGACATTTTAAAGAAAGTCATCGAAACGCGTGACGGGGGTTACTTAATGGCCGGAACCAGCAAAGGCAAAATATCCAACGACAAAAACAGTGGTATTGGTAGCACTGACTTTTGGGTTGTAAAGCTCAAAGATAAACAAAAACCCAAAGAAGCTAAAAAACCGGTAGAGGCCATTCCAAACCCAGCCATTGACTATACCAATGTTATTGTAGGCTATGAGTTCAATAAAGGGACTGCAACATTGGTTGACATAACTGGACACGTTTTGCAACAGTTTGAAATTACAGACAGAACTGTGCCAATAGACTTGCACGGTTTGCCCGAGGGCGTTTACATTGTAAACATCAAAACGGACAAGCAAAGTGATGGCGTAAAAATTATTAAAGGAAGAAATAGAAATTAAGAAACAACAACATGAAAAAATACATTTCAACTCTAATATTTATGGTTTTGTGTTCTATGTCATTTGGACAACAAGACCCCTCAATTAAAAAAGATTTACCCAATATCATTCCAGCATCCCCAACAGTAGCCGGTTTGATGAAATTTGAAGAAGTTCCGGTTAGCAATTATACGGGAGTACCCAGTATAACCATCCCGCTTTTTACTTCACCAACCATTTCTAAAGACATCGCCATACCTTGTAATTTGCAATATCACTCAGGAAGCATAGCAGCTGATGAAGTGGCAGGAGATGTAGGCTTGGGATGGAGTCTTACAGTAACCGGAGCAGTTTCCAGAACAGTAAGAGGATTACCCGACGAAATGCTGGACAAATGGTCTAAAATAGGAATCTATTATGACAATGAATCAAATAATTCGAATCATTATTATCAAGTAGAACGTAACCTTAAAGGCTTAGAACCATATGGCGAATACTTGGAAGAATTCTTATTTGATACCGAAAAAGGTAAATACGATTCAGAACATGACCTTTACCAATTTAATTTTCTGGGGAATTCAGGTAGGTTTTTAATAAAAAAAGTTAGCGGTCTAAATCAGTTGGAAGTGGTCAGACTCGATCAAGGTACTGCCAAAGTTATCCTCAATTACACTCACGATTCAACTAACGGGTTTTCAATAAATGGATTTACTATTTATGATGACAAAGGTTATAAATATGTATTTGAAAATGTAGAATATACAACTCAGTCAGGTATTTCACAATCCATTTATTTTGATAATGAAGAGAGTTTAGCACCATTACCAACATACCAATATAAAAGTGCGTTTCATCTATCCAATATTTACAATCAAAATAACATACTACTTGCAACATTTAATTATGAAATTTCAAATGAAATAATCTCTTCTAAATCAAGTACAATTATGGATTGTGATGTTGACTTTATGAATAATCCATATTATTTGTTTAATTATGTCATGCAACCTCATCTTCAATTTAATTACAGTCAACTAGGACCAAGATATAGTTACACAAATAATTCAAGAACAATAGCATCTCATAAAGTATCCGCAATACTGGTAAATGGAATTAGTAAATTAAACTTTGAATATGAAACTGGCAGAAGCGACTCCGATATTCATAATGGAACGCAAGCAAAAAAACTAAAAAGAATCTATTTTAAAGATTGGAATGAAAACTTAATTGAAAGTTTTGAGTTCGGATATACTTACAGAGAACACACTTTTGCCACAGGAAATCTAAAAAGAATGTTCTTAGATGAAATCAAAAGAGTCAGTAATCAAAATAGAACTGAAAAACATCGCCTTTTCTATAAAGACAATCCTACTGACGGAAAGTATGTCTCCAAAGATTATTGGGGATACATGAATTTAAAACCCTCTAATTTACCTTTTTTAAAAACTACTGAACCCAACTTTTGTACCACTGATGTTTTAGAAAAAATAGAGTACCCAACAGGAGGCGTAAGAGTTTTTGACTTTGAGTCAAACACCTATTCATTTATAGGAAATGAACCTATAACCAACTTCGATGAAAATCCGAACAATTGGATAGAAACATCCCAAGAATTTACAATTACTTCAAATGGTTCAATTCAATGTATGGGAATAAGCCCTAGTTTATCAGTGATAGCTCCCGGAGAGGAGTATGAGATGACAATTGAAATTATCTTTAATGATTTCGATGAAAATTTAATAACCTTAAAAAAAGGAGGTGTTTCTATTGGGGGTATTGGTTGTAACTCTCCTATTGATTCTTGTAGCAGGACTTTAATTGTTAATGGTGGAGACATGTTAGAATTATGCTATAATTTTTTAAATGGATATGGACAACATACGATTGGTGGTACAATTAAATACAAAAGACGAAAACAAAATCCTGATCAATACTTATTTGGAGGAGGAATAAGAATCAAAAGAATTCTAAATTTTGATAATTTAAATGAAATTGAAAACCAAGCAGATCCACTTACCAAAATCACATATGATTATTCATATGAAGAAAATTTAAATAAAAGTAGTGGATCCTTAGTCTTTCCTAAACCAAAATTCGAGCATACAAAAATAAGGAGTCATGCTGTCAGAAATATGATTGCTTCTACTGTTGAACAGTATTATGAATTATTAGAGACAAATAATTTCACATACAATACATCGCTTAACAATTTAGGTGCAGTAAAAACCTCAGGTTCAGATGTTGGATATAAAAACATCAAAATTTTTAATGGCAATAATAATGGATTCTCAACTTACACTTATACAAGCCCTCTTGACTATCCTGAAATAGTAGATGTATATAATACTGATTATCCTTTTTTACCTGTTAAAAATTTTGATTACAAGAGGGGGCTTTTGATAGAAGAAAAAAAATTCGACAATGAAAAAATTCTAAAAAAGACCACAAATGAATACAGTTTTACCAATGAGTCATTGATATCATATGGTGTTAGATTGTTTTCAACAAATGAGTGTCCCTATTTATTTAAATACAGTAATTACAATTCCTATAAATCCTTTCTAGACCATTGTACTAATGTAAATCTTTGTATATATCCAATACCTTACGTTGAATACCAATACAATGATATCTACACTGTTTGTGGAAATGTCTCGTCGTTTACTCAATCAGCTATAGTTGAAGAAGCAATTGGTTGGGCTAAATTGTTCCGAACAACTACCAATGAATATTTCTATGACAACAATAATCAAAACATAGTAAGTACTGTTCAAGATTTTGATTACAACCTTACCAACAAAAAAATCAGCGAACACACTATCACAAATAGTACTAATGGAATAAATAAAACTAAATTCTATTACCACAACTGGAATTCAATTCATTCGGATAATAGAATCGCTGAAATTCAAAAAATAGAAAAATTCAAAGATGGTCAATTACTCGAAACCGCTAACATCAATTATGCTAACTCTTTCGCAGGGAATGTATCCTATCTTCCCGCAAACATAACGGTCTCTAAAGGACAACTGTCTCTGGAGCAAGATGTGATATACTTGTTGTACGACGAAAACAGTAATCCTTTATGTGTATCAAAAACCAATGGCACATTAATTTGTTACATCTATGGCTACAACAAAACGTTACCGGTAGCCAAGTTAGAGAATATTGCTTATGCTAATATTCCTTCCAATCTAATAACTAACATTCAAACAATAACAAATTCACCAACAGCAACAGAGGTTGATATTCAAGCTGCCTTAGATGCTCTTAGACTGAGTACCGATGCCAATATGCAAAAGGCATTAATAACCACTTACACGTATAAGCCACTAGTCGGTGTCACAAATATCACCGATCCCAAAGGCGATTCTATTACCTATATCTATGATGATTTCAACAGGCTTAAAGAAGTTCGAGACAGATATAATAATATTGTATCGGAGCACGAATACCATTACAGAACTCAAAACTAATAACCATGAAAAAAATATTGTATTCCCTCTTGTTTTTACCAATCATGGTTATTGGTCAAACAACTACTCAAAATTACGTTAAAACCAAAACATACAAACAACCAACCACTACCAGCATTGCATCACCTACCCCTGAACAGGCTACTCAAACCGTAACTTATTTTGACGGATTGGGAAGACCTATTCAACAAAATGCCAATGCGCAGTCAAGTTCGGGAAAGGATATTGTAACCCATATCGAATATGACGCTTTTGGGAGACAGTCAATGGAGTATTTGCCTTATGTGTCTATACAAAATGACATGTTATATATATCAGGAGAAACGCTAAAAACCAATACAGTTCAACAATACGTCACTAATTACAATGACCCTGTTGCCTTCAGTGAAAAACTTTTCGAAGCTTCACCTTTGAATCGTGTTCTTAAGCAAGGTGCTCCGGGCAGTGATTGGGCAGTAAATGGCAACCATGCCATTATATTTGAATACCAAACCAATATCACTCAGGATAATGTCAAATATTTTGCCGTAACAGCTACATGGGATGCAACCAAAGGCTTGTATGACATCCCCAATTCACTATCGGTAAGCAGTTACGACCCATTCCAGTTGTACAAAACCATAACTAAAGATGAAAATTGGGTCTCTGGCAATAATAATACCACCGAAGAGTTCAAAGACAAAGAAGGGAGAGTAGTTTTAAAACGTACCTACAATAACACTGTTAAGCACGACACTTATTATATCTATGACCAATTTGGCAATCTGACTTTCGTGTTACCCCCTATGGTAGATACCAATCAAACCATCACCAGTACTGTTTTGGACAACCTTTGTTACCAATACAAATACGACCATCGCAACCGCTTAGTAGAAAAAAAACTACCGGGTAAACAATGGGAATTCATAGTCTATGATAAATTAGACCGTGTGGTAGCTACCGGACCAACTTTATCGCCATTCCCTGACACCGAGGGACAAGGCTGGTTAATAACAAAGTATGATGCTTTCAACAGACAAATTTTAACGGCTTGGTTGATGGCATCAAGCAATATAAATTCCACTGCACGAGCATCTCTTCAAAGTTTATACAGTGCGCCTGCGTTACCTGTAAATGAGGCTAAATCAACTTATCCCATCGTCAACGGGGCTGATAACTTTCAAACCCGTTACACCAACGTGGCCATTCCTTCTACTTATGCCACAGCATATACTGTCTTAACCTTGGATTATTATGATGAATATGCCAGTAATTTAACGGTCAGCCCTTCTTTAAGTGGTAGCCCTATTCTTGGCCAACCTATCTATTACAATTCGAATAATAAACCAAAAGGGTTGCCAACGCTAAAATGGGTTAGATTGCTAGAATCGCCAACACTTTACAATGCAGAAAAATCCTATGTTTATTATGATTTCAAAGGGAGACCAGTAACCAATGTAACCAATAATTATTTAAACGGCTATATTAAAGTAGACCGGGAATTAGAAATCATGACTGGCAGAGTAAATCGTACAGAAACTAGAACAAAACGAACCGCAAATGATCCTACACTAACAGTCTTCGATTATTTTACATATACCAATCAAGACAAATCATTAGGACATACCCATAAAATTAATAATACCGGTATAACGCAACTGTTAACTTATAATACCTACAACGAATTAGGACAACTCATCTCTAAACAAGTAGGAGGTGCTGATGTGGTAAACTATATTGGTTTACAAAAGATAGATTATAGCTATAATATTAGAGGCTGGTTAAAATCAATTAATGACGTTGATGCTTTGCAAAAAGCCGGAGTTCCAAAAGATTTGTTTGCCTTTAAAATCAATTACAATGAAGTAGAGAATGCAACCAATTATAATGGTAAATCTCTTTTCAACGGTAACATTGCTGAAACGTATTGGACAACCAGCAATGATGACATCAAGCGAAAATACGGATACTTTTATGATGATTTAAACAGATTGACAAGTGCTGTTTATCAAAAACCAAATAATACTGTGCCTGTTACCAATAGTTATAATGAAAGTTTAAGCTATGATAAAAATGGGAATATCCAAAACCTGCAACGAAACGGGGATGTTGATGATGGAATCAATGTTGTCACAATTGATAACTTAGTTTACAATTATAGTGGTAACAATCCGAATTTGCTAGTTAGCGTAAGTGATACTGGTACTTCGGCAGGATTTAATGATGTAGCCGGAGCTGTCGATTACACTTATGACAACAATGGTAATATGACCGCCGATGCTAACAAGGGCATAACAAATATTACCTATAATCATTTAAATCTTCCCACGACAGTAACTTTTGGCACCACAGGAACAATTGATTACCTTTACAATGCTACCGGGAAAAAGCTCAAAAAAGTGGTAACCGAAGGAACAAATGTAAATACAACACATTATTTAAATGACGGGTATCAATACAGTCAAGTTGGAACCACCGGAGCCGTAGTTTTAGATTTTTTCCCTCATGCAGAAGGTTATGTAAAAAATACAGTGGTAAATAGTGCCAATGTTTACAGTTATATATTTAATTACACCGATCATTTGGGTAATGTTAGGTTAAGCTATACAAAAAACCAAACTACGGGTAATTTAGATATTATTGAAGAAAACAATTATTATCCATTTGGATTAAAACACAAACCATATAATTATACTAGTCCAACTAGTTATAAGTATAAGTACAATGGCAAAGAGTTCCAAGACGAGATGGGGCTTAATATGTATGACTATGGCGCAAGGAATTATGACCCTGCCATTGGAAGGTGGATGAATATTGACCCGCTAGCCGAGCAGTATAGAAGATGGTCGCCTTATACCTATTGCATAAACAACCCTATGAGATTTGTTGACCCTGATGGTATGCGAGTAACGCCACCAGACTGGGTTGAGTATACTACAAAAGATGGAAAACAAAGTGTGACTTATGACCCTGAAATAAAAACCACAGAGCAAGCTAAAACAAAAGGATATGAAAATGTAAAACAAGTTGTATCATCTACAACTGCAACTAATAATGTTAATGGAGATAAAATTCAACTCAACGCTAATGGGACGTACTCTGTAAATGGAGGTCCAGCAATTGACCCAGCTGACCAACCTTACACTGAAGGAGGAGCAAGAATTGATTACAACTCTACGCCTTTGGGACAATTTGCATCAGTTTTATCTGGTGCAGGAGATGGATTGACAGCTACAGGAGCTGCTCTCGCATCTACAGGAATTGGTGCGCTTGCAGGTGGCGTTTTGATGGGTGTTGGTGGAACATTGTCAACTGTTGGCACTAGTGCAGAAATAGTAGATGATATAAGTAATGGGAAAATAACTTGGGATAATCCTGAAAAAGCAATTACAAAAGTGGTTTTAACTGCTATACCTGAGTGCTTTAAGCTATTGGGGCCTACCTTGAAACAAGAAGCCGCTATGGAAGTCTTGATTATGGGTTTAGATAAGACACTTGACGAAGGAAGACAATATGATTTCAAAGGATTTTATCAACGTAATTAAATATAAATATATTTGTATAAGTAATTTGCATCACATCTAAATAATCATTAATTTAAGCTTAAATGGCAACTATAGGATTAATTATATGTATTCTAGTGTTAATAGGACTTATTTACTATCATTTAAAATATAAGAAACCTTTTGTGAATTATGAAGATAGTATATATGAAAAAATGGTATCGTTGAGATTTTATTTTATGTTAATATTTTTAACAGTAGCACTTGCTTTTTTACATTTAAAAAAATATAATTTCATTTAAAATGATAAATATGAAGAGGTTAATTATCATGCCGTTTTTTTTAATTTCTTTGGTTCAAAGAGAAGATTTTAAAATGAATGGAATATACAGAATACAGTACGATTATAGTTATGGTTCACAAAATGGAATTGTTAATTTTAAAGGTGATACATATACAAGAAAGCAAGTGAATGGAAAAAAAATAAAAGGGGATGTTGATTATCAGCAATACTTTGTTTTTTTAAATGATAAAAATTCTCATCTCCAAGTAAAGTTTCCCAAAAGGGAAATTGGTAATGACACAATTTATTTTAGGACTATAGATTTAAACGATAAATCTGCTAATAATGACCCACTAACTTTATTTGCGGGTAAGTTAATAAAGGTTAAATAATGCATAAATGATAGTGTTCCCCCTCTCCCACACAATACCTTATAGTGTATAATCACATAAATTTAATAATTACAGTAATAAATAAGCCACCTTAACGGGTGGTTTTTGCTTTTTGAGCTAGCATTGTTATGCCTGTATCTGCTCTTTAATGTATATCTCCACAATCATTGATAAAGCAGCCTCCCACCCTGTATAATGGTCTTTAAACACACACCAAAACAAAGAACTCTTTACGTTACCGCCTTGATGCACAAAAATTGTGTACATCATAAAAGGCTACTACCATAAAGGTGCGTTCAAAATTTTGGGGTATGGGTTGGTGTGTATAGGTTGTCTCATTTTGAAACAGTTATAAAAGTCACCTTTTTAAAATATTTTTCAAAAAAAGTCCCAAAACACTACACTTTTTGAAAATCGTTAGTATTTATTGTAAACGATACTTATGTAATGCCCTTGTATGGGTATGCTGTATCTACCACATAACACAAAATATTAACCTTTTAAAAAATGAAGTATGAAAATATCACAGCCTTTAAACTAACTACCAAAGCGAGTAAAAGTAAAATATACCGCTTCTACCAAAAGAATAAAGAGCTATGGCAGAAAAGCTCACTTTAGCAATGCCTCTTTTAATTTTCAAAAAAAGTTAAAATATCGCTAATATTTATGCACTTGTGAATGGCAAACATTACATAACGAAATTAGGTCATCAAGCGGTTCATTAAATAGATTTGAATAGTTTAAGTGATGTACTTCTTCTGCGATTTCGTTTTTACATTGCTGGCAAGTGTAGTTATCCCTAATAATAACTAATGCTCATTTTCTGATTGAGTTGACCTAGAACATTTGTAAACATTTGAGTGTTAGAAAAACAATTAGGAAATTATTTACTAAAGCAATAATTGCATTATATTTACGTTATATTTAAAATTACAATCATTTGTTAATCTCATTTGATAATAGAAAAATTCGAAAAATTTGTGAAGATGAGATTGAAGCACAAAATGAGTTTGGCATTCAAGTATCAATAAAATTACAAAACAGATTAGCTGACCTTGCTGCAGCAAAATCAGTAACAGATATTATCATTGGGAATCCTTGTGAAATAGAAAACACCCCATATCCTAATTATAAAGTTGATTTATGTAATAACTATATTCTTATTTTTACGGTAAATAATATAATTATACCACAATTAGAGGATGGTAGCATTAATTGGTCCGAAGTTAATAGGATTAAAATACTTGAAATAATAGAAAAACCATGAATAATTCATCAATATTTTCACCTAATTGGGCCTCAAATCCGGGCAATACAATAATTGATATTCTCAATGAGAGAAATATTTCATTAGAAAATTTTGCTATACAAATGGGAAGTACAGTTAGTCAAGTTGAAAAAATTGTAAACGGAAATGTACCTATTAACTTCGACATAGCAAATCAACTTGAAATAAATTTAGGAGCTAGTGCTGAATTTTGGATTGCAAGAGATAATCAATATAGAGAAAGTCTTGAAAAAATAAATAAATTACAGGAAAATTGGATAAAAAAACTTCCTGTGAAAGATATGATAAATTTCGGATGGATTCAAAAAACTGAAGATATTGTCAAAACCTGTTTAGAGTTTTTTAATGTTACTAGTATTAATGAATGGGAAGAAAAATATAACAAAGAAATAGGTGAAATAGCATTTAGAAAATCATCAAAATTTGATTCTGATTTCGGAGCTACAGCTGTATGGTTAAGAAAAGGTGAGATAGCCGCTAAAGAATCAACGTGCGATTCTTGGAACTTAAATCTTTTCATCGAAACTTTAGAAAAAATTAAACCACTAACAAAAAAGAAAAGCCCAAAGGATTTCCTCCCAAAATTAATAGAAGAGTGTGCAAAATGTGGTGTTACAGTAGCTATTGTTCGAACTCCTTCTGGTTGTAGAGCAAGTGGCGCGACCAAGTTTCTTTCTCCTGACAGAGCTCTGCTGTTACTTAGTTTCAGGTATCTTTCAGACGACCAGTTTTGGTTTACTTTTTTTCATGAAGCAGGCCATCTTGTTTTACATGGAGAAAAAGGCATTCACATAGAGTCTTCAGAAAAAAGTACAAAATCAAATACTGAAGAAGATGAAGCCAACAAATTTGCTGCTGAAATGTTAATTCCATATACACTTCACTCTAAACTACTAAATGTAAGAGGTAATAAGCGGAATATTGTTAATCTTGCAATAGAAGCAGGAGTTTCACCAGGAATTGTTGTGGGACAAATGCAATATTTTGGAATAATCGATTATAAATATTTGAACTCGTACAAGAGAAGGTATAATTGGGAAGACATCTATGAAATAAATTGCATGTTGTAATTATCCACGAAAATGAATATAGTTGGCAGGTTGTTTTTGCCAATTACAAACAGCATCTTCTAAAACTTGCATTCCAAAATCTAAATCAAGATGCTCTTCAAGTTCTGTAAACCACTCCTCGAAAGTACTATTACTTACATTTTGCCCAAATAATATTTTTGCTCCTTTAACCGGCCCCGTTGCACCTATCATGTAGGTGGAATCTGGCTCAATGTCAATCAAGTTCAACTTACCTATCATTGTTAAAAAATCAAACTTGGCCATTCTTCCAAAACTTATTACTTCATCCATAGAATTGTATAAGTGTCTGAAGCCTTTTTTAGAATCATTTCCTGCTGCCTTTAAAGTTATATTTATTAAATCTTGATGATTATGATTTTGTCCTATCCAATTTATGTAACTCATTATTGCGCTACCTGTCCCATTAGAATTATAAGCCCCTAAACTTTGATATTTTCTGTGATTTCCTACTCTTCCTCTTGACTTCAAAACATCCTGACTATCATTTAACCATATTAAAAATTCATTTGGATTTAAACATACATTATCCCAACTCCAAACTATATTATTGGTTAAACCGCTATAAACATCCTTCACTAAATTCCACTTAGTTCTCAAGTTTTTACCAAAATGAGTCGCTAAGAAGGTTAACCAAAATGCTTCATTTATATCACCTTGATTCCTATGCCATACAGCTGCTTTTAAGGGGTCAAAAGCTACACTACTAGGATTAGTAGTAACTACATCAACAGTATTTTCTGACATCAATCTTACATACCTTATCCGTCTAACACTGTCTATAATTTGCAAAATGAAACAATTCTCATTTTGTGGACTATTGATTCCAGGTAATGGTCTTATTGTTTTATATGTGCTTAGTTTTGCTTTAATATCGTTATACAATAGAATGTCTCCTGGTCTCATAAGAATTAATGTTTATGTTTTTAGACAACCACTCACGAATCGATGCAAGTACCTCAGAACTAACTCCAAAGCTACTCTGTACATTATGATTATATCCCAAAACTTTTATATTTCTTTTTAACTCAACTCTTCCAATTGAACTTACAATTCCTTCATACGAAAAACCCGCAACACCTTCACCATCTTTTCTACGCAATTTCCAATCACTCTGAAGTTTTTTTTCAAATTTTACATTGGACACTTTTTCAAAATTATTCACTACAGTTTGTCCATTTAATAATAAAACTTCGATAGATGAATTTGACATTATAGACCCTAATGTGTCTTCGAAATTCTCAAGTAATGTGCTTTGCTGTAAAGGATTTAAGTTAGACCATTTTTCTGCTGTAGCAAAGGGGATCAAGTCCAAGTGACATGCTTCATGTGAGGGAAAGTAATATGATACTGAAGTCCCTGACATTAGGTAATCCAATTTTTTAAACCAACCATCATATGGATTTCTAGAAAAGTACTCATTATATGAATCAAAAATCAATTGAAGCTGAACTTCGTCTGCATCAGACCATTTTTGGAGACCTAGTGAAGATAACGTGTGAAACCTTCTACTTTCCCCTTTCAACTCAACATTATCAATAGTTACAAATTCTCGATTACTTGGATTAATCCCAAGTGTTGCTACTTTAGACTTTGAAACATCTCCAAACGCTAGTACAGGTGAAGCCCACGGAATAATAGACAACTCCAAAGATTGACATTTATTTAAAAAATCGATTAGATATAAAAGGTGCCGTTTAGCTTCTGGATTCATTGTACTTAATTTTTGCAAATTTAGACTTATTATCATCAATTTTTTTCTGAACGATTGCAGAATATATTTCACTATTTATTTTTGCCTTTTCTGACTCAATAAGCTCATACTTTCTATTCTTAAACAACGCTAATATTTTCAATAAATATGCAAAATCAAGCCAATAATTGTCTAGTTTTAGGTTTTCAACAGGAATAGTGAAATCGTTTCTTATTTCCTGTTCGAATTGCATTAATGTTTGTATAGATTCCCAAGGATTTCCTATTGGCATTTCAGGCATAGGAGCTTTAGTAGGTTGAAATCCTTCTCCAATATATTGTTTTGCATCACTTACACTAACCTCATACAGATGCAAACTAGCCACAGAATGTTTATAAATACCTAGTTCAACATTTAAGCTTCTAGCTACAATTTCTTGTATCATGGTAAAACAAAAAATATCATGAGGAAGGCCCCAGTATGCATCATTACTTCTCATGAAAACAATCATATTGAGCTTATTGTCTCTAAGAATAAATTGCAGGCTACATGTACAAGGTATATCTTTATGCTTCTCTAACAAATCCTCAGCATCAAATAATTGTATTACAGCTTGTCGTGTAGTACTCTTTTCCTTCAATAGCTCAATTACTCGATTAATTTGATTATGTTTACCGCGCATGTTGAATAATCGTGGCCCATATCCACCATAAACTATTTTACCATCATCAGAATAATTTTTATATCTAATAATGTAATACATAATAAATTCCAAATCATTTGATTTTGACAGATACCATAAAAATTCACCTAAAGCGCTGAATGTTTTTCCTCTAGTTTCAGTACTACTTAGCCTTGCTCTAGGATTATTTAATTGAAGCATGGCACCAAAAATTTCACTGCTTGCTCCTTTTGTTGGAATAACATCAAAAGGGCGTTTGATAAGTTCTTCTAAGATATCATACATCAAATCATCAATTGTATTCGCTTCAAAATTCATTTTTATTTCAATAATGTCTAATACTAAAACCAAATTAACATAAAATTAATTTTATTACAAATATTTCTTATTAAATCTGCTTTTTGAATCTTGAATTATTTACTAAAACAAATTATCTTAATTATGTTTTTATAGATTTAAAAATGATTAGAAAAGTTTTTTTGTTAACTCCGACGATGTCACCATACAGGTGACAAAGTTTCTTCAAATCCTTAGTAAATTGGATCGATAACTCAAGTAAACATAAAGCCTAAAACAATGTTGTCTGGCCTTTTTTATTAGCACATATCATTTTAGAAGATTTTGTAAGATTTGAAATTAAAAAGATGAACAAGAGGCATCAGGCAAACGAATATTAGCTCGACTTATTAACAGATACTGTCTTTACACGAACAAAAAGCCTCTCTCACGAAAGGCTTTCTCTAAATAAAAATCAGTTTCATTTTTACTATTTATCTTTTAACAACTTCTCCAAATAAGCCACCTTATCTTTCTCCGCTTCTAACAGCCTTTCGTATAATTCTATCACTTTATCCAAAGGGTTGAAAGTACAGCCATTATTGTTTACTTGCGCAGTACTACTATCGTAGAAATTAGTGAAGTAATTAAATACAGCTTCTTCTGTAAAATTCTTGATTGCTTCTGAAGAAACCCCTAGCGCTTCAGCTATTTGTTTCAACTTGTCTTCTTCCACACTCTCACTATTCTCAATAGCAGAAATGGTCTGTTGGCTCACGCCTATAGCTTGTGCTAAAGCTTCTTGCTTCATTTGGCGCAGCTCTCTAATACGGCTAATGTTGCGGCCTATATGTCTCGGTTTTGTAGTAGTTTCCATACTTCAAATATAAAAATATTTTTACTTTATAACACTATGCAATTTAGTAAAAATACTATGCCAAAAGGGAGCGTAAAATACCAAAGCCATTGATAGCATACAAGCTATTCTGGTTCGGTACACGGTTAAGGCTTAATAACTTGCCTCAAAATTCCAACACCATGAACCAATTAAACCTCCCTCAGCAACCCGTATTAGAAATTTTAGAAAACTGTTGTACCCGCTACGAGCCATGCACTGTGTATATCTTAGGACACCACAACAGCAATATTATAATCGAGCAAATTTCAAAAACAGCCAATTGGGCGGTACACCACTTTTACCTGTTGGTCATAACCGCCAAGCAAATCCCCGCTACGGGTTCTATCATGGCTAACAGTATTCATGAACTATCCGGCAAAACCATAACCGCTACCGTCATGCTTCATAAGCCTACAGACCTCGCCACCAAACACCCCCACCAAATCCACTTCTTCAACCAAGCCTTGCGCTTTGGCTACCGCCTATGCTTAGACAAAGAGGATCCGCCTTACCTCGTCGCCAATACTATACCTCCGTTAAATAGGGAAGAAGACACGGCCTTCTGGCTCAAATGCCAAGCCGTGGCACTCTTCAACATCCAAGCCGCCAAAGAAAACCCCCAACAAGGCGTAGAACTTTGCAAAATAGCACTGCTCAACACCGCCAGCACCCAAATAGCCCTCGGCCTCATCAGAGTCCTACTGCACTACACCCCAAACGAGTTCGGCCTAAAACACCTACTCCAACTGTGCCAATACGCCTATCAAGTTAATCAAAACGGCCATGAAAAACCGTTGCCAGCTGCATTCAACCCTAAAACAATGGCAGATCGCTACCGTTTCAATTGTCTATGTGCTCCGCCATCTTTGCTTAACCACAGGCTACACCTCAACGCACCCGAAGAAGATTTCATCTACCTCCTAACCGCCACCCAAGATTTCCTAAACCAAGCCACATTACACATAACCCAAAACCTTGAACTCGCAACCCGAAACCCTTAACCCGTCATTCACGCTGTCATTCCCGCGAAGGCGGGAACGGGAACCAAACCCTAGAGCCTTAGTACCTCAGCACCTTAGAACCTTAAAACTAAAAATATTAACCATAATAAATAATATCCAATGTATCACCCTGAGCTTGCCTATCCTGAGCCTACCGAAGGGTCGTAGACCACAATTCCTAATTCCTTAATCCTAAATCCTAATTCTCATGAAAACACTCACCCACCTCCCACAACCCCTCCGCGAACTAGCCGCAAAGCACTTCGCCCTACTCGAATCCCAAAATCCCAAAAAAGGACTCGACACCCTACAACTCAACCTCTCCGGCTACTCGGATGTGATGTTTTTGATGGCCGATATCGTCAAAGTATGCATGCTAGCCCTCGAAGGAGAAACAAGTTCCTCCCGCATTCCCGAACCCGCCACCAACATCAGCGGCGTACTGGGCATAATCCTCGACCTAATCCCCTACGAAGAAGCCTAACTACTGGATACCATCCGCCAACAACTCCTAAACCCCTCACAACCGCAAGAAGATGAAATCCTGCTCGAAAACTATTGCCTAATCCCACCAACCTCATTAACCCAAAATTCTGCTTAAACATCCTTGTCACCCTGAGCTTGCCGAAGGGCCTAAATCCTTAAACCTTGAACTTTAAACTTTGAACCTTTAAACGCTCCCTCATGAACACACCAATCACCCAACTCCGCAAAAAAGCCAATTGGCTATTAACCGGTCTCAAAGACCACCCTAAAAAGGAAGACTGGTATACCGTTACCCTTAACTTCAGCGGTTACAGCTCCCTTTACGGAACTGTCAGCGATTTAATGAAACTCTGCACCGTCGCAATGCTAACAGAGCCACCCTATATCTCTCCCTTAGTAGGCAATCCTAATATTGACATAGCCAATATCCTCGAACTGGCCATCCAACTAATGCCAAAATCCGAACCCGAATTCCTCGATGAAATAAAAGAAATCCTAAAACAACCCGAACCACAACCACTATACAACTTCAGCACCTCACAAATAATACAAGCCTTCCCCGATACCATAGTTATAAAAACCTAAACTCCCTACTTCGCACTTCTCACTTCGTACTTTGTACTTTGTACTTCCCACTTCGTTCTTCGTACCTAATTCCTATCTCCTCCCTACTAAAGCCCTACTTAGTATATGAGTAGTATATCAAAACATACATTATGTCAAATAGAACAACATTTAACCATACTTTGTTATAAAAACCTCGATTCACTTCGAATCGGGGGTTTTTTATTTTACCAAAAAACAGTACATTTGATTCATTAGGTATGCAAATCAACACTCATGTTCCATTCTAAAAAAGACACCGTTTATGTCGTTCTCGCCGGCATATTCATCACCAATGCCATAGTAGCCGAACTCATAGGCGGAAAACTCATTGATGTTGGCTCAGCTGTAATGAGTATAGGCATTCTGCCATGGCCTATCGTTTTTGTCACCACCGACTTAATCAACGAATATTTCGGGGAAAAAGGCGTTAGAAAATTATCCTTCATCACTGCCGGATTAATTGCCTATACTTTTTTCATACTGTATTTTGCGATGCAAATTCCGTCCACCGGAATCAGTTCAGTAACTTCGGAACAGTTCAATGCAGTCTTTGGACAAAGTCAGTTGATAATCGTTGGTAGTATTATCGCATTTTTGGCCTCGCAGTTAATCGACGTAACCATTTTCCATTTTGTAAAACGAAGAACCGGCAACAAAATGATCTGGCTCAGAAGTACTGGTTCCACTGTCATCTCTCAATTTTTCGACAGTTTTATCGTTTTAGGAATTGCTTTTTGGCTGCCGGGCATCATGGACACCAAAACCTATATCATTTCCGGATTAACGGGTTATACGGTCAAATTGATTATCGCCGTAGGCATGACGCCTTTCATTTATTTAGGACATTACTTAATTCAAAAATACATTGCCAAAGATGGACAATAAAATACGCTGCGCTTGGTGCGAAAAAGACGATTTATACCGTCATTACCACGATACCGAATGGGGAAATCCGGTGTATGACGACGCCAAATTATTCGAGTTTTTAGTCTTGGAAACCTTTCAAGCCGGACTGAGTTGGTACACCATTTTGAAGAAAAGAGACAATTTTCGTAAAGCTTTTGATCAATTTGATTACAAAAAAATAGCCCAATACAACGAAGACAAAGTCGCCGAATTAATGCAAGACGCCGGCATCATCCGCAACGGCTTAAAAATCAAAGGAACAATTGCCAATGCGATTGCCTTTATGAAAGTACAAGAAGAGTTCGGTAGTTTCTCCAACTACATTTGGGGTTTCACCAACGGGAAACCCATCGACAACCAACCCAAAACATTAGCCGATATTAAGGCCACTACAGCACTTTCAGATACTATCAGTAAGGATTTGAAAAAACGCGGATTTAAGTTCGTAGGCTCAACCGTAGTCTATGCACACATGCAAGCTACGGGAATGGTGAACGATCACGTGGAAGATTGTTGGAAACGAAAATAGTTTACAGTCACAGTCAACAGAAAAACTGCAATCTGTGACTGATTACTGATTTTTAAGCACTCTGATAAATGTCTCTCTCGAAATCTCAAACGCACCCAATTGCTCCAAATACTCATTGTGCAACTGGCAATCGAGCAGTTTGTAATTGTGGTCTTTCAAATGTTTTACTAAAGTCACAAACGCAATCTTACTCGCATTCGACACTTTAGAAAACATACTTTCCCCACAAAAAACATGACCTAAATCCACCCCGTACAATCCGCCTACCAAGTCACCATTTTGCCATACTTCTACTGATTTTGCCAAACCCATTTGGTGTAATTTGGTGTATGAAGTAATAATATCTTCCGTAATCCAAGTGCCGTCTTGCCCTTTACGTGGTATTTGTTGACAGTTACGGATAACCGACGCAAAATCTTGGTTAAATGTAACGTCAAACTGTTGGCGATTCAACAAATTCCGAATGCTCTTTGACACCTTGTACAACTGTGGCACTACTACCATTCTTTCGGGTGGCGACCACCACAATATAGGTTCATCTTCATTAAACCAAGGAAAAATACCGTTGCGATAAGCCAATAGCAAACGCTCCGTCGACAAATCGCCACCGATGGCTAAAATGCCTTCATAGGTAGCTTCGTCTACCGGTGGAAAATATAAATCTTTGGTTAGGAAATGCATCTGTTAGAAATTCCAATAAAAAATCCCAAACAACCATTTTTGGAATTTGGGATTTGAAATTTGTTATTTGATTACTTTTTAATCAAAGATTAAAAAGGCAAATCGTCGTGTTCTTCTTCATTAAAGTTGGTGGCCGGAGCAAAAGCTTCTGCCGGTGGCATTGGCGCCATAGCAGCAGCCGGAGCCGGAGCTTCCGCTTGCAATCTTTCAATTCTCCAACCTTGAATATCGTTAAAATATTTGGTTTCTCCTTGCGGATTCACCCATTCTCTTCCTCTTAAGTTGATGGAAACTTTTACCGCTTCTCCCACATTATAGCTGTTCAATAAATCGCATTTATCTTGCACAAAATTAATGCTGATAAACTGCGGATACTGCTCTTCTGTAGCCACAACTAATTCTCTTTTTCTAAAACTGGCACTCACTTGTTGCTCAGGATTAATCACTCTAATTTTTCCGGTAACTTCCATAATTAATGTTTTGCTAAAAGCACTTTCCAAGCCGAAAGCACTTCGTTGTTATTCAAATATTCTTTTGCTTTTTGGTGTATTTTCGGCTCGTCGTCGGAGCTTAAAACGCCTTTTACGGCAAAATTCTGTTGTACAAATATAGCAATTTCTTCTTCCGTTGGCAAGGCTTCTACGTTTCCTAATTTACCCAAATCATTTCCATCAAAAAACGGACTTTTTTTAATAAAATCCGGTATCGCATCTACCCCTATTCCTAAGGTTACCAAGGGTTTTTCCACTTCAAACAAACCGGCATTCGAACGCGAATACCAATTGCCGCCCAAACGGGAAACCAAGTCAATTTTACTTTGGTCAATTGCCCCTTTATCGTCTAAAACACTTTCGTTGATGTGGATTTTTACCACTTCGCAAATAATCAAATTCCCCGCGCCGCCTTGATTTCCCAAAGCGATAATTTGGTTCACTTTGCACTCCATTTGCACCGGACTTTCCGCCACGCGAAACGGCTTAATCATGTCCGAAGGCAACATCGTCAAACCCGATTTAATAAACTCGTTCACACCATCAGGGTATTCTGTGCTCGACAACGACATTTGCTGTACGATGTCGTAATTCACCACGTTAATCACTACTTCCTTAGTAGCTTCACAATTTTCCAAGGTGTGTTTTGTAGTGTTGTTTCTCACCCGACGCGCCGGCGAAAAAACCAGTATCGGCGGATTAGAACTAAACACATTAAAAAAACTGAACGGCGACAAATTAGGATTTCCGTTGGCATCAACCGTACTGGCAAAAGCAATCGGTCGCGGTGCCACAGCACTTTGCAAATAGCCTTGCAACTGCGCTGGTGAAAGCGTATGAGGTTCGAAACTGAGCATAGATTTTATTTTTCCCAAAAATACAATTTTAATTGATTGTAAGAGCGAGTGGTTCGGGCATTCTTGCGGTCCGTTTTCCTGCTTTCTGTTGCAATCTTATTGTATTTTCCTTCCGCTTCGCTTCAGGATAATCCAAAAGGATTTCCACGGCAATCAGGGCTAAACCTAAATCGTCTTGCACTTTTGACGCTTTTGTCTATATTTATAAAAAATTTAGCATGCAGTTTTCCGAAAGAAGAAACATCACCCGTTGGATTATCATAGTGACTTCCTTTGTCATAGTGACACTGATTCTTTGGAACACCTATACTTTCTTTCAAATCTTCAAAAATGAGGAGCGCATCAAAATGGAGCTTTGGGCACAAAGTTTAAAAGCCTTCAACAATGCCGACCCTGAAACCGGCGATATTGAGTTGCCCAGCTTAATCATGAGCAACAATAAAACCATCCCACTTATATTGACTGAGGAAAATAAAATCATCAATCACGTTAATATTGAAGATGATGTTGCCAACGATAAAGTGAAGCTCAAAGACTATCTGGAAAAACTCAAAAAAGAAAACAATCCTATCGTTATCGAATACAATCCCGGTAAATTTTGGAAGCTCTACTACGGCAATTCGTCGTTGCTCAACAAACTCAAATACTATCCTATTGCCTTGTTGTTGATCATTTTCTTGTTTGCCGCCGTGGTGTATAACTTCTATCGCAGCACCAAAATGGCTACGCAAAACAAACTTTGGGCCGGTATGGCTAAAGAAACAGCACATCAAATAGGCACGCCATTGTCATCGCTAATCGGTTGGCTCGAGATTATGAAAAGCAGCAACGTCGACCCGAACATGGTAGCTGAAATTGAAAAAGACATCTCCCGTTTGCAAACCATTACTGATCGGTTCTCCAAAATCGGCTCAGAACCTATCTTGGAAAAACGGAACATCATAGCCGAAACAGAGCAATCTTTCGACTACTTGAGATCGAGATTCTCCAGTCAGGTTGAATTTAGTTTTAAGGCACCCCAAAAACCGATTTTGGTATCTTTAAATCCGGCGCTTCACAGTTGGACGATAGAAAATTTGGTAAAAAACGCCATCGATGCCATGAAAGGTCGCGGTCAACTTTCAGTAGTGATTGAAAACGATGACCAATGGGTAAAAATTTTAGTGACTGATACCGGAAAAGGCATTCCGAAAAACCAATTCAACAGTGTTTTCGAACCGGGTTTTACTACCAAAAAAAGAGGTTGGGGTTTGGGTTTATCACTCACCAAGCGAATTGTTGAAGAATACCACAAAGGAAAAATCAAAGTATTGCATTCGGAAATTGGTAAGGGAACGACTATGCAGATTACCTTTAAAAAAACGAGTTAATCCGTCTATCCTCTGCCGGAAAGCAGCAATTTACGGCCAATTTTGGTTCTGCTTAAATAGTCGTTTAAAAAAGTTTCTTGCTTTTCAACTTCTCTTAAATTACTACTGATATTCTTTTTCAAATCGGAAAACATAGCGGCATTCTGACTTCCAACAGTTCCGATTTTGTACACCTCATCGTTACAGTACAAAAACTTATCTTTTACGCTTTGGAACATGGCTTTCAATTCCTCATCAGCCATAGCCGGTTTAAATTGGCGTTGTCTGTACATCATATAGTCGTTAAAATAGGCAATGGCTTCGTTGTACTTGGTGATTAATTCGTTCAATCGGTCAATATTTTTATTCGCTGTGAGTGCCGTAAAATTTCCTTTCAACAGTTTGTGATACTCCACAATTAAAGCATTTTTAAGACCACTTTCCTCTACTCTGGCGGCTTCCTCAAAGGCTTTTTCGTTTTCGGATAACTTTTCGTAACGCTCGATTTCCGTTATATAATCGAAGTTCTTTTTAGGCTTGTTGGGCATTTCTTTGCCGTCATAAAACTCCTGATTGTTCCAAGGCGAATTGAGAAACTGCCACAAATAATCGAATGGCATGTGTGTGTTAATCATCTTTTGAGGCGACACCTTGAAATAGGCATTGTTCAACTTTTTGACAAATTTTTGCTTATCGACATAACCGGCGCCCCAAGTGGGATCAAAAAGATACCATTGCCCATCGATTTTGGAAGCGCACCAAGCATGGGAAATAGGCGATACTTTTCCGGCTTGTTTGGTATAACCGGTGATAATTACGGTAGGAATATCGAGTAAGTTGGCTATTGCTTTAAATACTTCAGCATAGTGAATGCAAACTCCTTTTCGGGTACTCAAAGCTTTGGCAATCTTTTCTTCGGGCGAATCCAATTGATTGGGTTCAAACATATTTGGAACGTCATAAACAATAGAAGATGCTGTCCAATAATAAAGTGCTCTCAATCGTTCCGAAGGTGTTTTAAAATTGGTATCGATATAACGGGCAATACCGGCAGCACTTCCGGTCAAATCACTTGGAATTTGGCTCATTTTAGCATCCGTTAGCGCATACGGATTCGGTACTTGGCCAAAACCAAAAACCGTCCAAAAAAGGCATACTGTCTTTAAAAATATTTTCATCACAAAACCCTATAAAAAACCCTGCCAAAGGTGTAGCAGGGTTTACATTTTTATCTTTTAGCAACTTATAGTTGTTCTTGTATTTGCTTCGCCAAGGTTTCAAACTCTTCTTTGGTTAACGCCACTTTTCGTTGGAAACGCATATCATCCATATCGTGTAATGGAATCAAGTGTACGTGAACGTGCGGCACTTCTAAACCAACTACAGCTACGCCAATTCGTTTGCAAGGAACTGTTTTCTCTATGGCTTTGGCCACTTTTCTGGAAAACTGCATCAAGCCCAAATAATGGTCTTCTTCCATGTCGAAAATCTTATTGATTTCTTGTTTCGGAATGCAAAGCGTGTGACCTTTAGCATTAGGATTAACATCCAGAAATGCCAAATAGCTGTCGTCTTCGGCAATTTTGTAAGCCGGAATTTCTCCGTTAACGATTTTGGTGAAGATAGAACTCATGTTAGTCTCTGGTTATTTCTAAAATCTCGAAGTTTAATTTTCCGTTCGGCACACTAATTTCTGCAATTTCACCAACCTTTTTCCCTAACAATCCTTTACCGATTGGCGAGGTTACCGATATTTTTCCTGATTTCAAATCGGCTTCACTCTCGGCCACCAAGGTATATTTCATTTCCATACCATTGGCTTGGTTTTTAATTTTTACTTTAGATAACACCAAGGCTTTCGACAAATCCAATTGAGACTCATCAATTAAACGGGCGTTTGCATACAGCTCTTCCATTTTGGCTATACGCATTTCCAAAAGCCCTTGTGCTTCTTTCGCGGCGTCGTATTCCGCATTCTCTGATAAGTCTCCTTTATCTCTGGCTTCGGCTATGGCTTGGGAGGCTTTTGGTCTTTCTATACTTTTAAGTTGTTCTAATTCGTCTTTTAATTTTTTTAATCCTTCTGCGGTGTAATACGATACTGTACTCATAATTTCATCATTTATATAAATAGAAAAAATCCCATCGGAACGGGATTTCTTTTTGCAAAGATATTATTTTAATACTTATTTCAAATTTGTTTGCGTTGGATAACGCTTGTCAAAGTTAATTAAATTAAATTTGTTTCGCTATAGGAAACCTAAAATTTATATGAAAAAGATACTCTTGTTGTTTTTAATGGCCTTGACCTTGAGTTGCGATGGCGGTTCGGTAAATTATAACAACCCAAACATCCCTAATTACCAGGTTAATCTACAAATTAACATGAATTTACCGGGTTACACCAACCTACAATTTCCGGGCAATCGTGTTTTGGATTACAGTCAGGGTGCACGCGGCATAGTGGTTTTTAATACCGGGAGCGGTTACAATGCCTTCGATTTGGCCTGTCCGAATCAAGCTTTCAACATTTGCACCGAACCCATGACAGTAGCGCAAGGAAACACCAATGCCGAATGCAATTGCGACGACAGTTTTTACAGCTTGTACACCGGAATTGGACAAGGACAACAATATCCCATGAAACCTTATAGGGTAACGATTAATGGAAACACCCTAATCATAACCAATTAAAAAAGCCGAACAGTTTGTTCGGCTTTTGTTTTATAATTTTATCGTTGCTCCTGCTAAGAAATTGATTCCGGCTTGCGGGTAAAATCCGGCGCCTTCTATAGTGGTAACACTACCAGGCGTAGTCCAATCATCATCATAAGTGTAAAAATATCCGTTAGACTCGTATTCCAAATTGAACAGATTATTGACTAAGGCTGAAAAGACAATTGATTTCACTCCTTTGTTGATTTTCCACTCGTAAGTAACGTTCAAATCGTTTACAAAATAGGCATCGAGTTTAGAACGCTCAGAATCAATATTGCCCATGAATTGGTCGCTTACAAACTTAGAGAACAAAGAAAGTTGCAACGTTTTTACAGGACTGTAAGTAATTCGGTTCCCAATAACCCAATCCGGTGAAAAAGCAATAGTTGTATTGCCTAAATTTTGTAACACGCCGTCTCTTTGGAACACGAAGTCGCGATTTTTGTTTTGGCTAAACGTTACATTCGGATTGACAATCCATTTATCGGTTAAGGCAATCACCGATTCCACTTCCAACCCTACGCGATAACTTTTCCCACTATTGGTAAAAATAGGCGAACCAACATCGTTTAACGCTCCGGTTAACACCAATTGGTTTTGGTAGTTCATGTAGAAAGCATTGGCCGAAATGTTTACCTTTTTCGATTGGTATTTCCAACCTAACTCGTAATCGAACAAACGCTCCGGTTTGGTGCTGCCATTTTCGTAGTCATCCCGTCGTGGTTCTTTGTTAGCTATACCGAAATAACCGTAAAAGGAATGTTTATCGTTGAAATCGAAATTCAATCCCAATTTCGGATTAAAAAATCGGAACGTATCATTCACGTCATCAAAGCGGAAACTCGTAGCTTCATAAAACACCATACGGTATTGCAAATCGGCAAAAACATTCAACTTACCAAATTGTTGCGATGCTTTAGCATACACATTCACATCGTCTTTGTTCCCGATATTGTTGTAATAACGATTGGCGGCAGGCACATAATATTGCGTCCAAACCACTTCTCCGAAATGGTCACCCAAATAGCGATTAGCTGCTCCGCCAAGCATCACGTCGGTTTTAGGTGTTTTGTAGTTTAATGAAAAAACAGCCCCGAAGAAATCGTTGTCCAACCATCTTTTGCGCACCAAATCGGATATGGCATTGCCCTGGAAATCAGGCAAATTGTAATCGGCTAAGGTTTCGTCTTCGCAGTATTGCTTGAAATAGCCTTTTCCAATCGTATAATGCAAAGCGGTATTGGAAACCCAACGGTCTGACCACTTTTGAGACCAATGCAATTGGAAGTGATTTTGTGCATAATTATCCGTTTCATCGTCGTAAAATTGCATGTTGCCGTTTTCATCAAAATACATTCCGGCCGGGTTGAATGTCCTATCGTTACGGAGTTTTTCAGGATCTTCTATACCGTACCAAGCTTGATAGGTTTTCTCTTTACCTCCGAACGCTATTGCTTTAATCAAGGTCTTTTCGGTCACATAATTGGCATTGAAAAAATAACCGAATAAGTTAGAAGAAGCACGGTCGATAAACCCATCTGAGGCAATATTGGACAAACGGGCGTTGATTTCAAAATTATTGTGCAAGCCCGTTCCGAAGGCCAAAGTATGTTTGCGCGTTCCGAAACTTCCGCCTGAGTTAGCAATTTCGGCATACGCCTTTTCCTGATACGATTTGGTTTGCATATTCAAACTGGCACCAAAAGCACCGGCACCATTAGTTGATAATCCTACTCCTCGTTGCAATTGAACGCTTTCCAATGAAGAAGCAAAATCAGGCAAGTTGACAAAAAAAGTGCCTTGACTTTCACTGTCATTAAAAGGAATCCCGTTTAAGGTAACATTGATTCTTGAACCGTCAGCACCTCGAACGCGCATGTAAGTGTAGCCAACTCCGTTTCCGGCATCGGTTGTTGTCACTACCGACGGTAGGTAGTTGAGTAAAATCGGAATATCTTGCCCAAGATTTCTGGGTGACATTTCCTTTTTAGTGTAATTGGTAAAGGTAACGGGATTTTTGCCTTTGGCTCTGACCGCTGATACCGTCACTTCCTCAAGTTGATTGACTTTTGTAGTGTCCTTGGTTGTTTCCTGTGTAAAGCCTATTAAAGGCAAACAGCAAAAAGCGGTAATCAATACTGCCTTAGTACCTTGTACTTTGTACTTTGTACTTTTTGTAGTGAATAAAGTTTTCATTCGTAATGTATTACGAATAAAAGGGGCAATTATTCTTGGTTTATAAAAAAATTGATACTCCTGACGTACGACTAACGTGCACTTTAGTCTTTCGTCAAATCCTTAAACAGCATTACCTGTTCTAAGTTCGTTGGGTATGATCTCAGCTCGTTATTTAGAGCACCCCTTTGAGACGAGGCAAAGATAATTACAAATTATGAATTACAAATTATGAATTTTAGAAATTAGGTTTTCTTCTGTTTTGTTTGATTTCCGATAGATTGCGCTTGGCTTTGATGCGCTTTTCGATTACGGCACGTGGAATTTTTGTGGGTTTTCTTTTCTTAGGAACGACTAAAGATGATTTGAATAGTTCTAAAAATCGTTTGGTTACGATAGTTTTGTTCTTAAGCTGGCTTCGGTCTTCATCGCAAGCCAAAATTAACACTTGTTCGTTAGTGAGTTTTGATGCCAATTTATGCTTCAGTAAAGTCTTCTCTTCATCGGTCAACGCTAATGATTGGTTGACATCAAAAGACAACATTACTTTCGAAGACACTTTGTTTACATTTTGTCCGCCTGCTCCCGAACTACGAACGGCTTTAAATTGGAGTTCAGTGAGTATTACCTCAGTTTTCATATTGTGGTTGGTGAGCAGGTTTGAGTAAGTCGTTTACGGTTTTCACCGGATTAAAAGTTACCAACGGCACTTCTACAAAAACGGTAATCCACTTGGCCATGGCACCATTCCAAAGTCCCGGCAACTCATATCCTTTAAGATCTTTTCCTTTGTTGTTTTTATGGACAATAAAACCGGTACTTTGATCAATAAATTGGAGTAAATCAAATTTTTCACCTTGGTAATTCTTGGTGGCACATACCAAATCCACCGGGTTGAAATGGGTAGCTTTAGACAAAATACTCGCTTGTTCCGAATTGTGGGTGTCAACCTGAGAACTTTCCACAATTTGCAGTGACACATTGCCTTTAAAACTTCGCACCCAAAAAGGGCCTCCGCCGGGTTCGCCTTCATTTTTTACCATGCCACACACTCGTAAGGGACGATTGAGTTTGCTTTTGATAAAGTCAATCTTGTTGTCAATGGTATATTTGTAGAAATCGTCCAACACATCAATATTAAGCTTTTGCTGCATAAAGCTTATGATTTCGGCTATGTCGTTTTCAGCTACATCACGGCTATCGATAGCTTTTAGTATCTCGAAAACTTTTTGCTGTAATTCCAATAAAATACCCGCCAAACCTTTTTTATACAAGGTAATTTCGTTTATGTGATTTTGGATGACGTTATCGATATTTTTAATGAAAATCACATCGGCATCGAGTTCGTTTAGATTATTGATTAACGCACCGTGACCGCCTGGGCGGAAAACCAATTCGTTTTGCTCATTGCGAAAAGGACGGTTGCTCATGTCGACAGCGATGGTATCGGTGCTTTGGTCTTGGTAGGAATAGCTGATATGGACTTTGGTATCCGACTTACTTTCTACCTTATCCTTAACCTCATCAATAATTGCAGTGAATAGGTTTTGATGGATTTCCGAAACCGTAAAATGCAAGTGAGACACTGAATTTGAAGCCGCATAATAAACACACTCATTCAAATGTTCTTCCACAGGAGTAGCAATGTGCGTTGGGTATTTATGAAAATCGAGTACGCCTTTGGGTTTAGCGGCAAAATCAAAATGTTCGGCTGAAAGCATCAATTTGATAAAACGGTAGCTTTTTTCGTGGCTTTCCAAAGAATAGTAATCGGGATAGAGCTCTTTTACCGTCGATTTGATTTGCTCATAAAACGGAAACTTCTCGATTCCGGCTAGGAAAATGGGTAAATTCTTGTCTTTTTTACGGTTTATATAGGCATTGATAGTTTCATTTTCGTGATCGAAATCATTCAGAAACTCGTTTAAAAACTTGAACATTCTGCTGGCTGCGCCCGAGGCCGGAACGAATTTTTTTAGTTTTAAGGCTGCTTTCTTATGGTCAAAACTGTTGGCGTATTCTTGAAACTGTTCTTGAGTAAGTTTTACAATTCCGTCACCTAAAGTAGCCGGTCTTTCTAAGTATATCTTGGGTATCCCGGATTTAAAAAGCAACAATTCGGTTTCGATTTTATCCAAAGAAATGCCTTTCGCTTTGATTTGCTCAAAGTCGGCTTCCGTTAAACCATAATTTTTGGCTAAACTTTCTTTTCTTGTAAAATCTTCTTCCATGCTAAATATCCGTAAACGGCTATAATTGTAAAAATCAAGTATTGCATCGATAACATTCCCAGCCCTCTGTAGGCAAACAAAGGCACTACAATACAATCACCAATAATCCACAAGGTCCAGTTTTCTATTTTTTTGAGCGCCATATACCACATCGCTGTAAAAAAAAGGCCGGATGTAAAAATATCAATATAATTAGGAATTTCAAGTTTGTAATCAAAAAACTTGTAAACCATAAAGGTGACAAACATAGTTAGCAGAAATAACCCAAAGCCGATAAGTTTCTCCCGAGCATTGGTTCGGGTAATTTTGACTGCCGGTTCATTGGCCTTAGTGGTCCATTTGTACCAACCGTAAATACTCATAACAGAATAATAAGCATTCATGGTCATATCGCCGAAATACTTGGCTTGATACAATAAGTAAGTTGTAAGAACAGTGGCAATCAATCCGGTTGGATAAACCCAAATATTTTCTTTTTTGGCCAGAATGACACTGGCAATACCAAAAACAAACACCAAAAATTCCAAGACAATTTGGAGTGTTGAAGCTGCTTGATATTGGGAGAAAAAAAAGTCTAACATCAGTCGAAAAAAGTTGGGTCATTTTCAAAAGCGGTTCCGATGACTACCATATCAGCTCCGGCATCATAAGCAGCTGAAATAGCTTCGCGAGAGCGTATCCCACCACCCACAATAAGCGGAATCGTTATTCTTTCGGCTACCGCTGAAATCATTGCCAAAGGAACGGCTTGTTGCGCCCCGCTACCGGCTTCAAGATAAATTAATTTGTTGCCGATAAATTCTCCGGCCTTAGCCGTTTGGGCTGCAAAATCAACTTGGGTTCGACTCAGCGGCTTGGTATGACTGACCCTTTCAACGGCCGTTTCGCTACCACTTTCTACTAAAAGATAACCGGTAGAGAGAATTTCAAGCTGACTCTTTTCCAACAAAGGAACTGCGGCTATTTGCTGTTCAATTAAATATTGCGGGTTTCTACCCGATAGCAGTTGAAGAAATAAAATGCCGTTGGCTTCAGGCGAAATTTGATTTGCATTTCCTGGAAAAAGTAGTATTGGCAAGTTGGTATTCGATTTTAAAACGTTTATGAGTTCGCACAAGTGATTACCGTCAAAGGAACTGCCGCCTACCAAGAGATGCGTCGCTGGAGATTGATTGATTTTATCAATCAAATCGACAATAGTGGCCACCGATAGCTTATCGGGATCCAGCAATATGGCTAAAAGTGGTTGCCTTTTAATTTTTGCCGTTAGTATTTCTTGGTAAAGGGTTTTCATGATTGCATTAGCCTGTAACATCATTCAAAGAAACGGAATTAAAGGCACAAACAAACACATAATCTTCTATGAAATCGAAGATGACATCAAAATATTCCTCTTTATTGTTGAACTTTAAGGTTACTTTACATTGTTGATCGGCCAAGCTAAAATCGCTTTCAAAAATGTGATCTTTGAAACTAATGCCGACTTCATTTTTTATTTTAAAAACCGACTCTTTGATCCCCCAAACCACTGTAGCTTTTTTGAGCAAATCTGATGCTGTCAAGCCTTTTAAGTGCGAAACATCCATAAATCTGGGTGCTAATTTTATGGTTTTATCTTTCAGAATTTCTAAATCGGCGCCAATATTTTCACTGCTGGTCACTATTACCGAAAAATCATTTGAATGAGAGATCGAAATGTGTTTTCCGTCGGCCAAATGCGGCTTGCCGAAATCGTCGTAGTACAAATCGAAATCGGTATAACCGGCTTCCATCAGCAATCTTCTTACACTGAGAAACCCTTTTTGATGGCCTTCGGCTTTCATGCTTTCCAATCTTGCCAAAGAAACATCTTTCAAAGCTACAGTGCGGAAAAGTTCATCGAAAGATTCTGTGATTTTCCAAACGTACAAGGTAGTGTTCCGATTTAAAGCTTTGATTTCTAATAACGGCATGGGTATTTTAAAATTATCTAATTGTTTTTCAGAAAATTAAGCGCTTAAACAATCCCTAAAAAATCAAAAAAGTTTTTTTTAATTCTTTTCTATTCCGTAATTTTGCGCCACATTTTTTTATAAAACAAATATACACAATAGATGAGTACACAAACATTACCTTTTGTAGCTTACAAAGTTAAAGATATTAACTTGGCAGCTTGGGGAAGAAAAGAAATTGAATTGGCAGAAGCTGAAATGCCAGGATTGATGGCGCTTCGCGCAGAATATGGTGCCAGTCAACCACTTAAAGGCGCGCGTATTGCAGGATGTCTTCACATGACCATCCAAACCGCTGTTTTAATTGAAACCTTAATTGCTTTGGGTGCCGAAGTTACATGGTCATCTTGTAACATCTTCTCTACGCAAGATCAGGCTGCGGCTGCTATTGCTGCTGCCGGAATCCAAGTTTATGCTTGGAAAGGTTTGAACGAGGAAGAATTTGATTGGTGTATTGAACAAACTTTATTCTTTGGTGAAGACAGAAAACCATTGAACATGATTTTGGACGATGGTGGTGATTTGACCAATATGGTATTTGACCGCTACCCAGAATTAATCCCTGGCATCAAAGGTTTGTCAGAAGAAACTACTACCGGAGTTCACCGTTTGTATGAAAGAATGAAAAACGGTACATTATACATGCCGGCTATTAATGTAAACGATTCGGTTACTAAGTCTAAATTCGATAACAAATATGGTTGTAAAGAATCGGCTGTAGATGCTGTTCGTCGTGCTACCGATATTATGTTAGCCGGAAAAAGAGTGGTTGTTTGTGGCTACGGAGACGTAGGTAAAGGAACTGCAGCTTCTTTCCGTGGTGCAGGTTCTATTGTAACCGTTACTGAAATCGATCCGATTTGTGCTTTACAAGCGGCTATGGACGGATTTGAAGTGAAAAAATTAGACACCGTTATCGCTAATGCTGATATCGTGATTACAACTACAGGTAACAAAGACATCGTTGTTGGAAGACACTTTGAAGCGATGAAAGACAAAACCATCGTATGTAACATTGGTCACTTTGACAACGAAATCGACATGGCTTGGTTAAACAAAAATCACGGCAACACTAAAGTAGAAATCAAACCACAAGTAGACAAATACAACGTTAATGGCAATGACATCATTATCTTAGCGGAAGGTCGTTTGGTAAACTTAGGTTGTGCTACCGGACACCCAAGTTTTGTAATGAGTAATTCGTTTACCAACCAAACTTTGGCACAAATCGAATTGTGGAACAACAGTGCTGCCTACAAAAATGAAGTGTACATGTTGCCTAAACATTTAGATGAAAAAGTGGCTGCTCTACACTTAGCTAAGTTAGGTGTTGAATTGGAAACCTTAAACGAAGAACAAGCTGCTTATATTGGAGTTGCTGTTGAAGGTCCGTTTAAACCGGAATATTACAGATACTAATCTGATATTAAATTTCAGATTTTAAATATTAGATATAAACCCTTGCTTTAAGCGAGGGTTTTTTATTTATAATTCCTTTAGATTTGTTGATTCCGTAGGCCGAACTGTAAGAAAAAAAGATGTCTTATAGGCATAAAGATCACAATCCCGTCAGGGATTTAATATGGGTAGCCCGTTAGGGACGATATGCCAAGCACAAAAGACCAATCCCAATTAGCCCCGATTACCTCACTAGATGTTCGATTTTTGTAAGTGTTCGGTGAATGCTTCGCATTTGGGAGAAGCTACCGCGTAGCTCGTAAAGCGGGAAAAAGGAAACCAAAAGAGCCCGAACCTTTCGCTCCTAACCCAAGAGGCAAACTGAGCGAAGCCAAACAAAAAACCCGCTCATTGCTGAACGGGTTTTGTATTTTGATAAGAGTTTGTTCTTATGCTTCGAACGGAAGGACAGATACAAATGATTTGTTATCGCCTTTTTTCTGGAATTTTACAATTCCGTCAACCTTTGCATGTAAAGTGTGATCTTTACCCATGTAAACGTTATCTCCGGCATTGTGCTTAGAACCTCTTTGTCTAACGATGATATTACCAGCAATTGCAGCTTGACCACCATAAATCTTAACGCCTAAACGTTTCGATTCTGATTCTCTACCATTCTTAGAACTACCGACACCTTTCTTGTGAGCCATGACGTTTTAGTTTTTAAATGTTAATTATTCTTCTGTAGCTTCAGCTTTTTTTGCTGCTTTCTTTTTTGGAGCAGCACTTCCGTTGATTCCCTCAATTACGATTTGAGTCAACGATTGTCTGTGTCCGTTTCTTTTTTTGTAACCTTTTCTTCTTTTCTTTTTGAAAACGATTACTTTGTCTCCTTTTAAGTGTTGTAACACTTTGGCTTCTACTGAAGCACCTTCTATAGCTGGGGCGCCTAAAGTGATGTTACCATTGTCGTCTAACAAAAGAACTTTGTCAAAAGAAACTTTTGAACCTTCTTCTGTAGCCAAACGGTGAACAAAAACTTTTTGGTCTTTGCTTACTTTGAATTGTTGCCCTGCTATCTCTACGATTGCGTACATAACAATAATGTTTAGTTAATTTTTAAGTGCGCAAATATACAACTATTTCTTTTACACACAACCTTGTAAAGCATTTTTTTCAAATCTCAGCATCAGACTCTTAGCCAAAACAATATAATTGTGCGGGTTATCACATTTTTAGATAAAAAAAAGTACTTTTGTGTAACAAATTTAAAGGTTAGTTAACTAACTGAACAATCAACGAAAAAATTTCAATTTTTTATGAAAAAATCATTAATTGCTTTAAGTTCATTGCTTATGCTTGGAGGAACAGCACATGCTCAAAAGGTAGCTTTTGAAGAGTACGATTTACCGAATGGTTTGCATGTTATTTTACACAACGATCCATCTGCACCGGTGGTGATTACTTCGGTAATGTACCACGTAGGTTCTAAAGATGAGAATCCGGAAAGAACAGGATTTGCTCACTTCTTTGAGCATTTATTATTCGAAGGTACTGAAAACATCAAAAGAGGAGAATGGTTCAAAATTGTAACTTCTAACGGAGGAACCAATAACGCCAACACTTCTGAAGACAGAACCTACTACTTTGAGGTTTTCCCTTCTAACAATACCGAGTTGGGATTGTGGATGGAATCTGAGCGATTGATGCATCCTGTTATCAACCAAATCGGCGTTGACACTCAAAATGAAGTAGTTAAAGAAGAAAAAAGATTGCGTGTTGATAACCAACCTTATGGTCAATTGATTGCCGAGGTAAAGAAAAACATGTTTAAAAATCACCCTTACCGTTGGGCACCCATTGGTTCTATGGCACACTTAGATGCTGCCACTTTAGAAGAATTCCAAGCGTTCAACAAAAAATTCTACACCCCTAACAACGCTGTTTTGGTAGTAGCCGGTCAAATTGATATTGCCCAAACCAAAGCATGGATTGAAAAATATTTCGGTCCAATCCCAAGAGGTGTGGAAATCAAAAAAGAAACTTTTACAGAAGCTCCAATTACCGAGCCTATCAAAGCCCGTTACGAAGATCCTAACATCCAAAAAGAAATGGTAGTAGCGGCTTACAGAACGCCATCGATGAAAACCCGTGATGCGAGAGTTTTAGATATGATTTCTACTTACTTAAGTAACGGTAAAAGTTCTAAATTGTACAAAAAAATCGTAGACGATAAAAAAATGGCTTTACAAGTTGGTGCTTTCAACTACAGCCAAGAAGACTATGGTCAGTACATTTTATACGGAATGCCGCAAGGCGAAAACACTTCGGCTGACTTAATCCGCGAAATCGATGAGGAAATTGTAAAGTTGCAAAACGAATTGATTTCAGAAAAAGATTTTCAAAAACTACAAAACATCTACGAAAGCAACTATGTGGACAGCAATGCCAGCGTAGAAGGAGTTGCCGAAAACCTAGCTACTTTCTATCTTTTATATGGTGATGTAAACTTAATCAACACCGAAATCGAAATCTTCCGTTCTATCACTCGTGAGGAAATCAGAGATATCGCAAAAAAATATTTGAACCCGAATCAACGTTTGATTTTGGATTATGTACCGGCCAAAGACAAAGCTCAAAACTAAGACTCAAAGTATCATGAAAAAAACAATTATAGTATTATCAAGCTTGTTTTTAACCTTAACTATGCAAGCACAAGACAGAACCCAGCCAAAACCGGGTCCGGCACCAACTATCAACATCAAAAAACCGGAAACCTTTTCTTTACCAAACGGATTGAAAGTTTTGGTGGTTGAAAATCATAAGTTACCACGCGTTTCTTTCAACTTAACTATCGACAACACTCCGTATGCTGAAGGCAACAAAAAAGGAGTTGACGATTTAACCAGTAGCTTAATCGGAAACGGTTCTACCAAAACGCCGAAAGATGCATTTAACGAAGAAATCGATTTCTTGGGGGCTAACATTAACTTTTTCTCATCAGGTGCTTCTGCGAGCGGTTTGTCTAAACACTCCAAAAGAATTTTAGAATTGATGGCCGAAGGTGCTTTGATGCCTAACTTCACACAAGAAGAATTCGATAAAGAAAAAGAAAAACTAATCGAAGGTTTAAAAACTCAAGAAAAAAGCGTTCCTGCAGTAGCCGGAAGAGTAGAGCGAGTTTTAGCTTACGGCAAAAACCATCCTGCGGGTGAATACCTATCAGAAGAAACCATCAATAACGTTTCTCTAGCCGATGTTAAAGCCAATTACAGCACTTACTTCGTTCCTGAAAGGGCTTACTTAGTGGTAGTTGGTGATGTTAAAACCAAAGAAGTTAAAAAGTTGGTGGAGAAATTATTTGGTTCATGGGTAAAAGCTACCGCGCCAAGATTGACTTATTCTAATCCAACCAATGTTCAGTATACTCAAATTAACTTTGTAGATATGCCGAACGCGGTACAATCGGAAATCACACTTTTCAATACAGTAAACTTGAAAATGGGCGATGCCGATTTCTTCCCGGTAATTTTAGCGAACCAAGTTTTTGGTGGCGATTTTAACAGCTACTTGAATATGAACTTGAGAGAAAAACACGGCTGGACTTACGGAGCGCGCTCTAGTGTTGGTTTCGACAAAAACATGTACAGCCAATTCAGAGCCAATACGCAAGTTAGAAACGCTGTAACCGACAGTGCTATCACGCAAGCGTTATATGAATTAAACCGAATCAGAACTGAAAAAGTTACTGAAGAAGCATTGAACAACGTAAAAGCCGGTTACATCGGTCGTTTCGTAATGCAAGTAGAAAAACCATCTACTGTTGCCCGTTATGCTTTAAACATCGAAACAGAAGGTCTTCCGGCTGATTTCTATGAAAACTATATCAAAAACATCAACGCCGTTACTCCAGAGGACGTAATGAGAGTGGTAAACAAATATTTTTTAGCTGATAATTTAAGAATATTGGTGGTTGGAAAAGCTTCTGAAGTTTTACCGGGATTAGAAAGTTTGAAAATTCCGATTTTCTATTTCGACAAATTTGGTAATCCAACCGAAAAACCGGCTATGAAAAAAGCCGTTCCTGCCGGCGTAACTGTAAAAACAGTAATCGACAATTACATTAAAGCTATTGGTGGTGAAAAAGCTATCAAAACTGTAAAATCAATTGTTAACGTTGGTGAAACCAAAATTCCTCAAGCACCGATGCCAATTGCCTACAACTCAAAAATCGACAACAAAGGTCGTATGATGGTTGAATTGTCAATGGCGGGAATGGGATCATTAATGAAACAAGTAGTTAATGGCAACACTGCCTATATGATGCAACAAGGTCAGAAAAAAACCTTTGAAGGGGAAGACTTGGCCAAAATGAAAGAAAGCGCTGTTTTATTCTCAGAAACTACCTTAGCTACTAAAGCAGGAGTAACTTTAACCGGTATTGAGCCTATGAACGGAAGTGATGCTTATACTGTTGTTGACGGTGATACTACTTATTACTTTGATGTTAAAACAGGATACAAAACTGCTGAAGCTACTACAGAAGAGCAAGGTGGTCAAAAAGCTACTCGCGTAACAACTTTCAATGACTACAGAGACGTAAAAGGGGTTAAATTCCCTTTCAATACAATCATGAATGTAGGTATCGAATTGGATATTAAAATTTCAGAAGTTAAAATCAACGAAGGAGTTTCAGACGCTGATTTTCAATAGTTGAAATTTATATAGATTAAGAAAAAGACCGTTAGCAATAGCGGTCTTTTTTTTTTTTTATAAATCCCAAAACATACAAAAAACAAGTGCCAAATAAACTTCAAATTTAAGTTTCAAAATACAAAACCTGAAAACTTGCGGTCTTTACACCTTCTTCCTGAGCTTTGTGGTTAAATTCTGCGTTTATTTTTTACTGGACAAGTAAACCCCGACCAAAACAACAAAAGCACCAATAAACTGAACAGGTGTCAGCATTTCATTGTCCAGTAATCCCCAAAAGAATGCCACAACCGGAATCAAGTAAGTTACTGAGGTAGCAAAAACCGGTGACGAGATTTGGATTAACTTGTAAAAAAGCACATTGGCTATTCCGGTGCCTATAATTCCTAAAACAGCTATAAAAATCATCGCTTCCTGAACTTCAGCCAAATGAACTTTAGTCAAAATATCGGTGGTGAGTAAAATGCCTAAAGCCGGTAACAACATCACCAAAAAATTCCCAGTAGTAATGGTTAAAGGCTTCAAATCGGACAAATACCTTTTAATCAAATTGACATTAGTGGCATAACACATTGAGGCAATTAAAACCAAAATGGTGTACCAGTAATTTTGATTCGGATGGTGAGCAGCTCCGTTTAAAATAAGCAACATAGTCCCTGCAAAACCAACAATTACCCCAATAACTTGTGTCCGCTTGAAATCAAGCCCAAAAACCACCGCGCCTAATATTAAAGTATTCAAAGGCGTAAGTGAATTGAGGATTGAACTTACCGAACTGCTGATTTGTGTTTGCGCAATAGCAAAAAGATAAGCCGGTATAAAAGTGCCGAAAAGCGAGGTTAAGGCAATAAACTTCCATTTGTGCAAAGGAATATCCGCCAAATTTTTAAATCCGATAACCAATAAAAACAAGGCGCAAAAAACGATGCGTAAAGACCCCAGTTGGAATGGACTCAAACCAACCAATCCCTTTTTTATCAAGATAAACGAACTGCCCCAAATTAAGGCCAAAACGATTAAAATAAGCCATTTTGTTTGTGTTGCTTTCATACCTAATTTTAAGTCTTCAAATTTTGTAATTATTTTAAGAATAATAACTTTAATTTTTATTTATTTTTGTTTCTCAAACAAGCATTTACCATTAAAATTAGGATTACCATGAATTTCACCAAATCTTTAGTAACCTTGGGCATCGTTTCATCAATGTGTTTCAGCTGTAAAGACACGGCAAGCAAACCCGCTGTCGATAACGGAACCGAAGTTACCGCGACTACTGAAAAAACTAAGGTTGTTGCCGCAAAACCGGAAACTGCCAGTTTTAAAATAGATGGAATGACCTGCGCTATGGGTTGTGCCAAAACCATTGAAAAAAAATTAGCCGATATGGAAGGCGTACAAAAAGCCACTGTGGATTTCGACAAAAAAGAAGCCACGGTTGAATTTGACGCTGCCGTTTTAACTCCGGAAAAATTATACGCTACCGTTGAAGCCACTGCCGACGGTAACACATACAAAGTAGTCAAAAAATAAGACAAATTTCAGTTAATGAAAAAGGAACTCACTTGAGTTCCTTTTTTTATTCAGCGTCGCTGCGTTCGGTCTAACGTCCTTGGGTCCATTGAATAGATTCTATCAAATGTTGCATGTCGTTCCTGATATAATCGGCTGCCGGCATGATTGAGTCGAAATTGGGTTTGGCATAAAAATACACCGAGCCGGTCACAAAGTGCTTAATGCTGTCGGTGGCATAAAACTGTGCATTGGTAGCGGCATTCCCGCTCACACGATAAAACATGCCATATACTTTTTTGTCATTATTAATGTAAGGTTGTTCCAAAATATCATCGGCTTTGATAACGTGTTCGTAAGTCAACTTTTGAGCGTCACGCAGTAATTTATCGATATCGTTGTTCACCGTTTTATAGGTAAGATAAATGGTTGCTTTCATCTTGGGGTAATTGATAGTAAACTCACAGTTTTGCGTAGCATTTACCTTAGCCTTTTCGTTCATTTCAAATGTAAACGGACACGAACTGTTAAAACTTGTATATTTAGCCACCTCGTAATCCAAGCGCAGCTGTCCGGCCGGTTTAGGCAACACTTCATTTTTACATCCTGTAAACGCTAACAACAATAATACTGTCAGAAATCCTATTACTTTATTAATCATCTTACTTTATTCCAAAGTTACTTTTAATTGCTTGACTCTTTTTTTATCTACAACTTCTATAGTAAACAGTACTGTAGAAAAATGGATTTTTTGACCTTTCTTGGGGAAATTACCCAGTATTTCCAAGATAAATCCGGCTAAGGTTTCGGCTTCACCTTTTTGATCTTCAAAAGCTTCTTCATCAACATTGACAATGCGATAAAAATCTTTGAGGTTGATTTTACCTTCAAACAGAAAATTCTTGTCGTCTATTTGAGAATAGCTGATGTTTTCATCATCAAACTCATCCGAAATATCGCCTACAATCTCTTCAATTACATCTTCCAGAGAAACCAAACCCGAAGTACCACCGTATTCATCAACCACTATGGCCAAATGACTCTTCATGCTTTGAAAATCCTTGAGCAAATCGTCGAGCTTTTTGTTTTCGGGCACAAAAAACGGCTCTCGTAACAAAGAATTCCAATCGAATTCCTTTTTGTGAATATGCGGAATCAAGTCTTTTACAAACAAAACACCTTCAATATGATCGATGTTCTCGCGATAAACCGGTATTCTCGAATAGCCTTTCTCGACTATTTTCGGATAAATTTCGGCAAAGGTTTCTTCAATCTCCAGGGCAAAGATATCAATTCTCGGACTCATTACTTGTTTGGTGTCGGTATTCCCGAAAGAAACGATGCCTTCCAATATTTTTTGTTCATCCGATGTGGTATCGTCGGTTGACGTCATTTCTAAAGCCTGTGAAAGCTGGTCCACCGATATATTGGCTCTTTGTCTCCCTAATTTTTTATGCAAATACACTGTCACGGCTCGCATTGGCAAACTTAAGGGCGAAAGCAGTTGGTCTAATATCCAAAGCGGTCGAGCCATTCGTATGGAAAACTTGATGTTATTGCGACTGGCGTAAACTTTAGGCAATACCTCTCCGAAGAGCAAAATGAGAAAAGTAACCAAAATGACTTCGACTACAAACTTCACTAACGGCGAAACTATGCCGGCAAATAGAGAATCCGAAAAAAATGAAAAAATAATAACAATCCCGATATTGACAAAATTGTTGGCCAACAATAAGGTTGCCAGCAGCTTTTTGGGTTTTTGTAATAATTGGGAAACCAACTGAGACTTGTCGGGATTTTGTTGTGACAGCTTATTCAAATCATTTTGCGACAACGAAAACAAAGCCACTTCTGCCGCCGAAATCATGGCCGAACAAAACAACAAAATAAGGATAACTATACTTCCGAAAAGCAAGTTGGTATCAATAGTATCGAGAAAAGTTAAACCGGGCTCGGGGTCCAAAAGTATCAAGGTTAGTTAAACAATGTCAAAACGGCAAATCATTTTCCGGATTGGCGGTGTTAGGCGTCTCAAAGTTAGCTGGTTTAGTCTCTAAATTTTGGGGTGTTTTGATACCTTCCACCTCTTTTTTGGTAGTTAAAAAGGTAAATTCGGTTACCTGAATTTCTGTAGTGTATTTGGTAGTACCGTCTTCGGCTTGCCATTGGCGCGATTTGATGCGCCCTTCCACATAAATTTTATCCCCTTTAGACAAATATTTTTCACAAATTTCCGCTGCTTTATTTCTGACCACTAAATTGTGCCACTCTGTAGAAGTGATTTTTTCGTTGGTTTGCTTGTTGATGTAAACCTCATTAGTAGCCAAAGGGAAACGACCTATACAGTTTCCGCCTTCGAAATAGTGCATTTTCACTTCGTCACCTAAATGACCTATAAGCATGACTTTATTTAATGTACCATTCATTCTTTCAGCAATTTGTTCTTTTCAAATTTACATCTTTTTTTGAAATTTAAAACCTTTCCGCCTCAATAAAATTATGAATGACTATCGGGAAAGGCATTTTTTTGACTGATTCCCAGTTGGTTCCACCGGAAAGCTTACCTTCAACGGTGATTTTCCAGAAGTGAATATTTAAATGCTGATGGGTTAATTTGTGTACAATTAAAGCGGTATTAAATCGGGAAACTTCGAGTATTTTGTTCTTTATATCTTGATTGGACATTAAATCCAACAACTCCTCAAATGACACTTCTTTTTCGGTTTCCAACAACGGAAACTCATACAAATTATGCCAAATGCCCTTTTGCGTTCGTTTTTCAATTAAGGTGTTGTTGACCTCATCTGTGTAAACCAAATAATTAAAGAAACGCGTCTTTACTTTCAGTTTTTTGGATTTTATTGGTAACAACGTCACTTTCTTTTTTTGTAACGCAGCGCAACTGTTGTTAAAAATACAGTTAGCACAATCCGGATTCTTGGGTACGCACTGCAACGCACCAAATTCCATTACAGCCTGATTAAACAAATTGGCTTCCCCGGCAGGCAACAACTCGGCAGCCAATTGCATAAACTCTTTCTTAGCACCGGAAGACGCAATATCCGTTTCCACTTCAAAATAACGAGACAATACTCGGTACACATTGCCATCAACCACAGGAACACTTTCATTGTAAGCAAACGAAGCGATAGCGGCAGCAGTATATTCGCCTATCCCTTTTAGTTTTAACAACTCGGCATAACTTTCAGGAAATACACCATCATAGTCGAAAGCCACTTGCTGAGCCGTTTTGTGTAAATTTCTCGCTCTGGAATAATACCCAAGTCCTTGCCAAAGCTTGAGCACCTCTTCTTCGGTGGCTTTGGCCAAATCAAACACGGTAGGAAAAGCTTCGGTAAAGCGCAAAAAATATAGCAATCCTTGCGCTACTCGAGTTTGTTGCAACATAATTTCAGAAAGCCAAATGAAGTATGGATCAAGCGTATTTCTCCAAGGTAAGTCGCGTTTGTTTTGTAAATACCATTGGATTAGAGATTTAGAGAAATTCATAGCGGAATTTAGGTTTACAAAAATAAATCTTTATGTGATTAAATTTTAATAGATTATGCTTGAAATATTCTTTTTTTAATTCATATATTTGCAACCTCAAAAATTTACACATAATATTAAATACGAAAGAAAATGACGAAAGCAGATATCGTAGCGAAGATTTCAGAAAAATTAGGCCTTGAAAAAGGAGATGTACAAGCCACTGTTGAAGCGTTTATGGAAGAAGTAAAAACTTCATTAGAAACCGGCGATAACGTTTATTTAAGAGGTTTTGGTAGCTTCATCATCAAAACAAGAGCTGAAAAAACAGGAAGAAACATTTCTAAAAATACTACTATCAAGATTCCTGCTCACAATATTCCGGCATTTAAACCTGCTAAAGTATTCGTAGAATCAGTAAAAACCAATACTGAAGTAGCAGTATAAAAACTTATTTATTAATCACAAAAACACAAGCTTATGCCAAGTGGTAAAAAAAGAAAAAGACATAAGGTAGCAACGCACAAACGTAAAAAAAGAGCGAGAGCTAACCGACACAAAAAGAAAAAGTAGTTCTAAACTACTTTTCTTTTTTTAAAAAACGTTCATTGAAATGGAATCGGGAATTAGGAATTAGACATTTAGGAATTAGGATTTTTAAATCCTTAATCCAAAAATCCTTAATCCAAAATCCGGATTCACCGGGTAACAACATTACCTGTTTAAAATGTTTAATCCATCCTTACAATTCAGTTGCGAGTTGAAAAGTTGCGCGTTCCGAGTTGCAAAACCCGAAACCCGAAACCCGAAACCCGAAACCAAAAAGTTCGGATAAAAATTTACAACATGAATAAAGAACTAATCATCCGTAGTGGTGAGAATGCTGTAGATTTTGCCTTATTAAAAGATGGAAAACTAATTGAATTACACAAACAAGAAGACACCAGTAATTTTCAGGTTGGCGATATTTTTATTGCTAAAATCAGAAAACCTGTAGCCGGACTAAACGCGGCGTTTGTAAACGTAGGCTTTGAAAAAGATGCCTTTTTACATTACCACGATTTAGGACCAAACTTGGCTTCTTATTTGAAATTCATAAAACTTGTAAGCGCAGGTAAACTAAAAGATTTCTCCCTAAAAAACTTTCAGTTTGAAAAAGAGATTGATAAAAACGGCGCCATCTCAGACATACTGAGTGCCAATCAATCGGTATTAGTTCAAGTAGTCAAAGAACCTATTTCTACCAAAGGCCCAAGAATCAGCACTGAGCTGTCTTTCGCCGGTCGTTTTGTAGTTTTAGTGCCTTTCTCCGACCGGGTTTCTATTTCTCAAAAAATAGAATCCAAAGAGGAAAAAGACCGACTTAAAAAACTGGTACAATCTATCAAACAAAAAGGTTTCGGGGTTATTGTGAGAACAGTAGCCGAAGGCAAAAGCATAGCCGAACTAGAAAAAGATTTGCAGAACTTAATGAATCGATGGACTGCAATGTGTAAAAAATTACCAACTGCTCATCATCCTTCCAAAATATTAGGAGAATTGAATAAAGCTTCTTCTATTTTGCGAGATGTATTCAATGATACTTTCACCAGTATCCAAGTGGATGATGCAGAGTTGTACCAAGAAACCAAGGACTATTTAGCCGAAATAGCCCCTGATAAACAAAAAATTGTTAAGCTTTACCAGTCGAAAGACTTGCCGTTGTTTGAGAAATACCATATCGAGCGACAAATCAAAACGTCTTTCGGGCGTACCGTATCCATGAGTAAAGGTGCCTATTTGATTATAGAACATACCGAAGCTTTACACGTTATCGACGTGAACAGCGGCAACCGTTCTAACAAAGCCACCAATCAAGAAGATACCGCACTCGAAGTCAACATGATAGCCGCTGCCGAAATCGCCCGCCAATTGCGTCTGCGCGATATGGGTGGTATCATCGTAGTGGATTTTATCGATATGCAAAATCCGGACAACCGTCAAGTATTATTCAACTTCCTCCGAGAGGAAATGAGCGACGATAAAGCCAAACACAAAATCTTACCGCCGAGTAAATTCGGATTAGTCCAAATCACTCGCCAACGCGTAAGACCAGAAGTCAATATCGAGACCCGAGAAGAAAATCCGAACAATTTGAGCGGCGATGTAGATGCGCCTATCCAAATTATCGACAAGATTAACTTCTCCCTTGAAAAGATTATCAAAGACCACAGCGGCATCAAGCTTAATGCCCATCCGTTCGTGGCCGCTTACCTTAAAAAAGGTTTTCCATCAATACGTTCAAAATGGCTTTTTGAACATAAAAAATGGGTGAAAATCATACCGCGTGACGCTTACACGTATTTAGAGTATCATTTCTTCGACAAAGACGGAAATGAGATCAAGGAATAAAAGAAAAACCGCCTTTCGAAAGACTGGCGGTTTTTTTGTGTCAAAATCTATCGTTTAAACAATGTCACACTGAGCTTGTCGAAGTGCTTTTTAGAAGCTGTTTGCTTTGCCATTTCGCTATTTAGGAGCTCGTGTCCGGCTATACGTTACAATCTTTTTTGTCGGCACTTCGGTAGTTTACATTAAGAATAGGGCAAACAAAAAAGGATTTCCACTCCTATCCGGGCTAGGGCTAATCCTTAATAATCTCCACTCTTCTCTTAATCTCATTCCCAAATTCATCTGCCACGGTAATGTAATGTACTCCGGTTTCCGCAGCAATCGGCATCTCGTGAAAGGTTTGCGTCGTGCCTTTGTAGTCGTTATCCACATACCAAAATAGTTTGGCTTCCCTATTGGAATGCGCCACTTTTACAATTACCGGCTGTACTTTGCTGTTAAAATCCTTAGTCAAATAAATCTTGCTGTTGGTTTTGGGATAAATAAAATCCATTACCGCTTGTTGTGTCGGCTGACAATCGGCTCGGTACGGCGGCACCGTTTTGTAATCAATGTGTAAACTCTTGTAATACCATTCCATTACAGGCGGCAGTATAAACCATTTGGTAGTTACTATCTTATCCACATCCTCGCAACTGCTGTTCACCCTAAACTGCCGCGATGCATCCAAATGTACCAATTTGTGATACGGACAAATCGCAGTTTTCTTACCGCTACGAGTGATGAGCTGTTTGATTTTCGGGCAATCGTCTTGGGCTAAATGACCACTTTGTTTGCAAACTTCTGCATACTCCAAATCGTTCAACGGCGGTTGGAACCATTTTTTTCGGGGCAACAAATTAAACACATCAAACAATATGGGCGCTGCGCTGTCCACTCCGGTCAATTCCGGTCGGCCTTCACCATTGGCATTGCCCACCCAAACACCAACCACGTAACGCGAATTAGTGCCTATTGCCCAAGCATCACGATTCCCGAAACTAGTCCCGGTTTTCCAAGCCAATTCTAAAGACGAATCGTAAAACTTCCAAGCTTCATCACCTTCCGGTCGGTTGACTTCCTTCATCGCATTATACGTTAAATAAATAGCTCCGGCACCGAAAATATTTTGCTGAAAACTATCATCACCGAAATCCTGTTGAAAGTCGTTCACATAATTCAACTCGGCAAACTCTTTACTACGGTACTTTCCGTTCGACTGATTGAAATAGTTAATCGTAGCCGACATATTAGCGTAGGCCCGACACAAATCCCACAAATTGCTCTCGGCACCGCCTAAAATGAGCGATAATCCGTAATGATCGGGATGTTGGTTGATATTTCTAAGCTTCAATTTCTGCGTCAACTCGTAAAATTTATTCACGCCGTGATCCTGCAACATCAACACCGAAGGAATGTTCAGCGAACGCGATAAAGCGCGCTGGGCCGGCACGGCTCCGTCAAAGGTCAGGTTAAAATTCTGCGGCGAATACCCGGAAATTTGCGTAGGAATATCGGCTACCAAAGTATTGGGCAACAGTTCTCCTTCGTCGAGCATGGAAGCAAACAACAGCGGCTTCAAAACACTACCGGTACTTCTCGGCGCGCCAATGATGTCCACATCTTTATCGTGGTCTTTGTCCGTAGGCGAATTGCCGACATAACTAATGACATTGCGGTTTTGGATGTCGATGACCATAATGGCCAAATTGTGCACCTCGTTTTGTTTGTACTGATTGTAATACTGTTGCGCAATTTGATTCACCCGGTTTTGCAACGAAATCGCAACGGTGGTTTTAATGCGTTTGCCTTCGTCGGTCTTAGCAATTCTTTGCAGCAAATGCGGCGCAATTTGCGGTAAATTATAGGGTTTTTGCGGCAAAGGTTCTTTAACGGCCAATTCGTAAGTGAGCTTATCTATGACTTTTTCATGATACAGTTTGAGCAACAAGGTATTGCGTTTGCGCAACAACTTAACCTGATTTTTCCCGGGATAAATCAAACTCGGCGCATTGGGCAATACCGCCAACGTAGCGCTTTCCGCCCAAGATAATTGGTACGATTGCACGCCGAAATACCGCCAAGACGCCATTTCCAACCCCACAACATTACCGCCAAAAGGCGCATGAGCCGCATACAATTCGAGGATTTTTTCTTTGGAATGACGCAACTCCAAACGCGTCGCCAAAACGATCTCGATGGCTTTTTCAAAATAGGTGCGCTTTTTGTTTTGACGCGACAAACGAATGACTTGTTGGGTCAACGTACTACCGCCGCGAACCACTCTTCCGGCGCTACGGTTTTGCTGAAAAGCCTTAACCATGGCCACCGGATTGAATCCGGGATGGTGGTAAAAATGTTCGTCTTCAAAGTAAACCAGGCATTTTTTAAATTTCTCGGGCACGCTGTCTTGAGCGGGAAAACGCCATTGACCGTCACGGGCTATTTTGGCCGCTAATAATTCGCCTTCGCTGCTTTCAATAACAGTTGCATAAGGCGAATCGAATAAAACACGGGGCAACGAAAAGTAATAGACGAGCAAAAGAACAAATCCTATGGCTGATTTCTTTTTGTTGTGTTTTATACAGTTTATAATTATCCTAACAGGTTTTTTTAACCTGTTAGGTATACTTGGTCTATTAGACATCTGTTGTTGTATTTGAATACTAAAAAGTTTTTTTATCTCTTAGCGTAGAAATGTTTTAGAATAGGAAGCTAAAAATCAAACTTATCAATTTGTTCAATCAATCCTTCATATTTAATTTGACTTTCTTGATGAAGAAAAATAAAATTCTCTTTTCCTCCAAATAGTTCGAATATATATTCTCTTTCAAGATTGGCATCCAATCCTGATAAATAAGATTGGTATGAGGAATGCTTATAACTATCAAATCTATCCGTGAATTTGTGCTTTAAAGGATTCAGATGAATATAGACTATCAATTGTCTTAAATAATTCTCCTCTTTAATTCTATTTCTTTGAGGATGTTCTTGAAATAAGCTCCCGGTTCTCTGATAGGCCTTATTAATACTTTTGGTGTAAGAATTAAATAAATTAGAAAAAGGTAAATGAATTTTTTCTTGATATTTTAGTGGCAATTCTTCTTTTTCTTTAATCTTTAAAGCCAAATGAAAATGATTCTTTAAAAGACAGTAGGCATAAATTTCTGAAATAGGCAAGAGGTATTTTTTTATTAGAAGTAGAAAATAATTATAATTTTTTTTCTCTAAAAAAATATTTTCATGATTATTTCCTCTGTTATAGAAATGATAAGTCACACCGGGCTCAAAGACATCTTTTTGCATTATCTCATTTGGTTTTTATTATACGAGATTTATTTATTCTTCTTTCTAAATTATACCTAACAGGTTTTAAAAACCTGTTAGGATAAATCTGTTTACTTCACCACTTCTACCCATTGTCCTCTGGTACGCACTATAAACTCGTTGTCATACATGGCTTCGCATTGCAAGCCCGGCAAATAGTATTTCCCAAGGTAAGAAGCATTCAACAAGATTTTAAACTGTCGCGTTTCCGAAGGTTTCAAACTAAAATAATAATTGGCTCGGTCGTCGCGGATGTCAATGTAATCGGCTACATTGTCGGTGGCACTGCCAAAATCGGTGTAGCGGGTGTTGACTATTTCAAAACCGGACGGAACTATTTGCGATAAGGCGATATTTTCCACTCTTTCATTCTTGCGGTTGGTTAGCGTAACTTCGGCATAGAACTCGGTTCCTTGCGCGATTTTCGACACCGAAATCACTTTGCCTTTTCGGTCTTTAAAGACCAATCCGGCCGACACATTTTGCTGCATCGGTTTTTCACTGCCAACCGGAAGAATACCGCTATTCAGTATACGAACAAACAAAGTGTTCTTCTTGTTGTTCTTAAGTGTAACCGAATTGCTGCCCATTTTCACCGACAAGGTTCTTTGGGCTACCGTTTTATCGGTTGCAATCACTTCGGTTTTTCCATTGTTGGTGAACTGAACGGAAACGCCTTTACTGCCGTTGGATTTGGCGAATTTGGCCATTGCATACAACCCATAAGCCGTGGTTTGGGTGCTCATCCATTGTTTACTCGATAAATTTTTAGCCAATTTGGTAGCCATGGCAAAGGCCTTTTGTTTTTGGCCTAACAAAATCAGCGTTTCTAAAGCCATAGCCCTGTTTCTCTCGGCGGAACCGTAGTAGTAATAGTAGTAACCATCTTCGGTGTTTTGTTCGTCTATGAAAGATTTACCCAACAAATACATTCCGGCGGCATTTTGTTTCAGCATGGCATAACAAGCCGCCAAACGCAATTTGCTTTCGTTGGAAATACCAACCGTTTCGCGCAATCTGTTCATCGAAGCCAAATCGGGTGCACCGGCTAAAGCCAAGGTGTACAAGCGGTAGGATTGGGCCAAATCGTTGCCATAAGATTTTTCAAATCGCCATTGTTTGGCTGCTTTTTGTTGGTAGGACAACCATTTCGATTTAAAACTGATAGGTAAAACGTAGCCTTTTTTCTCGGCTTCGATTAAGAAATGACCGGCGTAAGAAGTACCCCAATCATCGGCATCTACATTGCCCGGCCAATACGACAATCCTCCGTTAGGCAATTGGAAATTCCCTAAGCGCTTGATTCCGGCCATCACATTTTTCTGGATATTTTGTTTGCGAACTGCATCTAAATCCATAATCTCCGTTAAATACAACTGCGGAAAAACGGAAGAAGTAGTTTGCTCTACACAACCATGCGGGTACTGAATTAAATAATCCAATCTTCGACTGAAATCGACGGTTGGCGACGAGGAAACTTCCATTTTGGCTTTGTTACTGCCACTTACGCCAAAGGTTTTCCAGCTAATGGTTTTGGCGCTGTTTGGCGGAATCACCACATCGGTAAAATCATTCGCAATCGGATTCGGGTTGGTCACATCAATCTCAACGGCGTAAGTCGATTTTTCTTTGCCGGAAACTGCGGTAATTTCGATTTTACCGATACCCGTAGTGGCGCCGACTTCCAAATTAAAATAACCCATTTTTTCATCGGGTTCGGTAAACTTGATAACTTGACTCGACTTACCAATCACCCTAACACTGTTATTGGTTTTGATTTGCAAGGTGACATTTTTGATGTATTTCTCGGTCGCAAACAAGGTAACCGGTAACGTAACTTTTTCAGAAGGCGAAATTTTTCGTGGCAAAGAAGCCAAAATCATGAGCGGACTTTTCACCGGAGTGGCTTTCTCCGCCATCCCGTAAGCACTGGTTTTAGCGTCGGCCGCTACCACCATAGTGCGAACAGAACCAATGTATTTCGGCAACTTGATTTGGTGAGTCTTCGAACCGCCGTTCAATTCAAACGGACCATAATATAAAACTACCGGTTTGAAACGGTTGGCTTTTTTGGCTTTTCCGCCTCCCGCATCGGCATCACCACCGATACTGAAAACCTGATTTACTTTACCGCCGTAAGCGCCAATCACATCATCATAAACATCCCAAGTTCTTACGCCTAAAGCTTCTCGGGTGTAGAAACTGGTCCAGGCATTCGGCGTTTTGAAACGGGTTAAATCCAGCAATCCTTCATCCACCACAGCTATGGTGTATGTCATTTTTTTGCCTTTCTTTTCAGAGACTTTAACATTGATGGTTTGCTCCGGACGCAACACATCAGGCATAGTGAGTACCGGTTCTAAAACCGTATTTTTATCGATAACTTCTATCGGAACGATACCATACATGCGAATAGGCAAATCGTTTTTGGTGGACGCATGCGGTTGCAGTAAGGAAATGTTGATGTACACATTCGGCGCCATTTCTCCGGTAATCGGCAACTCGACTGTGGTTTCGCCTTTTTTGGTTTTGGCCCAAATGGTTTTCAATACTTTGGTGCCGTTTTCAATGGAAATCATAGCCCTGCCACCTTCGCTGGAAGGGAAGAAAATTTTGGCTTTATCACCCACCGCATAATTGGTTTTATCGGTAGAAAAACGAAGCATTGTAGCCGATTCACCATCCGTATTTCTGGACTTAGCCGACCACCAAGGCATATCGATATAGACTCTGACTCCGGTAGCATGACCGTCATTCGGATCGGTTACGCGTACCAAATAATTACCCCATTCGTCATCCGGCACTACAAAAGACACGCTGCCTCTGCCCGATGCATCGGTATTGATAAAAAAGTTTTTGTAAGCGATAGTCGCATTAGAAGTATTATAACTGGACAAATCATCGTTAGAGGCATCCCACCACCAGCGCGATTCCATTCGGTACACACTGACTTGCAGATTTCTCACCGCTCGTGGGCGACCGGTTTCACTTAGGGTCACAATGTCAAATCGATTATTGGTTCCGGTTTCAATCATCCCGTATTTGTTGGGTTCGGGCGATTTGATACCGACATAAGTAGTGTAAGGCGAATAGTTGGTGGAAGCCACATCGGTACTCACATCACCTCCATTTTCATATACTTTGGTAATGAAAGCGGCGCGCAACATGCCCGGTGCTTGGCCTTCGATGTTCGGTTTAATCGGAATAGAAGCTCGTCCGTTACCATCGACTTTGCCGGAGAAAATATTGATTTCTTCGGTATAAAATCTACGTGTCGGATCGTCGAAAACATAGTTGGCAAATCCTTTAAAAGTGGTGAGTTGTTGTGAAAACTTCGCTTGCACTTCGGTTTTTAAATCCTTAGCCACAGCGCCGTGTAACCATAAAACCTGCATGTTGTTGATGTTTTCTTTATTAGCAGAAAGCACCGACTCGTTAAAACTGTTTTTAATTTTTAATCGATTCGGTTTGATGGTTTCGATTTTGATGCTTTTGTAAAATCGTGCGCCGCCGACACTTACCACGGCTTCCCAATTTCCGGTGATGTCGCTGGTTTCAGTTGGAATGACGAATTTGTAATGGTTTAAATCATTCAGTTTTTGTACCGATTCGTAAACCGTTTTGCCTTTAGGGTCGTTCAGTTTTAATTTAATCGGATGCGAAGCCGGCAATTTGTTGGCATTATCATTTAAGATAAAAGACAAATACACGGTATCGCCGGGACGCCAAACGCCTCTTTCTCCGTAGATATAACCTTTGATGCCTTTTTGCAAGGTTTCGCCTGACACATCAAAATTACTCAACGACAACGACAGCTCATCGTCTAACTTCACATAAGTACTTTGATCGCCTTTGGTTACTATAGCAAAGTAGGCGTATTTTTCCAATTGGAAAGAAGCCAAACCATCGCCATCAGTTTGGGAACCGGCAATTTTTTGTTGTTGGTAATTGTACAAATCCACCGTAGCGCCTGAAACCGCAGCAGTAGTCACAATATCACTAACGGCCACTACCACGGATTTGTCGGTGCCTCTTTTGGCAATCACACCCAAATCGGAGGCTAAAATATTCGTCCCGACTCTGGTGTTGTAAAAGTAATAGTTAGTACAAGGATCTTGTCGCTCGCGCCATTCGTAGTCTTGTTCGTAATAGTAATCGTAACCACTGTTGCTGTAATTGATGTCGTCTTCGGCCACCGGTTCATCCTCTTCTTCGTTGTTGTAATCTTCGTCGTCTTCAGCACTTACCGAAGTACATTTGTACATTGAATACTCTTTTCTAAAGGAAAACTCAACCCGGTAAATGGCGCCCGGTTCGGGTTTGATAATCTTAGACAAATCCAAAGCGTAAGTATTCCACTTGGTGTAATCGATAAGGTTATTTTGCTTGAGTTCGATTTTGGTTTTGGCTACCGATTGCCCAACTCTGCGCAAGTTTTCGGTGCCGTTGAGATTGTTGTCTTGCAAAAATTGTAGGATGTTATTTTTGTAAATTTTAAAGACTTTCACGTCAACAGCATTCAGATTCGCCGCTTCAAAATTGATTTTTAAATTGTTAGAACTCGGTAAAATCGTACCGCTTTTGAGCAATTTTACGCCGGGTTTTACTTGTTCAAACAGCAACTTTTCGGAGTAGTTTTGCTTCATCTTGTAGCCATCGATGTTTTCAATGCCTTGAAACACTTCGACTAATTTACTTCCGGAAAATCCGGTTTCAGCGGCAGCAACGGCTTCCACAATTTCTTCCACAGCAACAGCAGCAGTGTCAACAGCAGCCATAGCCGTATCGACAGTTGCGGTAGTAGTACCGCGGTCGACTTTGGAATCAGGTTCTTTGTTGTAAAACACTTTTAAAACATTCCCCATCGTGGCAAACTTGAGGTTGTTGGTGTTTTCGATAGCCACTAATCCTTTAAAATCCTGGTCTTTTTTGAGTGGATCGGAAAAGTTGATTAAAACTGATTGGTTGTTGGCATCGCCTACTTCAATCTTCAAGACTTTGAACTGGTTTTTCCCCGGAATCGGGAATTTGGTCACGCCTTTTTGGTCAATGTCAACCGCATCGCCATCCCAGTTGATAAAAATCTCACTATCGTCATCAAAACGCTGAATACTGTCGATCATAAATTTAAAATCGGTACTCGTACTCAAAGCTTTGTCGAATTTGATTTTGAGTTTTTTATCGTTTTGTGTAACCTCAATAATTTTTTGGGCTTCTTCTAACGTAAGATTATCAGCGGTTTTTAAATTGCCGTTCAAATAGTACCAATCTTTGCTATACGATTGCAAATCTTGGGTGTTGACGATAAAATCTTGCTTAATGGTTTTGACAGAAAAATTGAAATTGGCCAATTCTTTAGGCACTTTATTGGTAATTTCCGAAAGTCGTAACGTAATTTGATAGAGCGTATTTTGCTCTAATTTTTCGTTGGGAATGAAAGCTATGGTGTTGGGCGACAAGGCGACCACTTTACCACTCACACTTGGAGAAACGTCAAACAAATCGCTGTCTAATTCCTGATTGGGTTTCCAATCGCTTTTGTTGAATGCCAACTGTACTCTGAAGTCGGAGTTGACCGAGACAAAGCCCGATGAAAATCCTGTAATGTAATCTTTGTAAAGAGAGGGATCTGAATCAAAATCGGAAGCCGATTTTTTAGAACAGGATTGCCATAGTAACATGGCAACAAGCAAACCTAGAATCTTGCTGGTTTTCATCGTTTTAAAAGGAATTATTTGTTAGAACTTTTGCCTTGGAATTTTTCTCCAATTAGCATCATAACGCTAAAATTATTAAAATATTATTTACGTTATGAATAATTTTTTAAGAATATTTTTCTGAATTTTTTATGGGCGTTTGGCCGCAAAAAATCTGACCATTAAATCAGCGGCTTTTTCAGCCAAAACTCCTTTAACCACTTGGGTTTTAGGATGTAATTGGGTGCCTAATTTTTGGAAACCGCGTTGCTCATCGGAAGCGCCGAAAACCACTTTGGATATCTGACTCCAGTACAAAGCACCGGCACACATTTGGCAAGGTTCTAAAGTAACGTACAAAGTACATCCTTTGAGGTATTTCCCACCGATAAAATTGGCCGCCGAAGTAATGGCTTGCATCTCGGCATGAGCGGTTACATCGTGTAACATTTCGGTGAGGTTATGGCTGCGGGCAATCACTTTGTTATCGATTACAATAACGGCACCAACGGGAATTTCGCCTTTTTCAAAAGCCATTTCGGCTTCCTGCAAGGCTTTTTTCATAAAATACTCGTCGGTGAAAGGATTTTCCATAAAACAAAAATACAATTTCAATTCGTACATTTGTGGCATGTCAAAAAAATTGCTGCAACAAATCAATACGCCATCGGATTTAAGAAAACTCGATGTAACACAATTGCCACAACTGGCAAAGGAGTTACGCGAATTTATCATTGATATTGTTGCCGTAAAAGAAGGTCATTTGGGCGCCAGTTTGGGTGTAGTTGAATTGACTATAGCTTTACATTATGTGTTTAATACGCCCGAAGATTTACTGGTTTGGGATGTTGGGCATCAAGCCTACGGTCATAAAATTTTAACCGAAAGACGAACAAAATTCGACACCAACCGACAATTGGGTGGCCTTTCCGGGTTTCCGAAACGCAGCGAAAGCATTTACGATACTTTTGGCGTAGGCCATTCTTCTACATCCATTTCAGCGGCTTTAGGTATGGCGATTGCATCCCAGCTTAAAGGTGAAAACAAACACCACATCGCCGTGATTGGCGATGCCTCAATTGCCAGCGGAATGGCGTTTGAAGGGTTGAATCATGCCGGGGTAACCGATGCCGATTTGCTGGTGATTTTAAACGACAATGCTATCGGCATTGACCCGAGCGTTGGCGCCTTAAAGAACTACTTAACCGCAGTCAAAGAAGGTAAAAACCCGAAGCAAAACAACATGATTAAATCGTTAAACTTCGACTATTCGGGTCCGATTGACGGTCATGATTTGCCAACGCTAATCAAAGAGTTGGAGCGGCTCAAAAAAGTCAAAGGACCGAAGTTTTTACACATCATAACGACCAAAGGCAAAGGCTTACAACAAGCCGAAGAAGACCAAGTGAAATACCACGCACCAGGTAAATTTGATGCCGCTACCGGAGAAATTATCAAAAAATCCGAGGAACATTTACCGCCGAAATTCCAGGATGTTTTTGGGTTGACTTTGGTTGAACTGGCTAAAAACAACCCTAAAATAATTGGGATTACGCCGGCTATGCCCAGCGGAAGTTCGATGAAATTTATGATGGAAGCATTCCCAAATCGCGCTTTTGACGTTGGGATTGCCGAACAACACGCCGTAACCTTGGCCGCCGGTATGGCCACCCAAGGCATGGTGGTTTTTTGCAACATTTATTCCACTTTTCTGCAACGTGCTTATGACCAAGTGATACACGATGTAGCCTTGCAAAACCTACCGGTAATTTTTTGTTTAGACCGCGCGGGTTTAGTGGGCGAAGACGGAGCCACACATCACGGCGTATTTGACATAGCCTATTTGCGGTGTATTCCGAACCTTATGATTTATGCACCTAAAGATGAAATCGATTTACAAAACATCCTTTTTACGGCTTCTTTAGGATTGAAACATCCGATTGCCATTCGGTATCCGCGTGGCAGAGGTAAAAATGCCGACTGGAAATTCCCAAGCGATTTCCAAAAAATAGAAATTCGTAAAGCGCAAAAACTCAAAAAAGGCAAAAAAGTCGCCATTTTATCTACCGGAACGATTGCGACTAATGTAACTGCTGCGTTAAATGAAATAGAAGAAGACGGCTATTTTGCGCACTATCATTTTGGGTTTGTCAAGCCTTTAGACGAAAAGAAACTCCACAAGATTTGCGATAAATTCTCAACGATTATCACTGTAGAAGATGGTGTAACCACCGGCGGATTTGGTAGTGCTATACTTGAATTTGCTGCCAAAAATGATTACGTCAACGAAATTTTCCTTTGCGGGGTTCCCGATTATTTTATCGAACATGGCACGGTAGATGAGTTGCAACAATTCTGCAATATCGATGTGGATGGTTTGAAATCGCTGTTTTCTACCTTGTTAGAAGAAGACGAAGATTAAGCCGTCACTATTTTGTTCAATTGCACTGCTTTCCCATCAGTGAGCATTGAAATGAAGTGACAAATGTGCAGCAATCTTTCGTACAGACTTTCTTTTTCCAAATGGTGTTTCTCGGGTAAAATCTTCATTAACAACTTATCGTAATTGGTAGCCTTACCGTTGTAAGTATTGTTATAAGCTGTAATGAATTTATCGAGTAAATTATTGATGATTTGGTAACCCGATAATTCTTTTTCAATCACTTCCCGACTTTGGTAAATGTTTTTGACGCTTAATTTGATGATGTCATCCATTTGGGCTTTGTATTTACTTTTGTCGGTTAAGGCGAAATGGAATTTCCCTTGCAGTATTGCTGCTTCGTTTTCAACAAATACGCGAACCGCATCGTTAATCAAATTCCCGATAGCCAAAGCACGCAAATAACTGATGCGGTCTTCTTTGGTGGTCAACGATTGGTATTTCGCTGCATCAATAGTGTCTTTGACCAATTTGATTAGATACTCCAAAGCGTAATCTTCGGAAACCAAGCCGAGATTGATGCCGTCTTCAAAATCGATAATGGTGTAGCAAATATCATCAGCCGCTTCGACTAAAAAAGCCAACGGATGGCGTTCGTAACCAACATCTTCACCGGTTTTGTTGGGAATCATGCCCAACTCATCAGCGACTTCTTTGAAAAAAGCGACATCAGATTGGAAAAAACCATATTTTTTATCGGCTATGTTTTTGGTGGGTTTTTTGGGCAGACTTTCCTTCGGGTATTTGGTAAATGCCCCAAGTGTAGCATAAGACAAACGCAAACCGCCTTCTATGCCCGGACGCGAACCCGTTAAGATGGAAAAGCCATTGGCATTGCCTTCAAAATCGACTAAATCCTGCCATTCTTTGGGCGTGAGTTGGTCTTTGTACTGTTGGCCTTTGCCAATCGAAAAATATTCCCCTATGGCTTTCTCTCCCGAATGTCCGAACGGCGGATTGCCGATATCGTGTGCCAAAGCAGCTGCAGCGACTATCGCTCCGAAATCGTTCATGTGATAGCCGTGGACTTCTTTGAGATAGGGATACTTTTCTATGATTTTTTTGCCGACTAACCTTCCTATGGAACGCCCAACGACGGAAACTTCCAAACTATGCGTCAAACGTGTGTGCACAAAATCGGTTTTCGACAAAGGAATGACTTGGGTTTTGTCTTGCAAACTGCGAAAGGCTGAAGAGAAAATAATACGATCGTAGTCGACTTCAAAGCCGAGACGCGTGTCATCTTGTTCAATGCGCAAACGTTTACCGGTATCGCCTTGGCGTTTTAGAGAGAGCAATTGTTCCCAGGTCATGTTAATGATGATTGTTGATTAACGATTTTTGATTTCAGAAGTAAAGATAACTTTATTTTAGGATTTTCTTCATACAAACACTGTTTTCCACGCCTATGTATTGCCCGAAATTATCGGTGATTTCGTAGCCTAATTTTTGGTATAAACCAATGGCGTCTTTTTGCAAATGACCGGTTTCGAGTATGGCCACTGAATAACCTTCTTCTTTGGCCCAAAGTTCCAGTTCGGTTATAATGGTTTTGGCGATGCCTTGTCCGCGGTAATCCGGGCGAGTGTACATGCGTTTGATTTCGGCGGTTTGCGAGTCGTATTCTTTGTAAGCTCCGATGCCAACCGGAAACTCATTTTTATAAACAATCAGCACATTTTTAAGCAAACTGGATTTGTTGAATTGCGCGTAAAACTCGTGATCGTCGCCATCTAAAACTCGCAAATAAGCATCTAATTCGGCTACTAACTGTCCGAAGTCGGGGTGGTCTGAAGTAGTTCGAATCAGTTTCATGATTAATTTTCAGGATTTTCTCCAATTTCTTCAAACGAATGGAACAACTCTTTGCTGATGCGCAAGTCTTCTTTGTTAACCACATAGGTTTTCGACAAGCTGTCGTGCCAACCTATGCAAGGTGTTCCGAAAAACGAAAAGACTTCAAAAGGAATCAAACGACACAAACTGCGGATTAAAACAGCATTGGCAGTAGGTTTTTCTCCGTATTCGTCTACCACTACGGTTTTGGTCATGAGTTTGCCAACTGTAGTACCAAAAAAGATTTCAAAAACATTGTAATAAATCAGTAACACTACCAAACCGATGGTGAGTTCTTGAATGCGTGTGATGTTTTGGAAAAAAAGGACTATCTCTTCATTGCCTGTTAAAACCCCAATAATAGCGGCTATCATACCTATAACAAATGTTAGTCCCAAACGAGCCACATAATCGATAACAAAGTTGGCAAAACGCTTACCGTTAGAGGCAATAATTTCGTCGGGTATGGTATATTGACGGTTACTCATGTGTTACTCTTTTTCGTTGGCCAAGAAAAAATGCCGGGATTTCTTTGGGTATTGGTTGTAGCTTTTATCGCTGGGATTGGCGATGACGGATTTGATGTTGATTTCGTCTCCGACTTTAAAATTCGCTTCCGTATATTGGTAATCCAATAAGTATTCCCCGCAATAATAATTACCGTTTTCGTCTTTTTGGATGATGCCGGTGTAGACTCCTTTTTTTTGTTTTGACATGGTTTACCGATATTAAATCCCTAACGGGATTGGCCCTAGCCCCGATTGTAGTGGAAATCCTTTTTAATTTTAAAAAGATTGGAACGTAAAGCGGGATTAGCTCCTAAAATTAATCAAAAAACAGCCATCTCTTGACAGCTGTTTTTCAATTAGTAATTCTAAATTCGTAATTGTTTACGATCCGCACATTTCGCAGTCGTCACCACCATTGGCGGCAGCGGCACGAGCGCGTTCTACCATAGCGGCAAAATCTTCGGCGGTCATTTCTCCGTTTTCGGTTGGTGCTACTACTTCTACAGCTACCGGTTCGGCGGTTGGTTCTGCTTTTTTATCGTTGTTTAACGTAAACTTGATAGCATCTACTGCAGCTTTGGTTCTTAGGTAATACATCCCGGTTTTTAAGCCGCTTTTCCAAGCGTAGAAGTGCATTGACGTTAGTTTGGCAAAGTTGGCGTCTTGCATGAACAAGTTCAACGATTGTGACTGGTCGATAAAATACCCTCTGTGTCTCGACATGTCGATGATGTCTTTCATAGACATTTCCCAAACGGTTTTGTAAAGTTCTTTTAAGTCGGCCGGAATTCTTTCAATATTTTGTACCGAACCGTTGTGACGCATAATTTCCTGTTTCAAGTCTTCGTTCCACAAACCGCGTTTTACCAAGTCTTCCAATAAGTGTTTGTTCACTACGATAAACTCGCCCGACAATACGCGACGCGTATAAATGTTAGAAGTATATGGTTCGAAAGCTTCGTTGTTTCCTAAAATTTGCGAGGTTGAAGCGGTTGGCATAGGCGCCATCAACAAAGAGTTTCTTACCCCGTGTTGCATAACTTCTTTGCGCAAGCTGGCCCAATCCCAACGGCCTGATAAATCTTCATCTTTTAATCCCCAAAGGTTGTATTGGAATTCTCCTTTGGAAATAGGAGAACCTTCAAAAGTAGAATACGGTCCTTCTTCTTTGGCCATTTCCATTGAAGCGGTAACCGCGGCAAAATAAATGGTTTCGAAGATGTCTTGGTTTAATTGTTTGGCTTCGTCGCTGGTGAAAGGCATTCTCAACAAGATGAAGGCATCAGCCAAACCTTGAACACCCAATCCTACCGGACGGTGACGCATATTAGAATTTTCAGCTTCTTTAACCGGGTAGTAATTTCTGTCGATTACTTTATTAAGGTTGCGGGTTACGCGTTTGGTTACGTTGTATAACAATTGGTGGTTGAATTGGCCGTTTTCCACAAACATTGGTAGGGAAATTGAAGCCAAGTTACACACGGCAATTTCATCTTCGGAAGTGTACTCCATGATTTCGGTACACAAGTTAGACGAGCGAATGGTTCCCAAATTCTTTTGGTTGGATTTGCGGTTCGCTGCGTCTTTGTACAGCATATACGGTGTTCCGGTTTCAATTTGCGATTCGAGGATTTTCTCCCACAACTCACGGGCTTTGATGGTTTTACGACCACGACCTTGGGCTTCGTAAGAAGTATATAAGGCATCAAATTCGTCTCCGTACACATCGTATAGGCCGGGACATTCATTCGGACACATCAAAGTCCAAGTGCTGTCTTCTTCCACTCGTTTCATGAACAGGTCGCACATCCACATGGCGTAGAATAAATCGCGGGCACGCATTTCTTCTTTTCCGTGGTTCTTTTTCAAGTCAAGGAAATCCATGATATCGGCATGCCATGGTTCAATATAAACGGCAAAACTACCTTTGCGTTTTCCGCCGCCTTGGTCTACGTAACGTGCGGTATCGTTGAATACGCGTAACATTGGTACAATTCCGTTAGAAGTACCGTTAGTGCCACGGATATAGGAACCTGTAGCGCGAACATTGTGGATAGACAACCCTATTCCACCGGCAGATTGTGAAATCTTAGCGGTGTTTTTCAAGGTATCGTAAATCCCGTCGATGCTATCGTCTTTCATGGTCAATAAGAAACAAGAAGACATTTGTGGTTTAGGTGTTCCGGCATTGAATAAGGTAGGTGTAGCATGCGTAAAGAACTTTTTCGACATTAAGTCGTAAGTTTCAATTACCGCATCAAGGTCGTTTAAGTGAATCCCGACAGAAACACGCATTAACATGTGTTGCGGACGCTCTACAATTTTACCGTTGATTTTCAATAAATACGAACGCTCTAAGGTTTTAAAACCGAAATAATCGTAATTGAAATCGCGATTGTATATGATGTGTGAGTTTAAGAACTCTGCATTTTCCTGGATAACGTTGTGCACTTCTTCAGAAAGTAGCGGTGCGGCTTGGTTGGTTCTTGGGTTAACATAGTGATACATTTCGTTCATGGTTTCCGAGAACGATTTGTTGGTGTTTTTATGCAAGTTGGAAATAGCAATACGAGCGGCTAATTGTGCATAATCCGGGTGCGTAACCGTCATCGATGCGGCAGTTTCGGCAGCCAGGTTGTCGAGTTCGGAAGTGGTTACGCCGTCGTACAATCCTTCGATAACTTTCATCGCTACTTTTACAGCGTCTACCAATTCATTTAAACCATAGCATAGTTTTTTAATTCTATCCGTGATTTTGTCAAACATTACCGGTTCTTTGTGACCGTCTCTTTTTACTACGTACATACTTGTTAGTTTTTGTGAAATAGAGAATCCCTTCGCTACTTCGAGTTACTTGTTTTGTTTTTTGTTAATCCCTTAACTTGCAGAAGAAGCTTCTGCGGTTTTATGAGGAGCAAATCCGGCTGTCCGTTGTATCTTTTTTTGTTTGTGCTTCGACAAGCTCAGCATGACAAACAAAAAAAGGATGCCACTGCCATCCGGGCTAGGCTACTGCATTTCTTAGAAGTCAGCGTCGAAGCTGATTTTTTGATCTTCGGTATCTTTCGACATTACGCCGGCTTTTTGGTACTCGGCCACACGTTTTTCGAAGAAATTGGTTTTCCCTTGCAGTGAAATCATGTCCATGAAATCAAAAGGATTGGTAGAGTTGTAGACTTTTTTACAACCTAATTCCACTAGTAGTCGGTCGGCCACAAACTCTAAATATTGTGTCATCAAAGCCGCGTTCATTCCAATCAAACTTACCGGTAAGGATTCGGTGATGAATTCGCGCTCAATATTCAACGCATCGGTGATGATTTCTGTGATTCTGGCTTTAGACACTTTGTTCACCAAATGGTGATTGTGCAAGTGCACCGCAAAATCACAGTGAACGCCTTCGTCGCGAGAAATTAATTCGTTAGAGAAAGTTAATCCCGGCATTAATCCGCGTTTCTTCAACCAATAAATAGAACAAAAAGCTCCTGAGAAGAAAATCCCTTCTACCGCAGCAAAAGCAATCAATCTTTCGGCAAACGAATCCGATTTAATCCAACGCAAAGCCCATTCGGCCTTTTTCATAATGGCCGGAAATACTTCAATCGCGTGGAAAAGATCGTTTTTCTCGGCTTCGTCTTTTACATAGGTATCAATTAACAACGAGTAAGTCTCGCTGTGAATATTTTCCATCATAATTTGGAAACCATAGAAAAATTTAGCTTCCGGATATTGTACTTCATTGACAAAATTTTCGGCTAAATTTTCATTCACTATACCATCAGAAGCAGCGAAGAAAGCCAAAATATGTTTGATAAAGTACTTTTCATCATCATTTAACTTGTTATTCCAATCCGATAAATCCTGGTGTAAATCGATTTCTTCGGCGGTCCAAAAACTGGCTTCCATTTTTTTGTACCAATCCCAAATATCATGATGTTTGATAGGGAAAATCACGAAGCGGTTTTTGTTTTCTTGTAAAATTGGTTCGATAGCGGCCATTTTGAATTATTTTTTTGGATTATTTGGGAGAAATTTACTTAAATCTGTCTGTTACAAAGATTGTCAAACCAAACGTAAAATGAAAGTCAAACTTATTCACAATCGGCTTTAGTTTTTAACAAATATGGATTTTGTTTAACCTTTTTAATCATTTTTTAAGTTATTGATTTTCAGAGATTTATTTTTTTAAAAATCATCAAAAACCCCTAAAACAAAGGGAATTAAGAATTTACTGATGGTGAAATTTTAACATTTTAAAAGCTTCTGAAAACAAGATTTTAGGGATAAAAAAAGTGGCTTTCTGAGTACAGAAAGCCACTTTATCAAAAGTTAAAGCCAAACGCTTGTTTTAGTCTTCGGAAATATAGGTTTTATTCCCGTTTTTGTTGATGTAATATTTACCGCCTCTTGGCCCGGTATATACTTTCTTTCCTTTATAAGAACCGGTTACTTTGTCTTTGTTGTTTTTTGGGGCTTTTTCTTTCGACTCTCTTTCTTTGACTTCTTTTTTGGCTTTGGCTTCTGCTTTATTGGCGGCAGATTTGGCTTTGCCTTCCGCCGATTTCATTTCGCCTTTTGCTGAAGCATTATTATCTTTTGATTTGAAACGCTTGTCCGGTGTTCCATCCTTTTTTAAAGGCACAGCTGTTTTTTTAAATCGCTTATCCGGCGTTCCGTCTTTTTTTAATTTGACCGCTGAAGCTTCCTTCTCTTGTTTCTCTTTGGCGGCTTTAGTCTTACTAAACACCGATTTAGAGGCTTCTTTCTTCTTGTTTGCCTCTACTTTTGCCGGATCCATAACAGATTTCTCTTTCGTTGTTTGGGCAAAGATTGCAGTGGATAAAAGGAATGCCACACACAATAAAAATAATTTTCTCATAATGTTTGCTTTTTAGTTGATGACTAAAATTACTAAAAAAACACTTCCAAAAATCATTCCGCTTAAAAATATGCTCTTAACTGAACATTACCGGTATGTATGGTTTGACTGGTTTCCGATTTTCGCCCTTGGTAATTGATATTGATGTCTAAGTATTGGGTTAAATTCTTCTGCAACAACAAGCGCCACGTTAAATTTCGGCCCGGACGCAAGCCTTCTAACATTTGAAACGCTACCGGCTGGGAAGCATCGCCTTCAAAAGTATTTTGGTACAGTGAAAATTCGCCGTTGGCTGTAATCTTCTTTTCACCAGCATAAGTAAAAGAAGTTCCGAAACGTTGTTGGGATAAAGTTTCCAAATTGCCTTGTCTATTTTCCTTGTTTTGGTATTCGTAAAAAATATCCCAACTCGCATTCTTGCTGAACAAATAGGAAATCTTCGGGTTAATTTGATAGCCCTCGACTTTAAAGTTCTTGCTTTCGTAATTCTCCGAAGTCAGTCCGCTTTGATTAATCTTAGTACTGAAATTAAACAACCAAACCTTTCGCAGTAAGTGCGTATACTGTAACTGATGCGATTGGTTTTGACTGGATTGCGAACCTACCGTTAATAAGGCTCGGAGTTCATTTTGGGTATAATTATAGGTAACTGAATGTTTTTGCTTGCCGCGATTGTAGAAAAAACTATTGCGGAAACTGGTGTTTAATCCTAATTGGTTGTCGCTATTATTAGGCAGCGGATTCAAATCGAAATTGCCCCCTTCTCTTCTAATTTTGCGTTCGATTAAATACGAAGTTTGATTGTAAAAATGCGACAAAAACTTTTTAAATCCTTTAGCGTTTTGCCATTGCGCGGGGTTTAAGGTTAACGACTGCGAGAATTTATTTTGATGGGTTTTCACAAAAACTTGGTTCGGCAAAAACACCCGTACATATTTGGCTTGGTCCGGAAAAGGTGCTACTTCAAACTCTTGTAATTCCTGAATACCGTTGTTGTTGTAATCTATCCAAGTGAAAACGCCTTGTCCGGGTTCGACTTCCAAATACGTAAATTCCTGTTGTGCAATGGTGCCTGAAGTGGTTTCATAAGCTGTACTAAGCTGTACTTTTTGCTTAAAAAACTGATCGTTGTACAACAATCTGGAGTTGAGAGACGGTTCGTTTTCACGGTCGGCAGCTTCAAATTTCAGATTGCGGTAATTGACAAACAAAGATAGATTGGTTTTGTCGTTTTGAATCAGGCGCGATTTTAAGTAATACGATTGCGAAGTGTTGACTCTTTTTACCAAACCGTTTTGCAAACTGTCGTTTACCCTTTGCAAATAACCCAGTTCTACAAAGACTTTGGCACTATCTCCCCGGCCGACAAAAGCACCGTATTCGGTAAATTTCTGGCTTAACGCAGACAACTGATTGGTCGCCGCCAAACGCTCTTTATTATCTTCCAAACGTAACGTTCCGCCAATCCAATTCTTCTTAAAATGGTAGCGCACTTGCGATTGGTTTCTAACGAAGGTAGATTTAGCAAAATTTCCGTCGCTGTTCAAAACGCTGGTATTTTGTTGTAAGTTCCATTGATTGAGTTTGAAAAATCCGTTAACCGAGTGACGATTACCGTTAAAGCTTTTGGAAAAATCCAATTTCTCGAATTGATAGGTCAGCTTGCCTTTTTGCGGCAGGATAAAATCCAAGCCGTTCACAATTAAACTTTGATTTCCGGAGAAAGTGGTCAAGTTCCAGTCGCGGTTGAATTCAATATTAAATAACCGCTCAATGGTTCTGAAATTTTCTTGTATAAATTGGTAGTTCCCAAAAGCATCAACCTGCCATTTTTTAGTGAGTAATCGTTGTTTGAAATTGAGCTTTCCGGCTACACCTTTATTGTCTTCATCGTCTAAAGAAGAAAACAAATTTTGGTCGTTGTTGCTCACGCCCAATTCAAAATCAACTACGGTTTTTTCATTCGGATTGTATTTCCCTAAAACAGTGGCGATTTGGATTTTCGTAGGTGCTACCAATCGCACTACCGGCTCGTAATTGCCTTGCGGAATGCCGGCAACAGGTTCAACATACTGGTAAATTTTTCCGATAGCCGCGGTATTGGTTAGGATGTAATTGCCTAAGTTATTGCCCACCAAAGTAAAGCGTACATTATACAATTCGTCGTTCGGGTTGTTCGAATATTCAAAAACCTCAACGCCGTTTACGATGACTTTTTTGTACAAAATTTTATTGTCAGAATACGTATCAAGGTAAGCCGATGGTGCGTTCATTTGGTTGATGTCGTCTCCGGCGTTGTTGAGTATGTCGACTTGCTCGGGCGACAAACTTTGCTGTAAAGGTTGGTTCTTGACATCGTTTTCAGAATACAAATAGCCGCCCAAACTCCATTTTTTAGCCGTATGATTTACGCCACCGTAGGTCACAAAACGCGTGTAATTTCTATCCGAATATTGGTATTCGATTACAATTCGCATTTCGGAATTGATGGGAAACAAAGACGTAAAGGTTATTTCTCCTGCATTATAATCAATGATATAATCGTTGTTTTCGCCTCGTTTTTTGAGTATTCCGTTTACATAAACCCTTTCCGAACCCGAAATCACCAACACATACAACTCTCCGTTGTTGCCGCGCAACTTGTACGGGCCTTGATTGCCTTCTTGTCCGGTAAAAGTGCTTCGGGCATATTGACCACGGACCAGAGCAGCCGAAGCAAAAATTTCGGTTTTGTTGTCTTCCTCGCCCAGCGTGAACCGGGTAGCCAAACCTTGCACTTTTTTGTTGAAATTAAGGAAACGCGATTGCCGATTTTCCAGGAATAAATCGCCGGCGCGTATGCTCCATTTATCGGTAAATAATTCGATGAAAATTTGGTCAAATTCGTCTAACTTTTGGGAATAACCGTTTTCCTGCAGCGGAATGTTAGAATCCTGAATCGAAGCCCGAAGCGAGACTTTATCAGAGATTTTTCCGGTGATTTGTAAATCTAAATTCGAGGTTACTGAAGCATTTTGATTGTTCCCGATGGTTACGCCACGGGTGATACTTCCTGAAGTGTTTAAGCCTTCAAACGGGACAAACTTTTTCACCGAACGGTCGGTTTTAACCAAAAATCCGGCTTCGTTAGGCACCACTTTGTCTTGGTCGTAAATGCTGTAGGTTTTGGTTAAAAATTCCGGATAGTTAAAATAGCGAATGGTAATGGTGTCGGTGACCGTGAAATTGCTTTTAAAAACTAACTTTCCGGTTTTGAAATCGATTTTATAGAATGACGTATCGACTTCTTTGCCTTCGCGAGTGAGTAGTTTGAAGAAACTCGGGCTGATACTGACTTTTTCAATGGCGATGGTATCTTTGGAAGGCAGGATTTTTTTGGTTCGGTACAGCGAATTGATTTCCTGAGCTGAAAGCCCGGAAAAACTGAATAATACCCACAATAAAAGCCCTTTTTTCAGCATATCTTAATAACGTAAAAATAGGCTTTTTAATATAAAAAAACCGCGAACACTTTATATTTTAGTCTTCGCGGTTTGGGTTTACTCTTTAGTAACCACTTGCAAGGTTTCACGAGAAATTTGTTTCAGCAAGACGGTTTTCCCTTTTTCTACCATTTCGGCGGCTTCTTTATTGAAGTGACGAATGGTGTACAAAGAAACGTTTTCGTTATACGCCACTTTGAATTTTTTGGCCAAGATATTTTTCAAATCATTGAAATTCCCGAATTTGTCTTCCACACAAACTGAGAAACTAATGGCCGAATTTTGAATCAAGCTTACCTTCATTTTGTATTGGTGGAACAGCGCAAAAATTTCGCTGATGTTTTCTTCCATGATGAAGGAAAAATCGATAGACGACAATGAAATCAACAATTGATCTCTTTTCACTATATAACATGGCGTGTGCGGCTCTAAATCTTTGCCTTTGGAAACACTGGTTCCAGGCAATAGCGGATTGATAAACGATTTAACGTGCAACGGAATTTCCTTTCTTTGTAATGGTTGCAAGGTTTTCGGGTGAATTACTGTAGCGCCGTAGAATGCTAATTCAATAGCTTCGCGATAGGAAATTTGATTCAACAATATGGCGTTTTCAAAGTAGCGCGGATCAGCATTCATCACACCCGGAACATCTTTCCATATGGTTACGCTTTCGGCATTCAAACAATAGGCAAAAATAGCCGCTGTGTAATCAGAACCTTCACGACCCAAAGTAGTGGTGAAATTGTTTTCATCGGAACCTAAAAATCCTTGGGTAATATTGAGCGCTTTTTTCTTTACCCCTTTTGAAATGAGTTGTTGGGTTTTTTCCCAATCCACATTAGCATCGCGGTAAGTATTGTCGGTTTTGATAAAATTGCGCACATCAATCCAATTGTTTTTTAAGCCGGCTTGGGCAAAATAGTGGCTGACAATCGTTGTAGAGATAATTTCGCCGTAGCTTACCACTTGGTCGTACACAAAGTTGTAGTTGGGCGATTTGTTGCTTCGGATAAAATACTCCAAATCGGCAAAATGACTGTTCACGGCAAAATACACATCATGTTCTTCATCTTCGAACAAATCCATCAAAATTTGGTAGTGGTATTTCTTGACTTCTTGTAAGGAAGAATGCAATTCGTTCGATTTCTCGAAATAATTTTTAATCACAACTTCCAACGCATTTGTGGTCTTTCCCATAGCGGAAATCACCAAAAGCGTGTCTTCGTGACCTACTTTTTCCAATACACTGAATACGTTTTTAATCCCATCGGCATCTTTTACTGAAGCGCCACCAAATTTGAAAATTCTCATTATAAATTAGTTAAAAAGTCATTGATTCCTTGTTCGTCCATTTGTACTACATCCCAATCGGCTAAGATTTTGGCGCCCGATTTTTTATAAAATTCGATGGCCGGCGTGTTCCAATCCAACACATTCCACTCGATTCTGAGTACGTTGTCTGCTTTACCTTGCTCTATAATTTTGGTGTACAACGCCAAGCCTAAACCACTGCCGCGCATTTCTTCTTTGACGATTAAATCCTCCAAGTGGATTGTTCTGCCTTTCCAAGTGGAATAGCGGTAATAGTATAAAGCCATGCCTACAATTTGCTTCTCTTGTTCGCTATCGCTTGAGTCATTCTCTACTTCGGCTACAAAAGTATAAAAGAGTGGATTTTCACCGAAACCGTCTCGTTCTAAATCGGCCACGGTTACTACAACCGCATCGGGTTCTTTTTCAAAAATGGCCAATTCTCGAATCAAATCCAAAACGGCCGGCATGTCTTTTTTTTCACCTTTGCGAATGTTCATCTGCTGTAAAATTTTGCTTGGTAACCTTTAGACCAAAAAGGTCTAGGGTTCACAAAAATACAATTAATAATTTCTTTTAGGAATAGATTTTTTCTTTGACAATTTTAGCGATATTTGCACCCACAACTACAACGATTTCGTAATGGAAGAACGCAACAAAACCTTAGGGGAATTTATCATCGAAAAACAAGAGGAATTCAAATATTCCTCGGGCGAATTATCTCGCATTATCAACTCCATCCGATTGGCTGCCAAAGTAGTCAATTATAAAGTAAACAAAGCCGGATTGGTGGATATAGTGGGCGCTGCCGGAGACCAAAATATTCAAGGCGAAGACCAACAAAAGCTGGACGTTTATGCCAATGAAGTGTTTATCCAAACCTTGATTAATCGCGAAATCGTATGCGGTATCGCTTCAGAAGAAAATGATGATTATATTACTGTAGCCGGTTCTGATAACAGTCATAGCAACAAATATGTGGTGTTGATGGATCCGCTCGATGGTTCATCCAATATCGACGTAAATGTTTCTGTAGGCACCATTTTTTCGGTTTATCGCAGGGTAACACCTGTGGGTACTCCGGTTAGCATTCAAGATTTTCTACAACCCGGAACCCAACAAGTAGCAGCGGGTTATGTTATTTACGGCACCTCAACCATGTTGGTTTATACTACCGGACACGGCGTGAATGGTTTTACTTTGAATCCGGCCATCGGTACATTTTACTTATCGCACCCCAATATGCAATTTGCCAAAGACGGTAATATTTACTCTATCAACGAAGGGAATTATGTCCATTTTCCGCAAGGCGTAAAAGATTACATTAAATACTGCCAGCTCGAAGAAGGTGATCGCCCTTACACGTCCCGCTACATAGGAAGTTTAGTATCCGATATTCACCGCAACATGATTAAAGGCGGTATTTATATTTATCCCACGAGTTCCAAATCGCCGAACGGAAAATTGCGTTTGTTGTACGAATGCAATCCTATGGCATTCATAACAGAACAAGCGGGTGGAAAAGCTACCGACGGTTTTGGCAGAATCATGGAAATCCAACCGACAGCACTACACCAACGCGTACCATTCTTTTGCGGCAGTTATAATATGGTGAAAAAAGCGGAAGAGTTTATGGCGAAGTATGTTTAAGTATCTGATTATCTGAGCACAAAAAGAGAAGCCTGAATCAATGATTCAGGCTTCTCTTTTTGTACTGATAAGTAATAATTACTTATTCATATGTGTCATTTCATATACAAACGTATCCGAATCCACATTCATCACCAAAAGTGACAATGCTTTGTCCACAATGTAAGGTACATTTCCCGGCGTGAATCCTAAAGCCAAGGCAAACTTGGTTAGGATTTCTTTTTGTTTTGGACCGAGAACGTGATCGGCATAAACCATACGCGATAAATCGTATAAACGCTCTAAACGTTGTACGTGTAAATACGGTGGATTAATTGGGTATTTTAAAGGATTTTCCAGAATTTCTTCATATTCTGCAGGCGATATTTCTAAACGAACAGCCAATTTATCTAAGAACTCTTTTTCTTCTTTGCTCAAATCGCCGTCGGCAGTAGCCACACGAACAATAGCGGAAAAATGACCCTTATTTCTGCTTTTAAACTCGCTGTCAAATAAATCTGAAATAGACATAATGGTATAGGTTTTAATACGGCAAATATAAGCCAATTTCCCGTTTCAGAAAACCAATTCTGTAAATGTTTTTTATCGATTTTAGGATTTATTTTAAAACGGCAATTAAAATTAATTGTAAGTTTACCACACTAACAACCTATTCACTACCATGTCAGATTTCTGGATATACTTTAATATCGGATTAAAACATGTGCTCGACCTCAACGCCTACGACCATGTTTTGTTTCTTTTGGCACTAACAGTACCTTACGAGTTCAAATCGTGGAAACGCATTTTAATCCTCATTTCACTTTTTACCCTTGGCCATACCTTGGCGCTCTTCTTGTCCGTGTTTAACATTTTAGCCATCAAACCGGCCATAGTCGAATTCCTGATTCCTATTACTATTTTGTCAACTGCACTTTATAACATTATCATTTCGGGTAAATCATCCAAAAAAGATGGTGTTTCTTTTACAGGTGCGGTAACGGTTTTTTTTGGTATCATCCACGGATTGGGCTTTTCCAACTATTTCAACAGCATCCTAACCGGTAAACCAACCGATAAGTTATGGCCGCTTTTTGAGTTTGCTTTAGGGATAGAAGTAGCCCAAATCATTGTTGTCTTGGCCGCTTTATTGTTGGCTTATGTGATGCAAACCTTACTCAAATTCTCCAAACGCGATTGGATATTGATGATATCCGCATTTATAGCCGGTGTGGTAATTCCCATGATTATGCAAAGTGAAATTTGGGTTAAATAAATTGTTTTGGAGCTAAAGGTTTGGGTATATTTGCTATCCGTTTTCCCGCTATCTGTTACAATCTTTTCAAATGGTTCCCATTTAAAAAGGATTTCCACGACTATCGGGGCTAACTGAAAAACCATTTGAACTTCAGGAAATGAAAGAGAAGAAACAACAAAAATACGATATCGCTTACCTCAGAATTGCCGCCGAATGGAGCAAACTATCCTATTGCAAGCGCAAGCAAGTAGGCGCCATTATTGTTCGCGATCGAATGATTATTTCCGACGGTTATAACGGAACGCCTTCCGGCTTTGAAAACTGCTGCGAAGACGACGAAGGCTTAACCAAATGGTACGTTTTACACGCCGAAGCCAATGCCATTTCCAAAGTAGCCCGTTCTACCCAAAGTTGTGAAAACGCTACGCTTTACATTACGCTTTCGCCTTGTAAAGAATGTAGCAAATTAATCCACCAATCGGGCATCAAACGCGTGGTATACCACAAGGGTTACCGTGACGAATCGGGCTTGGATTTCTTGAGAAAAGCCGGTATTGAAGTCACCAAGATCGACGAACTGGAATAACCAACTATACCATTGCTTTTCGCACATGAAATCAAAGGAAAAATACTTACCCCTTTTGCTGTTCTCCTGCGTTGCCTTGGGCATCGTAATTGGCGGTATGCTTAATTTTCCGGAACGCTCTTTATCCAAAGCCAACGCCCGAAAAGCCAAAATAGACAAACTTATCGACTTTATAGACGATGAATATGTAGACCATGTGAATTCGGATTCGATAGTCGACTTAACAGTGAACAGCATTTTGGCCAATCTCGATCCGCATTCGGTTTATATTCCGCCCAGCGAACAATCCACCGAAGCTGAACTCATGCGCGGTGACTTTGTTGGGATTGGCGTGAATTTCTACATGTACAAAGACACCGTAACCGTAGTACGGCCGCTGGAAAACGGCCCGGCCGAAAAAGCAGGAATACTGGCAGGAGACCGTATTTTGTATGCCGATAAATCAAAACTCTTCGGAAGAAAATTACCCACCGACAGCTTGTTCAACAAACTCAAAGGTGAAGAAGGCTCGACGGTTTTGCTTACGGTTTACCGAAAAAACTCCGGAAAAAAACTCAAAATTCCGGTAGTCCGTGATGTAGTCCCTATTAAAAGTGTTGACACCTACTTAAAACTGAACAAAACTACAGGCTATATCAAAATCAATCGCTTCGCCGAAAACACTTATACCGAATTTCGCGAAGGCTTAGAACAACTCAAAAGACAAGGCATTAATACTTTGGTCATCGACCTGCGCGACAACGGCGGCGGTTACTTGGAAAAAGCCGTGGAAATTGCCGATGAATTATTGAAAGACCAAGAGCTTATCGTTTTTACAAAAAATAAACGAGGCACTATCAACAAAACATTTGCCACCGAAGAAGGCATTTTTGAAACCGGAAGAGTGTATGTTTTGATTGATGAAAACTCGGCTTCCGCCAGTGAAATTTTGGCCGGTGCCATTCAAGATAATGATCGCGGAACCATCGTAGGCCGACGTTCATTCGGAAAAGGTTTGGTGCAACGTGAAATGGGTTTTGAAGACGGCTCAGCGGTTAGACTAACTACTTCACGCTATTACACGCCAAGCGGACGTTCCATTCAAAAACCTTACACCAAAGGCAACAGCGAAGCCTACATACACGATTTTGAAAAGCGTTTTGAAAGTGGTGAATTGTATGCCAAAGACAAAATTAAAGTGGCCGATTCCTTGAAATTCAAAACTAAAAAAGGGCGCATTGTATATGGCGGCGGCGGTATTGTTCCGGATATTTTTGTGCCTTTAGAAGTAAAAAAGGGTGAAGAAAATTTGGCTTATGTGCTCAACTCGGGCTTGGTTGGTCATTTTGTTTTTGAACAACTCGACCAAAACAGAAAGAGTTATGACGGCTTAGATCTAAAATCTTTTCTAAGCCAATTTTATACTGACAAAACCATAGTCGGTAAGTTTCAAACTTACTTAACAAAATCGGGCTTGGAAATAAACGTTCTTACTAACGATTCTTTGGTTAAAAAATACTTGTCGGCTGAGTTTGCCCGCCAACTTTTTGGCGAAAATCAATATTACCGAATCCTGTTAAAGGACGACGCCATGTTGAAAGCGATTTTGAAATAGTTATTTGCGAATACTGTCGTGCACTTGCACATGAACGCCATTGTTCCATTCCGTTAATATATCAGTAGCTACTGCAGCGCCACTTCCGGCGGCTATGGCTAACTGACTTCTCCAACCGGCTAAGGTTCCGGTAACATAGATACCTTCGGTTACTTTATGATCGGTATTTTTAAGTTGGATTCTGTTTTTTTCAGGAATTACTTTTTGATGCGGCATCACATAAGCTTCCAAACCTTCAATTGTAAACGGATTAGCAGCTCCGATGCCAATGACTACCATTTTGGAAGCATAAGTATTTTTATTGGTTATCACCTTGAAATTTCCGACTTCACCTTCAATCTTCATTACTTTCTCACCCGAAATTTGCTCGATATGCGGATATAATTGATGCAATTGTGTTACGCTTTCCGTGAGTATGTCTGAACCCAATTTCCCGGGCGGAATACCATAAGCGTTATTGAACAAGGCATCTTGTAAGGAAGATGCTTTTTGGTGCGCTATAATCCCTATTTTTTTATCGGCTACAAAAGGTTTGTTTTGAGCAGAACCTAAAATTAAAGCACAAGACATGCCCGAAACACCGCCGCCAATAATTAAAACATCGTACATAGAAGGAAAATAACAAATGTTAAAAAGCAATTTAGAAATAAACTCCAAAAATTAAATCTCAATATTCAATCGTTTGAAATTTAATGCTTTGAAATTGAAATTTAAAAGAAGTTAATTTTTCAGTTTTTCTTCGATTTTCTTCGACATTCTGAAAATCAAAAGAATCAACATGGCACATAGGGCCGCAGCTATTCCTATTAGCGCCACTAAGCTATCGCCTTCAAACAAATTACTGAAATCCAACATCGTTACGTTGAAAGCAATCAGGGCAAAAGCAATAACAATTAATATGGTAGTAAAAATTTTCATGGATTGAATTTATAGGACAAAAATACTAATTTTTAAAATCAGACAAATAGTCCTTTAACATTAGCAGCAAATAATTTAACAGCTATAGCCAATAAAACTACGCCAAATACTTTTCGGATGATGCTCAACCCATTTTTGCTTAGCATTTTTTCAATTTTGGAAGACGATTTCAACACAGCGTACACCAAAATAATATTCAAAAGTATGGCAATGATAATATTAATCGATTGGAACTCTGCCCGTAAAGACAATAAAGTGGTCATAGTTCCGGCACCGGCAATTAAGGGAAATGCAATGGGAACAATAGAAGCAGAATTGGCTTCTTCATCCCGATACAATCTGATTCCCAAAATCATTTCCAGAGCCAAAAAGAACAGCACAAACGAACCGGCTACCGCAAAAGAATTGGCATCAATACCTATTAGTTTCAAAATTTCTTCCCCAACAAAGAGAAAAGCAATCATAATACCGGCGGAAACCATCGACGCTTTTTCAGATTGAATATGACCAAACCGAGCACGTAAATCAATAATTACCGGTATGCTTCCCACTATATCAATCACGGCAAACAAAACCATGGTAGCGGTAGCAATTTCTCTGAAGTCTAAATTCATCTCGTTTTTTTTTGCAAAATTAGGATTTTAATCGTTTATAACGATTTTTGATTTTACCTTTGCATTAAAAATTGAGCTTTGGCTTTTAGCCGCAGCAAAAAAATTAATCTATTTAAAATACCTGAGGTCCACTGGGCTTCCTCCTCTTAATATCAAATGTTTCAATTAGGCAAAACCATAGTATCTGAAGATATACTCGAAAAAGATTTTGTGTGCAACCTTTCAGCCTGTCACGGTGCTTGTTGTGTAGACGGCGATGCCGGTGCGCCTTTGAGTGAAGCCGAAACAAAAATCTTGGAAGAAATTTATCCGAAAGTCAAACCTTTTTTACGCAAAGAAGGTATTGAAGCCATCGAAAAACTGGGCACTTGGGTTGTTGGTACCGATCAGGATTTAGAAACGCCATTAATTGACAACAAAGATTGCGCTTATGTAATTTTTGACGGAAAAACGGCACTTTGCGGTATTGAACAAGCCTATAACCAAGGTATCGTCGACTGGAAAAAACCGGTTTCTTGTCATTTGTATCCGATTCGCGTGAAAGATTTCAGCGAATTTGCTGCTGTCAATTACGACCGTTGGGACATTTGCAATGACGCTTGTACTTTGGGCAAAGAACTGCAAGTTCCTGTTTATAAATTTGTCAAAGAAGCCTTAATTCGAAAATTCGGTCAAGATTGGTACAGCGAATTGGAGAAAGTAGCGGAAGACTTGAAAAACGAAAAATAAAAAAAGCCTGAATCGATGATTCAAGTTTTTTGTGGAGAAGATGGGGCTCGAACCCACGACCTTCCCGATTACCATCGGGACACTCTAATAACTATTTTTGATTAATTTCTCAATATAAGTCCTGCTTTTCATTTTCTTAATCTGCATTTCACGTTGATAAGCCTCACTTCTTGAGAAAAATGATTCTGAATACTTCAATTTCCAATCCTTAGCTGATTTGGTATACTTACTGCGACTGTTCAAATGGTCACGTAGGCGCTCATCAATATTTTGACAAGAACCAACATAGTATTTATTAAGTAATTCGGAATAAATTATATGAACGTAAAACATATTCAAAAAGAAAAAGTCCTGATTTCTCAGGACTTTGTGGAGAAGATGGGGCTCGAACCCACGACCTCTTGACTGCCAGTCAAGCACTCTAGCCAACTGAGCTACATCCCCAATATTTGAATCTCAAAACCGGCCTTCCCGATTGCTATCGGGACACTCTAGCCTACTGAGCTGCATCCCCGTTTTTGAGACGACAAATATATAATTTTCTGCAAACAAAAAACAACTTCAAACACATCTTTTTTTGAGATTTGTTGTAAATTTACCTTAAATATTCATTTTATGTCTTCCGAAAATACAAACGGGTATATCCAAACCCAAATTGAAAACAAAATTGCCTTTCTTACCTTTAGTCATCCGGCCAGTAACTCATTTCCGAGTGATTTATTAGACAAACTAACTCAGGAACTCCAAGCACTAAGCAACAATTCTGAAGTCAACGTAATTGTACTGCAAAGCGAAGGAAAAACTTTTTGCGCCGGGGCTTCTTTCGACGAATTGCTCTCGATAAACAACCTTGAAGACGGGAAAAAATTCTTCTCCGGTTTTGCTAATGTGATTAATGCAATGCGCAACTGCTCTAAAATTATCCTTGGAAAAATACAGGGTAAAGCCGTTGGCGGTGGCGTTGGTTTGGCAGCCGGTTGTGATTTTGCCTATGCATACCAAGACGCCTCAATTAAATTATCCGAAATCGCCATTGGGATTGGTCCGTTTGTGATTGAACCTGCCGTATCTCGAAAAATCGGCAAGAATGCCATGTCGGTTTTGGCGCTTCAACCCAACCATTGGCAAACGGCGGATTGGGCTGTTGAAAAAGGACTTTATGCTGATGTTTTTGACAGTTACAACGAGCTAACTGAAGCAACTTTATCCATGGCCAAAAAATTGGCTTCCTATCATCCGGATGCTTTAGCAGCCATGAAGAAAGTATTTTGGCAAGGTACCGAAAATTGGGACACCCTTTTATATGAGAGAGCTGCAATCTCCGGAAAATTGGTACTGTCGGATTTTACCAAAAAAGCACTTAACGAATTTAAAAAATAAATGATGCTAGTAATTTCTCTTCTTCAGCAAGTCAATATCGATGAAAAAATAAAAAACGCCCCCGATAATGGCTACATGATAGGCGTTTGGATTGGTTATATTTTGCCATTTGCCGTATTAGCAGGGTTGGCTTGGTTGATGTATCGCAGAGCCAAAAAAAGACAAGACGAGCTGTAGTTATATTTACTAAATTTGCAGCATTAAAACTTTTTTCATGAGCAACATCCGAATTACCAAACAGTTTTCTTTCGAAACCGGTCACGCACTTTACGGCTATGACGGAAAATGCAAGAATGTTCACGGACACAGTTACAAACTATCGGTAACGGTAATCGGGCAACCTATTACTGACACTTCCAATGTGAAGTTTGGTATGGTAATCGATTTTTCGGATTTAAAAAAGATTGTAAAAGAAGAAATTGTGGATGTGTTCGACCATGCCACGGTTTTCAATAAAAACACACCCCATATAGAATTAGCCAACGAACTCAAAGAGCGCGGACATCATGTGATTTTAGTAGATTACCAACCTACCAGTGAAAATATGGTAACCGATTTTGCCCAAAAAATAAAAAATCGTTTACCCAATAATATCGCCTTACATTCCTTAAAACTGCAAGAAACCGAAACCTCTTTTGCCGAATGGTACGCATCGGATAATTCATAAGTTAGCTACATGCAAATTACACCCAACAAAAAAATCTATTTTGCCTCCGACCAACACTTTGGTGCTCCAACAGCGGTAGCCAGTTTTCCTCGTGAGCAAAAATTTGTAGCGTGGTTGGATGAAGTAAAGCAAGACGCCGAAGCTATTTTTTTGTTAGGCGATTTGTTCGATTTTTGGTTCGAATACAAAACCGTTGTACCCAAAGGATTTGTACGTGTTTTGGGTAAATTAGCTGAAATTCGCGACAGCGGTATTCCGATTTACTTTTTTGTAGGCAACCACGATTTGTGGATGCAGGATTATTTTGAAAAAGAACTGAACATCCCGGTTTACCGCGACAATCAGGAATTTGAATTTAACGGCAAAACATTTTTAATCGGTCACGGCGATGGTAAAGGCCCGGGTGATAAAGGCTACAAACGCATGAAAAAAGTTTTTACCCATCCTTTTTCCAAATGGTTGTACCGTTGGTTGCATCCGGATATCGGAATGCGTTTGGCTCAATATTTATCGGTAAAAAATAAACTGATTTCGGGCGAAGCCGATGTGAAATTTTTAGGCGAAGAAAACGAGTGGTTGATCCAATACTGCAAGCGAAAACTACAAACCAAACACTACAACTACTTGGTTTTTGGGCATCGCCATTTGCCTATGGTAATTTCTGTAGGGGAAAATGCTGAATACGTTAACCTTGGCGATTGGATTGGCTATTTTACTTACGGTGTTTTTGATGGTGAGACTTTTGAGCTGAAGCAATACTAAACTATCGTAAATCCTTCAACCGTAGCTGTACTGAAACCTTTCCGTTGAATTCGTTTTCGTCTATGCAATACACAGCGTCAAAAGATTGCTGGTTTTTGACCAAATCCAATTTCTTCCCTAAACCAAAACCAATGGCTCCAAATCCGGGAGAATTGTTTTGTTTGACGTAGAGCTTCAAATGGTCTTCTTCGGAACCTATCCCTTTAGCATAACCGGAATCTTTTAACCCTTTGGTCATAAAAACCGGCGTCATATTTTGTGGTCCGAAAGGTTCAAACTGGTTCAGAATTCTAATCAATTTCTCGTTGATATCCGTCAAATTAATTTCGGCATCCACTGTAATTTCCGGGGTTAATAAATCGGGATGTATCGTTTCTTCTACCGTTCTTTCAAAGGCTTCTTTGAACGCTGCATAATTTTCTTCTTTCAAAGTCATTCCCGCTGCGTACATGTGTCCTCCAAATTGTTCCAAATGTGCCGCACAAGCTTCTAAAGCATTGTAAATATCAAAATCTTTGACCGACCGCGCTGAGGCTGCTAACTTGTCGCCACTTTTGGTAAAAACTATGGTTGGTCGATAGTAAGTTTCGGTCAAACGTGAAGCCACAATACCGATTACACCCTTATGCCAATTTTCTTGGTAAACGACTGTGGTGAATTTTTTAGTTTCCTCATTTTCTGTGATTTGCGATAAGGCTTCAGCGGTAATTTGTTTGTCTAAATCCTTACGATCGCTGTTGTGTTGCTCTATTTCGGAAGCAAAAAACTCGGCCTGTTCTAAATCGTATTCTGTAAGCAAAGCCACAGCTTCGTTACCGTGTTTGATACGTCCAGCCGCATTAATGCGTGGCGCAATAATAAAAACAACATCGGTTATGGTGAGTTTTTTCTTTTTGACATTCTGAACCAAAGCTTTGATGCCGGGTCGCGGATTACTATTAATGACCTCCAAACCAAACTTGGCCAAAACCCTGTTTTCACCAGTCATCGGAACAATATCGGCGGCTATGGCTGTAGCTACTAAATCCAAATAAGGCACCAAATCTTCGACGGTTTGGTTACGATTTTGCGCCAAAGCCTGAATCAATTTAAACCCGACGCCACAACCGCACAATTCGTCGTACGGATAGTCGCAATCGGCTCTTTTGGGATCTAAAACGGCCACAGCTTCAGGCAATGTGTCACCCGGACGATGGTGATCGCATATGATAAAATCGATCTGCTTCTCCTTAGCATACGCCACATGATCGATGGATTTTATGCCGCAATCCAAAGCAATAATCAAGGTAAAACCATTGTCGTCAGCAAAATCAATCCCTTGATAAGAAACCCCGTAACCTTCGTTGTAACGATCAGGAATATAGGTAGCCACATTGGGATAAAAACTTTTCAGATAACTCGACACCAAAGAAACTGCTGTTGTACCGTCTACATCATAATCGCCAAAGACCAAAATGTTTTCGGCATTGGCAATAGCTGCTTCAATTCGAGCTACCGCTTTGTCCATATCTTTCATTAAATATGGACTGTGTAAATCAGCCAAACTCGGACGAAAAAATTGGCGTGCGGCTTCAAAGGTTTCAATACCTCGCTGTACCAAAAGCATCGCAATCAACTCATCTACTTTGAGTTCGGCTGCTAAAGCTTTGACTTTATCCGGTGATGGTTTGGTTTTAAGTGTCCAGCGCATGATAAATTAGGAATTACAAAATTGTATTCAACAAAAATAGGAAAAGCAACGGCAGGTTTATGGTAGTTTTAGTGTATTTATTCGTTACTTTTGAACTACAAATTACAAAGAAAATGCAAATTCAAGGTCAAATAGTCGATATCGAAAACCGCCGGATTTATTCGGGTGAAGTTACCGTTGAAAACGGAAAAATTGTCTCCGTTATTGAAAAACAAAACAATAACAAAAACTATATCCTTCCGGGTTTTGTCGACGCTCACATTCATATCGAAAGCTCAATGTTGGTACCATCTGAATTTGCTAAAATTGCGGTGTTGCACGGTACCGTCGGAACGATATCCGATCCGCATGAAATTGCCAATGTATTGGGAAAAGACGGTGTTTATTATATGATTGAAAACGGCAAAAAAGTCCCGTTGAAGTTTCATTTTGGTGCACCATCTTGTGTTCCGGCCACCTTTTTTGAAACCGCCGGCGCAGTGATTGATTCGGAGCAAATTAAAGAGCTGATGGCGCATCCCGACATTTATTATTTGGCCGAAATGATGAACTATCCCGGTGTGTTGTTTGACGATGAAGAAGTTTTAAAAAAGATAGCTTGGGCGAAACATTTCAACAAACCGGTTGACGGACATGCGCCCGGATTACGAGGCGAAGCGGTCCAAAAATACATCTCCGCCGGAATTACTACTGATCACGAGTGCTTTACTTACGAAGAAGCGGCCGAAAAATTGTCCTTAGGCATGAAAGTAATTATTCGCGAAGGCAGTGCCGCCAAAAACTTTGAAGCTTTAATCGCCTTACTGCCGGATCATTATGAAAACCTGATGTTTTGCTCCGATGACAAACATCCGGACGATTTGATTGTAGGTCACATCAACCAATTGTGTGCCCGAGCAGTGGCCAAAGGACATGACGTTTTTAAAGTTTTGCAAATGGCTTGTGTCAATCCTGTGAAGCATTACAACATGACGGTAGGTTTATTGCAACCCAATGATGCCGCCGATTTTATTGTAGTGGAAGATTTAACCCATTTTAAAGTGTTGCGAACCTATATCAACGGAGAATTAGTGGCTGAAAAAGGTCAGTCTTTTGTACAGCATGTTGCCTTTGAGAAACCCAATAATTTTAGTACTTCGCCAAAAACACTAGCTGATTTCAGAGTGACGACCGATGCGAAAACCATTCGGGTAATAGAAGCTTTGGAAGGACAGTTGATTACCAATGAAATTCATTGTTCCCCAAAAATTCAGGATGGCAATTTGGTTTCCGATACCGAACATGATGTGTTGAAAATGGCGGTAGTCAATCGGTATGAAAATACTCCGGTAGCGGTAGCTTTTATCAAAAACTTTGGTTTGAAAAAAGGAGCGATAGCCAGTTCGGTGGCGCACGATTGTCACAATATAGTCGTGGTTGGTACTTCAGATGAAGAAATTTTGAATGCGGTAAATTTACTCATTGCCAACACAGGCGGTATTTGTGCCGTGAATGGTGCCGAACAAAAATCGTTGGCCTTACCCGTAGCCGGTATCATGAGCGACCAAAACGGTTGGGAAGCCGGGCGTTTGTACCAAGAAATTGATGCTATGGCAAAAGAATTGGGCAGTACTTTAAAAGCACCTTTTATGACGTTGTCCTTTATGGCTTTATTAGTAATCCCCGATTTGAAATTATCGGACAAAGGCTTGTTCAGCGGAAAACAATTTGCATTTACGGATTTGGTGGTAGCGTAAGAAAATAGCGCGTTAGGGATTGTAGCAAGCTACCGTGTAGCGCGGAAAGCCCGGCCGCAGGCAACGCCCAAATATTACTCTTGGTTTTTCTTGCTTTCCTTAGTCTCGATTTTTCCGCCAACAACTGCAACGATTTCACCTTTTGCCGGTTTGGCTTCAAAATGTTGCAATACCTCAGCCGCAGCACCGCGAATAGTTTCCTCGTGGAGTTTAGACAATTCTCGGGAAACAGAAACCGGACGGTCGGCGCCAAAATATTGCACAAATTCGCCTAACGTTTTCACCAATTTGTGAGGTGAAACATAAAAAATCATGGTTCGGGTTTCTTCGGCCAAAGCCAAAAAACGGGTTTGTCTTCCTTTCTTTTCGGGTAAAAACCCTTCGAAAACAAAACGGTCGTTAGGCAAACCACTGTTCACCAAAGCCGGCACAAAAGCCGTGGCTCCTGGCAAACATTCTACTTCAATATTGTTTTCTACACAAGCACGAGTCAGTAAAAATCCGGGGTCGGAAATCGCGGGCGTTCCGGCATCACTAATTAAAGCAATGGTTTCTCCGGCTTGCAATCGCTTGATTAGATTTTCCACCGTTTTGTGCTCATTGTGCATGTGGTGGCTGTGCATGTGTGTAGCAATGTCGAAATGCTTCAACAATTTGCCACTGGTACGCGTGTCTTCAGCCAAGATTAAATCGACTTCTTTCAAAACGCTGATGGCTCTGAAAGTCATATCTTCCAAATTACCGATTGGTGTGGGAACAAGGTAAAGTTTGCCCATTTAGCTGAATTTTCGCTCTACGACAGCCATAAAACGCTCCATATAATCTTCTTTGCCTACCCAATAATTATAGTCGGGAATCACCATTTCGTTCAAGAAATTTTTGGCTTCTTCTAAAGTGTCAAAAGTGTTCAATTGCGAGATTACTCGGTTGAAATCTTCGTTGCTTTCTCCAAACAAATGGTTTACAAAAGCGATGCGGTCATTCAGGCCGATTTCTATGGTTTTAGCAAAAGCACTATTTAAAGATGCTGCCGGTTTGGGTTGTTCAATTTCCGGCTCCTGAGCATTTTCTTCTTTGGTTTCCGTTGGAAAAAGGGAAACTTCATTCGGTTTTACAAAAACAGGATCTACGTAATTTTCACCCAATAAATCTTCTAAGGCAATGTGCTTGGTTTCGGGTTTTAGTTCTGAGGCTGTCTCTGCTGGTACTTCCTCTTCTTCTTCCGCTAATTCAAATATTGGGGTAAAAAGCGGCTCTTCAGTGTTAGTTGCCTCTGTTGTAGTTACGGGAGTAGTTTCTATAATTTCTTCCTCAACTTCTTCCTCAACTTCTTCCTCAACAACCGTTTCAACTTCAGTTTCGGCTTCAGTTACAACCGGCTCTTCTTGAGCGTCTTCGGCTGCAAGAGTTTCCACCTCAACTGCAGGTGCTTCCGTTTCAACTTCGGTTTCCGCTTTAACTTCAGCCATTACCACTTGTGGTGTTTCCACTTCAAGTGCCTTTTCTAATTTCTCTTCTAATTCATGGGCGTCAACATCAGATTGCAGTAGTTCAAAATTGTCTTGGTAAAATTTTAAGACCGATAATGTTTCGTATAATTTTTGCGTTTCCTTATACAATTGATCCACTTCCGATTTGTTTTTGAGTTTTAAAATTCGGTGCGCAATGCTGATTAATTCGGCTTCTAATCTTTTTTTCATGATGGTTTGAAATTATATGGAATAAGCTGGATTGTTTTTAATTCTTCTCGAAAGCATTTATTTAACCTCGGGAAGAAGTAACAATAATTAAAATTTTTCTACATTTGAGTCGACGTAAAAATAGCAATTATTCAGGTCGATTGGTTTTCGTTACAAAGTAATAAAAACTATTCATTTTTAGCGCAAGAAAAATACAAAATGTTTCTCGAAAATACAGTAAATCATAAAGAACAGTTTGGGTGGATTGAAGTCATTTGCGGGTCGATGTTTTCGGGTAAAACCGAAGAATTGATTCGCCGATTGAAACGCGCTCAGTTTGCCAAACAAAAAGTGGAAATCTTCAAACCTTCCATTGATACGCGCTACGATGAAGCAATGGTAGTTTCGCACAACAAAAACGAAATTCGCTCTACTCCGGTACCGGCCGCCGCCAATATCCGTATTTTGGCCCAAGGTTGTGACGTGGTTGGTATAGACGAAGCCCAGTTTTTTGATGATGAAATTATAGCCGTTTGTAATGATTTGGCCAATTCGGGTATCCGAGTGATTGTGGCCGGATTAGACATGGATTTTAAAGGCAATCCGTTTGGTCCGATGCCGGCGTTAATGGCTACGGCTGAATACGTTACTAAAGTACATGCGGTTTGTACCCGAACCGGAAATTTAGCCCATTACAGTTTCCGAAAAACCGATAGCGATAAACTGGTTTTGTTAGGCGAAACCGAAGAGTATGAACCCTTAAGTCGTGCCGCCTATTTCAAAGCCATGCGTGAAAACATGGAAGTTAAAGATCCTGAACATTTGTCTTCAGAAGACCCAAGTGTAGCGAACTGACGCAATAATAAATCCCAACAACTTGACACTAACCCTACGAAATATCATTCCCATCCTTAAAGCCCATTGGGTTGGCCAAAATGATGTAGCTGTGATTGATGCGATATCCATAGACAGTCGCTCATTACAAAATGGCGAAAACACTATGTTTTTTGCCATCTCCGGGCCTAACAATGACGGTCACACTTACATCAACGAACTGATTGACAAAGGTGTTCGCCATTTTGTGGTAACACACATACCGGAGACAGCTGCCGGCAAAGCCAACTTTTTAGTGGTAGAAAACACGCTGGAGGCTTTACAAAAATTAGCCGCTTACTACCGAAGTTTATTCGATTTCCCTATTATCGGCATCACCGGAAGCAACGGAAAAACCATCATTAAAGAATGGCTGAATTTTTTGCTCAGTCCGGATTACAACATTATCCGCAGTCCGAAAAGTTACAATTCGCAAGTCGGTGTTCCGCTCTCTATTTTAGGCATCAACGAAAAACACAACCTTGGCATTTTTGAGGCCGGTATTTCAACCATGCATGAGATGGAAAAACTCCAGAAAATCATTCGCCCAACCATTGGCATTTTGTCCAATATCGGTTCGGCGCACGATGAAGGTTTTTCGAGTGTAGCAGACAAAATTAAAGAAAAATTAAAGCTGTTTACTTCGGTTAATGTACTGATTCTGAACAAAAACAAAACCATACAGGCCTTTGTTAACCCGAAAATCAAAACATTCAGTTGGTGTTCGGACAACAAAAGCGCCGACGTTTACATTACCAAAAAAAATTTAGGTGATTTAACCGAATTGCAAGTCACTTACAAAGAAGACACATTCCCGATTCTCATTCCGTTCCAAGACCAAGCTTCAATTGAAAATGCCATTCATTGTATGATGGTGATGTTGTATTTTGGCTACAATCCTAAGGTGATTCAAACCCGAATGGCGCAATTGTATCCGGTGGAAATGCGCTTGAAAGTGAAAAACGGCATCTACAACTGTACCCTTATCGACGACAGTTACAGCTCTGATTTCCAATCGTTGAAAATTGCCCTCGACTTTTTAGAGCACCAAAAGCAACACAAAAAGAAAACCATTATCCTCTCGGATATTTTCCAAAGCGGATTGAATAATGACGAGTTATATTCACAGGTATCACAATTGATTATTTCCAACAAAATCAACCGCGTTATTGGCATAGGCGAAACCATTTCACAGTATAAAAACAAGTTCATTAACGGCACTACTTTTAAAAATGTAGCCGAATTTACTGATGCTTTTGATCGTTTGAACTTTGAAAACGAAACCATTCTCATCAAAGGTGCGCGCGATTTTCACTTCGAACAAATTGTTTCGATGCTCGAAGAGAAAACCCATGAAACCGTATTGGAAATCAACCTCAACGCCATCAGTCATAATCTGAACTTTTTCAAATCGAAATTGGCTCCTAAAACCAAAATGATGGTCATGGTCAAAGCTTTTGGTTACGGTAACGGCGGATTTGAAATTGCCAAATTGCTCGAACACCACAAAATAGATTATTTGGGCGTGGCTTTTGCCGATGAAGGAATAAGCTTGAAAAGTGCCGGAATTAATGTGCCGATTATGGTTATGAACCCGGAAACCACCAGTTTTTCGGCAATTATCCAACACCAATTGGAGCCCGAAATATACTCGATTAAAGGACTAAAAGCATTCCTTAAAATTGCCGAACAAAAAAAGCTTAAAAACTTCCCAATCCATATCAAAATCGACACCGGAATGCACCGTTTAGGCTTTGAAGAAGAACAGCTACCTGAATTAATTACCATTCTAAAAGGCAACGAAACGGTTCAAATCAAAAGTATCTTATCGCATTTGGCTACCAGCGATGATTTAAAACACGATGCTTTTGCCCAATCGCAAATAGCTTTGTTTGAAGAATTATCGACCCAACTCACGGCTGTGTTAAAAATTAAACCGATTCGCCATATTTTAAACACTTCAGGTATTTCCAATTATCCTGATGCGCAGTATGACATGGTGCGTTTGGGTATCGGTTTGTATGGTATTTCCAACGATGAAGAAGAACAAAAATTCTTGGAAAACGTAGGGACTTTAAAATCGGTTATTTCTCAAATCAGAACCATAGAAACCGGCGAAAGCGTGGGTTATGGCCGAAGATTTATGGCCGAAAAAACCACTAAAATCGCAACTATTCCTATTGGTTATGCCGACGGTATTCGCAGAAGTTGGGGCAACGAAGTTGGCTATGTAGTCATCAACGGGAAAGAAGCCAAAATTGTAGGAAGTGTTTGCATGGACATGCTGATGGTTGATGTAACCAACTTAGATTGTAAAGAAGGTCAGTCGGTTGTCATTTTCGGAGAAAATCCTACGGTAACCCTGATGGCCAAAGCCCTTAACACCATTCCGTATGAAATTCTGACCGGGATTTCGCAACGTGTGAAAAGAGTTTTTTTCCGAGAATAAACTGAGGCTTCTTCTCTGTTTTTTCAAAATTTTATTTACCTTAGTTGTATTATTTAACCAAAAAACAAAACAATTATGGGAATGGTATCAGAATTTAAAGACTTTATTGCCAAAGGTAACGCTATGGATTTAGCGGTTGGTGTAATCATTGGAGCCGCATTTGGCGCCATCGTGAATTCCTTAGTAGCCGACGTGATTACACCGGCCTTGTTAAACCCGGCTTTAAAAGCAGCACAAGTAGAAAATTTGGCTGATTTGAAAACCGACAACGGGATTTTGTACGGTAAATTTTTGGCAGCTGTAATTAGCTTTTTAGTCATTGCCTTTGTAATTTTCATCATGGTGAAAGCCCTAAATTCTATGAAGAAAAAAGAAGAAGCGGCTCCGGCAGCACCTGCTGGTCCAACACAAGAAGAATTGCTGACACAAATTAGAGATTTGCTTAAAAAGTAGTACCGCTACACTATATATTCTAACTAATCCGCCTCGTCATTGGGGCGGTTTTTCTTTTTGGGGATGAGTCGTTTTCGAATTCCGAAATTTTCACCTTAAAAACAAAAACAGCATTTGTTTTCTGATTACTTTTGTATTTCAATTTTTAAAAAATCTTAATTCTATTCATATGAAAGTTGCTGTAGTAGGTGCCACCGGCATGGTTGGTGAAGTAATGCTTCAAGTTTTAGCAGAAAGAAATTTTCCCGTAACCGAATTAATTCCGGTTGCTTCTGAAAAATCGGTGGGTAAAGAAATCGAATTCAAAGGCAAAAAATACAAAGTAGTTGGTTTACAAACAGCCGTCGACATGAAAGCCGACATTGCCTTATTTTCGGCAGGCGGGCAAACCTCTTTAGATTGGGCACCGAAATTTGCAGCAGCCGGAACTACCGTAATCGATAACTCTTCGGCTTGGCGAATGGATCCGACTAAAAAATTAATCGTACCCGAAATTAACGCTCACGAATTAACAACAGCCGACAAAATCATCGCTAATCCAAACTGTTCTACCATTCAAATGGTGATGGTTTTAGCACCTTTGCATCAAAAATACAACATCAAACGCGTGGTAGTTTCTACTTACCAATCTATTACCGGAACCGGCGTGAAAGCGGTACAACAATTAGAAAACGAATACGCCGGCATTCAAGGAGAAATGGCTTATAAATACCAAATCCACCGCAATGCCATTCCGCAATGCGATGTTTTTGAAGACAACGATTACACCAAAGAAGAAATGAAATTGGTGCGCGAAACCAAGAAAATCATGAGCGACAACAGCATCGCTGTAACGGCAACCGCTGTGCGTATTCCGGTGGTTGGCGGCCACAGTGAAACGGTAAATATCGAATTCACTAATGATTTTGATGTGACCGAATTGCGTAAAATATTACACCATACTAATGGAGTGACCGTTCAGGATAATACTGACACTTATACTTACCCGATGCCATTGTATGCCGAAGGAAAAGACGATGTGTTTGTAGGCAGAATTCGCCGTGATGAAAGTCAGCCTAACACTGTAAACATGTGGATTGTAGCCGACAACTTAAGAAAAGGCGCTGCCACTAATACCATTCAAATTGCCGAATATTTGGTAGCGAATAAATTGGTTTAAAAGACGAATCAATTACTTCATAGACCACGAATTATCTTGATGAATTCGTGGTTTTTTATTGTATCCAAAATCCATTCGCTATTACAAATCCTAAACTTTGTTAAAATTGGGCTGATTTTATCTGGTTTTACGCTACTTTTGTGAACATGAAAGAAAGATTACGCTATGTAAATGCTGCTATGGGACTGATGATATTGCTTGCAATATTGTTTCAGGCGGCGCACTCTTTCAACCACTTAACCAAACAGTTTTCCAAAGCACATTGTCATCACGTTTATCACAAACACCAAACAGAACTCCACCATGGCCATGATGGTTTAGAAAAATGTTTTACTTGTGAGTTCGCTTTCAGTCATTCGGTTAAAATTGAAAACGAAGCGCTTTCATTTGTAAATAAAGCTTTTTACACCCAACCTATTTTTGGCTATACTGCCGAAAACATTTCCTTTTTTAAAGGAAGTTCCTTTTTACTTCGCGGACCGCCGTCTGTTGTTATTTTCTTGACCTAAATTTAGTGTTAACGAATTAGAAAACAACAAAATGCAAAAATTCAGTTTGTTTTTTTGCTTGTTGTGTTTTGGTATTGTTTACAGTCAAAACACCATAAGCGGAAAAATAGTGGATGAAAATGATGTGGCATTAGAGAAAAGCCATATACATATTTCGTCGAAATCTACCAACAGCAAGAAAGACGGTTCTTTCATCATTCGCAATATTCCAAATGGTCCGGCTAAGGTTTTAATTACCTATGTTGGCTACAAACCTATTGACACCATTATAGCGGTGAATGGCAACTTGGAGATCAATTTTAAGATGAAACAAAAGAATGAACAATTGGATGAAATTGTAGTCAAACACAAAAACAACTATTTCAATCATTCGGTTTCAGAGCAAAAAATCAAAGAGAAAACCATTGAAAAGTTTAGTAGTCAATCTTTAGGCAATTTGCTTAAAGAAGTCCCGGGCGTTTCTGTTTTAAAAAGCGGCAACACCGTTGTAAAACCGGTTATTAATGGCTTACACAGCAGTCGTGTGGCTATTTTTAACAACAACGTCAAGCTGGAAGACCAACAATGGGGAATGGAACATGCACCCAACTTTGACGTGAATGCCGCCGGAAAAATAACGGTTTTAAAAGGTGCTTCGGCATTACAATACGGAGGTGACGCTATCGGCGGTATCGTAATTATCGAGCCTTTCAGCACCAAAAAAGACACGCTTTTCGGGAAAACCATTATGACTATGGAGTCGAATGGTCGAGGCGGTACTATTTCCTCCAGTTTACACAAAGGAAATTTTTGCGATTGGAGTTGGAATGCGCAAGGCAGTTTCAAATATTATGGCGACAGAGAAGCGCCCGATTATACGCTATCCAACACCGGAAATCGGGAAGCTAATTTTTCGGGCGATTTGAAATATATTGGAAAAAAATTCGACTTTGCTGCTTATTACAGTTTGTACAGCGCCACCATTGGGATTTTAAGTGCTTCTCATATTGGCAATGTGAATGATTTGTATAATTCGATTAATAATCAAACGCCATCGGTGACTGATGATTTTACGTATTCGATTAAAAATCCGAAGCAAAAAGTCCAACATCATTTGGCGAAGTTGAATTACAATTATTATTTCAAAGACGGCCAGACGTTGGCTTTACAATATGCTTTTCAATTCAACAATCGAAAAGAGTTTGATTTGCGCACCGGCGTTTCCGACAGCAAGCCTGCGTTAGATTTAAACTTGCTGACCCATACCGTGAATGCCGATTATAAGTTGAGTTTGGATGCTTGGGATTTCAAATCGGGGATTATGGGTTTGTACCAAAACAACACGGCCAATCCCAATACAGGAGTTCGTCCGTTAATTCCAACCTATAATAAATTTGACGCCGGAGTATATGCCGTAGCCGACAATCATCTCTCGGAAGATTTTTCGATTGAAGTGGGCATCCGATATGATTTTTCCACGATTGAAGCTACTAAATATTACTTGAAATCCCGTTGGGAAGAACGCGACTACAGTCCGCAATTCGACAACTTCATAGCCGGAGATTTTGGTACACAATGGTTGACCAAACCAACATTTACCTTTCATAATTTTTCGGCCAGTATTGGAACACAATATTCCTTTGGTGAAGGATTTGATTGGTATTTCAACCTTAGTCGTGCTGTTCGAAATCCGAATCCTTCAGAATTTTTCAGTGATGGCTTACACCATTCGAGCGGTATGATTGAGTTGGGCGACTTGCGATTGGAACAAGAAAAGTCGAATAAAATCAGTACTTCATTACAAAAGAAATGGCAAAAGGTAAAAATAAACCTCAATCCGTTTTTGAATTATATTGAAGACTATATGTTTTTGAAACCTATTGGTTTTGAAACCACTATTCGCGGTGCTTTTCCGGTTTGGGAATACCAACAAACCAATGCTTTGCTGACCGGTGTTGATTTCAATTCGGAATGGCAAATAAGTGAGCATTGGCAACATCGATTGTTATTGACTTATGTAAACGGAAGAGACAAAACCAATAATGACGCTATTATTGATATGCCGCCGTTGACCCTTAACAACAGGATTCTATTCAGCAAAAAAGAATGGAACAATCTAACCTTGGAATTGCAAAGTGAAATGGTTTTCAGACAAACACAATTTCCCGATAATAACTTCACCACCAATATTATTGAAAACGGAGATTTTGTTCCGGTTGAAGTAGATATCAGCACGCCGCCACCGGCCTATCATCTTTTGCATTTTACTTCCGATTTCCAATTCAAGGTATCGGAACATTCCTTAGCAACCTTAGGTCTTTCAGTATTCAATATTTTGGATACGCCTTATCGAGATTATTTAAACAGACAGCGTTTTTATGCCGATGAATTAGGCAGAAACTTTCAAATTCAATTAAAAATTAATTATTAAAAATTTAAAATCATGAAATATTTAAACACCGCAAAAACCATACTTTTATCAGCAACCGTTTTATTTGCAGCATCTTGCAGCAATGACGATAATGGCCCTGTTAACGAAGAAGAAGTGATCACTACAGTGACCACAACTTTAACCGGAGGCGGACAAGTGATTACACTGACTTCCAGAGATTTAGACGGAGACGGACCAAACGCGCCAACAATAACCGTTTCCGGAAATCTAACCGCTAATACTACTTATGCAGGTGAAGTTTCTTTTTTAAACGAAACCGTAAACCCGGCAGAGGACATTACTGTAGAAGTGGAAGAAGAAGGCGTTGATCATCAAGTTTTTTATCAACTTCCGACTGCGTTAGGAACCGTTGCTTATACTGATCTTGATTTGAACGGAAAACCAATAGGTTTGGCTTTTACTTTAACTACGGGAAATGCCGGAACCGGAAACCTAACAGTAACTTTGAGACATTTACCTAACAAATCTGCTACAGGTGTAGCTGCAGGCGACATTACCAATGCGGGCGGTGCAACAGATGCTTTAGTGACTTACCCGGTAACTGTTAACTAAATTTGTTAAAACACCTAAATAAAAAACGTCCCGAAAATTCGGGACGTTTTTTTATTAAAATCGGTTATCGCCATCCAACATTCGACCCAATCCACCGAGTAAACTGCCTTCTTCTCTGCCACTTCCGCCCGCTTTAGGTGCAGAAGCTATGATTCGGTCCGCCAAACGACTAAACGGCAACGATTGCACATAAACCGTACCGGGACCACGCAAAGTAGCGTAAAACAATCCTTCGCCTCCGAACAATGAATTTTTAATACCTCCAATGAATTCGATATCGTAATCTACATCTTTGGTAAAGCCTACGATACAACCGGTATCCACTTTTAAAACTTCTCCGGCAGCCAATTCTCTTTTGGCCAAAGTACCGCCACTGTGCACAAAAGCCATTCCATCGCCTTCAATTTTTTGCATAATGAACCCTTCGCCTCCGAATAATCCGCGACCTAATTTTCTGGAAAATTCGATGCCTACTGAAACGCCTTTGGCAGCACACAAGAAAGCATCTTTTTGACATATAAACTTTCCTCCGAATTGTGTTAAATCGATAGGCACAATTTTTCCCGGATATGGAGAAGCAAAACAAGCCTTGCTTTTGGTATTGTTTTGATTGATATAGGCCGTCATAAAAAGGCTTTCCCCGGTTAACACCCTTTTTCCGGCCGATAATAATTTGTCAAATAAACCGGATTGTTGTTGGGAACCATCGCCAAAAATAGTTTCCATTTTGATGCCGTTATCCATCATCATAAAACTTCCGGCTTCGGCTATCACTATCTCCTGCGGATCGAGTTCAATTTCTACATATTGCATTTCTTCCCCATAAATATGGTAATCAATTTCGTGAGCTTGCATAATCAATGTTTTTGGTTTTTGGCTTATTAGTTTACCATCTTTAAAAAAAGTTACAGTACCAATAAAAAATCCAACGCTATTCTATTATAAAAGACGATATGTTAATAATTTAACTTTTTCAATACAATAGTTTTAATTTTTTAATGCTATTTTTACCATATTACTAATTAAACTAGCTGCCTATGAATTCCATGTTTACCACCATTGTTAGAATAGCTTTAGGTTTAGCGCTATTGGTTTTTGGCGCCAACAAATTATTTGCCTTCATTCCTATGGAAGCTCCAACCGGTTCTGCCGGAGACTTTATGAGTTCCTTAAACGCCACGGGTTATATATTTCCCGTTTTAGGTGTGTTGGAAATGATTATCGGAATTATGTTGTTACTAAAAAAATGGATTGCTTTTGCTTTGATCTTATTAGCACCTATTTCAATTAACATTTTATTGTTCCACTTGTTTTTGGGCATTTCAGGGTTACCGGTGGCCATAGTAATATTGGCCTTTAATGTGATATTAATTTACAAACATTGGCAACAATACAAACCTCTTTTTTATTAAAGGTTTTCAACCGGATAAAAAAACCGTCTCAATTAAATGAGACGGTTTTTTTAATATTCTATTTTTCCGATGTGCCTCATATTTCTGAGGATTTTATCTTTTCTTCTCTCAATATAAGAAGAGGAATTTGTTGCCTTGTACTTCAGTGGATTGGGCAAGATTGCTGCGATTCCGGCCGCTTCTCTTTTGCTTAAATCAACAGCTGATTTTCGGTACCAATGTTTGGCGGCTTCCTCGGCACCGTAAACCCCTTTACCCATTTCGATGCTGTTAAGATACACTTCCATAATGCGTTCTTTGCCCCAGATAAGTTCGATCAGCACTGTAAAATAAGCTTCCAAACCTTTCCGGAGATAGCTTCTTCCTTGCCATAGAAAAACATTTTTTGCAGTTTGTTGCGAAATCGTACTGCCGCCTTTGATGCGTTTGCCTTTTTGGTTGTTTTTAAATGCTTTTTGCATGGCTTTAAAATCAAAGCCGTGATGGTTTAAAAAATTACCGTCTTCACTGGCAATGACGGCTTTTTGCAGATTGGGAGAAATCTCTTCTAACGGCACCCAATCATGACTTAAAACAGCATCTTTTCCTTCCCATTTATTTTCTATGGCACGAATAACCATTAACGGCGTGAACGGAATCGGCACCCATTTAAACACTATCACCAATAAAATGGATATGGCAAAAAACCAAAGCATGGCTTTTTTAATCCAACGCAATATTTTTTTTATCATACTTATTTGACTAAATCGGCCAACTCTTGCCCTATTAAACTACCAATAGCTACACCCATGCCTCCCAATCGAACCCCGCAATAAACATGCGTTGACAACTGTTCTACGATAGGGCGCTTACTTGAACCCATTCCCATAATACCGCTCCAACGATGGGCAATTGTGTATTCGGTTTTGGGCAAAATTACTTCTTTTAACAATGTTTCCAAGCGCTGCTGAATTAATTCGGTTTGACCGAACTCGGTCGTAGTTTCCCCTTTAAAATCGAGATTTCTCCCACCACCTAACAAAATTCGATTGTCAATATTTCTAAAGTAGTAATATCCTTGCTCTAAATGAAAAGTCCCTTTAATATCTAAATCGGGTATCGGATTGGTAATTAGAACTTGAGCTCTGGCAGGTTTTACTTGGTGGTTGGTTAACTCAGCAGCAAATCCATTGGTGGCAAACAACAACTTGCGTGTGGTAAAACTAAAATCGTTTGTCGATACGGTAACACCATCGCTTTTCTCTTGAAATCCTATTACTTCAACTCGATTCAATATTAAAATATCGTTGGCAATAGCTTTCTTCAACAACGCCTGCATCATTTTCCCGGTATCGATTTGGGCTTCGTACGGATTAAAAATAAGGTATTCTTGAATGCCGCTAAAATCGAAACGATCCACTTCTTTAGAAAACACCTCATTTCTAAAAATGGGCTTTAAAATATCATTTATAAAAGGCATTCGCTGCAAACATTCAATATAACCGCTTTCATCCGACTTCAAAAACAATTCATAGCCACCATAGGGCTTGAAATCGATAGCCTCATCGCCTAAGTTTTTTCGCAACAATTGGAGTCCGTTCCATCGCTTTTGAATCAACCGGATTACTTCCTCTTCGCTGTGTGATTTCAAATCGTCAAAAATTTCCGAAAGGCTTCCGAAGCAAGCAAACCCTGCATTCTTAGTACTGGCACCTTGTGGCAAAATCCCTTTTTCTAAAATCAATATCTTACTTTGAGGAAAACGCTCTCGCAGGGCTAATGCACAATGCAAACCCACAATGCCGCTTCCTACTATGGTAAAATCGACTTGGGTAAACCAACTTTTAAGCTCCCAATAACTGAAATTCATGTAAAATTTTTTTCTAAAAATACTTTTTTTAGACATTCTGGTTAGCGATAATGTAAATTTTTTTCGAAATTTTCTTCGTTTTAAGTGTTTTATTATATTATTCTTAATAACTAATCTTACGGTTTATCGATTTGTTAACAGATTTATGATATTTTCCCTTGCTTTATAAAAAATAGTTTTAATTTTGATTCACTATTTAACCAAACTAGATACTTTATGAAGCACAAATTACTCACTGTTGCACTACTGACTTTCAGTAGCATAGCTTTTTCTCAAACCGGGAAGTCGCTTTGGAACACTACCACAAAAAAGAGTGATATGATTCCGCTGGAAAGCAGAATGATATTGCCGGAAAAGAATCTTTTCACCCTTAATTTAGATCAGCTGAGAACAGTACTGGCCAATGCCCCTCAGCGCTTCAGTGAAGCAAGAAGCAACGGCATCACCTTGTCGATTCCAAATGAAAACGGAGTGTTGGAAAGTTTCCGCGTGTATGAAAACTCTGTTTTAGATCCGGCATTAGCTGCCAGATATCCTGAAATTAAATCTTACATCGGTATTGGTATTGATAACCCAACCGCTACTTCTTATTTTAGTGTATCGCCTCTTGGATTCAAAGCGATGACATTGAGTGCAGACAAAGCGGCTGTTTTCATTGAACCGATTTCACAAGATTTAACTACTTATACAGTTTACCGAAAATCAGACAAAGTACGTTCTTTGAATGCTTTTGAGTGTTCTGTAATTGATGAAGTAGCACCTCAAGTAGATCAAAGCACCCTAAGACCAAATGCAGATGACAGTACTTTGAGAACTTTCCGTTTGGCCATGTCTTGTACCGGAGAATATACTGCCTATTTTGGAGGAACAAAAGCTTTGGCTTTGGCTGCTATTAATAACTCCATTACGAGATGTAACGGGGTTTTTGAAAAAGATTTCGGGGTAAGAATGGTAATCATTGCCAATACTGATTTGGTAATTTACACCAGCGCTTCTACCGATCCTTATGCCGCTGCTTCCAGCATGTCGCAATGGAACTCACAATTGCAATCTACATTAACCAGTGTTATCGGTGAAGCCAACTACGATGTTGGCCATTTATTTGGCGCTACCGGTGGTGGTGGTAATGCAGGTTGTATCGGTTGTGTTTGTGTTAACGGTTCAAAAGGTAGCGGATATACTTCTCCGGCAGACGGAATTCCATCCGGAGATAATTTCGACATCGATTATGTTGCTCATGAACTAGGTCACCAATTTGGAGCTAACCATACTTTTTCGATGAGCAATGAAGGTACCGGAGCCAACATGGAACCGGGAAGCGGTTCAACTATTATGGGTTATGCCGGGATTACTTCTCAAGATGTTCAGCCACACTCAGACGCTTATTTTCATGCTATCAGTATCCAACAAGTAACCAATAATATCAAGGCTAAAACTTGTCAAACCAACACGGCTACCGGAAATGCTGTTCCTACAGCCAATGCCGGTTTGGATTACACCATTCCTAAAAGTACCCCATTTATGTTAACCGGTTCAGGAACAGACGCCAATGGTGATGCCTTAACTTATAACTGGGAGCAGTTTGACAACGCCGCCAGTACAGCAACAGGAGCTAGTTCAGCAGCCAGTGCAACAAGAACCAGTGGCCCTACTTTCCGTTCGTACAATTCTTCGACTTCACCTGTTAGATATTTTCCTCGTCTTCAATCGGTTTTAGCGGGAGCGACTACTACAGCAGGTACAGAAATAACCGTTGAAGCTTTGCCTTCTGTGGCTAGAACCATGAACTTCCGTTTGACTGTTAGAGACAACAGAGCCGGTGGTTCTGCCAATAACAGTGATGATATGATTGTAACTGTTAACGGTACAGCTGGACCGTTCACGGTAAGCGCACCAAATACCGCAGTAACTTATGCCGGTAACAGTTCTCAAACCGTAACATGGAATGTGGCAGGGACAACGGCTAACGGAGTTAACTGTGCTAATGTTGACATCTTATTATCTACAGATGGCGGATTAACTTATCCTTATACTTTAGTGGCTGCAACACCTAACGATGGAACACAAGCTGTGACTATTCCGAATTTGGCCGGTACTACAAACCGTATCATGGTAAAAGGAACCAACCACATCTTCTTTGATGTTTCTAACGCTAACTTTACCATTACCAACTCAGCTCCGGATACAACTGCTCCAACAGCTGCTACTTTAAGTGCTTCGGGAACTACTACTACTTCAACCAACTTGTCATGGAGTGGCGCTACAGATAATATAGGTGTAACAGGTTATGATGTATACCAAAATGGTACTTTCAGAGCTTCTACTGCTTCTACTTCTTTTGTAGCTAACGGATTAACCGCTGCTACGGCTTACAGTTTTTATGTAGTTGCAAAAGATGCTGCCGGAAATCTTTCTCCGGCCAGTAATACTGTAAACGTTACGACTTTAGCTCCTGATACTACTGCGCCAACAGCACCAACTTTAAGTGCTTCAGGAACAACTTCATCTTCTACAAACTTATCTTGGACAGGTGCTACCGACAATGTTGGTGTAACTTCATATGATGTTTACCGCAACGGTACTTTCTTAGCATCTACTGCTGCCACTACTTATGCTGTTACAGGTTTAACGGCTTCGACTGCTTACACTTTCTACGTAATTGCCAAAGATGCTGCCGGAAACGCTTCTATCGCCAGCAATACTGTTAATGTAACAACTTTAGTGAATTCAGTGACATATTGTACCTCTCGTGGTAACTACACTGCTGACGAATACATCAATCGTGTACAATTGGGTAGCATCAACAACTTATCCGGTAACAATGGCGGTTATGGAGACTTTACTGCTTTATCAACCAATTTAGTTCGCGGAACCAGCAACACTATTACTATTACGCCTACTTGGACCTCGACTGTTTTCAGAGAAGCTTACAGAGTTTGGATTGATTATAATAGAGATGGTGACTTCCTTGATTCAGGAGAACAAGTGGTAAATGTTACACGAACCACGGCTACACCTATCGCCAGAAGTTTTACAGTACCAACTACGGCATTATTAGGAACTACCAGAATGCGTGTTTCCATGAAATACAATGCATCACCTACCTCTTGTGAAACTTTTGCAGATGGTGAAGTAGAAGATTACACGGTAAACATTACTGCTACCGCAAGACCTGAAGATGCTAACATGGCTACTTTGGCGTTCAATGTATATCCAAACCCTGTAAAAGGCGATATGTTAAACATTGCTAATTTAGTTGAATCCGCAACCTATAGAGTTTTCAACTTAATGGGACAAGAATTGGCAAAAGGCAAAATCGAAAACAATGCGGTTTATGTAGGTTCGTTAAAAGCCGGTGCTTATTTAATTGAAATCACCAGCGGAAACGCTACTAACACCAAACGTTTTATTAAAGAATAACCTAACCAAAACTTTATATTGCAAAAGACCACTCTCAAAAGGAGTGGTTTTTTATTGTAAGGGCGTGAGGTTTGGGTTTTTATGCGTTCAGTGTTTCTCTGCTTACGCTACAACACCAAAGGCTTCTTTTCTTGAAGTTTTCACTTTACACAAACATAGCGACTGCCAAAGAATCAAAGCTTGTTATGTTTTGCCTTTTATAAAATCGACAGGGTTTTATTCCATTGCGTTGGGTATTAATTATTTCATCCCTAAAGGGATTTTGGAATTAGTACTATATCACCTTACCGAGATAATATTACTAACAGGATTAGCCGGTAAAATTGAAATAAACAAGATTATTTATCTTGTGATTAAGAAAGGGAAAAGCTATTTATAACTCTTGATGTTGGTTAATAATGCGTTAATCTTTTTGGAGTAAAGGAACATTAGACTATCTATCGCTTAAGTCTTATTGACAATCAGTTAATACTATTAAATATGGTATTAGATGAATTAGATGAATTAGATGCAATTAAATTATACTACTTTATAAATTCAGAAAAAAAGCATTCTAAAATCAAAAAAAACATTAGTCGACTGATTCAAGATTTGTAAAGAATGTTTAAGAAATGAGTAAAACCAAATTAAAGTCCAAAAAGACATTACACAAAACATAACAAATTGAAAAAAATAAAAAAGCCCAAACATTACTGCTTGGGCTTTTTTATAATTGATAACTTATTACTTCACAATCAAGAATTCTGAGCGTCTGTTTTGAGCGTGTTGCTCTTCAGTACAAGCTGCACCACAATCAACTTTAGGCTCTAACTCACCCATTCCTTTAGCCGAAATACGGCTAGGGTCGATTCCTTTAGAGATAATGTATTGTGCAGTAGCTTTAGCTCTTCTGTCTGATAATCTTAAGTTATATTTATCGGTACCTCTATTATCGGTATGCGATTTAGCTAAGATGACCATGTTAGGGTTGTTCTTCATTACTTGAACCAGTTTGTCTAACTCAAAAGCACCCTCTTGAGTGATGTTGCTTTTGTCGTATTCAAAATAAATCGGTTTTAAGATAATTTCTGTTTCAGTAACAATTACATCGATAGGCTGTAAGGCAGCATCCACTTTAGCAGTTGGTCCTTTGCTGGAAGATACAGCAAATGAATTGCCTTCGTAACCGTCTTTAGAAGCTTGAACTACATAAGGACGATCACATTCTACACGGTATTTTACTTCACCTTTAGCGTTAGACATTTCCGTAGCGATTACGTTTTTCTTGTCGTCTAAAATAGATACGCTGGCATTGGCTAAAATAGCGCCTGTTTTAGCGTCGGTAACCACAATCATAACATCAACACCACAAATTGGGCTAACAGCAAAAATATCATCGTTTCCGCCTCTGTTAGACGATAAGAAACCAACTTTCTTAGACTCATTAAAAGTAAAAGCAAAATCGTCTTTTTCAGTATTCACCGGTTTACCTAAGTTAACCGCTTCAGCACCGCTTGACAAATCGATTTGGTACACGTCTAAACCACCAAAACCTTGTTTTCCGCTTGAGGCGAAGTATAACGTTTTGTTGTCATCAGCAATAAATGGAAAGCTTTCATTACCTTCTGTATTTACTTTGTTCCCTAAGTTTTGAGGTTCTCCGTAAGTACCATCGGCATTGACAGCTACTTTCCAAATATCAACACCACCAATACTTCCCGGTCTGTTAGAGGAGAAGTATAATGTTTTACCATCACGGCTTAAACTTGGGTTACTGTTGGAAAACGTTTTATCGTTGAAAGGCAACTCGGTGATATCACCCCAAGTGCTTCCGTTTTTAGTAGCTTTGAACAAATAAACCTGACTGAATCGGGCATTGTTCTTTTTGTCTTTCTCGAATTCCTTTTCTTTGTAACTCTCGCTGGCAAAATAAGCCGTATTCCCATCAGCACTGATAGTGATAGGTCCGTCATGCCATTTTGAGTTTAACTCAGTAACCGTTCCGGCATTAGTAATAGTTCCGTCGGTATTATAATCCGCTTTGTAAATGTCTAAGAAAGGTTCGTCAGTCCAACCGTAGTTTTTACGAGCACCGTTGCGGGCACTGGCAAAGTACAAACTGTTATCATACAATACGGCTCCAAAATCAGATTTATCGCTACTGATGTCAGAAGCATTTACATTGTACAATCTGGTTTTATCCAATAATCTTGGAATATAATTAGGATTTTCTTTGAACGCTTTAGCTCGGTTATCATTAGGAGCCGCTGCAGCAAACTTTTGCATTTGCTTATTGGCTTCTTCATACTTACCGTTGGCTTTCAACATTTGAGCATAACGATAGTAAGTCTCGGCATCCTGATTGGTTTCGGTAGCCTTTGCATACCATTTAACCGCTTCTGTTGAATTGAACATATTGTAATTAGCATCCGCTAATTGTTTGTAAACATAAGCGTCTCCTTTTCCGTCCTCAACCAATTTTTGATAAGCTTTAACAGCATCGACATATTCGAATCTGGCAAATAACTTATCGGCGGCTTTGGTGTCTTTATTTTGAGCCGAAAGAGAGAAACTTAGGGCTACAAAACTTAAGGTTATATATAGATTTTTCATTTTTAAGATTCTTTATAGGTTAGAAATATCTTGGTGAACGTGATACTTTTTTCGGGAAATTCAAATCAAATAACAACATCACCTCGTGAGAAGCAGGAGTTACCACATTCAAATCCGAAACGATATGATCGTAAGCATATCCAATTCTCAATGACGGTGTAACAGCAAAATTGACCATGGCTCCAAAAGAGTCTTCCAGTCTGTAAGTTGCTCCTAATTCTAACTTGTCATAAAGTAAAAAATTGGTTGATAAATCTACTGAGGTTGGAGCGTTAAGCGATGATTTAATCATGGCAAAAGGCTTGAACTTTAAATTTGGATTAATGTCAAACACATAACCTCCTGTTAAGAAATAGTGTAACTCCTCTGTTCCGTACTCTCTTCCGTCAAAATCTAAATATTTAGACTTAAGCATGTTTGGTACAGAGAAAGCCACATAGTATTTATCTGTGTAATAGAAAACACCGGAACCAATATTCAAGAAAGTTTCGTTGGGATTACCCGAACCGAAAACATCATCACCTAAATCCGGTAAAGTGGGATAAATGGTGTTGAAGTCGATTTTGTGCATGGTGAAACCGGCTTTTAAACCAAAAGCCAATCGGTGTTCACCTCCCAAGTTTAAAGTATAGGAGAAATCCGCATAGAAATTGTTTTCTTCTACCGGACCAATCTTATCTGAAATAACAGAAAGTCCTAACCCAACATTTCTTCCAACAGGACTATGGATAAAGAAAGTACCGGTGGTTGGAGCATCTTCTATCTCAACCCATTGTTTACGGTAAAGAACACCGCCCGAAACAGCCTCTTTCGAACCCGCATAGGCCGGATTCATTACACTCATGTTATACATGTACTGAGTGTAATGAGGGTCTTGCTGTGCGTTTAACTCGGTTAAACCTAAAGCTAATATTGCAATGAAATATATTTTCTTCATTTTGTTTTGTTTTATTTTGAATGCCAATTTATAATGTCCTATTGTGCTCTGTTGATATAAATCCAACCAGTCTTGGTCTCAGCATTATTTCTGTCAATAACATAATAATAAGTACCATCCGGAAGTTCATCACCATCATCAGATTGTCCTCCCCATTGATTAGTATAATTGGCACGGCTGTATACTTTCATTCCGTTTCTGTTGAATATGGTTAACTTTTTAACATTGAACCCTCTCAAGTCAAAAGTATCATTCAAACCATCATTGTTAACAGAGATACCTTTTTGAATAACACAAGTAATAGCATCTACACTGAATGGCACAGACTCACTTAAACATCCGTTATCGTTAACGGTAACAGTGTAAGAGCCAAGCTCTGTAACAGTAATACTTTGCGTTGTTCCAATTTCTACGCCCAAATCATTTTGCCATGAGTAAGTAACTGTTTGAGGGTTAAATGACCCATCTACAGGAGCAGCAGTCAATACATAACTCACTCCTTCACAACCTCCGGTTACCTCAATGGCTACCTGTGGTATGATTGTAATTGTAGCTTGGCTATCTCCAACCAATTGACAAGTTGCAGCATTGGCATCAATATGATAAGAAACTGTGTAAGCTGTAGCACTAGGAGTACTAGCATCTACAGTAACAACTCCTGTGTTAGAATTTAGAGATAATCCTGCGGTAGATGAGAATACACCTCCCGTTGTAAATCCGGTTCCCAAAATAGGAGACTGCAAATTAATTGGATCAGAAGCACATACCGGTGAATTGTAACTAAAAGAAACTACCGGTGTAATCACTGGCTTAATTTCTAAAGTAAATGTAGCAGAAGTTGCCGCAACTCTACAAGTTGCTGCGTCAGCCGTAACAATAACAACAATTTGGTAAGTACCTGCCGTTGAAGCAGCTAAGTTAACAACACCTGTTGTTGAATTGATTGACAATCCTGTTGAAGGAGTTACAGAGAATTGAGCAAAAGTGCTGAATCCTGCGTCTAACGTTGGAGTTAAAGTAGAAGGTTGAGCATTTTGACAAATTGAATTGGTGCTGTAAGTAAATCCAACTATCGGATTAATTACTTGAACAATTTGAATAGTTACATCTGTTGAACCAGCACTTTGACAAGTTATCGGGTTAAAGGCTACTTCATACCTAACCGTATGTGATCCAATTGTAGAAGCCGCTAAATTAATTTGTCCTGTTACAGGATCGATAACTAAACCTGTTGTATTAACTTCTGAGAAAGTTCCACCAGTGGTAAATCCGGTAGTACTTGTGTTTGGTGTAGGGTTTGCTGCATCTTGACAGAAAACACCGGTTCCATAATCAAATGTTGTAACGGCCGGAATTGGGTTGGTAGGCGCTACAAATACATCTATAGGTTGAGAAGTACATCCTGTAGCAATATCTCTAACTACTAAAACATGTGTGCCAGGGGCAACAGCTGTGAAAGCAGGAGATGTTTGATAAGTTGTACCACCATCAATACTATATTCGTAGTTATTTACAAAATTACTGTAAGTGCCTACATTAGTGTAGTCTTGCGGATCAATTGCAGTCCAATCTGCCGAATTCCAAGTTGCATTTGGAGCAACAGCATCGGTGTTTCTTCTGTAAGTATACCCGGCTTGATTACCCGGTGTGAAAGAAACTCCGTCAGTTCTTCCCCAAATATCAATTACGTTATTGGCTAAATTAGTTAATCTGATGTTATCATTATCATTAACGCCTCCACAAGAAGCAAAAACTTGATTAGGAACAACACCGCCTTGGTTCACATTGCTTCCAACAGCTACAACGTGTGTTGCATTGTCATTAAGTGTTCCTGAAAGTGTTAAATCACAAGATGGATTACCGGCTACTGTAGTATAAATTCTTAACTTATAATTAGCTAAGTTTTTAGGAGCTCCGGTTCCGTTGAAGATCTCAATGTAAGTTAATGACCCTGTACTCTCGTCAGTCACTTCAGAAATGAACAAGTCAGTCGGAATAGTACCTGCTTGAGAAGTTGGCGAAGTAACCGTAATCGTTCCGGTAGCAGTAGCACAGTCAGACTGAGTCGCCGTGAAAGCTGGTGTAGGTACTGAATTAACAGTTACTTCAAAAGATTTTTCGTTATAACATCCGTTAGCATCAATAGCATAAACAAAAACGGTTTGCGATGCAGTGAGCGGCGCAGTAATATCAATTGGGGTTGTTGAACCACCCAACTGTGATTGTGTAAAGTAATTTCCAACGGCTAATGCAGGCAAAGTATAAGAATCACAAGCTTGTACTGATGCCGGTTGAACTACATTCGGTAACGGTAAAATCTCTACCTGAGTACTTGGATTAACATTGGTACAAACCGTTGAACCCGGCAACGAATAAGTTACCGTATAAACACCAGGTGCACTAGTACTCGGATCAATAGCTCCAGTATTAGCATTGATATTTAAACCTCCATTTGGAGAGGCAGAGAAAGTACCACCAGCAGTACCATTAACTGTAACAGCCTGAGGAGTATTAATATTTTTACAATATGATGCAGCTCCATAAGAAATGGTAGCTGTTGAAGGAGCAGTAATATTAATTGTAAATGATTTCTCTTTAACATCACAACTTGCTGTTGCGGCCACAGTATTAGTAATCACATAATTACCCGGCGCACTGGCTTGTAAATCGATTTCTCCCGTTGCAGTATTAGCAAACACTAAACCTGTAGGCGAAGATGGAGACAACGAGAACACTCCTGCTACCGAACCTGCTGTTATAACAGGTATTGGGTTAGGTGTTGAAGGATCTTTACAATAAGCAACAGGGCTATAAGAGAAATATGCATCCGGACAACAAAGTGTTGTTCCTGCTCCAGTTTGACCTTCATTGGTTTGCGTCAAGTTGATGAAACCGGCTTGGTTAGAGAAATTCGTAATCAATACAATATAATATTGTCCCGCTTGAGCATTGGCAATATTTAAGTTTTCAGTAGGAGCAGCAGAGTAGCTACAGCCTGTTTGTTGTGTTACCGGCACTCCAATACCCGGAGCAGCAAATGGCGCAGCTGTACCTATGAAAGTACAGGCAGCAGCCTGACTGGTAAATGGTCCCCAAGCAGCATAATCAACATCAATGTTAGGAGTTCCTCCAGGAGTTGTTGATTGCGTTAACAAGAAGTTAATTGGACCCGTAGTAGCCACTTGAATAGTAAAATAGGCTGGATTTGGCGAAGTAAACAAACAACCAATAGTACCTAAACTCGTTACACCCGTTGTATTCGCATAATTTGTCAAACTACATACTGTAGAAGCGGTAGGACAAGTTGATGGTGTAGAAATACATAAATTAAATGTTGATGTTTGTGGAGTAGCAGCATTCGAATAAACTCTAATGTAGTAAGTATTACCAACAACTAAGTTATTTAATACTCCTGAAAGAGAGTTTGCTGCACTACAAAAGATTTGTGTTAAAGTACCACACTGACCTGAATAAGCTGCAAAGTTCAAGTTTGTAGTTGAACCTACAACGTTTTGTAAAGCTACATTCAGGTAACTGTTAGTAGCAACAAACTGATACCAAACATCATCATCAGCTGTTCCAATACAAGGTGCGATAGCCGGTGAGGCAGAGGCTGTTGCTCCTGCTAATGAACCCGGTGTTACTTGTTGACAAACAGCTGAAGAGTTAACCGGTGCAAAAATTGCGGTTTGACACTCATCGTTTGCTAATAATGTATTAAAGTTAAATCCATTAGACCACAAACTTGTTCCTGAAGTTGGACAAATTGATCTAACATAAAAAGTATATTGTGTCCCTGGGTTTAATCCGCTGAATAATGCACCGTTAGTTGAAACAATAGTTCCGGTTGCACTTGGTAGCGGCACAGGTGAACCAGCCGGCAAAATAATTACTTCCCATTGCGTTACATCAGCACTGGCCTCTGTCCAGCTCAATAGTGCTGAAGTTGTAGTAATTTGGGTAGCCGTTAAGGCAGTTGGTTTAGCACAGTTTGGTGCAGGATCACAAGTAACATTAGCAACCCATCCAGGATTGTTGATAGAAGTATCACTTCTGAATCTGAACGTTAAACATCCATCGGTACTTGATGAAGTAAATGGTCCAGGAATAGTTGTTCCCCAGAAACCTCCTGCCAATCCTCCCGGAACGTTTGCCGGTGGATTTGTACTGGCAATTTGCGGCGCATTGATAGAGTTCCCGTCAAAAACATATAAAGCATCCCAGTTAGCCTCTGTATTGAAAGAGGTAAATGTAACGGTAACCACATTGCCCGGTGTAGGACAAATAGTTACTGTTGAATCTGAACTGTTTGGGTAATTTGCATTAGCACCACCAGCGTCTACATATTGACCACCACAAACCGGAGGAGCCACTTGTGTAGTAAAGGTAGTTGGACCGGTCCAAGGACTTATATCATTAACGGCACATACCGCTCTAACATAAACATCGTAACAAGTAGTTGGTGTCAATCCAGTTAGGGTGTGTGTTCCTGAAGTAGTTACACTTGTTCCGACAGATGTAGCTGTAGGAGCAGGAGAACCACATGGTAAAGCAATTACTTCCCAAGCAGTTTCAGTATTACCGTTTACCCATGATACAGTAGCCGAAGTAGATAGCACATTACTTGATGTTAAGGCTGTTGGTTCCGGACAAGATGGCAAATCTTCAATAATTACATTGTCTATATACAATCTCCATCCGTCTAAACCTCCTTGAGGTACATGCCATGCGATATTTACAGGTCCTGTATAACCTGCTAAACTTACTATACTTTGAACATACGTTGTATTACTATAAGTAGCTAGTGGAAGTAAGGTTGTTGTGAAATCAGCTGGACTGGTTCCGTTGGTTGACAACATTACTCTAAAATCATTAGGTTCTCCGGTTGATTGAACTCTATAGTGGAATTTCAACCTTTGGTTTCCTGTTAAAATGATTTGCGGAGAAATTAACCAATCGTTGTTAGCTCCCGCATTGAAATCTGTTGTGATGGCCGCACACTGGTTTCCTTCAAAAGGATTGGTAGCGTAGTTCATATTCCATAAATCAGTATCTCCGTTAACATTAAGAACTGTCCAACAGTTTTCAGTAGTAGAAGTACTATTGAACCCTTCTTGGAATGGAACGTTAAATGGCGCACACAAAGTATTGAATAAGAAAGGGCCTGCCCAAGCACTAAAAGTACCATTACCACAGTCAGCTCTTACATAATATTGGTATGCCGTATTAACTGTTAAACCTGTTGCAGGATAGTTGGTATTAGTATTGGTTTGCACCCCTGAACCAGCCGGAATTGGAGAACCTGCGGTTTGAACGGCAACTTCCCAAGAAGTAGCGCCTCCAGGGTTAGCCCAACTTAAGTTAGCCGAAGTTTGAGTAATTCCCGTAGCAGTTAATGTAGTTGGCATTGCACAGTTAACTGCCTGAATTACCAAAGAGTAACCTACTGTTTGAGGAGCAGCATTAGTTGAAATAACAATAATGTATTGTTGTCCTGCTACAACAGGAATACTTGGAATTGATCTAACACCACTTCCGGTATTGGCTACACCTGCAATACAGTTAACCCCTACGTTGGCACAGCCTTGATATACAAAAATCCCTGACCAAGTAGCCGAAGGAGTCATGGTTACACTAATGGTTCCATTAGCGGTTGGAGTATAAGAATAAAACACATCGTTACCCGTCATATAGTTAGTAGCGGTACCGGCACAAGCTGCAGGTTGCGCAACATCTGTAGTGTCCCCATAATTACTTGTGTTATCATTAGTACTATATGGTACAGACGGGATGATTATTGGCGCCGCACAGGTAAACCCCGGCGATGTAGTAGCAAAAGCAAATGGTCCTACCCATTGACTGCTGACACCGTTAGCACACAAAGCTCTTACATAATATTTGTAATTGGTTGTTGGAGTAAATGGCGTTCCCGTGGCTGTTGCAGTTGCTACATAAGACGGCGTTCCATTGTGAATCACTCCAACTCCGGTTGGTGCATCAGCAAAAGGCAATACTTCGATTTCCCATGAAGTTGCTCCACTCGGATTACCCCATGTTAAGGTTGCTGAAGTTTGTGTTATTGAGCCTGCCGCTAAATTCGTAGGATCTAAACATTGTTCCACAATTCTCACATCATCAATCAACCAACGGTCACCATCTAAAGTGGCTAAAGGCTGGGTGTACACTTTTACAAATGATACATAAACCTGTTGTCCGGCATAAGCAGAAAGACTCACTACTTTTTCTTCGTAAATGTTATAAGTAGCTGTTAAATCAACCTCTGTCCATTGCTGTACCAAAGTGTAAGCAGCCGGATTGGTTTGTGACGCAGTAGCAGGAGCCACTTTAATTTGATAAAGCGTTCCTTGATTCCCGGTAGTAAAACTTCTGGTGTAAAAACGAAGCTGACCATTCGTAGGAATGGTTACCAAAGGTGTCGCTAAGTAATCTTCAGAAGTGTTGTTCTGCCCGATATTTTCACGATTTACATAAGCAGCGTTAGTGCCTTGATAAACAATCGGCGGCGTTGGCGGAGTAACCACTGTTGAATTGATTCCCCATCGCTGAACGGTTCCGACACCATTGTCAAAAACGGCCCAGTTACCCGTTCCTAAGGTCCAGTTGGTTGAAGGAAGCGCATCCGGACCTGTTGTTGATTCGAATCCTTCCAAAGCCATTTGTGAGTAGCCAAAGACAGAAAAGAACATCAACAAAATTAGTAATGTAGTTTTTTTCATGAAATGAAAATTTTAGTTGTTTAATTGAGTTTTTTGGAAATTGAGTTCCAAATTTAGTAAAAAATATGAAAAAAATACCTTTTATATTTTTTTTGAAACAATAATTCAAGTTAATGTTATGTTTTAGTAAAATAATTCTACCCAAAGTTTGGCTTCTAATCATTACTTTTGTATCTCAATTAAAGACAATGTTAGAAAAAGAAATTATAAATTTTGAACGCACAGTACTGGTGGGTATAATCACTCAAAACCAGAGTGAAGATAAATTAAAAGAATATCTTGATGAACTTGAATTTCTAACTTTTACCGCAGGCGGAGAAGTAATTAAACGATTTTCTCAAAAATTAGAGAGACCCAACCCAAAAACATTTCTCGGAACAGGAAAAATTGATGAAATCAACCACTATATCAAGGAGCATAACATCTCTACTGTCATTTTTGACGATGAATTGTCTCCTTCTCAACAAAAAAACCTCTCCAAGATTTTAGATTGTAAAATATTAGACCGAACCAATCTTATTTTAGACATCTTTGCCCAAAGAGCTGAAACATCTTATGCAAGAACCCAAGTAGAATTGGCGCAATGCCAATATTTGTTACCCAGATTATCCGGGATGTGGACTCACTTGGAACGACAAAAGGGAGGTATCGGATTGCGTGGCCCAGGAGAAACGGAAATAGAAACTGACCGTCGAATTGTTCGCGACAGAATTGCTTTGCTTAAAGATAAAATCAAAACCATCGATAAGCAAATGGCGGTTCAAAGAAGCAATCGCGGCGCCATGGTTAGAGTGGCCTTGGTTGGATACACCAATGTTGGAAAATCTACCTTGATGAATGTTATCAGTAAAAGCGAAGTGTTTGTGGAAAACAAACTTTTTGCTACCTTAGACACTACTGTCCGTAAAGTGGTCATCAAAAACTTGCCGTTCTTACTTTCTGATACGGTTGGTTTTATTAGAAAACTGCCAACGCAACTCATTGAATCTTTCAAAAGCACATTGGACGAAGTAAGAGAAGCCGATTTGTTATTACATGTTGTTGACATCTCACATCCTGATTTTGAAGAACACATCGAATCTGTCAATCAGATATTACAAGATATCAAGAGCAATGATAAGCCAACAATAATGGTCTTCAATAAAATCGATGCTTACCAACACTTACAAATTGACCCTGATGATTTAATCACTGAAAAAACCACCAAACATTACACTTTGGAAGAATGGAAAACCACTTGGATGCACAATGTGGGTGAAAAAAACGCACTTTTTATCTCGGCTACTAACAAAGAGAATTTTGAAGAGTTCAGAGAAAAAGTGTACGAAGCCGTTAGAGAAATTCACATAACGCGATTCCCATACAATAAATTTCTTTATCCTGATTATAAAGACGCTTCAGAAGAATAAAAGCGACCTATTGCAAGTAGTAGATATAACCGAAGTTCAACCAAACATTCCAATCATTGGCTCTGTTTTCAACATAAACAGCCGGATCCGGATTTAATCCGTCAACCCAATTGGAAAAATAATACTGCAATCTTAAATCAACCATTAAGTCAGACAACTCGGTTAATTTGTATCTGGTTCCAACACTGCCAACAATAGACCAAACCGTTCCTCCTTGGTTTGTTGTAGCATTATAATACTTAATAGGTGTTGATATCGGGGTGTTTAATGGTCCCAAAGTGGAATAAGCTTCAGGATCATAAAAACTGAATTGACCTCCCAAACTGATAAAAGGTGCCCAAGCTCCGATGGTAGAAGAAAAATCTCTGATGCTCAAAGGAAAATATTCCAATTGCATCCCAATATTAGTTACCGAAGTACTCCCTCGCATCCCTCTCAATTGGTTAGCAAACAAAGAAGTTCTATCAGGATCAACCCAACGACCGAAATGTTGTAAATCGGTTTTGTTGTAGGACAACTCACTTCTTAGTTTGAAGTGGTCATTAAAATAGGTTTCAGGAGTATAACAATTACACTCGGCCCTGTATGAAAAATTCAAATAATGGATTAATCCGATTCCGTAACCGGTATTTCCGGCATTGGTTGCAAAGTTGTAACGCTCACCATAATCCGATTGAAAAGCTACCGGTCCTACAATTACACCAACTTCATGTGAAAAACCAAATTGGGCCAAAGCGTTATTCGAAAATGCAAATAACAAGAATAAAGTTATGATAAATTTTTTGGGCATTTGCATACTAATAAGTTCAATTCTCGACAAATATATAAAAACATCATTCAGTTATAAAATAAAATAAAAATTTGTTGATTTATATACGAAAAAAAGCAACAAAAGTTTTAAAACACAACATTTAATATAAATTTCTTCAAACTTCCTTAACATAAACACAAAAGTTCTGAGAATTTTAAAAAATTTGCGCCCGTATTTTTAATAAAATGTATATTTGTCGGAATTTACGAAAACGTTTTCTTAAAAAAATTAAAAGTATATTTTATGTCACAAAGTATTAACGATTTTATCGATTTAGTTGCCCAAAGAAATGGTCACGAACCCGAATTCATGCAAGCCGTTAAGGAAGTTGCCGAAACCGTAATTCCTTTTATTGAACAAAATAAAAAATACCAAAACAAAATGCTTTTGGAAAGAATGGTTGAACCGGAAAGAGTAATCATGTTCCGTGTTTGTTGGATTGATGATGCCGGAAACACCCAAGTAAACCGTGGTTACAGAATCCAAATGAACTCTGCCATCGGACCATACAAAGGCGGAATTCGTTTTCACCCTTCAGTAAACCTAAGCATTTTGAAGTTCTTAGCATTCGAACAAACTTTCAAAAATAGTTTAACTACCTTACCTATGGGCGGTGGAAAAGGTGGTTCTGATTTTGATCCAAAAGGAAAATCGGACAACGAAATCATGAAATTCTGTCAAGCTTTCATGACTGAATTAGCCAAACATATCGGAGCTGACACCGACGTTCCTGCAGGAGATATAGGTGTAGGCGGAAGAGAAGTTGGTTATATGTTCGGACAATACAAAAGATTAAGAAACGAATTTACGGGAGTATTAACCGGAAAAGGAATCACTTTCGGAGGTTCTTTAATCCGTCCGGAAGCCACAGGTTACGGAGATGTTTACTTTGCTCAAAACATGCTGGCTACTAAAGGTGACAGTTTCTCCGGAAAAACCGTTGTCGTTTCGGGTTCTGGAAACGTGGCACAATACGCCATCCAAAAAGCCACTCAATTAGGAGGAAAAGTAGTTACTGCTTCCGATTCATCAGGATACATCTTTGATGCAGACGGGATTGACGCTGAAAAGTTAGCCTACATCATGGAAATCAAAAACGTAAACTACGGAAGAATTTCAGATTACGTTAAAAAATACCCGAATGCTACTTTCGTAGCCGGAAAACGTCCTTGGGAAGTAAAGTGTGATATTGCTTTACCATGTGCCACTCAAAATGAATTAAATGGTGAAGAAGCCAAAGCTTTAGTTGCAAACGGTTGTATCTGTGTTGCCGAAGGCGCCAACATGCCGTCAACACCTGAAGCCATAGAAGTATTCTTGAATGCGAAAATTTTATTCGCTCCCGGTAAAGCTTCTAACGCCGGCGGTGTAGCTACCTCTGGTTTGGAAATGTCCCAAAACTCTCTACGTCTTAGCTGGACTGCCGAAGAAGTTGACCAAAGATTGAAAGACATCATGGCCAACATTCATGCAGCTTGTGTAAAATACGGTAAAGATGAAACCGGTTATGTGGACTATGTTAAAGGGGCTAACATTGCCGGATTCGTAAAAGTAGCCGATGCTATGCTGGCTCAAGGAATCGTATAAACCAAATAAAACCAACCTCCCGAGGCTGTTGCTGAACTATAGGCACAGCGGCGGAATAAAAACCTTTAAACCAAAAAAGCCTTCATAAAATGAGGGCTTTTTTTAACTCTCAACGGAATAATTGAGCATATTTCTATCGGGTGACTCCAAATGCTTTCTTGAAACAAAAACATTTTTAAATAGTTTTAACCGCCAACGGTTACGCTTTTTCCAAGCAGAAAAACTTTCGTTTCTCCAATCAAAATCGGGCTTCCAATAATATGAAGGCGAGATGTAGCAATAGGTATATGGCATTAAAAAGGAACTGTTATTGGTGGTTTTTACCACTTGAGAAACTTCTTGATTTCTTTTAATAGACTCAGGATACAAAAAAGTAATATTCCTTTGAACAGCTTCTCGTTTTAAGGCTGTAACCAATTTTTCGTAATCCGATTCGATTTCTGTTAAACTAAAATCATTGTATTGGGTTTCTCCTATTTTATCAACCGGACGCAGCTGGATTACATCTATTGCATATTGCCCGAAAACGTCGAAAAAATCAGCTAATTCCTTGAAATTATCTTTATTGAAAGTATAATTTATCCTAAGAACCAACTTTGGATTTCGCTTTTTCTCATTGGTTATAAATTGTAATACCTCGTGAAATTTTTGATAATCGCCTTTATCCATAAAATCTTCATATGAACTTTTATGAACACCGTGTAAAGACAATATAAACTCATTCAATCCTGAAGATGAAAACTTAACCACATCTTCCTCACTCAGTAAATTGCCGTTGGTTACCATACTTATATAAGGAATCTTATATTTTTTGGCCGTTTCAATTAGCTTTAAATTGTGCTTAAATAATGTAGGTTCTGCTCCACATCCTATTTGAAGTTTTAAAGCATTTTTGAAATTAATTTTGGCCAAAAACGCAATGTCATCCTCTTTCATGATTCCTTTCATGACGGTTTTTACATAATTCTGGTCTGTAAAATAACACATCTTACACCTTAAATTACAGGCCATAACCGGATCCATATACAGGCCTAAATAGCGCTGGTCCAGTAAATCCAGCAACCATAATCCTAAAAACTTAATCCTATGACTTTTGATAATGTTGTTTAACTTTAATATGCTGTAAATATTCATAGTGATTCGGTTATAATAACAAAACTACAAATAACATTTGTGATTCAAACCCGCGATCATTCATAATTTAAATGATATTTCAAACAATTAAACGCCTTTTTTTTCGTTTATACTATATTTGTGTCAAATTGCTGCCAAATGAAAAAATGCCTTTTTTACTTATTATTATTTGCATTCCATTGGAGTTGGTCTCAACAAAACCAAAATTGGAAAGGCTATTTTTCATACAACCAAATCAAAGATATCTCTGAGTCTACTGCCAAAGTTTATGTGGCTTCTGAAAATGCTTTGTTTACCAAAAACATCGTTTCTAACGACTTGCAAACCATCAATACTATAGACGGGTTATCCGGCCAAACCATTTCTGCTTTGTATCATAGTGATGCTTTTCAAAAAACCATCGTTGGCTATGAAAACGGCTTAATGATTGTTATTAATGATGTAGACGGCAGTATGCTAAACGTGGTTGATATCATCAATAAAAACATTCCGGCCAACATCAAAAAGGTGAATCATTTTACAGAACACGAGGGAATTTTATATATCTCCTGTGATTTCGGGATAGTGCAGTACAAACTGGCAACACTGGAATTTGGCGACACTTATTTTATTGGGCCAAGCGGACAAGAAATTAAAATCTTTCAAACGACTATTTTCAATGGAGAAATATACGCTGTTAGTCAGCTTAACGGTATTCGAAAAGCCAATTTATCTAATCCAAACTTAGTTGATTTTGCCCAATGGACTGTATTCGACGCTGGTTACTGGCTTGGCATCGTGACATACAACAACCAATTAATTGCTTGCAACACCAACAATAAAATCTACAAACACAACGGCTCTTTTTTCGAAGAAGTTTTGCCAATCAGTCCTCCTTGTACCGACTTCAGGGCGACTTCCGACCATATAATTGTAACATCAGCTAATCACGTCTATATTCTAAACTCAACATTGGGCACTATAGCCCACATACAGAGTAATCAAGTTACAAGCACAGCCGTAACCTTTACTTCCGCTACAGTTATCAATGACATTATCTATATAGGCACTAATGAAAACGGAATACTAAGCGCTCCTGTCAGTGCGCCGAGCAATTTAGAGTTTATTATGCCCTCCGGTCCAACTAAGAACAAGATTTTTTCTATTGACGCCTCTTCTTCAAACCTATGGGCAGTTTATGGAGGTTATGATATTTTTTACAATCCTTTTACTTACTTTGGCTTTTCTCCGACTGAATTTGAAGTCTCAAAATACAATACTACAAACGGTTGGTTGCACATCCCTTACCCCGATTTGTTAGGCGCTAAAGCCATCTCCAAAATAACGGTTAACCCAAACAATGAAAATCAAGTCTTTATGAGTTCTTATCACAGAGGCTTACTGAAAATTGAAAGCGACATTCCCACCATGCTGTATGACCAAACTAACAGTGGCTTGGAGTCTTTAGTAGACGGCTCCAACATTAGTGTCAGGATTAATGGAACTGCTTTTGACCGACAAGGCAATCTGTGGGTAACAAACAGCAATATAAAAAATCAGTTAAAGGTTTTAAGTGCCGGCGGTCAATGGCAATCTTACAACATGGAAGGCATATTGGACAATTTCGGATCCGCCAATATGAATAAAATTGTCATCGACAGAACAGGAACCAAATGGATGGCCACCTACCTTGATGGTGTTATCGCTTTTAACGAAACGGTTAACGAATTCAAAAAAATTACGGAAGGCACTGATAACGGCAATCTACCGTCAAAAGATGTGAGAGCCATCGCCATCGACAACCGAAACCAAGTTTGGATTGGCACCAATAAAGGCCTTCGCGTATTACCCAGCACCGGCAGCTACAACAGCACTGAGCCAATGAGAGCCAATGCTATTATTATTTTAGAAGACGGCTTGGCGCAAGAACTTTTGTACGAACAGTTTATCACCGACATAGTGGTTAACGGTTCCAATGAAAAATGGATTGGCACCGCCGATTCCGGGGTCTTTCTTTTTTCCCCCAACGGTCAGGAAACCATTTATCATTTTACCAAAGATAATTCTCCGCTACCAAGTAACGTAGTCAATGATATTGATATCAATGCAGAAACCGGAGAGGTTTTCTTTGCCACCGATAGAGGCATGGTGTCATTTCAGGGCACAGCCACCAAACCGGCTGATAACTTAAAAGACGTTTTTGTGTACCCAAATCCGGTGCGTCCTGAGTTTGTAGGAACGGTTAAAGTGGCCGGTCTAACCTCCGGTGCCAATATTAAAATCACCGATATCGAGGGGAACTTGGTTTATGAAACCACCTCAACCGGCGGCACCATAGAATGGGATACAACCGCTTTTGGAAAATACAAAGTGGCTTCAGGCGTTTACATGATTTTTATCGCCGCAGAAGATGCCTCAGAAACCACGGTTAAAAAAGTGATGATAATTCGATAACTTCGTAATTCAAACTTCGTAAACCATACTTTTTAGATGCTTGTCAAAACTAGAGCCATTGTCATTTCTTCGCTAAAATATCAGGAAAAAAGCCTGATTGTTAAATGCTTAACACAAAGTGATGGTTTAAAAAGCTATTTTGTCCCGAATGCTTTTTCGTCCAAAAAATCGAACCAAAAAATCGCCTACTTTCAACCGTTAACACTACTCGAAATTGAAGCCAACCACAAAAATAAAGGTACTTTAGAACATTTCAAGGAAATCAAACTGGCGCACGCCTTCCAAACCATCAATACTGACATCATTAAAAGCACCATCGTTATTTTCCTCTCCGAAATGCTCCACCACAGCATACACGAAGAAGAAAAAAACGACCGCTTGTTCACTTTTTTGGAAACGGCCTTGCTCTGGCTCGACACCCATGAGGAAACTTCCAATTTCCACTTGATTTTATTGTTAGAAATCACCAAATTCCTGGGTTGCTATCCCGATACTTCGGCTATGGACCATCCTTATTTTGAATTAAAAGAAGGCTACTTTTCTCCGATTTTAGGCATGGGTTGCCTAACCGAAAACGAAACCCGTTTGTTCAAAAAATTAATCGATTTGAAATTCGACAGTTCGCAAAAAATATTTAACGGCAACGAACGCCAACTCTTACTCAAAATCCTCTTGGATTATTACACTTTCCACTTGGTTGGCTTCAAAAAACCCAAATCGCTGGACGTTTTGAAAGAGGTTTTTGCTTAAAATCTGAAATGTTGCAAGTTCTTGTATAGCTTCAAAAGCTGCAAGATTTATTGACGATAGTTTTAGCTGAGCATTTTTAAAAGATAATTTTTCACAAATCCTCAAAAACATGTTTACTTTTTTTCACAATCGTAAAAACTCCTCGCTCATAACTTATAACTCACAACTATTTATTACTTTCGCAAACTGATTTAAGAAAACGACAAAAATGAGTACTAAGTTTACTGAATACAAAGGACTTGACTTACCAACGGTAGCCTCAGAAGTTCTTGCATTTTGGAAAAAAAATAACGTCTTTGAACAAAGTGTTTCCTCCCGTGAAGGCGCTACACCTTATGTGTTTTTTGAAGGTCCGCCGTCGGCCAATGGCTTACCGGGAATTCACCACGTAATGGCGCGTGCCATCAAGGATATTTTTTGTCGTTACAAAACTCAGAAAGGTTTCCAAGTGAAACGCAAAGCCGGCTGGGATACGCACGGTTTACCCGTAGAATTAGGAACCGAAAAGGAATTAGGCATCACCAAAGAAGACATAGGCAAAACCATCTCGGTAACCGAATACAACGAAGCGTGTAAAAGAACCGTGATGCGTTACACCGATGTATGGAACGACCTGACCGAAAAAATGGGCTATTGGGTAGATATGGAAAACCCGTATGTGACCTACAAATCCAAATACATGGAAACGGTTTGGTGGTTGCTTAAGCAAATTTACAACAAAGACTTACTCTACAAAGGCTACACCATTCAGCCGTATTCACCTAAAGCGGGAACCGGTTTGTCTTCGCACGAAGTAAATCAGCCGGGTTCTTATCGCGATGTAACCGATACGACGATAGTAGCGCAATTCAAAACCAAACAAGAAACTTTACCAAACTTTTTACAAGGTTTTGGCGATGTTCATATTTTGGCTTGGACGACCACACCATGGACTTTACCAAGTAACACGGCTTTAACGGTTGGACCAAAAATTGATTACGTTTTAGTCAAAACGTTCAACCAATACACTTTTGAACCGGTTAATGTGATTCTGGCTAAAAATTTAGTCGGAAAACAATTCGGCGGTAAATATTTTGTTGCGGAAACAGAAGCTGATTTTGCGAATTACAAATCAGAAGATAAAAAGATTCCATACCAAATTTTAGCCGAAGCCAAAGGCGCTGATTTAGTAGGCATCCGCTACGAACAATTGTTGCCGTATACTTTACCGTATCAAAATCCGGAAAATGCTTTCCGAGTGATTTCGGGCGATTTCGTCACTACCGAAGACGGAACCGGAATTGTACACACCGCGCCGACTTTCGGTGCCGATGACGCCAAAGTAGCCAAAGAAGCTACTCCGGAAGTACCGCCTATGTTGGTGTTAGACGAAAACGGTAATCCTGTTCCTTTAGTAGATTTGCAAGGGAAATTTGTAGCCCAAATGGGTGATTTCGCCGGAAAATATGTCAAAAACGAATACTACAACGAAGGCGAAGCACCTGAAAAATCAGTAGATGTAGAAATTGCCATCTTGCTGAAAGAGCAAAACAAAGCCTTTAAGGTTGAAAAATACGTTCACAGTTATCCGCATTGTTGGAGAACCGACAAGCCTATTTTATACTATCCGTTAGATTCTTGGTTCATCAAAGTAACCGAAATCAAAGACCGCATGTTCGACCTTAACGATACCATCAACTGGAAGCCAAAAGCCACCGGAGAAGGTCGTTTCGGAAACTGGTTGAAAAATGCCAACGATTGGAACTTATCGCGCTCCCGATATTGGGGTATTCCATTGCCTATTTGGAGAAGCGAAGACGGTACTGAAGAAATGCTGATCGGTTCGGTGGAAGAATTGTACACTGAAATCGAGAAAGCAATCGCAGCCGGTTTCCAAACTGAAAATCCGTATAAAGGATTCCAAATCGGCGACATGAGCGAAGCCAATTACGACTTGGTGGATTTGCATAAAAATGTGGTAGACAACATTATTTTGGTGTCGCCATCCGGCAAACCAATGAAACGCGAATCTGATTTGATAGACGTGTGGTTCGACTCGGGCGCTATGCCTTATGCCCAATGGCATTATCCGTTTGAAAACCGTGACCTAATCGACGATAACAAAGCCTTCCCGGCCGATTTTATCGCAGAAGGTGTCGACCAAACCCGTGGTTGGTTCTATACGCTTCACGCCATCGGAACTTTGGTTTTTGATAAAATTGCCTATAAAAATGTAGTGTCGAACGGCTTGGTATTGGACAAAAACGGCCAAAAAATGTCGAAACGTTTGGGGAATGCTGTGGATCCGTTTGAAACCTTAAAAGAATATGGTCCCGATGCTACGCGTTGGTACATGATATCGAATGCCAATCCGTGGGACAACTTAAAATTTGACATCGAAGGTGTGGCGGAAGTGCGTCGTAAATTCTTCGGAACACTTTACAACACCTACTCTTTCTTCAGCTTGTATGCCAATATCGACGGATTTAAATATGCCGAAGCTGAAGTACCGTTGAACGAAAGACCGGAAATTGACCGTTGGATTTTATCGGAATTACACACCTTAATCCAAACGGTTGACGAAGCTTATGCCGATTACGAACCAACCAAAGCAGCACGCGCGATTTCTGATTTTGTACAAGAAAATTTGAGCAATTGGTACGTACGTCTATGCCGTCGCAGATTCTGGAAAGGAGAATACGGAACAGATAAAATTGCCGCTTATCAAACCTTATACACTTGTTTGGTTACAGTAGCCAAATTATCGGCTCCGATTGCTCCGTTCTTTATGGATCAACTTTACAGAGACTTAACGCAGGCGAAACATACAGAGGAATTTGAATCGGTACATTTGGCAAAATTTCCGGTGATGGTTGAAAACTTTGTTGATAAATCGTTAGAGAGTAAAATGTGGAAAGCCCAAACGGTTTCTTCCTTGGTTTTATCGCTCCGCAAAAAGGAAATGATTAAAGTGCGCCAACCTTTGCAAAAGGTAATGATTCCGATACTTGACGACACTCAGCGTGCTGAAATTGAAGCGGTTTCCGACCTGATAAAAGCCGAAGTAAACGTTAAAGAAATCGAACTTTTAGACGATGCTTCAGGCGTATTGGTAAAGCAAATTAAACCCAATTTTAAAGCTTTAGGACCACGTTTCGGCAAAGACATGGGATTGATTTCCAAAGAGATACAAAGTTTTACCCAAGAACAAATCAATGAATTAGATGCCAAAGGCGAACTAACGCTTGTAATTTCAGGAAAAAGTATAACTTTATCATTAGAAGATGTTGAGATTTCCTCTCAAGATATTCCGGGTTGGTTAGTAGCCAATGCAAACGGCATCACAGTGGCCTTAGACATTACCCTAACCGAAGCCTTAAAAAATGAAGGTATTGCAAGAGAATTGGTAAACCGCATCCAAAACATCAGAAAGGACAGCGGATTTGAGGTGACCGATAAAATTAAAGTACAATTGCAACACCATCCTGTTTTGGCACAAGCCATTGAGGAAAATGAAAACTATATCAAATCGGAGACACTAACCGAGAGTTTGGTTTTAGAGAATGAGATTACCGAAGGTTCTGAAATAGAATTTGATGAGATAAAAACAAGAATATTAATTTCTAAATAATTACGTAACGATTATGGTAGAAGAAAAATTAAGATACTCAGATGCTGATTTGGCAGAGTTCAAAGAAATTATTTTAGCAAAGATTGAAAAAGCAAAAGCCGATTTAGACTTGATAAAAAGCGCTTATATGAACGATTTGAATAACGGTACCGATGATACATCGCCTACATTCAAAGCGTTTGAAGAAGGCAGCGAAACCATGTCGAAAGAAGCCAACTCACAATTGGCCATTCGTCAGGAAAAATTCATCCGCGATTTGAAAAATGCTTTGTTCCGTGTAGAAAACAAAACCTACGGGGTTTGTAAAGTAACCGGAAAATTGATTTCTAAAGAGCGCTTGAAAATTGTTCCTCATGCTACCATGAGTATCGAAGCCAAAAATTTACAGCGATAAATCAAACCATCGTATCATAAAAAAGCCCCGGAATTCGGGGCTTTTTTTATAAAGTAATCTGACTAAGCTGAATCAGTGTAAAATTCGGACCGTAGCTGTATTGCGTAATGGTGTTATCGCCTACCGTAATCAAATGTGAGTCGAGCGGAATCACATCTTTTACATTATTAGCATAACTGTTAGCCAAAACCAAACCGGCACTGTTGGCTGCGTTAAAAATCTTTAAACCATTCGCTCCGCAACCTACATACAAAACCCCATTTTTAATTCCCAATCCATATGGCTCGTTCAATAAATAAGTTGATAATAAAGTCGGATTGGCTATATCGGTCACGTCGATTACATTAATTTGGTCTTCTATCGCGCCACAAGTTGAACCACCGCGTACCGTAATGTAAGCTGTATTACCAAAAACCACTACCGGATCACAAGCCGTAGCATGGGCGAAACCGGACACAAAGTACGGATTGAACTCGTCTTCAGCATCAACAGTGTACATCCCGGTTGTTGAACCCACAAACAAAATATCTTTTTGGATAAACAGCGTTTCGAATTCACCGCCACCAAACCATTGTGTCATGTAAACTTCTTTATCGAAAAAAGCAGCAGCCGGATCGGCAATATTAAACACATTCAATTTATAAGAATCTATGGTATACAAAGCGTTGCTGTTAATTTGAAAACGAGCATAAGAACCGCCAATACCTATATTACCACTAGCACTTTCAAAACCGGCTAAAGCATCGTTGGCCAAAACAATTTCTTGTCCTTGTGGTCTGTTTCTCATTTCTACAGTAAATCCGGTAATAATTTCATCTTGTCCCGGTTCTGTCGTGTAATCATAATACTCAGCATCTTCGGGATATTCCGGAAAAAAAGCAATCGAATTTGGCACCGTACGAACCAAAGTTATGTTTTGGATGTTGCTGATGTCGAAAACTAACAAATCCACAAAATTATCGGCAAAGAGGTAATTACCTTTTACTGCTATATCGTGCACACCGGCCAAATTAATGAAAGCGATGTTTTGCGGCGCACTCGGATTGGTATTGTCAAAAACATGCACACCCGATTCCTGTGCAATGTAAAACAGATAGTGTTCGGCTACATAAATTTTTCCATTGGATTGGGTAGCTCGGGCAGTGGTTACCGAAACATTACTTCTGATTTCGGCTAATGATTTTACGGTAGGTACGGCAAATTTGGCCAGACCTCCATTGTCGTCATCTTTATCACAAGAAGTAGTGAATAGTGCCAATGTAAAAAACAAGGCTGCATAAAACTTTCTCATAAGGTTTATTGTATTGGTTTTCATTTTCAAGGATGAAAAAATCGTGTTTAGGTTGCTTTTTAGGGTAAAATTAAACAATCTTTCGTTGGTAGCGTTAAAATGTATCAGATGAGTTGACTAACAAATAAAATATTCTGCTTTTTATGTAATAATATTGCTATTTTTGCGCCATTAAAACCCTAAGAATGTCATTAAGAAACTCTATTTTAATCATTGCCATCGTTTTATTGGTTGATCAATTTGTTAAGATTTATATCAAAACCAATTTCTTTTACGGAGATGCCAGCCAAATTGATGTTACCAGTTGGTTTAAAATATTGCTCATAGAAAATGAAGGAATGGCTTGGGGAACTAAAATTCCTGGAGAATACGGAAAATTAATCCTAACCAGTTTCCGAATTTTAGCCATCTGTGGAATCGGATATTGGTTGTATGACGCCAGTACCAAACACAGTTCAAGGTATTTAATGGTGGCCATCGCGCTTATCTTTGCCGGAGCTGCCGGAAACATTATAGACTCAGTATTCTATGGGGTTATTTTTGACGAAAGTACCCGTTACCATATCGCCACTATTTCAACTGACCAACCTTACGGAACTTGGTTTCACGGTAAAGTAGTCGACATGTTGTACTTCCCGATTTACGAGGGCACATTCCCGGAATGGTTGCCTATTTGGGGCGGAGAACCTTTTAAATTCTTTAATGCCATTTTCAACATAGCCGATATGGCCATTTCTACCGGTGTTGGGATTTTGATTGTCTTCAATAAAAAAGCCTTTGCTAAAAAGACGTCGTTGGGAACTTATGAATAGTTTCGGGCGTTACGCAATAATCTAATAGAATATCGTTAGGTGATACATCGGTTATATTTTCTTCAGGTTCAAAAAACGAGAAACCAACTTTGATGACATCTTCCTTACATTGCGACAAAAATTTATCGTAAAAACCCTTGCCGTAACCTACTCTATTGCCATCATTATCATAAGCTAATAAAGGCACAAACACCACATCCAGCTTGCTTGGCGGCACTTCAATACCATCTACAGGCTCAAAAATATTATATTGGTTTTTTTGGAACTTGGTGTTGTCGGTCAACAAAAAATGAGTCATTGCCAAAGTGTCAAAATCGCTTCTGGCTACTACAATCTCTTTGTCTTTTCCGGCTAAAATTTGCAATACAAATTCGGTGTCTACCTCTTTTTGCTCTTCGATAGTCAAAAACAAATGAAAATATGTTTTGTCCCAAACATCTAACTGCAATAACCGATTGGCAATCGCCAAACTTTTATCTTCAATTTGTGCTTCGGAAAGCTGCTGTCTAAGTGCTTTGTATTTTTTGCGTAAGTCTTTTTTAAACATATGAAGTGGCCATCAAATCTTCTATAAAAGTAGTCAAATGTTCTACTTCTACGTGATCCATCAACACAATTTTGTACCATTGGTTATTTTCATCGTGTTGTTGTGGCACTAAACCATATTTCTCGGCTATTTTTATCGGAATGTACTCGGATTTAATGGTCACTATATTCATAAACGGCTCACGGAAATATTGGATTTGCATAGCGTTTAGTTGGTTACACAAAAATTGTGTCCTCATTTGCAAGACGCTCACTTTTTCAAACCAACCGTTTGGACCGTAAGTGAACAAAATCATCCAAACCGCTACCGCATTAGCGCCGCTTCGACTGCCACACAAGGTTAAATCCATGCCTTCAACGTATTCCGCTTCTTTGGTTAGTACGTTTTCGATGTAGCCTTTTCGGCAAATAAAAACACCGGTTCCGTAGGGCGCTTGCAACATTTTATGAGCGTCTATGGTGATGGAACTGATTTTTGGGTTACTGAAATTAATGACCGATTGCTGATTACTGAACGGATAAACAAATCCGCCATACGCGCCGTCTATATGGAGCTTGTAATGCAAGTCGAGTTTTTCAAAAACAGCGATGTAAGCTTCCGGATTGTCCACAGAGCCAAACATGGTGGTTCCCAAATTGGATACCGCAATGAAATACTTTTTCCCGTTGCTTTGGGCGTTCAGGATAATTTGTTCCAATTGGATGGTGTCAATGGCGCGAGTATCAAAATCAACCGGAATTTTCAGCCAATCCAACTGCAATAAATCGGAAGCTTTCGGAATCGAATAATGCGTGTCTTCTGAGGCTACTATCGCTATTTCATCCGCTTTGGCATCATAATTATTCATATAATAATTGCGGAACATCCAAATCGCTTGGATATTGGCTTCGGTGCCTCCCGGAGATATGTAACCGTCAAACGCATCCGGTTCAGCCTTAAAAATATCTACCGCTATAACGCGCAATACTTCCCGCTCAATTTCATGGGTTCCGTTAAAAGCCTTTTCCGAGGTGCCAAACGTATGACAGCCAATATTATTGGGATTGGCCACGTAGGTTTGTAAAATCGGCGCATCTTTTAAAAATGGCGCATCATCGTTAAATACTCTGCTGTCTAATTTTGACGCCGGATAACCCAATGAAGTGTCTTTTGAAAAATTAACATTGTCTTGCAAAGCCTTTTCAATCCTTTCTTTTCTCTCGTCGTTAGTGAGTTTTTTCCAGTATTTCATTCTTAAATATTTTGGCAAAACTACACCTCGGAATCCGAAAAAAACATGATAAATGTTAGGCTTGACAGTTCTTGTATTTATGGCAATTTCCTTTAACTTTGTTTTTATGGAAACGCCGTCTATAGAACTCCAATTGCAAACCTTACCCGATAGTCCGGGCGTTTATCAGTATTACGACGCTGCCGGTAAAATTTTATACGTCGGCAAAGCCAAAAACCTCAAAAAAAGGGTTTCCTCTTATTTTCACAAAATCCACGACAACGCCAAAACCAATGTATTAGTTAGAAAAATTGTAACCATCAAACATATCGTGGTGGCTTCTGAAGCTGATGCACTGTTGTTAGAAAACAACCTCATCAAAAAACTGCAACCGCGCTATAATGTGTTGCTTAAGGACGATAAAACCTATCCGTGGATTTGCATCAAAAAAGAACCCTTTTCCAGAATATTTCCCACGCGCAGAATGGTGAAAGACGGCTCGGAATATTTTGGCCCTTACACCAATTTTAAAACCGTCAATACCCTTTTGGATATGATCAAAGAATTGTATCCGTTGCGGACTTGCAATTACGATTTATCCAATGCCAATATACAATCGGGAAAATACAAGGTTTGCTTGGAATACCATATCGGCAACTGCAAAGGACCGTGTGAAGGCTATGAATCGTTGGAACATTATCAAAAACAAGTAGATGCTATTCGCGAAATTCTGAAAGGCAATTTTAAAGACAGTTTGCGCGATTTTAAAAAATTGATGTTGGAATTGGCGACCGACATGAAATTTGAAGCCGCTCAAAAAATCAAAGAAAAGATTGAAGTACTCGAAAACTACCAATCGCGTTCCACCATTTTAAATCCGAAAATTTCCAACGTAGATGTTTTTTCTATCGTTTCAGATGAATCGATGGCCTTTGTAAACTTCCTTCAAATTGCTCACGGCGCCATTATCCGCTCGCATACGATGGAAATCAAAAAGAAACTCGACGAAACCGATGAAGAATTATTGGAATTGGCTGTGGTTGAATTGCGAGAGCGTTTTCACTTAACATCTAAAGAAATTATCCTACCGTTCGAGCTCGATTTCGGCGATAAAATAAAAGTCACCGTACCTCAACTCGGTGACAAAAAACAAATCCTCGAACTCTCGCAACGCAACGCCAAATACCAACGTTTGGAGCAGTTAAAGCAAATTCAAATTGTAGATCCCGAACGCCATACCAACCGCATTATGGCGCAAATGCAAAAAGACCTGCGATTGCCCACAGAACCGCGTCACATTGAGTGTTTTGACAACTCAAATATTCAGGGAACCAATCCGGTTTCGGCCTGTGTGGTGTTTAAAGACGGCAAGCCGAGCAAGAAAGACTACCGCCATTTCAACATCAAAACTGTAGAAGGTCCGAACGACTTTGCTTCGATGGAAGAAGTCGTATATCGCCGATATAAAAGGATGTTGGACGAAAACCAACCGTTGCCGCAACTTATCATTATTGACGGTGGCAAAGGCCAATTGTCATCAGCGCTCAAAAGTATAGACGAATTGGGCTTACGAGGCAAAGTAGCCATTATCGGCATTGCCAAAAGATTGGAAGAACTATTTTACCCCGGCGATTCGGTGCCGTTGTACTTGGATAAAAAATCGGAAACCTTAAAAATCATCCAACATTTACGAAACGAAGCACACCGTTTTGGGATTACACACCATCGGGACAAACGCAGTAAATCGGCTTTGCAAACCTCTATGGAAACCATACCCGGAATTGGCGAAAAAACCATGTTGGCATTACTAAAACATTTCAAAAGTGTTAAAAGATTACAATTGGCTACAGAAAAAGAAATTTCTGAGGTTATTGGTGCCTCAAAAGCCAAAAAAATTTCCGAATTTTACAACATCGGGAAATCCTAATCCATTTTATGAAAAAAATTACACTGCTGCTTCTTGGGCTATTTTTTCTTCAAGTTGTTGAAGCGCAAGACTCTACCAAAACCAAGAGACCAAAAATCGGCTTGGTATTAAGTGGCGGTGGCGCCAAAGGATTTGCCCATATAGGTGTTTTAAAAGTATTAGAAGAAGCCGGCGTTAAAATCGATTATATAGGCGGAACCAGTATGGGAGCTGTAGTCGGTGGATTGTATGCTTCCGGTTATAGCGCTACGCAAATCGATTCCATTTTTTACAACACCGATTTCGACGAGTTACTACAAGATTACATTCCGCGTTCTTCCAAAAGCTTTTACGAAAAGCGAAACGACGAAATGTATGCATTGACCTTGCCTTTTCACAAATTCAAAATCGGAATTCCTATAGCGCTTTCCAAAGGCATGTACAATTACAATTTGCTGTCTAAATTAACCCACAGGGTTCGCCATATTAGGGAATTCGACAAATTACCGATTCCTTTTTTGTGCGTAGCCACCGATATAGAAACCGGCGAAGGTATTATTTTGCGTGAAGGCTATTTGGCGCAGGCTTTATTGGCCAGTTCGGCCTTTCCTTCCTTATTTTCACCGGTAGAAATTGACGGAAGAGTATTAATTGACGGCGGTGTGGTGAATAATTATCCTGCGGAAGAAGTCAGAAAAATGGGCGCTGACATTATTATTGGTGTTGACGTTCAAGATGATTTGAAAAACCGAGAGGCTTTAAAGGATGCTACCCGAATTTTGGTGCAAATTACCAACTTGGACATGATTAAAAGCATGAATGAGAAAAAGAAAATCACGGATATTTATATAAAACCGGACATTTCAAATTATGGCGTAATTTCATTTAACGAAGGAAAAGAGATTATCCAGAAAGGAGAAATTGCCGCCATGCTTGACATTGATAAAATTAAAAAGTTGGCGAATCCGGAAGAAAAATATGTGTTGAACCAACATCCTGCAAAAAGTGATTCACTACTTATTAAAAGCATAAGTTTGAGTCGCTTGGAGAATTACACCCGAGCGTATATTTTAGGAAAGTTGCGTTTTAAAAGCGGTAAAAAAATCAGTTATGAAGACCTGAAAACCGGAATAAACAACATCAATGCTACGCAAAATTTCAGTCGCATCAGCTATACCATTGAGCCTTATCAAGGCGCTGATGAACTCAAATTAAATCTAACGGAAAACACTAATAAAACCTTTTTGAAATTCGGATTACACTATGACGGATTATACAAAAGTGCCTTACTAACCAACATTACCCAAAAAAAATCATTATTTAAAAACGATGTGGTTTCACTCGATTTGGGTTTAGGCGATAACATCCGTTATAACTTAGATTACTATATCGACAATGGTTTTTATTGGAGTTTTGGTTTAAAATCGAGATACAACAAATTCAACAGAAATGTTGAAACTGATTTCAGTGAAGGAGAATTGCTTACCCAATTAGGCTTAAACAGTCTCAATATCGATTTTTCGGATTTTACCAATCAAGCCTATATGCAGACTGTTTTTATGCAAAAGTTTCTAATCGGAGGAGGCGTTGAATTAAAACACATTAAAATCAAATCAGACAATTTAAGCACTGTCAATCCGGTATTTGAAAACAGCCTTTACACCAGTGTATTCGGCTATATGAAATTTGATTCTTTCGACAACAAATTGTTCCCTAAAAAAGGTTGGTTTCTCTCAGGTGATATCCAATCATTTTTATATTCTTCCGATTACACCCAAGAATTCAACCGTTTCTCTATTGCCAAAGGAGAAATTGGTTTTGTGAAATCATTCCACAAAAAAGTAACTTTAAAAGTACAATCTGAACTCGGATTTACCATAGGGAACGAAAGTGTTCACTTTTTCGATTTTGTATTGGGCGGATACGGTTTCAACACCATCAATAACTTCAAACATTTTTACGGCTATGATTTCTTGAGTTTGGCCGCAGACAGCTATATCAAATCCTGCTTTACCGTTGACTACGAATTCTACAAAAAAAACCACTTCAACTTTGCCGCCAATTACGCTAATATTTCCGACGATTTGTTCCGAACCGGGAATTGGCTTTCAAAACCAACTTACAATGGTTATGCAATTGGCTACGCTTTAGAATCGGTTATCGGTCCGGTAGAGGTAAAATACACTTGGTCGCCGGAATTGAACCGTGGCTATACCTTTATCAGTGTCGGATTTTGGTTTTAAAATCTGGTCAAATATCAAAATATATATTTTTGTGATTTTTGAAACAGAAAAAACTATATTTGGAATCTATTAACTAAACCAAACTATTTTATGTCAATTTGGAGAGTAAAACCTGTGGCTGCTTTTGAAGCAGACATGAAAAAAAACGATTTAAAAAGAGTATTGACAAAATGGGGATTGACCTCATTGGGTATCGGAGCCATTATTGGCGGTGGTATTTTCACGCTAACCGGAATTGCCGCTCATGACTATGCAGGTCCAGCTTTAGCATTGTCATTTGTAATTGCGGGCATCGGCTGTTTATTTGCTTCCCTTTGTTATGCAGAGTTTGCCTCAGTACTTCCTGTAGAAGGATCTGCTTATGCTTATGCCTATGGAACTGTTGGTGAAATTTTCGCCTGGTTTATCGGTTGGAACCTTATCTTGGAATACATGATGGGTGCCACAACGGTAGCTGTAGCCTGGAGTGGTTATTTTGTCAAACTACTACATTTGTTTGGGATTGATTTCCCCATTTGGCTGTGCAACGATTTAACCACAGCCACCGAAAAATATGCCGAATTAGGACAAGCTGCTCCCGGATTTGCGTTCAATTTGCCGGCTTTCTTAATCACATGGGTTGTTACCTATATCTTAGTAAAAGGAATTAAAGAAGCAGCAAAAACCAACAATATCATTGTAATCATCAAAGTAGCTGTGGTTTTGTTCGTGATTATTGCCGGTGCCTTTTACATTGATACTGCCAACTGGCAACCATTTATCCCGGCTGAAACTACCGTAATGATTGATGGTGTTGAAAAAGTAAGCTTCGGTTTCGGAGGTGTTTTAACTGCAGCGACTATAGTATTTTTTGCCTACATCGGATTTGATGCTGTTTCTACCCAAGCCGGTGAAGCCATTAACCCTAAAAAAGATGTCCCTTTTGCTATTGTAGCTTCATTAATCATCTGTACTGTATTGTATATTCTGGTTTCCTTAGTGTTAACCGGAATGGTGCCTTACGACCAATTGGATAAATCAGCTCCGGTAGCTTCTGCTTTTAGTGAAAACGGAATCACTTGGGCCGTGTTCATCATTACCCTTGCTGCAACAGCAGGTTTGACCAGCGTAATGTTGGTTATGATGTTAGGACAAACCAGAATCTTCTTAGGCATGGCCAAAGACGGACTATTGCCAAACTTCTTCAAAACTTTACACCCAACCTTCAAAACACCACACAAAAGTACTTTTTTAGTAGGTGGAATTATATCAATTGTAGCAGCTTTAACACCAATCAATAAGGTAAGCGAAATGTGTTCCATGGGAACGCTGTTAGCCTTTGCTATGGTGTGTGTAGCGGTGATGATTTTGAGAGTTAAAAAACCCGAATTGGAAAGACCATACAAAACCCCCGCAGTTTATTTAGTAGGCACATTAGGGGTAGGTTTCAACTTATTCTTAATGTATTTTGTGAGAAAAGAAACTTGGATTGCATTCATCATTTGGGGAATAATCGGAATCAGCGTTTATTTCCTATACGGTAAGAGAAAATCCAATCTTAACCAATCCTAAACGAAAAGAAATCCAAATTCAAAAAAGAATTTGGATTTTTTTTTCAGATATTTGTATAGTAAAAATGAATTTATGATTATTCTTTTAGCCATAATTGCCGCTTTTGGTATGGGAATCATTGTCGGTAAAAATTTAAAAAACAACTAGTTTTTTGACTATGACTGTTACTTGGCAAGGTTTATTAGCGTATTTAAAATTCCTCATCAAGAGAAATCCTGAGTGAATTAAATCAATGTATCAAGTAAGCAATGAAACCAAAACCTCATTGCTGCATTTTCACATTGTTTAATTAAAACATTACAACTATGCCGTTATATCATAAACTGGGAAACATCCCTCACAAAAGACACATCATTTTTCGCAAACCTAATGGCGATTTGTACTACGAACAGTTGTTCGGTACAGTAGGATTTGACGGAATGTCGACCAATTCCTATCACGAGCACCGACCAACACAAGTCAAAGAAATCAAAAACCAATATAGTGTTGCTCCCAAAATTGCGAAAGCCAATAACATTCAATCCTATCGCCTGCGAGGCTTTCAAGTAAATCCTGAAAACGATTTTTTGGAAAGCCGTAAAATCGTCTTAACCAATACGGATTGCCATATCGTTTTGGCCGCTCCCAAAAAATCAACTACTGATTATTTTTATAAAAATACCGATTCCGACGAGATGATTTTCATCCATAAAGGATCCGGAAAATTAAGAACGATGTTGGGCAACATCGATTTCAAATATGGTGATTACTTGATTATTCCTCGTGGCATCATTTACAAAATGGATTTCGACACCGAAGATAACCGTTTATTCATAGTCGAGTCGCATCGTCCAATTTACACTCCGAAACGTTACCGCAATTGGTTCGGTCAGTTGTTAGAACATTCGCCGTTCTGTGAACGCGACATTCGCCGTCCGTACGAATTAGAAACTTACGACGAAAAAGGCGAATTTGTCATCAAAGTGAAGAAAAAGGACGAAATTTTCGATATGGTTTATGCCACACATCCATTCGATGTAATAGGATATGACGGCTACAACTATCCGTATGCGTTTTCAATACACGACTTTGAACCACTAACCGGTAGAATACACCAACCGCCTCCGGTACACCAAACTTTCGAAACCGATGCTTTCGTGGTTTGTTCCTTTGTGCCGCGTTTGTACGATTACCATCCCGAAGCTATTCCGGCACCCTACAACCACAGCAACATCGACTCTGACGAAGTATTGTACTATGTTGATGGTGATTTTATGAGCCGAAACGATATTGAAGCCGGACACATTTCGCTTCATCCGGCCGGAATTCCGCATGGTCCGCATCCCGGAGCTGCTGAGAGAAGTATCGGCAAAAAAGACACTCAAGAATTGGCTGTAATGGTAGACACTTTCAAGCCTTTAATGGTAACAGAGGAAGCCATGAAAATTGCCGATGATAAATATTACCAATCTTGGTTGGAATAAACATCATCCTGAGCTCAGTCGAAGGAAGGAGCTATTTCCCGCTATCCGTTGCAATCTCTTCGAGGATTTCCACTACTATCGGGGCTAAAAATAAAATTTAAACACAACTTTGGGTAGTTTACTTTACCCCTTTTAAATACAAGAATTATGTCACAAGAAATCAAATCCGTAGAATACGGTTTAGAAAAAATATTTGAAGGAGCGCAAGACTTCCTTCCATTGTTAGGAACAGATTACGTAGAGTTTTATGTTGGTAATGCTAAGCAAGCCGCCCATTTCTACAAAACAGCTTTCGGATTCCAATCATTGGCTTATGCCGGATTAGAAACCGGAATGCGCGACAGGGCTTCCTATGTTCTAAAGCAAGATAAAATTCGTTTGGTTTTAACCACTGCTTTGAACAGCGATTCTCCTATTGGTGAACATGTAAAAAAACACGGCGACGGTGTAAAAATTATTGCCCTTTGGGTAGATGATGCCAGAGCCGCCTTTGCAGAAACGACTAAAAGAGGTGCCAAAGTTTACATGGAACCCGCTGTGGAAAAAGACGAACACGGTGAAGTAGTTCGCGCCGGAATTTACACATACGGAGAAACAGTACACATGTTTGTAGAGCGTAAAAACTACAATGGTACCTTTTTACCGGGCTACCAAGAATGGAAATCCGACTACAATCCGACACCGGTTGGTTTGAAATATGTAGACCATATGGTGGGCAATGTAGGCTGGAACGAAATGAACACTTGGGTAAAATGGTATGAAGATGTAATGGGATTTGTAAACTTCCTTTCGTTCGACGACAAACAAATTACCACTGAATATTCTGCTCTAATGTCTAAAGTAATGAGTAATGGCAACGGTAGAATCAAATTTCCTATCAACGAACCTGCCGAAGGCAAGAAAAAATCGCAAATTGAAGAATACTTAGATTTTTATGAAGGCGCAGGAGTGCAACACATTGCTGTAGCCACCGATGATATTATCAAAACTGTAGCCGAAATGAGAGCACGTGGTATTGAGTTCTTAACTACTCCGCCACAAGCTTATTACGATGCCATTCCGGAAAGGTTAAAAGATCATATGAGTAAATTCAAAGAAGACATTAACGAATTGCAAAAATTAGGGATTATGATTGATGCAGACGACGAGGGTTATCTGTTACAAATTTTCACCCGACCGGTGGAAGACCGACCAACGTTGTTTTTTGAAATCATCCAAAGAATGGGTGCCCGTGGTTTTGGCGCCGGAAACTTCAAAGCTTTATTTGAATCTATCGAAAGGGAGCAAATGTTGCGAGGAACGTTGTAAAAACTCGTTTTTGTTAAAAATAATTTAAAAACAAGACCAAAAAAAGACTATATATTATTAAATTATTGTTAAAGTTGACTTTTTACTTGTAATGTCGCAACGTCTTAGGTTATCTTTGCACAACAAAAATAGAGGGGTGGTTCCCTCGCATTTTGGATAAATTTTCATAATTTATAGTTTTTTGGTTGGTTAATAGCATAAAAACTCAGTCATTAATTTGATTGGGTTTTTTTGTTTTAATACTTTTGGAACAGATATTGTAATCGCAGTATAAAATTCAATTCGAAATGAAAAAATACTTATTCCTGTTATTGCTTTTTATTACTGTAAGTTTCAATACCCAAAAGCCGGAAGCCTATGATACCGGCGAATGGTTCAAATTCCGAATTCATTACGGCTTTATCAATGCCGGATACGCAACCCTTGAATTAAAAGAGGCCGTCAAAGAGAACAAAAAAGTGTATCACGCCATCGGCAAAGGCTACACTGTCGGAATGTCTCGGTTTTTCTTCAAAGTGGATGACAATTACGAAAGTTACTTCGATAAAGCCACCAATAAACCTTATCAATTCGTCAGAAAAATTGACGAAGGCGGCTACACCAAGAACCAAGAAGGTTTCTTCAATCAAGCCACCAACAAAGTTTTGGTAAAAAATTACAAGAACAATACCGAGAAAACTTTTTCGGTTACCGAGAATGTTCAAGATATCGTTTCTACGTTCTATTTCCTTAGAAATCATCCGAATATAGACAAATTAAAACCGGGAGAATCTATAGTAGTAGACATGTTTTTTGATGATGAAATTTATAAATTCAAATTAAAGTTCTTGGGCAGAGAAGAATTAAAAACTAAATTTGGTACCGCGCAAACTATGATATTCAGACCTTTAGTACAATCGGGCAGGGTTTTCAAAGAAGAAGAAAGTCTAACCGTTTGGATATCAGACGATGAAAACAAAATACCATTGCGAATTAAAGCCAGCCTGGCCGTTGGTTCCCTTAAAGCCGATTTAGAAGGATTTAAAGGACTTAAAAATCCGTTCATGGTGAAATTAAAAAAGTAATGAACCACAAAACAACAAACTACAACCAAGTACTCACCGATTTAGAAAAAAAATTTGAGGCCATAAATCAAAAAACCGAAACACACCTCGAAGGATTGCTATGGGCCAAACCCATTACTTATTGGGACTACATTCAAACAGATGCCTTACTGAATTTGCAAACCCAAAGAACAGTTTTGCCCGATGAAATGGTATTCATCATGTACCACCAAGTCAATGAATTATTGTTCAAAATGATTTTATGGGAAATCGAGCAATTGTGTCATACCGAAAAACCGGAAACTGCATTTTTTACCGAAAAACTAAGAAGAATCAGTCGTTACTTCGACATGCTAACGACTTCATTTGATATTATGGGCGACGGAATGGAAATAGCACAATACATGAAATTCCGAAACACCCTTACGCCGGCCAGTGGTTTTCAAAGTGCACAATACCGTTTAATAGAGTTTTCTTCCACCGATTTAATCAACTTAATCGATTACCGTTTCAGAGCTACCATCGACAGAAACACACCATACTCTCACGCTTTCGAACACTTGTATTGGCAAGCAGCCGGAAAAGATTACCACACCGGAGAAAAGTCGTATCTGATCTTAGAATTCGAAAGAAAATACCGGGAAGAATTCCTCCGATACATGGAAGAATACAACACCATCAATATTTGGCAAAAATTCAAACAACTTCCGGCAGAAGACCAACAAAATCCGGAGTTGGTTAAAGCCATGCGCCATTACGATTACACCGTAAATATTACATGGGTAATGGGCCATTTGAATGCTGCCAAAAAATACATCGAAAGCGGACAAGGTTCGGGCGAAGCCACCGGTGGAAGCGATTGGAAAAAATACATGCATCCCAAATACCAACGCCGCATCTTTTTCCCGGAATTATGGTCAGATGAAGAATTAAAAAACTGGGGAGAAGGACTGTAATATGGAGTTAAAAATCTTTCGAATTGTCATTGCAGCGCTTGTGCTCACTTCTTTTGTGGTGTCTTGTAACCCCTCAAAAGAAGAAGCCTTTGTGGAAGAAAAACCAAAACCTAAATTAATCGATTTTGGTTTTAACCTGCACGATTTTAACGTGGTTAACGACACCGTAAAATCGGGCGACACTTTCGGAAGTTTGATTCAAAAACAAAACCTTAACGGCCAACAAGTTTATGATATTGTAGCCCAAGTTAAGGACACTTTTGATGTAAGATCTATCCGTATCGGAAAACCTTACACCATACTGAGAAGCAAAAACAAAACACACAAAATCCAATATTTCATTTACCAACCCGACCGAATGAACTATTATGTGATTGATATGAGAGATTCGGTAGTGGCCCATAAGAAAACCCGCCCGCTAACTTTCAAAACCCGAACTATAGCAGGCGCTTTGAACGGTTCTTTATCCGAAACCTTAGCCAACGAAAAAGTTGATCCTGCTTTGGCGGCCAAGATTGCCAAAATTTATGCTTGGTCCATCGACTTCTTCAAACTTCAAAAAGGCGATAAATTCGGCTTAACTTTTACCGAACGTTACATCAACGATACTGTTTATGATGGCGTTGACAGTTTAAAGGCTTCTTTCTTTGAATACAAAGGCAAAAAAATCTATGCTTTCCCGTTCTCGCCCGATGGTAGTTCTAAAAAGCAACAATACTATGACGAAGAAGGAAAAACACTCAAAAACTTCTTCCTGAAAGCACCGTTGAAGTTTGTTAACATTACCTCGCGCTACTCTAAAAGTCGATTCCATCCGGTTCAAAAAAGATGGAAAGCCCATAACGGAACCGATTATGCCGCTCCAACCGGAACACCGATTATGTCAACGGCTGCCGGTGTTGTAGAGCAAGCCGGCTATACTACCGGTAACGGAAATTTTGTAAAAGTGAAACACGACCGAACTTATTCTACCCAATACTTACATATGTCCAAAATTTTGGTAAAACGAGGCCAAAGAGTAACCCAAGGACAAGTAATAGGAAAAGTAGGCAGCACCGGTTTAGCTACCGGACCACATGTGTGTTATCGCTTTTGGAAAAACGGTGTACAAGTGGATGCTTTGCGCTTAAAACTACCAACCTCTACTCCGTTGGAAGCCAAATACAAACAACAATTCTTAGAGCAAATCAAACCGCTTAAAAAGGTGTTGGACAGTACCGCTGCCTTAAAATTCAGAAAATAATTTTATTTTTTTGGTCTACTACAACGTTAGCGTAAAATCAGGCTATTTTTTTACCAATCTATATTTGTAAATTTGTGCTTCAAATGTAAAAAAATGGCATTAGCACAAATCAATCCGTCGATTACAAAAGCTTGGGAAAAACTAACCCAGCACCATGCACAAATCAAAAATGTTTCCATGAAGGAAATGTTTGCCAAGGACACGCAAAGAGCCGAAAAATTTCATGTCCAATGGCAAGGTTTTTTAGTCGATTATTCTAAAAACATCATCAATCAAGACACGGTAAACTTATTGCTGGATTTGGCCCAAGAAGTAAAACTCCAAGAAGCCATTACCCAATATTTTGAGGGTGACGCCATCAACCAAACCGAAAACAGAGCCGTGCTTCACACTGCTTTGCGTTCGCAGGAAAACCAAGTGGTTTTAGTTGACGGACAAAATGTAATGCCGGAAGTTTTTACTGTTAAAAATAAAATCAAAGCTTTTTCACACGAGGTCATTTCGGGACAACGAAAAGGATTTACAGGAAAACCCTTCACCGATGTAGTGAATATCGGTATTGGCGGTTCCGACCTTGGTCCGGCTATGGTGGTGGAAGCCTTACAATTTTACAAAAACCATTTGAATGTTCATTTTGTATCAAACGTTGATGGTGATCACGTTAACGAAATCATCAAAAAACTCAATCCGGAGACGACACTTTTTGTCATTGCCTCTAAAACCTTTACCACACAAGAAACCTTGTCAAATGCGGAGACCATTCGCGCTTGGTTCTTGCAGTCGGCTTCACAAGAAGACGTGGCCAAACATTTCGTAGCGGTTTCCACTAACATTCAAAAAGTAACCGAATTCGGTATTAATCCCGACAATATTTTCCCAATGTGGGATTGGGTTGGCGGACGTTTTTCGCTTTGGAGTGCCGTTGGATTATCCATTAGTTTAGCCGTTGGATTCGAGCACTTTGACGCATTATTAGCCGGCGCTCACGACATGGACAATCATTTCAAAAAAGAATCTTTCGACAAAAACATACCGGTAATTTTGGCCTTGTTAACCATTTGGTACAACAACTTTTTCGGAGCCGAGAGCGAAGCCTTAATTCCATACACCCAATACCTTCAAAAATTAGCCCCTTATTTGCAACAAGGCATTATGGAAAGTAATGGAAAAAGTGTAGGTCGCGATGGCAAGCCGGTCAATTACCAAACCGGAACCATTATTTGGGGCGAACCGGGAACCAACTCACAACATGCCTTTTTCCAATTGATTCACCAAGGTACCAAATTGATTCCTACTGATTTTATCGGATTTGTAAAACCTTTATACGGGAACGAAGACCATCACAATAAATTGATGTCAAACTTTTTCGCCCAAACCGAAGCTTTACTCAACGGTAAAACCGAAAGTCAGGTTAGAGCCGAATTTGAAACACAAAACATCACAGGAGACAAGGCAGAATACCTATTACCGTTTAAAGTATTTACCGGTAACAAACCTACCAATACCATTTTAATTGACAAGCTAACACCAAAATCATTAGGATCATTAATTGCGCTATACGAACACAAAATTTTTGTACAAGGCGTAATTTGGAACATTTTCAGTTACGATCAATGGGGCGTTGAGTTAGGAAAACAATTGGCCAACTCTATTTTAGAGGAAATCAACTCAGGCGCCGTTAAAAACCACGACAATTCAACCGAATTCTTGCTCAAGCATTTTTTGGAAAACAAATAGGCTTAAACAAAAGTTAATCATACCTCATTTTTTCTTAATATTTTCTTAACGGCCGAGTTTGTTTAAAATTGAACTTTTGCAGAAATTTTAAACAACCTCTAAAATGAGAAAAATTAAAGCGAATTATTTTGTGTGGATTTTTACTTTGTTTACAGCTTTTGCTTTTTCACAAGGTAAAGTAAGCGGAACCATTGTGGATGCTGAATCTGATATGGGATTGCCTGGTGTAAACGTATCCGTAAAAGGAACAAACGAAGGCACCACTACTGATTCTGAAGGTAAATTCAGCATTAGTACTAAAACCCAAACAGGACAATTGGTGTTCACTTTCGTTGGGTTTCAAACAAAAACAGTAAATTTTTCAGTAGAAAAAACGGGAACAATTGATTTGGGAAAAATCACTATGGCTTCCGAATCAAACCAATTGGAAGAAATTGTAATCAAATCAAGCGTCATCGACATTGCTAAAGACAGGAAGACTCCGATTGCTGTATCTACCATTAAATCGGCTGAAATAGTTGAAAAATTAGGTTCTCAGGAATTCCCTGAAATCTTAAACAATACGCCTTCGGTATATGCTACAAAATCGGGTGGCGGATTTGGAGATTCAAGAGTTAACATTCGTGGTTTCTCTCAAGAAAACATAGCCGTAATGATTAACGGTGTTCCTGTTAACGATATGGAAAACAGCAGGGTGTTTTGGAGCAACTGGGCCGGTTTATCCGACGTTACTTCAGCCATCCAAGTTCAAAGAGGTCTTGGTTCTTCAAAATTAGCTATTTCTTCTGTTGGTGGAACTATCAATGTTATTACTAAATCATCCGACTTAAAAAAAGGCGGCACCCTTTCTTCTACTATCGGAAATGATGACTATTTAAAAACCTTAATGTCTTATTCCAGCGGTAAATTAGACAATGGATTTTCAACTTCTGTCTTGTTGAGTCAAACTTTTGGAGACGGATATGTTGACGGAACTAAATTTGCCGGCGCTAACTATTTTGTGGCTCTTGGATATGAACTAAACAAAAACCACGATTTTCAGATTACTTTCACCGGAGCACCGCAATGGCACAACCAAAGATCTGCTGCGCCAACTATAGCCGATTACATCAAATATGGTGATGGCGTAGGTGAACCTAACATCCGTTACAATTCTGATTGGGGTTATTTGAACGGAAGAGAATACAGTTTCAGAACCAATTACTACCACAAACCGGTGGCCTCCTTAAACTGGGACTGGAAAATCAACGAAACTACTAAGTTATCAACCGTAATTTACGGTTCTTGGGGACGTGGCGGAGGAAGTAATGGTGCCGGTGCTATCAGAGGAAACCGTTTCTTTTCAAACAGTTTAAGAACCGCAAACGGATTAATCAATGTTGACTTAATCAATGCCTACAATTCCGGTCAACAAGTAACCATTGGAACCACCAACTTTACCCGTTCTCAAATTAACGGAGATTTTCAAAACTCTGCCTCTACCAGTAATAATGCCACCAACGGTATTTCTAAAATTTCTTCTATTAACTCTCACAACTGGTACGGAGGCATTGTGAACTTGAACAAAAAATTCAACGATAAGTTCACTTTAGATTTTGGTTTAGACGCCAGAACCTACAGAGGTATTCACTTCCAAAATTTAAATGATTTGTTAGGCGCCGATAATTATGCCGACAACTTTGATGTTAACAATCCTAACAGAGTTTTGAGCTTTGAATATTCAACCAAACCACATTTTAACCCGTTTTTCAACTCGGATTACCAACAAAAAATCAATTATAACAATGATGGATTAGTGAGATGGTATGGTGCCTTTACGCAACTCGAATATGCTACAGAAAAATTAACAGCTTTCCTTCAAGCAGCTATCTCTCAACAAGGATTCAGAAGAGACGATTATTTCAAATACCTTACAACTGACCCATTATATGCTACTGATTATAAGAATATTTTAGGCGGAAACATCAAAGGCGGTTTGAACTATAACATCAACAAAAATCACAATGTTTTCATTAATTCAGGATACTACTCAAAACAACCTTTCTTTAATGCTGTTTATCCGAACAATGCGTCTGTTGTAAATGAAAACTTGACCAATGAAAAAGTGTTTGGTGTAGAAGCAGGTTACGGATACCGTTCCTCAAAATTCAATGCCAACTTGAACTTGTACAGAACAAGCTGGAAAGATCGTTTTATCCGATTAACCGCTAATATCGATAACGATTTAAATCCGGCAACACCAACTATCCTTGGAAATGCCTTTTTACAAGGAGTTGAGCAAATTCACGTGGGTGCCGAATTAGATTTTACTTACAAACCTATCAGCAGATTGTCTATCAACGGTATGGTATCTGTAGGAAACTGGAAATATGGCAGCAACGTTACAGCAAATTACCAAGATGACAACAACTTAGTAATTACAAACCCAAGTGGTGAAGTTTTCACAGAAACACTGTATTTAGATGGATTAAAAGTGGGTGATGCCGCGCAAACTACTGCAAGCTTAGGTGCTTCCTTTGAAATTGTAGAAAGAGTGAAAATTGACGGTAATTATCGTTTTGTTGACGAATTATACGCCAGTATCGACCCGGTTAACTTCAGAACGCAAGCCGCTAATGATAAAGGTTCATTGTTATTGCCTTCTTACGGCTTGTTAGACGCTGGTTTGTCTTATAAAATGTTGGTTGGAAAAGACCGTGAAGATGCTATCAATTTCAGATTAAACATCAATAACGTTTTAGATGAAATTTATATCGCCGAATCAAGAACTAACATTCACACCAAAACACAGGCAGACTTTACCAATACAGATGGTTCTCCAAACACAACCGCTTACAACACTTATGTTACCACTCAAATTTATGATGGTTTAGACAAATCAAATCAAGTGTTTTTCGGATTTGGAAGAACTTGGAACTTCTCCATCAGTTATAGCTTCTAAGCAACTTGGTTCTCATCAAAAACCTCAACTCCGGTTGAGGTTTTTTTATGTCTTTTACCTATATTTGTGTTTCTAAAACAAAAAATAATGGACCACTTCATTCAAAAATTCCACTCAGGCTGGGCTTATTTAGCGCTTTTATTATTAGTTTTTGCCGTTGTTAATTCCTTGATGGGAATGTCTTCTAAAAAAGAGTTTACCGCAAAAGACCGAAAAATTGCTTTGTTTGGATTAATAGGAGCACACATACAATTATTGGTTGGCTTAGTGCTTTATTTTGTTTCGCCTCTTGGTCACGCACTATTGGGAGAAATGAAAAACGCCGATGCCCGATTAACCTCTTTAGAACACCCGTTAATTAACATTATCGCTATTGTATTAATCACCATTGGTTGGTCAAAACACAAAAAAGGAGAAACCGGAACGGCAAAATTCAAATCCATTGCCATTTTCTATGGCATAGGATTACTGCTTATTTTAAGTCGAATTCCATGGAAATTATGGTTCTAAAAAATAACTAAAGTCCTGAAAAGGACTTTTTTTATCAAGGTACGGTTTTTGCAAAAAGACCATTTATCAATTAAAATATTCATTATGAATACTAAAATAAACTCATTCTTGTGCCTATTGGTTACTGTCTTTTTTTTGTTGGCTTTTTCGTCCGGAAACCCGCAGCAAAAAGAAAAGCCACAGGAAAAAAACAAAGAAAAAACCACTCCTGCTAAAGACAGTAAAGACAATAAGGAAACTAAAGATCCTAAAGACAAAACAAAAACTACGGCAGCACCTAAAGCTGATTCCGTTGCGGTAAAGGAAATCCCGGTAGTAAAAGAAACCGACACGCTTCAAATTGACCCGAACTCCAAACTAAAAATCTATAAAAAGAACGCTCACGCTTCGTATTACCACCACAAATTCAACGGCAGAAGAACCGCCAGCGGTAAACGATTTGACAACAATAAATACACAGCTGCTCACAAGAAATTACCTTTTGGTACTTTGGTTAAAGTTACCAACGAGGCTAACGGAAAATTCGTTATCGTAGAAATTACAGACCGCGGACCTTTTTCTAAAGTCCGTGAAATCGATTTGACCAAAAGAGCCTTTATGGATATCGTTTCCAATAAAAACTCCGGTTCGGTAATTGTAAAAATTGAAGTAGTAGAAGAACCTAAATAACTACCAGCGGTTAAAAGGATTTTTACTCAAGTAGGCGTTGTAATAACGTTCATCATTGGTTACTTCTTCGCCCAACCATTTGGGTCTTTCAAAAGTTTCCGATTCCGATTCCAATTCAATCTCGGCCATTACCAATCCGTCATTCTCGCCTGAGAAAATATCGACTTCATATACGTGATGTCCGACTTTGACTTCGTAACGCACTTTATCAATAATGCCGCTTTCACAGATATTTAGTAAGGTTTCGGCATCCATCACACTGATTTCTCTTTCCCATTCTAAACGCGTCGTACCATTAGCACTGCTTTTGCCTTTGATGGTCAAATACCCTTTATCGCCTTTAATTCTCACGCGTACAGTTCTTTCCGGATTAGAACTCAAATAACCTTGCACTATGCGCTTTTGAGCAAAAGCATCGTTGATAAAATCGTTTGAAAGAACTAAAAATTTACGCTCTATTTCAATCATTTTGGATTCATATTTAGGAGCAAGTTAAGAAATATATACCTTGAAAATTGTATTTTTACGAGAATCTTAATCGCCAAAATTATTGCGAATGACATTGTACCGCCACAAAACACCCATTACAAGCTTAGCCGATTTGTTTCGCCTTTACTTTGACTCAAATGGTTACCAATCAAACGACCGTTTGTTGTTTTTGGTAGATTTGGTACAGTTTTTTCGCCCCGAAAATCCCAAAAAAGAAAGTGTAGTTTCGATAAAGTCGCTGTTGGATTTTTTAGCAACCAATCCCGATGCCGTCTTGCAATTGCAACTGTATTTAACCGAAACGCTTTCGCAAAAAAAATTCGGAAGAATGCTTTCGGACACGGGAATTTTAAGAGATTCTGACTTTACCTACGAAGTCAAAAAACGAATCTTTGCCAAAATTTTGCCTTTCCAACCGGAGAAAGACACTTTGGAGTTTGTATTGAACCAAGTATTTTTTAAAAGTTCGGATCCAATTTGGATTGCCCGAATTCCGTTTGAAGAATTGCAGCAACTCTTTGATTGTATTGCTGTTGAATCCATTTACGAATCGGTGGCCGAACAATCGGTTTTGGCCGAAGTCATGAACGCCATGGGTTTAATTTCCCAACGAATGAGTGGGCGAGCGATGGAAACCGATGTGATTAAAATGGTGCCCGAATACGACGATTTGGAAAGTCCGTTTGTAGCGTTTGAAAACGAATTGAACAGTATTTTGGCCAAAATCAGAAATAGCGAACCACATTATATTGTTTTAGAAGATTTAAACTACAAGCAACTGATAATCCTGCACAAACAATGCGAGGAATATGTGGATAAAGCGTTCGGCAACAGCTCGAAATTCGGCATTTCGTTGAAAGTAAATCAGAGTTTGCTCCGCATCCGACAGCAGTTGCACCGAATGAAAGTATTAATTTCTACTTTGGTCGTTAACAAACCTTCGGATAAAAAAAACAATTCCATTTTGTTGTTGCTGCGACTGATTAAATACAACTGTCAAAAGAACAATGTCCGCCAGTTAATCAACGAAAGCACGCAGTTGATTTCCTACGAAATCACGCAACATACAGCCAAAACCGGAGAACATTACATTACCGAAAGTCGCTCGGAGTACTTTTCGATGTTCAAAGCAGCGGTTGGCGGCGGATTCATCGTAGGGATTTTGTGTATCATTAAAATATTGTTTTCTAAGATAGAAACCAGTGCTTTTGGTCACGCTTTTTATTACAGTTTGAATTATTCGTTGGGTTTTATCGCCATATATTTGATGGGTTATACTTTGGCCACAAAACAACCGGCTATGACAGCAGCTACTTTAACCAAAGCTTTGGAAAGCGGAATGAAAAAACAGAGCCATTCGGAAAACAAACACGGCTCGTTTGCCCAACTTTTTGCACGACTCTTCCGTTCTCAGTTCATCGCTTTTGTGGGCAATGTTTTTATGGCCTTTCCTGTAGCCATGTTGGGCATTTGGCTGATTGATTATTTATTGGACTATAATATCGCCTTCGAAAAATCATCGAAACTGTTATACGATTTGTCTCCGGTGCATTCGGCTGCTTTGTTTCATGCCGCTATTGCGGGTGTATTTTTGTTTCTTTCCGGTATTATTTCAGGAAATGTATCGAATAGGAACAAACACAATCAAGTTTACTATCGCATCAAAGAACATCCGGTTTTAAAACAAAATTTAGGGATTGTCAAAACCAATGCGATTGCCAAATGGTTTGAAAATCATTGGCCGGGCGTGGTTTCCAACGGTTGGTTTGGCGTGTTTTTGGGTAGTACGGCTTCGTTGGGGATTTTTCTCGGACTAAATCTCGACATACGCCACATTACCTTTGCCGCCGGAAACTTTGCTTTAGGATTGTACGGTGCCGACTTTTTTGTCGATTGGCCAACAATTATTTGGGGAATTATCGGTATTGGATTGATTGGTTTTGTGAACTTCATTGTTAGTTTTTCGTTGTCGTTAGGATTGGCTTTCCGTTCCCGCAACATTCCGCTTTCGGAGTTAAAACTATTATTCAGTGCTACTTGGGCGTATTTCAAAACACGTCCGACCGCTTTTTTCTTTCCGGTAAAAGACAAGTAAAAATGGAATCCGAGGTAACTTATCGAAAAATTATCCACATCGATATGGATGCTTTTTACGCTTCGGTGGAACAAATGGACAATCCCGAGCTCAAAGGCAAACCTTTAGCCGTTGGCGGCAGTGAAGTACGTGGTGTAGTTTCGGCGGCAAGTTATGAAGCGCGTAAATTTGGTGTTCGTTCGGCCATGAGCGGCATTCAAGCCAAGCGCAATTGTCCGGATTTGATTTTTGTTCGCCCTCGATTTGACCGCTACAAAGAAATCTCCAAAAAGATTCGCAAAATCTTTCACGAATACACCGACTTGGTCGAGCCGCTATCGTTAGACGAAGCTTATTTGGATGTCACTCAGAATAAAAAAGGCAATCCGAGCGCGACTTTAATTGCGCAGGAAATCAGACAACGTATTTTTGAAGAAGTCGGTTTGACAGCTTCTGCAGGAATTTCGGTGAATAAATTCGTGGCCAAAATTGCCAGCGATTACAACAAACCCAACGGGCAAAAAACCGTTAATCCGGAAGAAGTAGAAGCTTTTTTGGAAAACCTCGACATCAAAAAATTTTACGGCATAGGCAAAGTCACCACCGAAAAAATGTACCATTTGGGCATTTTTACCGGTAAAGATTTGAAGTCGAAATCGAAAGAATTTTTGGAAGAACATTTCAGTAAAAGCGGTTTGCATTTTTACAACATTGTTCGCGGCATTCACAACAGTGCGGTAAAACCCAATCGGATTGCGAAATCGGTGGCCGCGGAACATACATTTAACGAAAACCTGACTTCGGAAATTTTTATGGTAGAAAAGTTGGAACGCATAGCGGCCGAACTGGAAAACCGACTCAAAAAGCACAACATTTCCGGAAAAACCGTAACTCTCAAAATCAAATACAGCGATTTTACGACCCAAACTCGCAGCAAGACGTTGCCTTACTTTATTTCAGATAAAGGATTGCTTTTAGAGACCGCCAAAGAGCTTTTATTTCAGGAACGAATGAAAGAATCGGTAAGATTGCTTGGGATTTCTTTAAATAATTTGAATACAGAAATTAAAAAGACGGTTGTCGTGCAGTTGAAGTTTGAGTTTTAGCCATAAAAAAACCAGCCCGAAAGCTGGTTTTGATTTTTATAAGACAAGTATTAATCTCTGCTTGACAATTTAGATAACAGTCTCAAGAATTCAACATACAACCAAAGTAAAGTAATCATCAACCCCATAGCGCCGTACCATTCCATGTATTTGGGCATTCTTTCCTGAGCGCCTTTTTCAATTTGGTCGAAATCTAAGAACAAATTCAAAGCTGCAATTACAATTACAAAAACACTAATTCCGATACTCATCATAGAATTTCCATAGTGAATTGGTGTAAAACTGGTGAACATTGACAACAACCACGAGATTAAATAATAAGTGGCAATGGCTAAAGTAGCGGCTACAACAACAGATCTGAATTTGTCGTTAACTTTCACTACTCCGTATTTGTATAATCCGAAACACACCATAAAGGTTACAAAAGTACAACTCACCGCTTGGATTACAATTCCGGGATACATTACCTCAAAGATTGCCGAAAGACCACCAATAAATAATCCTTCGAAAATAGCGTAACCCGGGGCCAAAAAAGTAGAATATTGCGGTTTAAAAACGGCAATCAATACCAATATTGTCCCAACGATAGCACCACCAATAGTTAAAACTATAGGGTTTTGTCCGCTCAATGTCATCATCCAAGTGATAGAAGCACTGGTGATTAAAAGGATTAACATCAGGAAACTCTTGTTGATGGTTCCTGACACAGTCATGGTGTTATCGTAATCAATCACTACGGCTTCGTGCACCGTTTCATTGTTTTCGGTGAATGATTTGGTTTTGAAAAACGGATTGTTTGAGTTCATTTTTATTTCTTTTTAAAGATGGTTGTGGCTAAAATACTAAAAATTATTCTATTTCAGAAACCCTTAACGTATTTACCATTCCTTTATCAGCTACCGGCATAGCGGCTAAATTAATCATCATATCGCCTTTTTTCACGTAGCCTTTATCTTTGGCCATTTGGTTGATGTCGTCAACTGTATCATCAGTACTGACAAACTTATCGTAATAGAAGGCATTCACACCCCAAAGCAAATTCAGTTGTGTTAAAATTCGCTTATTGGAAGTGTACACCAAAACGTGTGCTTTCGGACGCCAAGCAGAAATTTGAAACGCTGTGTAACCGCTGTTGGTTAAGGTTGAAATGGCCTTGGCTTTGATGTCGTTAGCCATAGTGGCTGCGTGGTAACAAATCGATTTAGTAATAAATCGCTTGGTTCTAACGTGAGGTGGATTTTGAGGTACAACAATTAAAGGCGAATCTTCAACCGCTTCAATAATTTGTGTCATTTTTTCAATCACTTCCACCGGATAGTTTCCAACCGAGGTTTCTCCCGACAACATTACGGCATCGGCACCGTCCATAACCGAGTTGGCTACGTCGTTTACCTCGGCACGCGTTGGTGTTAAACTGGTAATCATGGTTTCCATCATTTGTGTGGCAACGATTACAGGAATACGAGCAGTTTTGGCTCGGTGGATTAATTTCTTTTGAATCAACGGTACTTCGTGAGCCGGAATTTCTACCCCAAGGTCACCGCGAGCTACCATCAATCCGTCACAGAAAGCTACAATTTTGTCGATATTTTCAACGGCTTCCGGTTTTTCAATCTTGGCTACAATTGGAATTTTGTGGTCAGAGTTTTGGGCAATTAAATCTTGGAGTTCTTCTAAATCTTTAGGCGTTCTTACGAAGGAAAGTGCAATCCAATCGACTTTTTCACTGATGGCAAATAGCGCATCTTTGATGTCTTTTTTGGTCAATGCCGGCAAGGAAACTTTGGTTTGCGGCAAGTTGACTCCTTTTTTTGACTTAAGCGGTCCGCCTTGAATTACTTTACAAACTACTTCTGTAGTCCCATTCGTTTCGAGGGCTTCAAAGATTAACTTCCCGTCATCTAATAAAATGCGCTCTCCCGGATTTACATCTTGCGGAAAAGACAAATAGTTCATATAAACACGTTCCTTTGTTCCCGGAACATCTTCAGCAGTTTGAAAAGTAATAATATCGCCAGGATTTACCACTACATCTTCTTTCATTACGCCTACGCGGAGTTTCGGTCCTTGTAAATCGGCTAAAATGGCGGTGGTATAACCATATTCATCATTCAATTCGCGGATGATATCTATTCTTTCTTTAACGTCGGTATAATCGGCATGGGAAAAATTGATACGAAATACGTTCACTCCGGCATCAATCATTTTCTTGATTACTTCTTTCGAACTACATGCAGGTCCTAATGTGGCTACAATTTTAGTTTTCTTTTTTGTTGGCATTATACTTAAAAAATTAAATTGTTTTTTGACTTTATCTTCTCTACGTCAACAGTATATACTGTACTTATTTTATCTATTTTCTTGAGACAGTTGATGATTTTCGGCACATTTATTGGCACCTCATCGTTTTCAATTTTTAAAAAATAGTCGACTTTTTTAAACTCCGGAATCAAATAAATTTTGGGAGCAAAATCATTACTGCTCTCTGCAAATAACCCGAGATTGTTGCTTTGGGCTGAAACAATCGCATCGTTTTGATTTTGAATCAAACTCCAAGCTATGTCTTGGTGGTCTTCAAAAATAAATCGGGTAAACTGGGTTTCGCCTTCTTTGTTGCTAATCTGTATGTTGTGGTTACATCTTTTGAGATTGATTGGTAGATGTTTATTGATAAAATAAGCCAATCTGTAATCCTCTAAAGGCGAATGAATGGCAATTAACTGATAATCTATTTTGTCAAAATCTGCAATATGTAATTTATGTACATACATAAAGATTGCTAATTAAGTTGTAAATATAGTGTATCTGACACAGATTTTCAGCAAGAGAAGATTGTGTTAACGTTATTTTATGAACGAAAACGTTATAGTTTTTTGAGAATCTGAATTATTTTTTGTTAATTTTTTCCTGAAATGCAAAATAAGCTCTTTGAGAAGCTTTTTCCTCTGCTTTCTTTTTGGAAGTTGCTCTGGCTTTGGCCACAACTTTGTTATCGATGCTTAATTTGACCCCAAAGTATTTTTGTCCGTCGTTACCATTGTCGTCGAACACATCATAGTGAAAAGACTTTTTCTCCTTTTGACACCATTCAATCAGTAGGCTTTTGTAACTGATTACTTTGCCTTCAAGCTTGGCGATGTCAACATAAGGCACAATGACACTTTTTTGAATGAACTTCTGACAAAACTCGTAGCCTTTGTCTAAAAAAATAGCGCCTACTAAAGCTTCAAATATGTTGCCGTGGATGTTCTCTCCAAAATGTTGGGTAGGCACTTTGCTCTCAACGAAACGAATCAAATTCAAGTCTCTTCCCAACTCGTTCAAGTGTTCTCGACTCACAATTTTAGAGCGCATTTTGGTCAAATACCCTTCATCTCCTGCCGGAGCTTCGTTGTAGAGATAAGCTGCTATTACAGCACTCAACATAGCATCTCCCAAAAACTCCAATCGCTCATAATTCATTGGATTTCCTTTTAAATCTGTTCGATTAGTGGAACGATGGGTAAACGCTTTTTGATAATAAATGATGGATTGCGGTTTGAAGCCTATGACTTTTTCAATTTCCGTAAAAAAAATCCCGTCCTCAGATGATGAACGGGAATTTTTGAATATATTTTTTAGAATTTTCATCCTAAGATTAGTCTTGTACTTTTTTGAACAATACACAAGCATTATGACCTCCGAAACCGAAAGTATTGCTCATGGCTACATTAACTTCTCTTTTTTGGGCTTTGTTTAACGTCAAGTTCAAAGAAGGATCTATGTTTTCATCAACTACAGTATGGTTGATGGTTGGTGGAACAATGCCGTGTTTCATGGCTAAAATTGAAGCAATTGCTTCAATGGCACCAGCTGCACCAAGCAAGTGGCCCGTCATGGATTTTGTGGAATTGATGTTGATATTTTTAGCATGGTCTCCAAAAACAGCGCTAATTGCTTTCAATTCCGCTACATCTCCTAACGGAGTTGAAGTTCCGTGAGTATTGATGTGGTCAACTTGTTCCGGTTTCATTCCGGCATCGTTCAAACAATTTTGCATCACAGCGATAACTCCTATACCTTCCGGGTGTGGTGCTGTTAAGTGATAAGCATCGGAAGACATTCCGCCACCGCCGATTTCGCAGTAAATTTTAGCGCCGCGAGCTTTAGCATGTTCGTATTCTTCTAAAACCAAAGCACCGGCTCCTTCTCCTAAAACAAATCCGTCACGAGTAGCATCAAAAGGTCTTGAAGCTGTCTCCGGACTGTCATTTCTGGTTGATAGCGCTTGCATGGAATTGAATCCGCCCATACCGGCTATGGTTACTGCTGCTTCCGAACCACCTGAAATAATCACGTCACACATCCCCAAACGGATATAGTTGAAAGCATCAATCAGGGCATTGGCCGAAGAAGCACAAGCGGAAACCGTAGTGTAATTTGGACCCATAAAACCATTTCTCATGGAAATATGAGCAGGAGCAATATCAGCAATCATTTTCGGGATGAAGAAAGGATTGAATCTTGGTGTTCCGTCTCCGGCGGCATAACTCATTACTTCTTCTTGGAATGTTTCTAATCCGCCTATTCCAGCTCCCCAAATAACACCCACTCGGTGTTTGTTTACATTATCATTAGTGATTCCGGCGTCTTTGATAGCTTCTTCGCTGGCAGCAATGGCATATTGGGCAAATTTATCCATTCTGCGAGCTTCTTTTCTGTCGATATAATCTTCAACATTGAAGTTCTTTACTTCGCAGGCAAATTTTGTTTTGTGTTTTTCGGTATCATAATAGGTGATGGGTGCTGCACCGCTTTTCCCATTAACCAAAGCATCCCAATACTCTTCGATGGAATTCCCTATGGGTGTCAACGCACCTAAACCTGTTACTACAACTCGCTTTAATGCCATAATGTGTTTTTTTCAATTGTATTTAAACAAATAATACCCATGTTTTCTTCAAATTAATCATTAAAGAGACAGGGGTATTTCAATATTTTAAGATTGAATATCAATCAAGTTTAATCTTTTTCAGTAAAAATAATAAAAACCCGCGAAAAATAAAGATTCTTCACGGGTGATTTATTTATTATTTTTTAGCTTCTTCGATATAAGAAATAGCTTGACCTACAGTAGCAATGTTTTCAGCTTGATCATCCGGGATTTGAATATCAAATTCTTTTTCGAATTCCATGATCAACTCAACAGTGTCTAATGAATCAGCGCCTAAATCATTGGTGAAGCTTGCTTCTGTTACAACTTCGTTTTCGTCAACGCCTAATTTGTCTACAATAATCGCTTTAACTCTTGATGCAATGTCTGACATAATTTCTAGATTTTTAATTTAAATTGTTGGCAAAAATAAAAAACTTTATTTTATAACAACCTTTTTGTTACTAAATATAACTACGAAAGTAAAAAAATAATTTCAAAATCTTAGTTTTTTATACCTCAAAATAGCGTAATTATTCTTTTTTTTGCACTTTAATTTTAGGCCATCCCTATGAAAAAAATTGTGCTGTTCGCCTCAGGAAACGGTTCCAATGTTGAGAATATTATTCGGTATTTTAAAAACAATAATGAGGTCTCCGTAGCAGGTGTGTTTTCTAACAATCCTCAAGCTAAAGTCTTGGAAAAAGCTAACAGCCAAAAAGTTGACACCTTTGTTTTTACTAAAAGCGAACTAGAAGACAGCGTGGTTTTAGAAAAACTCCAATCGTTGCAACCTGATTTAATTGTTTTGGCCGGATTTTTATTAAAGTTTCCCGAACACATAATTAAAAAATACCCTTACAAAATCATCAATGTTCATCCGGCATTGTTACCCAAATACGGAGGTAAAGGCATGTATGGCATGCATGTCCACAAAGCCGTTTTGGAAAACAAAGAAAAAGAAACCGGTATTACCATTCATTATGTGAATGAGCATTATGACGAAGGCGAATTTATTTTCCAAGAAAGTGTGAATGTTGAAGATTGTTATTCTGCCGAAGCTATTGCTGCAAAAGTTCAGTCATTAGAACACGAATATTTTCCAAAAGTAATTGAACAAATCCTAAATCCTAAATCCTAAATCCTAAATCGGAAAATGTCTCACCAAGTCCATATCTACACCGACGGCGCTGCCAAAGGAAACCCCGGAAAAGGCGGTTACGGCGTAGTCATGGAAATGGTTGGCACACCCTATCGCAAAGAATTTTACGAAGGTTTTCGACATACTACTAACAATCGCATGGAATTATTGGCGGTGATTGTGGGACTTGAAAAACTCAAACAACCCAACATGAAAGTCCTGGTCGTTTCCGATTCCAAATATGTGGTGGATGCCGTAGAAAAAAAATGGGTTTTCAGTTGGGAAAAAACCGGATTTAAAGGCAAAAAAAACCCTGATTTGTGGTTGCGTTTCTTAAAAGTGTATCGCCAACACCAGGTTGATTTCAAATGGATTAAAGGCCACAACAACCATCCGCAAAACGAACGCTGTGATGAATTGGCAGTATATGCCTCAGGCTTGGAAAAACTTTCTGTAGATGCTTTTTATGAACGAGAAGAAGGAAAGCTTTTTTAAGCTTGAAACCATTTTAAACTTTTAAACTAAAACTGTATCTTTGCGCCTTTAATTTGAAACCCTAGGAATGAACAAATTACTTATAGTTGGAACAGTAGCTTTTGACGCTATTGAAACTCCTTTCGGAAAAACAGATAAAATCTTGGGCGGCGCCGGTACTTTTATCGGATTGTCTGCTTCGCACTTCAACTTACAATCGGCTATCGTATCGGTAGTTGGCGGCGATTTTCCTCAAGAATATTTAGACTTACTAACGGCCAGAAATATTGATATTTCAGGTTTGGAAATCGTAAAAGAAGGCAAAACGTTTTTCTGGAGCGGTAAATACCATAACGATATGAATTCGAGAGATACATTGGCCACCGAGTTAAATGTATTGGCCGATTTTAATCCGATTGTTCCCAATCATTTTAAAGATGCCGATGTAGTAATGCTGGGCAACTTACACCCTATAGTACAAACCGGTGTTTTAAACCAAATGACTCAAAAGCCGAAATTAGTGGTTTTAGACACTATGAATTTCTGGATGGATTGTGCTTTACCGGAATTGTTAGACGTAATCAAACGCGTAGATGTAATTACCATTAACGACGAAGAAGCGCGTCAATTGTCGGGAGAATATTCGTTAGTGAAAGCAGCGGCTAAAATCCACACTATGGGACCAAAATACGTGGTAATTAAAAAAGGAGAACACGGTGCGTTAATTTTCCACAACGAACACATTTTCTTTGCTCCTGCTTTGCCGTTAGCTGATGTTTATGATCCAACCGGCGCCGGTGACACTTTTGCAGGTGGTTTTGCAGGTTTTATCACGCAACAAGGTGACATTTCTTTTGAAACGATGAAAACCGCTATCATTCAAGGCTCTAACTTAGCCTCTTTCTGTGTGGAGAAATTCGGAACCGAAAGAATGCTCGAGTTAACCAAAGAAGAAGTGAACGAGCGATTGAAACAATTCAAAGCTTTAACACAATTTGAAATAGATTTACAATAACTTTATGCCTCGAAATTTCGGGGCATTTTTGTTTTTAAATACCCTATAACACACAACTTACAACAACACAACACACTATGAGCGACGCCATTAAACACGAATGTGGAATTGCCCTTTTACGATTAAAAAAACCTCTAGCTTTCTACAAAGAAAAATACGGTTCGGCTTTTTACGGCATACAAAAAATGTATTTACTGATGGAAAAGCAGCACAACCGCGGTCAAGACGGCGCAGGTTTTGCTTCCATCAAATTCGATGTAGAACCCGGAGAGCGTTACATCAGCAGGGTTCGTTCCAACAAGTCTCAACCCATACAAGATATTTTTGCCCAAATCAACGAACGCATTAACGAAGAATTAGAGCAACATCCTGAATACCAAGACAACGTTGCTTTACAAAAAGAAAATCTACCTTATATAGGTGAGCTGTTTTTAGGACACGTTCGCTACGGAACTTTCGGCAAAAACAGCATCGAAAGCGTACATCCTTTTTTGCGTCAAAACAATTGGATGCATCGAAACCTAATTGTAGCCGGAAATTTCAACATGACCAACGTAACCGAACTGTTCAATAGTTTGGTCGAATTGGGTCAGCACCCTAAAGAATTAGCCGACACTGTAACCGTAATGGAGAAAATTGGTCATTTCCTCGACGATGAAGTAACCGATTTGTACCAAGAATGTAAAAACAACGGCTTGTCTAAAAGAGAAGCTTCTCCGGTAATTGCTGAAAAACTCGATATCGCCAAAATTTTAAAACGCGCCTCCAAAGGTTGGGACGGCGGCTATGCCATGGCAGGATTATTGGGTCACGGCGACAGTTTTGTGTTTCGCGATCCGGCCGGAATTCGACCGGCATACTTTTATGAAGATGAGGAAATTGTGGTTGTAGCTTCGGAAAGACCGGTGATTCAAACCACTTTTAATGTACCTTTTGATAAAGTTCACGAATTACAGCCCGGAAATGCACTTATCATCAAAAAAAGCGGATCCGTTTCGCAACAGGAAATCATCACACCAAGCATCAAAAAAGCCTGTTCTTTTGAGCGCATCTATTTCTCACGCGGTAGTGATGCCGAAATTTATCAGGAAAGAAAAGAATTGGGTAAATTAATTTTGCCGGCTGTCTTAGAGGCTATCGACAATGATACCGACAATACTGTTTTTTCATTTATTCCAAATACGGCAGAAACCTCTTTTTACGGAATGATTGAAGCGGCCAATGATTTTCTGAACCAAAGAAAAAACCAATTCATTCTTGACAATCGCAAAACACTGACCAAAGAAAAATTAGAAGAAATTCTGTCGGTAAAAATCAGGACTGAAAAAATCGCCATAAAAGACGCCAAACTTCGAACCTTTATTACAGAAGACAGTAGCAGAGACGATTTGGTCGCCCACGTTTATGATGTAACTTACGGCGTAATCAAACCAACTGATAACTTGGTGATTATAGATGACAGTATCGTTAGAGGTACCACCTTGAAAAAGAGTATTCTTAAAATGATGGATCGATTGAATCCAAAACTTATTGTAGTCGTTTCATCAGCACCGCAAATTCGCTATCCGGATTGTTACGGAATTGATATGGCCAAACTGGAAGGTTTAGTTGCTTTCCAAGCCGCTATAGAACTGCTGAAAGAAAGAAACCAATACGATATTGTAGAGGCAGTCTATAAGAAATGTAAAGCACAGGAAAAATTAAAAGATGCGGAAGTAGTGAATTTTGTAACCGAAATTTATGCTCCTTTTACTGACACTGAGATTTCTGATAAAATTGCCCAACTACTCCACCCGAAAGATATTAATGCTGAAGTAAAAATTATTTTCCAAACGGTAGCCAATTTACACCAAGCGTGCCCGAAAAATTTAGGCGATTGGTATTTCACAGGCGACTATCCTACTCCGGGCGGTAACCGTGTGGTTAACAGGGCTTTTATGAATTTTTATGAAGGAAAAGATGCACGTGCCTACTAAAAATTTTAACATTTTTTGTCATTAAACGATTTTTGTTGCAGTTCGTCCGAATTTTTTGTTTTCAAAATGCTAATCCTCATACATTTGACTTTACCATAGCATTAGTAGGTTAAGTTTATGGTAGATTTGGGGCAAAAAGGGTGAAAAGAAATTTTCACCTTTTTTATTTTATACCTTCCTGAAAAACAGCCAAAAAAATTTCAACGATTATACTTGCCGTTCATCTGATTATTTTTTTTTAACAACAATATCCGCTTTATATTTGTTCCACCATAGCATTAGTAGGTTAAGTTTATGGTAGATTTGGGGCAAAAAGGGTGAAGTTTTTCTTCACCTTTTTTATTTTATAACCATCTGAAAATCATCAAAAAGGCAGTTTTCACTCTCATTTGCCTATCATTCCAATATATTTTAACAAAAAAAGCGCAATTTTAATTGAGATGTTATTAGATTTGCGTTACCATAGTATTTAGTGTAGGTTAAGTTTATGGTAGATTTGGGGCAAACAGGTGGAAGCAATTCCGCCTGTTTATTTTTTATCCCTATACCAAACAAAAAACCGATTCCGCTTAATTAGCGAAATCGGCCATGATTCTTTCAAAAAAATCGATTTTATTTTTCTGTAGCGTATAATCTTGCTACCTCTGTCCAGTTGATTACATTAAAGAAAGCTTCAATATAATCCGGACGACGGTTTTGATAATGCAAGTAATAAGCATGTTCCCAAACATCCATTCCTAAAATAGGGAAACCACCACAAGCGGTATCCGGCATTAAAGGGTTGTCCTGATTTGGAGTTGAACAAACTTCCAACTTTCCGCCTTTGTGTACGCAAAGCCAAGCCCAACCTGAACCAAATCGAGTTGCTCCTGCTTTGGCAAATTGTGCTTTAAATTCTTCGAAAGAGCCAAAAGACGCATCAATTGCTTCTGCTAATTCTCCGGTTGGTTTTCCGCCACCATCAGGCGACATTACTTTCCAAAACAAATTGTGATTGTAGTGACCACCACCGTTATTGCGAACCGCCATATTGGTCATGTCTAAATTAATCAAAATGTTTTCAATGGTTTTGCCTTCCATATCGGTTCCGGCGATTGCCGCATTCAAATTGGTCACATAAGCATTGTGGTGTTTGGAATGATGGATTTCCATCGTTCTGGCATCAATATGTGGTTCTAAGGCATCGTATGCATAAGGTAATTTTGGTAATTCAAAAGCCATGATATTTTTAATTTAAGTTAGTACTAAAATGAATTCAAATTTATACATTTATCTTCGGAAGATAAAATACTATTTACCAATTAACAAATAATTAAAATCGATATTTTATCGGGAGCTGTTTCCCGCTTTCCATTACAATCTTTTTAACTTCCCAAGGGCTGAAACCCTCGGCAAGTCAAAAAGGATTTCCATTGCAATCGGGGCTATAAAACCAACTGCTAACCATGACGTTAAACTGGCAACCACAACATCTTCAAAACGAACTAATAGCGCTTTTTCCGCTCAAGGAAGAAGATTTTGAAGATTTGTACACCGTAGCTTCCGATCCGTTGGTTTGGGAACAACATCCTAATAAACGGCGATACCAACGCGAGGTTTTTCAAAACTTTTTCGAAGGGGCTTTGCTATCGTTGGGCGCTTTTTTAATTCGGGATAAAGCCACTAACGAAATTGTCGGTTGCAGCCGTTTTTACGATTATATCGAAAAAGAAAAATCGATTTTAATCGGCTACACTTTTATCGGACGTAAATTTTGGGGCAAAGGCTACAACGAAGCTCTCAAAAAATTGATGCTCGAGTACGCTTTTGTGTTTGTTGACAAAGTGTATTTTCACATTGGCGCTTGCAACATTCGTTCCCAAAAAGCCATAGCTAAAATCGGCGCAGTAAAAGTCGATGAATTTGAGGTGGAATATTACGGTGAAGAGCCGAAGCTGAACTTTGTCTATTTAATCGAAAAAGGCCAATGATAGATTTTGATTTCATCTTAAATTTTATCCGGATCGATTTAATTTTAGGCTTCGGTTGGTATTCTGTTTTATTCTTTACTCTAAAATTATTCAAGTACAAAAAAGACTTGCTCACAGAATTTGACAAAGACGCCTGCAAAACCTTTGTATTCTTGGGGATTTTGTTTGCGGTTATTTGGTTTTTAGCCGTAACGCTTGATTATGCTATGATAATGACTGAAGATGAAAAAACGCAATTCCTTGGGCGATTAACCGGAGAATATTCTTTTGGAATTTGGTTTCAACCCTTGTTTTGGCTGATTATAACCCAACTGATTAGATTCAATATTATAAAGAAGTTTTTGTTTTTCAGGATACTGATAGTTATCCCTTTTATCTTAACTTTTGAGCGATTTGTCATTATAGTGACTTCTCTTCACAGAGACTATCTCCCAAGTTCTTGGACTATATACAACAACATCGGATTTACTTGGTGGGAATTTTTACTCTCTATTCCGGTTAAAGCGATTGAATTTAGCCTCATAGTATTCGTTTACAAATATGTCAAACAATCCATTTTAAAGTTTAAAACCGTAAACCATAATTAATGCAAAAACCAGCTTTCTCCATATACGACGCTTCTGCCGGATCGGGCAAAACCTATACTTTGGTGAAAGAGTATTTAAAAATTATTCTCTTGTCCCAAAAACCCGATGCCTACCGCAACATACTCGCCATTACGTTTACCAACAAAGCGGTACACGAAATGAAAAGCCGTGTGGTGGAAAGTCTTTCTGAATTTGCCAAAGAAAACCCTTCCAACAAAGCGTTGCTATTGATGCAAGATATTCACAAGGAAACCGGTTTGTCGTTGGCCACGATTACTGAGAAGGCCAAAAGTATCATCAAAAACCTCATTCACAATTATGCGGCTTTTGACATTTCTACCATTGACAAATTCACCCACAAAGTGATTCGTGCTTTTGCCCACGATTTGAATTTGCCTATCACTTTTGAAGTATCGTTAGACACCGAAAATTTGCTGACCGAAGCCGTTGATGCCATCATAGCCGAAGCCGGAAACGATGAAACGCTGACCAATTTGTTGGTCGATTTTACCATGGAAAAAACCGACGACGACAAATCGTGGGACATTTCAAGGGAAATTATGGACACCGGAAAGTTAATTCTGAATGAGAACAACCGCCAAGAGATTACCCATTTTCAAAATAAAACCATAGCGGAGTTTATCGAAATCAAAAACAAACTGACGGAGCTTTGCGCCGCTATGGAAACCAAAACCGTTGAACTGGCTGCAGAAGCTTTGTTATTACTTGAAAATAGAGGAATTGACTTAAAATCATTTTCAAGAGAAACTTTTCCGAATCACTTAAAAAGTATCGTAGAGAAAAATTTTAATCCCAAAAACAAAACATTCCGTCAATTTGAGGATATCGCTATAAATAAATCAGCCTCTGACCGAGCCGTCATCGAAAGCATCATACCCGATTTACTCGAAATGCTGTCGTCGATTTATGCCACATTCGAAAAAAAGAATTTCTACGAAGCGTTTCTGAAAAACATTACGCCGCTATCGTTGTTGAATACCGTAAGCAATGAGTTGGCTAAAATTCAGCAAGAGCAAAACATCCTTTCGATAGCCGAGTTCAACAAACTCATTTACGAGCAAATTCAGAACCAGCCCGCGCCTTTTATTTACGAGCGTTTGGGCGAAAAATACCGCCATTTTTTTATCGATGAGTTTCAGGATACTTCCGAAATGCAATGGCACAATTTAATTCCGCTGATAGACAACGCCTTATCGAGCGAAGATTTAAACGGTGAACGCGGCTCGCTGATGATTGTAGGCGACCCAAAACAATCCATCTATCGTTGGCGTGGTGGAAAAGCAGAACAATTTATAGAACTCAGCAAAGACAAAAATCCGTTTGTCAATCCGGATAAAGTGCTGTTTTCTTTGGGCACGAATTACCGCAGCTATTCGCAAATCATCAATTTCAACAACCAATTCTTTCGCTTTTTGGCGGGCGAGTTTACTCACGAAGATTACAAAAACTTATACCTCAACCACAGCCATCAGGAATTTAATACCAAAACCGGCGGTTATGTAAATATATCTTTTGTGCCTAAAGTGGACAAAGAGAATTGGGATGATGAGGAAAGTTTGGAAAAAAACGAAATGTATTCGGCTGCCACATTGGCTACCATTGAAAAAGTTATTCAAAAAGGATTTCGTTATAAGGACATCGCCATCTTAACCCGAAAAAAAGCCCACGGAACAGAAATTGCCAATTTCCTTACCGAAAAAGGGATTCCGATTTTGTCTTCGGAGAGTTTGTTGTTAGGCGCTTCATCCGAAGTACAAGGTGTGATTCACATTTTGCGCTATTTGAAAAACAACAGCGATTTGATGGCCAAAGCCAACTTTTTGTACTATTTGGCTTCGCTGCAAAAGCAATTGCCAATTCACGATTTCATAGCGGAAGGCATGGAACAACAAGGTGAATCGGCTTTTCAACAATGGCTGCAAAGTTTCCATCTCGATTTTTCGTTTGAAAACATCCGCAAAAAATCGCTCTACGAAGCCACGGAAATCATTATTGCCAAAGTCATTCCAACCCACAAACGCAATGCTTACATCCAGTTTTTCCTCGATTTGATATTGGAACACGATTTGAAAAAGCAAGCCGGTATTTCGGATTTTCTCACTTATTGGGATAGTAATTCCGAAAAGCTCAGCATTCCGTCGCCCGAAGGCAATGATGCCGTTCGGATCATGACTATTCACAAATCGAAAGGGCTCGAATTTCCGGTGGTTATTTTCCCTTTCGCCGAAGAAGATTACAGCAAAGGACCAAGAGAAAAAATGTGGCTCGATGCCGATGTCGAAACCATAGGTTTACCAAAAGCATTAATTGATAAAAGCAGCAAAATTAGTAGTTTCGGGGCTGAAGCCGATAATATATATCAGCAAAAGAAACAGGAAGAACTACTCGATAACATTAATGTGTTGTATGTAGCTTTGACTCGTGCTGAAGAACAATTGTATGTTATTTCGGGCATGCAAAACAGAAGTAAAAATTCGGGTGAATATCCGAACAATATGGCAACTTTCTTTATCAAATTCTTGGGTGAACAATTCGATGAAAATCAATTCGACTATGCTTTTGGCCAAGCCGATAAAATATCGGCAACGCATGAAAATATTGATGAAACAGCAATTATTCCGCAATTGTCGGCTACGTTAAACCCGAAAAACATCAAAATTGCCCAAAAAGAAAGCTTGATGTGGAACACCCAACAGCAAAAAGCCATCGAATTCGGGAACATTTTACACGAAATTTTGTCTTTTGTAAATACTATTGACGACATCGAACTGGCATTGACCAAAGCTATTGAAAACGGATTAATCATTGCTTCGGATAGAGAAACTGTTGCGCAAACCTTAGAACAAATTGTCACTCATCCGGAACTCGCGGTTTATTTTGACAGAAACCATAAAGTGCTTAACGAAAAAACAATCATTCAAAAAGAAGGTCATTTAGTAAAACCCGACCGAATGGTCATCAATCCTAACCAAGAAATTTACTTACTGGATTACAAAACCGGTGCACACCAAACCAAATACACCGCTCAATTGGAAAACTACCAAAATGCCATTGAAAAAATGGGATACATGGTTCGCAAAAAAGCCTTGGTTTATATTGGCGAAAGCATAGAAATAGTAAATTTGTGACCTTAAAACGTTAACAACATCAAATACTAAACTGCAATAACAATCATGTACGGAAAAATTCAGCAACACTTACAAAACGAGTTAAATACCATTGAACAGCATGGTATTTTCAAAAAAGAAAGAATCATCACTTCGCCTCAAGGAGCTGAAATTACAGTTAACGGGGAAACGGTTTTAAACTTTTGTGCTAACAATTACCTGGGATTATCATCCCATCCTGAAGTGATTCAAGCGGCAAAAGACACTTTGGATTCTCATGGTTTCGGAATGTCTTCAGTACGCTTTATTTGCGGAACCCAAGATATTCATAAAACCTTGGAAAAAAAGATAGCCGAATTTTACGGTACAGAAGACACCATTTTATATGCAGCGGCATTCGATGCTAATGGCGGCGTTTTCGAACCTTTATTAGGTGAAGAAGATTGTATTATATCCGACAGTTTGAACCATGCTTCCATTATAGACGGCGTACGTTTGTGCAAAGCAGCTCGTTATCGCTACGAAAATTCCAACATGGAAGATTTGGAAAACCAATTGAAAAAAGCGGTTGAGGCCGGACATCGATTCAAACTGATTGTTACCGATGGCGTGTTTTCCATGGATGGTTTGGTAGCACCATTGGATAAAATTTGTGATTTGGCCGATAAATATGACGCCTTAGTTATGGTAGACGAATGTCACGCCGCCGGTTTTATTGGCGCTACCGGCAAAGGAACAATGGAAGCCAAAGGCGTTATGGGCAGAGTGGACATTATCACCGGAACACTGGGAAAAGCTTTGGGTGGTGCAATGGGCGGTTATACAACAGCCAAAAAAGAAATCATCGAAATTTTGCGTCAGCGTTCTCGTCCGTATTTATTCTCTAATTCATTGGCTCCGGCCATTGTGGGTGCTTCCATTAAAGTTTTTGAGCTTTTGGAAAAAGATACCACGCTTCGTGACAAGCTGGAGTGGAATACCAATTACTTTAAAGAAGGCATGAAAAAAGCCGGTTTTGATATCATTGACGGAGATTCAGCCATAGTTCCGGTAATGCTTTACGATGCTAAACTGTCACAAGTTATGGCGGATGAACTATTAAAAAAAGGCATTTATGTAATCGGTTTCTTTTATCCTGTTGTTCCTAAAGACAAAGCAAGAATCAGGGTTCAACTATCCGCAGCCCATGATAAAGCACATTTAGACAAAGCAATCGCAGCATTTACAGAAGTTGGCAAATCGCTTAATATCATTAAATAGTGACATTTTAACCATAAGATTTTGATATTATGGTAATAGGTATTACTTTTGCTCTATTATAATTTTTATAATTTAATCAAATTAAGTATGAAACATCTTAACAAATTATTCGTTGCTATGCTATTGTTAGCTGGTTTTAGCTCACAAGCTCAAGACAGCAACAACCCATGGGCAATTTCCTTTGGTGTTAACGCTGTAGACACTAGAGTTAGTGCTGCTTCAAAATTGGAAGATCAATTTTCACAGTTTTTCAATGCTCGTGACAATTGGAATATCTTACCTGCTGTATCTTTTGTGAACGTATCAAAACATGTTGGCGGTAACTTCTCATTCGGCATCACCGGATCTATCAACAAACTTACAAGATTTGTCTTGCCAAGAGTAGGTGATGGTCCTTACACAGTGGTTAATCCCGGAGACATCAACTACTACGCGGTTGACGGAGTTATCAACTACAGCATGATGAATTTACTTAAATCAAAAACCATTGATCCTTCCCTACACATTGGTGGAGGTTACACTTGGTTAGGTGATTTAACAAGTGCAGGTACTGTTAACGCAGGTGCTGGTTTAACTTATTGGTTCAGCGAAACTGTAGGTTTATCTTACCGCGCTACTTACAAACACTCTTTCGAAGATGTTCGTGAAGATATGCCATCTCACATGCAACACTTTGCAGGTCTTACTTTCAAATTTGGTGGATCTGACAAAGATGGTGACGGAATTTATGATAAAGATGACGCTTGTCCTGAAGAAGCTGGTTTACCACAATTCAAAGGATGTCCTGATACTGACGGTGATGGAATTGAAAACAGCAAAGACGCTTGTCCAGATGTAGCTGGCCCTGCTGAATTCAACGGTTGTCCTGATACTGACGGTGACGGAGTTGCTGACAATGTTGATGCTTGTCCTGAAGTAGCCGGTTTAAAAGCTTTCGGTGGATGTCCTGATACTGATGGTGATGGTGTTCAAGATAAAGAAGACAAATGTAAAGACGTTAAAGGTCCTAAAGAAAACGGTGGTTGTCCTTGGCCAGACAGAGATGGTGACAAAGTATTAGACAAAGATGACAAATGTCCTGATGTTGCCGGTACTGTTGCTAACAATGGTTGTCCTGAGGTAACTGAAGAAGCAATCAAAAGATTAAATGACTACGCTAAAACTATTTTGTTTGACAGTGGTAAAGCTTCTTTCCAACAACAAACTTACCCGGTATTACAAGCTATCACTGCTATTTTAAAAGAGTATCCAACTGCTAACTTCTCTATCGAAGGTCACACTGACAGCGATGGTAAAGATGCTACCAACCAAAAATTATCTGAAGACAGAGCTGCTGCTGTGAAAAACTACTTAGTAGAAAACGGAATTGCTGCCTCTAGATTAACCTCAGCTGGTTTCGGTGAATCTAAACCAATCGATACTAACAAAACTAAAGCTGGTAAAGCTAACAACAGAAGAGTTGAAGTGAAATTAGTAAAATAATTTCTTCAAAATATTTCAGAAAAACGCTCCGAATTTCGGGGCGTTTTTTTATTTTTATACAATGTCAAAGCCAACTTTTCTCGATAAACTTGCTCGTGAAATTTTAAAAATCTCTGAAAACAACGAGAGTAATAATCTATTGGATTTGGTGGTGGTTTTGCCCAACAAAAGAGCCAAAATCTTTTTATTGGAAGCCTTAAAAAACGCAGTCCCCAACAACATCTTCGCCCCCAACATCATCAGTATAGAAGACTTTGTTCAAGACGTTGCCGGAATACGGTCAATTGATAGTGTTGAATTGATTTTCGAGTTTTACAATATCTACCTTTCCACCGCAGAGAAAGGCAAACAGGAATCCTTCGAATCCTTTGCCAACTGGGCCAAAACCTTATTACAAGATTTTAATGAAATCGATCGCTACCTTCTCGAACCCGATAAAATTTTAAAATACCTCGAAAACATTAAGGAAGTTGAACATTGGGCGGTTTCGGTTGAAAAAAGAACCGAACTCATTGACAATTACTTGGTTTTTTGGAAAAAACTCCCGGAATACTATCATGCCCTATATGCCTATTTACTCGACAAAGGCGTGGGGTACCAAGGTTTGATTTACAGAGAAGCCGTTCACAATTTGAATCACTTTTCCGAAAACAATAAAAATTATTTCCTCTTTGCCGGTTTCAATGCGCTCAACCAAGCCGAAGAGAAAATTATCCAACACCTTTTGGCCTTAGACGTAGCTAAAATATATTGGGACACAGACAATACTTTGTTTAACGATCCTTTTCACGATGCAGGTTTGTTTCAAAGAAAATTTAAAAAAGAGTGGATTCATTACAAAACAAATCCTTACGAATGGATTGTCAACGATTTTACCGAGGCTAAAAACATACACGTTATTGCCACCTCAAAATCAATTGGTCAGGCCAAGATAACCGGAAGTATAATAGAGAAATATGCAAGTGAAAAAAACGCCAATCTTCAAAATGTAGCCGTGGTATTGGGCGAAGAAAATCTACTTTTGCCCATTTTGCACGCTTTGCCGGTGTCGGTGAATGCACTCAACATCACTATGGGATTTTCCAGCAAGAACAATCCGGCGCAACTGTTGATTGCCAAATTATTCAGGCTACACAACAACGCGCTGTCTCGAAACGGCGAAAGTTATGTAATGTACTATAAAGATGTATTAGATATTTTGACCCATCCTCTTATTGAACCTTATGTCAACACCGGTGCGTTGGTTAACAAAATCAATAAAAACAACTACACTTTTATTACCCATAAAAAAATCACAGAATTACAAACTGAAAGCAATGCTCTTTTTGAAATGTTATTCCGAAAATGGGACGCCTCATCGGTAACAGTGCTTGAAAATCTCTCTCAAATACTGCTTCAAATTAAAGCCCATTTGAGTTATGACAATGAAGAGGAAAAAATTACTAACGCCTTTGTTTACTCGGTGTTCAAAGTAATCAATAAGATGATTACCTATTTCGAAAATCACCCAAACATAGACGACATCAAAACATTGCAGGCCATCTACAAACAAGTCATCGATGTAGCCGAAGTGTCCTTTGAAGGTGAACCTCTCAACGGCTTGCAAATTATGGGTGTTTTGGAAAGCCGTGTGCTCGATTTCGAAACCGTTATCATTACCTCGGTCAACGAAGGGAAATTCCCTGCGGGTAAAAGCACTAATTCGTTTATTCCTTATGATGTTAAACGGGAATACGGCCTGCCAACCTATAAGGAAAAAGATGCCATTTATACTTACCACTTTTATCATTTATTGCAACGCGCCAAAAACATTTACCTCATTTATAATGCCGATAGCGAAGGATTTGACGCTGGTGAAAAAAGTCGCTTTATCACTCAATTGGAAGTAGAAAAACAACCGAATCACAACCTGACATTTCAGTATTTCAATCCCGATGTACCCAACATTGCCTTCCAACCAATGGTAGTTCCTAAAACGGAAAGCGTCTTGGCACGTTTGAAAGAAATTGCGAGCAACGGGTTTTCACCTTCCTCGTTAACGACTTATATTCGCAATCCGATACAATTTTATCTGCAAAGGGTGTTGCGCATTTCCGAAACCGACGAAGTAGAGGAAAACATAGCCGTCAATACTTTGGGAACTATCATTCACGGCACTTTAGAAGAATTGTACAAACCATTTATCGGGCGATTGTTAACCACGGCTGATATTGAAAGTTGTTTTCAAAAAATCGATACTGAAGTCTTGCGCCAATTTAAAGATGTATACAAAGAAGGCGAAATCAAAAAAGGCCGAAACCTCTTAGCTTTTGAGGTAGCCAAACGCAATGTGTACAATTTCTTGAAACTGGAAAAAGCAGCTTTAGAAAATGGCGATCAAGTACAAATCATCGCCTTAGAGCAAACGTATGAACGCGTTTTGGAAGATAAGCGTTTGCCGGTTCCAATATTGATCAAAGGAAATGTAGACCGTATCGAGGTGCGCAACGGCAAAATCAGGATCATCGATTACAAAACGGGAAAAGTCGAACAAAAAAATGTAACGTTAAAAGACTGGAAAGGGTTGACCGAAGACATCAAAAACGATAAAATAATCCAAATTTTGGCTTATGCCTTTATGTTTGAAAAAGAAACCAAAGGTCTCGAACTGGAAGCCGGAATCATTTCTTTCAAAAACCTAAATGCGGGCTTTTTGCCGTTTACTTTCAAACCGGAAAAAGAAGCCCATTCGGTTATCAATGCCGAAATAATGGACGCTTATTTGGAAGAAATAGTTGTTTTGTTGCAAGACATTTTCAATCAAAAAATTGCGTTTGAAGAGAAAATATAATACTTGACTGCGAAGAATAATTGGCAACTTTATTGGGGTATTGCTTCCACCAATACTACATTTCCGGCTTTGTCATAATACGTACAGGTCATTTTATCCATGCAAATTTCCCATTTTTCAATTCCGGTTTCCGCACACATTGTGATAAACGTAAGGTAATCGGTTTTCCCTTGTTGGTGAGCCAAAAGTTCTTTTTTAAAGATTTCGGTTTGTGGTGTCTCTGCAATTACAATAGGTTCGTACTTGGGTTCAACAATTGCGGTATAGTCGCTTCCGTGGTGATATTTTGTGTGACCGTCGGTTACATAGGCTTCATAATGGGTAACGCCTAAAAACTTAATTTCTTTGATATAATTGGGAAAATCAGCCCCTGATTTTACTTTACTGTGTGCCGATTTGATTTGTTCTGCCGTAAACATAGTCATTTGATTTTTGCTTATTAAACGATGAAATAATTACAGTGCAAAGTAGCAATTTTTGAAGGTGTTTGTCAAACCTTATATCATCTTAGCACCTATGTTGGCTAAACTTTCTTCAAAAAAACCAACATCACTTTCATCAATGCCGCCTCGTTCTCAATGTGGCTCATGTGACCGTCGGGAAATGTAGTCAGTTCGACTTTTGTCCCTTCTGTTTGATCAATATTATCGTCATACAAAAGCACACCATCCTTTTTACCCAAAACCAACTGCATCGGATAGGGCGCAAAATGCAGAATCACTTCGCGGTCTTTTCGAATTTTCATACCTTCTAATGCGGCTACTATCCCTTGTAGCGGCGTTTTTAAGGCTTGCTCTTTTACCTTTTCAATGGTTGCTGCCAAACGTTCGCGGTTATCTTCTGCAAACAAATTGGCTATCGACATACGAACAAAAGCCGTGTAATTTTGTTTGACAGCCGCTATTGCTCGGTCTCGATTTAATTTTCGTTCATCGCTGTCGGCTCTGGATGTAGAATTCAACAAAAACAAGCCTTTCATGTAATCCGGATACAATTCGGCGAAAGCCAAAGCCACATAACCGCCCATCGAATGACCAACCAAAACCACTTTGCGTATTTTTAAAAACAACAGCAAAGCATACAACATATCCGCTTGGTCTTCCATGGCGTGAACGTAACCCAAACATTCGGTTTCACCGTGACCCAATAAATCAACGGTAATCACGCGATGCTTCTTAGCCAATTCAGGCACAAAAGCGTCCCACATGGTTTTATTCTCCAAAAACCCGTGTAATAACACTACTGCCGTGCCTTTACCATGGTCGGTGAAAGAGATTTTGGTGTTTTTGTAGATAATGTTTTTCATCGTTACAAAAATAGTTTTTTAACCATATAAGACATATAAGTATCATATGAGAAAACTTAAATAATCTTTTATGACTAATAGGGAAACAAAAAACGACCCGCAACTGCGAGCCGTCTTTTCACTTATTTCTTTTCCCTTTCCCCTTAATTAGGAATTCATCAAACTCTCGATTTCTTCCACAGTAATCGGAATGTTTCTCATTAAGTTAAAAGGCTCTCCTTTTTCTTGAATCACTACATCGTCTTCAATACGAATGCCGAAACCTTCTGCCGGTATGTAAATGCCAGGTTCTACCGTAAACACCATATTGGTTTGCATCGGTTCGTATAACAAACCATAATCGTGCGTGTCTAAGCCCATATGGTGTGACGTTCCGTGCATAAAATATTTTTTATACGCCGGCCAGTCGGGATTTTCGTTTTGAACGTCGGCTTTGTCAATTAGGCCTAAACCTAACAATTCGGAAGTCATGATTTTCCCAACTTCCACATGGTATTGTTTCCAATAATTGCCCGGAACCAACATTTTAGTGGCTTCGTCTTTTACGCGCAATACGGCATTGTAAACCGCTTTTTGTCGGTCGGTAAATCTCCCCGAAACCGGAATCGTTCTCGTCATATCGCTGGAGTAATTCGCATATTCAGCGCCAACATCCAACAGTAATAAATCGCCGGCCTTGCATTGTTGGTTGTTTTCGATATAATGCAACACATTAGCATTATTCCCTGATGCGATGATAGGCGTGTAAGCAAAACCTTTAGAGCGATTTCTCAAGAATTCATGAGCAAATTCAGCTTCCACTTCGTATTCCATTACATTCGGTTTCACAAAATTCAAAACCCTGCGGAATCCTTTTTCAGTAATGTCACAAGCTTTCTGAATCAAATCCAATTCTTCGCTTTCTTTTACGGAACGCAAACGTTGCAAAATCGGATTCGATTTCTCTACTTTGTGCGCCGGATAATTTTCTTTCCACCATTTCACAAAACGTGCTTCTCGGGTTTCCGTTTCAATAACAGCGCGGTAATGTTCATTGGTATTGATGTACATTGTTTCGGCATAGGCCATCACTTCTTTCAAAGTTTTGTGGAAATCCTGTAGCCAAATCACGGTTTTAATCCCCGAAACCTCGAACGCTCTTTCTTTGGTTAGCTTCTCGCCTTCCCAAACCGCTATGTGTTCGTTGGTTTCGCGCAAAAACAACACTTCTTTCAAGTGCTCGAACGGCGCATCGGGAAAAAGCAATAAAACACTTTCTTCTTGGTCAACGCCCGATAAGTAAAAAATATCGCGGTGTTGTGCAAAAGGCAAAGTACTATCGGCCGAAACCGGATAAATATCGTTAGAATTAAAAACCGCTACACTGTTGGGTTTCATTTGAGCGGTGAATTTGGCTCTGTTTTTTACAAACAAGTCGCGGTCTATCTGATGGTATTTCATTTTTAGACAATGTTAGATTATTAGATATTTTAGACTTCCGGAAAGAAGTTTTTCAAAATTACGGATTAGTCAGCAGCGATTAGTAGCCAAATGGCGTTATTTTTATCAACCGATGTTTTTTCGGATGCGGCTCATGTGGCGATTGGAGATACCAAGAAAAGAAGCCAAGTAATGCAACGGAACTTCTTGTAGTAATTTGGGTTCGGTGGCCAATAGTTTTTTATAGCGTTCTTCCGGTGTTAGCGTAAGTAAATCAATGCGATAATCATCAATCAACATGATTTGTCTTTCGATTAAATTGTAGTAAAACTGATGAAATGCTTGGTTATTGATTAATAAATCTTTGAAGTTTTCCAAATCGATTACCCAAAGTTGGCAATCTACCAAGGCTTTGATGCTTTTTCGCGACGGAATCTTGTTGAGAAAGCTATTCAGCGATGAAGTAACCGAATCTCGTAAGGCTAAATAAGTAGTTTTCTCTTCGGCTTCGACCAAAATGGCGTGTTGCAAAATCCCGCTTTCCACGTAGCAGAAATAGGGACAAACTTGGTTTTCAGCCACTAAAAGTTGGTTCTTCTTTAAAGTCAACACCTTGAAACGATTAGCGATTTCAGAAAGTTGTGTTTCCAAATGCTTATCGGAATCATTTGTAAAATGATGCAAGTAATCGAGAAAGGCTTTAGATGTAATAGCCATAGTAACAGATGAAGTGTCCACAAAAATATTCATTTTCGGATATCCATTTTTACAATTGGGACATGAAATTGTTAAATACGCTGTAAAAAGCAACATTCTTTTGGGCGATTTTTTATCTTTAACTACTAATTCTATCCAAATGAGAAATGTATTGTTGTTTTTCGGGTGTTTTTTTTCAGTCGTTTGTTTTTCGCAAACCAAATTAATTTCACACAAAAGTCATAGTGGTAGCGATGCCGAATTTCGAATAGCCTTAGAAAAAAATTGGTTTGATGCAGATAACTCTAATCTGGGTGTGGCACCCAATCGCCGTGAACGAAATGCGGTTTTGGATTCCGTAATTTATGTTTCCGACGAACAAGTAATTTTGGTTACCAGTGAGTTTTGTGTTGAAAGCGACCGTGAAGATTATAAAATTTTAAGTTCCAAAAAATGGACCGCCGGGAGAGAAACTGTTTACCGTCACAAACTTTTCAGTAAAAAACATGCTTTAGACAGTATCAAAGACGTTCTAAAAACCCAATATAGTTTTAGAAATGATATTGACAAAGTAGTTTTTGTTGGCTATGACAATCAGGCTAAAAAACCCAATAAAAAGAAAAAGTCATTGGTTCCGGTTTCTGATTTAAACTTTCCTTCAAAACCGATGTTGGTTTTATTATTGACTTTACTTTCCTCAATTATAACTTTCTTTGTTTGGAAAACTTCAAATTTCAAAAGTTTGGCTTCACGCTGATGAAAAAAAGTATCGGGAACATTGTCGCCGTTTTTTTGCTTTTAAGCTTTCTGTTTGTTCCGCTAACCTTTAATGGAAGAGATTGGCAATTCGGTCTTACCCGATTTCTTTTTGAAAAACCTATTGCTTGGTTACAAAACGCTTTCTTTCCCAACGCCTTATCCAATATAGATTTTTCTTCTGATACCATAGCGCTCAATTTACTATTACTGCTATTATTTATACTGGCTGTAATTGTGACCGGCTGTTTGATTTTTTTGCGCATCAAAACGAAGGAAATAATTGAGGTTACCCGGACCATTAGTTGCTATTATATTGTCTTTATCCTTTTAAAATATGGTTTTGACAAAGTATTCAAAGCCCAATTTTATCTTCCTGAACCTAATATTCTTTACACTCCTTTTGGCCAATTAACCAAGGATACGCTGTATTGGAGTACGCTGGGCACTTCGCACTTTTATTCCTTAGCTACAGGTCTGATTGAGGTGAGTGTAGCCGCTTTAATAGTATTGAAACGAACAAGGGTTTTAGGATTAATACTGGCTTTAGGTATTTTTATCCATATTGTTTTTATCAACTTTGGGTTTGACATTTCAGTAAAAACTTTTTCGCTTTTTCTGGTTTTTACAACCTTTTTCGCTGCTTTTCCTTACAGTAGAACATTGGTTGATTTTTTTATTTTTGGAAAACAAAAGACGCTTAACCCTATTCCTGCAATCATTAAAAATAAAAGTCTAAAATCCGGCTTAAAAACCATGCTGATTGGGTTGATGCTGATAGAGATTCTATATCCCTATGCTGCAACTAAAAATTTTAATGATGATCTACAAAAAAGACCCTTTTTACATGGTGCTTATCGGGTTACCAACATTTATACCAAAACTGATGCTTTGCCTGCCAAAAATTTATGGTTGAAAAACATCTTTATCCACCGGAACCATTACCTCATTTTTCAAAATGCTAATGATAGAATGACCGATTATCATTTTGAGATTAACGAATTAAAAAAGCAATTAATCCTTGAAGATTATCAAAAAAATAAAATCATAGTCCAATATGAATTCCATCCTAAAGACAGTATCTTTAAGCTAATTTTGAAGAAAAATGTAGTGGTGTCTAAAATGATGAATTGGCAAGATTTACCTGCCCTTAAGGACAAAACACACTATACTATTGATGAAATAAAATAATCATATTATGAAAAAAATAGTCTTTTTATATTTGGCGTTTTCCACAAGTCTTTTGGCTCAAGACAAAAAAGCTTATCAGTTATTTGACAAAAACGGCAAAAAAACGACTTATGCCAAACTTCTTAAAGCCGCCGAAAAAGCAGAAGTAGTTTTGTTTGGAGAATACCATAACAATTCCGTAGTGCATTGGTTACAATTGGAATTAACCAAAGATTTAGCCGAAAAGAAATCATTGGTATTGGGTGCGGAAATGATAGAAGCCGATAATCAAAAGCAGTTAGACCAATACCTGAAAGGCGAAATCAACCAAAAGCAATTAGACACTACAGCACGTCTTTGGCCCAATTACAAAACGGATTACAAACCTTTGGTAGATTTTGCCAAAGAAAAAAAACTGTTTTTTATTGCAACCAATATCCCCAGAAGATATGCGTCGATGGTTTCTAAAAAAGGATTTGAAGCGCTGGAAACACTAACCGCTGAGGAAAAATCTTGGATTGCCCCTTTACCGATGCCTTACGATGAAAACTTGCCGGGTTATGTAAACATGATGAAAATGATGGGCAATCACGCAAGCCCGAATATGCCGAAAGCCCAAGCGAGCAAAGATGCTACTATGGCTTATTTTATTCAGAAAAACCTAAAAGAAAATTCGATTTTCATTCATTACAATGGTACTTACCATTCCGATAACTTTGACGGGATTTGCTGGTATTTAAAAAAATATGCGCCTGAAATTCAAATTTTGACCATTGCCACTATCGAACAAAGTGATTTAGAAAAAATTCCGACGGAAGAATACAATAAAGCCGACTATATTCTCGTTATAGATGAAGATGTAACAAAAACACATTAACATCGTCTTAACATCATCAATCAATAATCATCCGAGATATTTGATATCAATGGGAAAATGTACAGTAAACATTTAAAAATTAATAACAAGCGTATCGGAAAAAATCAAAAAATCATGAAAAAAGGAATTGTTGTTTTACTCATCTTAATCGCCGCGATACCGTTCTTTTCGTGCAGCAGCGATAGTACAGAAGAACCGATGCTGATCATCAAATTCAAATTTGATGAAAACCAAGTTCGTTTGAACAATTTAGGACAACCGTCTACTGTAGCGCCAGGAAATGCTGCTCAATCACCTATTTTCAACGCCATTTCATCCCATTACATTGAATTGGCTCCGAATGCCAACACCCAATTGGGTAGCGGAACTATTATTTATCACGCTCCGGAAACCAATTTAGGCGGCGCTACAGCTATAGATTTCAGCCGTTCTAAAATTGTGGCTGAAGATGAAGTCTTTTTAAAAATTCCTTTGCGGGATGTTGCCGCCGGTAGTTATGAATGGATGAGGGTTTCACTTTCTTATCAGAATTACCAAATTAACATTCGCCATCAAAATGTAGATTACACCGGAACTTTGGCCAGTTTTGTAGGGTTTAACACTTACATTACCGAATTCAATATTGGCAACAATCTCTTTCCGGTAAATGGTAATAGAGCGCAAGGTTACTGGGCTTTTGCCCTGAACAATCAGCCTTACTCGTCTTCCGGACAAGCACCCGCGGGTAGCACTACCGTTCCTAACCCGATAGAAGCCACTTCTCCTATCCCCAGAAATTTAAATACTTGTGTGGTAACCGGAAAGTTTTCCAATAACTTGGTTGTCAACGGGAATGAAACACAAGATGTGATTGTAACCCTATCACTTTCTGTTAACCGCAGTTTTGAATGGCATGAAATTAACGCCGACGGAAAATTTGAGCCTTCCATCGGAGAAAATGTAGTTGACATGGGATTAAGAGGGTTAATTCCCAGCTATGTAAGATAGTTTTGTTTAAGTTTTTGCCTGCAAAAAAGCTCTTTAAACCATTGATAATCAACAACTGTTAAACTCACTTTAAATTCATTATAAATTACAACGAAAAGGTTGTAGTTAATAGCAAATAGCCTTATTTTTGTGTGAATTTTTTAAACAATTATACACAACATTATGGCAAAATCTGCACTTTTAAAGTCATCCATTGTAAAAAAATATTGGATGGCTCTTACAGGTTTATTTTTATGCTTGTTTTTAGCGGGTCACTTAGCAGGAAATCTTCAATTAATTTTTAGCGATGCATCAGCATTTAACAAGTATGCGTTGTTCATGACCACTAATCCGGCAGTAAAAATTCTTTCTTACCTAACTTACATTTCTATTCTTTTCCATGCGGTTGACGGGTTTTTGTTAACCTATCAAAACGCCAAAGCCCGACCAATAGGCTACGCCAAAAACAATCCGGCTAAAAACAGCAGCTTTTCTTCGAGAAACATGGCGGTTTTAGGCACTTTGATTTTGGTGTTTATTGTGACGCATATGGTGAACTTTTGGGCCGTAATGCATTTTGATGAAAAAATGCCTTTACAAACCATAACAGTAGAACAAATGGGGCAAAAAATGGACTATTACATTACCACTGATAACGGTAAATTTTTCCCGGCTGACACTAATCAATTAAAACAAATGGGATTAGAAATCAGAAACAGAACAGAGTTTTACAACAAAGTAGCCAATGTAAAAATGGGTGAAGGTTATAAAGACTTACACAAAATAACGGTTGCTTTTTTCAAAGACCCTAAAACCGGTTTAATAGCTACCATTGCTTATGTAATTGCGATGTTAGTTCTGGCCTTCCACTTACTTCACGGTTTCCAAAGTGCTTTCCAATCGCTTGGTTTGAACAACCCTAAATATACGCCGGTTATTAAAGGCTTCGGAAAAGCATTTGCTATTGTAGTGCCTCTGTTATTTGCAGCTATTCCGGTTTACATTCACTTTTTTCTAAAATAATCAACATCAGTACAAATCATGAAGTTAGATTCTAAAATACCAGAAGGTCCAATAGCAGAAAAATGGACTAACCATAAAAATCACTTAAAATTAGTAGCTCCTAATAACCGTCCGAAAATCGATGTTATTGTAGTAGGAACCGGATTGGCCGGTGCTTCAGCTGCTGCCTCATTAGGAGAAATGGGATACAATGTAAAAGCATTTTGTTTCCAAGATTCTCCAAGAAGAGCGCACTCTATTGCCGCTCAAGGAGGAATCAACGCCGCTAAAAATTACCAAAACGACGGCGACAGTACTTACCGTTTGTTCTACGACACCATCAAAGGAGGAGATTACAGGGCTCGCGAAGCTAACGTTCACCGTTTGGCAGAAGTTTCAGCCAACATCATTGACCAATGTGTAGCACAAGGTGTACCTTTTGCCCGTGAGTACGGCGGAATGTTAGACAACCGTTCTTTCGGAGGAACGCAAGTACAACGTACATTTTATGCGGCCGGGCAAACCGGACAACAATTGTTGTTAGGTGCTTACTCTGCTTTATCTAGACAAATCGGGTTAGGACGCGTACAAATGTTCAACCGTCACGAAATGTTGGACTTGGTAAAAGTTGACGGTAAAGCCAGAGGAATTATCGCCCGTAATTTGGTCACCGGTGAATTAGAAAGACATTCGGCACATGCTGTTATTATTGCTTCAGGAGGTTACGGAAATGTATATTTCCTATCTACTAACGCCATGGGAAGTAACGTAACTGCTGCTTGGAAAGTACACAAAAGAGGCGCTTTATTTGCCAACCCTTGCTTTGTACAGATTCACCCAACTTGTATTCCGGTTCACGGTGTAAACCAATCGAAACTGACTTTGATGTCGGAATCGTTGCGTAACTCAGGTAGAATTTGGGTACCGAAGAAAAAAGAAGATGCCGAAGCCATCCGAGCAGGCAAATTAAAGCCAACCCAATTAAAAGAAGAAGACAGAGATTATTTCTTGGAAAGAAGATATCCTGCCTTTGGTAACTTAGTTCCTCGTGACGTGGCTTCAAGAGCTGCTAAAGAACGTTGTGACGAAGGTTTCGGAATTGAAGCCAACGATACCAACGAAGGGGTTTACCTGGATTTCTCCACCGAAATCCAAAACAAAGGAAGGCAAGCTGCCTATGCCCAAGGAAATCACAATCCTTCAGCTGAAGAAGTAACCAAATTGGGTAAAAAATGGTTAGAAGAAAAATACGGTAACCTTTTTGCGATGTACGAAAAAATTACCGATGAAAATCCATACGAAACCCCAATGAAAATATATCCTGCCGTTCACTACACTATGGGTGGTGTTTGGGTAGATTATAACTTACAATCTACTATTCCCGGTTGTTTCGTGGCCGGTGAAGCCAACTTCTCGGATCACGGTGCAAACCGTTTAGGGGCTTCTGCCTTGATGCAAGGATTGGCCGACGGTTACTTTGTATTGCCATACACCGTTTCTAACTATTTGGCTGATGAAATCAGAACCGGGAAAATTTCCACCGATTCTCCTGAATTCACCGAAGCTGAAGACAGCGTAAGAGCTTCTATCAATAAGTTTTTAGGCAACAACGGAACCAAATCGGTTGACCATTTCCACAAACGATTAGGATTGATTATGTGGAATAAAGTAGGTATGGCTCGTAACGAAAAAGGACTCAAAGAAGCTATCGACGAAATCGCTGCTTTAAAAGATGAATTCTACAAAGACGTTTACGTTCCGGGTAGTGCCGACGAGTTAAACCCTGAATTGGAAAAAGCCCTTCGCGTGGCCGACTTCATGGATTTAGGTCAGTTGATGGCCATGGATGCATTGCAAAGAAAAGAATCTTGTGGTGGTCACTTCCGTGAAGAATACCAAGATTCAGAGGGAGAAACCCTTCGTGACGACGACAACTTTGCTTTTGTAAGCGCCTGGGAATATATGGGTTACGACATCAGTAAAGAAGCGCTTCACAAGGAAGAATTGAAATACGAGTTTATTAAAATAGCCGCTAGAAACTACAAATAATTACATTATGTCTGCAGCAAAAAACATCAATATAACCCTTAAAATTTGGCGTCAAAAAAACGCTAAAGCCAAAGGTCAAATAGAAACTTATAAATTAGATAACGTTTCTACTGCAAGTTCTTTTTTGGAAATGTTAGACCAATTGAACGAGCAATTAATCAATGAGAAAAAAGAACCGGTAGCTTTCGACCACGATTGTCGTGAAGGCATTTGCGGGATGTGTTCTTTATACATCAATGGGCGTGCTCACGGACCGGATACCGGAACTACAACTTGTCAGTTACACATGCGTAAATTCAATGACGGCGATACCATTTACATCGAGCCTTGGAGAAGTAAAGCTTTCCCGGTAGTAAAAGATTTGGTGGTAGACCGAAGTGCCTTCGACAGAATCCAACAAGCCGGAGGTTTCGTATCCGTAAACACTTCTGGTAGAACGATTGATGCTAACGCTATTCCGGTACCTAAACACGACGCAGACCGCGCTTTCGAAGCCGCAGCTTGTATTGGTTGTGGTGCTTGTGTAGCCACTTGTAAAAATGGTTCTGCTATGTTATTCGTAGGTGCCAAAGTATCACAATACGCTTTGTTACCGCAAGGAAAAGTAGAAGCTACACAAAGAGTCTTAAACATGGTACGCCAAATGGACGAAGAAGGATTCGGAAACTGTACCAACACCGGTGCCTGCGAAGTAGAATGTCCGAAAGGCATTTCCTTGGAAAACATCGCTCGCATGAACCGCGAATATTTAAAAGCAAGTTTAAAATAATTCTTTAAATGCAATTGTTATAAAAAAGCATCCTTGTAAGGATGCTTTTTTTTTAGGGATAAAAACCTATCTACTTACCTCTAAATATTTATACTTCTCTTGAATGTTTGTATTGTTACAAGATTTTTAACATACTTAAAATCAAATTTATATATTTGTTTTGTAACCTAACCCAAACACTAATTTCATTAATGAAAAAATTTGTACTCTTTTTCATTGCTACCCTTTGCTTACCACAAAAATCGCTTTCTCAAGTTGGTGTTAATACTTCTACCCCTAATGCTTCTCTCGACATCGTAGCTTCAAATGCGAATACCCCAACAAATACTGATGGTATTCTCATCCCCCGAATAACAAATTTTCCGGTTAGTAACCCTACAAACCTACAAAACGGGATGCTCATATACCTAACCAATACAGTAGGTGTTTATAGCCCTGGGTTTTATTTTTGGAACAGTATAACATCTCAATGGACATCTTTAGCCAGCAGTCCTAACACTTGGAATATTACCGGGAATAATGCAACAACCAGCGGCACCCATTTTTTAGGAACTACAAATGCTCAAGATTTAGATTTTAGAACAAACAATCAATTAAAACTTAGGTTGACTCAAAAAGGACAGCTGCAGTTTTTAAACTCAGGAAATTCTATTTTTATAGGTACACAAGCCGGAGATAATGATGATTTATCAAACAATCAAAATATCTTCATTGGAAATCAAACCGGCTTAAGCAACACGAGTGGTTTTTCAAATATAGCTGTTGGTTACAATGCTTTTAGAAGTAATATTGCGGGTTTTAACAACACCGTGATTGGATTTCAAAGCTTAAATAGCAATACTAGCGGGAGTTCCAACACCTGTGTAGGATATGAATCCATGAAAAACAATATCTCTGGAGGAAATAATACCGGCATTGGTACTGCTGCCTTATATAGTAATTTATCCGGCAGCAGTAATGTTTGTTTAGGGGTAAACGCTCTTTATTTAAACACCGTTGGCAGCGGTAATATAGCCATAGGAAATAATACTTTAGCAAAAAACACAGATGGATATCAAAACGTTTCTATTGGATCAAACGCCTTAAATTCAAATACCAGCGGATACTTTAATACCGCTGTCGGAGATTCGAGCATGAATAAAAACACCAATGGCTTAAATAACACCGCAGTCGGTGCTTCAGCCTTATTCTATAATACAACCGGAAGTAACAATTCGGCTTTCGGTACCTCAGCGTTAATTGGTAATACTACCGGAAACAACAATACAGGTCTCGGAATATATACATTAAAATCCAATACATCAGGAAATGGTAACACTGCCTCCGGAAGAGATGCATTGACAAATAATACTATAGGCAACAATAACAATTCATTTGGCGCAAATAGTCTCGCATCAAATACAGATGGAAATTTTAATGCTGCATTCGGAACAGCAACCTTGTTAACCAATGTGAACGGCAGCAATAATGCCGGTTTTGGTGCTTCATCGCTTTATTATAATACCTCAGGCTCTTTTAATACTGCTTTAGGAACTACTTCATTACTAAATAACACCATCGGAAACAACAACGCTGCTTTGGGTTTTAATGCTCTAAACAACAACATTTCAGGATCAAATAATACGGCTGTTGGAACAAACGCCAATATTTCATCAAGCAATTTAGCCAATAGTACGGCTATAGGAAGTCAGGCTGTGAGTAATGCATCAAACAAAGTTAGATTGGGAAATACACTTGTAACAGTGGTAGAAGGACAAGTACCATATTCTAATCCATCAGATGCACGCTTCAAATACAACATTAAAGATAACATTCCGGGACTGGAGTTTATATTAAAACTAAAACCGGTTTCTTATCATTTCGATTCCGCAAAATTTGAGAGACACCTGACGCAAAATCTATCGGACAGCTTAAAGACAAACCTTAATTACTCTATACAAAACAATATTACTCGAACGGGTTTCTTAGCACAAGATGTTGAAAAAGCAGCGAAAGAAATTCAATATGACTTTGATGGCTTACACATTCCCGATCCGGATAATCCCACCGATAATTACAGTATTGCCTACAGTCAATTTGTAATGCCCTTGGTAAAAGCAGTTCAGGAACAACAAGTCCAAATTGAAAAACTAAAAAAGGATAATGAAACCCTTCATATCCAACAACAAGCACAAATGGAATTGCTCAAAAAAGTACTCGAAAAAATGGAAAGTCTGGAAAAAAACAAACAAGAGTAAACACAATTGCTCAAAAAAATCCAACAGAAAATTATTACTCAATCATCTTTAAAAAATAACACGCATTCCGATATGTGATGCGTTTTTTATTTTTATGGCGTGTCCTTAAAGGCCGCGCTTTCCGCAGTACGTGGTACTTGCTCCACACGAGCGAAGCTTCTGCCGAAGGAATCGCTCACGCAAACGTTGCTATAAAAGACGTATATTTGAGTCATACAACCATACTCATGAAAACGTATTTCACCTACTTACTGTTGCTGACCTCCCTTTTTAGTTCCGTTTCAGCACAAAAATTAAGTTTAATGACTTATAACATTCGCCTCGACCTGGCTTCCGATGGTGAAAACGCTTGGCCAAAGCGAAAAAATTATTGGGCTTCCCAAGTGGCTTTTTACGAACCGGATATCTTGGGCATACAAGAAGCTTTACCTCATCAAGTGACCGATATACAAACTTTGTTACCCAACTATAACCATATCGGTATTGGTCGTGATGGAGAAGGCAAAGGCGAATCATCCAACATCTTTTACTTGAAAGACCGATTCCAAGTGCTGCAAGAAAATACTTTTTGGCTTTCGGAAACATCCGATAAAATCTCCAAAGGTTGGGATGCCGCACTCAATCGCGTTTGCACTTACGGATTGTTCATAGACCGCAAAACAAAACAAACCTTCTGGGTTTTCAATACCCATTTAGACCACATGGGTGAACTGGCAAGAACGAATTCCATTCTTTTAATTCTGTCAAAAATCAAAGCATTGAATACCAAAAACTATCCGGTATTTTTGATGGGTGATTTCAATACAGAACCTAACGAAGAGCGAATCATCAACTTAAAAAAGGAAATGAACGACAGTCAAGATATTGCCAAAGCCAAACCATTTGGTCCGAGCGGCACTTTTAATGGCTTCCGCCACCAAGAAGCGGTAACCAAACGCATTGATTACATTTTTCTCTCAAAAAACAATCCTTTTAAGGTAGAGAAATACGCCATTTTAAGTGATTCCAAAGACTTGAAATATCCTTCAGATCATTTACCGGTATATATTGAACTCAAAATTTAACAATTGCATTTGCTATCTTTGAAATTACCAACAACAACACTATGACACTTCGATTCTCCAGCTTATTTTTATTGTTTACGCTCTCCGTTTTGGGACAAAATCTACACCAATACGTCAATCCCATGATTGGCACTGGCGGACACGGACATACTTATCCCGGCGCTACTGTGCCTTTCGGAATGGTACAACTATCGCCCGACACCAGAATTGACGGCAGTTGGGACGGCTGTTCAGGCTATCATTACGATGATAAAATCATTTATGGCTTTTCACACACGCACCTCAACGGAACCGGTTGTACCGATTACGGCGATATCATGCTCATGCCTACCATGGGCGAACCTAAGTTGAGTCCGAAAGATTACAGTTCCAATTTCGCTCATGCTAATGAAAAAGCCGGTGCCGGATTTTATGCGGTGAAACTCGATAAACACAATATAGATGTGGCTTTGACGGCATCTACTCGCGTAGGATTTCATCAATATACATTCAATTCGGCGGGAAATGCCAATATCATTTTAGACTTAAACCACCGGGATAAATTATTACAAGGCGAAGTGCGTATTGTTAACGCTAAAACCATAGAAATCCTCCGAAGAAGTGAAGCTTGGGCCAAAGACCAATACGTTTTTGCTCGAATCGAATTCAGCCAACCCATGCAAATCAACAAAATCAGAAGCAACAATGCGGCACAAGCTTCGGTGACCGACAAAGTGTTTTCAGGCACACAATTGGCCTTGAGTTTTTCCAAAAAAGTCAGCAAAGGCGATAAAATTTGGGTGAAAGTCGCTCTATCACCAACGGGTTACGAGGGCGCCAAATTGAATATGAGCGAAATATCGGGCTGGAATTTTACCAAAGTCAAAGAAGACGCCGAAAGACTTTGGGACCAACAATTAGCCAAAATCGAAATTACTGAAACGAATAAAGACAAACTAAGCATATTCTACACCGCTTTATACCACACGATGGTACAACCGAATATCGCCCAAGACATCGACGGAAAATACCGCGGTCGCGACAATAAAATTCATAAAGCCGAAGGCTTCGATTATTACTCAGTCTTCTCGCTTTGGGATACCTTCCGTGGCGCACACCCTTTGTACACTTTAATCGAAAAAAAACGCACCGTTGATTTTATCAATACCTTTTTAAAACAATACGAACAAGGCGGACGGTTACCTGTTTGGGAATTGGCGTCCAATGAAACCGATTGTATGATTGGCTATCACTCCGTTTCCGTAATGGCTGATGCTATGGCCAAAGGCATCAAAGGTTTTGATTACGAATTGGCATTTCAGGCCGCGAAACATTCTGCCATGTTAGACCATTTAGGGTTAGAAGCTTACAAAAGACAAGGTTTTATCTCGATGGACGACGAACACGAAAGCGTTTCCAAAACCTTGGAATATGCTTACGACGATTGGTGTATAGCCCAAATGGCTAAGATATTGAACAAGAAAGCCGACTACGATTACTTTATGAAACGCTCACAAAGCTGGAAGAATGTCTTCGATTGGACGACAGGTTTTATGCGTCCGAAGAAAAACGGCGGTTGGGACAAACCTTTTGACCCACGGGAAATCAACAACAATTTCACCGAAGGCAACTCATGGCAATACTCATTTTTTGTCCCGCAAGACATACAAGGCATGATTGAAGCTTACGGCGGTCCGGAGCCATTTGAAGCCAAACTCGACGAGATGTTCAACAGCGAAAGCAAAACCACCGGTCGAGAGCAAGTGGATGTTACCGGTTTGATCGGCCAATATGCACACGGCAATGAGCCGAGTCATCATATGGCGTATTTGTACAATTACATCGGGAAACCCGAGAAAACCAAGGAAAAAGTACATTACATCTTAAACGAATTCTATAAAAACACGCCCGATGGTTTGATTGGTAACGAAGACTGCGGTCAAATGAGTGCTTGGTATGTCTTGAGTTCGATGGGAATTTATGCGGTCACTCCGGGTAAAACAGGCTGGAGTACAACCGAACCTTATTTTGAAAGTATTAAAGTCCATTTAAACGAAAATAAAACCGACTACATCAACCGTAATCGAAGTGGCGATTATTTACAAATTTTCGGGCTGGAAGAATTTCAAAAGACACCGCATCAAGAAGCCTGGCAACCCATAATTCCTGTGCCGGTAATTGAAGCCAAAAGCAAATCTTTCAAAGACCAAATGGAAATCAGTATCGCATTCAACAAACTCGATTTTACAGAAAGTCAAACCAATCTGAAAGCTTATTACAGAATCAATAGTAACGGAGCGTTTCAGCTATATGAAAAACCTTTTACCATTAATGAAACGGCAAAAATAGAGGTCTATTTGGCGCCTGATTTTATGGTTGGCAGCGACACTATTTCGGCTACCTACTACAAAAAACCCAACCATTACACTATCGAACTCAAATCGACTTACAATCCGCAATACCATGCCGGAGGTCCTGAAGGTTTGTTGGATGGCATTAACGGCACCACCAACTGGCGCAAAGGCGATTGGCAAGGCTACCAAACGCAGGATTTTGAAGCGGTTGTAGACCTACAAAAAGAACAAGCTGTGACCGAGTTTCACGGTACTTTTCTGCAAGACCAACGTTCTTGGATTTTGATGCCGACTAAAGTGGAATATTATATTTCTTCGGACAATATTAATTTTACTTTAGTAGCGACTATTGACAACGACATTGACCCGAAAACCGATGACAATCAAATTAAAGATTTCAACATTCGTTTGCCAAAATCGTTGAAAGCGCAATATGTAAAAATTAAAGCTTACAATTACGGCAAACTACCCGAATGGCATTTAGGTTATCCCTACAATGGCGACGCTTTTATCTTTATTGACGAAATCACCATCAAATAATATTCTGTGAATCTCTGTAAAACTATCATGAAAATCGCACTAATCCAAACCCATTTAATTTGGGAAAATCCAATAGAAAATCGAAGTCATTTGGCCCAAAAAATAACGGGTTTCATGGAAGAAGTAGATTTGATTGTACTGCCCGAAATGTTTGCTTCCGGATTTACCATGAATCCGAAAGCTGTGGCGGAAACCATGAAAGGAGAAACAGTGGGTTGGCTCCAACATTTGGCCAAAGCCAAAGACTGCGCCATTACCGGAAGTTTGGTAATTGAAGAAAACGGAAAGTACTTCAACCGTTTGGTTTTTGTGTATCCGAACGGCGATTACAAAACCTACGACAAAAGACATTTGTTTACCCTTGCCGGAGAAGACAAAGCCTATAGTGCGGGAAAAGAGAAACTGATTATTGGCTACAAAGGGTTCCGAATTTGCCCGCTTATTTGTTACGATTTGCGTTTCCCTGTTTTTTCTCGAAACGTGGAAGATTACGATTTGTTGTTATACGTAGCCAATTGGCCTAAACCGCGCATCAACGCCTGGAATATTTTACTCAAAGCCCGAGCCGTGGAAAACATGAGTTATGCCATAGGCGTTAACCGAATTGGAACGGACGAAAATAATTTAGAATATATTGGTCATACACAAGCAGTTGATTTTTTGGGAAACTCCCTTTTAGAACCACAAGAAACCGATGGGGTTTTTATTATCGAATTGGAGAAAGAAAAGCTGCTGGAAACCAGAAATAAACTCGCTTTTTTAAATGATCGGGACGAATTCAGGATAATTTCGTAAATCTTACTTCGTATTTCGTAAATCAAACGGCTGTTCCACATCCCAATTGGCACGGACATCAATTTCTTTGGGGAAATAAAGGACTTCTTCGGTTTGGCGTTTCTCCATAAAACTACCGGTATCCCAAACCTTGTTTTTATTGTCGTCGTAAATAATTCGCAGCACATATTTAGCCGGTTCAATGGCGTCGAAATTGATGGTGTTGTTGCCTTCTGAGTATTCGGTATATTTTACTTTACCGTCTTTATCTGTTAATTCGATGATGACCGGGAATCTTTTGACGTTTTCCAATACCACTCTTAAATTCCCATAATCGGATAAGTTTTTAGTAGACGCTTTGTAATTGAGCGTGTCATTAGCTGTGTCAAAAAAATCGACTACAGCACCGGGTAACAACTGTATTTTATAGTTTTCTAAAGGCTCTTTTTTGAAGTCTAAGTACAGCTTTTGGTTGAAATCGTCATATACTGTGGTAAAATCTATCGCCAATGAATCTTTATTTTTGATACTGATTTTAGTTTTGTCGAACTTCACTAAAGGCGTAGTGCTGTTCAAAGTATACCGCTCGCGCAAGGGTAAACCTCCGGTAAATTCGGGATTTATTTGCAACGAATCAACTTTGTTGCTTTTTCCTTTGATGTAAAAATCGGTTTTAAAATTATCTTTTTCCACCATTACTTGTAGCGAATCGGCTTTGACCGGTTTCATCCAAATTTGCAGTGAATCTTTTTTAGGCATTTGAGTAACCAAAGACGGAACGATTTCAGCACCATTTTTAACAACTACCTTAGTCCCTTTGGCTTTGCCTTCGTAGCCCATAACCCAACGCTTGTTTGTCACTTGTGTAGGTTTCACAACTTTAAATGGTATTGTTTCCTTAAACAATTCCACTTCAAAAATAGTATCGTTTGGAATGGAAATGTATTGTTTTTGGAACCCGATTTTATCTGATTTAGGATCGTACTTGTTATTGCCGTTGTCTTTAAGCGCTACCAACAAGTATTTCCCGGCTTTGATGTTTTCCAAAGTCACCACTTCCAAGCTGTCCAAGGTATTGGTCACGTAGCGCGGCGCTTCTTTATAAATGGTAGAATCGTTGAATTTTTCGTTCACTTCATATAACATCACCGAAACAAAATTGTCGGTTTTCAGTTCTAATGCATCTTTGACTTTGACTTTCAATTGCAAAGAATCAATGTAAGCACCGGTTGAAAAAACGTATTTGAATTGGGAATACGGATTAGACTCGTTGTTATCTTCTATGCTTTGACCGAAATTAAAACTGTAAGTGGTATTAGGCTGTAAAGTATCTTTAATATTGATAGTTATTGTTTTGCTGGCAGTGTAAGGCAAAATTTCCAACTGATTTTTCATTGGTGGCGAAACGATTAATTGCTTACTGACGTTTTTCAACTTTACATATTCGTCAAAAACCAGTTTGATTTGCTTGCCGTTAAAATTGGTGGAGAAATTTTTAGGCAAACTCGATTTCAAAACCGGTGCAATCGTGTCTTTATCGCCGCCGGTAATAGAACCGCGCTTGGCACAGCCAATAGCTGAAAAAAGCAACAACAGAGCAAAATATTTAAAGTGCGTTTTAAGCATAAATCGTTTTTTCAAAGCACAAAATAACAATTATATTTAGTGCGAATGAAATCTTTTGCAGGAAACTTAACAATTAACTGTGTGCCATCGCCATACAGGCTATACTGATTTTAGCTTCAGGGATTTTGAGCAGCGCTTTACTGCAAGCTTCCAAGGTTGCGCCGGTAGTCATTACATCATCTATTAATAGGAAATGTTTTCCGGTAAATTCCCCTGAAAATTCGATATCGAATAATGTCTGGCTCAAATCGGAGCGCCCTAAAAGCGACTTTTTAGTTTGGGTTTTGGTGTATAATTTTCGTTGCAATAAAGTTTCGTTGTACGGAATGTTTAAATGATTCGACAAAGCCTGTCCGAAAGTGGTGACCTGATTGTAGCCGCGTTCCCGAAATCGTTTTTTGTGTAACGGAACCGGAATAATGTAATCGACAGTTTGCAGTAGCGGTACTTGTTGCAATTCGGCCGCAAACCATTCGCCAACCATTGTCCCAACTTCTTGGTTGCCTTTGTATTTGAGTTGGTGCATCATTTCCTGTACAATGCCTTTCTTATGAAAATAAAACAGCGCGGCACCAAACTCTAACGGAATACGACCGTAAAATCGTTGAAAGATTTCGTTTTCTGTCATTGCAAGATGATGTGTAAGTGGAATTTCGTGCCGGCATTGCGTACAAATCACGTTTTCATCTTGTAATAACAGGCTGTGACAACCGGCGCACGACTTCGGAAAAAATAAATTGAGTAGGTGATTCCACATAAAAAAGTAATTTTCTTACATAAAATTATACATTTTTTCAATTCTAATTGGTTTTAAACCCTTTTTTTATCAGCGCTTTTTATATTTTTGCAGCATTATGGCAAAACAAGAAGATTTATTTAAGAATGTAGTTTCGCACGCTAAAGAGTACGGATATATTTTTCCGTCGAGCGAAATTTACGATGGTTTGAGCGCAGTGTATGATTACGCGCAAAACGGAGTCGAATTAAAAAAGAACATTAGAGAATATTGGTGGAAAGCCATGGTGCAAATGCATGAAAATATTGTCGGTTTAGACGCCGCCATTTTGATGCATCCTACCACTTGGAAAGCTTCGGGTCATGTGGACGCGTTTAACGATCCGCTCATTGACAACAAGGATTCTAAAAAAAGATACAGAGCCGACGTTTTAATTGAGGATTATGCCGAAAAATTAAACCTGAAAGCCAAAAAGGAAATTGAAAAAGCCCGCGAGCGATTTGGTGATGCTTTTGATGAAGAGCAATACAAAACCACCAATCCGCGTGTGATGGAATACTTGGCCAAAGAGCGTGAAATTCTGGAAAGAATGGGTCGTTCGTTGGGTACCGGAGATTTGGAAGATGTAAAAGCCTTAATCGAAGAATTGGAAATTGCCGATCCGGAAACCGGTTCCAGAAACTGGACTGATGTAAAGCAATTCAACTTAATGTTTGGCACCAAACTCGGAGCTTCAGCCGAAAATGCCATGGATTTATACCTGCGTCCGGAAACCGCACAAGGGATTTTCGTGAATTTCTTAAACGTACAAAAAACCGGTAGAATGAAAATTCCTTTCGGGATTGCCCAAACCGGAAAAGCGTTCCGAAACGAGATTGTAGCCCGTCAGTTTATCTTCCGTATGCGTGAGTTTGAACAAATGGAAATGCAGTTTTTTGTTAAACCGGGCGAAGAAATGAAATGGTACGAGTATTGGAAACAAACCCGTTTAAACTGGCACCTATCCTTAGGATTAGGCAAAGAAAACTACCGTTTCCACGACCATGAAAAATTAGCGCACTACGCCAATGCTGCGGCTGATATTGAGTTTAACTTCCCTTTTGGTTTCAAAGAATTAGAAGGTATTCACTCGAGAACCGATTTCGATTTGAAAGCACACGAACAATATTCGGGCAAAAAACTACAATATTTTGACACCGAAACCAATTCGAATTATGTGCCTTATGTAGTCGAAACATCTGTTGGTTTAGACCGTATGTTCTTAGCTGTTTTTGCTACTGCTTTAAAAGAAGAAACCTTAGAAGACGGTTCAACTCGAACGGTTTTACGTTTACCTGCTGTTTTAGCGCCAACCAAAGCGGCCGTTTTACCTTTGGTGAAAAAAGACGGTCTACCGGAAGTGGCCAAAAAAATCATCGACGATTTGAAATGGGATTTCAATGTAGCCTATGATGAGAAAGATGCCGTTGGACGTCGTTACAGAAGGCAAGATGCTTTAGGAACACCATTCTGTATTACGGTAGATCACCAAACTTTAGAAGACGAAACCGTAACGATTCGTCACCGTGATTCTATGCAACAAGATCGCGTTAAAATTGCCGAATTAAGAACGCTCATCAATAACGAAGTTTCAATGAGAAATTGGTTGATGAAGATGTAGATTTCTTTAAATTCTAAATACAAAATTCCAAATTCCAACCTGAAGCCTCAGGAGAATTTGGAATTTTTGTTTTCGTAAGAATTATACCCGAATAAAATCCACATATTAACAGATTCGGCGATTCTGTCAACAATTTGAAATTCTCCAAAATCGAACCCATAATTTCGTTACAACGAAAATCGGCTCTTTTGGTCGGTTTTATTTTTGTGTTTTGTTTTTAATAAACATATTTAAAGTAACAACAAAGTTTCCCCAAAACTACCTGTTAATTTAGTCAGAAAATGCTGTCCCAAAATCAACGGATAAGCGTTAATGAGCCACACTTACATAATTATTGATGACAATCAAGAAGATGTCGCGAAAACCCAAGCCATAGCGGAGCGTTTTCGCAACTTATCTTTTGTAGCTTCTGCCAATAATTATGATGACGGCGTAAATTTAATTTTGGAACACCAACCGCGTTTGGTTTTCTTAGAAATCGATCCTTCCGACAAGAAAAGCAATTTATCCTTAGCGCTGATTAATGAACTCTATCGCTACTTGAGCTTGGTTCCGAAAATTATTGTTACTACTTCCAAAAAAGAACTGGCTTACGAGGCGTTAAAATACGAAGTGGTTGATTATTTGTTGAAACCCTTAGACATTAACGATTTCAGAAAAGCCATACTCAAGTTTGATCGCGCCATTAAATCGGATTTGCCACATATGGAAGTTAAAAATCCGGCTGCCACTTTTGAAGTGTTAGACGAGACCATAGCTGAAGAACTGCAAACCGACGAACATGAGGTGGAAATCAAAACTGTTCCGACCGCAACAGACAATGTAGTTACTGTTCAGCAGCAGCAACAATCATTAATCATTTGCATCAAATCTTATGGTGATTACCGTTATATCGACTCAGAAGACATTTTGTATTTTGAGGCAGATAACAATTCGACTGACATCCATTTGAACAACGGCGAAATGATTACAGCCTTCAAGACTTTAAAGCATTTTGAAACCGTTTTACCGGAGTCACAATTCCTAAGAATTCACAACAGTTACATCATCAATGTGAATCAGGTTTCCCGAATTCATACCGGAAATACGGTTTGCTACATTAAAAACTCCACTACAAAATTACCTTTCTCAAAATCGTATAAAGACAACGTAGATTTGATTATCAATAGAATCGCCGGCGGAAATTATTTGGAAATATAGCAGAAAAGTATTACGTTTACCGAAATTCTGCTGTTATGGAAGTAAGCGTATTGATGATAGACGACCACAAACTCATCATAGAAGGATACAAATCTATTTTATCTTACAACCCTTATGGTTATGAAGTAAAAACCACACCGGCCTTAAGCTGTGAGAGTGCTTATAAGTTGATAACTACTACTAAGGAAACGTTTGATTTGGTTACCATCGACTACACCATGCCGCCTTATCCGGAAAAAAACATTGACAACGGAAGTGATTTAATACCTATTGTCAAAAAATATTTGCCGGAGACTAAAATCATGATGTTGACCACACACTCTGAATCCCTTTTGTTATTTAATATATTAAAAAATCACAAGCCGGAAGGACTTTTGGTAAAAAGTGATTTTGATGCGAACGATTTTACAGAAGCCTTTCATACCGTAATCCAAGGCGGACAATACCTCAGCAGTACTATAGTCGACTTGCAAAAAGAAATGGAACAAAAATCAAGAGTATTAGACTATTACAACAGGCAAATCATTTTGCTTTTGAACCAAGGCATTAAAACGAAAAACATGCCGGACTACCTGCATTTATCAAAAAGTGCCATCGACAAGAGAAAGGTATTCATCAAAGAATTTTTCGATATTGAAAAAGGAAATGATGAGGATATTTTGCGTGAAGCCCGCAAGCAAGGTTTCATTTAAAAAAACTACCTGATAAAAAATGTACACTTTTAGTGTAATAAAATCTAATTTTCACGTTATACTTTTACAGTGATAAAAATCAAACTCAAAACTTGTTTTGGGAATGACTGCCGGATCCAAAGTGGTATTTGGGAAGGTAAAAATTAACTGAAATTTGTCCTGTTTATTTTAGGTTAGTTATTAAACGGGAGACATGCAAAACAAACCAAAACAGCCCTTTGCTTTTCTGTTTGGACGACTGAAAGCGGGGCTGTTTGCTTTATATGAGGTTTATGAAACAAGCTTGGTTTTACTTTTTATGGTTATGTCCGTTAGCAATATTGGGGCAAAATGCTTCAACTAAGCCTTGTTGCCACCTCAAAATCATCATCGGGGAAGAAGTCACCACCTATTATTTTGACCAAGTAAATGATTTAGAAGAACATTGCGAGAAAATACTAGAAGGCCTAATAATCCCGGAGAACAAGAAGAAGAAGAGAAAAGATAAAATTCCGGAGACCGAAGTAGAGATTTCAATCTCTTACCACAATCAAAGCGCTAGTGATAAAGTACCCGCTGACTCAACATTGTTGAAGGAAACCCTCCAAAAACTGAAAATTCAATTGCAAATTCCTTTTAAAGGATAAGATAAGTACTATTCTTTTTCAATTTTTACTACATTGCCTTCATGAATAAATCTATTGTTTTACTTGCAATCATTTCAATACTCTCCGGTTGTTCCCAAATTGGAAACCAACCAGAAAGCAATCCCACCAACGACTCCGTTCAAAAATACTTGGCCTTAGCAGAAAATGACAGTTTAGACTTTAAAAAGCGTGTGCAGTATAACGACAAGGCTTTGTCTTTTATTGATTTGAAGAGGAATGATAGTGTGGTTAGGGGGAGTTTGGGAAGATTATCAAAAAATTACTTAGAATTTAATCAGAACAGCCCGTTCTTAAACATATCAAGCATATGGCTACAAAAAATTGAACAATCTAATGACTCTATTATTTTAGGAGAATATTATGAATTTAAAGGAAATTATTTTAAAAAGTTAAGAGTCTATGATTCAGCATTCACTTACTATTCAAAATCCGAAAGGGCTTTTTTAAAAATGAAGAATTATGAAAAAATAGGTGTTATACTCACAAAAAAAGGAATTATTCAATTAAATATTGATGACTATTTGGGCGCTGAATTATCTACAAAAAAAGCTTGCCTATATTTTAAAAAAAACAAATCATATAAAAGATTAGTTTACAGCTTAATGTGCTTGGGAAATTCATATCATAACATGCAAGAATACAACAAAGCTATTAAAACATTAAATGAAGCCATATCGCTTATTAAAAGATACAACATTAAAAATCAAAGAAATAATTTTTCTAAAGGTTCTTGTTTAAACAATATAGGTAATGCACTCAGAGAACAAAAAAAATATAAAGAGGCTATAGGTTTTTTTAAATCAGCACTTTATGAAAAAAACATAAGTAAAGAAGACCCAGAATTATATGCTTACCTATTGAACAACATAGGCTATTGTTACTTAAAAACTAATAAAAATTATCATATTCCTATTTTATTTAAAACTTCAAGAAAAATATTTGACCGCCTAAACATTAAAAACGAGAGTGCAGTAAGTGATTTGTATCTTTCAGAATATTATTCCAAAAATAAAGATCTTGTTATCGCCAATCATTACGCAGAATCTGCTTTAAAAAAATCAAAAGAAGCAAATGCTCCTTATTATTATCTCACTGCTCTAACACAAGCCGGCAGCATCAATCCAAAAAAGGCGCCTCTATACATTCAAGAATTCAAACGCGTCAACGACAGCCTTCTTTTTGCCGAAAGGACCGCACGAAATCAATACTACAAAATACAACTTGAAACAGAAGAAATCAACCAAGAAAAGGAAACGGCTTTAAAACAGCGAACATATTTTGTTATAATTGCCGGAGCTGTTTTTCTTATCGCCATCCTCATAGTTATCATAGCCCGCCAACGATTAAAACAAAAAGAACTTCGTTTGCAACATGCCCAGCAAAGCATCAATGAAGAAATTTACCAATTAATGTTGGTTCAAAATGCGAAAGAGGAAGCCGCTCGACAAAAAGAAAAAAAACGAATCGGTTTGGAATTACACGACGGTGTAATGAACAAACTGACCAGTACTCGACTAAATCTCTCCGTACTTTCCATAAAAAAAGATACTGAAACCGTTGAAAAGTGCTTGCCATATATCAACAACATCAAAGAAATTGAAAACGAGATTCGAAACCTAACCCATAATTTGAACCAAAAAACCTCTATTTATGATACCGGTTTTGAAAAACTACTGACAGATTTAATAACAGAACAAAACCAAATTAGTAGTGTGCAATACCAACTCGAAGTAGATCCTATTGTTGATTGGGAAAAGATAACCGAAGTTCAGAAAATGAACTTATACCGAATTTTACAGGAGTCTTGTCGAAACATCAACAAACATGCCTCTGCCACAAAGGCCCTTATTCATTTTGCAATTCAAGGAGAAAAATTACACCTTACCATTTCAGACGATGGTGTTGGAATACAAGCGGACAATACAAAAAAAGGAATAGGTTTAAAAAACATCAAACATCGGGTTAAAGAATTGAATGGTAAATTCAATGTCATTTCAAAAACAAACCAGGGAACTACTTTGAGTGTTTCGTTTCCTTTAAAAAACTAAAACCAGTTTTACTCCTCCTCCGGCTATAACATCTCTTTCCTTCAAAAACCACTTTTGAGGCGCATTGCCTATTGCTTATTAAAACCATCGTAGCGTCTTAAAGCGACCAAATGGGTCATTTTGCTCAAAAACCCAAAAACCATCCACCCGAATTTGACCATCATTCACTCACAAACGAGGTCATTCTACCATAAACACCAATATGTATAGGGCTTCACAGAGACTTCCTTTTTAGTTTTACATCGTGAAAGTGTCACAGCCTCAAAACAAATGCAGTGACATTAACTTTAAAGTAGAAACAAAAACATAACAATAAAAAGTCTCAAATTATGAAAAAATTAGCAACTACTTTTGGCCTATTAGCTTTAATGCTTGTGGTTACATCGTTTACAACTCCTGTTGAAACTGGAGGAAGTGGAACTAAAAAACCAGTCCTTGAGTTTGATAACGAAACTGGAGGAAGCGGAACTAAAAAACCAGTACTAGAATTTGATAATGAAACTGGGGGAAGCGGAACTAAAAAACCAGTACTAGAATTTGATAATGAAACCGGAGGAAGCGGAACTAAAAAACCAGTATTAGAATAAATATCAAATGAACAATTCAAACCACTCTTAGCAGAGTGGTTTTTTTTTAAAATTAATTTTAAGTATTTTTGGTAATAATTAAAAATACTTACATTGAGAGTTAATAAGTTTTGTTTCATCTTCTTTTTTCTTTTTTTTAGTTGTAATAAGAATCAAAAACAATCTAAAGATATCGATCAATCTATCGATAGTGTCAATTCATTTTTAAAGAATGTCGATAATAAAAAAGTTGACCTAAAATCTCAATTCATAGGTTACAGAAGAGCACTTGAACTATATAAGAATCAAACAAATGATTCAATCACAAGAGACAAACTATTCCTTATTACCCAAGGATTCTATAGATTAGATAAAGCAGAGGACTTTCAAAAAGCTTCAAAACTATTGATAGAAAAATCTTTAGTAAGTAAAGACAGCTTTAATCTTGCTCAAGCCTACAGATATAAAGGAAACTTCTATAAAAATAAATTGCAAAATGACAGTGCTTTTTTTTACTATTATAATTCCGAAAAAATCTTAAAAAGAATTAAAGAAAAAGAAGCCTTATCAAATGTGTTACTAAACAAAAGTATTACTCAATATAATATTGGTGACTTTGTTGCGGCTGATAGATCTCTAACTGAAGCATACGAAAATATTGATGTAAAAAAAGAATTTGACAAATCATATGCAATATTGACAATGATGGGGATTGTTGCAGTTGATGCAAAAGATTATGATAAGGCAATTGAATATTTTAATAGAGGATTAAAAATAGTTGAAGTAAATGAATTGTCAGGAAGTTTTCAAAAAGAAACTTGCCTTAACAATATTGGATATGTATACCAAAAAAAAGGGGATTTTAATACAGCTATAAAATACTATTTAAAAGCTTTAAACAACAAGAAAATAAAATCGAATGACAAAGAGCTTTATAGCTTATTAATAGACAACTTAGCGTATTCAAAGTTTAAAACAAAAGATTTCAAAGAATTACCTGATTTATTTTTCTCTTCTTTAAAAGTTAGAGAAGAGTTAAATGAAACTTCTTTAATAGTTTTAAGTAAAATACATATTTCTGAATACTTTGCATCAAAACAAGACACTTTAAAATCTCAATTATTTGCAAAAGAAGCACTTAAAACTGCATACTCATCAAAAAAAACAAGAGATATTCTAGTTGCTTTAAAACAAATGTCTAACATAGGTCTTGAAGACTCGTCAAAATACTCTGAGGATTACATAAAAATTAGTGACAGTATTCAAGATGTCGAAAAAAAATCTCAAGAAAAATTCGCCCGTCTCCAACTCGAAACAGACGAAATCAAACAAGAAAACCAAGGCCTAGCCGAAAAAAACCGCAACTTACTCTACGTTTTTGTAGTCACATTTATTTTAGTGGTGTTGTTATTTGTGGTTAGAGCTCAGCGTGCGCGAACACGGGAATTACTCTACAAACAAGCCCAACAAAAGGCCAACGAAGACATCTACAACCTCATGATGTCGCAACAAGCCATTATTGATGAGAGTCGCAGTAAAGAGAAAAAACGCTTGGCCCAAGACTTACACGACGGCGTGCTGGGCAGAATGTTCGGATTGCGCCTCAACTTAGACAGCTTAAACTCGAGTACCGATGAAGAAGCCGTTCAAAAACGATTTGAGCTCTTAAACGAGCTTAAAACGATTGAGCAAGATATTCGCGAAATATCACACGACCTGAACCGAGAAAAACAAGTATTAATTAATAACTTTGTTTCCATCGTTCACAATTTATTGGAAGAACAAAAAAATGCATTCGATGCCGAAGTCAATTATACCATCGACAGTAATGTTAACTGGGATAAAATCGGCAACGCCATCAAAATCAATCTATACCGCATATTACAAGAAGGCTTGCAAAACATTAACAAATACGCCAATGCTAAAAATATCTTCGTGGAAATAAAAGGTGACGAAGAAAATGTATATTTGAAAATCAAAGATGACGGTATCGGTTTCGATGTCAACAAAAAGAGCAAAGGCATTGGTATGCAAAACATGATTTCAAGAACACACGATTGTAAAGGAATTATCGATATTACCTCGAAAAAAGACGAAGGAACCAAAATAGTCATTACCATACCTATAGAAACAAAACAACCCACCACAATACCACAAGAATGAAAACCCCTATCCAAATTTTAATTGTAGACGACCATCCGTTTATTATTGAGGCCTACAAAAATGCCATCAATAAATACAGCCAAAATGGCTTCGAATTCGAAGTTACTCAAGCCAACAACTGTAAGTCGGGCTACGAAAACATCATGGAAGCGTCCAAAAATTTTGATATCGCCTTTTTTGATATCAGTATGCCCGAATATGCCGAAAAAGGCATCTACTCCGGAGAAGATTTGGCTATGTTGATGAAATCCGAAATGCCGGAGTGTAAGGTAATCCTATTAACGATGCACACTGAGTTGCTGAAAATCAATAACATCATCAAAAATATCAATCCAAGCGGTTTAATTATTAAAAACGACTTGACGTTCGACGAATTACTTTTCGCCTTCGATAAAATCATCAACAACGAAAGTTATTACAGCCAAACGGTTATCAAATTGGTTGGCCAAGCCCAATATAATAATATCGAATTGGATGTATTCGACAAACAAATCCTTTTCCACTTGTCTAAAGGCGTGAAAACGAAAGATTTGCCGACTTACATTCCGCTATCGCTCAGCGCCATAGAAAAAAGAAAGCTAAACATCCGTGAAATCTTGGAAGTTCCGGGCGGAACCGACGTAGATTTGATACGTGAAGCTAAAAACAAAGGTGTTATTTAACGATTATACGGGAAACCATATTAAAATATGCGGGAAACCGTAACAATCATCAACTTAACTATACTTACCTTAGCAATATGATTTCAGGGTTAGTATTTGTAGAATAACGTAAGTAGTAAAAACTTCAAAACTACTGCTTAGTTTACAAGACTTAGGGGAAAAAGCGATACTTGACGGTATCGCTTTTTTATTGGCTTAAAGCGTCCCAACCTCTTGCTTTCAAAGGGATTTTTGTGTTGGCTCTGGTAACCAAATGCGCCCCTTCACTTTCTTGGGTCATATGCCCAATCACGGTAAAATTAGGGTTGGCTTTGATTTTATCAAAATCTTCTAAGGCAATGGTAAACAGCAATTCGTAATCTTCGCCACCATTAATAGCTACTGTGGTAGAATCGATATTAAACTCCTCGCAAACATTGATGAACTGCGGATCTATTGGGATTTTTTCTTCAAATAAGTTACAACCTACTTTGCTTTGCTTACAAATATGAAGAATCTCTGAAGACAAACCATCAGATATATCAATCATGGAAGTTGGTTTTACTTCCAGTTTCTCCAACAATTCTCTAATATCAGTGCGCGCCTCTGGCTTGAGTTGTCGCTCAATCAAATACGTGTAATTGTCTAAATCCGGTTGGTTGTTGGGATTAACTTGAAACACTTGCTTCTCTCGTTCTAAAACCTGCAAGCCCATATAAGCCGAGCCTAAATCGCCGGTTACGACCAACAAATCATTTTCCTTAGCGCCATTGCGATACACCAACTCTTTTTCGTTAGCTTCACCCAAAGCAGTAATCGAAATTATCATCCCTTTTTGAGAAGAAGTCGTGTCGCCGCCTACTACATCTACTTTATAAATCTTGGCCGCCATCGCAATGCCTTCAAACAATTCTTCTAAAGCTTCCAAAGGGAATCGGTTAGAAACGGCTATGGAAACCGTAATCTGCGTTGGTTTGGCATTCATAGCCGCGATATCCGATAAATTAACCACAACAGCTTTATAACCCAAATGTTTCAAAGGCATATAACTCAAATCGAAATGAACGCCTTCAATAAGCAAATCTGTCGAAACCACCGTTTTCTTGTCCTTAAAATCTAAAACCGCAGCATCATCACCTATACTTTTTAAAGTTGAAGCTTGTTTTACGTCAAAATTCTTGGTCAAATGACTAATCAATCCAAACTCTCCCAATTGAGAAAGTGGCGTACGTTGTGGTGTTTTATCTTCTAACATCTCTATAAGGTTCTAAGGCGCAAAGATACTAAGGTTCTAAGGTTTATCCCAATAAAAAACCCGATTGCTTTCACAATCAGGTTTCTATTATAGTATAATTCCTTAGTGCCTCAGTATCTTAGAACCTCAGCGCCCAATTATTAATCATTCAACTTCAAAACCGCCATAAACGCTTCTTGCGGAATCTCTACGTTCCCTACCTGGCGCATTCTCTTTTTCCCTTTTTTCTGTTTTTCCAAGAGTTTACGCTTACGGGAAATATCACCTCCGTAACACTTGGCAGTAACGTCTTTACGCAACGCTTTGATGGTTTCACGAGCGATGATTTTGGCTCCGATAGCGGCCTGAATAGGAATATCAAACTGCTGTCTCGGAATCAATTCGCGTAGTTTTTCACACATCTTTTTACCTATGTTGTACGCGTTGTCTTCGTGAATCAAAGCCGATAAAGCATCGACTGAATTCCCGTTCAATAACACGTCTAATTTCACCAATTTAGAAGCTCTCATGCCTATCGGAGAGTAATCAAACGAAGCGTAACCTTTAGAAACAGTTTTCAAACGGTCGTAGAAGTCGAATACAATTTCCGCCAACGGCATGTCGAAGTTCAATTCTACTCGCTCGGTAGTTAGATAGGTTTGGTTGGTAATAATACCGCGTTTTTCAATACACAAACTCATTACGTTACCCACAAAATCGGCTTTAGTAATAATAGTAGCTTTGATAAATGGCTCTTCTACGCGGTCTAATTTAGACGGTTCCGGCAAATCAGACGGGTTGTTCACCACAATTGGAGTGTCAGGTTCTTTTTTAGTATAGGCCAAATACGAAACGTTCGGTACCGTAGTGATTACCGTCATGTCGAATTCACGCTCCAATCGCTCCTGAATAATCTCCAAGTGCAACATGCCTAAGAATCCGCATCGGAAACCAAATCCCAAAGCTGCCGAACTTTCAGGGGCAAACACCAAAGATGCATCGTTCAATTGCAATTTCTCCATAGAAGAACGCAAATCTTCATAATCTTCCGTATCTACCGGATAAATTCCAGCAAAAACCATCGGTTTTACATCTTCAAAACCAACAATCATATTCGTAGTTGGTATTTTGGCATCGGTAATGGTATCTCCTACTTTTACTTCTTTCGCTTCTTTAATCCCCGAAATCAAATACCCAACATCACCGGTAGAAATCACGTCTTTCGGCACTTGGTTGAGTTTTAACGTCCCAACCTCATCGGCAAAATATTCGTTGCCCGTGGCCATAAACTTAATTTTCTGTCCTTTGCGAATCTCTCCGTTTTTCACTCGGAAAATAACTTCAATCCCACGAAACGGATTGTAAACGCTGTCAAAAATCAACGCCTGTAAAGGTTCGTCTTTGCTGCCTTTAGGCGCCGGGATTTTTTCAATAATGGCCGATAAAATATTCTCCACACCAAATCCGGTTTTCCCCGAAGCGTGGATAATATCTTCCAACTTACAACCCAACAAATCAATAATATCGTCGCTCACTTCTTCCGGATTGGCACTCGGCAAATCCACTTTGTTCAACACCGGAATAATCTCTAAATCGTTTTCCAAAGCCAAATACAAGTTGGAAATGGTTTGTGCCTGTATACTTTGCGCGGCATCTACAATCAACAAAGCGCCTTCACAAGCCGCAATCGAACGGGAAACTTCATACGAAAAATCCACGTGTCCCGGCGTATCAATCAGGTTCAAGATATAATCTTCGCCTTTGTATTTGTACTCCATTTGAATGGCGTGACTCTTAATGGTAATCCCACGCTCGCGCTCCAAGTCCATGTTGTCCAACAACTGCGCTTTTTCCTCTCGAGCCGTAACGGTTTGAGTAGCACTCAACAATCGGTCGGCCAACGTACTTTTTCCGTGGTCAATGTGGGCAATAATGCAAAAATTTCTAATATGTTTCATATAAAATGAATGTTTTTTATTCGAAAACATGCCGTGCTTCGCATGTCATTTTCTTTCTTTGTCAATTTAATTAGGGCGTGACCCCTTGGCCTGTCTTGAGCCTGTCGAAAGGGGTCGGGCTTTCCGTTGCAATCTTTTGCTTTTTTCAAAAGCAAAAGGATTTCCTCTCCAATCCCTCACGCAAACCACCGCTATCCCTTTTACAGCAGTCATTTAATCGGCAAATATAGGGCAAAGTTTTGGATTGCATATTGCAGATTAACGATTGTTCACCTACAAACGAAATTCTTAAATCTAAAATCGCCCATCATCATTCAACAATCTTTAGTATTTTTGCAAAAAAAACGCAACCATGCCCAAAATAGGCAACATCCAATTACCTGATTTCCCGCTGCTTCTTGCGCCTATGGAAGACGTTAGCGATCCGCCTTTTCGTCGCTTGTGTAAATTACATGGCGCCGACTTAATGTACTCGGAATTCATCTCTTCGGAAGGACTGATTCGCGATGCTGTGAAAAGCCGAATGAAATTGGATATTTTCGACTATGAACGCCCGGTTGGGATTCAAATTTTCGGTGGCGATGAGGAAGCCATGGAAATGTCATCCAGAATTGTCGATGCCGTACAACCGGATTTAGTGGATATTAATTTTGGTTGTCCGGTAAAAAAAGTGGTTTGCAAAGGTGCAGGTGCCGGCGTATTGAAAGATGTAGATTTGATGGTGCGCTTGACCAAAGCGGTAATTAAAGGCACTTCATTGCCCGTAACGGTAAAAACGCGTTTGGGTTGGGACGAAAATTCCATTAACATCGATGAAGTAGCCGAAAGACTGCAAGATATTGGCGTACAAGCTTTGACCATTCACGCACGCACCCGAGCGCAGATGTACAAAGGTCATTCCGATTGGTCACACATCGCCCGAGTAAAAAACAATCCGCGAATTACCATGCCTATCTTCGGCAACGGCGATATCGATTCACCCGAAAAAGCTTTGGAATACAAAAACAAATACGGCATAGACGGTATTATGATTGGTCGCGCCGCCATTGGCTATCCTTGGATTTTTAACGAAATCAAACACTACTTCAATACCGGTGAACATTTGGCACAACCCAATATGGCTGACCGAATCGAGGCCGCCAAAAACCATTTGATTTGGTCTATGGAATGGAAAGGCGAACGTTTAGGCATAGTGGAAATGCGCCGTCATTATACCAATTATTTCAAAGGAATTCATGGGTTTAAAGACTTCAAGCAACGTTTAGTCACTACAGATGACCACAATGCTTTGCTACAAGTTTTTGAGGAAATTCGTGAGGCTTATGCCAACTATCAGTTTGTTTAATCCAATAGCTTTTTACTAACCCGACTGCTGGCTATCCAACTGGATACTACGCCCAGCGTTACAATAGTAGCAAAAACTATCGCCACATTTTGAAGACTGAAAACCACAGGATAAGCCAAAGATTCGGTAATCATAACCCATTTGAATTGCTGTTGGATTATCACTATTACCATTCCTAAGACTAATCCAATCAGCCCACCAAAAACACTTAACAAGCTGCCTTGCAAAAGGAATATCTTTTTCAAATCTTTGATGTCGGAACCTAAACTATGTAAGGTTTTGAGGTTGCTTTTCTTGTCCAATATCATCATGATCAAAGCACCGATTAAGTTGAACAAAGCAATAATTATCACCAAAGTAAAAATGAGATATACCGCTATGTTTTCGGTATTCAACATTTTATAAAGTGTTGCGTTTTGCTGGGCTCGGTTTCTGATTTGTATCTTATTTTGAAATAAATCCGAAACCTGCTTCATAACAGCAGCTTCATCGGCTTTAGGCTTGAGCTTGATTTCTATACCGGAAAGCTGATTAGGCTGTAATTCTAACAGTTCTTGCGCCAAAGTCAAATCGCAAAACACATATTTCTGATCCAAATCTTCGCTAATGGCATAAATACCTACCGGAATCAATCGGGCTTTGTTGAAGGCTTCGGCTTCGCTTTCGATAACGCCTTTGCCTTTTCGCGGCACATAAACCTCAAACGGATTATTGAAATCGTACAAGCCAAGCGATAATTTTTCGGAAATTCCGTAGCCAATCACTACTTCAATGGTATTGGGTTTTAGCCATTTTCCGTTCACTACATTTTGTTCGACTACATTGGTTTGGGTAAACTTATTGTCGACGCCTTTAAGGTAAGTTACCTGTTCTTTGCCATCAAAAAAGAATAAAACACGCTCTTCTAATACCTTACTGTAAGAAGCAATGCCGGGGATTTGAGTAAGATTTTGTTCTTGTTGGGAAGTTAAAGAGAAAAATTTTCCGGTAACGGCCGTTCCTTTTAAATCGGGATCAAAATCGTTGGAAAAAGACAAACTGAATTCGCGCAATCCGCTAAAAACGGAGAGTACAACGAACAAAGCCATCGCGCCAACCACAATGCCAACGGCTGCTATCCCGGTAATAATATTGATAGCATTGTTCTTGCTCTTACTAAAGAGATAACGTTTGGCTATGTAAAGCGGGAAATTCAAGTGGCAATTAAAATTTCTTGCGTTTGTCTAAAAGCTCTCGGTTTTCAATCGGATTTTCTTTTCCGGCCAAAGCATTGTCTATCTTTTCGATATAATCCAAAGAGTCATCGATGTAAAAAACCAAATTCGGCACTTTGCGCAATTGTAATTTTACTCTTTGAGCCAAATCGTGTTTGATTAAAGGGGCATTGGTTTTAACAGCTTCTAACAAATCTTGGGCTTTTTCTTGTGGAAAAACACTCAAATAGACTTTGGCAATGGATAAATCGGTGGTTACACTCACTTTAGAAACCGAAATCACTAAATTGGTAATCCCGTTTTTACGCACTTCTCCTTGCAGGATGTCTACTAAATCCTTTTGCAATACACTTCCGATTTTTTTCTGTCTGTTCGTTTCCATGCCGCAAAAATACAACTTTTAAGTTATATAGTAGCTCTCCGAGCACGAAGTGGGTATTGTAGGATGTGAAGCATAATAAGTTACAGCATTTTTTGAGAAGCTATTTCCTGCTATCCGCTATATCTTTTTATTGTTATCACACAAACGCAATCACAAGGTTATCTTTCAAACAATAAAAAGGATGCCGCTTCTATCAGGGCTAATCATCGAAATCATTATCTTTGATACTTTAAATAGCTCAGCGACTAAGTCTCTCAGCAACTCAGCAACTTTTAGAATGAGAAAAATAGAACACATAGGTATAGCCGTGAAAAGTTTGGAAGTCTCCAATTTGCTTTTCGAAAAACTCTTTGGCAATCCGCCATATAAAGAAGAGGAAGTGGTCAGTGAAGGTGTAAAAACATCTTTTTTTATGAATGGGCCAAACAAAATTGAATTATTAGAAGCCACTAATCCTGAAAGTCCTATTGCAAAATTTTTAGAAAAAAAAGGCGAAGGTATTCATCATATTGCCTTTGATGTGGCCGACATACTATCGGAAATAGAAAGACTAAAGAAAGAGGGCTTTGTAGTTTTAAATGAAACTCCAAAAAAAGGAGCTGATAATAAGTTAGTGGCCTTTTTGCATCCCAAAGGAACAAACGGTGTATTGGTGGAACTTTGCCAAGAAATCCCTTAAAAATAGTTGCAACGAAAAAAAATTAGTAGTAATATTGCAACCTCTTAGCCGGTCCTATAGCTCAGTTGGTTAGAGCACCTGACTCATAATCAGGTGGTCCTTGGTTCGAGCCCAAGTGGGACCACAGCAAAAAAGACCTCTTGTGAGGTCTTTTTTATTGTATAAAACTAAACGTGGGGAAAAATCGTAAATAACAAATAAGCTGATTTATAGTTATTACAGAGTATTATCCGAAATAAAACGATAGTTTTGCACTTTAAATTTGTATTAACTTAATAGATTAAATAATTAATTTATTTTGGCGATTAGATTTTTTTTTTACTTTTACGCACTATGAAAATTCTCCCCAATAGAATTGTAATTATTTTGACTGCGGTTTTTTTACCGGCTATTAGTGTTTTTGCCGCCCCGGGTCCACCGCCTCCGTCTACCCCTCCGCCCCCGCCAGGCTTGCCTTTGGACGGTGGGTTAGTTCTATTGTTATTATTTGCAGTAGTCTTAGGTTTTTACAAAATATCCCAGCTTAACATAAAAAAAGCATCCCGATAATCAGGATGCTTTTTTATTTTTTTATAGCCTAACTGACTAAATTATTGTCTGAGAGCGTGTAATCTTGTCACGTATTTTCCCACAACATCAAATTCTAAATTAATTTTTGACCCTACTGTAAATGTTTTAAAGTTGGTGTGTTCAAAAGTGTAAGGAATGATAGCCACACTAAAACCATTAGGCTGAGAATTAACTACTGTCAAACTTACTCCGTTAATTGTTATAGAGCCTTTTTCGATAGTAATGTTATTCAATTGGCTGTCGTATTCAAAAGAAAAATACCAACTTCCGTTTGCCTCTGCTATTGATTTACAAACACCTGTTTGGTCAACATGTCCTTGTACGATATGACCGTCCAATCTGTCGCCCAACTTCATTGCCCGCTCCAAATTAATCAAATCGCCTACTTTCCAGTCTCCTAATGTAGTCTTATCGATGGTTTCTTTGATGGCTGTAACCGTATACTCATCCTTATTGATGGCCACTACAGTTAAACAAACACCATTATGGGCAACACTTTGGTCTATTTTCAACTCTTGCGTTATCTCTGAAGCTAAGGTTAAATGAACATTGTCCCCTTCTTTTTTTATTTCTTTTACAATTCCAAGGGTTTCGATTATTCCTGTGAACATTATGGTTTTATTTTACTAAATTTGCACTTCAAAATTAGCAATAAATAACCAGTACTTCTTATGAAAAAAGCAGAAAATATCATTGTTGGGATTTCAATCGGAGATTTAAACGGTATTGGAAGCGAAGTGATTTTGAAAACCTTTGAAGATGCCAGAATGTTGGAGCTTTGTACACCGGTCATTTTTGCTAACGTTAAAATTCTTTCATTTATTAAAAAGACCTTAGAATTAAACGCTCCGTTACACGGGATAGATAAAATGGACCAATTGGTTGTTGGCAAAATTAATGTCCTCAATGTATGGCGAGAAGGAGTTGATTTAAATTTCGGAAAAAACGACGAAACAGTAGGTAAGTATGCTATAAAATCTTTTACGGCTGCCACTAAAGCATTGAAAGAAAATCTAATAGATGTATTGGTAACTGCTCCTATCAACAAATACAACATACAATCGGACGAATTTAAATTCCCCGGTCATACCGATTATCTGAACCAAGAGTTAGACGGAAATGCCTTGATGCTCATGGTTCACGACAAATTAAGAGTAGGCTTGTTAACCGATCATGTTCCGGTAAACGACGTGGCGCAACATTTAACTGAAAAATTAATTGTTCAAAAAATCGAAACCATCAAGCAATCATTGGTTCAGGATTTTGGCGTCAACAAACCTAAAATAGCTGTTTTGGCTTTGAACCCTCACGCCGGAGATAATGGTGTAATAGGAAAAGAAGATGATGAAATTTTGAGACCAACCTTGAAAAAATTATTTGAAAAAGGCACTATGGTTTTCGGTCCGTTTGCGGCCGACGGTTTTTTTGGCAGTGGTCAATATGAAAAATATGATGCGGTGGTAGCAACCTATCACGACCAAGGTCTAATTCCATTCAAAACCTTATCGTTTGGAAATGGTGTGAATTACACCGCCGGTTTGAACAAGGTCAGAACCTCTCCGGATCATGGAACGGCATATGAAATAGCCGGGAAAGGATTAGCCGACCATAACTCTTTCAGAGAAGCTGTTTATACTGCCATTGACATTTATAATTCAAGAGCTGATTATGCTGAAATAAGTCGAAATCCCTTGAAAACAAAAGAAAAACAGTTATAAACAAAAAAATGTTGATAAGGTTATTGGAATTCCAATAATTTTATATCTTTGCACTCCCGAAATGTTGGGTCAAATTGTTGTTTAGATGAAAAGTACGAATGAATATTTAATTCCTTTCATAGGATTAAAGTTGGGAAAGCATCAGTTTGAATTCAAAATAGAAAAAAAGTTCTTTGACGCTTTTAGTTTTGATGAATTCGAAAGCTGTAATGTTGACGTTAACGTAGTGCTTGAAAAAAAGACTACTATGTTGGAAGTCAACTTTAAACATAAAGGAACGGTAAATGTTCCTTGTGACTTAACCGGTGAACCTTTTAATTTACCTATCAAAGGAAAAATTAAATTGGTAGTACAGTTTGGTAACGAATTCAACAACGACAATGATGAATTATTGATTCTTCCTCACGGAGAACATCAAATCGATTTGTCGCAGTACATTTATGAAATGATAGTGTTGTCTGTGCCACAAAAAAGGATACATCCCGGCGTAAAAGACGGAACTTTGCAAACAGAAGCACTTCAAAAACTAAATGAATTACAAGTCAAAGACCCGAGCGAACGCGAACAAGCGAAGCAAATTAAAGAAGTAAAAAAAGAAGATGATATTGACCCGCGTTGGGACAAATTAAAACAACTATTAACGGATAAATAATATAGTACAATGGCACATCCTAAGAGAAAAACCTCGAAAACAAGAAGAGATAAAAGAAGAACTCACTATAAAGCAACTGTTGCTCAAATTGCTACTTGCCCGGTAACCGGTGAAGCGCATTTATACCACAGAGCTTACTGGCATGAAGGTAAAATGTATTACAGAGGACAAGTAGTTATTGATAAATCAGTAGCTGTTGCTTAATTAAGGTTTTTTTACAAAACAAACTCTCACTATGTGGGAGTTTTTTGTTTTATTTAATTTTAGCAAATATCCTCACAGAATTACCATTAGGTATGAATTTTTTTTGTAATTTCCACAACTTTTCGATTGTACAAAAATCGACTGGAAAAATACCCTTTTTATGACCAAAATAACAGCCGCAATTACCGCAGTTGGAGCTTATGTTCCGGAATTTGTACTCTCTAATCAAGTACTGGAAACTATGGTAGATACCAATGACGAATGGATTACCACTCGCACCGGTATTAAAGAAAGAAGACTTTTAAAAGAGAAAGGAAAAGGCACTTCTTATTTGGCCATCAAGGCCGCTCAGAATTTAATTTCCAAAGCCAACATCAATCCCGAAGAAATAGACCTGGTTATCATGGCCACGGCTACGCCCGATATGCCGGTAGCCTCAACAGGCGTTTATGTAGCCAGTCAAATTGGAGCTGTTAATGCCTTTGCATACGACTTACAAGCGGCTTGTTCCAGCTTTCTATTCGGAATGTCTAATGCTGCAGCCTATATTGAATCCGGTCGATACAAAAAAGTATTGCTTATCGGTGCCGATAAAATGTCATCCATCATAGATTACACAGATAGGGCTACTTGTATCATTTTTGGTGATGGTGGCGGTGCTGTTTTATTTGAACCGAATTATGAAGGTTTAGGCCTGCAAGATGAATTTTTAAGAAGCGACGGTATCGGAAGAGAATACTTAAAAATTGACGCCGGAGGTTCCATCCTTCCGCCTAGTGCTGAAACCGTAGCCAACGGTCAACATTTTGTTTTCCAGGACGGTAAAACGGTTTTCAAATATGCTGTTTCCGGTATGGCTGACGTGAGCGAAAAAATTATGGAACGCAACAACTTAACCAAGGAAAATATTGACTGGTTAATTGCACACCAAGCCAATAAACGAATCATTGATGCTACAGCAAGCAGAATGGGCCTTGAAGAAGATAAAGTATTGGTTAACATCCACCGATACGGAAATACCACTTCGGCTACTTTGCCGTTGTTATTGAGTGATTTCGAAAAACAATTTAAAAAAGGAGACAACTTAATTTTTGCTGCATTTGGAGGTGGATTCACTTGGGGGTCTATCTACTTGAAATGGGCGTATTAACACCCAAGGCTTTTGATATTAAGACAATTAATTAATCGGAGCGCAGCAGAATAAAACAATAAAACTAATTCTAAAACTAACAAATTATGGATTTAAAAGAAATTCAAAACCTGATCAAATTCGTATCCAACTCAGGAGTGGCCGAAGTAAAATTGGAAACAGGTGATGTTAAAATTACTATCAGAACTACTTTAGAAGGAAATACACCGGAAATTACTTATGTACAACAAGCAGCGCCAGTTCAACAAGCTGTGGCAGCGCCTGTTGCAGCTCCGGCTCCGGTGGCAGCAGCTCCGGCAACTCCGGCAGCCCCTGCTGAAGACAATTCGAAATACGTGACTATTAAATCGCCTATGATCGGAACTTTTTATCGCAAACCATCTCCGGACAAAGCTCCGTTTGTTGAAGTGGGAAGCAGTATTGGCAAAGGTGACGTTTTGTGTGTAGTTGAAGCGATGAAACTTTTCAATGAAATTGAAGCTGAAGTTTCAGGAAAAATTGTAAAAATTCTAGTTGACGACATGTCTCCTGTAGAATTTGACCAACCATTATTCTTAGTTGATCCATCTTAATTTAGACTGCTTAGCCTAACTTAGACTGTCTGGATTTTACAAATTTCTAAGAAGTCTAATTCGTCTAACAAATCTAATTTGTCTAACAATCTAAATTAAAAAAGATGTTTAAAAAAATATTAATTGCCAACAGAGGCGAAATTGCGCTTCGCGTAATCAGAACTTGTCGTGAGATGGGAATTAAAACCGTAGCGGTTTACTCTACAGCCGATGCGGAAAGTTTACACGTGAAGTTTGCGGACGAAGCAGTTTGTATTGGTCCGCCACCCAGTAATTTATCTTACTTAAAAATGTCTAACATCATCGCGGCAGCTGAGATTACTAATGCTGATGCGATTCATCCGGGTTACGGATTCCTTTCGGAAAACGCTAAATTTTCCAAAATTTGTCAGGAACACGGTATCAAATTTATTGGCGCTTCTCCGGAAATGATTGATAAAATGGGAGACAAGGCTACGGCTAAAGCTACCATGAAAGCTGCCGGAGTACCTTGTGTTCCGGGATCTGACGGGATTTTAGAAGATTTTGAACAAGCCAAAAAAGTAGCCAAAGAAATTGGTTATCCGGTAATGATGAAAGCAACCGCCGGTGGTGGTGGTAAAGGTATGCGTGCCATTTGGAAAGAAGAAGAACTTCAAAAAGCTTGGGAAAGTGCTCGTCAAGAAGCTGCAGCAGCCTTCGGAAACGATGGGATGTACATGGAAAAATTAATCGAAGAACCGCGTCACATTGAGATTCAAGTGGTTGGTGATTCATACGGAAAAGCTTGTCACTTGTCAGAAAGAGATTGCTCTGTACAACGTCGTCACCAAAAATTAACGGAAGAAACGCCTTCTCCGTTTATGACCGACGAATTAAGAACTAAAATGGGTGAAGCAGCGGTTAAAGCAGCTGAATACATTAAATACGAAGGCGCCGGAACAGTAGAATTTTTGGTAGACAAACACCGTAACTTCTACTTTATGGAGATGAATACCCGTATCCAAGTAGAGCACCCAATCACCGAGCAAGTTATTGATTATGACTTAATACGTGAACAAATTTTAGTAGCCGCCGGGGTGCCGATTTCGGGTAAAAACTATTTGCCGCAATTGCACTCTATTGAATGTCGTATCAACGCGGAAGATCCTTATAACGATTTCCGTCCTTCTCCGGGTAAAATTACCGTTTTACATGCGCCGGGTGGACATGGCGTGCGTTTAGACACTCACGTTTACGCAGGTTACACGATTCCGCCTAATTACGACTCAATGATTGCCAAGTTGATTACAACCGCGCAAACCAGAGAAGAAGCCATTAACAAAATGAAACGCGCTTTGGATGAGTTTTATATCGAAGGCATCAAAACCACTATTCCGTTCCACCGACAATTGATGGAAGAACCGGATTATGTAGCCGGAAATTACACTACGAAGTTTATGGAGAGTTTTAAAATGAACGATCCGGAATAAATAGAAAAACCCAACTTTCTCAAGTTGGGTTTTTTGTTAGAAAAAATTTCCAAAAGTTAAAAAAGGTTTTTCCATTAGCCCCGATTTCTTCGGCAGTCGCTTCGCTCGTGTGTAGTGGAAATCCTTTTGGATTATCCTGTAGCGAAGCGAAAGGAAAATACAGTAAGATTGTAACGGAAAGCGGGAACACGGACTTCAAAAATGCCCAAACCAATCGCTCCTGATTAAAAAAACAAAACCCAACTTTCTCAAGCTGGGTTTATTATTCTTATAACGTTTCTTTTAACCATTTGTAAAACTCACGTTGCCATACCAAGGCGTTTTGTGGTTTGAGCACCCAATGGTTTTCCTCGGGGAAATACATAAAACGGCTTTTGATACCGCGTAATTGTGCGGCTTGGAAAGCTTCTTGGCCTTGTCCGATGGGTACACGGAAATCTTTTCCGCCTTGGATGATTAGGATAGGCGTATTCCATTTGTCAACCATTTTTATAGGATTGAATTCAGTATAGGCTTTTTGGGCATCGGCATTGTCTTTTTCCCAATACGCGCCGCCGTGGTCCCAATTGTTGAAGAATACTTCTTCGGTAGTGCCATACATGCTTTCCAAATTGAAAACCCCGCAATGCGAAATAAACGTTTTAAATCGATTGCCATGGATACCGGCAAGATAGAATACCGAATAACCGCCGTAGCTGGCTCCAACAGCCCCTAAACGCGTTCTGTCAACATAACTCTCATTGGCTACATCATCTATGGCCGAAAGATAATCATTCATTACTTGTCCGCCCCAATCTTTAGAGATTTGCTCGTTCCAAGCTTGACCGTGACCATACATCCCACGACGGTTTGGCGCCACGATTACATAACCTTGGGAAGCCATCAAAGAAAAATTCCAGCGGAAGGAATAGCTTTGGGTTAAAGGTGATTGAGGTCCGCCTTGGCAATATAAAAGCGTTGGGTATTTTTTGGAGGCATCGAAATTTGGCGGAAGAATGACCCAAACCAGCATTTTCTTACCATCGGTAGTGGTTACGTAACGTCTTTCGTATTTTGGTAAAGCCAATTTGGCGTAGGTTTCGTCGTTAGTTTTGGTTAATTGCAACCACGTCTTTTTCTTGAAGTTATACGAATAGATTTCGGCTGCATGGTTCATATCGGTGCGGGTCACAATGATGTTATCGCCGGAAAACCCAACCAAATCATTCACATCAAAATCGCCGGAAGTAACTTGTTTAACGGTAATCGCCATTTTGGTTAAACCCGGAAAGTTCACTTCAAACAATTGTTTGGTACCGTCTACGGCTGCAGTGAAAAACACTTTCTTACCATCGGCACTCCAAAGGAAATTGTCTACACTGCCGTCCCAATTGGCGGTTAGATTCATATCGATGCCTTTGAAACGCACAATCAAATCATTTTTGTCAGCTTCGTAACCGTCGCGTTTCATTTGCAACCAAGTTAAATTTCCGGTTGGAGAAAATACCGGATTCATATCGTATCCCGGATTGTTCTCGGTTAGATTTTTAGTGGTTTTGGTTTCGAGATTGTACTCATATAAATCGGTATTGGTAGAAATAGCGTATGCTGTTCCTGCTTTCTTTTTGCAAACGTAAATAATGCTTTTGCTATCAGGAGACCAAATGTAATCTTCATCGCCACCAAACGGTTTTTGCGGACTGTCATAAGGTTCGTTCGGCATGATGTCGATGGCTTGAGCCTTGTCTTTATTTTCGGCGTAAAACACGTGGTTGTGAGAGCCGTTGTTCCAAGTATCCCAATGGCGATAGTCTAAGCCGTTATAGACCTGTGCATCAGCTTTGCTTAAATCAGTATAGATGTCTTTGCCTAATACATTTTCGGTTTTAACTTCTTGGCTGGACAAAATGAACAATCCGTTAGGAGAAACATTCTTGTCGGCTAATAAATCTTTCGTGTCTTTCACCTCCGTTGGATTGCCGCCGGTTACCGGAATAGTGTAAAATTTGGAATTGGATTTGTTGTCTGTCACCGAAGGCGTAGCCACTTTATAAACGATAAATTTGCCGTCTTTAGAAATGCCCATTGCGGTAACTCGGCCCAATTTCCATAGTGTTTCGGGGGTAAGTACTTCTTGTCCTGAAGATTGTAAAGCCATAAAACTGATAATGATAAAGATGATATTTTTCATTTTGAAATTATTTTGAAGTACGTAAAAGTAATGAATTTATGAAATAAAAAAAGTCCCGATCACTCGGGACACTTGTTAATGCTATTGGGATAAGTTTATTGAACTTTTACATTATCAACTCTCCATTGTGAAGCACCTGAAGTAGTTGAAACATATTTAAAAGCAATGCGCACATTAGGGTTTCCAACGTAAGCGTTTAACGAAACATTTCCGGAATTCCACCAGGTGGTTCCGCTGGTTGACAACTGGTAACCGGTCAACAACGTCCAAGTTGCTGTTGACGGCAACGGTGGAGAAGCAGGGTTTGGCGCTACATAATTGGTAGATACAAAAACCTGAAGATTTGTTCCTGAGAACGGTCTTTGAGTTTGGAACGTTAAGGTTGCCGTAGGTGCATTAGTCAAATCTATGGCTGGAGAAATCAACCAATCCTCGTTGTTTTGAGCACTGCCTGAGTAACCGTTCATATCGGCACATCCGGCAGGATTACCTGCAGCAGAATTCAATTGCCAAACTTGATTATTACCAATTACACTTGGTTTAGACCAATTGGCAAAACTTACTGATGTACTAAATGTTTCCTCGAATAAAGGTAGAACTCTTGGACCAGTTAACTGCACATCCTCTAAAGATCTAATCATAAACTGAAAAGTACTTCCAAACTTAGTTAAAACACCTCTTAATTTTCCGTTCCCTGAAGGTATAGGCGCAGAGGCAAATGTAGCATACTCGCTAACTCTTACGATAAGCGTATTCCCGGCGGCATCCACTACATTGTGATTAGTTCCACCACCTATAGTGTATACATCCGTATCAAAATAGTTTTGGTTTAAAGACGCATCGGTAAACTGAACATTATTTAACTCAATCAACTTATTGATATTGTTGTTATTTAGTGTTTGAGGGATGGTCAAATTATTTACATATTCGTCCTCATTCACTTTGTCACAAGAACGGATAATAACATTTTTATATTCCACCGGTGAAATTCTTCCTACTTCATCATCATTTGTAATATCCGGAGTTCCGCCATTGTATAAACTTCCAATAACAGGAGCATTGTTTTCTCTGACAATGTATCGGTTTTTCATGTATATATAAACCTTTCTTCCCGGTTCATATCTGGTACACAAGTTGTAATCATCGATCGGAACACTAAATCCTTGTTGTCCGTCAACAGATACTAATGAAATAGATTTGTAGAAATTGCCTCCAATATCAGAAGAAGTTACATAAGCCTCAATAATGTCTTCCCCTTCATATTTAACGTAAGATGTTGTAGCCAAAGCTGCAATTTCCTGAACCGTTTTAGTGGGTGTTAAGGTAGTACATTGATTGCTCAAATCCGGCTCTCTGAACTCGTCATTTACACAACTCACAAAAGTTGCTGCTGTAAATGCTAATGCTAAAAATTTTAAGTTTTTCATAGTCTTTTTTAGTTATTAGAGTAAACTTTAATTTTATCTACTTGGAATAATCCATCTAAAGTTGTTCCGTTTCCGGTAACTTTGAAGGCGATATGAACTGTTCCCGAATAAGCTGACAGATCAATTTCACCTGATGGGATATATGTATAATTGTTAGTGGTATTATCAGCAACAACCGCGTCTAATTGTGTCCACGTTGCGGCTAAAACATTTGTACCGTCATAGTTCGTTGAAATGAATACCTGCAATTTATTATCAGGGTTGTCTACAAAGTTAGAAGCTGAGGCAAATGTTAATACAGCGTTGGCACCTTCTTCTATAGTAATCTCCGGAGTGATTGCCCAACCAATGTTGGAGGCTTGGCCACTACCAAACGGATTAAACTGGATATATCCGTCATTGTTAAAATCTCTTTCAATCCATAGCTTGGTCCCTGTTTCGGCAAAATTGGTCCAACCTTCAAAATCAAAAGTAGCATTGTAGTTAATTTCAGCTTCCGGAAAATCTTCAGAGAAAATCAACGGCTTGAACGGTGGAATTTCAGTATCATCCGAACAACTAACAGCAATACTAAGTGTTGCTATGGCCAAAAACGATTTAAATATATTTTTCATAGTACTGTACTATTAGAAATTGATGTATAAATTTAAGAAATAAGTTCTTCCGTAACCATAAAAATATTTAGGTCCGAATGATGGTGTTCCGTTAGCGTTATCGGCTTGGTAGTCCGGGAAAGTAGCTTTTCTGGATTGCTCGAAACCTCCGGTTTTGTACTCATAATCCAAAACATTGTTAACAGAGGCGAAGAATCCGAAAGTATCATTACCAACTTTCCATGATTTACCACCAACCAAATTCAACAACGTAATTGGATCAAATTTTTCTTGTCTTAAAGCAGCTCTAACCGCTTCTTCTGTGGCGCCTTCAAATCCTAAACCGCTGGCATCAGTAACAAAATTATCAGTTCTTAGGATGTTAGAGATGCTGATGTAACTGTCGGTTAAATAGTTAATGTTAGCACCAATCCACCAGAATTTAGGATCTCTGTATTCTAAACCAAAGGAATAAGCTTGTTGTGGCATTCCAGGTAAACGGTATCCTTTGATATAAGTTTTTCCGAAATCAAATACCGGGTTCGGGTTAGTTGATGTAGCCAAAGCATCATCGTTAACTTTTAAGTTCGGGTTGTTGTCGTAAGTGTACTCACCGTAAGAAGCAGAACCTGTAGCTTTGATAGTAGAAGTGATTTGGTATTCAAATCCAAACTCTGCTCCAATGTGCTTTTTGTTGATTCCGGTAACAATTTCGCTGATGAAAGAATCAGTATCGGTATCTCCGTCCTCACCGGCATCAAAAATTCCTTCTCCATAGAAGAATGAAATTTGAGTAGCATTCGAAATTTTGTTGTAGAAACCAGTTAATCTTGCTTTGAATTTTGGCGCTTTGATGATGTAACTAATATCAGAACCCATTATCGACTCACTGGTCAAATCAGGGGTAATGTTGTTGTTCAAACGAGCGTTAGAGAATGTATTTCGCAAGTTTGGCGCTTTAGTCATGTAAACTCCATTAATATCCAAGAATTGTTTACCGGTGATTTTGTATGTCAAACCGCCTTTGAAACCGAAGTTCTCAAAAATAGCTTTAGAACTTTTTCCGAATGAATTGTTAGCGTAAATACCATTTCTGTAGTTTCCTTCTCTTTGGTATTCTGATCTTGAGAAAGTTTGTCCCAAATAAAAATCAACTTTTTTGTAATTGAATTTGAATTGGGTAAAACCGTCAAAAGTAATAGCGTTTAAATCGTAGTTATATCCGTAAGCATCGCCAACACCAACCTGTCTGTCAGGATTATTCAAATCGGTTTGAGAAGCATTTCCTGAGAAGAAAGGATCAATGTCTGTAAAATAAGTACCGCCTAAAAGATCGATTAGTTTTTGGAAATTTTTAGATTTTAACTTCTTGAAGTTTACTCCGGCATTCATAATGATGTTGTCAGCTATAGAAGAGTTTAAATAAGAGTTAGCACTCCATTGTTTGTCTTCTACGCGATCTTCATATAAAACATAAGCACTTTTTTGACCTCCGTTAACGATTTTGTTGGTGTAATAAATGTTTTCCCAATCAATTTGTCCATCGTTTACAAAGTTGGTTTGTGCTTGTGTTGCAGCCGGATTGGTATAACCGATAATGGTTACGTTATCCGATGCGAATGTTGGCACATAATAACTTTGGTCATTTAGGTAGTAACTTGGTAAGTTTTTGTAGTAGGTTGGATCAGGATTGTTAGCCAATTGGAAGTCTAAACGGCTGTTACCCACAAATCCGGTTTGGTAAGCCACGTTAGTGTTCAAGTTGGTTTTAGCATTGATTTTCCAGAAGTGACTTAACATATTAATAGGCTCCTCAATTTCTTTGTATCTTGAGTTTCTTTTTTCGCCTTCTTGCCAACCCCAGTAAGAGTTGTATTCAATTCCTTTTAAACGCGTAACCTCATCGGTATTTGGCGAACTTTTTCCTCTTTTGTTTTGAGCAAAGATAGAAGTAAAGTTGATGGAGTGATTCTCGTTAATTTTCTTTTCAATACTGGCAAATAATGAATTAGCCGCGTAATTTGTCCCTTCAAAATAGCCTTCTTCAGCCCATCTTCTCGATGCTGAAACCACAAAAGCCCAACCGTCTTTATTCATACCGGAAGCATGTGTTCCCATCATTCTCCAACTATAATTGGTATTAGTTCCTGAGAAAGAAACCCTTGAGCCTTTTCTGTAAATAGAGGCTCTGGTATTGATTTCTTGCGTTCCTAATATGCCTCCGAAAGTATAATCTGACGGTGCTGATCCCATGGTAAACTCTTGGTTTCTGGTAGCGTCATTTAATCCGCCCCAGTTGCTCCATTGCGGTCTTCCGTCGTAAATTTTATTCATCGAAATACCGTTAATCATGGTAGTACTGTATTCATTATCCAAACCTCTGATTCTGAAACGAGCCTGACCCCAGTTAAACGCTGCCGCTTGTTGGTAAACATCTCTGGAGGCTTGTAACAAGCCCGAAGTACTCTCAGAACCGCTGTTGTCATCTCCTAAGTCGTTTTCAGTTATGGTAACCAAACTTAACTGCTGCTCCGACGTAACGTCTTCTTCAAAAACAATAATGCCTAAGTCTAACACTTTTCCCGCTTCAACTTCAACCGATAACAATTGGTCTTTGTATCCCGCGCTTTTAATTTGCAGTAATTGACTACCGCTTGGTACTTCTTTAAAAACAAAAACACCTGTAGCATCTGTCAAAGCAGTGAAACTGGTGTTTTCAATAGAAGCAACAACATTTTGTAAAGGTTTTTGTGTTTTTGAATCTACCACTTTACCTGTGATACCGGCCGTAGTTTGTGCAAAAACAAAAAACACTTGCATCACAAATAAAGTACTAATAACAAGTTTTTTCATAAATAAAATAAAATTAATTTTAATCCCCTGTAGAGTCTTAATAAAAACTTAACAGCCGACAAATGTACATCTTTTAATAATATTATCTACTTTTGGCCCAAAGTTTGTAAAAAACTTGATATTAAATTAATATACATTTTATGAGGATTAAAAAGTTAATAGCGCTTTTCTTTGTTTTTTTCGCAATAATTGGCGCTAATGCACAGGCTAAAAAGTATAATATTCATACCGTTGCCTTTTACAATTTCGAAAACTTATTTGATACCATCAACGGCTCAAACAACGACGAAGAGTGGTTGCCAAACGGAGCGCAAAACTGGACCGGAAAAAAATACAAACAAAAGCTGAAAAACTTAGCCCGAGTACTTTCTGAAATCGGAACCAACGACCAACAAAAAGAATCTCCCGTCATTATTGGTGGTTGTGAAATTGAAAACAGAGGCGTTTTAGAAGATTTAGTAAAAGAACCGCTATTAATCAATAAAGATTATGGCATAGTTCACTTTGATTCACCGGATAAAAGAGGTATCGACGTAGCACTTTTGTACCAAAAAAAGCACTTTAAACCTACCAGTTTCAAAAATATTCCCTTATTGATTTACAGAAGTCAAGAAGGAAAAGCCGACAAAAAAGACACCGAAGAGGTCACCGACGACAAAGCCGAAGCCGGCAAAGACGACAGAGTATACACTCGTGACCAACTCTTAGTAACCGGATTTTTAGACGGTGAAGAAATAAATATTATAGTAAACCACTGGCCTTCTCGTTCCGGTGGAGAAAAGAAAAGTGCGCCTTTCCGTGAAGCCGCCGGACGTTTGAACCGTCAAATCATGGATTCAATTTTTAAAATCAATCCTAACGCCAAAATCATTACGATGGGTGACCTTAACGACGGAACTTACAATAAAAGTGTAAAAGAAGGCATCGGCGCCAAACGCAAAAAAGAAGAAGTAAAACCACAAGGCATTTACAACCCGTTTGAGGAAATGTATTATAAAGGAAATGCCTCATTATTTCACCGCGATGCCGGAGATATATTCGACCAAATCATGATTTCCGAGGCTTTCATCAGACCGGATTATACTTCTTTCCGCTACTGGAAAGCCGGAATCTACAACAAACCTTATATGATTACTACTACCGGACAATACAAAGGCTATCCGTTGCGACACAGCTTAACCGAAATCGGATTCAGCGATCACTTCCCGGTGTATATTTACCTCATCAAAGAAGTCAAATAATTTTTAAAAGTCTCGATATTTCGGGACTTTTTTATTTTAACTTTACTCAAAAATTCAGCTTATGCCAGTTGCAAAACCTTTTAATCTCCAACGTTGGATTGATGAAAACCGTCACTTACTCAAACCGCCTGTTGGCAATAAAAACTTATACTTGGATTCCGGAGATTATATCGTAATGATAGTAGCCGGTCCCAATGCCCGCAAAGATTTCCATTACAACGAAACCGAAGAACTTTTTTATCAAATTGAGGGCGAAATCACCGTTTACATCCAAGAAGATGGCGAAAAAAAAGCCATGAAACTCTCTGCCGGCGATATGTTCTTGCTTCCTGCTAAAGTGCCGCATTCCCCTTCGCGCACTGAGAACTCCATTGGTTTAGTGGTAGAACGCAAAAGAGTGGGCAAAGAAATTCCCGACGGCTTGCTGTGGTTTTGCGAAAACTGCAACCACAAACTCTACGAAGTTTATTTCGAATTGCAAGACATCGAAAAGGATTTTCTCCAACATTTCAATCATTTTTACCAATCTGAAACCCTTAGAACCTGCGAAAAATGCGGTACTGTGATGGAAACCGATCCTCGATTTATTTCCAAATAATGTATTTAGGAGCTAATCCGGCTGTCCACTGTATCTTTTTAACTTGTTATAAAAACAAGCTAAAAAGGATGCCGTTACCATCCGGGCTAAAATTCAAAATAAACGATTACTTTTGCTGAAACTAAAACATTCAAACTAAAAATACAATGGCAACAATTGCTCAACAATTCGGGATGACCGAAGCCTTAGAAATATTAGGCGTAAAAGCCGTTAACGAAGGAACTTCAACCGGAAACAACCATTTTTCGTCAGGAGATGTTATCGAAAGTTATTCTCCGGTAGACGGACAACTCATCGGAAAAGTAAAAACCACTACTGCCGAAGATTACGAAAAAGTAATGCAAACGGCTACTGAAGCTTTCAAAACCTTCCGCTTAATGCCGGCTCCGAAACGCGGAGAAATCGTGCGTCAATTCGGTGAAAAATTGCGACAATACAAAGAACCGCTAGGCAAATTGGTTTCTTACGAAATGGGAAAATCACTGCAAGAAGGCTACGGAGAAGTTCAGGAAATGATTGACATTTGCGACTTTGCTGTAGGTCTGTCTCGTCAATTACACGGCTTAACCATGCACTCGGAACGCCCGGGTCACCGCATGTATGAGCAATACCATCCGCTGGGTATTGTCGGCATCATTTCGGCCTTCAACTTCCCGGTAGCGGTTTGGTCATGGAATACGGCTTTGGCTTGGATTTGTGGCGACGTTTGTGTTTGGAAACCGTCTGAAAAAACGCCTTTGTGCGGAATCGCTTGTCAAAACATCATCGCCGAAGTATTGAAAGAAAACAATTTACCGGAAGGTATTTCTTGCTTAATCAACGGCGATTATAAAGTAGGCGAAATGATGACACACGACAAACGCGTGCCTTTGGTTTCGGCTACCGGTTCAACTCGTATGGGTAAAATTGTAGCCCAAGCTTGTGCCGCTCGTTTAGGTAACTCTTTATTGGAATTAGGCGGTAACAACGCTATCATCGTAACACCGGATGCCGACATCAAAATGACGGTTATCGGAGCCGTTTTCGGAGCCGTAGGAACAGCCGGTCAACGTTGTACTTCTACCCGAAGATTAATCATTCACGAAAGCATTTACGACAAAGTAAGAGATGCGATTGTTGGCGCTTACGGACAATTGAGAATTGGAAATCCGTTAGACCAAAACAACCACGTAGGTCCGCTAATTGACAAACACGCTGTTGAAATGTATCAAAAAGCCTTAGAGCAAGTTGTGGCCGAAGGTGGCAAAATTTTGGTTGAAGGCGGTGTACTAACCGGCGAAGGCTACGAAAGCGGTTGTTATGTAAAACCGGCCATAGCCGAAGCCGAAAATCACTTCGCTATTGTTCAACACGAAACGTTTGCACCAGTATTGTACTTACTAAAATACTCAGGTGATGTACATGACGCCATTGCCATTCAAAACGGAGTAGCTCAAGGTTTATCTTCGGCTATTATGACCAACAACTTGCGTGAAGCTGAAGCTTTCTTATCACATGCCGGTTCGGATTGTGGTATTGCCAATGTAAACATCGGAACTTCCGGCGCTGAAATCGGTGGTGCTTTTGGTGGCGAGAAAGAAACCGGTGGCGGTCGTGAATCAGGTTCAGACGCTTGGAAAGTGTACATGAGAAGACAAACCAATACCATTAACTATACAACAAGCTTGCCATTGGCACAAGGGATTAAATTTGATTTGTAGTTTCGTTCCTATTCATAAAGAAAAGCCCGCTGAAACAAAGCGGGCTTTTTTAGTTTAATTCTAAATTAGTTTTAAAATTTTGACAATCAATTTAAACCGTTATTTTTGCGCCGAATTAAAAAACAAAATCAAAATGTTATTTATTAAACCAACATGCGGACAAATAAACGAAGGAAGAGATTTCCTTTCGTGCGGTTTTGGGTTTGACAATAAATAATCAGAAATAAAAATCTTGTTATACTAACCCGAAACTATGTTTCGGGTTTTTTTATACCCAAATGGAACAGATCATTTTTAATAAAAGAAAAACATCAATCATGATGCTTATAACCAATAATTACTCAGAAACGGGAATGCTGCCTTAAAGTAGCAACCATGATTTATATCGTGCCCGGTTCTGAAAACAGAATCGGGTTTTTTTATACCTAAAATCTAAGCAAATGCAATGTGAAAAGTAAAAAAGATGGCAACAAAAGTAACAACATTAAGTAGCAAAATCGCCGGGAAACCTAAATCTGCGTTTACGCAATTGGTGGAGCGATTGTTTGCAGAAAACGTAAAAACCATAGGCAATCAAGGGACAATCGCCTCTGTGATAGGAACCGCTTTTGCGTCAATGAGTCAGGCACAATATACATGGAAAAGGGAAGCCTTCCGCGATTTGTTGTTGCATTTAGAGGCTCAAGGTTGTTATGCTTTGTTGAGAAATACAGTTTGCATCAACGCTTTAGCTAATATGGCGTCTTTCGGCAACAAATTAGTACGCGAAATAAAGGCTTGGGAAAAGGAGACTCTGGAAGTTGAAACCCAAATGAGTGCTTTGATAAAACACTGCTTTGCCTTGTATGATGTACCCGAATTTATGGAAAGTGTTTTTTATTACGAGAATAAGAAACACTGCTACTGGTATATACAATTAGGTAGGGGTGAAAGTGTTTTGAAACTAAGTAGTTTTCCGATAAAGTTGACCAAAAAGATGGCACACGAATTTAAAAAAGCACCAGCCAATTACAACGTTGAAAAAGCTATCAGATGGGCACAAGCTAAAGGATACGGTGCTAGTTGTGACATGGCTGAAACTTTGGCGTGGAGCACTTTGAGTGAGCATTTCGAAAACGAGGAATTTTGGGCAAAAGTAATCAAGTTTTTGTCACAATATAATACTTTACCTTATCATCAAGTACAAGAGGTCTTGTTTTACATCGGTAATCAGTTTGAAGCAAACAAAAGTTACTCTATAAAAGGTAGAACTTGGGAAACTTTGTTAAAACAATCTATTGAATGGCATGTGGAATACCACAAAAAATTAGCCGCTTTGAACAGAGCAGATTGGTCTTCTTGCGGAATTACCGGTTTAACAAAAACCGTCGTTTTCGAACAAAAATCGGTTGAATATAAAATTATGGAATTGACTAATTCGGAAGCGTTATATGATGAGGGTTATGAAATGAGTCACTGCGTTGCCGAATACGAGTATGAGTGTATGATGGGTTCGTCTGCTATCTTCTCTTTGCGAAAGAAAGTAGCAAAAGACTCTTCAACGTTGGCAACCATAGAAATTGATGTTGAGTCAAAATCTATTGTTCAGGCAAAAGCCAAATATAATGAGTGTATTTCTTTGGAAGCTGAGACCATTTTAGTAGAATGGGCTAAAAAAGAAAATTTGACACTATGTTACGATGAGTATGGCGAATACCCTGCTCAAGAACATCCTAATGGTGAAGTGCATGCATTTCAAAGAAGAAATCAAGATGAAATCAATTGGAAATTGATCCTTTTCATTCTTTTCTTGATCATCAAAGCCTGTAGTGCTTTGAGCAGATAAAAAAAGAGTCCCGTGTTCGGGACTCTTTTTAATTCTATAAAAAACAGACTATTTCGTCTTCTTAACATATTGTGTCAAAATCACGATATGTTGGCCTTCTACGCGGCCTTCTATTTGCTCGGCATTGTCCCAAACCAATTTAATGTTGTGAACCGCCGCACCGCGTTTGGCCGTAAAATTGGCGCCTTTCACATCCAAGTCTTTAATCAAAACCACCGAATCGCCATCTTGTAAAATATTGCCGTTAGAATCTTTGTGAATGATTTTGCCTTCTTCATCTTCGCCTTCTCCTGTGGCTTTGGCCCACTCTAAAGCGTCTTCATCCAAATACATCATGTCCAACAAATCGTGGTTTTTTAATCGAGCCAGCATGCGCCAAGAAACAACTTGCACCGGTAAGTTTTCGTTCCACATACTATCGCTTAACCCACGCCAATCATTCGGGTTCATGGTTTCAGGATTTTTAATCTGATCTAATAACGGTTGGGCTATTAAAATACAGTTTTCGGGTGTGGCTTCCGTTTTGGGTTCTACCAAATACACCACTAAATTTTCATTGGTACCGCTAATTTCGCAGGTTGAACCGCTGCGGTCTTTTAATCTTTTTTCAGTTACTACACTCATTTTGTATGGATTATAAATTAAAGGAAGCGCCGAGGACAAAAACAAACTGGTTGTTGTATTTTTCAAACCCTTCGACGTTTGAATCATATCGGGCTAACGGAGCACTGCCTTCTGCAAAAACCCCGAAACCGTCGGTAAAAAAGTATCTAAAACCTAAATGGGCTCCGAAATTTCGGGTGCCTAAATGCAAACCGGGATAAATATCCATTTGCTTTTCAAAACCAAAAACATTGCCTAAATTGGCATTAAATCGCGCTTTTACATCTGCTCTATCGGCAAAGTCAGGCTTGATACCACCCGGTTTTTCAACGGATAACAAATAGGAAGCTACAAATCCGTACGACATGTTTTCTCCAATTCCAAAATCAGCCGAGACTTGAATTCCGTTACCGTGGTCTTGTATGTTCCATCCCACTTGTCCTTTAATATCTCCTTTGCCTTTGTAGGCTTGTGCATTGACCCAACTTAGGGGTAATAGCATCATCAACAAAATCAGCTTTTTCATTTTTGAGTATTTAAAGTGCAAATATAACCGTTTAGTAAGAAGGGTGTTGCAGAATTATGAGGAAATCAATTCCGCCCTTTTTCACTGAAATACAATTCGTTTAACGGTTCACTTTGCCAAAACTCTTTCGTTTCAATATCCAAAAGGGTAAGCGGTCCTTTGAAAGCGGCTCCGGTATCTATATTCCAAATACAGGCTTTTTGAACCGGTATCGTTTGACCTATGCGAGTAACCGGTGTGTGTCCGATATAAATTTCTTGGTAAAGTGTCAGTCGTTTAGGATACAATAAGCTGTCTTTTGAAAGGGTGTTGTCTAAAGCCAATGCGGTTTCCCATAGCGTTCTGTCCCAATAAAACAATTTCGGGAAATATTCGTAGGCAATGCCGTTCATATTGGTAAATCCGGCGTGAATAAACAATCGGTTTTGCTCATCGAGGTAGTAGTTTTGAAGTGTTTTTAAGAACGCAATGTGTTTTTGTTTGTCGGCTTCTGCTATCTTTTCATAGGCTAAAACCGTAGCTTCTCCACCGTGTTTGAACCACATGCTCTCGTCGAAATTTTCAGTATTTCCTTCCAACCAATCCAACACCAATTCGTCGTGATTGCCTTTAATAAAAATACAGTTTTGTTTTTGGCTCAACTGCATTAAATAATCCAACACTTGAGGCGACTCGCTCCAACCATCAACATAATCTCCTAAAAAAATAAGCGTGTCAGCGGTGGTTACCTTAGCCCTTTCCAATACTTGATGCAGCGCTCTCAATCCGCCGTGAATATCTCCAATTACTAAACTTCTACTCATTCATATTGTTGTATTTCATTTTTCTCAAAATACGCATGGCTTCTTTAAAACTCAAATAAACGGTTGGCGATTTTTGAACCTTTAAATAAGGTTTGGCATCAATTAATTTTTGCTTGCCCTCTGTAAAACCATTCAAATAACAAATCATCAAGGTCGACGGCAGGTTTTCCAAGTCTTTTACTTCTCGTTCCGAAAGCGGAATATTTTTTTGCAATTTATTAATTAAGCTCAAATTAGCGTTATAAATATGATGTAACATTTTTTTGTTGTAGGCCGGTGGTTCAAATAGCATTTTGGTTTCCATTTTGTAATAACCATTGTCAAAAAAATGAATGGTTAATTGTTCCAAAGGATAAAAACTGGTTTTGTCATTGAGCCCTAACGGCACATGCTCAACGATGGTAAAACTACTTTCATCATATTGGATGGAAACCACATCCAAAGCCGAATAGAATAGCTTAATTTGTTCGTTAATCAGCTCTATATCAACCCTTGAAAGATATGTGGTTCCACGAATTTTTTTAGGAATTCCGGCCCAACAAATTACAAACAACTCTTTAAAAACTTTGTATTGCGACTGTAATTCGTCGTGGCGAACATGTATAAAATCCATTACGCCGTCTAATGTGTGCGCAATGCTGTTTCTCGAACTGTTTTCAATCCGAATTACGGTTTCGATATTTTGTTTCGAATACGGAATCTTGTCCTCCGTAGGCATGGAATTGCTGCCGACTCTAACAAACGCCGTATTAGCTAAAATGGTGTAAATGTTCTTTTTGAAAAAGGAGGTTTTGTGCTTGGGCTTAATCGTGACCAAACCCACCACTTTATCTTTGGGCAAATGTGGGAAAGGGACATTTTCATACTGAATCTTGGGCGGATTTTCAAGATAAGCATTCACCAAATTCTGAATCCGACTATCGTCAAAAAAATCATCACCTACAATAGTGTTGTCTTGGTCTTCAACACCCACAACAATATAGGAATTGTTAGAAGGATTGGAATTAGACAGGGCGCAAATGTGCTTTAAAAACTTGGCCTTGCCTTCTTTGGTGTGCAAATTCAACTGACGCTTTTTATCATAAAAACTACTCTCATCGTTGTGAGCGAGTAGGTTTTTAATTAAAAGACGTTTGTTGATCATTTGATTTTTGATTTAAGAATAACGATTTTTAATTTCAGATTCAATTCAAAAACCTTCAATCGTTAATCTACACTCTGCAATCATTAAGGCACTTTATTCCCCATACTTTCGGTCCAAATGGCAAACCAATCTTCTTGATCTAATTTGAGTTCAGTCGCTTTCATCAAGGCTTGAATACGGGCGATATTAACCGTTCCGGCCACCGGAATAACTTTAGCGGGATGTTTCAAAATCCAAGCCAATAAAATGGTGTCAGAGCCCAATCCGTATTTTTCAACCAATTGCGCCAATAATTTCTTCAATCGACGGGTTTGCTCAATGTCTTCTCTAAAAACCGTTCCCAACGGATTCCAACTCATCGGACGGATTTGGTGCAGTTGCATATAATCGAGACTGCCGTCCAGCATGGCTTCATGATGTGTAGCGGAGAATTGAATTTGGTTGTAATTGACTGCTGTTTTTTGGCGAATCAATTCGGTTTGCGAAGCTGTAAAGTTAGACAACCCAAAATCGAGAATTTTACCTTCCTTTTTTAATTGGTCAACAGCTTCTGCAATTTCATCAGCAACCATTAACGGACTCGGGCGATGCAACAACAACACATCCAAATAATCCGTTTGCAAGTTTTTTAACGAGTTTTCAACCGACCAAATGATATAATCCTTAGAATAATCATAATGTTTGATTTTATTGTCTCTGCCTCGAGTATGTTGAATACCACATTTGGAAATTAACTGTATGGTGTTTCGAGCAATTTTACTGTTATTTAAAGCTTTTCCAAAATCGGTTTCGGTAGTGTAATCACCATATATATCGGCATGATCAAAAGTGGTAATCTTGTTTTCAGCACAAATGTGTATCAAGTGATCCATTTGAGCCGTATTAAGCTTCTTATCCCAAATTCCCCAATTCATGGTTCCGGCTATGATGGGTGAAAGTTGTGTTTTCATGAGTCTTTTTTTTACGATTTTATGTTTGGTTTTATCTTTTTGGGCTGTGGAAAATTTTAGTATTTTGCCGCCAAAAAAAACAAAACAGGTTCAGGTCTTAAAATTATAAAAAGAAAATCATAAATCATCCTTAAATTCGGGATGATTTCTAAAGTTTTAACGCATTATTAACATCGCGTAACCTAATTAATTTTCACTTTTGAAATGTTAAAATTTAAACCGAAATACATCTGAATAAACCCAACACTATGGAAGAAAACGGTACTGCTTTAGACATCAGAGCAATTAATGCAAAAATTGAATATGAAAGCGCTTTTATAGAACTGTTGACGATGGAAATGAATAAAGTCATCGTTGGACAAAAGCACATGGTAGAACGATTGCTGATTGGTCTTTTAGGACAAGGGCATATATTGCTGGAAGGAGTTCCCGGCTTGGCCAAAACCTTGGCCATCAATACGCTCTCCCAAGCTGTTGACGGTAGTTTCAGCCGCATTCAGTTTACCCCGGATTTATTGCCGGCAGACGTTATCGGAACCATGATTTACAACGTAAAAGCCAACGACTTTTCTATCAAAAAAGGACCCATTTTTGCCAATTTCGTTCTCGCGGATGAGATCAACCGTGCGCCGGCCAAAGTGCAATCGGCACTATTGGAAGCCATGCAGGAAAAACAAGTTACCATTGGCGACACCACTTTCAAATTAGACAAGCCTTTCTTGGTTTTGGCCACTCAAAACCCTATCGAACAAGAAGGAACGTATCCGTTGCCGGAAGCACAAGTCGATCGTTTCATGCTAAAAACAGTAATCGATTACCCTAAGATTGACGAGGAACGTATGGTGATTCGTCAAAATTTACAAGGCGCTTATGAAAAAGTGAACAAAGTGGTTACTACCGAGCAAATTTTACGTGCACAAGAAGCCGTAAGAGAGGTTTACATGGATGAAAAAATCGAAAAATACATCTTAGACATCATTTTTGCGACTCGTTTCCCTGAGAAATATAAATTAGACAGCTTGAAACCACTTATTGGTTTCGGAGCTTCACCGCGTGGAAGTATCAACTTAGCCACTGCCGCCAAATGTTATGCGTTCATCAAACGCCGTGGTTACGTAATTCCGGAAGACGTTCGCGCCGTAGTACACGATGTATTGCGTCATCGAATCGGGGTGACTTACGAAGCCGAAGCTGAAAACATTACCTCTGTTGACATCATCAACAAAATTGTAAACGAAATTGAAGTGCCTTAATTGTTCCGAGTTGTAAAGTTCCGAGTTCAAAGTTAATCGCTTAAACTCGAAACCCGAAACCCGAAACCCGAAACCCAATTATGGAAACCAAAGACCTTCTCAAAAAAGTTCGTAAAATCGAAATCAAAACCCGAAGATTGAGCGATCACATCTTTTCGGGCGAATACCACACGTCTTTCAAAGGCCGTGGAATGACGTTTTCGGAAGTGCGTCAGTACCAATTTGGCGATGATATTCGCGCCATCGATTGGAACGTAACCGCGCGTTACAACGAACCGTATGTGAAAGTTTTTGAAGAAGAACGCGAGCTAACGATGATGCTGATGGTAGACATCTCGGGTTCGGAAAGTTTCGGAACTAAAAACCAACTGAAAAGTGAAATTGTAACCGAAATTGCCGCTACGATGGCTTTCTCGGCGACACAAAACAACGATAAAATCGGGCTGATTTTATTTTCAGACCAAATCGAATTGTACATTCCACCCAAAAAAGGAAAATCGCATGTGTTGCGCATCATTCGGGAACTCATCGAGTTTGAACCGAAAAGCAAAAAAACCGATTTATCACAAGCCTTGAAATTTTTATCAAGCACACAAAAGAAAAAGGCCATTGTATTTGTCATCTCCGATTTTATGGTGGAAGACGATTACGAAAAAACCTTGAAAATAGCCGGTAAAAAACACGATATCACCGGTGTTCGCGTATACGACATCCGAGAAGAAAAAATGCCAAACATTGGTATGGTGGAAATGGAAGATGCGGAAACCGGGGAAATTTTAGTGGTGAACACCGGCTCAAAAAAAGCCCGTTTGAGTTACGAGAAACAATACCAAGAAAAAGTAAATTATTTCAAAGATATTTTTTCCAAATGCGGTTCAGGAACCGTAAATACTCGTGTAGACGAGAGTTATGTAACTAAACTATTGGGGTATTTTAAATCGAGATAAGAAGAAATGAAAAGGAAGTTAGCATTATTTTTAAGCTTATTATCGATTGCGGTTTGGTCTCAACCCAAAGTGACAACTTCTATCGACACCGTCAAGAACAAAATCGGGGCCGAGTTCAAACTTTCCCTAAAAACCAATGTCGATACTTTATCCAAAGTAAAATTTCCGGAAAGCAAATTTTTCGGGGCTTTGGAAGTATTGGAATCATACAAAGTCGATACCGTAAAAAAAGGCGACCGCTATAAGTTGATTAAAAAATACGGGCTAACGCAATTCGATTCCGGAAAATACACCATTCCGAGAATTCCGATTATCATCAACGGTAAAACGGTGTATTCTGATAGTCTTGTCATTGAAATCAGCGATGTCAAAGTAGATACTTTGAAGCAAAAAATGTTCGACATCAAAGGCATTGCCACGGTGAAAAGTCCGATGGGCAATTGGTGGATTTATGTGTTGGTTATCCTTGGACTTGTCGGATTAGGTTTTTTCATTTTCTATTTCCTGAAAAACCGTAAACCGGAAGCCAAAGCTGAAGTTGTCGTTTACAAAACGCCTATCGAAAAAGCCACTACTTTACTCCAACAACTGGAAAGCAAAGGACTTTGGCAAAAAGGCGCTGTTAAGGATTATTACTCGGAATTAACGGATATTGTCCGCAATTACATCGAGGAAGAAATCAAGATTCCGGCCATGGAAAGCACTACTTCGGAATTGATTGAAGGATTGCGCAAAGCTGCCAAACAAAAGAAACTAAAGCTTTCCAACGACACTGTAGAAAACTTAGAAAAAGTACTCCAACAAGCCGATTTGGTAAAATTTGCCAAAGTTACGCCTATGGATTACGAAATTGAAGAAGACAAAAAACGCATTTCCAATACCATAGTCACCATTCACAAATCGATTCCGGAAGTAGTGGAAACCGAAGACGAATTGGCACTGTGGAACGAACAACAAAAGGAAAAAGCCCGTTTAGAAAAACTGAAAAGAGAAAAGCGCAAAAAAATAGCCATTATTGTCGGCTCAGCAGCATTTTTGATTTTGGGAACACTAGGTTTTTTCATTGCTACCAAAGGCTTTGATTATGTAAAAGACAACCTGATTGGTCATCCAACCAAAGAATTGTTGGAAGGCGAATGGGTGTACAGCCAATACGGAAATCCGGGCATTAAAATAGAAACACCAAAGGTTTTGATGCGTCAAGATGCCTCTAAAATATTGCCGAAAGACGCCATGGCCTTGATCAAAGAAATGCAAATCTTTACGTACGGCAGTATGATAGACGACTTTTATGTTGGCGTGTCAACCTCAACGTTTAAGGAAGAAACCAAAATCGATTTAGAACAAGCCGCAGAAGGCAGTATCAAAATATTCGAAACCCAAGGTGCGACCAATATTTTGGTCAAAACCGAAGAATTCGACACCCAAAAAGGCATTACCGGTCGCAAAGCCTACGGAACCTTGAGTATGGTAGACAAAGTAAGCGGCAAATCGACCAAAATGTATTACGAAATTTTGATTTTCGCGCAAAGTAACGGCATACAGCAAATTACCATTTTACAGCGCGAAGACGATCAATACGCTAAGAAAATAGGCGAACGTATGTTGAATTCGGTAGAACTAAAAGTAGCAGAATAATGAAAGACGTAAGCTTTTTAAATCCCGAATTTTTCTGGTTGTTTTTGTTGCTTCCGGTAGCCATAGCTTGGCTTTTTTGGAACGGGAAAAAATCGTCAGCTACCCTGAAAATCAGTTCTGTGAAAGGGTTTAAAGCGGAAAAATCCATCGCTGCCAAATTAAAACCGTATCTGTTCGTGTTGCGCTTGTTGGCTTTGAGTTCGTTAATCATTGCCATGGCGCGTCCGAGAAAAGTAGATATCAGCAGCCAAACCAAATCTACCAAAGGGGTTGATATTGTGATGGCCATCGACGTTTCCGGTAGTATGTTGGCCAAAGATTTGAAACCGAATCGTATGGAAGCCCTCAAAAAAGTAGCTTCTAATTTCGTGGAAGGCAGACCCAATGACCGCATTGGAATTGTAGTTTACGCTGCTGAAGCCTACACTAAAACGCCGGTAACCAGCGATAAAGGAATAGTTCAGGACGCCATTCGAAGCATTAAATACGACAATGTACTGCAAGACGGAACCGGAATCGGTATGGGATTGACTACGGCTGTCAATCGCTTAAAAGACAGCAAAGCAAAAAGCAAAGTGATTATATTATTGACCGACGGCGTGAACAATGCAGGTTTTATCGAACCCGAAACAGCATCGCAAATTGCTAAAGAATTCGGCATAAAAGTGTACACCATCGGTATCGGAACCAACGGCGATGCGATGTTTCCTTATGCTTACGCTCCGGGTGGCGGCTTTTTGTTTCGAATGATGCCCGTAGAAATCGACGTAAGCTTGTTGCAAACTATTGCTAAAAACACCGGCGGAAAATATTTCAGAGCTAACAACAACAGTAAACTGGAAGCCATTTATGCCGAAATCAATAAACTGGAAACCACCGAAATCCAAGAATTGAAATTCTACGATTACGATGAAAAATACCGTCCGTTTGTATGGATTGCCGGGTTGTTGCTTTTGCTGGAGTTGGCGTTGCGCAACACGATTTACAGGAGTTTTATATAATTACGAATTAAAAATTACGAAAGAAGAATGACTGTCATGACTGGAAATTTAATTCATAATTCATAATTGAATATGTACGAGTTAGAAGAAAAAGGATATTTTTATTGGTTAGCGGTTATTCCGGTACTAACACTGCTTTTCTTGTATGTACAATACTGGAAACGAAAAAAGCAACGGGAGTTTGGCGATGCGGAATTGATCAAAAAATTAAGTCCGGAAAAGTCGGTTTTCAAACCAATTTTAAAATTAACCATTGTCCTTTTGGCCTTAGCTTGTTTAATTATAGGTTTGGTCAACCCGAAAATGGGCACCAAAATTGAAACCGTAAAACGCGAAGGCATTGACATTGTTTTTGCGATAGACGTTTCTAAAAGCATGTTGGCTGAAGATGTAGCGCCAAGCCGATTGGAAAAAAGCAAACAATTGGTCTCTCAAATCATCAATAACTTGGGCAGCGACCGAATTGGAATTGTAGCCTACTCAGGCAGTGCTTTTCCGGTATTGCCTATTACAACAGATTACAGTGTGGCGAAAATGTTTTTGCAAAGCATGAATCCCGGTATTATTTCCGCTCAGGGAACTTCCATAGACCAAGCAATTAATTTAGCCACCACATTTGTGGATAAGAAAGAAAAAACGAATAAGCTACTCATCATTATCAGCGACGGAGAAGACCATGCGGATGGTTCGGGCGATGCGGCAGCAGAAGCCAAAAAGATTGGCATGAAAATCATCACCATCGGCGTAGGAAGTGAAAAAGGCGGACCGATTCCGCTCAAACGAAACGGCGTGGTTGAATCGTTTCAACGCGACCAAAATGATGAAGTAGTAATCACCAAAAGAAATACTGAAATACTAAAAGAAATTGCTAAAGCCTCGGGCGGCGGTTATGTAGACGGCAATTCGACCAAAGGCGTGTTGGATTATGTGAAAAATGCCTTAGATAATATCCAAAGAACCGAATTTGAAAGCACGCAAATGGCCGACTTCAAATCGCAATTCCAATGGTTTTTAGGGTTTGCATTTTTCCTGTTATTCTTGGACATTTTCTTGTTAGAGAAAAAAACCAAATGGGTAGAAAAAATGAATCTGTTTAACGAGAAAAATTAATGAAAAAGATATTGCTTTACGGTTTACTCGTGACTTCTTTTGGCATAAATGCCCAAGAAAAAGAAGCAGATAAAAATTTGCCTCAAGGCAACGAAGCTTTTGTCGAAAAAAAGTATGCCGAAGCGGAAGCGGAATACCGCATCTCGGAATCTAAAAACCAAAAAAAGGCTATTGCTTCGTACAATTTAGGGAATGCCATTTACCGTCAAAATCAGGCTAACGAGGCCAAATACCATTATGTAAAAGCCTTGAGCAATGCCAAAAATAAAACCGACAAACACCGCATTTACCACAACCTCGGTAACATTTTGATGAAAGCCAAAGATTATTCCGGTGCGGTTGAAGCTTATAAAAACGCCTTGCGCAACAATCCGGCCGATGACGAAACGCGTTACAACTACGCTTTGGCGAAAAAGTTCCTAAAAGACAATCCGCCGAAGAAAAATGACGACAAAAGCAAGGACAAAAAGAACCAAAAAGAAGACCAGAAAAAGAACAAAGACCAGCAGGATAATAAAGACCAAGACAAGGACAAAAACAAGAATCAAAAAGATCAAAATAAAAATCAGAAAGACGATAAAAACCAAAACGGCAACAAACCACAACCGCAACCCGGAGGCGTTTCCAAACAACGTTTGCAAAACTTACTGGATGCCGTGAACAATGAAGAGAAAAAAGTTCAGGATAAAGTCAACCAACAAAAAGTAAGAACCAACCCTAAAAAGGCCGAAAAAGACTGGTAAAACTATTGAAGATGAAAAGGATATTGCTATTACTGTTTTTGATTGCACAATCGCTCACTGCCCAAGTACAATTTGAGGCCAAAGTGAGCAAAAATACGTTAGGTATCAACGAACGTTTGCGTATTGAGTTCAATATGAATGCCGATGGTGATAATTTTGTACCTCCGCCCTTCGAAGCTTGTGGTTTTCGTGTGGTTGGCGGACCAAGTCAATCGGTTAGCCAATCCTGGATTAACGGTAAAAGTTCTTTTCACAAGTCGTATATCTATATTCTATTGCCTACTCAAAAAGGACAATTAACCATCAAACAAGCGGCTATCGAAATCAACGGACAGATTTACAAAACCTCTCCGGTTAAAATCAATGTTACTAACGCAGTTCAACTTCCAAGAGATCCAAACGAAGCTCCTGTCGTGAGTGTAGACGATAATTTACACTTGGTTGCTGATATTTCGAAGTCGAATCCGTACCTCAATGAGCCTATTACTGTTGTGTATAAATTATATGTTGGCTATAATATTGGTGTTTCCAATTGGCGGGAACTAAACAAACCCAAATACAATGATTTTTGGAGTCAAAACATCGACATTAAACAGCTCAAAGCAGAAGAAGGCGTGTTCAAAGGCGAAAGATATCAATGCGTCATACTTAAAAAAGTTGTTTTATATCCGCAAAAATCAGGTAAACTCGAAATCGAACCACTATCGCTCGACGTAGACTGTCAAGTGCCCAGCAATCGTCGCAATTATTGGGGCCAACCCATTATGGTGGAAGACAGCAAGCGCGTTTCGGCCGGTAGTAAAATCATTAATGTAAGAGCATTGCCTGAAAATGGCAAACCGGCTGATTTTTCAGGTGCTGTCGGTCAGTTTGATTTCAAAGTCAAACCCTCAAAAACCACTTTAAAAAACGGAGAATCTCTCGATTTAACCTTGAGCGTCATCGGAAAAGGGAACTTAAAACTGTTCTCTTTACCAAAACCGATAGTGCCGACTGCTTTGGAAATGTACGATCCGGTACACGAGGAAAATGTATCCACTCCCTTAACCGGTATGACCGGAAGAATTACAGATAAATACACCATCATTCCACAGTACAAAGGCAGTTACCAAATCAAATCGCTTAGTTTCAGCTATTTCGATTTGATTTCCGGACGTTACAAAACCATTACCTCTCAACCTATCAGCATTACCGTTTTAGACGGTCCGAGTGTGGCTTCCGGTGAAAAGCCCAACCCAAGTGAAGTTGTTAAAAACAAGGTGGAAGTGGCTAAATCATTTGCTTTTATCAAGCCTAAAACCTCTTTGAAATCGATGGAAAAAGAAGATTTCTTAGGTTCCGGTTTGTTTTATTCTTTAGTGGCTTTGCCCTTTTTAGCTATTCCGTTACTCATTGTTGGCCGACGCAGAAAGCAAGCTATTGACAACGATGTGGTGGGGAATAAAATCAGAAAATCGAATGCTTTGGCCAAGAAATATTTATCCGACGCCAAAAAGTATTTGGGCCAAAAAGAACCGTTTTACATCGCCTTGGAAAAAGCATTACACAACTTCCTGAAGGCCAAACTAAACATCGAAACTTCCGACATGAGTAAGGAGAAAATAAGAGAAATTCTAACAGAGAGAAATGCACAATCGGAAACAATATCCGAATTTATAACCTTGACCGAAAACTGCGAATTTGCACGATACGCGCCATCTTCAGACACGGCCATTCAGCAAGATTATGAAAAGGCAGTTGCAATCATCTCTAATTTGGAAAAACAACTCAAATAAGACAAGACCATGAAAAAGATATTCCTGTTGTTTTTAATTTTTTCCGGTGTTTTAAGAGCCGAATCTCCATTGCCTCCCGCAACATCTTCCTTTGAAGAAGGCAACCAATATTACCAAAAGGAAAATTACAAAGCCGCTGTTGCGAGCTATGAAAGCATTATTGCTTCCGGTCAAGAATCGGCGGAAGTGTATTTCAATTTAGGCAATGCTTATTACAAATTGCATCAAGTAGCACCGGCTATTTACAATTACGAAAAAGCACTGTTGCTTAACCCGAATGACGAAGAAATCAAAACCAACCTCGATTTTGCCCGAAAAATGACCATAGATGACATCAAAGTCATTCCGAAAGTAGGTTTTCACAAACTCATATCCGATTTTACGTCGAGCTACTATTACGATACTTGGGCTTGGATAGCGGTAGTTTTCGCATTCTTGTTTTTAGCCTTTTTTACCGGCTACTATTTTTCACAACAAACCACATTGAAACGTATTTTCTTCTTCGGCATGTTTGTTTGGATTTTAGGTATCGGATTAGCCGCGAGTTCCGGATTTTATGAAAAAAACCGAATGAACAACGAAAAACCGGCCATCATCTTCGCAGAAGCAACGGCCTTGAAAAACGAACCTAAAGTAAACAGTCCCGATGCTACTGTTTTACACGAAGGAACCAAAGTGTACATCCTGGAAAGCATCGCCAACTGGAAAAAAGTTGAACTCACCGACGAAACCACCGGTTGGATAGAGGAAAGCGCAATCAAAGAGATTAAGAATTAGTGGTATGTGGTCGGCAATTAAAGGTTAGTATGATTATCTTTGCCAACCTAATTACGATTTGAATATTAAATCTGATATTTAAAATCTAAAATCTAATATTGCTGTGTCAAGAGACGAACAATTAAAACAACGCTGGGAAAAAGTCGTGCACCTGCTGTCCAATCAGTTTGCTGATGGGGAAATGCTCGACTTAGACGCGATTATATATCTGATTGGAGTGCAAGAACTCGGAAAAGTGCACCAAACCTTCAAAAAAGACGAAAAAGTCAACCTAATGCATATTGCCATTTGCCGATTGTTAGAACCTTACGGTTATTACGAATTCGACTATTTCGACAAAGACGGCTGGCCTCATTATAAAGTTAAAGAAGCCTTACCGCCTTTAAAGGCGGGTGAGCAATCGGTTTTAATGAAAGAAGCGATTGTGAATTACTTTTTGGAGCGAGAAGTGATTGAGTAAGGATTGAAGATTGATAAGCAAGGATTTTTGATTTAAGAAGTTTTTTTAAAATCTGCCATCAGCATTCGTTATTCTTCATTCTTAAATCGGAACTTTTCACTAAATTTGCCTCTTCAAAGTACGACCGATGATAGATAAGATTAAAGAACACATTGAAGAAGCCAAAGCTTTCAACACTAAAAGCAAAGAGGCTTTAGAGCAATTCCGCATTAAATATTTGGGCAGCAAAGGTTTATTAAAAGAACTTTTCACCGAATTCAAAAATATCCCGAACGATCAGAAAAAAGACTTCGGACAGGTAATCAATACCCTGAAAGCTGTGGCTGAAGAAAAAGTAAAAGCCATTCAGGAAGAATTAGAAAGCAAAGAAGAAGTAAAAGGTTTTTATGGCGATTTAACGCGTCCGTCAGAACCAATCACTATTGGCTCTCGCCATCCGATATCTATTGTAAAAAACCAAATCATCGATATTTTCTCAACCATCGGATTCAACGTTTCCGAAGGTCCGGAAATTGAAGACGATTGGCACAACTTTACCGCATTGAACTTACCGGAATACCATCCGGCGCGCGACATGCAAGACACGTTTTTTATCCAAACCAATCCGGATGTCTTGTTAAGAACGCATACTTCATCGGTTCAAGTGCGCTACATGGAAAACAACAAACCGCCTATTCGTACCATTTCTCCGGGAAGAGTGTTCCGTAACGAAGCCGTTTCTTCGCGTTCACACTGTATTTTCCACCAAGTGGAAGGTTTGTATATTGACAAAGACGTTTCGTTTGCCGATTTAAAACAAACATTGTTGTATTTCACTAAAGAAATGTTCGGCAAATCGAAAATCCGTTTAAGACCGAGTTATTTCCCTTTCACTGAACCCAGTGCAGAAGTAGATATTTATTGGGGCTTAAAAACCGAAACCGATTACCGTATTACCAAAGGAACCGGTTGGTTGGAAATTATGGGTTGCGGTATGGTCGATCCGAATGTATTGAAAAACTGTGGCATCAATCCGGAAGAATACAACGGTTTTGCCTTTGGAATGGGTATCGAGCGCATTGCTATGTTATTGTACCAAATTGGAGATATTCGTATGTTCTATGAAAATGACGTGCGTTTCTTGGAGCAATTTAAGTCGAGTATATAATTAAAAGTAAAAAGGGATAAGAGAAAAGGCATAAGAACTTTTTACTTATCCCTTTTCTCTTATCCCTTATCCCTAAACAATGAAATCCGACATCACCATCCCAAAAGTAGAAAACGTATTCCTGGCTGCCGTTCAAGAATGGAGCGACGACTTTATGGAAAAGGTTTGGTATGTGTATTTGATTAACGACTCCGACTTCGATTTAGACTCGGTAATGGTCGTTTCTAAGGCTTTTGGTACGATTGATGGGGAAATGAAAAAAACATCGCTCCTGCGCAACGCATTTGTGCAAGTGCCGTCGGTTTCTGCCGTTAAAGTAGAGATGGTGGAAAAAAGCGTTTTGGAACTCAACAACGAGTTTATGGTGACCTATTTTATCGGGAATACTTTGTACGATAAAAAATTTACTTTCCGCAAAAACATGATTAATGAACGCGCAACGGAAGAAGTGCCGATTTTGTTTGTAAACGGTGTAATCGTAAGATAACTATTGTTTACCCGAGCGTTTCAGCTTTTCTTTCCAGCCCATATAACCCAAAAGAAAGATACCCATGGCTAAGAAACCACCGGCTCGAACATAAAATTCTCTTGAAGCTAACTGTTCTGCCAAAGGTTTTTCGTTGATTTCAAATAGCGTCATGAAAACGGTCATGAAGATGCCCCAAAACATCCCGTACTTCAACTGATACCTCCAACGCTCGCTCATCTTAATCCAGTTTTTCGGTTAGTTTTTTGAATACTTTTTTAGCTTCTTTCCCTTCATACAAAACCTCGTAAACCGCATCAATAATAGGTGTTTTCGCTTTGTAATCTTGATTGAGTTTGTAAGCGCTTTTTACGGCGTAATAGCCTTCGGCTACCATACTCATTTCGTGTTGCGCCGCTTGAACGGTATATCCTTTTCCAATCATGTTGCCAAACATACGGTTCCTGGAAAATACAGAATAACCGGTTACCAATAAATCTCCCAAATAGGCTGAATTATTGATATTGCGCTTCATTTTATGGACTTTCTTAATGAATCTTTTCATCTCGCGAATCGCATTACTCATTATCACCGATTGGAAGTTATCGCCATAGCCTAAACCATGCGCAATACCGGCTGCAATGGCATAAATATTCTTCAACATCGCTGCGTATTCGGTCCCGATGATATCATCCGAAATTTTAGTTTTAATAAAATGACAACTCAAGTTTTGGGCTACCACTTTAGCCTTTTTGGCGTCGGCACAAGCAATAGTCAGATAAGAAAGTCTTTCTAAAGCTACTTCCTCAGCATGACAAGGACCGGTAATTACACCAATATTTTCATAAGGTATTTGGAAGTTTTTATGGAAATGTTCTCCAACTATTAAAAATGTCTCCGGGACAATTCCTTTAATAGCGGAAAAAATCACTTTGTCTTTTAAACCAACCGTGAGTTTTTCCAATTCTTTGCTCAAAAAAGCCGAAGGGATAGCAAAGATGAGATAATCCGCATAAGCAATGGCTTCATTGATATCATTTGTAAGTCGTAATTTATTGGTATCAAACTCAACAGAACTCAAGTAATTAGGATTGTGCTTTTCTGCTTTCAGATGGTCTATGGCCGATTGGCTTCTCATATACCATGCTATTTCCGGTAAGTTTACACATAGCATCTTGGCTATGGCAGTTGCCCAACTTCCGCCGCCAATTACGGCAAATTTTGGTGAATTATTCATGAGAGATTATTTTTTTCAGTCCAAAAATAGTCAATTTTAAATGATATATTAAGTTTTTAATCACGGATTACAGATTGGTTGTTTTTGTAGTATTATATTTATTTATAATGCATTTTTATGCATTTAATCGATTTTTTTGTGCTTTTCATGGAATTAACCACTAATTTAGCAGTCCTAAATCTACAAAAAAATGAAATCCAAATCCCTACTTTTGTTCATGAGCGCCATCGCCTTGACAATGACCGCATGTGAAACAGAAACTGTTTCAGAAACTACTACTACAGCTCGTCAAATGTCGGCTGTAAACTACGCAGTGCCAATTAACAACTTAAAGCCTTGTGCCAATTCAGAGCTATTAGCCGGAGAAAGATATGATGCCGGTGATATTAAAGTATATTTTGACGAAGAAAACCTCTATGTAGAATATCAAACAAGTGCGAATTGGTTCTTGAGAAAAACACAATTATTTGTGGGAGACCAAAGATTGGTACCGCTAACCCGTTTAGGAAGTCCTAATTATGAGTTATTCCCAATGCATCAAACACATCCAGCAGGAACAGAAACAACCATTTATACGTTTTCAAAGTCAAGTTTAAATAAGTGTTTCATTATAACTGCTTATGCGGAAGTTTATAAAACAAACAGCAGTGGAGACATTATACAAATTGAAAATTCCTGGTCGATGGGAGAACGCTTCAACGAAGAAAGCTGGGGCATGTATTTTGACGTTTGTCAATCAAATTGTTCGAACTAACAGAGATCTCAATATAAAAAAAGCCTTCGTGTAGAAGGCTTTTTTGTTAGTAACTCATTTCAACTATGGCTTTTACTTTGTCTATAGTTACATTTTGTTTTTCTCCTAAAGCCTTCCAACCTCTTTCCTCAAAACGCTTCACAATAAAATCAGCGGTTTGTTGGTAGTTTTCTGTGTTTTCAGACAGCTTGGTTTTCATACCCATAGTGTGAAAGAAGGCTATTGTCTTTTGAATGGCTTGTTGGGCAATTTCTGCTTCATTATCCCCTTCGATATTCCAAACTCTTTTACCGTATTGGGCTAATTTTTCTTTTTTGGAATCAAACATTACTTTGTACAAGTTAGGCCCAATAATCGCCAAAGTTCTGGCGTGGTCTATTTCATATAAAGCGGTCAATTCATGACCAATCATGTGTGTGGCCCAATCACTTGGTACACCTTTTTGGATTAAACCATTCAAAGCCATAGTTGCACACCACATATAATTAGAAGCCAACTTATAATCGGTTGGCCTTTCAGCAACCTCAGGGCCTATCTCGATTAATGTTTGCAATATACTTTCGGCAAATCGGTCTTGTAATAAAGCATCATGCGGATAAGTAAGGTATTGTTCCATCACGTGGGTAAAAGCATCTACAACCCCATTTTGGATTTGTCTTTTAGGCAAAGATGCAATCACTGTAGGATCGCAAATAGAAAACTTAGGAAACAAAGCGCTTCCGCCCAAAGTTAATTTTTCTTGAGTAGCTTCAATAGTAACTACAGCACCGGAATTCATCTCGCTACCGGTTGCGGGTAAAGTGAGTACGGTTCCGAAAGGAATCACTTTAGTCACATCGGTAAACAACATTCTGTTCTTTAGGATTTCAATCGGATCGCCTTCGTAGTTCACGGCTCCCGAGATGAATTTAACGCCGTCAATAACGCTTCCGCCTCCTACAGCCAAAACAAAGTTGATATTTTGCTCTCGGATAATGGCCACGGCTTTCATCAACGTTTCGAATCTCGGATTGGGCTCTATTCCGCCAAACTCAATTACTTCAAAGCCTGATAAAGCAGCTTTAACTTGGTTGTAAACACCGTTTTTAAAAATACTGCCGCCACCATAAGCCAACAAAATTTTAGCATTTTGAGGAACCAATGTGGCTAATTTTTGTGTCTGGTCTTTCCCAAAAATGTATTGGGTTGGATTGTATAATTCGAAATTTAACATGCTGATTTTATTTTAGAGCACAAAGGTACAAAAGGGGCAAACGTACAATTGATAAAAGTATGTTAAGTTATCTGCGGTAAAAATTATTGTGGTCTACATATTCCCAAACCGTTGAAGGCAACAACGGTCTGATGTTCTTTTTATTTTTGATACCATCGCGGATAAAAGTAGAGGAAATTTCCACGATAGGAGCGTCAATCCAATGTACTCTGGGATGGTTTTTCAAAGTAGGGTTTTCGGCTTGTTCCGACACTCTGGGGTAAATATAAATGTCGTGATGTTGCAAAATATACTCGTAGTTTTTCCATTTGTGCAACGATTTTAAGTTGTCTTCACCCATAATCAAAGAAAACTCATGCTGTGGATATTTCTCCATCAAATGCGCCAGCGTATTAACGGTATAGTTCGGCTGGGGCAATTTAAATTCAATATCAGAAGGTTTAATTTTGGGATAATTTTCCGTTGCCAATCGCACCAAATGCAAACGTTGATAGTCGTCGAGCAAAGTGTTTTTCTGTTTGTGCGGGTTGTGCGGAGTTACCACCATCCAAATTTGCTCTAAATCGGAATGTTCGGCCATGTGATTGGCGATAATCATATGACCAACATGTATAGGGTTGAAAGTACCGAAATAGAGACCGATTTTCATATTTAAGGGATAAGGGATAAGGGATAAGGGATAAGCAGATTTTCTTATGCCTTTTGCCTTGTCACACGAAATTACTTCACAAATGCTTTAACTAAATCATAGGCTTCTTGCTTAGCCACTTCCAAATCATAATTCTTAATGATCACATCAAATTGCGGTGCAGTAGCCAATTCTACATGGGCTTTGGCGATTCTCATGTTTATTTTATCGTCGCTTTCCGTTGAACGCTCTTTTAAGCGGCGTTTCAACTCATCCACACTTGGCGGCTTGACAAAAACGGCCAAGGTTTCTTGAGGAAATTTGGATTTAATGCGCAATCCACCGGCCACATCAATGTCGAATATTACGTTTTTACCTTTGGCCCAAATGCGTTCTACCTCACTTTTTAAAGTGCCGTAAAAATTGTCGCGATACACTTCTTCCCACTCGACAAAATCTTCGGCTTTGATGTGTTTTTTAAAATCGGCAATCGACATAAAATAGTAATCTTTTCCGTGTTGTTCTTCGCCTCGAGGTTCGCGTGTTGCTGCCGAAACCGAGAATTCCAGATTCAACTCCGGTTGCGCTAATAAATGCCTTACTATGGTGGTTTTCCCGGAACCCGACGGCGCTGAGAATACTAATAATTTTCCTTTATTCATGGTAGATAGCGGTTTGCTGTAAGCTTATAGCTTTTTATAATACATTTAAAACCTGTTCCTTAATTTTTTCCAACTCATCTTTCATCATTACCACCAATTTTTGCATTTCCGCATGGTTGGATTTCGAACCCATAGTGTTGATTTCTCTGCCCATTTCCTGAGTAATGAAGCCTAATTTTCTTCCGTTGGCTTCTGTCCCGGCTAAGGTTTCTATAAAATAATTTAAGTGGTTTTCCAAACGTACCTTTTCTTCGGTGATGTCATATTTTTCGAGGTAAAAAATCAATTCTTGTTCAAAACGATTTTCATCTACATTTTCCTTTAACTCAGCCAAAGCCGTTCTCAAGCGAGTTTTAACCGTTTCTACGCGTTCAGCATCATAAGCTACAGCATTGTTCATCAAAGTTAAAATATTGGCAATGCGATGCAAAAATTCTTTCTCTAATGCCACACCTTCGTCTTTGCGAAACTGGGCAATGTTATCCAGCGCTTCATCAATAACGGTTTGAATTTGCTGCCATTCGTTTTCATCAATTTCATCGCGCTCGGTTTTTAACGCATCCGGCATTCTGACGGCCATTTTCATCAACTCGGTTTCATCGGCATTCGGAATCACCGCTTTCATTTGGTTGATATATCCTTTTACAATCGGCACATTAATTTTGGAAGATGTTTCTTCGCCGGTAACCTCAACATAAAGGGAAAAATCGATTTTGCCGCGCTCTAATCGCTGTGAAATTTGGTTGCGCAAGCCCAATTCCATTTCTCTGAAAACAGAAGGCATACGCGTATTTAAATCTAAACCTTTACTGTTAAGCGATTTGATTTCTACGGTAATTTTTTTGGTCGGTAATTGCAAAGTAGCTTTCCCGAAACCGGTCATGGATTGTATCATTCGTGCTTGTTTCTAATCACTACAAATATATTCAAAATTGAGGAGTTCGGATTTAGGAATTAGGATTTCTTCTTGGTTACGAGAAAAACGCCGACAAAAATCAAAACGGCCGACAATCCTTTAACCAAAGTCAGTTGGTCTTTGCCCAAACTCATGGCAAAAACCGTGGCAAATAGCGGTTGCAAGTAAATAAAAACGGCTACTGTAGTAGGCTTCAATTCGCGCATAGAAACCAAGTTGAGCAAATACGTCATAAACGTGGTAAAAACCACTACAAAAACTATTTCCCAAAGGATTACCGAAGGCAAAGTTGACCATTGAATCTCTTGGTATTCGCTCCAACCAAACGGAATTACCATCAGCAAACCAAAGGTATAAATCCATTTGACAAAAGTGAAGGCATTGTATTTATCCATCAGTTTTTTCACGATAATCAGGTAAAAACCATAGGACACGGCATTGATAAAAACCAACAAATTCCCCAAAGGTGCATTCGTGGCGTTGCCCATCGATTTGCCGTATAAAATCAAAAAGCCGGTGCCGAAAAGTCCGAGTAAAATCCCGATAATCTTTCGTGCTTCCATCCTTTCTTTCATCAAAATCGACGACAAAATTAACACGATAATCGGCGTAGTTACCATAATCACTGCACCGGAAATAGGCGACGTATAACTCAAGCCTTTGAAAAAAGTGAGCATGTTTAACGCTACGCCAAACAAGGCTGCCGCTATGATTCTGGGGAAATCTGCCGTCTGTATTTTTTCCTTCGGTCCGACAAAAGAAACCAACCAAAACAAAACCGTGGCGCCCAAAACACGCAGTAAAATAAATCCGTACGGTTTTACGAAAGTCGGCATCACGTCTTTGGCAATAGTAAATGAAACGCCATAGATAATTGACACAAAAGTGGCCGCCAACAAAGCCCAATTGCGCTTACTCATGCAACAAAAATTCGATGGCTTGTTGGACTACTTTCGGACTATTGCTTACAAAAATTTGGCCGTCAGCTATAATCACCGGTCGCGATAAAAAAGTGTAGTGTTCCAAGATATATCTTTTAAAATCGGCTTCCGACAACTTTTCATCTTTCAAACCCATTTCTTTGTACAAAGTCGCTCTTTTACTAAAAAGTGCTTCATAACTGCCCGCCATTTGCGCCATTTCTTCCACTTGCTTAACCGTCATCGGTTCGGTTTTTATGTCTTGTAACTGAAAAGTATCCAGCTGCGGCAAGGATTTTAATATACGTTGGCAAGTGCTACAGGTTTTCAAATGATATATTTTTCGCATGACTAAAAGTTTAACAATTCCAGCCACAAAAATACGTGGTTATGGCTTGGCAAATTCGTATTTTTATCAAAAAAAATTATGGACGCATCATTTAAAATCTGGGAAACCAACCGACACTTGTACTTGAAGCTAATCAACAATTATTCGTTGGAACAGCTCAACAAAATTCCCGATGGCTTCAGCAATAACTTAATTTGGAATTTAGGCCATATCATCGTGGCGCAACAAGGTTTGGTGTATCGCCTTTCGGGTTTGCCGGTGAACGTTTCCGAGGAAATGACCAACACTTACAAAAACGGCTCTAAGCCTACCGGAAAAACTACACAAGCAGAGGTAGATGAACTCAAAGGATTATTGATTTCCCTGATGGAACAAACCCGAGCCGATTACACCGCCGGAAAATTTCAACACTATACCGAATATACTACCGGAACCGGCTTCCACTTAGCATCGACCCAAGAGGCCATCGAATTCAACAACTACCACGAAGCCTTGCATTTAGGCTTTATGATGAATATTCGAAAGTTTATTTAGAAGCTAATCCGGCTATCCGCTCTATCTTTTTTACTTTTGCCAAAGCAAAAAAGGATGCCGCTGCTATCCGGGCTATAAAACAAAAAACTACCTTTGACAAAATTTTTATTAAAATGAAGTTTAATACCAAAGTCATACATGGTAACCAACACCATGAAGAAGTAACCGGAGCCGTAATGCCACCGGTATTTCAAACCTCTACTTACGCCCAAGTTTCTCCCGGGAAACCTGTAGGCGATTATGAATATTCTCGTGCTGCCAATCCAACCCGTCAAGCTTTAGAAGATGCTTTAGCAAGCATTGAAGGCGGTGCACGCGGTTTGGCTTTCGCTTCAGGATTAGCAGCAACCGACTGTTTGTTGCGTATGTTCAAAGCCGGTGACGAAATCATCGCTATGGACGATTTGTACGGCGGAACCTATCGCTTATTTACCCGTTTATACAACAACAGCGGTATCAAGTTCCACTTTGTGGACATGACCGATTTAGACAAACTCCAGTCGTTAATCAACGAAAACACCAAATTGGTTTGGGTAGAAACACCTACCAATCCGTTGATGAAATTGGCCGACATTGCGGAAATTGCCAAAATCACCAAAAAACACAATATCCTATTTGCAGTAGACAACACTTTTGCTACACCGTATTTGCAAAAACCCTTAGATTTAGGTGCCGATATCGTGATGCATTCCGCTACTAAATATTTGGGCGGACACAGTGATGTGATTGCCGGTGCTTTAATCATCAAAGACAAAGCATTGGGCGATGAATTGCACTTTAAACAATTTGCTACCGGTGGAACTTTAGGGCCAATGGACAGTTTCCTCGTATTGCGCGGTATCAAAACCTTGCATTTGCGTGTACAAAGACACTGTGAAAACGGGGAAAAAGTAGCCAACTTTTTGGCCAATCATCCTGAAGTGGACAAAGTATTCTATCCCGGATTACCGGATCATCCGTTCCATGCTATTGCTAAAAAACAAATGAGTGGTTTTGGCGGTATGGTGTCGTTTACTTTTAAATCGGGTAAAAAAGAAGACGCTATCGCTTTCTTAGAAAAGGTAAAAGTATTTACTTTGGCCGAATCACTTGGCGGTGTCGAATCGTTGGCGAATCATCCGGCTTTGATGACACACGCTTCGATTCCGGAAGACAAACGTAAAGAAGTAGGCATAACCGATGACTTAGTGCGTTTAAGCGTTGGAGTAGAAGACATAGAGGATTTGTTGGCCGACTTAGAACAGGCTTTCCGATAAAACAAAAAAGCGCCTAAATTCGGCGCTTTTTTTAATGCTTTTTTCTAAATTAGAAGCCATAATTAACACCAACTCCTATCACTTGGCGGGTTTGGAAACCTGAAAAGGCGTTGTCATCGTAAATCGTTTGGAACGCAAAATTAGTGGTCAAATATTTATTGACTTTCATGACAATATTCAACGTATAATCGATATCAATGTTATAAGGTTCTTCCAAATAGTTGGTGTAAGACGTGAAAATATTTTCTGCTGTTACATTCTCCATAATGTTGAACTTGTAATAAGCATTGACCGCCGCTCCAAACTCGTAACGCGAATTGGCTCCCTGCGCCACCCCGAAAGCCGGGCCAAGTTCTGTAAAGTGCTTGTGAACCATGATTACTTTAGAGGTTGCCGGTGCTACGTTAATCTTTAAATTATCATTTTTTTTCCACATCATACCGGGACCGAATTGGGTGAAAGTTGGCGAAAGGAAATGCGAAATTTTTACCGAGCTATTGGCCGGATCAAAACCCGAATCAAACTGGGTTTTAAAGTTAAAAAAGAAGGAGTAATACCATTCACCTGAGGCTTTTTTACCCAATAAAGAGTTGAATTCAAATCGGTCATCTGTTTTGCGTAAATCCTGTCCGGAGATTTTAGTTAAACCGTAATTGGCATTTAACTTATTATCCCATGTCCAAGTATCGCTTTTGTAATTGAAGTCGTATTTCAATCCCATATTCCCCGAAATACTGGTTTGTCCACCCGCCAACCAATTGTCAAAACTGGCCTGATTGGCTAAAAAAGTGAATACCCCTTTTTTCTCCCAGCCGTTTGGTTTTTCTTCCTGAATTTTAGCAATGGTTTCTTCTGTCTTTTTTAATAGTTCTTTTTCACTGACTTGAGCTTGTGCAACACAGACAATGAAAAAGGCGGCGAGAGCCAATCGAAGTGTTTTCATTTTCATACCAAAAAAATTTGCCGCAAAGGTATGATTACTTGCGGCAATTTCAAATGATTCTATTTCCCTTTTTTGTACAACGGAACGGCCGAACAAGCCTCGCCGTACATGATACTTTTAGCAAAAGGTTGGAGTTGCTGAACGGCCATAATGTAAGCACTTTCAGGCACAGGTTTTTTGGAACAACCTTTTATAATTACCGGTTTATCCAGATATACAGCATAATCCAAAGTTGGTAAAATTTCCCGATACAAAGCGGTATTCAAATCGGCTATAGTACCTAAGACCACTTTTTTTGCGAAGGGTGTTAAATAGGTGGTGACTAAAATGGTAGCCCAAGCCGGCACTATGGCATCGGTGGAGCAATGTATGGCCACAAAATGATTTTGGTATTGCGACCAATCGTGATTTTTTAACGCTTCCCTAAAGTCTTTTTCCTTCAGTAAAAAACCTTCCAACAACCATTGTGCAAGGTCAATTTGCGTGCGAGTGCCAACAGGATAATAATCTTCCAAATCGAATACCTCGAGGGCGGAGTTGGCTACTCTGTTGATGATTTCGTCCATTTCTATTTACAATTGCAGTCGCAGTGTTTGAACCCTGAGACTGAAAGCTTTTTACAACATTCCTAATTCTAATTTAGCTTCTTCACTCATTAAATCTTTGCTCCATGGCGGATCGAAAGTGATTTCCACTTCGCAGGATTTTACGGCTTCGATTTTGGTGATGTTTTCTTCCACTTCGCGAGGTAAAGTCTCGGCTACAGGACAGTTCGGCGATGTTAAAGTCATCAATACTTTCACCTCGTTGTCTTCGTTAATCATTACATCGTAAATTAGCCCTAATTCGTAAATATCTACCGGGATTTCGGGATCGTAAATGCCTTTGAGTACTTTGACTACGTTTTCGCCTAAATTGATATCGTCTTTAAATTCTTCCATATTAATTTTTCTTTTTACCATTTAAGGCATGTAAGTTCATTTAAGTTTATTCTTCTAATTCTCTGTACAACTCGTTTACATAGGTTTTTTGTCCTTCTTTATAAATATTTGTCACATTAAAATTAATCATTAAACCCATCGGGATTTTTAAAAGTTTCATATAAGTCAATAATTGAGCTTCATGAATTGGTAATATTTTCTCAACTGATTTTATTTCTACAAGAAGACAATTTTCAACAAACAAATCACATCTCAAATTAGCATCTATTTCAAGTCCTTTATAGCTTATTGGAATTATTAGTTCAGTCTTATAATTAAAATCCTTAATTGACAATTCTTTTTCAAGACATTTATGATATATACTTTCTAATAATCCCGGTCCAAGGTTTTTATGAACTTCTATGGCGGCACCATTCACATGATAAACTAAATCTCTTAAATATGTTTTTGTCAATTTCATTCAAAGTTCTTAAATGATCTTAAATGCCTTATATGGTCTAATCAATTCCTTGTGCTGAATGCCAAAGCATACATCTTCAGTTTTTTAATCATTGACACCAAACCATTGGCTCGTGTGGGTGACAAATGTTCTTTGAGTCCGATTTCGTCTATAAAATCGGTATTCGCGTCTAAAATAGCCGAAGCTTTTTGATTGGAAAAAGCGCGAATTAAAATAGCGATAATCCCTTTGGTTAAAATAGCATCACTGTCGGCTGTAAAAACCACTTTATCGCCTTGTAGTTCGGCATGAACCCAAACTTTAGATTGACAGCCTTGGATGATATTGTCTTCGGTTTTGTATTGTTCTTCGATTAGAGGCAATGATTTCCCTAATTCGATGATGTACTCGTAGCGCTGCATCCAGTCGTCAAACATGGAAAATTCGTCTACGATTTCGTCTTGTATTTCTTTAATGCTCATTCTTCTTTTTCTTTGGCCAAAGCTACAATTTTATTGACTAACTTTTCTATTTCAGCCGGCGGATGACCATGATCAAAATCGGTAGTTTCATAGTCTTGGTCTTGGTATCTGATTTTCAAATTGGCAATCGCTGCGCCGTCGTAAAATCGCTTTTGGGTTGGATCTTTTAATTTTGGAATTTCATCCAAATTAATTTTACCGAAAGCCTTTACCAATTCCGCCCAATCGGCATCGGAGATGTTAATTTCTTCGGGTGACTTTGTCCCATTCCGGTCTCTTGAAACGGTTAACTTTTGATTCCTAATGACCACTTGTTGATAAAATCCTCTACTGCTGGCCGTGTACTGAATGGTAGTGTTGGTCAACTCGTTTTGGGCTTCGTTGGTACAGCTTTTCGAGAGGAAAAGGGTTAAAAAAAGCAGTGTTATTGTTTTCATAGTTTTGTTGTTTAGCCCGGATGGCAGCGGCATCCTTTTTTAGTTTGTCATACTGAGCTTGTCGAAGTACAAACTAAAAAAGATACAGCGGATAGCCGGAAATAGCTCCTAAAAATTTAACTCAACATCATTTTAGCCTTTTTAACAGCCTCGACCATGGCATCAATTTCTTCCTTGGTGTTGTAAAAAGCGAAACTCGCTCTAATCGTGCCCGGAATCTTGAAATAATCCATGATAGGTTGGGCGCAATGATGTCCGGTGCGCACCGCTATTCCTAACTTATCGATAATTGTGCCAATGTCGTATGGATGTATGCCTTCGATGTTAAACGAAATTACGGAAGTTTTTTGTTCCGCCGTTCCGTAAATTTTTAAACCGTTTATGGCCGACAATTTTTCGGTGGCGTATGCCAACAATTCATGTTCGTATTGGGCGATATGGTCAAATCCGATGCTGTTTAAATAATCTACTGCGGTTCCCAAAACAATACCTCCGGCTATGTTGGGCGTTCCGGCTTCAAACTTGTGTGGCAAATCGGCATAAGTGGTCTTTTCGAAGCTTACGGTGGCTATCATTTCGCCTCCGCCTTGATACGGTGGTAGTTTTCGAAGCCAATCTTCTTTCCCGTAAAGAATTCCGATTCCGGTTGGCCCGCAAATTTTATGACCGGAAAACACGTAGAAATCACAATCCAAATCTTGCACATCAGGTTTTAAATGCGGAGTAGCTTGCGCGCCGTCGATTAAAATGGCAGCTCCGACTTGGTGTGCTTTGGCAATCATTTCCTTGATAGGGTTAATGGTACCTAAAGCGTTTGAAATATGATTTACGGTTACGATTTTAGTTTTGTCCGAAAGCAATTTGTCGTATTCCGACTGTATCAATTCGCCTTTTTCATTCATGGGAATGACTTTAAGCGTGGCGCCGGTTCTTTCACAAAGCATTTGCCAAGGTACAATATTGCTATGGTGTTCCAAAGCCGAAACCAATACTTCATCGCCAACTTTTAACAGCGAAGCAAAACCATTAGCAACAGCGTTGATACCATGAGTAGTTCCGGAAGTAAAAATCACTTCATGCGCATGTTTGGCGTTAATGTGTTTTTGGATTTTGCCCCGAGAGACTTCGTAGGCATCGGTAGCCAATTGACTTAGTGTATGGACGCCGCGGTGAATGTTAGCGTTGATTTCTTGGTAATATTGGGCAATCGCATCAATCACTACTTGTGGCTTTTGCGAGGTGGCGCCGTTGTCAAAATAAACGAGCGGTTTACCGTTTACTTTTTGAGAAAGTATCGGGAAATCGGCTCTGATTTTTTGGAGGTCTAACATGGTATTATTTAGAAAAATTCTAAATACAAAAGTAGTTAAAATGAGTTGGTTATTTGCTAAACAAATATTAATATTTTGTGATAGTAAACCCTATAAGTTGTATAAGAAAACAGTAGCTTAAATGAACTTTCATGACTTATATGGCTCAAATTTTATAAATTGCTGGAAAAATCATTTGCCATGAAAAAATTTCTGAAAGTTTTTGCTGTTTTGTTGCTGCTTGTATTGGTTTATTTGCGCATCGAAATTTATCCGCAATTGGACATCATCACCGGGTTTTCGGCTAAAAGTGTAGCTTCCGGACATTTTATTGATGGCCGAACTTTGGAAACCATTCAACAAGGTGACAACGACATTGACAAAGTGGATTGGGCTACCAATACGATAGATGAAAATGAAAAAAGTGTCTTATCGAAAGTATACGGATTAAAAGCACGCAAAGCCATTTACCGCGAAGGATTAGGCGCCACGTTAATCAACGACGATTTTGATGTTACTAAGCCATACAACGTTCCGAAACGAAATTTATCCGAAAGCCATTTGCCTTATCCTTATGGAAACGGCAATCCGGTAGATACCAGTTTTGCCGAATTAGATGCGTTCCAATTGCAAAAAACTGTAGAAGAAGCCTTTGACAAAGAGGGCGAAAAGAGCAAAAGAACACGCGCCGTAGTAGTATTGTACAAAGGCCGTTTGGTGGCTGAGAAATACGGTCCCGGATTTAGAGCAACTTCTAAAATTTTGGGTTGGTCGATGACCAAAAGTTTGACGGCGACTTACTTTGGCATACTGCAAAAACAAGGGAAGATCGATATTACTAAACCGGCTCCGATTGCCGCTTGGAAAAACGACGAGCGCGCTAAAATTACGATTAACGATTTGCTGCACATGAATTCGGGCTTGGAATGGGATGAAGATTACGGTAAGATTTCCGATGTGACCAAAATGTTGTTTACGGCTGAAGACATGACTCTATCGCAAATTGACAAACCTTTGGTGGGCAAACCGAATGCTTCGTGGAATTACTCGTCGGGCACTACGAATTTATTATCGGGTATATTGCGTCAGCAATTCAAAACACACCAGGAATATTTGGATTTTTGGTACAGCAGTTTGTTGGATAAAATCGGAATGGACTCGGCTTTAGTGGAAGTTGACATGGCCGGAAACTTTGTAGGTTCATCCTACGGTTGGGCTACGGCGCGCGATTGGGCTAAGTTTGGCTTGTTGTATTTAAACCAAGGCAATTGGAACGGAGAACAAATTTTTGACCCGAGTTGGGCAAAATATGTGGCCACACCAACCAACACTTCTAACGGGCAATACGGCGCGCAATTTTGGTTAAATGCCGGCGGAAAATTTCCGGATGTGCCAAGGGATATGTTTTATTGCAGCGGTTACCAAGGACAAATGGTAGCTATTTTCCCGAGTCACGACTTGGTAGTAGTTCGCATGGGGTTGAGCGAAGCATTTGATTTTAATGGGTTTTTGAGAGATATTATTTTATCTATAAAGAAATAATTTAAACGTAAAGAACGCAAAGTTAAAAAAGAGAAAGGGCGCAAAGTGTAATTAACAACTTTTGCGCCCTTTGTGTATTTCTTAGCGAACTTTGCGGTTAAAACTACAAATCAAACCCTAAGTTCACGCCTAATTTCGTGGCGATAATTTTAGTGATTCTTTGTTTTAATTCCGGGATTTTGATGCTTTCGATGACCTCATTAGAGAAGGCGTACATGAGCAATGCTTTGGCTTCTTTCTTAGGAATGCCGCGTTGTTGCATATAAAACATAGCCGTTTCGTCTAACTGCCCGATGGTACAACCGTGGGAACATTTTACGTCGTCGGCAAAAATTTCCAATTGCGGTTTTGCGTTAATTGTGGCTTTATCGCCCAACAAAATATTGTTGTTTTGTTGGAAAGCATCGGTTTTTTGCGCTTCTTTTTCCACGTAAATTTTACCATTGAAAACACCGGTGGCGCTATCGGCCAAAATGGTTTTGTAGTTCTGGTGGCTTTCGCAATTTGGCGTGGCGTGATGCACTAAAGTGTAATGGTCAACGTGTTGCTTGTCGCCTATGATGGTAATGCCTTTTAGCGTAGAATCGATTCTTTCGCCAAAATGGTAGAAGTTCAAGTTATTTCTGGTGATATTGCCTCCAAAGGAAAACGTATGTACGGAAACACGACTTTCTTGCTTTTGGGAAATATAAGTGTTGTCAATTAGGTTCGCGGATTGTAAATCGTTTTGGATTTTGTAGTAATCTACGATGGCGCGTTTTTGGGCAAAAATCTCGGTTACTGCATTCGTCAGCACCGGGTTTTCGTTTAAGCTTTGGTGTCTTTCAATGATTTGGACATGGGCATTTTCGCCTACGATAACCAAATTTCGGGGTTGCAACATCAACGCATTTTCTTTTCCGGTAGAGAAGTAAATGATTTCGATGGGTTTTTCGACTACTTTACTTTTCGGAATGTTGATGTAAGCACCTTCATTGGCGAAAGCCGTATTCAAACTGGTCAAACTTTCGTCTTTGCTGGCAATTTTGTTGAAATACTCGTCGATTACCATTTTGTATTTAGGCTTGTTCAAGGCAGATGACATCAAACAAACATCTAAACCTTCATGGGTTGTGGCCGATAAAAAAGAACTGTATTTCCCATCGATGAAGATTACTTTGTAAGTGTCAATTTCGTGAAGAAAATATTTCTTTACCTCAGCAAATTCAATAGAGTTTTCGTGTTTTGGAAAAACCGTAAAATCGTTTTTTAACACCGAATTTAACGAAGTGTATTTCCAAGCTTCCTCTTTTTTAGTGGGGAAACCTTTGTGTTCAAAGTTTTTTATAGCGGCTGTCCGAATGTCATGCAAATCCGAATGAACATCGATTTGTTCTTCGAAAGCCATAAAAGACGAGATGAGTTTTTCCTTCAATTCCATTATACTTCCTGTTCTTGTTTAATCCAATCGTATCCTTTTTCCTCTAGTTCCAACGCTAGGTCGGCGCCACCGGTTTTTACAATTTTACCGTCCATTAAAACGTGTACAAAATCAGGTACTATGTAATCTAACAAACGTTGGTAGTGCGTTATAACCAATACCGCGTTGTTTTCGTTTTTTAATTTATTAACGCCGTTAGCTACAATTCTCAAAGCATCAATATCTAATCCTGAATCGGTTTCGTCGAGGATGGCTAATTTTGGCTCTAACATGGCCATTTGGAAGATTTCATTACGCTTCTTTTCACCGCCCGAGAAACCTTCGTTTAGCGAACGTGATAAAAACTTGCGGTCCATTTCCAGCAATTCCGATTTTTCGCGGATGAGTTTCAGCATTTCGTTGGCCGGCATTTCCTCTTGATTGTTGGCTTTTCTTTTTTCATTGATGGCCGTTTTGATAAAGTTGGTCACCGAAACACCCGGAATTTCTACCGGATATTGGAACGACAAGAAAACACCTTTGTGTGCTCTTTCTTCCGGAGCTAACTCGGAAATGTCTTCGCCTTCCAAGAGGATTTCTCCTTCGGATACTTCGTAATTTTCGTTACCGGCAATGATAGAAGAAAGCGTACTTTTTCCGGCACCGTTGGGTCCCATAATGGCGTGTACTTCTCCGGCTTTAATTTCCAAATTAATGCCTTTTAATATGTCTTTATCTTCAACAGAAGCGTGTAGATTGCTAATTTTTAACATTTTATACTTTTATTTTAAAACCATTCACAAGGAATGTACGTTCATTTAAGTTTTTATCCAACAGAACCTTCGAGTGAAATCTCTAATAATTTTTGCGCTTCTACGGCAAATTCCATTGGCAGTTTGTTCAAGACGTCTTTACTGAAACCGTTTACAATTAACGCGATGGCTTTCTCGGTTGGAATACCGCGTTGGTTGCAATAAAACACTTGGTCTTCTCCGATTTTGGAAGTAGTGGCTTCGTGTTCTATTTTGGCAGTAGTGTTTTTACTTTCGATGTAGGGAAACGTGTGTGCGCCGCAATTGTTCCCCATTAACAACGAGTCACATTGGGAAAAATTACGAGCATTTTCGGCACGAGCACCTATTTGCACCAAACCGCGGTAACTGTTTTGTGATTTTCCGGCCGAGATTCCTTTGGAGATGATAGTCGATTTGGTGTTTTTGCCCAAATGGATCATTTTAGTTCCGGTATCGGCTTGTTGGAAGTTATTGGTTACGGCAATCGAGTAAAATTCGCCTATCGAATTATCGCCTTTTAACACACATGAAGGATATTTCCAAGTTACGGCAGAACCGGTTTCTACTTGTGTCCAAGAGATTTTGGCATTTTTCTCGCACAAGCCTCTTTTGGTTACAAAATTATATACACCGCCTTTGCCTTCTTTGTTTCCGGGATACCAGTTTTGAACGGTGGAATATTTGATTTCGGCATCGTCTAAAGCAATCAATTCTACCACCGCTGCGTGCAATTGGTTTTCGTCTCGACTTGGCGCTGTACAGCCTTCTAAGTAAGAAACATAACTGCCTTCATCGGCAATGACTAAAGTTCTTTCGAACTGTCCGGTTCCGGCTTGGTTGATGCGGAAATAAGTGGACAATTCCATCGGGCAACGAACGCCTTTAGGTATGTAGCAAAAACTACCATCAGAGAAAACAGCTGAATTAAGCGCAGCATAGAAATTGTCTTTTTGCGGCACTACTGTTCCTAAATATTTTTGAACCAATTCCGGATGCTCTTTAATAGCTTCGGAAATACTCATAAAAATGATGCCTTTTTCCGCCAATGTCTTTTTGAAAGTTGTAGCCACCGAAACCGAATCGACCACGATATCCATGGCGATATTATTCATTTTTTTCTGCTCATCGATAGAAATACCCAACTTTTTATACATCGCTAAAAGTTCCGGATCTACATCGTCTAAAGTTTTATTCGGGTCTGCTTTTTTGGGAGCCGAATAATACGAAATGGCTTGAAAATCGGGTTTTTCGTAATGTACATTGGCCCATTCCGGTTCCGTCATTTCCTGCCAAGCTCTGAAGGCTTCTATACGCCAATCGGTCATCCATTGCGGCTCTCCTTTTTTCTGAGAAATGGCACGAACAATATCTTCGTTCAGACCAATGGGGAAAGTCTCCGACTCTAACTCAGTGTAAAATCCGTATTCGTATTCTTTGGTTTCGAGTTCGACTTTTAAGTCGTCTTCCGTATATTTTGCCATGATAGTATTCTATAATGAGAATGATTCTCCGCAACCACAAGTTCGGCTTGCATTGGGATTATTAAAAACAAAGCCTTTACCGTTCAATCCTCCGGAAAACTCTAAAATAGTTCCGGCTAAGTACAAGAACGATTTTTTTTCAACGGCTATCTTTACATTATTGTCCTCGAAAACTTTGTCGTTTTCGCCTATTGCTTTGTCAAATTTTAATTCATAAGACAAACCCGAACAACCCCCGCTTTTTACGCCTACTCGAACGTAATCTTGGGTCGCATCAAAACCGTCCTCCTTCATCATCTCAACGATTTTTTTACTTGCTGTATCCGAAACTTTAATCATGCTTATTTTGATTTTGTCTAAATTAATGTGCAAATTTAAGACAAATATCTGTTTTTACTACTATTAGTAACATTTTTATAACTAATGTTGGAATAGAAAAAAATGATTTTTTATTCTATAAATTTGCGAGAAAGATCAAACCATGAAAATATACCCTATAGAAGCCGGAAATTTTAAGTTGGATGGCGGCGCCATGTTTGGCGTAGTCCCTAAAACCATTTGGAGCAAAACCAATCCTGCCGACAACAACAATTTAATTGATATTGCTGCCCGATGTATGCTGATAGAAGACGGCAACCGTTTGATTTTAATCGATACCGGTATGGGCAACAAACAGTCGGAGAAGTTTTTCGGGTATTATTCACTTTGGGGCGATTTTACTTTGGACGGCTCTTTAGCCCAATACGGTTTTCACCGCGATGATATTACAGATGTTTTTATGACGCATTTGCATTTTGACCATTGCGGCGGCAGTGTGAATTGGAATGCGGCCAAAACCGGTTATGAAGTGGCTTTTAAAAACGCCAAGTTTTGGACCAACGACAATCACTGGGAATGGGCAACCAAGCCCAATGCAAGAGAAAAAGCATCTTTTCTCTCAGAAAACATTTTGCCAATGCAAGAAAGCGGTCAACTGTATTTTATCCAAAGACCGGAAAGCGATTTCGGGTTTTCGGAAGAATTGGGATTCGGGATTTTTTATGTTGACGGTCACACCGAAAAAATGATGATTCCACACATTCAGTACCAAGACAAGACCATTGTTTTTTGTGCCGATTTGATTCCGACTGCAGGACATTTACCTTTACCTTACGTAATGGGTTACGATACCCGACCACTTTTGACTATGCCTGAAAAAGCCAAGTTTTTAAACGCCGCAGCGGAAAACAATTTTTATTTATGGTTGGAACACGATGCACACAACCCAATCATTACGGTGGAAAACACCGAAAAAGGCGTACGATTGAAAGAAGTGTTTTCGTGTGAATCCCTTTTGTAAGCACTCCAAATTCTAATTTATGTGATTTTCCAGCAAAAAGTAAGCATTGCTAATTTTGTGTTAATTTTTATTTGATATATCAAATATTGATAAATCATTTATACTTTTGTTCTCTAAACAATGCCCTTATGGAAAAGTTAGACGACATCATTTTCTACAAAATAGACAAAGCCATTCGTTCATACCGTATGTTTGCTCAAAAACAGCTCAAAGCTTCGGGCTATAAAATCTCTGTAGATCAGTGGTTAGTAATCAAAGCTATTTTAGAAAATCCCGGAATGCCTCAACAAAAAATTGCCAACTTAATTTTTAAAGACAATGCTTCGGTAACAAGAATCATAGAAATTTTGGTTCAATTAGGCTATTTGAGTCGAAATATTAATGAAACCGACCGAAGAAAAACCAATTTAGAAGTTACCGAAGAAGGAAAACAAATTATCCAAAACGTTCAAAGTTTGATACATCAAAACCGTCAAGTGGCACTAAATGGCATCAGCGAAACAGCCTTACAAAACATGAATCAAACCTTAACTAAAATTATAGAAAATTGTCCTTAGCAATGTAATCAATACAATCATCAATCAAATCATCAATCAAAACGAACGGTAACATGAAATCAATCCTAATTTTCATTGGGCTTATATGGCTCAATGGTCATCAATCAGCGTTTGCCCAAAACGAGAAAATCTCCATTACAGGGCAACTCAAAAAAACAACAACTATTTCCCCTGAAAATCTTTTGGTTTATCTGTATGCCAAAGAAAACGAACAGTTAATCAAAACTGAGGCCGCAGACCAATCGGGGAAATTTTTTTTTGAAAATATTCAGCCCGGAACCTATTATGTAACCGTCGAAGAAAACGGTAAAGTCCTTCACAACAGCGCTTCGTTCAACGCAACTTCTAATTACACAATTCCAGAAATTGAACTGGCTAATCCTTCAGAAAACTTAAAAGAAGTGGTCCTCACCAAGTCGAAAAAATTCATTGAACGACAAGACGGAAAGATGGTTATGAATGTGGACAGCGCCATTGGTTCTTCGGGCAGTACAGCCTTCGAACTCTTAGAAAAAGCACCGAGTGTAGCCATCGACAATAACGACAACATCAGCCTGAGAGGCAAATCGGGCATACAAATTCAAATTGACGGAAAACCAACGCAAATGTCTGGTTCCAACTTAGCGGATTACCTTCGCGGTATTCCGGCAGAAAGCATTGATAAAATTGAATTCATTACTAATCCGGGATCAAAATACGATGCAGCCGGAACAGCCATCATCAACATCAAAATGAAAAAAAGCAAACGAAAAGGCACCAACGGCAGCATTTCGTTATCCAACGGTTTCGGCAAGTATTTCAAAAACGGCAATAATGTTTCTTTGAATCATCGTACAGAAAAATGGACTGTCTTCGGGAACTACGGCTTTGCCTATCGGGAAGGTTTTAACGATTTAAAATTAGACCGCAAATTTTACGAAGACAACGTATTCACAGGTGCCTACGATCAAAATAATTTTTTGAAAATGCAATTGAAAAACCATACCGGACGATTTGGGGTTGACTATTTGGCCAATGAAAAACACTCGTTTAGCCTTTTGGCCAACGTGGTGAACAACAAATTTAATCCAACAGGTAGCAATATATCGGATGTATACGATAATACTAATACTTTCACCTCGAGCTTTGAAACCAAAAACAAAGCCAAAAACCAATGGGAAAATTATGCCGTCAACTTGAACCATAAAGTCAAAATCGACTCTCTTGGAACCGAACTCATCTCCGATTTTGATTGGGCGAATTACGGCAACCGAAATAATCAGGATTTCACCACACGTTATTATGATTTAGACGGTGTAGAATTCCAAAATCCATATATCTTAGAAGGAAACATTAAAGGCGAATTGAATATAATCGGGCTTAAAACCGATTTTACAACTACTTTTAGAAACAAAATCAAATTGGAATCCGGATTAAAATCGACTTATGTCAAATCGGACAACGAACTTACTTTTTACGACTGGAGCTCGGGCAATCCGGTGTTGGATGAAACCAAAAGCAATCATTTTATCTACAAAGAAAACATTAATGCAGCCTATTTAATTGCTTCCAAAGAATTTGGAAAATGGAAAACCAATTTGGGATTGCGTGTTGAAAACACCAACATCGACGGAGAGCAACGCGTGGGTGATCAATCGTTTAAAAACAGTTATACCCAACTTTTTCCAAGTGCCTTTTTTAGTTATACCTTAAGCGAAAAACATAGCCTGGAATTCAATTACAGTCGTAGAATAACCAGACCAAGTTACGATCAATTGAATCCGTTTAAATTCTTCTTAGATCCGACAACTTACGAAGAAGGAAATCCGTATTTGAGTCCGCAAACCACTAATTCATTAGAGTTGACGCATGTACTAAATAAAAAGGTCTATACCACACTAAGCTATTCACAAACGGCTAACAACATCACCCAAGTGATCATGCCGTCTGAAGACAACAACCAAGCCACCGTTCAAACCAATAAAAATTTGAATACCGTAACCACTTGGGGTTTGAATGCGATAATTCCGTTTGAAATTACAAAGTGGTGGACCAACAATAACGCATTGAACTTTAACTTGAATTCTTTCTCAGGAAATGTTTCCGGGACGGCCTTGAACAGCCAAAGCAATTTTGCCTACGATTTTAACACCACCCACAACTTTAAATTCGGAAACGGTTTTTCCGGGGAACTTATAGCCAATTACAGGAGCAGTCAGTTATATGCCTTCCTGGACTTGAAACCGGTTTGGTTTTTGAACTTGGGTGTACAGAAAAAATTTGAGAAAGCCACTTTGCGTTTGGCGGTAAACGACTTGTTCTTCACCAACAAAATCAGAGCTTCCAATACTTTTACCAATTACACCGAAAGGTTTGCAGTGTCTCGCGATTCAAGAAATGTCATGCTGACTTTTAGCTATAATTTCGGAAACGGAAATTCACAACCCCGACGAAGCGGAGGTGCGGAAGATATCAAACAAAGAGCCGGAAACGGAAACGGTTAAAATCAAATTCATTTCCGGCACTGAAGCTCCGAAAAAGATTATCTTTCCGGAGCTTTTGTTATTTATCCCTAAAATATTGTTAATCCGATTAACAAATGCCACAAAAGAAATTATTTTTATAACCTACTTATCAAAATCATTTTACAATGAAAATATTATTGTATTCCGTTTTTTCGCTGTTCGTTTTAACTGTAACAGCTCAAGAAGCCCAACCGGTTCCCTTTAAAAAAACACCTTTAACCGAAGAGCAACAACAACGTTGGAGTCATCTCGATTTAGAAAAAGACTCCATTCCGGGGATGAGTGTAGACAAAGCATATTCAGAACTTTTAAAAGGAAAGAAGGGCGCTAAAGTTGTTGTGGGTGTTATCGATTCGGGGGTTGATATTAGTCATCCTGATTTAAAATCGGTCATCTGGACTAACAAAAAAGAAATTCCGAACAATAAAAAAGACGATGATAACAACGGTTATGTGGATGATGTTCACGGATGGAACTTCTTGGGCGATTCCAATAACGAAACCTTAGAATTGGTTCGTTACTTGCGAAAAGGCGATGATGGCAGCGAGCTGTACAAAAAAGCCCAAAAAGAATATGAAAAAGAATACAATGAAGTGTTTCCATACAAAGAAACAGTCGATTTGTTAGCAGATGCCGACAAAACCATACGCGAGTATTTGAAGAAAGACAATTACACTAAAGAAGATCTCAATAACATTGCTTCGGTTAAGTACGAATTGTTTAAAAGCAAAAAAATCATGTTGATGTATGCTGAGGATACGGGTGAAAATTTCCGTGAGAGCTTAGAAGAATTCAAAGAGTATGTATACGACAAGTTAAACTACAATTTGAACAAAGAATTCGACGGAAGAAAACCGGTTGGCGATAATCCTGAAGACATTAAAGATAAAAAATACGGTAACAATGTAGTGTATTCCAAAGAGCGAAAAGACTCCTCTCACGGCACACACGTTGCCGGGATTATTGCTCAAGAAAGAGGCAACAAAATTGGCGGTGATGGTGTGGCTACCAATGTAACTATCATGCCGATTCGTGCCGTGCCTAACGGAGACGAATACGACAAAGACATTGCTTTGGCCATACGATATGCCGTTGATAATGGCGCCAAAGTCATCAACGGAAGTTTCGGTAAAGATTACTCTCCGCACAAAGAATGGGTTTGGGACGCCATGAAATACGCCGAAAGCAAAGATGTATTGATTGTTTTGGCTGCGGGCAATGACGGTAAAAATGTAGATGTAGAACCCAACTACCCCGAAGATACACCCGATAAAAAAACCGAATTGGTGAATAATGTAATTAAAGTTGGAGCCATCAATTACAACTATGGCGAAGGCGTGGTAGCCGATTTTTCAAATTACGGTGCTACAAATGTGGACGTTTTTGCCCCAGGCGTAAAAATTTATGCCACCATCCCGAACGGTAAATACAAATATGAACAAGGCACTTCTATGGCATCGCCTAACGTGGCAGGTGTAGCCGCCTTGATTCGTTCCTATTACCCGAATTTGAAAGCGAGTCAAGTAAAACAAATCATTATGCAATCGGGAGTAATTTTGGATATGGAAGTAAAAGTAGGCGAAGAAGCATTGAAAATACCTTTTCAACAAACCTGTGTTTCCGGCAAAATAGTCAATGCTTATAATGCGCTGAAAATGGCCGAGGAATTGTCTAACCAGCTCAAAAAAGAACCAAAACTTTAACCAATCTTACAACCATACTGTAGAAACCATGATTAAAAAAATTTTCATTCCAATAGTTTTGTTAGTCGGCACCAATGCCTTGGGACAGCCCAAAGGTTATTGGCAACAACGAGCAGATTACAAAATGGAAGTAACTATGGATGTTAAATCCTATCAATATTCCGGTAAACAAGAATTGCTCTACACGAACAATTCCAACGATACTTTGAAACGCGTTTACTATCATTTGTACAATAACGCTTTTCAACCAGGCAGCGAAATGGATGCGCGACTTCAATCTATCCCGGATCCTGACGGTCGTATGGTAACGAAAGTTAAAAATACAGACGGAAAAGAAACCAACAAAAGCAGAATTGCAGCCTTAAAGCCGGATGAAATTGGTTTTCTTAAAATTTCTAACTTTAAACAAGACGGTGTTGAAGCTAAAGCTCGGGAAGTGGGAACCATTTTAGAGGTTGATTTGGCCCAACCGCTTTTACCGGGAAAAACCACTTTATTGACCTTAGATTTTAACGGACAAGTACCGGTACAAATCAGACGTTCAGGTAGAAATAACAAAGAAGGTGTTGCTCTTTCTATGGCGCAATGGTATCCCAAAATGGCCGAATTTGATTTCGAAGGTTGGCATGCCGATCCGTATATCGCCCGTGAGTTTCACGGTGTTTGGGGGAATTATGATGTGAAAATCACCATCGATAAAAATTATGTGTTAGGCGGTACCGGTTATTTGCAAAACAAAAACGAAATCGGACATGGCTATGCCGATGAAGGCGTGACCGTTACCATTCCGAAGAAACAAAAAACCTTAACTTGGCACTTTTTAGCGCCCAATGTACACGATTTTACCTGGGCAGCCGACAAAGATTACTTGCATGACAAACTACTAACCGACGAAGGAGTGACTTTGCACTTTTTATACAAAAACAATCCGAAAATTATTGATACTTGGAAAAAAGCGCAAAAATACACCGCAGAAATCCTGACGTTCTACAATAAGATGGTTGGAAAGTATCCGTATGAGCAATACTCGGTGATACAAGGCGGCGACGGTGGTATGGAATATGCCATGTGTACCTTGGTTTTGGGCGAAGGCGAACTCAACGGTTTTATAGGCTTAATTGCCCATGAATTCGGTCACTCATGGTTTCAACACGTATTGGCGAGTAACGAAAGTAAACACGGTTGGATGGATGAAGGCTTTACCTCGTTTATTGAAGATACCGTGATGAATCAGTTTGCAGAGAAAAAAGCAACCAATCCTTATGCCGGCGCTTACAAAGGCTATGTTGATATGGTGAAATCCGGCAAAGAACAACCGTTGTCTACGCATGCAGATCGTTTCGATTTGAACCGATGCTACAGCATTTCTTCTTACAGCAAAGGAGAAATCTTTTTAAGCCAATTGATTTACCTCATCGGAGAAGAAAACCTTAGGCAAACTTTACGCCGTTATTACGAAGAATTCAAATTCAAACACCCAACACCAAACGATATCAAACGTACGGCAGAACGTGTTTCGGGCGCTAATTTAGATTGGTATTTAACCGATTGGACGCAAACCACCAATACTATCGATTATGGAATTTCTGCAGTAGTTGACAATGATACCAATGCCACACAAACAAAGATAACTTTAGAGCGAATCGGAAGAATGCCTATGCCGATAGACCTTTTGGTGGAATACAACGACGGCAGTAAAGAAAGTTTTTACATTCCTTTGCGCATGATGAGTTTTGAAAAAGAAAATCCTACACCCAACATCAAGCGAACTGTACTATCCGATTGGGCTTGGGCTTTCCAAAATTATAGTTTTACCTTGTCAAAACCTAAAAACAGCATCAAACAAATCAGTATTGATCCAAGCGGTTTGATGGCCGATGTAAAAAAAGAAAACAATACTTTTGTCCAGTAGTGGATAAAGGATTAAAAGCGTCTGTTGCCGGACGCTTTTTTTATGGAATAGAATTTGTAGATTTACCGCAAATATTGATCACCATGAAACACTTAAAAATCCTAATTGTTTTGTTGACCTTTGGCTTAAGCATTCCTAAAACCGAAGCGCAACCCATTCGATTTAAAAGCAGCAGTGTTAGTTTTACCGACAAAAATAACGACGGAAGCTGGAACGAATGGTCGGAATTTGTGAAAGCCAACGTTTTAATTACGCTCGACGCCAAAAAAGATTTGATTGTCATCAACTCCAATGAAGTGCAATCTTTCAAGATAAAAGCTTACGGTGAAATCGAAGACAATGAAGAAGTCAATATCGTTCCTTTTGAGTGTGTTGACAATAAGTTTTCTAAGTGCAATATTCTCATCATCACTAAGAAAAAAGAAAACAATCGTATGCAAATTTACATCAACTATAATGAAGTTAAATTTGTTTACAACATCTACAATCAAAGCTAAAAATGGATAATGCTTATCCTAAAGATGAAAAACTCAAGAACAAAAAAATCATAGATTTACTTTTTACAGAAGGCAAATCTGTGGGCCAATATCCTTTGCGATTGGTTTATGTTCCATTTGATTTTGAAGAAGATGTACCGCTCAAAATGGGCGTTTCTGTTTCCAAAAAGTATTTCAAAAAAGCCGTAGATCGCAATTATTTTAAAAGAGTATTGCGCGAGTGTTACCGATTGAATAAATCGCAACTGACCAAGCATTTAACCCAAAAATATTGTTTTATGTTTTTTTACCAATCGGCGGAAAAATTATCCTATCGGGAAATTGACCTTAAGACCAAACAACTGTTTGAAAAATTTGGTAAAAGTGTGCAACAATAAAAAATTGTTAACCCTCAACTGAATCCGCTTCATTAGAAGTAATTTAGTATATTCGTTAACTTGATAAACCGTTTATGATTATGTTTTCAAAATTCAAAAAAAGATATATTATCCCTTCCCTCTTGGCTGTTTTCCTTTTTATCGGAGTCAGTTTTAAAGATGATTTTTTCGAAATTTCGAAGCAAATCGAAATCTTCACCACTTTATTCAAAACGGTCAACCAAAATTATGTAGACGAAACCAATCCGTCGGAATTGATGGACAAAGCCATCAAAAGCATGTTGGCCGATTTGGATCCGTACACAAACTATTTCAACGAACAAGACGTCATCAAGTTTAAAATCAACAACACCGGAGAATACACCGGCATTGGCGCCATGATTACTCGTAAAGAAGACAAACTCATCATCAAAGAGCCTTATAAAGGATTTCCGGCCGACAAAGCGGGTTTAAAAGCAGGAGACGAAATTATTCAAATCGGTGATGTGCTTTTGTCTGATTTTAAAGACGATGCTTCCCAACTTTTAAAAGGTGCCAAAAATACCAAAATTGAAATCAAATATTTACGCCAAGGAAAACCGCAAATCACACAATTGGTCCTGGACGAAGTGGAAGTAAAAGCCGTTCCTTTCTATGGTAAAATTGACGACAAAACCGGCTATATTGTTTTGTCACAATTCAACAAAAAAGCCTCTTCCGAAACCCGTGATGCTTTGGAAAAACTCAAAGCCGATGGTGCCAAACAAATCATCTTAGACTTAAGAGGCAATCCGGGTGGATTATTAAACGAAGCCGTAAACATTTGTAACCTATTTGTACCCAAAGGCGAAATCATTGTAACCACTAAATCCAAAAACGAAAAATACAATAACACTTATAAAACCACTCGCGAACCGGTAGATACCGAAATTCCGATTGTGGTTATTGTAGATGGAAAAAGTGCTTCGGCTTCGGAAATTGTTTCCGGAGCTTTACAAGATTTAGACCGCGCAGTGATAGTAGGCAGCCGCAGTTTTGGAAAAGGATTAGTGCAACGTCCGATTGACATGACTTACGGCACACAGGTAAAAGTGACTATATCTCGTTATTACACGCCTTCAGGCAGATGCATTCAGGCGCTGAACTACAATAAAAAAGACAAAGACGGTAAGGCCACACGCACTGACGAAAAGAATTATAATGCTTTCAAAACCCGAAAAGGCAGACCGGTTTATGATGGTGGTGGTGTTTTGCCGGATGTGGAAATTGAAGAAACCAAAACCAGCAGCATAGCCGAAGCCTTGCAAAAAAACGACGGTATCTTTAACTATGCCACTTACTACTACTACAAAAATCCAAATTTAGGTGAAAAAATTCCAACCTTAACCGATGCTGATTTTGCCGATTTCAAAGCTTTTTTGAAACGTGAAAAAATCGAGTTCAACACCGAATCGGAGGTAGCTTTGAAAGCCCTTTTGGAAAAAGCAAAAAAAGAGAATATTGATTCGGCTATTGCCACAGAATACCAACAATTATTGACCGCTTTGCAAAAAAGCGAACAAGTGATGATTGATAAAAATCAGAAGGAAATCAAAAATTTGATTTTGGATGAAATCATCAAACGCTACCAATACAAAGAAGGATTGTACCAATATTACGCCAAAAACAATCTGGAAATTAAAAGAGCCGTAGCCTTATTGAATAATATTGCCGAATACCATAAAATTTTAAAAATCTAAAATGAAGAAGCTGTTACAATATTTGCCTTTACTATTTATTGGCTTTTTAAACGCTCAGGAAGAAGTAGTGCATTCGGTGTATTTTGAATTTGACAAATTTGCTTTGAATGACGCTCAAGCAAAAGACGTGGTTGAGTTTATAAAAAAAACCGATTCCACGCGAATTGAATCCATTCAAATTTTCGGCTATACTGATGACATTGGTAAAGAAGCATACAACTTTAAATTATCGACTAAGCGCGCGGCAGCCATTCAGAATAAATTTATCGAAAGCGGCATTAAAAGCAAAATTATAGTAACCATTGAAGGCAAAGGCCGTATTTTGATAGACGACGACATTGTAGAAAATTTACCCGAAAAGCGTTCTAAAAATCGTCGGGTTGATGTGGTGTTAAATTTGAAGCCCCTTCCCAAAATTGACATTCCGGGTTTTTACAATACCATTCAGAAAAACCATATTGTTGGCGACCACGTTTATCTCGACAATGTATTGTTTGAGCGCGGTAGCAGCAAACTGACTTTCAAATCGAAAACCGAATTAGATAAAATTGCCAAGCTATTGCACAAGTACAAAAACCTACAGTTTGAAATTCAGGGACATGTTTGTTGTACACCTCCATATCAAAAAGAAGCCATAGACAAAGACACTAAAAAAAGACAATTGTCTACCAACAGAGCCCAAAGCGTTTATAAGTATCTTATTTTTAAAAAAATACCAAAAAACCGAATGACTTTTAAAGGTTACGGCAATACCGTTCCGTTGGGTAAAGGTGCCGAATACGACCGAAGAGTTGAAATTGTAATCACTAAAGTATAGTTAGGATTTCTTCATTCGAATGTGCGGAATATCGTCTTCCAAATAAGTTTCACTAATGGGAACAAATCCGTGACTTTCATAAAAATGCTTAAGGTACAATTGAGCCGAGATGGTAATTTCGGTTGTTTGAAAATGTTTCTCAACAAGCTGAATGGCTTCACGCATTAAAATATGCCCCAATTTTTTGCTCCGGGATATTTCTTTAACCACTACTCTCCCAATGGAAGCCTCTTCAAAATAATCTTTCGGTTTGAACAAGCGAGCATAAGCCACAATTTCGCCGTTGTCTTCGCCAATCAAATGCAATGCTTTCTCGTCTTTGCCATCAATGTCTTGATAAACGCAATTTTGCTCCACCACAAACACTTCTAAGCGCAACTGAAGTAATTTGTATAGCTCGGCCACAGAAAGCGCCTCAAATCGCTTTATTTTCCACTGTAGGTTCATATCGGTTATTTTTGGAATTGAATCGACTTGATGATGGATTCCAATTCAAACATCAAATCTCTTTTTTCTTTTGACGGTGCGTAGCAAAAACCCTCCAGCACTAAAATGCGTTTGTTGGGTTTGTCGAAAATGGTGTAATTGATAAACGGCCCCGACATAAAGTCGTTTTTCATTTGCCAAGTGCCTTTGGTTTCATACGTTTTTCGGTTGGCCAAAGCAATCTTGGAAAAATAAGGCGAATACGCTTCTTCGGTTAGCATTCGGGTTCTGGGAGCCGAGCCGTGAATGTACTTTCTCCCTATGGAATCTCGGGTTCTAACAATATCGTTAACAGCACTGCCGCTGTGAATGCTTTGCCATGGCAATTGGTAAATAATGATACTGGTGTTGCCGCTGGTAATTTCGCTTTTGAGCCAAATGAAATTCTTGCGTCGCATGACGTATTCGTATTTAGACGGAATCAGTAAATCGATATTGAATTTCTTTTGGATTTTTTTGGTGTCCAACAAGGAGTCTTTGAAGATTTTTTGGTTTTGGGCGATTTCGATATTTCTCATTTTTTGAATGATATCGGGCGCTTTCTCTTCCAATAATGCAATGATTTCGTTGGTAGACTTTCCGGTGATGTGAACGGCATTTTGTGGTGCGGAAAATTCATTCTGTTTGATTTCAAACTTGGTTTCGTTGCCTTTTTTAACCACTAAAATATTTCGGGAATCGGTTGAAAATCCTTCAAAGAGTTTTACCGGATATTGATTGATGGTGAATAAAGGTTCTTCTTGTGGTAAGCCTAAAACCGGTGACGCAAATTTGTTTCGAATGCTGTCGCCTACTTCTCCGTTCCAAAGTTGATCATCAATAATGACCGCTATGGTATTGATGGCTGCTGAAGATTCTTCGGAAAACTTGTCCTTTTTAAAAGAGCAAGAACTCGCGACAACCGCAACCAAAAGCCATAAAAAAAGGGTTTTATTCATAATTGAAGTAAAACCCAAATTTAGTTAAGATTTTCGGATTAACCGTTGTTAATTTTCAACTTCATCCCCGGCTTTAAACTTTCGTTTTTAATGCCGTTCCATTTTTTAATGTCGGATATGGTTACACCCGGATATTTTTTGGCTATGCTGAAAAGTGAGTCGCCTTTTTTTACGTAGTACAATTTGACTTCGCTTCTTTCGTTGGCGGCTATGTCCTCTTTTTTAGAAGCTTTGGTTTCGTTAACCGCTACTTCTTTTTTAGACACGATTAAAGTTTCGCCCAATTTTACATTGTTGTCCTCTAAACCATTCCATTCTTTAATTTCGGCCACAGTTACATTGTATTTTTTAGCAATAGTGCCTAAATATTCGCCTTTTTTAACTTTGTGTTCTACGATTTTTGTTTCTGTTTTCGGAGCTTCGGCTACAACTGCTTCATCTTTGTTGGCCAAGGCCAATTTCGAACCTAATTGCACATTTAAATCTTCCAGGTTGTTCCATTTTTTCAAATCTTCAATGCTGACATTGAATTTTTTGGCAATGCTAAACAAATTATCTCCTTTTTGTACTTCGTAAAAATCAGAGGCTTGAGTATTATCTTCGGTAGTATTGTCGTTAGTGGCAACAGCTGTTTCGATTTTGTCTGCTTTTACTTCTTTTCTGACAGTGGTTACTACACGTTCGTTTTTGATAATTTTCAAACTGGCTCCAAGAGCGATATTATTGCTTTTTAACTTATTCCATTTTTTAATTTCAGATACTGAAACACCGTACTTATTCGAAATCTCGCCTAAGTTATCACCACTTTTCACTCTATAATACTTGACTACATCTTTGTAGCTAACCACTTTTTCTTCCTTGTAAATTTTATTAGAAGCAGAGGCTATGGCAGTAGAATCGTTATCTTTAGGCGAGGTTTTGTTGGTTGACGCTACGGCAGTATTATCGTTCACATAAATTTTCAAACTTCTGCCCAACGGTGCTTTATTACTTCTTAGGCGATTCCATTTTTTCAAATCCGACATAGAAATACCGTACTTGTCTGAAATCTCACTTAGGCTGTCACCACGACGAACCTTGTGGTATTTAATTTTAGATGAAGTACCAATAGAATCTCTGGAAGCCAACATCGATTGGAAAGGCTTTTCTCTTCTGCTGGATTCGTAATCCGCATAAGCGTAAATCTTATCTTCATTAGAGGTAAACACCGCGATTTTGTCAACCGGTAATCTCAAGAAATGTTTTTCTCCGGTGATAAAAGGAATCTCATCTCTTTTGTAAGTCGGATTCAAAAACTGCAATTCCGCTACCGAAACATCTAGCAATTCCGAAAGTTGTTTGAAAGTTAACGGTTTTTTAATCATCACCGTATCAGTGGCAAAATGATTGGCAATAGATCTGTCCGGTTTGATGCCATGCTCTTTGTGGTATTCGAAAATGTACATGGTGGCTAAAAAAGCCGGTACATAGCCTTGTGTTTCTTTGTGCAAATACGGTCTGATGTTCCAGTAATTTTGTTTACCGCCCGAACGACGAATCGCTTTGGCTACATTCCCCGGTCCGGTATTGTAAGAAGCCAATACCAAATCCCAATCGCCAAAAATGGCATACATATTTTTCATGTATTGTGCGGCGGCGGCACTGGCTTTCAAAGGATCTCTTCGGTCATCGGCATAAGTATCTACTTTTAAGCCGTATTGTTTTCCGGTTTGGTACATGAACTGCCATAAACCGGTAGCGCCCACACGTGAAACCGCTCTTGGGTTAAGTGCCGATTCTACAACAGACAAATATTTGATTTCTAATGGAATATTCTGAGCCGCTAAAGCTTCTTCAAACAAAGGAAAATAGAATTGAGAAATACCCATTAGTCTTTCGAAAGAGCGCTTTCTGTTTTTCAAAAACGATTTGATAACGTTTTCTAAACCAACGTTATACTCGATGTTAAACGGCGATTTTTCATCTAATTTTCTGAGGCGTTCTTTTAAAAGTTCAGTAGGTAATTCGTAGTCCACCTTTTCATCAACATTGATATTTTTGATGTCTAAAGTCAATTCCTCATACAAGTCCAAACTGGCCAATTCCTTCATCCACATGCTGTCTATACATTGGGCAATGTTATCGTGCACAAAAGTAGCTTTGATGGAATCAAGATATTGTCGTTGGGTAAGCGGCGTCTTTTTGATAGGTGCTTTGATAATAGAATCTTGGGCAAAAACTGCCGAAGAAAGTAAAATTAAAGCCAAAGACGTTATTTTTTTTACAGTCATAAGTCTTGTTTGTTTTGTGGTATTTGTGTTGTTATTAATTCACCAATTAATAACGCAATTAATTGTCTTTTATTGTGTTACCGAATATTTAATCCAAAATAGCTGCAATTCCGGGTAAAACTCTTCCTTCTAACATCTCCAGCATAGCGCCTCCTCCGGTAGAAACATAACTCATTTTGTCTTCTAATCCGAATTGTTTCACCGCCGCAACCGAATCGCCTCCGCCCACTAATGAGAAAGCGCCGTTGGCTGTTGACTCGGCTATAAAATTACCTAATGTAATCGTTCCTTTGGCAAAGGTTTCCATTTCAAAAACGCCTAATGGTCCGTTCCAAAGAATGGTTTTAGAATCCATGATGACTTTTTTGAAATTCTCCAACGATTTTGGTCCGGCATCCAAACCTTGCCAACCGTCGGGAATTTCGCGAACATCAACAATTTGTGTGTTGGCATCGTTGGCAAAAGCATCGGCAGCCACCACATCAACCGGAATATGGATTTGTACATTTTTTTCTTTGGCCAAACGCAAAATTTCCAAGGCTAATTCTTGCTTGTCATCTTCACAAATAGAATCACCTATCTTTCCACCTAAGGCTTTCACGAAGGTAAACGTCATTCCACCGCCAATAATCATGTGGTCTACTTTGTCTAAAATATTTTCGATAACGGTAATTTTCGAAGAAACTTTTGACCCTCCTAAAACAGCGGTTACGGGTTTTACGGAGTTGTTCAATACTCTGTTCAAGCTGTCAATTTCTTTGGCTAAAAGGAATCCGAAACACTTATTGGTTGGAAAAAATTGAGCGATGATAGTTGTTGAAGCATGCGCTCTGTGTGCTGTCCCGAAAGCATCATTCACATAAATATCACCAAGCGAAGCTAATTCTTTAGCGAAATTGACATCGCCGGCTTCTTCTTCTGCATAAAATCGGAGGTTTTCCAACAATAATACTTGTCCGGGTTTCAAATTTTGAGCAGCATTTTGTGCTACAGCTCCACGACAATCTTCAGCAAAAAGAACAGGAAAGCCTAAAACTTCTGAAGTCTTAGCTACGATATGTCTGAGTGAAAATTGGTCTTGTTTACCTTTTGGTCTTCCTAAATGCGACATCAAGATAACACTTCCGCCGTCGGCTAAAATTTTATCGATAGTTGGTTTTGCGGCTTCAATGCGATTGGCATCAGTTACATTAAAATGCTCATCTAAAGGCACGTTAAAATCAACTCGAATAATGGCTTTTTTGGCGTTAAAATTGAAATCTTGTAATGTTTTCATTTGAAAATGTAAAGGTTTTGAATCCGTGCAAATATAGTAAATTTTAATTTTATCGTTCTTTTTGTAGCTTTTATCGATGTTTTTTAAGGTTTTTTTAAGACTTAAGCGATTTATTTTCAAGGATATACTTAAGCCCTTACCGGCTCTTTGGTTTCGAGCTGGTTTAAGCCAACTGTTGCCTAATCGTTGAAATTTGATTTTCTATTAGGAAAAAAATTGCGCTATATTTGCTCTATGCAGTTTTCAGAAATATTAGGTCAGGAATACCTCAAAAGTCACTTGATAAAAAGCGCTTCTTCGGGAAGAATTCCGCACGCCCAATTGTTTGTTGGTCCGGAAGGTTGCGGAACCTTACCTATGGCAATTGCTTATGCGCAATATGTTTTGTGTTTGAATTCGGGTATGGAAAATTCCGGTGGTCATGAAAGCTGTAACCTGAAATTTCAAACCTTATCGCATCCCGATTTGCATTTTATTTATCCGAATGTCACCAACGACGAGGTTAAATCGAAGCCCAGAAGTGCTGATTTTATAGCTGATTGGAGGGCTTTTGTTTTGAAAAATCCATATGGAAGTTTGTTCGATTGGTACAAACATTTGGGCGTGGAAAAAAAACAAGGCATGATTCGCGTAGAAGATGCGCAAGACATTTTAAAATCCTTAGCCTTAAAATCGTACGAAGGCGGTTATAAAGTAATGATTGTTTGGATGGTCGAAAAAATGAACATCGAAGCGTCAAACAAACTACTGAAACTTTTAGAAGAACCGCCGGATAAAACGCTTTTCATTTTAATTTCTGAAAACGAAGAAGACATCATTCAAACCATACGTTCCCGTTGCCAAGTATTGCATTTTGGGGCTTTACCGGAAGCTGTGATTGCCAAAGCCATGCGAGAGAAGTATTTTTTGGACGAACCTTCGGCCTTGAAAGTGGCGCATTTATCGCAAGGCAATTATAACAAAGCCATTCACATTTTAAACAATGACAACAACGATTTTCCGTTTGAGAAATGGTTTGTAGATTGGGTTCGAGCGGCGTTCAGAGCCAAAGGTAATGCTTCGGCTATTCAGGACTTGATTTCCTGGAGCGAAGAATTGGCAGATATTGGTCGCGAAGGTCAAAAGCAATTTTTATCCTATTGTATTGATCTGTTTCGTCAAGCACTGTTGCTGAATTATCAGGCTGAAAAATTGGTGTATTTGGAGCCGGAAGTAGAAGGCTTTAAGTTGGAAAAATTCGCGCCCTTTGTGACAGGAAATAATATCACTGAAATATTCAAAGAGCTATCCGATGCTTCGTATCACATTGAGCGCAACGGAAATGCAAAAATTATTTTAACCGATTTATCTATAAAACTAACACGATTAATCCATAAAAATTAAACCTATGAACAATACAGCCTCTATTTTAGTCTTGCTTTTTTTGGCGGTTACCTTTGTGCAATCGGCTTACGATAAAGTGTTTGCTTGGAAAGGCAACGTAGAATGGTTGAAAGGTCATTTTGCCCAAACCATTTTGAAAAAAAATGTGCCTTTGGCCTTGTTTATCATTCTTGTTTTAGAGTTGATTACCGGTGTTTTAACCCTTGTAGGTTGCGTTGAATTATGGGTTAACGGTGGCAAATCCTGGGGATTGTATGGCGCTATTTTTTCGTCGGTGACATTAATCTTTTTGCTTTTAGGACAACGTTTGGCCAAAGATTATGACGGTGCGCGCACCATTGCCATTTATTTTGTGCCTTCGGTATTGGCTGTTTGGTGGTTAAGTTAAGCCGCTTTTTCGGGCCGCTTGGTACATTTTCAATTCGTCCCAAGTAAATTCGTCTCCGTATTTTTCTTTTAAACTGCCCAGCGATTCTTCTTTATGATTTTTGAAAGCTTTGGCTAAGGCTGCTATCTTATCTTCCGGCAAAATGGCGGAAATGGATATGGTTTCTGTTTCTATTAATTTAGCCAAATGCGAGCTGATGGTTTGCACAGTTAACTTTCTGACCGCTGCAATTTCTTTGATGGTATACTGTTGCAGCCATAGTTCGTAGGTTTCCTGAACCGTAGATTTTTTGGGTGTTTTTTCCTTTTTGTTTTTGGTATAACGCAACGGTTCTTCATCGTTTATTAATGAAACATGGCTGTTTTTGTAGGCTTGGCGAACAGCTTCTGCTTTGGTAAATCGGTAAGTTTTAATAGCTTCCGAAGTTAATTTTTCTTTGGAGATGGTTTCGCCATTGGCTACTGTTTCTATTAAAAGTTTGGCTTTCATCAATCGGATTACTGTTTTGGTTTGCAGTTCTTCCAAGACAAGTAATTCTTCAAAATACGCTTTCGCTTTTTTCATTCGCATCACTTCTTCGAGTTGCCAAAGGAGGTCGTACGTTAATTGATCGAGTATAGGAAAAAAATAATCGTAAGCCGAAAAGATTCTGTTTTTAACAAAATGAAAATCAACTTCTTCCGTAAACAATTTGTTCAGTTGTGCGATAAATTTATGCGACGGATCAGTTAGTTGTTGCAAGGTTTCCCATTGCTTATTCGCCCAATCTTTGTGCTGTGTTTTGAGGGCCAAAGCTGTTTTTTCGTTGTAACTGTACCAATGATTTCGCCATTCTTGTACTAAAACCGACCAATCGAAAGCTGCAATCAAATATTGACGGATGAAATTTTTGGTTTCTTTGTGCAGTGTGTTTTCTAAAGTTTGGCTTTCCGCTTTGTTAAGGGCATAATTCATCACCTCCTGATCGTTTGAAATCCCATTCATTTGCAACGGAGAAAGCAATACAAGGCCATTTAACGAACGCAAACGCGATAATGCCACATAGGCTTGTCCGGGCAAAAAAACATCAGCTACATCGAGCGCAGCTTTGTCGAAGGTTAATCCTTGACTTTTGTGTACCGTAATCGCCCAAGCCAATTTGATGGGATAATGGGTAAATGTCCCTAAAACTTCCTCTTCTATCTCTTTGGTGTTTTCGTTTACAGTGTATCGGATGTTTTCCCAAACATATTTTTCGACTTCAATTGTAGTGTTTTCTTCCGGAAAATGCACCCAAATTTCTCGCTCCGACAAGGTTTGAATAATCCCCATTTTTCCGTTGAAAAATTTCTTTTCCGGAGTACTGTCGTTTTTAATGAACATAATCTGAGCGCCCACTTTCAGTTCGAGTTTCTCTTCCAACGGGAAAATTTTATCCGGAAAATCACCAATTACATCTGCTCTGAAGAAAAAAGTTTCCCCTTGTAAATCTTGTAAAGACTGAGCGTTAATAGTATCGGCTTTGTGGTTGTGTGTAGTTAAAGTGATGTAACCTTTATTAGCTTTTAAATCGAATTTAGGCTGGACAAATTGGTTTAAAACTTGAATGTCATTAGCAGTAATCTTGTTGATTCTAAGGTTGTTCAAGACCGAAATAAAAGCATCATCCGTTTGGCGAAAAATCTTTGATAGTTCAATATAAATGGGTGGATTTTTTTCAATCACATGGGCGTGAAAAAAGAATTTTCCTTTGTAATAGCGACTTAATGTTCGCCATTCATCTTCCCGAATCACTGGCGGAAGCTGGAGCAAATCGCCAATAAATAACACTTGTACACCGCCGAAAACTTGGTTGTTTTTACGAACGGTTTGCATCATAAAATCCATGGCGTCTAATAAATCGACGCGAAGCATACTAACCTCGTCGATGATTAGCAATTCCATGTTGCGAATTACGGCCTTTTTTAAGCCGCTCATTTTGAAGTGTCTTCGAAGCGTTAATCGGCTTTCAAACTTAGAAGAATCCGTGAATTGAGGCGAAGAATTATCGGGTAAAAAACCCCCCAACGGCAACTGGAACATCGAATGAATCGTTACACCTCCCGCATTCAAAGCGGCTATACCGGTTGGTGCTACAACGACGGTATTTTTGTGTGTTGTTTGGATGATTTCTTTGAGTAAGGTAGTTTTACCTGTACCGGCTTTTCCGGTTAGAAAAACAGAGCAATTGGTTTGGTTGATGAATTGCAATACATATTGGGCTTCGGCAGTTACAGACTTCATGGCTTATAAGTTTTATCTTATACAAATGTAAAGCATTGTCTTTCAATACACAACAAAAAAGCGCCTTAAAAAAGACGCTTTAAAGATTGGTTAGGATAGTAATTTATTTCTTTTCCTCTTTTTTAGCTGCAGGTTTTTCTTCTTTTTTATCGGTTGACTTGTATTTGTCGTTGACTAATTTGATGATTTCTTTAGTAATGTCGTAACTGTCTTTAGCATATAAAACTGAAGCAATGTCACCAGTACCGTAGATGTAATCATAGCCTTTGTCTTTGCCGTATTCTTTGATTACTTTTCTGTAACTGCTTACTAAGGAATCCATTTCTACACCGCTTTCGCTTTGTAACTGTTGTAACATCGCTTGCTGTGCGTAGCTTAATTCTTGCTCTCTTCTTTGCAATTCAGCACCTTTTTGCTGAGCCCAAACTTGACCATTCGCTTGTGCATTTTTTTGGAAATTGGCAGCTTCCGACTTGAAACGGTTCACTTCTACTTCCAATTGGCTGCCCATGACTTTGGATTTGTCTTTGTATTTTTCGGCTATGTCTTTGGCTTCTGTTGATTCTTCCATCAATTTAGAAGTGTCGATGTAAGCGGTTTTGAATTCTTTTACTTCGGTCGTTTTATTGCATGAAAAGAATGAAATAGCCAATGCAAAAAGGATAACTGTTTTTTTACTCATGATATATAATTGATTTTTGGTACAAGTGAATTTTCAACTTCACTATTATTTAGATAAATTAATTTTTCGTTTCAAAAATATAAAAATAAAGACAATAATAAGGCTGAAAACAGCATAGACAACACTATAGTTTTTAATTATTGTTTTTAAAAGTCATATAATCTTGTATTATTAAATTCGGCTTCAAATAAAGCGTTTTAAACAAACATCTTGTTTTAGGCAACCCAACACACATTTGTGATGTATTGCGTTAAAACTCGTTGATTTATTTGGTTTTTATTGATTTTTCAGGATGTAAATGTGCGAAGAATACTCGTTTGTTTTCTTTCCGTTAAGATTTGACTTTAAACCGACAAAAAAAGCTCTGATGAAATTCATACGCCCGGTTTTGTATTTTTCAGACAGCAAGCTCACGTAAAAACTATCAAACTTCATTGGTAAAACAGCTGTTAATTGAATTCCTTTTTCGGCAAATAATTTTTCAATAGCCGTTTTGGAGAAATGCCAAATATGTCTCGGCACATCATAAGCCGCCCAATGTCTGCCATAAAAATTTGCATCAAACGATTTAAAATTTGGTACGGCAATAATTATGGTGCCGGTTGGCTTAATTAACCTTTTCAATTCGGATAAATAGTCTTCTAAATTAGGAACATGCTCTAATACGTGCCACATGGTAATAATGTCGAAAGAGTGGCTTTCCAAATCAGATAAACTATTGGCAAAATTTACACCTTTGTTGATGGCTATTCCTTTGGCTTTTGGGCTTGGTTCAATTCCGGTAATATTCCAACCATCATTTTTGGCCACAACTAAAAAGTCACCCGTTCCCGCACCAATGTCTAATAATTTTCCTTTAGCCGATTGTGCGTTGATTAATTTCAATTTGTTCTTAAGAGCAATGCCTTTAATGAAATGATACACTCTTTCAAACAAAGAACGCTTTCCGTCGGTGTGCGAAATATAGTCTTCGCTTTCATAATAGGACGGTAATTTTTCCAAACTCGGTTTTGGAAAGGTCATTAAAAGATCATACTCAGGATTATGATGCAGTTCAAAAATTTCTTTTGAAACCGAATAATCTTTAACTTTTTGAAAAAAAATATTGTTTTGAAAACTCATAGAACTCTTTATTGGTAAGGGTTGGCAAGCTTAGTTTCACGTGGAACGCAAAAACGATTTGATTTTGTATTTTTAAATTATCGTCCCATGTAAATCAACAATACCGAAATATCAGCAGGAGAAACACCGCTGATTCTTGAGGCTTGTGAAATAGTAATAGGACGAATAGCCGTTAATTTTTGCTTGGCTTCAATCGACATGGATTTGATTTTATAATAATCGAAATTTTCCGGGATTTTAATATCTTCTAAACGCGTCAGCTTTTCGGCGTTGTTTCTTTCTTTTTCGATGTATCCGGAATACTTCACTTGTATTTCGGCTTGTTCGATAATTTCTTTATCCAAATCATTATCCTGAATATATTGCTGTACTTTTTCAAATTTTAATATATCTTCTAAATCAATTTGAGGACGAGAAAAAACTTTAAACATCTTATCCGATTGTGTCATGGGAGAACTTTCCTTTTCGACTAAAATCGGATTGGCTTCTTCGTGAGTCAAACTGGTTTCCTTAAAGAAATTCACCATCTTTTCACTTTCATTGAATTTGTGTTCCATACGACGCATTCGCTTTTCAGAAGCTAATCCAATTTCATAAGATTTAGGCGTTAATCTGAAATCGGCATTATCCTGACGCAATAGCGTTCGGTATTCAGCACGAGAAGTAAACATACGATAAGGTTCTTCCGTTCCTTTGGTAATTAAGTCGTCGATTAAAACTCCGATGTAAGCTTCATCTCTGCGAAGAATCATCGGTTCCATTTCTTTGACTTTCAAAGCAGCATTGATTCCGGCCATTAAACCTTGCGAGGCAGCTTCTTCATAACCGGTTGTACCATTAATTTGTCCGGCAAAATATAAGCCTTCAACCAACTTGGTTTCTAAAGTATGTTTTAATTGCGTAGGCGGAAAATAATCATACTCAATCGCATAACCCGGACGGAAAAACTTCACTTTTTCAAAACCTTCCACAGAACGCAAGGCTTTAAACTGAATGTCTTCCGGTAAAGAAGTTGAGAAACCGTTCACATAAACTTCAACAGTATTCCAACCTTCCGGTTCTACGAAAAGCTGGTGTCTTTCTTTATCGGCAAAGCGATTAATCTTGTCTTCTATAGATGGACAATATCTTGGCCCGATACTTTTGATTCTACCATTAAACATTGGGGAACGATCAAAGCCCTCACGTAAAATATCATGCACTTCATTAGAAGTGTAAGTCATATGACAAAGCAATTGGTGCGTTAAAGGTTTGGTTTCATCTGAATAAGAAAACTTGTCCGGCACCAAATCCCCCGGTTCTTCTCTCATTTTAGAATAATCCAAAGAACGACCATCTACTCTTGGCGGCGTTCCGGTTTTCATTCTACCAGCTTGGAACCCAACATTAATCAAATCTTCAGTAATACCAAAAGCTGCACTTTCTCCTGCTCTACCGCCGCCAAATTGCTTGTCGCCAATATGAATTAGCCCATTCAAAAAAGTACCGTTGGTTAAAATAACCGTTTTGGCTTTAATTTCAATTCCGAGAGAAGTTACAATTCCTTCAACTTTGTTGTTTTTTATCAAAAGCCCTTTAACCATCTCTTGATAAAAATCAAGATTAGGCGTTCTTTCCAACATCAAACGCCATTCTTCAGAAAACCGCATTCTGTCACTTTGAACGCGAGGCGACCACATGGCAGGCCCTTTGGATTTGTTCAGCATTTTGAACTGCACTGCTGTTTTATCAGAAACAATTCCGGAGTAACCACCCAAAGCATCAATCTCTCGAACGATTTGACCTTTGGCGATTCCTCCCATGGCAGGATTGCAAGACATTTGAGCAATGTTTTGCAAACTCATCGTGACCAATAAAGTTTTACAACCTAAATTGGCCGCTGAAGCGGCGGCTTCACAACCGGCATGGCCGGCACCCACAACAATAGTATCGTATTTTTCTAAAAACATTTTCTAATTGTGTTTCACGTGGAACATCTTCATTTTTTCTTCTTCCTTCACACGCATTAATTGCTCATCACCATCAGATTTATCTTTATAACCACAGTAGTGCAAAACACCGTGAACCATAACGCGTTTTAATTCATCTTCAAAAGAGACATTAAAATCTGCTGCATTATCTTTAACGCGTTCAATAGAAATGAAAATATCGCCGTGTAGTTCATTTCCCACAGAATAATCAAAGCTGATAATGTCTGTAAGCGTATCGTGGTCTAAATACTGCTTGTTAATTTCAAGCAAATAGTCATCGTCGCAGAATATATAGTTAATCTCACCTTCGTTCTTTATTTCGGATTTAATGACTTCGGTTAACCAAGCCGCAAAAGCAGATTCATTATCTAAAGCAAAATCGCATTCGTAATTAAAACTAATCATTATTGATAAAGTATTCTTGAACCTTCTGGTTAAAATTGGAGCGCAAAGGTAAGCTTTGTCTATTTAAAATTTCAATGCTGTTTAAATATTCTTGTAACCTTGTTGGTAAAGCATTGGCTTGATTACTAAATTCTTTCTTATTGGTTTCCGATTGGCGCTTCTTATCTTGTCCTTGTTGTTGCACTGCCTTTTCAAGTTTCAGCAGTTCGTATTTAAGATTTAAAACTTTCTGCAGCGTTTCATTATTAAAGCCTTTATTCAATAATTGTTTCTCAATTTGCTTCATTTGATCTAAAGCATTTTGACCATTACCACCAATACCTTGCTTTTTTAATTCCTTTTCTAAAGCTTCACGCAATTGCTGCTGTTCTTTGTAGATTTCCATAATAGCTTTTGCATCGCCTTCACCATCTTGTCCTTGCTCACCTCCTTTTTCGTTCCCTTGGCTTTGGCCTGAATTTCCGCCTTTTTGACCTTTACCTTCTTTACTGCCTTGTTGACCTTGACCCTGCTTTTCACCTTCTTTACCTTCTTGTCCTTCACCAGGTTTCTCACCCTTTTTTATGCCTTTCTTCATCTTGTCGGCAAGACTTTCCTGCTTTTTGATAATATCCGGCAACTGCATACCGGCACCTTGACCTTGACCAGGTTTAGGTTTGCCTTTCCCCTGTCCTTCCATTTGAAGAGACATTTGCATACTATTAAGAACGTCACTAAGCATATCCGCCAATCTATTGGCTGAAGAAACAGCATATTGCTGGTGAGAATTTCCTTTAGATACATTAGCTTCAGCTAACGTTTCGAGTGCTTTGTCAACGTTATATTGAACGTTACCAATCTCCTTAGTTACGTCTTCGGCGATTTTAGGGTTGCGCAATGACATGGCAAATAAACTGTCATCAACATGTTTAAATTGATGCTTCAAATCTTGTTGTATTTTAAGATTTTTATTGAAAGAGGGTGCGCCACGTTTCAAATTTTTGAACTGCTTCATCACCTCTTCCTGAGAAAATGAATATGCTAACAAATTGTCCAAAATCTGGCGCAACATAGCCACATCTTCTTCCATTTGTTCCATATCACCAGACTGCATTTGCTCTGCCATTTTCTGGCTCATTTGTTTCATCTTCTTAGCAGCACTCTTTTGCTTTGGCTTCGCTTTCTCTTTTTGTTGCTTTTGCAATTGCTCCTTAGCATTCTTCATGTCTTCATCTATGCTCTTCTCTTGCTCATCTGAATTGGGAATATCCATTGGTGATTTCAACTCTTTGTTTTCCTGTTCTAATTCGTTTAATTCTTGCTGAAGCTTATTAAACTCCTTATTAATGTCCTCTTGCTTCTCTGCTGAATTTTCTTCAACTTTATCGGCCAACTTGTCTTGCTTATCCGCAAGTTTATCTAGTTTATTGGCAATTTGTTCCGCTTTCTTTTCAACGTAATAACGCTTGGTTAGCTCAACCAACTGCTCTAAACTCTTGGTTTGGTTTTTACTCGCTTGTTGGAACTTTTGCATTTTTTCGAACAACTCTTCTTTGCTGATTTTATCATTCAGCTTTTGCAATTCGTCCAACAACTTTTTGTTCTTCTCCAATTCTTCTTTGGTTTTCTCTAAACGGTCTTGCAATAATTCTTTCTTCTCGTCTTTTTTCTCCGATTTAAATTGCTCCAAATTCTCCTTCATCTTCTCTGAAAACTCTTTCATCATTTCGTCTTGTTGCTTTTGACGTTGAATGAAATCGCTAACTTTTTGTTGCTCTTTGTAATCTAAATTATCCTTCTCTTTACCCATTTTTTGCAACTTCTCCATTTCGGACAATTGTTTGTCTTGGGCTTTTAACGATTTGGCTAACGAATTGATATTGTCATTTTGCTGTTGCAACATTTCATCTTGTTTCTCGGTCTCAGTCGCAATGCGGTTGCTGAATACAGCTGATTTGGAGCTTTTGAAATTGTGAATGACATCATTATCGAAAATCTCAAAATAGTACTCATATGAAACACCTTCTTCTACCGGAAGATTACTCGGAAAAGCAAACACAAACTGATCATAAACATCTTTCTTAACGTTGATAAGCGCTTTTTTAGCTGTGTTGGGATTGTCCTTAGGATAATAAACAATTTGAAGTTTAGAAAGCCCGTAATCATCCGAAACTTGTCCGAGAACATAATTCTTATTGACTTTTAAACTATCCGGCGCATTGTTAACTGTGATTGTTGGAAATTGATCTTTGATAACAGAAATCTGATAATTCAATTTTTCGTAGTGCTGCACTTTATTGTTGGACGTCAAGATTTGATACTCTACATTTTGTAGAATGCTTTTCGAAAGTGTAAACACATTGTCCTGTTTGGCGAAAGTAAAGCGATTGGCAGCATTCACCCAATCCACTTTTTGAGTGGCCAAAGTGTTCATTCGCCAAGTAACTTTGGTTCCTTCAGGAATAACAGCATTTCCGGTGCCTTTGATTACCTCCGCTTTTTTATTCAAATAAGCCGGGAAATTCAGAATCATTTCGAAGTTGGCTATGGATGGAACCGTAACTACTTTAAGTTCATAATCGTGCGAACTTACTTCGTTAGCTTCGATATGAAATTCAATATCTTCGGATGGTTTCGGAATGACAAATTCAAATTCTCCTGCTTTAGTAGTTTCCATAAAGTAACTTTCATCGCCTATATAAATCATAGCGTTTTCCGGAACTACTTTACCAACAGTTTTAACTTTAACCAAGAAATCTTTGTTCTGTTCGGTTTGCAAATCATTGTTCACCAACACAATTTCAAAAGGTGCCGGCGGTGTAAATTGTTGTTTGAAGTTTACCACACGATTGAAACTTTGTGATAAAATTTCGCCTTTTCCCGAGATCAGGAAAAACAAAAAGAACAAAATCGGAATCACGGCCAGTGGTAAATACTTTTTATTCTTGCCTAAATTGATGGCATTGCCAAAAGGAATTGGCTGTAAAGTGGCGGCTTTCTGTTCAATCGAAGCCAACAATAATTCCGATTGGTTTCGGTCTTGTGACAATTGTAAAAAGTTGGTCAGCTTATCGCCTACTTCATTAAAATGGTTTCCGATAATGTTGGACGCTTGGTTATAATCGATTCCTTTTTGCAATTTGAATAGCTTAAACAATGGGAAAAGAATAAATCGCAACAACAGAAACAATTCTACCGCTACAAAAAGCACAAACAAAACCGTTCGCGCTGCAGGTTTAAGCCATAAGAAATACTCAACAAACAGCGTGAAGATAAAATAAAGCAAACCAATGCCGACGAAAAAAATAGTACCGCGCAGCAATTCATTGGTATAAAACTTTCGAATAAAGTCTTCTAACTTCTGATAAATAAGGGTTGATTTTTCCAATTTTGAGCCAATCTTTTTTATAACCGATAAATGTACAATTTTTGGCGAATAACTAACGTTAAAAATTTGTCAATGAAAATGTCTTGAAAATGAAGCGGTAACACGAGTCAAAAACTTCCAACTTCTAACTTCCAACTTCTAACTTCTGTTTATCTTTGTACACACTTCGACAAGCTCAGTGTTAATATGAATAACCCTAAATTATAAAAATGTCAAGACCAGTTAGAGTTCGTTTTGCTCCCAGTCCAACCGGACCATTGCACATTGGCGGCGTGAGAACAGCCTTATTTAATTATTTATTTGCCAAAAAACACAACGGTGTATTCTATTTGCGAATTGAAGATACCGACCAAAACCGTTTTGTTCCCGGAGCGGAGCAATACATTTTTGAAGCTTTGGATTGGTTGGGTATTGCGCCAAGTGAAACCGTTGGAAAGAATGAAAAATTTGGTCCGTACCGTCAAAGCGAAAGAAAGCATTTGTACAAACAATATGCGGATCAGTTGGTAAATTCGGGCTGGGCTTACTATGCTTTTGACACAGCCGAGGCCTTAGACAATCACAGAAAGCAACATGAAGCCGAAGGGAAAACCTTTATTTACAATTGGCACAATCGTGAAAAATTAGACACTTCATTAGTTATTTCGGCAACAGAAACCGAAAAAAGAATTGCTAATGGCGAAGCGTATGTGATTCGTTTTAAAACGCCGGTAAATGAAACTTTGCATTTACACGATATCATTCGCGGTGACTTGAAGTTTGAAACCAATTTATTAGACGATAAAGTACTGTTTAAGTCGGATGGTATGCCAACGTACCATTTAGCCAATATTGTAGACGACCATTTAATGGAAACCTCACATGTGATTCGTGGAGAAGAATGGTTGCCGAGTTTGCCTTTGCACAGTTTATTATACAAAGCCTTTGGTTGGGAAGCGCCTGAATTTGCACATTTACCGCTGATATTAAAACCAATCGGAAACGGAAAATTATCCAAACGCGATGGGGATAAAATGGGCTTTCCTGTATTTCCGTTAGAGTGGAAAAGCGAAGAAGGTGTTTCATCGGGTTACCGAGAAAAAGGATTTTTCCCGGAAGCAGTAGTGAACTTTTTGGCCTTATTGGGTTGGAACGACGGCACCGAACAGGAAATCTTTTCTTTAGAAGAATTGGCTGAAAAATTCGATTTGAATCGCGTACACAAAGCCGGAGCCAAATTTGATCCGGAGAAAAACAAATGGTTCAATCACCACTATTTACAACAACAAAGCAATGAAAGTTTAGCAGAAGCTTTTGCACCAACTTTAGCTGAAAAAGGCATCTCGACTGCGCTCGATGTGACAAAAGTAGTATCGTTAATTAAAGAGCGTGCCAATTTTGTTTCAGAATTTTGGGATTTGGCCGATTATTTCTTTGTAGCACCTACAGCTTATGATGAAAAAGCAGCTAAGAACTGGAAAGAAGATACGCCGCATTTGATGCGGCAATTGATTTCGGTATTGGAAAATATTGGCGATTTTACGTCAGTCAACATCGAAACCATCGTAAAAGATTGGATGACCAAAAGCGAAATTGGTATGGGAAAAGTGATGCAACCCTTCCGATTGAGTTTGGTTGGTGCACTTAAAGGACCACATCTTTTTGATATCGTGGAATTGATTGGAAAAGAAGAAACCATCAAACGACTGGAAAAAGCGATAGCTACATTATAAAAAAAGCCCCGAGTCTCGGGGCTTTTCTTTTATAGATTAATAATCACTTGTCCGTTAATACTACCTAAATTTCCCTTAAAGGTATCACCGTTATTCAATACTTTTAAAGTATCGTCTTTGTTGAGTTTGTTTAAGATGTTGGTAAAACCGTATTCATAAAAAAGCACCGCTCTGATGGTTTTACTACCGGCAGAACATCCCAAATAGAAATTACCACTAACCGGTGATATATCCACAATTTGATTGGCCGCTAACAACGTTCCTTTCAGGATTCGGTTTTCATCGGTTGGATCTACTTTAAGTTTGCCGTTGACTTGCAAAACCGGACCAAAATCCAGAGACACGTGGTCTTCCACCACATTATAACTGAACAAAATACGTACTTGAACACCTTGAATATTGTATTTGATATCTTGATTAAAGGAAGATTCCAAAGAGAAGTTATTGCTAAAAAACTGCATCCCGTAAATCATGCTCCAATTGTTGTAATAATTACCACGAACCGAAAGTCCGCCCGCAAAACCCATACCCGGAGAAGCTTTGAAGTTGTTGGTGAATAAAGTAGTTTGTGAAATTCCGGCTGAAATACCGATACGATTCCCATCTCGGTTACCGTATTGAGCGAAACCTAAAGTTGCAAAAAACAACAATAGCAAAGTAAGTTTTTTGTTCATGTAATGTTGACAGTTAATTTGTAACAAACATACATATATTTTCGTACAACCTATTTTAATCACTAAAATTTAAAATAGTATGGAATTTATTATCATCCCAATTGTATTTGGTGTTCTTTTTCTGTTCGCTTGCTTTTTTACCGTAAAGCAACAAACGGCTGTAGTCGTAGAACGATTTGGTAAGTTTTTGAGCATCCGCAACTCGGGTTTGCAGCTTAAAATTCCGGTAATCGACCGTATTGCAGGTCGTGTAAATTTGAGGATTCAACAATTGGATGTCATCATCGAAACCAAAACCAAAGATAACGTATTCGTAAAAATGAAAGTGTCGGTTCAGTTTAAAGTTATCCAAGAAAAAGTGTATGAAGCTTTTTATAAGTTAGAATATCCTCACGATCAAATCACTGCTTATGTGTTTGATGTAGTTCGTGCCGAGGTGCCGAAATTGAAATTAGACGATGTTTTTGAAAGAAAAGACGATATCGCGATAGCCGTGAAACGCGAACTAAACGAAGCGATGATGACTTACGGTTATGACATTATCAACACCTTGGTAACGGATATCGATCCGGACATGCAAGTAAAAAATGCAATGAACCGAATCAACGCGGCTGATAGAGAAAAAACTGCAGCCGAATTCGAATCGGAAGCCCAAAGAATCCGTATTGTAGCCAAAGCCAAAGCCGAAGCTGAAAGCAAACGCTTACAAGGGCAAGGTATAGCTGATCAAAGAAGAGAAATTGCGCGCGGTTTGGTAGAAAGTGTGGAAGTATTGAACAATGTAGGCATCAATTCGCAAGAAGCTTCGGCATTGATTGTGGTAACACAACACTATGATACTTTACAAGCTATTGGTGCCGATACCAACTCGAACTTAATCTTGTTACCTAATTCACCTCAAGCCGGAAGTGATATGTTGAACAATATGGTGGCCAGTTTTACAGCGAGTAACCAAGTTGGTGAAGTGATGAAAAACGCCCCTAAACGCATTAAAAAGAAAGAAGATCACACTTCTACCGATTACAATCCGTCGGATACTTCCAATCCGGAAGAACCGAAAAAGTAACAACAATTGAATACAAAAAAAGAGGCTTAATCGCCTCTTTTTCTGTTTATTAACCAACTGATTACATAAGGTAATGCTATCTTTAAAATGTTCCCTAAAGTTCCTGAAAACACCTTTTTATAAACGGCATAAAATCCTTGAACCGGTTCCGAAGGGAAAACGCTTTCCTTGGTTTTCTCATAGCTGAGCTTCATTTTCTGGAAATAGATTTCTTTTTCCAATTTCAGAATTTCTAAATCGTGCTCAATCTCGGCGTAAGATGAATATTTTTTAGGCTGCATAATCAATCGTTAAAAAATATTTCTGAAAACTTCTCCAAAATTGGTCCTTCTACAATTTTATCTTTTACCAAAAATAAGAGCATCGCTAATACCAAATAAACACCGGCAACTGCTAAAAATCCTAATGGATAACTGTTAAACCACTGTCCTAAAGCCAAAGCACCGGCTATGGAAACAAACAATAAAACAATGGTCAAACAAAGTGCAATTAGTAAAAACTTGACCATCAAAGTAGTCGACTTCATGGCTACTTTAAAACCCCAAAGTTTATAATAGGCCAAACTGGTTTCTACATAAGCTTTGGCATTCTCTTGAATGTCTTCTACATTTTCTTTAAGTTCTTCAAATGGCATTACTTCTGTAATTTGGCATTTTGCTTTTTGAGCTCGGCTAATTTTTCTTCCAAAAAGGTAATGGCTTCCTCAGCTTTATAACTCGATTTGGATAATAAATTTTCAACGGTTTCTTTTAACTCATCTTTGGTTTGAGAAAATTTTTCTTTGGCTTCTTCTTCGGCGGAGTTGAATTTGGATTTTACTTCATCTTTCAAATCATCAAAACCGTTTTTAATTTTTTCTCTTGTTTTTGAACCTTTATCGGGTGCAAACAAAATTCCTATACCTACTCCAATGGCAGCTCCGGCTAAAAGTGCCAAAATACTGTCGCTACTTCTTCCTGACATAATTTTGAAATTTTTAATTGACTTAAAGTTACGAAAATTTTGTCTAAATGCCGTTAAGATGTCGTTAAATGACAAAAAATGATTTTAAAGCGATATAAAAGAATTTTACGGCTAACACTATAAAATCACCTTAAGGATTTTTAAAGATTAAATAAAACCAATGTATGAAAGTCAATTTTAATCAGATGAAATTATAAATATTAAAAAAATTATAGGTTTTATTAATAATAGAAAAAGCCCGCAATTATGCGGGCTTTTTATTAGAATCTTCTATACTGAATTTATTCTTTGCTTTCCACTTTGGCCCAAGTATCTCTTAAACCAACCGTTTTGTTGAAAACTAATTTTTCGCTCGTTGAATCTTTATCAACGCAGAAATATCCCAAACGTTGGAATTGGAACTGGTCTAAATTTTTAGCCGATTGCAAACTTGGTTCCACAAAACCGGTAATCACTTCTAAAGAATTCGGATTGATAAATTCTTTAAAATCGATTTCTTTGTTACCATCCGGACTTTCATGAGTGAATAATCTATCGTACACACGAACTTCCGCCGGAATAGCGTGATTGACAGCAACCCAGTGAATGGTGCCTTTTACTTTTCGTTGTGAGGCTTCTGTACCACTTCCGCTTTTTGAATCAGTATCATAAGTGCAATGAATTTCGGTGATATTCCCGTTTTCGTCTTTGATAACACTTTCTCCTTTAATGATATACGCATTTTTTAAACGCACCTCAGTACCTAAAGTCAAGCGGAAAAATTTCTTATTGGCTTCTTCTTGAAAATCTTCTCTTTCGATGTACAACTCTTTAGAAAACGGCACTTTTCTATAGGTCATAACTTCTTCTTCCGGATTATTCTCGGCTTCTAACCATTCTTCCTGACCTTCAGGATAATTCGTAATTACCAATTTTACCGGATTCAAAACCGCCATCACACGAGGTGCTGTTTTGTTCAATTCTTCGCGAACACAGAATTCCAATAATGAAACATCTATTAAGTTCGTACGTTTGGCAATACCTATTGTTTTAGCAAAATTTCGGATAGCCATAGGCGGATAACCTCTGCGACGCATCCCTGAAATGGTGCTCATTCGTGGATCATCCCAACCGCTAACATGCTTTTCTTCAACCAGTTGTAATAGTTTTCTTTTAGAAACTACGGTGTGTGATAAATTTCTTCGAGCAAATTCTCTTTGTTTCGGACGTACTTTAGTCTCATCGTACACTTGGTCTAAAAACCAGTCATACAACTCGCGATGTGGTAAAAATTCCAGCGTACAAAAAGAATGTGAAATTTGCTCTAAATAATCACTTTCGCCATGAGCCCAATCATACATTGGATAAATACACCAATCATTTCCGGTTCGGTGGTGGTGTTTTTTAAGAATGCGGTACATAATAGGATCACGCATTAACATATTCGGCGAAGCCATGTCGATTTTAGCGCGTAAAATATGCGTTCCTTCATCAAATTCGCCGTTTTTCATGCGCTCAAAAAGGTCTAAATTCTCTTCCACCGAACGATTACGAAAAGGAGAATTAGTCCCAACTTGTGTTGGTGTTCCTTTTTGCTTAGCCATTTCTTCCGAAGTTTGGCTATCTACATAAGCCTTTCCCTTTTTTATAAACTCTACAGCCCAATCGTATAATTGTTGGAAATAATCAGAAGCATAACATTCATTAGCCCATTGATAACCTAACCATTCAATGTCTTTTTTAATAGCATCCACATATTCCTGCTCTTCTTTAGCCGGATTGGTATCATCAAAACGCAAATTCACAGGCGCCTGATAATCAATTCCTAAACCAAAGTTTAAACAAATAGCACTGGCGTGACCTACGTGTAAATACCCGTTGGGCTCCGGTGGAAATCGAAAACGCAATTTATCCTTAGACAAACCGTTTTTCAAATCTTCTTCGATAATTTGTTCGAGGAAATTAAGTGACTTCTCTTCTGTTGACATTATTTTTGTAATTTTAGCAAAGATATTAAAAACGTTACGAGTTACAAGTTGCGGGTTGTAAGTTTGTTCAAATACTAACAACTCGAAACTAACAACCCGAAACCCGAAACTAAACCAATGGGAACGATTAAATTACAAAATATCAGAACCTTTTCCTTTCATGGTTGTTTGGAAGAAGAAGCTCGAATCGGTTCTGATTACAGAGTGGATTTGGAAATTAAAACCGATTTACGAAAATCATCTGTTAGTGATGACTTAAAAGACACGGTAGATTATGTGCTTTTAAACAAAATTGTAGTAGAGGAAATGGCTATTCGTTCTAAATTATTGGAACATGTTGCCCGACGAATTGTGTCCAGAATCTTCAAAGAAATCCCTTCAGTATCCAGAATAGTATTAGCCGTTTCTAAACTCAATCCACCTATCGGTGGTGATGTTGAAGCAGTTACCATTGAATTGGAAGAATACAGAAGTTAGATTTAAAATTGCCGATTTATGATTGTAGAATGTAGAATGAAATCAAAAATCAAAAATCGTTAATCAACAATCTAAAATTAAAACTTTTTAGTATATTTGCCGTCCAACTGGCATCGTGGCCGAGTGGCTAGGCACCGGTCTGCAAAACCGTATACTCCGGTTCGAATCCGGACGATGCCTCTTAATTAAGCTCTCTTTTTGAGAGCTTTTTTTTATGGTTAATTTTTAGAAAAAATTAATTAAAGAAAGGGTTCGAATCCGGACAATAACTCTAAATGTTAAGCACAATAGCATCACGACTAGCAAAGGAAACTTGGAGGTTTTTTTTATGCTTAATTTTTAGAAAAAATTAAGTAAAGATTGTGTTCGAATCCGAACGATGACTCTAAATCTTAAAGCACAATAGCATCGCGACTGACAAAGGAAACTTGGAGGTTTTTTATGGTTAATTTTTAGGAAGTATTGTTTGAAAATCGATTGAAAGTAAAATAAAAACCTCAGAATAAATCTGAGGTTTTTAAATCTTTTAAAGCTACTTATTCTTGTTCTTCTAGCTTTTCTATAGCAGAATTTACTATTTTTTGCTCTTTTGGAAACCAAGCTTGAGACAATAAAACTACACCGCAAATGATTAAGGCTATACTAATCACTTTTTTAATCAAAAGGATGTTTTTAGGGTTAAGTTGGCTTCGCAACTGTTTGGCTAATATAATTTTAAATAAATCGGTGATAAAATACACAATGATTAACGTTGCAAAAAAAGTAATCATCCGAGACGCTTTTAATTCCAATTGCGGACCGATGGTAATTAAGATAGCCAACCAAAATCCAAGTACACCGATATTGATAAAATTAAGGAAAAACCCTTTGATAAAAAGAGAAAAATAATTGGTTTTAGCTAATTCTTTGGGGTCAATTTCATCTATACTTTTCTTGGCCTCTTTCTTGTTTTTGATAAAAGAAATGATACCGTAAGTTAGCATAACCAATCCACCGAAAATAAATAAAGCCGGATCATCTTTAATACTTTGAATCAAACGATAACTACTGAAAAAAGCAATGAGGATAAATATAACATCCGCTAAAACCACACCTAAGTCAAACATGACTGCTGCTCTGAATCCTTTGACTACACTGGTTTCCAGAAGTACAAAAAATACCGGACCAATCATAAAACTCAAGAAAAAACCAAGCGGAATGGCGGATAAAATATCGTTAAGGAATATCATTGTTACAATTTTGACACTGCAAGTTAGAATTAAATTTTAAGAAATTGAAATAAATTCTACTTCGCTTCTCGAACTGTTCCGCCGGCTATTACTTTTTGATTGATTTGTTTCGGTTTACCATAAATCGTAATATCGCCACCGGCTCTGACTTTAGCTTCTACTATATCTGTAGCAAAAATGTCCGCTTCGCCACCGGCATTGGCAGTAATAGTAGTTTGCTTTGTTTTAAATTGTTGTGCTTCGTAAATACCTCCGGAATTCACTAAAATATCTTGATTATCAGCTGTTCCTTCAATGACAACTTTAGAACCGTTGGCTATTCTGGCTGATAATTTTTGAGTTTCAAGCTTCATTTTAACTTCAGAGCCTTCTTTAGCATTAACGTCAAAAGTCATCGTTTTTATAACATCAGCACAAGCTATTCTTGAACCTTCATTAGCTTCAACTGCTGAAATATCTTTAAAGAAAACGGTAACTGAAATATGATCACCACCCAATAATTTAGTCAACGGCATTCTGATTTTTAACTCACCATTTTTATTCACCAATTCAACTTCATTGGCTTCTTTTCCGTCTAAAATCACTTTGTTTTCGTTGCTTTTAACCAACAAAACATCAATCTGATCGAAAGCGGTAACTTTATCAAAATCACCCACATTTTTTTCAACTTGTCCGAAAGATAAGGCACTGAAAAACAATGCACTGTACACTACATTTTTCATACTATTCGTTTCTTCTTATAAAATGAAAATCCAATTGTTTTTTAACTAAATCTGCGTTTTTTACTTTTACATATACTTCATCGCCTAACTGGAGCAAGGCTTTAGAAACCTGACCTACCAAAGCATATTGCTTTTCATCGAATACATAATAATCTTCCTTGATTTCTCGGATGCGAACCATACCTTCACATTTGTTTTCGATAATTTCGACATAAATTCCCCATTCGGTTACCCCTGAAATTACGCCTAAAAACTCCTGGTCTTTATGGTCTTGCATGTATTTCACCTGCATGTATTTCACCGAATCTCTTTCGGCTTGTGCAGCCAAAGCTTCCATATCACTGGAATGCGCACATTTAGCTTCATAATCTTCTTGATTGACGCTTTTGCCGCCATCTAAATAATATTGCAACAATCGGTGTGCCATTACATCTGGATAACGGCGAATGGGCGAGGTAAAATGACTATAGAAATCGAATGCCAATCCGTAATGACCAATATTTTCAGTAGAATAAACGGCTTTACTCATACTGCGAATAGTAAGTGTATCAACTAAGTTTTGCTCTTTTTTACCGTTAACTTCATTCAATAAATTATTCAATGATTTCGAAATATCTTGCTTCGATTTCATGTTGATGGTATAACCGAATTTAGAAATTACGGTTTGTAAATTCATCAATTTATCTTCATTAGGTTCATCGTGAATTCGGTACACAAAGGTTTTCTTTTGTTTGCCTATAAATTCCGCTACTTTTCTGTTAGCCAACAACATAAATTCTTCAATCAAATGATTGGCATCTTTCGACACTTTGAAGAATACACCAACGGGTTCAGCAGCTTCATTTAGGTTGAATTTTACTTCCACTTTATCAAACGAAATTGCTCCGGCAGCCATTCGTTTTCTACGAAGAATTTTAGCTAATTCATCTAACTTCAAGGTGGCTTCTACTATTGGTTTCGGAGCTTTATAAGCTTTTCCGGTTAAGGAAACTTCGGCCGGAATTAAATCAGATTGGGTTTCAATAATACTTTGTGCTTCTTCATAAGCAAATCGCTGATCAGAATAAATCACCGTTCGACCAAACCATTGGTTAACTACCTCTGCTTTCGGTGTTAATTCAAATACAGCTGAAAAAGTGTATTTCTCTTCATTTGGTCGCAACGAACAAGCAAAATTCGACAATACTTCGGGTAACATCGGAACCACACGGTCAACTAAATACACAGATGTCGCTCGATTATAAGCTTCATCATCTAAAATAGTACCTTCTTTCACATAATGCGATACATCGGCTATGTGTACACCAATTTCGTAATTGCCGTTTTCTAAAACTTGAAACGATAAGGCATCATCAAAATCTTTCGCATCTTTAGGATCGATGGTAAAGGTTAAAACTTTACGCATGTCTCTTCGTTTAGCAATTTCTTCAGGCGTGATTGAAGTATCTATTTTATTAGCAAAAGCTTCTACTTCTATCGGAAAATCATACGGTAAACCATATTCCGCTAAAATTGCGTGAATTTCGGTATTGTGTTCGCCTGGTTTTCCCAATACTTTGATTACAGAACCAAAAGGCGAATCGGCTTTAGCAGGCCAATCTTCAAGTTTTACCAATACAACATCGCCGTGTTGTGCTTCACCTAATTTGTTTTTAGGTACAAAAATATCGGTGTACATTTTGGCATTGGCCGTAGTAACAAAACCAAAATTCTTCTGAATATCAATTACGCCAACGAACTCTTCTTTATGTCTTTCTAAAATTTCTAAAACTTCTGCTTCTGGCTTTCTCGAACTTCTTCTGTCGTAAACATAGGCTTTAACGGTATCACCATCTAAAGCGTGATTGAGGTTTACAAAAGGAACAAAAACGTCGTGCTCTAATTCATCACAAACAAAATAGGCTGTTTTGCGCGAAGTCATATCGATTGTTCCTTCGTAGTATTTTTGACTGCTGGCTTTGACTAAATACTTTCCGGGTTCTGATTCTATAATCAGTTTTTGAGCGGCTAAAACTTTTAAATCTTTGATAATTTCATTTCGACTTTTAGTATCGTCGAGTTCGAGTATCGCTGCTATTTGTTTGTAGTTGAACGGCTTATTAGGATTTTTAGACAGTATTTTAAAAATCTTTTCGGAAAAGGTTTTAGTGTTTTTTCCGAACTTTTTGGGTTTCTTACTCATTGTATCTTTTCTATTATTGCTGAAAATTACAAAATAAGTAACAAGATTGAAGTATTAGGTATTAAGATTTATAGAAAAAATAACTTTTGTATTTTTATAAAAATTCAAGCCAATGACCGAATTTGTAATCATAGCAACTTTTAACTTTGCTCATGAAATAACCGTATTAAAATCTGTTTTGGATAACGAAGGTATTCCGTACTTATTTCAAAACGAAAATTTAATTGCTATTGATCCTTTTGCCAGTTTGGCATATGGAGGCATTCAGTTGAAAGTACATCCCAGCGATTTCGAAAAAGTACAACGTATATTAAACGACTTAAACAATCATTTAAAAATTGTTTGAAAAGTGAAAGTTTTCAACACTTACTAAAAACAAAAGAAAATATTTTTTAAAAATTTAAATTTAATGATGGTTATTATAGTGTGTTAATTGTGCCAATAACTTTTCTTCTTTTTATTTTTTTTAAAAGTTATACCAATTTATAAACAGAAATTAACAATGAATTAGAAAGGTAAAGTTCTTTAAATGAGTAAAAATTTACTTTTTATTAACAGTTGTTAACAGTTAAAAAGCACTATAAAATATTAATAAGTTTTAGAGTTGATTATTGTTGAAAACCTACTTTTTTATGCTCATAATTTTTCCAAAAAAAGGCAAAACTAAATTTGATTTTTTCATTTCAATTTTTGATTAGAAAAAAAAGAAATACAAGCTCAAAAAACTTCTAAATTTCTATCCAAAGTTGTTAACAATTGATGTTAATTTAAAGTTAACTGATTATCAAGGATTTGCAAAACACTATTAACATCTTATAATTTTAACATTTATCTTGAAATTTATCTAATGATTTTTAATTAGTTATACAATTATCTCAAAATCTAATTTTGCTTAATTTTTAATAATCAAGTAGTTACACTTAAGTAAGTTTTCAATCAATAGTTTCCGTAAATTTGTGCAACCAATAACACAACATACCTCATGAAAATCTCTATCGGAAACGATCACGCCGGACCTGATTATAAAAAAGCTATAGTTGCTTATTTAGCGCAAAAAGGATATCAAACAATAAACCACGGAACCGACACTTTTGACAGTGTTGATTATCCCGATTTTGGTCATCCTGTGGCGGAAGATGTTGAAACAGGGAAAGCTGATTTCGGCATTGTAATTTGCGGTTCCGGAAACGGAATTAACATGACAGTAAACAAACACCAGGGCATCCGATCAGCTTTGTGTTGGACTAAAGAAATCGCCGCTTTAGCGCGTCAGCATAATGATGCTAACATCATCAGTATTCCTGCACGATTTACATCTATCCAACAAGCTGTTGAAATGGTAGATACTTTTTTGCAAACTGATTTTGAAGGCGGAAGACACGCTAACAGAGTCAACAAAATAGCTTGTAGTTAATCCATGTATCCGAAAACGGTAATTGAGTATAATAATTTTGGCCGAAAGACGGCTTTAGCTACTTTTTTGACTGGTGGTTTTATTGTTGCACTGTATTACTACACGGCATTCAGCGGTATGATTTTCATAAGCTTGTTTTTTATCATTTCGTTTTTCCTTTTAAATACCGTGGTTTCGGTTTCCTTAATCAAGCTTTTACTAAAAAATAAAAAAGACCAAAAATCGATACTGATTACTCTTTTTTTAATGTCACTAAATTTGCCGGTAGGCTATGCTTATTTGCAGTTTGGATTCAAAATTTACGCCCACACCAATATTTAAAATGAGCGAAATACACATTCATAAACACGAAGTAAAGGGTAAAAATTTAGTGATTTCCATCCTTTTAAACTTACTGATTACCATTGCGCAAATTGTGGGCGGAATTATCTCGGGAAGTTTGGCACTAATCTCTGATGCCTTACACAATTTTTCCGATGTACTTTCGTTGGTTTTCAGTTATGTAGCACATAAATTATCACGAAGAAAAGCGTCCATCAACAATACCTTTGGCTTTAAAAGAGCTGAATTAATTGCGGCTTTTGTCAACGCTTCAACCTTGGTTATTGTTGCCTTTATCTTGATTTACGGTGCAGTGGAAAGATTTTTCAATCCACATCCGATAGCTTCAGCTTTAGTTATTTGGTTGGCTTTGCTGGGTATAGTAGTCAATGGTCTTTCAGTGATTTTTCTCAGAAAAGATGCCGAACACAATCTCAATATGAAATCGGCTTATTTACATTTGTTAACCGATATGATGGCTTCTGTGGCGGTTTTGGTTGGCGGATTATTGATGAAATTTTACGGATGGTTTTGGGTAGATAGTGTAATGACTATTGTTATAGCCATTTATTTAATCGTAGTGGGTTTAAAATTATTGGTAACCTCTACCAAAATGTTGATGCTGTTTACGCCCGATTTTATTGATATTAAAGAGTTGGTACGTGAAGTACATAAAATACCCGGAGTTAAAAAATTACACCACATACACGTTTGGCATTTAAACGATGAAGAATTGCATTTGGAAGCGCATCTGGATTGTTCCGATGATATCCGGATGAGCGAATTTAATGAGCTTTTACACGAAATAGAGTTGGTCTTATTCCGTCAATTCAACATCAACCACATCAACATTCAGCCCGAATTTAAAAAAGAAGATCCCAAAGACTTTATTGTTCAGGATTAATGTATACACTTGATTTACATACCATACAAACCATTTTTAAAAAGAGAAATCCTGATTCCAACAAAGGACATCATGGTCATGCCTTACTCATAGCGGGTAGTAATTCAAAAATGGGCGCTGCTATAATTACAGCCAAAGCTTGTCTGAGAAGCGGTGCAGGCTTGGTCACGCTCAACATCCCAAAAAAAGAGCGACAAGCTGTTTTTGCCGCTCTTCCTGAAGCTATGGTAACCTTCAGAGAAGAACAAAATCCTATGTATAAATACACTGCTTTTGGCATCGGTCCCGGTTTAGGAACCGATAAACCCGCAAAAGGAAAAGTGGCGTCACTTCTTGAAAATACTAATTTACCGGTAGTTTTAGATGCTGACGCATTGACTATTTTAGCTAACAATCCGCAGTTGTTTTCTAAAATCCCATCCAAAAGTATCTTAACACCTCACGAGAAAGAATTTGACCGCTTGTTTGGCCAACACAACCATAATTCCGAAAGACAACAAACCGCGATTCAAAAAGCAATCGAATTCAATTTAATTATCGTTTTAAAAAGCAGTCAAACAAGTATCACCAACGGACAACAACATTTTCAAAGCACTACCGGAAATTCAGGATTAGCCAAAGGAGGTTCCGGTGATGCGCTAACCGGTATGATAACCGCTTTTCTGGCCCAAGGCTATGACTCTTTACAAGCCGCTTGCTTAGGTGTTTTTCTTCACGGATTAGCCGCCGATATTACCCTTGAAACCCAAAGCGAAGAAAGCATGATGATTTCGGATGTAGTTGAAAATATCGGGAAAGCTTTTCGAAAAATTTAAGCCCCAATTTATCCCGATTTTAAGTAACACTTTTGCATCTTTGCGCTTACAAGAAATGTGACACATGACCAACATACAATTTATCCAAAACCATATCACAGCTTCAGCTAAAAGCATCGAAGCCACTATACAACTGCTATCCGAAGACTGCACGATTCCTTTTATTTCGCGTTACCGAAAAGACCAAACCGGGAATTTAGACGAAACAGTTATTGAACAAATTGCCAAATTGTCCAAGCAGTTCGACGACATCAATAAGCGCAAAGAAAGTGTCTTAAAAACAATAGAAGAGCAAGGTCAACTTACCCCAGATTTGAAAACGAGGATTGAAAACAGCTACGACTTGCAAGAAATTGAAGACTTGTATTTACCTTTTAAAAAGAAGAAAAAAACCCGCGCCGATGTAGCGCGTGAAAACGGCTTAGAACCATTGGCTAAAATCATTATGGCGCAAAATTCTGATGATATTGAGTTTATAGCTTCTAAATATTTAAATGCTAAAGTGTCTAACGAAGACGAAGCCTTACAAGGTGCACGCGATATCATAGCCGAGTGGATTAACGAAAACATTTACATCCGCAAAAACTTGCGTCGCATGTTCCAAAGAAAAGCCGTAGTGGAAACTAAAGTGGTTAAAACCAAAAAAGACGAGGAAGCCGCTCAAAAATTTGCCCAGTATTTTGATTGGGCTGAACCGATAGCCAATGCGCCTTCGCATCGCTTATTGGCTATGTTGCGAGCCGAAGCAGAAGGGTTTGTTAAACTCAACGTAGGTTTAGAAGCTAATGAAGAAGCCATAGAATTTATTGAAAACAACACCATAAAAAACAACAGAGAAACCGCCGATCAACTTCGTTTAGCCATTAAAGACAGTTTCAAACGCTTGCTCGAACCGGCCATTTCCAATGAAACTTTACAAGAAGCCAAAGCCAAAGCCGACAGCAAAGCCATTGAAGTTTTTGCCGGCAATTTGAGTCAACTATTACTTGCTCCGCCACTGGGAGAAAAGAGAATCTTAGCCATTGATCCGGGTTACCGCAGTGGTTGTAAAGTGGTTTGCTTGGATGAAAAAGGCGACTTGCTCTACAACGAAACTATCTATCCGCATCAGCCGCAAAATGAAACGGCTATGGCGATGAAAAAAATCAAATCGATGGTTAACGCTTACAACATAGAAGCCATTTCCATCGGTAACGGAACCGCCAGTCGCGAAACCGAATTCTTCATCAAAAAAATTGCTTTTGACAAACCGGTCCAGGTTTTTGTGGTTTCCGAAGCCGGTGCTTCAGTATATTCCGCCAGTAAAATCGCCCGAGACGAATTTCCGAATTTCGACGTAACGGTTCGCGGTTCGGTATCTATTGGAAGACGTTTATCCGATCCTTTGGCAGAGTTGGTTAAAATAGACCCGAAATCGATAGGGGTAGGCCAATACCAACACGATGTAGACCAAACCAAACTCAAAGAAGAACTCGACACCGTAGTAGTGCGTTGCGTGAATTCGGTAGGGATTAACATCAATACTGCCAGCAAATCATTGTTAAGTTATGTTTCGGGTATAGGGGAAAAAATGGCGGAAAATATAGTGGCGTTTCGTTCGGAAAATGGTCCGTTTGAAGACCGAAAACAACTTAAAAAAGTACCGCGCTTAGGCGATAAAGCGTTCCAACAAGCCGCGGCTTTTATCCGAATAAAAGACGGAAAAAATCCTTTAGACAACTCTGCCGTACATCCCGAAGCATATCCGATAGTTGAAAAAATGGCAAAGGATTTAGGCTTAAAAACGGCCGAGTTAATTGGCAAAAAAGAGAAAATCACTTTAATCAAGCCCGAGAATTATATCACCAATGACATCGGAATTTTAGCCATCAACGACATTTTAAAAGAGTTGGAAAAACCCGGACTCGACCCAAGAAAAGCCGCCAAAATTTTCGAGTTCGATCCCAATGTAAAAACCATCAAAGATTTGCGTTCCGGTATGATTTTACCCGGAATTGTGAACAACATTACCGCCTTCGGATGTTTTGTCGACATCGGAATCAAAGAAAGCGGTTTGGTACACATTTCCCAACTAAAAGAAGGTTATGTGTCTGATGTAAACGAAGTAGTCAAATTACACCAGCACGTGCAAGTAAAAGTGGTTGAGGTAGACGAAGACCGAAAGCGCATTCAACTCACGATGATTTTTTAAAAAACAAAAAAAATCCCAAATTCAATGTTAGTGAATTTGGGATTTTTAATTGTATCGGTTGAGGTTTTGAATTTATTACTTAGCTTCCTCCTCTTTGGCAGGCGTTGTAGGCGCCACAGTATCGTCTTTGGCTGCTTTTTTAAATTCTTTCACTCCACTTCCTAATCCTTTCATCAATTCCGGGATTTTTTTACCGCCGAAAAGCAATAAAACAACCGCCAAAATCAACATCATTTGTGGGAATTCGATAGTGCCTAAAAATATGGTTAAAAAGTTCATATGGTTGAAATTAAATTATTCTTTGTTTTCTTCTTCTTTTTTAGTTTCAGGAGTATCGTCTTTGGCAGCTTTCTTAAATTCTTTCACTCCGCTTCCTAAACCTTTCATTAATTCAGGGATTTTTTTGCCTCCAAAAAGCAATAAAACAATCGCAAGAATCAACAAGATTTGAGGCATTCCGATTTCGCCTAAAAATATCATTAAAAAGTTCATGATTTCTCTGATTAGATTATAATAATAGGCAAAGGTAGAAAATAAATCAATAGCTGCGTTTATTTGTGACGAAAGAACACTAAAGTTTATGAAATCGTTAGCAGATATAATTTCTATATTTGTGGTATAATCATTTACCATGTCTGAGAAAAGACTCAAACGCAAAATCATCAAGAAAAAACTGTTCACGAAAAACCGTTTGGTTATTCTGAACGAAGATACTTTTGAAGAAGTGTTTTCCTTACGATTAACCTTAATGAACGTGTTTGTGGTAGCTACGATTGGAGCGCTTTTGATTATTTTTATCACAACCTATATCATCGCTTTTACGCCTTTGCGCGAGTACATTCCGGGTTATGCGTCAACCAAACTCAAAAAAGACGCTACCGAACTCGCCCTAAAATCCGACTCTTTATCCCAAGCCCTAAAAAAGAACGAAGCTTACATTGCCTCCATCAGAAAGATTTTAACCGGCGATTTGGATTATGCCAAATTCAGTAAGGATTCTATTACTGCTACCAATATCGAAGCCATATCCGAAGAAGATTTGCAACCTACCAAAGCCGATTTGTTACTGCGTGAACAAGTGGCCAGAGAGGACAAGTACAACCTTTTTGAAAAGGCCAAACCTAAAGTAGGTGTGGTTTTGTTTCCTCCGGCCAAAGGGATGATTACCGAAAAGTTCAATCCTAAAGAAAAGCATTATGCCATAGATGTGGCTTTGGCTAAAAACACACCCATAAAATCGGTTTTAAGTGGGACGGTTATTTTTGCTGATTGGACACCAACAAACGGTAATGTTATCATCATTCGCCACAATAACGGATTTATCTCGGCTTACAAACACGCTGCATCGCTTACCAAAGACCAAGGCGAAACCGTAAAGTCGGGTGAAGTAGTTGCTTTAGCCGGTTCAACCGGACAAGAATCTACCGGCGTTCACTTGCATTTTGAATTGTGGAAAGACGGTTACCCAATTGATCCAACCATTTTTATAGCCTTCGAATAAGATGTCCATCAAATCCTTTGCCGCCAAAATATTTGCCAAAAGTATCCATAAAAAAGTCCAAGCTTGGGCGTCTAAACCTGTAGAAACTCAAGAAAAAGTCTTTCGGGATTTAATTGCACAAGCCCAAAACACGCAGTTCGGAAAAGACCACGATTTTGCCAACATCAAAACCCATCAAGACTTTGCCGCCAAAGTTCCGATTCGGGATTATGAGCAACTTCGCCCTTATATAGACCGCGTTGTCAAAGGCGAAGAAGATATTCTCTGGAAAGGCAAACCCATTTATTTTGCCAAAACTTCGGGAACAACCTCGGGTGCGAAATATATTCCGCTCACCAAAGAGTCAATGCCATATCATATACAAGCCGCTCGAAATGCCATCTTAAGTTATATCCACGAAACCGGTAAAGCCGACTTTGTGAACGGCAAAATGATTTTTCTCCAAGGCAGCCCGATTTTAGAAGAAAAAAACGGGATTAAACTTGGTCGACTTTCAGGCATAGTGGCGCATTTTGTTCCGAAATACCTCCAAAAAAACCGCATGCCAAGCTGGGAAACCAATTGCATTGAAGATTGGGAAACTAAGGTCGAAGCCATAGTAGAAGAAACCTTTCACGAAAACTTGACCGTAATTTCAGGGATTCCGTCTTGGGTGCAAATGTATTTCGAAAAGTTACAGCAAAAGGGCAACAAGCCGGTTGGCGAGATTTTTAAAAATTTCAATTTGTTCATTTACGGCGGGGTAAATTACGAACCTTATCGTGCTAAATTCGAGAATTTAATCGGTCGGAAAGTCGATTCTATTGAACTTTTTCCGGCTTCGGAAGGCTTCTTTGCTTATCAAGATTCCCAAAAAGAAAAAGGGATGCTCCTGTTGCTCAACTCGGGTATCTTTTACGAATTTGTCAAAGCCGAAGAATTTTTCACCGAAAACCCGCGACGCTACACCATAGGCGAAGTCGAGCTTGACGTGAACTACGTTTTACTGCTTTCTACCAATGCCGGACTTTGGGCCTACAACATTGGCGATACCGTGCAGTTTACCAGTTTAAACCCCTATCGTGTCATCGTTTCCGGAAGAATCAAACATTATATTTCGGCCTTTGGCGAACACGTGATTGGTAAAGAAGTTGAAAGCGCACTACAAGAAGCCATGGAAGGCACCAAGGTTCGTGTGAATGAATTTACAGTAGCGCCGCAAATCACACCAAGGCAAGGTTTGCCATACCACGAATGGTTCATCGAGTTTGAAAACGAGCCGGAGAATCTGGAAGATTTTGCACTTAAAATCGACCAAGCCATGCGAAAACAAAACACCTATTACGACGACTTAATTGTGGGCAACGTGCTGCGAACCGTGGTGATTACCAAAGTGGCCAAAAACGGTTTCCAAGAGTACATGAAATCCATTGGCAAATTAGGTGGCCAGAACAAACTCCCACGCTTGGCCAACGACCGCAAGATAGCCGACTTTTTTTCCCAATAGGAGCGAAACGTTTGGGCTATTGCTAAACCCTATTCCTGCTACCAAAACTCGCTGTAACTGCGTTACGAGCTCAAACAATTTTGGCATCAGGGCTAAAAAACAAACTAAAGGCATGAAAAGAATCGGCTTACTTACTTTCTTAATTTTTAATGTGAACTTGGTTATTGGTCAAGTTAAAGGCGTTGTTGTAGACGAAAACAATAAACCAATTCCGTATGTGAACATTTGGGTTGAAAACGAAAATATCGGCACGACTTCTAACGACAATGGTTTTTTTATTATTAACGCTTCAGAAGGGAAAAGACTTGTTTTTTCGGCCGTTGGATTTGAATCCAAAATAATATCAATAAAAAATGAAGAAAAAGTTGTTTTAAAAACAGCTGTCTTCAAGTTGGATGAAATATTAATCATTAAAAGAAAGCAAGATAAAGAACTCGAAATTGGCAATGCCGAAAGGATACACCACCGACAGTTATCAGGAGACAAGCCTTGGATTTACGGTAAATTATTTCCTTACGATTCCGCGTATAATTCTACTCCGTATCTCAAAAAAATCATTTTTTATTCCGATTGTGATATCAAAGAAGCGAAAATCAAAATCAGGATTTTCGATTTCAACAACACCATACCAACTAATGATTTATTACCTGAAGATTTGATTGTAACGGTCAAAAGAGGTAAGCGCAAAAACACCATCGATATTGCTAAATACCATTTGAGATTTCCGGAAAAAGGGATTGTTATTGGATTGGAATGGATGATTATTGAAGAGAACCGACATGATTTTGTATACAAGGACACGAAGTCAAAAAAAACAGTAACTATGGAAAACTACCAACCTTCACTGGTTGTGAATTATTCCCAAGAAGCGCATTCTTTTAATTACTCACAAGGAAAATGGATTAGAAATAAAAAATTTGTAATAGAAAACAACAATGATAAACCATGGTTCAACACCGTTATGTTACCGGCCATAAATTTGATACTAACGAACTGATGAAAGCAATCTTATTTTTCATATTATTTTCATTTTCTCTTTCCGCTCAAAATACCCAAGGCGTGGTCAAAGACAGCCTTACCGGCCAACCCATTCCATATGCAAATATTTGGGTAGAGAACGAAAATGTGGCTACTACTTCGGAGGAAGACGGGACTTTTTCGATAGCCGTAGCCAATACTAAAAACTTAATTTTTTCGGCTTTAGGTTACGAAACAAAAACACTAAAAGCTGCTCAAGTCACGCAAGTATTCCTGAATCCGAAAGCCTTTGATTTGGATGAGGTAGTCATTTCCAACAGCATCGGAACCAAACAAAACGTAATCGGTTTAACCGAAAATACCGTGGCCCAAGCTTTTGACAACGGTCCGAGAATCGATGTGAAATTTTTTCCTTATTCATCGGAATACAAAAAAACACCTTACCTCAAAAGAGTTACCGTTTATACCGATAGCCGAATAGAGGACGCTACAGTTAAAATCCGCCTTTACAAAGTCGATACCAACGGCTATCCCGGTGACGAGTTATTGCAAAAACCTTTAATTGTTACAGTAAAAAACGGGACCAAAATCAACAAAATAGACTTGAGTGATTTTGGATTGGTAATGCCTAAAAACGGACTTTTTGTTGGTTTTGAAAAGCTCATGATTGAAAAAAACAGAAAGGAAAAAACCGTGATTAATCCTGTGACTAAGGTAGCCCAAACACAAAGAACTTATTATCCGTTAATGCTCTACAATTATGTAGAAAGAGATTTCTTATTCACGTTTTCGGGTGGTAAATGGAGTAAACAAACTGAGGCATCTTCGGGAAAAATTAAGGTTTACGAACCGGCAATTCATCTAACGCTGACCAATTAAAGACAAAAACCCTATCTTTGCGGGTTAGAAAAGATAAATTAATGAAAGAAATTAAGAACATTTCGCGCTCCAGAGCGCAAGAGTCCTCGGCAGCTATCGAGCGACTGTACATTACCATGAGACATTTATTTAACAGAGGTTTTTACAAACCGATGGGTGTTTCAGGAGACACTTTAAGAGAAGCTTTATTAGCGCTTCGCCCCGAAATTTACGGTAGTATAGCCGAAGAAAAAGTAGAATTGAACGGTCTGCTTTATGTTATTGAGAGACTTCCGATAGGCATTGAAGAATGTCGTTACATCAACTTGACTTCAGATGAAGGCTATTCTAAATCGCACTTCAAACCGATTATTCCGCCTAAGAGAAGAAGAAATTGCTATCGCATCGACGACGAGCAAATGAATGTGGAAATCACCCGCGGACGCTCTGACATTTATGATATTTTAACGCATTTGACTTTCATTTTCATCGAATCTCACAAGATCAAAGACCGAGTGTTGATTGATGATGAAGGCAGAATTTCACGCGATTGGCAAAAATTGGAACAAGCGGCTCTGCAAACCAAAAAGCTCAACCAAGTCGACAAAGAAAAGGCGATATCTCATGCAGCCAATGTCTTGGGAAGAACCTTTGCTGAAGTTTTAGATATTTATGATGCCTTTGGTAATGCCGAAAAACCCGACCGCTTTTTACACGTAATCTACTGGTTAGGAAAATTAGCCATAGAAGAAGTGTTGGATAACAACAAAAGAACCATTACGTTCAGTCCGATTTTGAGAGAGCGTTTAGGCCACCACATTCACGGCGAAATTTGGGCCAACAACATCAAAGAGGTTTTAAATCAGCATAATTTACTCGACAGACCCATTCATGTGATCAGTGCCAATATGCACTCGGTAATGAACTCTATTTTTGCTCAAGGGGTTTTGGGTTCAAAATACAAAGGCAAATCGGAATACCAGATTTATGAAGACCTGAGTGCTTCGGGCAACAAAGACTTGAGAAGTAAAGTAGAAGAGTTTGCCTTAAAACAAGGGATGATTTCTTTACCGGATACTTCGGGAACCAATATTGATGTACAAATTTTTGATACAGACAAAATAGATTGGTCCAAATCGGGCTTTCCGAAAGCTAAAATCAGCAAAGAAAAACCGGTTATTATTGTAATGGACTATGCTTTTGGAGAACAAGCTTATGAAACCATAGATGAGTTGTTGAAACCTTTTAAAAAAGGGAAAAACCATATTTTCTTAAATGTAGAATCGGTTTCTATTATGGGTAAAGCCGGTATTTTGCAAGGTGGAAAAGGCGACATCATGATTCCGAATGCGCACATCAACGAAGGAACAGCCGATAATTATCCATTTGAAAACGAATTGACCGCTAAGATGTTTGAAGGCAACGATATTCCTGTTTTTGCCGGTCCTATGGTTACGGTGTTAGGAACTTCATTGCAAAATAAAGACTTATTGAAGTTTTTCCACGAGTCTACTTGGGGTGCCATTGGTTTAGAAATGGAAGGCGCTTATTATCAAAAAGCGATTCAATCGGCGTCAAGAATACGTAAAAGCATTAATCCTAATGTTAAGGTTCGTTACGCTTACTACGCTTCGGATAACCCTTTGGAAACCGGAAGCACCTTAGCTTCGGGCGGATTGGGAACAACGGGAGTCAAACCGACTTACCTTATTACCATTAAAATATTGGAACAAATTTTTAACGTTAAATAAATTTTTATGAGTGCAACACCTCAAAACACCGATAATCAAGAAATCGATTTGTCTCAAATTTCCAAAAAAATTGGCGAATTTTTCGAAGGCATATCCGACAGAATTTTTAGAGTAATTTTATTCTTTAAAAGAAATATTATTTGGGTAGGAATACTTTTTGTTACAGGAGCCGGATTAGGGTTTTACTTAGACAAAACTTCAAAAGTTTACGTTCATCAAATCATTGTAACACCAAATTTTGGTTCAACAGATTATTTGTACGCTAAAGTAGATTTGATAAATTCAAAAATTAATAATGGCGATACATTGTTTTTGAAAGAGGTTATTGGTATTGAGACCCCTAAAAAAGTAAAAGCGATAAAAATTGAACCTATCATAGATGCTTACAAGTTTATTGATAATAAACCTCAAAATTTCGAATTAATTAAATTGATGGCAGAGGATGGAGACTTAGAAAAAATACTTAAAGATGAATTAACCAGTAAAAACTATCCATATCATTCCGTTTCTTTTGTAACCGATGGAGAGACAACAATTGATAAATCAGTTACGCCGTTACTTAATTACCTCAATAACTCAGAGTTTTATAAAAATCTTCAGAAAGAATATTTGAATAATGTGAAAGAAAAAATGGTTAAAAATGACTCTATTATCAATCAAATTAACACTTTTCTGAATACTTTTTCCAGCTCTATTAATAGTTCATCAAAGAGCGATAAGTTAGTTTATTACAATGAGAATTCGCAGTTGAATGAAGTTATTAAAACAAAAGACGCTCTAACTTCGGAACAAGGAAACCATAGGTTGGAATTAGTAAGTATGGACAGAATCATAAAGGACATAAGCACTACGATAAACGTTAAGAGTAAATCATTAATAAATGGAAAATTAAAATTTTTATTACCATTATTTTTTATTATGTTATTTATAGCTGCACGTGTCTTCAGGTCTTTTTATAGATATAATATGCTTAAAATTAACAAATAGTTTATGAAAGGAATTATTTTAGCCGGTGGTTCCGGGACGCGATTGCATCCTTTAACGTTGGCCGTCAGCAAACAATTGATGCCGATATACGACAAGCCAATGATTTATTATCCGTTATCTACTTTAATGTGGTCGGGCATCAGAGAGATTCTAATTATATCAACACCTCACGATTTGCCGTTGTTCCAACAGTTGTTAGGAGACGGAAGTAGTTTAGGTTGTCGATTTGAATATGCTGTTCAAGAAAATCCGAACGGATTAGCCGAAGCGTTTATCATTGGAAAAGATTTTATAGGAAACGATAAAGTAGCCTTAATATTAGGGGATAACATTTTCTACGGAACCGGATTGTCTGACTTGCTTTTGGCCAATAACAATCCGGACGGCGGTGTTATTTATGCCTATCATGTTCACGACCCTGAGCGCTATGGAGTGGTTGATTTTGATGAAAACGGCAAGGTGCTTTCTATAGAGGAAAAGCCGGAAAAGCCTAAATCTAATTACGCTGTTCCAGGCATTTATTTTTATGATAATGAGGTTGTAGAAATTGCCGCCAACATCAAACCAAGTCACAGAGGAGAATTGGAAATCACCGATGTTAATAAAGAATATCTCAATAAAGGAAAACTAAAAGTCAGCATTCTTGACAGAGGTACTGCATGGTTGGATACCGGAACTTTTAATTCTTTGATGCAAGCCGGTCAGTTTGTTCAGGTAATTGAAGAGCGACAAGGACTAAAAATCGGGGCTATTGAAGAAGCCGCTTACAAAATGGGCTTTATCGATGCTGAACAATTGAAAAAATTAGCGCAACCGTTGTTAAAAAGCGGTTACGGTACTCATTTACTAAGTTTGATTTAATGCATTTCATACCTACAAAGCTGGAAGGTTGTTTTATACTCGAGCCTAAAGTTATTTTAGACGAGCGAGGCTATTTCATGGAAAGTTTTAACGAACAAACGTTTCAAAAGGGCATTGGTCAACACGTTCATTTTGTACAAGACAACCAATCGTATTCTTCCAAAGGTGTTTTACGAGGACTACATTACCAAAGTGGAGAACACGCTCAAGCCAAATTGGTTAGGGTTTTACAAGGAGAAGTATTGGATGTAGCGGTGGACATCAGACCTGATTCGCCCACTTACGGGCAGTATGAAGCGGTCATTTTATCGGGAGAAAACCAACGTCAGTTTTTTGTGCCTCGTGGTTTTGCTCACGGGTTTTTGGTGTTGAGTGATACGGCCACCTTTTTTTACAAATGTGATAACTTTTACAACAAAGAAAGCGAGGGCGGAGTGCTTTTTAATGACCCGACAATTGGTATCGATTGGGGTTTTCCCTCACGAGAAATGATTATTTCCGAAAAAGATAGAATCCAGCCTTTGCTGCAAAATGCCAAAAAAGTATGGTAGTATTGGTTACAGGAAGTTCGGGACAACTAGGGCAAAGTTTGCAATTTATTGCGACAAACCATAAAGCCATACAATTCGTTTTTTGTGCTTCTGCCGACTTAGATATTACCAATTTCAAGCAATGTCAGACCGTTTTCAAAAAATACCAACCCAACTATTGTATTAATGCTGCGGCACATACTGCGGTTGATAAAGCTGAAACGGAGCCGGAAAAAGCCTATGCGATTAATGTAACAGGGGCTAAAAATATTGCAGAAGTTTGTAAAGCCAACAATACGGTTTTACTCCACATTTCAACCGATTTTGTTTTTGACGGCACAAAAAGCACACCTTATAATGAATCAGACCTTCCCAATCCAACCGGAGTGTATGGTAAAACTAAACTTGAAGGAGAATTGGCGGTGAAGCAAACTTGGGATAAATATTATATAGTGAGAACCTCCTGGGTGTATTCGCCATTCGGGCATAACTTTATGAAAACCATGTTGCGATTGGCTTCGGAAAGAGACAGCATATCGGTAGTAAATGACCAAATTGGCACACCAACCCATGCAGTTGATTTGGCGAATGCTTTAGTTCAAATTATTTTAACCGACAACCGACAACCAACAACCAACAACTTTGGCATTTATAACTATAGCAACGAAGGACAATGCAGCTGGTATGATTTTGCCAAAGAGATATTCAGAGTTAACAATATTTCGATAAATTTACAACCTATTCCTACTTCAAGTTTTCCAACACCGGCTCAAAGACCGAAATACAGTGTATTGAATAAAACCAAAATTAAAGCAGTTTTTGGAGTAGAGATAAAGAATTGGAAAGAAAGTTTAAGTAATTACTAACGTGAGCCAAGTCAAAAAGATCTATTGTGTTGTCCCGGTTTATAACGATTGGGAGAGTTTGGCTATCTTGACAGCTAATTTAAAAAAGCTACAGGAGAGTCAAACCGGTTCTTGCCAATTCCTCATGATTGTGGTTAATGACGGCTCGAATGAAGAACGCCAGATTACGAAACCAAGTTTACCAACAACTATTTTAAACCTCAAAGTGAATGTTGGTCATCAGAGGGCTATTGCGGTCGGATTGCAATATGTTTACAACGAAATTGACAATGTTGATTATGTGGTAGTTCTTGACAGTGATGGTGAAGATCGACCTGAAGATATACCAACGTTGTTGGAAAAAGCTAAAACAGAAAGTCAACGAAAAATTATTTTTGCCCAGCGCAACAAAAGACAGGAATCAACCCTTTTCAAAATAGGCTATTATTTTTACAAATCGCTGTTTCATTATCTGACGGATCAAAAAATAAGTTTTGGAAATTTCAGCGTTATTCCGATTGGGCTTTTAGGAAAAGTTGTCCACCAAAACAATATTTGGAACCACTATTCGGGAGGTATTATACAGTCGAAAATACCATACGATATGGTTTTGCTCGATAGGGGTAAGCGGTATAAAGGTGTTTCAAAAATGAACTTCAATAGCTTGATTATTCATGGATTGAGTTCAATTTCGGTTTACTTTGACCAAATTTCCATCAAAATATTAAGACTTTCGCTGATTGGGATTGTTTTGTGCTTTTTATCGGTAATGTATATTTTGGGCGAAAAATTATTTACCAATTATGCCATTCCGGGTTGGGCATCAAGTCTTATTTTAATTATTTCAGGCATCATTTTACAATTATTTTCGGTTACATTAATTGTGTTGTTATTGCAATTGAGTTCAAGAAAGAACATCAGTGCGCCGAATTCAAAAATATATTTAGATTTTATAGAAAGTATTAATGATGAAAAAATTTGAGAATTTTGAAAAGATAAGTGTTTATTTTCTATCGCTGATTATAATCGTTATTGGTTTTCAAATATGTTATGGTTTTGAAATAGTTAATCCGAGAAATATTAACTGGTTGATGTCCGCTTACCATGACTGGGGACAACATTATTTAGGCTGGGCTTATTTTAGAAGTGAACCATGGCAATTTCCTTTGGGTCACATTAGTAATTTTAATTATCCGGTTGGAGCTACAGTTGGCTACACAGATTCCATTCCGTTGTTAGCACTTTTTTTTAAATTATTTTCTTTTTTATTATCCGAGCCTTTCCAATATTTAGGCCTCTGGCTTTTAATCTGTCATTTATTGATGGGGTTTTACACCATTAAAATTCTTGAGTTATTCAACATAAAAATTGCTTACATCTTGATTGCAGTTTTTTTTGTAGCACTCAATCCAATGTTATTATTTAGAGGACTTCATCCTGCTCTTTGTGGACATTGGTTAATATTGGCTTCTTTATACTATTATTTGAGTAAAGCTACTTCTGAAAACGTTAAAAGTCTCAATATTAAACAGATAATTATTTTGGTTTTAAGCGCCTTGATTAATCCGTATTTTATTGTATTGGTGGCGGGATTTAATTTAATACTTCCATTTAAGAATTATTTTTATGACAAATTAATAAGCTTTAAACAAGCTTTCTTTTATTTTTCAGCGGCATTATTATTGGTTTTATTTGCTTGGTTTTTAACCGGGATGATAAGTTTTCAAAATGATGTCAATATGCAGGTTGTTGGTAGTTATGGAATGTATGGCGCAAATTTGAATGCCTTTATTAATTCTAGTGGATTTTCGAGTTTTCTGCCTGAAATGCCATATGCAAGACCGCAACAGTATGAAGGCTATGCATATTTAGGCTTAGGGATGATGGTTTTGTTTTTGACTTCGGTAACGTATGTAATAGCGAATTATTTTTTAAAGAAGAATATTTTAAAAAATAGAACACTGCTTCCACTTTTTATCTTAGCTTTTTTCATTACTCTTTTTGCGATTACACATTTGGTTACTTATAATGACAAGACCCTTTTTGAGATTCCGGTTTTAGATATTATTAAAAAAGTTGGAGGTGTTTTTAGGGCTTCAGGACGATTTATTTGGCTTGTTTATTATTTAATTTTTTTCTTTTCAATTATTGTTTTTATTAAAATTAAAGTGTCAGATACTATAAAATTGCCGGTATTTGCTTTATTACTTGCATTTCAGATCTATGATACCAAACCAATGATGTTGTTTCGAGATTTACCCTTGGGTAATTATGAAATAAAAAAGATATCAGAGAAGAAATGGACATTGATTACTTCAAAATTTAAACGTATAATTTCCTATCCTCCATTTGAAAACAATTTGTCCTACCAATTAGATTATCAGGATTTTTGTTTTATTGCGCTAAAAAATAAAATTCCGATTACCAGTGGATATGTAGCGAGAGAAAGTGGTGATTTGAATAAAAAATTCAAAGATTCCTTGAAAATGGATCTGGATGTAGCAATTATTGAAGACAATGATTTGTTTATAACAACGTCAAAATACCTTGAAGATTTTAATAGTTTGTTGCTCAAAAAGAAAGTGCATTTAAGATATTTAGATGGGTTTTATTATTTATATTCAACAAAAAGTAAAAATAAAGTCACATTGAAACCAACAAGAGAAGAGACTAATAAAATAGACTCTGTATATAAAGAAATTAAGGGCTCAAATAAAATTTCAATAATCACTAGACCTAGTTTTCTAAAGGATAAGATTGCCTATAATGTGGAAACCAATAATTTTAATAATGGAGTGCTTCAATTAAAAGGTTGGGCTTATCTTGCAAACACAACAGACAATAAGTATGATTCCATATACTTAGTTTTAACCAATAAAGAAAAAACAATTATTAGCAAAACGAAATCATTCCTCAGAGAAGATGTTACCGCTGCCTATAAAAAGGGAAATGTTGATAATTCGGGGTTTTCTGCTAGGTTGTTTACAGACGGATTAAGTGGAAAAAACTACAATATTGCCATTGGGATAAAAGATAAAAACAACGTTTGGACTTACCAGATATTGGATCAAATTCCAACAATAAACTTAGATAAACAAACGCCACCAAAATTGATTGATCAACTTCCGGTTTCAACATCGAAAACCATCGGGAACATCGATCAAAGTGAAGTGCAATCAGGAAATGTTTTTATAAGCGGATGGGCAACAATTGAAAATGGAGACACTACAAATTCCAGTCATAAAATATATTTAATAAACGGAAGAATAATCTATGAGATGGAAACCGAAAAGGTCAATAGACAAGATGTAACGAATTCCTATAAAGGGAAGTTTAAGTACACAGAATCCGGTTTCAAACTGACTGTAAGCAAAACACATTTTAAACCAGGAAAATACACTATAGCTGTGTTGTTTACGGATAAGGATAATATCAAAGGGTTATTTACTTATAGCAAAAAAATAAATATTCCCTAAGACTAAGTTTTTTTAATAAGTTATCTATATTTGCACAAATAATTATGTAAAAATGAAGCAATTTTTTTTCTCCGGAGTACTGGTTTTACTAGTTTCTTTAACATCTTGTAAGAATGATAAGGCGATTGAAACGCCAAAGGTTGAAGAAGACAAATCTTTTAATGTTATCTTGGATTTAGTTGTTCAAAAAGATGATAATTTTCAAATTTATTACAACGAGGACGGAAGTGATTTATATCCTGCAGATAAATATGTTGATGTTGCGGTAAAAGGGAAAAATGAGCCACAAGAAGTAATTTTTAAATTACCTGAAGACGCTGCTCCCTCTTCTTTACGATTTGATTTAGGAGGAAATAAGGAACAAAGAGAAGTGAAGATTTTAAATTTCAGAATGAAATATTTTGATAAAAAATTTGAAGCCAAAGACACTTTATTTATTTACTACTTTGGGAATAACAACCAAGTTGAATATATCAGGGACAAGGCAATTGCGAAGCCTAAACCTATAGAAGGCGAACCATACGATCCGATATTTACAGCAACGGAATCACTTAAGGCTGAAATAAGCAAAATGATAAAATAATGAAAGGGAAGTGTAAAAACTTCCTTTTTTCTTTTAAAATAAACCAGTAATATGAATTACGACAAAAAAGCCTCAGATTATTATTCCAACATCAGAAAAGACATTGTTGGTTTGATAGATTCTAATCTTAAAGGAATTAAGGTTCTAGAAGTTGGAGCGGCCTATGGAGCAACACTTGATTATTTAAAACAAAAGGGCATTGCAACCGAAACTGTTGGAATTGATCTTTTTGAAGACACTAAGAATAAGCAAAACTACAAGTCAACAGACAGGTTTATTTTTGGAAATATTGAAAACTTGGAACTGTCGGAATTCGACAATTATTTTGACATCATCTTACTTCCGGATGTATTGGAGCATTTGATAGAACCAAAAAGCGCGTTAAAAAAACTAAAGAAATGTCTCAAAAACGACGGGAATATGATTGTGAGTATGCCCAATATTCGCCATTATTCTGCCTTCAAACAAATTTTCTTAAAAGGAGATTTCAGATACGAAGAAAGTGGAATTTTTGATTACACACACATGCGTTTTTACTGCAGAAAAAACATTCAGGAGCTTTTGGAGACTTCGGGATTTAAAGTAGTAAAACAAGAAAGCTCAATCAAAAACTTTAAAGGAAAATCATTTACAAAGGCAATAAATTTGATTACTTTTGGAATATTTGAAGAATTTTTTAGTTACCAATATTTTTTTGTGGTTAGCAAACAGCACTAAAAATTCTTTGTAATATCCTCAAAATGATCCAACTAAACAGTAATTTCAAAAAAATAATTTCATCCTCAGGAGTAAATTTTATTTTTAGAATTTTTGGACTGGGAACCTCATTCCTAACATCTGTTTTAATTACCCGTATGTTTGGAGTGGCGACTTTTGGAAACTTTTCTTTAGTTTTTGCGCTGTCACAATTGATTGCTATTTTTTTTACTTTGGGAATTCCCAATACGCTGATAAAGATTATAGGCAATCATAATTTTAACTTTCTTCAAGCTAAAAGACTATTGATCAAAGGATTAAAAGGCTCATTGCTCTTTTCGGTGATACCGGTCTTGTTTTTTTATTTCGGAAAAGATTTCTTGTCTGAAACGGTGTTCCATAACACTGAACTAATCAACTATTTTTTGATTGCAGCCCTTTCAATACCGTTGTTTATTGTGCATGAAATCTTCCTTTATTTTTTGATTGCCACTAAAAATTTCATGAAATTTAATCTTTTCATGTTTGTAATTCCCAACCTGTTGCTGATAGCATTTCTTTATCTATTTTTTTACACAGGTCAAGACAATCACTTCTCATTTCTGGCTTTTGCCGTTGCCATATTTTTAACTGTTTTATTCGAAGCACTGACGATTTTTGAATTAAATCCCCAAAAAGAAACCATCTCCATTTCAACGGTAGCATTAATCAAAACCGCCACGCCGCTACTTTTTAGTGGGTTGTTTATGTATTTACTAAATTATACCAACGTAATTTTGTTGGGTATAATGACAAATGATGAGCAGGTTGGTATTTATAATATCGCTTATAAAATCGGTAGTGTTGGCTTTTTGGTAATCGTATCGGTTAGCACGATAATCACACCGAGAATGGCAGAGCTTTATGGTCAAAATGATTTGATTCAATTAAAAAAACTTACCCACAATGCAACCCGACTTATAGCCGTTTTATCGATTCCGATTGTTTTGGGCTTAATTGTATTCAGCGACTATATTTTATCTTATTGGGGAACCGAAGTAATTGCCGGCGGAACTACTATGATTATTGTTTCGATAGGCGTGCTTTTTAGTGCAATGGCCGGTAATGTAGACCAAATATTAAACATGACAGAGAATCAAAAAGTACTTAGAAATATTACGATTTTCAGTTTCTTTTTCAATTTGGTTTTAAGTTATCTTTTAATACCGAAATATGGAATAGAGGGTGCAGCCTTAGCCAGTTTATTTACCAATGTTTTGATTAACCTGCTTTGTCTTTATTATATAAAAAAGAAATTGGGATTTTATACTTTATTCTAGAATGGAAAAAGAATTATCGGTCATCATTGTCAATTATAATGGGGCAAAATTTTTTAAAGATTGCTTGGATTCCTTGTACCGAAATTTAACAGGAATCAACTTTGAAATAATAGTTCTCGATAACAATTCAAGGGATAACAGTTGTGATTATCTTAAATCCAATTTCCCCGAAGTCAAACTAATAGCTTCAGCTCTTAACTATGGCTTTGGCAAAGGGAATAACGAGGCGGTTAAACAAGCCAAAGGAGAATATTTATTACTAATTAACAATGACACCATCGTTTTAGACCAACTTCTCCCGGTGCTTGAGTATTTAAAATTTGATAAAAGTATTGGTGTAGTGGGCATAAATATGTTGAATGGTGATAAAAAGTATCTACCCGCGGCAGGCAATTTCCCTTCGGTTTCTAATATGTTTTTGATGAAAAGGCTACTTCAAATCAGTGATGAATTTATTCAAGGGAAATTTACGAAAAGCGCTTATGAGGTAGATTGGCTTGGCGGTTCATTTTTAATGTTACCCAAAAGTATTTACAATCAAATAGGCGGTTTTGACGAAGATTATTTCCTATATGTTGAAGATGTTGATTTTTGTAAAAAAATTGCAGATATAGGCTATAAACGAGTTTTTCTTCCGTGTTATAGTTACATTCACTATGTTGGATTTACTAGGGCTAAAAATCCAATGTTAATCAGAGGCTATGAAATTTACCTCTCAAAACATTACAGCGGTATTGAAAAAAGTTTGATATTGTTGGCACTAAAGATTAATAAGTTGGTAAAAAAAATTAAAAAAGTACTCGCCAGTGAGTAATTGCATTAATTTTGACAACCTTTAAGGAAGTTTACTAATGAAGATTCAAAAAGAAAAGTTTTATACCATACTGTTTGTCTTGGTGATTTTTTCGCAGTTGTATGTGTCTTCATTTCGATTTAACACCTTTTTACAACTGGCGGTATTGTTTTTTTATTTACTATTCGAAAGGATTGTCTTCTCCAAATCGTTTTTGAACCAACTTAAGCCTATGCTCTATATTTTCTTTTTAGGGTTTATTGGGATTCTCTTTAATAAGTATGGTTTAGTAAGTATTTTAAAAGATATTTTTCATATCATCAAACCTATTTTAGGGTGTTTGATAGGTTACTTTTTTTTCAAAAAAATAAATAATTTCAAACAGTTTGTTAAGATTATTGTCCTTTGCGGTTTTGTTTCGGCAGTGATACATTTTTTAGTGCTTTTTACTATTTCTGATTTGTTTTCTGGTTCAGTTTCCTCAATTCGAGAATACGGTAGGGACAACTTTTTAGAATTGTTTGCTTTGATTTTTTTAATTTTTTATAAAAAATACCAAGGGGAAAGGCTTTTTGACTCTCAGTCAAAACACCGTTTAATAGCAGGCATTTTGGCAGCCTCAAATTTTCTTTATTTGTCCAGAACAATGATTGGTGTCTTTGTCATTTTATTGCTTTCTGTTTATGGTTATACTGTAATCACCAAGAAAGGTTTGAGAATTATAGGGATGCTTTTTTTAAGTGTGATTTTGCTATATGTTTATTTGTATTCCGTTAAAGTACAAAGAGCTAAAGAAGGGTTTGAGGCTTTTTTATACAAAGTAAAAATGGCACCGGCAGAAATTTTTGTAACTAAAATTGACAGAGAAGATCACAAAGACCTTTGGGATCATTGGCGAGGTTATGAAGCCAAAAGGGCTATTGCCTTAATGAATGAAAACCCCGAAAGTTATCTAATAGGTTGTGGTTATGGGTCATTAGTGAATCTTAAATTTTTTGCTCCATTGACCGATAATTACAATGATAAGGGGATGAAATACATATCAGAACTTCACAACGGGTATATTTATTTATTATACAAAGTTGGTTTTTTAGGGCTTTTAATTTATTTGGCATTGTTGCTCAATTGGTACAAAATCATCTACTTGGAGAAAAACTTTTTCACAATTTTCATTTCAGCCATTGGGTTGGTTTATCTTTTCACCACTTTAACCATTACCGGAATTTACAATTCTAGAGATATTATTATATTTATACTCGGAGCATTGTTTTATTTTAGGTCAGCGAGCCAAACTAAGCCTCCAGTAGTATCTGTCTAATTTGTTGGCTTGTGGTTCCATCACCATAAGGATTAGAAGCATTGGACATAGTGGCATAATAATCTTTATTTTGAATAAGCTTCAGGGTTTCATTAACAATTTTTGTTTTATCAGAACCCACTAATATTGCTGTTCCCGACGCAATGCCTTCAGTACGTTCAGTAACAGTTCTCATCACTAATACTGGTTTTGCCAAGCTTGGGGCTTCTTCTTGAATACCCCCGGAGTCTGTTAGTATAATATTGCTTTTATTCATCATCCAAATTAAATCCGGATAATCAAGAGGAGGGATTAATTTGATATTTTCCGCTATTAATTTTTGATGGGCTATCTCTTTAATATTTGGATTTAAGTGCACAGGATATACAATTTCTACTTGTTCTTTTTGTGATGAAGCAATTTCTAATAATGCTTCACAAATTTCTTCAAAAGGTTTGCCAAAATTTTCTCTGCGATGACAAGTAACTAATATGATTTTTTTTGAAAAATCAATTCCACAATACTTTAAATGTAGCATTTCCTCTCCCGACTTCTTAATTTTTTTTAATCCTTCCAAAAGAGCATCAATAACAGTATTGCCAACCACAAACACATTTTTTTTAATATTCTCTCGCATCAGGTTTTGTTTGGATATTTCAGTTGGGCAAAAATGAAAAGCAGCTATTTTTGAGGTTAAAACCCTATTCATTTCTTCGGGAAAAGGAGAAAGCATGTCACCGCTTCTTAACCCCGCTTCTATATGAACTACTTCTATTTTTTGATAAAATGCTGCCAAAGCAGATGCCAAAACAGTAGTGGTGTCTCCTTGTACAAAAACGTAATCAAAATGTTCCTTCTGAAGAATTTCATTTGTAATTCTTGTAATCAAATCTGAAGTAAGTTGATGAAGCGACTGGTTGGGCTTCATGATGTTCAAATCGTAATCCACTTTGATTTCGAAAAAAGACAAAACCTGATCGAGCATTTCACGATGTTGTGCTGTCACACCAACCTTGACTACAAAATTTTTGTCTGAAGAAAAACTTGAAATTAATGGAGCCATTTTAATCGCCTCAGGACGAGTTCCAAAAAGGAATAGCACTTTTTTCATTTACTATTTTTTATGTTTTGAAGGAATGTAAAACTACTAATAAAAACTATATTTGCAACTATCAATCACAGTATATGAAAGTTTTATTTCAAACAAGGACCAATCTGTTCGATGCGCCCGGAGGAGATTTAATCCAAATGTTGAAAACAAAAGAGTTTCTTGAAAAAAAAGGAGTGCAGGTAGATATTTCTCTTGAATTTGAACCGAATTTAGAGCCTTACGATTTTGTTCATCTTTTCAATTTGATGGATCCCGAAGACATCTATTTGCAAATGCGAAATGCAAAAAAACAAAACAAGAAAATTGTACTTTCAACCATTTATGGTCTATACACAGAATTTGAAAGAAAGGCACGTGGAGGTCTTTTTCAAAAATTAGCAAACTTTTTATCTCCCTATCAAATTAATTATATCAAGATTTTTGTTAAGCATTTCAAAGAAAAAAGAATGCACAAAGGTGTTTATGAAATGCTTTTGAAAGGAAATTATAAAATAACCAAAGAAATTGTTGACAACACAGCTGTTTTTTTGCCCAATTCGGTTTCAGAGATGAATCGCGTTGCCAAAGAATACCATTTAAACGAATACAAGTTTGTAAGTGTACCCAACGCAGTAGACAAAGCCATATTTTTTGATGACCAGGAATCAACGGAGGTCAATCCTTTCGAGAAATTTAGAGGTTGTATTGTTTGTGCAGCCAGAATAGAAGGAAGAAAGTCAACCTTAAACTTGGTTCGAGCTGTTAAAAATTCGAATTACAAATTGATTTTAGTGGGTAAAGAATCAGTTAATCAAGCAAAATATGTTGAGCAAGTACGCCGAGAGGCCGGAGAAAATGTTTATTTCTTGGGAACAATTCCTCATGAGGAACTAAAAAATTTATACAAAGTTGCCAAAGTACACGCCTTAGTCAGTTGGATGGAAACCCCTGGATTGTCTTCGCTTGAAGCGGCGGCCATGGGATGCAATATTGTAGTTACCAAAAAAGGAGATACTGTAGATTATTTCGAAGACTATGCTTTTTACTGTGAACCAGATGATGTAGCATCCATCAGAAAAGCTTTAGATTTGGCCTACAATGCTCCGGTTAACCCAAAATTAAAACAAAAAATCTTGGAACAATACACTTGGGAAAAAACAGCTGAAGAGACTATTAAAGGCTACAATTTACTCTAAATATCAGAATTACTGATTTTTAGCCGTTGCGCTTCCAAAAAATTTATTCTTAGTTTTTACTAAAAAGTTGTAATTTTTCGCAAATTGCTTTTTCAAGAACGAAGCGTCCTCTTTTGGAAACCAATCTGTTGTTCTCGGAGATTCAATCAAACGTTCGTGAATTTGGTAAGCATAAGTAGCAATAGAGGTTCTGTAACACCCATCAGGAAAATTAGTCATGTCATACCCGTGTAAAGTGTAAGGCGCACATTGTTGGATAATTAATCGGTTAAATGGTACCGCTAATTCTACTTCTTCGTTGGTTCGCAAATCTTTTATTTTCAAATGCCCTTTGTATTCAGGCTTCCAATCTTTGTTCAAGTAAAGCAAAAGATTTAATTCACGGTACCAATTTTTATTAAGAGGGTGATAATTAAAATCCAAATGCATATCCAAAAAACTATTTTTTTTCCCTTGATGAAGTCCTCCACCAAAATTTTTAGGATCTACAAACGTTTTTTTGGCAGTTATAAAAGCAAGAATATTATTAAATCGCTCTGAAGATAAATCATTGTATAATGCTAAAAATTCAGGGCAAATTTCTTTGTAATTTGACTTTTCAAATTTATTGTTAGCAAAAGAATAATCACGACTTTTGTTATTTAACTCAGGAACAGCGTCATAGGCTTTAGATAATTTTTCCTCATCACAAAAACCATCAATTATCAAATGAGGGAAAGGTTGGGCCGTTAAATATTGGATACGTAACGCTTCTAAATTATTTTCAAGCTTTTCAAAGTTAATCATAACAAGGATTTTTAATTGATTAACAAAAGTAGAAATTAAAGTTTAAAATCAACATGATAAAAATCATTATCGACAATTATTTTAATAGAAAATGGATTTTGTATTATCCATTTCCAGCGCGACTCAAGATGGCTTTTTGTGCAGATAAAAAAATGTTCTAAAAAGAGATTAATCAGGGGTTGAATTTTCCTATTTTTGACACCTGAAAAAGGAAATCAATGAAAATAGCCATACTAGGAACCCGTGGTGTGCCGAATTATTACGGAGGTTTTGAACAATTTGCTGAATTCTTCTCAGTGTATTTGGTACAAAAAGGACATGAGGTTTATTGCTATAATTCCCATGACCATCCTTTTCAGGAAAAATCTTTTCACGGTGTTAACATCATACACCAATATGATCCGGAATACAAATTAGGTACTTTTGGTCAGTTCATATACGATTACAATTGTATTATGGACTCCCGTAAAAGAAATTTTGATATTATTCTTCAGTTGGGTTACACCAGTAATTCTATTTGGTATTTTCTGCTACCCAAAAAATCAATCATTATTACTAACATGGATGGTTTGGAATGGAAGCGAACCAAATATTCCAAACCGGTACAGCAGTTTCTGAAGTTTGCCGAAAGATTGGCCGCAATCAGCAGCGATTTTTTGGTTTCAGATTCTATAGGAATTCAAAAGTTTCTCGACACCAAATACAAAAAAGAGTCTACTTATATCGCTTATGGCGCCTATCCTTTTGACAGTCCCGACGCATCTATTTTAAATGAATATGGCTTAGAGAAAGAGCAATACAACATGATAATGGCTCGTTTTGAACCCGAAAATAATTTAGATATGGTATTGGAAGGTGTAGCCATGAACGAAGATAAAACGCCTATTTTGGTAATAGGAAAGCACGAAACCAAATACGGAGAATACCTTAAAAATAAATTCAAAGCTCACGAAAATATTAGGTTTTTAGGCGGTATTTACAACCTTGAACACCTCAATAATTTACGCTATTTTTCGAATCTGTATTTTCATGGGCATTCGGTTGGCGGAACCAATCCGTCGCTTTTGGAAGCTATGGCTTCAAAAGCATTGGTTATTGCTCATAACAACGATTTTAATAAAGGCATCTTAAAAAACAACAGCTACTATTTTTCTAACGCTCAGGAGGTCAAAAATATTCTCAATGCTATCAAAAAAAATGATAACTTGCAATTAGTTCAAAACAACTACGACGCTATCGTTAACGAATTTAATTGGGACAAAATAAATGGGGAATATTTACAACTCTTTGAAGACTGTTTTGCAAAGTCTCAGAAAAGAAAATCAGAACAATAGTTCTTTCCTTCCAACCCTTCTATTACTGTTAACAGTTCCCTTAGTTTATGCCGCAAATAATGTGGCGATGGGTGTTTTTCTAATTTTTACGTTGGTAGGATTTCGCAAAACGCATTTTAAAATCCAAATTTCATTACTGCTTCCGATCGTATTATTCTTTCTAATGGCTATTTCTTGCTTTTGGTCAATAGATCAAAAAAGCTCTCTTGCCGCGTTGTTTAAAGAGATTCCGTTATTAATTATTCCGTTGGGCTTTTTGTTAGGGAAAGATTTTACTAAAGAACAAAAACAGAAGATTATTGCAACTTACAGCTATGCAATGCTGATTTTGGCTGCATTTTTTATAATCAGAGCCCTTATCCGTTTCGCCTTAAATCATGATACAAGAGCGTTTTTTTACCACGGTGGTAATGAAGACGATTTCGGATTGGTACCCAAGTTGCTCAACGCCATTCACGTTTCTGTTTTTGCGGCCGTAGCCTTTTTTTATTTTTTTACCAAGACTCTCAGAACCCAAAGGGACACTTTATTTGCTGTTTTTCTTTTGGGATTCATTCTATTACTTTCGTCTAAAAACATAGTGTTAATCGTGTTGTTGTTGAGTCTGATATATCTTTTCTTTTTCTCCAAGTCAGCCCATCGATTGCGATTGCGAAATTTGATAGTTTTTGTATTGTTGATAGGACTTGTTTTTTCGATTGGAAGAATCAAACACCGTTTTCAGGTAGAGTTTCAAACCAATACCGATAAAAGTCTAAGTGCCAATGTTATCGAGGGTGTTCCGCAAGGCGTACATTATGTCAGTATAAAAGAGGCTTGGACCAATCCGACATTTACACCAAACGATTATTTCCCGGGTACCGCTTTCCGGGTTTACCAGTTCAGAATTTTTACCGAACTAATTCAAGAAGACGCCGTTTTCTTAACCGGTTTCGGCCTCAATGCTTCTTACCCTAAAATTCAAGAAAAAGCCCAACAATACAATTTATACATGGGTTATGATGGCACAGATGGTTATCAAACCAAAAACTTCCACAACCAATATGTTCAAAATTTTGCAGAGTTAGGTCTTTTTGGTTTTATACTATTGTTAATAATGTTGATTATTAACGTTAAAAACGCATATAACACAAAAGATTTTGTGCATTTTGCTTTCGCAATTCTAATGATAAGTTTATTTTTGACCGAATCATTTTTATGGAGACAAAGAGGGGTGGTTTTTTTCACAACACTTTATTGTCTTTTTAATTCCGGAATTTCTCTCGAGAAATCCAAACCCGACCAAGTTATATGAAAAGAATATTAATTACCGGAGCCGCAGGTTTTTTAGGTTCTCATTTGTGTGACCGATTTATTGCCGAAGGATATTATGTGATTGGAATGGATAATTTAATCACAGGAGATTTAAAAAATATCGAACACTTATTTAAAGATAAAAACTTTGAGTTCTACCACCACGATGTAACCAAGTTTGTTCATGTCCCCGGAAAATTAGACTATATTTTACATTTCGCTTCACCGGCCAGCCCAATAGATTACTTAAAAATCCCCATTCAAACCCTAAAAGTCGGGTCATTGGGAACCCACAATTTGTTAGGACTAGCCAGGGTAAAAAAAGCCAGAATTTTAATTGCGTCAACCTCTGAAGTCTATGGTGATCCGTTAGTGCATCCGCAAACAGAAGACTACTACGGCAATGTAAACACCATTGGTCCGAGAGGCGTTTACGATGAAGCCAAACGCTTTCAGGAATCTATTACAATGGCTTACCATACTTTCCACGGATTGGAAACCCGTATAGTGAGAATATTCAATACTTACGGCCCAAGAATGCGACTTAACGATGGACGTGTGATTCCTGCCTTCATAGGGCAAGCCCTTCGAGGAGAAGATTTAACTATTTTTGGTGATGGCAGTCAAACCCGATCATTTTGTTATGTAACCGATCAGGTGGAAGGTATTTTCCGCTTGTTGCATTCGGATTATCCTTATCCAGTAAACATTGGTAATCCGGATGAAATTAGCATTAAAGATTTTGCCGATGAGATTATCAAATTAACCGGGACAAATCAAAAAGTGGTTTACCATCCACTACCAATAAATGATCCTTTACAACGCCAACCCGATACGACTAAAGCCAAAGAGATTTTAGGTTGGGAAGCCAAAGTAAAGCGTGAAGAAGGAATGAAACTTACTTACGAATATTTTAAATCTCTTACTTCTGAAGAACTTTTGAAAGAAGAGCACAAAGATTTCAAGGGATATATCCACTAGTATCGTATGACGGCACAACAAACAGGAAGATATTCAAAGTATATCAGACCAATCAGTGTATTGTTTGATTTGATCGTAATTACCACTCTGAGTTTGTATTTTTTCAGAGAGTTAAACCTTAATTACTGGTATTACTTGACCTATCAAACGGTAACTTGGTTATTCATTGCCTTGATTGTTAAGTACTATGAAGTGTTCCGATTTACTACACCTGTAGAAATTATCACTAAGCTCGTCAAACAGTTCAGTATTTTTTTACTGGTAGTCATCGCTTTTTTTCCTTTTGCTAAAACAGCGATTTTCAGCGGAAAAGCTATAGCCGTTTTAATGACTTTTAGCTTCGTAATGATTGTGGCATTCAAGTATTTTTTGTTCTTCTATTTAAAGAAATACCGTTTAGTAACCGGTAGCAACTTCAGAAATGCCGTGATTATCGGATACACACCGGAAGCCATAAGATTGAAAGAAGTTTTTGAAAACAGGAGAGATTATGGATACAGATTCTTCGGGTATTTTTCAGATAAGAAACAAAACCCGGAAGTTTTAGGAAAAGTAGATGATATAAAACATTATGTAATCGAAAATAAAATCGATGAAATTTATTGCTCCCTAAATGAAATTTCGAACGAAAAACTAAAAGACTTGGTAGAATTTGCCGATGATAATAAAAAGGCAATCAAGTTCATTCCAGATACCAAAGAAATTTTTTCCAAAAACCTGAAGATCGATTATTACGAACTATTTCCGGTTTTATCACTCCAAAAAACCCAATTGCACAACCCTTATATCAAAGGGATCAAACGTGCCTTTGACATTGTATTTTCATTAATTGTAATTGTATTTTTGTTGTCTTGGCTTATTCCTATTCTGGCCATTTTAATCAAGTTGGAATCCAAAGGACCGGTGTTTTTTAAACAAGGAAGACCTGGCTTAGACGAACAAGAGTTTTTTTGCTATAAGTTTCGCTCAATGCAGGTGAACCGCCACACGGAAAAAGAAGCTTCAAAAAATGATCCCAGAGTTACAAAAGTCGGAAAGTTTATGCGCAAAACCAGCGTTGACGAACTCCCGCAATTTTTCAATGTACTTATAGGTGATATGTCGGTAGTTGGGCCAAGACCGCATTTATGGTCGCAAAACAAGGCTTATGCCAGTCGTATAAAAAAGTACATGGTACGTCATTATGTAAAACCGGGTATTACCGGCTTAGCGCAGGTAAAAGGATTCCGTGGTGAAATTGAAACTGAAGAAGACATGATAAATCGAATCAAGTTAGATGTTTTTTACATCGAAAATTGGTCGATGATTATGGACTTAAAAATTATCCTTCAAACGGTAATCAATATCTTTAAAGGGGAAGATAAAGCCTATTAAAACACTTCTTTTTCAATCAAATTCTTCAGCTGATTGTTTAAGTCGAAAGCAATGTTGGCTTTATTGAAAACACTTTGTTTCATCGTTGCCAAATCGGCTTTGTTAAGTTTGGAAATTTCGACTAATTTTTGATTCAATTCTTCAAAATTCCCCACCGAAGCGACCCAACCCAATTGGTTTTCCGCTACAATAGTTTCGCCTTCTCCGCCACCAAAATACAACACCGGAAAACCCAAAGCAGTATATTCAAAAATTTTGGAAGGAACCGAGCCGTAAATTCTTGTTTTTAAAGGTACCAGAGCAATATCGAAGGTTTTCAGCGTTTCGTGTAAGGACTTTCTATCCAGCATGCCATGATAAAAAACTTTAGGGTTTCGTCCATTGGCTATATGCGATTCAATAGCGGCTTTTTCGGCACCATCACCAAACAAATGCAATTCGATATTCAAGTCTTTTAAATCAATTTGCTGACACAATTCGGATACGCCTTGGGCAATTCCTAAAAGTCCGGCAAAAAATAACTTCACCGGTTCATCTTCCGTTGTTTTTAACTCGAAAGCACTGGTTTTATGATCTGGAAAGTTTCGGTAAAGCAAAGCCTTCTTCTCAGGGAAAAGCGTCTTTACATGAGTGAGAATCTCTTCAGATTGTCCAATGATAACCGTTGCTTTCTTGTATAGGAAACGCTCCATGAACAAAGAGATTTTATGCGAAAAAGAGCCTTCTTTTATTGCCTTTAATTCCAACGCAGCCAAGGGCCACAAATCGGAAATGTTGAGAATGATTTTTTTCTTTTTAAGCGATAAAACCATGACCGACAGAAACGACAACAACAATGGAGGCGATTGTACAACAATCTTTTTGGGCGTCTTGCGAAACAATAAATAGCAAAACAAACTCAACGAAAATGACAAAACCGAAAGGATGCGAATCAAGAGATTTTTACTCACACTCGGATAAATCCAAAGTCTTTTTACAGTGATATTATCTCGATTTTCAGTTACCGAGAATTTACCTTTATATTCAGGAAAGAGTTCTCCTTTAGGATAATTTCCCAGCGGACAAACCACAGCAACCTTGTAATTATTCTCCTGTAGTTTGAGCGCCAATTGTTCAATTCTATTGGCAGCAGCGCCTTTTTCGGGCGGATAGTAATTGGATATAATGAGAATTTCTTCCATTACTTTTTCAACAGAATTTCGACGATGCGCTCGGAAGCTTTTCCATCCCAAAGTTCCGGGATACCTGCAGGTTTCGGACCGTTTTTCAAAAAGGCACTGAATATTTTTTTCAGATTTTCTATAGACGTTCCTACCAAAGTATTGGTTCCGATGGTTTGAGTTTCGGGTCTTTCGGTATTGTTGCGCATGGTAAAACACGGAACGCCCAAAACCGTAGTTTCCTCCGAGATTCCTCCTGAGTCGGTAATTACTGCAAAACTGTTTTTAACCAAATACATAAAATTCAAATAGCCTTGCGGTTCCACCATAAGGGTGTTTTTCAGTTCGAATGACTTATCACCTAAAATGGCTTTAGTACGTGGATGTACCGGAAAAATTATTTTCTTCTCACCAGCCAAAGCATCTATCCCTTCCAACAAGGTTAGTAACGATTGCGCTTCATCTACATTAGCCGGGCGATGTAACGTTAAAACGATGTAATTTCCGGGGCTTAGTCCGAATTCATCCCAAAAAAACGGCGTTGAGATTCGGTTTAAATTTTGGTGTAAAGTGTCGATCATCACGTTGCCCACAAAGTGAATATCGTTGGGATTTGCACCATATTTCAGTAAGTTTTCCGAAGCCGTGGTTGAGGTTGTGAAAAAATAGTCGGTGATACTGTCTGTTACAATTCGGTTAATTTCCTCCGGCATGCTCATGTCTCCGGAACGAATTCCGGCTTCAACGTGGGTAACTTTGATGTGACTTTTTTTGGCTACAATAGCACAGGCCATAGTCGAATTGACATCGCCAACAACCAAAACCAAATCACAAGGATGTTGTTGTAACTCCTTTTCAAAAGCCACCATAATGGCTCCGGTTTGTTCGGCTTGCGTTCCGCTTTTTACTTCCAAGTTTGCATTAGGATGCGGAATGTTCAATTCTTCAAAAAAGGTATCGCTGAGGTTTTTATCATAATGTTGGCCGGTATGTACTAATCGGTAAGTAATGTCAACGCCTTCGTTTTGTTTTCTTTCAATGGCTTTAATAATGGGCGCAATTTTGATAAAATTAGGTCGGGCACCGGCTACAATAGTAATTTTCATAAGGCTAATTTAGTAACGAAACAAACTGTTTCAGTTTTCCGCTTTTACTGCGTTCTAAGGTTTCTTTTCGAAGGAAGTTAAAGGTCAATCCATTTTCCAAATAAGTTGTAATGGCTTTTTCAATGTCTTTAATTTGATCCAAAGTCAACGCTTTTTCGCTCACATATTCAATGTCAAAAGTATCAATTTTGGTTTGTTTAATCACAAATTCTTTCACATTTCCATCGTCTTCAATAATGCTTTTGGTGACATAGTAGAAAGTCAATCCGGGCGATTTTTTTCCGCTGGGCAACAGTGCAATATCATTGGTTCTCCCGATGAGTTTTTTCAGTATGGTTTTTTTTGGCGTACTTTTCTCATCCAAAATTCCAATATCGCCTATGTCATAGCGAATAAACGGATGCGCTTTGTTGTACAGCGAGGTAATGACTACTCGGCCTTCTTCTCCATTGGGCAATACATTGTTGTCCTCATCTAAAATTTCAACATACAAAGTTTCACTGTTTACCTGCCATTCACCCTGCGGATTCTGAAAAGCAATCAAATCCAATTCAGAAGCGCCGTATTCGTTAACCACAGGAACACCAAATTGGGTTTCCAATAAAATTTTATCGCTTTCAAAAAGCATTTCCGAGGTCACCACACAACATTTTAAGGTAGGACAAATGGTAGTTAAAACGATGTTTCTTTGTTGTAAAAATTTGGCAAATAAAACGATAGAACTCGTATAGCCGTTGATATAATCGAATGGCTTTTCTTCGAACTTCACCAAGACGCTCTCCAACACTTTGTCCGATAAATCGAAGATAGAAAATCGGTAGCGATGGCTCAAAAAATCTTTGATTCGCTCTTTGGTGTTTCCGATAAAATCCAACGGAATACCATAAAATCGAGCTTGTAAGGATTGGTTAAAATCAAGACCAAACCAACCAAAACGGTTGATAATATTGACCCAAGTTAACGCATGGGAAAATCTATCTTTGGCAAAAATAAACGGGTCGCCACTTGAACCGGAGGTTTTGTTTACATAGACGTTTTTAGTTGTAAATCCTGTGGAAAGCCTTTCTTGTAAAGGTTTTTGAAAATCCTTCTTGGTCATAACCGGTAGTGATTCCCAAGCTTCCGGATTAGTATTTCCGACTAATGCCTTATACAAAGGGTTATGATTCAGGTGAAACGCAACAATTTCATTTCTTTTTTGAGCGATGTACTGAGGATATTCTTCTTCAGCAATACTTTGGATATGGTCAAATGCTACCCGAGCTTTCTTTATCGGAAAGCTTTTCAACCAAAGCGAGAAATGAAATAGTGGAAACACCGCTGTCAATTTTCACCAAAAATAAGAAAAGCAAAGCGTTGCGACGACAAATTTTTAAAAGAATGACTTTAAAATCCATCAAAAACAAACTACTTTTGTGCCACAACTACAAACAACACACAACATGACCATTTTACTATTGGGTTCCGGAGGAAGGGAACATGCTTTAGCCTATAAATTATTACAAAGTCCGACATGCAAAAATCTTTTGGTAGCACCGGGAAATGCAGGAACTGCTAATATAGCTACTAATGTAGCCATTAATCCTACAGACTTTGAAGCCATCAAATCTTTAGTAATTAAAGAAAGCATTGAGATGGTAGTGGTTGGTCCCGAAGATCCTTTGGTGCATGGGATTTATGACTTCTTTAAAAGCGATACTCAAATCAGCCACGTTCCGGTAATTGGTCCTTCCAAATTAGGCGCTCAACTCGAAGGCAGTAAAGAATTTGCCAAAGAATTTTTAGTCAAACACCAAATTCCCACAGCGGCTTACGCCAGTTTTACTGCCGAAACCGTGGAGCAAGGGTGTCAATTTTTAACTACTTTACAACCGCCCTTTGTGTTAAAAGCCGACGGATTAGCAGCCGGTAAAGGCGTATTAATTTTACAAGATTTACAAGAAGCCCAAACAGAATTGCGCAATATGTTGGTAAACGCCAAGTTTGGCGTCGCCAGTTCTAAAGTGGTAATCGAAGAATTTTTAGATGGTATTGAGTTGAGTTGTTTCGTATTAACCGACGGTAAAAATTACAAATTACTTCCCACAGCCAAAGATTACAAACGAATAGGAGAAGGTGACACCGGATTGAATACCGGAGGAATGGGCGCTGTATCGCCGGTACCGTTTGCGGATGCCGTTTTAATGGAGAAAATAGAAACCCGAATCGTAAAACCTACAGTAGCCGGATTGCAAAAAGATGGTATCGAATACAAAGGATTCGTGTTTATCGGATTGATTATTGTGAAAGGAGAACCGATGGTAATTGAATATAATGTGAGAATGGGCGATCCAGAAACCGAAGTGGTAATGCCGAGAATCCAATCCGATTTAGTGGCCTTGTTTCAAGCGGTAGCCGCTCAAAAGCTAGATGAAGTAACCTTAACTATTGATCCTCGTAGCGCTACGACCATTATGGTAGTTTCAGGAGGATATCCGGAGGATTATGATAAAGGATTTGCCATTTCAGGCATTGAAAACATTACAGATTCTTTAGTGTTTCATGCCGGAACCAAACAGGAAAACGGTCAAGTGGTAACCAATGGAGGTAGGGTTTTAGCTGTTACTTCATTTGGCGACAGCTTCCAAGAAGCCATAAAAAAATCTTACCAAAATATAGACAAGCTACATTTTGATAAGATGTATTTCAGGAAAGATATCGGCTTTGACTTAGCTTAAGAAAGAGTGAGCCGTAGTATCTTGGTTTTCTTCGTTATTGTCTTGGTGCTTTTTCAATTCTTTACACCAGTACACGATGTATTTACAACAAACAATGATTAAGGTCCAGCTTACGATGTTGGCTAACCACCAGTTGCTCAATTCTAACTCTCGTAACCAATCTAAAGGTTTGAATAAAAAGTCTACAAATAAAGTTTGAATAGCTTCGAAAAATGCTTTCATTTTATAAAATGTTATATTTACACCACAAATGTATAAAATATCCTCATGATTACAAGCATTTTTAAAAAATCAAGTATAGTTAATTATACCTTGGTGTTTCTTTTGCTTTTAGCTGCTTTTTTTGTGTACCAAAACAGTTTGTTGAGTCAGTCAAATCCCGTGATTGGCAGTTCAGCTAATGCTTTGTTAATCATACTTTTATTGGTTTGTTTCTTCTTGGTGAATTTTATAGTGAAGAAAAACGGACTAACCAAAAACAGCAGCTATGCTATTTTGTTTTTCTTATTGTACCTGATGCTTTTCCCTTCGGTTTTTAGCCATTCAAATCTGTTGTTTGCCAATTTCTTTTTGCTTTTGGCTATGCGAAGACTAATTTCTTTGCAAACATTAAAAGCGCCGAAAGAGAAAATTTTCGATGCTTCCATGTGGATTTTTATTGCCTCATTGTTCCATTTTTGGTGTATACTTTTCGTACTGCTGGTATACATTTCAATCATTTTCCACGTATCAAGAGATTACAGAAATTGGTTGCTTCCGTTTGTGGCTTTTGTGGCTACAACAGTGGTCTTTCTTTTAGCGGCTCTATTGATTGATGTTTCTTGGATTAGCCATATTATAAAGCAGACCCGAATGAATTTTGAGTTGGACTATTTCACGAATAACTTTCAAAATGCGGCGCTTTCCTTTTATGTGGTGGCGGCACTTTATTTTTGGCTTTCTATGGTTTTCACTCTAACGAACAGACCCCTAATTTTGCAAGCCTCATACAAAAAAATGGTCTTGGGATTTGTGATAGGTAGTGTGGTTTTTTTACTATCACCGGAAAAAAACAACGCCATGTTGTTGTTTACTTTTTTCCCATTAGCCGTAATGACTACCAATAATATAGAATATTCACAAAACAAAATGTATCAGGAAATAGTGTTGTTGCTATTGACAACCGGGAGTTTTATTGCCTTTTTTGCGCAATTATAGTTTACTGCCGTATGCCAAATCTCCGGCGTCACCAAGTCCAGGAATGATGTAGTTTTTCTCGTTTAAGCGGTCATCCAAAGCCGCAACCCAAAGATGACAATTATCCGGCAGGTTTTGTTCTAAATAAGCGATGCCCTCAGGCGCAGCAATTACTACGGCTATATGAATCTCTTTCGGCTTTTGCTCTAAATGCAATTTATGCAATACGGCTACTATTGATTGTCCTGTCGCCAACATCGGATCAATTAAAATGAGGTTTTTATTTTCAAAAGAAGGTGCCGCTTGGTATTCTACTAAAATTTCAAATCGATCATCGTTATTGTAATGATGGCGATAAGCCGATACGAATCCGTTTTCCGCATTGTCAAAGATGTTCATAAAACCGGTATGCAAAGCCAATCCGGCGCGAAGAATAGAACATAAAACCACATGGTCAGCAATAGTAGTTGTGTGTTTGGTGCCTAGCGGTGTTTGAACATCAATGTCTTTATATTCAAGTGTTTTACTCAACTCATACGCCATAATTTCACCGATGCGCTCAATATTTTTTCGAAAACGCATGCTGTCTTTTTGGATGGTAACATCACGAATTTGGGCCAAAAAATGGTTGAGAATACTGTTTTGCTCAGAAATGTAATGAATGTGCATGGACGACTTAATTTTTGTTGAGGTAAAAGTATAAAAAACTATCTTTGCACCCGAGACCTTTTGGTTGATTACTAAGAAATAAAATAAAAACTGCGTTATGTTTTCACAATTTGCCTTCCCGATTTTTGAACAATGTATCAAAGATTATCACATCATAGACGATGTTTACCAACCTACTTTAAACCCATACGCCAAAGGAACCATCGAGTATTTGTTGTATGCAAAAAATTGGGTTGACACCGTACAATGGCATTACGAAGACATCATCCGTGACCCGAATATCGATCCGGTAGCCGCCTTGGATTTGAAGCGAAAAATCGATGCCTCTAACCAAGTGCGTACGGATATGGTGGAATATATCGACAGCTATTTTTTACAAAAATACAAGGAAGTTCAAGTTAAACCTGATGCCAAAATCAATACCGAAAGTCCGGCCTGGGCCATCGATCGTTTGTCGATTTTAGCGTTGAAAATTTACCACATGAGCGAAGAAGCCAATCGTGCAGAAGCTACTGACGAGCACAGAGCCAAATGTCAGGAGAAACTAAACGTATTGTTGGATCAAAAAAGCGATATGTTTGTATCTATCAACGATTTGTTGACCGATATTGAAAACGGCGACAAATACATGAAAGTGTACAAACAAATGAAAATGTACAACGACGAAGACTTAAATCCGGTATTGTACCAAAACAAAAAATAACCGACAAACTTTTGTCAACACCAATTACACATATAGCCGTCATCCGATTATCTGCCATGGGCGATGTTGCGATGACGGTTCCTGTTATACGCGCTTTGGTTCAGCAAAATCAGTACGTTAAAGTCACCGTGGTTTCCCGACCGTTTTTCCAGCCTTTTTTTGACGAAATTCCCAATGTCGATTTCTTCGCCGTTGACCTTAACGGCCGACACAAAGGCACTATGGGTTTGTTCAAACTGTACGCCGATTTAAAAAAGCTTAACATCAATGCTGTAGCCGATTTGCATAATGTTTTACGCTCCATTGTTATTCGGAATCTTTTCGCTTTAAGTGGCAAAAAAGTGGCTTACTCCGATAAAGGCCGTGCGGAAAAAAAAGCATTAACCAGAGCGAAAAATAAAATTTTTGAACCGGTAAAATCGATGGTGGAACGCCATGTGGAAACCTTTCAAAACCTCGGATTTGAAGTCGATTTAACACTGCCGAATTTTCCCGATAAAGCGCAATTTACGGAAGTAGTTTTAAAAGTTTGCGGAGAAAAAGGGAATGCGAATTGGATTGGTATCGCACCTTTTGCCCAATATGAAAGCAAAGTTTATCCGCTCGATTTGATGCAGGAAGTCATTACTAAATTGGCCGAAAACAACAGCAACAAAATTTTTCTCTTTGGCGGCGGTTCTAAAGAAACAGCACAATTGCAAACCTTAGCGGCTAACAAAAACAATGTAGTAGTAGTAGCCGGAAAGCTCAAATTACAACAAGAACTACAGTTGATTTCTCATTTGGATGTCATGTTGTCTATGGATTCCGGGAATTCGCATATTGCCGCCATGTTAGGGGTTAAAGTAGTAACGCTATGGGGCGCGACACATCCGTATGCCGGATTCAAACCTTTCAACCAACCTTTAGATAATTGCTTGACTGCCGATCGAGAAAAATACCCGCTTTTGCCTACTTCTGTTTACGGAAACAAAATAGTTCTGTGCTACGAAGACGCCATGAGAACCATACCGGTTGATGCTGTGGTGGCAAAAATAAATTCCAATCTTGCCTAAACAAAATTGGAATTTAAAGCTATTGTGGTTTGAGTGTTTAAAGACTACACATCATCAAAATCCACATAAATTTCTGTCGTAGTCGGATGCGCTTGGCAGGTTAAAACCAATCCGTCGGCGACTTCACTATCGGTTAAAATCGAATTCTTTTTCATCACGGCTGCGCCATTGGTGATGCGAGCCAAACAAGAACTGCAAATACCGCCTTGACAAGAGTAAGGTGCATCGATGCCTTGTTTTAAAGCGGCTTCTAACAAGGTTTGCTTTTGCGACATTTCGAAAGTGGTTTCTTCATCATCTACCAAAACCGTGATTTTAGTATGACCTTCTTGAGAAGTTGCGGCTGTATTATCAGCAGCAGTTGAAGTAGAAAACAACTCAAACTTGATGTTTTTCTCGGCCACATTGTGCTCTTTCAAAACCCCGGAAACCAAGTTAATCATTTCTTCCGGACCGCATAAATAAAACTTATCAAACGTTTTTTCTTTGTGTTTGTTGTGCAGTACGAAATTAACGGTTGCTTTATCAATACGACCAAAAAGGTCATGATCTATTTTGGCCTGACTGTACACGAAATGCACAAAAAAGCGGCCTACATACTGTAATTGCAGGGCATGTAATTCGTCGTGAAAGATAGTTTCTTCCGGAGTTTTATTCCCGTAAACCAAAACAAATGTACTGTTGGGTTCGTTTTCTAAAACCGATTTCAAGATAGCCATTATTGGGGTAATCCCGCTACCGGCTGCAAAAGCGGCATAGTTTTTTTGATTAGAATTATTAGGCTCAAAGGTGAATCTTCCCTCGGGTTGACTCACTTCCAAAAGATCGCCGGCTTTCAAATGCTCATTGGCAAATTTCGAAAAGTGACCGTTTTTAACCGATTTGATAGCAATGCGCAATTCACCACTGTTAGGCGATGAGCAAACTGAATAAGCGCGACGCACTTCTTCGCCGTCTAAAGTTAACTTAAGATTTACATATTGCCCGGCGGTAAATTGGTAAGCCGATTGTAATTCGGCCGGAATGGTAAAAACCACTGAAATGGCACTTGGCGTTTCGCGTTTTACTTCTTTAATGTATAATTTATAGAAAGTGGACATGGAGTAGTATTTTTGACAAAGGTAGCGAACGAAACACTTTTGAGAAAAAAATAATTTATACCTAAGATTTTTATGTATGTAAAAAACTTATGTATATTTGTTCGTCTAAATACTGTAGCATGAAAAATTCACAATTGTACAAAGGCAGTCTGACGACCATAGTTATGAAGCTTTTGGAAGAAAATGGCCGAATGTACGGCTACGAAATCACCCAAAAAGTAAAAGAAATCACCCAAGGCGAATTGAAAATCACCGAAGGCGCGCTCTATCCGGCTTTGCACAAATTGGAAGCCGAAGGCGTACTCGAAGTAGAAATTGAAAACGTAGACAATCGCCTACGCAAATACTATAAACTCACCGAAAAAGGTACAGCGGAAACCGTTAATCGTTTGGCCGAGTTGGAAGATTTTATCCGAAATATGCAAACTTTGGTGCAGCCTAAATTAGACTATTGATTATGAAATTAAGCCAAGAAGAAATCAAATTTATTGATACTTATTTAGAAAGCAGCGAGGTCATTTATTCGGATATTCGGCAAGAAATGGTTGACCATATTGCTACGGCTGTTGAAGAGAAAATGCAATTAGAACAACAGGATTTTTATGTTGCATTTAAATCATATATGTTGGCCAATAAAAAAGACATTCTCAAAAACAACAAAAAACGTTGGAGTTTTTCTTGGGAAGCTATTCGTCAATTTTTATTGTTTTTAGCCAGGCCTCATATGTTACTCTTCGGGGTTTTTGTGTTTTTCTTTTTTAAGAATGTAAATGTTAACCGTTATTTTTCAGCCGATTTTACCCTTAAAAATTTGTTTTTTGTTTTGGTCTTGACCGCTGTCCTTTTTCAGTCGGGTTACATCCATCTTTATCTTAAAAAAAGATTTTACAAAGTAGAAAAAACAGCGGTTATATTGGCTTTTATTTATTACGGTCAGTTCTGTTTCTTTCCTTTTTTTGGGACAGAAGAGGTTTCTCATTGGACGCTTTCAATATTTAGTTTTTTATTTTTTGGATATGTTTTCTTTTTTATACAAGAATTAATAAAATTCCACAAGCACCGATTCAATTTTATTTAAAATGAAACTCACCGCCGAACAAATCGAAAGGCTTTATGCTTTTACGCGCCAACATTATGTAGAATACTACGATTTGCAAACCGAGTTGGTCGACCATTTGGCCAATGCTATAGAAGCACAATGGGAGCAAAATTCGAAGCGCTCTTTTGAGGAAGCGCTTCAAATTGAATTTAAAAAATTTGGTGTTTTCGGATTTATGGAGGTCGTTGAAAAACGCCAAGCGGCGCTGCAAAAAAAGTATCATAAATTGGTTTGGAATGAACTCAAAAACTTTTTCCGTTGGCCCAAAATTATCGGAACATTTGCAACTGTAGGCATCATTTTTTACGCCTTAAAGTTATTCCAACAAGATGTTGTAATAGTACAAATGACTTTTGTGGTTTTGGTCGTTTCCTTTTTTGTCGGGATTTTTTGGTTGTCAAGAAAGAATAAAAAGAATCACCAAAAAACCGGAAAGAAATGGTTGCTAAAAGATATAATCTTCGGCTACGGTTCTATCACAGGATTGATGAACTTGCCGATACAAATCGCCCTTAATGTCAAAGGCGAAAACTATAGCGATTGGGCTTTGCTCTTGTTTAGTTTTTTACTAATAATCATGGCTTTGGGCGAATACATCGTTTTGGTTTTAATTCCTTCTAAGGCCGAAACTTTCCTGAAAGAGACTTATCCCGAGTACGATTTTGTAAACTAAGTTGTAACTTTTTGTTATCTTTAGAAACTAACTCACAAACCTTAAACCAAGCAACATGTTCAAACATTTTATCAGGCTGGAATGGAAATCTTTTACCCGCTCGGCTTCTTTTGGTACAAGCATAGTTCTTAAAATTATACTGGGAATTTTTGCGGCACTAATAACCATAGAGTTTTTAGCTCTCGGTCTTTTTTCCTATGATATTATGGAAGAAAATAACCTTAAACCTCTAGAAACAGTAAACAAGATTTTAATTTATTATTTGGTCATTGATTTGATTATTAGGTATTTTTTACAAAAAATGCCGGTAACCAATATCAAGCCTTTATTGATTTTGCCTATAAAAAGAAGTACAATTGTTCATTATTCATTGGGAAAGACCGCAATATCCTTTTTTAACATTGTACATGCATTTTTCTTTTTTCCGTTTACCATAAGACTTCTTTATGAAGGATTTGGTTATCAGGCTGTTTTATGGCATGTAGGTGTAGCAGCTTTATTTTACGTTAACAACTTTTTGAACATATTGGTGAACAATAAAAACAGTGTTTTCTATGCTGTCTTATCTTTATTAATCGGTTTAATAGCATTGCAATATTACGATGTTTTTGATATTACTGCCTACAGTAAGGTTTTTTTCCAAAGTTTGTATAGTATCAATTATTTATTTTTGATACCTACCATTTTAGCGGTTAGTGTTTATTATTTCTCCTATAACTATTTTAAAAACCGTCTCAATCTAGATGATGGCTTAGCCAAGAAAAGTGAGGTAGCCCAAACGGAAAACTTCACTTGGTTGGATCAGTTCGGCACTTTGGGAACGTTCCTTAAAAATGACATTCGATTACTGAAACGCAACAAACGTTCGAGAACAACCTTAATCATGAGTTTTATCTTTATTTTTTACGGGTTGCTCTTTTTTACACAATCGATAGAAGCGTATGACAATCCATGGATGAAGGTTTTTGCCGGGATTTTTGTTTCGGGTGGATTTTTATTCACTTTCGGACAGTTTGTGCCGAGTTGGGACAGTGCTTACTACCAACTCATGATGAGTCAAAACATTCAATACCGCGAGTACATCAGTTCTAAATGGTGGCTCATGGTTATTGGCACCTTAATTTCAACCTTGATTGCCTCATTCTATTTGTATTTCGGTTTGCACACTTATTTGATTATTGTGGTCGGTGCCGTTTTCAACATCGGAGTGAACTCGCATTTGGTGATGTTGGGTGGCGCTTTTGTGAAAACCCCTATTGATTTAACTACCTCCAAACAAGCCTTTGGCGACAAGCAGGCGTTTAACATGAAGACCATGCTCATTTCGTTGCCTAAAATTTTGGTTCCAATGGCATTGTATACTGTTGGGTACTATTTGATTTCGCCTAATGCAGGTTTGGTTTTAGTGGCTGCGGCCGGAGTTTTAGGCTTTGCCTTCCGCAACTATGTATTTGACAAGATTGAAACGATTTACAAATCTGAAAAGTACGCTACCATCGCGGCTTACAAACAAAAAAATTAATTCATCACAACTAAAAAAAAGAAACATGATACAAGTTACTAATCTTTCAAAAACATATAATAACGGCGTTCGTGTGTTAAACATTGAACACTTGGAAATTCCAAAAGGACAAAGCTTTGGTTTAGTGGGCAACAACGGAGCCGGAAAAACTACTTTTTTCAGTTTGTTACTCGATTTAATCCAACCCAGCTCAGGGCATATTTTAAATAATGGTGTTCAGGTAAATACCAGCGAAGCTTGGAAGCCTTTCACCGCTGCTTTTATAGACGAAAGTTTTTTAATTGGTTATTTAACCGCAGAAGAATATTTTTATTTCATAGGAGATTTACGCGGCCAAAACAAAGCCGATGTGGATGCGTTGTTGGCCAAACACGAAGAGTTTTTTAACGGCGAAATCTTGAACAGTAAAAAATACCTTCGAGACTTATCCAAAGGAAATATGAAAAAAGTGGGCATTATTGCCGCTTTAATTGGTGATCCTGAAGTAGTAATTTTGGATGAACCATTCGCTAATTTAGATCCGACGACCGTTAATCGTTTGAAAAAGATCATCAAAGAGTTGGCCGATGATTCTAACAGAACTGTTTTGGTTTCGAGTCACGATTTGGTTCATACCGTTGAGGTTTGCAACCGAATTGTAGCCTTGCATTTGGGTGAAGTGGTGAAAGACATTCAAACCTCGCCTGAGACCTTGAAAGAATTGGAAGCGTTTTTTGCGGTGTAATTCTATTCATTTTTAATAATTATAGCTGTATGTCTTAAAAACACATATGGCTATAATTATTAAATATCCTTTTCTATTTTCTTTCTAAGATTTTCTATTTCTTTTTCAAGAGTGTTAATGTATTTTCTTTGTATATCTAAGAAATATTCTGGAACAAAATAGATGTTGTTGTTTCCCAAATGATTATCAGTTGATTAATCCTTAAAAAACAAAAAACATTTAATGAGATTTAAAAAAGTATCAATTTTATTAATTCTGGTTGTTTTTGTAACAACCAGTTTTTTTTCGTGTAAGATTGTCAAAACTGCTGTTTATCAAATTAATAAAGAAGTCGATAATGATAGTTTTTGGAACAAGTTTTCTGAACACGATATTCCAACACAAAAAATTTTCTTTGTAAAATCACCACAACAGGAAGATGTAAATTTCAAATACGAATTTTTAAAATCATTTCATCAAAATATTAACTATATCTATTTTGGTTCAGGATATTCTTTGAATGAGGATATTTATTTCAAAACAATCAACTCAAAGAAAAATGGTTGTAATGAGGTTTTGGTTTCGTTGGTTGAGGAAAATGAGTATCCATTTTTTGTAAATTATGAGATTAGAGACTTGTTTCAAAAATATTCATTTTATAATTCAGAAGGTACAAAATTCAAACTTTCAAGAAAAAAGACTGTAATACTAATTCACAATTCATCAGAAGGAAATCTGTTCTTTAAAGATGCAAGTAAAATTATAAATTTTGTAAAATCAAATGATCAATTTGATTATGTAATCTTGACTACAAATTTTTATGATTTTAATCTAAAAAAAGTAGTTCCATAAGAATACTTTTATAATAAAATAAACGTAACCTTTTTAAAAACACATGGCTATTTTTTTGCCATATCAAAAAGAAACGTATTTTTACCAGTTAGTTATACAATTTATAACAATTTGACGTTATACTAAAAATACGTTTCGCTTTGAAAACCAATACACTTAAATATTTTCTCTATACCGGATTGTTTCTTTTTTTAATAGCTTGTTCTACTAAAAAAAACACTTTCCTTTCCCGTAATTCCCATGCTTTAAGTACCGAGTACAATATATTGTACAATGGGCAGATGGCTTTGGATAAAGGGATTGAAGATGTAAAGCAGCAAAATAAAGACAATTTCTGGGAATTGCTTCCTATTGAAAGAATGCAAGTCACCGAAGACAATATGTTGCCCGGCGATAACCGAAATGCCAACTTTGAGAGAGCAGAAGAAAAAGCGACTAAAGCCATTCAAAAACATTCTATGTACATCCAAGGGTCGGAAAAAAACCCGCAAATGGATGAAGCTCATTTGTTGTTAGGGAAATCGAGATATTACGAACAACGTTTCGTTCCCGCTTTGGAAGCTTTCAACTATGTGTTGTACAAATACCCTAAAAGCGATAAGATTTACGAGGTAAAAATTTGGCGAGAAAAAACCAATATGCGTTTAGAAAACGACGCTATCGCCGTCAATAACCTAACCAAGTTACTCAAAGAAATCAAGTTCAAAGACCAAATCTTTGCCGATGCCAATGCTGCTTTGGCACAAGCCTTTTTGAATTTAGAACAAAAAGACAGCGCCGTGGCCAAAATCAAATTGGCTACCGAGTTCACCAAATCCAACGAAGAAAAAGCCCGTTATCGTTTTATACTCGGACAATTGTATGAAAGCTTAGGGTATAAAGACAGCGCTTTTGCCAAGTACCAAGAAGTCATTGAGATGAATCGCAAAGCAGCGCGCCAATACGTGATTCAGGCACATGCCAAACAAGCCGGTCAGTTTGATTATGAAAAAGGAGATTCCATTGCCTTTTTGAAGAAGTTCAACGATTTAATCGAAGACCGAGAAAACCGACCTTATTTGGATGTTTTACACCATCAAGTGGCTTTGTTTTACGACAAAAATAAGAACATCACTCAGGCCAAAAAACACTACAATATTTCGCTTAAGAAAAAATCGCAAGACACTTATCTGTCGGCTTCCAACTACAGAAATTTAGCCGATATTTATTTCAATGCCGCCAAGTATGTTACCGCCGGAAAATATTTTGACAGCACATTAGTCAATTTGAAACCCAGAACCCGAGAGTTTAATCTCATCAAAAAGAAAAGAGAAAACTTAGAAGATGTTATCAAATACGAAGGCATTGCACAAAGAAATGACAGTATTATTTCTTTATACAAAATGTCTAATGAAGGCAAAATAGCCTATTTTGAAAAGCATATCGAAAAAATCAAAAAAGAGGAAGCAGCCGCATTGAAATTAGCCGAAAAAGAAGCTTTAATCAAAGAAAATCAAGAGCGAAATTCCGGTAATGTTGCCGAGGATAAAGGAAAAAAATCCAATACCGCTGAATCGACCAAATCCAACACCAAAGGAAGCGAAAGCACTTTTTATTTTTACAATCCGACTACCGTAGCTTTTGGACAAAAAGAATTCCAGAAAAAATGGGGGAAAGTTACTTTACAAGACAATTGGAGAAACGCTGCCGCAACCGGAAGTTTGAAAGGGAAAGACAACGATGCTAAAGAAGAAGAATTTGCGGAAGAAACCAAAGATGTTGCCAAAGGCGAAGAACGATTTACACCCGATTTTTATATTAAACAATTGCCTACCGATCCAACTTTGATTGACAGTTTGAGTAAAGAAAGAAACTTTGCCTATTATCAATTGGGCATCATCTACAAAGAAAAATTCAAGGAATACCAAAGAGCTGCGGATAAGTTAGAACAATTGTTGAAGAATAATCCTGAAGAGCGTTTGGTTTTACCGTCTATGTATCACCTGTACAAAGTATATGAGTTGATAGATAAAACCAAGGCAGAAGCCATAAAATCGCAAATCATTTCCCTATATCCGAATTCAAGATACGCTCAAATTTTGGCCAATCCGAACAGTCAAATGGCCGAAGCCGGCGATTCGCCTAAATCCGTTTACGAAAACTTATACAACAGCTACCAAAATCATGAATACAAAAAGGTATTAGCTGAAATTAGCGTTGCTATTGATCGTTTTACAGGAGATGAAATTGTACCAAAATTAGAACTATTGAAGGCCAACCTAATCGGAAAATTATCCGGCTTAGAGGAATACGGCAAAGCCTTAAATTTTGTTGCACTCAATTATCCTAACAGTGAAGAAGGCAAAAGAGCCGAGCGCATGATTTCGACTGATTTACCCAAACTTCAAGCCTTGCAGCTTTCGAGTTTAGACTCTAAGAACTGGAAGATTTTATATGCGACCAAAGATTTTGAAGATAAAACCACCAAAGTTTTACGCGAAAAAATTGCTAAGTTCATCAAAGAAAGAGGGTTAGAAAAGCTAACCGTTTCTTTAGACGTTTACACGATGACCAATAACTTTGTTGTGATTCACGGCTTGAACTCTAAAGATTTGGCCGAGGGGATCACCGCTATTTTAAAAGACTATAAAGATTATAAAGTACAAGAGAAACCAATTATTATCTCGGCAGAAAACTATACTATAGTTCAAATTAAGAAAAACATAGACGAGTTCTTAGCGGGCAATTTAACCGCTACGCCAACCCAACCTAATTGGGACGGAACATTTGAAAAACCGGTAGTGCAACAAGAACAAAAACCGGCTCAAAGTCAGGAACAGTCTAAAAAAGAAGTACAAAATAAGCAACAGAATAACCAACCGGTTAAACCTTCTTCAGGGATGGAAGGCCAAGACAGTGAGTTCGGTTTGCCACCATCACCACAAATGGGTAACCCGGGTAAAAAAGGATAGTCATGTTTGAGAAAAGTCCGAAATCATACACCGATTTGTTGGGTAAAACCAACCGAATAGTAGAAGGAACCACTATAACCGGCGACATCAATTCTCCGGCTGATTTTCGTTTAGATGGCCATTTGATTGGCAATTTTCAATCGAAAGGGAAAATAGTAATTGGTCCTGCCGGAAGTGTTAAAGGTGACATCATTTGCAAAAATGCGGATATTGAAGGGCGTTTTGAAGGCAAAATCCAAGTGCAGGAAATCCTAAATGTGAAATCGAAATCGCATATAATCGGCGAGGTAGTTTGCGGAAAACTTTCGGTAGAACCCGGCGCAGAGTTTAGTGCTTCTTGCGTGATGAAACCCCATGTGAAAAATCTTGCGCCTAATGGACCAACCAAAGAAGAACAAAGCGCCTAACAAATGGTTAGCCTTAGTGAATATTCCTATTCAAATGGGTGTTATCGTTTTCTTGTTCGCTAAGTTCGGAGATTGGCTCGATCAAAAATATACTAATCCACAACATCTTTATGTTAAGTTGCTAACCCTGGTTGGTGTAGCCATTGCTTTTTATAATCTCAACCGACAACTTAAAGAAATCAATAAATCAGATCAATAATATGAATTTACAAAAATTCAAGTCCATTTTTACCTTATTAGTTCTGGGAACAATAGGGTATTTAATCCATAAAACCATCTTTTATTTTTGGGTTCCGAAATTGTATCAAGACAACTTTGTATATGCTTTGGAGTTGTTGTATTTGTTCTTTTTCTTCTTTGCTGCTTTCTTGGTTTTAGTTTTAGATAAGGTCAAACAAAAGAGTATCAATTCGGTTGGTTATACATTTTTATTATTAACAACAATTAAAATGGCTATAGCCTATATTTTCCTCAAACCGATTTTAGCTGTCAACCTGGAAAAAACACCAACCGAGAAAACGAGTTTTTTTATCATTTTCATTTACTTTTTGACAATAGAGACTTATGTAACTATCAGAATTTTAAATAATAAACAATAATTCTGCTTTTAATTGTCAATTCTGTCAAAAAAAATAAAACAGATACTTTTTAATATTAATTAATATTGTACTTTTGCACCAAATTTGAGAAATAAAATCTTAGCTAATTATCAGATATGGTGTTTTCAAAAAAACCACTCCAATTTATAATCGCTGCATTAGTAGCTTTCTTTCCACTAATTAGTACTGCTAACCCAACTGTTGATTCTACCAATGTAGCCGTAGAAGCAACTCATGAGGCGGCTTCAAAATCACATGAAACCCATGGAGAAGCAGAGAATTTAACCGAAGAACAAAAAGCTGATGCAGAAAGAAAAGCCTACATCAAGCACCACTTGATGGATTCTCATGATTTTACCCTTTTTACTTATGGAGGTGAAGAACATCCTACACATGTAGGTTTTCCTCTACCGGTAATTTTGTGGGATGGCGGATTACACGTTTTCTCTTCTTCTAAGTTTGAACACGGGGAAGCCGTGGCAGAGTCTAACGGAAACTACTACAAAATCAACCACCACGATGGTTTGATTTACAAAACAGATGCTGAAGGAAACTTTACTGAAGACGAAAAAGGACATGTAACTAATGCCAAACCAATTGATTTTTCAATCACTAAAAACATTTTTATGATTTTGGTTGTTGGTTTGATTTTGTTCTTGTTGTTTGCCGGGTTAGGAAAATCATACAAGAAAAACGGTTCTATTGCAAAAGGGGCGGGTAGATTCTTCGAGCCAATCATCCTTTATATCAGAGACGATATTGCCATTCCTAATATTGGAGAGAAGCATTACAAAAAATACATGAGTTTTTTGTTGACGATTTTCTTCTTCATTTGGTTCTTAAACATGTTCGGATTAACGCCGCTGGGTGTAAACATTACCGGTAACCTTGCCATTACAGCTTCTTTAGCGGTTATTACTTATTTAATCACTACGTTTACTGCTAAGAAAGATTACTGGGGACACATTTTTTGGATGCCGGGCGTACCGGTTCCGATGAAGTTTATTTTGGCACCAATTGAATTGTTGGGAACCATTATCAAACCTTTCTCATTGATGATTCGTTTGTATGCTAACATGGTAGCCGGACACATTGTATTGATGAGTTTGATTGCTTTGATGTACACCTTCAACAGTCCAATAGGAAGTCCGTTGTCTTTCTTCTTGGCTTTTGTACTATCTTTATTGGAAATCTTAGTAGCCTTGTTACAAGCTTACATATTTACGATGTTGGCAGCACTTTATTTCGGTGCAGCGGTAGAAGAACATCACCATGACCACGCAGAAGGACATGAAGCGCATCACTAAAATTGAATGTTTAATTAAATTATATATACATTATGGAAATTCCTAAAATCATTGGAGCAGGATTAGTAGTAATCGGAGCTGGTATCGGTATCGGAAAAATCGGTGGTTCAGCAATGGATGCTATTGCACGTCAACCGGAAGCTACTGGTAAAATCCAAACAGCGATGTTGATTGCTGCGGCTCTTATCGAAGGTATCGGTTTCGCTGCTTTATTTGCAGTAAACTAAAAAGAAAAACAAAAGCTATAACGGTTGGTTGTAGCTTTTGTTAACTATTAAACATCATTAAAATTTAAGACATAATATAATGGAAGAATTATTTGGACAGTTTTCAATTGGTTTGTTTATCATGCAAACAATATTGTTCGTTGGGCTAATTTTCCTTTTGAAAAAATTTGCATGGAAACCCATTTTAGATGCGGTTAACGAAAGAGAAGAAGGAATTAAAAACGCTTTACTTTCTGCTGAGAATGCCAAGAAAGAAATGCAAAATCTTAAATCAGATAATGAGAAATTATTAGCTGAAGCCAGATTAGAGCGCGACGTAATGATTAAAGAAGCTCGAGAAATCAAAGAAAAAATGATTAACGATGCTAAAACAGAAGCACAAGTAGCCGGGCAAAAAATGATTGAGCAAGCTAAAGCTTCTATTGAAAGTGAGAAAAATGCAGCCATGGCTGAATTGAAAGCTCAAGTTTCAACATTATCATTAGATATCGCTGAAAAATTATTGAAAGAAGAATTGTCTAACAAAGAAGCTCAAACCAAATTGGTTGAGAAAATGTTAGGTGACGTAAAATTAAATTAATCGGTATGTCAAGAGCAGCGATTAGATACGCAAAAGCAATTTTAGAAACAGCCGTTTCCAACGGTAATGCCAATAAGGTAAACGATGATATGTTGTCTGTAGTGGCAAGCATCAACGGAAGTGCTGAATTGAGCGACTTTCTCTCAAGCCCAATTACTTCTTCAGAAGTAAAAATGAATGCCTTGAAAGAAATTTTCTCGTCTGTACAACCGGAAACCAACTCGTTGTTTAGATTGCTGCAAGAAAACAAAAGATTTGAAATATTAGCCGCTGTTGCTGCACAATTCAATGCACAATTTGATGAAATGAATGGTGTTGAATTAGCTACAGTAACCACTGCTTTCCCAATCACGGCTGATTTGGAAAAACAAGTGTTGGATAAAATAGCTACCATTTCAAACAAAAAAATAACTATTCAAAACATTGTAGATCCTGCTATCATAGGAGGTTTTATTTTGAGAATCAGTGACAAACAATACAATGCTTCTGTAGCCAACAGATTGCAAGAATTAAGAAGAGAATTTTCAAATTAACCACCCATGAAAAAGATATTTACAATATTGTTCTTTGCACTCAGTTTTTCTGCTTTTGCTCAAAAAGTAAAGTTGAAAAAGGACAAGGTTATCATTGATGATGTTGAAGTTTATAATTACGAAAGACAAGGGGATACTTTTACTTTCTCAACCTTATCAGCTGTTGAATTTGTCACGGTATTGAGTACGGAATATCAAGTAAGAAACGACGCTTATTACAGAACTCCAAATCCTTCAAAATATGGAATGTCTCCTTTGAAAAAAGAGTTTGTGTTTACAGTAAGATTTTTGAAAAGCGGAAGCGAAATATTTACAGACATGGATCATAAAGAGGTAATTAAAGCCATCTATAAATCCAAGTTGGTGGATGAAAATGGAAATATTGACGAAGAAAAATTGACTATTTTTATCAATAAGTACAATAACGAAAATTTAAAATTAAAAATAAACTAATCTTTTTGATTATATATTATGGCAGAAATTAAAGCTGCTGAAATTTCAGCAATATTAAAGAAACAAGTAGAAGGATTTCAATCCGGTGCTACATTAGAAGAAGTAGGAACAGTTCTTCAAGTTGGGGATGGTATCGCTCGTGTTTACGGGTTATCAAACGCACAATACGGTGAGTTAGTACAATTCGACAACGGATTGGAAGCTATCGTATTGAACTTGGAAGAAGACAATGTTGGGGTAGTACTTTTAGGTCCTTCAACCGGAATCAAAGAAGGTTCAACGGTTAAAAGAACACAACGTATTGCGTCTTTAAAAGTTGGTGAGCAAATCGTAGGCCGCGTAGTGGATACTTTGGGTAACCCAATCGATGGTAAAGGACCAATTGGTGGTGACTTATACGAAATGCCTTTGGAGAGAAAAGCGCCGGGAGTTATCTTCCGTCAGCCGGTAACCGAGCCGTTACAAACCGGTATCAAGTCAATCGACGCCATGATTCCGGTAGGAAGAGGGCAACGTGAGTTGGTAATTGGTGACCGTCAAACGGGTAAAACTACGGTTTGTATCGATACTATCTTGAACCAAAAAGAGTTTTACGATGCAGGGCAACCGGTATTTTGTATCTATGTAGCTGTTGGACAAAAAGCGTCAACTGTTGCGGGTATTGCTAAAACATTAGAAGAAAAAGGCGCTATGGCTTACACAGTAATTGTTGCTGCCAACGCTTCTGACCCTGCGCCAATGCAGGTATATGCTCCAATGGCAGGTGCTGCTATCGGAGAGTATTTCCGTGATTCAGGCCGTCCGGCTTTGATTATTTATGATGATTTATCCAAACAAGCGGTAGCTTACCGTGAGGTGTCTTTGTTGTTAAGAAGACCACCGGGACGTGAGGCTTACCCTGGAGACGTATTCTACTTACACTCTCGTTTGTTAGAAAGAGCGTGTAAAGTAATTGCCGATGACGATATCGCGAAAAACATGAACGACTTACCGGAATCGTTACGTCCAATCGTAAAAGGTGGAGGTTCATTAACCGCTTTACCAATCATTGAAACACAAGCGGGTGACGTTTCTGCCTATATCCCAACCAACGTAATTTCAATTACCGACGGTCAAATTTTCTTGGAGTCTGACTTGTTCAACTCAGGGGTTCGTCCGGCGATTAACGTAGGTATTTCTGTATCTCGTGTTGGAGGTAACGCTCAAATTAAATCAATGAAAAAAGTAGCCGGTACTTTGAAATTGGATCAAGCTCAGTTCCGTGAATTGGAAGCGTTTGCTAAATTCGGTTCAGATTTGGATGCTGCTACTTTGAACGTAATCGAAAAAGGTAGAAGAAACGTTGAAATCTTGAAACAAGCCGTAAACGATCCGTTTACTGTAGAAGATCAGGTAGCAATTATCTATGCAGGTTCTAAAAACTTGTTGAGAAATGTTCCTGTAAACAAAGTGAAAGAATTCGAAAAAGATTATATCGAGTACTTGAACAACAAACACAGAGATACTTTGAATGCTTTAAAAGCCGGTAAGTTAGATGATAACATCACCGATGTTTTAGAAAAAGCAGCTAAAGAAATTTCAGCGAAATATAACTAATAACAATTTAGCTTCGCTCAGTTCGGGCTTAGCCCTCGGGTGAAGATTTGAGAATTTGAAGACGTAATGCATTTTCAAATTTTCAAATCCGATAATTTTCAAATTAACTATGGCAAACTTAAAGGAAATCCGTAATAGAATTACTTCCGTTCAGTCGACGATGCAAATCACATCGGCGATGAAAATGGTTTCTGCCGCTAAGCTGAAAAAAGCACAAGATGCTATTACAGCGATGCGTCCTTATGCCGAAAAACTAACGGAATTATTACAAAGTGTTAGTGCTACTTTAGATGGTGATGCAGGCGGACAATACACTTCTCAACGCGAAGTGAATAAAGTCTTAATCGTAGCCGTTACTTCAAACCGTGGTTTGTGTGGTGCTTTTAATACCAACGTTATCAAGCAAGTAAAGGTAGTGGCCGATGGTTATGCCGGCAAACAAGTAGATGTATTTGCTATTGGTAAAAAAGGAAATGATGTTTTGAGAAAAACACATAATGTTATTGCCAATAGAAGTGATGTATTCGATACCTTAACTTTTGAAAATGTTGCGGAAGTTGCCAACTTGTTAACCGATAAATTTGTGTCCGGCGAATACGATAAAATTGAAATTGTTTACAATCAATTTAAAAATGCCGCTACTCAATTGGTAATGACTGAACAGTTTTTACCTTTAGCACCGATTCAATCTGAAAATGCTACTGCCGGCGATTATATTTTTGAACCGTCAAAAGAAGAAATTGTTTTAACACTTATTCCTAAGTCATTAAAAACGCAGTTGTATAAATCTGTTCGCGATTCTTTTGCTGCTGAACACGGCGCTCGTATGACCGCAATGCACAAAGCAACAGACAATGCAACCGATTTAAGAAACCAATTAAAACTAACTTACAACAAAGCGCGTCAAGCGGCAATTACCGGAGAAATTTTGGAAATTGTAGGTGGAGCGGAAGCGTTAAACGGATAGTTTTACACAATATTTTAAGGAAAGGGCGAACATTTGTTCGCTCTTTTTTTTTGGAACAGATTTAATAGTTATTTTTGTTCAACACCATAATAATTCTCGGATTGAGCCTTTATAAAAACCTTTTCAAGCAAACCCTAATCTATGGCCTGGCAACGGTGCTACCCAGAATGATTAGTTTTTTATTGAATCCGCTCTACGTAGACCAATTGCCCAAACAAGAGTTTGCCGATGTTTCCATTGTTTTTGCTTGGTTGGTGTTTTTTAACGTCATACTTTCTTATGGCATGGAAACGGCTTTTTTCCGATTTTACAATACAGAATCCGATAAGCAACGGGTAATTTCAACAGCAACGGTTTCACTGTTTTGGTCCACGCTCATTTTCTTGTTTTTATCCTTACTCAATCGGAATACCTTGTCCGATTGGTCCGGAATTAAAGTCGAATACATCACTTATACCCTTTGGATTCTCGCCTTAGACGCTTTAGTTATACTGCCGTTTTCCAAGTTGAGAGCTACACAAAGACCTATCGTATATGCGGTTATCAAAATTGGTAACGTAATGTTGAATATGTTGCTTAACTTATTCTTTTTGTTATTACTGCCCCGATTGGCTCAAATGGATTCAGAAGGTTTCTTCAATACCATATACTTCGAGAACTTTCAAGTGGGATACATTTTCATCTCCAATTTAATAGCCAGTCTGCTGACTTTTGTGGTCTTATCTCCCGATTATCTCAAGATCAGTTGGAAGTTCGATTTCAACCTATGGAAAAGAATGATGCAATACGGGTTACCCATTTTAATTGCCGGTATAGCCTTTGCCATCAACGAACATTTCGATAAAATTTTGTTGGATTGGATGAAGGTATCCAAATCAGATATTGGCGCTTATGCGGCTTGTTATAAAATAGGCATGTTTATGGTGTTGTTTCGAACAGCTTACACCTTAGGAATAGAACCGTTCTTTTTTAGTCATGCCGCCAACGAAAATGCCCAACAAACGTATGCTACGATTACCAAGTATTTTGTGATTTTCGGATCATTTATAAGCTTTTTTGTCATTGCGTTTATCGATTTATTAAAACTACCATTGGTGCCGGAAGACAGTTATTGGGTAGCCATAAAAGTGGTTCCGTTGATTGTTTTGGCGAATTTCTTTTTAGGAATTTACACCAACTTATCCGTATGGTACAAGTTAATCGACAAAACCCGAATCGGCGCTTATATTTCCATTGCGGGTGCTTTGGTAACACTTTTACTCAATTACATTCTCATCAAACAAGGTTTGAGCTATTACGGTTCTGCCATTGCTACAATAGCTGCCTACGGAACCATGATGGTGATTTCTTATCAAATGGGTCAAAAACAATATCCTATTCCTTACGATATTGCAACCCTTTTAAAATATTTATCGCTTTCCATAGTGTTTTCGGCCATTTCATTTTATATTCCGTCTTTGCGAGAAAACTACGGCGTTAAAATAGTTTTATTGGCCTTATTTTTATATTTCATCTACCGAAACGAAAAGGAAACACTACTCCGAATTGTTAAAAGAAAAACCAAGTAAAATGACCATTAAAATCATCAATAAGTCGCAACACGATTTGCCGAATTACGAAACCATAGCCTCAGCCGGAATGGATTTGAGAGCCAATTTAACCGAATCCATTGTCATAAAACCGCTGGAGAGAATCATTGTAAAAACAGGTCTTTTTATTGAATTGCCGTTGGGTTATGAAGCCCAAGTTCGCCCAAGAAGCGGATTGGCTGCCAAGAAAGGAATCACGGTTCTCAATTCACCCGGAACGGTTGATGCCGATTATCGCGGAGAAATTGGAGTGATTTTAGTAAATTTATCCCAAGAAGATTTCACCATCGAAAACGGAGAAAGAATTGCCCAATTGGTTATTGCCAAACACGAACGCGCCGAGTGGATCGAAGTTCAAGAACTCTCCGAAACCTCGCGTGGAGAAGGTGGTTTTGGCAGTACAGGAGTAAAATAGTGCTCAGTATTCAGTTGACAGTGTTCAAAAAAACAAAGTAAAAACATCTTGCGAACTTTGCGAAATACCTTTGCGAACTTTGCGGTTAAATTAAATAAATAATGAAAATAATAGTTCCAATGGCCGGTCGCGGCTCACGTCTCCGTCCACATACCCTAACCGTTCCTAAACCGTTAATTCCCATTGCCGGAAAACCAATCGTTCACCGTTTGGTGGAAGACATTGCCAAAGTACTCAATCAAGATATTGAAGAAATTGCTTTTATCATTCACGAAAGTTTTGGGAAAAAAGTGGAGGAAGATTTGATCGCCATAGCTGAAAAATTGGGTTCGAAAGGAACCATATATTACCAAAACGAAGCTTTAGGTACCGGTCACGCCATTATGTGCGCCAAAGATTCTTTAAGCGGACCGGCCGTGATTGCATATGCTGATACCTTGATTCGCGCCAATTTTAATTTAGACCAATCCGCTGATAGTGTGATTTGGGTAAAACAAGTCGACCAACCGGAAGCTTTCGGAGTAATCAACTTAAATGAAGCCAATGAGATTGTAGAGTTAGTCGAAAAACCGAAAGAGTTTGTTTCAGATTTGGCCGTTATCGGAATTTACTATTTCAAAGATGTTGGCGTTTTGAAAAGCGAGTTGCAAAGCGTTTTAGATAACAATATCATCCACGGTGGTGAATACCAAATTAACGATGGTATCAAACAAATGATGGCAAAAGGCATGAAATTTGTGCCGGGTGAAGTAGACGAGTGGATGGATTGCGGGAACAAAGAAGTAACTGTCGAAACCAATTCAAGAATGTTAGGGTTTTTACACGAAGACGGCGAAAATTTAATTGCTGACAGCGTAAGATTGGAAAATGCTACTATAATTCCGCCTTGTTATATAGGCGAAGATGTGGCTGTTATTAATTCGGTGGTTGGGCCAAATGTTTCTTTAGGCAAAGGAACGCACATTACCAACAGCAAAATCCAAAACAGCTTGATCCAAACACATGCGCACATTAAAAATGCCAAATTAAATAATGCGATGATAGGCAATCACGTGAATTTTGACGGCGATTTTACCAGCATCAGCTTGGGCGATTATTCGGTTTTAGAATAAAAAGACAAAGGATGAGATTTAAAATGTATAGTTGGCTTATCGGAATGTTACTCGTTCCTACGCTTCTTTTGGCGCAAACCGAGCCGGAGGATGTGGCGGCTGTAGACGATAAATTTCAAAATTTCTTTTACGAATCTCTCAAGCAAAAAGGTATCGAGAACTACGACAAAGCCATTGAAGCTTTGGAAAAATGCAAAGAACTCGAACCCAACAATGCTGTTGTGTATTTCGAATTGGGTAAAAATTACCTGGCCCAAAAGAAATACAAAGACGCCTACGACAATTTCGAGAAAGTAACCCAAATGGATCCGAAAAACCGTTGGGCTTGGGTAGGCATGTATGATGTTTGTTACGATACGCACGATTACAATCAGGCCATAATCATCGTCCAAAAGTTAATCGAATTCAAAGCCGATTATAAAGAAGATTTGACGTCGCTATACATGAACACGCAGCAATTCGACAAAGCGTTGGAACTCATCAACGAGCTGAATGAAAAAGTAGGAAGGTCAGACAAACGCGATTTGTACAAGGCGGATATTTTACGAGATGCTAAGTACCAAACGGCGGAGAAAAATAACCTGCTCGACCAAATTAAAAAGTTTCCGAAAGATGAGTCTAATTACATTAGCCTGATTTATCTCTATTCTCAAAGCAATCAAGAAGAAAAAGCCTTGGAAATTGCCAAAAAGTTGGAAAAAGAAATCCCAACTTCCGATTGGGCGCAAGTGAGTTTGTTCAAATTTCATTTGAATAACGGCGATGGAGACAATGCGGTAAAAGCCATGAATATTGTGCTGCCGAGTAAAAAAATCGACCCGAAAATCAAACATCGCATTTTAAACGAGTTCCTGTTATTTGCCAAAAATAATCCGAAATACGAACCCGATTTAGACAAAGCCATTGCCTATTTTGATAACGACAAGGAAATTAAAGTGGCTAAGGAAATCGCCAAGTTTTATGTTAGTAAAGCCGATTGGCCCAAAGCGGTAAAATACTTCGAGATGCATCTTAAAAATGCACCCGAAGACATGGAATCATTACTACTGTTGTTACAAGCCTATACTGAAAACAATCAATTCGAGGTATTGGCTAAAAAGGCAGAAGAGTTGACACAGCTTTTCCCGACTCAGCCTCAATTTTATTATTACGCCGGATTGGCTTACAATCAGCTTAAATCATTTAAAAAAGCCACCGACATATTGGAAACTGGCTTGGATTTTGTGATTGACGACACAGCTTTGGAAATCAATTTCAACATTCAACTCGGCGAAGCCTACAATGGTTTAGGCGATATGAAGAAAAAAGAAAAATACTTTACCAAAGCCAACGAACTCATTAACAAACAAAAGCAATAATGAAGTATTGGATTGTTATCATAGCCGCTCTTTTTATAGCCTCTTGTAAAACCAAAGCAGGAATGGTCAATACTAACTCGGTTACACCTTATGTGGTCGATGAAAACGAATTGACTTCTAAAAAAGTAATTGAAAACCATTACAACAATAAAAGAGATTTTTCCACGTTATACATACGTTCCAGTGCGAAATACCGCGACGACAAACAATCGCAAAATGTTTCCGCCGAAATCAAAATCAAAAAAGATGAAAAGATTTTGGTCAGTATTCGTTTCTTAGGGATTACCATGGCGAAAGCCTTAATTACTCCGAAAGAAGTGAAGTACTATGAAAAAATCAACGGAACCTATTTTGAAGGCGATTATGCTTCGTTGAGCGAGTGGTTAGGTACCGATTTGGATTTCAATAAAATACAAAACATGCTGTTAGGACAACCGATAGACGATTTGACGCAGCAAAAATATATTTCCGAAGTCACGGATAGTTTTTACAAGTTGAACACTACTGTGAATAAAACGGAAAAATCTTTTTTCTTCGAGTCTAAAAATTACCTGCTTAAAAAGCAAGAAGTAGTACAACCGGAAAAAGAAAGGGCTTTTGCTGTGAATTATTCCGAATTTCAAACCTTTGCCACCGCCATTCTTCCGGCAGGATTGTTCATCAACGCTACGCAGAAGAAAGGCAAAACCGAAATAGCCATCGATTACAATTCGGTTACCTTTAACGAAGAATTGTCTTTCCCGTATAGTGTTCCTGACGGATATGACAGAATTTTTATAAATTAGTCGAGCCAAAATTTACTTATATTATGCCTAAATTCTTTTTCTGTTTATTGTTCTTTTGTTTTGCTACTCCTATGTGGAGCCAACCGCCAACGCAGGAAGAACTCGAGGCACGAAAAGCCAAAATCCAGTTAGAAATTCAGGAAAAAGAGAAGCTATTACAGTCGGTAAAGAGTAAGGAAAAATCGGTGGTGAGTCAGTTGTTGATTCAAAAAGAAAAAATCGGTCTCAAAGAAAAACTCATCCGCACTACCGAAAAGCAAACCAAGTTGCTTAGTAACGATATTTATATCAATCAATTGAAAATCAATCAGCTTAATCGCGATTTGGAAAAGTTGCGCGAAGATTATGCACAAATGATTGTCAAGTCTTATAAAAGCCGCTCAGAGCAGAGTCGCGCCATGTTTTTATTGTCTTCTGAAAACTTCCTGCAAGCCTATAAAAGAGCGCAATACATGAAGCAGTACGCGAGTTATCGCAAAATGCAAGGCGAAGAAATCAAAGGAAAAACCAAGCAGTTAGAAGATTATAATGTCAAAATTGGTGCTCAAAAGCAAGAGAAAGAAAAACTGATTGCAGAGAACGAGAAAGAGAAGCAAGAACTCGAAAAAGAAAAGAAGGAGCAAGAAAAAATTGCCAATCAAATCAAAAAAGAAAAAGGAAAAATTGCAGCTGAAATCAAAAAGAAGCAGCAAGAAACCAAACGCATAGACGATCAAATTAAAAGAATGATTCGCGAGGCCATTGCGGCAGCCAACAAAAAAACGGCAGCGGCAAATGCCAAAGCCAATCCCAAAGCAACCGCCGCTGAGAAGAAAGCCATAGAGTCTTCGACCAAAATTATACTGACGCCTGAAGGCAAAATTGTATCAGATAACTTTAAAGCCAACAAAGGCAGATTGCCTTGGCCGGTAGAAAAAGGCGCCATTACTTTGGGTTACGGAGACCAACCGCATCCGGTATTTAAAACCCTAACGGTTCACAATAGCGGCGTTGAAATCTCTACCGAAAGTGGTTCTAACGCAAGAGCAGTTTTTGCCGGAGAAGTTACCCAAGTGCAACAGTTAACTCCGCTAAAGAAAGCAGTGGCGGTGAAACACGGAGATTATTTCACCATTTACCAAAATTTGAGTACAGTAAATGTAAATGTAGGAGACAAAGTAACAGCCAAGCAAGTTTTAGGTAAAATCAGAACCGATTCTGACGGAAGAACGGTATTGAAGTTTTTAGTCCTTCAAAATACCACTTTCTTCAACCCAACAGGATGGTTGTCGGGAAGATAAAAAAAGACCCAAAAGGGTCTTTTCTTTTTTATATAAACAAAGCTTTCAGTTCGGTAGCATCGTTCGGTTTCATTTTTCCGGCCAATACCAAGCTCAATTGTTTTCTTCTCAAGGCTGCGTCATAGCGTTGTTTTTCCAAGTCGGTTTCCGGCTCAATGGGTGGCACCGGCACCGGATGTCCCATCTCGTCTACCGCTACAAAAGTGTAAATGGCTTCGTTGGCCTTGGTTCGGTTACCCGATTCTCGATCTTCAATCCAAACATCAATAAAAATTTCCATGGAGGAGTTAAAAGCTCTGGACACTTTGGCTTCAACCGTTACCACGCTTCCCAAAGGAATGGCTCGGTTAAAAGCCACATGATTGACCGAAGCGGTTACTACTATTCTGCGCGAATGTCTTCTGGCGGCTATACTGGCAGCGCGGTCCATTCGGGCTAATAATTCACCACCAAAAAGATTGTTTAACGGATTGGTTTCACTGGGCAATACCAAATCGGTTAAAACCGTTAAAGATTCAGAAGGATGTTTCGGATGCATAGCTGTTTTTTTGCAAAGGTAATTACAGTAAATAAAAAATCCCGATTTATCGGGACTTTTTTATATTTCTTCTATCAGCAACCAAGCGTCTTTGTTGTCTAATTTTCTAATATCTTTCATTGTAGCTTGCGCTTCAGTATAGCTTGAGAAACTTCCGTAGAGTACCGGATACAAGCCATGTTTGTTTTGTGGTAATCTTTTGGCTTTAAAGCCTAATTTAATCAGGGCAGTATAGGCTTTTTCAGCATTGCTTTCCACTCTGAAAACACCTGCCACTACGTGATAAGGTTTGTTTTCATTTGGCACCGTTAAAGTTACACTCGGCAAAGGATTTTCTATAAAAAAAGTAGCTTCCTGAATTTTTTGGTTTATCTTTTTCTGAACGTTGGATTGCACCATCAACGTTTCTTGTTCGATACGGGTTAAATAATTGTCGTATAATTTGTACCCCAAAACACCGGTTAATCCTAAAGACAAAGTAAAAATAGCAGCATATTTTAACCCTTTGTAACTGCTTCTTTTTTCCGGAGTAAAGGCAATAGGCGTTTTTTCTTCAATGGTTTCTACCTCTTTTTTATAAACCTCACGTTTTACGGCAGGTGACATAAACGGACTTAAACCGAAAGATTCTTTAAGATAATTCACTTGGTCGGCCGGAACGAAAACTAAGTTTCTCTCAGCATTCATGGTAAACTCACCGATATTTTTAAGCGAAATGCGACCCATTTCCTGAATTCGATTCATCCACACCGACACTTCGTTTTGGATGGCATTTACTGCAGTTTCGTAGGCTATTTTTTCAGCTTGCGCCAAATGATTGGCCAATAAGCCATCATTGTTTTTTAAAAACGGATTAAAAGAAATCAATTTTTTCGGAGGATAAAAAGAATGTGAACTTTCATCCAATTGTGCCGATTGGAATTCGGTTAAAAAAGCACCAAATCCGGGAACGGTAACACACTGATAGCGATATAATAATTGGGAAATGTATTGTTCAATCTTCATGTCAACAAATTTAGAGAAACAATAGAAGTATCAAAAAATTATTCACAATTTTTATTAACAATCCGAAAGAAAAAACCGCTATTTTTGTAGTATTTTATTGATATGAATCAAAGCGAACTATTTCATCTTTTAGCACTGCTCCAAGTAGAAGGCGTAGGCGATATCATGGCCAAAAAGTTGCTAACTGCTTTTGGTTCAGCTACTGCTGTTTTTCAAGCCAAGTCAAATCAATTGCGCGCTATTGAGGGAATCGGAGAAGTTTTGGTGCGAAAACTAAAAGACAAAACCATTTTTGAAAAGGCCGCTGCTGAAGTACAATTTATAGAGCAAGAAGGCATTCGGGTTTTATATTTTGCCAATGAAGATTATCCGGAAAGATTGAAGCATTGCATCGACGGTCCGGTCTTATTGTTTGGCTCCGGGAATTTTGATTTTCGCAACCGCAAACTTATCAGCATCGTAGGAACCCGACAAGTCACGGCTTACGGAACAGAGTTTTGTAAAAAGCTATTGGAAGAGTTGGCCTTGTTTAATCCAATCATTGTAAGCGGTTTTGCTTATGGTGTTGATATAGTGGCGCACCAAACCGCTTTGGAACAACAACTGCAAACGGTAGGAGTTTTGGCCCATGGATTGAACCAAATTTACCCTAAAAGCCATAAAAAGTATGTTGGCAAAATGGAGCAAAACGGCGGTTTTTTAACCGAGTTTTGGAGCAATTCTAATCCCGATAAAGAGAACTTTGTCAAGCGGAATCGCATAGTTGCTGGTATGAGCGAAGCTACCATAGTGATTGAAAGCGCCGAAAAAGGCGGGTCTTTAATAACCGCTAATTTGGCTAACGATTATAATAGGGATGTTTTTGCCGTGCCCGGAAGAACTACCGATAAATACAGTCAGGGTTGTAACGAATTGATCAAAACCCAAAGAGCGCAACTGATTACTTCGGCTGCTGATTTGATTTACTGTTTGAGTTGGCAATTGGAAAGCGAAAAGGCCAAAACCATTCAAAAGCAACTTTTTGTGTCGTTGGATTTGGAAGAACAAAAAATTTACGATTACTTGCAACAAAATGGGAAACAACTTATAGATATTGTTGCCTTAGAATGTGATTTTCCGATATTTAAAATATCTTCCATTCTTTTAAATATGGAGTTGAAAGGTGTTATTCGTCCGTTACCCGGGAAAATATTTGAAGCGGTTTAAAACAACAACTTATGAATGTAATACAAGCAGCTGATTTTTTATCGATTACAGCTTCCAAAATGGAGTCGTTATCCGATAATGATGCAGCAACTTTATCCGAACAATTAAAAGCGCTTAAAAATCAAAATGTTGCTATTACTGATAAAGTCATAGTGGAATTTTCAGAAGCCATGCAACAACATCGCATAGCCTTCCGGGAAATTCTGAGTCAAAGGGTTTTGTTTAATTTTTTTGCCCAAAAAGACCTTGCACGAAGCCAATTTCCTAATCCGCTATCTTTCCAAGACAACCGTAAAACGCGTTTATTTGTTGAGCTGTTTTTAGCCGAAGAAATGCAACAGTTGATTCCGCAAAAAATGACAGAAAATGACTTGGAAGGCATAAGGGCTTTAGCCGAAATACAAGGCTTTTTGCCGCAATCTGTTTCGGAGCTGATTGTGCAACACTTACATCAAAAGTTAGATGCCGCCAACCAAGCACTCATTCCGAATTATTCTGATTTTTCAAAAATCGTTTACATCAAAGACCACAATTTTTTTGAATTGCTAAGCCAGTTCAGAACGATTCAGATAGAAGAAAAAGTTAAGACTTTATTCAACGCTGTTAAAAATCTGTATTACAAAAACAATAACTCTGAGTTGTCTAAATTGACTTTTGCAGCCATGAAACATTACAAAGCTATTGATCCTGTTTTTGCAGATAAAATAGCTGAGTTCAAGAACGAGTCTGAAATGCGCTATCAACCATTCACTGTCAATAGAAGGAAACACAAATGGGTGTATTTTTTAATAGGGATTGTGGTTTGTTTGCAGTTGAATTTTCTAATCGGTCGACTTTCGGAGATTAATTTTAAAACCGATACGGAAGCCTATGACGCTTACACCGATGCGCCGGAGTTGGATCCTTATTATACAAACATGAAGTTTAAAATAGATAGCTTTCAGGTATTTTTACTCGATTATAATCCCAAAGAAATCAGACGATTATCGCTTATTACATCAGTTAAAACAGGACAAAATCCGTTTGAAACCTTTTATGAATATCCGCCTACAGGAGAAAGTTCGAATAATCTCAGAGTAGCTAACGAATCCGCGTATGACATGATTTTACTTGAAAATGCAATACTGTATGATTCAATTAAAATCCCAAGAGCCGCTCATTTTATCAAAGCAGGAGATTATAATTATATTCATTTTAGCCGAGATGATGTAAGGTCGGTTTTTAATGTGTATGTTGGCAAAAAATTAGCCACTTTTCAAACGGAAAGCAACCACTTATTTGTTAGAGATGGTTCAATAGTTGAATATCGTTTCAGCGAGTTAGCCCCCAATGCCAAAGCAGTTTTAGCAGAGGATTACGAATTCAAAAATGATGTAAAGATAAATTACAGTAACGGTAAACTGGTGTTGGAATAATTATTCAAACCCTAATTTTGCCCTTACTCTTTGCAAAACTCCCTCGGCTATTTTACCGGCTTTTTCGGCACCTTGTTTCAGTAAGGCGTCTACTTCCGGCAAGTTGTTCATGTAGTAATTGTACTTTTCTCTTTCGGTTTTGAAACGTTCACAAATCAATTCAAACAAGGCTTGTTTGGCATGACCGTAACCAAAATCTTGGTTAACATTGGTATATTTGGTTTTCATTGCCGCAATTTGCTCGGCATTGGCCACCAATTTGTAAATGGCAAAGATTTTACAAGTCTCGGGGTTTTTAGGTTCTTCTAAGGAAGTACTATCGGTTTCAATACTCATAATTTGCTTGCGCAACGCTTTGTCATCTAAGAAAATATTAATGATGTTACCTCTTGATTTACTCATTTTTTGGCCATCGGTTCCCGGAACATACATGGTTTCTTCTTGTACCTTTCCTTCGGGTAAGACAAAAGTTTCGCCCATTTGGTGGTTGAAGCGAGATGCTACGTCACGGGTAATTTCGATGTGTTGCATTTGGTCTTTTCCCACCGGAACAAAATTAGCATCATACAACAATATGTCGGCGGCCATTAGCATCGGATAAGTAAACAAACCTGCATTAACATCTTCCAAACGATCTGCTTTGTCTTTAAAAGAATGTGCTAAAGTCAATCTTTGGAAAGGAAAGAAACAGCTCAAATACCATGATAATTCCGTAGTTTGTACCACATCGCTCTGACGATAGAAAATTACCTTATCCACGTCTAAACCACAAGCCAACCAAACTGCTGCTGTGCTATACGTGTTTTGGCGAAGTTCAGCTCCGTTTTTAATTTGGGTTACCGAATGCAAATCGGCGATAAACAAAAAAGATTCGTTATTCGGGTTTTTCGACATTTCGATGGCCGGCAAAATGGCACCCAGTAAATTTCCTAAATGTGGCGTTCCGGTACTTTGAACTCCGGTTAGTATTTTTGGCATTTTCAATAAATTTTCTTCCCGCAAAGTTAAGCCTTTGTAACAAAAATTGCATACGTTTCATTACTTTTGACAATATGAGAGTCATTAAGATTGTTTTTTGGATACTGTATCGCGTTTGGTTTTACATTTTAATTGCCATTCCAATTATAGTGATGTTTCCGTTTCTGTTGATTTCCATACTGTCTGAGAAATGGTATCCGTACTTTTTTGTTATGGCACGCATTTGGGCTAAGTTCATCCTTTTCGGGATGGGATTCCGAACCAAAGTCGACTTTGAACAACAACCCGAAGAAGGTAAGAGCTACATGTTTGTGGCCAATCATACTTCCATGACCGACATTATGTTGATGCTTTCTATTGTTAGAAATCCATTTGTTTTTGTGGGGAAAAAGGAACTGTCAAAGATTCCGTTATTTGGTTTTTTCTACAAACGCACTTGCATATTGGTGGATAGGAGCAGCTCTAAAAGCCGCATGGCTGTTTTTGAAAGAGCCCAGAAAAGACTGCATCAGGGGTTGAGCATTTGTATTTTTCCCGAAGGCGGTGTTCCGGACGAAAGTGTGGTGTTGGACGAATTTAAAGATGGCGCTTTTCGTTTGGCCATAGATCATGAGATTCCTATTGTTCCCATGACTTTTTTTGATAATAAACGACTGTTCTCTTATACTTTTTTTAGTGGAAGTCCCGGATTGATGCGGGTTAAAGTTCATCGTTTTTTTGAAACTAAAAATCAAAATCCTGAATACAAGAAGACACTTAAAAACGAAGTGCGCGAGTTGCTTCTAAAAGATTTAACTGCGGACCAAAAATAAAAAGAGTTCCTGATGATGGAACTCTTTTCAGTTATTACTCGAAAGTAATAACACCACTTAACTAATTTTAAACAAGTAACAAACTAGAATTTATAACTAAAACCACTGTACACTCCAAACAGGTATGGTCTGAAGTTTCCGGCATCATTACTGAATGTATTAATTTGATACTTAAAGGTTGGTTCGATATGGAATTCGAACGACTTCAAGATGTCATATTTTAACCCCAAACCGATATTAGTGCTGAAATGAATGTTATTCAGATTATTGGCTTCGCCCAAAACGGTTGTTCTGTTTCCGGATACTACTGCAATAGAATTGTCTTGTAAAAACAAGGTGCTAAATCCGCCTATAATTTTCAAACCGAATTTTTTTGCGACTACGGCATAAGTCATTTCAACCGGCATTTCCAAATAACCGATTTCTTGGTTAATATACCCTTTGTTTTTGTGGACAATATTTTGTTCGAAAGACAACAAATCATTTTCAGAAGGGCCTAAAGAAGCAGATGGATTCGGTCCGGTAGCATTTTCAATTTGAATAGTATGACCGAGTCCTGAAGGACTCAAACCGCTTAATGTACGGGTTTCCATACTGGCGTAGTAGAATACGTCGTTAGTGTTGTAATTCATATTTACTTTGTTCAACCCGGTTCTAATGGTGAGCTTCGGACTTACAGCATAGCTCACACCCAAACCAAAGCCAACATTAGTATTGAAGGTTTTGCTGTTCCCGGCTAAAGTAGAATCAATAGCGGAACCATTAGCCAATGCCCCCATAAAAATAGGTGATACATTTGAAATAATTTGCCATTTGCTTTGTTTGCCTTCTTGTTTTTTCTTGTCTTCTTTTTTGGCCGCCAATAATTCTTCTAAAGGATTTTTAGGCGTTTCATTAGTTTTAGTACTGTCTTTTGGATTGGTTTTCGACTCAGTTTCAGCAATGGCTTTTGGGCTGCCTTTTAAAGATTCCAACGAAATTTCTTTAGAACGATCTAAAACAATGGTGTTCTCTTTAGACTTATTGGTTTCATCTGCGGGAGCAGTTACCACTGTCTGACTATTTTCAATCCATCCATTGGCATTGGTCTTATCAACCAAGGTGTTTGAAGTGTCTGTTTGGAGAAGATTAGCTCTCGAAGTATTTCTTTCTGCTGCTGTTTTACTCACTAACGACTGTAAAGTCGGTGATTCTTTGATTGCGTTTTGTGTATGGTAATTTTTTAGAGCAGTGGCTTCCTTAACCGTTGCTGTTGAACCATTTTTTGGAGCGTTATTGTTCACCACAATCGCTTGTTGGTCATTTCCTTTAGAAATAACCGTGTTAAGCTTTGGCAGTTTAGGATTCGATTTTGTTTCCGAGTCTTTGGAGGTTTTGGTTTCTTCAATGGTCACTTGGTTTGTCGGCACATTTTTATCCTTAAAATTTGTTAGTGTCATTAAGATTCCAATGAAGAAAACTGCCGCAATTCCGGTGAGTTTCCACCATAACGGAATTACGCGTTTGTTTTTGTCTTTGTTAAGATTTGCCTCAATATTGCCCCAAGCTGATTCAGGAGGATTCACTTCAAAATCCTTGAATTTCTCTTGAAAAAGGCGATCTATATTTTTTCTTTCTCTCATTTTGCAGAAGGAAACTTGTTCGTTTCTTCGTTTTTTAACTGTTCGATTTTTTCTTTTAATATCATTCGTCCTCTGGCCAAATTAGATTTTGAGGTACCGATATTAATGTTTAGCATTTCTGCAATTTCGGCATGCGAATAACCATCTATTACATAAAGGTTAAAAACCAATCGGTATCGGTCGGGCAATTCCTGAATGATCTTCAACAGATAATCCAATGAAATCTCATCGTCATCCAATTCAATTTCATAATCTTCGGCTACATCTTCATTCACCAAACTCAAAAAAGTTTGTTGGCGATATTGCTGCAGTACATTGTTAATCATTACTCTTTTCAACCAACCGTCGAACGAACCCTTGAAGGAATATTGTCCTATTTTTTGGAAGATAATCAGGAAACCGTCTTGCAAATTGTCTTGAGCCTCTGTATAATTGCGCGAATATTTTAAGCATACAGCGAACAATTTTCCCGAGTACAAACGATACAATTGTTCTTGTGCTTTTCTGTTATTATTCTTGCAATCATTGATGAGTTCTTTTAAATCCAATTTTCAAGAATTGATAATGTTTATTCGTTTACCGGTATTTCATATTCTAAAAAGACATCATTTCCTTGTTCATCTTTACCATGCCAGAATTTAAAAATATACGAGCCGTTACTGGTGACTAAAAAATCAAAGGTACACTCGTATAAATTGTTTTCTGTCAGTTCTTGACAATTGTTTAGTTCCCTTACCACACTTTCAACAGCAACGGTTCTTACGTTCAAATCTTTGTGATAGTAAATAGTATTGTATGCATGACAAGTCGATGGCAAGCGATAATACATTTTGAACTGATAAGTTGAACCCAAAGTCATTTCGGTTGGAATTTGAACGCTTTCAACCGGTAATAATTCTAAAGAATATCTGGTATCCGACTCAGGAGAACATGAATTGAGTAAAAAGAGTAAGGCTACTACAGAAATTATTTTTTTCATGATGTAAATTCTTTTTGTGGTAGATGTTGATTTTGTTGAATGGTTGCGTTTGTTTTGATAAAAAAACGCCCCGTTTTTTCAAACGAGACGTAGATTTTAATTGTCGGAATCTTTGATAAGCTCTTTGATTTTTTGTTCGAGCTCCTCAGCCAATTCAGGGTTGTCTTTAATCAGCACTTTTACGGCGTCACGGCCTTGCCCCAATTTGGTGTCGCCGTAGCTAAACCAAGAACCCGCTTTTTTGATGATTTCAAACTCAACAGCCAAGTCTAAAATTTCACCGGTTTTTGAAACACCTTCGCCATACATGATGTCGAATTCGGCAGTTTTGAACGGCGGCGCCACTTTGTTTTTAACTACTTTTACTTTGGTTCGGTTTCCAATGACATTTTCGCCTTCCTTGATTTGAGAAGATCTGCGTATGTCCAAACGCACCGAAGCATAAAACTTCAATGCATTTCCACCGGTGGTGGTTTCAGGATTACCAAACATTACACCGATTTTCTCTCTCAACTGGTTGATGAAAAATACGGTACAGTTAGTTTTGCTGATAGTTCCGGTTAATTTTCTCAAGGCTTGTGACATTAAACGAGCGTGCAATCCCATTTTAGAATCGCCCATTTCACCTTCAATTTCACTTTTCGGTGTCAAAGCGGCCACCGAGTCGATAACCACGATGTCAATGGCGCCTGAGCGAATTAGGTTTTCTGCAATTTCTAAGGCTTGCTCTCCGTTATCCGGTTGGGAAATGATTAAGTTTTCAATGTCAACCCCCAATTTTTCTGCATAATGACGATCAAAAGCATGTTCCGCATCGATAAAAGCAGCAATACCTCCCGCTTTCTGAGCTTCGGCAATGGCATGTAACGTTAACGTGGTTTTACCCGAAGATTCCGGACCGTATATTTCAATAATTCTTCCTTTTGGATAGCCGTTTACACCCAAAGCTAAATCCAAACCCAAGGAACCCGAAGGAATTACTTCTACTTCCTCTACTGCTCTGTCGCCCATCTTCATTACGGTTCCTTTGCCGTAAGCTTTGTCTAATTTGTCAAGGGTTAATTGTAACGCTTTTAATTTGGCTTCTTTTTCTGAACTCATTTTTTAAAATTTTAGTGGCATAAAAATAATGCTTTTTTTGAAGTTATTCAGCTCAAACAACAGGAGTTTTGAACAAATTAGGTTGGTTTTTATTCAAGGCTTTCGTTTCTTTAAAAGTAATGAGGTTGTCTCAAATGGTGATACACAAAAAGTGTATATTTCGGATTGTTAATCTTTTGTTTTTTTCTCTTCTCAGATGTGCCAAGCCCTGCTATTTTACCTATTTTTGCAGTCTATTTGACATAGCATGGAAAAGTTACTTTCTTACCCGATTTCAATTGTTTATTACCTCTGTTTCGGACTTACCCTAGTTGTTTTTCATCCGATACAATGGATTTGTTTTAACCTTTCCGGTTATCAGGCCCACAAAGTAAGTGTTGATTACTTGAATTTCTTCTTAGTGAAATGCACCAATCTTTTGGGTACAACATATGCCTTTGAAAACCGTGAGCGCATTCCGAAAAATGTGCCGATTATTTTTGTGGCCAACCACCAAAGCATGTTTGATATTGTGGGGATTATTTGGTATTTGAGACGCTTTCACGCCAAGTTTGTCAGTAAAAAAGAATTAGGTAAAGGTATCCCAAGTGTTTCTTATAATTTAAGACACGGCGGTTCGGTGTTAATCGATCGCAAAGATCCTAAACAAGCTATTCCGGTTATCAAAGGACTTTCAGAATATATAGAAAAACACCAACGTTCTGCCGTTATTTTCCCCGAAGGCACCCGAAGCAAAAACGGAAAACCCAAAGAATTTGCACAAAGTGGACTAAAAATCTTATGTAAATATGCCCCTTCTGCTTATGTTGTGCCAATTACAATCAATAACTCGTGGAAAATGGTTAAGTTTGGAGCCTTTCCCATGGGCTTAGGTACTCGTTTGCAATTTATAGTTCATGAACCTTTAGCTGTTAAAGATTTTTCTTTTGAAGAATTGATGGAAAAAACCGAAAATGCAATCAAACAATCGATTAAAAATTAAATAATGCCTCAAAAAAACATCCGACTTGAAGTCATGCAATTCCTCGAAAAGAAAGTCGACAGCTTTGTCGATCAGTTTTTAATTCCCGTGGAAAAGATATGGCAACCATCTGATTTACTTCCCAATTCTGAGGAAGACAATTTTATGGAAGAAGTCAAGGAATTAAGAGAAATTGCCAAAGACTTACCCTATGATTTTTGGGTAGTAATGGTTGGCGACACCATAACCGAAGAAGCTCTACCAACCTACGAATCCTGGTTAATGGAAGTAGAAGGTGTAGACAACGAAGGCCGAAACGGTTGGTCCAAATGGGTGCGCCAATGGACCGGTGAAGAAAACCGTCACGGCGATTTGCTCAACAAATACCTATACCTTTCCGGCCGCGTTAACATGCGTGAAGTGGAAGTTACCACCCAACATTTAATCAACGACGGTTTCGATATCGGCACCGGAAGAGATCCTTACAAGAACTTTGTTTATACGAGTTTCCAAGAATTGGCGACTTATGTTTCCCACAACAGAGTTTCTCAAATTGCCAAACAATACGGCGACAAAAAGCTGTCTAAATTGTGCAAATTAATTGCCGGCGATGAGATGCGTCACCACCATGCTTATTCCGAATTTGTAAACCAAATTTTTAAAGTAGATCCCAGTGAAATGATGTTGGCTTTCCAATACATGATGAAACAAAAAATCACCATGCCGGCGCATTTCTTGAGAGAGTCAGGGCAAAAAATAAGTACGGCTTTTGAAGAGTTTTCGAATTCAGCTCAAAAAATAGGGGTGTACACGGCTGCGGATTATGTAGAGATCATGCAAAAACTCATCGACAAATGGGAAATAGACAAGATAACTAACTTAACTGCAGAAGCTGAAAAAGCCAGAGATTATTTGATGAAGTTGCCGGAAAGAATGGCTAAAATTTCTGAGCGTTTGGTCTTGCCCGATGAAACCAAAGTGTTCAAATGGGTACAACCGGCATTAGTACGATAAATCAACAAGATCCTTTCGAGAGAAAGGATTTTTTTAAATTCAACAACATGTCCATTATAGATAAGACCATCCTTTTTGTCAAAACTAAGCTAGAGCAGGCCGAAGGCGGACACGATTGGTTTCATATCGAACGTGTGTATAAAAACGCCTTGTTGATTGCTCAAGAAGAAGCTTGTGATTTGATTGTAGTGAAACTCGCCGCCTTACTACATGATATAGCCGACAGTAAGTTTCATAATGGCGATGAAACAATTGGACCAAAAACCGCACGCGCCTTTTTAGAAGCTGAAAAAGTGGATGAAGCAACTATTGTTCATGTGATTAATATCATTGAAAACATTTCGTTTAAGGGCGGCAATTTTGAAAGAAAGTTTCATTCCAAAGAACTTGAAATTGTTCAGGATGCCGATCGTTTAGATGCCATTGGCGCTATAGGTATTGCTCGTTGTTTTAATTACGGCGGATTCAAAAACAGAGTCCTTTACAATCCGGCTATTCCACCGAAACTCAACATGACTAAGGAAGAATACAAACAATCGGATTCGCCCACCATTAACCATTTTTATGAAAAATTATTGTTGTTGAAAGATAAAATGAATACGCCTACTGGGAAGAAAATTGCAGAAGCGCGTCATCGATTTATGGAGCACTTTTTATCGCAATTTTATGCCGAATGGGATGGAGAGAAATAAAAAGAGAACCTATTGGTTCTCTTTTTAGTTTTTATAAGGTCACTTTCAGAAGTTGTTTTTTCTTTCCTTTTCTTCCGATGAAAAAAACCGAATCCCCGGAGAGTACGCCGTTGGAAACCATAAAAGGAACTTCATTGTCTTTATCATCTAAAATTTCCTGATAATCGAAATCCCCGTTTTGATTCACTCTGATAATGTTAAGATTGGATTTTTTGGTACTGGTTTGGCCAAATTGTATCCTGTCGTTACGGAGCTTTTTTACTTTTTCACCGGTATTGATGAAAAAATAAGCATCGTTATCTATTGCTGTTGAGGTATATGAAATATAAGATTCATCGCCTGCGGTTGATTGTCTTTTATTAATATTTCTGGCCCAAACAATTTCTCCGCTTGGATTAATTCTGGCACTCACGATGTCATCATAATGATAAATGGTTCTCCAATAACCGCCTCCGTTACCGGTCATAACATAGGTTGAAGTGAGATAAAATTCTTCAGCATTAAAGATCAGGTCACCATTTTTAGCAATAATTATTTTTCTGAAGGAAAGATTTTTTAGTTCTTTTTCCTTTTCCTTGCCATATTTGTCAATTATGAATTGTTCGGTAAACGGATTGAATTTTTCCTTTTTGATATCCAATGAAACAGGGTCAAGTTCAAAATAGGATATTCCTTTGAATCTGTAATCTTGTTTGTCTGAATAAAAGCCAATACAAATTAATCGATCGTCAAAAATGATTGTTTTCAAAGAAGCGGCAAAATGCTCATCGGTATCAAAAACCTGAGTTTTTTGACTACTATTTGTTATACTGGTCAATTCATATTGATATCTTCCTCCTTCTTTTTTCTTCTTTTGTTCATCGGTGTAAACTTTTCCAAGGATGTAAATAGTCTTGCCATCTTTTGAAACATCTACGTTTTCATAAATGAATTTTTTGTCTTTTATATCTCTTTTAAAAGTGTGATCTATGTTTTTGTTCAGGGATTTATCAAATAGGAACAAGCGATGTGTTTCGTTGTTTTTGTCTTTAATGTCTACTGTAATTGCAAATGCGGATTTGTCTTCATTGATAATCATACTGGCGCCTGAATCACCATCAAAACCGGCCGAACTAAAAAAGCCAAATTGTTTTATTTCTTCACTATTCAATCTGAACAATTCTTTTTTTGTAAAATTGAAATCATTGATATTAGACGACATAGCAGAACAGATGTAGGCTTTTTGGTCTTTCTCGTACATAAAATCGATGATATTCACATTGTTACCATCCATGATTACTCCTAATACAGAACTTTGCTTTACCGCTTTGGAATACTTTATTTCATATTCAAACTCTTTGATTAACTTTAGGTCAGCATCATAATGCTCAAAATAGTAGCCCGACCCGGAAGAGAATACGCCTCCGAAGTAAGAACGGATAATAATCACACCGCCTTTTCCGTCATCTTCTACAAGAACAATAGATGAATGTTTGTATTCATCTTTAAAAACATCACTTTTCTTTATTTTAAATGGAATTTCCTGGGCGAAAGCACTCAGGGTCAGCATTGAGAGGACAATGCTGAAAAGGATTTTTTTCATGGTTAGGGTTTTTATTGTTGGGCCGAATATATAAAAAATTTCCGCCTTTTTGTAGTTGGCTTATTTTTATTTCCCGGTAAAACTGGCTTTTCTTTTCTCTAAAAATGCCGTTGTACCTTCTTTAAAATCTTCGGTGCCGAAACATTTTCCGAAGTTTCTGATTTCCACGTCAAAGCCATCCACATCGTGTTTGTAGTTGGCATTTACCGCTTTAATCGCTTTACCAATGGCCGATGGCGAATTGCGCATGATTTTCGATGCAATGCCTTTGGTGAATTCCAATAACTCAGCTTGTGGCACTACATGATTCACCAATCCGTAAGATTTTGCGGTTTCGGCATCAATCATTCCGGCGGTCATAATCATTTCCATAGCGCGTCCTTTGCCTACCAATTGCGGCAAACGTTGCGTTCCGCCATAACCCGGAATTACGCCTAAGGATACTTCCGGCAATCCCATTTTGGCGTTATCGGAAGCTACTCGAAAATGACAAGACATGGCCAATTCCAATCCGCCGCCCAAAGCAAATCCATTAACGGCTGCAATCACCGGTGTTTTTAGTTTTTCAACGAAGTCAAATAACAATTCCTGACCTTGAGCGGCCAATTGCGCACCTTCTTCTACGCTGAATTCGGCAAATTCCGAAATATCGGCTCCGGCTACAAAGGCTTTTTCGCCTTCGCCGGTCACAATAATCACTCTTACTGCTGCATTGTTTTCCAAGTTCTCAAAAGCGTCATGCAATTCCTGGATTGTGGCTTTGTTTAGAGCGTTTAATTTAGACGGACGATTGATAGTGACTTGTCCGATGCCGTTGTCGATGGCGACTAATATGTTTTCGAAGTTCATATTTTTAGGTATTAGGTTGATGTAATGACTAAGGATAATTTGCGCCTCTGCGCATGATTTTTATTTCACCATAGGAAGCGACACCATAAAGGTTGAGCCTTTTCCCGGTTCTGATTCAAAAGTAATGGTTCCTTTATAATTTTCAATAATGTTTTTGATGATGCCCAATCCTAATCCCATACCGCTGGTTTTGGTGGTAAATTTAGGTTCGAAAATCCGCTCGGTATTTTCAGTATTAATCCCGATGCCGTTGTCTTTTACGGCGATGATAACATGATCTTCTTCGGCATTAACCGAAACCAAAACAGCTTTTTCCGATTGCTCTTCGGGTATGGCTTGTATGGCATTTTTAACCAAATTGGTAATGATTCGAATGAGTTGTGTTCTGTCCATCACGGTAATAATTTCTTCAGAATTGCTCTCGAATCGGATAAAATCTTCATTAAAAATATCCAATGAAAATTCTACCACTTCCACCACATTCAAGGTTTCGTTTTGTTGCGCCGGCATCGAAGCGAAGTTGGAAAAGGCCGAAGCCACCGCGCTCATCGTATCGATTTGTTGGATTAAGGTTTTCGAATAATCGTCGAGTTTTTGTTTCAAATTCGGATCGTTGGCGTCAAATTTTCGTTGGAAACTTTGCACTGTCAAACGCATCGGAGTCAACGGGTTTTTGATTTCGTGGGCGACTTGCTTTGCCATTTCGCGCCAAGCTTGTTCTCTTTCACTTTGGGCGAGCATGGTAGCACTCTCCTCCAGTTTGTCCACCATTTGGTTATAGGCGTTAATCAGGGAATTGATTTCACGGCTGTTGGCTTCGATGACGATTTTTTCGTTTTTTTGGTTCAGACTCGTTTCGTTGATTTTATCTGAAATGGTCTTTAGCGATTTGGTGATGTAACTCGCCAAGAAATAAGCCAAAGCAAAAGCAATAATCAACATAAACGAATACACCTGACTCAAGCGCAATAAAAACTGACGCAGCTCTTTTTCGTAAAAACCATCGTCTTCCACATACGGAATATTCAAAATCCCCAAAGGCTTGAATTTGTCGTCTTTAATCTGACTGTAAGAAGAGCGGTTTTTGACGCCGTCGATGTTTTTGATGTCAACGTATCGTTTGTCTACTGAAGATTGTACCAGTTTTAAGATGTAGTTCGGGATGGGCGGTGCCACTTTATCTACTGAAAAGGTTGATTTAGACGATTTAACCAATTTGCCTTCCAGCGAATAAATGTTAATCTCCAAGTTATGAATATCGGACAACTCGTGGATTTTATCTTTAAAAATCAGCTTTAAATTGTCCGGCGTTAGCGGATACGTTGTGGTAGAAAGCACGTAGTTGATGTGCTCCTTGATGGCAAATTCTTTTCGGTCTAAACGCTCTTGGTGGTAATCTTTGGCCTCGTTTTTAAACTGAATAATCGAAATCGAAGCCATCAAAACCGACGCAATAACTATCAATATAATCATCGACAGGAAAATCCTGGTACGAAGCGATAGCATTGATAGTTTTATATTCAGCATTTTTCAGTGTTCAGTGGTCACTATTTTTTCTCCCTAATTCGTTTGTAAAACTTAAAGCCTAACATAATCAGTATCGAAAACAAAAAGATGCCGATTACGCCGTAAATCCAGTTGAAAGCATTTTTTAAAATTACTAAAAAAACTACAGCAAACAGGATAATGGTAGCGCCTTCATTCCACAGCCGCATAAAGTTGGAACTGTATTTAAATTCGTCCTTTTGCAACTGATTATAAATTTGATGACACTTAAAATGGTAAGCGAACAACAACACTACAAATCCCAGTTTCACGTGCATCCACGACATTTGTAACCAAGCCGGATTGAGATACAACAACCAAACAGCAAAGCAAGTTGCTAAAAACGCACTCGGCCAAGTAATGATGTACCACAAGCGATAAGTCATGATTTTGTATTGGTTGAGCAAAATTTCTCGCTCAGGCGAAGGTTTTTCATTGGCTTCAATTTGGTATACAAACAAGCGCACTATGTAAAACAAACCCGCAAACCAAGTGATGACAAAGATGAGGTGCAACGATTTGATGTAGTTGTAAAGTTCCATTTTATTTACTCCAATCTTTTATCCAATTGGCCACTACCTGACACCATTCGTCTTCATCATTCAAACAAGGTACAGCGAAAAATTCTTCTCCACCGTTTTCTTTGAATTCTTCGTTAGCACGCATGGCAATTTCTTCCAATGTTTCCAAACAATCGGCCACAAAAGCCGGTGTCACTACGGCTAATTTTTTAATTCCTTTTGCGGGCATTTTGTTGATTTCCACATCGGTGTAAGGCGTTAACCATTTGTCGCCGGCCAAACGCGATTGGAAAGTTTGGCTGTATTTGCCTTCAGGAATTCCGAGTAATTCTACCACTTGTCGCGTAGTTTCATAGCATTGATGACGGTAGCAAAATTCATGTGCCGGAGAAGCCGTTACACAACATTTGTTATCTATAGTACAATGGGATTTGGTCACATCAGTTTTGCGAATATGACGTTTCGGAATACCGTGGTAGGAAAATAATAAATGGTCGTATTCAAAGCCTTCCAAATGTTTTTTGATAGAATGCGCCAAAGCTTGAATAAAATCGGGTTTGTTGTAAAATGCCGGCACTTTGGTGATTTTCATTTCCGGGAAATGCTTTTGTTGTAATTCATCGGCCAAAGCCCAAATAGTTGTGGTAGAAGCCATCGCATATTGCGGATACAAAGCCAATAACATTACATCGGTTACGCCTTTGTCTTTCAACTCTTGTAAGCCTTTCTGAATGGTCATACTGCCGTAACGCATAGCCAAAGCCACCGGAACATCAACAAGTTTCTCCACTTTTTGGTGCATTTTTTTGGAAATCACAATCAGCGGTGAACCTTCATCGGTCCATATCTGACTGTATGCTTCCGCCGATTTTTTCGGACGGGTTTGTAAAATAATGCCCCGCACTAATAATGCTCTTAATAAATAGGGCACGTCAATTACGTATTTATCCATTAAAAATTCATCTAAATAAGGCTTAACATCTTTTGGGGTTGGGCTTTCGGGTGAACCGAGGTTGACTAATAATACTCCTTTCATTTTGGCAATTTTATTTTTTTATAAAAGTAATGAAACTTCTTTTGTTGACTTTGGGTTGTTCAATTCTTTATTGATGATGAGATATACGAAATCAATCCGATTACGTATTGGCATTCAAACTCATTAAATATTTTTTAGGCGTAGTGGCAAACTTTTTCTTGAAAGCGGCAATAAAATGACTGCCGGTACTGTAGCCGATTTTTAGGCCGACTTCATTCACGTTATACGAACCGGAATCCAGCAACTGGCGGGCATAATCCATTTTGTAATCAAATAAAAACCCGTAAACCGTATCACCGTAAATTTGCTTAAAACCCATTTTGAGCTTCTTTAAAGTCAAACCTACCTGATTCGCCAGTTCTTCTAAACTTGGCGGTTCGGCCATATTGGCAATGATAATTTCTTTGGCTTTTTTGATTTTCAGGACGTTTTCTTCGTCAATCAAAAACGGACATTGTTCGGCATTAGGATCTTCATTTCTGTTGAAAAACAAACTCAACAATTCGTAACCTTTTCCTTTATAGTATAGGTTTTTGATGGAAGGATTGAGATTATAGTGAAACATCTGATTGAGTACGATAGCCATTGACGGACTGATGTCACTTTCATTGTAATACTTGCGATCCTTGTTTTCTTTACTTAAAAACGGAATGTGTTCAGCATCATCAGTAAACAAACCGTGAAATTTTTTAATGGAAACTAAAATGGTAATCAACCACGATTTAGGTTCAATTTGCACATGCAAGGGCAGTTCTTTTTCCGGATTATAAAAAAGCAGACACTTCTCTTCTTTTAGCTCGAAAGTGTAATTTCCTTTGTTAAAGATAAATTTTGCGCCACCTTTCAATCCAAAGTGAAACTGAATCAAGCCCATAGTAACAGGTCGTTCAAAAGTGGTTACTTCTTCCGTATCGTTTTGAAAACGAATCAAAATAAAGTCGTCGTCAATTTTTATTTCTTCTTTAGAACCCATAGCGATATTTTTTCGTATATGTTTTGGAAGCGAAATCAAAATGTTATTTAGAATGAATCTACATAAAGCAGTTCTCAGCACTTGATTTCACTACAAATTTAAAAGAAATAACGATAAAAAGACAAATGAGTTTAAAAATAACATTGAGCGATATAAAAAGTTCTTTTAGCGTTACTTTTATAAAATCGATAGCAATAACTTTGTTTTACTTTTAGGGAAAGAGCATTTTATGGAACACGGAAACATATCAAAGCACAGTACTTTTTATGCGGTTGGCTTGAGTTACAAAAAGGCCGATGCCGAGATGAGAGGGAAATTCAGCTTAGATGACAATGCCAAGAGTAACGCTTTAGCACAAGCCAAAGCCGAAGGCATTGAAGCACTTATAGTGACTTCAACGTGTAATCGTACCGAGATTTACGGTTTCGCCCAACATCCTTTCCAGCTCATCAAATTGCTTTGTGAAAACAGTCAAGGTACTGTGGAAGACTTCCAAAAGGTGGCTTATGTTTACAAAAACCAAGAAGCCGTTTCCCACATGTTTCGTGTAGGAACCGGTTTAGACAGCCAGATTTTAGGCGATTTTGAAATCATCAGCCAAATTAAATCGGCCTTCGTAGAAAGCAAAAATCGTCATTTGGCCAATGCTTTTATGGAGCGATTGGTGAACGCGGTGATACAGGCCAGCAAACGCATTAAAAATGAAACCGAAATTTCTTCGGGAGCGACTTCCGTTTCTTTTGCTGCTGTGCGTTACATTTTTAACAATGTAGAAAATATCGCTAACAAAAATATTTTGCTTTTCGGAACCGGTAAAATCGGTAGAAATACTTGTGAAAATTTGGTCAAACACACCAAGCACGAGCAAATCACACTCATCAATCGCACCAAAGACAAAGCCGAACGTTTGGCCAGAAAGTTGGATGTAATTGTAAAAGATTATGTCGATTTACAGTTGGAAATCCAAAAAGCCGATGTGTTAGTTGTAGCTACCGGCGCGCAAAATCCAACCGTGGACAAAGCCATTTTAAATTTGAAAAAGCCGTTGTTGATTTTGGATTTATCCATCCCCAAAAATGTGAACGAGAATGTTCAGGATGTTAAAGGTGTAACCTTGGTTCATATGGATCATTTATCACAAATGACCGATGAAACTTTGGAGAACCGCAAAAAACACATTCCTGCAGCTGAAGCCATCATCGAAGAAATCAAAGACGAATTCATCGCTTGGACCAAGCAACGCAAATTTGCGCCTACCATTCACGCTTTAAAAGAAAAACTCAATTCCATTAAAGACGGCGAGCTCAACGTGCAACGTAAAAAAATGGCCAACTTTGATGAAGAACAAGCCGAGTTAATCAGTGCTCGTATCATCCAAAAAATCACCAATCATTTTGCCAATCATTTAAAAGATGACAACACCATGGTGGATGAAAGTATTGAATGGATTGAGAAAATTTTTCAGATAGAAACGACTTCCAAATAAAATGGCCAAAACAATCAGAATAGGTACTCGCGACAGCGAACTCGCCCTTTGGCAAGCCCACACCGTTCAAAAAAAGCTCAACGATTTAGGCTATTCCACGGAAATAATAGCCGTGAAATCACAAGGAGATATCATTTTGGATAAACCTTTATACGAATTAGGGATTACCGGTATTTTCACCAAAACCTTAGACATTGCCATGGTTAACGGTCAAGTGGATATTGCAGTGCATTCCATGAAAGACGTGCCAACGGCGTTACCAACCGGAATTGTACAAGCTGCTGTTTTAGAAAGAGCCAATGTATTGGATATTTTAGTCCACAAAGGCAACACCGATTTTTTAAACGAAAAAGCTACTATCGCTACCGGAAGTTTACGCCGACAAGCCCAATGGCTCAACAAATATCCTAATCATACTGTGGTAGATTTACGAGGCAACGTGAATACGCGCATGCAAAAGTTACAAGATAACGATTGGAGCGGAGCCGTTTTTGCCGCAGCAGGTTTGGAACGAATCAACTTAAAACCCGATACCTTTATTAATCTCGATTGGATGATTCCCGCACCTGCACAAGGCGCTATGGTAGTGGTTGCGATGGGTAACGACGATTTTACCGTAGATGCCGTATCGCAATTAAACGATATCGAAACAGAAATTTGTACCTATATCGAAAGACAATTTTTAAGAACCTTGGAAGGTGGTTGTACTGCGCCTATCGGAGCTCTGGCCAAATACAATCAGCACGATGACACGATTGAGTTTCACGGATGCTTACTTTCGATAGACGGCCAACAAAAATTTGAAATCATCAAAGCGGTGGACATATCCGAGTGGAAAAAGTTAGGGTTTTACACGGCCAAAGAAATACTCGAAAATGGAGGAAGCGAATTAATGGAAGCAATTAAAAAACAGCTGAAACCTAAAGCGTAACGATGGAAAATCAAATTCGCATATTGTCAACCAAAAAGCTTACGGACTACCAAAAGCAACTGTTGCTGAATGCGAATTTTTCGATTGATGAAGCCGATTTCATCAAAGTGGTGGACCAATCCTTTCATTTGAAAGACCTAAACGACTATCTGATTTTTACGAGTCAGAATGCGGTAGAAAGTGTGTTGGAAAATGAAAGAATAGCCGAAATTAAAACCAAGAAAAGTTTTTGTGTTGGCGACAAAACTAAGGCGGTGTTGGAGGAGAACGGTTTTGAAGTGATCCTAAGTTCGGACTACGCTTCAGAATTGGCTTCAGTGATTTGCAACCAATACGGTAAAGCAAGTTTTACGTTCTTTTGCGGGAATTTGAGAAGGGATATTTTACCCGATTCTTTGCGCTTGGCCGGGATAACTTTTGAAGAAGTGGAAGTGTATGAAACCCGATTAACGCCACACAAAGCTGATTCCGATTTGAACGGGATTTTGTTTTTCAGTCCGTCGGGTGTGCAAAGTTTTTTAAAAGAAAACAAGTTGCAAGATGAGGTTTGTTTCTGCATCGGAAGCACCACTGCCAAAGCGTTGAGAGGCATTACCAACAAAGTGGTGACCGCCAATCAACCTACTATTGAAAGTACGATTGCAAAAAGTATAGCATTTTTTAATAAAATATAATTGGGCAACACCCAAAGCAAACAATAATTATGATTAAAAACGATTTATTCCTTCGCGCCTTAAACAACGAAACCGTAGAACGTCCACCGGTTTGGATGATGCGTCAAGCCGGAAGGTATTTGCCGGAATTCAGAGCGTTACGCGACAAATACGATTTCTTTACTCGTTGTGAAACCCCGGAATTAGCGGCCGAAATCACCGTGCAACCCATCCGAATTGTAAAACCGGATGCCGCCATTTTGTTCTCGGATATCTTGGTAGTGCCAAGGGCGATGGGAATCCACGTGGAATTGAAAGACAATCTCGGGCCGATTATCCCGAATCCCATTCGCACGATGGAACAAGTCAATCAGGTTTTTGTGCCAAACATTCACGAAACTTTGGGTTACGTAATGGATGCCGTTAAACTCACCAAAGAAATGTTGAACGACGAAGTGCCGTTAATTGGTTTCGCCGGTTCACCCTGGACGATTTTTTGTTATGCGGTAGAAGGCAAAGGCTCTAAAAGTTTCGACACCGCCAAAGGATTTTGTTTCTCCAATCCGGTAGCGGCGCACAGTTTGTTGCAAAAAATCACCGACACGACCATTTTATACTTAAAAGAAAAAGTAAAAGCGGGTTGTAATGCCATTCAAATTTTCGATTCTTGGGGCGGCATGTTATCACCTGAAGATTACAAAGAGTTTTCTTGGCAATACATCAACCAAATCGTTGAAGCGTTAGCCGAAGATACGAAAGTCATTGTATTCGGAAAAGGCTGTTGGTTTGCGCTCAATGATATGGCCAAATCCAAAGCATCAGCCTTGGGCGTAGATTGGACATGCTCGCCAAGAAATGCCCGTTATTTAACCGGTGGCAAAATCACTTTGCAAGGTAATTTCGACCCAAGTCGTTTGTTATCGCCTATACCAACCATCAAAAAAATGGTACACCAAATGATAGACGAATTCGGCAAAGACAATTACATCGTAAACTTAGGCCACGGGATTTTACCCAATATTCCGGTAGACCACGCCAAAGCGTTTGTAGAAGCTGTGAAAGAATATAAATCATAGTAGCTAAGCAAAACTCAATCAGTTACTCAAAGATGAAAGACCAATTCTATCCATACATCCAAAACCTTCAAGACCAAATTTGCTCCGCTTTGGAAACCGTTGATGGCGTAGCGAAATTCCGCGAAGACTTGTGGCAGCGACCGGAAGGCGGCGGTGGCAGAACTCGTGTGATTGAAAATGGAGACGTTTTCGAAAAAGGAGGCGTTAATATTTCTGCCGTTCACGGCAAATTGCCCGATACGATGCAAAAAATGTTTGGTGTTGGAGAAGCCGATTTTTTCGCCTGCGGATTGAGTTTAGTTATTCATCCTAAAAATCCAATGGTGCCGACAGTGCATGCCAATTGGCGCTACTTCGAAATGTATGATACTTCGACAGAGCTCAGCACAGGCTCACGGAAAGTAATCAATTCTTGGTTCGGTGGCGGACAAGATTTGACGCCTTATTATCTGTTTGAAGAAGATGCGAAACATTTTCACCAAACGTGTAAAACTGCTTGCGACAAACACAATCCGGAGTTTTATCCGAAATACAAAAAGCAATGCGATGCCTATTTCTGGAACGCTCATAGAAATGAAGCCCGTGGTATCGGCGGTTTGTTCTTCGATTACTGCAAAGCCACAGAAACAATGAGTATGCAGGATTGGTACCATTTCGTAACCGAAGTTGGCAACAGTTTCTGCGAAGCCTATGTGCCGATAGTCGAAAGAAGAAAAGCATTACCATACACCGAAGCCCAACGCAACTGGCAGGAAATCCGCCGCGGGCGTTATGTGGAGTTCAATTTGGTACACGACAAAGGCACGTTATTCGGCTTAAAAACCAACGGTCGCATCGAATCGATTTTGATGAGTTTGCCACCACACGTGCAATGGGTGTACGACCATCATCCGGAAATTGGCAGCGAAGAAGAGAAATTAATTAAAGTATTAGAAAACCCAATAGATTGGATATAATTAAATTATATAAGTCATAAAAGAGAGTATAAGAAAAACTTAATAAACTTATATGACTTATATGGTTCAAAAACAAAGCAAAACTATGTTTCCATTACAAAGAGGCAGAAGATTACGCGTTAACGAAAGCATTCGTTCGTTAGTCCGCGAAACTACTTTAAGTCCGGCCGATTTTATGTTTCCCATGTTCATCGCCGAAGGTGAAAATTACCAATCCGAAATTCCATCCATGCCGGGCATTTTCCGTCGTTCATTGGATTTAACCGTGGCAGAAGTGAAGGAATTATTCGCTTTAGGCATTCGCGCCGTGAATATTTATGTCAAAGTCGATGAAAGCCTCAAAGACAACACCGGTAAAGAAGCTTGGAATCCCAACGGCTTGATGCAACGCGCCATTCGTGAAATCAAAGCCGCTTGTCCGGAAATGATTGTCATGCCTGATGTAGCTTTAGATCCGTACTCCATTTACGGTCACGACGGTATTATCGAAAACGGCGATGTAGCCAACGATGCCACCAATGAAGCCTTAGTCAAAATGGCCGTTTCCCACGCCCAAGCCGGAGCCGATTTTGTTGCACCAAGTGATATGATGGACGGCCGCGTATTGCGTTTACGCCAAGGCTTAGATGCCGCAGGTTTTCAACAGGTTGGCATTATGAGTTATTCGGCCAAATATGCTTCTGCTTTTTACGGACCGTTCCGCGATGCGTTGGACAGTGCCCCAAGAGAAGCCGATGTAGTCGTTCCCAAAGACAAAAAAACCTACCAAATGGACTACGCCAACCGCATCGAAGCTGTAAAAGAAGCTTTAATGGATGTAGAAGAAGGCGCCGATATGGTCATGGTAAAACCCGGAATCGCTTACTTAGACATTGTTCGTGAAGTCAAAAACGCGGTCAATGTCCCTGTAACAGTGTTCCATGTTTCGGGCGAATACGCCATGATCAAAGCCGCAGCCGAAAGAGGTTGGCTCGACCACGACAAAATCATGATGGAGCAACTCATGTGTATCAAACGCGCCGGTGCCAGCTTGATTTCGACGTATTTTGCCAAAGAGGCCGCGATTTTATTGAACAAATAATGGCACTGGGATAAGACGAAATGTCGAACGAATGTCACACTGAGCTTGTCGAAGTGTTATTGTATCAAGAAGCGAAAGGTTCGGGATTTATCAGTTATCCCTATTCCCGCTTTCCGCTCTACTTCGTGCCGCTGCAATCGGGGCTAATTAGGATTTGTCTTGTATTTTTGTACACTATGAAAAAGATTTTTTTACTATTATTTGTCATCACCTTCGCTTCTTGTAAAAAGGAAGCTGAAGATAATTTTGGTCAACCCAAAACCGACGAAACCGCAGTAGCCGTTTCCGGGGAAGAACTGTTTTCCGGCAAAGGCACTTGCACGGCTTGTCATTTGCCCGATCAAAAAGTCATCGGACCAAGCATCACCGAAATCGCCAAAACCTACAAAGAAAAAAACGGCAGCATCGTAGCCTTCCTCAAAGAAGAAGCCGAACCGATAGTTGATCCAAGTCAGTACGAAACCATGAAAACCAACTTCGCCATCACCAAAAAAATGAGCGATGCGGAATTAAAAGCTTTGGAAGAGTATATTCTTGGGTTTTCTAAATAAACTCTTTTGTCAGTTTCGGCATCCCGATTTATCGTGATGTATTCAGAACTTTAGTACCTTTAGCTCATGGAAACTGCTTTTATAGAATCGCCTTTAGGAATCACCAAAATTGTGGGTGATGCTAACGGTATTGCTGAAATATCAGTGTTGAGCGAAGGAAAAAAAACCAACAAAATTCCGGTAAACCTCAAGGAATGTGTTGCCCAACTGCAAGAATATTTCAGAGGGGAACGCAAGGAATTCGATTTCAAAATCAATCCGCAAGGCACCGATTTCCAACAAAAAGTTTGGCAAGAATTGTTGAACATCCCGTTTGGCAAAACGATGTCTTATCTCGATTTATCCAAAAAGTTAGGTGATGTCAAAGCCATTAGAGCGGTTGCTTCGGCTAATGGGAAAAACCCGTTGTGGATAGTCATTCCTTGTCATCGCGTTATCGGTACCGATGGTTCATTAACCGGTTATGCCGGCGGATTGTGGCGCAAAAAGTGGTTGTTAGAACACGAAAGTCCAAACCAACAACAATCACTTTTTTAAGTATTTTTCTTTCATTTTTAAAATAAATCCGTACTTTTAAATCAGTTATTTCTTTAAAAAATTATTATGATTGAAAAAATACAACTCAACAATATTCTTTTTCTGGACATCGAAACCGTTCCCGAAGAAGACAATTTCAAGGCTTTAGATGAGGAGATGAAACTTCTTTGGGAACAAAAAACGCAATACCAAAGACGTGACGAATACACGCCGGAAGATTTTTATGAACGTGCAGGTATTTGGGCCGAGTTTGGTAAGATTGTTTGTATTTCTGTTGGGTATTTTGCCAATAAGAGCGACATTAGAAATTTCAGGGTAACTTCCTTTTTTGGCGAGGAAAAAAAGATTCTAAAGGATTTCGCGAATTTGTTAGATACCCATTTCAACGGCGCACAACATTTATTGTGCGGGCACAATGCCAAAGAATTCGACTTTCCGTTTATTGCCCGCCGGATGATTATCAACCAAATTGCCATTCCGAATAAGCTCAATCTATTCGGGAAAAAACCATGGGAAATTCCGCATTTGGACACTTTGGAATTATGGAAGTTTGGCGATTACAAGCATTTTACCTCTCTAAAACTATTAACCAAGATATTAGGCATTCCCTCTCCTAAAGGCGATATTGACGGTAGTCAAGTAGCACAAGTTTTTTATGTAGAAAAAGACATCGACAGAATTGTAACTTATTGTGAAAAAGATGTGATAGCAGTAGCCCAAATTTTTTTGCGACTCAGAAGAGAAGAATTATTAATAGAAGACGAAATTTTGCATTTGTAATAGTAGCACAAGTTGTATTTTCTATCTCATTAATTTCTAAATGCATCAATAATTTTTTCTCACCCATATTGATAAATAGTATATTTACCAAAAAACAACATCATGGTTTTAAGTAGATTTTGGCTTGCCATTTTCGTGGCTTCTATTGCCTTTGTAATTTTTAGTTTATTTGCCGGTGACAGCTATTCGATAGATTATGTTTTGAACGGTAAAAAAGATGACCCGATTTTAATTTCGGAAAAATACTTAAACGATATCCCAAAGTTTATCCAAGACAGCATTCAAAAAAGTGAAGAAAAAACATTTGTTATCAATAGAGACACTTTGAACGCCGACACTACTTATGTCTATAAAAACCAAACCGTAAAAATTTACAGCGGTATTCAAAAATCGGATGGGTTGTTGCCAACGTGTAAAAACAGTTTACTCGATTTAATTATACCACTTATTGCTTACTTGGCCTTCTTTTGTGGGTTAATGGAATTGTTGATTGTTTCCGGTGCTGCCGAGAAATTGGCTAAAAAATTAAGTCCGGTTTTTGCTAAAGTTTTCCCTACAGTCCCTAAAAACCACGAATCCATATCTTACATGACCTTGAACTTTGCCGCCAATTTCCTCGGATTGGATTCTGCTGCCACGCCATTTGGTTTGAAAGCCATGCAAAGTTTACAGGAAATTAATCCTGAAAAAGAAAAAGCCAGCGACGCTCAAATCATGTTCATGTGCTTGCACGCTGCCGGGTTAACCTTAATTCCAACGTCCATTATAGGTTATCGCGCTGCTGAAAATGCCGCCAATCCGGCCGATGTGATGTTGCCGTGTATTATTACTTCCTTTATAGGAACCATAGCTGCCATGGTAATCGTTGGGATTCGCCAAAAAATTAATTTCAAAAGCGCAACTTTAATTGTTGCTTTGATGACGGTTATTGCTGCCATTGTTGGTTTATTGTTTTACATTAATGGTTTGGATTTGGTAGGCAAAAACTTTTTTACAGCAAATCTTTCCGGCTTGATGTTAGTCGCCATTATTGCTTTCACTTTGGTTTTTTCTTTCATCAACGAGCAAAAGTTTGTAGCTAAAAGCACCACTATTTTTGATGCTTTTGTAACAGGAGCTAATAACGGACTCCAAACCGGAGTAAAGATTTTCCCTTATGTAATGGGTATGTTGGTGGCCATTTCTTTCTTCAGAAACAGTGGTCTTTTTGAAATCATCAGCAATTGGATTTCGTTTGCGTTTTCTAACATTGGCGTGAGCAAACAAATCACCGATTCATTACCGGTGGCCATGTTACGACCATTCAGTTCCGGTGGTTCTCGTGGCTTTATGATTGATGCGATGCGTAACTTTGGTCCGGATTCATTTACCGCGCGTTTGAGTTGTATTTTCCAATGCAGCGCGGAAACTACTTTCTACGTGATAGCCGTTTATTTTGGTTCGGTCAACATCAAAAACACCCGTTACACTTTGGGCACGATGCTCCTGGTTGATTTGATTTGTGTGATAACAGCCATTTTTGTGGCAAGTTGGTTTTTTTAAGAAACAACTACACCAATTTAGCAATTATTTAATTTCAGCTGTCACGCACTTTGCGTAACTTTACATTTCTAAAAACAAACACCAAATGGACTTTATATACCAAGATCCGTATCCTATTTTGAAAGACGATACGCAGTACAAAAAAATCACTTCTGATTACGTAAAAACCGAACAATTAGGCGACAGAGAAATCCTAACCGTTGATCCTAAAGGATTGGAATTGTTGGCGCAAGAAGCCATGATAGACGTGTCATTCATGTTGCGTACTTCGCATTTGCAGAAATTACAAAACATTCTAAACGATCCGGAAGCTACTGATAATGACCGATTCGTAGCCTACAACTTATTACAAAATGCTGCGGTTGCGGTGGAAGGCGAATTACCATCGTGTCAAGATACCGGAACAGCCATTGTTTTGGCTAAGAAAGGGGAAAATGTTTACACCGGTGCAGACGATGCCGAATGGCTGTCGAAAGGGATTTTCAATTCCTACCAAATAAAGAATTTACGTTATTCTCAGATAGTACCAATTTCGATGTTTGAGGAGAAAAACTCCGGTTCTAATCTTCCGGCGCAAATTGATATTTATGCTAAAAAAGGCGCGAGTTATGAATTTTTGTTTTTGGCCAAAGGCGGCGGAAGTGCTAACAAAACTTTTCTGTACCAAAAAACCAAATCGCTGTTAAATGAGAAATCAATGGATGAATTCATCCGCGAAAAAATAAAAGACCTTGGTACTTCTGCTTGTCCGCCATATCACTTGGCCTTAGTGATTGGAGGTACTTCGGCTGAAGCCAACTTGGCCGCCGTAAAAAAAGCGTCAGCAGGTTATTTTGATAACTTACCAACGACCGGCAACATGGCCGGTCAGGCGTTTCGCGACTTAGAATGGGAGCAAAGGGTATTACAAATTTGCCAAGAAAGTGCTATAGGTGCTCAGTTTGGCGGTAAGTATTTTGCCCATGATGTCCGCGTTATTCGTTTGCCAAGACACGCTGCTTCTTGTCCGGTTGGCTTGGGCGTTTCATGTTCGGCCGATAGAAATATCAAAGCCAAAATTACCAAAGACGGTATTTTCTTGGAGCAGTTGGAAACCAATCCGCAACAGTTTCTACCGGCAGTGCCGCCGCATTTGGAAGCACCGGTGGAAATTGATTTGAACCGACCAATGAGCGAAATCTTGGCCGAGTTAAGCAAATATCCAATCAAAACCCGATTGAAATTAAACGGAACGGTAATCGTAGCTCGAGATATTGCCCACGCCAAAATCAAAGAATTACTCGATGCCGGAAAACCAATGCCGGAGTATTTCAAAAATCATCCGGTGTATTATGCCGGTCCGGCCAAAACGCCGGAAGGCATGCCTTCGGGTAGTTTCGGACCAACCACTGCTGGTCGAATGGATGTGTATGTGGACGAATTCCAAAGTCATGGCGGCAGCATGATTATGTTAGCCAAAGGCAATCGCAGTAAAGAGGTAATGAATGCTTGTAAAAAATACGGCGGCTTCTACTTAGGTTCCATTGGCGGACCGGCAGCTATTTTGGCCAAAGAGAATATTTTGAAAGTAGAAGTGGTGGATTTCGAAGAATTAGGCATGGAAGCTGTTCGCAAAATTACAGTGAAAGATTTCCCGGCGTTTATCATTACAGACGACAAAGGAAACGACTTCTTTGCTAATTTATAAGATGTTGTTCACCGAAACTTTTTCCGAATTCTACAGCCAAGTCAAAGACAGTTTGGCGGATGGTACTTATGCCAAATTGACCTTGGCTAAAACCATTGGGAACACTGATTTGATGAACATTTATGTGCGTCCGATTGTTGAAGAAGAGGTTTTGAAATTAGAGTTGAAGTACAAATTCCAAAGAGAAGAAATTGTCCAAATCCATACTATTGATTCGGCGTTTCCCAGATTATTGGAGTTTATCAATAATCCGTTTTTGTCGGCCATATTGTTTACCACCGAATTTGATTTGGTTTACAAACTCAACAAAAAACGAGCCGTCAGCATCACCGAAGCCGCTCCAAGTTTTGCCCATGCTTCGCCGGTATTGTTGGAGTATTTAGATAAGTAACAGTAAATTTTAAATCATAAAAAAACCACAAGTTTCAACTGAAATTTGTGGTTTTGTTTTATGACAGGTTTTCAATTAAATCACCATTTCCGGAATATCGCCTTCAATGATTAATTCGGCTTCTGTTGAGGCAATAATGTGTTCTACCGAAACACCGGGCGCTCGTTCCAATAGCTTGAAACCTTTTGGTGTGATTTCCATAACAGCCAATTCGGTTACTACTTTTTTCACACAACCAACACCGGTTAACGGGAGTGTACATCTTTTTAGAATTTTGCTTTCACCGGCTTTGTTCACGTGCATCATGGCTACAATAATATTTTCAGCAGAAGCTACTAAATCCATAGCGCCGCCCATTCCTTTGACCATTTTACCCGGAATTTTCCAGTTGGCAATGTCACCGTTTTCGGCTACTTCCATAGCGCCTAAAATAGTCAAATCTACTTTCTGACTGCGGATCATGCCAAAACTGAAAGCCGAGTCGAAGAAACTTGCGCCCGGTAAAGTGGTGATGGTTTGTTTTCCGGCGTTGATGACATCGGCGTCTTCTTCTCCTTCGAATGGGAATGGCCCCATCCCTAATACACCATTTTCAGATTGAAATTCCACTGAAATATCAGTCCGTACATAATTGGCCACCAAAGTCGGAATCCCGATACCGAGGTTTACAAAATAACCGTCTTTTACTTCTTTGGCTATTCTTTTTGCAATGTCGTTTTTATCTAAAGCCATGACTAATCTCTTTTACGGGTTGTACGTTGCTCAATTCTTTTCTCAAATTTTTCTCCTTTAAAGATGCGTTGCACCATGATGCCCGGAATGTGAATTTGGTTGGGATCGAGTGTTCCAACGGGAACCAATTCTTCTACTTCGGCAATGGTGATTTTGGCAGCACCGGCCATAGGCGCGTTGAAGTTGCGAGCCGTTCCTTTGAAAACCAGGTTGCCGGCTTCGTCACCTTTCCAAGCTTTTACGATGGAGAAATCGGCTTTATAGGCCAATTCCATGATGTGCATTTTGCCGTTGAATTCGCGGACTTCTTTGCCTTCTGCTACTTCGGTTCCGTAACCGGCCGGTGTAAAGAAAGCCGGAATTCCGGCTTGAGCCGCACGACATTTTTCGGCTAAGGTTCCTTGTGGTGTGAGTTCTACTTCTAATTCGCCTGATAGCATTTGGCGTTCGAATTCGGCATTCTCTCCTACATAGGAAGAAATCATTTTTTTAATTTGTCGTTTTTGAAGCAGTAAGCCCAATCCGAAATCATCCACCCCGGCATTGTTGGAAATACAGGTTAGGTTGGTTGTCCCTTTTTTAACCAATTCGGCTATGCTGTTTTCGGGTATACCGCAAAGTCCGAAGCCGCCCAGCATGATGGTCATGCCATCTTCTATGCCTTGCAGCGCTTCTTGTACAGAGTTCACTTTTTTATTAATCATATGGATTGTAGTGTAGTTTGTGCCGTAAATTTAGGAATTTAATAGTGAATGCGGAAAATAAAAATCCCATCTACTAAAGGTAAATGGGATTTTGGTATGTATAGCCCCGATGGGAACGGCATCCTTTTATTGCTTTACATTTAAAGCTCTTTGATTGTGCTTAGCGTGACAAAGCAATAAAAGATACAGTGTACAGCGGGAATCAGCTCCTGAAAATTACATTTCAAATTCGTCTGTGCTTTGTTCTTCTTCCGGATTGTCTACGGCAGTCGAATCGGTTTCGGCTTTTGGTGGTGACCAACAATCGACCTTAATCGATAAGTTGTCCGGTCGTTGGAATGGATCTTTAGAGATTTGCAGGTCTTTGTCTTCGTAACATTTTTTCATCATATAACCCCAAATCGGTAATGCAGCCGTGGCGCCTTGTCCGTAAGTAATGCCTTTGAAACGAGCGGAACGGTCTTCGCAACCTACCCAAACTCCGGTCACTAAATTTGGTACCATACCTATAAACCAACCGTCGGATTGGTTTTGAGAAGTTCCGGTTTTACCCGCAATTGGGTTGGTAAACATGTACGGATAACCGGTCCAACGATTGTCACCGCTTCCGCCGCTTTGGGTACGCAAACGCACTCCGGAACCGCTTTCGGTAACACCTTCGAGCAATTTGATTACGGCATAAGCGATGTCTTTGTTTAATACATCGTGCGTATCAGGTACTGGTTCGTAAAGTACGACACCGTTTTTATCTTCTATTCTGCTGATGAATTGCGGTTTGATGTAAACACCTTGGTTGGCAAAAGTACTATAGGCCGCAACCATATCTTCCACAGTGATTTCTACAGCTCCTAAAGCAATGGATGGTTGGTTTGGAATGTCGGCTTTTACCCCTAATTTTTTGGTCAATGCTGCAACAGATTCCGGTCCGGTTTTGTCAATTAATTTAGCCGAAACGGTATTGATAGACAAGGCCAACGCACGTTTTAAAGTCACCATACCGCGGTATTGGTGGTCGGAGTTTTTAGGTTCCCAATCTTCGGTTACATTGTGTCGCCCTTTGTGAATCATAAACGGACTGTCGATGATGGAATCACAAGGCGACATGCCTAATTGTTCGATGGCTGTGGCGTAAACAAACGGTTTGAAAGTCGAGCCCACTTGACGTGCACCTTGCCCAACGTGGTCATATTGGAAATATTTATAATCTATGCCACCAACCCAAGCCTTGATGTGACCGGTTTGCGGTTCCATCGACATTAATCCGGCTTGCAGGAAGTGTTTGTAGTAGCGAATAGAATCGCGCGGAGTCATGGTAGTGTCTATTTCTCCTTTCCAAGAGAAGATTTTCATTTTGGTTTTCACGTCGAAAGAAGCGATGATTTCCTCTTCGGTTTTATCCATGTCTTTCATCACACGCCAACGTTCTGAATTTTTCATGGCTTGCGTCATGATGCGATTGGTTTCTTCGTCGGTGATATTAACAAAAGGCGCATTTTTGTTTTCTTTTTGTTGGGCAAAAAACTCTTGTTGCAGGTTTTTCATGTGCGCTTGAACCGCTTCTTCGGCATGTTCCTGAATTTTGGAATCGATGGTAGTGTAAATTTTTAATCCATCGGAGTAAATATCCCAATCGCTGCCGTCCGGTTTTTTGTTTTCTTTGGCCCAGTTTTTCATGTATTCTCGAAGGTACTCACGGAAATAAGTCGCCGTTCCTTCTTTGTGACTTTCAGGGTGGAAATTGAGTACGATAGGTTTGATGGCTAAGGTATCTCTGGAAACTTTGGTCAATACTTTATTGCGAACCATTTGGTCTAATACCGTATTTCTTCGGTTTTTCACTTTTTCCAAACGACGTAGTGGATTGTAAAGCGAAGGGTTTTTCAGCATGCCCACAAACATAGCAGCTTCGTCTATGGTTAGGTCGCGTGGTTCTTTACCAAAATATACTTTGGAAGCAGAACGAATACCCACGGCAGTATTCACAAAATCGGCTTTGTTTAAATACATGGCGATGATTTCGTTTTTGGTGTATTGGCGTTCCAGCTTTACAGCGATAATCCATTCTTTGGCTTTTTGAATCACACGGAAGAGGAAGAATTTTGATCCTTCACCGTGGAAAAGCAATTTGGCCAACTGTTGCGTTAATGTACTTGCCCCACCGCTTCTTCCTAATTGCAATGCGGCACCGAAAGTTCTTTTTGCATCAATCCCTGAGTGCTCATAAAAACGCTCATCTTCGGTAGCCACTAAGGCTTTTACCAAATGCGGCGGTAAGTCTTCATACTTGATTGGCGTACGGTTTTCGTTATAAAACTTACCAATGGTTACGCCATCGGAGGAAATGATTTCGGTAGCCAAATTGGATTCTGGATTTTCCAAATCTTCAAAAGACGGCATGGCGCCGAAAAATCCCCAAGAAGCCAAGCAGAAAAACAATATTAGGGTTCCTAAACCATAGAAGAACAAACGCCAAAATTTCTTTTGGTAGTATTTAATGTCTTTAACTGTAGTGGTTTTATTTGTTTGTGCCATATTTTTTAGTCTGTAGATTCTATTCTGAAACCAACATCTGAGATACCGTTTAATGAAGTAACGCCTTCAATTTTACCGGTTTGTCTTAAAGCGTGTTTGATGTGAATTTTATATAAACCTTTTTGGGTAAAACTTACATTGTCTTTGTAGAACAACTTGTTTTCTTTGATGTCGGTAAAGCCATCTCCAAGAAGTGTGCCATCGGGATTGGTCATTTGGTATTCTAAAGTATCTACTTTTATTTGCTTGTTAGGCTGTTCCAATGACACAATCAAAAACAAATTGTTGAAAGGATAATCATCGTTATCTCGAACGTTTACATACAAATTGTATGTTTTTTTGGGATCCAATTGCGGCAAATCAAAAGACACTATACTGTCTTTATGCCATGATTTCCCTACGGATTGGTATTCGTCGAAAATCCTTTTTTTGTCGCAAGAGAGGAGCGAAAAAAAGATTAAAATAAAGAGAATACTACTTTTTATCTTCATTCTTTTTCTGGATTATATTTGGTTTTTTGCCTTGCGGTTTTTGCTTTTGTTTTGGTCTTTCGTTTGTGGCAGTATTTGCTGTAACATCCGAAGTTTTGGCTTTATTTCGGTTACGGTTTTTGTTTTTGTTCTTGCTTTTTCGAGGCTGGTCAAAGCGGGTTAAACTTTCTTGACCCATGGCATTATTGAAATCTTTTTCCGGTTCGGCTACCACTTCAACAGCAAAATCTTCTAAAGAACTTACCTTTTTTCCTTGTTTGTTTTGAGCGATAATTTCTTTGACTTGTTCTACATTCAAAACATGCCAATTGGCAACATTGTCATAGTAAGCAAACCACATCAAGCCTTTAAAAATGTCCTGTTTCTGACAAGCAGCATCGCCTTTTTCGGTTTTGAGTTTGGTTTCAAAATCCGGAAAATCTTTTAAGGCGTCCATATAAGTATCTAACTCATAGTTCAAACAGCATTTCAATTTGCCGCATTGACCGGCTAATTTTTGCGGATTTAAAGATAGTTGTTGGTAGCGCGCTGCAGAAGTATTCACGCTTCTGAAATCGGTTAGCCAAGTAGAACAACACAATTCCCTTCCGCAAGAACCAATTCCGCCCAAACGAGATGCTTCCTGACGGAAACCAACTTGTTTCATTTCAATTCGGGTATTGAATTCTCGGGCGTAATCTTTAATTAACATTCTGAAATCCACACGATCATTGGCCGTGTAATAGAAGGTTACTTTAGAACCATCCCCTTGGAATTCTATATCAGAAATTTTCATTTCCAATTTGTGTGCAATAGCCAATTCTCGGGCTTTGACTTTCATCGGTTCTTCTTTGTCTCGCGAATCACTCCAAATGTCGATGTCTTTTTGAGATGCTTTTCGGTACACTTTCGGGATTTCAGGGCTGGTGTGATTCACCCCTTTTTTCTTCATTTGGATTTTAACCAATTCTCCGGTTAAAGTGACAATCCCAACATCGTGCCCGGGCGAAGCTTCCGTAGCCACGATATCGCCAATACTAAGCGTGAGTTTTTCGGTGTTGCGAAAAAATTCTTTTCTACCGTTTTTAAAGCGCACTTCCACACAATCGAAAGGCGCTTCGCCGTTGGGCAAACTCATGTTCGCTAACCAATCGAAAACCGTTAATTTGTTGCAGCTATCGGTGCCGCAAGTCCCATTATTTTTGCATCCTTTTGGCGCACCGCCATCAGATGTTGAACAACTTGTACAAGCCATAATTTGTATATAGGTATGTTGGTCGTCTCGTTAGCATAACGAGACTACTAATCATAAACGTTAAAAGTGTAAAGATATTGTTTTTTCAGTAAAAAACAGAACCCTAATTTTTAGGTTTCCTTTACCGTGATAATATGCACAGGACAAGCTTTTTGTGCCAATTCACAGTTTTCAACGATAGTATGGTCGGCCGATTTTAAAGTGTGAAATCCTTTGGCGTTGACCGATTTAAGCAATACCGATTTACCGTCTTTTTTCGACATTTGAAATTGTCCCGGCGCCATTTCCACACAGTAGTTGCAGCCTATACATTTGTCTCTTTGCAGGGTAACAATTACCATTAGTTTTCTACAATTTTATACATTTTGTCGGATAAACGAATACGGAACGGTACCTTTAAAGTACAACTGTCGCCTTTGGTGGCCTTTTCTAAAGCTAAATCATTTACCATCATGTCTTCCACTATCATTTCTTGTGCACCGGTACTTGGTCCGGTAATTAAAATTTTATCGCCTTTTTTGATATCGTAAGCTTCAATTTTGAATTCGGCCACATTCGATTTCGGGAAGTAATGCATGCCTTTGCCAATGTATACTTTTTTCTGCGTAGCACTTGAACCCGGATTGTCACTCCATTCGCCTAATTTCTGGCCCAAATAATAGCCGCTCCAAAAGCCGCGATTGTAAACAGTCGCAAGGGTTTCCATCCAAACAGCTACTTTTTCTTTGGTAAATGTCCCATCGTAGTAAGCATCAATGGCTTCGCGGTAGGTTTTGATGACGGTGGCGACATAATCGGCGGCGCGACCTCGACCTTCAATTTTCAATACTTTGATGCCGGAATCGATGACTTGATCCAAGAAATCAATGGTACATAAATCTTTAGGCGACATCATGTATTCGTTGTCGATTTCAATTTCGAAACCACTTTCTTGGTCTATTACCGTATATTTTTTGCGACAGTTTTGTTTGCAAGCGCCGCGATTGGCGGAAGAATTATGCGAATGCAAACTCAGGTAACATTTGCCCGAAACGGCCATGCACAAAGCACCGTGACCGAAAATTTCTATTTCCACCAAGTTTCCGCTTGGGCCTTTGATTTGTTCTTTTTCGATGGCTTCGGTGATTTTCTTCACCTGACGCAAACTCAGCTCGCGCGACAATACGATGGTATCGGCAAACATGGCGTAAAACTTCACCGTTTCTATATTGGTTACATTTAATTGGGTTGAAATATGCACTTCTATACCCATCGTTCTGGCAGTCATAATTACCGCTTGGTCGGATGCGATAACCGCTGTAATTCCGGCTTCTTTGGCTTTAGTCAAAAGGGTTTTTACGATGGATAAATCGTGATCGTAAATAATCGTATTTAAGGTCAGATAAGTTCTGACGTTTTTTTCGTTGCAACGACGCGCAATTTCCGGTAAATCGTCTAAAACGAAATTTACCGTGGCACGTGCCCGCATGTTCAATTGTTCAACACCAAAATAAATCGAATCACAACCATTGTCTAATGCCGCTTGCAGTGATTCGAAGTTGCCGGCCGGAGCCATTAATTCAATACGTCCTGAAGTCGTCATTAGCTTAAAATTTTGAATAATTTATCAGATAACCGGATGCGAAACGGGACTTGGAAAGTGACTTTATCACCAGCTTTCGCGTTAGTTTTTTCTTGGCCGTTTACCATCATCTTTTCCAATACCAATTCTTGGTTTCCGGTCGTCGGTCCACTGATTAGGATGGTGTCGCCAAGGTTTAATTCCTGGTTTTCCATCAAAAACAAACCTACTCCTGCTTTAGTGTAGTAATGTTCGGCTTTGGCCACCAATACTTTTTTGACTTTGATTTTCTGGCGAATATCTTTCGTTTCTTGCGCTTTCGCCAAAGGAATATTTGGTAAATCGCCGGAGTGTTTGAAACGCAAATTTTCAGAACGGCCTTTGCGGAAGATTTTGTTGCCGACTTGCTTGCCGCGACGCAATTTTACTTGTTCGGCTAATGGTAAATGGGTGGTTTCCAAGCATTCATTAGAACAACAATTTTCCATCAACGCTTTACAATCGTCGCATTGGATAAATAACAAATGACAACCGTCGTTAGCGCAATTGGTGTGATTGTCGCAGGGTTTGCCACATTGGTGACATTGGGAAACGATATCATCAGTGATTCTTTCGCCTAATCTGTTATCGAAAACAAAGTTTTTACCGATGAATTTGCTCTCGAGGTTTTGCTCTTTAATTTGGCGCGCGTAGTTGATGATACCACCTTCCAATTGGAACACATTTTTAAAACCTTGGTGCTTGAAATAGGCCGAAGCTTTTTCACAACGAATGCCTCCGGTGCAATACATGACCAAGTTTTTGTCTTCTTTGAAATCTTTCAATTGCTCGTTGATGATTGGCAAACTCTCGCGGAAGGTTTCCACATCGGGTGTAATCGCATTTTTAAAATGACCAACTTCGCTTTCGTAGTGGTTTCTGAAATCGACTACAATGGTATTCGGGTCGTCTAAAATTTGGTTGAATTCCGCCGCGCCCAAGTGAACGCCTTTGTTGGTTACGTCAAAGGTTTCGTCGTTTAAGCCATCGGCTACAATTTTGTGGCGGACTTTTATCGTGAGTTTTAAAAACGAATGATCGTCGTGTTCTACGGCCACATTCAGGCGGATGCCTTGCATAAAATCATACACTTCCAAGGTGTCGCGAAAGGCTTCAAAGTTTTCGGCCGGCACACTCATTTGGGCATTGATACCTTCATGGGCCACGTAAATTCGGCCCAAAGCATCAAGTGCGTTCCAGGCAATAAACAATTCGTCTCTAAATTTTTTAGGATCTTCAATTTTAGCGTAGGTATAGAAAGACAACGTAAGGCGTTGTTGACCGGCTTGGTCAATCAGCTCGGCTCTTTCTTCTGCGCTTAAGGTGTTATACAGTTGCATGCTATAAACGTTTAAGTGAGAATAGGTAAGAACTCTAAATGGAAGAATTCGCAGGCAAAGTTAACAAATTCCATCAATAAAAAAACCCAAACCATTTTGCAATAGTTTGGGCTTCTTTTCATAGCAATTTCTCCCTTTTTCATAGCATCTGAAAGTTAGACGCTTGGAAACGGAAAAGGTTGCGTCTGAAAAAATAAAAAGCCTTTCTTTTTAGAAAGGCTTGTGTTTTTTAGCAAAATTCTGCGTAAGCATCTTTAAGGTTTTCGGCTATCATTTCTGCCGGACGACCTTCAATGTGGTGACGCTCGAGCATGTGGACTAATTCGCCGTTTTTGAATAACGCCATACTTGGTGACGATGGCGGGAACGGGAACATTTCCTCTCTGGCAGCATCTACCGCTTCTTTGTCAACACCGGCAAAAACGGTGATTAAATGGTCCGGTTTTTTGGCACCGTCTAAACTCATTTTAGCTCCAGGACGCGCATTTCTCGCCGCACAACCGCAAACCGAGTTGATGACTACTAAGGTTGTTCCATCTGCTTTGATAGCGTTTTTCACATCTGCAGCAGTATATAATTCTTGAAAACCGGCTTCTGTTAATTCAGCACGCATCGGTAATACCATTTCTTCTGGATACATAATTTTTATTTTAAATATTTGATATTAAATATGAGATATAAAATCTGTTGCAAAGATAATGAGAATTCTAAACCGAAGTTTTAAAGAAATGATAAAGATTAACCATAGTAGTATAGGCTAAAAAAATCTTTTAAATAAAGCTTTTATAAACAGCCTTTTCGGGCAACGCCATATGACTTGTAAATCTTCGGCAAAGGAAGTTTCTTCGTCCAAAAACTTAAAGATAACCGCCGGATTTCCCTTTTGAAACATAGCCGAAAAAATGGTCGAACCCAAGTGGTTTTTTTGGTCTAAAATATCCAATAGCAGCAAATCGTAAAACCAGAACTTATCGATTTTGTGGAACTTTGTTAAGTCGTTTTCTTTCAACAAAAAGTCCGTTAAAGCTTTCGATTTTTTGATAGTACTTTTAAACGTATAACCCGTGCTGGCTTTGGTCCAACCGCCGGCAGCACCTATGTTCAGGATGTTTTTAGAATTGTTTTTCCAAAACGGATAACAAGTCATAGGAATATTGCCTTGTTCTTTTTCAACGATTTCGTAGGCTGTAATGCCTAACTTTTTGATATACATTTGAATTTCCGATTCGTATTCTTCCTTTGGCAACAAATTCTTGGAAAATAAAGTATACTCCAACAAAGCTTCGGTTTCAGAAGTAGGCAACACATACATGAATCGTGTATTGCCTCTCTGTTCCACCGAAAAATCCATGAAAGTCGCACAATCAGGGTTAAAAACAGGTTCTTTACTTTTGATAAACCAACCGATGAAATGTTGGTGCAGAAACGGGTATTTCGATTGACTATCAACTAAATTCGGACTAAAAATCGAATTAAAAATTTGGTTGCAAGTAAAGCTTTCAGCTTCGGTTTTAACCACACAATGGTTTCCTAATTCTTGAAAATCGAGCACTTTTTGGTTAAGGAAGGTGATGTTTTCTTCTTTGGAAATTAAGTCGAAAACACGCTTGTAAAAATCCAAGCCGTTCACCATTTTGTATTGGTACGGTTGGAGATTTAGGCATCTTTCAAACGATTCGTTTTTGAACCATGCGGCTTGCCATTTGGCAAAGGCTAAATCGTCAAACCATGTTTTATCATCCCAAAAACACCAAGTGCGGTCGTTGGTTTTTTTCGAATTTTCGTCGATTAGTAAAATGGTTTTGTCTTTGAATTTTCCGGACAGTACCATTTCATAAACGGTCATTAGTGCGGATAATCCGGCGCCGGTAAAGATGTAATGGTAGTGTTTCATAGTCAATTAGTGGTAACAAATATACTTGAATTATTTGTGCTTTGGTTCGTAAATTAATCGAAAGAAAGTGCTGAATCTCTCGTTTTCTCTTTTGATAGGAATACCGGTAACGATACCAATAAGCAGATTGTCGGCTATACCAACACGCATTTGCGGTCTGATGGTCATATCGAAATCGCTTTGCTGTAGCTGTTTGTTGAATTCTACTCCGATAAAATTTCGCGTACCGTCAATCATATAATGAAAATTGGAGTTAATTTGCCAGAGCGAATGTATGTTTTGGCTTTTGAAATGTTGTTCCAATAATGGTCCGCTGTACAATAAAGTATGGAAATTTTGCCCCCATCGTTTAGCGGCAACAAAAAACGGATTGAAAATATTTCCGGTAAACACAGTTTCTTTTTTATAGTGGTTGAATTCATTCATTTCAAACTCGTGGATGTAGCCAATGGCGAGAGAAGTTTTGGCTTTTTCGGCCACTAAGAAAGTGTATTGCGTTGCCAGTTTTAGGCTGTTCAGTTTGCTTTGAGGTGCTAAAGTATTTTGTTCGGTTGGATAATAAAACGAGAACGGGAGTTCTATTTCAAAGCCCAATCGGTCTATTGGCGCCCATTCATATTCTACTAAAGCGTTGTAAATATCGTAACTTTTGTTGTCGGTGATGCCAAACCCGATGTTCCATTCTTTTTCCCCTTTTCGGGCACCTAAATCTCTGATTAAATCGATGTAAAGCGGTTCAGCGTGCAGCACTTTTGCGGGTTCTTTTATTGCCTCCACTTCATGGATATACAAACTGTCGAGTAAATTATTTTGAGCATACAAATTGGAGCAGGCCATTAACAGAACAGCCCATAAAAAATGTTTCATGAATATAAGTTTAAATTTAACAATAATGATTGGCTTTTAATTGGATTTTAAAAGCAAGAAATAGTTATTGTAATTTAAACTTCCGGTGGCGGATAAGTGTTTTCTGAAAATGATGATTTAATTTTTTGTGATTTCCACAAAAACACCGGATTTGAAAATGAGTGATGTTGCAATAAACAGGCTGCAATGGTTGATTGCAAAATGTAGTAATCTATTTGAAAGTTTTTTTTGATTGGTGAGTGTTGTTCGGTGTCGTTATCATCCAACTCTTGTATACCGTTTTCGAAATCAAGGATTTTTTCAACCACAATTTCAATTACACTTTCTTGGTCGTTAAAGGTTAAATCTTCCGTTTTGTTTGATAGTACATCCGGAGCGTCAACACTAATGTTAAGCAGGTATGCTGCTAACAAGAAGCACAGGATTTGGTTGATTTTAAAAGGACCCGATTGCAATATCATTCTACAAAAATAAGTGTAGACCAACTTTAAAGTTGTTTATTAAATGTTAATTAATAGACTGTATATCGCAATCCGAGAAACCCTCGAATTCCTTGATTGGGTGCATAAACATACGTGGGATCAAAAGTCAATGCATATGGATTTGACGGTGTGGCCATTACATTGCCATTAGCATCATAATCTACATTTTGATCAAAAGGATCTTCTGCACGGGCAATTAAAAACGGATTTCCTTTGTTGGGTGTCCAGTTTAAAATGTTTTTGATTCCCCCGTAAAGCTCAAAATTACGGAATTTTTTATAAGTAAATTGGATGTTTTGCAAACTCCAGGGTTGGGAATATTCGGCTCTCGGATCGAGCGGTCCTAAAAGTGGTAAGCGCATTGGTCCGTAAAGGTTTCCGGTGTAATCAATTGATAAATACCAGTCGGGAATATCATAAGAAATCGTCCAGTTGATGCTGTATTTTTCGGTAAGGATTGGACGGGAAGCCACGCCGTTCTGTACGTTTTTCGGATCCATTACGGTAAAACCTATGATGGATTTGATACCATAAGGAGAAACCCAATCGATATTGCCGCTAACACCAATTGTTTCGGAGTAGCCATTGAGGTTTCGATAGATAATTTGGTTAGGATTGGTGTCGTAATCCGGAATGATTTGGTTGGTAAAATAAGTATACCAAGTCGACAATTCAAAGCCCAAGAATGAAGCGTCTTCGAAGCGGATTTTTTTGAGGTAATTCAGATTGACATTATACGATTTCTCAGGTGCCAGATTTTCGGTGATAATTACTTCTCGGGCTCCGGTGAGTGCTGCATGTTCTTCGGTGAAAAGATTTACAATTCGGAAGCCTGTACCGGCATTAATTCGGAACACATCATTGGGAGTTGGATTCCATTTGTAGGCGATGCGTGGTGTAAAAATACTGCCGTGATTGTTGTTGTAATCGTATCTTGAACCAAGTAGCAAATGGTGTTTTTCTGCCAACTTAATTTCGTCTTGCAGAAATACACTGTAGATATTCGACTTGTCGGCGTTAATTGTAGCGGAGGTATTGTCGTTGTAATATTGATGGCGAAAAGCAGCACCAAACAGTAAATTGTGACTCTTGAGTTTTTTATCCCAGGTATATTGCCCGAAACCAATTTTTTGTTGGGCCAAATACAAGGTCGTACCGTAAACCGAATTCTGGTCGTGTGCCGTAGCCGAAAAAGAAAGGAACATCGCTTCTTTAACCGGCAGTTGGTATTTGCCCAGAAACTCGAAGCGAGTCGTGTAGATGCTTTCTCCGTAAACTTCATTGCCTCCTCGATAGCTTTTATTCCATTGCATTTCGCCGCCCCAGCGGTCTTCGTAAAAAAATCGTCCGGCCAGGGTAAACTCCTTTTCACTTTTTCGATTGAAATTCCATTTGTTGAATACAGAAACTCTCTCTTGTAGGGTAACATCGGTGAAATTATCACGATTGTTGTCAATCGGGCTATTGTAATTGTAATAGTTGAGTCCGATTAAGGATTCGGCGGTTTGACCCATATTGGTTTTGAACCCCAAATCGACATTGTTTTCCAGCCAAGAAGTCGAAAAGACATCTGCGGTAAACAGAGGCGCATTTTTGGTTTTTTTGGTGATGATGTTGATTAATCCGCCCACGGCTTCGCTACCGTACAAACTGGAAGCCGGTCCTTTGATTATTTCTATACGGTCAATTAACGAATTCGGAATCCCCGACAATCCGTAAACCGTAGCAAGTGCGCTAACAATGGGCATGCCGTCAATAGTTACCATCGTATACGGACCTTCCAAACCGTTGATGTGAATGTCGCCGGTATTGCAAATGTTGCAGTTGAGTTGCGGGCGAACGCCATTCACGTTTTGTAAAGCTTCAAATACGTTGGAGGTTGGGTTTTTCTTTAAGAATGCAGTAGTATAAATTTCTACCGGAACCGGTGTTTCCAAACGCGAAACCGGTTTTAAAGTGCCCGAGATTACCACTTCTTCCAATGCTTCTGATTTTTCCCCAGACGGAATAGTGTCTTTTACTTGAGCAGGCAAAACAGAGAAATTCATAAAAACATAAACCAACAGCAACTTTTTCATTTGGCAAAATTTAAATTTAGACAAAACTAAAAATATCTTTTGACACATAAAAATAAAATGCTTTTCTTTGTGTTAAAATTACCATTGTCATGACGACCTCGGAAGAAAATTATTTGAAAGTCATTTATCATTTGTCACAAGTTTCACCCAAAGGCGTGAATACCAATGCTATTGCCGGTATGTTGGAAACCAAAGCGTCATCAGTGACAGATATGCTTAAAAAACTTTCGGATAAAGATTTGGTTTCCTATCAAAAATACCAAGGGGTAACTTTGACGGAAAAAGGCTTTTTATCGGCTAAAATGATTGTCAGAAAGCACCGTTTGTGGGAAGTTTTTTTGGTGGACAAGCTCCAGTTTTCTTGGGATGAAGTGCATGAGATTGCGGAAGAGTTAGAGCATATCCAGTCGATAGCATTAATCGACAAATTGGATGCTTTTTTAGGACATCCCGATTTTGATCCACACGGCGATCCGATTCCGAACCGACAAGGCGAAATCAAGAAAACGTCCAAACTGTTATTGTCTGAAGCCGAATTGAATCAAGAATACCAATGTGTTGGCGTGAAAGATTCGTCTTCCGAATTTTTAAAGTATCTCGACAAACAAAAAATTGCTTTGGGTTCTGTTTTCAAAGTCATTGAAAAAGAAAGTTTCGACGATACACTGACCGTTGAAATCAACGCACAAGAAAAAATCATCTCCAATAAAATTGCCAATAACTTATACGTTCAATAACTATGTACCAATCCATAATCGATTATTTTAGCAGTATTGACCCGATTTTAGCGGCTTTTTACGCGACCATGTTTACTTGGTTTTTGACCGCTTTGGGTGCTTCTTTTGTTTTCTTTTTTAAGAATATGAACCGAATTGTACTCGATGGTATGCTCGGTTTTACCGGTGGTGTGATGATTGCGGCCAGTTTCTGGAGTTTGCTCTCGCCGGCTATTGAAATGAGCGAAGGCGAAGGATTTGTAAAAGTGATTCCTGCAGCCGTTGGGTTTTTGTTAGGCGCTATGTTTATTTTCGGCTTAGACAAAATTTTGCCGCATTTGCACATCAACTTTAAAGAAACCGAAGGGATGAAATCGCCTTGGCAAAGAACGACTCTTTTGGTATTGGCTATCACGTTACACAATATACCCGAAGGTTTAGCGGTTGGTGTACTTTTTGGCGGAGTAGCCGCGGGCATTCCGGAAGCTTCTATAGCCGGTGCCGTAACTTTAGCCATAGGTATCGGAATACAAAACTTTCCCGAAGGGATTGCAGTTTCCATGCCGTTACGCCGTATGGGCATGAGCCGATGGAAAAGTTTTATGTACGGTCAATCCTCAGCTATAGTAGAACCGATAGCCGGTGTTTTGGGTGCTGTGGCCGTAACTTTTTTCACGCCTTTATTGCCGTATGCCCTGGCTTTTGCTGCCGGAGCAATGATATTTGTGGTAGTTGAAGAAGTAATCCCGGAAACCCAACAAGACAAAAATACCGACATCGCCACTTTGGGCTTAATAGGTGGTTTTATCGTGATGATGACTTTGGATGTGGCTTTGGGTTAATGACAACCACAGTCGTCTTTGCCGCAGTTTTTCTTTGATTTTTTGTTTTTAAAAAGCGGTTTTATCAAAAAAAATACGGCCAGTCCAACAAGGCAATAGGTGATTATCGTTTGAAACATAGTATAAAAGTAAAAAGGTTTTCACCATAATGAAAACCTTTTTTTGTATTAAAGTTTGGCGCCTACAGAAATATAGAAGGTTCTGCCTTCACCCGCTAAAATTCCGGGGCCGGGATAACCGCCGGCTCTTCGGGTGGCGTATTCTTCGTCTAACAAGTTGTTGATACCGGCGCGAAGGTTATAGTTTTTCAAGAATTTGTATTCGGCTGAAAAATCAAACACTTGATACTCTTCTAATAAACCGGTCAAACCATTGGCTGATGGTGTTTTTGTGTTGTTAGCATCGGTAAAAATTTTACCCGACATGCGGTATTGTACTGTAGCCGATAGGTTGTTATTACCCCAAGAAAGACCAAAATTGTGAATGTATCTCGGTGCATTTTCCACACGGTTTCCGGATAAGTTACTTTCGGTAATGGTTACGTTTGGAGCACTTCCGGTTGCGGTATACACTTTAAAATCGGTGTAACGACTGTCGATAAAACTCACCGACGCGAACAAATCTAAGTTACCGTATGGTTTTTCTACTTCAAAGAGACGGGTAATGTTTAAGTTAAAAAAGCCTTCAATTCCTTTGTTTACGGTTTCTCCCAAATTGGTTCTGTAAATGTAAGTGCCTTGTGTTGGGTCGTTGTTGACAAACTGACGCACTCCGCCAATTCGGTTGTTATAGCTCAAGTAGAATAAGCTGAAATCGAAGTTCAAATAGTTTTTATATGTACCTCTGAAGCCCAAATCAGCATTATAGCCATCGGCATCTTTTAAGTTCGGATCGATAACATCGGTCACGGCCGGAGGCGTTAAATCGGAGAACAATACCGGACGATACGCTTGGGTTATGTTGGCGTAAACATTGGTGGTTCTGAATTTATATTCTAAGCCTAAACCAAATAAAGGTTGGTTTCTGGAGATGGTTTTATGAGGCAAAGCTACTTCGTTGCCGCTGCTGATACCAAATCTTCCTTCGGCTTCCGATTTGATGTACTCGTAACGAACACCCGGAGTTATGCTGAATTTTTCGGTTACTTTGAATTGGTTTTCCGCAAATACGGCTACGTTTTCGGTGGTGAAATCTAAGTCGCGCGCAAATTCACCGTCTATAGACAAATCAAAATCGGATCCGGTGGTTCCCCTTCCTTCTTGTTTGCGTTCTGTATTCGCTTTGTACAAACGAACACCAAAAGCCAGATTGTTATCGATTTTACCCAATTTGTATTGGAATACGTTACGGTTTTCCAAACCAAAGTTTTGGTAGTAATCGCGGTCAACTCTTCGGTTGGCGTAATCGTTAGTTGCCGGATTGATAACATCTTCCACATTAGGCGCTGCAGTAAAACCAACACTGTTGCGTTCGCCTATAAGTCCGAATAACTTAGTGTCGGAAGTCAATCGCTCGCTGATTTTAGTTTCTAAGTGAACGGAGAATAGATTCCACGGCGTCCCAAACCAGTTTCTTTCTCTTAGCGACTGACGCGGATCATTGTTAAATTGCTCATCGGTTAAACCACCGGCTTGTTGCATTTTGTAATCCATATTGGTATATTCTGCCGAAAGTTTAGTGTCTTCTGTAAATTGGTATTCCGCAAAAGCATGGGTGTTTCTCACGGTATATTCGCTATTTTCCTTCCAACCATCGCCACTGCGAGAATGATTGTAAACATAATAAGAGAATTTTTTGTATTTACCGCCAAGGGCATTGTAGCTGCTCATTAGGCCATAGCTTCCTACGGTATTTTGGGTTTCGAAAGAGAATTTTTTCTTGGTTTCTCTTTTTAAAACATAATTTAAAGTACCGCCAAACTGTGGTCCGAATTGCAACGAAGCACCGCCGCGAACCAAGCTGATGGTTTCAACAGCTTCCAATGGCGGATTGTAATATGCTTCCGGATAACCGAAGACATCAGAAGAAATATCATAACCGTTTTGACGGGTGTTAAGTTCCCAACTTCTATTCGGACTTAAGCCACGAACACCAACGTTGATTTGAATACCGGAACCATCGTTTTCCCATACCGTTACACCCGGAATACGGGCAAAAATTTCACGGGCGTTGTTATTGGTTAAGTTTCCGTTGATGTTGGACAATTTTAAGACTTCATTCTTTTTTCCTGAAAACAATACATTGTCTTTGGTTTCAGGCATTCTTTCGGGACTTTGCTGTTTCGGAATGATGATAACCGGAGCTAATCTTTTAACGGTATCGTTGGTTTCGGTTTCAAACTGGTCTTGGGCTTTTACAGAGTAGGTTGCTAACAGAGAGATGAGCAAAAAGGAAAAACGTCGCATTTTTATTTAGATTAAATCAACGCAGCAAAGATACTTTGTATTTTTATTTAGACAAAATATAAATAATAAATTTTTTCGATTTATTTTTAATCAAAAACGGAATACTTTTAACTCAATAATTGATAGGCAATTAGGGAAGACAAATAAGCAACACCACTCATAAAAACCAACTGTATAACAGGCCATTTCCAGCTGTTGGTTTCTCTTTTTACAATGGCTAACGTGCTGATACATTGCATAGCAAAAGCGTAAAAAAGTAAGAGAGAAACACCGGTAGCAAAGTTGAAGACTTTTTTGCCGTCCGGACGAATTTCGGCGTTCATGCGGTTTTTGATAGTGGTTTCTTCATCGCTATGGCTGCCCACACTGTAAATGGTGGCTAAAGTTCCCACAAATACTTCTCGCGCAGCAAAAGAGCTTACCACAGCGATTCCGATTTTCCAATCGTAACCCAAAGGTTCGATAACCGGTTCGATAGATTTCCCCATAATACCGATGTAGGAGTTCTCTAATTTGTGGGCGCTGATTTGGTCGTTGAGGTATGCTACATCATCCAAACGATTTTCCGATTTGACTTTTTTGATGATCAAGCTTTCTGCGTTGTCAAAGCCTTTGGCCGGACCGTGAGACCCTAAAAACCACAAAATAACCGATAAGGTGAGTATGATTTTTCCGGCGCCTAATACAAATGATTTGGTTTTTTCCACCACATTGATGGCTACATTTTTAAACAACGGCAATTTGTAGTTTGGCATTTCTACTACAAAATATGATTTGGTTTTGAGGTCGAGTATTTTATTTAAAAGATAAGCCGAAAAAATCGCCATTCCAAAGCCAAGCAAGTACAGCAACATTAGTGTTGCACCTTGTAAACTAAAAATGCCCAATACCCTTTTTTCCGGAATGATTAACGCAATCAAAATGGCATAAACCGGTAAGCGTGCGGAGCAAGTGATAAAAGGAGTAACCAGTATGGTAATTAATCGTTCTTTCCAATTTTCGATGTTTCGGGCACTCATAATGGCCGGAATCGCACAAGCCGTACCCGAAATCAAAGGCACTACACTTTTTCCGGATAGTCCGTAGCGACGCATGATTTTGTCCATTAAAAACACCACGCGGCTCATATATCCGCTTTCTTCCAGGACCGAAATAAACAAAAACAAGAAGGCAATTTGCGGGATGAAAATCACGATACCGCCAATGCCCGGAATAATTCCTTCACTAATCAAATTAGTCAGTTCGCCCGTGGCCATATTTGTTTTGGTGTAATTGGCCAAATTGGCAAAAGTACTGTCAATATATTCCATCGGAACACTCGACCAATCAAAAATAGACTGGAAAATCAAGAATAAAATCCCAAAGAAAATTGCATAACCAAAAACTTTATGCGTAAGAATTTTGTCGAGCTTGAGTCGCCAATCTGATGCGATTGATAAATCTATGTTTTGACCAACTTTGAGAGTATCGTTGATAAACTGATACCTTTTGATGGTTTCTTTTTGTTGTAAACGTTTTAAATCGGCATGTGATTTAGAAAAAGAACTCTGAATTTCTTTTCGTTCTAAATTCAAGAAATTTACATCTTGTGTAATTACCAACCATAGCTTGTACAACAATTGATCAGGAAAAGCATTGCGGAGTTTGTTGAAATACTCAGGGTCAATTCCGGAAGCATTTAAACAAGGCTCTGTTGAAAGGTTTTTGTAATCAACAATTGCCTTTTTTAATTCTTCTATTCCGTTGCCTTTTCGAGTACTAACCAAAACAATCTTGGTTTTTAGTTGTTCTTCCAAAAACGGAATGTCTAGGGAAATACCCTTTGCTTTCATTCGGTCAATCATATTAATGACCAAAATGGTAGGAATCTCTAAATCTTTGATTTGGGTGAAGAGCAACAAATTTCGTTTCAAATTTTCTACATCCGTTACTACTACTGCCACATCCGGAAAGAGTTTGTCGTTTTTGTTCAACAACAATTCAATCACCACATTTTCATCTATTGAGCTGGCATTCAAACTGTAAGTTCCGGGCAAATCTAAAATGTTGGCCTTAATATTGTTGGGAAGCCTGCAAAATCCAATTTTTTTATCTACTGTAATGCCCGGATAATTTCCAACTTGTTGGTTTAAACCGGTCAGTTCATTAAAGACAGAGGTTTTTCCTGTATTGGGATTTCCGATAAGTGCTACGTTGATATTTTGGAGGCTCATGTTTTTAAGGTTCGAGGATTTCTACTTCAATTTCATGAGCGGTTTCTTTTCGAATGGCCAAATGGGAACCGTTGTTTACATTAAGGTAAATAGGATCGCCGAGCGGTGCAATTTGAATAATTTCCAACTCATTGTCGGGCAAGCAACCCATTTCCAATAGTTTCAATGGAATTTTATCCAAATCCACGTGAGTGATGATGGCTTTGTCTCCTATTTTTAATAAATCAACGGTGGTTTTCAATACTTATTTAGATTGAATTAAGATTACAAAAGTAGCGATAAAAAAAGAAAACAGAATGATAAATATCAGTTTAACTAATTTTTATCTTCTGTTAACAGCCATTGAATGTCTTCAATTAACTTTTTAACTTCTTCTTTCTTCGTGCCGTCATAAAAACCGCGAACGCGTCTTTCAGCATCCACTAACACAAAATTTTCGGTGTGTACCATATCGTATAATTCTTCCGGTTTTCCGAGTTTAACCGCCAAATATGATTTACGTGCCATGCTGTAAATGTCTTTTTTGTCGCCGGTAACCAAGTTCCATTTAGAATCGATTACACCTTTCTCTAAGGCATATTTTTTCAATACCGGAACGCTGTCAATTTCAGGAGTAACGGTGTGAGATAGAATCATCACTTTAGGGTTATTGGCAAATGCTTTTTGAACATCAATCATGTTGGTGGTCATAATAGGACAGATAGAACCGCAAGTGGTGAAAAAGAAATCGGCTACATAAATCTTGCCCTCATAATCTTTTTGGGTGATGGTTTTTCCGTTTTGATTGGTAAAAGAAAAGTCGGCTATAGTGTGGTATTTTGCCACAAACTGAACTGTGCTGTCCACCAATTCCGGATTCACATCGGCCGGATTGTAAATCGGTAAGGTCTTTTGAGGTTTTAAAGCGTTGTAAAATAAGGAAACTGTTACTATGGAAAACAGTATAAATGTGATGATTAAAATCCGGTATTTTTTGATAAAATCCAACATTTGGTTTTTTTGACAAAAGTACAAAAGCACCATCATAATTGTAACGATAAACAGCTAATCAACACTTATAATTTTGTTAAAAAATCGATTGTAACATCATAATCGGTAAATTTGTAAGTCTAACTTATTCTAAACCTATGAAAAAAAATACTATTGCTAAAGTAGCGATGCTGGCTTTGGTTACACTAAGTACTGCTTCGCTGAATGCTCAGGAAAAAAAACCGGGTATCGATTTGTCGTTAATGGATAAATCTGTTCGACCAAACGATGATTTTTTCAACTTTGTCAACGGAACTTGGGTAAAGAACACCGAGATTCCGGCTGATCGTACCCGTTGGGGAAGCTTTGACGAATTGCGTCAAAAAACCGACATTGATGCCTTAAATATCTTGGAAGAAGCGGCTAAAAATCCGGCTTATAAATCCAATACCGATCAAGGCAAGGCCATCAATTTGTACCGCACCATTATGGATACTGTGGCCCGAAACAAAGCGGGAATCAAACCTTTAAAACCGTATTTGGATAAAATCAACAAAGTAAAGTCGGTGGCCGATTTGCAAAAATTAATGCTCGAAATGGCTCCGAAAGGCGGCATAGGATTCTTTGGCGTTGGGGTTGGTACTGATGCTAAAAACAGCAACCGCAACGTGGTGAATGTTGGTCCCGGTTCTTTAGGATTACCTGACAGAGATTACTATGTGTCTGATGATGCTGATTCTAAAGAAAAAAGACAGAAATATGTAGCGCACGTTGCCAGGATGTTGGCTTTCTTAGGTGAAAAACCGCAAGTAGCTCAGAAAAATGCCGAGAATATTTTGGCCCTTGAAATTGCCATGTCCAAACCAAGATTGGACAGAGTGGAGCGCAGAGACCGTAGAAAAACATATAACCCAATGACGGTAGCAGAATTGCAAAAATTAACGCCGGCCATACAATGGGAAAGTTATATTACCGGTTTAGGATTGCCGAAAGTGGACACGGTAATTGTGTCGCAACCGCGTTATATGGAAGCTTTGCAAAAAATATTTACCGAAAACAAATTGGAAGATTGGAAAGCTTACATGCGTTGGACTTTACTCAATGACGCTGCCGGAAAATTATCGACCGAATTAGAAACGGCCAATTGGGAATTTTACAGCAAAACCTTAAGCGGTGCCATCAAACAACGTCCTCGTAAAGAAAGAGCGTTGCAAGTCATTAACGGCGCTACCGGTGAAGCTTTAGGAAAATTATACGTTGAAAAAATGTTCCCGGCTGAGGCCAAAACCAAAGCGGCGAATATGATTAAGAACGTGATCAAGGCTTATGAAATCCGCATCAACAATTTGACTTGGATGTCGCCTCAAACCAAATTAAGCGCTATCGAGAAATTGAACAAGATGACGATTAAAATCGGTTATCCTGATAAGTGGAAAGACTATTCGGCACTCGCCATCCAAAGTCCGGAAGAAGGCGGCAGCTATTTTGACAACGCTATGAACATTTCGAATTGGAGTTTCAAAAGAAATATTGAAAAAATGGGCAAACCTGTAGACAAAACCGAATGGGGCATGTCGCCACAAACCGTAAACGCTTATTTCAATCCATCGAATAACGAAATCGTATTCCCTGCTGCCATTTTGCAACCGCCGTTTTACGATTACAAGGCCGATGAAGCGGTAAATTATGGTGGCATTGGTGCCGTTATCGGTCACGAAATCTCCCATGGTTTTGACGATTCAGGCTCAAGATACAATGCCGACGGAAACTTGGTAAACTGGTGGACGGATGAAGATTTAAAACAATTCACGGCTTTAGGAACGGCTTTGGCCGACCAATATTCGGCTTTAGAGCCATTACCCGGAACCAAAGTAGACGGGAAGTTTACCTTAGGAGAAAATATTGGTGATTTAGGTGGCATTAATGCGGCTTACGACGGTTTGCAATTGTATTTAAAAGAGAACGGCAATCCGGGCTTGATTGACGGTTTTACGCCGGAACAACGTTTGTTTATTTCTTGGGCTACTATTTGGAGAAGCAAAATGCGAGATGAAGCGATTAAAAATCAAGTGAAAACCGATCCGCATTCGCCTGGAATGTACCGCGCTTATGTGCCTTTGTTGAACTTGGATACTTTCCACCAAGCGTTTAATATACAACCCGGAGACGGCATGTATTTAGAACCTTCCAAAAGGGTTAAGATTTGGTAAAAAAACAGAAAACCTCAAGTTACAGCTTGAGGTTTTTTTATACTTGTTGCTTCAATTTTATAAGTCTGTGTGCTTAAAAGTGTAATCCAAAATAGTAGTGATTTTGTCATTTACAATGGTTTTTCCAACAGTAGGCTTGCTTTCGTCAAATTCCGGCAAAGGCAACCCTAATGCTGCCGCTTTTTGGGTGTAATAATCTTTTCGGGTTGGATGGAAAGGTGCTACAGCATTGAACACTTCGCCTTTAGTATTTTGGGCAATGACTGCTTCGATAATGCCTATACAATCGTTTTGATGGATTAAATTAATCGGCGCCTCGGGGTTTTCCAGGTTTTTTCTGCCGGCTAAAAAATGTATCGGATGTCGGTTTTCACCTATCAATCCGCCAAAGCGAATCACGGTGGTTTGAAAGTTGGTGTTGGCTTGCAACAATTTTTCGGTAGCTAATAATTGCCTGCCGCTTTCGGTATCGGGTTCGGGTTGACTGTTTTCGGTCACGATGGTATTGTCATCGGCATACACAGAAGTCGAACTGATAAACACCACATGATTGATGGTCGATTGTGCTATAAAAGGAACAAGCGTCGCTATTTTCGCCACAAAATTCTCGGCACCGTCGCCTCTGAGTTTGGGTGGAATATCAATAATTAAAATTTCGGATTCTGATAAAAAAGCTTCCATGTTGCCATTGACTTCATTTTCCGTTAATCGAATAGAATAGGCTTGGATGTTGGCCGACTCCAAAACGGCTAATTTTGCTTCGGAAGTGGTAGAACCTTTTACCGGAAATCCTTTATTTATGATTGATTTCGCGAGCGGCAATCCCAACCAACCACAACCTAAGATACTGATTTTTTTCATGGACGCAGCGTGTCGTTGGTTGCCGAAGTACTGTCTCTGAGCCAATTGCGTCGGTGATTAGGTATTAGTGCTGTTACCGGTTTTGCGGAGGCTTTCACCTTTTGGCGAATCATCACGGCATCGTTGAGCACAAATGGTGTTGGAATCATCCAACTTTTTCTTTTGGCGACACTGAATTGTGGATTGGTTAGCAAATCAAAAGAACTTTCCACCAAATCTAAATCGAGTTTTTGGTTGGCCGGAATGGAAAATTCGAGTTCCAGCGGAATATTATCTACCACGTAATAACTCAGCAATTTGCCGTCGGTTTTGCCCGAAATATTGCTTTTAAATTCAATTGCCGTAACACCATTGGCTTTAAAATTGTGAATCGTGATGCCTTTATTGTTGAAAATGTCGTAGCGGTTTACGGTTCGGTTCGGTGATATTTTGATTCGGTAAAGGTGTTGGTTGCCTTTGATGGTATCGCGTAAAAATTCGATAGTCGGTTGGGCGATGTTCTTCATTGGTGCTTCGGCCATAAAGGTAAATTCGGAACCATATTTACTGTACAACTTGTTGGTGTTTAAGGGTTTTCCACTCTTCGGATTATCGCCTAAATAGGCTTTCGTCCATTCGTCCAAATTCACATCATATGTGGTCCAATAAGCTTTGTTGGTGTCGGTATCCAACGCATAGACCAAACTGTTTGGCTTGGCTTTGCCGTAAGTGTAACCCGATTCCTGATGGGCTTTAATGAACAATCCGATGGCTAATAGAATAAAAAGTGTCGCCCAAATCCCTTTCTTTTCATACGAGCCGAAAATAGGGAGTAACAAGGTGAAGGTCAATACCGTTAAAATGGAAGAGCCAAACATTACTTTTAACCCTAATCCAATCGGGAACATCATAATTAGTGGTGTCAGGATGAGTAAGGTTGGCACGGCCAAAATAACGTTTAACAGCCAATTGGTTTTTTGCGTCAAAACATAGTAGCCCAGCATTAAAGCTGACGATAATACCGGTAAAATCATAAATCCGGCACCTTTCAGTTTTAAAGCGATTCCAATATTGATGAGTAACCAAATGAATAATGGTGCGATCAGTTGGTTCATTTCGGGATGGCGTTTGCTTTTGTTTTGGTAAAAGAGAAAGCAAATGCCGAGGGTTAAGCAGGTAAAAGCATAACAATAGTCTTGTCCGTTATAAGTAAATCCTTGAAGAATATCTTGGTATTCCGGATAAAAATTTAGCAGTAATTTCCATCCAACATACGTAATCAGAGCAGTAGTGATAATGGCTGAAAAAAGCGGAATAAATCCTTTAATGATTTCATCAATTCGAAGGACTTGTTTGCCCAAACCGATAAATACAAAAAGGATAAGCAATACAAAACCAACAATCAACATAGGGAAAATCCAAGCAAATGGATAGCTTATAAAACCAAACGGAACATTAAAATAAACATAGTCTTCAGCGGTGTTTAAATCAGTCAAATCGGCATTAGCAAAATGATTTAAAAGCGGGACTAAATACGTTCCTTGGTGCGCCAGTGTTTTTGGGTCTAAATGTTCAAACCGGTCCTGAGAAGTATGATAATCATAATGACTGTCGATAAAAGCAAAATTAAAACCTTGGATTTTTCCGGTTTCTCTGAAAACAGTTAAATCGGTGTCGTTGGGCAACATTTTATAGATGCTGTACATCAAAGAGTTGGTCACCGGATAAGTAACGTTTCCTTGGTCAAAAGCATTCACTAATTTTCCATTACCTTGGTTGGTTTCCATCAGCATATAGCTTGGACCTGATGAACCTCGGGCTTCAAAATTGAGTACCAAACCAACTTCTTTAGCCCATTGGTGCCGGGTTACAAATAAGGCAGCTCCGTTTAGCCCAACTTCTTCCGCATCGCTAAATAAAATTATGATGTCATTTTTGTTAGTGGATTTGTTATGTAAAAACGCCCGGACACTTTCAATAATTGTGGCCACACCCGATGCGTCATCGCTGGCGCCGTGCGAAAAGGAATGTGGCGCACTATCGTAGTGAGAAAGCAACAGTAAGGCTTTGGAATTCGAACTTCCTTTAATCTTGGCTAAAATGTTGGTCGATTTTACCAAAGTTCCTTTTTCAGTCATGGTAAAACCTTCTTGCAGCGTGGTTTCTAAGCCCAAATTTTGCAGTTCTTTTTGCAGATAGTTGGCAACCACTTTATGATTTTGTGACCCTACAAAATGAGGTTTGGTCGCTATTTTCTTTACAATATCAAGGGCTCTTTTGGTAGAAAATTCTGAGAGCGGAGCTTCTGTGGTGTCATAGCTTTGAGGCATCATAAAGTAGAAAATACCGCTCAGTATTCCCACTAAAAACAAAAAGCTAAACAGTGAAGGTTGGTTGTTTTTCATTGTTGGTTAGTTGTTTGTTTTTCTCTCTTAAGCTGTTTTTTAGTGAGCGTAAGAATTAAAATACAAGGTAAATGTACTAAATATCTTTTTTGACCAACACATAAAAATCATTCTCAACAGCCATATAGCCCTGATCGTAAATAAAATAGTAAGTATTTCCGTTTTTTGTGGTTCGGATATTGGTCAAATAATCAAAATCGAAACCTTTGTTAAGGAGTTTTAGTCGCGTTGTCTTAGATTTTCCTTCTGAGTTTAGTTCAACCAAGATGCGGTAGTTTCTTCGCAATTTGTTGTTGGTGTTTCGCATGTAGTTATTGCTGTCTTTGTTGATTTTGTTGTTAAAGGCATTTCTACAAGCGTCACCACAAAATTTTTTGTCTTCTCTACCTACTATTTTCTCGCCACATTCTAAGCAATTTTTTTCCATGACAGAATGGTTTAAATATTAAAAAAGTACATAAAATCTTATAGAATCAATTCAAATGTACGAAAAGTATTTCTATTTACAAACGAGTGCAAATAATTACAGTCGAAAGTAAACGGTAATAAACCGACTGTTTTTCACTGTGATTAGCAACTTTGTATCGTTGGAAATCAAAGCGAATTCCGATACAGAAAATAGTGCATAACAATAACATTAAATTTTAAATGCCATGAATGCCATGAGAAACAAAGTACAATTAATTGGTCACGTAGGGCAAGAGCCTGAAGTAAAAGACCTTGAAGGTGGAAAAAAAGTAGCCAATCTTACCCTGGCTACCAACGATTACTACACCAATGATAAAGGCGAGAAAGTTGAAAATACCGAGTGGCACAGAGTATCCGCTTGGGGCAAGACAGCCGAAATTATTGAAAAGTATGTAGTCAAAGGGAAAGAAATAGCTATTGAAGGTAAACTTACCCACAGAAGCTATGAGGATAAAGACGGCGCTAAGCGTTATGTGACCGAAGTAGTTGCAAATGACATTTTGTTGTTAGGGAAATAAAGTGTCTTCTTTTGACTTCCTCATTTTATTTTTGAAATGAGGAATGTCAGAGGATTTTGTTTATTGAACTTAAAAAAATGAATGTCAAGGTTTTTAATCTCAGACTGGCAAAAGAGTTTTGTCAAGATGATCAAGTAAAGATGAATACTTTTTTAGAGGATGTTGAGGTGAAGTTAACCTCTACTAATTTTGTTACTACTGCTACTGTTGATTATTGGTCGGTTGTAATTTTTTACACTCTGAAAAAACCTCAAAAAGAGAGAGTAAAAACAAATTTTTTAGTTGAAGAATTATCACCTCAAGAAGAACGGGTTTTTCAAGCTTTAAAATTGTGGAGAAATAATTTGGCTAAAAAATTAGAATGGTCCTCTTTTCGGGTTTGCCACAATGCTCATTTAATGGCGGTAGCAAAATCTAATCCCAAAACTATTGAGGAGCTCGAATTGGTTCCCGGTTTCGGAAAGACCAGAACGGAAAAATACGGAGAAGCCATATTGACTGTATTGCATTCGGTTTAGCGGTTGTATGCGGTTTAGTAAAACGACAGGATGGGAATTATGTCGCTTTTCTGTTTATAGCTTTCTTAAAAATTTAACGATAAAAATAGAAAGTTGTCAACACGAAAACGTTTTCGATGATGATTTGAAAACGACAGAAGATTTTGATAGGATTAATTTGTTTACATTTATTTAACGGTAACTGTCAAAATAACCTTGAAAATGAATCAATTAAGATCAATATTGGTTTTAGCTTTTCTTTATTTAAACCTTGGTTTTGGTTTGGCACAAGTTGGTATTAATACTGCTACACCTTTGAGTACATTAGATATCAATGGTAACTTATCTGTTAAAACTGTTACCCTCAATGGCAGCAGTTCGGCAACATTAATAGATGACGGTGTTTATATTTCTATAGTGCCGTTGGCAACAGATCAAGAGTTCAGATTACCCAATCCGGTTAGTTTCCCGGGAAGGATTTATGTGGTAAGAAATATTCAAAACAGTATTACGGCTAAGCTTACAACCGCTGCGGGACTACTATTTCCTAAAGGATCCACCACCGGTAGCACCGAAATTTATATGTATGAAGGGAATAAAAGGACGGTGATAGTGATTAGTGATGGTTTAAATTGGACCTATTTTGAATAAAAAAAGCCTTCTAATCTTGAAGGCTTTTTAGTTTATTGAGCTTTTTAAGAACATCAAACATCGGACATTTTTTACATCTTTTATCTTCAGATTTCTTATATTTTTCACAACACTCCGTTTTACAATCATTTGAAATCAAGAGTGTTTTAAGGAGCAGTTTCTTTTGCTTTTTGTCCTTGTCTTTGGTTTTATTTTTTTCTTTCTTGCTCACATTACGTTGTCTAAAGTGAAAACAAATTATGGTTTAACATCCAAAGAAACAGAACTGGTTACTGCTAACTGTTGGATATCGCGGTCAAATAAATACAATCCGCCACGATCTTCCCCAATCAAATTGATTTTGTCTAAAATGGTTTTAGCTTGCGCTTCCTCTTCAATTTGTTCTGCCACGTACCATTGTAAAAAGTTGTGTGTAGCATAATCTTTTTCACCCAAAGTAATATGAACCAATTCATTAATAGAGTTGGATACAAATAATTCGTGTTGATACAATTCTTCAAACATTTCTTTGAACGTTCCGAATTCTGTTTTAGGCGCTTTCAATTCGGTGATTTTGGCATGCGAACCTCTTTCATTCACATACTTTACCAATTTTAACATGTGTTGACGCTCTTCATCAGACTGGTTGAACATGAACTGTGCAACACCTTCCAAACCTTGAGCCTCAGCCCAGCAAGCCATGGAAAGGTAAATTTGCGATGATTCCGCTTCTATGCGAATTTGATTGTTTAATGCTGTTTCGATATTAGTTTTTAGCATAATCTTTTTCTTTTTGGTAAATTTAGAAAAATTATTCGTTCATCAATTCTTGCAGTAACGTTAAAAATTGCCCAACATGATAACCATCAGCCAATCCGTGGTGAACGTGAACGGCAATGGCCATGAATTTTTGACCTTTATCTTCGGTCATTTTTCCATAAGAAATTTTCGGACAACTGTCGGGCCAAGTAAAACTTCGAGCGTGTGAATAAGAAGTAAAATCTATCCAAGGCACGGCTGAAAAGTGAATCAAATTAATTTCGAAATCGCGGGTGATTAATCCGGGAGTGATTTGAATTCGGGCAATTTCCTTTTTGGTTATTTCGGCAAAAGTCGCCAAGTTTTCATCAAATTCTACCAAAGAAAATCCAAAAGTTTTATCGTCTCTTAATATGGTTGCTGAAGCATCGATTCGGTCAAAAACATACACATCCTCACCAATAATGCGGTAGCGAAAATTTTCAACGGCATTGACCGCTAACAAGGTTTTGTGCAAATAATAAGTAAAAAAAGATACGCCTAATTCTTTTGCCTTTGCATAAGCTTGGGTACAATCTATACGTGCTGTAACACCAAAAAAAGGTTCCTCCATTTGCTTGAAAAAGGTAAAGTGTTCTTTGCGATTCCAAGCGTTCAAGTCTAATTTATGTTTCACTTTAGGATAATAAAAGAGGTAAAACTTCGGTGATTTTTTCCAAAGCTTTAAAGTTTGGATGTTCTACTTTGTGATTGATTTTTTCGTGTTCCCAAGTCGTATGAAATGGAATGTGAACAGCATGTCCGCCAATATTCAACACCGGTAACACATCAGATTTTAAGGAGTTGCCAATCATAAAAAACTCTTCAGCTTTAATTTCCAAACGCTTCAATAGGTCTTCATAATCTTTCTCTTTTTTGTCCGACATCACTTCGATATGATGAAAATAATGACCCAAACCGGAATTGTGTAATTTTCTTCTTTGGTCCAATAAGTCGCCTTTGGTGGCCACCACCAATTTGTATTTCCCGCTCAAAGCTTGCAAGGTTTCTTCCACACCGTCAAGTAATTCAATTGGTTTTTGAAGCAATTCTTTACCATATTCCGTGATTTTTTCTACCACTTCTATCGATATGGTTTTGTTAGAAATACGCATAGCCGCTTCTATCATCGATAAGATGTAGCCCTTAATGCCGTAACCATAAAGTTCTAAGTTGGCAATTTCGGTTTTAAACAATTCCTGCGATAAGCCTTGATGCGACAAATAATCGCTCATCAAGGCACAGAACTTTTCTTCGGTTTCCTGAAAATACGGTTCGTTGACAAACAAAGTGTCGTCGGCATCAAATGCGATTACTTTTAGGTTCATATCAGTTTATTTTTTCTAACTAATCAAAGCACCATTTCCAACACCATCCGCATCAGGATTCACAAAAACCAATTGACCTTCTTTGTTGTTGGTCATCAAAATCATTCCTTGGCTTTCCACACCGCGCAAAGCTCTTGGCGCCAAATTCACCAATACCGTTACGCGTTTTCCAATTACTTCTTCCGGTGAAAAATGTTCGGCTATACCCGAAACGATAGTGCGAACGTCTATACCGGTGTCCACTTTTAAAACCAATAATTTATTGGCTTTCGGCATTTTTTCGGCTTCCAAAATGGTGCCGACACGCAAGTCTAATTTTGAAAAATCTTCAAAAGTTGTTGTAGTTTTTTGAGGTTCTACCACTTGGTTTTCCATGATATTGGCTTTTTTAGTAGCTTCGAGTTTGTCTATTTGTTTTTGAATCTCCGCGTCTTCAATTTGGGCAAATAAAATTTCGGCTTGACCAATTTGGTGACCGGCTTTGGTTAAGTTCCATTGGTCGAATGCCAAATTCCAGTGGTTCAATTGGATGTTCAGCATTTTGCACAATTTTTGCGAAGTAAACGGTAAAAATGGTTCCGATAAAATGGCTAAGGCCGAAGCGATTTGCAAGGCCACATACATTTGGGTTTGCACGCGCTCCGGATTGGTTTTCACCATCTTCCAAGGTTCCTCGTCGGCCAAGTATTTGTTGCCTAAACGGGCTACATTCATCAATTCGACTTGTGCTTCTCTGAATCGGTAACGTTCTAAAGAACTGGCAATCACTGCCGGATACGCTTTGAGTTCGGCTAAGGTTTGTTCGTCAACTTCCGTCAATTCATTCGGAGTCGGTACTATACCATTGTAATATTTGTTGGTCAACACCACTACACGGTTGATAAAGTTTCCGAAAACAGCCGCCAATTCGTTGTTGTTTCTCGCTTGGAAATCTTTCCAGGTAAAGTCGTTGTCCTTAGTTTCGGGCGCATTAGCCGTTAAAGCATAACGCAATACGTCTTGCTTTTCCGGAAAATCGATTAAATATTCGTGCAACCAAACCGCCCAGTTTTTGGAAGTCGACAGTTTGTTGCCTTCTAAATTCAGGAATTCGTTGGCCGGCACATTATCGGGTAAAATAAAACTGCCTTCGGCTTTCAACATGGCCGGGAAAATGATGCAGTGGAACACGATGTTGTCTTTCCCGATAAAATGCACCAATTTGGTATCTTCTTTCTTCCAATAATCTTCCCAATTTTTACCTTCACGGGCGGCCCATTCTTTGGTGGCTGAGATATAGCCGATAGGCGCATCAAACCACACATAGAGTTTTTTACCTTCAGCACCTTCCACAGGCACGTCGATGCCCCAATCCAAATCGCGGGTTACAGCACGAGGTTTTAAGCCATCGTCCAACCACGATTTCACTTGTCCCAACACATTGGTTTTCCAATCTTTTGCATGGTCTTCTAAGATCCATTTTTGCAAAAAGTCTTGGTAGCGGTCTAAGGGTAAAAACCAGTGTTTGGTTTCCTTGATAATCGGCGTTTCTCCTGTGATAGTAGATTTCGGGTTAATCAAATCGGTAGCGTTTAAAGTCGAACCGCAACGTTCACATTGGTCGCCGTAAGCTTCGGGATTTTCGCATTTCGGACAAGTTCCGGTTACGAAACGATCAGCCAAAAACTGCTCGGCTTTGGCATCGTATAATTGCTCGGTCACTTCTTCGATAAAGTCGCCGTTGTCGTATAATTTTTTAAAAAAGGCAGAAGCCGTTTCGTGGTGAATTGTAGCGGAAGTTCGGGAGTAATTATCAAAGGAAATTCCGAAATCTTCGAACGATTTTTTGATAATGCCGTTGTATTTATCAATGACTTCCTGAGGTGTAATGCCTTCTTTTTTGGCTTTCATGGAAATGGCTACACCGTGTTCGTCGCTACCGCAAATAAAGGCTACATCTTTACCTTGTAATCGCAAATAGCGCGCATAAATGTCGGACGGAACGTAAACGCCGGCCAAATGTCCGATGTGAATAGGACCATTCGTATACGGCAATGCTGCCGTAATAGTATATCTTTTAGCTTCGCTCAGTTCGGCCAAGCCTCGGGTTGGATTTTCTAACATATTCAGATAAATAGAGTGCAAAAATAACTTTTTAGCCCCGAAATCCCGAATTAATTTTGGGATTTGTTTACTTTTGGGATAGCCAATTTACAATCCTTTTTGATTCATGCGAATCCTTTTAATTTTTGTTTCATTAATTACTTTTTTCTCTTACTCCCAAAAAAAGATGATTACACCTCCTTATCTTCAAAAAGGCGACACGGTTGCTATCGTTTCCACAGCTCGTAAAAACTTAGATGACAATTTGAAACCGACCATCGATATGCTGGAAGGTTGGGGTCTGAAAGTCAAAGTAGGCAACACCATTGGTTTGGATTATTTCCAATTGGCCGGGACAGACGATCAACGCGCAGCCGATTTTCAGGAGCAAATGGACAATCCGAATATCAAAGCCATTTGGTGCGTTCGCGGCGGTTACGGCACGGTGAAAATCATCGATAAATTGGATTTTACCAAATTCAAGCAAAATCCGAAATGGATTATCGGTTTCAGCGATGTAACGGTATTGCACAGTCATTTGAACCGTATGGGCATCGAATCTTTGCATGCCATTATGCCCGTGAGTGTGGCTCGAGCAACCGATGAGGCCAAGAACTCGCTCTGTACGGCACTATTTGGCGAGAAATTACAATATACTTTAGACTGCGATGCGCTCAATCATACCGGAAAAGCCAAGGGCGAATTGGTAGGTGGGAATTTGTCGATTTTGTACAGCTTGTTAGGCTCGGAATCGGCGATTGATTGCCACGATAAAATTCTGTTTATAGAAGATTTAGACGAATACTTATATCACGTCGACCGCATGATGATGAACCTGAAACGCAACGGTTGTTTGAGCAGTTTGAAAGGCATTATCGTGGGCGGCATGACCGAAATGAAAGACAACGAAATTCCGTGGGGCAGAAATGCTTTGGAGATTATAGAAGACACCGTGAAAGGCCTAAATATTCCTATCATTTATAATTTTCCGGCCGGTCATATTCGAGACAATCGCGCATTGATTTTCGGGCGACAAATTACAATGGAAGTTACCCCTGAAACGAGTAAGGTAGTATTTGAATGATGAATTAAGAGTGACGATTTTTGATTTCAGATTGACTATTCAGAAATCATCATTCGTTAACCAACAATCTTAAATCTTTATGGCAGAACATAATGAACTCGGTAAGTTAGGCGAAGAATTGGCCGTAGATTTTCTGCAGCAAAACGGCTATACCATTTTAGAAACCAATTGGACTTTTCAAAAAGCTGAAATAGACATTATTGCGCAGATTGGCAACACTTTAGCGGTTGTTGAAGTTAAAACGCGCTCTTCCATCGAGTTTGGTTTACCGCAAGATTTTGTCAAACCCAAGAAAATCCAATTGTTGGTCAAAGCCGTAAATGAATACGTAACGAGTAACGATTTAGACGTTGCTATTCGCTTTGATATCATCGCTATTTGTAAGGAAGAAAATCATTATAAAATTGATCATATAAAGGATGCGTTTTACCATTTTTAAGTATAAATTCTGAAAAAAACAGTTAAAAATTGGTTTTATCCTGAATTTCAATAACTTTACTCCAAAATAAATACCGCTATGAAAAGAATCCTACTATTAATTGTATTCCTGAATTGTGCGTTGCTCCCTGCACAAAACAGAATTGCTCAAAAAGTGTCTGAATTGCAGCAAAAAAGTGCCGATTTTAAGCCATTTTCAGTTTTGCAAGCCAAAGGGAATCAATCCGAAGCAACAGTCAACCAAGTGGTGGCAGACGCTACTTTGGCTACAATGAACTTAGCGCAAGTCAATGAGATTGCCCAAAACCAATACGAAGCTCTTAAGCTTCAGATTCCTTACCAAGGACAAAACATCGAAATATTGCTTTACAAAGTCACACTTTTTACGGAAGACTTTAGCTTAGATACCGATAAAGGCAAAAATGTATATTACCAAAAAGGAGCCTACTATCGTGGTATTGTTAACGGAGATGTAAATTCGGTCGCCTCTTTCAATTTCTTCAATGGAGAATGCAACGGAATCATTTCGGCAGAACAATGGGGCAACTTGGTCGTAGGTAAACTAAACCAGCCCAACAATCTGACAGATTATATCGTTTATTCCGATGCCAAAATGAAGGTAGCCAACGATTGGGATTGTTACACCAAAGAAGAAGGATATGAAATGTCTCAATCGACTACAACCGCCAGAGAAACCAATACCGTAAAATGTGTTACATTTTATTTTGAAGTCGATTTTAATTTATACATCCAAAACGGAAGCGATCTTATTACAGCTACCAATTGGATGACTTCTGTGTATAATAATGTTCAAACGCTTTTTACTAATGACGGTATTACCACAGCCTTAAAGTCGGTTTTTGTATGGACTACTCCCGATCCTTATGTTGGTATGCCTTCCGGTTCAACTTCAGGAGATTATTTAGGGACTTTTGCGCAAAACAGACCGGTCTTTAATGGAGATGTTGGAATGTTGGTAGGCATTGATCCGGGCGGATTAGGCGGTGTGGCTTATTTAAATTCTATTTGTGGTCAATCCAATTATGCTTATTCTGATGTGAATTTGAGTTATGCTACGGTGCCAACTTACTCTTGGACTGTACAAGTAATTACACACGAATTCGGCCATTCATTAGGTTCTCCTCACACGCATGGTTGTGTTTGGAACGGCAATGGGACCGCTATCGATGGTTGCGGACAACAAGCCGGTTACAGCGAAGGAAGTTGTGCACAAGGTCCTATTCCGTCAACAACGGTAAAAGGAACCATTATGAGTTATTGTCACTTGGTATCCGGTGTAGGGATTAGTTTTGCCAACGGATTCGGACCACAACCTACTGCATTGATAGCGAATACTGTAAATGCTAAAACCTGTTTGAGTTCCGATTGTGTCAACACTTGTATCAATACTGTAGTTGAAATTCAGATTAACAATATTACCCAAACATCTGCAGTAATCACTTGGAACGACTTGGATACCACCAGAACTACTTGGCAAATTTCGGTAACCTCAATCACAGGCGCTTCCTCATGGCAAACAGTTACCGGGAACTCCTATACCGTGACGAACCTGTTACCAAACCGCTATTATGAAGTACGATTGAGACCTATTTGTACGGGCATCACACCAACATTCGAAAGAAAAATTTTTGCTACTGAAGGCGATTATTGTAGTGGCATGTTGTTTACAGATACAGGAGGACAAACAGGCGAGCATTCCAATATGGAATCTTTCATTCGAACCATGATTCCAAATCAGCCTAATCAAAAGCTGATGGCTATTTTTACCTCTTTTGATCTCGAATTTCAGTTTGACTATTTGTACATTTATGATGGACCTGATATAACAGCACCTGAATTTTTTCCGGGAGGCTACACAGGAACCGACTCTCCGGGAACTATAATTTCTACTGCATCCGACGGATCACTGACTTTCAGATTTTATTCCGACCAGTATGTTACCGCACCGGGTTGGATTGCCAATATTTCCTGTATCCAATCGTTAGGTGTGGCAGGGAATGATTTTATAGATTACAGTTATTATCCGAATCCAACCAATGGAATAGTATCCATCAAGTCGAAAGATGCGATCAAAGAAGTTACCGTGTATAATGTTCAAGGACAATTGTTGTGGCAACAAAAAGGCAACGAGTTGACTACGGAAGTCGATTTGTCTTCTTTCTCCAAAGGCACGTATTTCTTCAAGCTGAAGATTAACGATAGAGAAACCAATTTCAAGATTTTGAAGATGTAGGTTGAGAGTGAACCATATAAGTCATATAAGCACATATAAAAAAGGCGTCCTATTTGGAACGCCTTTTTTATTTATTGTATTAATGCAACGAATTATTGAACCATCAATTCCATAAACTCCAACGCTCGGGATATGGATTTCACATTGTCAAACGTCAGCAACAATCGCAAACCGTTTTTGGTTTCTTTCTCTTTCATTTTACAAAGATTACCATGTTGTTGTACAAATCGCAATACCTTTGAGAATTGTCTTGAATTGTAATAATCCGATTGTTGGTTGGAGACAAAATAGCCAATCAACTTGCCCTGTTTCATCACAATTTTTTCAATACCCATATGCGTGGCAATCCATTTGATGCGAATGCTGTTCAACAAAGCCTTAGCTTCTTTTGGTAATGGGCCAAATCGGTCGATGAGCTTAGTTTCAAAAGCCTGCAGTTCTTCCTCGGTTTTAAGATTGCCTAATTCGTTGTACAAATTCAAACGTTCTGAAATATTATTGATGTACTCATCAGGGAACAACAACTCGAAATCGGTGTCGATTTGTAATTCTTTGACATATTCTTTAGTGTCGATGTCGTTTTCGGATTCGTATAACTCTTTGAATTCGTTTTCTTTTAATTCTTCAATGGCTTCGTTCATGATTTTCTGATAGGTTTCGAAACCAATTTCATTGATAAAACCACTTTGTTCGCCACCCAATAAATCACCGGCACCACGAATCTCTAAATCTTTCATCGCAATATTAAAGCCGCTGCCCAATTCACTGAACTGTTCTAACGCCTGAATACGCTTGCGCGCATCTTCGGTCATGGCAGAATAAGGCGGACAAATAAAATAGCAAAAAGCCTTTTTGTTGCTTCGCCCAACGCGACCGCGCATTTGATGCAAGTCGGATAACCCGAAGTTATTGGCGTTGTTGATGAAAATCGTATTGGCATTCGGTACATCCAAACCACTTTCAATAATGGTGGTGGCCACCAAAACATCGAACTCACCATTCATAAAGCCTAGCATCAGTTCTTCTAATTTGCTGCCTTCCATTTGACCGTGACCAATGCCTACACGCGCATCGGGAACCAATCGCTGAATCATACCGGCTATTTCTTTGATATTTTCGATTCGGTTGTTGATGAAGAAGACTTGACCGTTTCTTTGAATTTCATAAGAAATGGCGTCGCGAATCAGCTCTTCATTAAAACCAACCACTTGTGATTCGATTGGATAACGGTTTGGTGGTGGTGTAGTAATTACCGATAAATCGCGCGCCGCCATTAACGAAAACTGTAAAGTTCTCGGGATAGGTGTAGCCGTTAAGGTTAACGTATCCACATTGGCGGCTATGGTTTTGAGTTTGTCTTTTACGTTCACGCCAAACTTTTGTTCTTCATCTACAATCAGCAAACCCAAATCTTTGAACTTAACGTTTTTGTTCACCAATTGGTGCGTTCCAATGATGATATCCAATTTACCCGAAGCCAAATCTTCTAAGGTTTGCGTTTTTTGTTTGGCTGTTCGGAAACGGTTGAGGTAACCAATTTTGACCGGCATGTCTTTCAAACGCTCGCTAAAAGTGCGGTAATGTTGATAGGCCAAAATAGTAGTTGGTACCAAAACGGCGACTTGTTTACTATTGTCCACTGCTTTAAAAGCAGCACGGATGGCGACTTCCGTTTTCCCGAAACCCACGTCACCACAAACCAATCGGTCCATCGGACGGTCTTTTTCCATATCGGCTTTAACGTCTTGGGTGGCTTTGAGTTGGTCGGGCGTATCTTCGTAAATAAACGAGCTTTCTAATTCTTTTTGCAAATAACTGTCGGCCGCAAAGGCAAATCCTTTTTCCAAGCAGCGTTTGGCGTACAACTGAATTAAGTTGAACGCAATGTGTTTGACACGCGCTTTGGTTTTTTGCTTTAAGGCTTTCCAAGCGTTGGAACCGAGTTTGTATATCTTGGGCGGCGTCCCGTCTTTGCCGTTGTATTTTGAAATTTTGTGGAGCGAGTGGATACTCACATACACGATGTCGTTATCTGCGTAAACCAGTTTGATGGCTTCTTGGGTTTTGCCTTCGACTTGTATTTTTTGCAAACCGCCAAACTTACCGATACCGTGATCGATGTGCGTTACATAATCGCCTACAGACAAAGAGTTCAGCTCTTTTAAGGTAATGGTTTGCTTTTTCGAATAGCCGTTTTTGATACTGAACTTGTGGTAGCGTTCAAAAATTTGATGATCGGTATAGCAAGCCACTTGGTTTTCTTCGTCAATAAAGCCTTGGTATAAAGAAGCCACTACCGTGTGGTATTGTTTGCGGATGTCTTCGTGATTTTCTTCGTCTATCGATTCAAAAATATCGTGGAAACGGTTGGCCTGCGCTTCATTGGCACAGTACAAATAATTGGTGTAGCCGTGAAAATGGTTGTCGCTCAAATTGTTCAGCAACAAATCGAATTGTTTGTTAAACGATGGTTGTGGCTGAATGTGAAACTCGAACGTTTTGGTGGTTTTAAACAACGGCTTGTTCGATAATTCAATTAGGGAAAAATCCAAAGCTTTCTTCAAAAACCCTTCTTGGTTTAAAAACAACTGTTCCGGCGAAGCGTGTTTGACGTCTTTAGAAAGTTTGTCGAAAGTCTCGATGGCTTTCCCGAAAAGTTTGTCGAGTTGCGAAGTCAGAAACTCAGTGTTTTCGATACACAACACTGTTTTATCACTGATGTATTCCAAGAAACTTTCGCGATTTTCTTTGATGAATTTATTTTCTAAATTCGGAATGATGGTAATCTTGTTTTGCTTTTCTACCGAGAGTTGGCTTTCCACATCGAAGGTTCGGATGCTGTCGACTTCATTGCCGAAAAACTCAATGCGATACGGATTGTCATTCGAAAACGAAAACACGTCTAAAATGCCGCCACGAACGGAAAACTCGCCCGGTTCAGTGATGAAATCCACGCGCTTGAATTCGTATTCAAACAATACTTCGTTGATGAAATCGATGGAGACATTATCACCTACGGTTACTTTTAAAGTGTTTTTGTCGAGTTCTTTTCGCGTCACCACTTTTTCAAAAAGCGCTTCAGGATAAGTAACAATGACGGCCGGTTTTTTACGCGAATTGATGCGGTTAAGTACTTCGGAGCGCAGCAATACATTGGCATTATCGGTTTCTTCAATTTGGTACGGTCGCCGATACGAACTTGGATAGAACAACACGTCGTTGGCGCCTATCATTTGTTCTAAATCGTTCAAATAATAAGCGGCTTCTTCCTTTTCGTTAAAGATGAGCAAATACGGCTTTTCACTGTTTTTGAAAAGCGCGTTAAACACAAAAGAAAAGGATGAACCCAAAAGCCCTTTGAGTTGTATTTTGGCTAAAGGTTGTTCTAAACTCTCCGCAATTTGCTTGACTTTCGGCGAATGCAGGTAACGGTTGTATAAAGCGTTTTGACTCAAAACTTAGGGTAAAGATTTTACTTTAGGTGAAGTTGGAATGGCTCTGGTGGTGTCGAGCATTTGCAACATGTCGCTTTCGCCATCTTCCATTTTAATCTGACTTTTACGGGTAATTTCTTCCAACTGAAATTGTAAAGCATTCACTTCGGTGTTGATGCTCGGAATCAATGTTACAATTTTTTGATCGGGAATTTGTTGCAGATGAATGTATAAGTTCACCGCATTAATTTTAGTGGTAATGGCGGCAATGCGGCTTTTAACTTCGGGAGTATTGTACGCCATCGGGATATTGTTATTAAGCTCTAAGGCTCTTTTGGATAAGGCTTTGGCTTTTTGTTTGAAGGCGCCTATACTGCTTTTAGGCTTTTGCCCTAACTCGGTCAAAAACATACGCCATTCTGCCCAGTTGTTGGTTAACGAACCGGCTGTTTGGGTAACGGTTTGCGCATTAAAACGCCATCCCTGATTGATGTTGTTGAAAATGGCTTCTTGTTTTTTGGCTTCTTTTTCTTGTTCTAAGAGTCGGATTTTAGGATCTTCTTGACAAGACACGAGCGTCAGCGAACCGGCGAAGCAAACCAAAAGCAGAGAGCGCATCACAAAACGCAACAAATTGATTCTCATTGACCTTACTTTTTTACATCACAAAGGTACAAAGGTAAAAGGAAACATGGTAAAGATGTAGTTAAAGCAAAGGTAATTTTTAAGACTTTTCCATTTACGAAAACGTTATCTTTGCGAAAATACTCGAGGGTTTATTTAGTCGGCGAGTTTTATGCTTAAAACACACAACATGAATACAAAAATTTTAATCATTGGTGCCTGTGGTCAAATTGGGACCGAACTGACCAAAAAACTCAGAAGCATTTACGGGGTTGATAATGTAGTGGCTTCCGATATCAGAAAGCTGAATATAGACATTGTAAACGAAGGTATTTTTGAAGTAGTCAACGCTTTAGATTACAATCAGATTGAACATTTAATTGAGCAATACCATATTACGGATGTGTATTTAATGGCGGCCTTACTATCTGCAACTGCCGAAAAAAATCCTGCTTTTGCTTGGGATTTGAACATGAATTCGCTTTTCCACGTGTTGAATTTGGCCAAAGCGGGTAAAATCAAAAAGATATTTTGGCCATCGAGTATAGCGGTTTTCGGACCTACAACCCCGAGAAACAATACACCGCAATACACCATTATGGAGCCGACAACCGTGTACGGCATCAGCAAGCAAACCGGCGAGCGTTGGTGTGAATACTACCATAACATTTACGGCGTTGACGTACGCAGTATTCGCTACCCAGGCTTAATCAGTTGGTCAACTGAACCCGGCGGCGGCACTACCGATTATGCCGTTGATATCTACCACAAAGCTTTGAAAGACGGGAAATACGAATGTTTTCTTTCAGAAGACACAGCCTTGCCGATGATGTATATGGATGATGCCATTCGTGCTACGGTAGAAATCATGCAAGCACCGACCGAAAGCATTAAAATTCGTTCCTCATACAATTTGGCCGGCGTGAGTTTTACCCCGAAAGAGATAGCCGCGGAAATTAAAAACCACATTCCGGATTTTACCATTTCCTATAAACCTGATTTTCGCCAGAAGATTGCCGACAGTTGGCCGGCTTCTATAGACGACAGTTGTGCGCAACAGGATTGGCAATGGAAGCACCGCTACGATTTGGCTTCGATGACGGTAGAAATGCTGGAAAATTTAAAATAGAAAAACGCTACTCTTTAGGGTAGCGTTTTTCGTTGCATGGAGTGGTATTTGAGGGTTTTACTGAACAATAGGATCGCGTAACGATTCTAATACCGCTACGATATCGGCGTACAATTCGGTATTAGCTGCTACGCCGTTTTGCTGCGCTGCCGCGCCTACGTAGCCTACAAATTTAGTGTAGTCGGCATTGGTAGAAGTGGTCCCCATTCGTGGATTCAACGACGGATTGTGCGCCGTTACCATATCCAAACCGGTATAGGTGTTTACTGCATTTGTTCCGCCGGTATTGAACGAGAAGAAATCGGTTAAGTTGTCTACCAATATGGCTAAGTTGGTCGTGTTTCCCGCACCTACTTCACCTAAAATAGGAGCAAAGTGTGCGCCCAAATTTCCTGAAGCATTGGCTTGCACATCGGCTACAATTAAACCTACTGTAGTGTTCACTACTTTGCGGTAACTTAAACGACCCTGTTCAATCATTTGTCCCGGATTGTCGGGATCGGCCACCATAGTGGTACCGCCTAATCTTTCGTAGATAGAAGGGGTTGGAGCGGGGGAATCATCATCTTTACTACAAGCTGTAAAGGCAAATGTTCCGAAGGCTAAGGACAATAAGGCCCAATTTGAAAACTTTTTCATAACGTTATATTTAGAGGATTAATTAAAGATTCCTTGAATGAACTTGCTGAATTTATATTTGTAACTGTCTTTTTTCATCACAGGACAAACTTGCTTTTGGGCCAAGTTGGCCGGCAGCAAAAAGCGTTCAGCTTTGTAGTTGCCTTTGTTCATGAGCTCGTCATAGACTTTTTTTGAATCGGCTATGTTGTTGTCGTGAAAATACACTACCACATTTCTTTTGACAATAATTTCACTTTTTACCCCTTTAATTTCATGGAGTTTTTTTTTGATCTCGATGGTGCTTAGCGAGTCAAAAGGCTTGTCAAAGTCGATGCGACTAATTTGAATATTGGCATTTTCCACCGGTTTCATACTGGCAATGTGGTACACTAAAATACCGAAGAGCAATAAGACAACTCCTAACAGACTCAGCACTATTTTTTTTACGGTTCGGTTGATTCTCATGTCGATTTGTTTTTGCGGTTTCTTGCATTTACGAGAACCAATAGGATTTGGTTTTTAAATCGCTAAAAAATCGAAAAGCGCTATCCTAATGCAGACAGCGCTTTTCTTTAAACAAAAACAAAACTAACCTAATATTATGTTGCTATTGAGTAAGAAATGGGTAGCGTTATACGGGAGCAAAAAGGGCTAAGCCATAAGCCAATAAAATCAGCAACACCAAAATGACAATGATGATGAAGCCAAACAATTGGTTTATTTTTTTATGGATATCCACAGGTGTAAGGTTTCGTTTCTTGTTCTCATATACGAGAAAAGAAGACCTATGGATTTAGGAGCATAAAAATTAGTTCTTTTTTTCTTTTAAAGAAGTGAGGAGATTGTTCTCGAGCGGTGTTTTGATTTCGACCACTTTGTCAACGTTGTCATTCGGCACCGTCATAGAAAGCACATAGTGTTTGATTTTCCATTGACCGTTGCGGAAAACCAAAACGCCCGAACCGCGACAAATTTTCATCTGCGTATCTAATAACTCGTCAAACCAAACGGTTTTTTGGTCTTCACTAACGTAAATATTGCGTTCTAAAGCTGTGAAATTCCAGGCTTTACCACGGTCGAAATACGGTTTGGCGAAAGCTTGAAAAGCCGTTTTGTTCCAATTTTCCGTGGCATCGGTTCCGATAAAAATACCATCATCGGCGATTGCCTCAAAATAGTTTTGAAAGTTCGCTTCGGCGGCGGCTTTATGCCAATTGTCTAATATGACTTCGATTTTTTTCTTGACATTAGCAGGTGTTTCGGTTGTTGAAGTTTGCCCGAAGGTAACAAGACTAACGAATATCATAAGTCCTAAACAGTATTTTTTCATGGTTTTACAATTTGGATTCGACAAGTAAATATAAGTGTTCCATTAGTTAGTAGCGATTAGTTTTTGTATTTTTATGAAAATAATTTTGCCCTATATGAAAAATAGAGCGTGGTTTATCGGGCTGGTCTTGCTGGTGTTACTCGGATTTTCTCTGACGAGTTGGTATTGTGCCAAAAAAGAAAATGTGGTAAAGCCTTCAGCCGAAGCGAAAACTCAATTTCACTACGAGGAAGTTTCATTGTCTTTTGACAGTTCGGCTGTTGCGTCGTTTTACGGCAAATACCCCAAATTGGTCTTGTACCAAAAACAAGCGGTTGATTTGTATCGTAAAAACCTTTACACTTATCTATGGTACGACAAAAAAGGGCGCAAAGAAACGGCGGAAGTCATCTACAATAAAATGAATAATTTGTTGGAAGAAGGCCTACAGGCGAAAGTGCCTTACAAAGAAATTTTGGACGGCATGTTTCCCAAAACCAACACCAAACCAAACGTTGAGGTAGAATTGTTCCTGACCAACTATTATTTTTATTACACCAATAAAGTGCTGCAAGGCATAGACAGTACCAAAACAGAAGAGTTAGGCTGGTATTTGCCACGGAAGAAATTATGTTACGAACAATACCTCGATTCTATATTGGTAGATCCTAAACTGATAGACAATAAAGCCAAACTGATAGGCCAATATTACAAGTTAAAAGAAGTGTTGCAGCGGTATCGCGACATCGAAAAAAACGGCGGTTGGGAATTCATTGAAGTGCCTGAAGGCTTCAAACAACTTAAGCCGGGGGACAGTTCCGATTTGGTGATTCAAATCAGAGAAAGATTGTTTTTAACCCACGACATTGCCACCGATTCGAAAAGTAAGGTGTATGACGAATCGCTGCAAGAAGCCATTTTGAAGTATAAAAAGCGCAACGGTTTTTCGGAAGACAAAATTATCCTGCCGAAACATATTTCGGAAATGAATGTGCCGATTAGTGACCGCATTAAAACCATTATGGTCAATATGGAACGCTGCCGTTGGATATCGACCGATTTGACAAAGTCTAAAGAATTTATCGTGGTGAATATTCCGTCTTATCGATTGACTTATTTTAAAGAAGGAAAAGCAGCATTGGTATCTAATGTAGTGGTGGGAACAGCGCTCAATGAAACCGTAATTTTCAGCGGGATGATGAGCTATGTAGTGTTCAGTCCGTATTGGAATGTGCCGAAAAGCATCCGCGACAAAGAGATACTTCCGGCCATCAAAAAGAACAAGGATTATTTGGCCAAACACAATATGGAATGGAATGGTAACAACATTCGTCAAAAACCCGGACCTAACAATTCGTTGGGTTTGGTGAAGTTTTTATTTCCGAATTCCAACAACATTTACTTGCACGACACTCCGGCTAAGAATTTGTTTAGTCAGGAAAAAAGAGCCTTTAGTCATGGTTGTATTCGAGTACAAAAACCAAAGGAATTGGCTCAGTTGATTTTAGAAGAAGATCCGAATTGGACACCTGAAAAAATAGACGCAGCTATGAACAGTGGTAAAGAAAAATGGTACACCTTAAAAAATAAAATTCCGGTATACATAGGTTACTTTACCGCTTGGGTTGACGATGATGGGTTGGTGAATTTCCACAAAGACATTTACGGGCGCGATAATGCGTTGGCGAATTTGTTGTTGGAGGAGTAAGCTGAAAGGGATAAGGGAAAAAGGCATAAGTAAAATGTCTTAAATATGGTGCATAATTGAGGATGGTTTAACCCGCAACCCGTAACTCGCAACCTTCAACTTAACTTAAAACTTTTCCCCGTGCTGCGACAAGTCTAATCCCATATTTTCCGATTCTTCCGACACTCGGATTGGAATTAGGGCATTAGTAATTTTGAACAACAAATAGGCGCCGCCAAAAGTAACTACAGAGACCAGAACTAAGGCCATCATATGGTGACCAAAAACACTCCAACCTCCATACAACAAACTCGCATTTTCACCTTTGGCAAAAATAGCCGTAAGGATCATTCCCATAATACCGCCCACACCGTGACAGGCGAATACGTCGAGGGTATCGTCAATTTGTTTTAGTTTTTTCCAATACACCATTTTATTGGAGACAATAGCGCCGATAAATCCGAAAAAGATGCTTTGCGGAATGCTTACATAACCCGCTGAAGGCGTAATGACTACCAGTCCTACTACGGCACCGATACAAGCCCCTAAAGCAGACACTTTACGGCCGTTCATTCGGTCGAAAAATACCCAGGTCAACATAGCTGAAGCGGAGCAAATGGTTGTGGTCGCAAAAGCCATAGCTGCAGTAGCATTGGCCGCTAGGGCTGAGCCTGCATTGAATCCGAACCAACCAAACCACAACATACCGGTGCCTAACAATACAAATGGGATGTTGGTGGGAATGTGTTCGCTGTTTTTTCTTTTTCCCAAGACTAAAACACCTGCCAAGGCCGCAAAACCGGCACTCATGTGAACGACCGTTCCACCGGCAAAATCCTTTACACCGAAATAGCTACCCAACAGACCATTCGGGTGCCAAATCATGTGGCATAAAGGGGCATAAATACAAAGGGTGAACAAACAAATAAAGAGCAAAAAGGAAATGAAACGGATGCGTTCGGCCAGTGCGCCGGTGATGATGGCCGGGGTAATCACAGCAAACTTCATTTGGAATAAAGCAAATAAAATAAAGGGGATAGAAGAAGCCATGGTGCTGTGCGGGTTCATGGCCACATGACTAAAGAAAGCAAACTCGAAGGGATTGCCAATGATGCCGTAATGAGTGCCGCTGATGGTTGGGCCAATGGGACTTCCGAACGACAGGGAAAAAGCCACAACCACCCAAAGTAAGCTAACCACGCCTAAGCAAATGAAACTTTTGAGCATGGTGGAAATCACATTTTTTTTGCCCACCATACCGCCATAGAAAAAAGACAAGCCCGGCGTCATTAATAATACCAAGCAGGAAGCTGTTAACAACCAAGCCACATCGGCATAATTGATGGAGTCGACAGCATTAAAGGTTTTGAGATTGTCGGTAGCTTTTTCGGGCCAGAATAAACCGGCTACTGCTACTGCGGAAACCAACAAAAAGGCAAAAATCCAACGTTTTTCTATTTTCATAATTTCTTAGTTAACCCATTTTAATTTAGGGTAAAATTATAAAAGATAGTTTAATAATTGCATTTAGTGCTATAAAAAATAGGGTCAAACTGTAATTTTTGTATTTAATATAATATTTATACCCTAAGAGCAGCTAATATTTTAATAGTTGAATTTTTTGTGCTGAAAATTGAAAAACCTTCAAGTGTAATGAGGTGATTACCCATTCAGATTTCGGGAGTATCACAAACAATCATTCGTCTACAGTTAAAGTCGTTTGGTCTAATGTAAAATGCAATTGGGCGAATTTATCCCATAAAAAAAAGTATTCTTGCTAACATTGTGATTGTCAAACAAAACGCAAACTAGGAATTGTATTTTATGAAAAACGATGTATTCATCATAGCATCAGTAAAAATAATTCCAAACGTTGGTCGGTTTTTCTTTCATACCGGAAACCGACCAACAATTGTTTGTAATCCAATTATTCAGTATAACCGGAGTGAGACGATTGATGAGTCTCTTAACACCATTCCCACAAATACCAACAAAGTGTTAATCAGCACTTCTGCACCTATACAAGTTAATACCAATACCACAATTCATTCCCCGACCTTATACAATTCCTCCTTCATAGTTCATTCCCCTTTTGGAGGAGGAAAGGTCAAAACCATTAACCCAAGCGGAAGTGCTACTCATTCCGGGAGCTTAGCAAAGTTTTATAAAAAGCCATATCACTCTGTGATATGTCCCAATGTATAGTAGAGTAATGTGATTTTTTTAGTTAGGTCCCCGCAATAATTATTGGGCGTTGCGGGGACTATTTTTTTCCACTCTTTTTTTGCAACGCTTTCATGTCGGCATTCTTAAAGTTTGCGGCCGCAGCGGTGTAGCCCAAATAAACAATTTCTCCGGTTTGCACGTTGGTCACGGTCACAAATTTCTCGCTAGGGGTTTTTATGTACAACAAGTAATAAAACGGCGTAGTGCTGTTTACAATTTTCTCATTGAGTTCAGCTGTTGAGAGCACTTGGTAAGCTAATGTATAGCCTTCGAAGATTTCTTTTTCGGGGTATTTTTTGCTTTCGTCATCGGAGTTTTTGCCGAATTTGGTCAGCACATAATCGGGGACAAACAAGGTGCTTCCGGCCATTTTTTGCAATTCAGCAGTATTGGCTATTTCGGTTTTGGCATTGCACTCATTGCCTTTTTCCAGCAAAGTGCAAAGTTGTTGCAGGTAGTTGCTCAACACACCGGCACCCCAGTTTTTAAAATGTCCGGCGGCGTCATACTCCATTTTATACATGGCGCTCGGATTGTTTTGCGCGTAGTAATCGGCAAAGAGTTCTATAGTGGCCACTACTATTTTATCGGCTTGATTGAAATGTCTTCTTTTCTTGGGGTCGTAGGTGAATTTGCCGTTGGTGGTCCACAGTTCCAAATACATGCGGGTTTCGGTAGCAGCCAAGGTACTGTTGGAGGTAGTCATGTTAGCGCCCAGGGTGACAAAGCTGTTGTTGGGCGCGATGTTTTTTTCTACCTCAGTATATTTAATACACGCTACTTTACTGAGTGACCACGCTTTTTTAATAGCCGCTACATACACCGCTGCCGCAGGCGAGGCCGGATCTTTCATGGCGAAGTAGGTAGTGCCTTGTTTGATTTTGGCGATTTCGGCGGTGTTGGTGAGGGTGATTTGGGAGAGAGTGAGCCAAGGCAACAAGCTGAAAAGCAAGATCCTGTATATTGGGCATTTTGATTTCATGGGGTAAGGGATTGGTTTGGTGAGGTAAAGTTAATAGAAAAAGGAAAGTAAAAGTTGTGTCAAATAATAATTTGAAATCAAACTGGCACAAAGTTGTGGCCAAAAAAAATATTTTGAAAAAATTGCCACAGATTTGTGACAAAAAAATCAATTTGATAAAAATTGCCACAAAAAAGATTAATTATATAGGTTTGGATTGAGGGGTTGTTTGTTGAGAGGAATTTTCAGTTTTTGTGAATTACTGATACGATTTGCGTAATACAGCTATCCAATTCCATTCTGACATCTTTAGCCCAAAAGCGCAAAACTGTCCAGCCTGATCGTTCCAGGAAAGCGGTTACTTCTTTATCGCGTTCTATGTTGCGTTCAATCTTTTTATACCAAAACTCTTGGTTGGATTTGATTTCGTGTTTTTTAATTTCCCAGTCTTTGCCATGAAAAAACTCGCTATCTACAAAAACAGCGAGTTTGTATTTTTTAAAAGTTAAATCCGGTTTACCGAAAACAGTTTTATCATTTTTACGATACCGATATCCTAAATGCCACAAAGCTTTGGCTAACATTATTTCCTCCTTACTGCCTTTGTTTTTGACAGCACGCATGTTTTTAGAGCGTTGTTCGGGAGTGTGGCGGTCCATAAATAAAAATTAGTATCTTCATACAAAATTATACAATTATGAATCACTGGGTATTAAAATCTGTAGATGATGATGACTTGTCCTATATCAGTAACGATGGTCATGCCGATGAATTACAAACAAAATATGTGTATGATAATTTTGTACCGAATTGTCGTCAAATAAAAAAAGGGGACGTAGCTGTTATTGTTAATAAAGAAAAAGTATTAGGACTGGCTAAAATATCCAATATTGTAATCTACAATTCAACCAAAATACGAAGAAGATGCCCGGTTTGTAATAACACTAACTACGAAGAAAGAAAGACAAAGTTGCCTAAATACCGTTGTAATAAAGGCCATGAATTTGAAGAGCCATTAGCAGAAACAGTTGATGTTATTCAATACGAAGCTTTTTACAGCCAGTCTTTTATCTCGCCAAAGATAAAAGTTACAGTTGATAAATTAAGATCCTATCATGACAAAGGTTATAATCGAAATATGTCGATGCAAAGTTTATCAAAGGATTTTTTCATGGATTATTTTGAGAGTGAATACAACTACTTACTCCATGAAGTCAGTTATCCGCTAGCAGAAGACGGCGATAACAACTTGTTGGGTGAAATTTTATCTGATGATTATGTGCCAACCGGAGAAGATGAACGATCAAAAATTTACAAATCAATCATTCAAAGGCGAGGGCAACAAAAATTCCGAGATGCAGTTCGTGAAATGTATGGCGATAAATGTGTGATTACCGGTTGTGAGATTTTAGATATTTTAGAAGCGGCTCATATCAATCCTTACAAAGGAGAGAAGGACAATCATCCCACTAACGGTTTATTACTTAGAGCTGATATCCATACTCTTTTTGATTTGGATTTGATAGGGATTGAGCCAAACGAATTGAAGGTTTATGTCAAAGAGACAGTCAGAAAGGATGGTTATGAGGATTTGCAAGATAAACTATTAATCACCCAATCTAAATTTCCAAGTAAAGAATCACTTAATATGCGTTGGAATAAGTTTATTGAGTCAAAATAATTTCGAATTAGATTTTAACAAAGTCAACACCAACTCTTGTAGGATGACCGAAAGCATGATTCGCTATCCTCTGAGTGTAGTCTGTTCTTAAAGTTGTGATATATTCTGCTTCAATGTAATTTAGTTTTTGATCGAAGTTATCTTTAGTATGTCTATTAGTTATATCCCAAAATCTTATTTTATTATCAATTAGCTTATTATTCTCGACATTGTAGACTTTTGGTTTTATGTAATATGGTTTATGAAGAAATGATTTGTAAGCCTTTAACTCTGCTTCTTTAACTCTGATGGTATGCTGATCCTCAGTTTCACCATCCTGTCTTTTAATTTTCTCTTTTTTGATAAATTCGGTTTCACCCCATTGAATAACTTTTGTACTTGGCATAAAACTCAAGAATGCCGTGTCTCCCAATTTAAGGGCCATTTCCAGGTCGTCAAACTCGTAACCTTTGACAAAGTAAAAATTTGAGTCAATTTTGTTAGGATAGTAACAATCGCAAAGTGCGGTTATACACAAGTAATATATATCATCTGAATCTTTGAATATGTCCCCGAAATTTAGATTTGGGATGCTTTCTGGATGCAAACTTTTTACAGTTACAGAATTGTAGAAAACATTTAATTGTAACAAATCATCAACAGTAGATTCCTGTCCATTTATTTCAGCACTTTTTAACTTTAAAAAATCGGCATCAAGTAATTCAAGTTTTGCAGTTCTTAGCTTAAGTGTAGCTTGTTCAATTAATAATTTTTTTATAATTGTGGCAAAAGTTTTATCATCATTTAAGTGATTTCGAAATTGAAAGAGAGCTTCTGTTGATGACTTTAATATAGTTTCATCTATAAATCGTTCATTAGAATTAAACAAAGACTGCATTTCTAAACCTAATAGCTGAAAAAAGCTTCCTTTGTTATTTATAACAACATTAGAAATTCGTTGTAAAAGATTTTCATAATCCGAATCAGTATCGTGCTCTTTCTTTAGAGTTAGCACAAAAGTGTTATTTATTATAAAAGAGTCATCCCCAGTTTTTAAAACTTCATGTTCATTTGCTGATTCCGGAATAATAAATCTCTCAACATTAAGTGAAATGTATATGTAACGAAGCAATAAAAACTCTTTTTTGTCACGTATTCTTTCTAATGGAAAATTGTTTTTATCAATTCCATTTTCCTCAAAAAAAACATTGATTACTTCTTCACTTTTGTCCCAAACTTTAACTATTTCTTCTGAAGTGATGTAACTATATGTTTCTTGAATTGTAATAAATTCAGTTTTACTTATACCTGAGAAATATGCATTAAGAAAAATAGGGATTTCATTAAAATTATTGGCACTTGAATAAATACAGCAAAAATTAATGTAAGGCGTACTAATAGCTTTGTGTAATAGTCTTAACGAATACTCTTGGCCAGAAGCATTTGAAAGTTCCCAGTCCAAAAGGATTAAATCTCTACTATTGAACAAATAATCTAATATTTCAGGCTCTTGGAGATTAGAGGCTTCAAACTTATGAACTGTTAGGCTTTTTCCATTGTTCTTAAAATTTTTAAACAATTCCACGGAAAGTTTTTCCTCAGGGATTTGAGCGTCAAATGGTGTTCCTGAATAAAAATCTTTAGCTTTATCATCAATAAAAACCACAGAATTTATTGATGATTTTAATATGTTAAATGCCTTTTGGTTATACATCTGATTCTATTTTCTTGATTATAAAACATGCCCCATTCAAATTATTATATTCTACATCGTTAGATGCATTGATATCTAACCCCGCATCGTTTAAACTCTGTTTTGATAAATACAATCCTATACCTCTTCCATTCGGGCGCTGAGAGTAGAATAATTCAAAAATTTTGTCTAACCTGTAATCAGGAATTTTTTCGCCAGAATTGGCTATTATTATTTCATCAGTTTCAGGAAAGTAATCAAGCTTAATTATTCGTTCTTCTTTATTACGCATCCAATAAATTGCATTATTGATGAGGTTAATGAAAACAGTGTGTATTACAGGCTCTTTAATGGTTAAGGAGTGCTGTTCGAATTCTTTAGTTACTTCAAATTTTATGTCATACTCGGCAATTTGATTTTCAAAAAACTCTTGTAAATATTCATATATTTTTTTACAGCTTACCTCTTTACTTAGTGCTCCTGAAATTCTATATAAAGGAGATAACAAGGCATATTTATCTTCCAGTTGTTTAAAATTCTTTTGCAGGTATTCAAACTCTCTAATTGAGTTTACATTACTGTTTCCTGCAAGAGTTCCTAACTGGTTATTAATTTTTGCATACAACTGATTGAATTCATGATCAATGATTTCAACGGCAATTCCTAATTGTGCCGTATCACGGGTTTGTTCCCATTGATATTTCATCTGGTCATATTGCGCTTTATAGGCACCTTGTACTTGCTCCTCATCAATATCAAAAGATAATCTCTTAATATGTTCTGTAAGAGGGAAAAGTGTCTTTTCAGCCATTTCTGAGACTTCAGTGTATTGTTTTTCAATAAGATCAGAAAAATGATTTATCTGGTCTTTAGAAATGATGCTGTTCACTATTGAATCTTTGTTTTCTTTTAAAGAATCAATTAATCTTCTGGCTCTTTCGCTATAGTCTTTCGCTATTTGATTTAGCTTTTCATTGAGTTCTTGTTTGTGTTCGTTAAGAGATTTTTCTAATGAAGAAATATAACTGTTGTATCTTTTTGAAAAATCAATTTGTAAATCACGGATTTCAAGTTTTTCCTGTGCTTTCTTATTTAGCTCCTCTCTTCGTGGTGATACTGAACTTATATAATTATTTAATCGATCTTCAAATTTGTATAACCTCTCCAGTTGGGTATCAGTGGGTTTATATCTTTTTGGGACAATAGGTATTAAATCTTTTAAACCTAAATCCATTTTTTGAAGTTCATCCAAAATATTTTCGACCTCGGAATAAGTAATGTGAATGCTGTTTAGTTTATCATCAAGCTGATTCAGAAGATCTTCATATTTTTTTTGGTGCTCATCTAATTTAATAGGATAAGTATTTAATGATTTTGTAAACGCTATTTTCTCTGCTTTTTCTCGTGCTTTGTCTGCATTGATGGCCTCGGTCTGTGCATTAATTTCTTTTTGTTTGTCCCTGAATAATGAAAATTTTGGGTCTGTTTGAAAATAATCTAGGGCGAGTGCTACAAAGAAGTTACTCGCATCAGCTTCAAATGCCCTATATTGAGAATTGTTTATTAACCCTTCTCTACTTGATTTATCTTTTAGATTGGGGTTTCTCTCTCTTGTTAAATCAATATATCCGTACATCCTTCTGTATGAAAAATAGTAGGTTCCCGCTCTCTTTGATCTCCTATATTCAAACTTCAAAAAGTCAGCATTCTCTCTACCATATGGAAGCACTCTAAAATCATCTCTGAATACATACAAAGCTCCGTATTCATTCACTTTTTTTCTTAGGTAATCAAATTGTGATTCAGTTAATAATGAAGACCGTATTTCTCCTTGTGAATAGCCTAACTCGATTGGTACTCTGCCATAAAATGTTCTTTTGTCTTTTTTTCTTGGATTTGTGTATGTATATTCTATTTCTTCGTTGTAAATTCTTATTTTACCATTAAAGCTACCTTCTCCATCAAACTCACCTTTTATGTAGACATCAGCTAAGTTAAAGTCAGTTTTATCGAAGAATTGACCTTGCGATGTTAATAAATCATAACTCTCATCTGAGTGAATATTAAATACAGTTGAAATCTTAATTGCATCATCTTTAAAAGGATTAGTAAATGCAGTTAAGCTCGTAATAACAAACTTTTTATCATCTAGTTCATCTTTATCATTTTGTGAAAGTTCTATAATTTGATTTAAAGGATTAAAAACTAAGAATAAAGTCCCGTGGGAATCATTTGAGCTAAAAAAATCATGAATATTCTTTACAATGGGTTGCTCCAACACAGCAGATTCTGTTTCGGAAGTAATCTCAAATTTCAAATCAATTTGTTTTCCTTCCCAAATCGGTTTATCATCTAAATCCTTTTCTTTATCAAAATTTTTAAGGAACATTGTCTTTAATTCACCAAAAACATTTACAAGAGATTCTATGTTGTCGACAGTTTTGATAGGTATAACTATGTCATCCAAAAACAAATTGTAGTTTTCTAATAAACGCCAGTCAAAAAAAACTGCTTGGATTGGATAACCTAACTTTTTTGTAAGCATCAGCATCGGGTTTCCTAAATAGGCTACAGAAAGTCTCCCTATCCCTTTTTCCCCTGCTTTAATTCGTGGTTTTTTCCAAAGGGTATCTTCTGATTCTAGTTCTAATTCAGCCCTTGATTTAGAGTCTGTGCCTAATACTAACCACTTGTCTAAGATATCTGTACTAGACATTCCTTTTCCATCATCTGATAAAATGAAGTAGGATTTTGTAAGACCATTATAACCTTCTTTATATAATTCAGCCTTTAAGTTATCAGCATAAGCATCATATCCGTTTTTCCACAACTCAGTTATGGCAGTAGGTAAGTCGGCAATCTGCCCTTTACCCAATAAATCAACGGCTCTTGCTTTGGTTCTAAACTGCATTTTGATGATTTTGGATTATTGCTCTACCAATCGCAGTAGCATATTTTGGAGGTACAGCATTACCTATCATACGCGCTGTATGAGCTATAGTACTAGTCTTAAAGATGTATTCTTTAGGAAATGATTGCAGTACTGCACCTTCTCTTAATGAAATTGCTCTGTTTTCTTCAGGGTGTCCGAAACGTCCGTTTGAAAGACTGAAAAATTTGGTGGTTATAGTAGGTGAGGGTTTATCCCAAAACATTCTTCCGTAAATGTCTCTGAAGCCATCCGTTTTTCCTTGATGGCAAGGAGGGGCTAAATCTTTGTCATTTACATAAGCCATTCGGTCTCCACCATCAGCAGGTGTTCTTTCCAATCGATCTAAATTAATTTTTCTTAGTCCGGCAACAGTATGCATGAAAGGGGAGTTGTCTTTATGACCTGGACTAACTTTCGGGAATCCGTTTCTTTCACCTAATACATCTCTGACAGACAATTTTTTTCCTTCGTAAGGAATGGGACAAAGTTCTCTTTCTGTAACTCTATTGGCAATTAGCGTAAATCTTTTTCGGTGTTGAGGAACACCATAATTGCTTACTTCGTGAATATCATAATGTACTGTATAGCCGTTTTTAGAAAGCCATTTAATAAATCCGGATAATCCGCTTTCCTTTTCCTTTCTTAAAACACCCGGTACATTTTCAACAACAACATATCCCGGATTGAAATATTCAACAAATTTTCTGAACTCTTTCAATAAGTTTTTTGATTTTTTTGACTTCTTTTTATCCGTATTGATAATACTCCAAAATTGACAAGGGCTGCAGCCTATTAGGACAAGTTCATCATCGTTTTTTTTAAGTTGAAGTTCATTTTCAAGGTCAGTGACTTTGTAGTCAAAAACATCAGCATGAATGAATTTAGCTCCGTTGATGTTAGCTTCGTATGTTTCTTTACATGTAATATCATAATCAATACCGGCAAGAATTTTAATCCCTGCATTACTCATACCCGAACTCATACCGCCTCCAGAGCAAAAGAAGTCAACGGCTTTAAGATTGGTTTTACTCATAAAATTATAAAATAATTTTAAATATATTTTTTCAAAAATAAGCAATTTAAAGTTATTGCGACAGACGGAATATTTCTTACAATATTATAATGACTTTTGAACAAATTTGTCAACAAATTATTAAAAGAGTTTCACTAAATGATTTGTGACAAAAATGTAGCCTCTCTATTTCGTTCGGCAGGCTCAGGGTGACAATCGTTTTTCTAATTGGCTTTAGTTATTCCCACCAAAAAACCCCAACGTTTCCGCCGGGGTTTAAAAAACTACTTATTCAACTAACCCAATTTATTTTATCAGTAATTTTTTGGTGATGCCCTCGGCTGTTTTGACCAAGTAGAGGCCTGCCGCCCAGTTGTGGGTATTGAGGGTTTGTGCTGCTTTTTGTGACAGTAGTAGTTTACCACTTAGGTCGTACACTTCGATATCGGCGGCGCGGTTAAAGTACACCAAGCCGTTGTTTTCGCTCGGGTTCGGGAACATAGCAAAGGTGTTCGCAGGTTGGTTAACCTCCGGTGTGGAAAGGTTGGTGGTGTTCACTTCAAAAATGGTAATGGTCCCGCTGATTTCGTTGGCTACTAAAATATAGGGCAAACCGGTTGGACTGTTTTCAGGGGCTACATAGGTAATGCCTTCCGGACCGTGGTCTCCGCTGTAGGCCGAGGTACTGCGACTGTTTTTATAATCGGTAAAGGTCGGATTGTTGGGGTCGGTTATATTGTACACCATCACACCGCCTATGCGTTCTAAGGAAATAAACGCAAAGGTTTGTCCGCCTATAGTGGCTAAGGTTACGCCTTCGGCTTCCGGTCCTTTGGCACGGCTTCTGCCTTTTGGCGTGTTGTTTTCGTGGTCGGCATTAAAAAGGGTTGGGTAATTGGCGGCAGTGTACCTTTCGAAATCGTCGCCACTGTCGTACACCAACTGTTGGGTATTGGCATTGAAAATTGAGAAGGAACGCGAACCCACGGCATGGATGGCTTCAAACTCACTGTCGGCATCCGTATTGCCGTTGAGGTTGGTTACACGGTAACGCCCCATATTGTAGGATTGTTTTAACACGGCAGAATTAGGGAATACAGCAGGGTCTAATACATATCCTGCTGCGCCTACGGTAGTTCTTTCGTTTAAACCGTCGTATTCTTTTTCGTCGCCTTCGTTAGCGGTTACCAAATAGGTGTTGCCGCCTACAGTATAGTTAGCAATGGCATCCGGAATGTAGTAGGCATTGATAGGCCAGTTGGCAATAAGCACTTGTCCGTTGTTATCGGAGATGTCAAAACCGTTGCCCGGGATGCTGACGTCTTTTGTGCCTAAAGCCCAAACACCGGTAATGGTAGTGTTGCTGAGGTTGATTTCGGCTACCGCGTTGTTTTCTTGTAGGGTTACCCAAGCTTTTTGGGAATCCGAACTAACGGTGATGTATTCCGGCTCGAAGTCTTGCGACAAAGTACTCGTCGCTTTTAATTTTCGAACACCCGAAGCGATTAAAGCGGTTTCCTGTGCGTTGAAAGCCGTAAACAACAAAGTAGTCACATTGGCTTGACTTAACGAAGCGATGCCGCCCGAAATATCAATAATGCTTACCGAACCTTCCGGGTCTATAGTATAAGCGGTGTTCGGTTGGCCTTCGTTGGCGGTTAAGACTTTAGTGCCATCGGGAGAAAAGGTAATCATATCGGGCAAGGCGCCTACGGTAACTTGGTTTAAGAAAGTACCGTTGGTATCGAAAAACACTACTGAACCGTTTAAGGTTTCATCGGCATTGGGCGAGGCTACGGCTACTACGCCATTTTTTACCGCTACACTGGTTACACCGCCGTAAACATTCATATTGATGGAGTTAACTACGGAAGGCGCTGTAGGGTCGGCAAAATTGATGATGTCTAAAAATCCGGCTACGGCACTGGTGGTAAATAACCGTTGGGAAGCGGCATCGTGTACTACAATTTCGCAAGTACTGCTATTGCTGCCCGAAGGATCAAAACTACCGATGTAATTCAACTCGATTTCTTCGCTGGCCACAGGCGCCAGACGGTCGTTATCGATAATGTAAATCGTAGCCATAGTATTTCCGGTAAGCGTTAATCCAACAGGATTTTCTAAGCTCACTACAAAATATTCGGCTTGTTGTTCTTCAGCTGTATCGTCAACAATAGGAATATTGAGCGTTTGGGTTAAAGCGCTGCTACTATTGAAGTTGAGCGTTTGCGTAGTCAATGTAAAATCAGCTGCATTGGCAGTACTAAACGGGGCTGTTTTAACCACCACATCTACCGAACCGGTTTGCGGATTGGTTAAATTGATGGTAAGAGATGCAGTTCCGGCATTTTCGTTTACGGTGATAAAATTGGAGGCTAAAGCAGCGGTAGCACTGCCCGTAGTAAAAGTAACCGCAGTTGTAGCGGTAATGGCATTGTTGTTTACATCTTCAATAGTGTTAGGCAACAACGCCAAGTAATAGGTTTGGCTGTTGTTTAAAGCAGTAGTTGGAACTACAGTTATAGTGTTGCCGTTTACGGTAGTGGTAAAAGGCACATCGCTGCCCGAGGCATTGCCGAGTTTGAAAGCGATTAAGGCAGCGGCATTACTGTTGTTTAGGGCTGAGTCGTCAACCAATCGAACGGCTTCGTTAAAGGTGAGGGTTGGGTTTACGGTGGCCGCTACATTTATTGCGCCATCGGCCGGAACAAAAATCGTTTCGGGAGCCGTTGTATCGGGCGCTCCGGAAGGATTGCCTTCCAAGGTAAAATTGTCAAAGCGATTGTTCCCTACAGTACCACCTGAACCTTGTAAAAACTCCACTTTCAGTTTAAAGTTCGGATTGTTATCGGTAGTAGGAATAGCGGTGAAGTCGAGTATAGCTAAGGCAGGATCACCGTTGTTGGGAATGATGTTGGTTAAGAAAGTATAAGTACTGCCATCGGTACTGTAAGACCATACCTGAGTTCCTGCTCCTGAACCGGAACGGCGGGTAGCAAATTTTACAATCACGTCTTCAAAACCTGTGGTGGGCAAGGCAAATTCTAACGCACCGCCAATGGGGTCGTTGAAGCGCAAGTGCGTACCCGAAGCATCGCCGTTACGGGCATTGAGGTTTTGTACGTTAAAGTTTTGTCCGGTTCCGCCGGCAAAATCAATGGTACTGATGCCTCCCGGAATGGCAGTAAGAGTTGCACCACCAAGGGTTTGAGAGGGCGTAGTAATGGTAGTTACCGAAGTGTTGTTGTTGAAGTTCCAATAGTGTACTAAAGTTTGACCGAAGGAAAAATTGGTCAGTAAAAACAGTATGGTAAAAATCAACAATCTTTGGGCGTAGTTGTGGTTCATAGTTGTTTTGTTTTTGATTGATGCAAAGCTCTTCTTACAGTGTTAATTGGTGATTAAGTCAACGACATTGGTTTATTAAGAAGTGGTGGCGGAAGTTTTATTTTTTGTTACCAAAGCGTTTTGGTGTTTTCAATTTCTTAATGTTGCGATTACCGCCTGCGCGGGAATGACAATTGAGGAAACAACAAAAAACCCCAACGTTTCCGTCGGGGTTTCTTATCAAGTTAAGAGGTAACTACTACCAAATCTTCACACGCTTTTCGGGTGCTAAGTATAAGGAGTCGGTAGGTTTAATATTGAACGCTTCGTAGAATTCCGGAATGTTGCGTACGGTTCCGTTCACACGGAATAAGGCCGGCGAGTGTGGGTCGCCTGCAATTTGACTGCGCAAAGCCTCTTCGCGGATTTTCTCGGCCCATACTTGTCCCCAGCCCAAGAACACGCGTTGCATACCGGTAAAGCCGTCCATTACCGGCGCTTCTTTGCCGTTCAGGGTAGCTTTGTAGGCTTTGATGGCAATGCTTAGGCCACCCAAGTCGCCTATGTTTTCCCCTAGGGTAAAGGCTCCGTTCACATTTAAATCAGGGAAGGCTTTGAAACTGTTGTATTGCTCAACCAAAGCCGAAGTTCTCTTTTTAAAGGCCGCTAAGTCTTGTGGTGTCCACCAGTTTTTCATGGTTCCGGTACCGTCGAAGGCGCTGCCTTGATCGTCAAAACCGTGGCCAATTTCGTGTCCGATAACGGCTCCGATTCCACCGTAGTTTACCGCATCGTCTGCATTTAAATCAAAGAAAGGCGGTTTTAAAATGGCAGCCGGGAATACAATTTCGTTTAACGATGGGTTGTAGTATGCATTTACGGTTTGAGGATTCATGCCCCATTCGGCACGGTCCACGGGTTTGCCTAATTTGGCCAAGTTGCGGTTGTATTCAAATTCGGTCGCACGAGTAGCGTTGCCGTACAAATCGTTTTTCACAATTTTTAGAGCAGAGTAGTCGCGCCATTTATCAGGGTAGCCAATTTTAATCATAAAATTATCTACCTTTTTCAAGGCTTCTTTTTTAGTAGCGGCACTCATCCAATCGAGGGTTTTGATGCTTTCGGCGTAGGCTTTCAATAGGTTTTTCACCATTTGCGTCATGCGCTCTTTGGCTTCCGGAGAGAAGTGTTTTTTAACGTACACTTTCCCCACTACTTCGCCTAAACCACCGTTCACCATTTCTACGGCGCGTTTCCAATCTTCTTGTTGGCTTTCGGTACCGTACAAGTTTTTGCCATAGAACTCGAAGTTTTGTTTGTCAAGTGCCGTGGTTAATAAGCCGGCAGAACCATTAATCACACCCCATTTTAAATAGGTTTTCCAAGTGTCGATAGGCGTGTTTTTGATGAGGTTGTTCAAGCTTTTAGTATAATCTACTTGTGTTACCACTAATTTTTTCTCTTGGGCAACTCCTGCATTTTTCAGCATGGCCGTCCAATTGAAGTCGGGCATCAAGGTTTTTAAGTCTTTTACCGCATACACGTTGTACAATTTTACAATGTCGCGCGTGTCTTCTTTTTTCATTTGTTGGCTGGCCAATGCGGTTTCCAGCGCCATAATTTTAGCCGCATTTTCGGCAGGGTTAGGCATGTTGGTTAGTTGGAACATCTTTTCGATGTGGGCCACATATTTTTGACGGATTTCGGTCATTTTGGCATCGGTTGCCAAATAGTACTCGCGTTCCGGTAGGCCCAAGCCACCTTGCCAAGTGATTAAGGTGTGTTTGGTTGGATCTTTAAAATCCGACATCACCGATACGGAAAACGGAATAGATACACCGGCACGGTTGGCTTTCCCGAAATAAGCAGCCAAGTCATCGTAAGAAGCAATAGCATCAATGGCTTTTAACTCCGGTTGGATGGGCGCAATTCCTTTAGCATCACGGCCTTTGCGGTCCATGAACGAGGCGTAGTAATCGCCTATTTTTTGTTCGTCGGTACCTTCGGCATTGTTGCCTTTGGCGGCTTCTTCAATAATAGCTTTGACGTCTTTTTGCGATTGATCGTACAACATATCAAAAGCACCATAAGAGGATTTGTCGGCCGGGATCTTGGCGGTTTTCATCCAAGTACCGTTTACGTACATGGCAAAGTTATCGCCGGGTTTGACCAGCGTATCCATATTTTTTTTGTTGATACCCGAAGTGAGTTCTTTTTGGCTGCAGGAAGCTAAACATAAGGCTGCCAGCAAGGTAAGGGTTGCATTTCTCATTTATATTTTTGATTGAATTGAAAAGCTAAGGTAATGAAAAATGCCATTGCTTTATTTAGTGACTAAAGATTGAAATTCAGATTCACAAAAATATTTCTTCCCATGCGCGGCACTTTGTTCCAGTCGGAGTAAGTAGTGTAATAAGCGTCCAGTATATTTTCGACGCCTATTTTGGTGTATAACTTACTGCCTGAAACTACCCATTTGTAACCGAAATTAGCATTTAATAAGGCAAAATCGGCGGTATTGGTTTCGCCGTACACCGAACCATAACGGGTTTGAGCGGTGTTTCCAACGCATTCTATAGCGGCATTGTATTTGGGTTTGGTAAACGTTAAAGCCGTTTTATAGCTCAACGGATTAATCAACGGAAGGTTATTGCCGTTGCTGTCTTTGCCTAAACTATACAATAGGCCGACATTCCATTTCAGGGAGTTGCTGAGGGCGATTTCCGAATTCCAATCGACATTAAAAATCGTAGCATACGACAAAGCCGTGTACAGTTTTATGCCACTTGCGCCTATGGTCATAGGGACTAAAGAAACGTCGGGCGTCCCAATGATATAATCCGAAATGCGGAAAAAAGAACTGCTGATTTTGGTGCTGATTTTTTCTTTTTTAAAGCCTATGAACACATGGGTTTCAATGGATTTTTCGTTGCTTAAGTTTGGATTCCCTACATAGTCAAAACGGTCGGAACTGTTGAACAGGTAAAAGCCATAGCCTTCGGAAACCGACGGCGCTCTTTCGCCATAACCCAAACCGAAGCCGTATTCCCATTCGCCTTTGTGGTAGTTGTAATGGGCGGCGATGCTTTTTAGGAAACGCGTTTTTTGGCGCGACATTTCAGGGTAAAAGATTTGCAGACTTTGTAAGCCAAAATCACTCGCCACATCGTTGGTATGACTTCCGGCAGAAACCGACAATTTCAGTCCCGAGTGGCAGTTGAAAACCCATTGGTCTTCGGCAAATAAACCGGTATATAAGGTGCGCACATCGGGCCAAGTGTACATGAACATCAGGTTTTCGTTCGGGTCGTTCGGGTACATGGTCATTTCGGCTACGGATTGGTTATAAAACGCGTTGAAGTTGGCCAAAAAGTGATGGTGATTTTTTACGGCAGTCGCTTTAGAATACATCCCAAAAGTTTTGCTCCAGCCGGGCATGTCCATGTGAATGGGAACTGATGGCCGCGTGGTATCGTCCATGCGGTGTGTGATGGTATTGAAATATACTTTGGTTTCCCAATCTTTCACTAAGGATGATTTCGGAATTACTACATATTTCAGGGAGGCAATTAACGCTTCCGCCAAAGATACGTCCATGGGTAAGGCCGGATAACCTACATCGGTGGCTTTGTCATAAATGACGGAAGCTTCCAGTAGTTTATTGGTAAAGAATTTGAACCCTGCGGTACCGGAGAAATTCAGTTTTCGGAATTGAGAATACAAAATTTCACGGTTGTTTCCCGCGGCGTAATTGTCGGCTTCGCGGAACATGACATCGGTATCTACGTAATACGTACTGTCGGCATAATTCACAGAAGAGCCTACGATTTTCTGACGGTTATTGGTTTCGAAACCGGTATTGAGGGCGAAGTCCCATTTTTGATTTCCGAAACGGTTTTGGCTTCGTTTTAAATCGATGGCACCACCAATGGTTGACCCGAAACACGAGCCTTGCTGCCCGGATTTTATGGTAGCTTCCGATAAATTAGAGACTTCTACATAGGAAGTAATCGGATCCATTTTATCGGTACAGGCGCCAAAAATGCGCATGCCGTCTATGGTGATTAAGGTTCGTTCGGTGGCCATACTATTGATGAGCGGTTCCCAAGCATAAGCGCCGCGTTTGACCAAATCGACTTTGCTTCCTTTGTCGAGAAACTCATCGATAGTAGCGAGCGATTTGCTTTGTTTTTCGTGGATTTGTGTTTTTTTGCCGATGACAATAACTTCTTTTAAGTCTTTAGGCACCAAGGAATCTTTGGTTTCTTGGGCATAGGAAAAGAAGCCACTGCACAACAGCAATAGCGATATATTTTTCATCACAATTGAGATTTAAAAAGGTCTTGCCATGAGGTACAAGACCTTTTTGGAGTGGATTTTTTAGAATTCGAGTTCGAAGAAAATGCTGCTTTCCAACACGGTGTCGGTAATGGCTTCCCCTTTTAAAACAGCGCCTTCGGCATTCAACAATTGCAAGTTGATTTTCCAGTAACCCGTCATGGTTAACGATAGTTTGCCTTCGTATAAACCGCCGGCTGTTACTTGAGTGGCATCTACATTGTTTGGCGAACTGTGGTTGCCCATGCTTGGCATTCTCGGGTCTATTTTTACCGTATAACCATCTACTACCGGAAAGTTCATCATGTCTTGCATTCTCCATACGCCGAAAACCACATCATTAACGGCTACTTTTGGGTGGTGTGGTTCGGCATAAGCCACGATGTATTTAGTGCCGTCGGTTCCGGTAAAGGTATTAACCCTGCGTTCTGTTGAAGCCGGAACATCAATAACAGCAGTGGCTGAATAGGCAGTGCCGTTGATGGTGTAGTTTACTTTTAAATCCCAATATTCAGTAGCATTTTGCGCCATTTGGAACACGATATAACCTTCGTACAAGGTACCGTTTGTAGTTACTTTTTCTACTGCCGATTTAGGGCAAGAGTGATTCATCATGGTCATGTGCATGAGCGGCATCCAGTTGACTTCAGCATTTTTTACATAGTCGCCGGTGGCGTTGTCTTTGATGCGTAGGGCGACTTCGTTATAGCCTTGTTCCAAGCTGCCCATGTGGGAATACAATTCGATAGTATGGGTTTCGTTAGCGAATTCTTGGAATTTGGTTAGGTTGGCCAGTTCGTCGGCTTCGGGATTGCTATCGTCTGAAGAACAAGCAGTAAAGGTTAGGGCTGAGGCCAATAGGAATAAGGAAAGCGTATATTTTAATAAGGTTTTCATGATTGTAAATTTTAAATAATAAAGATTTGATTGGAAGATTTTCCAATGCGATTCGGACATAAATCGTCCGGTCAATCTCAGTAAGATTGATATAAACAGTAAGGATTAAGCCGAGAAAGTGGGCGGATGGAAAACAGAACCACACGCTAAGTGAAAGTAAAGATTGGCGTAGTGGTTGCTGATAGCATTTTTATGCTGAAAAAAAGTTTGTCTTGTCAATAACGGTTGGATTTCCTGAAAGAACAGCACTTCGGTTTCTTGTACTTGTACTTTTTTTACCGGGGTAATTGGTTTTTCCTGTTCCGAAGCTTTGGCCAATTCTTTCATCAACTGACACTTTCCGTTACACTTTAATTCGGGTTTGGCTTTGTTTTCACAAAGCACTTTTGAAATGTAATCATAGTTAATCATATAGTCGACCACCGGAAGTATCGGTTTAACGAGCATCACTAAGGCGACTATGATTAATAACTTTTTCATGGGACAAAGATAGTTGTTAAAAAAAAGTATTTTGTATGATTTCGGTCATATTTTTAGTAATTTTAAAAAAAGTAAATTTGTAATCATAAGCTGTAAAGCCATATATAACGGGCGTTATTGGCGTAAAACACTCAAAATCAATTATGCAAATAGACTTAGATTTACTCTATACTTGGGGTGCCATTGCTAAGGAATATAGAAAAGGAGAGATGATTTTTTGTGAAGATGAAACCGCTAATTTTTATTATCAAATAGTAGATGGCAGTATTCGGATGTACAATTCAAATGATGAAGGCAAAGAGTTTACCCAAGGGTATTTTTCGAGCGGGCAAAGTTTTGGCGAACCACCTTTGTTTATTGATGAGTGTTATCCGTCGACAGCAGAAGCTTTTCAGGACAGCGTGATTGTCAAATTAACTAAGGAAAAGTTCCTTAAAATATTAGAAGAATACCCTGTCATACAGAAACAGTTTCTGACACTCATGTCGCGGCGGATACATTCCAAGGCCATGACCTCTAAAGACATCATTAATCAGAAGCCTGAGTTTAGGATACTCGCCTTTTTAAATGCACACAAAAAAGGGAAAAGTTCCAACCAAAAAGAACAAATTCCGTTTACCCGTCAAGAGATAGCCAATTTTACAGGATTAAGAGTGGAGACCGTTATTCGAGCCTTATCGAAAATGGCTAAAGACAAAAAGGTGGACATCATCAACCATAAAATATATTTCTGATGCACTTTAAAGCTAAGTTCTGGTTACAATTTTCATTGCTTAATTTACTCATCGTAGCCTTACTGGGTTTGTTAATGCGCTACAAAATAGGTTTTGAGTTTCCTTTTCTGAACCAAAAGAACTTACAACATTCCCATTCTCATTTTGCTTTTGCCGGTTGGATTAGTCACACTTTAATGGTGTTGATGGTTGGGTTTTTGGAGAGAAAAGGCCCTTCGACTGCGCTCAGGGTGACAAAAATGAAAAGGACGTTTTCGTACAACACCTTATTGACAGCCAATTTGATTTGTGCTTATGGGATGTTGGTGTTTTTCATCATTCAAGGCTATGCGGCTTTATCGATTGTATTTTCTACAGCTTCTATTGTAGTGGCTTATGTTTTCGGCTACCAATTTTGGAAAGATTTGAAACAGGTAAACCCGGAATGGTTTTCAGTACATTGGTTTAAAGCAGCGCTATTTTTTAATGTGATTTCTTCCTTTGGGACTTTTGCCTTGGCCTTTATGATGATAACCAAAAACATTCACCAAAACGAGTATTTGGCTTCCATCTATTATTACCTGCATTTCCAATACAACGGATGGTTTTTCTTTGCTTGTATGGGATTGTTGTTTCATTTTTTTAACTTGAAAACCACGGAGCATCCTTTTTTTACAAAAGTGTTTTGGCTGTTTTTTGCGGCTTGTATCCCGGCGTATTTTTTATCGACGTTGTGGCTAAACTTACCGGTTTGGCTTTATGTTTTAACCGTAGTAGCGGCTTTTGTTCAAAGTTATGCTTGGTTCAAACTGTTGGCTGTTTTGGCCAAAACCCGAAAAGGCTATTTTGAAAATTATCCGTTCTTTTTGCGTTATATTATAGTGTTTGTTGCGGTAGCTTGCAGCATAAAATGGTTGTTGCAATTGGGCTCTACTATTCCGGCTTTGAGTCAGTTAGCCTTTGGATTCCGCCCTGTAGTCATTGCCTATTTGCACTTGGTGTTGTTGGCCGTGATTAGCTTGTTTTTGCTGTTTTATATTTATGTGAACCATTATTTCTACATCAGCAAACCGATAAAGTTTGGGATTATTTTGTTTTCTGTCGGCGTTTTTTTAAACGAATTAGTGCTGGCTGTTCAGGGTATTGCTTCTTTCAGTTATACTTTAATCCCAATGGTGAATGAGTTGCTTTTTGCGGTGGCGGTACTGTTGGTTCTGGGCATTGCGGTTACGACTTACTACTCAATAAAAAAAGTTAAAATTCCTCCGGTTTTATGAGTGCAATCATAAAATAACCGTTTCATAGTTAGGTACTTTGTATGTATAAACCAAGTATTTATTATTATGAAAAATTCCATCAAAATTTTGCTTTTAGCTTGCTTTTTTGCGACCATAGGTTGTAAACAAAGCAGCGAAACCCCAACCGAAACTACCGAAAGTACACCAACCCAAAACGTGGGTCAAGAAGGTGTAAAAGATGAAACGTCTAACCCGAATATTGTTCAGGTAGCTTCCGGCAGTAAAGACCACACTACCTTAGTGGCGGCTGTTAAAGCTGCCGAATTGGTAACTTCGTTAAGCAATGCCGGACCGTTTACCGTGTTTGCACCAACCAATGCCGCTTTTGATAAATTGCCTGCCGGAACGGTGGAAGGCTTGTTGAAACCGGAGAAAAAAACCGATTTGCAAAATGTTTTAGGCTACCATACCTATGTAGGTGTTTTGAAACCCGAGTACATGCAAGATGGTCAGGAGTTTGATATGGTATACGGCGGTAAAGTAAAAATTACCAAACAAGGTGAAAAGACCTTTGTTAACGGTTCTGAAATTGTAGCTTCTATAGAAACTTCCAACGGTATTATTCACGTGATTGGTGATGTTTTACTTCCAAAATAGGATAATTATTAATTCAAATCTTGTTTTTCTTTTTTGAAAGAGAAAAGGCGTGGAAGTTGTCATTCACGCCTTTTTTGTGACTAAGATTAAAAATAAATAGACAACCGTTTGGCATGACATATATCATACTTTTTCCCGAATGATTTCACAAAATTCGCCCCTTATTAAAACGCACTACATGACCACTAAAAACGTCCACACCTTTCACATACCCGTTATGGGATTGGCTTATACCATAGACAGCCCGATACGCTTGGCACATTACGGCATTTCCTCTGTGATTTCCATTACTGATGACGAACTGATTGAAAAAATGCGTGCCTTTTACAGCCGAAAATTCAGTTTGCCTTATCGTGAAATTACCCAAAAATGCCACGATTACCGCGCCGAACGCATCAAGCATTATTTGAATTTGGTGGATACGATTGTTAAAGACAAATTTGAAAGTTTTAAAAACGAATTGGCCGAAAATAAAACCGCTTTGGAAAACTACATCGGCTTGTTACCCAATAAATCAGCGTTTAAAAACAGCTTGCAAAATTTCATAGACGAAGGTTTGGCTATCAAAGAAAACGTAAAAAACTATTTGGCCGAACATTTTGTTCCGGGCAGTATTGATGTGAATATTATGACCAAAGTGGATAAGGAGAATTACGATAAAAATGAACCTTTGCCCGTGGAATTTAACGATGCGCATGCGTCATTGCGCGGTTTTGCCGAAAGTAATCTTACTTCGTCCGTAGTCCTTTCGGCCGGTATGAATCCGAGATTATACAGTTATTTCGAGCAGTTTCCGGGGTTTTATCCAAATGCTGAAGGACAGTTGCAAAAGAAAATTATACTGAAGGTGAGCGATTTTCGTTCGGCCATGATACAAGGGAATTTCTTGGCCAAAAAAGGCCTTTGGGTGTCGGAATACCGTATCGAATCCGGCTTAAATTGCGGCGGACATGCCTTTGCTACCGAAGGATTTTTAATGGCTCCGATTTTAGAAGAATTCAAATCCAAAAAAGAGCAACTCATCCAATCAGCGCACGAGCTGATGGTTAAAGCTTTGCAAGCGAAAAATTTGCCGATACCAACCCAACCGTTAGCATTGAAAATCACTGCCCAAGGGGGAGTTGGCACAGCCGAAGAACACGAATTTTTACTGCAGCATTTTGCAATGGACGCTGTAGGTTGGGGTTCTCCTTTTTTATTGGTGCCTGAAGCTACTTCGGTTGATGAAGCCACCCGAATGCTGTTGGCTCAAGCGAAAGAAAAAGATTTTTATTTAAGCGATATTTCGCCACTCGGCGTATTGTTCAATACGGTTAAAGGAATGAGTAATGATTTTTGGAAACAAAAACGTATTAACGAAAATAAGGCCGGAAGTTCATGTCCAAAAAAATTGTTGGCTTTGAGTAAAGAATACGATCCGCAAGGGATGTGTACAGCTTCTAAAAAATACCAGGATATTAAGTTGGCCGAATTGGAAGCACAAAAAGACCAATTATCCGATGTAGAAATCCAGCAAAAGCAAGCCAAAATCTTTGAGAAATCGTGTTTGTGTGTTGGTTTGGCCAATGCGTCTTATTTGGAAAACGATATGGACGTTAAAGGACAGCAACAAGGTGTGGTGATTTGTCCCGGACCGAATTTAGCCTATTTTGACCGCGAAGTTTCTTTGGCCGATATGGTGAAACACATTTACGGCAATGCTAACGTGTTGGCCGATAATAATCGTCCGCATATGTTTATCAAAGAGCTGAAAATGTATGTGGATTACCTCAAAAACGAATTGGAGCAATTTACCGATGACTTTACATCGGCCCAACTCAAAAAATGGAGCGCATTTAAAAGTAATTTGCTTTCGGGTATAGCGTATTATTCGGATTTGTTTGCGCAGACAGATTTCTTTACCCAAGATAAGAAACACATGCAACAGCAATTACAGTGGTATAAAGCTGAAGTAAATCAGATTGACATTCCGGTTTTAGAGCAGGTTTAGTTTAGCGAAATTTGATTTTCAGGTTCGGATTTTCGGGAAGTTGGTGTTCCAAACGATCTCGGGAATCCGGCAATTTGCCTATGGTTTCGACACTGTTTCGGAAATGCTGAATGTAATACGTTCCCGTGTATTGGTTGTATTCCAGGTAATCAATCATCTCGCACAATTCTTCTTTGGCCAGCAATTCGGAATGATAGGTTGTGCGCACTTCAAAAGGAATATTGACGTTCAGTAATAACTGCAGCGATTTTTCAAATTGGTCAAACAAGTCCGATTGTGTAATGGCAGCAAACGACTCTTTGGTCGATTTGAAATCGAGTGCCACATAGTCAATTAATTCCTGTTCCAGTAAGTTTTGCAACACTCCGGGTTTGGAGCCGTTGGTGTCTACTTTCACCAAAAAGCCCATGGTTTTAACCGTTTGAATTTGCTCTACGATGTCTTTGTGGAGCAAACATTCGCCGCCGCTGAATACTACGGCATCGAGCAAGCCTTTGCGGGTTTCCAAAAAGGAGACCATTTCGGAAAAGGTAAACTTGCCTTTCCCGAAAACAACCTCCGGATTGTAGCAATACAAACACCGCATATTACAGCCGGCATACCACAAGATACAGGCGGTTTTATCCGGATAGTCCAACAGGGTGAACGGTGTTATATTGCTGACCGATTTGACCATTTCAACTTTCTTTAAAGTGCAGGCGTTGTTTGTGTTCGCCTTTTTTACCGATGTTGAAACTTTCTACCGGTCGATGGTAGCCCATTACTCGGGTGTACACCAAGCATTTGGTGCGTAGTTCTTGGTGTTGCTCCAGAACAGGGTTAGTTTTGGTTTTCATAGTTATCTTGGTTTAGTTTTTCTAATAAAGCGTCGTCACATTTCGGGCAAAATTCGTGTTCGCCGTTGAGGTAACCATGCACCGGACACACACTAAACACCGGCGTGACCGTGATATAAGGCAATTTGAATTTTGTCAATACTGTTTTGACAAAGTTTTTACAAGCTTCCGAAGTGCTGATTCTTTCGTTCATGTACAAATGCAGTACGGTGCCGCCGGTATATTGGCACTGCAATTCGTCTTGCATCAATAAGGCTTCAAAAGGATCTTGGGTAAAATCTACCGGAATTTGAGAGCTGTTGGTGTAATAAATATTGTCGTCGCTACCTGCTTGTACAATGTTCGGATAGCGTTTTTTGTCTTCTTTGGCGAAGCGATACGTAGTACCTTCTGCAGGTGTAGCTTCGAGGTTGTATAAGTTTCCGGTTTCTTCTTGGAATTCTTTCATGCGATTGCGGATGTGGTTTAAAATTTCCATCGAAAATTCATGGCCGAAACGCGTCGTAATGTCCTCTTGGTCATTGGTAAAATTGCGAATCATTTCGTTCATGCCGTTCACCCCAATAGTCGAAAAGTGATTGCGGAAATGCGGCAAATACCTTTTGGTGTAAGGATACAAACCTCTATCGTACATTTCTTGTATGAATTGTCGTTTTTTCTCTAAAGTCGATTTGGCCAATGCCAACAACTCGTCCAATCGGGAGAAAAGCGCTTCTTTATCGCCTTCGTATAAGTAGCCCAAACGAGCCATATTGAGGGTTACTACACCAATACTTCCGGTCATTTCGGCACTACCGAACAAACCGTTCCCTCGTTTTAACAATTCGCGCAAATCGAGTTGCAAGCGACAGCACATACTGCGCACGGTATTGGGTTTATAGGCATTTGGGTTTTCCATTTTGTTGCCGTTTTCGTCGGTAGTATATTGACTTCCGATAAAATTCTGAAAATACGACGAACCGATTTTAGCCGTGTTTTCAAACAGCAGTTCGGTGTTTTCGCCGTTCCAGTCGAAATCTTCGGTAATATTCACCGTCGGAATCGGGAAGGTGAACGGTTGGCCATTGGCATCGCCTTCTGTCATTACGGTATAATAGGCTTTGTTAATCAGGTTCATTTCGGCTTGAAAATGTTCGTAACGCAGTTCGGTTAAGCTTTCCACACCGCGTTCTTGGGCTCGAGTCAAGATTTTTTCATCGGTAATTTTTTCAAATAAATGCCGGTCGTTTTTGGTCGGAACTTGTACCGCTAAATCCGCCGGAACTACCCAATCTAAGGTAATATTGGTAAATGGCGATTGTCCCCAGCGCGCCGGAACATTCAAGTTGTACACAAAACTACGTACGGCTTTGAGCACCTCGTCAAACGACAAATTGTCTTTAAAAACATAAGGTGCCAAATACGTATCAAAAGAACTGAACGCTTGGGCACCGGCCCATTCGCTCTGCAAAATTCCGAGGAAGTTGGCCATTTGTCCTAAGGCTTCCCGGAAATGCGAAGGCGCTTTGCTTTCCACCCGACCGCGAACGCCGTTAAAACCGTCGTTGAGTAACACGCGTAAACTCCAACCTGCGCAATAACCCGTTAAGCAATCCAAGTCGTGGATGTGAATATCGCCGTTGCGGTGGGCGTAACCTTCTTCTTTGGCATACACTTTATCCAGCCAATAATTGGCAATGATTTTTCCGGCCACATTGTTCACCAAACCCGCATTGGAATAGGAAGTGTTGGCGTTGGCATTGATGCGCCAATCGGTTTGTGCGATATACTCTTCGATGGTTTGGGTGCTGTCTACATAAGTTGTGTCGTCATTCAATCCTTGTACGTGTTCGCGTTGCAGTTTTCGCGTGTGACGGTACAACATAAACGACCGCATCACGGTAAAATAGTGATTGTCGAAAAGCGTTTTCTCAATAATGTCCTGAATTTCTTCGACAGCCCAAGTATCCTTGGCTCCGATGGCTACTATAACTTTTTCAAAAACACGCTCGTCAAACGGAAGTGAAACGCTGGTAAAGCTCTTGACTATTGCATCCTTTATTTTAAAAGGTTCAAAAGGTTTATAATCTCCGTTTCTTTTAATTACATATTTTTCCATGATGAGCGTGTTTTTTGGGTTGATTAGTTTGATTATATGAGGTCGAACTTGGTTTCCATAGCCTGTGCTTTAGGAAACACTATGTTGTTTTCGAGGTGAATGTGTTTGTGTAAATCCTGTTCGAATTCTTTCAGCATGGCAAAAGTCACGCGGTAGGTTTCACAAGCATCAACCGGCGGATTGTAGTTGTCGGTTAATTTGGCAATGATGCGGAAGCGTTCGCCTTCGTTTTCGTGTTCGTCCTGCATCATGGCAATCGGATTATTGACAGTTCCAAAATGCGGCTGTTCTATCGATTCTCGGTCTCGAAGGGCGTTGAACATTTTTTTGACAAACGGGAACAAAATCAGTTCTTCTTTTTTCATGTGTTGGGCCAATTCGGTAGCGCAAATTTTAAAGTGAAGTCCAATTTCAAAAAGTTCCGGATGGCGTTGTCCGTGTACCTTGCAGAGTTTGTCGAGGTAAAAAAGTAAGGCAGTCGATTTTTCTTCTACATAACGATGGTGCGTTTTTTCGATGTAGTCGATTAATAAGTCGATGGGCCAAGATTTGAAATCGATGTTATTGTCTGATTTCGATTCTAAAACGGCATTCAATTCGTCTTGTATGGAATAGACGTCGAGTCCTTTTTTTTCGCAAACTTCTTCTAAAGTTCTATTGCCTTTACAGCAAAAGTCGATGCCATATTTTGAGAAAACCGCTGCTGTTCTAAAATCTCCGGCTACAAATTCTCCTACGGTTATTTGTTCTAAAGCATTCATAAATAAGGTGTTTTAATTTTAAGGTTCTCCAAAATTAAGACTACTACACTGTTGCGATATATGATTAAAGTCATATAAATTGGATTTTTTCAGTGGTTATTTTGTAGCTTCTTAAACTATGCCCATGGAAAATTTAAAAGAGCAGATTCTCCGATTGAAAAAAGAGAAGAATGCCGTGATTTTAGCCCATTATTACCAACAACCAGACATACAGGAAATAGCCGATTATGTGGGCGACAGTTTAGGATTGTCGCAAGAAGCGGAGAAAGTAAATGCCGATATTATAGTGTTTGCCGGTGTGCATTTTATGGCCGAAACAGCCAAATTATTAAATCCGAAAAAGAAGGTTTTATTGCCCGATTTGAAGGCCGGTTGTTCATTGGCCGATTCGTGTCCGCCCGATATTTTTAAGAAGTTTGTGGAAGCGCATCCCAATCATATTGTGATTACGTATGTGAATTGCTCTGCCGAAATTAAAGCGTTGAGTCATTTGGTTTGCACTTCTTCTAACGCCGAAAAAATTGTCAACTCCGTACCCGAAAACATCCCGATTATTTTTGCGCCCGATAAAAACCTCGGAAACTATATCAACAAAAAAACCGGTCGACAAATGATTCTTTGGGACGGTAGTTGTGTGGTCCATGAAGCGTTTTCGTTCGATAAACTCATCGCGCTCCACAAAGAACATCCGAATGCTGCCATTATAGCGCATCCCGAATCGGAAACCCATATTTTGGAAACGGCGAGTTATATTGGTTCGACTTCCGGAATGATTGACTACGTAAAGCAGAGTCCGAAAAGCGAATTTATTGTGGCTACGGAGGCAGGCATTTTATACAAGATGCAGGAAGAAGTGCCCGATAAAATCTTAATTCCCGCGCCGGCTATGGAAGACAATACTTGTGCTTGCAGCGAATGCGCGTATATGAAACTCAATACGCTCCGCAAATTATACGATTGTTTGCTGAATGAATCTCCGGAAATCATTGTGCCGAAGAAAGTTGCAGACAAAGCCCTTATTCCCATCCAACGTATGCTTGAATTGTCGAAATGATGAAGATAGAAACCGATTATTTGATCTTGGGTTCGGGTATCGCCGGACTGACAGTTGCCATCAAATTGGCGCAACAATTTCCGGAGCGAAAGGTATTGATTGTCACCAAATCCAACGAAGACGAGTCGAATACCAAATACGCCCAAGGCGGTATTGCCGTCGTGATGGATGGGGTGAGCGATGATTTTGAAAAGCACATCCACGATACTTTGGTGTGCGGTGATGGGTTGTGCAATAGAGCAGTGGTGGAAATGGTAGTGAAAGAAGGACCGAAACGCTTGGCCGAACTCATCCAATGGGGAACGCAATTCGATGTAAACGATGCGGGAAATCTTGATTTAGCCAAAGAAGGCGGTCATTCCAATTCTCGAGTGGTGCATTATAAAGACCAAACCGGGCGTGAAATTGAGCGCGCTATTTTGACCAAAGCCCACCAGCAACCTAATATTGAAATCCTCGATTTTCATTTGGCCACCGATTTGATTACTGAAAACAATTGGTGTTTCGGCGTTAGTGTTTTGGATGAAAAAACCAACGACATGTTCCCGATTTTCTCTCGCTTTACCATTTTGGCCACCGGCGGTATCGGGCAAGTGTATCAGCAAACGACAAACTCTACAATAGCCACGGGCGATGGTATTGCTATGGCGATTCGGGCCAAAGCTAAGATCAGCGATATGGAGTTTATCCAATTTCATCCAACGGCTTTGTATGCACCAGGTTCGGCTTCGACTTTTTTGATTTCCGAGGCCGTTCGCGGTTTTGGAGCGTATTTGAAAACCAAGAATGGGCATCGGTTTATGTTGGATTACGATGTGCGTGGCGAATTGGCGTCGCGCGATATCGTTTCCAGAAGTATTGAAACAGAACTCAAAAAATCGGGTGACGATTGCGTGTATTTAGATTGTACGCATTTGGATTTAGTCGAATTTAAAAAGCATTTCCCGACGATTTATCAGAATTGCCTTTTGGAAGGTGTTGATGTGGCTACAGCTTGGATTCCGGTAATTCCGACGCAACATTATTTGTGTGGCGGCGTTGAGGTGGATTGGAACGGACTCACTTCTATTAACCGATTATTTGCTTGTGGCGAATGTTCCCGAACCGGCTTGCATGGCGCGAACCGCTTGGCGTCGAATTCGTTGTTGGAAGCCTTGGTGTATGCGCATCGGATTTATGCCTATCTCAGCGAAACGGATTCGGAACCGTCATCGATTTCGATAACCATTCCGAGTCATTATCCTCAAAAAGCCAAAGTTTCCTCCGAATGGGTACGGAAGCATCGGGAAGCATTGCAAAAACTTATGCAACAAAATGCCGGAATTGTTCGGCACGATATCGATTTGAAAAATACCTTAAAGCAATTACAATTTTGGAAAAACGAGTGTCGGGAAATGGAACGGGAATTCGCCGTGACCAAAGATTTTTTAGAATTGAAAAACAGTATTGAGGTTAGTATTCCCATTGTTGCTTTTTCTTTAAAACGACACGAAAGCAAAGGCAGTTTTTTCAAAGAAGACCAAACAAAAATGACCGCCAACCCAAACGGTCGCGGCCTGTAAAAGAAAGATTAATACAATTTGGGCGTCATTAGCTTAGGGTTTTGTACATCATGGCGGCGGAAATATTCAGCGCGCGGTTTTTGATTTCTTCGGCTTTCGGACCTTCAAAAAGTTTGTCTACGGTTTCGGTGAATAATTTATTCCAATGTCCGAAATGCGTTGGATTCATTGGACTTTTTTCGTGTAACGCTTTGTGTCGGGCCATCGGATTGCCTTCATAATTTCCGGTAAAGAAAAGAATGTTTTCCCAAAAATTGTACATTTTGGGCAGGTGGTTTTCCCAATTCACTTGAGCCACATCGTTGAATAAATAACCGATAACGTCGTCGGTTTTTACTTTGTCGTAAAAGGTATTGACCAATTTCTCGATGTCTTTGCGGTTTCGGATATCGGTTTTCATATTACAAATCTTTTTGGTTGAATTTTTTCAGTGAGATAAAAAACGGAACCATCGCCCACAAACACAGCAGTAAAAACGAAACGATTAAACCGACCGCTGTTCCGAAGAAATCCTGAAAAATGGCTCCGGTATAACCCATCATAGCAGAAACATCCAAGTGCATCAAAATTTGAATACGGGCCAAATCGATTGGGCTTAAAGCCGTCATGGCTACCATGGCGTGTTCGATAGGATAATCGGCCAATTGGAAGAGTAAAAACAATACGATTCCGTCGAATAATAAGGCAAAAAACAACCAAGTCATAATGGCAATCCCGATGCCTTTGGCTTTGTCTCGGGTTAGAATCGAACTCAAAAAAGCCAGTGCCACAAAGATGACCGAGATTAAACTGCCCACTACAATCATCATCAACCCAACACTGTCGGGTGCGTTAATCAGCAACGGTATGCCGGCTCCGACACCAAAAGCCAACACCATAGAAAGCGACAACCCTAAGAACAAACCGGTCCAAATTTTTCGGCGTTTGATGGGTTGACTAAGTAGTAGTTCGATAAACTCTGAGCTGTTGTACAAGTAAATGGTAGCAAACAAGATGGAAACCAACGGTACGGTGAACAAAATAACGTTGAGTATGGTGAGCAATCCTTTGGCCGAATTGTCTTCTAAGGCGAAAGAACTCCAGGAAAGTGCGGCCAAAATTACAGTGTAAACCAACACAATTTTGTTCTTCAGTATATCGAGTAAGATGATTTTAATGATGCGATTCATGGTGAGTTTCGGGTTTCGGGTTTCGGGTTTCGGGTTGTTTGGCTTTTAGGATGCTGGCAATGGCTTTGGAGATTCGGGTTTCGTTGGTTTCCGCTCTGATAACGGTGACATTTTTATGGAAATGCACTTGGCCTTCCTGCATAAAAATGATTTCGGTGATTAAGTCGTCGAGTTCACTAAGCAAGTGCGATGTGATAAGAATTAGTTTTCCTTTTTCTTTTTCACGGATGATTTTTTCTTTTAAAATTTCGGATGCCAGCGGATCTAAACCGGCTGTAGGTTCGTCTAAAATCAGCACATCGGGATTGAATAAGAAGGCTAAAACGGCACTTACTTTTTGGGTAGTTCCGCCCGAAAGGGTTCGCATTTGTTTGTCGAACATTTTTTCGAGCTCGAAAGCGTGGATCAATTCTTCGTCTAATTCGGTTACTGTAGGCCTTACTTTTTTAATCATTTCGATGATTTGACCGATGGTCATATTGTCGGGATAACGCCCAATTTGTGGCATATAGCCTATGTTGTTTCGGTACAAATAGTCGCCGAGGATTGATTTTCCGTTGAAAGTAATCGAACCGTTATCGGGAATCACCATGCCTAAAATCGATTTGATTAAAGTGGTTTTTCCGCAACCGTTAGGTCCGATTAGGGCAATGCATTGTCCTTTTTGAAATGAAAGGTTGATGTCTTGCAATACGGCTAATTTGCCGAATTTTTTGTTTATGTTTTTTATGGATATCATGATTTGTTTCGGGTTTCGGGTTTCGGGTTGAAAGTTGCGAGTTTAAGGTTTCGGGTTTAAGGTTTCGGGTTTTTAACCTGTAACCCGCAAACCGTAACTTTCCAACTATCTGTCAAACTTACTTCCTTTATGGTCTGATTTTATTAGATAAGACATGAATGAACCTATTTTTTTACTTGCTATCATTGTTTTTTCTTTTAAAAATTCAAACTCTTCTTTACTGATATGTTTTCTGTCAAATGCTCTGTGTAATTGAGATCTTAATTCGCCACAAGAGCCTTTTGAGTAGCTTAAAAAATTAATAAATTCCCTCCTTCCGTTTCTTTCAAATCCTTCCGCAATGTTGTCCATTATAGAACCTGAAGATCTGTTCATTTGATTTTTTAATTCGAAATCTTTTCCTAATGATGTTTTTTCAAATAAATCCCATAAGTGATAACAAATTTCTCTGCTTAATTGCCAGATTTCCAATTCTTCAAAAGTATTTACAGTAGCCATAGAAAGTAAATTATAGTTCGCTTCTACAATTTTAGTATATTTTTCTGACAAATAAAATCAATTCACATCTACTTATAACCTATAACTCGTAACCCGTAACCCGCAACTCGTAACTCGTAACTCGCAACTTTATAACTTTAACTGCTTCATTAAAGGCGTATTGTCTACAAAATTATCAGGTGTGATGCTGGGTAATACTTTTTCGGATTTGTCCAAAAGGGTAATCATAAAACTTCGGTACAATAACATCGAAGACGGATTGCTTTCGGTGAGTACTGCAAACAAACTCAGCGGATGGTAGGGCACATCGCCTATGCCGTCTTTGTTTAAATCGTAGCCTTCGTATTTGTCCCAGTAATTGCTGTTGAAGGTATTGAGTACCAAACTTCCGTTGGTGCTGATGTCGAATGTATTGCCGACATAGTTGTTGTTTACCACTTCGTTTTCCATACAACTGGCTTGGATTTTCATGCCCCAGCCGTTGGCTTCAAAAACGTTTTTTTCGACTTTAATTCGGGACGTGCCTTCCATATAAATTCCCGAGGTGTTTCGCTTGAAATGGTTGTTAAAGATGTAACTGTCGGCTATCTCTTTGAGCAATAAACCGTAGGCCGAATCGCCCCAGTTTTCTTCGAAATAATTATTGAACATTTTGACGTTTTTGGTAAACATCACGGCTACTCCGGCTCCGTTTCCTTTAAAGACATTAGTGATATAAGAATCGTCGTTAGAAAACATAAAGTGCAAACCGTAGCGAATGTTGTGGTTGGAGATATTGCGCCAAATTACCGAGTTGGTTACAAATTCGAAATAAATTCCGTCTCGGTGTCCTGAAATTTTGTTGCCAATGATTTGCAGGTTTTCGCTTTTCCAACAGTGAATGCCGTTTCCGATGAGTTGTTCTTGTTTGCCGTAAGCCCTGATGTTATTGTTTTTGACAAGGCTGTTTTTGGAATTTTGGAGGTAAATACCAAAAAAGTTATTGTCGAGGATGTTGTTTTCAATGCGAACAAAGCTTCGGTCATACACTTTAATCCCGCAAGGATCATCCAATGCGGCATAACCCGAATTGATGATTTTGAAGCCTTTGACTACCACATTATCGGCAGCCACAGAGACTACTTCAAATTTGTTTTGGCCGTCAAGCGTTGGGAAGTTTTTACCCAAGAAAATGATTTTTTTGTTGATAAGGATATTCCCTTCTTTGTAAATACCCGGAGTAACCAATACCGTATCGCCATCGTTTGCCAAAGCCAAAGCTTGTTTGATGGTTTTAACCGGATAGGTTTTCCCAACGGTAATGGTTTTAGCATTACTGATTAGGCAAAAAAAGCAAAGGATATACATTAAATTTTTCATTTGTAACTGTTGTAAACTTCTGTCCAGTTTAAAGGCTTTGCATTGAACTTTTTAGCGTACTCGCTTTGTTCTGCTGCGGTTGCCAATGCTGCCATATTGCCTCTCATGGGCGAATTGATTTGGTCGCTTTTGATAAAGAAAGCTGTTTCTGCCGGAATCAAGGTGTTGTCCTTCAAATAGTCACTTACAAAGAATGATTGGTAAGGGACTACGGTGTTGGATTTGGCAAATTGTATCATACAAGCCAAGTCGTCAAATTTGTAATAACGGCCTTTTTGGGTAATCAGTTCGGCTCCGAATTTACCATTGGCAATCGTCATCTTGCAAAAATCGCAAGCATCAGTATTGATTTTAAGAGGTTTAGCTTCTTTGGAACTGCAAGAAGCCAAGGAAAGGAATGCGATACACGCTAAAGCTATAGGTTTCATACGGTTGTTTTTTTAGTAAACTTATATTCTTTCAGAACCACTAAGAGCAGTAAAATTCCGGCTGCGGTTAACATCCAACCTCCGGTATCGGGAATGGAGTAAGCCCCAAAATTGAGGAGTTGTTTGTAACCTATGAGTGGTGGCTGGTAAGCCATACCCGGGACTCTGATGGCTGCATTCGGATCGAGATTGTGTCCGTATTCGTAATTCCATCGATAGAAATCTACAGCAGCCAAGGCGATAAAAGCTATATAAGTGATTAGGAAAGCGAGTACTGCTTTTCTTTTGGCTACAAAAATTAATGCGATGGAGATTAGCGCAAAAGCACCGAAGAGATAAGGCAAAACGGTAAACTCAAAAAAGTTCTCGGTGTGTAAGGTGGCCATCCCGATGTAGTGGTTTAAACCGTTGATGATTTCCGCATCGCCGCCAATTTTGTTGGCGTACAATTGCAATACAAGGCCTTCCGGGTATTGTGGTGCTTCGAGTTGGATTTGCCACATAGGAACAAACAATGCTCCTGCAAATAGCACTCCGGTTATCAAAAGCAATACTTTTGACAGACCTGAAATGGATAGATTTTTCATTGCATTCAGAGAAAAAAAGGGAACAAATAAAATCTGTTCCCTTTGGTTAATTTTATTTGGTAGCCTTCGGTAAGTTGGTTCCCACACTCCAGGTAAGAGGAACATTGCTTCCTGCCGGAGAGACTCTTACATAACCTTGCATTTCTTGGTGTAGCGCGCTACAGAAATCGGTACAATACATGGGATACATTCCTGTTTTTTTAGGAATCCACTTTAAGGTTGTGGTTTCGCCCGGCATGATGAGTAACTCGCCATTGTCGGCACCTTTGATGGCAAATCCGTGCGGTACATCCCAGTCTTGCTCTAAGTTGGTTACGTGGAAGTACACTTCATCGCCCAATTTAATCCCTTCAATGTTATCCGGGGCAAAGTGAGAGCGGATAGAGGTCATGTACACGTGAACTTGATTGCCTTGACGGGTTACTTTGGCTTCTTTTTCTCCTTTGGTTACAAAAGGGTGATTGTTCTCGGCAATTTTATAAAATTTCAACTGACCGTTGTTTCGAATCAAATCGGCCGGGGCAGCTTGTGCATAATGCGGTTCACCGATGGTCGGGAAGTCGAGGATGAGTTGCATTTTATCGCCGCTGATGTCAAATATCTGTGCCGATTGAGCTAACTCCGGACCGGTTGGTAAATAGCGGTCTTTGGTAATTTTATTGTAAGCGATTAAGTATTTACCGAAAGGTTTTTTACTGTCACCGCCGGGGATACACAAGTGACCCACAGAATAGTAAGTAGGTACTCTATCCAATACTTTTAAGGATTTGATGTCCCATTTTACTACTTCAGAAGACACGAAGAAAGTGGTATAAGCATTTCCTTTACCGTCGAATTCGGTGTGTAATGGTCCTAAGCCCGGTTTTTGCACTTCGCCATGTAAGGCAGCTTCGTATTTTACAACCGGAATTCCGCCATAGTCGCCTTCGAATTGTTTGTTTTTAATGGCACCCATTAATTTATCAAAACTAAATACCGGAATCAAAGCGGCCAATTTACCGGAACCTACAATGTATTCTCCTGTTGGATCTACGTCACAACCGTGGGGTGATTTAGGACAAGGAATCATGTAACAAATGTCTTTTAAGGCAGCGGCATCTAATACTAACACTTCGTTTTTCATTTCTGAAGTGGCGGTATGTGTTTTTTCATTCCATTTGTTGTGAGCGTATTTTACGCTTTGTTTTTTGCCTTTTCCGGCTTTGATGTATTCTTCGGCTTTTTTCCAGTTTACGGCCATGATGAAGTCTTTGTCATGTTGAGACGCATTTACTTCTAATAAGGTATTGGCTTGTTCGGTGTTGTAACAAGAGAAGAAGAACCAACCGTGAGATTTGCCTTTTCCTGCGTGCGATAAGTCGAAGTTAACACCCGGCGTTACAATTTGGAATGCTAAGTCCATTTCGCCTTCTTTGCCCACTTTTACAAAACTGATGTGACCTTTGAAGTTTTCTTTATAGGTGTTGATGGCTACGTCTCCGTTGCTGTAATCCGGCGGTACGCTAAAACGAGTTCCGGCTACAACGTATTCAGTATTTTCGGTGATGAATGGTGAAGAGTGATTCCCACCACTGTTAGGCAACTCGATGATTTCTGCAGTTTTGAATGTTTTCAAGTCGATGCGAGCGATACGAGGAGTGTTATTGGCATTACCAAAAACCCAACGACCATCAACTTCGCCATTGGTTTGGGAGAGTTCGGTGTGGTGTAAATCGTCCCAAGGCACAAAACCGTTAGAAGTGTTTAACATGGGTTTGGTTTCTTCGCTGTAACCCCAACCTTTTTCAGGGTCAACGGAAAACACCGGAATTACTCGGAATAATCTACCGCTCGGCAGACCGTAAACACTCAGCTGTCCGCTGAAACCTCCGGACACGAAGTTATAAAATTCGTCATATTTACCCGGAGCGACATAGGCTTTCTGAGCGGCATCACCACTCACCGCATCACCCGAATTCTTTGGCTTACAAGAAGTGAACAAAGCACTTCCGAGAACGATAGCAAAAATTGCTTTTACAAACTTATTTTTCATTATAATTGATTTTAAATAAGATTGGTCAGCACTTTCACGGGTTAACCAATCTCAGGTTTTGGTTTATTTTACACCGTCAATTTTTCGCATGTATTCTAAAATATGACGAGCGTCATCATCGCTTAACCCTTGGTTTGGCATACGAACCAAACAAATTTCCAATTGGGCCTGCACTTCGGGGTCTTTGTCAATCATAGGATCCGGATTGGTGATAAAGTTCATAATCCATTCCGGTCTTCTTCTTTCGGTTACGCCTTTCCATCCCGGACCAACGAGTTTTTCATCGGTTGGTTTGTGACAAGAAGTACATTTTACAGCTGACACTTCTTCTCCTTTAGTGGCCATAGCTTGATCGAGTGTAGCGCCGAGTTCTACAGTAGTAAATTTGCCTTCACCTCTTTTTGGGTCGTAACTTGATGGGTCAGCTGCGGTTGTTTCTGTTGCAGACGGGTCGGCGGCAGGGTTGTATTCTTCAGTTTCTTTTTCTTTTTTTCCACAAGCAATCAGCAGAGAAAAAGCGAGCGCGGTTAACAATAATTTTTTCATGATAGGAAGTATTAAAAATTCATATTACAAATTTCATTATTAAACAGTTGTTAATTTTATGATTACAATCATAAAGCGTAGGAAAGTTTTTGGGGGTAGTTATTGGAATTTATAATCCTGATAATCAGGAATTAATGACCAATGGTAATGCTAAGCAAGGAATAGTAGTTGTACTATTTTAAATTGCCTTTTAAAGTGTGTTTTTAAATCCTATCTTTACTTCTCAAATACTACTTATGCCAAATCAAGACATCAAAATATTACACATCGACAGCAATCACCCTTTGCTGTGGGAACAATTGGTTGCCGCCGGTTTTCAAAACGAAGCCGATTTTACTTCTTCCAAAAGTGACATTGAAGCTAAAATTCATCTGTACCACGGCATTGTTATTCGCAGTCGTTTTAAAATTGACAAAGCGTTTATTGATAAAGCCACTAATCTTAAGTTCATTGCCAGAGTGGGGGCGGGTTTGGAGAGTATCGATTGCGACTATGCCGAAGCCAAAGGCATTCATTTGATTGCGGCACCGGAAGGCAATTGTAATGCGGTTGGAGAACATGCTTTGGGGATGTTGTTGTCGCTAATGAACAAGCTGAATAGGGCTGACCGTTTGGTGCGTCAAGGCCAATGGATACGCGAAGGGAATCGAGGCTATGAATTGGAAGGCAAGACCGTTGGGATTATAGGATATGGCAATATGGGCAAATCGTTTGCCAAAAAACTACGTGGATTTGAAGTGGCCGTTTTGTGTTACGATATTTTACCGAATGTGGGTGACGCTAATGCGCGTCAAGTTTCGTTAGCCGAATTGCAAGCCAAAGCGGAGGTATTGAGTTTGCACATTCCGTGGACGCCAGAAACGGATAAGATGGTGAATTCCGATTTCATTAATGCTTTTGCCAAGCCGTTTTGGTTCATTAATACGTCGAGAGGTAAAAATGTAGTGACCGATGATTTGGTTTCGGCCTTAGCTTCCGGGAAAATTTTAGGAGCCGGATTAGATGTGCTGGAATACGAAAAGTTGTCTTTTGAAAACCTCTTTATCGACAGTGAAAAGCCAAAAGCATTTGAGTATTTGTTACAAGCAGAAAATGTTTTATTGACACCACATATAGCGGGTTGGACCTTTGAAAGTCATGAGAAATTGGCGCAAACTATAGTGGATAAGATTCTGAAAGCGTTCAGCCGGTAAGTCTTCTTTTGCTCGTTTTACATTTTGACTTTCTTTAAATTTAGGCAACAATACTTTTCAGAAGTCAGCTTTTTTATAAGAATTTTATATATTAGAGCCATCAATTAATTTAACCAATAAAACAATTTATTATGGACGCACAAAAAGTCGACATGTTTTTAATGATGAACTCTAAGTTTTTCGAAGCGCATCATTTGCCAAGTGTTAGAGAGAGATTATTATCCTTAGATGAGTCAAGATGGGGCATGGTTCAAACTATGCAATTTAAAGATCCAACAACGGCTTTGATTATTTCAATCGTTGGCGGTGGTTCTTTGGGCATTGACCGCTTCTTTATCGGAGATACCGGCTTGGGAATAGGTAAGTTGTTAACTTGTGGTGGCTTCGGAATTTGGACCATTATCGACTGGTTTTTGATTATGGGCGCTACTCGCGAGAAAAACATTGAGCTTTTCCAAAACACTTTATACTAATAGAATGACCCGAAACAAGTTATACGTATTGTTAGGTGTGGCTTGTTTCATCGGGTTTGTTTACCTCTTTTTCAGCATCTGTTACTTGCAAAAAGCTGAAATTACCCTTTGCTGGTTTAAGAATATAACCGGGTACAATTGTCCTTCTTGTGGAACAACAAGGGCTGTTGCGGCACTTTTTGAGGCCGATGTACTTAAGGCTATACAGCTAAATCCGTTGGGTTTGGTAGTGTTTTTTATCATGGTGATTGCGCCATTTTGGATAACTATTGATTTGATTAGAAGGCAAGACAGTTTGTTTCAAAAGTACAAGCAAACCGAAGTGTTTTTGCGAAAGCCTTTGGTAGCAAGCTTGTTAGTTTTAATGATTACACTGCTTTGGTATTGGAACTTAACTAAAAATCTATGAGAAGACAAATAACCGATTTTCCCTATCAGCCTTCTGATAGTGAGTGCGAGAAAGCGTCTAACAGCTACTTGATGTCATTAGTCGCTGTAGTGGCCGGATTGCCCTTGCCCATTATAAACTTGATTGCCACTTTTTTCTTTTATGTGGCCAACAGGAACAAACCTTATTTTGTAAGATGGCATTGTACACAAGCCTTGCTGTCACAATTTGCGCTTTTTTTTATGAACAGTTACAGTTTTTGGTGGACGGTTTCCATATTGTTTGGCGACGTAAAGTTTACCAACGAATATTTTGCTTATGTGCTTACAGTAATTGTGGTCAATGTCATCGAGTTAATCTCTACGATTTATGCCGCTGTGCAAGTTAGAAAAGGAATACACGTGAAATTTCTTTTTTTTGGTGGATTAACCGATTTGATTTGTAAACCTAAAACCCAAATCTTATGAAAATTGCATTACAAGGATTGGCCATAGTGGTTACTGTTTTTTTGATTTGGTTTGGCTTTTCACAGTTGGATTATGTTTCCTTTTTTAAAGTGAAGCAAAACGGGCAAGATTTAGAAGCTGCTTTGGGAGAATTAATATGGGATGAAATAGCCAAAACAGAAGATGTAGTGCTCAATGATAGTTTGGTTAAAACGCTTGACAAGTTAATCAACCCTTTGTGTGAAGCTAACGGTATTGAACGCGATTCCTTGAAAATTCACATCATAGAAAAAGATGAAATCAATGCTTTTGCTTTGCCCAATAACCATTTGGTGGTTTATACCGGTTTGATTGCAGATTGTAAAAACCAACAAGCATTGCAAGGTGTTTTAGGACACGAAATTGCCCACATTGAAAACAAACATGTGATGAAGAAACTTTCCAAAGAAATAGGATTTTCCGTATTACTCTCAGCCACCACCGGTGGAAAAGCAGGCGAAGTCCTAAAGGAAATTTTCCGAACCTTATCTTCTTCGGCTTACGACCGTTCTTTAGAAAAAGAAGCCGACATAACCAGTGTCGATTATATGATAGCGGCAGATATCGATCCGAAACCTTTGGCCGATTTTATGTACCAAATGGCACTCGAAAATCAAATGCCTAAAGAAATGTATTGGATTGCTTCGCATCCTGAATCCGAGGAACGAGCCCAATATATTTTGGAATACATCAAAGGCAAGAAACTGAAAAGCAAAGCCACTATAAGCGACAAAGAATGGCAGGCTTTCCAAAAATTGGCAGAACAACAATAACAAAAAGCAATCTTAAGATTGCTTTTTTTGTTTTAAGAAATATTTGCTTTCATAATATTATTACAAAATTTCTGTATATTTGAGTCTATTAACCCACGGAGTAACCGAAAATCCTTAAGAGTAGGACTAACTAATAACTATTAATTATGTTTAACTGGTACAAAAAAGTTGTATTTGAAAATTATGCCAATTTTAACGGCAGAGCCCGCCGATCGGAGTATTGGTGGTTTGTTTTAATGAACATTATCTTTGCAATAATTGCTGCTGTTATTGACGGAATGTTGGGCACGAACTTCGAGCCTTTGCCTTATGGCTATGTTTATTTTGCCTATGCTTTAGCAGTTTTAATTCCGGGATTAGCCGTTGCAATTAGACGATTACATGATACCGGAAAAAGCGGATGGTTTGTTCTAATCGCTTTGGTTCCCTTAATTGGAGGTATTTGGTTATTGGTTTTGCTATGTAGTAACGGTGTTCAAGGCGAAAACGAATACGGACCGGATCCAAAAGCAGATGGTTCAGAAGATATCAGTCAGATTGGAGTAGAATAATTCCTGATTATATTGCATAAAAAAGCCGGTAATATTACCGGCTTTTTCTATTTGTAATTTTTCTCTTTTCGTTCCAATTCGGCTTGGAATTCTTCCATAACCGGTTTTACAGTGCTTTCGGGCAAATCGGCAATGCGAATGTACATCAAGCCATCGACAGCATTGTTGAATAACGGATCAACATTAAACGCTACCACTCGTGCATTTTGTTTGATGTATTTTTTAATCAACACCGGAAGACGCAAACTGCCCGGTTCGACTTCGTCAATAATTTTGTCGAATTTATTCAAATCGGCTTCCGTCTCATTGAATACAAAATCTTTGTCGGCATCTTTCAATTTTACTTTGAACTCTTTCTTCGGATTGATGTATTGCGCCACATACGGATCATAGTAATGCGACTTCATGAACTCTATCATCAACGATTTGGAAAACTCGGTAAACTGGTTGCTGATGCTCACACCACCAATCAAATATTTGTGTTCCGGATAACGCAAGGTAGTATGTACGATACCTTTCCACAACAAGAACAAAGGCATTGGTTTTTGTTGGTAATCACTAACGATAAAGGCGCGACCCATTTCGATAGACTTCGACATCATGTCGTATAACTCCGGTTCAAAACGGAATAAGTCTTGTAAATAAAAGCCTTCGATGCCGTATTTCGGGAAAATCTCTGCGCCTAATCCCATGCGATAGGCACCGGCTATTTGCTGACTTTCATCATCCCACAAAAACATGTGATGGTAGTAATTGTCGTATTGGTCTAAGTCGATGGATTCATTAGTGCCTTCGCCTACAGCTCGGAAAGTAATCTCGCGTAAACGACCGATTTCGTGTAAAATGTTCGGAATTTTATCGGCAGTCACTAAAAAAACCAAATAGTTTTTGCTTTGCAGCAAACGGTAATCGCCTTGTTTTAACACTTCGATTTCTTCTAAAATCTTGTCGTGATTGGCCGGTTTTACAATTTGTTTCGGACTCTTAGGCGTTTTCAAATTCAAGTTGAGGTTTTGAGAACTTAACAATTTGGATTCTTCGTTAAAAGAATTGGCCAACATATAGGTTTTACGACGCAAGAATTCCGAGTATTCTTCGATGGTTTTGTGTTCGTTTTGCTCGGCTACAGATATAGGTTTACCTATACGCACTTTGATTACTCGGTCTTTTTGGGTTAACAATTCCGAGGGTAATTTAGCGGTACGAAGCGTTGGGTTGATTTTCGATAAGAAATAGAAAAAACGACTGTTCTTGGCGTGGAAATAAATCGGCACTACCGGAACTTGCGCTTTGCGAATCACTTTGATGGCGCCTTCTTCCCAAGCTTTATCTACTACTAATTTGCCGTCTTTGTAAGTCGAAACTTCGCCGGCCGGAAACATACCTAAAGGTTTGCCATCGCTCAAATGGCGAAGCGTTTCTTTGATTCCGATAACACTTGACTTAGCATCTTTGTGGTTTTCAAAAGGATTCACCGGCATGATGTAGGGTTTCATCGGTTCGATGCGGTGCAACAAGAAATTGGCGATGATTTTAAAATTCGGTTCTCTCTCGAGCATTAATTTCAATAGCAAAATACCGTCAATCCCGCCCAGCGGATGGTTGGAAATGGTAATATACGGACCTTCTTTCGGCAATCGTTTTAAATCGTCTTCCGGAATTTCGAACTTAATTTGAAACTCGTCCAAAATAGCGTTTAGAAATTCTACCTCGCTTAAGTGCTTGTTGCGGTCGTAGATTTTGTTTAAGGTGGAGATTTTAAGAGCTTTCATTAGTAACCAGCCACAAAAAGTTCCGAAAACCCCGTATTTATCAGCGTTTATTGCTTTTGCAACTTCTTTAGCAGTAACTAAACCCATGTATACCGTTTGTTTTTTGAGTAAGAAACAAAGATAGTAATTCTGATGAATTGAAGATTGAAGAATGTTGATTTTTGATTTATGAAGTTCAAAAAGCGACTTCACAAAATCGTTAATCTTAAATTAAAAGTCATTTTGAATGTTTATGTTTTTAACTACTTTTGGAAAAACTAATGTAAAGCTTAATGCGAATTATCTCCTATAACGTAAACGGCATTCGTGCGGCCATCTCAAAAGGATTTTTGACCTGGTTGCAACAAGCCAATCCCGATGTAATTTGTCTCCAAGAAATCAAAGCTAACGAAGACCAAATTCCGTTGTTAGACGTAGAACTTTCCGGCTATCCTTATCACTATTGGTTTCCGGCGACTAAAAAAGGCTATAGTGGCGTGGCTATCTTATCGAAAGTAAAACCCAACAATGTAGTTTTCGGAACCGGAATTGATCACATGGATTTTGAAGGCAGAAATTTGCGAGTGGATTTCGATGATTTTTCGGTGATGAGTTTGTACTTGCCGTCCGGAACCAACATGGATCGATTGGACTATAAGTTTCAGTACATGGATGAATTTCAGGGATACATCAATGATTTGAAAAAGGAAATACCCAATTTAATCATCTGTGGCGATTACAATATTTGTCACGAAGCCATTGATATTCATGATCCGATTCGCAATAAAACCGTCTCGGGATTCTTGCCGGAAGAACGCGCTTGGTTGGACAAATTTATGAAAAATGGATTTATCGATACCTTCCGATTCTTTAACAAGGAGCCGCATCATTACAGTTGGTGGAGTTATCGTGCCAATGCCAGAGCCAATAACAAGGGTTGGAGGATCGATTATTGTTTGGCCAGTGAACCTTTAAAAGACCGTTTGCGCAGGGCGGTAATTTTACCCGAAGCCAAGCATTCCGATCATTGTCCGGTTTTGGTAGAAATTGATTAAATAAAAACAGCCTAAAATAAATAAAATGATAAAAAGAATAGTTTTTGCAATAGTAGTATTGACCACGCTATCATCTTGTGTGTCTAAGAAAATTTATAACGATTTAGAGAACAAGTACACCGATTTAAAAAAGGAAAATCGGTCTTTAGCCGATGAAGTGGATGAGTTGCATAAGGCCAATGCCGAGTTTGATTCGGTAAACAAATCGCTTACAGCAGAATTGGCCAAATTGAAAGCCGACCGCGATAAATTACAAGCCGATTGTACGGCAACCTCTAACAATTTAAAGGCTTTGCAAGAATCGTACGCCGCTTTAGAAAAAAACAGCAACGATGCTTTGACTTCGAATATGAATAAAAACCGTGAGTTGTTAGCGCAATTGGAAGCCAAAGAAAAAGCGATGGCTGCTGAGCAAGACCGATTGAATAAATTAAGAGATGAATTGGCTTCGAGTACCAAACGTTTGAATGAGTTGGAAAGCATGATTGCCGCTAAAGACGCGAGCATGAAAAAGCTGAAAGAAACTTTATCGAAAGCGCTGAACGCTTTTGAGGGTAAAGGATTAACCGTGGAGCAAAAGAACGGTAAAGTATATGTTTCTATGGAGAACAAATTGTTGTTCCAAACAGGGAGCTGGGCAGTAGGTGCCGAAGGAAGAAAAGCGGTAGTAGAAGTTGGGAAAGTATTGGCTCAAAATCCTGATATTACAGTATTGATTGAAGGCCATACAGACAACGACAAAATTTACGGTGCCATTGGTGGTGGTGTAGAAAACAACTGGGATTTATCGACCAAAAGAGCCACAGCTATTGTGAATATTTTGGGTGAAAATGGCGGTATTCAGAAGAAAAATTTAACCGCAGCGGGTAGGGGTGAATACGCTCCGTTGATGAGTAACGATACGCCGGAAGGCAAAGCCAAAAACCGCAGAATTGAAATTATTTTGACGCCAAAATTGGATGAAATTTCCAAGATGTTGAATGAGTTTTAAGATCAAGGTACTAAGGTGCTGAGTTACTAAGGTTCTAAGTCAAAAACTTAGAACCTTTTTGTTTCAAACGTTTCCAAAAAATGTGTTAATCGAACATAATTAACGGGTACAATATTTTACTTTTGCGAAGCAAAAAACACCACTAATGAACTACACCACTTTACCCAATACCAATATTAAAGTCAGCAAAATCTGTTTAGGCACCATGACTTTCGGAGAACAAAATACCGAAAGTGAGGCGCATGAGCAATTGGATTATGCAGTTGAAAATGGAATCAATTTTATCGATACAGCCGAAATGTATCCGATTGCGGCCAGACAAGCTACTTTAGGTTCGACGGAAAGGTATATTGGTTCTTGGCTTAAAAAAACCGGAAAGCGTGAAGATTTGGTAATAGCCACAAAAATTGCCGGACCAAATCGTGGTATGGACTATATCCGTCAGCCTTTAAACTTTTCTAAGAAAAGCATACACGAAGCGGTGGAGTTGAGTTTGAAAAACCTGCAAACGGATTATATCGATTTGTACCAAATGCATTGGCCGGAGCGGGTGATGAACATGTTTGGGCAGCGCGGAGTATCTAAAATTGACACCCAATGGCAAGAGAATTTTGCTGAAGTGTTACAAGTGTATGACGGTTTGATTAAAGAAGGCAAGATTCGACATATAGGTGTTTCTAATGAAAATCCGTATGGCGTAATGAAGTTTTTAAGCGAGAGCGAGAAGCATAATTTACCCAAAATAGCCACTATTCAAAATCCGTATTCGTTATTAAACCGATTGTTTGAAGTGGGTTTGTCTGAAATTTGTATGCGTGAAAATGTTGGTTTGATGGCCTATTCTCCATTGGCTTTTAGTTTTTTAACCGGTAAGCATTTGAAAGGTATTCAATCAGATTCTCGTTTGGGCTTGTTTCCTCAGTTTACACGCTACGCCAGTGAGAATTGTTGGAAGGCTACCCAATTGTACCAACAGTTGGCTATGGATAACGGTTTGACTTTAACCCAAATGGCTTTGGCTTTTGTCAATCAGCAGGATTTTGTGATGTCTACTATTATCGGTGCTACTAAAATGGAACAACTCCAAGAGAACATAGCTGCTTTTAGCACCGTACTTTCTCCTGAAGTTGTTGCCGAAATTAATAAAATTCAAGCGGTATTTCCTGATCCTGCGCCTTGATTATTCTACAATCAGTTTTGATTGGAACAATATGTTGTTTACTCCTTCAATAGTGACCAAGTAAATGCCTTTTGCCAAAGCGGCAACCGAAAACTGTTGGATTTCAATTGCATCCAAACTTTGCTCTAAAACTACTTTGCCGGTCAAATCGGAGATTTGGATTGAAGTTAAAGCCAAATTATTGTCATTTTGAATTACCAATTCGTTTTGAACCGGATTCGGATAAAGTTGTATCCCTTGATTGTTAAAGTCATTCACCGATAAGCTGGCATCCACCATTTTATATATAGTACCGCCCATAGCAACATACAATTCTCCATCTTTATCTTCTCCGAATGTGGTAATTAAATTAGGGCCGTTATAGTTCCAAGTTATTGATCCGTCTGTATTAACCCATCCGATTTCTCCGGTACAGTAGTCGGCAAAAAAGTATTTGTTGGCAAAATTAGGATAAGCCGTACCGGTGTAATAATACCCTCCGGTGATGGAACAACGATTGGTTGTGCCATGAACATAAACGGCAATCGGTGCATATGTTGAGCTGTAAGCAGGACAACCGGAATTGTTGTAAGCTACATTACCTTCATAACAACGCCAGCCAAAGTTCAACCCTGTATTGGGTAGCGGAGCACTTACTTTATTTATTTCTTCAATAGCATTTTGTCCCACATCGGCTATCCACAAATCACCGTTCAATCGGTTGAATGAGAATTTCCATGGATTGCGCAATCCAATTCCCCAAATTTCATCGTTGCCGGTAATACCTACATAGGGGTTGGTGGCCGGAATTCCGTAAGGTGAAGCAGAATCCACGTCTATACGCAACATCTTTCCTAGATTCTCACTAATATTTTGAGCTCTATTCCCCGGATCGCCACCGCTACCGCCATCACCCATGCCTATGTACAGATAACCGTCGGAACCAAATTTAATCGAACCGCCATTGTGGTTGCTAAAGGGTTGTGCTACAGTCAACAAAACGGTTCCGCTGGAAGCATCCGCAATATTGGGGTCTGAAGAAACACTGTAACGGGCTATCACCGTTGCGCCGTCGCCGGCTCGGGTGTAATTCACATAAAAATAGCCATTAGTAGCATAATTAGGATGAAAGGCCAAGCCCAGTAATCCACGTTCACCGCCCGATAAAATAGTGGATGAGGTTAAAGTTAAAAAAGGAGTTGTATTGATGGTTCCGTTTGGGTTCAATATCCGTATTAACCCACTTTGTTGTACTACAAATAGGCGGGCATCATTGTCCGGATGGGCAATCTCAACTGGAGAGGAAAATCCGGCAGCAAAGCTTTGTAGATTGATGGTTTGTGCAGAAACACTAAGCCCTAACAAACCTAATAAGGGGAGTAAAATTTTTCTCATAGCAATTGGTTTTGGGTAAAGTTAAAAAAAACGAATTACTATTGCAAGTATTTAAAAATCAAAGTCTTCTATATTAAGTCTGTCGCTTTCAACTGTCGGGACCGTTTTTTGTTTCAGATATTGTTGTGCAGGGCCGGAAATACGCAGAGGAAAATGACCAATGGTATCAGTTTCGGTTAGTAATTTTCGGCGCAACATTAATCGGGTCAGAAAATCGTTTTGTTGACGGGCAAACGGTTTGAGCTGTTGTTCGCCATCAAAACGATACATAAATCCTTTGGGTTTAGGGACTATGGTAGCCAAAAATAAGCACTCATTTAAATTCAGATCGGCAGGTCTCTTTTGGAAATAAAACTGAGCGGCTTCGCCTATTCCGTAAACATTCGGACCCCATTCGATTACGTTAAAGTACACTTCCAACATACGCTCTTTGGAGCTGATGCGATTGTTTTCTAAGATATAAACCAACAATATTTCTTCCAGTTTGCGCGACAAGGTTTTTTCTCGGGTAAGAAATACATTTTTAACCAATTGCATGCTGATGGTGCTGGCACCACGGGCAAACTTTTTGGTTTTAATGTTTTTGGCAATGGATTGTTTAAAGGCTTCTCCGATAAAACCGCGATGGTTAAAAAACGATGGGTCTTCGCTGGTGAGTACACATTTTTGTAAATAGGGTGAAATGTCAGATAGAGGCGTAAAATTCGGATTGGAAGGACCTACAACTATAGGCCTTTGCGGTATTCCTTTTTCAATGGCGCGATAGGTGAATTCTCCGTTGATTTTATTCAAATCAGCTTCACCGTATTTGGTTATTTTCAGTCCTTCGGGTTGGAGTTTGCTTTCAAAAATGAGTTCCTTAGGTTTGTGATTATTGTATTCAAAATGCAGTGCATAACTAAAATTGCCTCGGGCTTCCATGCCTTCAAAATGGCGAAATAATCCGGTAGGTAATGAGGTAATAAAATCCTGAGCACCCATTTTAGGGATATTTAATTTCAGGGCATAAACCTTATCTTCTTCATTAGAGTAAGCTGCATAAGGCCTGCATTTGATATTGTTCAATTGTAAGGTTGAAGTGCTGTCGAGTGCCAAAAAGCGTGAGCCTACAATCCAACGATAATCAAATCGGGCGTTTTTGATTATCACATCTTTCGGTGCAATTTTAGGGTGATTGACCACCAAACTTCGAATGGAAGCATAGCCGTCCACATGTAATTCTCCACTATCCATGGCCAAATTTTCCAAGTTGAAATGAATCGATTGGAATCCGGTTTTCAACTGAAATTTTTGGTCTAAATAAGGCAATCGAATGGTGTCGCTTTTTGGGTTAAAGAATTCCAAATCGGCTTTACGACCACGAGGGTCAGCAAAACCCGTAATGGCCCATTCTTGTGAGAAGCTATCCGAAGTAACAGCAATTAGTGTGTTTAATTTTTTATCAGACAGTGCCAATTGGTTGAAATCGAATACTACTTTATGGCCTAAGTCATCTATTTTTACAGCAAAACCTTTCACTTGCATATCGGTGGGCACTAAGTCGAGTAGATTGGAAGTTAGGCGATTCAGTAGTTTGGCGTAGTTGACTTCGGCAGTTTCTTGTTGCTCCTTATTGGACCGTAAAAGGGCATCGAAATTGCTGCCGTTTTTGGTTTTTACCAACTGAATATAACCGCGGTTGATGTCGAGTTTACCCAACTGTATATCACCGGTGAATAGTTTCCAAAAGTTCACGCTGGTTTTAAGATTGGCAATACTGACCAAAGTATCGGCTTGGTTAGGCACCAGCGTAAGGTGTTGGAATTCTAAATCGGATAAACCCTGAAATTCGGCTTTGCCTACGGTAAAATGACATTGGTAATCGCGTTGCATTTTGGCATCAATCCTGTGAAGCACTTTATCCAAAAGGGTATTGCGGAAAACAAAAAGCAAAATTACGCCTGTAAGTAGTAATAAACCACCGATTTTAAGACCTGTAAAAACTTTCTGTCGGGTTGTTTTCATTGTATCGTTGTTTCTCACTTGTTAGATGAATGCGTTCATTAACACTTGTTCATAATGGATGTTATCCAAACAATTGCTCAACCACTTCTTCAATTTTGGAAACTAAAACGATTTTAATCAGCGGATTTTTGACGGCAATTTTATTGTACTTAGAAACAAATATAGTGGCGAAGCCCAGTTTTTCAGCTTCTTGTATACGTTGTTCTACACGGTTTACCGGGCGGATTTCCCCCGACAAGCCTACTTCTCCTGCAAAACAAACATCTTTCCCTACCGCTATATCTTCGTTGGAAGATAAAATGGCTGCCACAACGGCCAAATCAATTGCCGGATCATCTACCGAGATTCCTCCCGTTACATTTAGGAAGACGTCTTTGGTGCCCAAGCGAAAACCGGCGCGTTTTTCTAAAACGGCCAAAATCATGTTCAATCGTTTGGCGTTATAGCCTGTGGTACTGCGTTGTGGCGTTCCGTAAACCGCTGTGGAAACCAGCGCCTGAATTTCTATCATTAACGGACGCATGCCCTCTAGGGTGGAGGCAATGGCAGTGCCCGAAAGCTCCTCTTCTCTATGAGAGATTAGTATTTCTGAAGGATTTGATACCTCTCTTAGACCGGAACCTTGCATTTCATAAATTCCCAATTCGGCTGTAGAACCAAAACGGTTTTTAAGCGAGCGCAAAATGCGGTAAACGTGGTTTCGGTCGCCTTCAAATTGTAAAACGGTGTCCACCATATGTTCCAAAATCTTAGGTCCGGCTATGTTGCCGTCTTTAGTGATATGACCAATCAGGATGACCGGGATATTGGTTTCCTTGGCAAATTTGATTAATTCAGCCGTAGTTTCCCGAATTTGAGAAATGCTTCCGGCAGTCGATTCTATATGGTCGGTATGCAGGGTTTGAATGGAATCAATAATCACTATATCCGGTTCCACTTCCACTATATGTCGGAAGATGTTTTGGGTTTTGGTTTCGGTTAAAATTAAGCAGTTTTCACTGTTGGGGTTGATGCGTTCCGCACGCATTTTGATTTGTTTCTGACTTTCCTCGCCCGAAACATAAAGTGTTTTATAAGGTAATTTTAGTGAAATTTGAAGCAGTAATGTACTCTTTCCAATACCGGGTTCACCTCCCAAAAGAATCAATGAGCCGGGAACGATGCCGCCACCGAGCACACGGTTCAATTCACTGTCAGTAGTGTCCATGCGGACTTCCTGCGTTGCATCAATTTCTTTTATTTTCAAGGGTTTGGAAACCCTTTTGTTTTCGGTTGCGGTAGGTTTCCAACTTGTTTTTTCTTCTTTTTGAATAATTTCCTCCGCTATGGTATTCCATTCTTTACAAGCATTGCATTGCCCTTGCCATTTGGCGTATTGAGTGCCGCAATTTTGACAAAAAAAAGACGTTTTGAGTTTAGACATTATTCTGATTTTTTCTCTTCCGTAGGGGTTTCTGTCGGGGTTTCACTTGGCGTTTCTGTCGGCACTTCTTCCACAGGAGTTTCTTCTATAACTTCTTTTCCTTTTTGGCCTTTTTTAGGTAAAGATTTTTTTAACTCATCGGCTCTTTCCATCATCATGTCTTTGGTTAAATCACCCACTTCGGCCTGTTGGAATGCTGCTAAATAAGATTTAACTGCTCGGGCGTTATCACCCTGTTTTTCATACATCTGTGCCATGTGATAATCGGCCAACATGGTTTTAGGATAATGTTTTCTGGCAAGCTGTGCCAATTGGTCAAATTCGTTATAAGCTTTGTTTTTCAAGATGGCCGCTTCAATGGCCTTGAAATCGTTCATTCTGATTTGCAGTTTTAAGTTGAACGACTTTTCCAGCATATCGTATTTTTGAACCAAATAGTCTACATAACCTGAGGGTAAAACAGCAATTTTTTCCTGAAATTCGATAGTGGAAATGGGTTGGTAAACCGAGAATATTTGATACAAAGCACTCGGAATGGCATGTAAAACTAAAGAGTAATGTGAAGAACCTTTGAAGTCGTCGTAACGATAATTCACTTTAGGGTTGTTGATTTTACTGGCTAATTCATCTAAGGCTTGGATACGGGTTCTCATTTTTTTTACATCACCGTCAGCAGAACAATGGTAGTAAAACAAAGGTTGTTGTATAGCGGTTAAACGTTCAACAATTCGTTCTTCCATTTCAGCACCCAGTTCCGGACTCATTGAAATAAAAGCATTAAAAATAGGTTGTTCTTTATACAAATAGCAATTTAAAAATCCGGCAGTAGTATCTAAACCGGCCGCGATTCTAAAAGGTGCGATTCTAAAGTTTTTCTCGATCATCGGAATCAATTCCATCCCTAAAAACTCGAAAAAAGCTTCTCCTTTTTCAGATGGTAAACCGGTAGTTTCATCCAGCATACAGTCGGTTTCGCGTTCGTTGTTTTTATTCTGACTGATGGATACTATCACTACTTCGGGTAAGTCGTCCCAATAGTAACCATAACTCAAGGCTCCTTGGAAAGCTTCGTGCAGGAAGTCGCCGTCCATTAGCAACAACATAGGGTATTTTTGTGCCTTATTTTTCGAGTAAGAAGGGGGAAGACTGATTTTGATTTCGCGGTCTTCGTTTAATTTTTTTGAACTTATGGTATCTGTAATGGTTTTTTGGGCCAACATAGGACCGGAGCAAACAAACAGCAAAAGGAATAACAGTTGTTTCATGGGCTTTGGTTTAGGTTAAAGAAATCAATGCTGAAATGCTCAGCAAGATAATAAATTATTTATTGCTGTTGAACACCGGCAACAAAACATAAGAAATTAGTCCCAATGATATAATGAGAACGGTTTGTGAGGTCCAAACCAACCAACCAAAAGCGGTACCAACATCGTTAGAAATACCGTAAAGAGAAAAAATCAAAGCAATGGAAAACGGATAAGCGCCAAGGCCTCCGTTGGAAAAACCTACCGCCAAGCTGCCAAAGATAAAGCCCATAATAACGATGTCAAAACTCATCTCCGACGTTTCGGGCAGCGCAAAAATGGTCACATAAAACATGGCCAAATAGGTGAACCATATAAAGAAGGAATGAAAAATATATTCCCATTTGTGTTTCATTTTAAAAATGGTCATCATTCCTTCAATCAAACCAGACAGTTTTTTCTTGAGTTTGAGAATGATGTTCCATTCGGCATAAATCCATATCAGAAGAAAAACAATCCCTATGATTACCGCAAATACAGCATAATAAATAAGGGTTTGCAGCGAAATATTTTTGCTTAATAAGAATTGATAAATGGCATCAAATTGCGATACAAAGCCAATGATAACAAATATGAAGAAAATAAATAAATCTACAATTCTCTCTGCCACTATGGTTCCGAAGGCTTTGTCGAAAGGAACTTCTTCGTATTTTTTGAGCAAGGCGGCACGAGAAATTTCTCCCGAACGCGGCACCGTAAGATTCACCAAATAAGAAACAGAAACGGTAAAAAAATTGTTGTAAAAATGGGTTTGATAACCCAAATGATTCAAGGCAAATTTCCAGCGATACGCTCTGGACCAATGACCAATAACCGCAATTACTAATGACAAAAGAATGTAGTAGTAGTTGGCCTTTTGAAAACTGATTTTTATGTTCTCAATTTCCTCAGGTTTGAGTGTGGTGTATTGGTAGTAAATGATTCCTATTCCTATCAATAGAGGAATTAGTATAGTGAGCCATTTACGGATATGCTTTTTCAAGGCTTAAGTAAGAGAATTGTCGTTTTCGTTAGGAAAAACCAACCATGGTTTGAAGGTTTTAGCTTCTTCAAAATCCATGATGGCATACGACATTATAATGATGATGTCGCCTTTGTGCACTTTACGAGCAGCCGGTCCGTTAAGGGTAATTTCTCCGGAGTTTTTCAAACCTTTGATGACATAAGTTTCGAAACGTTCTCCGTTGTTTACATTCACTATGGAGACTTTTTCACCCTCAATTAGGTTAGAAGCATCCATCAAGGCTTCATCAATAGTGATGCTGCCAATATAATTTAAATCGGCACCGGTTACTTTAACACGGTGAATTTTAGATTTTACTACTTGAATTTGCATGGGGCAAAGTTAAATTAATTTAGTGAAATAGTGTCAATCAATCGGATATTGTTGACAAAAACCGCAATGAAAGCACGGTATTTTTTGTTTTTATTTTTGCGAATACAAGGCAATAAAGTAGCCTCGTCTGCAATTTGATAATACTCTAAGTTAAATGTCGGATATTGGGCAAACTTTTTTTGAACCCAATGAGTGACTTCGGCAGCCGACTTTTGGGCGAACAATTTTCGGCTTTCTTTTAATATCTTGTAAATGATTGCTGCTTCTTTTCTCTCAGTCTCCGATAATCTTTCGTTGCGAGAACTCATGGCCAAACCGTTGGATTCTCTCAAAATAGGACAACCTACAATATTTACCGGAAGTTTTTCTTTCGCGGTCATTTTTTTAACAATTTGCAATTGCTGGAAATCCTTTTCTCCAAAATAGGCATTGGTGGGTTTTACAATTTCGAACAACCGTTTTACAATAGTGCCTACGCCGTTAAAATGGCCGGGACGAAACTGACCTTCCATTTGGTTTTCGAGTCCGTCAAAATCGAAATGCTCAGATACCGTATGGCCTTGATAAATGTCGTCTACACTTGGGGCAAACACAATAATTTTATCGGAAACCGTTTTAATTTTAGCCACATCAGCTTCTAAAGTTCTGGGGTATTTGGCCAAGTCTTCAGCATTGTTGAACTGTGTCGGGTTTACAAAAATACTGATAACCGTTACTTCATTATGGGTTACCGCTTCCTTGAGTAATGACAAATGACCTTCGTGCAAAGCACCCATAGTAGGCACAAAACCAATGGTGGTAGTGGCTTTAGAAACAGCAGCTAAATGGGCAACTAATTCATTTTGATTGTTAAAAATGAGCATTGGCTTTGGTAAATGAGTTGCAAACTTACTATTTTCATAAATAACTGCATAAATTTTTGTACTTTTGCCTGTTTTTTATTGCCAATAAATAAAGTTACATAAATTATGGAAGATAAGAGGATATTGTATGTATCATCTGAAGTGGTGCCTTACTTGGCTGAAAATGAGGTTTCTTTAATGTCGTATGACGTTCCTAAAATGATTAATGATCAAGGAGGACAAATAAGAATATTCATGCCGCGATACGGGAATATCAATGAAAGAAGGCATCAGTTACATGAGGTGATTCGTTTGTCCGGAATGAATCTGGTGGTAAACGATTTAGACATGCCTTTGATTATCAAAGTAGCTTCTATTCCTAAAGAAAGAATCCAAGTATATTTTATCGATAACGATGAGTATTTCAAACGCAAAGCCACTTTCAGCGATGAAGACGGCGTACTGTATCCAGACAACGATGAAAGAGCCATTTTCTTTGCCAAAGGCGTAGTGGAAACGGTAAAAAAACTCAATTGGGTGCCTGATATTATTCACGTGCATGGATGGATGGCCAGCATGCTGCCGGTTTACATGAAGCACTACTACAAAGACGAAGCCTTATTTTCCGACACTAAGATTGTTACGTCTGTTTATGGTCAGTCTTTTGACGGTAATTTAGATCAGGAAATGATCAATAAAGTTAAATTTGATAACATTCCGGAAGAAGCCGTTAAAGAATTGGAAGCGCCTAACTACGAGCATTTGATTATGGCGGCGGTAAAACACTCTGACGGAGTAATTATCGCTTCCGAAGCTGTGCCGGCAAGTTTAACAAAATTTATAGAATCTTCAGGCAAACCTTTTTTACCTTTCACCCCGAAAGATAAATTCGCGGAAGCATACACCCAATTTTACAAAACAATGCTCCCATAAAAATTAATTCATTTTATGTTTAAAAAATCATTTATACAACAGTTCGCATTTGGGCTAACAGCCTTATCTTTATTGGTGTCATGTGACAAAGATTTTAATGAAATCGGAACCGATATCGTGGGTGATGACCATTTCGGATTTGAGCTTTACACCGGAGCATCTGTCAAATCATACAATCAAAAGTTAGGACCAATAGCGTCTAATAACCTGCCTATTAATCCTCTTGGATTTTATGATAATCCCGCATTCGGAATCACACAAGCCAATTTTGTAACTCAAGTAGAATTAGGAACCGTTGACCCTGAATTCAACAATGTTGACCCGGAAGAATACGACACCCAACCTACGGTTATTGACAGCGTTGTTTTGGATATTCCTTACTTCAGCACCTTTGTTGAGGAAGATGAAGATGGGGTAAAAACGTATGAGTTGGATTCTATTTACGGAAATCCGGAATCCAAATTCAGATTGAGCGTTTACCAGTCTAACTACTATTTAAGAGATTTAGATCCAAATCAGTCTTTGGGAGAGCAACAATTGTTTTACACCGATATGAATACTGAAATAGACAATTTCAAAGTTCCTGTCTTGTTGAATGATTTGCCGACAACAGACCCTCAGAACTTGAACGGCCAACAAAATGCCCAATTCTTTTTCGATAAAAGAGAGCACAGAACCGTTACTTTAAATGATGATGGAGAGGAAGTTGAAACCCGTTTTGCACCATCAATGAGATTGCATTTAAACAAGACGGTTTTCACCAATTTAATTTTGAATGCCCCTACCGGACAGTTGGCCAACAATCAGGTTTTTAAAAACTATTTCAGAGGCTTGTACTTTAAAACGGAAAGCATAGGCAATGCCGGAAGTATGGCGATGCTTAACTTTAAAGGTGGTAAAATTACCATTTATTATAATGAAGATAAAAAAACTACTGTTGATGGTCAAACGGTTTACAAGAGAGAAAACAAAACACTTGCCCTCAATTTGACAGGAAATACCGTGAGTTTGCTCAACAACAGTAATGAAAATACAGATTATTTGAATACCACTGCCAACAACACTCAAGAAGCCGCTAAGTTGTATTTAAAAGGAGGCGAAGGCTCGATGGCTGTTATTGATGTTTTCGGGCCGGATACGGATAACAACGGAATAGCCGATGAAATTGAGGCCATTAAAGCTAACGGTTGGATGATTAATGAAGCCAATCTGACTTTTTATATCGATAGAACAGCAATGTCCAATACCGGTATTTATGAGCCTAACCGTATCTTTTTATTCGATTTGAATAATAAAAGACCATTAATTGATTACACTTTCGACTTTTCTTCTAACTCAGCATATCCTAAATTTAATAAATTTGTCCATGGCGGTATCATTGAAAAAGAAGACGTCGATAATGGTAGAGGTATCAAGTATAAAGTTAGAATTACCAATCATTTGAGAAATTTGATTAACAATGATTCAACCAACGTTAGATTAGGATTGGCTGTTACTGAAAGTATTAATAACATTGCGTTTTCTAAATTGAAAACCCCAAATGCTAATACCGTAAGCGCACCAAGCATGTCAGTGTTAAATCCTTTGGGAACCATACTTTACGGTTCTCATCCTTCTGTGCCGGAAGACAAAAGGCTAAAAATTGAAATTTATTATACCAAACCAGATTAATCTATAAAGTTATGTGTGGAATTGTTGGCTACATCGGGTACCGCGAAGCGTATCCTATAGTAATAAAAGGTTTAAAAAGATTAGAATACAGAGGGTACGATAGCGCAGGCATCATGCTATACAACGGCAATGATGTGGCAATTGCTAAAACCAAGGGTAAAGTGTCAGATTTGGAAGAAAAATCCAAAACCTTGGCCGCTTCAAAAGCCACTATCGGAATGGGGCATACCCGTTGGGCTACTCATGGTGTGCCGAATGATGTAAACTCTCACCCACACGTATCTAATTCCGGTAACTTGGTCATTATTCACAATGGTATCATCGAAAATTATGAGCCGTTAAAAAAAGAATTGATTAAAAGAGGGTATACTTTTACTTCAGACACCGACACAGAAGTATTAATCAACCTAATTGAAGATGTAAAAAAGAAAGACAATCTTAAAATAGGCAAAGCAGTGCAAGTTGCTTTAAACCAAGTGGTGGGCGCTTATGCGATTTGCGTTTTTGACAAAGAGAAACCGGATGAAATTGTGGTAGCTCGTTTAGGAAGTCCGTTAGCCATTGGTTTAGGAGAAAACGAATTTTTTATTGCTTCCGATGCGTCACCGTTTATCGAATATACTTCTAATGCCATCTATTTAGAAGATGAGGAAATGGCTATCGTAAGATTGCATAAACCGCTTAAAATAAGAAAAATTAAAGATGATTCGTTGGTTGATCCTTATGTTCAAGAGTTGCAAATGAATTTGGAGCAAATTGAAAAAGGAGGCTATGATCATTTCATGTTGAAAGAAATATACGAGCAACCTAACGTTATCAAAGATACATACCGAGGCCGATTGTTAGCCAATCAAGGCATCATTCAAATGGCCGGAGTTGAGGACAATATCGAACGATTCCTGAACGCTCAAAGAATCTTAATTATTGCTTGCGGAACCTCATGGCATGCCGGTTTGGTAGCCGAATACATCATCGAAGAATTTGCACGAATACCGGTAGAGGTAGAATATGCTTCGGAATTTCGTTACCGCAATCCAATCATTAATAAAGAAGACGTTGTTATTGCCATTTCTCAATCCGGAGAAACAGCCGATACTTTAGCTGCAATCAAGTTGGCTAAAGAAAAAGGTGCTTTTGTTTTCGGAGTTTGTAATGTGGTAGGCTCTTCCATCTCCAGAGAAACTCATGCCGGAGCTTACACGCATGCCGGACCGGAAATAGGGGTGGCTTCAACCAAAGCCTTTACAACCCAAATTACCGTGCTAACCATGTTGGCTTTGCGTTTAGCTAAAGCCAAAGGAACGCTGTCTAATTCTGATTTCCACAGGTATTTACAAGAATTGGAAGTCATTCCCGAGAAAGTATCGGAAGCTTTGGAATCGAATGAATTTGCTAAAGAAATTGCAGAAAAATTCAAAGGAGCCAGCAACTGCTTGTACTTGGGAAGAGGCTATAATTTCCCGGTTGCCTTAGAAGGTGCTTTAAAGTTGAAAGAGATTTCATATATCCATGCAGAAGGTTATCCGGCCGCCGAAATGAAACACGGTCCAATCGCCTTAATCGACGAACAAATGCCTGTAGTGGTAATTGCACCCAAACAAGGACATTATGACAAAGTGGTCAGTAACATTCAGGAGATCAAATCCCGCAGCGGAAAAATTATTGCCATTGTGACCAAAGGAGATGTTCAAGTGAAACAGCTGGCAGACCACATTATAGAAATCCCGGAAACTTCAGATGCGTTATCGCCATTGATTACCACCATTCCGCTACAGTTATTGTCATACCATATAGCCGTTTTACGCGGATGTAACGTAGATCAACCAAGAAACTTAGCCAAATCTGTGACAGTAGAATAGTAGGTTTTGTATTACAATTTATATATTTAAGCGAGATTTAGTCTCGCTTTTTTTTGGTCAAAATTTTATTATAAATTTAACAGAAACAGTATTTTGTATGAGCGCATAGTATTTTTTTTAGCGATTAAGCTAAAACATTAAAAAAAGCGTAAAGAAATCAGACTTTATCATATTGTTGATAATCAAGCACTATAATTCATTATTCTTAAAAACAAAGCTTGTTTTTTGACAATTAAAAAAAAATATTTGTACATTGGCTACTTAAACCAACAAAATTTAAAACCAAATGAAGATTTATTTATTTATCGTTTCATTGTTTTTTTGCGGTATCACTTACGCGCAAACTTCAATATCCGGTTCGGTAAAAGACAGTAAAAACCAGCCAGTACCCGGAGCCAACGTAAAAGTGGTTGGTGACAGCGCAGGAACAGTAACCGACGGAGATGGTAATTTTAGTTTGTCAACTTTTAAAAAACCACCTTTTGACATCGAGGTTTCAAGTGTAGGTTATGGTTCGACTACTGCTACCGTAACTGCCAACAACCAAAAAATTACAGTTTCTTTATCTGAAAAAGAGACACAATTAGACGAGATTGTAGTATCGGCCTCGAGAGCTCCCGAAAAAGTGAGAGAATCTCCCGTTACTATTGAAAGAATGACCATCAAAGACGTTAAGAAAACAGCCTCTCCGTCTTTTTATGATGGTTTAGAGAACTTAAAAGAAGTTCACATGAACACCAGTAGTATGTCTTTCAAATCCATCAACACTCGTGGTTTTGCTACCGTAGCCAATACCCGTTTTATGCAGTTAGTTGACGGTATGGACAACTCTTCTCCCTTATTAAACTTTGTTTTAGGAAACCTTATCGGAGTATCTGATATTGATGTGGCCAGTGTTGAGCTTTTACCGGGTGCATCCTCAGCACTATATGGAGCCAATGCTTTCAATGGTATATTGTTCATGAACAGTAAAAGTCCTTTCAAATACCAAGGCATTTCTACCTATGTAAAATATGGTCAAACCAACCAAAAAGCAGCAGGCGCCAACGAATACTATGATTATGGTGTAAGAGCAGCTCACAAATTTAACGACTATTTTGCAGCTAAAGCCAACTTTACTTATATGAATGGTACAGATTGGTGGGCCACCGATTATACAGATAAAACTGTTGAAGGAAGAGACAGAAGTCACCACAACTATAACGGTATGAACGTTTATGGTGATGAGGCATCTACTAACATCAGAAGCGTTGGACAATCTTTGGTTAACTTAGGATTGTTGCCTTCTTCAGCTTTAAACTTGTTGCCAAACGAAAATGTTTCAAGAACAGGATACAACGAGGTTGATTTAACAGATAATAAAGTTAGAAATGCCAAAATCGACTTCTCGTTACACGCCAGACCTTTTGGTAACGAGAATTTAGAAATCATTTGGCAAAGTAAATTCGGTTTCGGTAACTCTGTTTACCAAGGAGCAAACCGTTACTATTTGAACGGATTTCAAATGCAACAACACAAGTTGGAGTTAACGGGGAAAAATTTCTTCATCAGAGGATATTACACTACTGAAGATGGAGGAAAATCATACGATATGTTGTTCACCGGATTAAACATCAACAGAGCTTGGAAACCGGATGCTACTTGGTTTGGTCAATATGCAGGAGCTTTTGTACAATCTACTTTAGCAGGGGCTACTCCAACTCAAGCACACCTTGCAGCAAGAGCGGCAGCTGATAACGGTAGATTTTTACCTGGAACACCGGAGTTCCAAAACGCATTCAACCAAGTTACGTCAGACCCTAATGTATTAACAGGTTCTAAATTGGTGGATAATTCAAAAATTTACCACTCAGATGCTAACTATAACTTTAGAGACCTTATCAAATTTGCCGAAATTCAAGTAGGAGGTTCTTACCGCAGATACGACTTGAATTCTTTCGGAAGAATCTATACCGATACACCTCAATTTGGTGGGATCAAGTACGATGAGTATGGTGCTTATACCCAACTTCAGAAAAAATTCATGGACGACAGATTGAAGTTTACAGGTTCTGTACGTTATGATAAGGCTGAAAACTTTGACGGTAATTATTCTCCGAGAGTATCATTTGTTTACAGTGCCGGAGAAGCTAAAAACCACATTTTCAGAGCGTCATTCCAAACCGGTTTCCGTAACCCAACTACACAAGACCAATACATTGGATTCAATGTTGGAAATGCTATTTTGTTAGGTTCTGCTCCTGATAACTTAACCCGTTATGAAGAAACTTTACCGGTATCTACTAACGGTCAAGGGTTCGCCGGTGGGACAACCGCTACAATTGATGGTAACAATGCCTATTTTAATTCTTATACAGCACAATCTGCAACAGCATTCGGTGCAGCGGTATCTGCCGCTAACCCTTCAAACCAAGCACAATTGGCTGCAGCTATTGTAGCCGCATCACCATTACTTGAAAGAACCGATGTTGATTTGGTTAAGCCGGAAGTTGTAAAAGCTTTTGAATTAGGGTATAGAGGTGAATTCAAAGGATTCAATTTTGACATCAACGGTTACTACAATATTTATAATGACTTCATTGGAAACTTAACTGTTGTGGCTCCATTATATGGTACGGCTACTAATGGTGGTGGCGACTTTACCCCAACGGGAGAAGCGTTCCAGTCTGCTTTCGCTTTGACGCAAGGAGACACCAGAGCTTTCCAATTGTACACTAATACCGATATTGAAATCAAGTCTTTAGGTTTTGGTGTTGGAGTAGCTAAAAAATTACCTAAAAACTTCGAAGTGTCAGCCAACTACAACTATGCTGAATTCGATTTTGATCAAGCCAAAGACCCAAGTTTTGAGGCTGGTTTTAACACGCCTAAACACCGAGTGAAAGCTACAATCAGCAACGACAATTTATTCAAAAACTTCGGCTTCAACATCAGTGGAAGATGGAGCGATGAATACAAATGGGAATCTACTTTCGCCGATGGGATGATTGATGCTGCTACGGTTATCGATGCTCAAATCAGCTACATGGTGCCAAGTATCAAATCTACTTTCAAATTGGGCGCTACCAATATCGGAGGGAAAGAATACAGACAGCTTCTTGGACCAGGATTAATCGGACAACAATATTTCTTGTCATTAACTGTTAATCCGTAATTATCAATCAGATTTAAAATATAATACTATGATAAAAAATTTCAAATGGTTACTATTGGTTTCTTTAACCTTTGTAGCATGTAATAGTGATGATGAGCCTTTTGTAGATCCTAACTCAACAGATGGAACACCATTAACTGCAGGTACAGCCGATTTTTCGAAATATGTGGCCTTAGGAAACTCCTTAACTGCCGGTTATTCTGACAGTGCGTTGTTCATTGCCGGACAACAAGGGTCATATCCTAATATTTTAGCAAGCCAATTTGCTTTGGTTGGCGGGGGAGAATTTAAACTTCCTCTAATGGCCGACAATACCGGAGGTTTGTTATTGGGAGGAACTCAAATTGCAGGAACAAGATTGTACTTTAACGGTAGTGCACCGGCTTCTGTTCCGGGACCACCAACAACGGATATTACCAATGTTCTTTCAGGGCCATTCAATAATATGGGCGTTCCGGGCGCTAAAAGTTTTCATCTTTTGGCACCGGGTTACGGTAATGTAGCAGGAGTTTTAAGCGGACAAGCTAATCCTTATTTTGTGCGGTTTGCTTCAAGCCCAACTACAACTGTTTTAGCTGATGCATTAGCGCAAAGCCCAACTTTCTTCTCTCTTTGGATTGGAAACAACGATGTTTTAGCTTACGCCACTTCAGGAGGTGTAGGGGTTAACCAAACAGGGAACCTAAACCCGGCAACTTACGGCGCTAACGACATCACTGACCCTAATGTCTTTGCCAGCGTTTATACTACTTTAGTTGATCAATTAACGGCTAATGGTGCCAAAGGTGTAGTGGCTAATTTACCTTATGTAACTACTATCCCATACTTTACAACAGTGCCTTACAATCCGGTTGCCTTAAACGCAACCACAGCCGCTCAATTAAATGCCGGTTATGCCGCTTACAATAACGGTTTGTTGTTTGCTCAATCTAACGGATTGTTGACAGCAGCTGAGGTAGCGAGAAGAACCATTAATTTCTCAGCTTCAAGCACTAATCCGGTAGTTATAGTTGATAGCTATTTGACCAACCTTTCCGGTTTTGGAATTCCTTCATACCGTATGGCTACTAACGAAGATCTTATTGTTTTACCGGCAAGAACTTTCATTGGTACAACAGTTGGCGGAAACCCTGCTCAAGTAAATGGAGTATCGGTTCCTTTGGCAGACAATTGGGTATTGTCTAAAGAAGAAATTCAAGAAGTAAAAGCAGCTACAGACGCTTACAACGCCAGTATAGAAGCTATTGCGCAAGCAAAAGGTTTGGCTTTTGTGAATGCCAATGTTTTACAAACACAAATCGCTAATGGCGGTATTGCGGCTAACAACTACACCATCACTTCCGCTTATGTAACCGGAGGAGGATTCTCTCTCGATGGAGTGCATCCAAGCCCAAGAGGGTATGCGTTAATAGCCAACAAATTCTTAGAAGCCATCAATACTACTTACGGCTCTAATTTTAAAGGAGTAAATGTTGGTTTGTACCGAATATTATATCCTTTAGATCCGGCAAATTTCTAACCTAACCAATTTTTATAAATAAACAAAAACCACTTGCTAAGTCAGGTGGTTTTTGCTTTTTAAACAGTAATGATTGTTTTGGGAAACAGAATTATCAAAAATTAAGAAAAAAACTCTCGACAAAGATTGATTTTTTAAAATAGAAAATTTACCTTTGCGCACTGAAAAAAGAGGTATTTTTTTCAAACCTAAATAGCTATTTAATAAATACATAAACAATGTCTAAAGCAATAGGAAAAGTTTCGCAAATCATCGGTCCCGTAGTTGACGTAGTATTTGATACTAAAGATGTTGAGTTGCCAAAAATTTACGACTCATTAGAAATCATTAATAAAAATGGTTCAAAATTAGTTCTTGAAGTTCAATCTCACATCGGTGAAAACACTGTGCGTACCATCTCTATGGACTCCACAGACGGTTTGAGCAGAGGTACAGATGTACACGCTACCGGTGCTCCAATTCAAATGCCAATCGGTCAAGACATCTACGGAAGATTATTTAATGTAGTAGGAGATGCTATCGATGGTTTAGGAGATTTACCAAAAGACGGAGCTAACGGAATGCCAATTCACAAACAAGCTCCTAAATTCGAAGACTTATCTACTTCAACAGAAGTATTGTTTACCGGAATCAAAGTAATCGATTTGATCGAGCCTTATGCTAAAGGAGGTAAAATTGGTTTGTTCGGTGGAGCAGGAGTAGGTAAAACCGTATTGATTCAGGAATTGATCAACAATATCGCCAAAGGTCACGGTGGTCTTTCTGTATTCGCAGGAGTAGGAGAAAGAACCCGTGAAGGAAATGACTTGCTTCGTGAAATGTTGGAGTCAGGCATTATCAAATATGGAGAAGATTTCATGCACTCTATGGAAAACGGTGGATGGGATTTATCTAAAGTAGACAAACCGGGCATGAGAGAGTCTAAAGCTACTTTCGTATTCGGACAAATGAATGAGCCACCCGGAGCTCGTGCTCGTGTAGCCCTTTCAGGATTATCTATCGCGGAATACTTCCGTGACGGAGCCGGTTCAGACCAAGGAAAAGACGTATTGTTCTTCGTAGACAACATCTTCCGTTTTACCCAAGCAGGTTCTGAGGTATCCGCGTTGTTAGGCCGTATGCCTTCAGCGGTAGGTTACCAACCAACATTGGCTACTGAGATGGGTGCGATGCAAGAGCGTATTACTTCTACTAAAAAAGGTTCGATTACTTCAGTACAAGCGGTTTATGTACCTGCGGATGACTTAACCGACCCGGCACCGGCAACTACCTTTGCCCACTTAGATGCTACTACAGTATTGTCTCGTAAAATTGCTGAGTTAGGTATTTACCCGGCAGTAGATCCGCTTGATTCTACTTCTCGTATCTTAACACCGCTTATCTTAGGAGATGATCACTACAACTGTGCTCAAAGAGTAAAAGAGATTCTTCAAAAATACAAACAATTACAAGACATCATCGCCATCTTAGGTATGGAAGAATTGTCTGAAGAAGATAAATTAGCCGTATCTCGTGCACGTCGTGTACAACGTTTCTTGTCTCAACCGTTCCACGTTGCTGAGCAATTTACAGGTATCCCTGGTGTATTGGTTGACATCAAAGACACCATCAAAGGATTCAACATGATTATTGATGGAGAGTTGGATCACTTGCCGGAAGCTGCTTTCAACTTGAAAGGTACCATCGAAGACGTAATCGAGGCAGGACAAAAAATGTTAGCAGAAGCTTAATGTAAATTAGGAATAAGGAATCCTGGAATTAGGATTTAACTAATTCCTAAATCCTAAATCCTAAATCCTAAATTAAAAAAAATGATTTTAGAAATAGTATCTCCGGAAGCTACCTTGTTCAAAGGCGAAGTAACCTCAGTTTCCTTACCGGGCGTTGACGGTTCTTTCCAACTCTTGAACAACCACGCACCTATAGTTTCTATCTTAAAGCAAGGCACCGTAAAAATGGCTGCCCCAAGCTTTAAGTTCGACAAAGATGTAGCCGAAAAGTTTACCAAAATAAACGACCAAAACTACACTTTGGAAATCAATTCGGGAACTATCGAAATGAAAGACAACAAAGTAATCGTATTAGCCGACTAATCCGATTTGAAATACTTTAAAAACCCAATCTTGTAAAAGGTTGGGTTTTTTTATGGCTAAATTTGATGTCAAAATATTCCTTACAGCCACTTGCTGTATTCCTTTTAATTTCAAATCATTCGGGCTATTTACTATATTTGGTTTATGGAAGACTATAACGAATACGAACTGGTTGTATCACAAGGGAAATTACCATGGTGGAGAATTATCGTTGCCTCATTGTTTTTTACCTACATGATATATATGTTGTACATCCTCGGTATGGCATTTTATAAGGTTGATTTTGATAAAGTCAATCCAAAAGAAATTGCAGGTGTAATTAAAACTGCATCATTTTGTTTGGCCGGCGGGGTTTCCTTTTCAATAACAAAAAGCATTCTTATTGATCTTGATAAAGAGAAATTGGTGTCAGTATATATGGTCGGTCCATTTACAAGTAAAGTAAACACAGCACTTCCTGAACTTCAATATGTTTCTGTCTTTAAGGTTGATGATTTTGAATATGAAGTGAATCTTTGGTATTTAGGGAACAAACATTACAAAATGTACAAGTTAAACGAAAAAGAACATGCCCTTAAATTTGGCGCCATGGTTGCCCAAAAGCTCAAAATCGATTTATTAGATGCAACGGACTGTGGAAACAATAAATGGGTAGATAAAGACAAACTATGAAACTGCCGAATCCCCTTCAAACCAAACTCGAACAACGCCAAGTCAACAACGCTTTGCGACGGTTGCCATCGGATAATTCATTAGTCGATTTTGCTTCTAACGATTACATCGGCTTTGCGCACAATGAGAACCTATTCCACCAAACGCATCAGTATCTTTTAGACAATAATATCAAAACCAATGGTGCTACAGGTTCCCGTTTAATCTCCGGCAACCATGATTTGTACCAAGTTGCCGAGAACTTTATCGCCCAATTCCATCAAGCGGAAACGGCTTTAATTTTCAACTCAGGCTACGACGCCAATGTGGGTTTTTTCAGCTGCGTTCCGCAACGTAACGATATTATTTTGTATGACGAACTTTGCCACGCTTCTATCCGTGACGGCATCCAAATGAGTCACGCCAAAGCCTATAAATTCCGACACAACGACACAGAGGATTTACAAAAATTGCTACTCAAGTTTGAACCCGCAACCCGCAACCCGCAAATCGCAACCATTTACATCGTCACCGAGTCTGTTTTCTCTATGGATGGCGATTCTCCCAATTTGGAAGCACTGATTTCCCTATGCCAAAAATACAACGCCTACTTAGTGGTTGATGAAGCCCATGCACTTGGGGTATTCGGGGAACAAGGAAAAGGCTTGGTGCAAAGTTTAGGCTTGCAAGACCAAGTCTTCGCGTGCATTATGACTTTCGGTAAAGGACTCGGTTGCCACGGAGCCGCCATTTTGGGCAGTGCCGAACTAAAAAGCTTCTTGGTCAACTTTGCCCGCAGTTTGATTTACACCACAGGCTTATCGCCGCACAGTGTAGCTACCATTTTAGTGGCTTATCAACATTTAGCAAAAGAAAAGGAAACTTTAGCATTGCTGAAAAACAATATCATTTTCTTCAACCAAGAGAAATTGCGATTAGGATTAAAACCAATGTTTGTTTATTCCAAATCAGCCATACAATGTGCCATCATTCCCGGTAACGATAAAGTAAAAACCATTGCAACCCAACTGCAACAACACGGCTTCGATGTCAAACCAATTTTATCTCCAACCGTACCCGAAGGTCAAGAACGCCTCCGCTTCTGCTTGCACAGCTACAATTCCCAAGCCGAGATTTCGAATGTTTTGGAATTGTTAGCTACCTTTGTGTTTTAGCCACGGATGAAACGGATTTTACTGATTTATACAGTTTGCAAATGACAAATTTATTGCACAAACCAATTACTGATGGTATCTTAAAAGTGTATTTTGTGTCTATAATCATTTGGGTTATGGATTTCTAGAGAAAGTTTATAAGAATGCAATGTATTTTGAATTAAAGGAGAAAGTCTATAAAGTTGAAATTGAAAAACCAATTAAAGTTTATTTTAAAGAACAACTTGTAGGGGAATATTATGCAGATTTGGTTGTGGAAGATAAAGTAATAGTTGAATTAAAAGCAACTCAATTAATTATGAATGTCCATGTAGCTCAAACAATCAATTATCTTAAAGCTACTCCAATTGAAGTTGGCTTACTGTTAAATTTCGGTGAAGAACCCGAGTTTAAAAGGCTAATTTATACTAATGATAAAAAAAATAATTTAAAAAATCAGTGATAATCCGTTCAATCCGTTTTATCCGTGGCTAATTATATGAAACTATTCATCACAGGAATCGGTACCGATGTAGGTAAAACAGTCGCTTCCGCTATTGTAACCCAAGCCCTCGAAGCCGACTATTGGAAACCCGTTCAAGCGGGCGATTTGGAACTTTCCGATACCCACAAAGTCAAAGACCGAGTGTCTAACGAAAAGTCTCAATTTCACCCCAACGCCTATGCGCTCAACACGCCGGCCAGTCCACACTTAGCGGCCGAGCTAGACGGAATTACCATCGATTTAAATCAAATCAAAGAACCTGAGACGAACAATCACTTGGTTATTGAAGGCGCCGGTGGTATTTTAGTCCCGCTAAACAATACCGATTGTATCATCGATTTAATCCGTCCCGATTATAAAGTCATTGTCGTGTCCCGTCATTATTTGGGCAGTATTAATCATACCTTATTGACCGTCGAAGCCCTTAAAAATCGTGACATTGCTGTAGCCGGCATCATTTTTTCAGGCGATGAAAACAAAGCTACTGAAACCATTATCCTCAACAAAACCGGAGTTAAATTGATTGGCCGAATTGACAATGAACCGTACTTCGATGCCAATGTGATTGCCTATTACGCCGATAAGTTTCGGGACAACTTGACGAGCTTGTAAATCTGAAAATCAAAAATCGTTAATCACCAATCTTCACGCCCAATGACACTATCTGAAAAAGACCAATTATACAACTGGCATCCTTATACCCAACACAAAACCACAGGTCCGTTACCGGCTATAGTTAAAGGCGAGGGCGCATTGCTTTGGGATGACAACGGTAAAGAATACATCGACGCTATCGCCTCTTGGTGGGTGAATCCTTTTGGCCACGCCAATAAAGTGATGGCCGAAGCAATCTACAACCAATTAACCACTTTAGAACATGTTTTGTTCGGCGGTTTTACCCACAACAAAGCGGTCGAATTATCCGAAAAACTACTGTCGATTTTACCCGCCAATCAAAAGCGAATTTTCTACTCCGATAATGGTTCCACTGCGGTGGAAGTGGCTATCAAAGCGGCCTTACAATACAATTACAATCAAGGCCTAAAACGTACCAAAGTCATCGCTTTTGAAGACGCTTTTCACGGCGATACGTTTGGCGCTATGGCTTCCAGCGGGATTACTTTTTTTACCGAAGCCTTCAAAGGTTCTCTGCTCGAAGTGGTGCGCATTCCGGTACCGGTTGCCGGTAAAGAAACCGAAGCTTTAGCAGCATTAACCAATTTGGTGCAAACCAACGAATTCGCTGCCTTTATCTTCGAGCCCTTGGTGCAAGGCGCCGCCGGCATGGTCATGTACGAAGCCGGTGTTTTAGACCAAATGATTGCCGTTTGTCAACAAAACCAAGTGTTTACCATAGCCGATGAAGTCATGACCGGTTTCGGAAAAACAGGCAAAACTTTTGCTTCGGATTACCTTCAAAACAAACCCGATATGCTGTGCTTGTCCAAAGCCCTAACAGGCGGAACAATTCCCATGGCGGTAACCACTTTTACCCAAGAAATTTTCGATGGTTTTTACGATAATGATGTCAATAAAGCCTTGTTTCACGGCCATACTTTTACCGCCAATCCAACGGGTTGTGCCGCCGCTTTAGCCGCCATCACTTTGCTGGAAACGCCAGAAATGCAAAACAATATCGCGCGCATCAATGCCCAACATTTGTCCTTTGCCCAAAAAATAAAACAACATCCAAAGGTGAAAACCACCCGAGTACAAGGCATTATTTTCGCCCTCGAAATCAAAACTGAAACCAACGAAAGTTACTACGGCGCTATGCGCATGAAACTCTACAATTTTTTCATCGAACACGGTGTAATCTTACGACCGGTAGGCAACATCGTTTACATTTTGCCGCCGTATATTATTACAACCGAACAACTCGAAAAGGTTTATGGTATAGTGGAACAAGCCGTGGATATGGTTTAAAAAAGTTTCGGGTTGCGGGTTGAAAGTTGTGCGCTAACCTGCAACTCGCAACCTTCAATCTTCAATCTTCAACCCTCTGTGCCTCTCCTTTTCCCTTAGTGTATCTCTGTGTAACTCCCAACCCGCAACTCGAAACCCGCAACCCATAACCCTCCGTGAATCTCTTTTCTCCTCTGTATATCTCGGTGTAACTTCCAACTTTCCCCAAGAATAACTACCTTTGCCGTACATTACTTTATCATGTTAACAAACAAAATCGCCATAACCTCGTTAGCTTCTATTTCTCCTTTAGGGAGTGAAGCCGATTGGATTTGGAAACAATACCTTTCTCCCGAAACACTAATTACAACCCAAGTGTACAACGGTCAAACCCGTTTGGTGGCTGCCATTCCGCAAGAACTGCGTTTGCAAATTGAAGCCTTGCGCACAGAAGACAGCAAGTACAAAGCCCTCGATGAAACGGTACTCATGGCTATGTTAGCGTCACGTCAAGCAGTGGCCCAAGCCGGTTGGAAATCAGGCGATGCGTTTGGAATCAACATAGGTTCGTCGCGCGGGGCAACCCAACTGTTCGAGAAATACCACAAAGAATTCCTCGAAACCGGTAAAACGGCAACCCTTACTTCGCCCACCACAACCTTGGGGAATATTTCCTCTTGGATTGCCCACGATTTAAAAAGTTCCGGACCCGAAATTTCACATTCCATCACTTGCTCTACAGCTTTGCATGCGGTGTTGAATGCCGTAGCCTGGCTGCAATCGGGTTTGGCGACTAAGTTTTTGGTAGGCGGCAGCGAAGCCCCGTTAACGCCTTTTACCCTAGCGCAAATGCAAGCGTTAAAGATTTATGCTAATCCTGATTGTAGCAATCAAACCAATAAAGAAGCAGATTGTCAGTCTGAGCCTGTCGAAGACCTTTCCCTCAAATACCCTTGTCGCGCCTTCGATTTTACCAAAACCAAAAATACGATGGTCTTGGGCGAAGCCGCCGCTGTAGCCTGTTTGGAAGTAGGCCATAACCCAAATGCTTTGGGGTATATTACCGGTATCGGCTATGCTACCGACGATTTACAACACAACATTTCCATCTCTGAAGAAGCTTTGTGCTTTCAAAAATCGATGGCAATGGCGCTACAAAATACCCCTTTAGAAGAGGTCGATGCCATAGTGATGCACGCGCCGGGCACACTCAAAGGCGATACTTCAGAATACAAAGCGATACAAAAAATCTTTGGCGATACCCTGCCGATGCTCACCACCAACAAATGGAAAATAGGGCATACTTTCGGCGCTTCCGGCATGTTGAACCTCGAATTGGCCTTGCTGATGCTACAACACCAAACCTTTATCGGGATTCCTTACGCACCCGAATCCAATCCGAGAAAAACCATCCGCAAAGTACTGCTTAATGCAGTAGGTTTCGGGGGTAATGCGGTGAGTGTTTTGGTTGCTACGCGATAGTTTCGGGTTTCGAGTTTCGGGTTCAAAGTTGAATACCAACCCACAACCCGTAACCCTCCGTGAATCTCCTTTTACCTCAGTGTATCTCTGTGTAACTCCCAACCCACAACTTACAACTTTTCCAATTCCTTCATCTTCTCATACACCAGCTGACTTTCCCAACCTCTTCGCAATAAGTAATCACAGAATTTTTTATTCTTTTTTTGTCCATTGCGCTCGGTTAAGCTGTTCCAATAACGTTCGGCCAATTGGTGGAAGGTTTCTTGGTATTCTTCCTCAGCAATTTCGGTCAGTGCCGCTTTGATATTGGGTGCCGAAATCTGTCTAAGTTTTAGTTCGTTAACAATTCTGATTTTGCCCCAAGATTTGATTCTGTGTTTGCCACGGGCGAAACTTCGGGCGAAACGTTCTTCGTTGAGGAAATTGTGTTGTAGTAAATGCACAACGATTGTATCGATTTCGTTGCTTTTCATACCCAGTTGGTACAATTTATCCACCACTTCCTGATGGCAACGCTCTTGGTAGGAACAATAATATTCCAGTTTGAGTGTAGCTTCGGTAAGGGTTGGTTTTTCTGTCATAGCATCGTGGTAACAGGGGTAAAAGTAACAATTATTTAGAAAATTGAAATCAGTTGCTTTGGATTAGCACACGGATGCCACGGATTTAAACAGATTCTTATCTGTGTTCCATTTACTAACAATTAATCGCTAAACTTTCCCTATTAGCTGAGACTGAGACTGAAAACTTTAACCCTCCGTGAATCTCTTTTTTTCTCAGTGTATCTCTGTGTAACACCCAACTCGAAATCCGAAATCGTCAACTCGGCTTAAACACTTCTTAAAACACTGTTATTCAAACAAATACGACAACAAATTATTCAAAAAACTACAATAAATGCAAACTTTGTAGGACTTTCATTTAATTATCCTCAAAAATTACGTTTTGATGATGATTTCTTAAGACAAACCGCTTGTAAATTACTAATTTAGATGTAGTTTTGTATGCCCAAATTTCTACCCCATTTTTACTTGCCCTTTTTTGTGCGTTGCAAGCTAAGTTTTTAGCGCACAAAACCTTGATGACTATGAAACCATAGATTCATTTTTATATGACATTTAAAAAATTACTCGTTGCCGCAACGGTTTTATTTTTTGGGGTATTAAGTTCGAAGGCACAGATTGCGATACCGAACACTACGCCTGTTACTCAAAATTTTGATGGGATTGGAAATACGGCTACAGCCACCTTGCCAGCCAACTGGAAAATGAGTGTTGCCGGTGCTGCTGCCCCAACTTGGGCTGCTGCCGGGAATTTTACTGCAACTACAGCCGCTGCAAATTCTGGACTTCCAACAGCAGGTGGACGATACAATTGGGGTAACGGAACCACAACGACTGATAGAGCCATCGGGTTTATGACCTCAGGAAGTTATGCCAGTCCAAACTCTATTATGGCGTATTATCAAAATACTTCAGGCGCTCAAATTAATGATATTACCATTGCTTTTGATTACGAGCGTTACAGAATTAATACAGCTGCTTGTGCCATCACTTTCTTTACTTCAACCGACGGTACAACTTGGACAGCACAAACGGCCGGTGATAGCGGTGCTTTCACTACAGGAGCAAGTGCTTATGATTTCAATACCGGAACTGTAATCAATAAATCATTTACCCTAACAGGCGTTAACATTCCTAATAGCGGTAATTTTTATTTGCGTTGGAATTTCAACACCACGGGAACTAACTCACAAGGAGTTGGTTTAGACAATGTTGTGGTTACTGCTTTGCCTTCAGGCCCTGCTGCCACCTTAGCCGACAACGGTACCCAAATCACAGCCAACACGGTAGGCCAAGGCACTACCAATCATATTTTGTCTTCGTTTCAAGTCACCGTAGCCAATGCAGCGGCTACTTTAAACGCGGCTTCGTTTACCACGTCGGGCAATTACCAAGCAGCCGATATTGCAGCTTCGGGCTTTACCCTTTGGTACAGTGCTACCAATACTTTTGGGTCGGCTACGGCTTTGAGCACTTTGAGTTCGGCAGCAGCCGGCAGTGGTGAAACGCTTAATTTTACCGGTTTAACACAATCCATTCCGGTAGGCGTGGGCTATTTTTGGGTAACGGCCAATGTGGCTTCGGGTGCTACCATCAACAATACCATCAACCTCAATGCTATTGCCAATACCAACCTGACTTTTGCTTCGGGTACCAAATCGGGTAGCGCTACGGCAGGCGGTGCTCAAACCATTACCGCACCGGTTAAAGTTACTACCCAAAACGGGCCTTGGTATGTAGGCGCTACTTGGGTTGGCGGTGTAGTACCAACCAGTTCTGATAATGTAATTGTGGCGCACTTGGTAACCAATACCACCAGCGGGGCCAATATTACCCGTAATGCCGGAACTACTACTGTGATTAATGTTGGCGCCGGCTTATCTACCGGAGGCTTTACTTATACCAACAACGGAAGCACTACCGTGAACGGAACTTTTACCATCCAAAACGGAGGGTATGCCGCCGGAAACGATTTTGTTTATGGCGGAGCAAGTACTTTGGTTATGAATCATGCCAACAGTACTTACTACGATCTTAATGCCGGACAAGCTTTTTGGCCGGTAACCAATCCGCCGTTTAACGTTACCATTTCGGCCAACTCTCCAACCCGTTTGAATGAATTGGTTGGACCGGTAGCCGGAACCTTAATCTTGAGCAACGGCTTGGACATTGCCGTAGCCAACGCGCTTACGGTAAACGGAACTTTAAGAATCAACGCCAATGGTTTTGTAAATACCAATTCACCTATTTACGGAGCCGCTTCTACTTTGCAATACAGCACCGGCGGTGTGTATGGTCGAGGATTTGAATGGCGCGCCTTAGGCGTAGGAACCATCGGAGTAACACCGGGTTATCCTAACAATGTAACCATTTCCACAGCCAATACCGTTTTGGATTATATCAACGGAGCAGCCTCTGGAGCAGTAGGTGTTAAAGCCATCGCAGGGTCGTTAACTATTGGTTCGGCTACTGCAGCTTTACACATGAACTATGGTAGTGTTTCTGCCGGAGGGTCGTTAATTGTAGGCGGAAACGTGTCGGTTACCGGAACATTGTCTTTAGGACAAGCGGCCGGAGACGACCTTAGAGTGGGCGGAAACTTAACCGTTACCGGCACCTTTAACGGCAACGACAGGGCGGTTTATTTTACCAATAACGCAGCGACCCAAGTGGTATCAACTTCATTAAATCCGCTTACCCTGCCGTATGTAGTTTTTGCCCCGGCTTCGGGAAGCACTACCGTACAGCTAACCGGTACCGGAACTTTTGCCATATCTGCACCACTTGGGGGTAATGCCATCAGCTACAGCAGTGCCGCCGATAATTTCGACTTGAATAACGAATCGCTTACCATAGGAACAGCCGGCGTGGCCAATACCATCACAGGCGGCGGTAGTTTTGAGGGAAGCACCACGTCTAACCTTACTTTACAAGGAACAGGCAACATCGGAACGATAAGATTTATCAACGACTTGAATTTGGCCACCTTTACCCTAAACCGTACTTCGGGAGCTATTGGTTGTGTGATGGGGTCGGCCTTAACCATCAATACCGGCTTAACACTTACTTCGGGTATAGTTGATTTGGATGCACAAACCATGACCTTGGAAACTACGGCAGTGATAAACTCGGCTTCGGCTTCCAATTATGTCATTGCCGACAATGCCTTTGGTGGTGTGTTACGCAAGCGATATACAGCCGCTACTTCATTCACTTTCCCGATTGGAGATAAAACCGGCACTATGGAATACTCGCCGGCAACCATGAACTTTACTGCCGGTACTTTTACCACGGCTTATATGGGTGCTTCGGTAAACGACAGCAAACACCCGAATATGACGGCTTCTACCCATTTCATTTCCCGCTATTGGGTAATGTCGAGAACCGGAACCTTCAATACACCAACTTATACTTTCACCGGAACTTATTTGCCTGCGGATATTAACGGAACCGAAACTTCTTCCTTGTCGCAACAATGGGACGGCACAGCTTGGTCAACCAACGGAACTGCGCCTTTGAGCGCCAATACGCTTTCGCTTTCGGGCTTAACCGTGTTGCCAACTACCAACCACTGCACCGGAGGTTTGCGCGATGCCGACATCAACATCAGACAAGGTGCTACCAATTATTTAACCGGAAGCACTTACACCTTTGCCAGTACACCGGCCGGAAATTTTGTTGATGTAGTATTCACCTTAGAAAATTTAGGAAACCAAAACTTGTTGTTGTACAACAATACCTTCACCGGTAATCCGCCTTACAGTTTGCAAACCACTATGGGTTATACGCTAACAGTGGTTAATGCTACGCCAACCACTTTTACCATTCGTTTTGCACCAACTGCCACAGGTACCTTTACCGGAAGTATTACTTTCTTGAGCAATGATCCCGACGAGGCGAGTTATGTGTTGAACTTTAGCGGTGTGGGTACCGGAACAGCCGAATCAGATATTATTAATGTGGTAGCTTCAGAGCCGGCCATTATTTCTTCTACAGTAAACGGAACCATCACCACGGTTACCGATGGGGTTCAGGCTTGGCAGTTTAGAGTAAGAGACGGAGGAGCCGATTTGTTGGATACCGACAACTTACCAACTATTTTAACCGATTTAATTATCACCCAATCAATAAATAATGCGGTTGGCACTTGGTCCGACGGCATTCAATCGGCGGCCTTGTTCGACGGGGCTACTTTGGTTGGTACGGGAACAGTTACCGCCACGCAAATCCAGTTTACCGGAATGAACGTTTCGGTGGCCGACGGTACTGAAAAAACCCTTTCTTTGCGATTAACCTTGAAATGTCCGTTAGGTCCGGACGCTTTCGATAGTGAAGATTTTGGTTTGGCTATTGTAAACAATGCAACCAATATAGTGTTCAGCGCAGCAGGTTCGGGCAGATTGGCAACAGCCTACACACGACTCACTCCTAATACTACAAACGTGATTAATGTAGTAGCGACCAAATTGTTGTTTACTACACAACCTATTACTACCGGAGTGAACAGTGCCATGACCAATGTGGTGGTAACCGCTACGGATAATTGCGGGAACAAAGACATTAATTTTACCGGAAATGTTAGCTTAACCAGTACCGGAACCATGACCGGTGCACCAATAACGGTAGCAGCGGTTGCCGGAGAAGCTACATTTGCCGGCATCATCCATACGGTGGTTGGAACCGATTTTACCATGGGCGCTACGGCTGCCGGATTAACCGGTGCCGGAAGTACCTTATTCGATATTTCTGTTGTAACCGTTTTAAATCCGGGAGATTTGGCTGTGTTGGCTATTAATACTAACACCGGTGCGCCATCGGGTTGTGACTTGTTGAGCTTTGTGTGTTTCCGCGATTTGTTGCCGGGGACTACTTTGTACATTACCGACAATGGTTATGAAAGACAAAATGCAGGATTATGGGGTGGCACCGAAGGGGTAATTGTACTAACCAGAACAGGGAGTACTTTGCCAAAAGGAACCATCATCACCATAGAAACCACTACGGCTAACGTAACTTCAGGAACCCATTATAACGTGTATACTTGCGGATCCATTGATGCCAACTGGACCAAATCGGCTATTGGCGGTTCGGGATTCAATTTGAATTCAGATGATGATATGTGGTTTATGCAAGGCGGTGTTTGGACCAACGATACCGGACATGCTTCTACTTATACCGGAAACGTATTGTATGGTTGGACCGAGAGTGGTTGGGATGCCGCACCGGGAGGACCAACAGGCGATACCAAATGGTCAACGCTTTACCCTTTGATGGAATGTTTCAGTACCGTGGCTCCGGTAGGAGACGGATTTGTAAAATATGACGATCCGTTAGATCCTGATTTTTCAACATTGACCAACGGTAAATTTGATTGGATTGCTTCTATTAACAACCAAGCCAACTGGGATTCGTATGCCGATACTACTGCTTTTGATGCCGGAGGATACAATTACAAAGGAAGCTGTACCTTAGTGTATATTGATACTGATATTTATGTAAACGGAAGATGGAGCGGACGCAAAGACACCAACTGGTTCAATTGTGAAAACTGGGATACTTTAATTGTGCCGACAGCCACTGTTGATGTAGTAATTCCGGATACCACACACAATCGTATAGCTGTGGTTGATGCCACTGCACCTTTTGCGAGTTACCAAAACTTTATTGCCAAAGCCAAAAACTTAACCATCAGCGGCGAAGGATTAGAAGTTTCAGGAAACAGTAACAATAAATTAGAAATCCATGGTAATTTAACTATAGCCAATACGGTTGTTGATGGTGCTTTAGACATGAACGATGGGAACAATGCCACCGCCGACGGTCAAATTTATTTGTACGGCAATTGGACAAACAACAAAAACAACAACGCTTTCGATGAAGGAAACGGGACTGTTCATTTTGTTGGGGCGCCAACGCCGCAAATCATCAATGCTGTTACACCATTGGGAACGGAAGTGTTTTACAATGTGCTCATGGACAACGATTTCACTACTTCAGTTTCCAATGATTTAGTGGCTTCGGGCGATTTGACTTTGGCAACCGGAAGAACCTTAACAGCTTCGGTAGGCGATTACATTCGCGTAAACAATCGTTTAACCAACAATGGTAATATTTTAATAGACGATGATGCTCAGTTAATTCAGGTAAATGATACCGATACTAATGCCGGAGATTACACCAGCACTACAACTAAATTCCAAGTCAGAAGAGGTTTCACGGCCAAACATGTCGATTATGTATATTGGAGTTCACCTATTGAAAACTACAATGTAACTGGTTTGCCAAGCGGTTACCGTTACCATTGGAATCCTACTTTGGTGAATACTAACGGAACCATGGGGAATTGGCAAGCGGCCAGTGGTATTATGCAAAAAGGGAAAGGCTATATAGCCCGAACTTTTAATGGTTCGGCCACGCCAATCACAGCCACACACACTTTCCGTCAAGGAAAACCTCATAACGGTTTATTTACCATTCAAATTAAGCGTGGTACCTATAACGGTGCCGATTATGATGCCGATCCGGTAAATACTACCAATGCCTTAACAACCAAATACGACGATAATTGGAATTTGGTTGGAAATCCGTATCCTTCGGCTATAGATGCTGATAAGTTTATGGCGCTCAATGCTGCTAAAATTGAACCAGCCATTTGGATTTGGCGACACGGTTTAGGATTATCCAATACGTCTAATCCATACTACAATAATTTCGGATACAGCTATTTGCCCGATTATTTAATGTACAACAGTTTGGGTTCGACGGAGCCGAGTTTTAGTGGGAAAATTGCCTCCGGACAAGGATTTATGGTGAATATGCTACACAGTGCAGGAACTTTATTTTCAACCGGTCCTGATACTTATGCAGACAATCTAACCTTTAACAACAGTTTGCGTTTAGGAACTAATGACGCCGTTTATGACAATTCTGTTTTCTTCAGAAATGCCAATACTCAGTTGAGTCCGACGGCCGGATTGCCTACAGAAGAGAAAAACAGAATTTGGTTAGACATCATCAACACAGCCGACGGGCAGGTAGATACAACTTTGTTGGGATATTCTACCAATTCTACTTTGGCCTATGACAGTGCGTACGACTGTTTCTTTGCCCCAAGAGGGAAAGTGAGTTTGTACTCATTAATAGACCAGAAACCGTTCATTATTCAAGGACGACCTTTGCCGTTTGACATTAACGATCAAGTACCGATGGGAATCAACATTGTATCTAACGGAAGCCATACGATAGCCATTAAAAAGACAGACGGAATTTTTGTGGACGACATCAACATTTACTTGCAAGATTTAGAGTTGAATGTGATTCACGATTTGAAACAATCGCCTTATGCTTTCAATGCCAATAAAGGAATCATCAATAACCGTTTTGTAATCAGATACACCAACAGTACGTTAAGTAATGGCGATTTTGAAGCTGTGGCCAATACTGTCGTTGTTTCAGGAAGCCATGGTGTAGTTTCGGTATCTTCACAACGAGAAAATATTAAGGAGGTTGTGATTTATGATGTTTTAGGTAGAGAATTGTTGTTGGCTAAAGCGGTAAATAATCTTACTTTCTCCAGAAGTAATATTACACAAAGCAACCAAGCTCTAATTGTGAAAGTTACCTTGGAAAGCGGAGACGTAGTTACCAAGAAAGTGATATTATAGTAAATTACTGTTATTAAACGAGTAAAACAATAAATTTACAGATAAAAATTGTTGTAATAAGTTGAAAATGTTTATTTTGTGAATCTATTTAAAGCGATACAACTAACGAATGAGTACAACAATACGGATTTCAAAGAATGGCCAAGCAAGAGTTTTTCTGTTCTTGTTGTTGATTTTACCGGTATTCATTTTTGGACAAGTCTCCATCACTAATGCTGCACCTTCTGTTTTACTCAATTTTTCCAATACCATGCCCACAACTGCCGGAACTAATCCAAGTACGGCTTATACCGGAGCAGGTTTTTCTCCCAATCCTACAGTAGCAGGAAGACTGAATTCCAATGCTTGGGACATCAAAGGTTTCAGTTTTGGAACTTTAGGATTTGGAGGCACTCAAACAGTAGATGCTTTTGGTAGGGGTTCGGTTACCGGTGCGGTTGTTAGTCACGGAATTTATGCATTTACCGAGTTGCCGGGTTCTGTAGCCAATCCCGCATTAATGGTTCAACCTTCAGGAACGGAGTTTTCTCCCGGTTCTATTACCCTCAGAATAAAAAACAACGGCTCCAGTAGTATCACCCAACTTCAGGTAGATTATAACTTGTTTGTTCGCAATGACGGAAACAAATCGAGTACTTTTAATTTTTCACATTCTGCGGATAACATCGTTTTTCAAGACGAAGCACTCTTGGACTATGCTTCTCCGGAGACGGCTGATGCCTTAGAATGGGTTAGTATAGGATTGTCGCCTTCACGCTCAATTATTATCACAGGGTTGAATATTCCGCCGGGAGCATTGTATTACTTAAGATGGAGTAGTGAGGAAATAAGTGGTACAGGTAGCAGCGATGAGTTTGGTTTGGATGATATCAGAGTAATAGGAACTTATGGAACACCGGCTCCTGAGATTAATGTGACTTGTTTTGCTACAACCATTCTTCACAACGATACCACACCGAGTATAGTGGACGGAACTCAGTTCTCGAGTGCAGCTTCACCAACGTCAACTTTAAATACTACTGTTTCACGAACTTTTGAAATTCAAAATTTAGGAGGCGCTACTTTAACCACCGGTACGGTTACCATTACAGGTTTGCATCCGGGAGATTTTACCATTTTACCGGCAGGAACAGATCCGGCCGGAGCCATAGATCCGGTTTCAGGGGGTATTATAAGTTTCAAACAACTCACAATAGTTTTTGATCCGAGCGCAGCCGGACTCAGGAGAGCTATAGTAAATATAGTTAGCGACGATGCTAATGAAAACCCTTATGTTTTCCACATACAAGGATATGGTTTTGATCCGGTACCCGAGATTGACATGGTAGGGCATACCGGAGGAACAGGAACCATTATTGATGGTAGTTTGATACCGTCTTTAGGGAATAATACTTTGTTTGATCCACAAACCATTGGGGTTACCACACAAACCAAGGACTTCAGAATCAGAAATACAGGAACCTTTACCTTGCAGTTAACCGACCCGAGTCCGTATGTAACCATTAGCGGTGCCAATCCCGGGGATTTTACTTTGGTTACTACACCTACTTCAGGGTTGATTATTCCGGGTTCTTTCAGGACTTTCTCGATTAATTTTAACCCAACAGCTCCCGGAATCAGGACGGCTATAGTATCTATTGCTAATAACGATAGTAATGAAAACCCTTATAACTTTTTGATTCAAGGTACCGGAATTACGCCTGAAGCCGATATATTCGGTAACGGACAGCCTATTGCCAGTGGCAGTACTATACCGACTTTTGTGAACGATACGTTTTTTGATTATATCAATGTAACTTCAGGGACAATAGACAGGGTATTTACCATACAAAACAGCGGGACAGCAGTTCTGAATATCGGAGCCATAACCATTTCGGGTGCAGCAGCTTCCGATTATACCGTTATCTCATTGCCTACAAGTCCATTAGCTGTTGGAGATATGACTACATTTGCCATCAGATTTGACCCTTCGGCTATTGGAATAAGAAATGCAATGGTAAGCATTGTAAACAATGACCTTAATGAAAACCCCTATACTTTTGCCATCAGCGGTTATGGTTTGAATTATACCGGTTGTGATTTTGGAGCGAGAGAAACCATTGCCATACAAGATTTTGAAACCACACCGGCAACACCTACCTGGGGATATACTTTAACAGGTGCTTCAGCCTCATTAACTACCGGAGTTGGTTTTGCTGTATCCGGTGATAGTGGTTTAACCAATCGTTTTTTAGGCGCTTCTGCGTTACAAACTGCCGGAGGAACAGGAGTTCTGACCATGTCTAATATCAACACTACAACCTTTAGTGATGTGGAATTGAATATCAGATTGGCAGCTTTTTCTTCAGTGGTTTCTAACGGAATGGACAATACCGATAGAGTGGTGGTTGCCGTAAGCACTAACAATGGCGCTACTTGGTCAAATGAAGTTCAGGTACAAGGATTAACCAATTCGGTTTGGGATTATACTGCCGGTATCGGAACAGCTAGTAAAAATTATACCGGTTTTAATGCCGCTACTATATTCGCCCCTACTTTAGCACCGTCAACTATCAATTACCAAACAACTGAAGGTTATAGCACTATAGTATTGTCCAATCTTCCTAAAGTGGCAAACTTATCAGTAAGAATTACATTGGTAACCAATTCAGCTCAAGAGATTTGGACGGTAGATAACGTAACCTTATTTGGCAGAAAGGAGTTAACCTCAACTTGGGATGGTACATCATGGAGCAATGGTCAGCCTACTTCCGGAATAAAAGCGATTTTAGATGCCGATTACAATACCGGAACGCACGGAAATTTATTGGGGTGTAAATGCCAAATCAACTCGGGAAAAACTTTAACCATTGATCCTGCTACTTACGCCATCATTGAGAGTGATTTAGAAAGTAGTGGTACTATTTTAATTGAAAGTTCAGGTAGTTTGGTACAACGAAATGACTTTGCGGTAAATTCGGGTAACCTAACCGTAAGAAGAACAACCTCACCGATGAAACTCTATGACTATACTTATTGGTCTTCACCGGTGGGCGGGCAAACCCTAACCGGTTTGTCACCTCAAACCTCACCGGATCGTTTTTATGCCTTTAACCCAACCACCGGGAATTGGCAATATACTATAGGGTCTACTGTAATGTCTCCGGGGAAAGGATACATCATTCGTTCACCGGAATCATTCACGGCTACCCCAACTACTTATGATGGTCAGTTTTACGGAAGCAACAATAATGGATTTATCCAAACACCTATTGCGGTAGGAACCAGTACCTGGAACTTGATTGGGAATCCGTATGCTTCAGCTATAGATGCAGATTTGTTTTTGAGCTTTTCTTCAAACGTAGGTTTGATTGGTGGGACAATTTATTTGTGGACTCATAATACGGCTTTTGCCAACAACGTATATGCTGCCAATGATTATGCAGTTTATAATTTATTAGGCGGAATAGGAACAGCGGCAGCTAACATTGGGGTTAATAATACGGTCCCTTCCGGAAAAATAGCTTCCGGACAAGGTTTCTTTGTACAAGGCTTGGCCAACGGAAATGCCACGTTCAACAACACTATGAGGGTAGCAGGAAACAATGAAGAGTTTTTCCGAAACCAAAATGCGGTTGAGTCGGGGAGTGGCTTGGAACGCAGTCGTGTTTGGCTTAATCTGACCAATACACAAGGAGCATTCAAGCAAACTTTGATTGGGTATATTCAAAATGCTACCAATGAAATCGACAGAGATTTTGACGGGACTACTTTGAATGCAGGGAATGTCATCAACTTCTATTCGCTTTGTCAAAACCAATCTTTAGCCATACAAGGAAGGGCTTTACCGTTTGACGAAAATGACAGCATTCCTTTAGGGTATACCTCAAATTTGGCAGGACAATTTACCATCAGTTTAGAAAATTTCGACGGTATATTTGCCAATATGCAAGGGGTTTATTTAGAAGATACCTTGCTCAACACCATACAAAATTTAAAAACGGCGTCTTATACCTTTACAACACAAACCGGTACTTTTAATACCCGATTCATATTGCGTTTCACCAACCAAACATTAGGGAATTCCGATTTTTCCGAGGGTGTTGATTGGGTGATGTCTTCACAAAACCAACAGCTGACTTTGTTCAGCGCTCGCGAAAATATAGTTTCGGTAACGGTATACGACCTGTTAGGCAGAAGCTTATTATCTGTTAAAGATATTCATCGAACTACTTATCAAACAGCACCTATTCGTAGCCAACAAACGTTAATTGTTAAGGTTACTTTTGAAAATGGTGTCACTGAATCCAGAAAGGTTATAGTACAATAAAAAGCAGCTTTAGGCTGCTTTTTTTATGTTTCTGTTGGTGTTAATAATGGCTTGTTCGTTTTTGTAATCAATCCATTTTTGTCCTTTCCATCGGCGCATCAGATTGTCAAAATGACGCATGATGAATACGTTATAAGCGGCTTTAGACAAATTGCCTAAACTTCGAGGGAATGCTCTTAAACTCATGGAAAATCCCGGAGTGACATATTTCATATAATGCCAATAACCCTCAGGCATATAAAGCATTTCACCATGCTTTAAATCGGTGACCAAGCCATGCGCTTTTTGCAGTGCCGGCCATTGGTTAAAATCAGGATTGTCAAAATCGATATCTTCTCTTGAAATCAGTGCATGTGGTACTTTATACAAATAAGGCGTTTGATCGGGAGCAAAAAGAATACAACGCTTTTTACCATGAAAATGAAAGTGTAAAATATTGGAATAGTCTATATCGAAGTGCATAAACACTTTAGAGTTTTCTCCGCCAAAAAAGAGCATCGGTAGTTGTTTGACCAATCGTAAACCTATATCAGGCCACTTGAAATCGTTTTTTAAGACAGGCACTTCTTTCATTAAATTGTACAAGAAAATACGATAATTGGTCGGTTTGGCATTCAACAAGTCGATGTAATCACTCATTTTCATTTGGGCGTGGGCTTCATTGAAACCATCTTTGTGAGAAACCGGGCGGTCATCATAAAGCGGAACGGTCTTCTCTCCGGCTACATTTTTAATGTATTCCAAATTCCATTTTTCATAGGCCGGCCAATCAGCAGTTAGCTGTTCGACCACTACCGGTTTTTGTTTTTTTACATACAAGTTGTAAAAATCCTCTTTTGAAATCGTTTTTACGCGTTCAATTTCTGTAAGTGTTAAAGACATAGACTGTTCAAGTAAAAGATAAAAAAAACTCCCGGCTAAAAATACCGAGAGCAAAGTTATGAAAAGGTTTATAAAATATAAATCTTTAGGATTATGTTAACTTATTTTCCTTTAGTTGAAGCCTCTAAGTTGCGTTCGATTACGTGGCCCGGACGCGACCATTTTGGTTTTTCTCCCAAAGGTTTGTATTGAGAATCTTCGGCTTCTACTGTTTTAGGTTGCATGATTTTGATGAAGGGTTTTTGAGGTTGTAATCCTAACATTTCAAACATTTTCATGTCTTCATTTACATCCGGATTCGGAGTGGTTAATAATTTGTCTCCGGCAAAAATAGAATTTGCTCCGGCAAAGAAACACATCGCTTGACCTTCGCGAGACATTTCAGTTCTTCCGGCAGACAAACGCACTTGGGTTTCCGGCATTACTATACGGGTAGTGGCTACCATACGAATCATTTCCCAAATTTCAACCGGTTTTTCGTTTTCCATTGGGGTACCTTCAACCGCTACTAAAGCATTAATCGGCACCGACTCCGGTTGTGGGTTTAAAGTAGACAGGGCTACTAACATTCCGGCTCTGTCTTCTATACTTTCTCCCATTCCGATGATGCCGCCGCTACAAACGGTAACATTGGTTTTACGAACATTTTCTATGGTTTGCAAACGGTCTTCAAAACCGCGGGTTGAAATCACTTCTTTATAATAATCTTCAGAGGTGTCTAAGTTGTGGTTGTAGGCATACAAGCCGGCTTCTGCCAAACGCTTGGCTTGGTTTTCGGTTAGCATTCCCAAGGTACAACATACTTCCATATCGAGTTTGTTGATGGTTCTAACCATTTCCAAAACCTGATCAAATTCTTCGCCGTCTTTTACGTTACGCCAAGCTGCGCCCATACAAACCCTGGAAGAACCATTGGATTTGGCTCTTAAAGCTTGTGCTTTAACTTGGCTTACCGTCATCAAATCGTTACCTTCAATATTGGTATGGTAACGCGCTGCTTGAGGACAATAACCACAATCTTCAGGGCAACCACCGGTTTTGATGGAAAGTAAAGTGGAAACTTGTACCACATTTGGGTCGTGATGTTCTCTGTGGACAGAGGCAGCTTCGTAAAGCAAGTCCATCAAAGGTTTATTGTATATAGCGATAATTTCTTCTTTAGTCCAATTGTGTTTGGTAATACTCATAGGTGCTAATTTATATTGCACCAAAAGTAGGCAATTTGTCTTTAAGTTACAATTTTGCTTCCAACAAAAGGACGGAATTAATTTGGTTAACTGTATGGAACCTTCTTGGTTTTGATTGGTCAACAAGAGTCCCGAAAAGCAACAATAATTTTAGGGTTATTTTATGGATTCCAAGAAAGAAATGGTGTCACTTTTGTCTTTGAGTAACTGAGATTTCAAAGCGTCGAGCGATGGGAATTTTTGCTCGTTTCTTAAGCGTTTTAAAAGGGAAACACTGAGGATTTGACCGTAAAGCTCTTGATGGAAATCCAACAAATGAACTTCAATAGTTTGGGTTGTGCCGTCTACGGTTGGTCGGTTGCCGATGTTCATCATGCCGAAAACCGTTTGACCCTGAATGTCAGTTTGTACCACATAAACCCCGTTTTGCGGAATAAGTTTATAGTCTTCTTTGATTAAAAGGTTGGCTGTCGGGTAGCCTATGGTTCTACCCAATTGTTGACCTTTGACCACTTCACCGGTTAGAGAATAAGCATAGCCTAAGAAGTTGTTGGCCAGTGTAATGTTGCCTTCATTGAGCGCCGTTCTGATTTTGGTGGAACTGATAGAAACATCGTTGAGTTCTTCTGCTGAAATTTGAGCCACTTCAAAGCCGTAAGTTTCCCCAAAAGCAATCAGGTCGTTAATGTCGGCCGTTCTGTTTCTCCCAAAACGGTGGTCATAGCCTATAATGATTTTTTTCAACTGAAAAGTATCCACCAAAACTTCTTTAACAAATTCCTCAGCAGTCATTCGGGAAAAGGTTTTGTCAAAGGGATGAATCACCAAATGATCAACGCCCAAGCGCTCCAAAAGCTTGGTTTTTTCTTCAATGGTATTGAGCTGTTTCATCTCGGTTCCTTCCTGCAAAACCATTCTGGGATGCGGAAAAAAAGTCAACACCAAACTATCACATTGATTTTCTATGGCTGCAGCAGTGATTTGGGCTATTATTTTTTGATGCCCCAAATGCACACCATCAAACGTACCTATGGTAACTATGGTAGGTTTTTCGGCTCTAAAAGATGGTATGGAGTGGATTATTTTCAACTGTACATTAAAGATATTGGCGCAAAAATAAGTTTTACAAACCAATTATGATAATTTTCTCGTAGATAATAGTAGTAAATGAAGAACTACAATTATTAAGTCAATTTATGATGAGTTTGTTAAAAATGGGAGTTAAAAGACGCAAAATCGTCACTAATCTTTGTAAATTGTTGAAAGATAACTATATTTGGCAACGTTTTATTTAACCAATCCACAATGAAAAGAATTTTACTTTTAGTAATTTTTATCGCCTCAATGTCAGGGGTTTCCGCTCAAAGAAACAATCCTTGGCAAGTATTGAGCAGTGATAAAGTAATTACCGCAGAAAAAATCAGAGAAACTACTTACTCTGCTAATCAGAAATTGTTGCTATTTAATGCTGAACAATTCAAACAAACATTAGTCAATGTTGCTGAAAGAGCTTCAGGACAAGCCGGTGTTGAAATCCAATTGCCAAATACTCAAGGAAAGTTTGAGTCTTTCTTGATTTGGGAATCTTCTAACTTTGCTCCTGAATTACAAGCTCAGTTTCCTGAAATCAGAGCTTATGTTGGAAAAGGAGTTACTGATCCAACAGCATTACTGAACTTAAGTTTCTCTCCGCAAGGAATTCAAACTATGGTTTTCAGAGCCGACAATGGGTCTGAGTTTATTGAGCCTTTTACCAAAGACCGTTCGGTTTATGTGGTTTTCGACTCAAAAACCAGAACTAAATCGTCTTTGCCTTTTGTTTGTTCAACAGAAGATGTGGCTATGGCTAACGGATTGCGTCAAGGAATCAACAACCAAGTACAATCGAATGACCAAGTGTACAGAACTATGCGTTTGGCTTTGTCTTGTACAGGTGAATACGGAACTTATCACGGAGGGGCTGCCGGAGCTTTAGCTGCCATGAACGCTACCATGACCCGTTGTAACGGTGTTTTTGAAAGAGATTTGGCTGTAAAATTGATCATAATTGCGAACAATACAGCTGTAATTTACACTAATGGCGGTACTGATCCTTACAGCAACATGGGAGGTTGGAGTTCCGAACTGCAAAATACTTTGACCAGTGTAATCGGGGAGTCTAATTATGATATTGGCCATTTATTTGGGTCTACCGGAGGCGGAGGGTTTGCAGGTTGCATCGGCTGTGTTTGTGTAAACGGTGTTAAGGGAAGTGGTTATACTTCACCATCCGATGGGGTGCCAATGGGAGATACTTTTGATATTGACTATGTAGCGCACGAAATGGGTCACCAAATGGGAGCCAACCACACCTTTACCCATACTACAGAAAACAATGCTGTAAACGTTGAGCCGGGAAGCGGATCTACCATCATGGCTTATGCCGGTATTGGCGGAGGCGGTACAGACATGCAAAGCAATTCCAATGATTATTATACTTACAGAAGTATTTTGCAAATTCAAACCAATTTATCGGGTAAAACTTGTCCTATATCAACTAACATCGCGGCAACTAACCCAAGACCAACCGTGTCCGCTGGAGCCAACTATGTAATTCCTATCAGTACAGCTTTCAAATTAACAGGTACAGCATCTGATACGCCGGGTCAAAATTTAACCTATTGCTGGGAACAAAATGATGATGCCACCACAGTGGGCGGAACATCAACCTTCCCTTCGCCAACCAAAACAAACGGTCCTAACTGGAGATCCAGAGTGCCAAGTGCTTCACCGGTACGATTTATGCCACCATTCCAAAATGTGCTGAATGGTGAATTGGTGACAACTTGGGAAACCACATCATCAGTAGCCAGAACTTTAAACTTCTCCCTTACCGTAAGAGATAATGTAGCTGGTGGCGGACAAACCAATACTGGCCTTATGACTGTTACGGTGTTTAACGGTGGTGCACCTTTTGCCATTACCAATCCAAATGTAGATAACGTTTCATGGAATCCTGGGTCCACACAAACCGTTACCTGGAATGTGGCCGGTACTACCGGTAACGGGATCAATACCGCCAACGTAAATATTTTGTTTTCTACCGATGGTGGTGCCACTTTTACGACATTGGTTTCAAATACGCCAAACGACGGTACTCAAGCGATTACATTGCCTACTACACCGGCGCCAAACTGTAGAATTATGATTGAAGCGGTTGGGAATATTTTCTATGCCGTATCTAAAAACATTGCTTTAGGGTATACTTTTACATCAACTTGTAATACTTATTCTAACAACACTGCGCTATCTATTCCTGATGGAACTGGAGCTAATCTTCCGGGGGCTACAGTACAAAAAACAATCAATGTAACAAATACAGGAACCATTACAGATGTGAATGTTACTGTAGCGGGTACTCATACTTATTTCTGGGATTTGATTGTAGCGATGAACCATCCCGACGGAACACAAGTTGGCTTGTTGAACAGAAATTGTAATCAAGTTACCACCGGATTCAACGTTTTATTTAACGATGCTTCTCCGGCCATTGTTTGTGCAGCTAACTTAACAGGAACATTTGCTCCTGCTTCAGCCTTGTCAGCTTACAACGGAAAACCAATGAACGGTACTTGGTCATTATTAGCTAATGACAACTATAATGGGGATACAGGTTCTATAGGAAACTGGTCAATCGAGATTTGTTCGACTACTGCAACGTTGAGTACTCCAGAGAATGCTTTAACAGATTTCAGAATCTTCCCTAACCCGAACAACGGTAACTTTACCTTGCAGTTTTCTAACGCAGCTGCTTCAGATATTGAAGTATCTGTTTTTGATATGAGAGGAAGAAAAATATTTGAAAACAGCTACAGCAATGAAGGGGCTTTCAATGAGAATATACAATTAAGCAACGCGCAAACCGGAATCTATTTGGTTTCTGTTTCCGACGGGGTAAACAAAATTGTTAAGCGAATTGCCGTAGAGTAAACTACGCTAAACTCATAAAAAAAGGGAGCCTAATCAGGTTCCCTTTTTTATTTTCCGTTAAAACTATTCATGGTGTTGTTTAAGCCGGCTAAAGCAAATGATTCTATGATTTGCTTGGCTACTTCGTAGCGCTCCGGTAGTTTGGCTTTTTCTTCTTCATTCCATTCGCCCAACACATAGTCTACTTGTTGGCCTTTTTTAAACTGGTCGCTGATGCCGAAACGAAAGCGCGGATATTCGGTAGTGTTCAGCAGCAATTGGATGTTTTTTAATCCATTATGACCGCCATCGCTGCCTTTGCCTTTGATGCGGATTGTGCCGAAAGGCAGGTTTAAGTCGTCAGTAATTACCAATACATTTTCTTTAGGAATGTTTTCTTTCTCCATCCAATAATGCACGGCTTTCCCGCTGAGGTTCATATAAGTATTAGGCTTAAGTAAAATCAGTTTTCTGCCTTTAACGCTGTACTCGGCTATAGCACCCAATTTGGCGGTTTCAAATGACAAGCCTTGCTGTTGGGCTACAAAGTCTACAATTTTAAAACCAATATTGTGACGGGTATTTACATATTCAGCCCCGATATTTCCTAAACCAACGATAAGGTATTTTTTCATATTTGTATTGTGCTCCTTGGGTTTACCGGCAAAGAGTTTAGTTAACCATTTCATGGGAGCAAAATTAAACTAATTTATCGCTTTCGTTGCTTGAGTAATGTGAATTTTTTAGCCACGAATTACACTAATTTCCACGAATTTAATTTGTGCTAATTTGTGTAATTCGTAGCAAAGAACAGCGATTTTACATGCGCTTCTAAATAAAAAAAGCCCCGTTTTTCAACGAGGCTTTCAATATAACTTGGAAATAAATTATTTTTTCTTTCCTTTTGCCGGAGCTTTGGCTGCTTTGGCTGCTTCTTGAGCGGCTTTCATAGCGGCACGTGAAATCTTCACTTGACAAACCACAGTGTTGTCCGGATGCATCAATTTGAAGTTGTTAGTCTCCAATTTGGTAACGTACAATTTGTTACCCATTTGCAATTCAGAGATGTTAGCCTCCACAAAATCAGGAAGATTTTTAGGTAAAGCTTTCACTTTTAATCTTCTTTGGTTCAAACGCAAGTCACCTCCTAATAAAACCCCTGGTGAGGTACCTGTAATTTTCACAGGAACTTCCATGATGATTTCTTTGTTGTCATTCAACTGGAAGAAATCAATGTGTAAAATTTTGTCAGTCACCGGGTGGAACTGAATGTCTTGAAGGATAACATTGGTAGTTTTTCCGTTCAAATCAACTACAACAGTGTGTGCGTTTGGAGTGTAAACCAATCCTTTAAATGCTTTGTCTTCTGCTGCAAAATGTACTGGTTGTTCTCCTCCGTAAATAACGCAAGGGACCATTCCAGCATCACGTAAGGCCTTAGTAGCTTTTTTGCCTACGCTTTCTCTTTCTTGTCCTTTAATCGTAATCGATTTCATTGTAAAAATATATAGTTAATAAATAAAAAATTCATTGTCGGTTATCGGTTGTCAGTTGTCGGACTTTCCGATAATCATTTAGCTTCGCTCCGTTCGCCTTTTGGGCTCGGGTGGGCGTTTCCCTTCGGGTCAGGCTTTCCGCAGTACAAGGTACTTGCTCCAATCCTTAACGCAATCTTCTGCTAAACTTCAAAATTATTTATTCAAAGTTTTTGCCTTTCTCGGCCAACCCGCCGCCTTGCCCCTTCACTAAAACAGTCCACAGGACTGTTTCTTAACGCTCGGTCACATTAAAAATTTTCCACTGATGGAATTGTTGTGTTGCACCATGTGCATTACTTCGGCGAAGAGCGGTGCACAACTCACCACCTTTATTTTGTTCGATTCCTTCTTCAATGGAATAGAATCGGTGACAATCAATTCTGATAACTTAGACTGCTCAATTTTTTCATACGCTTCTCCTGAAAGTATAGCGTGGGTACAAATCGCTCTAACACTCAAAGCGCCTTTTTCTATCATCAAATCGGCTGCTTTGGCTAAGGTGCCTCCGGTGTCGATCATGTCGTCTACCAAAATCACATTTCTGCCTTTGACCTCTCCAATCAACTCCATGGTGTCAATTACATTAGCCGCTTTGCGTTGCTTGTAACAAATCACCACATCCGATTCTAAGAATTTAGAATAGGCATAGGCTCTTTTAGAACCGCCCATATCGGGTGAAGCAATTGTTAGGTTGTCCAACTGCAAGCTTTTTACATACGGTAAAAAGATAGTCGAAGCAAACAAATGATCTACCGGTTTTTCAAAGAAACCCTGAATTTGATCAGCATGTAAATCCATCGTCATGATGCGGGTAGCACCGGCAGTTTCCAATAATTTGGCCACTAACTTGGCGCCAATCGGCACACGAGGTTTGTCTTTACGGTCTTGTCTGGCCCATCCAAAGTACGGAATTACCGGAGTAATGTGTCGGGCTGAAGCGCGCTTAGCGGCATCAATCATCAACAACAGCTCCATTAAATTGTCGGCACTCGGAAAAGTAGAGCAAACAATAAAAACGCGTAATCCTCTTATGGATTCTTCAAACGAAGGCTGAAACTCGCCATCACTATATTTTGAGAACGTAACTTTACCCAGCGGCACACCATAGTTTTTAGCTATTTGTTCGGCCAAGTAGACGCTTTGGGAACAGGCAAATATCTTTGCTTCGGGTTCTAAATGCGACATTGTAATTTGTTGTTTAGTTCCGATAAGTTACCGCTTTTTTGCTGTGGGCTATCCCAAAAGCCGGTAAGCATAAACCTCTCGGATGTAGTTAGTTAGTTGTGTGTTGCTGTAACGCGGTGCAAATTTAGAAATTAAATCCGAGTCTGAAAGCATTTTTTTGTCTATTTTTTTGAGGATATGTGAAAAAATTATTTACATTTGCACCCACAAAACACCAAAAGTCTATTGCCCGGATGGCATAACTTTAATTAATTTTTTTAAAAATTAACTAAATTTCATCCGAATTTGGAAATGCCCGGATGGCGGAATTGGTAGACGCGCACGACTCAAACTCGTGTTCTTAGGAGTGTGGGTTCGATTCCCACTCCGGGTACTAAAAGAAAACCTCTCAATACTTGAGAGGTTTTTTTTATTTTAAAATCCAAGGATTAATTTCGCAATCGAAAAGTAAATCAATATCCCGCAAATGTCATTGCTGGTCGTAATGAATGGCCCGGTGGCTAAAGCCGGATCGATGCCGAATTTGTTGAGTAACAAAGGAATTGAAGTCCCGATTAGGGAGGCAATGATAATTACAGAAACCAAAGCTACTGTAACAATTAGTCCGATAGTGGTTTCTACACCCAATAAAAAGTGACTGCCCAGGAATAAGATGGAGGCCAAGATTACACCGTTCAACAAACTCAACGAAATCTCTTTCAGCAAACGGTTAAAGATAGACCCGCTGATAGATTGATTGGCCAAACCTTGTACAATAATAGCAGAAGATTGTACCCCAACATTTCCGGCCATCGCGGCGATAAGTGGTGTAAAGAAAAATAATTTGTAGTGCTCTTTCATGGCGCCTTCAAAAAGCCCTAACATTTCCACCGAAATAAATCCGCCTAAAAGGGCTAAAACCAACCAAGGCAAGCGCGCTTTGGTAAGTTCAATAATGCTGTCATCGGCCTCTACGTCTTGCGAGATACCCGCTGCCAACTGGTAATCTTTATCGGCTTCATCCTTAATTACATCTACGATATCATCAATGGTAATTCTACCCATCAATCGGCCCATTTCATCCACCACAGGTATGGCTTCCAAGTCGTATTTCTGCATGATACGTGCCACATCCGTATTTGGTGTATCAACGCGAACGTAATCCACTTTTTTGATATACACCTGACTAATTGGTGTTTTGGTGGAAGTGGTTAACAAGTCTTTTAAAGACAAACGCCCTTTCAATCGGTTTTCATCGTCCACTACATAAATCGAGTGTACGCGAGTCACATTTTCCGCCTGGATGCGCATTTCTTTCACACAAGTCAGTACGTTCCAGTTTTCGTTGACTTTCACCAACTCTTTACCCATTAAACCTCCGGCAGTGTCTTCGTCGTAGCGCAACAAATCGACGATGTCTTTGGCGTGCTCGACGTCTTCTAACTCCGAGATTACTTCTTCTTTTTTACTTTGGGAAAGTTCGGCTATAATGTCGGCGGCGTCATCGGTATCTAACTCATCCAACTCTTCGGCAATTTCTTTAGCCGAGAGACCTTGGAGGATTTTTTCGCGCAAATCGTCTTCCAATTCCGGTAAGATTTCCGCGGTAATTTCGCTGTCTAAAATTTTGAAAATATAGGTAGCCTCTGCGATTTCCAATTCTTCGAAAATCTCAGCAATATCAGCATGATGCAGGTCGTTAAGCAAAGCTTCCAACTCCGAGTCTTTTTGGGAGTGGATGAGTTGCTCAATTTGTGCTAAAAGTTCTTTGCTGATTTTAAACTGCATTGGCTTCTATTTTTTGGGTGAGTTCAATAAATTGCTCAACACTGAGTTGTTCCGGACGGAGGTCAAAGATACTATCTTCTTTTAAATTATCCGCCAAATTAAAGGATTTTAGACTATTTCGAAGTGTTTTTCGACGTTGTTGGAACCCGGTTTTTACCACCGAGAAAAATAACTTTTCACTGCAAGGCAAGGTGAAATCGGCTTTTCGGCGTAAACGCAAAACCCCCGATTTTACTTTTGGCGGCGGATTGAAAACATGTTCGTGTACTGTAAATAAATACTCGGCCTCGTAAAAAGCTTGCACCAAAACGGATAAAATACCGTAAGTTTTGCTGCCTTTCTTTTCACAAATGCGTTCGGCGACTTCCTTTTGAAACATGCCGGTGAATTCGGGTACTTGGTGGCGCAACTCCAAACACTTAAAGACAATTTGCGACGAAATATTATAAGGAAAGTTACCGGTAATGGCGAATGCTTTGCCTTGAAACACTTCGTTGATGTTGTACTTTAAAAAGTCTTTAGAAATAATTTTTCCGTGTAATTTAGGATAGTGAGCATTGAGGTAATCCACCGATTCCGTATCGATTTCGATGACGTAAGTGGTGATAGGTTTCTCTAACAGATACTTGGTCAGCACGCCCATACCCGGACCGATTTCCAATACGTTATCGTAGCCTTTTAACCCTAAGGTATCGGCTATGTCTTTGGCAATGCTTTCATCCGTTAGGAAGTGTTGCCCGAGGTGTTTTTTGGCTTTAACTTGGCTCATGGATACTCTTTTGTCATTCCCGCGCAGGCGGGAATCCATTGTTAATTATTCCAATTTTCAGAGAGATCTTTCCAATCTTTATTTTCTCCTTCAATCAAGTTTATTTTCCATTGACGATTCCATTTTTTGAGTTGTTTTTCTCTATCAATGGCATCGTTTATATATTGGAATGTTTCATAATAAACCAACAATTTTACATCATATTTTGCTGTAAAACAGTTTGGGTTTAGCTTTTTTTTGTGTTCATCAATTCTTCTTTCAATACTATTAGTTACGCCAATATATAACGTGCCATTCTTTTTGTTGGCTAAAATATAAACATAGTATTGACGAAAGGACTGCATTCTAGCTGCTTTTATTTGTAGATTCCCGCCTACGCGGGAATGACAAAAACGGGGTTAATGTTCGCTTATCAATTCCAATTCCGTTCTGAATGCCAGCATTTTATCGCCAAATAAACGATGTCCTTCTTCGCGCAAACGGGGCGCATCTTCTTCATAGTAGCGTTCTAAAGTGGCTTTGCTGTCGGTGGTGTACTGAATGGAATAGGTAGTGCCGCCCATTTCTTCTTCTACCAAAACTTTTACCATACGCGCGGCCGAAAATTTTCCGGTGGCTAAGACGTCGTTAATGTGTTTTTCCTGCATCCATTGCATCCATTGGTCGTGCACGCTTTCGTGTATATTGATGGTAACGTTATAGAGTATCATGTGATTATTTGGGAATTAGGATTAAGGAATTAGGATTTAATATTAGTGTTTACTTATTTATAAATTGGTATCACCGCGCAGTTTTCGGTATTTGTTCCTCGAGTCAACAAAATAAATGCTGTCTTCGTGCTTAAAGATGATTTCTTCATATAAAGGCTTGGCTTTTTCGGCATCGTTGAGATTTACATTATAAATCTCAGCCGAGTAGTAGAGTGCTTCATCGCGGTAAATGCAATCTTTGTGGTTGTTTAAGATGTCGGCATAATGGTCCAATGCTTTGGTAAGATCACCCATTTTTTCATAGGTTTTTCCTATGCGAAGTAAGGTCACTGGTTCGATGGTTTCGCCTTTGTGTTCTTTTAAAATGAGTTGGAACTGCGCCAACGCTTCTGTTTTTTTATTTTGATACAACAAAAAGTCGGCTCGAGCTAATTTTTTCAAAGCCACTTGGGTCGAATCTTCTACGGTATTGTCGCTGATGAGTAAAAACAAATCCAAAGCATCGTTGGCAATCAGTTGGGTAGAAGCTGACTTCAGTACTTTCAGTTGGTGCGAAGCCCATTCAAAATCGCCTTTATAGTAGCTCGTTTTGGCGGTTTTGAGTTGCGCTTCCTGTCCGGTAACATCACCGCTCATGTCTTCACTTACTTGTGAATAATAAATTAAGGCTTGGTTGAATTTTTCTTCAAACAACAATATGTCCGCCAATTGCATTTTTAAATCGGCCATTTGGTAGCGATTCACCGGCATTTCCATAGCGTTTTTCAAAATGGTTTTGGCTTTTTCAGGATTGTTCAAGTGGAAAGCGGTAAAATCGGCTTCCAACGCTAACAACTCTAAGGTGTACGGACTCACGCCGAATTCTTTAATTAATTTGTCTAAAGTAGCTGTGATTTCGGGATAATCTTTAGCCGTGGCGCGTTCGATTTTCATGTCCAATAAATAAGAATGTGCTTGTATGAGCAATTCCAAATCGTTGGTATTTTCCAACACAAAAGTCAAGATTTCCGAAGCCGAAGCTTGGTCGTTGTCGCTGATAGCCATTTGAGCCAAATTCACTATGTTGCTGAAAGAATCCGGATTTCTTTTGTAAATCGCTTTTTGTTGGATAAAGGCTTTACCGTATTCTTTTTGTTGGACAAAAAACCAGCTCAAAAAGTCGTTCCAAAATACCTCTTGCGTTTTTTGCGCTCGTAACAACAAGGCTTTTTTTAAACTGTCGTTAAAATTGGCATCGGCGTCTTCGGTCATAAATCGCGACAACTGATTTTGAATGATGGGTAAGTTTTGCGGATTTTGATAGGCTTCCAACAAATAGGTTTCTATCATCAAATCGGGTTCACCTTTTTGCCCGTAAATCATCGCCATTTGAAAATTGAAACTCAATTTCGGATCGGTTTCCAAAGCTGTTTTGTAAGCCAAAAGCGCATAATCAAACAAAGCCTTTCTTTCAAAAATATAGGCGATACCGTAAGCTTCGGGTGCATTTTTTTTGATTTTGTCTATGGCTTGGTCGTAATATTTGTTGGCCTTTTCTTGGTTTTTTTGCAGTTGGTAGTTATACCCTAATTCAACCAGCAGTGTACTTTGGCGGTATTTATCTAAGCGGGCTTGCAGGGCTTTTTCGGCTTTGTCAAATTGTTGCAATTGTTGGTAACATTCCACCACTCTTTGGAAGTAGTTTGTGTTGCCTTGCTGGCTTTTGAGCAATTCTTCATAACTCACCAAAGCCTTTTCAAATTCGCCACGGTCGAAGTAATTGTTCGCCAATTGTTCGTTTTGAGCCTCAGCCCAAACCGACAGGAACAACAACAAAACAGTGAGTAATTTTTTCATGACTACAGTAAAACAACAATGTACTAAAGTAACACTTTTTGTGTTCGTTTAGTACATTGTTTAGGTAAGTTTAACGCAATTAGTTAATGATGTCGAAACCGGTGTACGGTCGCAACACTTCCGGAATAACAATGCCTTCCGGAGTTTGGTAATTTTCTATAATGCCGGCCAAAACGCGTGGCAAAGCCAATGAACTTCCGTTTAAGGTATGCGCTAATTGGGTTTTGCCGTCTTTTCCTTTGAAACGCAATTTCAAACGATTGGCTTGGTAGGTTTCAAAGTTAGACACAGAAGAAATTTCCAACCAACGGTCTTGCGCTGTAGAGAACACTTCAAAGTCGTAAGTCATGGCTGAGGCAAATCCCATATCGCCGCCGCACAAACGTAAAATGCGGTACGGTAATTTTAATTCTTGCAATAGGGTTTTTACGTGTTCAACCATGCCGTCTAAGGCTTCATAGGATTTATCAGGATGTTCTATACGAACAATCTCTACTTTGTCAAATTGGTGCAAACGGTTCAAACCACGAACGTGAGCGCCCCAAGAACCGGCTTCTCTGCGGAAACAAGGCGTGTAACCAGTGGCCAAAATCGGCAGGTCTTTTTCTTGTAAAATTACATCGCGGTAAATGTTGGTTACCGGAACTTCGGCCGTTGGAATCAAGTACAAATCGTCTTTGGCATCGTGGTACATTTGGCCTTCTTTATCCGGCAATTGTCCGGTTCCGTAAGCTGAAGCTTCATTCACCATATGAGGTACTTGAAATTCTTGGTAACCGGCTTCGGTATTTTTATCCAAGAAATAGGAAATCAAAGCACGTTGCAATTTGGCACCTTTACCTTTATAAACAGGAAAACCCGGTGCTGTAATTTTGGTGCCCAATTCGAAATCGATGATGTCGTATTTTTTAATCAAATCCCAGTGTGGTAAAGCACCTTCGTGCAATACCGGAATCTCACCTTCCTGGAACACATTCAAATTGTCGTCGGCCGATTTACCGTGGGGTACTAAATCGGCTGGGGTATTAGGCAACAAGTACATTTTTTGCAACAACTCGTTAGCATAACTGTCTAGTTTCTCTGATAATTCCTTGCTGGTTTCTTTGAGTTGACTCGTTTTTTGTTTCAAAATTTCGGCTTTGGCCTTTTCGCCGTTCTTCATCATTTCGCCTATGGCCGTGGAAAGTTTGTTGGCTTCCGCCAAGGTATTATCGAGCGCTACTTGCGTGTTTCTTCTGTTTTCATCTAATTGGATGACTTCTTGCACGATAGTGGTAGCATCCATATTTCTTTTGGCTAAAGCGGCCAGCACTTTTTCCTTATTTTCTCTGATGTAACTAATTTGTAACATGTCGGTTTTCTTTATAAGCACGCAAATTTAATGAAATGTTTGATAAAACCTTTGGGTTGCCCAAAAACTTAAGGGCATAAACCGATTATAGTCAAAGGTATACCGGTTTGAATTTATGAAGCAACAATCCTCAGCTTAATGCAATTATTGTTATATTCGCAGAAATTCAACGAATTACTATGAAAAAGAGTTACTTTTTACTGGTTTTTTTTACAATTTCTTCGGTTTTTGCCCAAAGTGATGTTTTAGAAACCAACAATATTGCTGAGTTGGAAAGGAAGTCGGCTTCAAGAACCATTAATTTTCAAGCCAATGCCAATACCCTTAACTATGATGTAACCTATCATAAGCTGGAGCTTACTGTAGATCCAGCAGTGTATTTCATTGCCGGAAAAGTAACCACTACATTTACCGCCTTGGCCGATATGAGTACTGTGACTTTTGATTTGGCCAATGAATTGGCGGTTACCTCTGTAAAGCAGGGAACAACCAATTTGAGTTTTGTGCAAAACGGGAACAACGAATTGGTTATCACATTGCCAAGTACTTTAGCTACAGGAAACGCAGCCACTGTTGAAATGATTTACTCAGGAGTACCGCCTCAGAATGCCTTTGAAGCTTTTGCTATCAATGTTCACTCGGGGGTAGCCGGAATGTGGACCTTGTCAGAACCTTACGGAGCCAGAGATTGGTGGCCGTGTAAACAAGACTTAAGTGATAAGATTAACAATATTGATGTTTACATCACTGCTCCGAGTCAGTATGTGAGTGTGGCCAATGGGATGGAGCAAACACAGGTAGTAAATGGGAATGGAACCAAAACAACTCATTTTCGCCATGGGTATCCTATTCCTGCTTATCTAATAGCTTTTGCAGTAACCAATTATCAAGTATATACCCAAACAGCAGGGACAGCTCCTAATACTTTTCCGGTTGTAAATTACATTTATCCTGAGAATTATGCTTCGGCAGTAACTTCTTTAGCTCAGACTTTGCCTATTATGACTTTGTTCGAAACCTTATTTGAGTCTTATCCTTTCCGAAATGAAAAATACGGACATGCACAATTTGGTTGGGGCGGTGGTATGGAGCATACTACAGTGTCATTTATGGGAAGTTTTAGCAGAGGGTTGATTGCTCATGAATTGGCCCACCAATGGTTTGGAGATAAGATTACTTGCGGTACCTGGAAAGACATATGGTTGAATGAAGGATTTGCCACTTATTTGTCGGCTTTAGTGATTGAAAATTTTGACGGATTGAATGCTTTTGTGACTCAAAAAGCCAGTATGGTTAATTTTATCACATCCAGTCCCACTGGGAATCTATACCTAACGGATGCTCAATTAACGGATGTTGGCAGAATTTTCAGCAGTAGATTAAGCTACAACAAAGGCGCGATGGTTTTGGAGATGTTACGATTTAAAATGGGAGACACTGCTTTTTTTCAAGCCATCAGAAATTATTTAGCCGATAGCAACCTGGCTTACGATTATGCTGTAACCACCGATTTGAAATCACATTTAGAAGCCGTTTATGGTCAGAGTTTAACGGAGTTTTTTAATGATTGGGTTTACAATCAAGGGTACCCAACTTATACCATTACTGCTCAAAACTGGGGTTTGGGTCAGGCCCGATTTGTTATCAATCAAACCCAATCCGATCCGTCGGTGAGCTATTTTGAGATGCCGGTGCCTATTCGCATTACCGGTGCCGGCGGACAAACAGCAGATTTGGTGTTAAACAATACCACCAATGGGCAAGTGTTTGTTCAAAGCGTTCCATTCACAATTACCGGAGTTCAGTTTGATCCCGAAGTTCATTTAATTTCTAAGAATTCCAATGTTACTTTGACCAATGAAGTGTTTTCATTAGAGGAAGCTGTGGTATTGTATCCTAATCCCGGGCATGACGAATTGCACATCCAAATGCCGAACAATATCGTTTTGAATGAAGTAGTGGTTTATAACAGTTTAGGGCAAAAAGTGCTAACCAATAACAGCTTGGATATAGTGATAACCGGCCTATCAACCGGTGTTCATTATCTTGAAATACACACGGCTGAAGGCACTATTCATAAAAAATTCATAAAAGAGTAACCAAATACAAATAATATATGCAGGAGTAAGGTGAAAACCTTACTTTTGTGCGTTTAAAAGAAATGACAGTTTAACACATGGAAATTGCAATCAAGCTCTCTCAGTTTTTACTGAGTTTATCAATACTCATCATTCTACACGAATTAGGACATTTTATTCCGGCCAAATTATTCAAAACGAGAGTCGAAAAGTTCTACTTGTTTTTTGACATCAAATATTCCTTATTAAAAAAGAAAATCGGCGAAACCGAATACGGTATAGGTTGGTTGCCCTTAGGAGGTTATGTCAAAATCTCAGGGATGATAGACGAGAGTATGGATACCGAGCAAATGGCGCAAGAACCGCAACCGTGGGAATTTCGCTCTAAACCGGCTTGGCAACGATTGATTATTATGTTGGGCGGTGTTACGGTAAATTTCATTTTGGCTTTTCTGATTTACATCGGGATGACCTTTTTCTACGGAGAAAAATACATCAACAACAGCAATGTTAAAGACGGCGTTTGGGTGCACAACCAAGAATTGGAAAAAGCCGGAATTCAAACGGGAGATAAGTTAGTAGCCATTGACGGCAAACCGGTTGAAAAGTTTGAACCTTCGGTAAATATGGAGGTGTTGATGGCTAAAACTGTAGTAGTAAACCGCAATGGTCAAGAAAAGACCATTAATTTACCAAACAATTTTATCGGAAAATTTATCGATCAGGACAAAAAAGGGCTGATAGGTTTAAGATTGCCTTTTGTGGTTGCCGGATTTGCGGAAGACTCACCCAATAAAGAGCAACTCAAACCCAAAGATATCTTTGTATCCGTTAACGGGCAACAGTTAAAGTATTTTGACCAATCAAAAGCCTTGTTCGCCGCTTACAAAGGCAAAAAAGTTTCGGCCATTGTAATGCGTAACGGGAAAGAAACACCGGTAAGCTTGTCGGTAAATCAAGAAGGCAAGCTTGGTGTAGCACCGGCTGAAATCACAGAAGCCAACTTAGAGAAATTAGGGTATTATCAATTCAATACCGAAACATTTGGTTTCTTCGAATCTATACCGGTGGGTATTGACAAAGGTTTTGCCCAATTGGAAAACTATTGGAAACAACTCAAATTAATCTTTAATCCAAGCACCGGAGCTTATAAAGGCGTTGGAGGATTCCACGCTATCTATAATGTGTTTCCGGACAGTTGGAGTTGGGAAATCTTTTGGAGCATTACTGCTTTATTGTCAATCATGTTAGGTGTAATGAATTTATTGCCGATTCCGGCACTTGATGGTGGTCATGTGATGTTTTTATTATACGAAATGATCTCCGGCAAAAAACCAAGCGATAAGTTCATGGAAAAAGCGCAATTGGTTGGCTTTGTTTTACTTATTTCATTATTGTTGTTTGCCAACGGAAATGATATTTACAAAGCGATAGTAGGCAAGTAATTTTTTTTGAAATTTTATTCATTTTTATTTGCAAAAAATAAAATTCGTTCTATCTTTGCAACCGCTTAAAAGATATAACATCTTCCTCCTTAGCTCAGTTGGTTAGAGCATCTGACTGTTAATCAGAGGGTCCTTGGTTCGAGCCCAAGAGGGGGAGCAAAATCCTAATCAGAAATGGTTAGGATTTTTCTTTTATGTACTTTCCTCAATGTTTCAAGTGGTTTATGTGTTTTATACTAGGTTTTGTAAAAATCTATTGTATAACTTATAATTATGTCTAAAAGGCATACAATTGGGTTGCAACTTTTCAAAATTAGGTTGCAATTTTATAACATTAATATTAAATCAGATGACAACAAAATCATTGAAAATATTGTTTGTTATTTCTGCTTCTAGAATAAATAAAAAGGGATTAGTCCCATTAGTTTGCAGATTAACTTATTTAGGCGCTAGAAAGCCCTTTACTACAGGGTTATTCATTAATCCTAATCATTGGTACAGTAAGCTACAAACAGCTAAACCTCCTAATGAAGAAAATAAATTCATAAATAACGAATTGAGCCTGATTAAAAATAAAATTAATCAGGCTTTTTTAATGCTCCAAATTCAAGGAATTGAATTTACTGTTGAAGATGTTTACAACCAATATAAAGGTAAGCCTGCTATTCAAAATATAGGACTGTGTTTTTATTACAATGAATATCTCTTAAAATTTAAGAAACTAGTAGGGATTGAAATTAAAGATTCAACATGGAATAAATTTAATTATATCCATAGTGATTTAAGAGACTTTATAAGGCAGAAATACAATAAAAATGATGTTTTGCTAAAAGACTTAAACTTTTCATTTATTGTTGAATTTGAGTACTATTTAAAGACAGAGAAGCAACAAAAGCAAGTGACAATTAATAAAGCCTTACAAAGGTTTAAAAAGGTGGTTAAAACAGCTGTAATAGCTAAGTTGATTGACTCATCTCCCTTTGTTGAGCACAAACCAAAAAGAGTGATAACTAATGTAGTTTATCTTAATACTGATGAATTGAAGCAATTGGAAAATCATACTTTTTCACAGCAAAGATTAGAAATAGTCAGAGATTTATTTGTGTTCTGCTGTTATTCTGGCTTAGCTTATAATGAGATGATTAAATTAGAACCAAAACACATTGAAAAGGGTTTTGATGGTAATAATTGGATTAAAATAGTTCGAGATAAAACTAGTAAGATTGTTTCAGTTCCATTATTACAAAAATCTACTACCATAATAGAGAAGTATAGTAATCAGGATAGCATCTACATGTTACCAAGAATAAGCAATCAGAAGTTTAATTCTTATTTAAAAGAGATAGCTGAAATTATTGGTATTGAAAAGAAACTCACCCATCATACCGCGCGTAAGACATTCGCATCAACTGTATTGCTTTATAATGACGTGCCTATGGAAATAGTAAGTGAATTACTAGGACATTCCAAAATGAGCATAACTCAAGAACATTATGCTAAAGTTGTACAGAAAAAAGTTAGTGAGTATATGGTAAATTTAGATGCAAAACTAAAAGAAAGAGAGATGGGTTAGTTCCATCTCTCTCTTTTTAATTTAGGTTCTACACCTATAAATTCTTTTAATACATTGTACATTATTGATTCAACATACTCCACATTGTCTTCAGTAGTAATTACTGAGTCATGAAGGGTTGTTATAAACACATCAGGCATTTCGTCAGATACTACTTTGCATACTTTATGAAGTACTAGTTCCGCTTCTAGCCTTTGTAAACAAATTGAAAAGGCAGGGTGATTTCCATGTCCTTTTTTAATTAATTTGAAAATACTGTAAACATTAGGATATAGTTCTTTAAAAAGTTGAACATACCTACTTGAGCTTACTAGAGAGTTTGGACTGTAAATTGAACAAAAAGTAATCTCTTTTGCCTGTTCTCTCAGTATTTCAGGAGAATTAGGTTCAACCAATCCATTTTCAATTAGAACTCTCGCAAATCCCTCATAAAAATTGCCACTGGCTACATTTTCTATAAATTGTAAAACATCTGGCTCATTTTTGACTCTCCTTATTTTTTCTACTACCATAATAGGGTAATTAGATAGAGTAGTTAACTTAGGGTTAGTAATCTTAGTATCCATATTGTTCTTAGTAAAGATATCATCATCCAATAATGAGATAGCTAGAAAGGGTTGTGAGTTTTTAATATCAATTGCACAAAGTCTCTTACCTCCATATTTAACAAATCTTCTTAAGCCTCCCATCAACTGTGTAATGTTTGTATGCAATCTAAAACCAGTATTATCAACATGAAATGAAAACTCCTTGTTTTTTAGTCTTAAAAATGGAAGCAATCTACTGTTGTATCTCAACATTATTTCACTAGTTTCTCCATTACATAATTCTGATTCATACAACTCATTCAAATAATTAATCCCACCTTCATAATCAATTTCAAGCTCATCATTAAACCATCTTTTTAAATAGCTTAATTCTTCTGTTAATTCAACATTATAGTTTCTATTAAGATATTCAATATTCTTAATTAAAGTCCATTCTGTTATTCTAACAGGGATAACTTTTGATTGGTAAGCTTGAGCAAACTTTAGACCTCTTGAAAATTTCCCTGGTTTATACTGTCTATTCTCTTCAATGATTCTATGTCTTTTAAGATAGTTTATATACTCATTATAATTATGTATTCTTGCTTGAAGGAACTTTTTATTGATAGGGGTAAATCCCTGACTGTTATCAATAATATCTCTTTTCCCTGCAGGAATTGATGTAATCAAATGGAGTATGTAGACAAAACAATCTCTCTTATACTTAAAATCAGGAGGGTTTTCATCCAAAAGCCTGTCTATATTTATATTTTCAGGCACATACAATGTCAAAGAACTAATTTTTTCATAGCCATCTTTACTTAAAGTAACAAGTCCTGTATCTTGACTTGAGCTATTTAACTGATTAGAGTGGAGATTTAATACAGACTCCACTATTGAATTTTTTTCCATTCCCCTCCCGAAGGAGGGCTAACCCATATTTCAGGGCTAGACCTTGCTGTTTTAGCAATTGTTAGTGGACTTAATTCAATTCAGGTCTCTCTCTAAACCTTAAATCTTCAGGAATTTGGCTGAGCAAATCTCCTTTACCTTTCATTTTATACTTTCTAGCTAGAAAGGTTCCGGCTTGTTTGAACCATACTAATACACCAGCTTTCTGTAAAGTATTTTTTAAATTTCTAAACCACTCTGGTTTTGCCTCTCTAAACAATGGTACTTTACCATCCTTAAAAACTCCAGATTCTCCACCAATAATACCCCAATGAATACCATCTAACTGATTTGGCTCTAGCTTGATGTCATCTAAAAGAGGTTCAAAGGAAATAAACCTAATTTCACACGGGACTTCTATCAAAACTCTAATTCTATCAATAACACTAGGCTCGTTGTTTTCAACACTAACACCTAACCAAACATGTCTGTAGTTTTCCCTGCACCAATCATCTGGTAAACATTGTTTAATTCTTTCAGGTCTCTTGGTTAAAATCTGATAGGTATGATGAGGAGTTCTCCTGATAATATCCCAAGCTTCTTTTCTCCATTCATCTGCATCAGGGTGAAAAAAATCACTCATGGAGCAGGTAAAAATTACTGATGGGGTTAAAACTTTTAAGGGCTTTTCAAAAACCAATTTAGAAGTTCTTTTTACTACTTTGGGGTTTCTACCATTTTTAATTTCAAAATTATCCATATAACAGAATTTACATCCTGCGGATACTTTAGAACATCCTGTCCATGGATTCCAAGTCAGGTCAGTCCAGTTAATATGGGTTTTATTGAACCCATCTACTTTGTTTAAATTTGTTAATTCCATTCTTAAAAAAATTATATATTTTTATGAATGCGAATGAGAACAACACTACACACGCAGAAATGACAAAATCAACACCATTGATTTTGCCTAATTCTACAGAAACAATAAACAGTATTCTGGAAAAATTAGAGGCAAAGGCAGCACTCTATTAAATATTCGAAGTAGCCTTAAACAGGCAATCATTTTTCCTCAAAAATAATGCCAATAATAATTTATCGAAATAAAAAAATGATTATAATTATAAATTATAGAAAATTTAAATTAAAGTATTTCAATACTCAAGCTCATTATTTATCATTTTATCTATAAATGCAGCACTAGTATAGGCGGCATAATCTTGAAATGAATCATTCTTTTCTTCATTTGCAAAATCACAAACTGATTTTATTGATATCACTTTTGGTTTAGGTTTAATACCATGATCAGAGCTATAGAAAACACCATAACTCTCCATTTCTATACCTATTAATTTTCTGCTTACATTTTTTATTTTTTCAATCTCACCTTCTGATTGAATAACAGCAGGAACTGAGGCCATAGGTCCAATGTATGCATTCAATATGTGTGAAGGAGGGCTTCCTGGGTACTCATTTCTTATCTCGTCTAAGTATTTCCTTCTAGAAGTAATTGGCAATAGCTTCTCTTTAATTCCTTCATCTAAAATTTTGAATTTTGGGTCTGGTTGAAATAATGCTCCATTGTCCCCATCATTTTTTATCTTACCACTTGAGCCATCCCAAACTTGGTCAGCAATTAAAACATCACCTAATTCAACTTCACCTTTGATTCCAGCGCAAATTCCACTCATCATTACATATTTTGGCTTAAAATTTCTAATTAGCTTCATAGTTAAAGTTGATGAAGCACACATTCCCATTTGAGGGCAACAAGCAGCAACAATTTTTAGTATTTGTTCATCCTTTCTAGTTTGACCAATATAATAAATAGTGTTATCACTGTTGGCTTTATACTCTTTCCAACTGTAATTTAATTTTAAGACTTTGTCTAATTCCTTATATATAGCAGTTATTATTGCAACATCAAAATTATACTCTATATCATCTATTTTTTTTAATTCATTTTTGGAATTTATTAAGTACTCTATTTTGCTTCTAAGAACGTTCTTCCATTCTTCCTCATCTTCTCTATATTCAATTAAATACCATAAGTTCTTTTTAAATTCTGATGAATATTTATCAATATATTCACTATAACCTGAAATACCAATTATATGAAATGGTCTAAATTTATTTGGGTCTGAACTTAATTCATTTAAAAAGTCAATACCATTCTCAGGAGATTCCTCTTCTCCAAATTCATTAGGTATGACTAGATCAAGTATAAGTAAATCAAATTTATCAGTATCAACTTGCAGTCTTGCATTATTTGCATCAACTGATATTTTAATGTTAGTTTTGGGAATTTCAACATATTCAAGAAGAACTTCTTTAATCGCAGCTATTTTTTGACTATTATCATCAACAATTAAAATTGAAATCATTTATTTAAAATTTTCTATTATTTTTTTTAACTCATTTTGCCAGCCCATTTGTGTTGAATTATAATAAATACAACCTAAATAAAAGTCTGAAAACTCATTTTTAAGTGAATTGTCAATTTCTTCAAGAGAAACATCACCGAACTCTTCATACTGAGTAACTATAACAGCTTTTATTTTTATGCCTTCTCTCTCCATTTCTTGGAGGATGACTTCTCCTCCTCTGTCTAATGTTTCTCCACCATCATCTTCTTTTGTAATATCAAAAGTAGGTAAGCTCATGTCAAGGATTAGTAAATCAAAGTGATTGGACAAGATTGTTTCTAGTCCACTTTGGTATGATTTTTTGACCTCAATATTCCTCTTATGAATTTTCAGTTCATCATTTAAAAAAAGCTCTAATTGACCTGATTTGTTGGGGTCATTTTCTACAATCAATATTTTCATTTCAATAAATTTACAAGTGAAATATTACAAGTTACTTTGAATTTGTTTTTTTCTATTTCAAAACTAAAATAGTTATTAGAGTCGCGAAATACATTCTGAATGATGTTATATGCTTTTTTGAAACCAGTATTTCCTTCACCTCTAATTCTTTTCAAATTAATGTTTTTTAAATCATTTTCAGCTTTTTTAATCTCGTCTTTAAGCTTTTCTAAATCTTCAACTTCTGTTAATAGGTTGTCAAATTCAATGATAATTTTTTCCCCTTCATTAGATATGGTAACATTTGCATATTCATCAAGCATATCGTTATTCTTATAATAATCATGAATATTAGTTAAAAAAATCTTTATTAAGTCAACAAAATGAGGGAAATAGATTCCTTTAATCAAACATTTTTCTTGGTCATTTTGGATTAATTTTAATTCTGCAGGATTATTAATGTTGTTAACTATAGTTAAACTTGTGTTTAGTGCATCGTCTATATAAAAATCAATTTCATTATTCTTGCTTTTATTGAACCAACTTACAACATAATCAACATCAGATTGAACGCTTGTTCTACAATCTGCAATTGCTCTAAAAATAGCACTAGAGGATTTAGCTGGAAGAATAACCTTTAAATCTAATTCCAGATTATCCAATTCACTTATTAGATTTTCTTTTATATCAGAGTTAATATTATCTCTTATGTGCTCCAAATTACTTTCGGTAAACTTCCACAATATTTCAAAAATAACTTTAACAAACTCCTCAAAATCATCGTAATGTTGCAATGATTCTGTAAAAACAAGATACAGCCACGATTCATCCCATTCAGGAATAAACATATAATCAAACCACCCTGTTTGCTTAGTTTTAGAATCTTCAGTTTTAATTTGAATGTAATTGTCTTTCAAACTGTTAATTATCTCATCTATTGATGAAGAAAAAGATGCTAATCTATTTTCAAAATTTAGTCTTTGTTCAATATTTAAATCAGAATTAATCTGTCTCCAATTTTCATTTTTTATATATTCTCCATTCACAGATGATTTTGTTGTCACCAAATTATAACCCTTAAATGATTTGCGTAACTGGTTAATAATAGTGCCATGTCTTATTCTTTGACTTAAATAATAGTCCAGACCATATTGATTACTAAAAAGAAATTTATCCCTTATATCCTTATACAACTGTACAAATATTTCGTATTGCATATCAGATTTTCTGATAGATTTTTTATATGTATCAGCATCAATATTTCCTTTTAGTAAATCATACAAAGCTTCATAAGCAATACCCTTTGCATCCATATTACTTGATTTTAGAAGCTCTGAAATAGTTCGGTATCTTACAAATCCTTTTTTAACATCTGATAATTCAGATGAAAGGATTCCATTTTCATCAACATAAATTTTACTTTGGTCAATTTCTTTTATTCTTTCTTGAACAGTGATTCTTTTTGTTATTTCAGCTATTTCTTGGTTGTATTCTTTAACATGATTTGTATCAACTCTAGCTAAAATTTGGCAAATAGAAATTCTTTCAAGCAAAACTGAGTTTGAGTTTTTAAAAACAGTAACTTTTCTTGAAATTATTTTTTGATTTGCAATATTTTTTAAAAAGAAAATCTGTGATTCAGTTGCTAAAACTCCATCATTAATTAGTTCAGTTGGGCGGTCTATTCTTTGAGACCTCATGTATAAATCGTATGCTATATATTTAGGATGAGTTTCGTCAAATACTAGGTACATAAATATTGGGAAACTAATATTATCAATAGAAATGTATTTCCAGTTATTCTTATAAATTTTTGTTGCTAATTTTTTTGCTTCAATTTTAGAAACAATTGCTTTATTAGTCAAATAAGTATCAACAAACAGGTTGATTGCTTCGTCATTAAGTCCAAGATTAAAATAACATTCAAACAAGATAGATATACAATATTCTTTAATATAATGAACTTCAACCAAAGGGAGCAATTGAATTATTTCATCTTTGCACAATTCAAATTCACCTGAGTTAAACAAGTACTTAGCCCTATAAAATTTTATTCTATATTCCGGAATAATACCTTTAAAATTTATTAAAACACTTTCATCTCCACTTAAAATACTATCAAAGAAATCTGTTGTTATTGAACCTCTTTTCGAAAGTGAATTTAAATACTCTTTTTGATTAAGTAGATTATTAAAGATTTGGTAGTTAATGGGGTTGTAAAAATCTGAGAACAAATAAGAATTTGTGGTTTCAAAATTGTTTATTTCAGATTCTGAATTTTCAAGATTTCTTTGTATAAAACAAACAATTTCTTTAGAAATGTCAAAACTTGATATTGATAAAGCACTTGTCAATAAATCAACTAAAGATTCATTTGATTTTTCATTTCTCAAACAATATTTGTGGACTAAGTCAATAATATTGTCTAAAATACATGGGAAATCAGAAACTTTTTGAATTGATATATTGAGATGGATATGTGCCTTAACATATAATTCAACTATTGAAAAATTGATGTTTTTAGATAAAAAAATCTTTGCACTTTTAATAACTTGATCATATTTCCCAACAGTGAAATCATCAACTATTGATAACTCTTCAATATTTAAATCATTTCTATCACTTATTAAAGAAAAATCATCAATTGACAACATTTTTAAAAGTAGATTGTCATCAATTTTTTTAGCTATGTTGGTACATTGTCTTTTAAAAAATTCAATTTTATCAGTGTCTGTTTCATAAAATTTGTACTTTATTATAGCTGCTCTAAAAATCAAATACTTGTCAAATAGAGGTAACTTTCCACTAGCCCAAAAAACACTGCCAAAATCATTATAATCATATTTTATTGGATTTAATCGAAATTTAAAATATTCCGCATAATCTGGACTTATATCACGACTCGTTAGATTTTCTAAAGTACTTTCATAATTAAAAAAAGTTATGTCATCTTCAACTTTACAACTAAAGAAAGTAATTAAAAAATAGAATGCAGGGTCACTAATTTGTTTTGTCTTACAAGAATTTAAAAGCTTAAAATTGAATTCGAGACCTTTGTCGTACTGTGTTAATAAAAATTTATTTTCAAGCCCCCAATATGATAGAGAAACTTGCTTTATCTCAGCTAAAATTTCAGAAGATTTGGCATAATCCCCAAGTAGTATAGTATTCTCAAATTGTTTCTTTTTACTCAGAAAAAAATTAATTTCGTTAGGATGTTTTAAGAACTGGTGTACAAGCCATCCAATCTCCTTTTCATCATTTTCATAATAACTTAATGCCCTTTTTCCGAAGTCACTTTCATTTTTTACAAATAAATCGCCATATACTAAGCTATCAAATGTTCTTGGAATTCTCTTTAGTATGAATTCTTGTTCTTCAAACGAATAGAAAGCCTTTAAATCTTCTATTAATTCCTTTTTATTAATATCCCTTCGGTATAGTGCTTTTTTAAAACTCTCAAATCTCTTATTCATTCTAGTTTCCTTAAACTATCAAATTTAGTAATATTTTTTTAGAAAAAATTTTTAGTAGCTTCTATGTAAATGTAAACCTCCCCAAAGTACATACCCCCGTTTCTTTAATCACAGGAAATACCTCCACCTATTTTGAGCAGGAAAGAGTTTCTTGTGCCTATTAAATACATTTGATTTTTATACTTCATCAACTTATTGTGAAAGTTGGAATATATGAAAAGTAAATGTTAGTTCACTCTAGGCTAAATTCAACACAAACTTTTAAATCAATGGTAAGAATTGTAAACTATTCAAAAAGACAAACAGAGGAGGGAAAAGAATTCTTTGTTTTAGAAATTTCCGGAGGATTAGAAATGGTAAAATCACAAATTACAAATCAGTTTTATGCAACATCAAAAAGGGCTTTTATTCCCTCTACATTTGATGAATTAACTTGTAAATCTCTAATAGGAACTGAGATGGAAGGATTTGTAGTAAAACAAGTGTGTGAACCTTATGATTACACAGTTAAAGAAACTGGCGAGGTAATCAGATTAGCTCATAAATATGTTTATGAATTAAATCAAGATGCCACAACCAATGAGGATAAAGCTATTCAAACACTTTTGGCGGAGGGGAATACTTTCTCTAAAAATGGTCAATACAAAGAAGAGCCAGTACTTTAATTTAAGCTCGTCCTAAAATGATTATACCCAATTCAGGGAAATATCAAAAGTGGACGAGTTTTTTATTTTTAATCTTATGGAAGTAGCTGAAATTAAAGTTTCCTATTCAAATACTAATCTTGAAAAGGTAAAAGTCACTAATAGCCAAAATATATTTGATTTAATTATTAAGCATTGGAATCAAGATATTATTGAGTTCCAAGAAGAGGTTAAAATTGTTCTTTTAAACAGAGCAAATATTGTTTTAGGGATATATGAACTTTCTAAAGGTGGTATATCAGGAACAGTTGTAGATATAAGGATTATTCTAGGAGTGGCATTAAAATGTAATGCTTCTAGTATTATAATGATACATAATCATCCTAGTGGTAAATTAGTTCCTAGTGATGCTGATGTAAAAATTACTAAAGGACTTAAGGATGCTTGTAAGTTGATGGAAATTGGCTTACTAGACCATTTAATTATTACTAGAGAGGGATACTATAGTTTTAGTGATGAAGGGAATCTATAACTTACATTCCCTATTATGATAGTAGAAATTTTAATTTATGTATGTGAGTAAGAGTGTTTAAAACACCTTTTTTGAGAGGGAAAAGTTTTATTATAAATAAATTAAGATATAATAATATAGCGAAAAGGTGATTTTAACGGTTGTTAAATTTCATTAATTCCTCCATTGTTATTTCAAGTCCTTCGCAAATCTCCATTAAGTAAATGTAAGTTGGGTTAATTCCTCCTCTTTCTAACCTTGCAATTGATTCTCTATCCTTATTAATCTTATGTGCGAGTTGAGCTTGAGTTAAACCTTTTAACTCACGCATTTCCTTAATTTTTTTACCAAACTGTTGAAGTTCAATCTCTTTATCCATTGACCAAAGTTTGGGCTTTGTAACAAAAATTAAAGGAACGTATGCGTTACGCTTTGATATATTTTGTAACTATGCAATTGTTCATTGAATATTTAAGAATAATTCAAAATGCTTAAATTATGTTAGATAAAATCACAGTAGTTTTAATAATTGGTGGAATATTTGTTTTGATAGGTTTTACATCTTATGCCTTTAAATACATCACCAATAAAGAGTATAGGGAAAAGACTAAGCAAAAGAAAAAGTTAAGTCCTGAAATTCAAAATATTTTTAATCAAATTGATTACTCTTATGAAGAAGATGATTATAACAAACTTTTGAATGTTGAACTTGGACAATCACTCTCTGAATCAGTTCTCAAAATTAACAAATCACAAAAATTAACTGAGACAGACAATTTTGTTCAAAGGAACAAAATGGAATTGACAGCATTCATAAACATTGTATTTAGTAGGCTTAAAAAAAACAAGATAGATGCTGTTCTATCTAAGTTTGATTCTGAGAATTGCTTATACATAAAATCTAAGTTATCGGATATTGAAAAATTCAAAGATGCGTATTTTACCAAATACAACTATGATGATATTAAGGTTGCTTTTATAGGAGTTTTGATTGGGGAAAGATTAATAGAATTAATTCAAAAAGAATCTGATAAGATTTACAATGAGTCAAAATTTGAATTTCAAAAATCAGGTTTAGAGTTAAACTCAATTGATACAGATTTTATAAAAAGTATTTTATCAGATGAGAATTATTCAGAATCAATTAGCAACTTATTGAAGTCGAAAAGTAGTCCTTCTTATAAATATGTTTCTTTTAAGGTATGGATTAATTTACTTCAAAAATCCCTAAATGAAAAAGCTCAAAAACTAAATGATTACTTTGAGTATTGGAAATTAGATAATATTTAAAACACTTAATTACTTCAATACATTCTTTCCCTATTATGATAGTAGAAATCATAAAGAGGCATAGAATTGGGATAACTCTATTTCTGCAATCTTGTGAAGTAATGATTTTACTAGCTCTAACTCACTTGGTTCGAGCCCAAGAGGGGGAGCAAAACAAAAGCCTGATACGAAAGTATCAGGCTTTTTTATTTAAACACGCTTAATCACATAAGTCACAATACCCCAAACCAACAGCTTGTTCTCTTCGGTCACTTTTATCGGTTGGAAGGCAGCATTTTCCGGCATGAGGTAGAGGGCGTCTTTTTCAACTTTGATGCGTTTCACGGTGAATTCGCCGTCTATACAACAAACGGCAATTTTCCCGTCGGTAGGTTCCAAACTGCGATCGATTACCATGATGTCTCCGTCGTCTATCCCGGCGCCTATCATCGAAGTACCGTCAGCTTTGGCGTAAAAAGTAGCTTCAAAGTTTTTTACCAATACCTTGTCTAAACTAATTTGGGTGCCTTCAAAATCGGTCGCCGGCGAAGGAAATCCGGCTTTGATACCGCCTTCAAAATAGGGTAGGGATCTCGAGTTTTCGAAATCGGGTTTGAAAAAGGTTAACGGACTTTTCATTGGCATTTTATGGTCAAGATTTCACGAAATTCAGTAGTGTATTTTTTAGACAAATGCTCTTGCTTCATAGTCCAAGTACGTGTCAGGTCTTGGTTGGCGAGTTTGATTTTCCGCTCTCCGGTTTTTTTATAGTACTCGTCCATTACTTGCATGAGCTTCAAGTGCTTCGGATTTTCTTCTTCAAACAAATGGAATTGCTTTTGACTTTCGGGAATAATGTTGGTTACTATCACCCCGGCTTTTTTATAGATTTCCCCTTCTTCAAAAACTTCCTTCAGCATTTTTATCGCTAAGTTGCTAATGGTAATGGAAGAATTACTCGCATACGGCAAGGTTTCCATACGGTAGAAATTATAGCGCTGTCGGTCCACTTTATACTTGTCTTTTCTCAAATACAAAATTACGCCCTGGCAACACGATTTTTGTTTGCGGAGTTTCTCGGCACATACCATGGCAAAGGTAGAAACGCGTTCTTTCATGGCATCGAGTGTGGTGATGTTTCCGGCAAAGCTTCGGGTGATGGCAATATTTTTTTTGTCCTTAGGCTCTTCTAATTCCAGTACTGATTGTCCTTCGAGTTCGTATTTCAAACGCAAACCAACCACACCCATCGTACTTTTGATATAAGCTTCGTGTTGCGGCAATGTAAAATCGTAAGCTGTGTTGATGTTTCTGGCTTGCATCTTTTTAGTCAGTCGGAATCCGATGCCCCAAACATCTTCAATTTTAGTCCATTTTAAGGCTTTTACGCGCTTTTCTTCCGAATTGATTACATAGACACCTTGGGTTCTGTTAGGGAACTTACGGGCGATTTTATTGGCAACTTTCGATAACGCTTTGGTCGGCGCAAAACCCACCGAAACCGGAATGCTGAGCCATCGCATAACGCGGCTTTTCATTTGCAAACCATAATCGTGGAAATCGGTTACCGGTACGCCGTCAAAATTCATAAAGGCTTCGTCTATGCTGTAAGGTTCTACATGTGGTGTAAAACCTTCGAGGATTTTCATTACCCGATGACTCATGTCGCCATACAAAGGATAATTAGAAGAAAAGACTTGGATGTTTTTGTCTTTAAGTTCTTGTCGCACTTTAAATTCGGGCGCGCCCATCGCAATGCCAAGTGCTTTGGCTTCATCGCTTCGGGAAATGATGCAACCGTCGTTATTAGACAAAATCACTATTGGTTTTCCCACCAAATGCGGCTGAAAAACCCTCTCGCAAGAAGCATAGAAATTATTGCAATCGACTAACGCATACATGGTATAAAAGTAAAGATTTTGCAGTGGAACAAAAGTTAATTTTGCCGATTGTTGATAACAAAAAAACCATCAAAAGCGATTTTGATGGTTTCTAATATACTGAAGTAAGATTTTTTAGTTCAATAGATGGCTAACCAAGGACGGATACAATCCGATGGCAATATTTAATACAATAGCACTCACGGCTACAAGGTAATACACTGCCGGTACAGCTGGTTTTTCGGCTGAAGCTTCTTTGGTGTACATGGCCAAAATCAATTTGAAATAATAGCCCACACTGATGATGGAATTGATAACACCCACAATTACCAAGAACAAATAACCGGCTTTGATGGCATCGCTAAACAACATAAACTTGGCAAAGAATCCGGAGAAAATAGGAATACCCGCCATAGACAATAAAGACGCGGTTAAAACACCAGCCAATAATGGATTGGATTTTCCTAAACCGTTGAAGTTTTCGGTCAATTCGTTACCGCTGTCACGTGTTACAGCAATGATTACAGCAAACGAAGCGATACCCGCTAAAGCATAAGCTGCCGTATAATACAAGAGTGTTCCTGCGGCGGTAGACAAGCTTAAAATAGCCATCAACATAAATCCGGCGTGTGATATACCCGAGAACGCCAACATACGTTTTACATTGTCCTGACGCAAAGCCATGATGTTTCCGACAGTCATAGACAAAATCGAAACTACAACAATCACCATTTCAAAAGTTGGGATGATTGACGAACTCAAGCCGCTCAACAATTTGTAAAGCGTTGCCATAGCTACCACTTTTGCCAATGTACTCATGGTAGCCGTGGTGATGGAAGGAGAACCTTCATAAACATCCGGAGCCCAAAAATGGAAAGGTGCAGCGGCAATTTTGAATAACATTCCGATAATCATCAATACCATTCCGATAGGAAACCAAACCGGAATACCGGCACCGGAAGACAAGTCTTTAATCTCCGCTACATTGAAATAGCCGGTAGCGCCGTATATTAAACAAATACCGAATAAAATGATACCGGAAGCAAATGAACCTAACAAGAAGTATTTCATTCCGGCTTCGTTACTCTTAATATCCAATCTTTTGCTGGCCGCTAAAACGTATAAAGAAATCGACAATACTTCAATTCCTAAGAAGAACATCGCCAAATTGCTAAACGAAACCATGGCAACGGCTCCCGCCAAAAGAAAAACTTTGATGGCAATAAAGTCGGATATCTTGGTTTGGTGTTCTTTGTAAAAATCACCGCTAAGGGCAATTAAGAAGATCGTTAGCACTATGAACAATGAAGTGAAAGCGTTCGAAAATTTATCAACGGCAATCATGCTCGCATAGTTGGAGTCGATGCTCGGGTCGATAGCCCAAAGATTCAATGAGATTCCTAAAATGGCAAGTAAACCTATGACAGTAACCGGAACCAGTAGTTTTCTTAAATTGAAGATTTCTGCCAACAGACAAAAAACACCTAATGATACTATTGTTATTAATACTTGCATTTTATTATTTATTAATTACGGCTAAAATTTCATTCAAACTCGGCGTTACCAAATCTACTATCGGTTTCGGATACAATCCGAAGAACAGTAAGAACGCTATGATCGCTACAAAAGTAATGGCTTCGTTAGTCGTTACTTCGGCAAATACTTTGGTATTGGTTTCGCCTAACATTACGTTTTGGAACATCTTCAACATATAGTAAGCACCTAAAATAATCGTGGTTCCACCTAAAACAGCATACCAAATATTCACTTGACTCAAACTGTACAATACTGTAAACTCTCCCACGAAGTTAAACGTTCCCGGTAAAGCCACAGAGGCTAATACTAAAATCATAAACATTGAAGTGAATTTTGGGGTTTGTGAACGAATCCCGCCTAAATCGGCTATCGCTCTGGTTTCATATCTTCTGAAAATTACTTCAGCGGCAAAGAACAATCCAACAATTACGAAACCGTGCGCAATCATTTGCGAAACCGCACCGCTTAATCCGTCAAGGGTTAAGGTATAGCAACCTGCGGCGATTAAACCAACGTGTGCTAAGGACGAATAAGCCAATAATTTTTTCAAATCTTTTTGACGCAATGCCACGATAGATCCGTAAATCACACCGGCTATACTTAATCCAATTAAGATTGGCATATATGCTTTAGCAGCGTTTGGCGCGATAGGCAATTGCCAACGAATCACGCTGTACAATCCCATTTTCAACATGATACCGGATAAAAGCATTGTTCCTACAGTTGGTGCTTTTTGGTATACTTTGGCCTGCCATGTGTGGAAAGGAATAATCGGAATTTTGATAGCATAAGCCAAGAAGAAAGCGAAGAAAATCCAACATTCTTCCGTAGCGGTTAACTCTAATTGGTATAAATCGCCAATCAAGAAACTACCGGCTTTAGAATATAAGTAAGCAAAAGCAATCAACATAAACAAAGAACCGCCCAAAGTGTAGATGAAGAATTTCACTACGGCTTTCTTGCGCTCTTCGGCATCACCGTTACCCCAAATCAAAGCGATGAAGTAAATCGGAATCAAAGCCAATTCCCAGAAGATGTAGTATAGTAAACCATCTACAGCTAAGAAAGTACCAACCATGGCAAACGACATGAACAAGACTAAGGCGTAGAAGTTTTTACTGTTGTTGAATTGGTTTCCGAAAGAAGAAAATACAATTAAGGGTGTTAAAGCAGTGGTCAACAAAACCATGGCCATTGATAAACCATCGGCTTTGAACGCTAAGGCTACTTTCGGACTGCTCATCCATTCGCCTATATAACTGATGTTGGCGCCTTGGCTCAGTAAGTTCAACAAATACAATGACAATCCTAAAGCACCCAAACTGAATACTAAGGCCACTTTTGAAGCTAATTTATCTCCGGCAAAAAACGTAGCAATCGAACCAATCAGCAGTAATAATAATATAGTAGTTACATCCATTGTGTAAAAATTATTGAGCGATAAATAAATAAGTAATGATGGCACAAATACCAAGTACAAATACAAAAAGGTACAAGCCAATATTTCCGTTGTGTAACTTCTTACCTTGTGTTCCGATGCCGTTAGCCAAGGTTCCGAAACTGAAAACCACTTTGCCCAATGCCGGTTCCAATGTTGTACGGAAGAAATTAGACAAACTGTTAATCGGTTTTACGATTAAGAAGGTGTAAAATTCGTCCACATAATATTTGTTGTAAACCGTCTTGTTAAAGCCGCTGATGTCTGCATCTTCTTTCGGCACGAAACCACCTTTGATGTATTTGGCATTCGCCCAAATAATTCCAACGATAGCGCCTGCTAAAGCAATACCCATCAACATAAATTCTTGAGTTCCCAAATGATGTGCTTCGTGTTTGGCCGCTAAAATCGGTTCCAAGAAATGGTTCAACCACATGCTTCCCGGTAAATTAATGGCACCACCAATAACCGCTAAAATGGCTAAGATTACCAATGGAATGGTGATTAAACTCGGACTTTCGTGTAAGTGGTGTTTTTGCTCTTCGGTACCTCTGAATTCTTTGAAGAAGGTTAAGTACATCAATCGGAACATATAGAAAGCAGTCATGATTGATGCTATCGAAGCCACTACCCATAATACTTTGTTGTGTTCAAAAGCTACCATCAAGATTTCGTCTTTCGACCAGAAACCGGCAAACGGGAAAATACCCGCAATGGCTAAGGTAGAAATCATCATCGTCCAGAAAGTGATTGGCATCGCTTTGCGCAAACCACCCATTTTTCGCATATCTTGTTCGCCGTGCAAGCCGTGAATAACCGAACCCGAACCCAAGAACAAACAAGCTTTAAAGAACGCGTGTGTAATTACGTGGAAAACCGCTACCGTATAAGCGCCTAAGCCTAAAGCCAAGAACATTAATCCCAACTGGGAAACGGTAGAGTAGGCCAATACCTTTTTAATATCGTTTTGTAACAAGCCAATCGAGGCGGCTACCAAAGCAGTCGCTGCACCAACAATGGCAATAATGTGTTGGATATCCGGCGTCAAATCGAATAAGAAGTTCATGCGTGTTACCATAAAGATACCCGCGGTAACCATTGTCGCAGCGTGAATTAACGCAGAAACCGGTGTTGGTCCGGCCATCGCATCCGGTAACCAAGTATACAATGGTAACTGAGCCGATTTTCCGGTAGCACCGATGAATAAACATAAAGCAGCTACACCTAACATAGCCGAATCAGCATTTCCTGCAGTAAGCGCTGTTTTTATTTCGTTATAGTTTAAAGAGGAGAACATCGCTCCAATAATAAACATTCCGATTAAGAAACCTAAGTCTCCGATACGGTTCATGATGAACGCTTTCTTAGCGGCATCGTTGTACGGTTGGTTTTTGTACCAGAAACCGATTAACAAATACGAACACAATCCAACGCCTTCCCAACCGATGAACATTACCAATAAATTGCTTCCGATAACCAACGTAATCATAAAGAAAACGAATAGGTTTAAGTAAGCAAAGAACTTATGCATGTTCTCGTCATCATGCATATAGCTGATAGAGTAGAGGTGAATTAAAGAACCAATTCCGGTTACGAACAACAACCACAACAATGACAATTGGTCTAATAAAATGCCAAAGTCTAATTTGAAATTACTTACTTGAATCCAATCGAATAAAGCAATTTCAAAAGGCTTTCCGTTTTGGTTCAATTGGGCAAAAAAGCAGATGCTTAATAAGAACGAAACCACTACTGTCAACGTTCCGATAGCTCCGGATACATTTCGGCTTACTTTACTGCCTAAGAAAATATTGAAAAGAAATCCAACAAATGGAGATAAAAGTAATACTAAAGCTAAATTTGTTTCCATCTCAGATTATCCTTTTAAATTCTTTAAATTATCAATATCAATCGACCCTAAGTTGCGGAATACCGAAACTAAGATGGCCAAACCAACCGCTACTTCTGCAGCAGCAACCGCCATCGAGAAGAATACAAATACTTGTCCTTCGGCGTCTTGGTGGTACGTTGAAAAAGCTACAAACAATAAGTTCACCGCATTCAACATGATTTCAATCGACATGAAAACGATGATGGCATTTCGGCGGTACAACACTCCGAAAACTCCGATACAGAACAAGAGTACCGAAAGGAAGATGTAGTTTTCTATTCCTATTTGATTTAAAATATTGTTCATTATTTTTTCTCCGTTTTTTCTTTTTTAGACAATAAAACCACACCAATCATGGCGGCCAACAATAAGATGGAAGCAAATTCGAATGGCACCATGTATTCGTTCAATAATATTTTCCCAAGGGTTTTAATCGATTGGAAATCTTCGCCCGAAGTATCGTATTCGCCCATGATGGTTTTCGAATTGATAAAGATGGTCACCAAAACGATACTCATTAGGATAAAAACAACAATAGCGCCCAATCGGGTAATACGAGGTTTGTGGACTTCATTTTCCTTATTCAAATTCATCAACATGATGGTAAACAGGAAGAGTACCATAATCGCACCCGAGTACACTATAATGTGAACAATGGCCAAGAACTGCGCGTTGAACAACAAATAATGTCCGGCAATAGAGAAGAAACAAAGTACCAAGTAAATAGCACTGTGAATCGGGTTTTTACTGTAAATGGTTAAAAACGCCGTGGCCAACGTAATGGCTGCTAAAAAGTAGAAGGTTATTAAAATAGGCGACATTAGTTAGCGTTTTTAAGTTGAGTATTTTTGATAGCCATTTCTAACGGCATCACCAATTTGTCTTTGCCGAAAATAAAATCTTCACGGTCGTATTGTGCCGGTACCAATTCTTTAGAAATGGTTAAGTAAATAGCGTCTTTCGGACAAGCTTCTTCACACAAACCGCAGAAAATACAACGCAACATATTGATTTCATAGATTTCGGCGTATTTCTCTTCACGGTACAAATGTTCTTCGCCTTTTTTGCGCTCGGCAGCCTTCATAGTGATGGCTTCGGCCGGACAAGATAAAGCGCACAATCCGCAAGCGGTACAGTTTTCACGACCCTGTTCGTCGCGTTTCAACATATGACGACCACGGTACACCGGACTAAAAGTTCTCACCTGCTCCGGATAATGAATGGTGGCTTTTTTTCTGAAGAAGTGTTTGATGGTAATGAGTAAGCCTTTGATGATGGCTACCAAATAGAGTCGCTCCAAGAACGTCATTTCCTTATTGGAAACTTGCTTCTTTTTACCGGAAAGCGATATGCTTTGTATTGCTGTTGACATAGTTTCTTATTTAAAAGCTAAAATGCAAATTCCTGTTATTACGATGTTCACGATAGAAAGCGGAATTAGTACTTTCCAACCCAAGTTCATCAATTGATCATATCTGAAACGCGGGATGGTCCAACGCACCCACATATAGAAGAAGATGAAGAAACAGATTTTGATGAATAAAACTCCGATTCCTAATAAGTTTGCGGTATTCACACCAACATTGTCAATCATCCATTGCATGCCCGGATAGTTGTAACCTCCGAAATACAAGATGGCTAAGATGGCCGATGAGATAAACATATTAGCGTACTCAGCGAACAAATAGAATCCCATTTTCATGGAAGAATATTCGGTGTGGTAACCACCAATCAACTCCGATTCACATTCCGCTAAGTCGAAAGGCGTACGGTTGGTTTCCGCAAAAGCACAGATTAAGAAGATTAAAAATCCTACCGGTTGGTAGAATACATTCCAGTTCATGCCGGCTTGTTGTTCAGAGATTTCTTTTAAGCTCAAGGTTCCGGTCATCATTAATAAAGCAATCATGGATAATCCCATGGCTACTTCATAAGAAACCATTTGCGAAGCCGCACGAACCGCTCCCATTAACGAGAACTTATTGTTAGAAGCCCAACCTCCAATCATAATACCGTAAACGCCAACAGAAACCACGCCGAAGATGTACAATAAAGCCACATCCACATCGGTTGCTTGTAATTCTACAGTTCTTCCGAAAACTTCCAATTGGTCGCCCCACGGAATAACGGCGCTGGTCATTAAGGCTGTACTCATGGCAATGGCCGGACCAACGAAGAATAAAAATTTATTTGGTGTATTCGGTTCGAATTCTTCTTTGGCAAATAATTTCATACCATCGGCCAAAGGCTGTAATAATCCACCCCAACCGGCGCGGTTTGGTCCTACACGGTCTTGTAAAAAGGCAGCCACTTTACGTTCCGCCCAAGTAGAATACATCGCCATAATCATGGTAATGGCAAATACGGTTACAATAACCACACTTTTTTCTATGATGAAAGCACTGTCCATTATTTCTTAGTGTTTATAGGGTTACCGTCTATTTTTTCGTTGTAATCGATGTCGGCCATACTGATTTTTTTGCGGTCAACTTCGCGACCCATCAAGATGCCTTTTTCGGTTTCAATCACCACTTTTTCAGTAGTATTGTATTTTTTGTTTTGGTTGATAACCGAATCTTTTTCGAATTGACGCGGTCCTTCAATGACCCAATCCGAAACCTCTTTTTTGTCGAAACGACATGTATTACAGATGAAATCTTCTACTTCGTGGTATTCGTCTTTACGAGCGGTTACTCTTTGGATTTCATTACCGAACATCCACAAAGTGGTTTTTCCGCAACAACCCGGCGTAGTACATTCTCTGTGGGCATTGAACGGTTTGTTGAACCAAACTCTCGATTTGAATCGGAAAGTCTTGTCGGTCAAAGCACCCACCGGACACACATCAATCATATTGCCGGAGAATTCATTATCGATAGCTGCCGAAACACAAGTTGAAATTTGCGAGTGGTCACCGCGATTTAAAACGCCGTGTACTCTTTTATCGGTCAATTGGTCGGCTACTTCCACACATCGTTGACAAACGATACAACGGTTCATGTGCAATTGAATATACGGTCCGATATCTTCCGGTTCGAAAGTTCTTTTTTCTTCCACAAAACGCTGTTGTAGTTTGCCGTGTTCGAAACTTAGGTTTTGCAAATCACATTCGCCTGCCTGGTCACAAACCGGACAATCGAGAGGGTGATTGATCAAAAGGAATTCGGTTACGGCTTTGCGCGCTTCTTTCACGCGGTCAGACGATTTGCTGGCCACTTCCATACCATCTTGACAACCTGTTACACAAGAGGCCACCAATTTCGGCATCGGACGCGGATCGGCTTCGCTACCTTTAGTAACGTCTACCAAACAACAACGGCATTTACCGCCGGTTCCTTTTAATTTAGAATAATAGCACATGGCCGGCGGAACAGATTCTCCACCAATCATACGAGCAGCTTGCAGGATGGTTGTTCCCGGTGCTACTTCAATTTCTTGACCGTCTATAGTTACTTTCATTTACCAATATTTAACTCCTACGGAGTATTTTATTACTAATGTTTATTCTTTAGCCCCGATTGCAGCTGGCTGCCATGCAGCGCGGAAAGCGGGAAAATGGATGGCAAAAATGCCCGAGCCATTCGCTCCTATTTATGTTAAACTTCTTGCTTTGTGATTAAATGTTTCACCTTTTCAAAAGGCTCATTTACAAAGTGGTCTCTGTTTTTTACTTTTTCAGGGAAACGAATATGGTATTCAAACTCGTCTCTAAAGTGACGAATTGCCGCAGCAACCGGCCATGAAGCCGCATCGCCCAGCGGACAAATCGTGTTTCCTTCTATTTTAGATTGGATGCTCCACAACAATTCGATGTCTTCTTCGCGTCCTTGGCCGTTTTCAATTCTCCACAATACTTTTTCCAACCAACCCGTTCCTTCACGACATGGCGTACATTGACCGCAACTTTCATGGTGGTAAAAACGAGAGAAATTCCAAGTATTGCGAACGATACAAGCGCGGTCGTCATACACGATAAATCCGCCTGAACCTAACATCGAACCGGTAGCAAAGCCACCATCGGATAAACTTTCATAAGTCATCAAACGGTCTTCGCCCGCAGCAGTTTTGTAGATTAAATTCGCCGGTAAAATCGGCACCGAAGAACCTCCCGGCACTAAAGCTTTTAAAGGTCTATCGGTTTGCATTCCGCCACAGTATTCGTCGGAATTCATGAATTCGTATACCGATAATCCTAATTCGATTTCGTAAACCCCTTGGTTTTTGATGTTTCCGGAAGCCGAAATTAACTTGGTTCCGGTAGAACGTCCGATACCTATAGCGGCGTAATCAGCTCCCGAATTGTTTACAATCCAAGGCACAGCCGAAATGGTTTCCACGTTATTCACAACGGTTGGATTTTGCCACAAACCTTGTACAGCAGGGAATGGTGGTTTCAAACGGGGATTCCCTCGGTTGCCTTCCAAACTTTCAATCAAAGCGGTTTCTTCACCACAGATGTAAGCACCGCCTCCGATTTGAACGTATAGGTCTAAGTCGTAACCCGAACCTAATATATTTTTACCTAACCAACCGGCTGCTTTGGCCTCGGCTATGGCTCTTTCTAAAATTTTGTACACCCACATGTATTCGCCGCGGATGTAGATATAAGACAAATTAGCGCCTAAGGCATAACTTGATACAATCATTCCTTCGATTAGTAAGTGCGGAATGTATTCCATCAGGAAACGGTCTTTGAAAGTTCCCGGTTCCGATTCGTCGGCATTGCACACCAAATGTCTTGGCTTGCCCGATTTCTTATCGATGAAACTCCATTTCATTCCGGCAGGGAAACCCGCACCACCACGACCGCGCAATCCGGAAGTTTTCACTTCTTCCACTACGTCATCGGGCGTCATTTTTTTCAAGGCTTTTTCAACCGAAGCATAACCGCCTTCACGACGATATACTTCATAGGTTTTAATCCCCGGAACATTGATTTTGTCTAATAATATTTTTCTTCCCATGATATTATTTATCGTGTAAAGTGATTTTTCCGTCTTTGCAATCCTGAATCAATTGATCCACTTTTTCTTTGGTCAAATGCTCTTGGTAGAAGTCGCCCAACTGCATCATTGGAGCATAGCCGCAAGCGCCTAAACATTCTACACCGCGCACTTCAAACAAGCCGTCGGCTGTAGGCTCTCCTACTTTTACCCCTAATTTAGAGCAGGTGTAATCCATCAAGTCTTCTACACCGTTTTGGCAACAAGGTGAGGTTTGACAAAACTCAAACATATACTTTCCTATAGGTCTTTGGTTGAACATGGTATAAAAAGTAACCACTTCGTATACTTCTATAGGTAATATCTCTAAAATCTCTGCTACTTTGTTTTGCAATTCGATACTCAACCAATTGTCGTGGGCATCTTGTACTTCATGCAAAACCGGCAACAAAGCAGATTTCTTTTTATCGGCAGGATAATGACTGATTAACTCATTGATACGTGCCATCAACGGTTCAGTAATGTTTATCTCTTGTTTGATGTGTGATCTTTCCATTTTTTAATTTGAGATTTAGGATTTAGGATTTAGGATTTTCCAATCTGCATTCTAAAATCTGTATTGCTTCGCCAATTCGCATTGCTCGGGTCTGCAATCTTATTTCTTTAGGCGTCTAATTCGCCGGCAATTACATTTAAACTTGACAAAATAACGATAGCATCCGATAGCATGCCGCCTTTAATCATTTCAGTATACGCTTGGTAATAGATATAACAAGGTCTTCTGAACTTTAAGCGGTAAGGCGTTCGGCTACCGTCGGAAATTAAATAGAATCCTAATTCACCATTTCCACCTTCTACAGCGTGGTAAATTTCATCTACCGGAACCGGTACTTCACCCATCACAATTTTAAAGTGATAGATTAAGCTTTCCATATTAGTGTATACGTCTTCTTTGGGAGGCAAATAATAATCCGGAACGTCGGCATGAATTGGTCCTTCAGGTAATTTGGCTAACGCTTGTTTGATGATGCTTAAACTTTCCCAAACTTCGGCATTACGCACGCAAAAACGGTCGTAAGTATCGCCCGATTTTCCAACCGGAATGTCGAATTCGAAGTCTTCATAAGAAGAATAAGGTGCGGCTTTACGAACATCGTAGTCAATTCCGGCAGCACGTAAATTTGGTCCGGTTAATCCGTATTGCATCGCTTTTTCAGCGGAAATCGGACCAACGTTTACCGTTCTGTCGATGAAAATTCTGTTTCTTTCGAATAGGTTTTCGAATTCTTTCCAAGCTACCGGGAACTCCTCTAAGAAAGTATTTAATTTTTTGAAGGCTTCGTCAGACCATTCTCTTTCGAAACCACCAATTCTTCCCATATTGGTAGTTAAACGGGCGCCACAAATCTCTTCGTAGATTTCGTATATTTTTTCTCTGAATTGGAATACGTATAAGAAACCGGTGTAAGCTCCTGTATCAACACCCAAAATAGAGTTACAAATCAAGTGGTCAGCGATACGCGCTAATTCCATTACAATGACTCTTAAATATTGGGCGCGTTTCGGCACCTCAATATTCAATAGTTTTTCCACGGTCATCCACCAAGCCATGTTATTGATAGGCGAAGAACAATAGTTCATGCGGTCAGTCAATACGTTAATTTGGTAGAAAGGACGGTTTTCGGCAATTTTTTCAAAAGCCCTATGGATATAACCCACGGTTGGTTCGGCGTCGAGGATTCTTTCTCCGTCCATCAATAAGATGTTTTGGAAAATTCCGTGTGTGGCCGGGTGCGTTGGTCCAAGGTTTAGTATAGAGAGTTCGCTTCCGTCTTCGTTGCGAGTCTTTTCGATGATTTTAGCATAACGATGCTCCGGTGATAGTAATAAATCGGACATTGGAAATGTGTATTGATTTAACAATTAGCTGGTGTTCTTCCGAAGAAGCGGTCGTCTTTGTCGGTTCTTCCGCTGTCTTCCATCGGGAATTCTTTTCGCATCGGGTGAGAAACCATCTCTTCCATATTCAAAATGCGTTTCAACTGCGGATGTCCTATAAAATTGATTCCGAAGAAATCCCAGGCTTCTCTTTCCATCCAGTTGGCGCACAAAAACAAGTCGGTCACCGTTGCTACTTCTGCCGGATCCGGCAAAAATGTTTTCACGCGAATGCGAACGTTTTCAATCCAATTGTGCATTTGGTACACTACAGCGAATTGGTGTTCGGCATCATTGTCCGGGAAGTGGATTCCGGTTAAATCGGTTAAAAAGTGAAAGTTTAAATCTTCTTGTTCTTTCAAAAAGCGAATCACTTCGTGTATGGTGTTTGGTGTAGCTTCGAAAGTGAAAATATCACGTTTCATTTCAAAATTCAGCACATTGTTGCCGAAAGCTTGCGCCAATTTGTCTTGTATGTAAGCCGTTTCTAAAGCCATATTATAGGTTATAAGAAGCTAATAATTCTTTGTATTCCGGTGAATTTCTGCGGCGAACGGATTCGTTTTTCACCAATTCCTGCAATTGCATAACGCCTTGAACAATTTGTTCCGGTCTTGGCGGACATCCGGGAACGTAAACGTCAACAGGTATAACTTTATCAATGCCTTGCAATACAGAATAAGTGTCGAAAACACCGCCTGAAGAAGCACAAGCGCCAACAGCAATCACCCATCTTGGTTCAGACATTTGCTCGTAAACTTGGCGTAAAATAGGGGCCATTTTTTTTGAGATAGTTCCCATTACCATCAACATGTCGGCCTGACGCGGGGAGAAACTTACTCTTTCCGAGCCAAAACGCGCTAAATCGTAGTGAGAAGCCATCGTGGCCATAAATTCAATTCCGCAGCAAGAAGTAGCAAATGGTAATGGCCATAGCGAGTTGGCTCTGGCTAAACCTACAACATCATTCAGCTTAGTAGCGAAGAATCCTTCGCCAACTACTCCTTCCGGTGGAGCAACCATATTTGTTTTATTTTCCATTTCAGATATAAGATATTAAATATCAAATATTATTTTTAACAGACATTGTTCCAAGATTTCAAAACATTTTAAATATTTGAAATCTAAAATTCAATATTAATTATTCCCACTCCAATGCTTTCTTCTTGATGATGTAGAAGAAACCTACTAATAAAAGCGACATGAAGATGACCATTTTGATCATGCCTTCCATGCCCAAATCTTTGAAATTAATAGCCCAAGGATATAAGAAAATCACCTCAACGTCAAAAAGAACGAAGAGAATGGCTACCAAGAAATATTTTACAGAGAACGGAATCCTGGCGTTACCTACAGATTCGATACCACATTCGAAGTTTTTGTCTTTGCTTTTGGAGTGTCTTTTAGGGCCTAAAAAGCTGGAGCCGATAATGGTTAACACCACGAATCCAACGGCTAAACCTGCTTGCATCAGGATTGGTAAATAATCTAATTGATTAGACTGCATAAGGCTAAAATTTAGGTGTATTTAAAATAGCCACAAATATACATCGCAATATTGAATTCGCAAAAATCAAAGGCTAAACGTTTGTTATTTATTTCTTTAAAATTAGTTATTTAAACTGATTTTAAATAACAAGTGTTGTGCAAAAAAAAGCGCTCCGAATTTCGGAGCGCTTAAACCTAGGTAATCAAAAAATAATATATATTAGTCTTCGATAGTCACTACTTGAGCGGCTACTTTACCTTTTCTTCCTTCTTCTTCTTCGTATGATACTTTGTCTCCTTCGCTCAAACCTTCTGATTTGATTCCGGTAGCATGTACGAAAATGTCTTTTCCTGATTCATCATCAGTAATAAAACCGTAACCTTTTGATTCATTAAAGAATTTAACTTTACCTGTGCGCATTTTGTAATAAAAAAATAATTAATAATGCTCAAAGATATACTTATTTGCGACATAGCCAACAAATTGGCTTAAAAAAAATAAAATAATAACAAAAAATTAAAATTTTAATTGAATGATTTTCAATGAAATATTTGAAATATTCTAAAAATGGAAACAAAAAAAGCAATCATTTGTGAATTTTTAAATGATTGCTTTCTAGTAAAATGAGAATATGATATTTATCTCTACAGCTTCAATTTGATGTGTAATTCTTCTAATTGCGCTTCGTCAATAGTAGATGGTGCGTCAATCATCACGTCGCGTCCGGAATTGTTCTTAGGGAAAGCAATAAAGTCGCGGATGGTTTCTTGTCCACCCAAAATAGCTACCAATCGATCTAAACCAAAAGCCAAACCACCATGAGGCGGCGCGCCAAATTGGAAAGCATTCATCAGGAATCCGAATTGGGCTTCGGCTTGCTCCGGTGTAAAGCCTAACAAGCTGAACATACGACTTTGTAAATCTTTATCATGGATACGAATAGAACCACCACCAATTTCATTTCCGTTCAATACCATATCGTAAGCGTTGGCACGTACTTTCCCCGGTTCGGTTTCTATGAGTTTCATATCTTCCGGTTTTGGAGACGTAAACGGGTGGTGCATGGCGTGGTAACGGCCACTTTCTTCATCCCATTCCAACAAAGGAAAATCCACTACCCATAGAGGAGCAAATTCGTCCGGTTTACGCAAACCTAAACGGGTGGCTACTTCCATACGCAAGGCTGAAAGTTGGGTTCTGGTTTTATGTGCGTTTCCGGATAAGATTAAAATTAAATCGCCGGCTTTGGCGTTGGTGGCTTCGGCCCATTTTTTCAAATCGTCTTGATCGTAAAATTTATCTACCGAAGATTTGAACGTACCGTCTGCTTCACATTTCACATACACCATTCCTGAGGCACCAATTTGCGGACGTTTTACCCAATCAATCAATGCGTCAATTTCTTTACGGGTATAAGAAGCACAGCCGGGAGCGGCAATTCCGACTACCAATTCGGCCGAGTTGAATAGGGCAAAATCTTTGTGTTGGGCTACGGCGTTTAACTCCCCGAATTTCATCTCAAAACGAATATCCGGCTTGTCGTTGCCATAGGTTTTCATGGCGTAATCGTAGGTCATTCGAGGGAATTGGGCTACGTCAATACCTTTTAATTCTTTTAATAAATGACGGGTTAAGCCTTCAAAAACGTTTAAAATATCTTCTTGCTCAACAAAAGCCATTTCACAATCGATTTGGGTGAATTCCGGCTGTCTGTCGGCTCTCAAATCTTCGTCGCGGAAACATTTTACAATTTGGAAATATTTGTCCATGCCGCCCACCATCAACAATTGTTTGAATGTTTGAGGTGATTGCGGTAAGGCGTAAAATTGGCCTTCGTTCATTCGGCTTGGTACTACGAAATCGCGTGCGCCTTCCGGAGTTGATTTGATGAGGTATGGTGTTTCTACTTCGCAAAAATCTAAGTCGGATAAATACTTACGCACTTCCATAGCGACTTTATGACGGAATAAGAGTGAATTTTTTACCGGATTTCTTCGGATGTCCAAATAGCGGTATTTCATACGGATGTCTTCACCACCGTCAGTTTCGTCTTCTATAGTAAAAGGCGGTAATAAAGCCTCGTTTAAGATGTTCAATTCTGATACCAATATCTCAATATCACCGGTAGCCATATTCGGGTTTTTAGACTCGCGTTCGATGACAGTTCCTTTTACCTGAATGACAAATTCTCTGCCCAAAGATTTGGCCTTTTCGAAAACGGCTTTATCTGTTCTTTGCTCATCAAAAATGAGTTGGGTAATACCATAACGGTCGCGCAAATCTACCCAGATCATAAAACCTTTATCACGAGATTTTTGCACCCAACCGGCAAGCGTTACTTCTTGATTAATTTGAGAGAGATTGAGCTCTCCACAGTTGTGACTTCTATACATTAGAATCGCTTTTTTTAAATCCTACAATCAGACCCTTTGGTCATGGGTGCAAAAGTAAAAAACTAAAATCAATTAAGTAGTGTAAAATTCTGTTGAAATTTTTGGTCTCGAATGGAATTGGAGATTTTAAAAAAGTTATATTTGATTCTTCTAAAACTAAAAAGTATTACATATGAAAAATTGGATTTCCGCAGCCTTGTTGTTTTTTGTTTCGATTACCGTTTTTGCACAGGAAACTATGTCGCTTCAAGTTGATATTGCCAACCGAAAAGGCGATGTGGTTTATTTGAGAGAAGGACGAAAAAATGTTTTGGAAATTAAGATTGATGACAAAGGTTTGTTCAAATCAACTTTTGCCATTAAAGAAGGGATGTATACGTTTTTTGACGGAAACGAATACGCGCAATTGTTTTTAAAACCGGGTTATGATTTAAAAATGTCTTTGGATGCTACTAAATTTGACGAAACCTTAAAGTTTTACGGTACCGGTTCCAAAGAGAATAATTTCTTGGCAGAGCAAACGTTGATAGATCAAAAAATCGATTTTGACGGAATGTTAGCCCTTGATGAAGCCAATTTCAAAAAAGCCATTGAAGAAAAAAGAAGTGCTGATGTAAGTCGTTTAGAAAAAGCGGCTTTAGAGGCTAATTTTGCCAACTTGTTCAAGAGTAGTTTAGAAGCCAACTTGTCAGGTTTGCAACAATACCACACGCAAGTAATGGCCAATAAAAAACTGAATAATACTGCAGCTCCTAATTTTGTGTATGAAAATCACAAAGGCGGAACGACGTCTTTGGAAAGTTTAAAAGGTAAATACGTGTATATTGACGTTTGGGCAACTTGGTGCGGTCCTTGCAGAGCCGAAATACCTTTCTTAAAAGAATTAGAAAAAGGCTATCACGGCAAAAATATTGAGTTTGTAAGTATTTCTGTGGATGTTGACAAAGACCATGAAAAATGGAAAACCTTTGTAACCGAAAAAGCTTTGGGCGGTACTCAATTGTTTGCTGATAAGAACTGGAATTCCGATTTCATCAAAGCTTTCGGTATTGAGTCGATTCCAAGGTTTATATTAATTGATCCTAAAGGAGTAGTGATTGATGCTGATGCGGCGCGTCCGTCAAATCCTAAGTTGAAAGTACAATTGGACAGCTTGGTGAAGTAATTCATTCATTTTCTTAAAGATAGAAAGCCTCGTTTTTATGGGGCTTTTTTTATTGCCCAATGTTAAATTTTAATCCAATGTTATCAAATTGTTAAGCGAAAGTTTGTTTAATGTAAAATAATATCTATATTTGTTTCTATAATGTAAACAATTAAAACCTACGATTATGAAAAAGATATTGATTTTGGGAGCGTTTTTACTGGTAGGAGTTGGTTTTGCCCAAACCACTAAGCCGGTTTTAGAACAAGAAGGAAATTTGGTTAAGGCTACTTATTATTACGATAATGGTAAAGTACAACAACAAGGATATTTTAAAGATGGTAAGTTAACCGGTCAGTGGATTGCATTCGACGAGCAAGGCAATAAAAAATCTATTGGTGAATATGTAAACGGCACCAAATCCGGAAAATGGTTTTTCTGGAACGACAATACTTTAAGTGAAGTGGATTATTCAGACAGCCGTGTGGCTGCTGTTAAGTCGTGGACGCAACAAGCTATAGTAAACAAATAAATTGCTTTTACGGCAATCAATAAAAAAAGGACTTCAATTGAAGTCCTTTTTTTATTGTCCTTTGTATAATTTATCGTGTCGGATTAATTCCTTGAAAGAATTGATGGATTGGTCCATAGTTGACAAATAGTGATCACCATTCTTTTGTTCGGTCCATAACATGATTTGGTAATAATCTTTTTTGCCTTGTACTAAAGCATAGCGATAAAAAATATCATAGCCTTCTACATTTCCGGTGATGGAAAATATTTTAGCTTTTCTGCCATTGATTTCAGTGTTTTTTTCATTAAAGATTTTGATGTTCTTGATGGCATTTTTCAAATTCAGTTGGATGGCTTTATAATACCCTTCTAAATCGGGTGTCATATCTACTTGGTATTGTGTAACAGCAGTGTCAAAAGTTTCTTTGGGTTCATCCATAACAATTACATAAAATTCTTTTAAAGCATTTTGGTATTGCAAAGAAGCTTCATCATTCAAATTGTCTGCTTTTTCAAAACTATCCGGAATGTCCAGCGAGTATTTGTCGGAAATGGTTATGGTTTTAAATTCTTCCTTCACATCGCAGGAGAATGCTACTAATACGAGCAATAAAAGTGTTTTTTTCATCGGATAAAATTTTCGCAATATAAAAAAAGGAACTCAAAATCGAGTTCCTTTTTCCTTTTTTAAAAAATCTGAAATTATGCTTCCAAAGCTTTACGTGCCAATCTGCGGTCGCGCAACCAATATTTGGTACGTTTTACTAAGAAGAACATTACCGGCACCATCACTAAGGTTAGGATAGTGGCATAAGTCAATCCGAAGATGATGGTCCAAGCCAATGGTCCCCAGAAAATTACGTTGTCACCACCCATATACAAGTGCGGGTTCAAATCGGTTACCAATCCGAAGAAGTCGAAGTTCAATCCAATGGCTAACGGAATCAAACCTAATACTGCAGTTAAGGCGGTTAACAATACCGGACGCAAACGTGATTTTCCACTTTCGATAATCACTTCTTTAATTTCGTCTAAGTTCAAATCGTCATGCGATTCTACTTCTTTTTCGCGTACTTTTTGGTCTAAGAGCAACACGAAGAAGTCCATTAACACAATACCGTTCTTCACTACAATTCCCGCCAGTGAGATGATTCCCATCATGGTCATTAGGATTACGAAATCCATATTGGCAATTACGTAACCATAGAATACACCACTGAAACTCAGCAATACAGTGAATAAAATCACGATGGTTTTAGAAACTGAGTTGAACTGTAACACAATGATAATGGTGATTCCGGCCATGGCCAAGAACAATGCATACATCAAGAAACTTTGGTTTTTGCCTTGCTCTTCCTGAACACCCGAGAACGAGTAGGTGATACCTTTAGGCAAATTATACCCTTTCAATTCGGTAGCGATTTGCTTGGTAATTTCGTCTCCGTTATAACCGGTCAATACGTTGGAATAAATCGTCATGATGCGTTTGTATCCTTTGCGTTTGATTTGGTTATATGTATAAGTTTTCTCTGTTTTAGAAACCGCCGAAATCGGCACTTGCATCATTTGACCGTTGTTTTGATTTCTAAAGGTCAATGATTGGTTGAACAAGACATTTTCGTTTTTACGTTGGTCTTCCTGCATTCTAACCACTATGTTGTAATCGTCATCACCTTCTTTGTAAGTCGAAATCTCTTGTCCGTATACCGAACGACGCAAATTGAATCCTAATTGTCCTGTAGAAACTCCGGTACTTCCGGCGTTAACACGGTCGACTATCACTTCTAATTCCGGACTTTGTTTGTTTACATCCACACTCAATTTCTCGATACCCGGAATGTTTTTGCTGTTGATGAAAGCCATCATTTTATCGGCTTCTACTAACATTTGGTCATAGTTAGAACCCGTTAATTGGATACTGATCGGATAACCTGCCGGCGGACCATTGGCATCTTTTTCAACGGTTACGATAGCTCCGGCTATACCTTTTACTTTGCTTCGAATTTCTTCTAAAACATCAGAGGTATTTACGCCACGACGGAATTTAAACTCCGAGAAGTTCACCGTTACTTTTCCTTTGAAAGGAGTTTCAGAGGCCGAACCCGCATCTACATTCGGATTTCCCGCACCAACCCCAACTTGTGAAACGATACTTTCAGCTAAGAAATTTTCATTAGGATTTTTTTCATCTACATATTTGCTCAAAATACTGATAACCTGTTTTTCTACAAATAAGGTAGCCTTGTTGGTTTTTTCAATATCGGTTCCTTGCGGATATTCAATATATACGATAGCTTGATTCGGAATATTATCCGGGAAGAACAATACCTTTCTCGGGAAAATACCCAACAAGATAAACGATAAGAATAACATTGCAATGATACCACCAAGGGCATACCAAGCGTTTCTTCCGGTTAGTATTTTGGCTAAGAAAGCTTTGTATTTTTCTTCCATTCTTGGGAAGAAATCGTGTTGGAAATCTTGTGTCCATTGGTATAATTTCCATTTGTACAACCACATCAATCCCAAAGCAATTAAAGCCAAATGTCCGATACCTCTGCCTAGTTTTGAATCGTAAACATTACCGATTATCACAAAAATAACGCCTATGATTCCGAAGATAATAGAGTATGTTTTAGCCGAACGATTGGTTACATTTCTATCTTCAATATCCATCGAACCTCCGGTCATGGCAGCGTTTACAATCATCGCTACAAATAATGACGCACCCAACGTAACCGAAAGGGTTAACGGGAAGTAAATCATGAATTTACCCATAGTACCCGGCCACAATGCGAAAGGTAAAAACGCCATTAAGGTTGTAGCGGTCGAAGAAATTACCGGCCAGGCGATTTCCCCAATACCGATTTTCGAGGCTTGTACACGCGGCATGCCTTTTTTCATATTGGCAAAAACGTTGTCTACCACCACAATACCGTCGTCAACCAACATTCCTAATCCCATAACCAAACCAAACAATACCATAGTGTTTAAGGTCATGCCAAAGGCTGATAAAATGGTGAAAGCCATCAACATGGATAACGGAATGGCAGCACCAACAAACAATGAGTTGCGCAATCCCATGGTAAACATCAATACAATCATTACCAATACAATTCCGAAGATAATGTGGTTGGAAAGCTCGTCAACTTGGTGTTCTACGCGCGATGATTGGTCGTTGGTCAAGTCGATTTTCAAATCTTTCGGCAAGTAATTTTCTTGTGCTAATTTGATTCTTTCTTTCACTTGCTCAATAGCCGAAATCATGTTTTGTCCGGAACGTTTTTTTACGTTCAACATCACTACTTCTTTCCCTTTTTCACGGGCGAAAGTGGTTTTTTCTTTTTCTTTAAAACTTACTTTGGCAATGTCTTTTAAGTACACCGAACCGCCGTATGATTTTACGATTACATTTTCCAGTTCTTTAGGATCTTTAATTTCCCCCACGATTCGGATATTGTTACGCGACCCTTGAGAAATTAAGTTTCCGCCCGAAAGTGTCATGTTTTCATATTTCACCGCATTTTGGATGTCGTCGAAAGAGACTTGGGCAGCGGTCATTTTGAAGATGTCAACTGCAATTTCCACTTCTTTGTCGTCAACCCCTAAGATGTCCACTTTTTTCACTTCGGCAATTTCTTCAATATCGTCTTGAAGCAATTCACCGTATTTTTTAAGTTGTTGCGTGGTGTAGTTTCCTTTTAAGTTGATGTTCAAAATCGGCACTTCTTCCGAAATGTTCAACTCAAAAACACTTGGTTCTACTTTACTGCCGTTGTCTAAGTTCGGCCAATCGGTATCGGCTTTTACAATATCAACCTTGTCTTTGATTTTGGTTTTGGCTTCTTCAATGCCCACTTTATCACCAAATTCCACTATAATCATTCCGTAATCTTGGAAAGAGCTGGCGGTAATTTTTTCAATTCCACTGATGTTTTTGAATTCTTTTTCCAGTGGTTTGATGATCAGTTTTTCTACGTCTTCAGCCGAGTTTCCGGGGAAAACAGAAGAAACGTATACCTTATTTTCGATGATTTCAGGGAAATCTTCACGGGGCATGGTTACATAGGCAATCAAACCGGTAACCACAATAAGTAAAGTGAAAATGTATACTGTTACTCTATTGTCTATCGCCCAACTTGATATTCCGAATTCTTTATTTTGATGTGACATATAGTTTAGTTATAAGTTATGAGTTATAAGTTATAAGTTAAAGATTGAGAACAACCCAGAACTTAAAACTTAGAACCTGTAACGATTTTAGAAATTAAGTTTCATTCCGTCCGAGATGTTGTTGATACCATCCGTAACAATGATGGTGTTAGGTGCAAGACCGCTTAGGATTTCGGTTACATTATCCGAAGATTTTCCGGTAGTAACGATTACTTTTTTAGCCGTTCCGGTTTTGCCGTTGCTGTTTTCTACAGTGTAAATGAATTTGGCTCCGTCTCCGTCCTCTTGGATGATACCGGTTGGCACTACAGTAGCTTCTTTGTTTACATAATCGATGATTTTTAACTTAGCTACCTGATTTGGTCTAAGCAAGTTTTCCGGATTTGGTACGCTTACTTCAATTCCGAAGCTACGGTTGTTAGGGTTGATGAAATTCCCAACCTGACGTACTTTTCCTTTATAGGTTTTTCCCAACGAGGACAAGAATACATCTACTTCGGTTCCGATTTTTAATTTTCCGATATACGTTTCAGGTACTGTGGTGGAAACATACATATTACTCAAGTTAACAATACGCATTAATCCTTGTTGGCTAGGTGCTACCACTTCGCCTTTTTCCACAAAAACTTCATCGATGGTTCCGGTAAATGGCGCGCGGATAACCGTTTTGGCCAATTGGGCTTTGATTTGAGCTACTGCTTTTTGGGCAGAAACCATTTGTGTTTGGGCTTGTAAGTACTGAATCTCGGAACCAATTTTTTTATCCCAAAGATTTTTTTGTCTTTCAAAAGTAGTTTTGGCTAAGGCGTATTGGTTTTCGGCGCTGGCCAATTGCTGACTCATACCGGCATCGTCTACGCGACCTAAGATTTGTCCTTTGGCTACTTTTTGTCCGGCTTTAACCGTTAATGAGGTCAAAGTACCGCTGTATTCCGGTTGGATTAAAATATTCTCTTTAGTATTTACACTTCCTTGGATGTCCAAATAATGTGTAAACACAGTGTCTTTTACCGTTTTTACGGCTACTAAGGCTTCTTCTTTTTTCACGTCTAAAGAAGCCAAAGCTTCTTCAATTTTAGCAATTTCTCCCTGTAAAGCTGTTTTTTTGGCTTGTAAAGCCGTTACGTTTTTCGCTGCAATCAGTTCGTCTACGTTTTGGGCGTTTTCTTTGTTCCCGCAAGCGTAAAGGATTACGGCCAAAAGGGAAAGTATAAGTGTCTTCTTCATGTTTGTATGGATTAGTTTTTATTGATGATTTTTTCTAAAGTTGCTTTTTTGTTGATGATGTTCACCATCGATTGTAAGTAATTTTGTTGTGCGGTGTACAACTGTCTTTGGGCTTCACTGAAATCGAAACTGGAAGATAATCCTTCGGCAAATTTGATTTGTTGTTTCTTCTCGATGCGTTCCGCCAAGTTCAAATTACTTTTCGAAGTGGCATATTCTTCAATACTGAACTCAAATTCGCTTTTGGCTTTTTCGTATTGTAATTTCAGTTGTTGTTCGGTAGCAGTAAGTTGAGTTTTGGCTTGTTCCAAGGCAATTTTGGCTTGTTGCGTCCTGGCGCTTCGGCCAAAGCTGCTGAAAATCGGCACATTTAAACTGATCCCTAGATTAGAGTAGTTCAACCATCTTTGGTCTTTTTGGAAAAACTTAAACTGGTCGTTAAAGGCATTGTATCCAAAATTTAAATTAGCGGCCAACGACGGCAAGGCTTTGCTTCTCTCCAATTTTAACTCTAAAGTTTTTTGTTCTTGGAAGTTAGACGCCATCAAGTAATCGATGTTGTTGGTTACTGCAAATTCACTCTGACTGAAAGCCAAGTCCAAATTAGAACCTGAAAGACTGTCTAACTTGTCAGTTAGTGTAAGTTCAGCGTTGATGTCGATGCCTAAGGTAAACTTCAACATTTTATTAGCTACGTCCAATAATCTTTTGGTATTGTTCAGGTTACTGTTGATGGTGGCCAAAGTAATTTGAAGTTGCTCTACGTTTTCTTCTTCAATTAAACCGTTTTTGTAGGTTTGCTCAGTATCAAACAACGTTTTGGTTAAGGTAGCCTTGTTCTTCTCCAAAATACTGATACTTTCTTGGGCTAACAATACGTTACCATAAGCATTGATGACCAATTCTCGAATTTCTGAGTTGGTTTTTACTTTGGCATTTTCGTAGTACTTCAAATAGGTTTTTGAAGCCTGGAGCGCTACTATGTAGGAACCGTCAAAAATAAGTTGGCTTAAAGTTGAACGCGCCGTCATGTTGTGTTTGGTGCCGAAAGCTACCGTTGCAAATTCACCCGGATTTCCTCCGAAGAACTCGGCCGGAACCACAGATTTTTGCAATTCAAAGTTATTTTGGTAGTCAACGCCGGCATTAATTTGAGGTAAACCGCTGGCTGTAGTTTCCCATTTTTTTTGTTTGGCTGCTTCAATGTCTCTATTGGCATTGATAGCCGAATAGTTGTGTTGAATAGCATGGTCAATGGCCTGTTGCAGGCTAAAAGAATAGCTTTCCTTTTTTTCTTGGGCAAGTAAGCTATTCACGAGCAAGAGCAAAGTAATTATGATGTTCTGTTTCATGGATTGATGATTATGTAAATAATTGTAAATGTTTTTCGAGTTCAATAATGCCTTCCGGAGTGGCAATGGCTCTGGTATGATATTCCAAAGCTTTAAGTTCTAATTCATAAGCGTCTTTTTCCAACATGGTGTTTTCGTTGATGGAAAAAATAAGCGTGTAATAAAATTTTACGGCTGCTTCTACATCGGTTTCTTTTCGGTACAAACCTTCGGCTATTCCTTTTTCGATGTTTTGGCGAAACATGTGACTGCAATCTTCAATTTCATTAGCCATCATTTTTTCGTAAATCTCAGGATAATGCTTTTTGAGTTGATAAGCCGGCGACTGATCAAAGGATTGAAACATTTGTTTGAACATTTCTCGCATTTGAAAATTTTCAGCTATGGCATTGTGGTTTTGAGCCATTACTTCATCCATCATGGCATGGATTTTTTGGTGAACCACTTCTGTACCTTCTTCAATTAGTTTTTCTTTGTTGCTGAAATATTTGTAAATTGTTTTTTTAGAAATGCACATTTCACAGGCTATATCATCCATCGTTACACTCTTGAAACCTAATTTCAAGAACATGTCCGTTGCTTTTTTGATGATTTTATCTTTCATGAGAATGTTAAAAATTATGGCGCAAATGTAAAACGGAAACTTTTAACACTAAAATAGTTTCCAAAGTATTAACGTAAATTTAACATTGCATCAAAATCAGCTTTTTTGTAAAGCAGTAATAATACCCTAAATTAGCCCACTCAGAGATCAACTTCTGAAGCCAACAAATAAATACCAGTACATGCGAGCCATCTCACAATATCAAGACATTATCCAAGCACACTTTAAGGCTTTAAACCTAACTAAAGAGCCTAATAATTTATACGAACCAATCCGTTACATCTTGTCACTCGGCGGCAAAAGGCTGCGTCCGGTATTAACGTTAATGGCTACAGAAGTTTTTGATGTTGATTGCGAAAAGGCTATCCCGGCGGCTACGGCAGTTGAAGTGTTTCATAATTTTTCGTTGATACACGATGATATAATGGATGATGCACCCTTGCGAAGAGGTAACGAAACGGTACACGAAAAGTGGGATTTGAACACCGGTATCCTTTCCGGCGATGCGATGCTGATTTTGGCCTATCAATTTTTTGAAAATTACGAACCAAAAGTCTTCAGAGATTTGGCTAAGTTGTTCAGCAAAACGGCTTTGGAGGTCTGTGAAGGCCAGCAATACGATGTTGACTTCGAAACACGTGATGATGTAACCATTCCGGAATACCTTAAAATGATTGAGTATAAAACCGCTGTTTTGGTTGGTGCTGCGATGAAAATGGGTGCGATAGTAGCCGAGACTTCAACCGAAAATGCGGATGCTATATACGATTTCGGATTAAATCTGGGCATTGCCTTTCAATTGCAAGACGATTATTTAGACGCTTTTGGTGATCCGGAAACTTTTGGAAAACAAGTGGGTGGCGATATCATCGAAAACAAAAAAACATATTTGTACCTGAAAGCCTTAGAGTTTTCCAAAGCCGAAGAGAAAGAGCAATTGTTACATTTGTTTTCCATTCATCCAACTGATAATACGGATAAAATTCAGTCGGTAAAACAAATTTTTACCCAAACCGGAGCCGATGCCGCTACACAACAAGCCATACAAGATTTTACTTTAAAAGCCTTCCAAACGCTCGATAAAATGAACATCAGCGAAGATAAGAAAATCATTTTAAAAGCTTTCGGAAACAAGTTGATGAGTAGAAAGGTGTAGATTGAAGAATGTAGATTGCTGATTGAAGATTTAAGAATTGCTATCTTTGTTAATCGAGAATCCATCTGCCATCTTAAATCGTTAATCTTAAATCTTCCTTCAATTTGTTTGTAGCGCCAATTAATACTGACCAATTACTCTCCGAGGCCGAGAAAGAAAACTTGTACTCAAAACTCATAGAGCAACTCAACAAGGATTTCAATTTTGCCAATGAAGCCGTTGATTTTCCGCAAAGCACTACACCTGATGAATTGAAGGTGCAATTGCATGAAAAAATCTATCGTTTGATTCAGTACAAATACACCGAATTACTCAATTTACTTTACATTATCGATGTTCCGGAAGAAAACATCAAACAGCTTCAAGGCATGGATACAGCTGAATTGTCCCAGCAAATCGCCTATTTAATTTTGCGAAGAGAATGGATGAAGGTTTGGTTTAGAAATCGCTATTAAAACTTTTCAAAAAGCAGGTTTATCAAGCCATTAACAAGGCCGCTTCCAAGGTCGCAGGCTCCATTTGGGTTGAATGAATCTATTTTTGTTCCCTCAAAATTATAAATCGGAAACGACTTAGTATTGCTCAAATAATACTCTTCACCTACATTAACATAATGGTCATTCATTTGTGTCATCGGATTGTAAAAAGTAAGCCAATACTTGTTGGTGTAATTTTTACGGTCTGAAAGATTCAAACCAAAAGAAATGCCCTTTAGATTGGGTGAAGAAGAACTGGTCGTAAAATTATGGTTGGATTTTCCTAATACCAACGAAACCGGTTGCTGAGAAAATCCTATAAAATTTAGCAGTAAAAACGAGAAGCAAAATAGTTTTTTCATCTCCTAAAAATAAATTCTAACAAAAGGCATCAACGCATCGCCATACAAATCTTTGTCTTTGTCAAAAAGTAAATTAAAACGGGCGCCGATAGTCACATTATCTGCTCTATAGCCACCGCCAACATACAAACCGGTGTTCCAAAAACTACGTTTAACGTTGTCGTACAAATCGGTGTAAGTAGTGTTAACATGCACTTGCTCCAATTCCAGCGAAAGCTGAATTTCCTCTATCGGATTAAACAAACCGATAAGTGTGCCGCCAACTACATTAGAATCGTAAAAATTCTTTTGCTTTAAGCGGCTGTATTGTAACCCGGATCCCAATGCAAAGTGTTCGTTGAAGTTATAAATGGCACTTGGTGCCACGGTTATATCCGTAAAATCATTACCGATGGCCAAGCCAAATCCACCGCCAAATTGTACATGATTCCAAAAACTGTCCGTTGTAGCTTTGGGTAAAGTCTGTTCTTGCGAAAATCCGCTAATCGGAACCATCAGGAACAGTAGAAAGGGTAGTAATTTTCGGCCTGTTTTAACTGTATTCTTTAGCATAGCAATGTGTATATTTATTTAGCGTTATAAATATACTAAAATGATTGAAAGATTATTACAAATGTCATACTTTTGCAACTGATTTTCTAATACTAAGAATATTTACAGCTAAAATCATGGATAGGTTTTCCTTTTTAAACGCAGCACACACCGAATTTTTTGCCGATTTATACGAACAATACCTTCAAAATCCCGATAGCGTAGAGCCAAGTTGGAGAGCCTTTTTTCAAGGGTTCGATTTTGGTATGACTACCTACAACGAAGAACAAGCCGGAGCTGCAGCTTTGGGTGCCGAAAACGGCCATCAGGACTACAGCGGAGTTTCTGAAAAACTGCAAAAAGAATTCAATGTGCTAAGGCTGATTGACGGTTACAGAACCCGCGGACATTTGTTTACCCAAACCAATCCGGTGAGAGATAGAAGAGTGTATGAGCCGAATTTAGACATTGAAAATTTCGGTTTAACAGCAGCCGACATGGATACGGTGTTTGATGCCGCCAAAGTTTTAGGAAAACAACCTTCCACTTTAAAACAAATATTATCGCACTTAAAAAGCATGTACTGCCAACATATCGGTATCGAATACATGCACATGGAAAACCCGATTTATGTAAATTGGGTCCAAGAGCGAATCAATAAAAATGACAACCAACCTGATTTTGATGCCAACCAAAAGAAACACATTTTAAGCAAATTGAATGAAGCGGTTTCTTTTGAAAACTTTTTGCACACCAAATACGTTGGGCAAAAGCGTTTCTCTCTGGAAGGTGGTGAAAGTATCATACCGGCATTAGACGCTTTGATTGAAGCCGCAGCCGAAAAAGGGGTTGAGCATTTCGTTATGGGTATGGCGCACCGAGGGCGTTTGAATACGTTGGCGAACATTTTCGGAAAAGCAACCCAAGACATTTTCTCCGAATTTGACGGCAAAGATTACGATAAAGAATACTTTGACGGCGACGTAAAATACCACTTAGGATTAACCTCAGAAAGAAAAACCCAATCGGGCAAAAAAATCAATATCAACTTAGCGCCTAATCCATCGCATTTGGAAACCGTTGGTGCCGTAATTGAAGGAATTACCCGAGCCAAACAAGACAAATATTTCCCGAACGATTTCTCTAAAGTATTGCCTATCGCTGTTCACGGTGATGCCGCTGTAGCCGGACAAGGAATCGTTTACGAAATTGTTCAAATGGCGCAATTAGACGGCTATAAAACCGGTGGAACCATTCACATTGTCATCAACAATCAAGTTGGATTTACCACTAACTACTTAGACGCGCGTTCGTCTACGTATTGTACCGATATCGCCAAAGTAACTTTATCGCCTGTATTGCATGTGAATGCCGATGATGCTGAAGCTGTAGTGCACGCCATGTTGTTCGCCCTAGATTTCCGTATGCAGTTCGGAAGAGACGTATTCATCGATTTGTTAGGCTACAGAAAATATGGTCACAATGAAGGTGATGAACCTCGTTTTACCCAGCCGTTATTGTACAAATTAATCGCTCGTCACAAAAATCCGAGAGATATTTACGCTGAAAAATTAATCACAGCCGGTATCGTTGATGCTGCGTTTGTGACCAAAATAGAAAATGAATACAAAGCCAAGCTGGATGAAAATCTACAAGCTTCCCGCAAAAAAGATCTGACCATCATCAAGCCTTTTATGCAGGATGAATGGAAAGGTTTTGTTCAGGTTTCCGATGATGAAATGTTGAAGAAAGTCGACACTACTTTTGATAAAAAGAAATTAGATGTCATCTTAGAAACCATTTCCACGTTGCCGGCCGACAAAAAATTCATCAGTAAGATTACTAAAATCGTTACAGATAGAAAAGCCATGTATGACAACGACGCTATCGATTGGGGAACTGCCGAAGCCTTAGCTTACGGTTCGTTACTCACCGAAGGTTACGATATTCGTTTGTCAGGACAAGACGTAGAGCGAGGAACTTTCTCGCACCGTCACGCTGTAGTGAAGGTAGAAGACAGCGAGGAAGAGGTAATTTTATTAAACGCTTTAAAAGATAAAAAAGGAAAGTTCAACGTGTTCAACTCTTTCCTTTCTGAATATGGTGTTTTAGGATTTGACTACGGTTACGCTTTAGCCAATCCGAATGCCTTAACCATTTGGGAAGCACAGTTTGGAGATTTCTCTAATGGTGCCCAAATCATGATCGACCAATACATTTCCTGTGGCGAAGACAAATGGAACAACCAAAACGGTATCGTATTGTTGTTGCCTCACGGATATGAAGGACAAGGTGCCGAACACTCCTCAGCGCGTATGGAGCGTTATTTACAATTGTGTGCCAGACACAATATGTATGTAGCCGATTGTACTACGCCGGCCAACTTCTTCCACCTGTTGCGTCGCCAAATGAAGACCAAATTCCGCAAACCTTTGGTAGTATTCTCGCCTAAGAGTTTGTTGCGTCACCCATTATGCGTTTCCACTCGTGAAGCATTGTACAACGGTCAATTCCAAGAAGTGATTGATGACGCGTCCATCGACAAGAAAAAAGTAAAAACCGTAGTATTCTGTACCGGAAAATTCTATTATGATATTTTAGCCGAAAGAGAAAACTTAGGCAGAAATGACGTAGCTTTGGTACGCATCGAGCAGTTGTTCCCGTTACCGACAGCACAGTTAAAAGAAGTGATTGCGAGTTACCCTAATGCAGACGATTTCGTTTGGGCACAAGAAGAACCGAAAAACATGGGAGCTTACAGCTATATGTTGATGAATTTCGACTTGGTGCCATGGCGATTGGCTTCGTTAAAAGCTTACGCTGCACCGGCAGCCGGAAGTCACACGCGCGACAGAAGACGTCATGCCGATGCGATTAGAATGGTATTTGACAAGAATTTATTTAGATAATTTGGAGCTTAATCCCGCTTTCCATTACAATCTCTTCGAGGATTTTCATTGCAATCGGGGCTAGTGACGCACACATTAAACGAAAAGAGTGTTTTAAAAAGAACAACTTTGAACACTTAAACTTAATAAACTTTTAAACTAAAAGAGCATGATTTTAGAAATGAAAGTCCCTTCACCGGGAGAATCGATTAAAGAAGTAGAAATTGCCACTTGGTTAGTACAAGACGGTGATTATGTAGAAAAAGACCAAGCCATCGCTGAGGTAGATTCTGATAAAGCTACCCTAGAATTACCGGCAGAAGCCAGTGGTATCATTACCCTGAAAGCTTCAGAAGGTGACGCAGTAGCCGTAGGCGCAGTGGTTTGTTTAATCGATACCGGTGCCGCTAAACCAAGCGGAAATGCTCCGGTTGCAGAAGCCAAACCGGCAGCAGTAGAAGCTCCAAAAGCAGAAGAGAAAAAAGCTGAAGCACCAAAGGCAGCTCCGGCTCCGGCCACTACTTATGCGGCTCAAACACCTTCCCCGGCAGCTCGTAAAATATTAGAAGAAAAAAACATCCAACCGTCCGATATAGTAGGAACCGGAAAAGGCGGACGCATTACCAAAGAAGATGCGGTAAACGCTGTGCCATCAATGGGAACGCCAACCGGGGGTAATCGTGGTACCGAAAGAACCAAATTGTCGATGTTGCGTCGTAAAGTAGCCGAAAGATTAGTGTCGGCTAAAAACGAAACCGCGATGTTAACTACGTTCAACGAGGTGGATATGACCAACATCTACGCATTGCGTGATCAATACAAAGAAGAGTTCAAAGCCAAGCACGGTTTAGGATTAGGCTTTATGTCGTTCTTTACCAAAGCGGTTACTCGTGCATTACAATTATATCCGGATGTGAACTCAATGATCGACGGACAAGAGAAAATCTCTTATGATTTCTGTGATATTTCAGTTGCCGTTTCCGGACCGAAAGGCTTGATGGTACCGGTTATGAGGAATGCCGAAACCTTATCATTCAGAGGTGTAGAAGCCGAAATCAAGCGCTTAGCCTTAAGAGCTCGTGACGGACAAATAACCGTTGACGAAATGACCGGCGGAACCTTTACCATTTCTAATGGTGGTGTTTTCGGAAGTATGTTGAGTACGCCAATCATCAACCCGCCACAATCGGGAATTTTAGGCATGCACAACGTAGTGGAAAGACCTATCGTTAGAAACGGACAAATCGTAATCGCTCCGGTGATGTACGTTGCTTTATCGTATGACCACAGAATCATCGACGGACGTGAGTCGGTTGGATTCTTAGTAGCGGTAAAAGAAGCGTTAGAAAATCCGGTAGAAATTTTGATGAATAACAACCCTAAGAAAGCTTTAGAGCTTTAGGGTTTCTACCTGCCTCGGATGAGGCGCCTATATATATCTAAATCCCGTCTTGTTGTAAACGAGACGGGATTTTTTTATTCATATGCTTAGAAATTCTAAACAATAGCGGTGAAAATAAAAATGATTATTGCTTGTAATTGATAAAAACAATAGTTTATTATTTATTTTAGCGGTTTAAAGTGTGTAGCATTTTTCAGTTTCCCCATGTATAAAATTATCTGTCATTGTCTCCTACTACTGTCTTTTTCCTCGGTGTTGGCTCAGGAATTAAATGAATTTCAAATTAAAAGAACCCGAAGTATACAAGAACTGCTTATCTCTAATCCTGATAAAGCTTATACTGAAGCTATCGAAATTAGTAAGGATAAGGACGAACTGTTTAGTTTCTACGGTAAATATTATGTAGCCAATTACTTTTACAATAAATCAGAGTTTGCACATTCCCGAAAACTGCTCATCTCACTTATTGAAGATATAGAAAAAAGCGACATTCCTGAGTCGAGCAAAGTGCACCAAGATTTAGTAGGCATGTGTGTCAACAAACTTTTTTACCTCCACAAGAATTTAGGAGAGTATGACTCGGCCCTGTTTTATCTGGATAAATATAAAAAGCGTTTACCGAACAATCGCTTTAATGAGCAATACGGCTTGATAAAAGTAGCCATGGGCGATTATGTTAATGGAATCGCATTGTTGAAGAGAGAATTAAAAACATCGCCACACCTCAAGTTAGGCGTAGGCGAAAAAAAAGCAATGAATAAAAAATTATTTGCGGATAAATACAACTTCATTGGGGAAGCATATCAACAGTACTACATACAGTCGAAGAATCCTATTTTTTTGGATTCCGCAAATCACCACTTTACAATAGCAGCCAAAATGTTACTGCAAGAAAACTTTTATCCTGAATACACCAAAGCATTGTTGTTCATGCGTGAGGCCAAAAGTGCTGCCTTGGCGGGCAATTACGCCAAATCCTTGTCTTTGTACAGGAAAGGAAAAAGCTATAAGGTTATTAATGAGAATATAAGAACGGTACAGTTGTTTGATTTAGGAATGGCTGATTGTTTTCACCATTTAAAAAAAACAGATTCAGCCTTTTATTACTGTAATAAATTCATCAAAAGTTATCAAATCACTAAAGTGTCTAAAGAAAATCTATTGATGGCCTACAACATTATGACACAATGTTACAGTGCCAACAATGACAATAAAAATGCTTATCTGTATGCCCAAAAGAGTTTGGCGTTAATTCAATCCATTGAAGGAATTAAGAATAAATCTTTGAATTTTCTACACAACTATGACTTGAATATTATCAAAGAAGAATCCAACAAAATTATCGCTTCAAAGAACTATTTTAAGATTTTCCTTTTTAGTATTTTGATTGTTTTGGTTGTGGTTGTTTTCAGCTTTTATAGTTATTACAAAAAGCAAAAAGAAAAGCACCATCGATTTTTACAAATCATTCAAGACTTAAAGGAATCTAAGGTTACGGAGATTCATACAACAGCTATCCATCCTTCAGCAACTGGGGTTCAGCCTAAACAAGTTATTGATGGTGAACTCATCGAAAAATTGTCTTCAGGATTGAAGAAGCTGGAGCAGAAAGAAGCCTTTTTAGACCCGAATTTCAAGTTGGCGTTTGTAGCCAAAAAATTAAATACCAATACGGCCTATTTGTCGCAATATTTCAATCAGGTCATGCAAAAGTCTTTTTCGGAATATACCCAAGAGTTGCGCATCCATTATGTGCTTCAGAAGTTAGTTGATACACCCAATTTTCGCAAATATACCTTACAAGCTATAGCCGAAGAAGTGGGTTATAAAGATGCTAACACCTTAGTTCGTGTTTTTAAAAAGCAAACCGGACTTTCTCCTAATTACTACATTGAAGAATTAGAAAAATCAAATTAAGTACTTAAAAATCAACGAATTAAATCTGAACTTTTTAGCTGATTATTTATAAATAGTCCGATAAACAAATTGCTCTAACAGTTCTTATCACATAGTTTTGGCGGGAATTCGATAAAAGTCAAATTCAAAATTACTGCCCAAAACATTTGATATGAAAAGAATCATTACTATTTTATTATTGTTTATATCGTTACAATTATCTGCCCAATGCTGGCAAAGTATTAGTGCCGGAGAGTATCACTCTTTAGCCATAAAAAATGACGGAACACTTTGGGCTTGGGGTAGAAATGTATTGTACCAATTAGGCGATGGCACTGATGTAACTAAGAACATTCCAACACAAATAGGAACAGCAAATAATTGGGTTAAAGTACATGCAGGTTATTCTTCTTCATACGGCATAAAAGCTGATGGAACGCTTTGGGTTTGGGGTAGTAATGCTGCTGAAAAATTAGGTACCGGAAATGCAAATTATGTTATAGCTACTCCTACTCAATTAGGCTCTGATACCAATTGGCTAAGCGTGAGTGATGGATGGAATCATACCATAGCTTTAAAAACAAATGGGACTCTATGGGCTTGGGGTAAAAATGAATTCGGACAATTGGGAGATAACACAACAGTTAATAAAACTACCCCAACTCAAATCGGCACTGCTACAAATTGGCAAACTATAGCAACAGGAATAAATCATTCCCTTGCCATTAAGTCTGACGGAACTTTATGGTTTTGGGGCTCGAGGTTTAATATATATGGAACTTCAACTCAAAACAATATTCCCATTCAAATTGGAACAGATACCAATTGGTTAAAATTGGCCGGAGGTCAACACCATTGTGCTGCTATAAAGACCGACGGAACACTTTGGACTTGGGGTGAAAATTCAACCGGACAACTTGGCGATGGAACAACTATTTATAGAACAACTCCTATTCAGGTTGGAACTGCAACGGATTGGTTAGATGTGTCAGCCGGTACTCGTTATACAATTGCTACCAAAAATAATCTTTCCTTATGGAGTTGGGGTTATAATTATTCTGGGCAGTTAGGTCTTGGAACATCCGGGAATACTTCTGATGTATATATCCCAACGCAAGTGGGCACTTCTCTGGATTCTAACAAAATTTCGGCAGGAGGTTATCACGCCTTGGTAAAAAACAGTGATGGCTTTATTCGAGGAACAGGAAGCAATGTCGTAGGTCAGATAGGCGATGGTACTTTTGTTCAAAAAAACACTTTTACTTACATTTCTTGTTATCCTTCAGCACTTTCTAATGAAGATTTTGCCTTAAACGGATTAAAAGTATTTCCAAATCCTGTAAACAATAAATTAAACTTTTTGCTTGAAAAGGAAATTACAACTGTTTCTATTTACAATTTATTAGGACAAGAAATTTTATCAAAATCTCTAAGCAACAACGAAACTTCGATAGACGTTTCCAATTTGTCTGCCGGAACTTATTTGGTAAGAGTAACTTCAGATAACGAAATAAAAACATTCAAAATTATAAAGGAATAATCCACAGTACTAATCTATTTTTATAAAAATTAAAGATGAAAAAAATTATTTTGCTGGCTTGTATCGCTTTTACAGTGAATAGTCAGGCACAGTTGTTAAACAAATTAAACAAAGCAAAAAACCAAGCTTCTCAAGCTTCAGAAGTGGTGGAAAAAGCTAGTGAAGCCACCAAAGGCGGAAAAAAGAAAAAAGGCGGCGGCGGTTTCCCGACAGGTTTAAAATTAGACTGGACGCAGTTCAAGCAAACACCGGCTGTAACTATGAGCTCACTTCTTTACGGAACGACGGCAGGTACAATTAACAGTTATACAGCGACTTTCATTCCTAACAAAACGGTTGATGGAAAAACAGTTCATCATTTTGAGAATCAGTCAGAGTATTTGAGAATCAAGGTGTTCAAAGACAACCAATACATGAATTATTTTGAATATTCCGGGAATCAAGTATTTGATGATGGTAAAAAGACCAAGTTCAATGAGCCGACCAGTCGTTACCAACGTGATGGCGAATGGGTAGGCCATTCGGAATCTTTTATAACAGATTGGGGGCCGGGGAATTACCGATTGGATTTTTATGCCGGTGACAAAATGTTTTATTCCTTTGACTTTGAATTGGTAAAATTAACCAATAATGATGCTTATGCGGCGATGAATGAAATGTATGTGGTTCGTGGCCCTTGGAATAACTTTGCCTATTTAAATCATGCCGATAGCGGAAATCTTCTTTTTGGATTTTACCTTACGCATGAAGAATTTATGCCAAATCCATCCAATAGCAGAAAAACTAATAAAAGTGTAAAATGGTCGGTAAATATGTTCAAAGACAACAAATTGTACGCACAACATTACGGTAACGGACCAAACACTGCTCAAGTAGAACAGGCCAAATGGAACGATAATCAATGTGCGTTCAAATTAGTAAACAAACCGGGTGAAATTAAATTTGCCGATTTAACGGATGGTAGTTACAGAATCGAATTGACTGTTGAAGGAGAAGCCAAACCAAGAATTTACAAATTCACGGTTAAAGACAAAAAAATAGTATTGATTCCTGAACAAGACCGATCTAAAAATACTGATCCAACCCGATTAATAGAAGGATGGAACGATTATTTCTGGTTGAAATTGGAAAAATAATTTCAACCTTAAAAACCATTTTTTGTTGGCAAATGCCATGCTAACTTTCCCAAAAGTCCCTTTTGTAATCTTTTGACAGGAATAGAGTTTTATGTTTCCAACCCTTTTTATTTTGATTGGATGGTAAGCTCAATCGTATTGCCTAAGATTGCTTTAGGGACTATTCAATTAAAACTTAATTAAAACTACATGAAAAAACTTTACTTGCTCGGATTGATATTGTTCAGCTTTATTTCTTTCGGACAAAATTACAATTACACTATTTATAATACCTCTAATTCCGGAATTGGAAGTGATTACGTTGGAGATATAAAAACAGATGCCAACGGGTTACTGTGGATTTCCTCCTTTAGCGGCGTTTCAACTTTTAACGGTACTACTTTTACCAAGTACAATACAGGAAACTCGGGTATTGCCTCTAATGCTATCCTCGAAATCGAAATTGATGGTTTGGGGAGAAAATGGATGGCTTCTCAAAACAATGGAATCATCTTATTAAACGGAACCACTTGGACCAATTATACCAGCTCCAATTCAGGACTTCCTAACAACGCGATTGTTTGTATCGATGTCGACAGCAATAACAATCTTTGGGTAGTAACAACTTCCGGTCTTACCAGATTCAATGGGACTACTTGGACGACTTATAACGCATTGACTAATATTAACTCCATCGAGATTGATTATGCTAATGGCATTTGGGTAACCAATAACGGCAATTTGTACAAATTCAACGGCACCGATTACAATTTCATTGCCCAAGGCACAGATAAATTATTAAAAGCCTATGGTGATCTGATTTACGTTGCTGGCTTTGATAGTTTCTTGACCTATACTATTGACGGAACTTTTTTTAGCAACTACTACCAAAGTAATTCGTGTTTGGCAGGCTATCAATTGAATGCCTTAGATGTAGATAGTAACAATAAGGTATGGATTGCCTTTAATGGAGAAGGTATCCAAAATTTCACCAACTGTGTTACCTATAACACTTCAAATTCCGGGTTGCCTGATAATTATTTTAGCGCACTCAAAACACAATCTTCTGGGGTTATTTGGGCAGGAACTTTGCAATTGGGTTTGGTGAAAATGACACCAAGTGCTACCACTTGTAATCCTCCAACTAATTTAGCAGTGTCCAATATAACGTCTACTACTTGTCAATTAACTTGGACAGCTCCGGCATCAGTCCCTGGTTCAGGATACGAAATATATATTGCAACAACTACTGTTGCCCCGACAACCAACACAACACCAACCTTAACAAGTACTGCTACCAGTGTGAGTGTTACTAACGGATTAACCGCAGGAACAACTTATTATTACTGGGTTCGTTCCAATTGTGGTTCCGAAAAGAGTACATGGACCTCAGGAGGAAGTTTTACTACAGCTGCTTTATCCGGATGTACTACGGCTACTTACGGTCAATGGCCGGCGGCAACTTATACCCCGTCATGTTCAGGAAGCGCAGAGCAAATCGTAAATAATGCTTACGCCGGTGAATATTCAAAAGTAAATATATTGTCAAATACACAGTATACCTTTTCAAGCTCAGTCGCTACGGATTTTGTTACCATTACCAATGAAGCCGGCGATATTGTTTTAGCAAGCGGATTATCCCCGTTAAGTTGGGCATCTGCTTCAAATGCCGGAGTAATGCGTTATTATTTTCATACCGATGCTAATTGTGGCGCTCAAAACACCAATAGAATCAGGTATATTCAATGTGGAACTCCTGTAAGTTGCGGATTACCATCCGGCTTAACGGTTTCTAATATTACTTCAAATTCATGCCGTTTGTTTTGGGTTGCCCCAACTCCTGCGGCCAATTCATACGATATTTATTTGAGCACCAATAATACTGCTCCATTAACTACCACTAATGCTACCCTAACCAGCGTGGCTAATCTTGTGGGTGCTTTAAACGGACTAACTGCTGCCACTACCTATTATTACTGGATACGTTCCAATTGTAATGGAAACAAAAGTGCTTGGGTGTCAGGAGGAAGTTTTACGACGATTGCGGCATTAACATGTAATGGTGCCATTTATGGATTGTATCCTGACACTACTTTTACCCCTTCATGTACAGGAAACGCCGAACAAATTGTTGCAGACGCATGGGCTGGAGAATATACTAATGTTAATGTGCTTTCAAATAGGCAGTATACTTTTACCAGTTCTATTGCAACCGATTTTATAACCATTACCAATGCCACCGGAACTTCGGTCTTGGCAAGTGGATTAACTCCTTTAGTTTGGAATTCAAATACTACCTCTGGTGTTATTAGATATCATTTCAGTGCCAATGCCAATTGCGGTACTCAAAATACATCCAGAATCCGTTCAATAACTTGTGCCAATACATCGTCTTGTAATCCTCCGTCTAATTTTTCGACTACTAATATTACCTCGACTACAGCTACTTTGAATTGGACTGCTGCAACACCTGCTCCGAACACTTACCTGTATTTGTATAATACTACACCTACTATTGGCGGAACAGACGGTAGTACAGTTGCTACTTCAGCAAATTTAAATGGTTTATTACCGAATACAGATTACCATTGGTGGGTTGCCTCAGTTTGTGGTAACACTCAAACGGAATGGGTTTACGGAGGTTTTTTCGTGACGGCAGCGACTACTTGTTTTTCCCAACTTAGCTGTGCTGCTTTGGGAGCTACAGCCATCAAATCGGATGGTTCATTGTGGGCTTGGGGTTCCAGTGTAAACGGTTCAATTGGAGATGGAACCAACACCAGCCGAAATTACCCGGTACAAATTGGAAATGAAAATACTTGGCAAAGTGTTTCAGAAACTGCTTTTACGGGTATGGCTATTAAAAATGATGGTTCCCTTTGGGGTTGGGGACAAAATATTGGAAACATCAACTCTACGTCAGGAAGTTCTGTGTTGGCTCCTATTCGAGTAGGAACTGATAATAATTGGCAAGCTGTTTCGGCAGGTACTGGACATACTGCGGCTATAAAAACCAATGGAACGCTATGGACTTGGGGTTCAAATGGCTATGGACAACTCGGATTATCCACGAGTTTGAATTACTTTGAACCAACCCAAGTTGGAACCGATACATGGGCGTATGTTTCTGCAGGATATGATTATACTTTAGCAGTTAAATCAAATGGTACGCTTTGGGCTTGGGGTTACAACAATAAAGGTCAGTTAGGTAACGGAAATTTGAGCAACAGCAATGCGCCGGTACAAATCGGCACTGCAACCAATTGGTCAAAAGTATATGCAGGAAACGGGAGTTCATATGCCCTAAAAACGGATGGTACACTTTGGGCTTGGGGGGATAACCAGTATAGCCAGTTAGGTGACGGAACGGCCACCGATAGAACTACACCTGTGCAAATTGGAACAGCAAACGACTGGCAACACATTGGCGTAGGTGGTGCTCATGCTGTGGGTAAAAAAAATAACGGTACTATTTGGGCTTGGGGAATTAATAGTTACTCTCAATTGGGGAATGGCACTACAGTAAGTAGTAGTGTTCCGGTACAAATAGGGACAGCCACTAATTGGTTAACTATTGACGCGGGTGTTTCAACAACATCTGCCATCAAGACTGATGGTACAATGTATGTTTGGGGACGCAATAATTTAGGCCAATTGGGCGATGGAACCAACACACTACGCAGTGTGCCAACAGCCATCAACTGTCCGACATCTAATTTGGGAATGGATGATGTTACCCTTTTAGAAAATGAAATAAAAGTGTATCCTAACCCAACGAATGAGGTATTAACAGTTTCAGCTGAGCATGAAATTATATCGCTGGCTGTTTACAATTTACTTGGTCAAGAAGTGATGATAAAATCGATCAACACGAATTATACAACAATTAATGTTTCTGAACTACCTGCGGGAACCTACTTGGTAAAAGTGAATATGGGTACTGCCTTTAGAACAATAAAAGTAGTTAAACAATAGTTTATACACTCTGAATGCCAATTCCAAATTCGAAATGAGTTTAGGGATTCTTACTTATTAACTGAAAAAATTAAATCACCTTATAATTTATTATCAATAAATATTTGTTTTTAATTTCTTTAAAAAAAAACCTTATTACTAATGTTATGAAAAAGTTTAGCTTACTATTGTTAATCACATTCAACATTATCAATGCTCAAGAAGCTAAGTTGTATTATACAGATTATAATAGGACGATACATTCTTTCTCTTTTTTAGGAGCCAATGACAATGTAGTTAAAACGTCATTTAATACTCCGGCCGGAGTGTCTTTTTATAATCAAAAATTGTACGTTTCAGATGAAAATTCGGTGAATAGAAATTACAGATTTGAACCGGACGGAAGTTTGCCTGAAATTGTTCATGACCAACTGGATGGGTTAATTCAACCCAAAAGTGTTTTTGGGTTTAATAACCAATTGTATTTTTTAGATCAAAATTCCATCAGAAAATCCAATCTTGATGGGAGTAATGTAGTTGTCTTAATCAATAATATCTCCTCATCGGCAACTAAACTTGTAGTCGCCAATAATTCGATTTACTGGGTCGATTCTCAAACCCTTAATTCCGCCAATCTGGATGGAACCAATCAACAAGTGCTAACAGATGAAGGTTCTGATTTTAGAGGGTTATGGGTTGAAAACGGTTTTATTTATTGGAGTGTAAATAATGCCGGAGCTCGAGTAATCAAGAGAGCGCTTTTAAACTTAACGTCGGAAACGATTCTGATTAGCTCAGCAGTATCACCTACCGGTTTGTCTATATTGAATGATTTAACTGTATTTGAGAATAAAATTTATTGGACAGATACAGGGTTAGATAAAATAATGAGAAGTAATTTAGACGGTACCAATATCCAAACGTTATATACAATTTCCGGATTGGCAAACCCTAAGGGAATTGCAGGAAATAATGGTTATATATATTGGTCTGATACTTATACGACTAACAATAAAGTTCACAGAATTTCAACCACATCAACCAACTATCAAGTCATTGTTGGAGACCAATTCAATAATGTTAGTGCGGTCGATGTGAGTTCAGGAGAATTGTTTTTCTCATCAAATTATTTGAAAAAGTCAAATTTATCATCCGGTGTTTCTTCTACTTTGTCCTCTAATGTAGGAGCCATTATCAATGACTTGGAAGTGACTAAATTGAATGAGGTTTATTTTTTGATTAATAATGCTACTATAAGAAAGTCATCAACAACTAATTATAGTCCTTCAACCATCATAAATGCCTCCGGTAATGAATTCAGTATTAATTCTTTTGCTATAAAGGGAGATTTTATTTATTGGATTGAGAATGGATTAAATACAACCGTTGGTAAAGTATACAGATCTACATTAAGCGGACAAAATATAACGCTTCTCTATACTGCCAATAGTTTGTTGTCTAATATGAATATTAAAAATGACAATCTATATTGGTCTGTTTTAAATACAATTAGTAGATCTAATTTAACTGGGACTAATGTTCAAACAATTCACACCAATACAGAAGGTGATATTTCTTCCTTTACCATCAATTGTGATAAGATTTACTACTCATTAAGCCGTTACAATTTTACTTATGGATTAATTTCAATCAATATAGACGGAACTAATCCGCAGTTAGTAAAAAACACACCAACGGTATTAACTTCTATGGTAGCGTATGATCCTCAAAATATTCAAATTGCTTGTCAAGACAGACAAGTTTTGCCCAATGGTGCTAATCAGTATATTTTACCAAATTATACTCAAGAGTTTTCATTGTTGAACGCCAATTGTTTGACCGATATTACAATTACTCAAAACCCTGTTCCAGGAACTGCAATTACTCAAAACACAAGTGTATTAGTTACCGTTTTAGATGAAGAAGGTTTTCAGATAACAGAATGCGAATTTAATGCGGTCTTAAACAGTCTTTCGTTGGATCAAAATAATGCAATTAAAGAATTTGAAATTAGCCCTAATCCTTCAACAGATAGGATAACCATAACGAGTGAATTTGAATTCAATACCATTAATTTATACGACCTATCCGGTAAAAAGATCAAAACAATTTACATAGATGAGAGTAACACTTACACTTTAAATGTTGATTCCTTAACCAGTGGCGTTTATTTGGTTGAAGTAAAAGGGCTCGAAACGGTGAGTCGCAAAAAAATGATAAAATATTAATGGCTATTTTAAACAAAATTTACCAATCCCAAATTCCAAAAGAGTTTGGGATTTTTTTGTTTATTTGTGTTGCATTAAAAACTATTAAGAAGTTGTCCCGCACCTTTTGGTAACACCCAAAATCAACTATGAAGAAAAACAAGAAGCAAGCCGCTATAGGATTTATTTTTATAACCATGCTTATCGACATTACCGGTTGGGGCATTATCATTCCGGTAATTCCAAAGTTGATAGCCGAATTGATTCACGGAGATATTAGCGAAGCAGCCAAATACGGCGGATGGTTAACCTTTGCCTATGCGATAACACAATTTGTTTGCGCTCCTTTAATAGGCAATTTGAGCGACAAATACGGACGCCGCCCGATTATCCTGATTTCGCTCTTTGCCTTTGCGCTGGATTATTTACTCTTGGCTTTTTCTCCAACCATTGTTTGGCTTTTTGTAGGCCGCATCATAGCCGGTTTAACCGGAGCCAGTATTACCACAGCTTCCGCTTATATAGCCGATGTAAGCACGCCGGAAAACAGAGCCAAAAACTTCGGAATGATAGGCGCAGCCTTTGGATTGGGCTTTATCATTGGTCCGGTGCTTGGCGGTTTGTTAGGGCAATACGGTTCCCGAGTGCCGTTTTATGCCGCAGCCGTTTTGTGTTTGCTGAACTTTTTATATGGCTATTTCATCTTGCCTGAATCGTTGTCTAAAGAAAACCGTCGTGCCTTTGAGTGGAAAAGAGCCAATCCGATTGGCGCCTTGCTGAATTTAAAAAAGTATCCTTCCTTAATCGGACTCATTTTAGCTATTTTCTTATTGTATGTCGGCTCCCATGCCGTACACAGCAATTGGAGTTTCTTTACCATGTACCGCTTTGGTTGGGATGAAAAAATGGTAGGGATTTCACTGGGTGTAGTCGGCCTTCTTGTTGGTCTCGTACAAGGTGGCTTGGTCCGTTTTACGAGTCCGCGTTTAGGCAACCAAAAAAGTATTTACTTAGGCTTGTCGTTGTACACTATCGGAATGTTGTTGTTTGCTTTTGCTACACAAAGCTGGATGATGTTTGCCTTTTTAGTGCCGTATTGTTTGGGCGGTATTGCCGGTCCGGCTTTACAATCGGAAGTTTCCGGAAAAGTACCTGCTAATGAGCAAGGAGAAATTCAAGGGACATTGGCGAGTTTGATGAGTGCCTCAGCCATTATCGGTCCGCCTATGATGACGAATACTTTTTACTTCTTTACTCACGATGAAGCACCGTTTCCGTTGCCCGGAGCGCCTTTTATTTTGGGAGGATTTTTGATGTTATTGAGTACTGTTTTGGCGTATTATTCGATGAAGAAACACTTTACTTCAGGTACAGGCAGTGATTATAGTAATCAATAATCGCTTTCCCTTCTAATAAAACATCAGCACCTATAATGCCGTGAACGGGTTTGGCTTTGTATTGTTGTAAAGCCTGATTCACATGAGTCATATCGAAGATGATTAAGTGAAAACCATCCGTTTTCCATCGCCCTATTTTCAAATCATTGTTTTTCGCCAATTGCGTAAACATCCCTGTAGCACCGGCACCAGCGGCTTTGGTTTTCGATTTTCCGGCCGTAAGATTAAAAAAATCTACATTGTCAAAACCCACACAACTGTTAGAAGCACCGGTATCTAAAATAAAATTACCGGTAACGCCGTTAATGCTCGCTTTAATCAGTAAATGTTGTGTTTTTGAAACTTTAAAATGGATCTTTTTGTACTTTTCTTTCTTCAGCACTTCCTGCAAGTCTTTCATAGCTTTGAATTGGTTTCCAAAAGTAATCTAAATTCCATTATGCTGGAAAATTCTCTGTAAACTTAGTACCTTAGCACCTCAGAATCTTAGCGCCTTTAATTCCAATGATTTTAACTGATACCCACACGCATTTGTATTCCGAAGAGTTTGAAAACGATCGAACCGAAATGATCCAAAGAGCTATTGATGCCGGAGTTTCTCGTTTTTTTGTTCCTTCGATTGATTCGACCTATACCCAAAAAATGTACGAGTTGGAAGCGCAGTTTCCACAAAACATTTTTTTAATGATGGGATTGCATCCGTGTTATGTGAAACCGGATTCTTATTTAGCAGAATTAGCACATGTTGAAACCGAATTGGCCAAAAGGAAGTTTCAAGCCATAGGCGAAATCGGAATCGATTTGTATTGGGATAAAACCACTTTAGCCATTCAGCAGGAAGCCTTCCGCCGTCAGATTCAATGGGCTAAAAAGTATCAGTTGGCCATAAACATCCATTGCCGAGACGCTTTTGACGAAGTTTTTGAAGTGCTGGAAAGCGAGCGGTCAGAAGATTTGTTTGGCATCTTTCATTGTTTTACCGGCGATTTTGAACAAGCCCAACGTGCCATTAACTTGAACATGAAATTGGGGATAGGTGGAGTGGCTACGTTTAAAAACGGGAAGATTGATCAGTTTTTAAAAGAAATCGATTTGCAACATATTGTATTGGAAACCGATTCGCCGTATTTGGCACCGGTACCACATCGTGGTAAGCGAAACGAAAGCAGTTATACTTTGCTGGTAGCTCAAAAATTAGCTCAAATTTACGAGCTTCCGGTAGCCGAAATTGCACGAATTACCACAGAAAATGCCAAAGCCATATTCGGGATTTAATCATTTTATAACGGGCATTTGAGATTTTTTTTGTTCATTTGTTCTACAAACAAGCCTATACGAACATGTCAAAGTTTGATGCTATCCGACCTTATTATGATGCTGAGGTAAACCAAGCCATTTTATCAGCGATAAATCATCCGATGATGAAGGCATTGATGAATTTTGCCTACGAAAATGAAGACGATTCGGTTTGGAAAGAACAGTTGAAGCGCACGCATTCCATTCGTGATTTTCAAATTAATTTCGCCTACAAGGCTGTTAAGAAAGTTTTGGAGAAAAGCTCGGACGGACTTTCTACTTCGGGTTTTGAAAAATTAGAACCCAATACCTCGTATTTGTTTATTTCTAACCACCGCGATATTATTTTAGATACGTCTTTACTGAACGTTTGTTTACACGAACACGGTTTGGTCATGACTGCCTCAGCTATTGGGGATAATTTAGTCAAAAAGGATTTTTTAAAAACCTTATCTAAGCTCAATCGTAATTTTTTAGTGCAACGTGGTTTGCCACCCAGAGAATTGTTGGAAAGTTCCAAATTAATGTCGGAATACATCGGTCAGTTGCTACTGCGCGAAAACCGTTCGGTGTGGATTGCCCAACGTGAAGGCCGAACCAAAGATGGGAATGATGCGACACATAGCGGTGTTTTAAAAATGTTGGCGATGGCATCCGATGAAGCTAATATGCTTGATTATTTCAAGAAGCTAAAAATTGTTCCGGTGTCCATATCTTATGAATATGATCCGACCGATGCCTTAAAAATGCCGCAACTAATGGCTGAAGCCAATGCGGAAAAATACATCAAAGACAAAAACGAAGATTTTATCACGCTGTTAAGCGGCATTATCGGGCAAAAGAAACGCATACACATACACGTAGGAGAAGTGTTATCGAGTGAAATCGATGCAATCGCGCGTGAATTCGACAATAGTAATAAGCAAATTCAGGCGTTGGCTCAAGTTATAGATGATGCCATTTTGCAGACCTACAAACTATGGCCTACCAATTATATTGCCTACGATTTGCTGTTTAAAACCGAACAGTTCAAGGCGTTTTACACCGAAAACGAAAAATCGCTTTTTGAAAGACGTTTGGAAATGCGCATAGATGAAACCAATCCGCAAATGGTAGAAGGATTTTTAGCCATGTATGCCAATCCGGTAGTCAATAAAATGAAGTATGAAAACGCAGGCTAAACCCAATATTTTACTCATATACACCGGTGGTACTATCGGGATGATGAAAGACTTTGAGACCGGAGCGCTCAAGGCTTTCAACTTCAAAAAATTGCTGCAAAAAATCCCCGAACTCAAACAGTTGGATTGCGAAATAGAAACCATTTCCTTTATTAAGCCTATAGATTCGTCTAATATGAGTCCGGACAAATGGGTTCAAATCGCTTCCATCATCGAAGAAAAATACAACGATTTCGACGGTTTTGTCATTCTGCACGGTTCCGATACGATGTCGTATTCCGCTTCTGCCATGAGTTTTATGCTCGAGAATTTAGCCAAGCCGGTGGTCTTTACCGGTTCTCAATTGCCTATAGGCGATTTGCGGACCGATGCCAAAGAAAACTTGATTACCGCCATTCAAATTGCGTCTTTACAACAAAAAGGCAAACCGGTGATTCAAGAAGTTTGTTTGTATTTTGAATACAAACTCTACCGCGGCAACCGAACCACTAAAATAAGCGCCGAACATTTCAATGCTTTCACCTCACCGAATTATCCGCCTTTGGCTGAGTCCGGTGTGCATTTGAATGTGAATCCGAATGTAATTTTAGCCAAGCAATCCAACAAAAAGTTAGTAGTTCATAAAACATTAAACGACGATGTGGTCATTATAAAAATGTTCCCAGGGATTAACGAAAATGTCTTGTCGGCGATTGTGGCAACACCAAACTTAAAAGGAATCGTTTTAGAAACGTATGGTTCCGGCAACGCACCAACTGAAGATTGGTTTATACAAATTCTGAAGAAAGCCATTAAGCGAGGATTACATGTGGTTAATGTTACCCAATGTTCCGGAGGAAGTGTCAATATGGGACAATATGAAACCAGCACCCAACTCAAAAAAATAGGCATTATTTCGGGGAAAGACATTACAACAGAAGCTGCCGTAACCAAATTGATGTACTTATTGGGCCAAAATGTTTCTCCTGCCGTTTTCAAGACCATATTTGAGACGGCTTTGCGTGGCGAAATGCAATAAGATTTTGGCAACACGCTTTTATAAATCATTTTTTTTGTTGTTCTTTGCACCACAAATTAGAGAGGTGTCCGAGTGGTTGAAGGAGCAAGCCTGGAAAGTTTGTATGTGGGTAACTGCATCGAGGGTTCGAATCCCTTCCTCTCTGCGATGAAAACCGAAGCGAAAGCTTCGGTTTTCTTTTTACAGAAAAAAATGGAAAGTTCACTTTCTAATTTTTTTCTGTAAAAAGAAAACAGCCATTGCAAATGGCTAGGTTTTCAACGACAGTTTCCCCATTGCGGATCACCGCAGGTAATCCCTTTACTTTCTAATTTTTTTCTGTAAAAAGAAAACAGCCATTGCAAATGGCTTGGTTTTCAACGACAGTTTCCCCATTGCGGATCACCGCAGGTAATCCCTTTACTTTCTAATTTTTTTCTGTAAAAAGAAAACAGCCATTGCAAATGGCTTAGTTTTCAACGACAGTTTCCCCATTGCGGATCAGCGGAGGTAATCCCGTTCACTTTCTAATTTTTTTCTGTAAAAAGAAAACAGCCATTGCAAATGGCTTGGTTTTCAACGATAGTTTCCCCATTGCGGATCACCGGAGGTAATCCCGTTCACTTTCTAATTTTTTTCTGTAAAAAGAAAACAGCCATTGCAAATGGCTTAGTTTTCAACGACAGTTTACATCTTAATCAGATTGTTTATTCCATCGAAATGCCGTACATTCGCTAAACTTTAGTTCAAGTTATGAGAATCAAAATCCTTTTACTATTCTTGATTTCCACGGTCACTGTGTTGGCTCAGAATGTGGAAACCGATTTTGATGCCCCCGATTCGCTCTTTAGAGAAGATCAATTTTATTTCAATATAACTTACAATACTTTGCAAAAGAGACCTGACGGTTTAAAGCAAAACAAGTTTTCCCCCGGATTTGCTGTTGGGTTTTTAAGAGACATGCCGGTTAATTCTTCCAGAACTTTTGCTGTGGCAGCCGGACTTGGATATGCTGTTGCGGTTTACAATCATAATTTGGGAATTTTTGAAAATAGCAGTACAACTACTTACCAGATTTTAAATGCTGATGGGGTTTCGGTTTCTAAAGACAAACTTTCTTTGCATTATCTTGAATTGCCTTTAGAGCTGCGTTGGCGTAATGCCACACCGGATAATCACCGATTTTGGCGGGTTCATTTAGGAGTTAAGTTAAGTTATTTGTTTGCCAGTCAGTACAAGTTGGTATCCACAGAAGGCAATTTAACCAATAGTAATTTAAAAGATTTACAAGATTTTCATTACGGCTTGTACTTAAGTACCGGATGGAACACTTGGAATATTTATGCCTATTACGGCTTTAATCCCATTTTTACTTCTGAAGCTAAAATAGATGGTCAGTCTATCGATATGAACACCGCTAAATTTGGCTTGATGTTTTACATCTTATAACCAGTAATACAACAATATCGCTTGTGGTATAATGCCACACAAAAAACCAATCAGCAATTCTTTGTTGGTATGCGCTTTCATTACCAAACGGGATGAAGCAACTAAACCGTTGAGCACTACCAAAAAAGCGACTAAGCTCACAGTGTTCAGTTCGTTTTTCAAGCTCAATCCAATTACAAAAACAGTCAGTGCACTAATACCAATCATGTGAATGGAAGCTTTGATTTTAGCATACAACAACAAAAAGGCCAGAGCGGCGCTGACAATTCCTCCCAAAAAGAAATAATGTAGCGAAGGAAATAAATCAGCTGTAATGCTTTTTTGAATTAAAACCGACAACAAGCAGATGTGTAACACCAACGGAATTTTTCTGTGTGACAAATCCGAGAGCATAATGCTGTCAATTCTGCCAAAGGTTCGCAATAGGTAAAAAAAGGCGATAGGCAGGAAGAAGGTGATAATAATAACCTGTAAAAACAAGACCATGTATTGCCCGAAAGTCATGTAACGGGAGTCGAGCCAAACATAAAAAAGGGTTCCCAATAGCGGAACAAAAATAGGGTGTAAGGCGTACGAGAAAAACGGGAGAAATTTTTTCAAAGTCATTTTGTTGTAACACAAATATAGCCATTACAAATTATTTATTTGAAAGAAAATATTTGTATTTGTTTTGATTGAAGACAATTATAAAGTTGGTTATGGCACACGAAATTACCGTCTCGGATGATAGTATCGGAAGCAAAATATACGTGATTCGAAATCAGAAAGTGATGTTGGATAGCGATTTAGCAGCACTTTATCAGGTGGATACTAAACAACTCAAAAGACAGGTCAGAAGAAATATCGAACGTTTTCCGGAAGATTTTATGTTTGAGTTGACTCGAGAAGAGTATGAAATTTTAAGGAGCCAATTTGGCACCTTAAAGAGAGGCGAGCACTCCAAATATCTTCCCATGGCTTTCAACGAGCAAGGAGTGGCTATGTTGTCGAGTGTATTGAGCAGTCCAACGGCCATTAAAGTAAACATTCAAATTATTAGGGTGTTTGTCAAAATTCGAGAAGTATATGCCGACACTTTACAATTAAAATTGGAAATAGAAGCAATCAAGAAGAAGATTTCTAACCAGAGCAAGAATATTGAACTGGTTTTTAACTATTTAGACGAGTTGATGGAAAGAAAAGACAATACAACTCAAAGAAAAGCAATAGGTTTTAAAACCAAAGAAGATTAAATTTTCTTGCGCATTCTGGCCACAGGTATATCTAATAATTCACGGTATTTGGCAATCGTTCTTCGGGCAATAGGATAGCCTTTTTCTTTTAAGATTTCCGCCAACTGATCGTCCGGCAGCGGTTTGGTTTTGTCTTCTTCTTCGATTACCGTTTTGAGAATTTTTTTGATTTCCAAAGTTGATACATCTTCGCCTTGGTCGTTTTTCATCGCTTCCGAGAAAAATTCTTTAATCAGTTTAGTGCCGTAAGGCGTATCCACATATTTGCTGTTGGCTACACGGGAAACAGTAGAAATATCTAAACCAACCATATCGGCAATATCCTTTAAAATCATTGGTTTGAGTTTGGTTTCTTCGCCATCGAGAAAATACTCTTTTTGGAAATGCATAATAGCATTCATCGTTACGTAAAGCGTTTCCTGGCGTTGTCTGATAGCGTCAATAAACCATTTGGCCGAATCTAATTTTTGTTTGATGAACTGCACCGCATCTTTCTGTTGGTGCGATTTGTCGCGAGAATCTTTATACGTTTGCAGCATTTCCTGATAATCTTTAGAAATATGCAAGGTTGGTGCATTTCTGCCATTGAGCGTCAACTCCAACTCACCATCTACAATTCTGATGGTAAAATCGGGCACAATCTGCTCGATAACTCGGCTACTACTGTCAAACGAACCGCCCGGTTTAGGGTTTAGTTTTTCGATTTCCTCGATGGCTTTTTTCAGGCGATCTTGGGTAATCTCGTACTTCTGTAGTAGTTTTTCGTAGTGTTTTTTGGTAAAAGCATCAAACTGATTTTCAATGATGTTGATGGCCAATTCAACGGATTCAGTAGGTGTTTTGTGCTTCAACTGCAATAACAAACATTCTTGTAAGTCGCGCGCACCAACGCCTGCAGGTTCTAACTCGTGGACAATGTGTAATATCTTTTCCACCGTTTTTTCATCGGTATAGATGCCTTGGGTGAAAGCCATATCATCCACCATATCCGAAATGCTTCTTCGTAAATAACCGTCATCGTCTATACTGCCCACCAAAAACTCAGCAATCTCACGTTGCTCATCGGTTAAAATAAAAGTATTCAATTGATTAATCAAATCCTGATGAAAGCTCACCGGCGCGGCAAACGGCATTTCACGGTCGTCATCATCGTCGCTGTAGTTGTTGGCTTGTAGTTTGTATTCGGGTGTTTCGTCGTCACTTAAATACTCGTCGATATTAATTTCATCAGTGTCGATGTTTTCGTTATCGTCGAACTCATCGTACTCGTCATTGTTGTCAAATTCGTCTTTCTCATACAATTCCTCTTCTTCTTTTCCGCTTTCCAGTGCCGGATTCTCTACCAATTCCTCTTTCAGCCTTTGTTCAAAGGCTTGCGTAGGCAACTGAATTAACTTCATCAGCTGGATTTGCTGAGGCGATAATTTTTGGGTGAGTTTAAGATTTAGAAATTGTTTTAACATAAAAAAGGTGCTGAGTAACTAAGGCACTGAGGCACTGAGTTTCCTCGTATTGATTAATATTTTATACCTTAGAACCTCAGTGCCTTAGCACCTTAGTCCCTTTTATTAAAATTCTGCATTTTGCGGTGTTCTCGGGAACGGAATTACATCTCTGATGTTGGTCATACCGGTTACAAAAAGCACCAAACGTTCAAAGCCTAATCCGAAGCCGGAGTGAACGGCCGAACCAAATCGGCGGGTGTCTAAATACCACCATAATTCCTCTTCATCAATACCGATGGCTTTCATTTTTTCTACCAAAACATCGTAACGCTCTTCTCTTTGAGAACCGCCCACGATTTCTCCGATACCCGGGAACAAGATGTCCATGGCGCGAACGGTTTCTCTGCCCGGTTCAGTGTTGTCATTCAAACGCATGTAGAACGCTTTAATCTTGGCCGGATAATCAAACAAAATTACCGGACATTTGAAGTGTTTTTCTACTAAGAAACGTTCGTGTTCACTTTGTAAATCGGCACCCCATTCTTCAATAAGGTATTGGAATTTTTTCTTTTTATTCGGAGTCGAATCTCTTAAAATATCGATGGCCTCAGTGTAAGAAACACGTTTGAAATCGTTGTTCAAAACGAAGTTCAATTTCTCTAACAAGGCCATTTCGCTGCGTTCCGCTTGAGGCTTTTGTTTTTCTTCGTCTAATAATCGGCCTTCTAAGAATTTCAAATCGTCTCCGCAACGGTCAACAGCATATTGGATGACAAATTTGATAAAGTCTTCTGCCAAATCCATGTTGTCAATCAAATCGTTGAACGCTACTTCCGGCTCAATCATCCAAAATTCAGCCAAGTGACGAGAAGTATTCGAGTTTTCCGCGCGGAACGTTGGACCAAAAGTATAAATCTGACCCAAAGCCATAGCGAAGGTTTCACCTTCTAACTGTCCGGAAACGGTTAAATTGGTATGTTTTCCAAAGAAATCTTTTTTGTAATCGATGTTACCTTCTTCGTTTTTAGGCAAATTATCCAAAGGCAAAGAAGTCACTTGGAACATTTCGCCCGCACCTTCAGCATCGGCTCCGGTGATGATTGGCGTGTTCACGTACACAAAACCTCTGTCTTGAAAATAGGTATGAACCGCATGGGCCAATACTGAACGCACTCTCATGATGGCTCCGAACGCATTGGTACGCACACGCAAATGCGCATTTTCTCTCAAGAATTCCAAAGAGTGTTTCTTAGGTTGCATTGGGAATTTCTCCGCATCGCAATCGCCCAAAATTTCCAATTGGGAAACCTGGATTTCATATTTTTGACCGGCACCTTGACTTTCTACCAATTGTCCGGTTAAAGCCACGGCAGTTCCGGTGTTGATTCTTTTTAAAGTAGCTTCAGGTGTGTTTTCAAAATCAACTACACACTGTAAGTTATGAATGGTTGAACCATCGTTCAAAGCAATAAACTGATTGTTTCTAAAAGTTCTTACCCAACCTTTAACGGTTACCTCATAATTCGTTTTCTCGCTGCTCAGTAAGTCTTTTACTTTTGAATGTCTCATTGAAATATCAGATATTAAATTTTAACTATTAGATTTAGAATCTTAACGCAAAGATAAATTATTTATTGTTTTTTTCTAATGCCTCTATCTCTTCATCAGTGTGTTCTAAGATATCGATGGTTGGCTCAGGCAATTCTTGTTGGTTAGCCAATGTTTTGTTTAGCGAAAGTACCAAAGAAGGCAATAGTACCAAATTAGAAAGCATCCCGAAAGAAAGCGTCAAAGCGACCAATCCGCCCAAAGCTACTGTGCCGCCAAAGCTCGATAACATGAAAACCGAGAATCCGAAAAACAATACGATTGACGTGTAAAACATACTGATTCCGGCATCATCAAAGGTAGCAAAAACCGATTTCTTGATTTTCCAATCGTTGCGCGACAACTCCAATCGGTATTGGGCCAAAAAGCGCAAGGTGTCGTCGACTGACATTCCGAAAGCGATCCCGAAAACTAACAATGTAGAAGGCTTTAACGGAATGCCCAAAAAGCCCATCAAACCGGCGGTCATGATAAGTGGTAACAAATTCGGGATGATAGAAACCAACACCATTTTGAAGGAACGAAACATAATAGCCACCAATCCTCCGGTTAGGAAAAACGCAAACAGTAAAGAAGACAATAAGTTGTCTAACAAATACTGCGTTCCTTTTTGAAATACGGATGGTTTTCCGGTGATGATGACTTCATATCTTGGCGATGGGAATAATTTGTCAACTTTATTGCGAATGTGTGCTTCGATGGCTTCCATTTTTTCACCGTTTTCGTCTTTGATAAAAGTGGTCATACGGGCAATACTTCCGTCGGCAGAGATATAACTTTTAAGTTGGTTGTCTTTGGTTTTTTTGATGGAATTCTTAATGTACGGCAACAAAAACATTTCTTCATTAGTCGAAGGTAAAGTGTAAAAATCAGGATTTCCGTTGTAATACGCTTGGTTGAAACTTTTGGCAATGTTTACAATCGACAAGGGTTTGGACAATTCCGGTATGTCGATAATGGTTTGCTCTAATTCTTCCATTCTGCGCAAGTTGCTGCCTTTCATGGCGCCGTTTTTTCGCTTGGTATTAATCATGATTTCCAAAGGCATCACACCGTCAAATTCTTTCTCAAAGAAGCGAATGTCTTCAAAGAAGGCCGTTTTTTTTGGCATGTCTTCGATAATACTGCCTGAAATTCTAATTTTATTGATACCGACTATACCAAAAACCAACAAACAAATCGCAGTAATATAAACCCCTAATCGGTTGTATTTTACGGTGTTCACAATCCAACTCAAAAAGGAAGTCAACGATTCTCTTTCCAAATGGCCTAAATGTCTTGGGATAGGCGATGGAATGTAGCTGAAAAATATCGGAATCACCAGCAAACTCAGCGTATAAATGGCCAAAATGTTAATGGTAGTGATTACGCCAAATTCTCTCAACAATACATTATTGGTCGCTATAAAAGTGGCAAATCCAACAGCAGTAGTGATGTTAGTCATCAAAGTAGCCGTTCCGGTTTTGGTAATAACGCGTTGTAAGGCTTTGGCTTTATTGGAATGTTTGTGGTATTCCTGATGGTATTTGTTGATGAAGAAAATACAATTCGGTATTCCGATTACAATCACCAAAGTCGGCACTAAAGCAGTCAAAACGGTGATTTCGTAACCCAGTAATCCCATCAATCCGAAAGACCACATTACACCAATCATTACTACTATCAACGAGATTAACGTAGCGCGGAAAGAGCGGAAAAAGTAGAAAAAAATCAGCGAAGTAATCAACAAAGCCGCGCCAATGAACAGGCCAATCTCATCAATGATGGTTTTGGCATTCAGAGTTCTAATGTAAGGCATGCCTGAAGTATGCAGGTCTATAGTTGTAGCTTTCTCAAATTTTTCTATGGCCGGAATCAAATCGTTTAAAACGTAATCTTTTCTGGCTTTAGTGTTTACAATTTTTTTATCGAGATAGATGGCTGAACGAACCGCACCGGTTTTTTTGTTGAACAACAAGCCTTCGTAAAACGGCAAGCGGGTAAACAATTCGGTTTTGATGGCTTTCAGATACTTTTCATCTTGAACTTTATTCGAATCTACCAATGGTTTGAGTTCGAAAGTCTCCAGCGAATCGTTTTTGGTCAGTTTTTGCAAGTTGTCTACCGAAACCACCAAACTCACTTCTTTGTGTGATTTGATAGTCGTCATCAACTCGCTCCAAGCGGCATAAACTTTTGGGGTGAATAAACGATTGTCTTTGGTGGCAATGACGATTAAATTGCCTTCTTCACCAAATTGGTTCAAAAATTTTTGATAGTCAACATTCACTTTGTCGTCGGCCGGAATCAAATTGGCTTCGGTTTGGGTAAAGCGAATGTTCTTCCATTGTAGGGAAAGCAATACGGTAATCAGAATGATACTGCCCAAAATGACAATTCTGTTTCTCAGAATAATTCGGGCCACTAATTCCCAAAAACCAATACCTAACAACTTTTTCATAAAACCTAAAATGGGTTGCAAAGGTAAACAAAACCTCAAAAAATTCGGATGATGTAGGGTAAAGTTTTCTTAATTTTTGCTTTAATTTTCAAGCTGATTTTAATTAATGGTTATCGTTGTAAAAAAAGTTAAAAAAATACGCGGCTTTTTAGCATCTTTGTAAGCACAAGCACAACTTTTTCGGATGAGAAATTTAAAGAATACATTATTTTACCTAATCATTACCGGTGGTTTTACAGCCTTGATGTATTGGATAATTGAGCAAGGCAAACTTTTAGAAGTTGGCAGAAAAATAGTTTCACCTACTTCATCCGACAGCCAGTGGATACAATTCTTGAGTTCGCTGTTTCATAACTTGCAGCATCCGTTAGCGTTATTGCTCGTACAAATTATTTCCATCGTCATAGTGGCGCGTATTTTTGGTTGGATTTTCAGAAAAATAGGCCAACCGTCTGTAATAGGAGAAATTATTGCCGGAATTGTACTCGGGCCATCGTTATTTGGGCTGTATTTTCCCGATTTAAAAGAAGCCTTGTTTCCGGTGGCTTCCTTAGGCAATTTGCAAGTGTTGAGTCAGGTTGGGTTGATTTTGTTCATGTTTGTTATTGGAATGGAACTCGACTTAAAAGTGCTCAAAAACAAAGCCAACGATGCTGTCGTCATCAGTCATGCCAGTATTGTTATTCCGTTTGCCTTAGGGATTGGATTGTCTTATTTCATTTATCAGAATCACGAATTTACGCCGGAAGGTGTCGAATTTTTATCATTTGCCTTATTTATGGGAATTGCTATGAGTATCACGGCTTTTCCGGTGTTGGCCCGAATTGTTCAAGAGCGAGGCATTCACAAAACCCGATTGGGAACCATTGTTATTACTTGCGCCGCCGCAGATGATATCACCGCTTGGTGTTTGTTGGCCGCCGTAATTGCCATTGTAAAAGCCGGCAGTTTTGTGAGTTCGCTGTACATAATAGGTTTGGCGGTTTTGTATGTGTTGATGATGCTTTTTGTGGTGAAACCGTTTTTAAAGCGTGTAGGCGATTTGTACGCTAAGAAAGAAAACATCAAAAAATCGGTAGTAGCTATCTTTTTCCTGACCTTAATGGTTTCTGCTTATTTGACCGAAGTGATAGGCATTCATGCGCTTTTCGGTGCCTTTATGGCCGGCGCCATTATGCCCGATATTACCAAATTTAGAAATGTATTTATTGAAAAAGTAGAAGATGTTTCGGTGATTTTATTATTACCGTTGTTCTTTGTTTTTACCGGTTTGCGTACAGAAATCGGATTGATAAACGAGCCTTATTTGTGGAAAATTACCGGCTATATCATTTTAGTTGCCGTAGTAGGAAAGTTTTTTGGTAGCGCTTTAGCCGCACGATTCGTTGGCCAAAATTGGCGGGAAAGCTGGACCATCGGCGCCTTAATGAATACCCGCGGATTGATGGAGTTGGTCGTATTGAACATCGGTTATGAACTCGGCGTTTTATCGCCAAAAGTGTTTACCATGATGGTGATTATGGCTTTGGTTACTACGTTTATGACAGGACCGGCGCTCGATATCATCAACTTTATTTTTAAAACCAAAGACGTTATTATTCCTTCGGAAGTGAAGAAGAATTCGAAGTTCAAAATCTTGATTTCTTTTGGGAATAACGAAAAGGGAAAATCCTTGTTGCGCTTGGCCAATAGTTTGGTAAAAGGTCAACCCGAAGCGGCTAACGTGACAGCGATGCATTTAACCATGAGCGACGAAATGCACGCTTTTAACATAGAAGAATACGAAAAGGAAACATTTGACCCTATAGTCAAAGAGTCGAAAAAACTCAACCAAGAGATTACCACCATTTTCAAAGCCACCGGAGATATAGAAACCGATATTGCCGATGTGGCTTTTGAAGGAAAATACGATTTGGTTTTGGTAGGTTTGGGAAAATCTATTTTTGAAGGAACTATTTTGGGTAAAGTATTGGGCTTTACTTCCAGAATCATCAATCCGGATCGTTTGTTGGACAAATTCAAAGGGAAAGAAGGCTTGTTTGAAAACTCTCCTTTCGACGACAGAACCCGATTAATCATCTCTAAAACCAAAACACCGCTTGGGATTTTAATCGACAAAGATTTAAAGCAAGTCAATAAGGTTTTCCTGGGGATATACAGTGTTGGAGATGTTTTCCTGATAGATTATGCGCAACGACTTATGCAAAACAATCAGGCACAAGTAACCATTTTAGACAATAATGACCACACCAAAAATAACTTTTTGATTCAAAATTCATTAGAAGCTTTGGAGCAAAAACACGGTGATAAGTTTGATGTTTTTCAACCAAAACAAATCACAAAGCCATTTTTATTGGAGCAAGATTTGGTGATTTTCAGTTTAGAAACCTGGAAGCATTTGGTGGATGAAGAAGTGTCGTGGTTGCAGGACATTCCGTCGGTGTTGATTATAAAACCTTAAACAGAAGAAATCTGAAAATATTGCGAAGGCTGATAATCGTTAGATTGTTGGCCTTTTTTACAGTCCTAAATCAAGAACAAAACTCAATTTAATGGCAATGTTGTCTTCCAAACGCGCCAATTGATTCGGACCATAACGGTAAAATCCGGTCAAACCGAAACCTTTGTAAATTTGGTTCAACTCGATGCCCGATTCAAAGAAACCACGGTCTAAAGTCTTGAATTCAATACCGATATGGTCTTCCGGATTTTTAAGATTGCCCCAAGCCATACGTGTTACCAACACCAAAGACGGTTTTACTTTTTTAAATAATTCCACGCGTTTGAAGCCGTGTTTGAATTGCAACATCACGAACTCGCTTGAGAAAAACTCATTGAAATACATGGTTTCAAAACTGTTTTTACCGGCAATCGTGATTCTTTGCAATAGGTTGTCTTTGGTTAAATTGTTGGGCGAAGTATTGTACAAATGCGTCAATGGTAAGTCGCCGAAAACATAACCGCCTTGGAGCAACACAGCCGATTTTTGGCCGTTGAGGTATTTTTTTTCGTATTCGATGCGCGCATCAATTTTGCTGAACTCGAAGTCGTTGTTGAAGAGATTCGACAGTGATTTAGTCAATTGAAAAGTGAATTTCGGATAGCGTTTTTCATATTCAATTTTGCCGTTTGGCGTTTGCATATAAGCGCTGTTCGGATTCCATTGGATGGATACCATGGCAGAAGTCATAGCAAAATTGCGGAACAGTTGGTCTTGATACACAAAGGTATAATCAAATAAAGGCTGGATGTCGCTGTGGGCAATTTGCCAAATACTTTCGGTTTTAGGAATGATTTTGGTTTCTATAAACGCGCGCCAGGTTTGATGGTTGTAAAAGGTGCTGATGTTAATCGGGCGCGGATCGTATAATTTAAAAACCCTTTTGTCAATAGCAAAATTGGTACTAGCAATCTCCCGAACATCATCGGTATAAGAGCCGCCAATCCAGGTGTTCGAGAAGTTGCCTACGCGGATGGCGCTACCTATATGGTATTTGCTTTTTTCGTCTTTTAAACCGTAAGCAGTGTAACCTTCCAAACGGAATATTTTAGAAAATTGTTCGTTGGTTACGCCGCCAATACCCAAACGAAATCCCTCGTAATTGTTGTAGCTCAACAAGTAGCGCAAGTCAAAGTCAATTGGCCCGAAAGGCAAATAACCGTTGATGATTTTTCGTCCGAATTTGATTTTTTTCTCAATTTTTTCTTTTGTCACTACGCTGTCTAAAACTACGTAGGTTCTTTCACTTCTGGTGTCTAAACTGTCGCTTCTGTTGTCTTGCCAAAAGGCTTCGTCTCTCTGATTGGCATTGGCCTTAACGTCAATCGCGATGGCTGTTTTTTTGATTTTTAATTTCGGGTTCACTTGCAAATCATAGACTTGCATTTCGGAGGCGAGATAGGTAAAATCGGAAGCGTCTTTTCGAATTTGATTTTCATTGTCGTCTTCGGCGGCAAACTCAATTCGACCTCCTAAAACAGCGGTTGGCTCTTTGCTTTTGCCTTTGATGATTTTGAAGTTTTTGCGCATCGGAAACCAAATTTTTTCTTCACTCAAATAGTCGAATTCATGTGTTCCGGTAATATTCAAAACGCTGCGAATGCGCATGACAGCCTTCGCTACTGCGTAATTTTCACTGTCGATGTAGAGCAAGCCTTCCAGTCCTTTTCGGCTGATTTTATTCTTAAAATAAATCACCAAAACTTCTCGGTTTTCTATGGTGGTAGTGTCTAAAATTTTATACCGATATTCTTTGAGCGCCCTGTCAGAAATAGGGCTTTTGTATTTGGTTTCGAACAGTTCGTATTTGTCGTCATACACCGAAGACGATTGCAAACTAAAACCCAGCAATTCATAAATTGGCTCTTTAAAACCGGCCATTTTGGTTCCTAATATGGTTTCCTTCAATAGCGGTTTTTCGAATTGAAACTGAGAGACTTTTTCGGTTAAAAACAAATGTTGTTTGGTGATGAGTTTTTTGAATTTGTAGTCGGAGGAATCTATTTTGGCCACTTTATCTTTGGTGGCAAAATCAACATAAACAGTGTCAATTTTACCCGAAATAGAATCAGGATTAGCGGTTACTAAGAGTTTGTTATAGGTTTTGTACTGGAAGGTTTTGAGTTTTTTGAGCGGATTGTTGTTGTCTTTGGCTAAAATGACTTTGCGGATAATGTCGTTTGCCGGATTTTCAGAGTTAAGCACTACTTCTTTCAGGGCATCGGTTTGCGGTGTTAGCAAGACGGTGAAGTAAGGTTTCTTTTCGAATAGAGAAATGGTTTGCGATTGATACCCAACATAAGAGATTTTCAAAATCTCCGGTGGTGTAAGTAAAGTAAAGCTGAATTTGCCATCGACATCGGCTATGGAAACGGTGCCGTTTTCTGTGGCTAAGGTGGCAAAAGACAAGGCTTTTTTGGTTTCGGAATCTTTAACAACACCATTAATTTGAAACTGTGCCTGAAGCGACAAAGTGCAAAAAAGAAACAAAAAAGTAAGTAGCTTCATTGGAAAGGTGTTGACACAAAAAGGCTTACAAAAATAGGAATAAAAAAATCCGTACGAGACGGATTTTAGTATGGAATTAACAAAAGTTACACTTTCATAATTTCGGCTTCTTTGATGGCCAAATGTTCTTCAATTTTTTTGATGTAAGCATCGGTTAATTTTTGAACATCTTCTTCTGCTTTTTTGCAAACATCTTCCGAAGTACCTTCTTTTTCTAATTTTTTGATATCGGTATTGGCATCTTTACGAGCGTTTCGGATACCGATTTTAGCGTCTTCAGCTTCCGCTTTGGCTTGTTTTACCAAATCGCGTCTTCTTTCTTCAGTAAGCGGCGGAACGCTAATGATAATATTATCACCATTGTTCATAGGGTTAAACCCTAAATTAGCAATCATGATGGCTTTTTCGATAGGATGCAACATGCTTTTTTCCCAAGGCGTAACCGTAATAGTACGAGCATCGGGAACGTTAATGTTGGCTACTTGAGATAATGGCGTTTGTGAACCGTAATAGTCAACAAACACACCACCTAACATTTGAGGTGATGCTTTTCCGGCGCGGATGTTTAAAAATTCTTTTTCCAAATGCGCCACAGAACCGTTCATAGATTCTTTGGTGCTGTCTAAGATAAATTCAATTTCTTCCATTTTCTATTTAGATTGTTAGATTTTTAGATTGTCAGATATTTAGACTATTGTAAGAGTCTAATAATCTAAGTCAGTCTAAGCGGTCTATATTTTTACTACTGTTCCTACGTTTTCGCCTTCGCAAATTTTGAGTAAGTTGCCTTTTTTATTCATGTCGAATACCACTATCGGCAATTCATTTTCCTGACTCAAGGTGAATGCTGTCGTATCCATTACATTCAATCCTTTTTTAAGGACATCGTCAAAAGTAATGCTTTCAAACTTCACGGCATTCGGGTTTTTCTCCGGATCGGCATCGTAAACACCGTCAACGCGAGTTCCTTTTAAAATCACATCGGCGTGTACTTCAATGCCGCGTAAAACAGCTGCGGTATCGGTGGTGAAATACGGGTTTCCGGTTCCGGCTCCGAAAATTACAATTCTGCCTTTTTCCAAATGGCGCACGGCTCTTCTTTTGATGTAAGGTTCGGCGATAGCTTCAATTTTCAAGGCAGTTTGCAAACGAGTCAACATGCCTTTGTCCTCCAAAGCACCTTGCAGCGCCATTCCGTTAATTACAGTGGCTAACATCCCCATATAATCGCCTTGTACTCGATCCATACCGTTACTCGCTCCGGCAACGCCCCTGAAAATATTTCCGCCTCCGATAACAATAGCGATTTCTACACCTTTATCGTGGATTTCTTTGATTTCGTCTGCATATTCGGCCAAACGCTTAGGGTCGATACCGTATTGTTTGTCACCCATCAGGGCTTCGCCACTCAATTTCAGAAGAATTCTTTTGTATTTCATCCGTATCTGTTTTTAGTTAGGAGTTAGATTGTTGCTCTTTGAGCTTACATTATTAGTTGTGTTTTTCTTTTGTAGGAGTTATTCGGAACAGCCTTTACATTTCGGTTTATAATCTGCCAAACAATCCAAAGTCAAAAGTGTTGCAAATATAAACATATTCTGTTTTTTTGTGTTATTCGTTAAAAATATTGTTTGGTAACATTAATTACTTTTAAATCCTCTTTGGTTTTGTAGCTTTGCGGCATCAAATCAAAGTTTTATGGAAACCATCATCCAAAGCAGTTTAGCAAACAGTATAACCTACGAAACCTACAGAAACACTATAGATACCCTATTAAAAGAACGTAAATCTACCGGTCATGAGCAATCAGAAGCGCTTACGCATTATTCTGAACTCAATGTCACGAGAATGAATCGTTTGGAAAAAACGATGACTATAGCAGCAGAATTTGTCGAACAACTAAAGGCGTTAAAAGGCGACTATCTTTGGTTGGTTATTTCTGAAGGTTGGTGTGGCGACGCTGCGCAATTGGTGCCGATTTTTCATAAAATGGCTGAGTTGTCTCCGAATATTGAAATGAAAATAGCCCTGCGTGATGACAACAATGCTTTGATGAATTTGTTCCTAACCAACGGCGCCAGAAGTATTCCCAAGTTGATCATCTTAGATAAAAATACTTTAGAAGTTTTAGGCGATTTCGGGCCAAGACCGCAAGGAGCCAAACAATTGATTTTAGATTACAAAGCCGAACACGGTGTGGTTGATGAAACTGCGAAAACCAATTTACAACTTTGGTATCTGCACGATAAAGGCTTGTCCACCCAAAAGGAGATCATGGCAGTAATGGCGGCAGCCGAGTTAAAACATAATGTAGTATAAGCCAATCGAGAAACTGCCAATTCTTTCCGGGGTAACTTTAGAAAAGCCGTATTGGCACAATTCTACATACAGGCCCAAACCACTGTCGTCGTCTTCCAGGCCTAAGCTGATTTTTTGAAAATTCCCGGACAGCTTATCGCCGGTTAGCGAAAGGCTTCTGCCGTAGCCAATTTCAGTAGTGATTCTGGTGTCTTCGCCTACTTTGGGACTCAAGCGAAAGGAACCAAAAACGGGTGCAACAATCAAGCCTTTGTTGGCCTTCCAGTCGATGCCGATGTTTACTCCAACGCCAACCCATTTGTCGTAATGTGTTCCGATTCCGGCTCTGGCACTCAAACCATCCAACAAAAACCAAGGTTCTTCTTCTCCGGTGTACGGATTGATTTCTCCCGCATATTGGTTGACTCTTAAAGGAGAAGAAAGTTCAAATTTTGTATAAAAGGGTTTGTCGTCTTCGGGAAACATTTCCGGTCTTACTTCTACTACTTGAGCAAAGCCTACTTGAAACAAAACCAGAAAAAGCAGCAATATGTTAAGCTTCATCGGTATTGATTTTTAGCTCAAAAGCCTCCGGAGTGATGCCGTTTTCAACGGAGTAGTCGCCAATTTTTGTGCGGCGTAAAACCGACAAATAACCGCCTGATTGCAAAACCTTTCCAAAGTCGTAAGCCAAGGAACGAATGTAAGTGCCTTTGCTGCATTTGACTCTGAAATCAATTTCCGGCAATGCCATACGGGTAATCTCAAATTCGTAAATGGTGGTTTTTCGGGCTTCAATTTCCACTTCAGAACCTTCGCGCGCGTGCTCGTACAACCTTTTGCCGTCTTTTTTGATGGCCGAAAATACCGGAGGCTTTTGGTCGATTTCGCCTAAAAACTGTTGAAGCGTGGCTTCTATTAACTCAGCAGTAATATGTTCGGTCGGGAAAGTAGCATCAACATCCGTTTCCATATCATACGACGGCGTGGTGGCGCCTAAGACTATGGTTCCGGTGTATTCTTTCGCCTGACCTTGGATGTCCGGAATCATTTTGGTAAACTTTCCGGTGCACACAATGAGCAATCCTGTGGCCAACGGATCTAAAGTGCCGGCATGACCGATTTTAAATTTTTTAGGAAGATTGTATTTTCTTTTTAAAACGTATTTCAACTTGTTCACCGCCTGAAAAGACGACCAAGTGAGCGGTTTGTCTATGAGCAAGACCTGACCTTGCAAAAAATCTTCAGCCGTTTTCAAAGCTTATCGGTTTAAGGAGAAGTAAATTAGCAAAGCCATACCGGCCACAATTCGGTAATAACCCCAAGGTTTAAAACCGTATTTTTTAATGATACCGATAAAAAATTTAATGGCAATCACAGCTACTATAAAAGCCACGATGTTACCTACTAAAAACATTTTTAAATTATCGGAAGATTGTGTCAATAGCTCATAACCTTTGAGTTGTGACGCTTCGTAAGTCTTTAAAAATAAAGAATAAGTAGTTACCGCCAACATGGTAGGAACCGCCAAGAAAAACGAAAATTCTGCAGCCGTTTCTCGGGTTAATCCTTGTTGCATCCCACCAATAATGGAGGCCGCAGAGCGACTGGTGCCGGGCATCATGGCCAAACATTGCCAAAAGCCAATGGTAACGGCTTTTTTAACGGTAATGTCTTCTTCATGTGCCACAGTAGGATGGTTAAAACGACCGTCAATAAATAAAAGCACAATCCCGCCAAGAATTAAAACAATCGCTATTGGAATGGGGTCGCCCAACACGGCTTCAATCTTGTCATCAAACAATTTTCCCAACACTAAGGCCGGAATTACTGCACAAGCCAATTTCACATAGAAGCTGAGTTTGCTGAAATCAAAAAACTTCCGCCAATACAAAACCACTACGGCCAAAATCGCTCCGAATTGTATCGAAACCTGAAACAATTTTACAAAGTCGTCTTCTTGTATGCCAAAAAAAGAACTGGTAAAAATCATGTGAGCTGTTGAAGAAACCGGCAAGTATTCGGTTAAGCCTTCCACGATGGCGATGAGTATCGCTTGAATGTAATCCATGGTTAGATTGTTAGATTATTAGATTATTAGACCTTAGATAAACACTTCTAAGAAGTCCAACAATCTAAGGTGTCTAATACGTCTATTTACTTTTCTTGAAAATCGAATAAATGGTAATCCCGAAACCAATCAAAACTACGGTTGGCGCCAAACGAATTCTGCGGAAACTGAATACATCTTCATTGAATACATTCGGGTCATTGCTGCCACCACCACTCATTAGGATAAAACCCAAAGCAATTACGGCAATACCAATCAGTAATATTTTGTAGTTTACCTTTTCAAAAAGAAAATCCGGTTTTTGCTCGTTGTTTTTCATGTATTATTTCTTAAATTCTTATATCAAAAATCGCTATTCTTCAATCAACAATCAATAAAGATCGTCTGTTCTTAAATTCAAAAAGCGTTGGGTAGCAAAAAAGGTACTCAACCAAGTAATCAGCATTCCTAAAACCACAACGCCTAATAAAACAGCGGATATAGCCAGTTGATTGTCCATAATGCCCAAGTTGTCGTAGTTGGTTTCAAAATACACCAAAACGCCAATCAAAGCAAATACCGCCAATAGCGAACCAATCAATCCTAAAATTAAACTTCTAACAATAAATGGTTTGCGGATGAATGATTTAGTAGCACCTACCATTTGCATCGTTTTAATAATAAAGCGATTCGCATAAATGGACAAACGCAATGAACTGTTGATGAGCAACACTGAAATAACTGTAAAAATACCGCTGAAAATCAGTATCCACAGACTCACTTCTTGAATTTTGTCGTTAACTTTATCCACCAATTGTTTATCGTAAACAATATCCGCAATCATCTCGTTTTTGCGCAAACGGTTTTGGATTTTAGCAATACTGTCGTTCACCACATAATCGGCTTTCAAATAAATGTCGAAGGAATTTTGCAGCGGATTCACGCCTAAGAACTGCATAAAATCTTCGCCTATGTCTTTTTTATGCATTTCGGCTGCTTTTTCTTTAGAAACGTATTCGAAAGATTTGGCGAATTTGGCCGTTTTCAACTCTTCGTCAAAAGCCTTGATGATGGTATCGTTAGCGTCGTTTTTAAAGAACACGGTCATCGCAATTTCTTCTTTAAAATTGTTAGAAATGCGCTTGGAATTCAATACAAAAAGCCCCAATAAACCCAACAAGAACAGCACTAAAAAGATACTCAACACTACTGAAAAATAAGAGGTAATTACCCTGCGTTTCTGAAACTTTTCAAATGATGATGCCATAGACTGTATTTTATGGGGTAAAAATAATAAAGAAAATTGTTTTTCCCCTTTATAACGCACAAACTTTTAACTTTATTATATTAAATGTAAATTTGCGGCTAAAATTTTTAGGCTTGTCCCAAATTGAGTTTGGGAAGCGAATGGTTCGGGCATTTTCAGCCGTCCATTTTCCCGCTTTCCGCAGTATCTTTTTTGTCACGTTCGGCAAAATAGAGACGCCTTAATAAAAAAAGGATACTTGCTGCAATCGGGGCTAAAAAGTAAACGAATCAAAAACCTTAGAACCTTAGCGCCTCAGTGCCTTAGAACCTTTATAAGAATGACTCGAGCTCGCAAGAGCGACTGCATGAGACCGATAAAAAACAATATAAACGACGAATGAAATATTTCCACGAAAAAATCGAAGCCAAATGGCAACAGTATTGGGCCCAAAACCAAACGTTTGCGGCAAAACAGCCCTGTCAGTCTGAGCCTGTCGAAGACCAACAACCCAAGTATTACGTACTCGACATGTTTCCGTATCCTTCCGGAGCCGGCTTACACGTTGGGCATCCACTGGGTTACATCGCTTCCGATATCGTTGCGCGTTTCAAACGCCACAAAGGTTTTAACGTATTGCATCCGCAAGGCTATGATTCTTTTGGGTTGCCGGCCGAGCAATACGCCATCCAAACCGGACAACATCCGGAAAAAACCACTCGTGAAAACATTGCCCGTTACCGTGAGCAATTAGACAAAATCGGTTTTTCTTTTGATTGGAGTAGAGAAGTACGCACTTCTAATCCCGATTATTACAAACACACGCAGTGGATTTTCATCCAATTGTTCAACTCGTGGTACAACAACGATACGAACAAAGCCGAAGACATTGCCACACTAATCGCTATTTTCGAAAAAGAAGGAAATGCGACGGTTAATGCGGTTTGCGACGATAATATCACACCATTTTCAGCTGCAGAATGGAACGCTTTCTCTTCAGACGAACAACAAAAAATATTACTTCAATACAGATTAACTTACTTAGCCGAAACCGAAGTCAACTGGTGTCCGGCTTTAGGAACCGTTTTAGCCAACGACGAAATTGTTAACGGCGTTTCCGAACGCGGCGGTCATCCGGTCATTCGCAAAAAAATGACCCAATGGTCGATGCGCATCTCCGCTTATGCCGAACGTTTATTACAAGGTTTAGACACTATTGACTGGAGCGAATCCATTAAAGAAAGTCAGCGAAACTGGATTGGAAAATCCGTCGGAGCTATGGTGAAGTTTCAAGTTCAAAACCCGCAACCCGCAACCCGCAACTCGGAACTTTTTATCGACGTCTTCACAACAAGACCTGACACCATCTTCGGCGTTACGTTTATGACTTTGGCACCGGAACACGAATTGGTTGCTAAAATCACCACTCCGGAACAAAAAGCTGCCGTGGAAGCTTATGTTGAAGCCACCGCCAAACGCTCTGAGCGTGAAAGAATGGCCGATGTCAAAACCATTTCAGGCGTTTTTACCGGCGCTTATGCCGAACATCCGTTTACCAAAGAACCGATTCCGGTTTGGATAGGCGATTACGTCTTGGCCGGTTACGGCACCGGAGCAGTAATGGCTGTACCTTGCGGTGACGAAAGAGATTATGCTTTTGCCCATTTCTTCAAAGGACAAAACGGGATGCCCGAAATTAAAAACATTTTCAACCAAGATATTTCGCAAGAAGCCTTTGCCGCTAAAGAAGGATTCCAATTGGTGAACTCAGATTTCCTAAATGGCTTGGGCTACAAAGAAGGCACTAAAAAAGCGATTGAAGCCTTAGAAAAAATCGGGCAGGGGAAAGGCAAAACCAACTACCGTTTGCGCGATGCGGTTTTCTCTCGCCAACGCTACTGGGGTGAACCGTTTCCGGTGTATTATGTGAACGGCTTGCCGCAAATGATTGACCCAAAATACTTGCCAATCGTTTTACCCGAAGTAGAAAAATATTTACCCACCGAAGACGGTCAACCACCTTTAGGTAATGCTACGGATTGGGCTTGGGATACTGTTGCCAATAAAGTAGTGAGCAACGAATGGATTAACCATCAAACCGTCTTCCCTTTAGAGTTAAACACCATGCCGGGTTGGGCAGGCAGTTCCTGGTATTGGATGCGTTATATGGACGCGCACAACAATGCCGAGTTTGCCTCAGCCGACGCCTTAAAATATTGGGAAAACGTAGATTTATACATAGGCGGAAGCGAACACGCCACCGGCCACTTGTTGTACTCGCGTTTTTGGAACAAATTTTTAAAAGACAAAGGTTTTGCACCTACCGAAGAACCGTTCAAGAAATTGATCAATCAAGGGATGATTTTGGGAGAAAGTGCATTTTTATTTGTCTTGCAAGTTAGATTTGGTGATAAAAGCGGTCAAACACAAGTAATAATTACAAAAGAGTTATATTCTCAATTTGTAAATGGAGGTTCAATAGAAATTCTTCCTAACATTTTAAAAAGTTTCTTAATGGATGAGATGAATTCTTATCTTCAATTTAATGAAGAATTAAAGGGATTACCATTCAATTTCATATGTTATAAAACTGCAATTGATGTTAATTATGTTAATTTAAAGAATGAAATTGTAATTGATGAATTAGAGGATAATAACAGATATAAAATAGATATCATGAATTCTTCATATTTTGATGGAGAATCTATAATAAACGGAAAATCAATTAAGATTTTATCAGTTCATAGAGAAGTCGAAAAAATGTCTAAATCCAAATACAACGTCGTAAATCCGGATGACATTTGTAACGATTACGGCGCCGACACTTTGCGTTTATACGAAATGTTCCTCGGTCCGTTAGAACAAGCCAAACCTTGGAATACCGCGGGAATTACCGGAGTGTCAGGTTTCTTGAAAAAACTATGGCGTTTGTATTTTGACGATAACGGATTGATTGTGACTAACGACGAACCGACCGCCGACATGTACAAATCGCTTCACAAAACCATCAAAAAAGTGACGGAAGACATCGAGAATTTCTCGTTCAACACTTCGGTGTCGCAGTTTATGATTTGTGTAAACGAATTGGCTTCGATGAAATGCCATCACAGAGCGATTTTAGAACCATTAGCAGTTTTAATTTCTCCTTATGCGCCGCACATAGCCGAAGAACTTTGGGAGCAATTAGGTCATCAAGGTTCTGTTTCTACTGTTCCTTTTCCGGTTTGCGAAGAAAAATACTTGGTAGAATCGGAAAAAGAGTATCCGGTTTCGTTTAACGGCAAAATGCGTTTCACCATCAAGTTGCCTTTGGATTTAACCGTAGCGCAAATACAGGAAATCGTAATGGCAGACGAGCGTACCATCAAACAATTGGAGGGCAGAACGCCGAATAAAGTTATTATAGTTCCCGGCAAAGTAATCAACTTGGTTGGGTAATAATTTGAGGGATAAGTAAAAGGGGATAAGGGAAAAGTGAACTAACTTTTGCCTTATCCCTTTTTCCTTTTTACTCTTTATCTTCACCATTAGCCAACAAAACGTTAAATCCATTTTCAGCAGTAGTATCTCTTTTTATTTTTGAATAACTTAAAAACAAACCTTATGAAAAAAGTATTATTCACTTTAGTCTTATTGTCTTCTTATGCAAGTTTTAGTCAGGTGCAATCGTCTGATTCTACTAAAACTAAAAAAGTTAAAGTCGATGGTTATATCGGATTCAACGGTAATATTAACGACAACATGAATCTCAACAAAAAACTCAGCAATGCCGATTTACCGGAGTTGGACAGTTTTGTGCCCGAATTGACTTTCGGATTCAACGTTTTCGGTAAAGAATACTCCGGGGATATCGAGTTTGGGTTTTTGTTTGCCAAGCCTGAGAAAGACAACAACGAAATGAAATACCGTGGGTTCAATACCCGAATGAGAGTACATTACAATTTGGTGAACCAAGAGAAGTTTGCTTTCACCACCGGACTTTCGTTAGCCTATATGGGCAGCCAATATGATATTTATTCCAAAAACAACACCATCGACTTAAACGATTTAGATCCGAACAGCAATAGTGGGCACGTGAGTTTTAACAATCAAATGTTGTATTTTGGGCCTTCAGTTTCAGCTTATTTATTTAGAAAATCGAGTTTCCAACTCAAAGTCAACGCCGGTTATGAATTTGCCTTAACCCGCGGGCGTTATGACTCGGAATTTGGTAGCGTTTTAAACAACATAGGCGAATCAGGGAATAACCGTTTTGTTTTTGGAATTACTTTGTTATAATGACAAGCTGTCATTGGTTTAGCTTTGGCGCACCTTTTGAAGCAAGTTTAGAAACTTAAATTCAGAAATTATGTTAGGCTATTATATTTTAATCGGTTTGATTGCTTTGGTGAGTTTTGCGGTAAGTTCAAAACTCAAAAGCAAGTTTGAGGAGTATTCCCATTTACACTTGCGCAATGGTATGAGTGGTGCCGAAATTGCCACTCAAATGCTACACGATCACGGCATATACGATGTAAAAGTGATTTCCACACCCGGCCAATTGACAGACCATTACAATCCAACCGACAAAACGGTTAACTTAAGCGAAGGTGTTTACAACCAACGCAATGCCGCCGCTGCAGCCGTAGCCGCTCACGAATGCGGTCATGCCGTACAACATGCCACAGCTTATAATATGTTGCAGTTGCGCTCGCAGTTGGTGCCTATTGTTAATGTAGCTTCCGGTATGTCGCAATGGTTAATTATCGGGGGTTTAATTTTAGGCGCTGCAGCCGGTTTAGGTCTCGGATTTTACATAGCTGTAGCCGGATTGTTGTTGATGGCAGTCGCTACTGCTTTCAGTTTTATTACTTTACCGGTAGAATACGACGCTAGTAATCGTGCTTTGGCTTGGTTAAAAAACAAAAACATGGTGAGTCAGCAAGAATACGCCGGTGCCGAAGACGCCTTAAAATGGGCCGCCCGAACGTATGTAGTCGCCGCTATTGGTGCTTTGGCTTCACTCTTGTATTGGGCGCTGCAAGTTTTCGGAGGTTCCAGAGACGAATAAAAATAAACCCGTTACGAAAGTAGCGGGTTTTTTATTTGGGAGCGGAAAGGCTCGGGCTTTAACAGTGGTCCGTTTTCCCGCTTTTCGGGTTACGCGGTAACCTCTTCACTCGGGGCTAGAGAGAAGCAATAAGTGTACTTGCAAGCAAAGGTTCTCGATTAGCTTCGCTCAATTCGGCTAAAGCCTCGGGTCAATTTTCACTTCACTGCGTTCCGTAAAAACCATTCGAACTAACGAAACCCGCAACCCGCAACTCACAATTAAAGCTGTATCTGTCGTTCTAACTGTTGTTCTAACGAAATAAAAGTCTCCGTTCTCGAAACGCCTTCAATGGGTTGAATTTTTTTGTTGAGCAATTGCATTAAGTGTTCGTTGTCGCGGCAAATAATTTTAATCAGGATACTCCAGTTTCCCGTGGTGTAGTGGCACTCCAATACTTCGGGAATTTTTTTGAGTTCTCTTACGGCGTCGGCATTGCTCGAAGCTTTGTCTAAATAAATGCCAATGAAGGCCATGGTTTTATAGCCTAACACTTTATTGTCTATCACGACTTTAGAGCCCGAAATTACACCAGCTTCTTCGAGTTTGCGCAACCGTTGGTGAATGGCGGCACCGGAAATGCCGATTTTATTGGCGATTTGTAAAATGGGCTTTCGGGCATCTTCCATAAGGTCGCGGAGGATTTCTTTGTCGATGCCATCAATTTCAATTTGCAGCTGGTTAATTTTCATGAGTCAAATATTTAAAGTAAAAATAGTGATTTACTTTATGTTTTAAATAAAAAAACCAAAATCGGTTAAGATTTTGGTTTTATTGTTGTTCGCTGAAAAGAAAACGGAAACCTCTTTAGCCCTGATGGGAGTGGCACGAAGTAGAACGGACAGCAGGAATATGGATTCCAAAAATGCCCGAGCCATTCGCTTCCAATAAATCAACAACTTAGTGACTCAGACACTTTATTAATTCCCTAACAATCGGTCCGGATTGTAGCCTACATAAGGCATTTCGGTTTCTTTGAAAACCACGCCGAAGGTTTCCAATTCTTTTAAGATTGGGTTATACACTTCGGGACGGATGGGCAGTTGTACCCCTGGCGTTTTGATGTTGCCGTTGAGGATTTGCAAAGTCGCCATAGCTACCGGCAACCCTACGGTTTTAGCCATGGCGGTATAGGTTTGGTCGTCGCCGATGCAAACCATTTTAGAGTCGATTTGTTGGCGCGCGCCGTTTATTTCGTAGCCGAATTTGTGGTACATGACAATCATGTCTTTGTCTTCGGGTTGGAGCGACCAGCTGTCGTTGAGGATGCGTTCTAAGATTTGCGCCGGTGTGGCATTTTTGAGTCCGACCTTTTTATTAGGGTTGAACAAATCGAGTTCGAGTAGTTTGTCCCACATAATATCGTCTTGCTCAATACCCAATTGCAAACGGGTTTTGATTTCCACCGAATCGGTTGGCGAATACGGCAGGAACGAATTGATGAAGTCGCGGTAGCTCATGTTTTCTGAGTCTTCCATTATGTAAGTGTCGTCTGTCATGCCCAATTGCACAAACATGTTCCAGGCTTTGGAGAATCCTACGCGACGAATGGTGCCGCGGTACAGCGTGAGCACATCGTCTAAACCATACACACTGCGGTATTTTAGCGAATCGCGGTTGGCGTAGCCTTCAAATTTGCCGTAGCCTTCCACTTCTAAGAACTCGGTTCTGCGGAACAATTTGTGGTACGGGATGTATTTGTATTTGCCTTCTTGGATGAATTTGGAAGCGCCGCCTTGACCGGCCAATACTACATTTCGCGGTGCCCAAGTGAATTTATAGTTCCACAAATTGGTGTCGCTTTCCGGTGCTACTAAACCGCCGCAGAAAGATTCGAATAAAATCATTTTGCCGCCTTTGGCTTTGATGTCGTCTATGACTTTCATCGCGCTCATATGATCGATGCCCGGGTCGAGCCCGATTTCGTTCATAAAAATCAATCCTTTGGCTTTGACTTCGGCATCTAAGCTTTGCATGGCATCGGAGATATAGGAAGCCGTGACCATATTTTTTTGGAAGGTTACACAATCTTTTGCCACTTCGATGTGCATGTGTGCCGGTAACATAGAGATTACGATGTCGGCTTTTTGGATTTCAGCTTGGCGTTGGGCTTCGTTGTTGATGTCGAGCGCAATGGCCGTGGCGTTCGGATGGTTGTTGGTTTTGCGTTGTGCCAATTCCAACGACAAATCGCCTATGGTTAGGTGTAAATTTTCTTCGTTGGATTTGTTTAAAAGGTATTGTATCAGGGAAGATGCGGAACGACCGGCACCGATAATCAGAATTTGTCTCATGCGTTTGTTTGTTGTTGGCAACAAATGTATGAATTTGATTGTAACAAAAAAGCCCATCGTTTCGGATGGACTTTAAGTTATTCTAAACCTTCTATTTCTTCGAGTTCCTTTTTGGCTTCTTGTTTGGTTTCGATTTTTTGTTGTTCGAATTGGGTGTCGGTGGCTACTTCATCTTTTACCAATAAAGTTTTGCCTAAGACTACAGCTGAGCATAATGCGGCAATCGTTAAAATGATTTTCGGGAATTTCTTTTGGCTGTCTTGAGATTGTTTTAAGGTTAGCAATCCAAAGACAAGAGCGAATCCAATTGGTAAAAAAGCCAAAGTATCCAGTGGTAATATGGTGAATGCGATGCCTAAGAGGCCAAATACAACGGATAATATCAAAAAGATTTTTCTCATGTGGTTTGTTTTAAATGCCGGTGGCGGATGTTAAAGTTAACTGTCCCGTGCCAACCGGAATACTAAATTTTAGTAAAGCCGGAATTTTTTTAGCATCAGCGGTAAGCCAAATCAGGTTTTTATCTTTGCCTCTTAAAGCATCTGTTTTGGCTCCGATAGACAATTTGTAGCATTCTTTTTTACCCAAATTCCCGGCGTTAACCGTTTCTTTACCCATAAATCTCAGGGTAACCGGAATTTGTTTTTCGTCGAAAACAATCATCAAATTTTGGGTTTGTCCTACTTTAAATTTGCTGAAATCGATAGTTCTTACTTTGTATAAAAGGGAAATCACATCTTGCGTTGCACCTCCGATGGTGAAAGTTTTTTGGGTTTCCGGTTTGCTTTTTCGCTTAGTGGTACTGTTTACAGTATTCCCTTTGAATGCATATTTTTCCTTTTTGGTATAGCCGCCTTCGTCTATGCTTCTTTTGTACAAACTGGGTTTTAGGTTTGCCGGGTTTACATAAGACTCGTATATGTCGCGAATTTTAAAAAATGAATCCCATTTGCTATAAGTAGACAATTCGCAACTCAAGTGCAAATAGGCGTTTTTGGAGGTCGATACGGTTTCGGTGCTCATGGTAACCTGAGCTAATTGTGTCATTAATCCGCTCATGTTATACGAACCTGCATAAACCAATTTTTCTCCGGATTTAACTGCCTGACCAAAACTCGAATTTGAAAAACCCAAAACGAATAGGCAAAAGCCCCAAAAATTTTTTTTCATAGTGGAAAATTAAGCTGCAAATATAAAATTTTAAAAAAGGCCAGTCACTAAAAGAAAAGTGAAATTACTTTAATTCTTATTAGAAATAACGGATAAATTTGTAAAATAGTATTCAACACTAAACCTATGGAAAGAAAAATCACAAGCTATGGCTTAATTTTAGGTGCAGCGGCCATTATTTTAGGTGCATTCGGTGCCCATGCTTTAAAAAAAGTATTAACAGTTGACGAGTTAAATACCTTTGAAACCGGAGTCAAGTATCAGATGTATCATGCGCTTTTTTTGTTGTTTTTAGGCATGACCGCTTTGGTTGATGATAAAGTCAAGAAAAAAATCTTTCAGTTGGTAGTTGTTGGGATAATTTTTTTCTCAGGCTCAATTTATTTTTTAGCAACCAAGACCATTACCGGAATTGATTTCAGACCGTTGGGTATCGTTACACCGATCGGCGGAGCCTTGTTAATATTGGGCTGGACAGCGTTATTGTGGAATTTAACACTGCGGAGAAAATAATATTCAGAGAAAAAAATAGTTTCTGAAATTTAATTTTTACCTTTGTAGCCTGATTCATAATACAACACAAACTCAATTTTATGGAGAACTACGCTCAAATTACGAAATCGATTTCGTTAGACCAATACGGTATCAAAAACGTTCAAGAAATCATTCATAATCCCTCTTTTGAAAAATTATACAATGACGAATTAAATCCGAATCTGCAAGGTTACGAAAAAGGACAACTTACAGAATTAGGAGCAGTAAATGTGATGACCGGAGTATTTACCGGAAGATCACCTAAAGACAAATATATTGTTAAGGACGCAGTAACCGAAAACACCATTTGGTGGAATTCCGAAAAAGCAGTTAATGACAACAAACCTATATCTCAAAACACTTGGGAAGCTTTAAAAGAAACTACAGTTAGTCAGTTATCCGGCAAAAAATTATATGTGGTTGATGCTTTTTGTGGTGCCAACGAAAACACCCGTTTAAAAGTTCGCTTTATCATGGAAGTGGCTTGGCAGGCCCATTTTGTAACCAATATGTTTATCCGTCCGACGGAAGAAGAATTGGCTAATTTCGGAGAGCCTGATTTTATTGTAATGAACGGTTCTAAAACGTCTTTCAAAGATTATGCTGCTCACGGGTTGAACTCGGAAGTGTATATTGCTTTTAATTTAACTGAAAAAATGCAGTTGATTGGCGGTACTTGGTATGGTGGCGAAATGAAAAAAGGAATGTTCGCTATGATGAATTACTATTTACCATTGCAAGGGATTGCTTCTATGCACTGTTCTGCCAATAAAGGAAAAGATGGTGATGTGGCCGTATTTTTCGGGCTATCCGGAACCGGTAAAACTACTTTGTCAACCGACCCTAAACGCGAATTGATTGGAGATGACGAGCATGGCTGGGATAACGAAGGGGTTTTCAATTTTGAAGGCGGTTGTTATGCTAAAACCATCGATTTAAGTCAAGAAAACGAACCGGATATTTATGGAGCTATTAAAAGAAATGCATTGTTAGAGAACGTAACAGTTGATGCGAACGGTGTAATTGATTTTAAAGACGGTTCGGTAACGCAAAACACCAGAGTTTCTTATCCGATTTATCACATTCAAAATATTGTAAAACCGGTATCCAAAGCCGGTCATGCCACTAAAGTGATTTTCTTAACCGCAGATGCGTTTGGAGTAATGCCACCGGTTTCTAAATTAACACCGGAGCAAACACAATATTACTTCTTGTCCGGTTTTACGGCCAAGTTAGCCGGAACGGAAAGAGGAGTTACCCAACCTGAGCCAACTTTTTCAGCATGTTTCGGAAAGGCTTTCTTAACCTTACACCCAACAAAGTACGGTGAAGAATTGGTTAAAAAGATGGAAGAGAATAACGCTACCGCCTATATGGTGAATACAGGTTGGAACGGCACCGGAAAACGCATTTCCATTAAAGATACTCGCGCTATAATCGATGCTATTTTAGATGGTTCTATTGAAAAAGCCGAGACTAAAATCATTCCGGTTTTCAATTTGGCGGTGCCAACCTCATTGCACGATGTGAATCCGGCCATTTTAGATCCGAGAGATACTTATGAAAACGCTAATGATTGGAATGTTAAAGCAACCGATTTGGCGTCAAGATTCATTAAAAATTTCGCTCAATATACCGATAATGAGCAAGGGCAAAGCTTGATAAAAGCCGGGCCGCAGGTATAACAAACTAACTAACCAAAGAAAAAGCCATTCAAATCGAATGGCTTTTTTATTTTATAATTAGAATGGTTTTTATTTTCCTTTGTTGGCTTCGGCTATGTATTTTTCTAAAGCCATAGTCATAGACGGAGTCTCCGGAGTTGGAGCCAAGATGTCAATTCTTAAACCGTGTTCTAAAGCTTCTTTTTGAGTAGTACTTCCAAAAACTGCAATGCGAGTGTTGTTTTGTTTGAAGTCGGGGAAGTTTTTGAACAACGATTTGATTCCGGTAGGGCTAAAGAAAGCCAAAACATCGTAATACACATCCGCCAAATCCGACAAGTCACTCATTACTGTTTTGTAGAAGGTTGCCTGAGTCCAATCTACTTTCAAATTGTTCAAGGTTTGAGGAACATCGTAATTCAATTGGTCAGAAGCAGGTAACAAGAACTTTTCGTCTTTGTATTTCTTGATTAGCGGAGACAAATCAGCAAAGTCTTTTTGTCCCACATATATCTTGCGTTTGCGGTATACAACGTATTTCTGTAAGTAAAATGCAATAGCTTCAGATTGACAAAAATATTTCAAATCTTCAGGGACTTTATAACGCATTTCTTCAGCTACCCTAAAAAAGTGATCCACAGAATTTCTGCTGGTTAAAATAATGGCCGTATAGTTGTTGAGATCAATTTTTTGAGCCCTAACGTCTTTTGCACTAACTCCTTCGACATGAATGAACGAGCGGAAATCAACTTTTACCTTATGTTTTTGTTGTAACTCAAAATAAGGTGAATTCTCTACTTTTGGCTCCGGTTGAGAGACCAAAATTGTTTTCACTTTCAAATTTGACATTTTAATGTGCTAAATTTTTTGTAATCAAATAATATATAAAATAGTACGGTGCTATTTCAAGTGCGCAAAGATACAAAATAAAATAAAACAACTTGCCGATAAGTAAGTTTTGATAAATCTTCAATGAAACCAAATAAGAATATAAGTTTATTATTAAAATGATACCAATAATGCAAAAAAGCAGTGCATTTGATGAATTGTCGCTGTAAAACAGATAGATGTTCAATGGGAGAATCAACAAGCTGATGAAAGTTCTGTAGCTCACTTTTTGCAGATTGAGTTGTTCGGCAAACTCTTCAATGTTGAAAACGGTGGCAATAATCTTTTCAATCAGAAATTTGGAAAGCACAAAAACTCCAAAAAAAGTCAGGATTCTGATAAAGAGTACCCAATCGGTCTTAGAGACATACCCAAAATGACTTAGCGTCATTTGTATAAAGAAGGCAAAAGAAATGCTTTGAACAATAAAAAGCAGTACCGTAAAACCACTCATCAAATGCGAAGGATCTTTGTACACTTTAATGTATTTGTCGGAAACTAAAATCCTCAAAAAATCATTGAAACGGGTTTCAAAAGCTGTTCGGGTAACGGCAATTAATGCAAACGACAAAACGAAAAGATATGTGGCCCAATCTTTTGCTTCAATTACCCTTGGTTCAAAAACAATTTCTGTCATATATCAGGCAAAATTACTAATTTTTTATTTGTTAAATTATTATAATATTATTAAGATGAGACACTGATAAAAAGTTTATTTTTGCACAAAGTATGACTACATCTTTATGAGTGACGGCATTGTAATTATCCCTACCTATAACGAAATTGAAAACATCGAAAGCATCATTCGAGCCGTTTTTGCTTTACCGAAATCTTTTCATGTTCTCATTGTAGATGACAATTCTCCGGATAAAACCGCCGATAAAGTTGTTGAACTGCAAAAGGAATTTGAAAACCAACTTTTCCTTGAAGTTAGAAAGAAAAAAGCCGGTTTGGGGACAGCTTATGTACACGGCTTTAAGTGGGCAATGCAAAACAATTACAAGTATATTTTTGAAATGGATGCCGACTTTTCACACAATCCCAACGACTTGGCCAAGTTGTATGAAGCTTGTCAAAACGGCGCTGATTTGGCTATCGGTTCTCGGTATGTTACCGGTGTGAATGTGGTGAATTGGCCGCTCAGCAGAGTGTTGTTGTCTTATTTCGCTTCGGTGTATGTGCGAATGATTACCGGAATGAAAATTATGGATGCTACGGCCGGATTCATTTGTTACCGCCGCGAAGTATTAGAAAAAATTAATTTAGATGCCATCAAGTTTATTGGTTACGCCTTTCAAATAGAAATGAAATATAGGGCTTTTGCCAAAAATTTCAAAATTGTTGAGGTTCCGGTGATTTTTACCGACCGCACCAAAGGCCAATCCAAAATGAGTGGTGCCATTATCAAAGAAGCCATTTTTGGCGTTATCTCTCTCCGATTCAGGAAGTTTTTAAACCGATTATAATTTACGAAAATGAATACCGTTTTAATTAAAAATGCCAAAATTGTAAATGAAGGAAAGATAGTTGAAGGTGACGTTTTGATTGAAAACGAATGGATAGTCGAAATAGCTGACAACATCACTCCAAAATCTTCTAACTGTCAAGTCATAGATGCAGAGGGCAATTACCTAATGCCGGGAGCGATTGATGACCAAGTACATTTTCGTGAACCGGGTTTAACCCACAAAGGAACCATAGCCTCCGAAAGTCGTGCTGCTGTAGCCGGTGGAATTACTTCTTTTATAGAACAACCCAACACCGTACCGAATGCCGTTACCCAAGAGCTTTTAGAAGACAAATACCAAATTGCGGCCAAAACATCTTTTGTAAATTATTCTTTTATGATGGGCGGAACCAACGATAATTTGGAGGAAATCTTAAAAACCAACCCAAGAAACGTTGCCGGACTAAAATTGTTTTTAGGTTCTTCAACCGGAAATATGTTGGTGGACAACCAAGAAGCCTTAGAGAAAATATTTTCTTCTACCAAAATGTTGATTGCTGTTCATTGCGAAGATGAAGGTACCATCAGAGCCAATTTGGAACACTACAAAGCCGAGTTTGGTGAAGACATTCCGGTAGAATACCATCACCTGATTAGAAGCGAAGAAGCTTGTTATTTGTCTTCTTCCAAGGCCATCGAACTGGCTAAAAAGACCGGTGCGAGATTACACGTTTTTCATTTGTCAACGGCTAAGGAAATGGAGTTATTTACCAATAAAATTCCATTAGAAGAAAAGCAAATAACCGCTGAAGTTTGTATTCATCATTTGTGGTTTACCGATGCCGATTACAAAACTAAAGGCAATTTGATTAAATGGAATCCTGCAGTAAAAACAGCATCCGACAAAGACGCTTTATGGAAAGCTTTGTTGGATGATCGAATCGATGTGATTGCCACCGATCATGCACCGCATACTTTAGAAGAAAAGCAACAAGTGTATACCAAAGCACCATCAGGCGGACCATTGGTGCAACATGCAGTGGTAGCGATGTTCGAAGCCTATCACCAAGGCAAAATTTCAATTGAAAAAATAGTAGAAAAAATGTGCCACAATCCGGCCAAGATTTTCAAGATTGAAAAGCGAGGTTTTATCAAAGAAGGCTATTATGCCGATTTAGTTTTGGTAAATCCTGCCATGCCTTGGAATGTGAAAAAAGAAAACATTTTGGCGCAATGTGGTTGGTCACCTTTTGAAGGGTATAATTTTAAATCAAGAATTACCCATACTTTTGTAAACGGAAATTTAGTGTATCAGAATTTTAAGGTCAACGAAAAACCTTTCGGAAAAAGATTGTTATTTGACCGTTAAACTTAAAAAGATGTTGAACACTGTTAAAATTTTGAAGATGCGTATAAAAACTCTTTTGTTGGCTTTCTTGTTAGTTTTTGTTAGTTGTGCTAATACTGTAGAAAAACCTAAAAAGTTAATTGATAAAGATAAGATGGTCGATATTTTGTTCGACATAGCTTTGCTTGAAGCTGTTAAATCGCAAAACATAAACGGTGGCATTAGTTCCAAAAAAGCGAATGAATTTTTGTTCAAAAAGTATCAAATTGACAGTTTGCAGTGGGAAGAAAACAATAAGTATTATGCTTCCGACATAGAAGAATACAAAAAAATGTACCAGGAAGTAAAAAGGCGCCTTGAGGAAGAAACTCAAAAGGCTAACGGAACTTCAACAGAAGGAAACATTCCGCCTAATCCGGATGAACCAATGGTGAGGTAACTATTTTTGGTGCAAGCGAACCACTTCGTCTATAACCGAATCGATGCGTTGGAACTCAAAATGCAACGCATTTTTTATTTTAGCATTCGAGATATTGTCAGAAGATAAAAGTGATTGAGTACTGTATTTAGATAACTTTCTCTTGGTGTTTAAAAAAGTCGCCGAAAGCCAATCCAAACGCCAACCTAAAGCTAACATCCAAGGTTTAGCCTCAAATTTTGGTTTTTGGACACCCAACTTTTCTGCAATTAAAAAGATGATGTCTTTGAAAGACCGATTTTCGGCTATCACAGAGAAACGTTCGCCCGAGATATTGCTGTCCATCAGTTGTATCATGATCGAAGCTACATCGATGGCGCTTACATAGCCGGTAGTACCATTGGTGTAAAAAGGAAATCCTTTTTGAACAGCAGAGAAGAAAACACCACTGCCTTGTTGCCAAAAACCGGCTCCGAAAATCACTCCCGGATTAACAATCACTACATTTAAACCTTCTTGCTGACCGCGCCAAATTTCCATTTCGGCTCCGTATTTAGAGATGGCGTAATCGCTGTGCGAGTGTTCCGGATTCCATTCGGTTTCCTCTGTTATAATGGTTTCGTTGGGTTTTAAATCGCCCAAAGCCGCAATGGAACTTACGTGGCACAGTTTGCTTACCTTGTAATCTATACAAAAGTTCACGATGTTGGCCGTGCCTTCGATATTCGTTTTGCGGAGTTTGTTTTCGTCTTTCGGGTTGTAGGAGATTAGCGCGGCGCAGTGGTAAACATGTGTAATGCCTTGAAAGGCTTTTTCTAAAGACGGCACGTCGATAATATCGCCTTCCATCCATTGGATTTTGTAGAATTGGTCTTCCTTGCCATACAATTGGAACAGCGATTGGGTTTTGCGGATGTTTTTTTCGTTTCGGTATATGGCCCTAATTTCCGTCTCGTTTGCCGTTAATTGCAACAGCAAATGCGCGCCTACTAAACCGGTTCCACCTGTGACTAAAATCATAGTTCAAATTTACGAATTAGGATTTAGGAATTAGGATTTATTTTTGGTTTCCAAGCCAGCGAAAAGATTTTCCTATAGCCCTGATTGGAGCGGCACGAAGTATAGTGGAAAGCAGGAATATGGATAGCTGATAAATCCCGAGCCTTTCGCTCCTAAAAATTCCTAATTCCTAATTCCTAATTCCTAATTCTGTTTATCTTTGCGCTCATAAAGAATTATTAGGATGACACGAGCCTGCAAGGCGACTGCATTGAACACCTTTGACAAATATTATCTTAGAGAGATGAAAAATTTAGTAGCAGAATTGCAATGGCGTGGCTTGGTTCACGATATGATGCCCGGAACCGAAGAGCAACTTTTAAAGGAAATGACCACCACTTATATTGGGTTTGACCCGACGAGCGATTCGTTGCATATTGGGAGTTTGGTGCCGATTATTTTGTTGGTACACTTAGAGCGTTTTGGTCACAAGCCTATTGCTTTGGTTGGTGGTGCTACGGGGATGATTGGTGATCCTTCGGGGAAATCGGACGAGCGCAATTTGTTGGATGAAGCGACTTTAGAAAAAAATGTAGCCGGCATTAAAGCGGTGTTGTCTCGTTTTTTAGACTTTAATTCGACTGCGCCTAATGCTCCGATTTTGGTGAACAATTACGATTGGATGAAGGATTTTTCGTTTATCAATTTTGCGCGTGATGTGGGAAAACGCATTACCGTAAACTACATGATGGCTAAGGATTCGGTGAAGAAACGTTTGAGTGGCGAAAGTGGCGAAGGGATGAGTTTTACCGAGTTTACGTATCAGTTGATTCAAGGGTACGATTTTCATCATTTATACAAGACGCACCATTGTTTGTTGCAAATGGGCGGTAGCGACCAATGGGGTAATATTACCACGGGAACGGAGTTGGTGCGCAGAATGAATGGCGAAGGCGCTAAAGCTTACGCTATGACTTGTCCGTTAATTACGAAAGCCGATGGTTCTAAATTCGGGAAATCCGAAGGCGGGAATGTTTGGTTGACGGCGGATAAAACTTCGGTGTACAAATTTTACCAGTTTTGGTTGAATACTACGGATGTTGATGCAGAGAAATACATTAAGATTTTCACTTTTTTAGATAAAGATACGATTGACGCTTTGATTGCTGAGCACCAAACCGCGCCGCATTTGCGTGTGTTGCAAAAGCGCTTAGCAGAAGAAGTAACTACTTTTGTTCACGGTAGAGAAGAGTTGGAGAAAGCGATTTTTGCTTCCGGAGCGTTTTTTAGTCCGACGATGGACGATTTGAAAAAATTGGACACCAAAACTTTCTTGGAAGTCTTTGAAGGCGTACCACAAGCCGAAGTTGAAAAAGCGGATATAGCCAATGGTTTGGATATGATAGCGGTGCTTTCGGCCAAGACCGGTTTCCTGGCTTCGAACAGTGAAGCGAGAAGAGAGTTACAGCAAAACGCGATTTCGTTGAACAAAGAAAAAGTGACAGCGGATTATGTGATTACCGAAAAGGACTTGATTGACGGTCAGTTTTTAATGCTGCAAAAAGGAAAGAAAAATTACTATTTGATTAAAGTTGTATAAATGAAAAGGAACCGAGGAGGTTCCTTTTTTTATTCGCCTAAATCGATTTCCATTTTGTTGGATGTAAACCAGCCCTTGATAAATATTTTGTTGCTCAAGACGTCTTTTTTTTCAGCTGCTGTAAAATCAGAAAGCAGTTCTTCGGTCATTAAGTTGATGTGGAGTTCGATAAAATGCTTTTCTTTTTCTTCTATATAATATTCTATGGCATCGTTTCTATGGTATCTTCTTTTATCCCAGACTAGAATTGACCTGAAGTGTTTGGTTTGATTAGCCTCCATATTTTGAATGTGCTCCAAGAATCCCTCTTTCTTGATTTGAGATAATTGTTCGGGAGTTCTGGATTTTATGTAAGTGTCAACAGAATCAATATATCGAGTGTATTCAGCTTCCGATTTAAAGTACCTAATACTACTATCGCCATTTAAAATACCGTTAGCCTCAATTGCCGTGTCGTTTTCATAAAGTTTGTAGTACACATTGGGACGGAGAGAGCCGGCTCCGATTGGAATAAGATCTTTTGGATTTAAGATAAAAGATATGGGTTTGTTGGTGAGATTGGTTAGGTGGAAATGTAAAACAAATTTTCTCTCGCTTTCACTGGAGTTTAAAACCGATAAAGAGTCGATTTTTATTTCGATTGGTTTTTCTTGTCCAAAAACGGTAATAGCGAAAAAGAGGCAGATAATCAATTTCATAATGGCATTTTGTTTAAAACGAAAAAAAGCCAATTTTATTACAGTACCATTAAATTACAACCGCGAATATCAGAATGATCAAAACGGCCCAAGACCTCGAAAGCGTTGTTGGGTTGTTTTTTGCCCAAATCTTGCGTGGCGATGAAGGCGCAAGAGTTTATGTTGGCCAAGTCGATGACATTAATACCGCCGGTTTTGCCGTAATCCACATAGCTTAACGCATCTTCGGTGTCTCGGATTAAGATGTGCATCCAACTCGGGCATTCGAAAATACCGTTGCCTAAAGAATAGGCTTGAGAGAGCAATTCGGTCATGCCGTATTCTGAATGGATACTTTGAACGCCGAAACCATTGCATAGGATTTGGTGTAGTTCTTCTCGAATCATTTCTTTGCGTTGGCCTTTCATGCCACCGGTTTCCATGATGATGGTGTTTTTGAGCTGAAAGTTTTGTTTGTCGATTAGGTCAAGCAAGGCATAAGTCACTCCTATTAAAATTACATTTTGGCCGGAGTTATCCAGTTCGGTTAATTTAGAAATCAGTTCGTCGTAATTGTGAAGGTAGAAGCCACTATGTTCGTTGTTCGACATTTCGATTAAATCTTTGACCATGTAAATCAACGAGGAGCCACTGCGCTCTAAATAAGATGGAAGCAAGGCCAAAACCGCATAGTCTTCGATATTGCCGTAGAATTCAGAAAAGGCTAAGCGATAACTTTGTTCGTATAGTGAGACATCGGTGACTAAATGTTGGCTGGTAATCATTCCGGTAGTTCCGCTGCTGGTGAAGGTTTCTTGGATTGCGTTGGTGTTTGAAACTACTTCATGGCTTTTGAAAAATTGTATGGGTAAAAACGGAATTTGAGGGAGCGATTTTACTTTTTGTACATCGGTTTTTAAGAAGTCGCAAAATTCCTTATAGACTTTGTTGTTTTCGTATTGGAAACGAAAAACCTTCAAGGCTATTTTTTCAAATTGCTTGTGCGAGGCAATGGTAAATATGTCTTGCGGCTGAACCAAGTGTTTAAATATTTAGCGCAAAAATACGGAAAATAAAAAAGGCCCTAACGTTCATTAGGGCCTTTTTGGTATTGTTGGATTGGGATTATTTAATCACCAATTTAGTAGTAGCTGTTTTACCTTCTTCAGTAATTCTAACCACATAAACACCGGCGTTTAATCCGTTAACGTTGATAGCGTTATCAGCCGTTGTAGTGTTTAATACTTGTTTGCCTAATACATCAAAAATAGCAACGGTTTTCTCTCCGTTAGCCGCAGTTTCGATGAATAAAGTACCGTTAGCCACCGGGTTAGGATACACTTTCAAACCAGAAATTTGGTTTTGGGTAGTGCCTAAAGTAAAGTTAGCAGTAGTAGCAATTCTTAATTCATCAACTAAAATAGTTGGAGTAGTTGTGTTGCTGTCTTGTCTAAACATAAATCCTCCTAATGCACTAAAAGCAGTAGTAGGAGTAACGCTTAATGTTGGTGAAGCACTTCCTCCGATGGTTGGGTTGATGTATAAGGAAAAAGCATTGTCAGCAAAATCATATCTTAAAACTACATACTGAATGTCACCTGCATTATATAGCGTTGGGTCCCAGTCTGTAGCAGAAGCACCTGTTCCTAAACCGTATTGGTATTGCGTACCGTTTTTACGAATCCAAAGTCTGGCATTAGTAGAAGCGCCGGCAGCATCAGTAAATAATGCAAAATAATTACTTGTTAAATCGGTTGTTACGTTTGCTAAATCAGAAGCGGTTACTATAAATGAAGCGAAAATTGAATCTGCGTTAGTACTGGTGAACAATGTTCTTGATTCACCTCCAGCACCTGAAAAAGTGATTGAGTTTCCAGATGATGTGATCCCGGCATAAGACAAGCTACCGTTAGCAATAGTGATGTTATCTCCTGTGTTAACTAATGACCATTTTTGTTCAGCATTTAATGAGCCTCCAACAGTGTAAGGGAATGAATCAGTGAATGGTAAAGTGTTAACCGGTTTACATTCGGGAGCAGTAACGGTTTTTGTTAAGCCACATGCGCCACTAACGGTTAAAGTTACGTTGGTGCCTTCAGGGATGTTGGTGATGATAATATTACCTTGGGCTGTAGTTGATGGATTGTCGCCACCAATAGTTCCGGCATTAACTGATAAATTGTATGAACCGGTATTTCCACCTGTAAAAGGAATAGTAGCAGTGTAAGTATCTATGTTCAAAGTTGTAGCATCACAAACAGCAGTTTCTGCATTTAAAGTTAAGCTACAAGCAGCAGCACCGAACCAAGTAGTAAAAACTTTGATTTCATCTACAGTTATATTTTGAGTGGCAGCGTATTGTCTTAAAAATACTCCTCCGATACTGGCTGTTCCACCACCTGTTGTAGTATGTTCAGGTGTTCCTGCAGCAGCTTCAGTAGCCGGAACTCCGGTAGATCTAACCCAAATGCTGGCGGCACCGGCTGCAGTTACGTCATATTTCACTATAATAAGGTAGGTGGTGTTCAAATCGAAATCTGTAGGAGTTGCTGCAAAAGAAGCTGTACTCGTGTTTGAGATTCCAAAATTAATTTTACCGGTTGTAGTTGATGGTTTTACATAAATTCTGGCGGCAAATGTACTTGGAGCAGTTCCTAAATGCGCAAAGTAACCGGCATCACCGGAAGTAACATTTACTAAAAATGAGAAATACAAAGATCCGGAAGTTACAGCAGCAGCAAAAGGTTTGTTGATGTCTTCTCCTGTGTTGTCGAGTCTTGCGGCATTGTTGGCAGCAGTGTTGTAGCCTGCGTAGGTCAATCCGTTTGAAGCTCCAACATCAACTGCGTTAGTTCCTGCACCACTGTGTGCGCTCCAACCGTTTGCAGTTAATACAGCATTGTCCGGATAATTAAAATCTTCTGTCAATACTTGTCCGAAAGACAAAGTGCTTACAGTAAGTAATAATAAAGAGTAAATTTTTTTCATTTTTTTAAGTTTATTTAGCCCACAAATATAAGCACAATATTTGTTTGCCGAAAATAAGAGCGTAAAAAAATGATTAAAAAAAAGTTAAACCTACAAAGTTTAACTATCTGACAATTAGTTTTCTAGTAGTAGTGGTGTCTCCTTCGGTAATTTTGATGATGTAAACACCCGGCGGGATAGTGCTGATGTTTAATTCGCGAGAAGAAATGGTAGTTTGTAGTACCTTTTTACCCAATACATCAAAAATTAAAATCTCTTTGTCTAAGGTAGTTTTTGAAGTGATGTAGATTTTTCCGTTGCTTACCGGATTTGGATAAAAACCAAGTGTTTCTCCTTGTTGCTTCCCATCCTGAGCAAAAGCGCCGAGAGAGAACAAGCAGAAAAATAAAAGGGTGTATAAGTAGTTTTTAGCCATGACAAAAATTTGGTTAAGACAAATGTATAAAAATAATTTCAAATATTGTACCAAAAAAAACTCCTTCTTGTTGGGAAGGAGTTTTTTACGGTTATTTTTTTTGATTATAAGTTTTTCAACCAAGTTCCGGAAGTAAAGGGTGCTGTGTTAGCTCCAACCGCATTGGCGTTAACTCCAACGATAGTATCAATGTTGGTGGTATCACCGGAAATTCCGTTACGAGTTAAAGCGGTGATGAAAGTGATACTTGCGTTGTTTACTTTCAAAGAGCCATCTTGGAATTGCCCCAATTGGTTTCTCAAATCAACACCATAGCCTACGTTTGTTACTTTTACGTTAGAAATGTTTCCTGCAGTTCCTTCTTTAAAGTTGAAAGCAGCTTTGTTTGCATTTCCTGAACCTGTGATGGTTACATTAGTAACTGTAGGATTTGCTCTTGGAGAACTGTTAAACTCTACCGGTAAATTAGAACATTCAAATCCAAAATCACCATTAGTAGGTTGAATAATCCAAATGTTACTTAAGGTTCCTCTGTAACCTCTGTCCCAGTCGATGTTGTCGTCTTCACATCCAAATGCAGCAAGGTTTGTAGCATTTACTGCGCCGCCAAAAAATTCAAATGCATCATCAGCGCCTTTGTAGGCTTGTAAGTTTTCTAAAACCGTACCTGAACCTACTCCGAAGAAAGAAAAAGCATTGTACTCCGCAGTACCTCCGGTGATAGCAGCACCTGCATATTCTACTCTTACATATTTTAATGTACCTGAATTGTCAGCATCATCGTTACCGCCATATACTAAACCACCGGCTTCAGCAACTTCTGTTCCTCCGGCAACATTAATTCTGGCTTTTCCGTTAATAATAATACCTCCCCAAGCGCCAATTTGTTGTGATTGAGCAGTAAATACAATTGGAGAAGAAGAAGTACCTACAGCTACTATTTTTCCGCCTTGCTCTACTTGTAAATAATTTGTTCCTGCTGCTTGGTCAGCTGTAGTTACAGTAAAAGTGGTTCCGGCTTCAATAGTCAATGTGGCGCCGGCTTTAACTACAACAACTCCTTTTAAATTGTAGTTTCCTGTAGGAACGTTTAAGTCTGTTGTAATGTTACCTTGAAGAACTGAACCTTCTAAGTTAGGTACATCAGTTCCGTTTGTTTCATCTGATGAACATCCGATAGTAAAAGCTAAAGCTGCAAAAGCAATAATTTTTAAGAAATTTGTTTTCATGTTAATTTGTTATATTGTTTTGACAAAAGTAATTTTAGGATTTCCAAAAGAGGTTAATCAATGGTTATATAACAGTTATCGCTTAGTGAAATATTTGTAAACAAAATGTTATGCACAAAAAAAGAGAATCCTGAGATTCTCTTTTTTTAATGCTTTAGTTTTGAGCAGTTTATCAGAAGCTGTAAGAAAACTCTAAACCTACTGTAACTCCTTGTGTCAGACGATTGTTTACATTGCTGAACTGACTTGGATTGGCAATAGGTCTTGTAGGGTCTTGGGTAGCTAAAATTTCGGTATTTAAAATGTTTTTCACCGTTAAGTTTAACTGGTATTTTTTAGCAAAAGTGTTGCGCCAAGTGAAGTCTAACATATCAATTGGTTTTTGCTTGATGTCAGATGCGCCATCAGTTCCAACGGCATAGATTCTGTCAGAGAAAGTGTTGTAGATGAATGATATTTTCGATTCAACTTTTTCATTTTTAATCAAATCATAAACGATATCGGCATTGATGATAAAATCGGAAGCTCCTTGTAACGAACGCTCAGTTGAAGTTATACGCGGGAATTTGGATTTATCAGCTACTTCTTCAGACTTCATGAAAATGGTATTCAATCCAAAAGTGGTTCTTTTGGTAAAGAAACTTTCGCCGAAAATTACATCTAATCCAAAGTTAGATTCTAACTCTATACCAAACAAATTGGCTTCATCAAAGTTTACAAACTTGGTTAAGAAACCGGTTGAAGTTCCTTCTAACAAACGTGTAATTGGGTCTTGAATGTGTTTTCCGAAAACGGCAACAGCCACCATACTGCTTTGTGTCGGGAAGAATTCGTATTTCAAATCCACATTGTAGTTTTGGGTATTTTTTAAATCAGGATTTCCAATACTGAAGTTTCCGTCTCCGTCTTGGTAACGGAAAGGTAAAATTTCACGGAATCTTGGTTTTGTGGAAGTTTTAGAAGCGGTAAAACGCAAGTTTGATTTTTCGTTTAATTCATACTTTAGGTTAAGCACCGGACTAAAGTCGATTGGATCATAAACTTGTACTTCAAAAGGAGAAGTTACAGTGCTGGTTTCTTTTCTCGACTTGGTTTCACGGAACATGTATTCAAATCGAGCTCCAACATCCAATGTTAATTTTTCCCAATTTCTGTTGTAGTTTACAAAACCGGCATTGATGAATTGAGTGATTTTTACGTTGTAAGTAGGATCCGAAGTGCTGGCGTAAAATAAATTTCCATTATCGAAGTTAGTATCAAAGAATGCTTGGGGATTGTTGGTGTCCATAGTGGTGTCTGTTAAATTACCACCACCATTAACTCTGATTGTCCTGTTGAAAAAGTCGTAATTTGTCATGTCTCCGGCATAACCAAAACGCAAACTGTTTTTTGCTTTTCCGTCGATATCACCGCCGAATTTTATTTCATATTCCGCTTTCCCGTTTACATTAAAATTGTCTAAAACCGAGTAAAAACGGAATGGATTTGCACCATTAAAAGTTACAAAGTCTGCCTCTGAACCAACCCCTTCGGCGATTAAAGTTTTTCGATCAGGCATATTGTTTTTTCCCAAAGTAGCGGCAATTCCGTATTCCAAGGTGTGTTTTTTGTCTTTGAAATATAGGGTTCCTAATTGTTGGATTCCAAAAGAAGTGTTTTCTACATATTTAGTGTCTCTCAAGAAAAACGGACGGTCAATCGTAATGAAGTCGGTGTTTTCTCCTTGAATTTCTTCAATTGTGCTCTCTGAGTTTTGAAGGTAAATGATGTTGAAAAAGAAGTTGTATAAATTGGCTTTTTTAAAGTTCAAACTGGCCAAAGCTGATTTTTGGGTAAAGTATTTAGAATTGGCTACTTCAAAATCCTTAAATGCCGTTCCTTCCGAGTTTAAGTTTCTTCTTTCACCGGTTTGTGACAAATAGTTGTTGCTGAAGTTAACGTTGAATATGTACCCTATTTTTCTGTCGTTAGATAAATCAAATGAATCAGAGTTGGTAATGCTGGTTCCAATACTCATTGGAGCAGTAGTTTGTTCCGGAGACCAAGACGAATTGAAGAGGTCTTTAGATTCAGATGATGAAGCTTGATATCCTAAGGCTACATTTTCGCCAAAAACACCCGGCAAAGCTCGATTGTTTCCGCTGTATCCTAAGAAATCCGTACCTCCTTCACTGCCTGATTTGAAGTCTTTGAAAGTTGTAATAGAGTTGAATCCTGCTGAAACACTTACTTTGGTATATGGTTTTGAACTGATATCTTTTGTCCAAATGTTCAAAGAAGCACCCGCAAAATCTTGGTATAAACCGGAATTAAAAGTTTTAAAAACATCAATGTTTCTAACAATATCAGTAGGAATAAAGCTCAAAGGAATTGTTTTAAGATTCGGATCTGAGGGAATAAAGTTCAAACCGTTTATTTGAAGGTAGTTATAACGATCGTCTAACCCACGAATAAATATACCGCGGTCGGCTACTTTAGAAACCCCTGAAATCTTTGCTACACCTTGTTCTACAGTAGACACACCTTTGCGTTGCATTTCCTGCGCTCCAATACTTTGTTTGATTTCAACAGCATTTTTTTGCTCCAAAAGTAAAGCCGATTCTTTTTCACGACTTACCACTTTCTGAATTACCACATCTTGCAACTGATAACTTCCTGAACCTAAAGCTTTGTTGATGGTTAAAGTTTCACCGGCTTTCACTACAATTTTTTCTTCTATGGTTTCGTAACCTAAAAAGCTGAATTGTATGGTGTATGTTCCGGCTTCTACACTAAGGCTGTATTTTCCGGTTTCATTAGTGGTTACTCCTATATTGGTGCCTTTAATGATAACATTGGCAAATGGCAGCGGCTCATTGTTTAAATCTTTATCGGTCAAAGTTCCGCTGATAGTTCCTTTGTTTTGAGCAAAGCTTATGAGGTTGATTAATAATAATGTAACGATTAATTTAAGTTTCATTGTAGTCGTGTTTAATTTTGGTGCAAAGAAACCATCGCATTGTAAAGGTCGTGTTACTCCATTATTACCTTTTTGTTCCTTAAGCTTTACCAAATTGTTAACATATTAAATTACCGTTAACTCCATAGATGCGTTATATCACGATTTTGTATTATCTTTACCTTTACTACCGCAAAAACAATTGTGCGTTTGTTATGAAGAAAAAAGACATTAAGATTTTATTAGTCGATGATGAGCAAGACATCTTAGAAATTGTAGGTTACAATCTTGCTCAAGAAGGCTATCAAATTGTAACGGCTACTAATGGTAAAGAAGCCATCGTCAAGGCTAAAAAGGAACTGCCGCATTTGATTATTATGGATGTCATGATGCCCGAAATGGACGGTATGGAAGCCTGCGAAAACATTCGTAAGTTGCCCGAACTAAGTAATGTCATAATCACCTTCTTAACCGCTCGAAGCGAAGATTATTCCCAAGTAGCCGGGTTTGATGCCGGAGCCGATGATTATATCAACAAACCCATCAAACCAAAGTTGTTGGTAAGTAAAGTAAAAGCCTTGTTGCGTCGTTTGAAAAATGACGAACAAGCTACCGAAACCCTTAATGTAGGCGGTATTGAAATCAACAGAGAAGAATATAAAATCATCAAAGAAGGGCGAGAAATTATATTGCCTCGAAAAGAATTTGAACTCTTTTATCTGTTGGCCTCAAAACCCGGTAAAGTTTTCAAACGCGAAGAAATTCTGGATAAAGTTTGGGGGAATGAAGTCATTGTTGGCGGCAGAACCATAGACGTACACATCAGAAAGCTGCGCGAAAAAATCGGAGAAGATTTATTCAAAACCATCAAAGGAGTGGGTTACAAACTCGAAGTCTAAATGAAGGTCAATTTCAAGAAAACATACACTTTTGCGTTAGTTTCTACCACGTACATAACACTTTTTTCCACCGGTTTTCTTGGTATTTTACTGTGGTTTTTCCACGAATTCTCTTGGGTTATCTTACTTGTTTTTGCCTTATCTATGGCCACATTTTCATTTTTTGTGATCCAATATCGGGTGGAGCATTTTATTTACCGAAGAGTTAAAAAGATCTACGACGATGTTTCGTTACTCGAATCTACTTCTTTTCGAAACCAACCCATTACTACCGATATGGCCACTTTAACCAAGCAAGTGAAAAAATTTGCGATGGATAAAAAAATGGAAATCGAAACGCTCAAAGTGCGCGAAGAATACCGTCGAGAGTTTTTAGGCAATGTATCGCACGAACTCAAAACACCTTTATTTACGGTGCAAGGCTATCTTTCTACTTTGCTGGATGGTGCAATGAACGATAAAAACGTCCGAAAAAAATACTTGGAAAGAGCCGAGAAAGGCGTAGAGCGATTGATTTATATCGTAGAAGATTTGGACATGATTTCTAAATTGGAGATGGGCGATTTGAATTTGGAGCTCTCTAAATTTAACATTGTTGAACTCATCCAAAACGTGTTTGATTTATTGGAAATGAAAGCCGATAAAAAGAACATTATTCTCATGTTCGACCGAAAGTACAGCAAACCTATCAAGGTTTTTGGTGATAAAGAAAAAATCCAACAGGTGTTGACCAATTTAATCATGAACTCTATCAAATACGGTAAAGAAAACGGAACGACCGAAGTTAGTATAGAGGATTTGGTGAATAACAAATTAATAGTGCGTGTCAGAGACAACGGTGAAGGCATCGAAAAGCACAATCTTTCCCGAATTTTTGAACGTTTCTTCCGAGTAGACAAAAGCGGTGCCCGCAGTGAAGGCGGCTCCGGTCTTGGTTTGTCAATAGTCAAACACATTATTGAAGCCCACGGCGAAAAAATTTATGTAGAAAGTGAATTTGGCAAAGGCTCAGAATTCTCATTCACCATGGAAAAGTATAAATAGCTGTTTCCAATTGGCTGTTTCTCCGGTTCTCGGAAAACCTTTATACAAGTCAGTTTCCAATAATTTTTCTGCCTTAAATTCGTCTTGTTTGGCAAAGGGTGCCATGCCTTTTCTTTTGAATCTTTTGGCCAAATATTCTTGTTCAAATTGCCCCGGTGTTGGGATAAAAAAGGCCTTTTTGTCCAACTTTGCCAAATCCATTACGGTGGTATATCCGGAACGACAAAGCACTAAATCACTTTCATTAAATGCTTTTTCTACCTCTTCGGAAGTCATGAAATTATAGTAAGTAAAATGATCTTCAATAGTTGTTTTTTGCTCCGTTTCCACTTTTCCTTTGATAAAAAGAATCTTCCCCTTGTAGTTTTTGAGCTCCTCGGTTAGTTTTTCTTCCAACATGGTGCGTTGTGGTTCCGGACCGGATAAAATAACCATTAAATCGTAACGCAACGGCAAGTTTTTTTTGACCAAGCGACTCAACGGACCAAGATATTTTAAATTGAGCGAACTGTCTTCCAAATGGCCTAATTTACCGGTCAGATTGGGCTGGTCTTTACTGTCGGGTATCCAACATTCGGTGAATTTAGCGATAAAAAATTGGTGTAATTTAGAAGAAATCCAAGTGGTTTTGCCCGATAATACATTCAGTTGGTGTGTGATAAAAACACTCGGCACTTTTTTGCTGTAAACGCCCAAACGGTTGTCAGATATGATACCTTTTAAATCGTATTGTTTGACTAAAGCTTTCACTTTCTTCTTTTCTTCAAAAATGGCCTGAATCATTTTCGGACTGTTTTTGATGAGTTTCCACTTGAAGTCTTTTTCATCTTTGGCATATTCTATTTCATAAGAAGGCAGTTCAATCGAAATAAGTTCCGGAAATTCCTTCTGCAAGAGCCGTAAAGCCACACCATCGGAGGCAATTATAGGTGTAAAGCCGAAGTGTTGTAATTCTCTTATCACAGGAATACAGCGGGTGGCGTGACCCAAACCCCAATTTAAGGGTGCGATTAAGATATTTTTCTCAGTTGTTTTCAAGTTGGGAAGGTAAGCTTTTAACATTGCAAAGTAAAAAAGATTTCGGATAGTTTATATTTCCTTAATTTTACCAAAAAATTAAATCTGTGGGCAGTAAGAATAAACTAAAGCGATTCAAGGAAAACGAAACCTTTCAAAATGTGTTCCAACCAACTCGTGAAGAAGTTGTAGGCGGTCAATTTCCGTTGAAAGGCAAATGGAACAGCGAATTTTTCAAAAATAACCATCCCATTATCATCGAATTGGGTTGTGGTAAAGGCGAATACTCGGTAGGATTGGCCGAACAATATCCCGACAAGAATTTTATCGGAATTGATATCAAAGGCGCCCGATTTTGGCGTGGTGCTAAAACAGCCGTTGAAAGCGGCATGCACAATGTAGCATTTGTACGCACCCAAATTGAACTCATCGAAGGGATTTTTGCCGAAGGCGAAGTGGCCGAAATTTGGATTACGTTCCCCGATCCGCAAATCAAATACAAACGTACCAAACACCGCATGACTAACAGTGAGTTTTTAAAATTGTACAAGCGAATTTTAAAACCCGATGGTGTTGTGAACTTAAAAACCGACAGCGAATTCATGCACGGTTATACCTTAGGTTTATTACACGGTGAAGGCCATGAAGTGTTATACGCCAATCACAACGTATACAAAAACGAAGGCGCACCTCAGGAAGTAATCGGCATCCAAACCTTTTATGAGAAACAATATTTGGAAATCAACAAGGCAATTACGTATATTCGTTTCAAAATCAAATAGATGACCAATATCTTGCCGCTTGTTTTGGGTTTTTGTATTGCTTTTTTGGCGGTTATACTTCCGGGTTTAATCAACATGACAGCAGCTAAAATCAGTTTGCAAGAAGGTAAAAACGAAGCGGTTAGCTTTGCGGCTGGTGCGGCAGTAGTGGTATTCATCCAAACTTTTATTGCAGTACTGTTTGCCCGATTCATCAGCCAGCACAAGGAAATTGTAGCTACGTTACAAGAAATAGGCATTTTTATATTCACCGGATTGAGTGTTTATTTTTTCTGGATTGCCAAAAAACCAAAGAAAATCAAAACGGAAGCTAAAATCAAAGGCAAAAAGAACCGTTTTTTTTTCGGGATGTTGTTGTCTATGCTCAATTTATTGCCCATCCCTTTTTATGTTTTTGCCAGCATGGGTTTGTCGGCAGCGGGTTACTTCAGTTTTGATAAAATTCCGGTGGCTACTTTCGTTACCGGAGTAGTTTTAGGGTCGTTTAGTGTGTTTTACCTCTATATAGTGGCTTTCAAAAAAATTGAAAAAAAGACCGAATTCTTGATGCGGAATATCAACATTGTCATTGGTTCAGTCACCACTTTTATGGCCATAGTTACCTTACTCAAATTGCTTTACGATTAAAATGGAAGAAAATTTCTTCGAAAGAGTATACGATATTGTTCGTCAAATTCCCGAAGGCAAAGTAACCTCTTACGGCGCTATTGCTAAAGCTTTAGGCTCGGCGCGTTCCGCACGTATGGTAGGTTGGGCAATGAATGCAAGTCACGGGCGCGATGATGTTCCGGCACATCGCGTAGTCAATAGAATTGGGATGCTTTCCGGGAAACACCATTTTGACGGCACGAACTTGATGCAACAATTGTTGGAAAACGAAGGCATCGAAGTTGTCGATAACCAAATCGTCGATTTTGAAAAGCATTTTTGGCAGCCTGAAGTTAAGCGATTGTAAGCGATATTACTCCAACAAACAAACTGTAAACTTCGTGCCGTTTTCGCCATTTTCAAAAGCCAAATAGCCGCCGTGCGCTTCAATAATATTTTTGGATAAAGTTAAGCCAATGCCTGCGCCATCTTTCCGGGTAGTGAAAAACGGCAGGAAAATTTTATCTTCAATTTCGGGTTCAATACCGGCACCGGTATCGGTAATTATCAGGTAAAGTCGTTTTTCTTTAAGTTCGGCGCTGATGCTTATTTCTCGCCGGTCTTTCGCTTCTAAGGCATACATACTGTTGGTCAGCAAATTGATAATCACTTGCTCCATTTGGTTGCGATCTACCATAATCCAACGTTTAAAGTTCAGTTGGTTAACCACGGCAATGGACTCTTTTTTAAATAAAGGTTGCATGATTTGCAAACAGCTTTCCACCAATTCCGATAATTCTGTTTTTTCTTTTTTAGGCGATGGCAACATGGCGAGTTTTCGGTAGCTTTCTACAAATTCTTGCAGGTGATTACTGCGGTTGTGCATTGTGGCTACGCTTTGTTTGATGTCTTCTAAATCTTCGGTTGACAAACTTTCTTGTTGGACCAATTCGTTCAAATTTTGCGAAAGCGAGCGAATTGGAGTAAGCGAATTCAACAGCTCGTGTGAAATGACTTTCATCAAATTAATCCAAGCTTCTTTTTCTTTTTTCTCTACTACTTTCTGAATGCTGTCGAGCAAAATAATGTAGTATTCTTGTTCAAAAGTCTTGGTGGCCGAGGTTTGAATCAAAAAGGTTTGAGTGTCTTGTTTGTTGACTCTGATTTGCAACGAACTTTTCATTTCCTGAAAATCTCGCGCTTCAATAATCTCGCAAAGCGATGGCAATTGGTTTTTCAAATAATGCCATCTGGAAACTTTCGGCACTTCAAAATGTTTCGAGAAATAATCGTTCATCAAAAAGATGTTCCAATCCTCGTTTTCTTTTTGTAAGATGATGATGCCGGTTTCGATATTGTTCAAAATCGACCGGTAAATCAGGTCTTTCGAAAGTTGTTCGTGCTGTTTTTCTTTGAGTTTTCCATACAACTGAAACAAACTGGCGTAGTTGTGATAGGATTTGTGTTGGGAAAAATCGGCTGAAAAATCGTTTTGCAAAATCGAGGCAATGGTTCGGTCAAAAACCAAAAACGCATTGCGCAGGAAGAAGTACAATTCGGTCACCAATAAAAAGGTAATGAAAGCGGCAAACAGTCCGGTATACAGCAATTGCTCCGAAAATAAATAGAGGCTCAGACCAACACAAAAAACCACCAAAATCAGGCGGAAGAAAAGCAGTTGGTAGAGTTTGTAATTTTTAAACATTTATTCCGGATTGATATTGTATTTTTCCATTCTTCGGTATAAAGCGGCACGCGACAAACCTAATTCTTCAGCCGATTTACTAATGTTGTACTGGTGTTTGACCAACACTTTTTCGATGGTGTTTTTTTCTACATCCGACAGCGGCAAATCGTCTTTGCTTTCATAAATTGTAACCAAGTCTAAGTCTAAATCAGCTGCGGAAATGGTATTGTTTTCACACAAAATCACAGCGCGTTCAATGCGGTTTTCCATCTCTCGGATGTTGCCGTTCCAAGCGTGTTTCTCCATTTGTTCCAATGCCTTTTCACTAAAGACAATTTCGTTTCGGTTGTATTTGGAGACCATTTTATTCAATAAAAATTGCGCCAACGGAATTTTGTCTTCTTTGCGTTCTTTCAAAGAAGGCAAAGTAATTTCCATAGTGTTGATGCGATAGTACAAATCCTCGCGGAAGTTTTTTTGAGCGACTTCAGCTTTCAAGTTTAAATTCGTAGCCGTGATGATTCTCACATTAAGCGGACGCGGTTTCGATTCGCCCAAACGGATTACGGTTTTGGTTTGGATGACTTGCAATAATTTCGATTGCAAATGCATAGGCACATTGCCAATTTCATCCAGGAAAATGGTGCCGTTCTGCGCATTTTCAAAGCGTCCGGCGGTATCGGCTTTAGCATCGGTAAACGCACCTTTGGCATAACCGAACAATTCGCTTTCAAAAATATTATCGTTTAACGAACCCAAGTCAACATGAACAAAAGCATTGTTTTTTCGTTCGGATTGTTGGTGAATGTATTGCGCCATCACAAATTTTCCGGTACCGTTTTCGCCTAAAATCAAAACATTGGCGTCGGTTTTGGCTACTTTTTCGCCCAAAGCATAAGCTTTTTTGATCAAATTAGACTGACCTATAAAAAACGAATCCGTTAAAGTTGTTTTCTCCGTTTTCTTTTTCATTTTTCGGGATTCTTCAACCGCCAGCTTCATCGTTTGCACGAGTTTTTCATTTTCCCAAGGTTTCAGCACATAATCAAAAGCACCATTTTTTAAACCTTCTACAGCAGTTTCTACTTTCCCGAAAGCCGTCATTAAAATAACGATGGTTTTAGGTGAAAGCGTTTTGATTTCTTTCAAAAAATACAAGCCTTCTCGTCCGTCTTCAAAACCAATGCGGTAATTCATATCCAATAACACCACATCAATATCATTTTCCGATAACAAACGAAGTACATTTTTCGGATTGTTGAGCGTAAAAATCGTCTCAAAGTGTTTTTTTAAGAGCATTTTGGCCGCAAAAAGAATGTCTTCTTGGTCGTCTATGACTAAAATATTGGCATTGGTTTTTTTCATGGAAGCGAATTGTATTTTGAGTCACTGTTCGGTTTCGGACAAATGGTGTTCGATTATGAACACCTTTATTTTTTATTCAGCTGTAAATTGCTTAAAAACAGCGTTTTGTAAATTTTAAAACTTTGGCACAAAATTGTACTCACTCGTACTAAAATAGTTACAATGGACACCATCATCAATCGTAAAAATAATAAAAAAAAGTATCTCACCGCAGCGGTTTTAGCGGCACTTATTTTAGGTTATGCGGCATACAGTATGATTACCAAAAAAAGAATGTATAACGTGGCCAAAAGTGAAATCACCATTAAAACGGTGGAATCTGATTATTTTGAAGATTTTATGGTATTTCAAGCTCGAGTGGAGCCTATGAATTCTATTTTGGTTAACATAGTCGAAGGCGGTTCGGTGCAAGAAATTTTTGTGAGCAACGGCGACAGAGTAACCCAAGGTCAACCTTTGGCCCGATTGTACAACCCTAACACCGAACTGAACTACATGCAGCAAGAAACGGCTATTATCGAGCAAATTAATAATCTCAACAAAGCCAAATTGGATTTGCGTAACCAAGAACTGAATTTGGCCAAAGACTTAGTGTCGATTGAACACGATTACCAAGACGCCAAAAATTTATATGATTTGCACAAAAAGTTATTCGAACAAGAAATTTTAGCCAAAAATGATTGGGAGAAAACCCAAGAGAATTTTCGCTTTCAAAAAGAACGCATGAACATCATCAAACAAAGTGTGACTAAGGAAAAACAAGCCAATCAAATTCAAATCGGACAACTCAATCAATCCATCGGTATCATGGAAAAGAGTTTGGGTGTTTTGCGTACTAACAAAAAGAATTTTTTAGTAATGGCACCACTTTCAGGTCGATTGTCTTCGTTTGAACCGGTGCTGGGACAAACCTACCAACAAGGTCAAACTTTGGGGAAAATAGATGTGATGAAAGGCTATAAATTATTAGCCGATGTAGACGAGTTTTACTTGCCGAAAGTAACCCAAGGCCAAAAAGGAACTGTGGATTTTAACGGTCAAGAAGTAGCTGTGGTAATTGCCAAAGTAATACCCGAAATCAAAGGCGGGAAGTTTCAGGTTGAGCTGAATTTCAGCGGCAATGAGCAACTCGATTTGAAACAAGGTTTGAGTTTCAGTGTGCGACTGAGTTTGTCGGAAAAAACCAAATCGATAGTGCTTTCTAAAGGCACTTTTTACCAAGAAACCGCAGGAAAATGGATCTTTGTTGTCAACGGTAATAAAGCAGAAAGACGCAACATCACCATCGGCAGAGAAAATCCTTTATACTATGAAATTATCAAAGGGTTACAACCGGGGGATAAAGTGATTACCTCTACCTATAGAGATTATTTGGAAGCTGAGGTACTCAATATCGAATAAATCAAAATCAAAAAACGAACACTATGATACACATTCAAAATCTTTCCAAGGTTTTCAGAACCGAAGAAGTCGAAACCAAAGCCTTAAGCGAAGTTTCAATCACAATCAATCAAGGCGAATTTGTTACCATTATGGGCGCCTCGGGCAGCGGAAAATCGACGCTGTTGAACATCGTTGGTCTTTTAGACAGTGCAACTTCCGGTAACTATCAGCTCCTTAATCAAGAGATAACCGGTTTAAGCGAACAAGAAAAATCCAAAATCAGAAAGCAAAACATTGGCTTCATCTTCCAAAATTTCAACTTGATTGACGAGTTGTCGGTATTTGACAACATCGAATTACCGTTGATTTACAACAATGTTCCGGCTCCTGAAAGAAAGCAGAAAGTAGCCGCCATAGCCGAGCGTTTAGGAATTTCACATCGCTTAAAACATTATCCGCAGCAGCTTTCCGGCGGTCAACAACAAAGAGTAGCTGTAGCCAGAGCCTTAATCAACGATCCGAAAATCATTTTGGCCGATGAACCTACCGGAAATCTCGATAGTAAAAATGGTAATGAGGTAATGGAACTGCTAACCGATTTGCACGCTAATGGCTCGACCATTCTAATGGTGACGCATTCGGATTACGATGCTTCTTTTTCACAACGCACCATTATCATGAAAGACGGTATGGTACTTTCTGAAAAAACCAACAGCAGAAATGTCGATGTTTTCATGTCATAATACTAACGTTTAAAAATTACAATCATGTCGAAAATAATAATCACCACTGTTTCTTTTTTATTCAGTTTAATGGCTTTCGGACAAGTTTCGGAAACCAGAACGGTAGCCGAGTTTTCTAAGCTGAAAGCTTCTCAGGGTATTGAAGTTTTTTATACTGTTTCTGCCACACAAAGCTTAAAAGTGGAAACCGATGACAACGAAAAATTGGCCTACATCAAAACCGAAGTAGAAGGCCAAACCCTTAAAGTGTATGTTGATAATAATTCCAAAGAAGACTACAGCTACGGCACCGGTAAAGGAAAAAACATCAACGGAATGCGTTTTAAAGTTTTAAAAGTATACATCACCGGTAAAGCACTTACTGCCATCAAAGCGAGTTCTTCTGCCAGTGTGAAAGTGGAAAACCTGAATTCGGTGGACCAATTGGAAGTGGCTGCCAGTTCGTCGGCGACAGTTTCCGGAATTTTTGATTGTACCGATTTGCAAGTTGATGTTTCTTCGAGTGGCAATTTTAAAGGAAAAGTCAATGCCCAAAATGTGGCTGTGGAAGTCAGCAGCTCAGCCGATTGCGATTTGATAGGAAAAGCCGTAAAAGTAACCATCAAAGCCAGCAGTTCAGCCGATTGTAATGCCAAAGACTTAGTAGCTGAAGTGGTTACGGTAAAAGCCAGTAGCTCAGCCGATGTTACCGTTTTTGCAACCAAATCATTAGATGCCACAGCCACTTCCAGCAGTAGCGTGGATTATTTCGGCAACCCTTTTCAAGTGAATACCGATAAGAGTTCTTCGGGTTCTGTGAACAAACGATAATCATCATCCATCATCAAAAACGAACAAATCATGTTAAAAAACTGGTTACACATATTTTTATTCCAAATCAAAAACAACAAGCTATTCACGGCGCTGAATGTTTTAGGGTTAAGCATTGGAATAGCCGGACTTATCTTTGCCATTTTGTATTGGAACGATGAGCACAGTTACAACGCTTGGAATCCCGAGAAAGAAAAGGTCTTTGAATCCATTAGTAAAGTAAGCGAAGACGATTATTGGGCAAGTAACGTAGCAGCATTCGAATCCTATTTCAAAAAAGATTTTCCCGAATTGGAATCGTATTGCTATTTCGATAATTGGTATTTTGAAGAAATCATTCAGTACCAAAACAAAAAAGAAATCGTTAAGATTACGGATGCTCAAAAAACATTCTTCGAGTTTTTCCCTTTTACATTTGTGAAAGGAACGGCAAAAAGTGCTTTGCAAGACAATGCCAGTATTGCTATTTCTGATAAAACAGCGGAGCGATTATTTGGTTCAGAAGAACCAATCGGTAAAATGGTGACTTGCTCCGGCCGAAAATTAGTGGTGAGAGGCGTTTATATTATTCCTGGAAAATCCTCAATGGCTCCGAATGCCGTTACTTGTTTGATGGACGGCCGATTGGTTGAAAACAAAGACAATTGGGGTAATTTCAATTACGGTTTGTTGTTAAAACTTAAAAATCCGGCCGACAAAGACAAAGTAAGCACTCGCATGGAGAAAATTCTTCACGAGAATCGCGCTGTTCGTTGGGCCAAAGAAGAAGGCTTAACCATAGCCGAATGGATGAAAAAAAACGGTCCCAACAGAACCAAAATTATTTTAGAACCACTCAAAGACGCCCGATTGCATGCCATTACAGAAGGCTACGCGGAAGGAAAAGGGAACTATCAGTTTTTGTTGATCATGTTGGGGTTGTCTATCTTAATCTTGGTACTTTCTATCGTTAACTATGTCAATTTAGCCACTGCAAACGCTATCAAAAGAGCTAAAGAAGTAGGCGTGCGAAAAATTTTGGGTGCCTCAAGAGGTAATATTATCAAACAGTTTTTATTTGAAACAGTGCTTACAGTGTTGTTTTCAATATTACTCTCCTTGGTAATTGTCGAACTTTCCTTGCCTTATTACAATGAGTTTTTGGGTAAGAAGTTACTCATTCACGGCAATCAATTTTATGGGCAATTGATTTTGATTTTTATTTTGACTATTGTTCTGGCAGGAATTTTTCCGGCCATTTATGTGTCGAATTTTGAAACTTTAAAAGTGTTGAAAGGCAATTTCGGTCGAAGCAAAAGCGGCATCTGGCTCAGAAATACGATGTTGATACTGCAGTTTTCGATAGCCACTTTCTTCATTATCGGCTCTTATATTGTTTACCAACAAATTCAATACATCAGTACCAAAGATTTGGGTTTTAAAGGCGATAAAGTAGTGGCTATTTCCTATCGCAATCCTTACGATTGGCGGGAAAAAGATTACCTGGCTAAACTCACCAACCGCTATAATCTGATCAAAGCCGAAGTGTCTAAAATAAATGGTGTCGCCCAAGTGTCAACAGGAGCATTTGCTTTTGGTTCAACCAATGGTTCAACGTCGAGTTTTGTTTACAAAGAAAATACTATTCAAGGCCGCAATATGGGTGTCGATTTCGGAATGTTGGAAATGATGCAAATCCAACTCAAAGAAGGGCGTTTTTTGTCGGAAAAAATAGCTTCCGACACCATCAACTCGATGTTGATTAACGAAACCACTTTGAAAATGATGAACGAAAAAAATCCGATTGGCAAAGAAATTGACTGGAACGGCAATAAGCTTAGAATAATCGGAGTGGTAAAAAATTTCAACTTGTTCGGTCCGCAAGACGATATTCCACCGATGGTGTTTTTCCACTTCAAAACCATCGATTGGATGTTGCAAAATGCGAGCAAGATTCACGTTAAAATCAGCGGTGATAATCCGGAGCAGACTTTAGCGGATATCGAAAAATTCTGGACCAAAAAAGTCGACACCGAATATCCGTTCAGTTATGATTTTGTAGATAAAGCCTATGCGCGGACTTACGAGACTTATGTCAAACAAAAAAACTTGTTTTCATTGCTGAATGTTATCGTAATTCTGATTGCGCTTTTCGGCTTGTTTGCTTTGGCTTCCTATTCTATTCAGCGGCGAATGAAAGAAATTGCCATTCGCAAAACCTTAGGCGCAGAAACCGGTGTTTTGCTCAAAGAACTGTCCAAACAATACATCGTTTTTTGTTTGATTGGGTTTGCCATCGCACTATTTCCGGTGTATTACTTGCTCAACAAATGGTTGGAAAACTTTGCCTTCCGTATCGAAATCAGTTTTATTCCTTTCGTGATTGGTTTTATAGTTTTGTTACTGTTGACACTGTTGGTGGTGCTTTCCCGAGCGTATCAAGCCACCCGATTAGACGTCTTGAAATATTTAAAATATGAATAGAAAAGCTTTTTTAATTGTTTTACTGTATACGTTTTGCCCTTCTGTATTTGGTCAGGATCAGTCCTGGCCATTGCAGAAATGCATTGCCGAAGCGATGAAAAATGCCATCGAAATCAAGATAGAACAGCTTAATGTCAAAAAATCGCAAAAGCAGCACAATTCAGTGGTCAATCAAATATTGCCGAGTATTTCCTTTACGGGAAATCAAAGCTACAATTTCGGGTCAACTATCGATCCGGCTACCAATGGCAGGGTAAGTTCTAACATCCAAAACGACAATTTCTTTTTGAATGCCCAAATGAGTCTTATCGATTTTAAAGCCTTTGCCACCGCTCAAAAAACTAAAATTGAGATTGAGAAAGCCAAAGCCCAATTGGCTATTATCGAAAACGAATACCAACTTCAAATCTTGGAGAGTTATTACCAAGCTTTGTTTACGCAAGAATTATTGAAGATTCAGAAAGAGCAATTCAAAAATGCACAATTCAATTTAAACCGTGTGACCAAGGAAGTCGAAATTGGCAGCAAACCAAAAAGCGATTTGTACGATATACAACTCAGTTTTGCCCAAGAAGAATTGCGCATGATGGAAACCGAACAGTTGTTGTTACGCCAAAAAACACAGTTGTTTCAACTCATGAATGTAAACGATGTGACAGTTTCCGAAGTACTATTGGAAAATGCTATACCGGCTGATAGCAACGCAGCAAACCAATCGATTTCAAACCCTAAAATTAAATTCGCCGAACTCAATTACCAAAGCATTCGCAAAGATACCCGTTTAGAAAGAGCCAATAATTTACCCACGCTTACAACGTACTATGGCTTTTCAACATTTTATTACAAGCCTTTGAACCAACCCAATGTGGTAGTGGACAATTTTAACCAACAAATCAGCGACAACAAGAATCACCAATTGGGTATCCAACTCAATGTGCCGATTTTTAACGGTTTCCGAAACAATAAAAGAATTTCTGCTGCCAAACTGGAAACCGAGAAATCCAAATACGCCATCGAACAGGAAAAGCTCAAAGTGCAAAACCAAATCGACTTGGAAAACCAAAATAAAAAGAATTACCTAAGCTTACAGGTTAAATTAGAAGAAACCAAAACCTACGCCGAAGCTTCTTTTCGCACTTCGCAGGCCAAATTTTCCTCCGGAGTGATTGATGCCATCGTGTTTTCAAGTGTTAAAAATCAGTGGTTGAATGCCGAATATGATTTGCTCAAAAATAAACTGCAACAACACTATGTGGCTTTAAAAATCAGCTTGCTCAACGGAAACACTTTCTAAAGTTTTTTAGCCTATCATTGTATCAATATTTTCAATTCATTAACGATTGTTTCCAAACATTTCGTATTATCTTTGCAATCTAAATTCAGTTTAAATAAAAGAAACTGAAAGATTTAAATTGTAATACGAAATGAAACTGGATAGAAAAGAAATTTTGGCTGCTTTGGAAACCATTACCATTGCAGGCGAAGGCAAAAATATGGTGGAAAGCGGCGCCGTTAAAAACGTGCTGACTTTCGGAAACGAAGTGGTAGTCGATTTAGTAATCTCCACTCCGGCCATGCACATCAAGAAGCGTGCGGAAGACGATATCAAAAAATTAATCCACGATAAATTTTCACCCGATGCTGTGGTGAAAGTCAACATCAAAGTGGAAACTCCGGAACAAAATCCGAATCAAATCAAAGGCAAACCCATTCCCGGCATCAGCAATATTATCGCGGTAGCTTCCGGAAAAGGCGGCGTTGGAAAATCAACCGTAACCGCAAATTTAGCTGTGTCCTTAGCTAAAATGGGTTTTAAAGTAGGCGTGTTAGATGCCGATATTTACGGACCAAGTATGCCCATCATGTTCGATGTGGAAAACGAAAAACCACTTTCTATTGAAGTAGACGGCAAATCCAAAATGAAACCTATTGAAAGCTACGAAATCAAGTTGCTTTCCATCGGATTTTTTACATCACCAAGTCAGGCTGTAATTTGGCGCGGACCTATGGCAGCCAAAGCCTTGAACCAAATGATATTCGATGCCGCTTGGGGCGAACTCGATTTTATGTTAATCGATTTACCTCCGGGAACAGGCGACATTCACTTGTCCATCATGCAATCGTTGCCTATCACCGGCGCTGTAGTGGTAAGCACACCACAAGCCGTAGCTTTAGCCGATGCTAAAAAAGGGGTTTCCATGTTCTTGTCGGACAGCATCAACGTTCCGGTTTTGGGTATTATCGAAAACATGGCGTATTTCACTCCGGAGGAATTGCCTAATAACAAATATTACATCTTCGGTAAAGAAGGGGCGAAAAACTTGGCAGCTGATTTAAATGTGCCGTTCTTGGGCGAAGTGCCATTGGTACAAAGCATTCGCGAAGCCGGAGATTACGGTCGTCCTGCTGCTTTACAAACGGCATCGGTAATCGAAACTGTATTTGAAGGAATTACCCGAAATGTGGTACAGGAAACCGTAAACCGCAACGAAAGTTTGCCGCCAACCGAAGCGATAAAAATAACCACTATGGCCGGTTGTTCGGCTGTGAAGAAATAGACTGCTTAGACTTCTTAGATAGTTAGACTTCTTAGAAAAATCTAACTATCTGAAATGTCTAATAATCTAACCATCTAACCTGTCTAAAATTATGACTAACGAAGAATTAATTGTCAATATCGAAAAAGCCCTCGACGAAATCAGACCATTTCTGAATTCCGATGGCGGCGATATCAGTTTGGTTTCCGTAGAAGATCAAAAGCACGTTAAAGTACGTCTTCAAGGCGCTTGTACGTCTTGTAGTTTGAGTATCAGCACCATGAAAGCCGGTGTGGAAACCACTATTAAAAAGTACGCGCCGCAAATCGAAACGGTAGAAAATGTAGCTTAACAATAACCGTCGCCATTTTTCAGAGTAGGGCGTTCCCCTGCGGGTCAGGCTGTACGTTGCAATCTTTTCGGGATTGATAATCCCAAAAAGGATTTCCACTGCCATCCTTAACGCAAATCTGACTTGGGATGACAAAAATCATAAAATAAAAGTTCGGGGTTAAAGACCTTAGCGCTTTAAAACCTCAGAATCTCAGAATCTCAAAAAATGATTGAAACAGATATACTCATTATCGGAGCCGGGCCAACAGGTTTATTCGCTGTTTTTGAAGCCGGTTTATTAAAATTAAAATGCCACATTATCGACGCTTTGCCGCAACCCGGCGGGCAGTTGGCCGAATTGTATCCCAAAAAACCCATCTATGATATTCCCGGTTATCCCGAAGTATTGGCGGGCGATTTGGTGAACAATTTAATGGAGCAAATCAAACAATTCCAACCCGGATTTACCTTGGCTGAAACCGCCGAAACCATCGACAAGTTGGACGACGGTACGTTTATCGTAACCACCAATAAAGGCACCAAACACCACGCTAAAGCTATTGCTATAGCAGGCGGATTGGGTACTTTTGAACCAAGAAAGCCCGAAATTGAAAACATCAGTTTCTACGAAGAAAAAGGCGTAGAATACTTTGTGAAAGATCCGGAATTGTTCCGCGATAAGAAAATTGTAATTGCCGGTGGTGGTGATTCGGCCTTGGATTGGAGTATCTTTTTAGCCGATGTGGCTTCAGAGGTTACCTTAATTCACCGCAGAAATGAATTTCGTGGCGCTTTAGACTCGGTAGAAAAATTACAGGAATATAAAAAATTAGGCTTGGTGAACTTAGTAACACCCGCTGAGGTGGTTCGCTTACACGGCAATGACCATTTAACCGCTATCACCATCAATTCCGATGGCCAAGAGCAAACTATCGAAACAGATTATTTTATTCCGCTTTTCGGGTTAACCCCAAAATTAGGACCTATCGCCAATTGGGGATTAGAAATTGAAAAGAACGCGATTAAAGTGAACAATGCTTTAGATTACCAAACCAATATCGATGGTATTTACGCCATTGGAGACGTGAACATTTATCCGGGTAAATTAAAACTCATTTTATGTGGTTTCCACGAAGCCACTTTGATGTGTCAGAGTGTTTACAATCGCTTAAATCCCGGCAAACGTTATGTATTGAAATACACCACGGTTTCCGGAGTAGATGGCTTTGACGGAACCCGAAAAGAAGCAGAAAAAGCAGTAGTAAAATCAATCGACTAATGGCTCAAGATATCACCATTAAAATCACAGATCGTGAAGGCGTTACACATGAAGTTCAGGCGCCAACCGATATGAATATGAACATCATGGAATTGGTTCGTTCCTACGAATTGGCTCCAGAAGGTACTATCGGTATTTGCGGCGGTATGGCCATGTGCGCTTCTTGCCAATGTTATGTGTTAAATGATGTACCGTTACCGGAAAAAAATCCCGATGAAGAAGCCATGCTGTGGGAAGCTTTTAATGTAAAAGACAATAGTCGTTTAGGTTGTCAGCTTCACATTACCGAAGCCATGGATGGACTCGAGATTGAATTGGCTCCGGAGAGTTAGATAAATAAAAAAGGCGAGAAGTAAAATTCTCGCCTTTTTCAATTAAATAAACATTATAAAAACTTATTCTTTTACAAATTGAAGAGTTTTTGAAGCACTTTCTTTAGTTACTTTAATAAAGTAAACACCTTGAGCTAAGGCTTGAGTGTCGATGGTTAAATCGGCTTCTGATGAAACGGTTACTTGTTTCACTAACTGGCCTAATGTATTGTATACCGCTAAGTAATTCGGTAATTCATCAGTAACAGATAAGGCAACAAAATCATTAGCAGGGTTTGGATACAATTTGATTTGATTGAACCATCCAAATTGAGAATTACTTAGTGGCGCCTGACAAGCTTGCGAGGTGGCTAAAGTATTTCTTCTCGGGGAGTTTTGCATCACGGCCAATATTCTTGCTTTTTGGTTTAAAGTAAAGATGTTCATACAAGCATCATTGGTATAATCCATGTAGTTTTCAACCATATCTACACCGGCTGCTGACGGACAAGAATCGTAAGTTGCAGCACAATCATAGTTTTCGGTTGAGGCAGCTGGAGTGTCCGGACAATAATCTTTGAAACTATCGGTGCCATTAACAGTACAAGAGGCAGAATCTCCCCAAATATGTCTTAATCCGAAACAATGTCCAATTTCGTGGGTAGCTGTTCTTCCTAAATCATAATCTGTGAAATAAGTACCTTGATTAGGCGCTACATCAGCAGAACCAAAACAACGGTAATCAATGATTACACCATCTGTACTAGCGTCACCACCATTAGTGTTTAATCCGCCTAAGCCGGAATTGCTAGGGAATTGTGCGTAGCCTAAAACTCCATCCAAATCACCGCCAAATTGACAAACCCAAATATTAAAGTATTGAGTTGGATCCCATTGGGTTTGTGGTTTCAAAATAGTTTCAACATTGTTTTCATTCCAAGTGGTTGTACCTAAGTTGACGCGATTTATACCATTAGTAGCAGCACCATTCGGATCTCTTTGAGCCAAACAGAATTCAATTTCAACATCAGCTCCTACCGCATTGGTATTGTATCCCGGCGTATTGATCATTCTGCGGAAATCCTGATTCAAAACAGTAATTTGAGATAATACTCTCGCGTTAGAGATATTTCTACCTGTGCCTACATTTTGTCCGCTGTGAATCACGTGCACTACTACCGGAATAGTAATTACTACGTTAGGTGTTCTGCCGGTGGTTAATCTTTCCTGAATTTCAGCTACTTTGGGAGCAATCCATTGTTCGAAGGCTTCGGTATTGGCTCTTTCAGGATTGTTAACTCTTAAAAAGTGTTCGTACTCATCCGAAACACATCTTACAGAACCATTTGCAGTATTAATGCTTTGTAGTGGCGCACCGAAAACAGTTCTGTTAGTCGTGTTTTGGTTTTGGGCAAAAAGCACACTACTGAAGAGTAAAAGCGTAAAAGTTTTTAACATATTCATTGAGGTTTTGGATATTTATACAAATAAGTCGGCTAAAGTAATAATTTATGAACTTATGTTGTTAATTAATCTAATAAATTAACTTTTAAAAAAAAGATGCTGATTGAGTCGCCAATATCACAACCCCAATTTTTCTTTGGCTAAAGGTAAAATGCGCTCCACAAATTGCGCATAAGCCAGCGTTGAAGGATGCAAACCATCGTTCGCCACCAATTCGGGTTGTAATAGGCCAAGTCGCGTAATGTCTGTGATATAAACATAAGAAATACCGTTGCTTTCGCAATAGGCTTTCGCAAAGGCATTGTATTGGTAAACACCTTCTGAAATAGCAATGGAACCTTGCCCGAAAGGTGTATAAGCATAATCGGGAATAGAAACCACTATAACTTTGTTTTTGTTGCCACCGGCTTTGGCAATAGCAATATCTACCAGCTCCGGAAATTCTTGTTCGTACAGGCTGAAAGGTTTGCCTTGGTATTGGTTATTGACTCCTATGAGTAAGGTGACTAAATTGTAATCGTTAGTCAGGTTTTGTGCGGCAATTGCAGTTTTTAAATCGGTGGTGGTCCAGCCGGTTTGGGCAATAAGTTTAATTTCGAAATTATCGGCAGTGGTTAAGTATTGCCCGAGACTGTCTTTTAGTTGTTCCGGAAAGCGACATGCTTCACAAACACTTTGACCATAAGTATAACTGTCGCCCAAGGCCAAATACTTAAACAATCTTGGTGTAGGTGGAGGTGAGGTTTGTTGGTCTTCGGAACAACTGTTCAAACCGAAAGCCAAACCAAAAATCACAAGTATTTTAAAAATGGATTTCATAATTGAATTTTTGGTTTGACTTTTATTTTTAAGCAAGCTCTAAACGGGCTTCAATTTTTTCTTCAATAGCATTCCAAAGTCCGATTCGTTTTTCCAAAGCCAAAACCGATATTTCTTCTACTTCTTTCCATTTTTGGGCATCGTCTTGGCAAAGTTCGTTTATCATTTGCATCGCCATCGGACCGTGTTCGTCGGCATCCAATTCGATGTGTCTTTCGAAGTAGTAAATCAGTTTGTTTAAATCCACATCCGGGAAGTTTTGCTGGAAGTTTTTCAGGATTTCGGTAAACATATTCGGAATCAAATCTTCGCGACCAAAGGTAAAAGCAGCGGCAATTTTATGTACTTTGCCTTCTTCAATCACTCGGAAAGTAAAATCGAGAAACGTCTTAACATTCTCATGCAAATCACTTTGTTTAATGGCGATGAATACGTTTTTGGTATCGACTACATTTTTTAAAAAAGCATTTAACTCTGCAGTTGAAGCACCGCAGCTTTGCATCGCTTCCACATACATTTCAAAATGACTCAATCGTTTGCCGTCCAAAGTCAAATCGCTTTCTTCCGCCAATACAATTTCGTTGATCAAATAACGGGTTTCCGGATTTTCTGAAGCAAACCAAGGTGTTGTAGTGCAAGTTAGTTTGTTTTGCAAGGCTTTTAGTAGCGACATAAAGTCCCAAACCGCATACACATGGCATTCTAAAAACTGACGCAAATCGTCTATCGTTTTTACTTTTTCATACAGCGGATGTTGTAATAAACGCTCTTTTTGTGGTTGGATAGTTTGATTAATAGTGGTGATAGTCATAGCTTTTTTTGGTATTTACGTTCCGTAAATCAATATGGATTTATCGAAACAAAAATAAAAATGCTTCCCGTAATGGAGAAGCATTTTGTATCAATTTTATTGATTGTTTAATATTTTATTTAAAAGCAGGCATACCGGTAATATCGGCACCGGTAATTAACAAGTGAATGTCGTGCGTACCTTCGTAAGTAATAACACTTTCTAAGTTCATGCTGTGACGCATGATAGAGTATTCACCGGTGATTCCCATACCGCCCAAAATTTGACGGGCTTCGCGCGCAATGTTAATCGCCATATCTACATTGTTTCTTTTCGCCATAGATATTTGAGCTGTAGTGGCTTTGCCTTCATTTCTTAAAACCCCTAATCGCCAAGTCAACAATTGTGCTTTGGTGATTTCGGTAATCATTTCAGCCAATTTCTTTTGTTGCAATTGGGTAGCAGCAATCGGTTTGTCAAACTGTATTCTTTCCTTCGCATAACGCAAAGCCGTATCGTAACAATCCATAGCAGCTCCAATAGCACCCCAAGCAATTCCGTAACGAGCCGAATCCAAACACATCATCGGTGCACCAAGACCTGATTTGCCCGGTAATAAGTTTTCTTTCGGCACTTTTACATTGTCAAAAATCAATTCGCCCGTAGCCGAAGCACGCAACGACCATTTGTTGTGTGTTTCCGGCGTGGTAAATCCTTCCATACCGCGCTCCACGATTAAACCGTGAATTCTGCCTTCTTCATTTTTGGCCCAAACTACTGCGATGTCAGCAAAAGGCGCATTCGAAATCCACATTTTGGCACCGTTCAACAAATAATGGTCGCCCATGTCTTTGAAGTTGGTTACCATACCACTCGGATTCGAACCAAAATCAGGTTCAGTCAATCCGAAACAACCCATAAATTCTCCGGTAGCTAGTTTCGGTAAGTATTTCATGCGTTGTTCTTCAGTTCCGAATTTCCAAATCGGATACATAACTAAAGACGATTGTACCGATGAGGTGGAACGCACGCCCGAGTCACCTCTTTCAATTTCCTGCATGATTAAACCATACGAAATTTGGTCTAAACCGGCACCGCCATACTCCTCAGGGATATACGGACCAAAGCCACCAATTTCACCCAAACCTTTGATGATTTGTTTTGGGAATTCCGCACGTTGTGCATAGTCTTCAATGATAGGAGAAACTTCGCGCTTCACCCACGCACGCGCAGAATCACGCACTAATTTGTGTTCTTCCGTTAATAAATCATCCAATAAATAATAATCCGGAGCTTGAAATAAATCTGGTCGCATAGTTTAAAATTTGGTTTACGAAAACGTTTGCAAAGCTACACAATCTAAGTTAAAATCTCAATCAACAATTGTTATAATTTTTTGAAGCTTATCCGGCTGTCCGCTCTATCTTTTTTGTTTTGTCATGCTGAGCTTGTCGAAGTACAAAACAAAAAAGGATGCCGCTGCCATCCGGGCTAGGGCATTGGCTTTACGCTCAACGGTCGAGTTTTCGAAAGGCTTCGTTTTTCTCAAACAAAAAATCTGCCATTTCCAATACATCTTGGCGTGCGGCTAACACAGCCGCTCGGGAATCAGTTTCGCAATACGCAATAAACAAATCGATTTCTTCCGGTTTTAATTTGAGGTTGTTCAGGTAAAAATTGCGGTCGTAATGACTGCTGAGGAAATCTTTAAAGCTAGGTGGCGGAACGGGTTTTTGCTCCGGTTCTTTGTCTTTGTTTTTGAACCAATTGGATACGCCTTTGAACATCCTTACAAAATCGACACCGTTTTCAATGGTGCCGTCATATACATTAACCACTTTCAGCGCTTGGCTTTGTTTGGTGAGTTTTATGGCGTCTATATCAGCTTGAGAGATTTGCACTTTTAGGCTCGACTTGTTCACAATCTCAACATCTTCCAAAGCTATGGGTTTCTTGTCGATCATAATCGTCAATTGGCCTTCACGAAGCTGTGTTTCGGTAATTTTGAGTTTGAAATCGAGGTGTTCTTTGGAAAGGATGTACAGTACATCGCCTAAAGTAACTCCAATATTAAAATGACCCTGACTGTCTGTAGTAGCACTTTTTTTAGAAGTTAGGTTGACAAGGTCGATGTTGGGAATGCCTTTTCCTTCGCAAACTACTTTTCCGCTTAGGGTTTTTTCGTTTTGAGCTAAACAAAAGATTGTCGTAAAAAATAAAAAGGTAAAGAGTAGAGTTGGTTTCAATAATCAGACTTTAAAGATGGAAGCTCTAAAGTACAGTTTTCGTTTTCGCTTAGTGATAAAGTAGTGTTAATTAAGATTTTTTTACCACTTGGCCGATATTACATTTTCATGTAAAAATCTTTAGTCAATGCAATATAGTCTTCGGTGTATTGGTGTCTGGCGGTTTCAATGATCAATTCGTCAATAGGCAATTCATGGGTTTCGGCAAAGGAAAAAGCAACTAAGCTTCTTTTGATTTCGGCTGTCGGCGTGCCTTTTATTCGGGTAATTTTGAGCGGAAATAAATCACATTCTTTAGCCAAAGCAATTAGTCTCGCTTCTTCTTTATACGGAACAATCACAGCCAAAACACCTGTTTCGGAGAGCAGCACGGAAGCAGCTTCCACCAAATCTTCAAAAGGTAAAGCGTCTTGAAAACGCGCTAAATCTCTCGACTCATTTTCGGTTTTAAAATCTTCACTGTAAAACGGCGGATTGGAGACAATCAAATCGTACTCCTCGTCTTCCAAATCGTCCATAAAATCATCGAGTGAGGCGTGAAAACAAAACAAACGGTCGTTCCAAGGTGAGTTTTCAAAATTGTCTACGCATTGTTCAAAGGTATTTTCATCTATCTCAATGGCGTCAATCTGCTCGGCCTGACTTCTTTGGGCCAACATCAACGCAATCAGTCCGGTTCCGGCGCCAATATCCAAAACGGAATAAGGCTTGTGGTCAATTGGAGCCCAAGCGCCAAGCAGCACTCCGTCGGTGCCTACTTTCATAGCGCAGCGGTCTTGTTGGATGGAGAATTGTTTGAATTGGAACAGAGACATCTTAGATTTCTTAGATTGGTTAGACCTTTTAGATAATTTGAATCTAAGAGCGTAGCGATTCTAACTTTCTAACGCGAAGCGGTCTATAGCAAAGCGTTTCTATAAATACATTTCAACCAAGCCTTCCGGTAAATCCATAATGATTTTTTTGTTTTCCCTGTCGATTTTTACCAAGAATTGGTCAATCATAGGAACTAATATTTCTACAGTACCGTTTACCACTTCAAATAAGGGTTGAGCTGTAGTGTCATTAATGGAGACTATTTTCCCGAAAACACCGAGGCGCTTGTCCTCAATTTCAAAACCAATGACTTCGTGGAAATAGAATTTGTTACCCTCAAGTTTTGGTAACATGTTTAAAGGAAGATAGATTTCGCAACCAATCAATTGGTCGGCAGCTTCTTCAGAATCAACATCTTCAAATTTTACCCGAAGAAAATCGTTTTTATGCAGGTTACTGTGTTCAATAAAAAATGGAACCAGATCTTTGTTGAATTCAACAAATACTGATTCCATATTTTCATATAGTTCGGGTTCATCCGTGTCTAAATAAACTAAGACTTCCCCCTTGAAACTGAATTTTTTGGCAATTTTACCTAAATAGAAACAATCTTTTTTACGCATTTGCCTAAAATAGATTAAGCTTCTGTTTCTTCGCTGTTTTCTTCAGCAGCCGGAGCTTCTTCAGTAGCTTCTGCTACAGTCTCCTCAGCAACTTCTGCTACAGTTTCTTCTACTGCAGTTTCAGCTACAACTTCTTCAGCAGCTTCTTCGGCTACTTCAGCAACTTCTTCTGCTTTGGCAGCTTCAGCAGCAGCGGCAGCACGTTTGTCGTTAGCTTCTTTTTCAGCTTTTAAGGCTTTAGCTTTAGCAGCTTCTTGTGCTTTAGACAAGCCTTCTTTTTTAGCAGTTACTTTGCCTGCTTTTTCTTCTAACCATTTTGCCAATTTAGCATCAGCTTGTTCTTGTGTCAAAGCACCTTTGCGAACACCTCCGTCTAAGTGGTGTTTCAATAAAGCACCTTTGTAAGAAAGGATAGCTCTGGCTGTATCGGTTGGCTGTGCACCATTGTGTAACCAAGTTACAGCTTGATCTAAGTTCAAGTCGATAGTTGCAGGGTTAGTGTTTGGATTGTAAGTTCCTAATTTTTCTAAGAATCTACCATCTCTTTTTGAACGAGCATCTGCTGCTACGATCCAGTAAAAAGGTTTTCCTTTTTTTCCGTGTCTTTGTAATCTAATTTTTACTGACATAATCTCTTTTGATTAATTTGAGGTACTCGACCTCGGTTATTTAAGGGCGCAAAGATAATTATTTTTTACAAACAAACTAATTGAAAATTATATTTTTACATTCGATACCTTGTTATGACTAACTTTAACGTTATTTTTTTAAAATTTAATTAGCATTTTTATATTAAAAAGTTATTTTTGTGGAGAAATACTTTGAAAAATGAAAAGATTTTTGTCCCTAATTTTTATCGCTGCGGCTATGAGCTCTTGTCAAGAAGACGTAAAATTCAACGATCCGGGTTTACAAGGATTGAAGGATGACGTTTTTTGGACAGCAGGCGATACCAGAGCCTACCTTGATGCTAACGGAAGACTATCCATAGAAGCTAAAACACAATTTGAAACGCTTACCTTAAATACGAGTGGCACTAATGAAGGTACCTATGTTTTAGGAACTACCAATGCCAATAATTCAGTTACCTATTCAGCTACTATTGACAATGTCGATTTAGAATATGCTACCGTGGCAGTTCCCGGTCCGGTTAGCGCTATTACTTCATTGAACGGCGGAACAGGTTATACCAGTGGAACATCTGTTTTAACTACCGGTGGTTCAGGAAGTGGTTTAAGTGTTAATATAGTGGCCAATGCTTCCGGAGTGGTTACCAGTGTAACATTGGCTTCCAGAGGTAATTTTTATGTTGCCGGGGATTTAATCACAGTAGTTGGAGGAAATTTGAATTGCAAATTCCGAGTACAAAATGTCCAAAACAGCAACGGAGAAATCAAAATTACAGAATACGATAACGTGAATATGACGGTTTCCGGTAAGTTTAAGTTTAATGCTGCCAATACCAATAACAGTCCGTTTGGAGGTCCGATTTTAAATTTCCAATACGGAGAATTTTATAAAATTCCTGTTTTTCCATCTATTTAAGTATCAGTTCATTCAAAATAATAAGCCGTCTATTGACGGCTTTTTTTATTTATTCGCAATTAATTCACTTTTATAGTGTTTTGCGTTTTATTTAAGGTTACCTTTGTCAAAATTTAAAAATTAAAATATGAACATTTTTGTTGGGAGTCTTCCGTTTAGTATAGACGAAGCAGATTTAAGAGATTCTTTTGAGGTCTATGGAACGGTTAATTCCGTAAAAATTATTACTGATAAATTTACAGGAAGAAGTAAAGGATTCGGTTTTGTGGAAATGGAAAATGATGCGGAAGCTCAAAAAGCAATCGATGAGTTGAATGGAGCTACTGTAAGCGGTAGAACTATAGTGGTAAATAAATCTGAACCGAAACCGGAAGGCGAAAGAAGAAGCTTCAACAATAACCGTGGCGGTGGATACAACGGAGGAGGAAATTCTCGTGGTGGTTACAACGACAGAAACAGCGGCGGAAGATACTAATTCAACCCAAGCTTTATAAATTTAAAAAACCATTCGATCTTTCGGATGGTTTTTTTGTTGATAACTAAAGTTGATTTCCTAAGTCTGAAAACGTATTTTTGAAAATGCTCCGAGGGTTATTCTTTTGCCCAAATGCTTCTCGGAAATTACAATTTTAATTTTGGGATTTTCACCTATGTATTTGATTTTTGATACCGAAACTACCGGTTTACCCCGCAATTGGGCGGCTCCGATATCCGATACCGACAATTGGCCGCGTTGTATTCAAATAGCCTGGCAATTGCACGATGCTATGGGTCATCTGATAGAACACCAGGATTATTTGGTAAAACCTGACGGATTTAATATTCCTTATGATGCCGAGAGAATCCATGGTATTTCAACAGAACTGGCTCAAGCCCAAGGGTTTCCTTTGTCGGAAGTACTCGAAAAATTCAATGCGGCTTTGTCCAAAGCCAAATTCATCGTCGGACAAAATGTAGGTTTCGATGTCAACATCATGGGGTGTGAATTTTACCGTTTGGGCGTCAATTCACCTTTGGCCTCCTTGCCGGTGTTAGATACTTGTACCGAAGTCACCGCCGAATTACTCAAATTACCCGGCGGTCGTGGCGGAAGGTTCAAATTGCCTACACTAACCGAATTACATAGTTACCTTTTTAATGTGCCGTTTGCCGAAGCGCACAATGCTACTGCCGATGTTGAAGCCACTACACGTTGTTTCTTAGAACTCATCCGACGCGAGGTTTTTACCAAAGAAGAGCTCGATGTTCCGGCCGATTATTTCCGCGAATTCGGTGAAAAGAATCCGAAGGAGATTCAGCTCATCGGATTGCAACACATCAATCTCAAGCAAGCTTCGGAAATCATCAGAAAGCAACTGCAAGCCCAAGAAGTCGTTACACCAACCCAACATGAAGAGCAAGTACATCATGATATCACAGATGTTCAGTTTGTTCACTTACACAACCATACGCAATTCTCCGTGCTGCAGTCCACCATTAGTGTTAAAGATTTGGTGAATGCTGCCGTACAAAACAAAATGCCGGCAGTGGCCATGACAGACCACGCCAATTTAATGGGCGCTTTTCATTTTGTACGCGATATTATTTCGCACAACAAATCGGCGCAAGCCAAAAACAAACAAGCCGAAGAAAGCGGCGAAAGCCCAACAGAAACTATCGTAAAACCTATAGTAGGTTGCGAGTTCTATGTGTGTGATGACTTAAGAGACAAATCGCGCAAAGACAACGGTTACCAGATTGTCTTTTTGGCCAAAACCAAAAAAGGCTACCACAATTTGGCCAAATTATCCTCTATCGCTTACACCGAAGGGTTTTATTATGTGCCTCGAATTGACAAAAAAGTCATTCAAGAATACAAAGAAGATATTATTGTCCTTTCCGGAAATCTCTACGGTGAAATTCCGAGTAAGGTTTTAAATATAGGCGAAAACCAAGCCGAAGAAGCGCTTATTTGGTGGAAAGCACAGTTCGGGGAAGATTTCTACATCGAGTTGATGCGCCACAATCAGGAAGATGAAAATCGGGTAAACGCTTCGCTCATTACTTTGGCCAAAAAACACGGCGTAAAAACGGTTGCCACCAACAACGTTTTCTACATCAATAAAGAAGATGCTAACGCTCACGATATTCTATTGTGTGTGCGCGACGGCGAAAAACAATCCACGCCTATAGGTCGCGGTCGTGGCTACCGATACGGTTTTAACAATCAGGAATACTATTTTAAATCGAGTGACGAAATGAAAAAGTTGTTTCACGATTTGCCGGAAGCCATTCTAACTACCGAAGAAATAGTCAATAAGATTGAAATATACGATTTGTCGCGGGAAGTGCTTTTGCCAAAATTCGATATCCCGGAGGAATTTGTAGTGCCTGAAGATGCACTCGATGGCGGCAAAAGAGGTGAAAACAAATACTTAGCTCATTTAACTTACGAAGGCGCCAAAAAGCGTTACGGCGAAATCACACCGGAAATTCAAGAGCGTTTGGACTTCGAATTAAAAACCATCGAAAATACAGGATATCCGGGCTACTTTTTGATTGTACAGGATTTCATCGCGGCGGCGCGCCAAATGGACGTTTCGGTTGGTCCGGGCCGTGGTTCCGCAGCAGGTTCCGTAGTGGCGTATTGTCTCGGGATTACCAACATCGACCCGTTACTATACGATTTGCTTTTTGAGCGTTTCCTAAATCCCGATCGTGTGTCGATGCCCGATATTGATATCGACTTTGACGATGAAGGCCGAAGTCGCGTAATGGATTATGTAATCAAAAAATACGGCTCCAAACAGGTAGCGCAAATTATTACGTATGGTACGATGGCAGCCAAATCATCGGTTCGTGATACTGCGCGTGTACTCGATTTGCCGTTGTTTGAAGCCGATAAAATTGCCAAGTTAATTCCGACGACTTTAAATTTGGCCAAAATTTTTACCCTTGATAACGACAAACTTAAAGCGGCGCTCAGAGCCGAAGAATACGATAAAGTCAAAGAGTTGATTGAACTCGCCAACGGCAACGACTTAGGCAGTGAAACCATTCAGCAAGCCAAAATTTTAGAAGGCAATTTGCGCAATACCGGAATTCACGCTTGTGGTGTGATTATTACACCGGACGACATTACGAATTTCGTTCCGGTGGCTACTGCTAAGGATTCGGAGTTGTATGTTACACAGTTCGACAACTCGGTAGTAGAAAGTGCCGGTTTGCTTAAAATGGACTTCTTGGGGTTGAAAACCCTGACGCTGATTAAAGATACCGTAAAATTAGTGAAATACCGTACCGGAATTGAACTTGATCCGGATGCGTTTCCTATAGATGACGTTAAAACGTATGAGTTGTTCCAGCGCGGAGAAACGGTTGGGATTTTCCAATACGAGTCGCCCGGTATGCAAAAATACCTCAAGGATTTAAAACCAACGGTATTCGGCGATTTGATTGCCATGAACGCACTCTATCGTCCGGGACCGCTCGAATACATTCCTTCTTTCGTTCGACGTAAAAACGGGGAAGAGGAAATTGTATACGACCTTGAAGCCTGCGAAGAATACCTCAAAGATACTTATGGAATTACTGTTTACCAAGAGCAGGTAATGCTTTTGTCGCAAAAACTCGCCAATTTTTCCAAAGGTGATGCCGATGTACTCCGTAAAGCGATGGGGAAAAAGCAAAAAGATGTTTTGGATAAAATGAAGTCCAAATTCATCGATCAAGCTGTGGCTAACGGACATCCCGCCGATAAATTGGAAAAAATTTGGAAAGACTGGGAAGCGTTTGCTCAGTACGCTTTCAATAAATCGCACTCTACTTGTTATGCTTGGATTGCCTATCAAACGGCTTATTTAAAAGCACATTATCCGGCCGAATATATGGCCGCGGTACTGTCGAATAACATGAACGATATCAAGCAAGTGTCATTCTTTATGGAAGAATGTAAGCGAATGGGCTTGCAAGTACTCGGTCCCGATGTTAATGAAAGTTACTATAAGTTTACTGTAAACGAAAACTATGCAGTGCGTTTCGGAATGGGTGCTATTAAAGGCGTCGGAATGGGCGCCGTACAAACCATAGTTGACAACCGCAAAGAAGGAAATTACAAATCGATTTTTGACTTGGCCAAACGCATAGACTTGCGTGCCGCCAATAAAAAAGCATTCGAAAACTTGGCCTTAGCCGGTGGTTTCGATTGTTTTGCCGATACACACCGCGCCCAATATTTTCATACGGATGGCGATAACATTACGTTTTACGAAAAAGCCATGCGTTATGGTGCCAAGTTTCAGGAAAATGAAAACTCGTCGCAAGTCAGCCTTTTCGGCGATGCCAGCGATGTGCAAATAGCCGAGCCAACGGTTCCGCCTTGTGAGGAATGGAGCACTATGGAAAAGTTGGCCAAAGAAAAAGAAGTAGTCGGGATTTATATTTCCGGTCATCCGTTGGACGATTTTAAATTTGAGATGAAATACTTCTGCAATAGCAAATTAGAGAATTTAAAAAATCTGAATAATTTTGTGGGCAAAACGCTCACTTTTGCCGGGATAGTAACCAATGTGCAGTATAAAACGGCTAAAAATGGTAAAGACTGGGCGATGTTTACTTTGGAAGGTTATGATGAAAGTCACGAATTCAGAATCTTTGATGAAGAGTATCTCAAGTTCCGCCATTTCTTAGTAAACAACCAGTTTGTATACTTTAAAGTCACCGTAAAAGACGGCTGGGTGAACCGCGAAACCGGTAAAAAATCGGATCCGCGAATTCAATTCATGGATGTAAAACAGTTACAAGATGTATTGCCGCAATTTGCCAAAAAGTTAAGCATTCAAATGGATATTCATGAGCTGCAGATGGAATTCATCCAACAACTCAATCAATTGTTTACCGCTAACAAAGGCGATCACACTGTGTCCTTTGAAGTGATGGAATTTGAAAAAGTACTCAAACCGGTTGCGCCTATGCCCAAAGCTGTAGTTGATGAAGAATTGATGACAGATGCCGATAATCCTGAAGATATGGAAATCGATATTCCGGTTATAGAGGAGCAATTGCAAGTTGCTACACGAATCTCTTTACCAAGTCGTAAATTGAAAATCCGAATCTCTAATGAGCTCTTGACGGAATTGGAGAAAATGAACGTCAAATTCAGTCTCAACTAAAAATCAATTCTGATAATGATTTGATAGTCAAAACTGATTTTTTTAACGTTTTATAATCAAATAAATTGTCTAATTTTGGCAACAAATAATAAAGTAATTTAAAAATATACAATATGGCTTTAGCAATTACAGATGCTACTTTTGAAGAGGTAGTGTTAAAAGCAGACAAACCGGTAGTGGTTGATTTTTGGGCGGCTTGGTGTGGTCCTTGTCGTATGGTTGGACCGGTAATCGATGAAATTTCCTCAGAATATGAAGGCAAAGCAATAGTAGGTAAGGTAGACGTTGATGCCAATCAGGAGTTCGCTGCCAAATACGGTGTTCGTAACATTCCAACTGTTTTGGTGTTCCAAAACGGAGAAGTGGTTGGTCGTCAAGTAGGCGTTGCGCCTAAAAAAACCTACACCGATGCTATCGATGCATTGTTGTAAAATACCATGAAAAAGAAATCAAGGTCTAACGCGAGTTAGGCCTTTTTTTATTTTCAGGAGCACGGCATTGACAGTGTTTAGGAAAACGCCTCCCGCTTTCCGCACTACGCGGTAGTTTGCTCCAATCGGGGCTATAGTCACGTTTAGCATTTTTTTAGCAGTGATTTCTCAGTAATTTCAAATTTCAAATCCTTATATTTGACTTATGAAGATTGAAGAACAAAAAGAACTCGTTTCCGGTTTCAAGCATTTGGAATTGTTGGCCAACCAGGTTGTAGAAGGCTTTATATCGGGTATGCACAAATCGCCTTTTCACGGATTTTCTGCTGAGTTTGCCGAGCATAAGGTTTACAATACCGGTGAAAGTACCAAACACATCGATTGGAAATTATTCGCTAAAACCGATCGTTTGTACACCAAACGTTTCGAAGAAGAGACCAATTTGCGTTGTCATTTAATTATCGACAACTCATCTTCCATGCATTATCCTAAATTAAAGACAAATGAGCCGTTTTACTACAATAAAATAGGTTTTTCAGTATTGGCTTCGGCAGTCTTGATGAACTTGCTTAAAAAGCAACGCGATGCTGTCGGATTGAGCGTGTATTCGGATACTTATGAATATTACGCGCCCGAAAAAGGCAGCGATCGACACCATCGCATGATTCTCAATAAATTAGAAGATTTATTGGAAAACCCTAAGCAGTCCAAGAGCACTGATACGGTGACCTATTTACACCAAATAGCCGAGAAAATGCACCGTCGTTCGATGATTATTTTATTTACGGATATGTTTGATCCGACGGCTAATGATGGTAAAACCGAGACGTTGTTTAATGCATTGCAGCATTTGAAACACGACAAGCATCGGGTAGTGGTTTTTCATGTCATCGACAAACAAACCGAAATCAACTTCAATTTTGACAATGCACCTCGCAAGTTTATCGATTTAGAAACGGGTGAGCAAATCAATATTTTTGCCGACAGCATTAAAGAAGCTTATGAAGAAAAGGTTGAAGCCTATTTCAAATCGTTGGCTTTAACCTGTACTCAAAACAAAATCAAGTATGTACCTGTGGCAGTAGAGGAAAGTTTTGAAAAAATTTTAACGACATACTTGGTTGAAAAACAAATGTTTGGTTAGACAGCGAAATCACATTTTATTTTTTTAGTAAAAAAAAGTTGCAGAATTAAAAATCAGTTGTATATTTGCAACCGCAATTAAGCGATGGTTTGGTAGTTCAGTTGGTTAGAATACATGCCTGTCACGCATGGGGTCGCGGGTTCGAGTCCCGTCCAGACCGCTAAAATTGGGAAAGGTTTTCGGAAACGAAAACCTTTTTTGCCCAAAAAAGGTTTTTAAAAAATCGGATTTGGGTTCCCATAAGATATCTAAGATTAGTTGTGTTGTTTCGCTACGACTTTGTAACTCGTAGCAGGTTTAGTAGTTAGACCAATGAAAAGCTTTCCCTTTTTTAGGGATGGCTTTTTTGCTTTATATGCTTTTTGTTTTTATTTTCTCTTTTAAAAAGTTTTCTTTTCAGTTGTAATTCATTGGATTTTTGTACATTGCGTCGTCTTTTTTTAAAAAAAATTAAAAGACAAAACCAATCAAAAAACCAACCAATGAAAAAACAACTACTCTCTTTCATCTTATTTTTTGCTACTTCTTTTTTGGTCGCGCAAAGTTTTAATCAGCCAAGCATCTATAATAACGTTTGTGATGACAACAATGATGGTTTTGCCTCATTTTGGTTAGGTGAAATCTCTGCTGAAATTTTAACGCAGGTAGATGCTCAAAACTACAGCATAACACATCATGAAACACAAATGGATGCGGTCAGCAATACAAACGCTCTAAGTAGTCCATACACTAATATTTTGCCTTATCAGCAAACGCTTTTTGCCAGAATTGTTAATAATACAACCGGGGAAATTACCTATGTCAGCTACCCGTTAAATGTTAATCCGGCGCCATCAAGCCCAACGGTTTCCATAACCAATTGTGCCAATACCACTACGAGTTTTCCATGTTGGGATTTGACAAGTGTTGAAGCTCAAATAGCTCAGGGAGCAGCAGCTTTATCGGTTACTTTTTTTACCTCAATGGCTGATGCCTATAATTTTACTTCGCTAATAGCCAATCCGACTTGTTATATCAGTCCTACCGCATCACCGGTTAATCCGCCTGTTTTTTATAGGGTTGAAAATACTGCAACAGGTTGTTTCGCGGTTGGTGTAGTTGAGTTGATAACGGTTCAGTGTGGTAATTGTGAGGGCATTTCAAGTGTTGTTTTCTCTAACAATTCAAACTCCTCAGTAACCATGACTTGGACAAGTGCTAATGTTGATCCGCAATCCGTTTTGAATATATCTATTGACGGTCAACCATTGATAAGCTTACCCGCAACTGCCAATACTTATGTGATTGATAATTTGGCGTGTAGTGCAACTTATTCCGTTACATTTATTGTAGAATGTCCTTCAGGGAACACTTCTGCGCAAACTTATACCTTTACAACGGCATCATGTGCTCCGCAAGCCGGACAGCCGACAGATTTAAGACAATGTGCAGGAAGTAATGGTCAGGCTTGTTTTAACTTAAACCAAAACGATGTTTTTATTATTAATACTTTAAACTCTGCAGAATATACGGTTACTTATCACAATTCTCAGGCTGATGCTGCTAATGATGTTAGTCCTTTGGCATCGCCTTATTGTACTGCTGTATCTCAGGCTGTTTTTGCCCGTTTGGAGAATAATACTACCCAAGAGTTTCAAATCTTTGGGTTTTCTTTGATCGTTGAAACGTTTACTCAAATCAACACGCCATTAAACAATATGCAACAGTGTGACGATAATAACGATGGTTTTGTGACTTTTGATTTAACTACTGTTCAGGCACAAATTAACAGTACCAATCCCTTACAGTATTACCCTAGTTTGGCTAACGCCCAAAATCAAGTAGTGCCTTTCAACAATCCGTCGGTTTTGAATATCAGTGTTCAGAATCAAATAACCAATGTTTTTGTGAGAGAGATAGTGGCAGATGGTTGTGACAATATTTATTCTTTCCAAATACAAGCTTTTGCTAATTGTAATGTTGCTTATACTTGTTCTCAGGCTAATTCACTTTGTAACTCGCTTGGAGCAGTATTTCAAAATACTACTAATATGTCTTCAACAGGCAACTATGGATGTTTGAGTACTTCGCCAAACCAAACGTGGTTCTATTTACCCGTAAGCCAAGCAGGAACTATAAATCTTCTAATTCAGCAAAGTACTGATCCTAATGTTACTATGGCCAACCTGGATGCTGACTATGTAGTATTTGGTCCATTCTCCAATCCGGTAACACCTTGTAATGGTCAGTTGACACCGAATTTTATAGTAAGTTGCAGTTATTCGGCTTCGGCTACTGAAAATGTAGTCATTACCAATGTTCAACCCGGGCAATATTATTTATTGATGGTTACCAATTTCAGTAACCAATTAGGATACATTAAAATCTCAGAAGTAACCGGCTCAACCGGTGCTATAGATTGCTCAGGCTTACGCCTTAATGCCTTTTTGGATGTAAACAATAACGGAACCCAAGACAACGGCGAACAAAATTTCCCTTTAGGACAGTTTACTTATGAAATCAACAATAGCGGTAATGTACACAACGTAGTTTCGCCTACCGGTTATTATAATATTTATGATACCAATGGTAATAACTCTTATGACATCAGTTATGCCATCGATCCTAACTATACAGCTTCATATGGTATTACAACAGCATCTTACAGCAACGTTCAAGTTGTTATCGGCGGCGGTTTACAAACCTATAACTTCCCTATCACTATAACACAACCATATAATGATTTGGCAGTGCACATCATTCCTGTAAATGCACCAAGACCCGGTTTTACTTATATGAATAAGATAGTGTATACCAATAATGGCAACCAAACCATAACTTCGGGGACGGTAACTTTTAATCATGATCCTTTGGTCGCTATAGTAACCAATACACAAACAGGAACAAGTCCGATAGCCAATGGCTTTACGTATAATTTCAGCAATTTATTGCCGTTTGAGTCGAGAGAAATGACGGTGACTTTACAAGTGCCAACCATACCAACGGTTACCATAGGTGGTTTGTTAACCAACACGGCATCTATAGTTCCTTTGAGTGGCGATGTGGTGCCGGAAAATAATTCGGCTGTTAATAGCCAAATCATCATTGGGGCTTATGATCCGAATGACAAAATGGAAGCACATGGAGAAAGAATTCTCTATGCTTCTTTTTCTACTAATGATTATCTGACTTACACCATTCGTTTTGAAAACACCGGAACGGCCAATGCAGAGAATGTTAGAGTCAATGATGTTTTAGACGCCGGTTTAGATGCTAACACCATTCGCATGGTCAGCGCTAGTCATTCTTATGTAATGGATAGGGTTGGGAACAATGTCAACTGGATTTTTGAAGACATTCAGTTGCCGCCATCTGTGGCCAACACCAACATTGGAAAAGGCTACATCACTTTCCAAATCAAACCGTTGTCAGGCTTTGCCGTGGGTGATATTATTCCTAATACGGCTTCGATTTATTTCGACTTTAATCCGCCAATTATAACCAATACTTTCAATACCGAATTCGTACAGCAATTAGGTATAGATGAATTTGAAAACAACAGCTTTGTGTTTTACCCTAATCCGGTATCCGATTGGCTGACCATTAGTGTTCGTGGTAATGCAACCATTGCCGGTGTTACAGTATATGATGTATTGGGTAAAATGGTGTTTGCTCAACAAGCTTCCAACTTGTCCACTCAAACCATAGACTTGTCTGCTGTTTCAAAAGGTATTTATTTGATTGAAGTAACTACCGATACCAATCATAAAGTCATCAAAAAATTGATTGTAGACTAATTATACCCTCTTCAATAGTAAAGCCTTCTCTCGAGAAGGCTTTCTTTTTTGGGCAAAGCTTAGCTTGGTGAATATAATTTCTTATTTTTGAAACTGTTAATCGATTCAATTCATACATGAAAAGAGCTCTGGCTTTAGCATTACTAACCGTTTGTTCTTCTTGCCAATATTTGGAGAAGAAAGTGCCTTCCGAACAAGAATTGCTCGAGCAACAAATGAAAGAAATCAATTGGAAAGAAGTGGATGAATATCCTTCGGTTAGCGATTGTGAGAAATTGAGTGATGCCAATTTGCGCAAGCAGTGTTTTTTCGATTTTCTAACAGCTACTATCGAACAAAAATTAGCGATAGACACTTTGGCTACCATGTTCCCAAAACTCGATGCTATTGAGGTAAGAGTTACCGTTTTACCAGATGCTACTTTAGAATTTAAACCCGAATTTCCTAAAGATTCTGTGGCTTACGATACCATTAAAATCGACAGTATATTGCGTGCCCGCTTGGTTGATTTTCCCAAAGTAAATCCGGCGATTAAAAGAGGTATACCGGTAAAAACACAGTTTGTCCTTCCGGTAATTATCAAGCAAGAATAGGTTTAAGTTTAGCGAGAGACTAGAATTTATCGACTAAATTTTCTGCCTTTCCAAGAGAAACCTCCGAATAAAGAATACATCCCAACTAAGCTGGCGTAAAATGGATAAACCACAGCGGAAGCTAATGGTAAAAGCCATCGGCCTTTGCGTAAGTATCGGTTGGCCTTGTATAACAGGGCATAATCTACTAAGTACTTAGCCGAAAACACACCTAACCAAATACTTGCCTCCAAACAATCACAAACCACAAACCACAAACCAACAACTAAACCTAAATTCATCAAGAATACTAACACTGCCAGAAGCTTTGCATAAGTACTTTGGTAGCCTGTCGTTTTACTTGCCCAACGAACCCGTTGTTGGAAGAAATTAAACAAATCATTTTCGGGTTTGGTTTTCACAATATTTTGAGGGTGTTTTAAATAGTGTACCTTTTCAGGAGAATGTTTTACAGCTTTTTGCAACAAGAAGACATCATCACCGCTGGCTCTGTTTTGGTTGCCATTGAAGCCGTCGAGAGCCGTAAAGAATTTTTTGGTGTAGGCAAAATTAGCACCATTACACATAAAAGGTTTTCCCAATCCGAAACTTCCGATGGTGGTGCCTTGTAAACTCAATAAATCCAACTGTTGGAAATGGTGAAACCAGTTGTTTTTGGTCTTATAAGCCACGGCACCAATAATCATCTCAGGTTGTTGTTTCTGAATGTATTCGTCTAAAACCAATAGCCAGTTTTTTGGAACCGAACAATCGGCATCGGTAGTAATAATCCAGTCGTGTTTAACAATCGGAATAGCTCGTGCAATAGCATCTTTTTTAGGAGAATCAGACAATCGTAAATTCTCTAAAAGTGTGGTGTCAATGGTGTCGTGTTCCATCCGCCAACGAATGCAAATGCGCTCCGAAAAATCAGTCGAGAAATCATCTACCATGATAATTTCAATCAATTCATGCGGATAGTTCAGCTTAGAAAAAGAAGCCAGCAATTTTGGCAAATTCTTTTCCTCGTTGCGAAAAGGGACTATGATAGTAAAAGCCGTTTTGGGCGCAACAGAGGTTGGTTTAAAAGATTTGACTTTGTTGTAGCCTAAAATTAACTGGACCATCAGAACAACATAAATCAATAAAATCAGGGATAGTATTATGGTGATTGCTTCCATTTCGGTTTAAATTTTAAGACAAAATAGCTTCCTATTACAACGGGTAAAACAACATTTAAGAACCACATCAGCGTGGCAATAAAAACAACAATCCATTCGTTTACGCCTAATTTTTCAAAGAAAAAAAGCGCAACGCTTCCCTTAACCGCAAAGTCTAAAAACTGAAAACTGGGCAATGAAGAAGCCAAAAAATAGACAGCTGCTATCGAAGCCATTAAGGTTGCATAGGGTAAATCTACATCAAAAGCGAGAAATAAAAAATAATATTGGTGTGAAAAAACCAAGTAGCGACCAACCGCTAACAGTATGTTTTTACGATGGGTCTTTTTGGGGATTTCATTGATTTTTGTCAGTAGTTTTTCGATGGAATATCCTTTGATTTTAATGGATTTGATTAAAAAAGACAAACCGATAAACAGTAGGCAAATACCAATAATGGTCAAAACCCAATAGTTGTATCCCAAAACCCATAGCCCTATTGTTCCGAAAAGTATCGTTAAAATCATTTGGATACCGTTGCAAATCAAGTTAAGGAAAATGATTTTTTTGGTCTTCTTTTGGTCGAAATACAATGCTTTTCCGGCATATTCTCCCAATCCGTTAGGTGTAAAAATTCCGGCTGTAAGAGCGCTGAGGACTTGTTTGGCAGATTCGCCTACAGTTATAGGGTGAATGAAGGTTACTAAATTTTGCCACTTTAAAATTTCCAAATAGCGGTTTGCAACACTAAAAGAAAGCAAAAATAAGATACCTGACAAGCTCCATTTTCGATTAAACAACTTAAAGAATTTTTCCCAGTTTAATTGGTCGTTATTTTGTAGTTCACTGTATATAAAGTAAAAAGAAAGCAATACAATAATCAGCTTTACGGCTGTTATAAAGGTTTTGTTTTGCATGATTTTTTTCATCTCACAAAGTAACGGATATCCCGAAAAGATTCCAATGAAAAATAATATTGTATAAACCTGAATCTAATAATTTGATTTACAAAAAATAATATATTTTTACGGTCTATAAAAACTAACAAACCAAACTCAAAAAACTAACAATTAGTGATGAAAAAAATTACCATTTTATTCTTGTTGTTGCATAGCATTGGCTTTGCCCAACAAACTTCATGGGAAAAGGTATCAGCGCAGAATTTGATACCGCTAAAGCAAGTGGAACGCTCTAATTTTCCAAAAGATTTTAAACTTTTTGCTACTGATATCAGTACTTTAAAATCGGCATTGCAATCGGCTCCCAATCGTTTAACTGCCAGTCAATCCAATACCGTTGTGACTATTCCTAATGTCAACGGTGGCGTTGAAAGATTTCAAATGTTTGAGTTTTCAAACTTTGCTCCCGAATTACAGGCTCAATATCCTAACATCAGGTCTTATATTGGTGTAGGAGTTGATGACAAAAAAGCGCAAATTCGATTGAGTATAGATGATTCCGGCATGCAAGCCATGATTTTCAGAACCGATAAAAGAAATGAATTCATTGAGCCATACGCCACAAACGGATTGGTATATGCTGTTTATGAATCCAGTCGTGAAAAGGGAGCTTTGCCTTTTACTTGTTCGACGGTTGACAATTCAGTAGCCCACAGTTTGCAAAGACAACAAAATGTTCAAACTCCCATGTCCAGTTCCGGTGAGTTGTTATTATTCAGATTAGCCTTGTCATGTAACGGTGAGTATACTACATATTTTGGCGGTACTGTAGCCGGTGCATTGGCTGCTATGAATGCTACTATGACCAGAGTAAATGGAGTATTTGAAAAAGATTTGTCGATTCATATGAATATTATAGCCAACAATAACTTGGTTATTTTTACCAATGCGGCTACAGATCCCTACACTACTATGGGGAACTGGAATGCTCAATTGCAGAGTACACTTACCAATATAATTGGTGAAGCTAATTACGATGTAGGGCACATGTTTGGTTCAACCGGTGGCGGCGGAAATGCCGGATGTATCGGTTGCGTATGTGAAGATGGCAGTAAGGGAAGCGGTATTACTTCTCCAGCCAATGGCGTTCCTATGGGAGATACTTTTGATATTGATTATGTGGCTCATGAATTGGGTCATCAATTTGGAGGGAACCATACTTTTTCACACAATGTTGAAGGTTCAGGAGTTAATGTTGAACCGGGCTCTGGATCAACTATTATGGGTTATGCCGGAATCACCACCCGTGATGTTCAAACAAATTCTGATGATTACTTTGTTTATGCCTCAATCAAGCAAATTCAGGATAATATGGTTGCTAAAGTTTGCCCAACCAGAGTTACTTTGACTAATATCACTCCGGTAGTTAATGCCGGTTTAGATTATACAATCCCTAAAAGTACACCATTTGTATTAACCGGTGTAGCCTCTGATGGCAACGGTGATGCACTTACCTATTGTTGGGAGCAAAATGATACGGCGACCACTCAAACCGGAGCTGCCAGTGCCGCCTCTGCTACAAAAACAGGTGGTCCCAATTGGCGTTCTTATGACCCGGTTTCATCACCACAACGTTATTTTCCTCCTTTAGCCAGAGTAGTAGCAAACCAATCTACCACCCAAGGTACTGATATTGTAGTTGAAGCTTTGAGTTCCGTTGCCAGAACTTTGAATTTTGTTTTAACTGTAAGAGACAATTTTGCCGGTTCAGGACAAACCAATTCCGATGATATGACGGTTACCGTAGACGCTGTGGCCGGACCTTTTTTGGTTTCTACTCCAAATACTGCAGTAAGTTGGGCTGTTGGTTCTAATCAAACAGTAACTTGGGATGTAGCCGGTACAACTGCTAATGGCGTTAATGCTCAGTATGTAGATATTTTCCTTTCTACGGATGGTGGATTTACTTATCCTATTCAATTGGCGAGCAAGGTTCCTAACGATGGTTCCGAAGTAATCACGGTTCCAAATAACGTTGGAAATACCAATCGTGTGATGGTAAAAGGATACAAACACATTTTTTATGATATCTCCAATGCTAATTTTTCTATTGTAGCACCGGCAGTTGATTTTGCTATAGCTTACAATGGAGTTGCAGAGCAGCAGAACAAACAAATTTGTACCGGAAGTTCTGTTTCTTACACCATTCCATACACTGCTCTTGGCGGATTCAACGGGACTGTAACCTTAGCACTTTCAGGGCAACCTGCTGGGACTACAGGAACTTTCTCTCCCGCTACTGTTTCAGCCAACGGAAATGTTATTCTAACCATAAACAATACTGGCGCTGCTACACCGGGTTTTTATGCCATGACAGTAACAGCTACTTCAGGTTCGATTACTAAAACGGCCCCATTTTACTTGGAGTTGTTCAATGCAAATTTCCCAACCCAAACACTAACTTATCCTGCTCATTTGCAAACAGGAATTCCGACTACATTAACGTTAACTTGGCCGGCAAATGCGAATGCCACAGCTTACGATGTTCAAGTAGCCACTGATGATAATTTTGCCAATATTGTAGCTTCAGCTACCGTTACTACCAATTCTTATAATGTAACTGGCTTGGCAGATGCTACCAATTATGTTTGGAGAGTGTTGCCAAAAAATAATGCTTGTGTAGGGAATTACAGTACAGCCAATTTATTTAAAACAGGATTGCCTAATTGTACGGTTTTCACTTCAACTAATGTGCCTATTACTATTCCAACTACTGCAAACGTAACGGTAAATTCAACTCTAAATGTTGCCTCAACCAATACAATTTCAGACGTTAATGTAACAGTAAACATAAACCATACTTGGGTTAATGATATGACGATTACTTTAATCAGCCCAACCGGTACACAAGTGCAATTAGTGGCTCAACCTTGTACAAGCGACAGTTTATTGAACATCAATGCCACTTTTGATGATTCAGGAACTGCTTTAGTTTGTCAAACTAATCCTGCTATCAGCGGAACAATACAACCGTTCCAATCGTTATCGGCTTTTAATGGACAAAACATGAACGGAACATGGACATTAAGAGTTTTGGATTCTTTTAATCAAGATGGCGGAGCTATCAATAGTTGGAGTTTGAGATTGTGTAGCACTACAGCCGTTCCATTGAGTGTAGAGGATAATTCCATCAAGGATTTCATTTTGTACCCGAATCCGAATAACGGTGATTTCAATGTGCAATTTAACTCAACGTCTAATGAACCTATCGAGTTAGCTGTTTTTGACATCAGAGGAAGACAGATTTATCAAAACGTTTACACCAATAACGGATTCTTCAATGAGAATATTCAACTGAACAATTTACAATCGGGTGTTTACTTGATTAAAGTGAAAGACGGTAAGAACGAGATTACCAAAAAGTTCATCAAACAATAATACATAAAGTACTCTATAAGAAAGGTCGTTTTTTAAACGGCCTTTTTTTATGGAAAGCTTCATTTTGTTTCCTATTTTTACCAAAAAAACAATTGACTTTGGCCAACGAACGCATCATATTAGGCATTGACCCCGGAACGACCATTATGGGATTCGGATTGATTAAAGTGATTAACAAGAAAATGGAATTTCTTCAGTTAAACGAATTGATCCTAAGCAAGTATGATGATCATTACACCAAGCTGAAAGTCATTTTTGAACGCACCATCGAACTCATCGAAACCCATCATCCCGATGAAATAGCTATTGAAGCCCCATTTTTCGGAAAGAATGTGCAATCGATGTTAAAGTTGGGCAGGGCTCAGGGCGTTGCTATGGCAGCCGGTTTATCGCGCCAAATTCCCATCACCGAATACGAACCCAAAAAAATCAAAATGGCCATCACCGGTAACGGAAACGCCAGCAAAGAGCAAGTTGCCAAAATGCTGCAACAATTGTTAGGCTTAAAAGAATTGCCAAAGAATCTCGATTCTACCGATGGTTTGGCGGCCGCAGTTTGCCATTTTTTCAACTCAGGAAAAATTACAGCCGGGAAAAGTTACAGTGGTTGGGATGCTTTTGTCAAACAGAATGAAAATAGAGTGACTAAATAATTTTTGTAAAAAAAACCACATTTTTTTAGAGTTATTAAAAAAATTATATATTTATACTTTAACTCTTTAAACCAACCTTTTATGAAAATGATTAAAATCGTAAGCTCCTTTATGCTTATTCTTGCATTTGCTTCATGTTCCTCTGATAGTGGCGGAGGTTCTTCTGATGAAGCCAGTTTATCTGTCAACGGAACAAATGTTGTCCTAAGTTCGCCTATCGTTCAAAGAGGTGAAGATACTTTTGTGATGACTGCCGATCTTCCTAATGATGAATCATTGCAAATAGAATTTAACAAATACGGTAACTTAGGAGAGTTTAGTTATTGGCAAGAATTTGAGGTTTTTAAAACCTATGAACATTATAAATCAAACTATTTTACGTTTAACCTTATTTCGGTTAATGAAAATACCAGAAGGGTTAAGGTTTCTTTCTCAGGTACACTTTATGCAGATGAAAACGATCTGAATTCTGATACAAGACAAGTTAGCGGTACTTTTGATTTACCTTACGTGGTTACTACACCATTATTGACCGGATTGGGGTTGAAATGTAAAATTGGAAGCAATGACTGGTATGAAACTTCATTTTGGGACAATGGCTTTGGTAATATTGATAGAAAATTTATCAGTGACGATGAATACCAAATTATCATGAAATTTGTTGACGAAGAGATCTCTACCGGAACGTACACCTTTACAACAAGCAGCATGAATAAAATGCAATTGGCAAAATTTAATACTACCACACTCTCATACACTGAATACAATACAACTGGAACGGTAACAGTAACGTCCAATTCGTTTCCGCTGTTTGGTATTCGTGTCATCGAGGGTACCTTTAGTTTAACGGCTACCAATCCATCCAATTCGGCTGATGTGATTCAGGTGACTAACGGTAGTTTTAAAACCAATTTCTAAATACAAAGTCTTGTAGATTCAATATATTTGCCAGACTTATGTCTGGCATTTATATTCATATTCCCTTCTGCAAACAAGCTTGTCATTACTGCGACTTCCACTTTTCGACTTCCCTGAAGAAGAAAGACGAAATGGTTTCGGCTTTGGCGAACGAAATCGCCATGCGAAAAGACGAGTTTAAGGATGAGGTTGTGGAAACCATTTACTTTGGTGGTGGCACTCCCAGTATATTGGAGATTGCTGATTTAAGATGGTTGATTGAGGAAGTGTTTCAGCATTATAATGTCACTGAAAATCCCGAAATTACGGTTGAAGCCAATCCCGATGATTTATCCGAAGAGCGCATTATTGCATTATCACAAAACAAAGTCAACCGATTAAGTATCGGCATCCAATCTTTTTTTGAAGACGATTTAAAACTAATGAATCGCGCACACAATGTAGCCGAAGCCAAAAAGTGTTTAGAAATGGCTACCAAATATTTCGACAACATTACCATCGATTTGATTTTCGGTATGCCCGAGATGAGCCGAGAAAAATGGTTGCAAAATATCCAAACGGCTTTGTCCTACAACATTCCGCATATTTCAAGTTATGCTTTGACTGTCGAACCGAAAACAGCCTTACATCAGTTCATTCAAAAAGGAGTGATTCCACCTCTGGATGACGATTTGGCGCAAGAGCATTTTCAGCTATTGGTAGACACTCTGGAAGAACACGGTTTTGTGCATTACGAGTTGTCTAATTTTGGTAAAGAAGGCTATTTCTCTAAGAATAATTCGAGTTATTGGCTAGGCAAAAAGTACCTCGGCATCGGACCATCGGCGCATAGTTATGACGGAGAAAAACGCGGCTGGAATGTCGCCAATAATTCCCTTTACCTGAAATCATTAGCCGAAAATAAGTTGCCGATTGAAATCGAAACCCTAACCAAAACCGACCGTTACAACGAATACATCATGACCGGTTTGCGTACCATTTGGGGTGTTTCTTTGAATAGAATCGAAACGGAATTCGGCGCCAACTATCTTAATTATTTACAACAACAAGCCGCCAAATACATAGATGACCATTTGCTTTTTGTAGACGATAATATTCTCCGAACGACCAAAAGAGGTAAGTTTTTAAGCGATGGAATTGCGTCCGACTTATTTTTGCTAAATTTGGAATGATATAACCGCAAAGCACGCTAAGAATTAAGCAAGGAACGCAGAAGATTATGACAGAAAATGAATTGTCTAAAGTTGTATTTGATTGTGCTTTAAAAGTTCACCAAGCATTAGGTCCTGGTCTCTTAGAAAGTGCTTATGAAGAGTGTTTGTTTTATGAGTTAAAAAAAAATGGTTTAGATGTTCAGAAGCAAAAAGCACTTCCGCTTGTTTATGAAGAGGTTAAGCTCGATGTTGGTTATAGAATTGATATTATTGTAGAAAACAAATTGATTATAGAAGTTAAATCTGTTGAGACATTGAATGATGTTCATTTTGCACAACTCTTAACCTATTTGAAATTGACAAATTGTAAGTTAGGATTGCTAATCAATTTTAATGTATCATTAATAAAAAACGGAATAAAAAGAATTGTAAATAATCTTTAATCCCTTGCGAACACCGCGTAATTCTTTGCGCACTTTGCGGTTAAATCCTATGAAAGCGACTATAAACCACCACCAAATCGACTTATCAAAACCCATTGATATTTCCATTCCGTTAACCAATACCGAGGACAATCCTATCGCGTGGTATATTGAAAAGCCTGTGATTGAACCGGTGAAATTTGGTAGTTGGGTAGGGAAAGTCTCGGAAGGCAGTTCGACCAACTTTAACAACATCTTTTTCAACCCGCACGGACATGGCACGCACACCGAATGTTTAGGTCATATCACCAAAGCATTTTACAGCATCAATCAATGTTTGAAGCAGTTTTTCTTCACGGCCGAGTTGATTACAGTGGCGCCCGAAAGTGTGGTAGACGATTTTATCATCACCAAATTCCAAATAGTAAATGCTTTAAACGGTAAAACTCCGGAAGCGCTTGTTATTCGAACCTTGCCGAACGAAGAGAGTAAAAAACACAAAAACTATTCACACACCAATCCGCCCTACTTGTCAGAAGACGCAGCGACTTTCATCCGAGAAATCGGAATTAAACATTTGCTGATTGATTTGCCCAGCGTAGATAGGGAAGAAGACGAAGGACGATTGGTAGCACACAAAGCCTTTTGGAATGTAAAAGACGTTAATAATCTTAACCCCGATGCGAGATTGGATTGCACCATAACCGAAATGATTTATGTAAACGATGAAGTGCAAGACGGCAATTATATTTTGAACCTGCAAATAGCTTCTTTTGAAAACGATGCTTCACCAAGTAAACCAATTCTCTATAGTTTGGAGTAAGGAGTTTAGAGTTAGGAGATAATAGTTAGTAGTTTATATTATGGATTATAGAGATTTATTGGCTTATAAAAAATCATTTGCCTTAGCGATGAGGATATTTGATATTTCAAAACAGTTTCCAAAAGAAGAACAGTATTCTTTAACAGATCAAATCAGAAGGAGTTCAAGGAGTGTTACTGTTACTATAACAGAATCATACAGAAAAAGACGTTATCCAAAGAATTTTTTAAGCAAACTAACTGATGCTGAAGCTGAAAATTCCGAGACACAAGTATGGTTGGATTTCTCAATTGCCTGTGGTTATATCAAAGAAGCAGAATACGAAGAACTTACAGCTATAAATAATGAAGTATGATGAATAATCAAGATAAATTTGGTTCAAGCAAAATTTAAACTCCAAACTAATTACTCTCAACTCTCAACTAAAATGAATATCCAACAACTCTACGAATTCTGTCTTTCCAAAAAAGGTGTCACCGAACATTTCCCGTTTGATGAAGATACTTTGGTGTTTAAGGTAGGCGGGAAAATGTTTTGCCTGACTTCTTTAAAAGAATGGGAAAATAACACGCCATCTCTCAATTTAAAATGTGATCCGGAGCGTGCCGAAGTGCTTCGGGCCGAATATGATGCCATCAATCCCGGCTATCACATGAGTAAGATCCATTGGAATACGATTGCGTTTCACAGTGATGTTTCCGATAAAATGATGTGTGAACTCATCAATCATTCTTACGATTTGGTTTTCAAAAGTTTGACAAAAAAAAGTCAAAACGAAATTCTTCAAAACGATAATTAGGCATTACTTTTGCAAAGCGATAGCAATACAAAATCTTAGAAATTTTTTACCATGTTAGATAATTTAAAGAAAATACTAAACGAAGACCAAGATCCTAAGGCGATTGAGAAAATCACAGCCAAGTTGGACAATCTTTTAATGAGCCATGAAGAAGTAGGTTACATTGCCGTACAAAAAAAGCCGGCGGTTAACATGTTTCCCGACAGCATAGTGGTAACCAACAAACGAATCATTCTTTGTAAGCCTAAAAACTTGGGTTTGTCAATGGAATTCATTGATTACGATTGGGATGATATTGAAGCCAGCTTTGTAAAAGAAGGCATTTTGGGTGCCGATTTTACCTTTACCACCAAATCCGACTTAACGCATACCGTAGATTATTTGCCTAAAAACCAAGCGCGAAAACTCTACACTTTTGCCAAAGAACAATTGGATTTATTAAAAAATCCACAAGTGACAACGGTTGTTCAAGAGCAACCTAAGGAGGAGGAAGTAATAGAAACGCCAATCGCAACGGCTGAGGTAGTGGAAGAAGTGACCACCGAAGAAGTAACCGACTTTGCCGAAATTATTCCGGTGGCCCAATCCGGCTATCGAGATGAAAAACAGTTTCCGGATGATCGTTCCGGTTTGGCTGAATTGTCACAAGACGAATTGTTTGAAAAACTCAGCAATTACAAAAAATTACTTGACAACGGATTAATCTTGCAAGGTGAATACGATCGTTTAAAGGCCGAAGTTTTAAAGCATATGTAGTATTATAGCTATTAGATATAAACCCGCATTGAGCGGGTTTTTTTATATCTTAACTGTAACAATTGATACTTTACAGTAATTGTAAACGGGCTAACTTTATACTGTTAAAATCGATAATCATGACAACAGTAGTAATTGGAGGAAGCTTTGCCGGGATGACAGCAGCCCTCGAGATTAAGAGAAAAGATAAAGACCATAAGGTAATTTTAATTGATAAGTCGCCTTTGTTTTTATTTATTCCGTCACTTATTTGGGTGCCTTTCGGGCGCAGGGACATCAAAGATATTTCGTTTAGAAAAGAAGGGATATTAACTCAAAAAGGGGTTGATTTTGTGCATGCTGAGGCCTTAAGTGTTGATCCGAAAATCCAAGTGGTGACAACCGATAAAGGTAATTTTCATTACGACCATTTAGTGATAGCCACCGGTCCGAAAGTGAAATATGATATTGCTCCCGGGGTTGCAGAATATACCCATTATATTGGTACGCCAAATGGTGCTATGAAAGCCAGAAAAGCTTTAGAAGAATTTAAAAAGAATCCCGGACCGATAGTCATTGGAGCAACACAAAATGCCGGTTGTATGGGAGCGGCGTATGAATTTCTTTTTAATGTAGAAAAATGGTTGAGAGAGCAAAATATTCGCAAGAAAGTCGATTTGTATTGGATTACCCCGGAAGATTACTTGGGCCATTTCGGGATAGACGGGATGCCAATGGGCGAAAGTATGTTAAAGTCATTTATGAAAATGTTCAACATCCATTACAGAACCCAAGTTGGTGTTGAAGAAGTAAACGAAGGAAGTATAAAACTAACTACAGGAGAAGTGTTGCCATTTGCATTTTCGATGTTGATGCCGCCATTTATCGGGGTGGATTTTGTAACCAACTCACCGGCACTTAACGCTACACCAAACGGTTATATTAATGTAGGCGATGACTACCGACACAAAGATTATCCAAACATTTGGGCTGCAGGAATAGCGGTTAATGTAGTATTGCCATTTACGCCAAAAACAGTCCCTTTTGCCGCCCCAAAAACCGGATATCCTTCCGATGAAACCGGTAAGATTGTGGCAGAAAACATTGTTAGAGTAGCCCATGGAAGAACCGATTTGAAGAAAAAAGCTTGGGGGAAAATTATGGGATTGTGTATTATGGATTGCGGCAAAAAAGAAGTTATTATTTTTTCAGATCATTTGTTCAAACCCCGCAACTTTGCCATCATGATTCCGAATGTGATTTACGATTTTAACAAAGTTATTTTAGAAAAGTATTTCATGTGGAAAAGTAAACACGGGTATTCATTTTTGCCTTAAAAGAAACCCTGATGTGTCATCACATCAGGGTTTCTTATTATATTGATTTTTTCTGTTTATCTACAAAACCATCTGCTTGTAGTTTAAGCAATTCAATGGCGCCTTTTTTCTTGTATTGGTAAACGTCTTTGTCTTCACGGATATCGGCGTATACTTTGTCGTAAATGTCAGCATCGGTTTTTTGTTGTAACTCGCTTTGATAACGATTTTGTGCTAAAATGTTTTTCAAACTCATTTCGGCGTCTTCTTGTTTTAAATCGTATTCGCCTTTCGGAGATAGCAATTTGGCAAAAATCGGAGAAGTTTCAATGGCCAAAAATAACAACATGATGAAGAACGACGGCAACCAGGGTAATTTACCTAAGGCGTTGATTCGTGCCATCAAACCATCAAAATTGTCTATTACGGGTTGACTTTCGGAAACTTTTTTGTCTAAGTCGGCTTGTAGGGTTTTGCTTCGGGCTTCTTTTTCGGCGATTAACTTGGCGTTGGTTATTTTTAGCGAATCGAGTTGTTTCACGGCAACATCATGAGCGGCTCGTTTCTCCTTGTAAATGGGGCCTTTACCCATTTTTTTGGTTCCTGCAGTGCCTTCAGCTTCGGTAATATAGGCATGGTATAAAGCCGACACTTCTTTTTCTTTTTGGGTGATGGCCGACTTCAAACTGTCTGTCTCCGCCTTGTTTTTATCTACATCGCTTTTGAAGTAATTGGTAACCTGATTTTTATTGGCAATCGCCATTTCATTTTTTTCTTTCAATAAAACGGTATTGATTTCTTTTTCAAAAATTTTGATTTCCAAAGGTTTCGAAATGACTATAGCGATAATGATAGCCAATACAATTCGCGGCGATGCCTGAATGAATTCATCCAGAAAGCTGTCTCTTTTTTTAATGGTTGAAACAATGAAGCGGTCCAAATTGAAAATTAAAAATCCCCAAACCAAGCCAAAGAAAACGGCGGTGTAAAGATTGTCAAAAACGGTGTAAAGTGCATAACTGGCGGCTATAAAAGCCATGACTGCAGTAAAAAATACGGTGGCACCTATGCCTGCGTATTTGTTTTGTTCGCCATTGGAACAAGAGTTCACAATGTGGGTGTCAACACCCGAACACAGAAGGAAAAAACGTTTTAACATGATGATTGATTTGCAACCTGAATTGTATTCAGATTAGGTTGATGATTGATGATTAGTGCAAATTTAAAGCCAAATGTTTCAATCGAATGATTGTCAACGCATTTTATTATAATCTTATTGTGTTTTCTTGTTGTTATGGAGAATAGAGGTTAATGAATTAAGTCGTTTATTAATAGGTATGTAGCTGTACATTTTTCTTGAAATAGAGTGTCTTGAAAAGTTATGGTTGAAGTCATTTTTTGTCCAAGATTTAAAATGTGAAAACTTAAGGTAGCTGTTTTTTTACACTCCAACTGAAAAATAAAAATAAAATAGTACATTTATGGAGTAAAACGCTGTTTATGAGAAACTTTTGTCTAGTCTTTTTTTTGGTTTTAACTACTGTTGTTAACGGTCAGATTATCAGTTTTCCGGATGCTAATTTTAAAGCAAAATTATTGCAAGCTAATGTTGCATTGAGCGATGATCCTGATTTAGTTTACCTTGATGCCAATAGCGATGGTGAATTAGAAGTTAGTGAAGTAGCAAATGTATGGCAGCTGGATGTTTCTAATTCGAATATTTCAAATTTATCCGGATTAGAGTATTTTACAGCTCTAAAATTTCTTGATTGCAGCAATAATTCGTTGACTTCTATAACAATTGCAGCACCCATTGCGATAGCCAGCTTGAATGCCAGTCACAATCTGCTTACTTCAGTAACGGTCAATTGGGATACTAGTGATGAAAGCGGTTTGGATTTGAGTTATAACAACCTGACTTCTTTTACAATAGTGCCCGGAGATTATTATGACACTATTAATTTAAGCCACAACCAGTTAACCGATTTAACCATCAATAATGCCAACATTAGCTATTTTTATGTGGATTATAATAATTTATCTTCCATACAAGTTATGGGTTATGCATCAGTTTATTTTAGTGCAAGTTTTAGGCACAATCAATTCTCTTTATTAGATCTTTCTCTTTTTCAATTTGGTAATGAATGTAATGTTTATTTAGGATATAATACCATTGACAACGTCTATTTTAACGAAGGAATACAGCCGGGGAATATTTATTACTCCTCAGACAAAACATTTTTTGATTTGGGGAATTACAGCGTCATCACCTCCTGTGATCCGGAGTATCAGGGATTTGTTAGAATCGAAGACTCACCTAATTTGCAACAACTTATTCTAAAAAACGGTTTCAATCATACAACGATTACTTGTGATGAAGGCGGAAATATTTTTGAAAATTCGGCCTTGTTACTAAGTATAGTGAATTGCCCTGATCTGTCATTTATTTGTGTTGATGAAGGAGAACGGCCTAATATTCAAGATAGAATTAATCAATTAGGATTGCAAAATCAAATTCAGGTTAATTCATATTGTAGTTTTACTCCCGGCGGCGAATATTATTCGGTAACGGGTGACATAAGATATGACTCAACGGGTAATGGTTGCGATACTAACGACTTTGCAGTTCCTTTCCAAGAATTTACCATTACCAATGGTAACGAAACAGGTACTATAATTTCGGATGCAACAGGAATGTATTCCCTAAATCTTGGAGGTGGTATGTATACGATTACACCAATCTTACAAAATCCGTCTTTGTTTACACTATCTCCTTCAAGTGTAACGGCAAATTTTCCATCGCAAACCAGTCCGTTAAACCAAAGTTTCTGTTTGTCAGCCACTGTACCAATGCATGATTTTGATGTTACATTAATTCCAAACGGTCCAGCCGTACCTGGATTTGAAGCTCATTATGCTCTGGTTTATAAAAACACCGGTAATGTTATTGACACCGGAAATATAGTGCTCCATTTTAATGACAATACTTTAGATTTTGTATCAGCCTCAACTCTTCCCATCGGCAATACTAACGGAGTTTTGAGTTGGACATTTTCCAATTTACTGCCTTTTGAAAGCAGAACTATCAATGTTACCTTCAATTTGAACAGTCCGATGGACACACCGCCATTAAATGCTGATGATATTTTGAGTTTTAACTCGTCTATAGCAGAAACCGGAGCGTCACAGCCTTATTTGAATGATCATACCTTTAATCAAACAGTTGTAAACTCATTCGATCCTAATGATAAAGTTTGTCTGGAAGGGGAGAATCTCAGTAGTAACTATATCGGGGAATATGTTTCCTATCGCATACGATTTGAAAATACAGGGACATTCCCTGCGCAAAATGTTGTAATTAAGGATGTTATTGATGCTACTAAGTTTGATGTTGCCACCTTGACACCGATCTCAGGAAGTCATAATTTTTTCACCAGAATCAATGGAAATGTAGTTGAATTTATTTTTCATAATATCAATTTGCCCTTTGACGATGCCAATAATGACGGCTATGTGGTTTTCAAAATTAAGCTGTTGTCAAGTGTGACTCAAGGCGTAACCTTTAGCAATCAGGCAAGTATATACTTCGATTATAATTTTCCAATAGTAACCAATACCGCCAGTTCTGTTATTAATACTTTGGGGCAAAGTGATTTCGATTCTGAAATTAAATTTACGATTTCCCCCATTCCGGTTAAAAATAGTTTGACAATTCAGGCAAATCAGTTGATGGAAATCAAATCCATTGAAATCTATAATTCTTTAGGTCAAATTGTCCAAAAAGAGATAGGAAATCAGCATCAAATAGATGTTTCTGCCTTAGCTAAGGGAAGTTACTTTATAAGATTGCGAACAGCCAACAATACCAGCGTCAAACAGTTTTTAAAAGAGTAGAAAGCATTTATAATTTTGTTTCAGAAATAAGTTCTCCTTTTTGGTATTTCTTAACGCCAATGGCTTGACCTTTAGCGTTGTAAAAAATCCATTCGCCTATGATGTACCAATGCGTACCATCGGCTTCTTCCACCATCATAGATTGGCCTTTGGCCGTTATTCGGCCTTTTTGGTCAAAAGTGGTGATGTTACAAATACTGTCATTGTACTGCTCTTTTTTAACCAGTTTTCGGTTTTCAAAATAACGCCAAGTTTTAATTTCTATACTCTTTTTATAGCGTCCTTTTGATTTGAGCAGTACACCGTTCACCGTGTCCTTATAAACCCATTTGCCTTCCCGATGATGGTTGATGGTTTGATTGGTTTTGCAACTTTGTAAAAGTACTGCAAGTCCAAAAAGAGAACTAAGTAAAACTCGATTTTGAGTCATAAGTAAAAAAATCCGTTTACTAAGAAACGGATTTTCAAGTTATTTATTGTTTATTTGGATAATTCCACAAAATACTTGTAAAAAAGCGGTATCGTCTCAATCCCTTTTAAGTAATTGAAAATCCCAAAATGTTCGTTGGGTGAGTGAATGGCATCAGAATCTAAACCAAAGCCCATTAAGATGGTTTTTGATTTCAGTTCTTTTTCAAACAAGGCCACAATCGGAATGCTACCGCCGGAACGCACCGGTATGGCCGGAACGCCGAAGGTTTCAGTATACGCTTTGTTGGCAGCTTGGTAACCAATACTGTCGATAGGCGTTACATAGCCTTGACCACCGTGGTGAGGCGTTACCTTAACTTTAACCGCTTTAGGAGCAATGCTTTCGAAGTATTTTTGGAACAATTCGGTGATTTCTTCCCAATCTTGGTTGGGTACCAAACGCGTCGAAATTTTGGCGTAGGCTTTACTGGCAATGACCGTTTTAGCGCCTTCACCGGTGTATCCGCCCCAAATGCCGTTCACGTCTAAAGTAGGGCGAATGGAATTTCTTTCGTTGGTGCTGTAACCGGTTTCTCCGTAAACATCTTCAATATCCAAAGCCTTTTTATAGGCTTCTTCGCTGTACGGACGTTTGGCCATTTCTGCTCTTTCGGCAGCCGATAATTCTTCTACTTTATCATAAAAACCCGGGATGGTAATGTGATTGTTTTCGTCGTGTAACGAAGCAATCATTTTAGTCAACACATTGATAGGATTGGCCACAGCGCCACCGTATAACCCGGAGTGTAAGTCTCTGTTTGGCCCCGTCACTTCCACTTCCACATAACTCAAACCGCGTAAACCGGTGGTGATGGAAGGTTGTTGGTTGGAAATCATTCCGGTATCGGAAATTAAAATCACGTCGCAGCTCAGTTTTTCTTGGTTTCTTTCTACGAACCAGCCTAAACTTTTGGAGCCGACTTCCTCTTCACCTTCAATCATAAATTTCACGTTGCACGGCAAATAATTGTTAGCAATCATATATTCGAAAGCCTTTACGTGCATGTACATTTGGCCTTTGTCATCGCAGGCACCGCGGGCAAAAATGGCGCCGTCGGGGTGAATTTCGGTGGTTTTGATGACTGGTTCAAACGGAGGTGATGTCCACAATTCCATAGGGTCAGGTGGTTGCACATCGTAATGACCGTAAACCAAAACTGTAGGTAAATTTTTGTCGATGATGTGTTCTCCGAAAACAATGGGATAACCCGGCGTTTCGCAAATTTCCACCAATTGGCACCCGGCTTTTTCCAAACTGGCTTTTACTGCTTCTGCCGTATTGATAACATCCTGAGAATAAGCACTGTCGGCACTTACGGAAGGAATTTTTAAAAGTTCATTGAGTTCTTCAATAAAACGTTCTTTGTTTTGCTGAACGTAGTGTTTAATATTATCCATTTTTGAAATTAAATTGTAGTATTCAAATTTACTCAAAAAAGGCATTTAAAAAAATTCACAATTCATAATTCGTAATTAATAATTATCTTTATATTTGCACTCACAATTTTAGCGGGTATGGCGAAATTGGTAGACGTGCCAGACTTAGGATCTGGTGCCGCAAGGCGTGTAGGTTCGAGTCCTATTACCCGCACAACAAAAGCCCTGACTTTAGTCAGGGCTTTTTTTTGTGTATAGGATGAGAAGTTTATCCCGATACTTCGGGAAGTCCTATTACCCGCAAAGAAGTCCAAATGAGAGTTTGGACTTCTTTAAGCTTTTAATTTTGGTTAATAATATGTTTACAGTTTGTTGTTTATGAAACTGTTAAATTTTGAAAATTGGATTATTTTTACAGCATCAATAGTAATTTGATGTAAATCTTTTAATCTAATGAAGGGGAAAAAGCTTATGATAACTGTGGTTTTGGCAATTATTGGTTTTGTTTTATTGGCCTTATCCGGCTATTTATTATACAGAAACAATGCTAATTCGATGTCTGTTGAAAAACAGAAACAATTAGAAGAAGCCATCAAGCAAATTGAGGTTTTAAATGCCGAGATTGTGGAGAAAGATAAGTTTGTGGATGAAGCAGAACAAAAATTAAAAAGCCACAAATTTGATGTATTTACCTTAGCACCGGGACAAAATATTCCAATAGTTGAAATTGTTGATAATGACTTAAGCGAAGGCACTACGGTTGATGAAGGCAATAAAAAAGTGCACAAACTGATGTACCACCATCAAATTCGTTTTTCCTTAGTGAATGCCGGCAAAAGCGCTATGAAAGACGTAATTTTTTCCATTAAAGATGATTACAATAAAGGCAAAGAGAAAAAGAAAAAAACCAAGGGCGACGCCAGTATCAATTACTTAGGCAAGAAAATTGACGACAATGAAATGGGCGAATATGAGAATTTTGAAATTCCTACGCTGAATTTGAAATCTAAAAAATTGCTCTATACCAGTAATCTTCCGAGTAGTTTTGGGGTTGGTGATTACGAATACCATTTGGTAGTAGAATGGAGCCAAGGTTTTTATCAAATGTTTATCAAAATTGAAGAAATAGACGGTAAATTAAAATATACTTACGAGTTTTTTGATGTGAACGGTAAAACTATTGATTTCAGCAATCTCGAAAAAAGCATTAGCAATTAAAAAGCCGCTCATTCGAGCGGCTTTTTTGTTTATTTTCCTGTGGCAATCCAACGGTTTATTTTTTGTTCTAACAACGCCAACGGCATCACACCCGATTCTAATACTTTTTGGTGGAAGACTTTGATGTCAAAATTTTTGCCCATTTTTTGTTCGGCATTTTTACGCAATTCCATAATTTTCAACTGTCCGATTTTGTACGATAAAGCTTGTCCGGGGATTGCCATATAACGTTCAATTTCGGCTATAATACTGGCTTCGCTTTCTGCTTCGTTTTCTAAAGAATATTGAATGGCTTGTTCGCGTGTCCAGCCTTTGGTGTGCAATCCGGTGTCAACCACCAAACGGATGGCACGGTGCATCTCGTTACCCAACATACCGAAATATTGGTACGGATCTTTGTACAAGCCCAATTCTTTTCCTAAACTTTCGGTGTACAAAGCCCAACCTTCGCCATAAGCACCAAACCAGTTGAACTTTCTAAAGTCGGGCAATTGTTGGTTTTCTTGCTGGAGTGAAATTTGAAAATGATGGCCCGGAATGGCTTCATGTAAAAACAAATCTTCATCGCCGTAATAATTGTAATTGGCAACATCCGGAATCGGCACGTAAAATGTTCCCGGTCTTGAACCGTCTGCGGCACCTTGAGAATACTCGGCACTGGCGGTTTTTTCACGGAATGCTTCCGTACGTTTTACACGGAATGCGGTTTTTGGCTGTAAAGAGAAAAATTTATTTACATTTGGTTTGATGATGTCATGGATGCGCTCAAAGTTGGCAATCACTTCCTCCGGTTTTTTAAATGGTTTTAACTCAGGTTTGTTGCGCACATGGTCAAAAAACTCGATGATGGTGCCTTTAAAACCTACTTGTGCTTTTACTTTTTCCATCTCGGCTTTGATACGAGCCACTTCTTTCAATCCGATTTCATGGATTTCCTCCGGCGTTTTATCGGTGGTTGTCCATTGTTTTACAAACACTTTGTACAATTCATTCCCGCCTTTTATACTGCCGATGCCACTGGTGGTGCGGCAAGCCGGAATGTACTCCGCTTTCATAAACGCAATGAATTTTTCGAACTGCGGATTGAGTTTTTTGGTGATTAAAGTAGCATAGGCTTTGGCGAATTTGTTTTTTTGCATCGGACTAAAGTCGGATGGGAATTTTTTACAGCTCGAGTAAAACAAATGGTCTTCTACTTTTGGCGTGAGCAAATCCTGAAATTGCGGTACAATCTTTTCGGCTAATACTCTCGGGATAACCACTTTTTCCTTGATTCCTTTTTTCATGTACACCATAGCTGAGTCGAGCCAAACGGTGTAAGCGTCCATTCTTTTTAGGAAATTCTGATAGTCTTTTTCGGTTTTAAAAGGTTGCGCACTTTCGGCACTGGCGTATTGTCCCATGGTCAAATGTGTACCCCAAAATTGTTGAATCGGCATCAGATTGGCATTTTGTTGGAGCATTTCTTTGCCTACGGCAATTTCCCAAGCCATGATGTCGTAACTGTTTTTTTCTTCTTCAGACAACGAAGTGGTGTCAACGGTTGTCAGTTGTTTTTCGTATTTGTTGTAAAAATCCGCTTGTTTTTTGCGATGCGAATCGGTCATTTCAAAAACCAATTGGTCGTTGAACTGACTTTGACCGTTTTGAGTGGCATCCAGCGGATTTAAAGCGTTTTTATCTTCAAAATACGTTTTAGTGATGGCATTGATGTCACCGTTTTTTTCTTCCGATTTGCAACTTGTGAATAAAACAGTTAATAAAATAGCCGTGGAAAAAGTGTATAAGTTTCTCATGGTTAATGGTTTAGTAATGGTAAAACTATTGGTTTTTATTTAAACTGATTGTTAAGGCTTTGGTAAATTATCCGTGATACACGCGAGAAGCAATGATACGATTTTCTTTGATTTCTAATACTTCCGCCACCAACATTTCGGGTTCATCGGTTACTGTTCTAACATATTCCATAAAAACCCTATCGGTATTGGCCGTTAGCGAAGTAACTCGGTAATGTAAACTGGGTAAACGATCGAACGCATCTTGCCACCAAGTTCTTAAGGCGTCTTTACCGGTTACTAAACCTTGGGTTTCCGGATGGCGGACTTTGAGTTTCGGACTGAAATGCTCGGCTTCGTCGTCGTAAAGCGATAGTAATTTTTCCAAGTTGTGCGCATTGAAGGCTTCAAACCAAAGATGCGCAATAGAAAGGTTTTTTTCTGCTGACATAGAATTGTTTTTTACCACAAGATTAAGTTTGTGGTTGGTCATAAAAAAATCCCAACTCAATGGGATTTTATAAGGGTAAATATAGTTGTTTTTACAGGTTTTTCAAATTGATGATTTCCTGTTCGGTTAAGAAACGCCAATTGCCACGCGGCAAGTTCTTTTTAGTCAAGCCTGCAAACGAAACGCGGTCGATTTTTAGAACATCGTATTTGAAATTTTCAAAGATGGCACGAACAACCTTAACGTTAGGAGTTCTGAGTTTTAAGCCGATTTCGGTTTTGGGTTCGCCATCGATATACGAGATTTCGTCTACAAATAATTTGTGTCCGTCTAAAGTTACGCCGCCGGCAATTTTTTCTAAGTCTTCAAACTTTAGATTGCGGTCTAAGCTGACTTGGTAAATCTTGGTGGATTTTTGGTTCGGCAAACTGAATTTGCGAATCATATCGGTGTCGTTGGTAAAAACCAATAATCCGGTGGTGTTTTTATCCATGCGACCAATGGGTTGGATTTTGGCTTTGGTAGCTGCGCGAACCAACTCTAATACATTGCGATGGTCGGCATCGTCTTCGTTAGAGGTGGTGAAGTTTTTCGGTTTGTTGAGCAAAATATATTCTTTGCGCTCCGGTGTGATTACAGTGCCGTCAAAGTTTACGACATCGCCGGGTTTGACTTTGTAACCCATTTCGGTGATGACTTCGCCATTTACTTTTACGTTACCGGATTGGATGTAAATATCAGCATCGCGACGGGAGCAAACGCCCGAGTTAGCAATGTATTTGTTCAAACGAATGTCGTCTGACTTTAACGGTTTTGGGATGTTGTTTACCGGCTTAACGGTTTTTTTTGGAGCGGTTGCATCCTTAGTTGGCTTGGCTTTTTTCGGGGCTTGAGCTCGCTTTGGCAGTCCACCCGGAATTGACTTTTTCGAATTTGTTCGAGAGCTGCTTTTTTTATTATTGCCTTCCTTCTTATTCATAATGCTTTATTTAACGTCATTCTGTTCAGCCCTTTTGGCTCAGAATTTTGGCAAAGATACGCATTTCAATGGCTTATACCGCCGATTACTATACCGTAGTTTGAATTTAGCCCCGATTGGAACTAACTATCCTTTTTTATTTTAGGTAAGATATCTCGATTGCATTGGACGTTACAAATAAAAAAGATAGTGTGGAAAGCGGGAATAAGGTGTAGCAATGGTACTGACCTATTGCTCCTAACGAACTATAGTTTCCACTATTTTTTTGCCGTGAAGCAAGACCGACGGATTGATGAGTACGATGCAAAAGACTCCGGAAACCACTAAGAATTTCAATATGTTATGCAGTTTTAAATAATCCGGTTTGGTATTGGATTTCCACAATTTTTGGAGGAAGAACATTAGGATGATTAGGCTGACGTAGAAATAGAGGTCCATGTAGCCCACTTCAAAAATTTCGATTAAATAGTAAATCGGAATCAGTGTAGAAACGGTGAGCGCGGTGATGATTTTTTTGGCAAAAGTTTCGCCATACAGTACGGGTATGGTTTGGTAATCGTTGGCGACATCGCCTTTAAGGTTTTCCAAATCTTTGATCATTTCGCGGATGAGAATGAGCAAAAACAAGAACGTGGCGTGGGCGAATATTTCGGGGTATAAGTTTTTGTAATACAGTAAAATGGCAAAAAACGGGAGAACGGCTAAGAAAGCTGCAGTCAGATTCCCGACTATGGTGATTTTTTTGAGTTTATGCGAGTAAAACCAAATCAGGAAGATGTAAGTTGAGAAGAATAGTACGGCTCTAAACGATACAAAAAAGGCCAACAGAAAAACCACAAAGTTCACGGTGAAATAAACTTGCAGTTTGGTTTTTTGACTCACTAATCGGTCGAGTTGCGATTTGTTGGGGCGATTGATTAAGTCCTTTTTGCTGTCGTAAAAATTGTTGATGATATAGCCTGAAGCGATGGTTAGGCCTGAAACCAATACAATGATAAACAAGTTGAAATCGAGCAATACATCGAGCGCTCTTTTTTCGGAAGCCATAATGAAAATAGCCGATAAATATTGGGCTAAGGCAATAATAGGAATATTGTAACCGCGCACCACAGAAAACATACTGATGATTTTCAGTACGGTGTGTTTGGTTTTTCGGCTAAGCATTTTGGGAGCATTAAAATTGGTAAACGACTTCCAATTTGTAATCCTTTAGAGATTGTTTTGCTTTTTCTAAATCTTCGGTAAAGCCTAAGATGTAACCGCCACCGCCGGAGCCACAAAGTTTTAAGTAGTAATCGTTAGTGTCAATTCCTTTTTGCCATACGCCGTGAAATTGTTCAGGAATCATGGGTTTGAAATTGTTTAAGACTACTTTAGACAATTGTTTGGTATTGGCAAATAACGATTTCATATCGCCGCCCAAAAAGCTCTCTACACAAGCATCGGTATATTTGATGAATTGGGATTTAAGCATTCTGCGGAAGCCTTCTTCTTTTAGTTTTTCCATAAAGATGTTCACCATAGGAGCGGTTTCACCTACTATCCCGGAGTCGAGTAAGAATACAGCGCCTTTACCGGTTGCACTTTGAGAAGGAATGCCGGTGGCTTCGATATTGTCTTTGGAATTGATTAGGATAGGAATGCTTAAATAGCTATTTAATGGATCGAGACCTGAACTTTTGCCGTGGAAAAAAGATTCCATTTGGCCAAAGATGGTTTTTAACTGCAATAATTTTTCACGGGTTAAATTCTCTAAAACCGTGATTTTATCGTTAGCGTACTTGTCGTAAATCGCCGCTACCAAAGCACCGCTGCTGCCAACGCCGTATCCTTGTGGTATGCTGGAATCGAAATACATACCTCGAGCCACATCAGCTTTTAAAGCTTCGATGTTAAACGTAACCAATTCAGGTTGTTCTTGCTGTAATTGGGTTAAATAGTCAGCAAAACGACTTAAGCTGGCGTTAGATTTTTGGGCTTCTTCGGTAGGATTTTCATCTACTTTTAAAGCGCCGTTGTAAAAATTGTAAGGAATAGATAAACCTTTAGAATCCTTTATAATTCCGTATTCTCCGAAGAGAAGAATTTTTGAGTAAAATAATGGTCCTTTCATATTTTTATACACTAAGGTTTTTGGCTCCTTGGCCAAGGTGATCACAAATATAGTTACCATTTTGACAATAGCCAACTAATTCGGCCTGAATAAATTGCAAAACAGTTTCGCTAACGTTTTCGGGATATAAAACATGTACGTTTGCTCCCGCATCTAAAGTAAAACAGACCGGAGTTTGGGTTTCGTTTCTGAATTTCCAAATCTTGTTGATGATTTCCAAAGTGTTGGGTTTCATTAAGATGAAATAAGGTAATGAAGTCATCATCATGGCGTGAAGGGTTAAAGCTTCGCTTTCTACGATTTGGATGAATTGATTCAAGTCGCCGTTTTCCAACACTTTTTTCAGTTTGGATAAATTTTGATGGGCTTGTTCAAAGCGCTGTTCAGCAAAAGGATGATTGTGCATCAGGTCATGTCCCACAGTACTTGATACTTGTTTTTCTCCTTTATCTACCAATAAAATGGTGTCTTGATAATTCTTGAAGTTATCGTGAATCTTAGAAGGAAATGCCACACCGAACAAATCGGAACTGTCGTTAATCTCTGCCTGCTTCCCCCAAACTACCACACTGCCTTTTACACTGCGACAGGCGCTACCAGAACCTAATCGAGCTAAAAAGGAAGCTTTTTGGTAAAAGTAATCTGCTGTCATTTCCGGGAATAAGGCTTTTTCAAGCGACATGATATTCATGGCTAAAGCGGCCATACCTGAGGCAGATGAGGCTATTCCGGAACTGTGCGGGAAGGTGTTTTCAGTATCTATAGTAAAATGATAGTGTTTCAGATAGGGACAATACGTTTCAATTCTCTCGAAGAACTTTTGAATTTTGGGTTTGAAGTCTTCTTTAGGTTGGCCTTCAAAAAATAAGTCAAAAGAGAAATTATTTTCGCTTTCTTTTTTAGCGTAAGCCAATTTTGTGATTGTTTTACAATGGTTTAAAGTAAGACTAATCGAAGGATTGGCCGGAATTTGATTTTCTTTTTTGCCCCAATATTTAACCAATGCGATATTACTTGGTGCGCTCCATTGAAAACTCCCATGGTTTAAAGAAGCAGAGCCGGCAGTGGCAATAAAATCCTTTTCGGATATCATACAGTTAATGATTTTGAGCAAAGATACTTTTTTTAGGATATAGATGTATGTTTGTTTAGTATATTTGACAAAAATTTAAACAAAATTTTATGCAAAAGGGATTAAGATTGGCTTTAGTGGTATTTACCTGTTTGGCTATTGGTTATTTATCGGGAATGGTTACTCGTGAAAGTATTACAACTTGGTATCCGACCTTGATTAAACCGGTTTTTAATCCGCCGAATTGGATTTTTGCACCGGTATGGACTGTACTCTATATTATGATGGGTGTAGCCGGCGGTATGGTTTGGAACCGAATAGAAACTGATGAGGCTAATGTTAAAAGAGGTTTTATGTTCTTCATTATACAGTTAGGTTTGAATGCCTTGTGGTCCTATTTGTTTTTTGGTTTGCACAACCCGCTATTGGCTTTGATTGAGATTGTATTGCTATGGCTGATGATATTTGAAACTTATAACCAATTCAAAAAGATTGACAAAACAGCAGCCTTATTGCTTCTACCATATTTGGGTTGGGTGAGTTTTGCAACCGTTTTGAATGTCGGTATTTGGTGGTTGAATCGATAAAAAAATCCCATCTATTTAAGATGGGATTTTTAAATTATTGTACAATCAGTTTTTTGAATGTTTTGATTTTGTTTTCGGTTTGGATTTCAATCATGTAAACCCCTTTAGATAAATCAGAAACATCTATTGAAATTTGATTTTCTCCGAAAGCATTTATGACTTTTACTTTTTTACCCACTATATCAAAGAAAACAATTTCAGATAAATGCTCTGCGGACTGAGTTAAATCTATCGTAACAGAGTGTTTAGCCGGATTAGGATATATTATTATTTGATTGGATGTGAAATTCGGGTTGGCTAATGCTGCAACAAATTCTGTATTGAAAGTGTTGGTGGTAATGGCAGGATTGGTGTCAAAATAGATATTAGCATTGTTAGGAATAATGTCTCCCACCGCATAACCAGGCTTTGGTTTAATTTTAAAGTTGATAAATCCTTTTCCTATTTCTGTATCAGGAACAGAGACCGGCAGCATGATATTGGAGAAATTCCAAACCAAACTATTCCCAACCCTATCAAGAGTATAATCGTGACTGGCACCTGTCATTATTAAGGAGGTTTCGTCGAGTTGACTATCTAATTCGTCGGTTACATATACATTTATGGCACCCGCATTTCCTGTGTTTTCAAAACGTATAGTGTATTCCAAATAATCATCGGCTGTAAATGATGAAAATAAGATTTTTTCTCCGTGAGATTCCATTTTGTCGTTAGGGTCGTAGGCTGCAATGACAGCTTGAGTTGAAACACTTGAGTCGTTGGTACTCACAATATCTCCTGTTGGAGGAACTATATTGGCAGCATTGGTTAATAATTGTCCCAAAGTAACAGCAGGTATTGCAGGTACTGAGATGGTTACTATAATTGATCTGCTTTCAAAAGGTAATAAATTAGTAAAGCCATACGTAAAACCATTCGGTATAGTTGTAGTGCCTGAAACTGAAATGTTCGTTATGGTAGTACCCGGATTAACAGTATAGCTTAACGTACCGGACGCAATAGTTTGTGTTCCGTTATTGGTAAAGACAATTTTGTTTTTATAGGTTGTTCCTGCACGTGGCGATGACATTGGAACAACTGTAACACCTAAATCATTATAGTTTTGTAAAACAGTAATGGGGAAGTTATAGGTGGTCATTCCACCGGCTGTAACAATAACATTTGAGTATGTAGCCGTTACATTGTATGTATTGGCATAATTGCTATTAATGGTATAATTTAAATCATAGCTGTTTGCCGGGCTGTCATCATAAATAGAATATACTCCGCTGGGCGATGTTATATTGTGTACAGTTCCATTATTGTTAATTTCATATTGAAATTGTCCCAAAGGAAAATAAGCTTCATTGGTTTCTTTGGTTCCGTTGGCATTATCATCTATAAAAGCTATCATTCTGATGCCGGAACAATCAATAGCTCCGGTTGAAGTATCTTCAACAGCTACATTTATAAAACCTGGTTGATTACTAAAATTGGTTATTAAAATAATGTAGTACTCACCCGCAATGGCATTAGGAATGTTAAAGTGCTCAGTAGGGGAAGCAGAGTAGCTACAACCTGTTGATTGTGTAGTGGTGTTGCCGCCAATTCCAGGTGCCATTCCGTTACTAATAGCAGCACAAGCAGATGACTGGCTTTGGAATGGTCCCCAAGCGGCATAATCTACATCGATGTTCGCTGTACCACCACCAATTGTTGACTGTGTCAAAACCATATTAACAGAACCGCTTTGTGATATTTTGATGGTAAAATAAGTAGGATTAGGTGAACTGGTTAAACAACCTATTGAACCTAAACTTGGGATTCCTGTAGAATTGGCATAATTGTTAACACCGCAAATTGATTCTCCGCCAACGCACGTTGAAGGAGTAGTAATGCACACATTAAAAGAAGTGTTTTGAGGGGTGTTGGTATTGGAATACACTCTAAGATAATAAGTTTGCCCTATAATCAAGTTTGAGTTGACAAGGCTGGATGAATTGGCATTGCTGCAAAATAATTGTGACAAATTACCGCAAGTCCCACCATACAAAGCCATATTTAAGTTGGTTGTTGATCCCGTAACATTTTGTAAAGAAGCCACAATATCGCTATTTGTGGCCACGAATTGAAACCAAACGTCATCATCAGCAGTTCCAACACATGGGGTGTCTAACCCAATATTTGAGGCGGTTGCGCCATTTAATCTTCCCGGTGTAACTTGGGCGCAATTGTTATAATTAACAGGCACCACAATCGCATTGTCACATTCGTCATTGCTGATTAAAGTGGTAACCGAAAGCAAAGTGGACCAAAAACTAAATCCAGTCGTAGGGCACAAAGAGCGCACATACAAACTGTAAGTCGTGCCTGGGGTTAAACCCATTATTGTGGCCGGATTAGAAGAAACCGTCTGACCTTGTGTAGTTGGATTAGGTGCCGGAGAACCAAAAGGCACCGCAATAAGTTCCCAAGAAGTTGCATTGCTGTTTTCTGTCCAACTAACAGTTGCGCTGGTTTGCGTTCTGTCCACTAAGATTAAATCAGTTGGTTTTAAACAGTTTGGAGCGGGAGTACAGATAACATTAGCTGTCCAACCGGCTCTTACTACACTATTGTCACTTATAAACCTGAATGTCAAACATCCGTCAGGACTTGAAGACATAAATGGGCCCGGTAATGCCGTTCCCCAAAAGGACCCAGCCAGACCTCCGGGAACATTACCGCTGGGATTATTACTGGCTATTTGAGGTGCGTTGATTGAGTTTCCATCATAAACATAAAGTCCGTCCCAGTTCGTTTCGGTGTTAAAAGTTGTAAAGGTAACCGTAACAATATCGCCAGCTAAATCAGGACAAATCGTTGTTACATAATCACTATTTGGGAGGTAATTCCCATTTGAACCACCGTTGTCAGTAAAAATCCCACCGCAATTTGGAGGCGATATAGCGGTATTGAAAGTGACCGGCATCGTACACCAATTACTGATGTTATTAGCATTGCATATAGCCCTAACATAAGTCGTGTAGCAGCTGGTTGGAGATAAACCCGTTACGGTATATGGATTTGTTGTGATTATTTGACCAATATCACTTGATGTCGGCGGAGCAGTGCCACAAGGAACTGTTAAAATTTCCCATGTGTTAGCATTATTGTTCTCTAACCAACCTATGGTTGCGGTTGTAGCTGTTATGTTATTAGCAGTTACTGAACTTGGGGGTTGACAAGCATTTGCATTTTCAATTGATACATTGTCTATGTAAAGTCTCCAACCATCCAAAGTTCCGGCCGGCACATGCCAAGCTATATTAACTGTGCCGCTAAATCCTGCTAAACTCACAACGGCTTGCGTATAAGTAGTATTGGAATATGTTGTTAATGGTAATAAAACGGTTGTAAAATCTGCCGGACTTGTACCCGTAGTAGATAACATTACACGGAATTCATTAGGCTCATTTGCAGTCTGAACTCGGTAATTGAATCTTAAGACTTCATTTCCGGTCAGTTGTATTTGGGGTGAAATTAACCAATCATCATTATTGCCTGAATTGAAATCGGTGGTCAAAGTAGCACTTTGATTTCCTTCAAAAGGATTTAAGGTGTAATTAGTATTCCAAGAGTCATTATCATTGTTGCCATTAATTACTGTCCAACAAGATTCTGTTGGAGATGTGCTGTTAAATCCTTCTTGGAATGGTGCTGAAAAAGGATTGCAGTTTTGACTGAATCCAATTGTGCATATAAAAATAATGTTTAAAAGGAGTAATAGTTTTTTCATATGGTTTTGGTTTTGACAAATCAAATATAACTGATTTTGAAATAACTACAGTAAAAATTATAAGAATTTTTTTAGTGTAAACTCACCACTTTAGTAATCTTCCAACCCTCGTTGGTTTTTTTCCAAAAGATGGTAAATCGACTAACTTTTTTGGGTTCATTGGGCGGATTGGTATTGTTACTGAAAGAATGTAACCCAATTTCAACAGCACCGTAGTCTTTAATAGGGTAAACTTCTATGCTCCCGGGAACGAGCGTTCGAGTGACTTTCCTGCAGATGTATTTTTTAGTGCCCTCGAGGATGTCTTTTTTCGAATTGGATAAACCGCCTTGGTCATGGTAGAATTCTATGTCGTCTGCATAGAAATTGGCGTAAGTTTCAAATCTTGTGTCGCAATGATTGTAGGCGTCAAAGAAAATACTGTCCAATTTTACAATGGTTTGATACAATTCCGGATTGTCAGGCGTGTAGTTTTTGGTCAGTTGGTAGTCGTTTGATTTTGAGGAACTACAACTAAACAAGAAGAGAAATAAGGCGAATGACAGGATGATTTTTTTCATGAGTTGGTTATGGCATTGGCTACAATGAATCCGCTTGTCCAAGCATTCTGAAAATTAAATCCGCCCGTAATCGCATCAATATTGACAATTTCTCCGGCAAAAAATAAGTTTTCATGCAGTTTGCTTTCCATCGTTTTAAAGTTGATTTCTCTTAAGTCGATACCGCCTGCTGTTACGAATTCTTCTTTGAAAGTACTTTTGCCATTCACCTGAAATTGTCCGTTGGTGAGTTGGTTTGCCAAATCTGTCAGTTGTTTTTTAGTCAAATCGGCCCATTTGGTTTCGTTCGAAATGTTGGAGGCCAAAACCAAGCTTTCCCATAGCCTATTCGGCAATTCGAAAGGGGATTTTTTACTCACCACTTTCTTGGCATGTTCTTGTTTGAGTTCTTTCAAAGTCTCCATTGCTTCCTCTAAAGTGACATCGTTAAGCCAATTGACTTCTAATACAAATTGGTAATTTTTCTCTGCTAAAAGTCGAGCGCCCCAAGCCGAAAGTCTCAAAATTCCCGGGCCACTCATGCCCCAATGAGTTATTAGTAAAGGGCCTGTAGCTTCGAGTTTAGTATTTTTCACTTTCACTTTAGCCAAGGCTGAAACACCCATCAAATCTTTGATGCGAGTATCTTTAATATTAAAAGTGAATAGCGACGGTACCGGCGGAATGATAGAGTGATTCATGGTGGCCAGCAGTTCCCAAATTTTAGGATTGCTGCCTGTGGTCATGACCAATTTTCGACAAGAAAAGGTTTCATGATTGGTTTCGACTTTCCAATAATCTTCTCCATGAAAAAGCGATTGTACACTTTGACCGGTTAGGACCTCAATTTTTAATTTTTGTGTTAAGCCCAAAAAGCAGGCGATGATGGTTTGTGAGGAATCTGTAGTGGGAAACATTCGCCCGTCGTCTTCAATTTTCAATGCGACACCTCGTTTTTCAAACCATTCTATTGTATCGCCTGAGCAGAATTGGTGGAACGGACCGCGCAATTCTTTTTCGCCTCGAGGGTAAAATTTAACCAACTCATTCGGTACAAAACAGGCATGAGTAACATTACATCTTCCTCCGCCGGAAATACGTACTTTTTCCAATACGTTTTTCCCGCGTTCGAGTATGGCAATTTTCAGCTTCGGATTTTGTTCAGCGATATTGATGGCTGTAAAAAAACCGGCTGCACCGCCGCCTACAATGATGATGTCATACTTAGAGTTCATAATCTTTCCGGAAAATCGGTAATGATACCGTCTACTTCCAATGATTTTACAAAGGTAATATCTTCGGGTTCATTTATCGTCCAAGGAAAAACTTTAAATCCTTTTACTTTGATTTTCTCAACATTTTCAGCAGTTAGCAAATGATAATAAGGATGAATCGCTTCGGCTTTGATGAATTTGGCGAAAGCCATTGCCAAGTCTAAATCGGTTTCGGTCAAAACCCCAATTCTAATGTCTTCATCATGAAAGCGAACTTCCTGCAAGGCATTCCAATCAAAGCTGGAAATGAGGATTTTGCTTTGGTCGAAACTACTTTTGGCTATCAAATCCAAAACCGCTTGTGTAGCCGAAAAGGTTTTGATTTCCACATTAATCTCACAGCGATTGTCCACTAATTCGAATACGTCAATTAAAGCGGGAATACCCAAAGCTTGTAACTCTTTAGCCGAATAATCGGTAACCAAACCCGTTTTCGAAGTCGTTCTGTCGATGGTTTCATCGTGAATGACCATTGGAATCTTGTCTGAACTCAGCCAAACATCCAACTCAATCATATCCACACCCAAGGCAATAGCTTTCTCGAACGACGCCAAGGTGTTTTCGGGGGAATGACCTTTCGCACCGCGATGTCCAATTTTGAGCATGGTTATAGTTTCTCCAACAAAACTAAGGTAAAATTAGTATCCAAAGTTACTTTTCCGTTTTCAACGGAGGCTTCAGTGTTGGAATAGGCGTCTCTTACTCGTATTCCGTTGGCAAAAATAGCGCCGACAGGGATTTCTTTTTTTCCTTTTGGCAAATCCAAACCAACCACCACTTGGTCGCTGAAATTTCCGTTGGTATAACTTCTGCTGAACACATAAGGCGAAGCCGAAATCATTTGGTGAAGACCGGCGCCAACCGCAGGATGGTTTTTACGAAACGTTCCTAACAATTGGTAATGCATCAACAATTGGTTTTTAATTCGGTCGGTTTGCAAGTCGTTCCAGTTCATAAACGAGCGTAAAGTAGCGTCGCCTTGAGTGCCTTCTATTTCCAACGGGCGTGCTGTTTCATCGCCATAATAAACCTGTGAAATTCCGGGAGCCAATAACAATTTGGTGCCGGCTTCGAAGATTCTCTCTCTTTTTTTGTCGAAAGGCCAACCATCATCGTGCGAAGTGGTATAGTTCATTACGGTATTGCCTTTTAAGTCGTTTTGCAAGATATTGGAATACTTGGAGAACAATTCTTCATAGTTCATTTTGGCTTCATTTCTGAAATCGAAATTGATTAAACCGGTAAAGCCATTGGCGTAATAATCGACTTTTTTATCGCCGAAATCATAGAGTCTTTTCGCACCGATATTGTAACCGTAAACTTCCCCAACGGTAAAGAAACCATTGTTGTCTATGACTTTTTTCGGGTTGTTCTTTTTGAATTCGGCGAAAGCCCTATCGCATACTTTTTTAAAATCGGCCCAAACGTCTTCGGTGGTATGTTTGGCGGTATCCACTCTGTAACCATCAATGCCGTAATCGGTAATATAATCCGAAAGCCATTTCATGATGTAATATTTCGGTGCTCTCGGATAGCCTGTTTTTTTGAAAAACGCATCGAGTTCGGCGACTTCTTCTTCATAGCGCCCTTCTTTTTTCCATTTTTCGACTAACATAGGAGGCAAAGCTACATTGGCGTTGCTCTCGGTTTTTACGTCGGGAAGATTCTCTACCAAAGTGCAATTAATGTAAGTGTCGTAGGATTGATAAGTACATTTAGGCGAAGTTCGTACCCAATCACTAGGATAAGCAGGATCCAGTTCGGTAACCGGTCCGGTGTGATTGATTACCGCATCCAACAAAATTCGGATGCCTTTGGCGTGTGCTTTTTCGACTAATTCTTTTAAATCTTCTTTGGTGCCGTAACTTGGGTCGACAGCCGTCCAATCTTTGGTCCAATAGCCGTGAAAACCGTAAGTGTTTCCGGTGCCTTCATCTACCGAACCGTGAATTTGCTCAACCACCGGCGTCATCCAAATGGCTGTGATGCCCAAATTGGTGAAATACCCTTCGTCGAGTTTTTGGATTACTCCACGTATGTCGCCGCCTTCAAAGCCTCGCAATACTCCGGTTGGTTTATTGCGATTGATGATTTTATCATTGGCCGGATTCCCGTTTTGGAAACGGTCAATCAATAAAAAGTACACGTTAGCACTTTCCCACACAAAAGGCGTTTGGGTGATTGGAGCTTCTTTTTTTACCGTTTCTTTGGTACAATTGCAACCGAACAATAGGAGTGAAGCGGATAAAGAGAGGAAGATATTTTTCATATTAGTATTCAATTTTAATTTCCGGCGAAGTGCCTTTTTTCCAAGTTAACGGAAGGTATAGCGACTCGTTATTGGTTTTGAAGATTGTTTCTTGTCCGTTAATATAAATACGTTTGGCTTTGAGGTTATGCACTACTACAGTAACATTTTTATCAGTTGATACATAGTTTTTGCCAACGGTTGCCGTCAATTTCAGAACTAATATATTACCATTGTTATTGCTATTGAAATTCAGTATTTCATATTGTCCTTTTTCAAAAGCTTCTGGTGATTCTCCGTTATCGTTGTACAATTTTCCGGTTGAGGTTTTTACATTGTCATCAAAATAGAAATGCAAGTTGAAATTGTCCAATGAATATTTTGTAGTGTTCTGAATGGTTTCAATCATTGGCACAAAGCTTCCGCCACGAACGAAAGTCGGAATTGATGTTTCGGCTACAGCTACTGCTTCCGTGGAACCTGCAGCGTATTTTTTATCCGTGTAAAAGTCGAACCAATTGTTGCTTTTCGGGAAATAGACTTCGGTTGAGGTAACGCCTGCTTTTGTGATTGGTTTGATTAAAAATGCATCGCCCCAAAAGTAGCTTTCCTTTTCGTTGAGTAACTTTTCGTTGGATGGTTCTTCAAAGAATAAAGGGCGCATCAAAGGTGTTCCTTTTTGGTTGTTTTCGAAGGCTAAAGTGTAATTGTACGGTAATAATTGGTAGCGTAATTCTACCGCTTTTTTGGCTTTGGCTTTGGTGTGAACGTCTTTGTAAGCCACTTCAGAAGCTACGTCTTCTTGTGCATGCGGACGGAATATTGGGTTGAAAACGCCGTATTGTAACCAACGCAAATACAATTCGTTGTCGAAATAATCACCGGCAAATCCGCCAAGATCAGAATGCATATACGCCATGCCTTGCATTCCCATTTGCATAGCGATTTCCATTTGCGATTGTAAGCCGCCCCAGCTTCGAGAAACATCTCCGCTCCAAGGCATCATCCCAAAACGTTGTGACCCTGAATAACCGGCACGCATTAGGATAAATGGTCTTTGGTTTGGAAAATCTTTTTTATAACCGTCGGCTATTAATTTGGCCCAATGGTGCCCGTAAATATTGTGAACTTCATCGGCTTTTCCGGCAGCAGTTACCACTTTAGAAGGGAAGACTTCCGGTTCACCCAAATCGCCCCACATTCCGCCAACACCTTGGTTGATTAAGCGTTTGTAAACACTCCAAAACCATTGGTTGCCTTCGGGTTTGAAAATATCCACTACACCGGTGTTTCCGAAATAAAAATCCCAAGTGGCCGGTTTGCCTGATTTATCGGTAACCAAAACTTTTTGATCTGCGGCTTCCTGCCATTTGGATGAGGTGGTTAAGATAAAAGGTTCCGTGATTAGAATCGTTTTAACGCCTTTTGCTTTCAAATCGGCTATCATTTTTTCCGGATTAGGGAATTGGTCTTTGTCCCAGTCAAGGTTACCCATAGTACCCTGAACAGTTTTGCCGAACCAATACAAATCGAGGATAATCGCGTCTACCGGAATGCCGTCGGTTTGGAAACGGTTGATGGTTTTTTCCACTTCTTCTTGGGTGTGGTATCCGAATCGGCTGGAAAAATTCCCCAAGGTCCAACGCGCCGGCATGGGTTGTTTTCCGGTTAAATCGGTGTAATTGGAAATTAAATCTTCCCAAGTGTCGCCTACAATGACTTGGTAGGTTTTTCGACCTGAAATGGTTTCGTATTCCAGGGTGTTGTTCTTTTTACTGTCTAAATCCAAATGACCTATAGCCCCGTTGTCGAAATGAACCGCGTATAACTTAGAAGATAAAACCAAAGGAATGCAAAAGTTCATCAATTCTGCCCGAGTTTCGTAACCGTAATGCGCCCGGTTGTACAAGGTCAAGCGATTGCCGCGACGGTTCATGCCCAAAGCACGCGCGCCACCGCCGAAGAGCATTTCCGAATTGTCGAGGTTGAATTGTAAAATTTCAGTACTGTCTTTTTTGATGTAGCCGTTTTTTTCAGATAGCAACACTTTACCTTGGTTGGAGTAGGTGATGCGAAAAGGCGACTTATTGATGACTACTGTAATGTTGTTGGTGACTAACGAGATTGAACTGTCGGTTTTAGAAACTGTGGTGTTGATTTTCTCCTGTGTTTTGATGACGGCATGTGAATTCGCATTGAATACTTCGCCGTTTGGAATGAAAGACGTTTCGACGATTTTATCCGAGTAAGGTTTGATTCGGTAGGTTCCATCGCTCGTTTTTACTTCTAATAGATTGTTTTTCCAAGTATGGGAGAGGTAATTTCGGTTCGCATTTTGGGCGAATGTAACAGCAGCAAAAAGAAGTAAGAAAAGTATTTTTTTCATCAGTTATCTCTAAATTATGAACCATGTAAGTCATGTAAGTACAAATAAGAAAGGCTCATATGATTATGAGATTCCTCCTTTGTCGGAATGACTATTGAGTGATTATTTCAATTCCAATATCAACACTGATTTGCTTTCGATAGTAATATCTTTATTCAAATCGAAAGTGGTTTCCGTTAATATATCTTTACCCGATTGGTATTTTTTGATGTTTTCTGCAAATCGATTGGTTTTGAAAGTTTGCTTTTCTGCGTTATTGTTTACAACCACCATTACGCTCTCGTTCTCGTTGTATCTAAAATACACATAAACATTGTTTTCCGGAATGTAATGCGTGGTTTTTCCGTTGTGGATTACCGTTTTGTTTTTGCGCCAGTTGAAGAGTTTAGCGGTAAAATCATAAAATTTGTTTTGCTCCTCAGTTCTTCCTGCTTTGGTAAAGGCGTTGTTAGTGTCGCCATTCCAGCCACCGGGGAAATCCCTGCGGATATCGCCATCGCCTTTGCCTTTATCGCCGGCCATACCAATTTCGGAACCGTAATAGATTTGCGGAATACCGCGAACGGTGGCGATTAAGGTCATGGCCATTTGGTATTTTTTGAAGTCGTTTTTGTAAGCTTCATTCAGGCGATTGGTGTCGTGATTTTCGAAAAAAACCAATAAATTATTGATGTTTGGATACAGAAAATCGTTGTTGAAATTTTCATATACTTTCACCATTCCGTTGCGCCATTCTTGTTTGTCTTCGTTAAAAACTCCGTTTGCAATAGCCTCTTGCAACGTAAAATCCATTACACTAGGAAGATTGGAGTTATAACTTTGAATGGCTCCTATTTTACTGTCTTTTTGCCAATACGCCATTTGCGCTTGGTCGTACATCCACACTTCACCAACGATATTGAAATTTGGGTATTCGTCGGTTATGGATTTGGTCCATTTTGCGATGGCCGTTTTATCATTGTAAGAATAAGTATCGACACGGAAACCATCTAAATCGGCGTATTCAATCCACCAAATGGCGTTTTGAATAAGGTAATTTAAAACTAACGGATTGGATTGGTTCAGATCGGGCATCGATTTGACAAACCATCCATCCATACAGTTTTTGGCATCAATAGCGGATGCATTGGAATCAAATTGGGTAGCCATTCTGTAGTTGGTTTGAGCATAACCCGGAAACTGATGGATCCAATCGTAAGTAGGTAAATCGTTCATCATCCAATGTTTGTAACCCCAATGATTGGTCACATAATCCATGATGTTTTTCATGCCGCGTTGGTGCAATTCGGTGCTCAAACGAACGTAATCTTCATTGGTGCCAAAGCGTGCGTCAATTTTGTACACATCTGATTGGCCGTAAGTGTGATACGAACCACGCTCATCGTTGTCTTCGCACAAAGGCGTTGGCCAAACCGCTGTTGCGCCAAGCGATTGGATGTAATCTAAATTTTTGATTATTCCTTCGATATCCCCACCGTGTCGACCGTCTTTGTTGCTTCGATTGGCTTTTTCAAAAAGTTTGTCGTTGTTGTCGTTATTAGGATTACCGTTAGCAAAACGATCCGACATGATGAGGTAAATCAAGTCAGAACTGTCAAAGCTTTTGCGGAAACGTGAGTTTTCTTTTCTTGATTTTAAAGTGTATTTGTGGGTAAACGACTTTTTACCGTTTTTGAATGTGAAAACCAAATCCTGAGCCGGACTGTTTTTGGTGTCGATGGTAACGAATACATAATTTGGATTTTCGGTTTTTTGAATGCCTTTGATTACGATTCCATTGGAAACAGTCACCTCGTTTTGGGCAATGTTTTTTCCGTAGAACATAATTTGTACTTCGTTATGCGTCATGTCGCTCCACCAAAACGGCGGTTCTACGCGGTCTATTTGAGCAAAAGCTGAAACAGAAATCAAGAGAAAGAAATAGATTTTTTTCATGTTGTGTTATTTTATAAACCATATAAGGCATATAAGGACAAATAAGAAAAACTTAAATGAACTTAAATGCCTTATCTGGTTCAATTAATTATTTTATACCGTTACCAAACTATTCGGCTCAACCGAAACCGCTTTGCCGTTGACAAAAACAGTAATCGGCGAATCGCCTTCTAAGGTAAATTTGGTTTCGTTTTGATGCACCGCTACTTGTAAAATTTGGTTTCGGAAATTGATTTTAAACGAATAGCCGTTCCATTCTTTCGGGATTCTCGGTTCGAAATGCAGGGTGTTGTTTTTAACACGCATACCGCCGAAGCCCTCTACGATACTCATCCAAGTTCCTGCCATCGAAGTAATGTGTAAGCCTTCTTCCACTTCTTTGTTGTAATCATCTAAATCCAAACGAGAAGTTCTTAAATAGAAAGTATAAGCTTGTTCCATTCGGCCCAATACAGCCGCTTGAATCGAGTGTACACAAGGCGATAAAGAACTTTCGTGAACGGTAAACGGTTCGTAAAAATCGAAGTGTTTCTCCAATTGTTCTTTGCTGAAATGATCTTCAAAGAAATAGAAACCTTGCAGCGTATCGGCTTGTTTAATATAAGGCGAACGTAAGATTCTATCCCAAGACCATTTTTGGTTGATAGGACGTTGCGATTTGTCTAAATCGTGTACTTTAACCAATTCTTTGTCTAAGAAACCGTCTTGTTGCAAATATACGCCGTGTTCTTCCGAATATGGGAAATACATATGGTCGGCCACTTTTTTCCAATGCAGTATTTCGGCGTCGTCTAAGTTCACTTTGCTCATGATTCTGGCGTAATCAGGAGCGTATTCTTGTTTTACTTTTTGGATTTGTTCGATGGTGTAATCGATACACCATTTGGCAATATAATTGGTGTAGAAATTATTGTTAACGTTGTTTTCATATTCATTAGGACCGGTAACGCCTAAAATCACATATTGATTTCTATAGGTAGAGAAGGTCGCTCTTTGGTGCCAAAAACGGGCAATGCCAATTAGGACTTCCAAACCTTTTTCCGGTATATAGCTGTAATCTCCGGTGAATCGGTGGTAATTGAAAATAGCAAAAGCGATAGCACCGTTTCGGTGGATTTCTTCGAAAGTGATTTCCCATTCGTTATGGCATTCTTCGCCGTTCATGGTTACCATAGGGTAGAGTGCAGCGCCGTTTTTGAAACCTAATTTAGCCGCATTTTCAATGGCTTTATCCAATTGGTTGTAGCGATAGGCTAATAAATTTCGGGCTACTTGTTGGTCTTTTGTAGCCATGTAAAACGGAATACAATAGGCTTCCGTATCCCAATAAGTAGAACCGCCGTATTTTTCTCCGGTAAATCCTTTTGGACCGATATTTAGGCGCGAATCTTTACCCAAATAGGTTTGGTTTAATTGGAAAATGTTGAAGCGAATACCTTGTTGTGCTTTAACATCGCCTTCGATAGTAATGTCGCTCATTTCCCAGATTTTCGCCCAAGCGTCGATTTGGTTTTGCAACAAGCTATCATAACCCAAAGCCAATCCTTTTTGGATTACTTTTTGGGCTGCCGGAATTAAGTCGGCCGTAGCGTGATTCATAGACACAGTGTAACCTCCCAATTTTTGTAGGGCAATGGTTTGTCCTTTAGCCACCGATTGCTCGTAGGTAAAAATTACTTTGTCTGAAGTGGTATCGGTAAACACCGGTTCGGCATTTTGATTTTCGTTATTCAGGAAAATGCTGTTGTGCATGAAGGTGGCTACTTCAAAATGGGTTTTGAAAGTGCGAGCTACTACAAAAGCTTCATTGGTATCGTGTTGGGTTTGTAGCGGTTCCCAAAATTTTTCTTCCCAGTTGGCATCTTCATTGTGTACTCCGGCATCTAAATAGGGTTTGAAAACGATGGTGGCATCTTGGTTTTTCGGGGTGATTTCGTATTTGATGACGCCTAATTCATCGATATCTAAGGATAAAAATCTTCTAACGTTGACATCTACTTCGATTCCGTTATTTAAAAGTGCGGTAAATGAACGATGGTACCAGCCTTCTTTCATGTTTAATTCGCGTTTAAAATCGGATACTTTGCAAGACGCTAAATCGAGTGTCTCGCCATTGATTTCAACCAATATGCCAATCCAATTGGGTGCGTTTAACACTTTAGCGAAATATTCCGGATAACCGTTTTTCCACCAACCCACTTTGGTTTTGTCAGGATAATAAATGCCTGCTATATAACTACCTTGGAAGGTTTTACCTGAATAGAATTCTTCAAAATTGGCACGTTGTCCCATGGCACCGTTACCAATACTGAATAAACTTTCCGAGGATTTTACTCTGTCTAAATCAAATCCTTCTTCAATAATCGACCAGTTGTCTGGTTTGATATAATCTTGGTTCATTGTAATTTTTTTATTGTCCTTTTATCATTCAATTTTAATCCAGGAGCGCTTCAATGAAGGCTACATCCATAAATGTAAAATCTTTAAAATTATATTTAGCTTCGTGTAAAATGGCGGTATCGCCTATACCAACACTAATCATGTTGGCTATATTGGCCGCCTGAATACCGGCTACGCTGTCTTCAAAAACGATGGCGTTTTCGTTGGATACGTTTAGTAACTGTGCAGCTTTCAGAAAAACTTCGGGATCCGGTTTGGCATTAGACACATCGTTTCCATCAACAATAGCATCAAAAAAGTGCAGGATTCCGGTTTTTTCTAAAATAGGTCGGGCGTTTTTACTGGCCGAACCCAAGGCAATCAGTTGTTTTTTTTCTTTAATAAATTCGAGTACATGCAATACTCCGGGCAATATTTCGCTTTCGTCCATATCGACCAAGTAGGATAAGTAATCTTCATTTTTTTGGATCAGCCATTTGTTCTTGTCTTCTTGAGAAGCTTCAATATGGCCTAATGCCAAAATGATATCAAGAGAGCGAACGCGGCTGACTCCTTTTAATTCTTCGTTGTGTTCGGGGGTAAATTCGATGCCCAATTCTTGTGCTAATTTTTGCCAAGCTAAAAAATGGTATTTAGCCGTGTCAACAATTACACCGTCGAGATCGAATATGAATGCTTTTTTACTCATTAAATACTGTCTTTACTGTCTTTTACTTTAAGGGCTAAATAGGCAGCAATAATGAAGCTTACACCGCTCATTATTAAGGCATAAATAGCGTGGTCGCCGTAAACATATTTTACCAATGGACCACCAATCAAAGCGTTGATAATTTGAGGAATTACAATGAAGAAGTTAAAAATCCCCATGTAAACTCCCATTTTTTTAGGGTGAATGGCACCGGCTAATATGGCATAAGGCATGGCTAAGATGCTTGCCCAAGCAAAACCTACCAATACCATAGAGAAGATTAAAGCTTCTTTGTTTGGCATAAAATACATTGAAATTAATCCGATGCCACCCAAAACCAACGATAAGGCATGTGTTTTTCTTCTACCAATTTGTTTGGCTATGTAAGGAAGAAGAAAGGCTACAATAGCAGATACAAAATTGTAAACTCCGAAAATGATTCCGACCCAGTCACCTGCCGACTGAAATTCGGGACTCTTGGTGTCGTCTACAGACAAGCCGTAAATGTGTTGTGCAATAGCCGGTGTAGTAAAAACCCACATGCCGAAAAGACCAAACCAAGAGAAGAATTGGACCCAGCTCAACTGACGCATCGTTTCCGGCATTTTGGCAAAGTCAGAAAAAATATCAGTGAGTTTGGCTTCTTTTTCTTCACCCATGGCTTCAAGATGTTCTTTTTCATCTCTAAATTGGGCTAATTCTTCCGGAGAGTATTCTTTGGTTGTGATTACTGTTATTAAAATAGTACCAATCAAAACCATCGCTCCGATGATAAAAGAATAAATTAGGTTGTTGGGAATTGCCGAATCTGCAGTAGGCAGATTGCTGATACCAAACCACTCATTTAATACATAAGGCAGCCAGGAACCAACTACCGCTCCGATACCAATTAGTGCGGTTTGAACACTGAAGCCAAGCGTGTGCTGGTCGGCTCTTAAATTATCTCCCACTAAAGCTCTGAAAGGTTCCATAGCAATATTAAAGGAAGCATCCATAATCATCAACATTCCGGCGCCAACCCATAAGGCAGGCATAAAAGCAATGAAAATTTCAGCTTGAGGCATTAATATTAAACCGATAGAGGCTAACAAAGCACCGGTTAAAAAATAAGGTTTTCTTCTTCCGAATCTTCCCCAGGTGTTGTCGCTGTAATGACCAATCAAGGGTTGGACAATTAATCCCATCATAGGGGCAATAATCCAAAACCAAGACAACTCGTGTACATCGGCACCAAAAATTTGAAGAATCCTGCTGGCATTAGCATTTTGAAGGGCAAACCCCATCTGAATCCCTAAGAAACCGAAACTCATGTTCCAAATTTCCCAGAAACCTAATTTACGCTTTTCCATTATCGTAATGTATTGGTTTATAATACGATAAGCGCTTTGCTTATCAAAACTTTAGTTTGTTTTCGAAGTAAAGTATAAGCTTTGATAATTGCGGTAAAGATAATAAAGAATTTATAATGTGACTATTTCGCCTCAAAAAAATCAGAGGATACAGTGGCGCAAACGTTTTTTGTTGATAAAAACTATTTGGTAGATTCTCTCTCGACCAATTCTGTTTCTATCACTTCTGTTCTGTATTGTTCTTCTTCTTCCTCTTCAGCCTCCAGTCTTTCAATGAGCATTTTGGCTGCTTTCCCACCCATTTTCACACCATTTTGACTAACCGTTGTAATGCTTGGAGAAGAGTATTTGGAGATGATACCATCCGTAAATCCTATTACAGAAATGTCGTCAGGGACTTTTTTACCTAACTTATTAGCGACTTTGATTGCGGTCACAGCAAACAATTCGTTAACGGCAAAAACGGCGTCTATTTCATTGTTAGACAGCAGATTGGCAATGCTGTCTTCGAAGTTTTCAGTGTCTTCAATTTTTAAGATCAGATTTTCATCTACTTTTAAATCGCTGTTTTTTAAGGCTTTGATGTAACCTTCCGTTCTCAATTTGCCAACGCTTACATAATCTACGGTCGAGATTAAGGCGATTTTTTTAAATCCTTTGTCTATAAAATATTGCGTTGCATTGAAAGCAGCTAAGCTATCATCGATAATGACCTTGTCGCATAAAATTTCATTGGTCACACGGTCAAACATAACAACGGGCATTCCTTGATTAATCACCTCTACTATATGGTGGAAATCTTTTTTGAGTTGGGTTTCTTTTGACAAAGACATGATAAAACCGTCTATGCTGCCATTGGCCAACATTTCCATGTTTATTACCTCTTTGTCAAAGGATTCATCAGAAAGACACACCAAAACATTGTAACCGTTTTCGTTGGCCACATGTTCAACACCGCTAATTACCGTAGCAAAAAAATGGTGTATAATCTCGGGAATGATGATGCAAATGGTTTTGGTTTTTTTGTTTTTTAAACTGAGGGCAATATTGTTGGGTTTGTAGTTGTATAATTTAGCAAAAGCTTGCACTTTTTGTCGGGTATCTTCGCTAATTTCCAAACTGTTCCGCAAAGATTTAGAAACGGTTGAAATAGACACGTCAAGTTCTTTGGCAATTTGTTTAAGTGTAACTTTTCTTTTCATTGTTCAGGAAGGTAAATACTATTTTCTGAATAAAGATATATGTTATTTTTTATTCTGTCAATTTTGTCCTTAAAATAATGAAATATTGGAAAAGTTTTCAACACGAAAACGTTTTCGAGTAGGATTTAACAAGCGTTTATTCTGTTGATTGAATTTTTTACATAAATTTAACATTCGAAGTATAAGTATACGCACAAAAATTAAATTTTTAACCTAAACAAAACGTATGAAAACAATTTACAAAAAGTTGTTATTTTTATTCCTTTTGCTCCCTTTCGGTGCTCTTGCACAGAGTACTTTGAGTGGAGTGGTTGTTGACAGTAAAACCAACCAACCGTTACCGGGAGTAAATGTAATTGTCCAAGGTGCTAACAGTAGCACATCGACAGATTTTGACGGGAAGTTTCAAGTGGGAGGCCTTAAAAGCGGAGACAAAGTTGTCTTTTCTTTCGTGGGATACAACTCTCAAACGATTACTTTTTCCGGACAAAAGTCTGTCAACATCATTCTTGAAGAAAGTGCTAACCAGCTTCAAGAAGTAGTAGTTCAAGTAGGGTATGGAACCGTTAAGAAAAAAGATGCTACGGGTTCAGTTTCAACTTTAACAACTAAAGATTTTAACAAAGGAGCCAACGTAACGGCTGAAAACCTGCTAAACGGAAGAATAGCTGGGGTTACAGTGAATGCCGGTGGTGGTGCGCCTGGAACAGGTTCTCAAATCAGAATTAGAGGTGGTTCATCGTTAAGTGCGTCTAACGATCCATTGATAGTAATTGATGGTTTGCCTGTAACCAATACAACCAACACAGGATCTACCTCAATCTTGGCTGCTTTGAATCCTAATGATATAGAAAGTTTCAACGTGTTGAAAGACGCTTCTGCAACTGCGATTTATGGTTCAAGGGCTGCTAACGGGGTTATAATAATCAACACAAAAAAAGGATCAAAAAAACTTTCAGTTGAGTATAACTTTCAATATGGTACAGGTAGATTATTTAATCAAGTAGACGTTTTTAATACAAGAGATTTTATTGCTCAAGTTGAGGCTAATACCATCAATGGATTGCTTTCAGCTGGTAGCACCAACCTATTAGGGGTTGATGACCCTTCAACTTCAGCGTCTGACGATTTGTCTACACCGGGAATCATTGAAGGTAGAATTCTTTACAATACTGATTGGCAAAAAGCCATTTACAGAAGAACAGATTATGTAGACAATTCCTTGTCAATTAGAGGTTCATTATTCAATAGAATTCCTGCCAAGTTAACTGTAGGTAATACTTACCAACAAGGTTTGAGATTGACCAATGATTTCAACAGAAATTCAGCCTCGGTTGTATTGAACCCAAGCTTTTTTAATGATCATTTAAAATTGCGTTTGAATGCTAATTTCACTAATGAAAATAACCGTTTCGCTGATGGAGTGGAAGGAACAGCTATTCGTTTCGATCCTACTAAGCCAATTTATGATGCAGATTCACCTTATGATGGATTTTTTGAATACAGAAACGGCAATACTACAGCAGATTTCTTAACTCAAGTACCAAGAAACCCTGTGGCTCAATTGATGCAAACTCATGATACCGGTAACAATAACAGAGTTTTAGGAAACTTCGAAATCGACTATAAATTTCATTTCTTCCCAGCTTTAAGAGCTGTCGTTAACTTAGGTTTTGACCAAAGTAAAGGGCAAAGAAGTCGTTTAGTAGGAAATACTGCTTTAACAGGATTTATTAATGGAAATACATTATTCGGTACAAATGAGTATTCTGAAGCTACCAGAAGAAATAAATTATTAGATGCTTATTTCGTTTACAACAAAAAATTCAACAAAGTTAATTTCGAATTGACCTCAGGATATTCTTATCAAAAATTTGAGGTTTATGGTTTTAATACTTTCAACATAAATAACCCAACTGCTCAGGATCCAAGATCATTTGCGAACCCAGATGAAGTTTTAATTGGTTTATTCGGAAGAACAAATATCTCAATCAACGATAAATATTTGTTCACTTTTTCATTAAGAAGAGACGGAACATCAAGATTCAGTGAAGACAACAGATGGGGTAATTTCCCTTCAGCAGCCTTTGCTTGGAAGTTTGGACAAGATTTGTTCAAAGATTCTAAAGTGGTAAGCGATATGAAGTTGCGTTTAGGTTGGGGTATTGCAGGTCAGCAAGAAATCCCTGTAGGTGATTTTTACTTAGAAAGATATAATGTTGGAGATACCAATTCACAATATTATTTTGCTAATTCTCCTTATCCGGTTGGTGTTCCTGCACCAAGAAACCCTGATTTGAAATGGGAAACTACAACTACTTATAACGTAGGTCTTGACTATGGTTTATTCAACAATAGAATAACCGGGTCTTTAGATGCTTTCTACAAACAAACTAACGATTTGTATTTTGGTGACACTCCTTATGCAGATGGTAGTAACTTCTCAAACTCAGGTCCTGCTAATATCGGTAGTTTCTCTACAAAAGGTATTGAGTTCAGTTTGAATGCCGACGTAATCAAAAGAGATAATTTGAATTGGAATGTTAATTTCAACGCAACCAAATTCGAAAGACGTATCGATGAATTACCGGCCGGTTCTGATGTATTCTTTGGTCAAGCCGGAGGAACAGGAGGAACAGTTCAAATTCACAGAGAAGGTTACACTCCTGGTTCGTTCTTTGTTTACAAACAATTATACAGCACAGATGGTTCGCCAATTGAAGGGGCATTTGCCGACTTAAACGGAGATGGTATCATCAACGGAGATGACCGTTACATCTACAAAAATCCTGACCCGGATTTGGTACTTGGTTTCGCCTCTAGTTTCAATTACAAAAACTTTGATTTCTCTTTCAACATGAGAGCAAGTTTCGGAAACAGAATTTACAATGCTTTAAAAGCTAACAGAGCGTACAATGCTTTATTAAAACCGGATGCTGAATTAGGAAACGTTTTGACTAGTGTTTTAGATACTAACTTTACAAACGTAAACGGTGAAAATGTAATTTCTGATATCTACATTGAAAATGGTTCTTTCTTGAGAATGGATAACATCACTATGGGTTATACTTTCCCTAATTGGTTAGGTAAAGCTTCGTTGAGATTATTCACAGGGGTGCAAAACGCCTTTATTATTACCGATTATGATGGTTTAGATCCTGAAATTAATGACGGTAGAGATAATACAATTTATCCTAGACAACGTCAATTTTTATTCGGAGCAAACGTAAAATTTTAAATAAATTACTATGAAAAAAATTAAGTTTAACCTATTCCTTGTTGTTGGTGCTTTGACATTAACAATGAGTTCATGTACAGATGATTTAGATATTAAAAGTGATGACCCTTTAGTATTTTTATCAGATGAGTTTTTTGAACAGCCGGATGCTTACCGTCAAGGATTGGCCGGTGTTTACGGAAATTTATCTTTAACCGGTACAACTGGTGCAGGTTCTTCGAATATTCAAGGAATTGATGCAGGAACGAGCCAGTATGGTAGATGTTTATGGTACTTAGAGAACTTGTCCACAGACGAGGTGCTTTGGAGTTACGAAAATGACCCGGGAACCAGAGAGATTCAAAGAAATATTTGGACAGCTTCTAATCCTATTTTCCGTGGAATGTATGGTAGAGGAATGTTCCAAGTGGCTTTGGTGAATGAGTTTTTAAGACAAACCACTCCTGAAAAATTAGCTTCTCGCGGTGTTACTAGTCAATCTGAAATTGACGAAATTAATGATTTCAGAAATGAAGTTAGAGTTTTACGTGCTTTAGCTTATTATCACTTGATGGATTTATTCGGGAAAGCTGCTTTCAATGATGAAAATTCAGCATTAGGAGTTGCCGGTCCTCAATACGATAGATCACAGTTATTTGCCTACATTGAAAGCGAGTTGAATTCAGTAATTCCGAATTTGAAAGCGCCACGCACCAATGAGTATGGTAGAGTGGATCAAGCGGTAGCCAGAATGATTTTAGCTAAAATTTATTTGAATGCACAGGTATATATCGGTCAAGATCGTTTGGCAGACTGTGTAACACAATGTAACCAAGTAATTGCCGGAGGGTATACTTTGAATCCAAACTATTTGAACAACTTCACAGCCGATAACCATTTGTCTTCTGAAATGATTTTCTCTTTGCAATCAGATGGTGTTGCAACTCAAAACTACGGACCAACTACGGTTATGATTAACGGTCAAGTTGGCTCTATAGAGCAAAACGGTACTGCTCTTGGCGTTGGTTCAGGAGGTTGGGGTGGCGCTTTGCGTTTGAGAAAACAATTTGTTCAAAAATTTGACGGATCTGATTTTGCTAATGACGACAGAAACACAATTATTTCAGGCGTTAGAAATATCGATATATCTGATGTTGCGAATCGTGATCAAGGATATATCTTGGCTAAATTTTCGAACAGAACTTCTACAGGTGTAGCCGGAATCAACTCAACTTTTGTAGATACAGACTTCCCATTATTCCGTTTGGCAGATGTTTATTTGATGTATGCTGAATGCGCTGTTAGAGGTGCTGCAGGCGCTTCCATTTCTCAAGCAGTAACTTATGTTAATGCTTTAAGAGAAAGAGCAAACAGCGGTAGTACGGCAGCTAATATCTCAGCTAATGAACTTACCTTAGATTTCTTATTAGATGAAAGATCAAGAGAATTACACTGGGAAGGTCACAGAAGACAAGATTTAATTCGCTTCGGGAAATATACCGGAGGTAGCTATAATTGGGCTTGGAAAGGAAATGGCTCAAATGGTATTGCTATTTCAGCCAACCTTGCTTTATTCCCAATCCCAACAGCTTCTTTGGCGGCTAATCCTAATCTAACTCAAAACCCTGGTTATTAATAACATTATAAACTATAAATTACAAAAGAAATGAAAAATATATTTAGAAACATTTTAGCTGTGGCGCTTATTAGCGGTTTTGCTTCTTGTACAGATGAACAAGATTTAAAATTTTTAGACAATGCAGCTGAATTCAGAATTCTTTCGCCGGTATCAGGTGATGCAGTTGTATTAAGCCCGGAAACCCCAACCAACCCTGGTTTGTCTATGACATGGGAGGATATGGATTACGGTACTCCAACTCAAATTACTTATACTGTACAAGTGGATAAATCAGGTGATAACTTTGATACTCCTGTGGATTTAGTAAGCACAAATAATACTTATGTAACTGTTACTTCTGATGCTTTAAACGGTGCTGCTTTAGCTGCAGGTTTGACCCCTTTCTCTCAAGGAGGTTTAGAAATCAGAGTAAAATCTGCTGTAGGTTCTCCTGCTAGTCAAGAGAAATTCTCTACTGTTATCACTTATTTGGTTACACCTTATTCTTCAGAGTTGCCTAAATTAGCTGTGCCAGGAAATCATCAAGGTTGGAATCCTCCAACAGCTCCAAGAATTGCTTCTTCTGCTTTTGGACAAACGGATTATGAAGGATACATTTGGTTAGATGGTGGGTTCAAATTTGTGGCTCCGGATCCAGCCGGAAACTTCAACTGGGGTAATACTGATTGGGGTGATGACGGTTCTTTCTCAGGAGTTTTAGTTGAATCAGGAGAATCTGATATTACGGCCACTGCAGGATACTACAGAGTAAGAGCTAACACTACTACTTTGTTGTACACAGTTGAACCAACTACATGGGGTATTGTTGGAGCAGCTACTCCAGGAGGCTGGGATAACAGTACGGCATTAACTTACAACCCTTCAACAAAAAAATGGGAAGGAGTAGTAACCATGACTGCAGGTGAGTTTAAATTCAGAGCTAACAATGCTTGGACTATTAACTTGGGAGGAGATCCAGATGGTGATGATTCAATGAATTATGATGGTCCAAACTTATCTGTTGATGCCGGAGGAACTTACAATGTAGTTCTTGACTTGAGCAATCCAAGAAAATATGCTTATTCTGTTACACTTCAATAAGTCTAATGAATAACTAAAAAAGGGTTTCCTTTTGAGGAGACCCTTTTTTTAAATTTTAAGCTATGAAAAAAGTTATTTTATTTGTTTTAGCCGGGTTATTTGTTAATATCGCTTTGGGTCAAGTTTCTTGGCAAGGCGGATCCAATCCCGACGCAACGGCTTCGGCCACCATTCTTTTTGATAAAACAGGAACCGGTTTGGCAACCTATACCGGAACAATTTATGCCCATACAGGAGTAACCTTAAACGGAACACCTTGGCAAAATGTTAAAGGCTCATGGGGTAATAATACCACGCAGCCAGCACTTACCTTAGTCTCAGGGAATATTTATAAGTTGGATTTGACTCCAACAATTTTAGCATACTACGGAGTAGCTTCAGGCTCAGTAACTAAAATTAATGTAGTTTTTAGAAATGCAGCAGGTAATGCACAAACGACTGATTTGACTTTGGATGTAGGAGCTTTTCAAGCCGCATTGTTAAGTCCGTCCGAATACAGTAATACCATTATCAACAGCGGTCAAAATTTGACCATCTCAGCTTCCAACACTAATGGTTCAGCTAATTATAATTTGTTGGCGAATGGAGTAAGTATCAATACTGCTTCCGGAACAAGCTATAGTTATACTGATACCAATATTACGGTTAACAAAGCTTATGAGCTGCAAATTACCCAAGGGAGTACTTTCTTTAGCAAAACCTTTGGAGTGATTGTAAATGCCGGAACTGCTAATCAGGCCATGGCAAGCGGCTTAGAGGATGGAATCAACTACAACGCTACTGATGCTACCAAAGCAACATTGGTTTTAGATGCACCGGGCAAAGATTTCGTATACGTAGCGGGTAGCTTTAACAACTGGCAACCGGGCACGAATTATTTAATGAAGAAAGATCCCGGAACCGGAAAGTTTTGGTTAGAATTAACCGGACTAACTCCCGGACAAAATTATACATACCAATATTGGGTTGTGGATGCCACACCAACCACCAACTCTCCGGCTGTTGTAAAAACGGCTGATCCATATTCAACTCTTGTATTGTCTCCATTTGACGATCCTTATATTCCGGCAGCCAGTTATCCTAACTTGCCCGCTTATCCTGCCGGACAAGAAAGAGAAGTAACCGTATTGAAAACCGGTCAAACACCATATAATTGGAGCTCAGCTACAACCAACTTTGTAAAACCGAAAAAAGAAGATTTAATAGTTTACGAAGTATTAATTCGTGATTTTGACGCCGACAGAAATTTCCAAGACTTGATTGACAAAATTGATTATTTCAAAAATTTAAATATTAATGCTATTCAGTTGATGCCTGTTATGGAATTCGAGGGTAATGAAAGTTGGGGCTACAATACCTCGTTTCATATGGCCTTGGATAAATTTTACGGTACAGCCGATAAGTTCAAAGAATTCATCGATTTATGCCATCAAAACGGTATTGCGGTTATTTTAGACGTTGCCCTTAACCACGCTTTCGGAAGAAACCCAATGGTAAGAATGTGGATGAAAGATCCTGATGGTGACGGTTGGGGTGATCCTGCGGCCGATAATCCTTACTTTAATGAGTTTGCCAAACATAGTTATAGTGTCGGGTCCGATTTTAATCACTCACAAGCCAGAACCAAATACTACACCAAAAGAGTCGTAAAACAATGGATTCAAGAGTTTAAAATTGATGGCTTCCGTTGGGATTTGACCAAAGGATTTACCCAAGCTTGTTCCGGTGGAGATGATACATGTACCAATTCCTATCAAAATGATAGGGTAGCCATCCTAAAAGAATATGCAGATTACTCTTGGTCGCTTGATCCAAATCATTATGTGATTTTTGAGCATTTGGGAGCAGATAGCGAAGAGCAACAATGGGCCAATTACCGCATAAGTGAAACACCAAGCAAAGGGGTAATGATGTGGGGCGAATTGCATGAAGCTTACAAACAATTGGCTTTAGGTTATTCAACCAATGCTGATATCACCAGAATGGGACATGTTAGTCGTGGTTTCTCTGCCAAAAGATTGTTGGGTTACCCTGAAAGTCACGATAAAGACAGATTGATTTATGAAGCAGTTACCTTTGGAAACGGAGGAGGAACAGCACCACCATTAAATAACTTAAACAATGCTGTGCCAAGAATGTCTGCTATCGGAGCCTTATCTATCTTAGTACCGGGGCCAAAAATGATTTGGCATTTTGGTGCTTTGGGAATGAATAATTCTATTTATACTTGTAACAACGGAACAGTAAATACCGAATCAGATACGACACCGGGCGATTGTAAGTTAGACACTAAACCACAGCCGCAATGGACTAACAATTGGTTGACAATGACTTCTCCCAACAGACAACAAGTGTACAACGATTGGAAACGATTAATCCAGCTTAAAATTAACGAACCGGTTTTTGAAGGCGATTATGCTATCAGTCCGGATGCTAATAATATCAGACAAAGAATCTATATTTATGATAATGCTTTGCCATCAACTTCTTTGAAAAATGTGGTGGTTTTAGCCAACATGTCTGTTGCCAGTCAAAATATCAATCCTAGTTTCCCTTACACTGGCACATGGTATAACTTGATGGACAATACGCCAATTACCGTAACCAGCACAACGGCTACCATTACATTAGCTCCGGGAACTTTCAGAGTGTATGGAAACCAACCGGCCAGTACATTAGGAAACAATGATTATAATGCCTTAGCCAATGTTAGTTTGTATCCAAACCCAACCACAGGCACCTTTAGTATTAAAGGGCAAGTGTACAAGGTTGAAGTGTACTCCATCACAGGACAAAGAGTAAAATCCTTCGAAAATATTACTTCTGAAGATTATCAATTTGATATCAATGAATTAAACAGTGGCGTTTATCTGGTGAAAGCTTTCGACGGCAATAATAATTCATCAACAATGAAGTTGATCAAACAATAAGGTTAGATTAGTTATATAATTATTTGGCAAGAGCTGCATTTTTTAATGCGGCTTTTGTTTTTATAAAATAATACTGTCTAAATTTTTTTCTCTCTTGACGGAATTGTATTTTTGGTCTATGAAAAACCCTTCAAAGTCGATAATTATCAAGATTTTAAAGATAAGCGGAATCACTTTCGGTTCCATACTGCTTTTGATGTTTTTGATTCCAATCCTCTTTCCTGGTAAGATTGCCGAAGAGGTTAAAGCTTTTGCCAATAAAAAACTAAACGGCGAACTCAATTTCAAAGAAGCCAATCTGTCTTTTTTCAATCACTTCCCGTCGCTTACTTTAACCTTAACCGATTTTTCTCTGAAAGGTTCAGCTCCCTATCAAAAGGAAACCCTAGTTTCGGCTAATGAAATGGCTTTTGGAATTGATATCAGTGCTTTGATTTTTGATAAAAGTGTAGTAATCGACAAGGTTTTTGTCTCCAACGCTTTCATCAATGTTAAAGTCAATGCCAAGGGCGAAGCCAATTATAACGTTTATATTTCTGAAGAAAAAACGACTTCAAAAGATACCACCGGTAATACTTCCTTGCGATTAGACAAAATTGCCATCGAAAACAGCCATTTGGTTTACAACGATCAATCAACTAAAATTGTAATCGATGCCAAAGGCTTTAATTATATTGGCAACGGCGACTTAGACCAAGCCATTTTTGATATTTATACCGAAGCTGAAATAGCCGATTTCGATTTTACTTATGATGGCCAACAATACCTCAATAACAAAAGTGTTAAAGCCGATTTGATTACTAAAATCAACACCAATTCCTTGGCATTTGTTTTTCAGCAAAACAACTTGAAAATCAATAAACTTCCGGTGGAGTTCAGTGGTAAATTTGATTTTCTGAGCAATGGTTACGATATGGATTTCAACATCAAATCTGAAGACAGTAAGCTCAACGATTTCTTCACAGCTTTGCCGCCGGCTTACATTACTTGGCTTGAAAAAACCAAAGTTAAAGGCAGTACCGATTTGTTGTTTACCTTGAAAGGAAAATACATCGCCTCCAAAAATCAAAAACCCGATGTAGTGTTCAATATGAAAATTCGCGATGGCCATATTGAATACAAAGATGCGCCGTTTCCGGTGTCGAATATATTTCTGAATTTCGATACCCAATTGCCGGCCTTAGATACAGAACAACTGAAAGTTAATATCGATTCCATTTTCTTCAATGTCGATAAAGATTACGTTAAAGCGATTGTCAAAACGCAAGGCTTGTCAAAACCGACTATCGATGCCCGAATCAACGCTAAAATCGACTTAGCCTTGATGGACAAAGCCTTCGGATTGCAAAATATGGATTTGCGTGGCGTTTTGAATACCGATATAAAGTCGAAAGGCGTATACGACCAAAAGAACGGCAAAATTCCGGTCACCGATGGTAAAATCAATTTCAAAAATGGTTACGTGAAAACCGATTATTATCCTAATCCGATACAAAATATCAATTTGATAGCGTCCATTTTAGATCGGAAAGGTTCTTTAGACGATTTGAAAATCAACATTACACCTGCATCATTTGTGTTTGAAGGTAAGCCTATTTTTGTGAACGCCAAGTTGCAAAATTTCAATAATATCCGTTACGATATCAAAGCCAAAGGCGAGTTGGATTTGGGTAGAATCTACCAAGTTTTCTCCCAAAAAGGCTTAGATGTGAAAGGTTTTGTTAAGGCAGATGTCGCTTTCAAAGGTTCGCAAGACGATGCTGTGAACGGTCGCTACAACAAATTGCAAAACCAAGGTACTTTGGTGCTGAAAAACATCAAAACTACCTCGGAATACTTGCCAAAACCATTTGTCATCAAAGAAGGAACGTTCAAATTTCATCAAGATAAGATGAATTTTAACGATTTTCTTGCTGCTTACGGTCAGTCCGATTTTAAAATGAACGGTTACCTTCAAAATGTAATCGACTTTGTGCTGACCAACAAAGCTGTGCTCAAAGGCAACTTTCAATTGCATTCAAATTTTATCAATGTAGATGAGTTTATGGCTAAACAAGAAGTTACAGTTGTGTATCCGCCATTAAGTGCTCCAACAGAAACCAAGCTGGAAAATGGAGTAGTGGTCATTCCGCCTAACTTCGATTTGCAGTTCAACGCCACTGCTAACAAAATCAATTTCGATGGTTTAGCGATTGAAAATTTAACCGGAAATCTCAACATCAACAAAGGTCAACTTACACTCAAACAATCCGGTTTTGATTTGGTTGGGGCCAATGTCAAAATGGATTTGGTGTACGGCAGTCAATCTCCTGAAAAAGCCTTTTTCGATTTTAAAGTATTGGCCAAAGAATTTGATGTTAAACGCGCCTACAACGAAGTCAAAATGTTCCGGGAAATGGCTACTGCAGCCGAAAGTGCGGAAGGTATTATATCGCTCGACTATAAAGTGGCCGGTATACTCGATGCGAATATGGCACCGATTTATCCTTCCTTAACCGGTGGCGGCGTTTTGTCGGTTAAGAAAGTCAAAATGAAAGGCTTTAAACTCTTTGGTGCAGTTAGTAAGAAAACCGGCAGAGAAGCCATCAAAAATCCCGATTTGTCACAAGTTGACATCAAAACCACTATTAAGAATAATATCATCAACATCGAACGCTTTAAGTTTAAAGTGGCCGGTTTTCGTCCCAGAATTGAAGGACAGACCAGTTTTGATGGTAAGTTAAACATCAAAATGCGTTTAGGATTGCCACCTTTCGGGATTATCGGTATTCCGATTAAAGTTACCGGAACCCAAGAAAACCCAAAAGTCAGATTAGGTAAACAAACCGAGGATTTGCAAGAAACAGAATACGAAGGCGAAGTGCCGCAACCCATTTCTGAACCTGCCAAAGCGCAATAATTTCAGCTTTTTTTTCCGCTAAAAATCAACGGCTATATCCTATCTTTGTAGTCCGTTAATCTATTACTATTTTGCTATGAATAATGCAGTTGCCGGTTTTTCTAAATTGTCCAAAGAAGAAAAAATTCAATGGTTGGCCAATGAATATTTCAGTAATCCATCCGAAGCCACTTATACCCTCAAACAATATTGGAACAATGATGAAAAGCTCCAACAATTGCACGATGAGTTCATAGAAAACACCATTACCAATTTCTATTTGCCTATGGGCATTGCGCCCAACTTTTTAATCAACGGCAAATATCATTCGGTCCCTATGGTGATTGAAGAAAGTTCCGTGGTAGCGGCAGCAGCCAAATCGGCTAAATTTTGGAGTACTCGCGGCGGTTTTAAGGCTACAGTACTAAATACTGAGAAAATAGGTCAGGTGCACTTTTTATTCCAAGGGGATAACGAGAAACTACAAGCTTTTTTCAATGCAGTTAAACCGGTTTTACTCGATTCGACTGAGAGCATCACGAAGAATATGCAAAAACGCGGAGGCGGTATTGTATCACTTGCTTTACGCGACAAGACAGCCGAGTTGACGAATTACTATCAATTGCATGTAACCTTCGAAACCAAAGACAGTATGGGCGCGAATTTCATCAATTCGTGTTTGGAGCAATTGGCGAAGACTTTAAAAGAAGAAGCGCAACAGTACGACGGTTTTTCGGAGACAGAGAAAGACATTACGGTAGTCATGAGCATCTTGTCGAATTATGTGCCGAATTGTATTGTTAGAGCCGAAGTTTCTTGTAAAGTAGAAGACTTAGCCGAAAAGAAAATCGAAAACCCGCAAGAGTTTGCCGAGAAATTTGTACAAGCCGTTCGCATAGCCGAAATAGAACCTTTCCGTGCTGTAACGCATAACAAAGGGATCATGAATGGTATAGATGCTGTGATACTTGCTACCGGTAATGATTTCCGTGCTGTAGAAGCCGGAGTGCATGCTTATGCCTCGAGAAACGGTCAGTATTCGAGTTTGTCTCATGCCAAAATAGAAAATGGTATCTTCACTTTTTGGATGGAAGTACCGTTGGCTTTAGGAACTGTTGGCGGTTTGACTTCCTTGCATCCGTTGGTGAAAATGGCTTTGGAAATTTTAGGCAAACCCTCTGCACAAGAATTGATGCAGATAGTAGCAGTGACCGGATTGGCCCAAAATTTTGCGGCTTTACGTTCGTTAACCACTACCGGAATTCAGGAAGGCCACATGAAAATGCACCTCAATAATATTTTAAACCAATACCAGGCCACAGCAGAGGAACGAAAAGCCATTGCGGCACATTTCCAAAACAGTACGGTTACTCACGCGTCAGTGGTGGAATTGATTGAGCGTTTACGAAAATAATGGCTTCAATAATTTAGGAAGACATGAAGCATACTTTTTACAGCAACGGCAAACTGCTTATAACCGGAGAGTATTTGGTGCTCGATGGCGCTAAGGCCTTTGCTTTACCAACCCAATACGGTCAGAATTTAGTGGTGGAAGAAACTACGCACGGCAACCTGCAATGGACCAGTTTTGACCACGATAAAAGCATTTGGTTTCAAGACACGCTGTCTTTTGAATCGATTGTAAACAAAGAGTGTTTTGAAGATGAGAAAGGGGTAAAAAATACTTTAATTGAGATTTTGCACGAAGCCTATTTGATGAATGCGAATTTTATAAATGAATCAAAAGGGTATAATATTACTACCGAGCTTACTTTTCCCAAATCTTGGGGTTTAGGCACTTCATCTACCTTGATTAATAATATAGCGCAATGGTTGCAAATTGATGCTTTTGAATTGCTGCGAAGAAGTTTTGGCGGCAGTGGTTACGACATTGCTTGTGCGCAAAACAACACGGGTATTATTTACCAATTGGTCAACGATAAACCAACCGTGGAAATAGTGAATTTTAATCCCGAATTTACCGATAAGATTTTCTTCGTTTATCTCAACCAAAAACAAAACAGTAAAAGTGCTATTGCATCTTACTACAATAATTTAGGAAACATTCAAAAGGCGATTCCGGTAATCAATTCCATTACACAATCCGTTATTGCCGCTGAACATCCTAAAACTTTTGCTTTGGCTTTGGCCCAACACGAAATTGAACTCAGCAATATCTTAGAATTGAGTACCGTAAAAGAAACCCTTTTTCACGATTTTGAAGGTGTGGTTAAAAGTTTAGGTGCTTGGGGTGGCGATTTTGTTCTGGCCATATCCAAGGAAAATCCAACCGATTATTTTAAAGCAAAAGGATTTGAGGTCGTCATTCCTTATCGTGAAATGATACTATAAAAAAACCTGTCTTAATAGACAGGTTTTTTTTATTTCAGTTATTTACTTCTATTAATAGAAAGTAGCTCTGTTGTCCACGATGTCAGCATCGTTTTTCAACGCTTGCATGAATCGTCCGGCATTGCCTTGCACTTGTGGTTTTAGTTTGGCCACATATTCTTTGTAATCTTTGATAACCGGTGCTTTAGTAACAGTTTTTGTCATTATTACATAAACTCCAGAATTGCCATCGATTGGTTTAGAAACTTGACCGGCTTTAGTAGCAAAGGCAGTTCCAACAACTTTAGGCTCAAATCCTGCACCCGGTACTGACGGACTTTCAATTGTCAAATCAGTTGCATTTAAAACGGTCACTTTGTTAGAGGCTGCAATAGCGCTTAATGAGCTTCCGTTCATTTTGGCTTTAATCATTTCCGCTTTTTTCTTGTTTTTCAACAAGTATTCTACTTGAGGACGAGCATCTTCAACAGCCATTAAGCCTTTCTCATTGATTTTTTTCAACTTTACTATGATGTGACCCACATTTACAATTTCAAAACGTTTTACACTGTTAAGGTCAGTTTCTTTATCAAATGCCCATTTTACAATCTGTCTTTGGTTGCTGATGGGACCAAAACTTTCGTCGATAGCTTTTACTCTTACAGAAGGGCTAACCGTTAATTTCATTTCTTTAGCCAAAGCAGCGAAATCTTTAGTGGCGGCTTCCATTTCAAACTTAGTAGCTTGAGTATATATTTTATCAGTAGTAGCTTCAGACGGTTCGATTTTTTGAGCGATAGTCGCTAAACGAATAGCATCTTGTTTATCTGTTACATTAATAACGTGGTAACCGAATTCTGTTTCTACTAAACCAATTTTTCCGATAGGATTATTGAAAACAAAATCGTTAAACGGTTTTACCATTTGGCCCGGAGAGAAAAACCCTAAGTCACCACCTTGTTGAGCTGATGAATCATCAGAATTGGTCATAGCCAACATCATAAACATAGACGGATTAGCTTGTGCTTGTGCTAACAAACCTTCAGCTTTTGCTTTAGCTTGCTCTTTAGTTCTCTTTTCTTTTTTGTTAGGCACTTGAGTACCTTCCCAGCTGATTAAGATGTGGCTGGCTTTGGCTTTAGCACCTGCTTTTCTGCCTAAGGCTTTTGAAATGCAGTAATAGTTGCTGAATTGGTATGGTCCGTAAACGTCTCCGGTAGCTAAAGCAAATAACTTTTCAGCGTGTTCTGCCGGTAAATCTTGTTTTGCGATATAAGTAGAATCAAAAGGAATGTCAGAGTTCATGTTTACAAACTCAGCATTATTGGTAGCCGATTTGAAACCGGGAATAGTATCGTTTTTACCATCTCTGTATTCAACACGAGTTGATAACAAACTGTTGATTTTGTTTTTGATTTCTGCTTCGTCAGCAGCAGACGGTTTGTCTTCTACCAAAACATATTCAATTTCGCGAGATTCTTCCGCTTTGAATTTTTTCTCTTTGGTTTTCATATAAGCTACAATCTCCTCATCAGTAATTTTCACATCACTGTCTTTAATAGAAGAGTAAGGAACGGTAACAAAGTCGAAAGAAACTTTGTTGTTTTCAGCTTCATATTTGAATTTGCCTTCAGCATCAGTAGTAAACAAAGCACCTTTAACCAATGAGTTGTAAATTTGGTATTTGGCGTTCAATTCTGCGTTTTTCTCTCTTTCTTTGAAAGCCGTCATTCCTTCCGGATTGGCTTTGAAGTAGTCTTCGAATTTTTTCTCGTCAAACTTACCGGCTGCATTTAAGAAAGCAGGGTTTTGACCGATATTAGGATCTGCTTTGAAAACTTCTACAATGTGTTTTTTACCCACACGTAAACCTAATTTTTCAAATTCTGCAGCAATTAAAGCAATACTTACTTCTTGATTCCAAATTTGGTTAGAAGCTTGAATAGCGCTCATAGGTTGACCGCCTTGATTATTTTTCTCAAGTTCAGCTACTTTGAGTCTGAATTCTTCATAAGCAATATCCTTTCCATTAACGCTACCAACTTCTCTTGGTTGTCTGTTAAATCCGCCGCTTTGAATAGCTTCACCTATAATAAATGCGAATAGCGCAAATCCAATTGCCAATAAAAGTAATCCTGAGCGATTTCTAATTTTTGATAAAACTGCCATTTTTATTCTTGTTTATTTTATTTCAGTTTGCGAAAATACAATTATCTATGAAATAATAACAATCACCAAGTTATAATTTCATCTATTTTTTATTTTTTTTACAGAAATCAATCCAATACTGTCAATTTTACCAATTCGATTTTCTTGTTTGTGGCTTCCTCGATGGTAAATTGGAAATTTTCAATGGTGATTTGTTCTCCTTTTTGTGGTATTTCTTTAGAGAAATCTACGATAAATCCACCCAGTGTGCCATATGAATCGCTTTCGGGGATATTCAATTTGTAAGTTTCGTTCAGATAGGCAACATCAAGTCTGGTAGAGAAAAGATAAGTATTTTGGTTAAATTGTTCTTCGGTTAATGCTTCATCGGAATCGTGCTCGTCTTCAATCTCTCCAAAAAGTTCTTCCACAATATCTTCTATAGTGATGATTCCTGAGGTTCCACCGTATTCGTCTAAAACAACGGCCACACTTTTTCGTTTTTTAGTGAGTAAGTTCATGACATCTTTGATAAAGATGGTTTCAGGCACAAACTCAACCGGAATCATTATTGATTTGATGGTTCTTGGTTTTTTGAATAGTTCGAAAGAATGAACATAGCCTACAATGTCGTCCAAAGTATTCAGATAAACCAGAATTTTAGAATAACCGGTTTCTATAAACAGCTGACGTAAATCGGCTACCGAACTGTACAAGTCTACCGCTACTAATTCGGTGCGAGGCGTCATAATGTCTCGGGTTTTCACGCCGGAAAATTCCAAGGCATTTTGAAAAATTTGAATTTCCGAATCAACTGTTTCAGGATCTTGAACTGCATTCATTTGTTCCGAGATGTAATTCCCCAATTCCACTTTGCTGAATGAGAGCGTAATTTGGTCGCCGTCTGTTTTGAAAAAGAGCCTAAGCAAGTGGTCGGAAATCCAAATGATAAAAGAGGAAATGTAGTAAAACAACCAATAGAAAAAATAAGCCGGAACGGCAAAAAACTTTAAAAAACTGTTGGCGTAAATTTGAAAGAAAACTTTCGGCAAGAATTCTGAGGTCATCAAAACAATCACTGTTGAGAGTAATGTTTGTAATAATAAATTGGACAAATCCGTAAGGTTCAGACCTAAGTTTTTAAACCAAATCATCAATAAATCGCCTGTAAAAAACCCGTAAACTACTAAGGCAATGTTATTGCCTATCAGCATGGCAGCTATAAATTTAGAAGGTTTTTCAGTGAGCTTGGTAAGGATTTTCGAAATGAAGTCGTCTTGCTTTTTCTCGATTTCCAGGTAAATTTTGTTGGCGGAAACAAAAGCGATTTCCATACCGGAAAAAAAGGCGGACAGGATCAAGCAGCTTATGATGATTCCGACCTCCATGGGCTATGGTTTTTTGTTGCGCTCAGCAAATTTTTTAGCGTAGTTTCTGCGGAAGAAAAACATAAAAATGCCTACAAAGGTAAAAACACCCATGATGATGGCTTTGTTGGTGTCTCCGGCTTGGTATTGGGTAAAAGCTTCAAAAGCAAATAAACCGGCCGCGATTAGGTAAGCGTATTGGGTAAATTTTAGATAGTTCATAGTTATTCTGATTGGACTTGTCCGGATATTTTTTGTGAGTTTACTTTTTTAAAGTCTTTGCTAAAGTCGATTCCTTCGCCATAAGAAACACCTTTTGGTGAAGTAAATTTAAACTTTTTTTCGGTAAAAAACCATTCGTTTTTTTGGTCGTAATACAATTGTTCGGTTTCTAAAAGTTCCCCGTTTTGGTTGGAAATTTTTACATCGCCTTGCAAGTCAATAATATTAGTGGTTTTGTGTGAAATGGCGTATTTGGCATCGATATAGGTTTGTTTGCCGTTTTTGTCAAACAAAGTCAGATGCATGCCGTTAGGGAATTCCGTAAAAGGATATTCAACGGTGGCGTAATCGAGCATTTTCGGACTGATTAAATTGGCGGTTATTCTGCCCGAGTCGGTATATTTTAAATTGATAGAATCTGCATCACCGCTGGGCGTAAATTCGGATACACCCATTTTTTGAACTTCCTTAAAATTACTCTCACAAGAGGCAATGCTAAGACATAAAAGGACCGCCCAAAACGGAATACTATTTTTGGATAAATAATTCATTATTTGGCGGGAAAGGTAATGGTTTCGTTAATCCAACAACCGATAGAGATGGGTTTACCCGACATTTTTTCACTCTTTACAATGGAAGTGGTTAAACCTTTTGCTTCTAATTCTGCGGTCATTTTGTCGACTGCAGCTTTTAGCATGGGTTCACTGGCAGCCGCTTTTCTTGCGGTTTGTGCCGCTAATGTGTAAACAGCTTTCTTCTCAAAATCTGTTTTACCGCAAGTGTTGGCGCTGTTAGCATAAAGTTGGGCCAAAAACAAATAAGCCCTTCCCATGCTTGGGTCAGCTTGCAAGGCTTTGTTTAAAGCTTCTTTTGATTTCGGCATATCATTGGCCAACAAACCTGTGCCTAATGCATAGTAAATTTCGGCTTTTTTTACGCTATTGGTTTCCAATTCGGCGGCTTGGTTATAATACTGTATTGATTCTTTAAATTTCTTTTGGTTTAATGTGGCTATGGCCATAAAATAGGCTGATTGAGAAGAAACCTGTAGCGAGAATAATTGTTCCGCCATTTTGGAAAACACCGGTTTAGCACCGCATTTAGCGGACATGTTGGTTAAAGCAACACTCAGCCAGGCCACATTGTTGTTGTTAGCGCTAAAATTTTTATTAAAGTAAGCTTCAAGGTTGTCACAAGTAGCCAAGTCTTTGGTCATGGCGTCTATGCCGCGTTGCGCTGTCTTGTAATCAGTATTGTTGCCCGTAGTTGAAAGTTGTAGATTTTTCAGTAAAGCACTTACCAAAGCGTATCGGTCTAATGTTGCATCAGCAGTGTATTTGGTGTCACCTGCCTTGAATTTTTCATAGCACAAACGGAAGTAAGTAAAAATGGTGTTAGCATCTTTAACTTCGGTAGAAGCATTAGAAAATCCACTCTCCAAAAGGGCTAAAATTTCGGTTTCAGCTTCTATGTGGTTGTTGTAAAGCGCCATGGCTTTCTTTGCTTCGTAATCAGGAACTGCTTTTGGAAAGTATTTGTAAAATTGATCGTAAAGGCTCAAAACGCTTCTGACTAATTTTTCTTTATCTTCGGCATTGGCAGCGTTGTCAATTTTGTATTGTAAAATTTCCAAACCATCACTGTAAATGGTTTCACTTTCTTTGGGACACTTTTTGCTGACTTCAGACCAAATTTCAAAAGAACCGTTGAAGTCTTTGGTTTTTAAAAACTCTTGGTATTCTTTCGTTTTTGAAGCACAATCATACTTTTGCGAATGGCCAGAGGTAAAAGCCAATAAGGTTAGGGTGAAGAGTAGTGCTTTCATAACATTGATTTTTAGTCAAATTTACGTTTTACAAACCATTTGTCACTCAAGGCGAGTCCTATACTTATGTTAAAATAATTTTCTTCGACTAAGTTGTAATACTTTGTGCCTCTTTTACCGTACTCAAAATTAATGTTAATTTTAGAAAAAGTACCGCTTAAAGGAAGTCCGAAACCAATATTCATGGCGGCATCGGTGATTGATTTGTCTTGTAAAACCAAACCGGTGTTTTCATATCTCAAGCCTGCTCTGTAAACAATTCTTTTGAAATAGCCTGAATAGGAATTGTAGTTAGGTATAAAATAACCTCCCATGGCATAACGTGTAGAGTTTTCAAAAACAGCATCGTCAATATCGGTGAAACGGTTACTCATTACGCTGTTATTGATTAATGTGATTTCGCCGCCCAACATCCATTTTTTCAATTCGCCAACACCGGTTCCAAACGACCATTTGGACGGGATCTTGATTTCGGTGTTTGCCACAGCAACTTCTTCAGTTTGGACAGTACTTGTGGCTCCGGTACTCAAAAATTGAATCAAATCAATGCTCCTGGAGTTGTCCAATTTGAGCTTGGATTCAGGACTGTAAGATATACTACTGAAGAGAGATAGTTTTTCATTTAACTTAGCTTGATAGGTCAATCCTAAATCCAAATTAAATCCTTGCAAATCTGAATAATTATTTTCACGAGTACCGTATTGAACACTTGCTAAGTATCTCAAATTTGTTGTTTCGATGGTTCCGAAATTGTATTGAAAGTTTGCTCCAAAGTTGATTTGTTTGGTTAGTTTGTAGCCAAAGCCGGCAAAAACTTTATTCACACCACCAACGCCACTGTATCTGGAAAATGTCGGGTTATCGCCTTCGGTTATACTCTGAATTTTGTAGCCAACAGATGAATACGGAATGAGTCCGAATCCTATACCGAGTTTTCCAACAGGAATGCCGATAGCCAAATAATCCAATGAGGTTCTTCTGGCTTTGCCGTCTGATGTTTCCGATTGGAATTTAGTGTTTGCATATGTGCCGCCAACCGCAAAAGAAGTCAGTTTTAAACTTGCCAAATGTGCCGGGTTTTGAATATTTAAGTGAATACTGTCCGGAAAAACGGTTAAGCTCCCCATTGAACGAGTATCTACAGCGCCTTTGAATTTAATATCGCCTATGCCGTAAAATGAATAAGGTGAAGAGGTTCCTTCTTGAGCTAAAGATGTCAATGAAAAAAGCAAGCTGAGGCTTACTACAATTTTTTTAATCATTTTTGATTGTATTGAAATGTTTGGTTCAAACTTTCCAAGAGAAAATTTGAATTGGCAAATATGGTATTTTTTAATTGTTTAGCCAAAAAATCTGCATCACCACCAGTTAAAATTATGATAAATTTAGCGTATTGAGATTGATAGGCCTCTATAAAACCATCAATTTCATGGAGAATGCCGTTCACTACACCTGAATGTATGGATTCATTTGTTGAATTCCCTATGGTGTTTTCCGGATGTTTTTTAGTTAGTAAAGGCAATTTAGCCGTGTATTGATGAAGCGATTCATATCGCAATCTGATTCCGGGCGAAATGGCACCTCCCAGATATTGGTTTTGGTCGTTAATAAAGTCGTATGTAATACAAGTCCCGGCATCGATTACCAATCTGTTTTGATCAGGATATTGTAATGTTGCACCCGAAGCCAAGATCATTCGGTCTAAACCCAGAGTTTTCGGAGTGCTGTATAAATTTTGAAACGGGAACTTGTCTTGTCTTGAAACTTCATAAACTTTCACCTTATTTTTGAAGGAGTTAAAAATCTTTCCATCCAATTTGCCTACAGAAGAAACTACCAAAACCTCAATTTTTGGATGTTGGCATAAAATAAAATTTATTTTTTCAGGCACGTCTTCGTACTCTAAGTAGAACAACTCTAAAAGAGTATCGTGTTCAAAGACAGCACTTTTAATTAAGGTGTTTCCAACATCAACGGCTAAAAGCATGGCGGTGTATTTTATCAGGCTAAGGTAAGAATAGTTTTTTTTTATTATTTGTTTTGGATAAATTAAAAATCGTTCTATATTTGCACCCGCAACAACGAAAGGTACCTTAGCTCAGTTGGTAGAGCAATGGACTGAAAATCCATGTGTCCCTGGTTCGATTCCTGGAGGTACCACTTTCAAAACCCTGATAAGAAATTATCAGGGTTTTTTGTTTTTCTGTCAGTTAGTTGTTGCAAAATCCTTTCTGAATTGCATTTAACATAAAAATAAGAGGTCAATTGTAAAATTTTCACTAAAATTGACGTCTTTAACCATTCATCATTACAATGAAATCGAAATCAATACTCGTTCTTTTGCTGTTATCCGCTTGGGTTACAGTGGCACAACAAAAAATTAGCGTAGAAGAAATTTACGGTGGCGCCTTCAGAGCCGAAAACATGGAGGAACTTTTCGCCATGAAAAACACCAACCAATATGCGGTTTTAAACTTTGACAGAAGTAGTCGCAGTATGCAAATTGATTTACACGATTTTGCAACACTTCAAAAAGTGGCAACGATTATCGATACCAAAAAGTTCCCTGAATTGGCCAACGGTATCGATAGTTTTGTTTTTAGTGCCGACGAAAAGCAGTTGCTTTTGGCCAATAATACCAATCCAATTTTCCGTCACTCGTTCACTGCGGATTATTTTTTGTATAACCTAAGTACTCAAAAATTAACTAAGGTATTAGAGCAAGTTCAGGAACCAACCTTTTCGCCTGACGGAACTAAAATCGGTTTTGCCAAAGCGAACAACTTATACATTTTTGACATCGCCTCAGGAAAAACCACGCAAGTGACTACCGACGGCAAGAAAAACAGCATCATTAATGGGATTACCGATTGGGTTTACGAAGAAGAGTTTGCCTTTGTAAGAGCTTATGATTGGAGTGCCGACAGCAAAAAGTTAGCTTACATCCGTTTTGATGAAACCGAAGTGCCTGAGTTTTCGATGAATATTTTCAAAAAAGACTTGTATCCAACGGTAGAAACTTTCAAGTATCCTAAAGCCGGAGAGAAAAACGCTTTGGTTTCTTTGCATATTTACGATGTGGCTGCCAATACCACTAAAACCACTAATTTAGGTAATTACAAAGACTTTTACATTGCTAGAATGAAATGGACCAACGACGCCAATGTGCTTTCTGCGCAAGTGTTAAACCGTCATCAAGACCATTTGGATTTGTTGTTTGTCGATGGCAGTACAGCTACTGCTAAAGTGGTTTTGAACGAGAAAGACAAAGCTTATGTTGATGTAACCGATAACTTGACTTTTTTGAAAGACAATAGTTTTATTTGGACTTCCGAAAAAGACGGTTACAACCATATTTATTTGTATGACAAAACCGGGAAACTGAAAAATCAAATTACCAAAGGACCGTGGGAAGTTACCGCTTACTATGGTTTTGACGAAAAAACAAAAACCGTATTCTATCAATCGGTGGAAAACGGTTCTATTGTTCGTGATGTGTACAGAATCGGATTAGACGGCAAAAACAAAGTGAAGTTGTCCAGTCAAGTCGGAACCAATAATGCTACTTTTAGTCCGAATTTCCAATATTTTATCAATTCGTATTCCAGCGTTAGCCAACCTACCATTCACACTTTGAACAACGCTAAAGACGGAAAAGTAATTCAAACTATTATCGACAATAAAGCTTTGGCTGAAAAAGTTAAGAAATACGATTTACCTACTAAGGAGTTCTTTGAGTTAACCACTGAAAAGGGACACAAACTAAATGCTTGGATGATCAAGCCAAAAGACTTTGATGCGTCTAAAAAGTATCCGGTTTTCATGTTCCAATATTCAGGACCGGGTTCGCAACAAGTGGCCAATCAATGGTTGAATGCCAACGATTACTGGTTCATGATGTTGTCGCAACAAGGATATATCGTGGCTTGTGTGGACGGAAGAGGAACCGGATTTAAAGGTGCCGAGTTTAAAAAATGCACTCAAAAAGAGTTAGGAAAATACGAAGTGGAAGATCAAATCGATGCTGCTAAAGTCATGGGGAATTATACTTATGTTGATAAAACCAGAATCGGTATCTTTGGCTGGTCTTACGGCGGATTTATGAGTAGTAATTGTTTGTTCAAAGGCGCTGATATATTCAAAATGGCTATTGCTGTAGCTCCGGTAACAAATTGGCGTTTTTACGATAGTATTTACACCGAAAGATACATGCAAACGCCTCAAGAAAATGCCAGTGGATACGATGATAATTCGCCTATCAATCATGTGAATAAATTGAAAGGCAAATTCCTTTTGATCCACGGAACTGCCGATGACAACGTACATGTGCAAAACACCATGCAAATGGTGGAAGCTTTGGTGCAAGCCAATAAGCAATTCGATTGGGCGATTTATCCGGATAAAAACCACGGAATTTACGGTGGCAAAACCCGAATCCAATTGTACAACAAAATGACTAATTTTATCAAAGAAAATTTATAATCAACCTAATAAACTAAAACCAATTTTATGAGTGAAACTACAGTAAAAACAGGACATCCAAAAGGGCTTTGGGTGCTATTCGGGACCGAGATGTGGGAACGATTCAACTTCTACGGAATGCGAGCGATTCTGACCTTATTCATGGTGAATTCATTATTGATTAAAGAGGCAGATGCAGCCATTATTTACGGTGGATTTTTAGCACTTTGTTATTTAACACCACTTTTGGGAGGATTCATATCAGACAAATACATAGGCAACCGATACAGCATTATGTTGGGTGGAACTTTAATGGCCATTGGGCAGTTTTTGTTGTTTATCAGTGCTTCAACCTTTGATTCCAGTATAGGTAGTGCTAAATTGTTTATGTGGATAGCCTTGTTTATTATCATCTTTGGAAATGGTTTTTTTAAACCAAATATTTCTTCAATGGTGGGTAGTTTATATCCCAAACAAGAAAAAAACAAATTGGATTCGGCATTTACCATTTTCTATATGGGGATTAATATCGGAGCCTTCTTGGGTCAGTTTATCTGTCCATGGGTTGGAGATGTTAAAGATGCCGATACCGGAGTTCGCGATATTTTTGCTTTTAAATGGGGTTTCTTGGCCGCTTCCATAGCCATGATAATCGGAACGGTGACTTTCTTTTTGTTGAAAAACAAATATGTAGTTACTCCGGAAGGCAGACCAATCGGAGGATTGCCTAAAAATAATGCCGCTGATGATTATGAAGAAGGAGAAACACAAACAGCGCAATTCAGTGGTAAAGCAATAGGAATTGCTTTTGTATTATTCGCTGCATTGTTTTTTGTTTTCAGATATATCTTGGTGGGAGAGTTTGGCTTTTCTTCGGTAGAAATGGGTCAATTGATTAAAGGGATTATTTATCCGTTTATCTATTCTGCCGGTATTGCTTTAGCTTACTTAATTATGAGTTCGGCTGAGACTAAAGTGGAAAGACAAAGAATTTGGGTAATCTATATTGTTTCTTTCTTTATCATTTTCTTCTGGGCAGCTTTTGAACAAGCAGGTTCTTCCTTAACGTTTATTGCCGACAACCAAACCGACAGAAATATTTTCGGTTGGAATATGCCGCCTTCTATGGTGCAAATTTTCAACGGAATCTTTGTAGTAATGATGGCTTTGCCTTTTAGTTTGTTGTGGGATAAATTGAGAGCCAAAGGTAAAGAACCGGTTTCCCCTTTAAAACAAGCCATAGGTTTGGCTTTGATAGCTTTGAGTTATTTCATTATCGCTCATAATGTAAAAGATTTAGGAAACTCTGGTTTATTGGCCATAAAATGGTTGATGTTGTTGTATTTTATCCAGACTTTAGGTGAGCTTTGTTTGTCGCCGATAGGATTGTCATTGGTGGGTAAATTAGCGCCTAAAAGATTTGCTTCTTTGTTGTATGGTGTGTTCTTTATTTCTAATGCAGCCGGTTATGCTTTAGCGGGTTCTTTGGGAGCTATTATTCCTGCAACCGGAGATAAATTTGCAAAAGCAGAAAAATTAGGAATCAACTTGCAAGACGTTTTGGACAAAAAAATTACTTTAACTCCTGAGCAAGTAGCTTTATTTGAAAAAGAACAATTGCCTTTAGAAAATACTTCTTTTGCCGGATTTGAAATCCACAACTTGTATGAATTTTTTATGGTTTTTGTCGTGCTTTGTGGTATTGCGGCTATCATTTTAGCTTTGTTGTCACCAAGATTGAAGAAAATGATGAACGGGATTACCTAGTCATCACATATTAAAATATTTTTATATCTTTCAAACCTACAAGTAACCCTTGTAGGTTTGTTTTTTTAAATCAAAAAAATTATGTGGAAAAGTCATCCTAAAGCACTGCCTTATTTGTTTTTATCCGAAATGTGGGAGCGATTCGGGTACTATTTAATGATTGGTATTTTTACCTTATATCTTAAAGATGTCGAAGCCGGATTTGCCATGACCGAGAAAGAAGCCTCCGATTTGTACGGGACTTTTATTGCTTTGGTGTTCTTAACACCCTTTATTGGGGGGTTAATTGCCGACCGTTATTTTGGGTATAAAAAATCCATAGTCATCGGCGGATTAATGATGGGTGTCGGTTACATGATGATGGGCATACACGATATTAAAATGTTGTACTTAGCCATGACTCTGGTTATTTTAGGGAACGGTTTCTTTAAGCCAAATATTTCCACTTTATTGGGGAATTTCTATAATGACGAAGAGTACAAAGACAAGAAAGACGAGGGCTATAATATTTTTTATATGGGTATCAACGTTGGGGCCTTTATTTGTAACTTTTTTGGTGCTGCCTTTAAAATTCTATTTGGTTGGAAATATGCCTTTATGGCGGCCGGAGTTGGGATGTTTATCGGAGTGGTGGTTTTTTTAATGGGAACCAAGCATTATGGTGATAAAACCGAGAAGAAAGGGGTGCAGCCGGGCGATATGCCATTTTATAAAATTGTTTTATTCATTTTATTGCCTTCAGTGATTTTTGGGGTCATTGGATGGTTGATTAAAGGTGTGCAATCAGAGGCCAATCCGGATTGTGCGATCTTCGGTTCCGATAGTACTGACGCCTTTATTTTTGCTTGCCTTCCGGTAATTTTCTTTTACGGAAGCTTGTATTTTAAAGCCAAAACAGAAGACAAAAGACCAATTGGAGCCCTATTGGCCATATTTGGAGTAGTGATTTTATTTTGGGCTGTTTTCAAACTCAATGGCTCTGCATTGAATAACTGGGGCGATAAGTATACCGACAGAGAATTAACAGGCACCGCTCAGCAAATAGGGTCTAAACTAGTCTTAGTAGATACGCTGACTTACAAAAAAGATTCTGTTGCCTTATACGATGAAGCTTTTCGCATTCAGAAAAAAGACGGTGAAGTGGTCAAAACCGTTGATTATCCTTTGTATTTCAGAAATGTACATCAAGATAAATTGCCACAAGAAGACAGTAAAGTTTATACTTGGTCGGCCAATTTAAGTCAGTCTATTAACCCTGGTTGGGTGATTATTTTAACACCTTTGGTGGTGGCCTTTTTTACTTATTTAAGAAGCAGAAAAAAAGAACCGAGCACCCCAACAAAAATTGCCTTTGGATTGTTGATTTCCGCTTTGTCAGTTTTGGTAATGGTAGCAGCGGTTCAAATAGGAAATAACGGTGCTGAAAAAGTTTCCGTTTGGTGGTTGGTAGCCAATTATGGTGTGATTACTATCGGAGAATTATTCTTAAGTCCGATGGGATTGTCCGTGGTATCCAAGCTTTCTCCTAAAAACATCACTTCTTTAATGATGGGAGGTTGGTTTTTATCAACTTCCATCGGGAATAAAATGTCGGGTGTTTTGGCCAGTTTATGGGATACTTACGACAACAAAGCCAATTTCTTTTGGGTAAACTTTATCTTGCTGATGTTTGCCACCTTATTGATGTTTGCTTTGCTGAAACAATTGAATAAAGTAATGAAAGAAAAAGGAATAAATTAAGATGACAACAATAGCAGAAATTCAAAATTTTAAAGGAAAATACCCAAAACAACTTTGGTACTTGTTTTTTAGTGAAATGTGGGAGCGTTTTTGTTTCTACGGTATGCGTGGGATGTTGGTTGTTTTTATGGTACAGCATCTGGCCATGAATGAAAAGGTGGCCAATTTGCAGTATGGCGCAACGCAAGCTTGGGTTTATGCATTTACTTTTATCGGAGGACTTTTTGCTGATAAAATTTTAGGTTTGAGAAAATCGCTGTTTTGGGGTGGTATTTTAATGATAATTGGGAGTATCATATTAGCGGTAGATCCTAAAAACTTCTTTTTTATCGGGTTAGGGTTTACTATAGTAGGTACCGGTTTTTTCAAGCCTAATATTTCTTCAATGGTGGGACAGTTATACAAAGATGGTGATCCCAGAAGAGATGCAGGGTTTTCATTCTTTTATATGGGTGTAAATCTTGGTGCTTTAATTGGTGGCTATTTATGTATTGCAGTTGCTGAAGGGTCTCTTTGGAAGTCTCTGGTTCCTGAGGCCTTGCGTTGGAATGTAGGATTCGGATTTGCAGCTGTTGTGATGATTATCAGTTTGTTGACATTTACACAAACGCAAAAGAGTCTTGGAAACATTGGGTTATCTCCATTAACAACTTTGGAAGACTCTAAAAGAAAGTTGTATGAAATATTAACTTTTGTTGGCTCATTAGCAATAGTTCCGGTTATTATCATTATGGTGGCGAATACCGTTTATACGGATTACTTCATGATGTTCATTGGTCCGGCTTCTATTTTGTACTTGTTTTATGAAATGAAAAATTTCTCTTTGGTTGAAAATAAAAAGTTATTAGCGGCTTTAGTCTTTATTATTTTCTCTATCTTCTTTTGGGCATTTTTTGAACAAAGCGGAGGCTCTTTAAGTTTGTATGCTGCCAATAATTTAAACAACAAGATTTTGGGATTAGAGTTAAGTCCTAATGGTGTAAATAACTCTGCTAATTCTTTTTTTGTTATAGGGTTTGCGGCATTGGTTGGTTTGGTGTGGTTGTGGATGGCTAAAAGGAAAATAGAGCCTAATACTGTTATAAAATTTGGATTGGCATTCCTTTTTTTAGCGGCAGGGTTTTGGATATTCTACTACACGAAATTTTTTGCTGATGCGGGTGGAAGAACGTCTTTGGGTATTTTTACTTTCGGTTGGTTTATCATCACTTTTGGAGAGCTTTGTTTGTCTCCTATCGGAATGAGTGCCATGACCAAATTGTCGCCTCAAAAGACGCAAGCTGTAATTATGGGGATGTGGTTTTTGGCGAGTGCTTACGGTCAATATTTTGCCGGATTACTTGGAGCTAATATTGCAGAAGCTTCAGAAAACGCCTCTAATTTGGAAAAATTAAATACTTATGCCGATGGTTATCTTCAGTTAGCAATTTATGCTTTAGTTGCAGGAATTGTTCTAATTGTGATTTCACCCTTGGTTAAAAAATTGATGCAGGATGTAAAGTAGCCGACAATACTTGGTATTGTTTTTGTTTATATTTGTAATTAAAAATAGTAAAAAATGAAAAAACTTATCCTTACGTTATTCTTGATTTTAGGATCATTAACGATAAATGCTCAAGAATTAACTTGGCAAACCGACATGAATAAAGCGGTAGAGATTTCTAAAAAAACTAAAAAGCCTTTATTATTATTTTTCACCGGAAGTGACTGGTGTGGTTGGTGTATCCGTTTACAGAAAGAGGTGTTAAAAACACCTGAATTTGCCAAATGGGCCAAAGACAATGTGGTTTTGGTGGAATTGGACTTTCCAAGAAGAGCACAACAAAGTGCGGAATTGGTTAAGCAAAACATGGAATTGCAACAAGCTTTAGGAGTACGTGGTTATCCTACCGTTTGGTTTGTTAACGCTACCAAGAAAGACGGAAAAATTAACTTAGAGCAAATAGGAAGTACGGGATATGTAGCCGGGGGACCAAGTGTTTGGTTAGATGGGGCCAATAAAATTATAGCAAATAAAAAGTCGTAATACGATGCCGAATTAAATCTTATAAAATCCCTTTTCATTGGTGTAATGAAAAGGGATTTTTGCTTTATGGCAGGTAGTGCGCCACAACCTAATGTAACTTTTATAGTTAGAACCATCGGCCACAATTTGTTTTGGTTTACAGGTTGAAAGGTATCTTTCCAAATTTAATTTAGGCGAATTTATCATGACAACAATATCGGGATGTATTTTTGGAGGAGCAATGGCGTTGCTATCAATTAAGAGGATTTTTTTGGACTTAAAGTAGTACAGGTTTTTTAAGTTTTGTCTTTGTGTCAGCTTTGCGAAATTGGCTGTTAAATACGATTGTAGTGTTGGGTTGTTGGCAATGTTGTTTTGGATGCTGTCATTGCCGTAAACCGTTACATTGTTGTTTTTTCTCTCGCTAATCATAGAGGTTTTCTTGAGATGATATACAATCAATTCCTGAGCATTTTCGGTCTTGAATTTATTGTGTATTGCAACAACTTGCAATATGACTACGCTAATCATGGCAGCTACTGTTCTGAGGTATATTGGTTTGTAAAGCCAAAGCACAAAACAACTTATTAGTATATAGGCTATCCAAAGCATTTCTGTAGTAAAGCCAATATTTTTAAAAACAAAAGCATCCATGTTGGCTACCCATTCAATGCATTTGTTTTGCCAATTTATCATCATTTCCAATGGAATAATGATGAACTGAGGTACTGCACCAAAACAAGCAACAATTACGGCCAATAAACCGACCACCATAACAATACTCAGCACCGGGAGCACTATAATATTGGTTATAAAAAATAAGCCCGGAAATTGATGGAAATAATAAATACTCAACGGTAAAGTACCCAACTGAGCCGCAAAGGAAACGGTTAGTATGTCCCAAAAGTATCCGATTATTTTGTTCTTGGGATGCCAAAAATCGGTTAATAATGGTTGTAACCATAGAATGAAAAATAAGGCCAGATAGCTTAACTGAAATCCTACGTCAAATAAAAAGGAAGGTTTCCAAAGTAAAATCAACATGATAGAAACCAAAAGGGAGTGATATATATTGACATTTCGACGCCAATGTTGGCCAATCGCTACAAATGAAAACATTGTTACCGAACGTACAACAGAGGGCGATAATCCGGCTAAAATACCGTAACTCCACAGCGCCAAAATAATCAGTAGTAGTTTCAAATACCCATTGCTTCGGGTATTGGGAATAGGTTTTAAGATGAACCCTATAAAAATCATTATGAATCCCACATGTAACCCAGAAACCGATAGGATGTGTACAGCACCGGCGAGCTGGTAATCTTTTAAAGTTTCCGGATCAATGTCTTGTTGTTGCCCTAACAGCAAAGCTGTCATCACAGCTAATTCTTTAGAATTGAAATCGGAACGCCTTAAGTTATCAATAATAGCTGTCCTGAAATTGGAGAATTTCGACCATAGCGATCTATCATTTTCAAGTATTTTCAAGGTAGACCAAGATCCGTAGATTTGAGCATAAATCTGTTGGTTTTCCAAATACTTACAGTAGTCAAATTGATTTGGATTGAAAGGTTGTTTGTTTTTGTAAAGATGGCCACTTACAATCAAATGACTTCCAATGGGCAAGACCTTGTTTTCAATGGGATGTTTCAGGTTGAGTATGATCTTGCCTTTACTTTTGCGGTTGTTAATCTGTTCTAAAACGGCAATATACCTCTCGTTTTTTGTTGTGTTTTTTAATTTTTCTTTAATGTTCAGTTTAAAGATATATGCTGCTTGATCTTCGGTTTGTTTGAGATAATGTTTAGCATTGTTTGTGTCCTGATGTAAGGCAGCTGTCGATAACCCGATAGTAATAGCGCTCAAACATACTGCCCAACCAAAACCATTGATTGCTCTGAATCTTTTTGGAAAGCCATGAAAAAACACCAATAGTCCTAAGCCAATTAAAAGCGTTGTAGCAATAGCTAAAGCATTAGGTTGTAAGCCTTTTTGATACAAAAGCAATCCCAAAACAAAAAATGCACAAATACGGTTTAACGGAAATTGTAAGATTTTCATGTAACTAAATTACATAATAAATCTTTTTATTACAATAAAAATACTACAAAATTCTATTTATTTGTACGAATGTTCTGTTGTAATAAGGTTCTTTAGTGGATGAAATAATCACGCCGCTTTGGGTAGAGGAGTGTATAAACTTAACTTCTTCCTCGGTTACTTCTACTACCATACCAACATGATTGATGCGCCTTTGTCCGCGGTTGATAAAGAAAATCAAATCGCCTTTTTGAGCATTTTTCAAATCAATCTTGGTGCCGACAGTGGCCATTTCGTGTGAAGAACGAGGTAACGTAATGTCGAATTTTTTAAAGGTAGAATAAATCAACCCCGAACAATCAAATCCGTCTTTAGTAGTGCCGCCGCCACGATAACCGACACCTAAATTTTCAGAAGCACTATTGATTAACTGACGAACCAAATAACTGGTGTTTTCATTGTCTATAAGTATGTCTGACTCATTTGGAGTATCAACAATGACTTTTTTTGAGGTTTTAGTTTCCGCTACAACAGGTTTTGAAGCTACTGCGGGATTAGTGTTTTTCTTTTTCTTTTCTACACTTTTTGTTTCTGTAGTAGCAACGGGTTTAGGTTCCGTATACAAACCTTTTTTTACAGCAACTTCTTTGGAAGTTACTATAGTAGCCGCCGGTTTACATGCGAAAAACAGCAAGGAAAGAAGAAATATGTAACCTGTTTTTTTGATAACTGTAACTTTTTGGCAAAGTTAAAAATTCGATTTCGGAATCAAAACTACTTTAAATCATTTATAATAAATTTAGCAGTTTTAGCACTGGCGCCTAAACCGCCAAGTTTGTTTTCTAGTTCGTCGTATTTTGCTAAAAGTGTCTTTTTATGGTTGTCATCTAAAATTTTCTGCAATTCATTTTTTAGGTTTGCAGTGTTAAATTGGTCCTGAATTAATTCGGTTACCACTGCTTCATCCATAATCAAATTCACTAACGAAATGTACTTTAATGTGATAATTCGCTTGGCAATTTGGTATGAAATCCAACTGCCTTTATAACACACTACTTCTGGAACTTTGAATAATGCGGTTTCCAATGTTGCTGTTCCTGAAGTCACTAAAGCTGCTTTGGCAATACTCAACAAATCATAAGTTTTATTCGAGATGAATTTCACATTCTGATGCAATAAAAATGTCTCATAAAAGGCGTATTCCTGACTCGGCGCTCCGGCAATTACAAATTGGTAAGCCGGAAAATCGTCAACTACACTCAGCATCACACTAAGCATTTTGGCAATTTCTTGTTTGCGACTGCCCGGGAGTAAAGCAATAATTGGTCTGTCGTCCAGTTGGTTTTCTTCCCGGAAAACAGTCTCGTCGGTTGGCTTTCTGCTGTGAATGGCATCGATTAACGGATGACCTACAAAATCTACCGGAAAATGATGTTTCTTTTCAAAAAAATCTTTTTCAAACGGCAGAATTACATAAAGCTTGTCGAAATCTCTTTTAACGGCTTTGATTCGGTTTTCTTTCCACGCCCAAATTTGCGGCGCAATGTAGTAATGGGTTTTGATGCCTTTTTGTTTCGCCCATTTGGCAATGCGCATATTAAAACCGGGATAGTCTATAAAAATAATCACATCGGGTTGGAACTTCTCGATGTCACTTTTGCAAAATTTGATATTGTTAAGGATGGTTTTCAAGTTCATCACCACTTCGGCAAATCCCATAAAAGCCAAATCGCGGTAGTGTTTGACCAAAGTACCGCCTACGTTTTGCATTAAATCGCCTCCCCAAAAACGAATATCGGCCGTTGCATCTTCCTGATACAATGCTTTCATTAAATTGGAACCGTGTAAGTCACCCGAAGCTTCGCCGGCTATGATATAATATTTCATACGTTTTTGTAATAGAGTTTCACTTAATGCTACAAATCCCAAGTATTCAACTGTTGTATGGCGTGGTGTGCGGTCAAATCAAACTGTACCGGAACAACTGATATATAACCATGTGCCAAAGCCCATTCATCGGTATCTTCCCCTTTGTCCTGATTGACAAATTCTCCCGTTAACCAATAATAGTCTTTGCCGTAAGGTGTTTGTCGTTTGTCAAATTTCTCCATCCAAATGGCTTTCGCTTGACGGCAAATTTTAATGCCTTTGATGTCTTCGTATTGTAACTTCGGAAAATTAACATTCAAAACCGTGCCTTCCGGTAATTTTTTAAACAAAACTTCTAAAGCTATTTTTTTGATAAAAGGTTTGATGGTTTCAAAATCGGCATTCCAACTGTAATCTAATAACGAAAAGCCAATAGCAGGAATGCCTTCAATTCCGGCTTCTACCGCGGCACTCATCGTTCCGGAATAAATCACATTAATTGACGAGTTCGATCCGTGATTCACGCCTGACACACACAAATCAGGTTTCTTTTTTAGGATTTCATTCACCGCCAATTTGACACAATCTACCGGAGTGCCGGAACAAGCATATTCTGTAACAAGGGCATTTTCAGCGGAAACTTTATTCAAATATAAGGTATTGTTAATGGTGATGGCGTGACCCATAGCGCTTTGCGGACTGTCGGGTGCCACTACAACTACGTCGCCAATTTCGGCCATTACCGCTATCAAAGCCCTGATTCCGGGAGCATTAATCCCGTCGTCATTGGTTACTAAAATGGTGGGTTTCTGAATCATCTTTTGGTGTTTATTGTAACAAATTTGTGTGGTTGGGCGTCAAACAACCTAAGGCAAAATTAACCATTTTAAGGCTTTAGAACGCTACATTTTTTTATAACTTTGAACCAATCGACTAAGTTTTAAGAAGGAAAAGTGTTTTTTAACAAAAAATTAGTCCGGACCGAAACTCTTGGCATGGTTTTTTGTTTAATTTAGAAGAAAATTAATGAATGTTATAATGCAGTTTATGAAAAAGAATTATAAAATACTATTGGTAGTGTTAACCTTATCAATAGCGTTGTTGGGATTTAGTTTGTTTCCAAGCAAAAAAGAATCTGATCCCGAAAAAGACAAGTTGTTAATAGAGTTGCTGACGTTTGTAATCGAAAAAGGGCATTACAATCCGGCCGCAATTGATGATAACTTTTCCAAAGGCGTTTACAAAGATTATTTGAATGCGTTAGATCCATCGAAGCGTTTCTTCTTACAATCGGATATCGATGAGTTTGCCAAATACGAAACACAAATTGATGATCAAATTCTGAATAAAGAATTGTCGTTTTTCGAACTGACTTATTCTCGTTTGATGCAACGTATGGAAGAAAGCAAAAGCTATTACAAAGATGCCTTAGCCAATCCGTTTGATTACAATGCTGACGAAACTTTTAATGCCGATTATGAAAAACTTCCGTATTGTAAATCGACCAAAGAATTAAAAGAAAGATGGCGTTTGCAAGTGAAACTTTCTGCTTTGTCGACTTTGGTAGAGAAACAAAAGTTAGAGGAAGACAAAAAGAAAGATGCCGAAGCCGGGAAAAATTACACCCCTAAATCTTTCGAGCAAATGGAAAAAGAATCGAGAGAATCTACTTTGAGTTCTTTGAATGATAACTTTAGTTTTATAAAAGACTTAGATCGTGAAGATTGGTTCTCAATATATATTAACGCCATTTCTTCCCGATTTGATCCGCATACTTCATACTTCGCGCCGAACGAAAAAGAGCGTTTCGACCTAAGTATGAGCGGTAAATTAGAAGGAATCGGAGCTCGTTTGCAAAAGAAAAATGATTTCACGGAAGTGTCTGAATTAATTTCGGGCGGGCCGGCTTGGAGAGGCAAACAATTAGAATCGGGAGATGTCATTTTAAAAGTAGCGCAAGGTGATGCGGAACCTGTTGATGTAGTAGGCATGCGTTTGGACGACGTGGTGAAAAAAATCAAAGGACCTAAAGGAACTGAAGTTCGATTGACCGTGAAAAAGCAAGACGGTACCATCAAAGTAATTACCATCATCAGAGATGAGGTGGAAATTGAAGAAACTTACGTAAAATCGAGTGTAGTTGAAAAAGACGGCTACAAATACGGTATCATTTATTTGCCGAAATTTTACATCGACTTTGAAGACCAAAACAGCCGTGATGCCGGAAAAGATGTAGCCATAGAAGTAGAGCGTTTGAAAAAAGAAGGCGTTCAAGGAATTGTAATGGATGTTAGAGATAATGGTGGTGGTTCTTTGAAAACCGTAGTGGATATCGCAGGCTTATTTATCGAACAAGGTCCGATTGTTCAAATCAAATCGGCTGCCGGTAAGAAAGAAGTACTATACGACCGTGATGCAAAAGTGCAATGGGACGGACCATTGGTAGTAATGATTAATGAGTTTTCCGCCTCGGCTTCGGAGATTTTAGCGGCAGCTATTCAGGATTACAAACGCGGTGTGGTTATCGGAAGTAAACAATCTTACGGAAAAGGAACCGTTCAAAATGTAATCGATTTGAACCAATTTGTTCGCGGCAGTACTTATGGCGATTTAGGAGCCTTAAAAACTACTACGCAAAAATTCTACCGTATTAACGGAGGTTCAACTCAGTTAGAAGGGGTGAAGAGTGATATTGCCATTCCGGACAAATATGCTTATTTAAAAATGGGTGAACGCGATATTGACAACGCCATGCCTTGGGATAAAATTGATCCGGCCAATTACAATATTTGGGACAAACAAAACAATTTTGAGTTAGCTATTAAAAAGAGTAAAGCTCGTATGCAAGCGAATTCTCAGCTTCAATTGATTGATGACAACGCCAAATGGTTGGACGAACGCAACAAAGAAAATGTTTACAGTTTGAACATCGATAAGTTTAAAGCCGAACAAAAAGCTTTGGAAGAGAAAAACAAAAAGTACAAACCGATTGCCGATTACAAAAACGAGTTTATCTTCAATTCGCTTCCTTATGAATTAGAAGCTATGGCTAAGGACAACGTTTTGAAAGAGAAACGAGAAAGATGGCACGAGAGTTTGTCAAAAGACATCTATATCGAAGAAGCCATTCATATATTAAATGACTTACAGATGGAAAACAACAAAGGGCTTTCTAATAAGTTAAAGAAAGAGAAAGTTGTCATAAAATCTTAAATCTGATATCAAAAGTAAAAGCCACCATATTGGTGGCTTTTTTTTAGTTTCTGAGTTTGTTGACTTTCTTTTCAGCTTTGTCAATGTCTTCCTGAATTTCTTTTATTTTGATTTGTTGTTTACTGATTTTGATGTTTTCTTTCTCAATATCAATTTCGGAAATTTTATCTTTTCGTTTGTTTTTCTCCAATTTGGCTTGCATTTTCTCAAGTCGTTTTCGCTCTTTAACCAGTTTTTCTTTGGACTTAATCAGCGATTTTTCGGCTGAGGCTATTCGCTTTTGTTCTTTCTCAAAACGTTTTTGTTCTTTCTCTAACTTACGTTGTTCTTTTTCCAGTTTTTTGGCTTCTTTCTCCGCTGCAGCTTTGATTTTTTCGGCTTCTTTTTGCTTTTGCTCTGCAGCCTTTTTTATAGCAGCGGCAGCTTCAGGGGAAAGTGTTATCTCTTTCGCTGGTTTTTGGAGTTCGATTTGTTTTAAAGCAACAGAGTCTACCGGTTTTGAAACCGAGTCTTTTAACACTTGTGCAGATAAAGAAAAACCGCTCAGAAGAACCAATAATGTAAAGGGCAATTTAATGTTCATGATGAGATTATTTTAGTGTAATCCCAAATTTACAAAAACTGTTCCGCTTTTACCACTCGTTAACTTTATTGGCGTCCATTTTTAAGAAAATAAAAAGCAAAATGGTAAAACCCCATAAACCTGAACCGCCATAAGAGAAGAAAGGTAACGGTACTCCAATGGTTGGAAATACACCTACAACCATGGCGATATTTACGAAGAAGTGAATGAAAAGGATAGAAGCCACACAATAGCCATAAACCCTACTGAATTTTGTCTTCTGTCGTTCGGCTAAATAAATAACGCGGATAATCAGAACCACAAATAAGGCAATCACAAATAAAGAGCCCACAAATCCCCATTCTTCTCCTACAGTAGTAAAAATGTAATCGGTATGTTGTTCAGGTACAAATCCACCTTTGGTTTGTGTACCTTCCAAATAGCCTTTTCCGAACCAGCCGCCTGAGCCAATGGCAATTTCCGATTGGTTGGTATTGTATCCAACACCTTTCATATCCACTTCTTTTCCCAATAAAATATTGAAACGATCACGGTGATGTTGTTTGAAAACATTTTCAAAAACATAATCTACCGAGAATACAAAACCCGAAATCCCAACAAAAATAATAGCACTTAAGATCCAATTTCTGTTAATGATTCTGCTCCGGTAATAGATGAATACAATGATAGCGAGTGCAATCCCGATAATTACTAATGGTTTCAAAATTAAGGCCATTATAAATAAAAGGATAGCAATAAATCCGGTCCACAAATACCATGAAGGTAAACCTTCACGATACAATACCAAGATGAAAGCACTGTAAATTAAGGCACTTCCCGGATCGGGTTGCGGTAAGATGAGTAATACCGGCAAAGCTATGATTAGTAACGCTTGTACTTGACGGTTGAAGTCTTTTAAATTGACTTGAACATCACTTAAATATTTGGCCAATGCCAGCGATGTTGCGGCTTTAGCAAATTCCGAAGGCTGAAGCGTAAAACTACCTATACCATACCAGCATCGCTGACCGGCTATGGTTTTTCCAAAAGCAAAAAGGCCTACCAAGGATAATAGGGATACGGCAAAAATGATACTGGAATACTTTTCATAAAACTTGGCATCTACCGATAAAACAATAAAGATGATAGGAATAGAAAATAAGATAAACAAGAACTGCTTTCCGTAAATCTGACTGAAATCAAAAATTGAAGTTTCGCCTTCTATGGATGATAAGGAAGATGAATAAATATTCAGCCACCCCAATATGACCAATATCAGGTAAATCACCACACTAATCCAATCTAAATTATTGGTAACACTTTGGTTTCTCATAAACTGAATTTATCCTTGTGAGGCCGCGCTTTTGTTGGCTGCACTACTGTCTTTTGCTGCCGGTTTTAAAAGCGTATTGGTTTTAGTAACATTAATTAACGTGTCATTAACCGGATTTTTGATAAAACGATTGTATTCCGGTCGTAAATCTCGGGCTAAAATACGGGTTTCTAAATCTTTGCGAGTGATTTTACCACGAATGTATTTTTCAAGCATCAAACTGGCAATCGGTCCGGCGATAGTCGCCCCATAACCTCCGTTTTCTACCAAAATAGCAATCGCAATTTTCGGATTGTCTTTAGGTGCGAATGCCACAAAAATGGAGTGGTCTTTCAGCTGTACCCTTTTTCCGTCTATGATGGTAAAGTTTTCCGCAGTACCGGTTTTACCGCAAATGTCGATACCTTCCACTCTTAAACCGCTGGCAGTACCAAAGTTGTAAACATCGAACAAACCGCTGACCATAGTTTCAAAATGCTCTTTGTTTACGGTAGTTACGTGTTTGGTTCTGAATTTTTTATCGATGACTTCGCCTTTGATTTTTTTGATGATATGCGGTGTGTAATAGTAACCGCGATTGGCTACAGTAGCCATCATATTGGCCAATTGAATAGGCGTCATCAATACTTCTCCTTGTCCGATGGCATTCGATACTATGGTTTTACTGCTCCAACGCCAACCCGGATAAATCTTTTTATAAGTCTTTGAATTCGGTATGTTTCCTCTTCTTCCGGTTGGTAAATCGTAACCCATAAACTCGCCCAAACCAAAAGTTTTCAAGTGTTTACTCCAAACGTCTACGCCTACAGAAGCATTGCCGAACTTGTCGAGTGTTCGCATATAAGACGTGGAAAAGAAAGTATTACAAGATTCGTAAATACCGCGATGCAATTGAACCACGCCACCGTGACAGTGACATCTCATAAATCTGCCCGGTGCAAAGCTAAAACCGTGGTTACATACTACAGAAGTATTCAAATCGATAGCGCCTTCTTGTAAAGCCACTAAACCGGTTAAGATTTTAAAAGGTGAGCCCGGTGGGTATTGTGCCAATAATCCACGATCGTATAAAGGTTTAGCAATAGAGTCGTGGTACAACATCGTGTAATTTTTAGAACGTTGTCTGCCCACTAAAATAGAAGGATCGTATGACGGTGCTGTGACTAAAGCCAGTATTTCTCCGGTTTTAGGTTCGATGGCCACTATACCACCGCGTTTGTTGACCATCAATTCTTCTCCGTATTGTTGTAAAACTGCATCAATGGTTAAATTAATGTCTTTTCCTTGTTCGGCAATTGTATCAAAGCGACCTTCTTTGTAAGAGCCGATTTCGCGGTTGTATTTGTCGCGTTGGATGTATTTTACCCCTTTTATGCCTCGAAGGATTTCTTCATAACTTTCTTCTACACCTTGTTTGCCAATCAAATCACCGGATTTATAGTATTTATTTTTTTCGATGATGCTTTCATTCACTTGAGTGATGAAACCGAAAATGTTGGCTCCAACAGAAACTTGGTAATCACGAAGGGAACGTTTCTGAATGTAAAAACCACTGAAATTGCGTTGTACTTCTTGGAAAGCGGCGTATTCTTTTTTGTTCAACTGCGCTAAAAACAACGAAGGCAGTCTCGGACTGTACACTTTGGCTTTGGCAATTTTTTTCAGAAAATCTTCTTTGGTGATGTTCAGTAGCTGACAAAACTCCATAGTGTCAATATCTTTCACATCTTTTGGGATAACCATAATATCGTAAGACGGTTGGTTAGCCACTAAAAGTTTACCGTTTCGATCGTAAATGTAACCTCTTTCAGGATATTCGTATTTAATCTTGATGGCGTTATTATCTGACTTTAGTTTTAAGGTGTCGTCAATAACCTGTAAATAAAATAACCGCAGCACCAATAAAGCGGTAGCCACAAAAATGATGGTAGGCAATAAAACTTTTCTCATCGTTTACTTGGCTTTATAATGTAAATTATAATAATACAAGTGATAAGGGTGAAGATAGTACTTAAAAAAGTACGCCATAAAATTTCCCACAGGAAGCTCAATTTAAAAACTTCCAGCAAAAACATAATCGAATGGTGTAGCACTACGGCTATCAATAGAAATGAAAAGCGTTCCGGTGTAATAACATCGTTGAGTTTTACCGTTTGGTATTCATAGCTCAATCCAAAAGAGAATTTAAAAATCGCCGGTCTGAAATAGGCCAAAGTTATACATGCTGCAGCATGAACGCCACCCGAATTGCAAAACATATCCATCAATAAACCCAAGAAGAAACTGGCGGCTAAGAGTCCGGTTTTGTTTCCGTTTACCGGGAAAAGGATAACGAAAAGAATATACGGAAACGGATTAATGAATCCGAACAAATCAATGCGGTTAAAAATCAAAACTTGCGCAAAAAGCAACAAGATGAAGCGGGCAATATTTCCAAGTAAAGCACTATTCATCTTTTTTGGTTTGTTTTTCTAAATTGGTTATTTCTTCGGCATCCTTATTTTTAATGATGTAAACATGACCGAGATTTGTCATGTCGTTAAATAGCTTAACTTGAATTACATAAAAATTGGTATCTTCTTCAATATATACTTTGTCAATGGTACCAATGCCTATGTTTTCCGGGAAAATAATAGATTGTCCACCGGTAACTATAGTATCGCCTTTTCGCACGCCGGCCAACCTTGGTACGTCAATCAATTGCACAAAACCTGTGCTTTTCCCGTTCCAAACCAATGAGCCAAAGTGATTTGACTTTTTGATTTTGGCGTTGATTTGCGATTTAACATTCAGTATGCTGATGATAGTAGCGTAATTTTTAGAGGTTTTATCAACTATGCCCACAATTCCTGCGCTGTTGATTACGCCCATATTGCGTTTGATACCCGAAGCGGAACCGTTGTTAATGGTCAGATAATTTTCGAAGACACTGTAAGAGTTGTGGATGACTTTTGATACAATGATATCCGTTTTTTTAACGCCTTTAATGGAATCAATCTCCGGTAGTTTGGTGGTGTCTTTTTGGTTGAACAACAACGATTTTAAACGGGCATTTTCCATAGCCAATTCTTCGTTTTGTGATTTCAAATTGAAATATTCGTTGATGTTATTCACTCTTTCATATATCCCGCCGGTAAAGAAATTTGCTGAACTGATGACTTTACTTTTGTGGTAAGAATGCGACTGAATGGTAAGCGAGAGCGATATGACCAAAAGCAGCAAAAACAGTAAGCGATTACTGTTTTTTAAAATAAAATTAACTATTTGCTGCATCTTTTTCTAGTCTTCAGTGTTCAGTATTGAGTCGAAAGTATTCGGTGAGGTAACCCAATACTATTTAATAAGTATGCTTCTGAATTTCGGGATGTTTTTAAGCGCCATTCCGGTACCGCGAACCACGGCTCTTAACGGATCTTCAGCAATGTATACCGGTAAATCTGTTTTTTGAGAAATACGCTTGTCTAAACCTCTTAACATCGAACCTCCACCGGCTAAGTAAATACCGGTATTGTAAATGTCGGCCGCTAATTCCGGCGGTGTTTGCGATAAGGTTTCCATAATCGCATCTTCAATACGTTGGATAGATTTATCTAAAGCTTTGGCAATTTCTCTGAACGATACTTCTACTTGTTTTGGTTTTCCGGTCAACAAGTCACGACCTTGTACGGACATATCATCCGGCGGTGTTTCTAAATCGTCAGTGGCCGCTCCAATAGTGATTTTGATTTTCTCGGCAGTACTTTCTCCCACAAATAAATTGTGTTGGGTTCTCATGTAGTACACGATATCGTTAGTGAAAACGTCACCGGCAATTTTAACCGATTTATCACAAACAATTCCACCTAAAGCAATTACTGCAATTTCTGTAGTTCCGCCTCCAATATCTACAATCATGTTTCCTTTCGGTTGCATGATGTCAATACCGATACCAATAGCTGCTGCCATAGGTTCGTGAATCAAGTATACTTCTTTTCCGTTAACGCGTTCACACGATTCTTTTACCGCGCGCATTTCTACTTCTGTAATACCGGAAGGAATACAAACTACCATGCGCAAAGCCGGTGTAAACATTTTCTTCTTCAAGGCCGGTATGCTTTTGATAAACATACTGATCATTTTTTCCGAAGCATCGAAATCAGCGATAACACCATCTTTCAACGGACGTATGGTTTTGATGTTTTCATGGGTTTTACCTTGCATCATATTGGCTTCTTTTCCAACCGCAATGATTTTACCTGATATTCGATCACGGGCTACAATTGATGGACTATCAATTACAACTTTGTCGTTATGAATGATCAGCGTATTGGCTGTACCAAGGTCAATAGCGATATCCTCGGTCATGAAATCAAAAAATCCCATAAGTCTTTTAAGGGTTTAAATGTTTATATAAAATTTTAACGCACAAAGTTAAACAAATTAATGTTTAAAATGACGTGTTCCTGTAAATACCATTGCAACTTTATTTTCGTTGCAAAAATGAATGCTCAATTCATCTTTTATGGAACCACCGGGCTGAATAACAGCCGTGATTCCTGCGTTGTGAGCAATTTCTACACAATCCGGAAACGGGAAAAAAGCATCACTGGCCATTACCGCTCCGTTCAAATCAAATCCGAAAGTATTGGCTTTTTCAATGGCTTGTTTTAAAGCATCAACTCTGGAAGTTTGTCCTGTGCCCGATGATACTAATGTACTGTTTTTTGCTAACACTATTGTATTCGACTTGGTATTTTTGCAAATTTTTGAAGCAAAAAGCAAATCTTCAATTTCTTGTTCGGTTGGCTTACTGTTAGTAACGTAAGTCAAGTGCGATTTATTGTCTGTGATGTTATTTCTTTCTTGCACCAAAACACCGTTCAAACAAGTTCTAACGTTGGTTTGAGGCAGCGCGGTTTCTTTTAAAATTAAAATAATTCTGTTTTTCTTTTCAGATAAGATAGCGATGGCTTTCTCGTCAAAACTTGGCGCAATCACAACTTCACAGAATAAACTGTTGATTTCACCGGCTGTAGCTTCGTCTATGTTACCATTGGCAATCAATACACCACCAAATGCCGAAGTCGGATCTCCTGCCAAAGCAGCTAGATACGCTTCTTTCATCGTGTTTCGAGAGGCTAAACCGCAAGCATTGTTGTGTTTTAATATGGCAAAAGTCGGTTCGTTTTCCTTGAATTCTAAAATCAGATTCACCGCAGCATCCACATCCAACAAATTGTTATATGATAATTCTTTGCCGTGTAATTTGGTAAACATCGCGTCGAAATCACCGAAGAAAAATCCTTTTTGATGTGGATTTTCTCCGTAACGCAACACTTGACCTTTTTGCTCACTGATTTTTAAAACGGTTTCTTCTTGATTTTGGTTGAAATAATTAAAGATGGCCGAATCGTAGTGCGAAGACACATTGAATGCTTTAGTCGCTAACGTTCGTCTTTGCTCCAAAGTGGTGGCGCCGTTTTGTGTGGTCAATAAATCGAACAAAAATCCATACTCATTTACCGAAGCAATGATAACGGTGTCTTTAAAGTTTTTGGCTGCTGCGCGAATTAGTGAAATTCCACCGATATCAATTTTCTCAATAATATCGGCTTCACTCGCTCCGGAAGCCACTGTTTTTTCAAACGGATATAAGTCGACAATCACCAAATCGATTTGCGGAATTTGGTATTCAGCCATCTGTTGAGCATCGCTTTCGTTGTCCTGACGGTTCAAAATACCACCAAATACTTTAGGATGCAAGGTTTTAACGCGGCCGCCTAAGATAGATGGATAGGAGGTAACGTCTTCCACCGGAACTACGGGAATGCCGAGTTGCTTGATAAATTCTTCGGTTCCGCCGGTAGAGTAAATTGTTACGTTTTGTTCGTGTAGTTTGCGAACAATCGGTTCTAAACCATCTTTGTAAAAGACCGAAATTAGGGCCGACTGGATGTTTTTTGTTGTGTTCATAGTTGTTGTGTTGTGAGTGTAAAAAAGTTGTTTCTAATAAGACCGCAAAAGTAGTTTTTTTAAAAGCAATATTCAAGTTTGATTTGTAACAAACTGTAGTTTTTTGACACAAATAAAACGAAACAAAAAATAATAGGGATTTCCATTAATTTTATGGAAATTTACCCATAGATAAATCCGCTGTATGTTACTTTATTTTAGACTGCTCAAAGAAAGTTTTGCTTTTGCTATGAATGCGTTGCGAAACAACAAGTTACGTACTTTACTTTCACTCCTTGGAGTGACTATTGGTATCTTTTCAATCATTGCTGTATTGGCAGCAGTTGATTCGTTAGACCAAAAAATTAAAAAAGATTTAAGTAGTCTAGACAAGAATACCATTTATTTATTTAAAGGAACTTTTGGACCTAGCGATATTCCTCGTTGGAAAAGGGATCAATTTCCGGATGTGACCTATACAGAATATGAATATTTAAAAAGTGCCTTACCCGATGCCCAGGAGTTTTGTTTTCAAATTTTCTTAAATTCCGAAACGGTGAAATACGAAGACAAATCGGTGAGTAATGTTAATGTAGTTCCGGTTTCTTATGAGTTTATAGATATTCAAGGATTAGAGTTTTCGGAAGGGCGTTTTTATAACGAATCCGAGTCCAATTCGGGTGCGGCAGTTGCAGTGATTGGTTATGATTTAGCTCAAAATCTTTTTGGTGATTTTGATCCAATCGGAAAGCAAATGCGTTTGTATGGACAGCGATTTACAGTGATTGGCGTGCTCAAAAAACAGGGAAACGGAATGTTTGGAAATGATGATAGTTCAGCCTTTATTCCGGTAAATTTCATCAGAAGAAAATTTGGTGAGAATAACGATTTTATGACACCAGTAATTGTAATCAAGCCTAAGAAAGGGATTGATATGGAGGCTTTTAAAGCAGATTTGTCACAAAAGTTACGCGCTTTCAGAGGTGTGAAAACAGGAGAAATAGATAATTTTTTTATCAATGTATTCTCAGGATTTACAGAAATGTTGGATGGCATTATCGGTAGCATGAACATTGGTGGTTGGATTATAGCAGGATTTTCTTTGTTGGTTGGTGGATTTGGTGTAGCCAATATCATGTTTGTTTCCGTAAAAGAACGGACCAACTTAATTGGTATCCAAAAATCACTCGGAGCTAAAAACCGATTTATTTTATTTCAATTTTTATTCGAAGCAGTAATTCTTTGTTTGATTGGAGGTGTTATAGGTATTATATTGGTTTGGTTAATTGCTATGGGATTAACCAAATTACTCGACTTCGAGTTTGTGCTAAGTTTCAGTAATATTATGTTAGGCTCAGGATTAGCCATTGTTATCGGTTTAATTGCAGGAATTTTACCGGCTATTTCAGCTTCAAAATTAGATCCGATAGAAGCGATTCGAAGCGGAATGTAAATCGGAATACATTTTTATTTACAACATAAAAAAAGGCACAAACTAGAATTTGTGCCTTTTTTACTTTTAACGAAAATGACTTATCGAATATCTTGATTTAAAATCAAATCGATGTACAAATTGATTTTGTTTTTCAATTCTTTTCGGTGAGCGATGAAATCCAGGAAGCCGTGGTCTAAAACGAATTCGGCAGTTTGGAATCCTTCGGGTAAATCTTTTCCGGTAGTATCACGCACCACACGCGGACCGGCAAAACCAATCAAAGCGCCCGGTTCTGAAATATTGATATCGCCCAACATGGCATAAGAAGCTGTAGTTCCTCCGGTAGTCGGATCTGTACACAAAGAGATGTACGGAATTTTAGCTTCGGCCAATTGCGCTAATTTAGCCGATGTTTTGGCCAACTGCATCAACGAATAAGCAGCTTCCATCATACGAGCACCACCCGATTTAGAAATCATAACAAACGGCGTATTGTGTTTGATGGCGTAGTCAATACCACGTGCGATTTTTTCACCAACCACAGCACCCATCGAACCACCAATAAAGGCAAAGTCCATACAACAAACCACTAAATCTTTCCCTTTGGACTTACCAACGCCGGTACGAACCGCATCTTTCAAACCGGTTTTGTCAATGGCGTCTTTTAAACGATCCGAATACTTTTTAGTGTCAACAAAGTTCAAAGGATCTTTGGAAGTCATTTTGGCATCTAACTCTTTGAATTCGTTGTTGTCAAACAAAATTTCAAAGTATTCTTTACTGCCAATTCTTACGTGAAAATCATCTTCCGGACTTACCCATAAGTTACGGGCTAGTTCATCTTGATCGATAATTTTTCCGGTAGGTGATTTGTACCAAAGGCCTTTTGGTACGTCTTTTTTATTTTCAGTTGGCGTTTGAATTCCTTTTTCTGTTCTTTTAAACCAAGCCATAGCTAATTGTGAATTATGAATTGTGAATTATGAATTGAAATCGTAATTCATAATTCGTAATTTGAAATTTATAATGTGTTTACGTTATTCAAGTCGGCAAAAGCTTGCTCTAATCGGTTGTTGAAAGTTACTTCTCCTTCGCGAATCCATTTTCTTGGGTCGTAGTGTTTTTTGTTTGGAGAATCAGCGCCTTCAGGACTTCCGATTTGGGTTCTTAAATAATCAATTTTTGAGGTCATATAATCTCTGATACCTTCGGTGAAAGCGAATTGTAAGTCGGTATCAATATTCATTTTAATTACTCCGTAAGAAATCGCTTCTCTGATTTCCTCCAAAGTAGAACCTGAACCGCCGTGGAATACAAAATCAACAGGGTTGTTTCCGGTGTTGAATTTATTTTGAACGTAATCCTGAGAGTTTTTCAAGATTTTTGGTGTCAGTTTTACGTTGCCCGGTTTGTACACGCCGTGAACGTTTCCGAAAGCCGCTGCAATCGTAAATTTAGGCGATACTTTCATCAATTCTTCATAAGCATACGCTACTTCTTCCGGTTGTGTATATAATTTTGAACTGTCAACATCTGAATTGTCTACTCCGTCTTCTTCACCACCGGTGATACCTAACTCGATTTCTAGAGTCATGCCCATTTTACTCATACGAGCCAAGTATTCTTTGCAAATTTCGATGTTTTCGTGTAATGGTTCTTCCGACAAATCAATCATGTGAGAAGAGTATAACGGTTTTCCGGTTTCAGCAAAATGTTTTTCAGAGGCGTCTAACAAACCGTCAATCCAAGGCAATAATTTTTTCGCACAATGGTCAGTATGTAAAATTACTGTGGCGCCGTAAGCTTCTGCTAAAGTATGGATATGTTTGGCTCCGGCTACTGCTCCGGCAATGGCTGCTTTTTCTCCTTCATTGGAAAGCCCTTTTCCGGCATTGAACTGCGCACCGCCATTAGAAAACTGAATAATAACCGGTGCATTTAACTTAGCAGCCGTTTCCAAAACACCGTTGATAGTGCTGGAACCGATTACGTTAACAGCCGGTAAAGCAAAACCTTTTTCTTTAGCGTAGTTGAAAATTGCTTGAACTTCGTCTCCGGTAGCTACTCCGGGTTTGATATTGTGAGCCATTGTTTTGTGTCGTTTTTAAGTTAAGGTTACAAAAATAATAATTTCTGATTTTAGAAAGGATAATTTATACCAATATTTAAAACCGATTTGTCAAAGCGCATTTCTTTAAACCATTTGTCGGTTATAAACTCAGACGGGTTGTAGGTTTTGAAGCCAAAATCCAAACGAACAATAAAGAAGTTAAAGTCGTATCGGAAACCGAAACCACTTCCAATCGCAATATTTTCAAGAGATTTAAAACCTTCAAATAGGGCAGCTTCATTTTTAGAATTATCCAAAACATTCCAAATATTGCCAATGTCGGTAAAAAGCGCTCCGTTGAGTTGCTGGAAAATGTTGAAACGGAATTCGGCACTAAAAGCAAGTTTCATATTCGCTTCGTTAAAATCTAAAAAGCTTCCGCTGGCGCCGGGACCTAAACTGTAAGATTGCCAAGCACGGTTGTCGTTGGTTCCTCCGGCAAAGTAACTTCGGGAAAAAGGTACGTCATCGGAGTTGCCGTAAGGCACGGCAATACCGGCAAAAACTTTGGTGGCAAAAACCTTTTTGCGACTTAAATCCCAATGCTTGATGTATTCAAATTCTCCTTTTAGGTATTGTGAAAATTCAACGTCTAAAAAGGTATTAGCGCCGTTTTGGTTTTGCAATTGCTTGGAAGCACGGGCTAAAATGGATAAGAGGTTACCGGCTGATTCCACCTTGGCTTTGATAGCGTAAAATTCATTGTCTAACAAATCTTTTTTGGAGGTTTTGGTAAAGGAAATGTTAGTGGCAAAAATCAAGTTGTTTTCAATCAAACGTTGTCTTCTCTCTACGATACTCAACACCGATTTAGCATCTGACAACGAAAGCGATACATTGCCATTGGCAACATCATTTATAAATCCGTTCGTACCATCTTCTATGAGCAATTTGCCGGTGTCCTGATTGAAGTAAGGCGAAGTAGCCGGCAAATAACTTTGGGCAATTTCGTTCAGGGTATTGTAGGAGGATTGATAAATATTAAAATAATTGGACGGATTTAGGTTTTTTACAAACTGTATGTTGATCAAATCCAATTTGAAATTTGTGTTTCTTTTAGGGGTCCAATTGTAAGTTAATGAACTGGTAAAGTTTTGCTTGTCGAGACCAATGTTTGTTTGCTTGGCATACCCTACACTTAAAGTAGTGTAAGGAATCATGGTTTTCGGAATGATTTTATCGGTTTTGAACGGTAAGAAAATGCGAGGAAAATTCAGTTTGGCATCTACCCCGATTTCCGAGATGTTGAAGAAAGTGTTGTTGGGATTGGCCAAATCCTTAGAGGAACCGATATTGCCTCTGAACCCTATTTCAAAAGTTTCTGCACCGTTAAATACATTTCGAATGCCTAAAAATGTGTTTCCCGTAATTCCGAAGTCTTGGATGTTGGAATGGGTAAAGTCGGTCGAAAAACCGAAAGTGTATTTTTTTCGTGGGGTCAGATATACGTTGGCAATCAAACTGTTTTTCTGCGTCTTATCTTCCACATACTGAATTAACGGATAGTTGAACACTTTAAGGTTGCTCAAATATCTTGAAGTGATGGATGATCTGAAATCGGAGAAATAATTGCCTTTGGTTACAAAAATCCCATCCGTAATGGCTTTAGGACGGTATTTTAGTTTGTTAGTGCTGTAAAGTGTAAAGTCATTGTAAACCACGCTGTCTTTGATGGGCGCATTAACATTAGTCGGACTATGGTCGGTAAAAATGTTAACCTTACTGATTTTGTAAAGTTCAAAAGGTTGGGTTTTAATGCTGTCTTCTATGCGTATAGACTCGTTGTCTATTACTAAATCTACATTGGCAATACTCTTGTTTTTTAGGGTGTCTATATCGAAAGTAACATAGTTTTGTTGGAATCGGAATGCACCGTTGTTGCGGAAATCTTCGGTAATTCTTTTGCGTTCTTCATCAAAAGCAGCAGTCTCAAATTTTTGTTTCGATTTGATTAATGCATTGCGTTTTTTGGATTGGTATATAGAATCCAGCGCCGGACTGGCAATAAATGTTTTTATGCTGTCGATGATGTATGGTTTTCCGGTATTGATGTCGTAGCGCAACTTAACTTTTTTCTTGTTGACGGTGTCAATTTTATACTGCGTGGTAACATCAAAATATCCTCGATTAAAAAAATAGGAGCGCAGTCTTTTTAATGATCTTCTTGTGCTGCTGGTATCCAAAACTACCGGCGCTTCTCCTGTTTTTCTTAAAAAATTGTCTACACCCGAGTATAAGAAAGATTCTCCTAATCTCTTTACTTGTTTTTTGGACAACCATTTGGCTTTGCGGTAATAACGTTTCGGATTTTGAATCATTTTGGCTTTAAAAAGCGAATCCGATTTAGGCTTGGCCAAATTGTAAATATTCAAGCGAAGGGGAAAACCTAAAATGGCACTGTTTTGTTTTTGGTACAATTGATTGAAGACTTCTTCAGCATTGTCTTTCTTACCATCAATATAAATATTGTTTTTGGTGAGTAAGCTTTTACCGTCGGGAACTCTTTTGGTCGAGTTACAACCAAAGATAATTAGTCCAATTAGAATAAATAATGATATTTTTGTGAGACTCTTTTTCAAGCGGTGTAAATATTTAATTCAAAAATACAGTATTTTATGGTTAGTAAAAACCAAATAAAACTAATTACCGGTTTACAACAAAAAAAATACCGAAACGAGCATCAACTGTTTATAGCCGAAGGGGTAAAAGTAATACAGGAATTGTTGCAATCAAATATCGTGCTCGACCATTTATTTGTGACCGAAAGTATTTTTGAAAAGGTGCCTGCAGCGCAAAAAACCTTGATTAAAGAAGCTGATATGAAGCGTATATCAGCCCTGAGCACGCCAAGTTCTTGTTTAGCAGTTTTTCAAATTCCCAGGCCTAAAGAAGTACAACATAAAGGATTGATTGTTGCTTTGGACGATATTAGAGATCCTGGAAATTTAGGGACTATCATCAGATTGTGCGATTGGTTTGGCGTTAAACAGCTGTTGTGTTCCAAGGAAACCGTAGATCTTTACAATCCGAAAGTGATTCAGGCTACTATGGGTTCTGTGAGTCGCGTTCAGGTAAATTATGTCGACTTAGTCGCTTTCATCTCGGAAACCGACTTGCCTGTTTTCGGAACTTTTATGGATGGGAAAAACATTTACAAGGAACAATTACCTTTGGAAGGGATTTTGATTTTCGGAAATGAAGCCAATGGGATTTCCAAAGCCTTAGAAAAAAACATTCAAAATAGAATTGCCATACCAAGGTTTGGCGATATTCAACAAACGGAAAGTTTGAATGTCGCTACTGCAACCGCCATCTTTTTAAGCGAGTTCAGAAGAAACTCCTAATGGAAAGTAAAGTTGATTAAAACCGCTCGGGTTTTCAGCGATTCGATATTGCCCGTCCACGGACTGTTCGGGTCGTCATCGCGAATCAATTCGTCTCCAAAACCAAAAACACCACGGATAGAAGGGGAGAATTTGAAGTACTCAAAGTACAAGTCTATCCCAAATCCGAAAGTATAATTGCGGGTCCATGGTTGTACCCTGAATTTTTGTTCGGAGTTGTCGTCTTTAGATTTCGAGTTGCTGGATAAATTTAATGTTGCACCAACACCACCTAATAAATACGGTCGAACATTTCCGGTGCGCAAGGAAGAAAATTTCAACATGAGTGGAAAATCGATATAAGTAGCTTTTACCTCTCTGATAGCATCTCTGTCATTGGTAAATCCGGGATAGGTTAGGGTGCGACTGGCATAATATAGGCCGGGTTCAAAACGCAATTCCAAATGTTCATGTAGCCTTAAAACCCCTACCAAACCTACGTTAAAACCGGTGTTGCCTTTGACATTAATGTCTTGTCCGGGAACTTTATAGTCGGTTTTAAAATCGAAAGTACTAAAGCCTAAAAAGTAACCCCAATATACCCTTTGCTTGTCAAAATTCTCCAAGTTAATGATAGGGTCTTTGGCAAAAGTACTTTTCCCGAATTGGGCCTGGGAAGCAGTTGTAATGAGTATAAATAGGACAAATAACTTTTTCATGCTTTTGCTAAAGTACATATTTTATTTTTTGGTAGCGGTATAAATAGTAGCCACACCAAAAGTTTGCGGCATTGCTTTACAGTCTATAAACGAAACTTTTCTCAAAATATTGTTTAAAGCCTCACCAAAGGGAAAATGACTGGCTGATTCCGACAGATAGCCATAGGCGCTATTGTCTTTAGAAAACAGTTTGCCTACTAAAGGCAGAATTATTTTAGTATGAAAAGCATATCCTTGTTTGAATGGAAATTTTGTAGGTACCGAGGTTTCTAAAATCACAAATAAACCACCCGGTTTGAGTACTCGGTAAATTTCTGCCAAACCTTTCTCCAAAGTTTCAAAATTTCGAATGCCGAAAGAAACCGTAATCACGTCAAAGTGATTCTCCGGATAAGGTATGTTTTCGCTGTCGCCCACCACCATTTCTATTTTATCGGCCAAATTTTTGTGGAGTATTTTTTTCTTTCCAATGTCCAGCATACCTACTGATAAATCAAGACCGATAATTTTTTCCGCTGCAGTAGCTTCAGCCATCATTATAGCCAAATCTCCGGTTCCTGTGGCAATATCGAGGGCAATTTTAGGGTTATGGGCTTTGACCAATGCAATGACTTTTTTGCGCCATTTCATGTCGATTCCTAAAGAAATCACACGGTTCAATCCGTCATATTCTCCCGAAATGTTATCGAACATTTGGGTTACTTGTTCTTTTTTGCCTAAAGAAGATTCCTTATAAGGCGTAATTTGCTTTGACATCGTTGCAATTTTCTGCAAATATAAGCTATTATAATGCAGAGTTGCAAAGTTCCTAAATTTCAAAGTCTTGAAATCCGATAAAAAAAATGTTGGATTAGTGTTGGTTTTGGGACACTATTTTCTCAAGTAAGTCTCAAAGGTAAAATCGTACTCGTGACGCTCATCTTTAGGGTGGAATTCTTCAAAAATGAGTTGCCATTGTGAAAGGTCAACCTCAGGGAAAAAAGTGTCGGCATCAAAAGAATGGTGTACTTTAGTCAAATCGAGTTTGTCTGCCAAGGCTATCGACTGACGGTAAATTTCTCCGCCACCTATAACAAAGACTTCTTCGTTTTTTGGACAAACTTCAATCGCTTTCTCCAAGGAGTTCACTACGATACATCCTTCCGGCTGGTAGTCGGATTGGCGGGTTATAATTACATGGGTTCTGTTGGGCAAAGGTTTCGGAAAGCTTTCAAAGGTTTTGCGTCCCATAATGATATAGTGTCCGGAAGTGAGCGTTTTGAATCTTTTAAAATCATCAGGCAAATGCCAAAGGAGTTGGTTTTCTTTTCCTAAAGCATTGTTTTGAGCCACAGCGGCAATTACTGTAATCATTATAGGTTGGATTTGGCGTTTTCTAAGTCGTTTTTAAGTTGTTCAATTTTTTTGGTTTGTTTGAGCATGAGTTTGTCTATTTGGGCGCGTTCCCAATTTTTATTCATGAAACTGTCGGTAATCAATACTTTGATAACGTGAAAAACAAACAAACAACACCACAAACTGGCTACCCAAATCCACCAATTGGTTTCATCATGATAGGAAAGGATATGGTTGGCCGCAAACAAAAACACACAGCCAATTACAAAAACTATAAAGTGCTGGAACAATCGCTTTTTTTGTTTGATACGATTGCGTGCATATTCGTATAATTCGTGTTGGTTGGGCTCCATAAGACGAAATTTATGGTTTAAAGGTAAAATTTATTTTTAAAACGGGAAAATCTGTTTTTGAGATAATGCATTACGAAACCGATTTCTTAATCTCGGATGTAAAATTTAAGGGGACATAAATTGTAAATCTTCTTTAAAATAGGCGTACTTTTTGGTAAAGTCGTAAAAATAAATCGGCATGTAAAAGGTACTCTAAAATCGCTTTACTTTGTTGCAGTAATCTATAAATGAAATAGTTATGGCTATTAAAAAACAAGTTATTAAGACAAAGCCGGTTGTAAAAGTTACTTTTTCAATCGAAGCAAAAGAAGCCAATACGGCTGCAGTGGTTGGTGATTTCAACAATTGGAATCCGGCTGAAGGAGAGTTGTCTAAATTGAAAAACGGCACTTTCAAAGCTACTTTTGATTTGCCTAAAGACAATACTTTCGAGTTTAAATATTTAGTGGATGGTTCTTATGTGAACGATCCGCAAGCAGACAGTTATGCCTATAACGAGTTTGCCGGTTCAGAAAATAGTGTTTTGGCACTATAGGTTTTAGTTTTGGTTAGAAAAAATCCGTCTCGATTTCGAGACGGATTTTTTGTTTTATACCGCTACTTGTCCTTTAATGTGCGGATGTGGGTCATAATCAACTAAGGTGAAATCCTCAAAAGTAAAATCGAAGATATTTTTTACTTCAGGATTTAAAATCATTTTAGGTAAAGGTCTTGGTTCACGTGACAATTGCAATTCGACTTGTTCAAAATGGTTGTTGTAAATGTGTGCGTCGCCGAAAGTGTGTATGAATTCGCCTGCTTGCAAATCGCAAACCTGAGCTATCATCATGGTAAACAAGGCATACGAAGCAATATTGAACGGAACGCCTAAGAAAATATCCGCGCTTCTTTGGTAGAGTTGACAAGACAATTTACCGTCGGCTACATAAAATTGAAAAAAGGCATGGCATGGTGGCAAAGCCGCTTTTCCGTTGGCTACATTTTCGGCAAATGATTTGGATGTATCCGGTAACACCGATGGATTCCAAGCAGAAACCAACATGCGTCGGCTGTTTGGATTGGTTTTAAGGGTTTCAATCAATTCCGTGATTTGGTCAATTTCTTCGCTGTTCCAATTGCGCCATTGGTGACCGTAAACCGGACCTAAATCGCCGTTTTCATCAGCCCATTCGTCCCAAATTCTAACGCCGTTTTCTTTTAAATAACCAATGTTGGTGTCACCTTTCAAAAACCAAAGCAATTCGTAAATAATCGATTTTAAATGCAGCTTTTTGGTGGTTACCATTGGGAAACCCTCGCTCAAGTCAAATCGCATTTGGTAACCGAATACACTTTTAGTTCCGGTTCCGGTTCGGTCTCCTTTTTGACAACCGTTTTCTAGAACGTGTCGCATTAAATCGTGGTACTGCTTCATGTTGGTTTCGAGTTTCGGGTTAAAAGTTTCACGGTTTTAAGATTCGCGTTTCGAAATTTCATCTCTAATTTTGGCCGCTTTTTCATAGTCTTCATCTTGAACGGCTTTCTCTAAAGATTCGTGCAATTCGGTCAGACTCATGCTGACATAAGCGTCGCCTGCATTGCCATCGCTGTCCAATCCGAAGGTTTCCGGAGTAGACAGTACACCATCGTCATCTGCATTTTGATTGTCGATGTCGGTCGGATTGGTGTTGAGGTAAATGCCGGCTTTGTCCAAAATGTTTTTGTAGGTAAAAATCGGAGCGTTGAATCGCAGTGCCAAGGCAATGGCATCTGAAGTTCTGGCATCGATGATTTCTTCTATTTTATCGCGTTCGCAAATGATACTCGAGTAGAAAACACCGTCGACCAATTTGTGGATAATGACTTGTTTCACAACGATATCAAAGCGGTCGGCGAAACTTTTGAACAAGTCGTGTGTTAACGGACGCGGTGGTTTGATTTCTTTTTCTAAGGCGATGGCAATAGACTGCGCCTCGAAAGCACCAATCACAATGGGTAGTTTTCTTTCGCCGTCTACTTCATTTAAAATTAGGGCGTAAGCACCGTTTTGTGTTTGGCTGTATGATATTCCTTTGATGGTTAGTTTTACTAAACTCATTGTAGCTTTTAAATTGCTGATTTTAGAATGTAGATTTCAGATTAAATATTTAGGAAACCCAGTTTCCCGACATTCAATACCAATCCTTTATAGCCCTGACAGGAGTGGAAATCCTTTTTGTTTTGTACTTCGACAGGCTCAGTATGACAAAACAAAAAGATTGCAACGTATGGCAGGAATATGGACTGCAAAGTAACAAAAACTTTTCGCTTCTTAAAATGGCAGGCATAAAAAAAGAGCCGCTAAAATCAGTTTTAACGACTCTTTATTGTATATGTCCGAAAGCTTAGGCGTTTTGCGCTTTGAAGGCTGCCAGTTTCTCGGTTAATTTTGGTAAAATTTCGAAAGCATCGCCTACAATTCCGTAATCCGCTACTTTAAAGAACGGCGCTTCGGCATCGCTGTTGATCACTACTTTTACTTTGGAAGAGTTGATGCCGGCGATGTGCTGTATCGCTCCTGAAATACCCACGGCGATGTACAAATTGGTCGCTACCGGTTTTCCGGTTTGGCCTACGTGCTCACTGTGAGGTCTCCAACCCAAATCGGATACCGGTTTGGAACAAGCGGTGGCAGCGCCAAGGACTGAAGCCAAATCTTCCAAGATGCCCCAATTTTCAGGACCTTTTAATCCGCGACCTCCGGATACTACTACGTCAGCATCGGCAATGGTTACTTTTCCGGTTGTTTTTTCTACTGAAGCCACTTTTACGTTGAAATCGGCTTCGTTTAAACTTGGAGCGAAATCTTCTTCCGTAGCTGAAGCAGCGCTTTCAAAAACCCCGTAAGAGTTTTTGGCTAAGCTCAGTACTTTGACATCGGTAGCAATTTCTGTGATGTTGAAGGCTTTGTTAGAAAAGGCTGTTCTCTTTACTTGGAAAGGAGAAGTACTTATTGGTAATCCAACAACGTTAGAAGCAAATCCGGCTTCTAAGCCAACGGCTACTAATGGTGCCATATACAAACTGTCGGTAGTAGATGATAATAAAATTACTTTGGCGCCTTCTTTTTGAGCGGCTTGTTTCACCACATCTGCGTAGGCTTTGGCGTTGAAGTTGGCCAATTTATCGTTGGTTACTTTTAATACTTTGTCTACACCGTATTTGGATAAATCCGATACGTTTCCGGCGTTTACCGTTACAGCTGTAACAGTGGTGCCTAAAGATTCGGCTACTTTTTTGGCATAAGATGCTAATTCAAAAGCTACTTTTTTGAATTTTCCGTCGGCCGATTCTGCATATATTAATAATGACATAATAATTTTAGATTTTAGATTAACGATTTTTGATTTTTGAAATGATTCTGGATTACAATCTGCAATCTTAAATCAACATTCTTCATTCTTAAATCACTTTAGCTTCGTTGTGTAAAGCGTTGATTAAGCCGTCTAAATCGTCGGCAGCAAATAATTTCACAGCCGATTTCGGAGCCGGTTTTTCAAATTTTACCGCTTTGGTGTTGTTGTTCGCGCTTACCGGTTCTAATACCGTTAATACCTTGGTTCTGGCGGTCATGATACCACGCATGTTTGGAATGCGTAAATCTTTTTCTTCCACCAAGCCTTTTTGACCTCCGATTACTAATGGTAATGAAGCTGAAATAGTTTCTTTTCCGCCGTCGATTTCACGAGCCGCTTTGGCTGCACTGCCGTCGATGGTCAATTCGGTACAAGAGTTTACAAAGTTGTAATCTAACAAACCGGCTAACATGCCCGGAACCATTCCGCCGTTGTAATCCAACGATTCTTTACCGCAGATTACCAAGTCGTATTGACCTTGTTTTACCACTTCGGCTAATTGTTTGGCCACAAAAAAGCCGTCGGTTGGTGTAGCATTTACGCGAATCGCTTCGTTAGCACCGATGGCTAAAGCTTTTCTCAGCGTTGGCTCTGTGTCCGGTCCGCCTACATTAACTACTGTTACGTTGGCACCTTGTTGCTCTTGGAACCAAATGGCTCTGGTTAATCCGAACTCGTCGTTAGGGTTGATTACGAATTGTACGCCATTGGTGTCAAATTCAGTATCACCGTTCACAAAGTTGATTTTTGAAGTAGTATCAGGCACGTGACTGATGCAAACTAATATTTTCATTGTTGCGTTTATTAAGTGAATTTTTTTTCTGACCGTAAAAGTATAAAATATATTTCTAATTTTTGTATGCACGCATAATATTTTTTCAAATTTCAATCGATTTCGTAGCGTGTTTAAACCGACTTGCTGTTAATGACATCAGATTAGGCAGTTAATTAAGCCGAAGAAATGTTTTTTAATCGTATTTAATTTTTATTTTTGCCATTCAAAATTATAGACAGTAACACAATCCGAAATATGAGAACGATACAATTTAGAGAAGCAGTTGCCGAGGCGATGAGCGAAGAAATGCGTCGCGACGAGTCAGTTTATTTAATGGGTGAGGAAGTAGCCGAATACAACGGTGCTTACAAAGCTTCTAAAGGAATGTTGGATGAGTTCGGTCCGAAAAGAGTCATTGATACCCCGATCGCAGAGCTTGGTTTTGCCGGAATTGCCGTGGGTTCAGCCATGAACGGATGCCGACCGATAGTTGAATTCATGACATTCAATTTCTCCTTGGTTGGGATTGATCAAATTATCAATAACGCTGCAAAAATGCGTCAAATGTCGGCCGGACAATTCCCAATGCCGATGGTTTTCCGCGGCCCAACCGCTTCTGCCGGACAATTGGGTGCTACACACTCACAAGCCTTTGAAAATTGGTATGCCAATACGCCTGGATTGAAAGTGGTAGTGCCATCAACACCTTACGATGCTAAAGGTTTATTGAAGTCAGCTATCCGCGACAATGACCCGGTAATCTTTATGGAATCGGAACAAATGTATGGCGACAAAGGCGAAGTGCCTGAAGAAGAATACACTATCCCGTTAGGTGTTGCTGATGTAAAAAGAGAAGGTACCGATGTGACTATCGTTTCTTTTGGGAAAATCATCAAAGAAGCTTTTATTGCTGCTGATGAATTAGCTAAAGAAGGTATTTCATGTGAAATTATCGATTTGAGAACAGTTCGTCCTATGGATTATGATACCATTATCAACTCGGTTAAAAAAACCAATCGTTTGGTAGTTTTGGAAGAAGCTTGGCCTTTTGCCAGTGTGGCTTCTGAAGTGACGTATATGGTTCAAGAAAGAGCTTTTGATTACTTAGATGCTCCTATCCAAAGAATTACCACAGCTGATACACCGGCTCCTTACTCACCAACTTTGTTAAAAGAATGGTTGCCTAATGCAGAAGATGTAATTAAAGCTGTAAAAAAAGTAACATACAAATAGATTGTTAGACTACTAGACCGTCGGAAAGTTAGAAAAACTCTAAAATTCCATGAAGTCTGAAATCTAGTAATCTAAATAACTATATTTGAAACTTCATCTCATGAATCAGATGAAGTTTTTTTTTGCCCATGAAAAAAATATTTACACTAGTTGTTTTCTTTATTGCGTGTAGTTTATCCGCGCAAACCAAGGTAAGTGGAATTGTTCTCGACAATACCAACCAACCGATACCTTATGCCAATATTGTGTTTAAAGGCTCGCAAGTAGGCGTAGTGTCGAATGAAGACGGAAGATTTTACATCGAATCGCCTAACAATTACACCGCCATCATCGTTTCGTTTGTGGGGTTTCCCGAAAAAGAAGTCAAGTTGCCTAAGTTGGTAAACTACGATTTTAAAGTAGTGTTAACCGAAGGGAATGCCTTAAAAGAGGTAAAGATTTACGCCGGAAAAACATCCAAAAAAGACAATCCTGCGTTAGACATCTTGCGCAAAATTTGGGAACGCCGTCGCAAAAACGGCTTGAAAATGTTCAAACAATACCAATACGAAAAATACGAGAAAGTAGAGTTCGACATGAACACCATAGACAGTGCATTCATGAAAAACAAGCTCTTCAAAGGTATGGAGTTTGTCTTCAAAAACATTGATACTTCCAGCGTAACGGGTAAAACGTATTTGCCGATTTTTATCAACGAATCGCTTTCTGATTTTTATGGCGATAACGAAGCCAAAAAGACGAAAGAAATCCTCAAAGCCAATAAAAATTCCGGATTGGGGAACGGCGATGGCGTGAATATGTTTATCAAAGATTTGTACAACGATTTCGATATTTATGATAATTATCTGAATTTCTTCGACAAGAGTTTTGTGAGTCCGTTATCGCGCACCGGAATTGACGTATATAATTATGTATTGACCGATACGGCTTTTATCGACAACAAATGGTGTTACAACATTGTGTTTTATCCGCGACGCAAAAATGAACTGACATTTAAGGGTGATTTTTGGGTAAACGATTCCACTTTTGCCATTAAAACCATCAACATGGCGGTGACCAAAAGCGCCAACATCAACTGGGTAAAAGATATTTACATCGAACAAGAATTTGAAGTGTTGAATGATTCGGTTTTCTTGCCAACGCGCGATTATATGATGTCGGATTTTGCCCTTCGCAAAAAAGAAGAATCGAAAGGGGTTTACGGGAAAAGAACCACTTTATATCGCAATTTTAAATTCGATGAAAAGAAACCGGAGAAATTCTACAAAGAAGAAGTCAACTACATAGACAATTCCGTGTATGCCAAATCCGATGAGTATTGGGAAGAAAATCGTTTTGAGCGACTCAACAAAGATGAAGTCGGAATTTACAAAATGATTGACACTTTAAAAACCGTGAAGCGCTTCAAACAAATGTACAGTTTGGTGTCTATTTTAGGAAGCGGTTACATCGAAATTCCGAAATGGAAACTCGATTACGGACCCATTTTTTCTACTGTAGGTTTCAATGATGTAGAAGGTTGGCGATTGAGAGCCGGCGGAAGAACTTATTTCGGACCGAACGATTTGTGGCGTATACAAGCTTACACTGCTTATGGTTTCGACGACAATAAATTCAAATACGGCGTTTCCGGGAAATGGATGGTTGACAAAAAGAACCGTGTCATTATCTCCGGAGGGAATCGAAGAGATGTGGAGCAAATTGGTGCGAGTTTAACCACTACTAATGATGTTTTGGGTAGAAGTTACGCATCTTCAGGGTTGTTTACTACGGCTGCCAACGGAAAGCTGACCAACATCAACTTGAGTACTTTGGCAGTGGAAATGGAACCGGTGAAGAATTTAACCTTCCAATTAGGTTTTTCTTATCGTACACTTGAATCGGCTTCCGAAACCTTCAGTTTGAATTATTTTACCGATAACACTTTCACCACAACGGCCAGCGAAGTGAAACAATCGGAATTGAACTTACAGGTAGAATATACGCCAAAACGAAAAACCATTGGTTATGGTGTAGAAAGAAGAGAAATCGACAGTCCTTACAGCCGTTTCTTTATCAACTACAGTCAAGGTTTTAAAGGTCTAATCGATAGCGATTTTGATTATCAAAAAATCCAATTGTATTACAAACAGCCGGTGGTTATAGGTGCTTTAGGGCGTTCTAATTTTACCATGGAATTAGGAAAAACGTTCGGTCAAGTACCGCTCGGGTTGATGAGTGTAGTGCCGGGGAACCAAACGTATTTTATCATTCAAAACACTTTCAGCAACCTTAATTTCTATGAATTTGTAGCCGATGAATATGCTACTATGCAATGGGAACACAATTTCAACGGAAAAATTTTCGCCCGAATTCCGGGTATTCGAAAATTAAACTTGAGAGAAATTATTGGTGTAAGAGGTGTTTATGGAACGGTATCTGATGAAAACAGAGCCATCAATGCCTCGGGTTTGGTTTACCAAGCACCGGAAAAACCATACTGGGAATACAGTGCCGGAATTGGCAATATTTTCAAAGTTTTCCGTTTGGATTTTGCTTGGCGAGCCAATTACAGAGACATTCCGGACACTAATAATTTTACCATTAAAGGATCGTTTGGGTTCTATTTTTAAAATGGAACCGGCGATTGCTTTTTTGGTCGAAAACGATGCTGTATTTAGCAGTTTGTATCAAAAATACGGACAACCATTCACGCCATCACGGCCGGAAGGATTTCAAACTTTGTGTAAACTCATACTGGAGCAACAGGTTTCGATAGAGTCTGCAAGAGCTTGTTATCTCAAAATTGAGAATGCTCTGGGAGAAGTTAGCCCGAAGTCCATCATGACTGCTTCGGAAGAAATCTTAAGAAGTTGTGGTGTCAGTAGGCAAAAAAGCAAATACCTCAAAGCCTTGGCTGAAGCCATTCTGGATAAAAGTTTGGTTTTGGAAGCCTTGTCTAACCAACATCCGGATGAGGTTAGAAAAGCGTTAATTAATATCAAAGGTATCGGACATTGGACTATCGATGTCTATTTGATGTTCGCTTTGCAATCTCCCGATGTTCTTCCAATAGGCGATATTGCGGTAGTCAATACCATCAAAGAGCTTTATGGTCTTGAACAAAAGGAAGAGATGATTGCTTTAGCTGAAAATTGGAAACCCTACAGGACCACGGCAACCTATTTTTTATGGCACCATTATCTGGTTAAGAGAAACAGAAAGTTCATTTTCTAATCATCGAAAAATACCGTATTTCAAAATACAGTAGATGGCTCTGAATCCGTCTCGCCAACTTATTTTTTTTCCTTCTTCAAAAGTCCGGCCGTAATAGCTGATACCCACTTCATAAATTCTGATATTTGGAATTCGAGCAACTTTGAGGGTTACTTCCGGTTCAAAACCAAATCGATTCTCACAAAGCGGTATTGATTTCAAGATGTCGGCACGAAACATTTTGTAGCAAGTTTCCATATCGGTTAAATTCAAATTGGAAAACATATTGCTCAGAAAAGTCAAAAATTTATTGCCGATGCTGTGCCAAAAAAATAAAATGCGATGAGGCTTTCCACCCATGAAACGACTGCCGTAAACTACATCGGCTACACCCTCAACTATAGGTTTTAAAAGAGTGTTGTATTCGTTGGGATCATATTCCAAATCGGCATCCTGAATGATAATGACCTCCCCCGAAGCGCTCTTGATTCCGGTATGTAAGGCAGCGCCTTTGCCCTTGTTTTTGGGATGCTGTAAATAATTAATCTTTAAGGCAGGATTGTTTTTGATGTAATTTTCAATGCTTTCAGCAGTGTTGTCTGTACTGCAATCGTTCACGATAACCACTTCTTTTTCAATGTTATTGAGCAAAGAAACCGCTTTAATCTTATCCAAAATATTATAAATAGTCTGGCCTTCGTTGTAAGCCGGAATGATGATAGAAAGCGTTTTAATTTCCATGAAGTACCTCATTGTTTTTCCAAAAATAGTTTTTTTGAACCACTGTGCAATATTTTTAAAACACCAAAATATACCGAGCTTAAAAAATCATGTATATCAATTTCACTAATATTCACTCGCGATATTGTTTTTATTTGTTAAAGTTTTGTTACTTTTGCGACCGATAAATAAAAAAACAATGGAAAAATTTATGATGTACGTGCCAATTGTAATGGCAGTTTTAGGACTTGTATTCATGGGAGTTAAAGCCATGTGGGTTAACAAACAAGATGCCGGAGATGAAAAAATGCAAAGCATTTCAAAAAGTATTCAAGAGGGAGCTATGGCTTTCCTTAAAGCTGAATACAGAATCTTAGCAGTATTCGTTGTTATTGCATCTGTAGCCCTTTTTGCGGTTTCCCAAGTAGTAAAAACTTCTCACTGGATGATTGTTGTTGCTTTCATTTTCGGAGCTATTTTTTCTGCATTAGCCGGAAATATCGGGATGAGAATTGCAACTAAAGCTAACGTGAGAACTACTCAAGCCGCTAAAACCAGTTTGCCTAAAGCGTTGAATGTGTCATTCGGCGGTGGAACGGTAATGGGCTTAGGTGTTGCCGGTTTGGCAGTATTGGGTTTGAGCATTTTCTTTTTATTATTTTTAAATCAATTCATGGGTGATGCTACCAAGTCATTCTATGAAAATATGACTTTAGTGTTGGAAACATTGGCCGGTTTCTCATTAGGCGCTGAGTCAATTGCTTTGTTTGCTCGTGTTGGTGGTGGTATTTATACTAAAGCTGCCGACGTTGGTGCTGACTTAGTAGGTAAAGTGGAAGCCGGTATTCCTGAAGATGATCCGCGTAACCCTGCAACTATTGCTGATAACGTAGGTGATAACGTAGGAGACGTTGCCGGGATGGGTGCCGATTTATTCGGTTCTTATGTGGCTACTGTTTTGGCTTCTATGGTTTTAGGAAATTACATTATCAAAGATATGACTGAAGCTTCAGGAGCTCAATACACTGATGCTTTCGACGGAATGGGACCGATTTTATTACCATTGGTTATTGCCGGTGTTGGAATTTTGGCTTCTATTGTAGGTACTTTCTTTGTGAAAATTAAAAATAACGAAGCTAAAGAAGCACAAGTGCAAGGTTCGTTAAACTTAGGAAACTATGTTTCTTTAGTTTTGACTGTAGTAGCTTGTTGGTTCTTAATCGATATGATGTTACCGGAGAAAATCAGTATGAAATTCTTTGGAGAAGGGGTTAAAGAAATTGCTCGTATCAACGTATTCTATGCTACTTTAGTTGGTTTAGGTGTTGGGCTATTGATTTCTGCTATCACAGAATACTTCACTGCTTTAGGTAAAAAACCGGTATTGAATATCGTTCAAAACTCTTCAACCGGAGCAGCTACTAACATTATTGCCGGTTTAGCTACCGGAATGAAATCTACTTTTGGTTCCGTATTGTTATTTGCTGCCGCTATCTGGGGAGCTTATGCATTAGCTGGTTTCTACGGAGTGGCAATCGCTGCTTCTGCCATGATGGCGACTACTGCAATGCAGTTGGCGATCGATGCTTTCGGGCCAATCGCTGATAATGCCGGTGGTGTAGCCGAAATGAGCGAATTACCAAAAGAAGTGCGTCAAAGAACAGACGTATTGGATTCAGTTGGTAATACTACTGCAGCGGTAGGTAAAGGTTTTGCTATCGCTTCTGCAGCCTTAACTGCTTTGGCTTTATTTGCTGCTTATGTAACCTTTACAGGCATTGACGGTATCAATATCTTCAAAGCCGATGTATTGGCAGCTTTATTTGTCGGAGGTATGATTCCTGTAGTATTCTCTGCTTTAGCAATGCAATCTGTAGGGAAAGCGGCTATGGACATGGTACAAGAAGTTCGTCGTCAGTTCAGAGAAATTCCGGGTATTATGGAAGGTACCGGAAAACCGGAATACGGAAAATGTGTTGATATTTCTACTAAAGCAGCCTTGCGCGAAATGATGTTGCCTGGTGCTATCACTATCATTACTCCAATCATTGTGGGTGCCTTGATGGGTGCTGAAGCTTTAGGAGGTTATATGGCTGGTGTTTGTGTATCCGGTGTACTTTGGGCTATCTTCCAAAACAATGCCGGTGGTGCTTGGGATAATGCTAAGAAATCATTCGAAGCCGGTGTGGAAATCAACGGAGAAATGACTTTCAAAGGTTCCGATGCACACAAAGCTGCGGTAACCGGAGATACTGTTGGTGATCCATTTAAAGATACTTCAGGTCCTTCGATGAACATCTTAATCAAATTAACTTGTTTGGTAGGATTGGTAATTGCCCCAATCTTAGGTTCAGGTCATGGTGCAGAGACAAAAAAAATGGAGTGCACTGTGGAAATGAAAAAAGAGTGTAGTGGTGATATGATCGGCAAATGCGATATGAGCAAATGCAAAGACATGACCAAAGAAGAATGTGCTAAAATGTGCGATTCTTTAGGTTGTACACCAGAGCAAAAAGAAGCTTGTTTATCTCATTACGGTGCTGATGGTAAATTTATTGCTGATAAAAAAGCTGATTGTTGTGCCAAACCGGGTGCTGTTGCCACTAACAAAGATGTTAGAGTTGAAATCACTAACAACAATGGTAAAGCCACAGCAACTGTTACAACTAGAGTAGGCGGAACAGCAACTACTCAAAAATTTGAAGGTACTGAAGCGGAAGTTAAAGCTAAAGTAGATGCTTTAAAATAATCGCAAGAATTATACATAATGAAATGCCTCACGAAAGTGAGGCATTTTTTTTGTTTTTTTGTTTATTTTTAGCAAAACAAACAACACTTTCATGACAACCAAACTAACGGCTTTTTTACTGCTGCTTGTTACAATTGGATTTTCTCAAAATTCATTGCCTCTAATACCGCAACCCGGTCAGGTTAAAATAGAAAATGGTATTTTTTTGTTAACCGATAAAACCGTTATTCAGGCTGATGCCAGTAGTTTTGAAGCACAGTATCTTCAAATGGCCATCAAACAACTAACAGGTTTAAACTTGAAAATCGTTCCCGTGTCGAATGGTTCTAAAATCAGTTTGAGTTTTGATGTGGACGGTCCTGCTGCAAGTGGTGTCAAAGAACCCTATAGTTTAACGGTTTCCGAGAAAGCAATCGCTATCAAAGCCGAATATAATGCCGGATTTTTCTACGGTATCCAAACGCTGTTACAATTGATTCCTTCCGAAAATAAGAGGGAAATCAAAATACCGTGTTTAAAAATCAATGATTATCCTAAATTCCAATGGCGCGGCATGCACCTCGATTGCGCTCGACATTTCTTCTCTGTAGCGTTTGTCAAAAAGTATATTGATTACTTAGCGATGTATAAGTTTAATACTTTTCATTGGCATTTAACCGATGACCAAGGTTGGCGCATCGAAATCAAACAATATCCAAAACTGACCGAAGTCGGCGCATGGCGCAATGGTTCTATGGTAGGCCATTACAATGAACAAAAATACGATACCATCCGCTATGGCGGATTTTACACGCAAGACCAAATTAAAGAAGTCGTAGCTTATGCCCAACAGCGACACATTACCGTCGTACCTGAAATTGAAATGCCCGGTCATGCGGTAGCCGCTTTGGCTGCTTATCCTCAATATTCCTGTACTGGCGGTCCGTTTGAAGTAGAAAAACAATGGGGAGTTTTAGACGATGTTTTTTGTCCGAAAGAAGCAACTTTCACTTTTCTGGAAAATATTTTATCTGAAGTTATTTCACTTTTTCCTTCTCAATACATCCACATCGGAGGAGATGAATGTCCGAAAACCCGCTGGAAAAAATGTGCGCATTGCCAAAATTTAATTCGAGAAAAAGGCCTAAAAGATGAACACGAACTGCAAAGTTATTTTATCCAAAGAATCGAAAAGTTTGTCAATAGTAAAGGCCGAAAAATCATCGGTTGGGATGAAATTCTCGAAGGTGGTTTGGCACCCAACGCAGCGGTAATGAGTTGGCGCGGTACCGAAGGCGGCATAGCTGCGGCCAAAGAAAAACATTACGTGGTGATGACGCCCGGCTCGCATTGTTATTTCGACCATTACCAAGGCAATCCGCAAAACGAACCTTTAGCCATTGGTGGCTATACTCCGGTGGAAAAGGTGTATGCTTTTAATACGATTCCTAATGAACTTTCAGCAGCTGAATCCAAATATATTTTAGGCGCTCAAGCCAATGTTTGGACAGAATACATCACTTCGCCTGCACAAGTGGAATACATGATTTTTCCTCGAATGATGGCTTTATCCGAAGTGCTTTGGGGCACTTCTAATCCCAATCAATATGCCGATTTTCAAAAGCGAATCGTACAGCATTTCAAAAGATTTGACCAAGAAGGCATCAACTACAGTAAAGCTTTATTTGAAATTACCTCGGAGGTGATGCCAAGGCCCGGAGGGAATGGTGTATTGTTTTTGTTGAAAAACGCTCAATCGGAAAATGGTATTCGATATACCTCAGATGGTACTATGCCAACAACCCAATCAAGAGTGTATGATCAAGCCATAGAGATTACCAAATCTCAAACGGTTAAAGCCCAATATTTCGAGAACGAAAAGGCCAAAAGTAATGTAGCGGAAATGACATTCCACATTCACAAAGCCACGAGTCAATTGGTTTCGCTTCAAAATCCACCAAGTGGCAATTATGCTAAAGGAGGCGGATTTACTTTGGTAGACGGTATCAAAGGCGATAAAGCCAAATTCGGACAGCATTGGTTAGGCTTTTCCGGAGTCGACTTGAATGCTACTATTGATTTGGGTCAAAAACAAAAAATCAATCAATTGAGTCTCGGCTTGTTGAACAGTCCGTCATCTTGGATTTATTTTCCTAAAAAAGTGACTTTCCAAGTTTCAGAAGACATGATACAATTTGAAACCGTCGGCACTTTCACTTACGAAGAAATCCTCAAAGCTAACGGTCAAGTCGACATCAAATGCCATCATAAAAACATACAATTTGTAAAAGTTACAGCGGAAAACTTCGGGATTATCCCCGATGGTCAACCCGGAGCCGGAAATAAAGCTTGGCTTTTTGCAGACGAAATAACCGTAGAATAATCATGAGCAATCGCAGAAATTTTCTCAAAACAGCCGCGGCAGGTTCCGTAGCTATAGCTTTGCAATCGTTTGCTTCTAAAGACGATAATTTGGTAAAGCCAAAAGGTAAAATCAATAAGCCAATTGTAATTTCTACATGGAATTTCGGAGTGCAAGCCAATGGGGCCGCATGGGAAATTCTAAAAAATAGCGGTCGTGCTCTCGATGCCGTGGAAGCCGGAGTAAAAATCCCCGAAGGCGATCCCAAAGAGAGAAGTGTTGGTTACGGCGGAAGACCGGATCGAGACGGCAAAGTAACGCTCGATGCTTGTATCATGGACGAATTTGCTAATATTGGTTCGGTAGCGGCTTTGGAACACATCAAACATCCCATTTCTGTGGCGAGAGCGGTTATGGAGAAAACCCCTCACGTGATGTTGGTAGGCGATGGCGCCTTGCAATTTGCCTTATCTCAAGGTTTCAAAAAAGAGAATCTCTTGGTGGAAGAATCCGAGAAAGAATGGAAAGAATGGCTCAAAACCAGTCAGTACAAACCTATTGCCAATATCGAAAATCACGATACGATTGGGATGATTGCTTTAGATGTTCACGGGAATCTTTCCGGCGCTTGTACTACAAGCGGCATGGCTTTTAAAATGCATGGTCGGGTAGGCGATTCACCTATCATTGGAGCGGGTTTGTATGTGGATAACGAAATCGGAGCCGCCACAGCTACCGGTCACGGAGAAGAAGTAATTAGAATTGCCGGTTGTCATTTGGTAGTCGAATTGATGCGACAAGGAACATCGCCGCAACAAGCTTGTGAAGAAGCCGTTTCGCGTATTGTAAAACTCACCAAGAACCGCAACAAAAACCTCAAAGATATTCAGGTTGGATTCATCGCTTTAGACAAACAAGGCAATTACGGCGCTTATTGTATTCAAGGCGGATTCAACTATGCGGTAAACGACCATTCAGGAAGTAAGTTGGTTGACGCAGACTACTTTTTGAAATAAACTTAAATTCATTGCTATGCCTTATATGGTTCAAAATGCTCAACTTGAAATCGCTTGCTTTAATCTTGAATCAGCTCTAATCGCTCAAGAAAACGGTGCCGATAGAGTAGAACTTTGTGCCGGAATAGAAGTTGGTGGTACAACACCTAATTTTGAAATCGTAAAACAAGCCCGAGAAAAATTAAGCATCGATTTGTATGTTATGATTCGCCCACGAGGAGGCAATTTTGTCTATACGGAGGAAGAATTTCAGCAAATGCAAACCGATATTGTTGCTTTAAAACAGTTGAATGTTGCCGGATTTGTATTCGGAATTTTAAAAGAGGACAACACGATTAACGGGGAGCAAAATAAAATGTTAGTCGATTTGGCTAAACCACTTCCGTGTACTTTTCACCGTGCATTTGATGAAGTTATCAATCCTTTTCAAGCTCTGGAACAACTCATCGATTGTGGTTTCAAAACGATTCTAACTTCGGGTCAAGCCCAAAATGTTATGGATGGCATGAATCGTTTATCCGAATTGGTCAAAGCAGCCAACAACCGAATCACCATCATGCCCGGCGGTGGTTTGCGTTCGTCTAATATCGAAACTCTTCAGCAAAATACTAAAGCGATTTATTATCATTCTTCGGCTATAACTGATGGTAGCGAAATGGCTTCAGCATCAGAAGTTCGTCCCTTAAAAACCAAACTGCAATGAACTTAAATGCCTTATATGGTTCAAATTTTAAGCAGTATTTAGTACTACTTTTTTTTTATGGCTTACTAACTGCCGCACAAAATACCGAGCGCAATTTAAGTTCGGAAAAATGGCAATTTAAAGGAGTTAATAATGATAAATACAAATGGTTTCCGGCCAAAGTTCCCGGAACGGTGCACACCGATTTGTTGGCTAACAAACTCATTCCGGATCCGTTTATCGGCACCAATGAAAAACAATTGCAATGGATTGAAAATGAAGATTGGCAATACCAAACAACTTTTAGCATTTCAAATGAAGAACTGAAACATCAAAATGCAGTTTTGCAGTTCGACGGTTTAGATACTTTTGCCGAAGTTTATTTAAACGGTACTAAAATCCTTTCTGCTAACAATATGTTTCGCACTTGGAAAGTCGACGTTAAAAGAGTGCTGAAAGTGGGACAGAATAAACTTCAAATCACTTTTGCTTCAGCTGTAAAAAAAGGAAAGGAAGAAGCCAAAAAGCTGCCTTACACTTTGCCTGGTGATGAAAAAGTTTTTACCCGAAAAGCGCAATACCACTTCGGTTGGGATTGGGGACCGCGATTGGTTACTTCCGGAATATATAAAACGGTGAAACTTCATTTTTGGAACAAAGCCAGCATCCTAAATATTACTCATACACAACAAGAGCTCACAGAAACGAAAGCTCGGTTGGAGTTTCAATTTACTATTGACGCCAAGTCGGCCGGGAATTATACTATCCAATTAGGGAATGTTCCTTTTAAAAGAACGTTCCAAAAAGGTATCAATAAAGTGACAATTCCTATGGTTATTCCTGATCCTATTTTGTGGTGGCCCAATGGAATGGGTGTGGCGCATCAATATTTGTTTGAGTTCTCTTTGTACCACGACCAAGAATTATTAGAAAAAAAATCAATTAAAATTGGACTTCGAACCATTGAATTGGTTCAGGAAAAAGATGCTATCGGCAAGAGTTTTTATTTTAAAGTCAACGGTCAACCGGTTTTTATGAAAGGTGCCAATGTTATTCCGCCTGATAGTTTTTTGCCCAGAGTAACCGATTCGGTTTATCAATCTATTGTCAAGAATGCGGTTGATGCCAATATGAATATGTTGCGGGTTTGGGGCGGCGGAGTCTATGCCGATGATGCTTTTTACGAAGCCTGTGATAAAAACGGCATCTTAGTTTGGCAAGATTTTATGTTTGCTTGTGCCATGTATCCGGGAGATGAAGCCTTTTTAAAAAATGTAAAGCAGGAAGTTATTGATAATGTTTCCCGTTTGCAAAACCATCCGAGTATCGCTCTTTGGTGTGGCAATAACGAAAATGACGAAGGCTGGCACAATTGGGGTTGGCAGAAGCAATTCAATTATTCCAAAGCCGATTCAACTAAAATCTGGAACGATTACCAAAAGTTGTTTCACGACTTAATCCCGAAAACTTTAGACAGTTTATTGCCCAAAAATGAAAATCGCTATTGGCCGTCTTCGCCATCCATTGGTTGGGGCAGAAAAGAAAGTTTATTAAGTGGCGATGCCCATTACTGGGGTGTTTGGTGGGGTATGGAACCGTTTGAAATGTATGAAAAGAAAGTCGGACGCTTTATGAGCGAATATGGTTTTCAAGGCCTGCCGGATAAGAAAACGTTTCTGGCTTTTGCCAAAACTGACGAACTCAACTTTGACTCAGATGCGATTAAAACCCATCAAAAACATCCAACGGGGTATAAAACCATTAACGAGTACATGGCGAGAGATTATCAAGTACCAACCAATTTTGAAGACTACATTTATGTGTCGCAATTGCTGCAAGCCGAAGGCATGAAAACGGCTATTGAAACGCATCGCCGGGCAAAGCCCAATTGTATGGGAACGCTTTTTTGGCAACTCAACGATTGTTGGCCGGTGACTTCCTGGAGTTCGGTAGATTATTATGGTAGATGGAAAGCATTTCAATACGAGGCGAAGCGGAGTTTTAATCCTATATTGGTTGATATTACTGCAAATGAAGTGAATTATGAAGTCAGAGTAATCAACGACGAGCCGAAACCGCATCACATTACTCTGTTGGAAGAAGTAATGGACTTTAACGGAAATCCTATTGACGGATACGAAGTGGAGTTTGATATTGAAGCCAATTCGAATGAAGTACTTTCAGCTACTCCTAAAGAGAATTACAGTGCTAAAAATCTTCGTCAAATGGTGATTTCCGTGACTTGTAAAACAACTGACGGGAAAACCTCAAGAAGCTTGTTTTATTTTGTCAAACCCAAAGATTTGCAATTGACCAAGCCGAATATTCAAATTAGCAAAATAGACGAGCTGACTTATGAAATCAGTACCGATGTGCTAGCCAAAAATGTGTTTTTGTCTGCGGAAGAAGATGCTTTTTTTAGTGATAATTATTTTGATATTTTGCCAAGACAGAAAGTGACAATTAAGTTGACGAAACCGGTAAAAGCCATTCGTGTAACATCGCTTTTTGACGTTATGAAAAACTGATTTTACAAAAGACAAAACCTTTTTAGCCCCGATAGAAATGAAAATCTCGTCTTTTGGGACGAGATTGTAATGTATAGCGGGAAAACGGACCGCAAAAATGCCCGAAATTTTCGCTCCTAAATATTAAAACAAACCGTTTATCTCCGCGTCAATACGGTTGATAATCATGCCTAAATCTTCCGGATTATTCACAAAATCAACGTTGTCCACGTCAATAATTAGAAGTTTTCCTTTGTCGTAAGTGGTAATCCAAGCTTCGTAGCGCTCGTTTAATCGGCTTAAATAATCGATAGAGATGGTGTTCTCGTATTCGCGTCCGCGCTTGTGAATTTGAGAAACCAAATTCGGGATTGAACTTCTCAAGTAAATCAACAAATCGGGTGCGCCAACCAAACCTTCCATCAATTCGAAAAGTGAAGTATAGTTTTGGAAATCGCGGTTGGTCATTAAGCCCATTGCATGTAAGTTAGGGGCAAAAATGTGTGCATCTTCATAAATCGTACGATCTTGAATGATGTTTTTACCACTTTCGCGTATTTGCAATACTTGGCGAAAACGTGAATTGAGGAAATAAATTTGCAGGTTAAATGACCAACGCTCCATCTGGTGGTAGAAATCGTCTAAGTACGGATTGTCTACTACATCTTCAAAATGAGGCTCCCATTTGAAATGTTTGGCTAAAAATCGGGTTAATGTTGTTTTTCCTGCTCCTATGTTTCCGGCTACCGCTATGTGCATTATGGTAATTTTATTTTATACTTCTTTATTTGTTGGTCGGTAAAAATAGCTAAAATTTGGTCTTTGAAATAAAAATTAGGGAACGATTTCTCAACAATTTGAATTTCGAAAACCGATTTGGTTTTGGTGCTCAAACAGTAAAGTGTATTGTCTTTCACAAACAACAAGGTTTGATTGTCAATAATTTGGATGTTTTCAAACGGCGGAATGTTGGCCAATAAGCTTACTTTGCCGAAAATATCAATGCTGTACCAATTGTTCACTTCGTCTATCCAGTAAAAATGGTTAAAGTCGGATTGCGTGAACTTAATGTTTTCCTGGATGGGATTTCCAATGTTTTTGGACGTGTTTTTTAAATAATCGAACAACATGATTTGTTGGGTTAAGGCGTTGTAAATCCAAAACTGATTTTGAGAAGCCATCCCAATTTTAGACGCAAAAATAGTGTTGTCGATGTCGAAGAGATTCAGTTTTTGGATTTCGTTGAGTTGGTTGTCGAGTAAAATAACCGTATTGAAATCTTCGTAGAATAAAATTATCTTCAGCGGATTGATAAAATCTACTGAGCTGATTTTTCCCAAAGCCACATTTTTATATTCCCAAGCTTCGGTTTCGCTTTGTTTAATGAAAACGTTGTTTTTCACAAAATATTCGTTTCCCAAACCGTCAAAGCCTTTAAAAACTTTATCGGTCAAGGTTTGCGTTTGTACTAATTTGGTTTCCAAAGGTGCGTTTTGGGCTAAACTATTGGAAAACAATAATAATACGAGAAATGAATAAACCGCCTTTATCATATAGCTAAGATAAATTATTGAGGCTAATTTTCCCACGAATAAAGTTATTTTTTAACATAACATTGGTAACAGTTTACAAATTCATTCGTCATATTTGTTATTCAAAACCTAATACAATGAAAAGAATAGTATTTGCTTCGTATTTTTTGCTTTCTTATTTGTCATCGCATGCCCAAAAAGACTTTCAAGGAATGGCGGTGTATGAATCCAAAACCAGTACAGCCGATTTCAAATCTCGTTTTGAAGGCAATCGTGAAATCACCCCCGAAATGCAAAAAATGATTGAAGAACGCATGAGAAAGATGTTTGAAAAAACATTTTTCTTAAACTTCGATAAGTCGGCTTCCATTTACAAGGAAGAAGAAAAATTGGAAGCGCCGGGTCAAGGCGGCGGCGGTTTCAGAGTGATGAGTTCCATGATGGGTGGTGGCGGAACCTACTACAAGAATGTCAAAGAAAAAATATATAAAGTCGACAAAGAATTCATGGGTAAAGAGTTTTTGGTGAAAGATTCTTTGAAGACCTACAATTGGCAAATGACCGGAGAAACCCGTGTGATTGGCGGTTACAATTGTTTCAAAGCGACTGCCGTAATTCCGGCCAGTAAAACAGATTTCCGTAATTTCCGTCCTAAAAAGGAAGAAGAAAAAAAAGACGATAAAGCCAAAGAAGAAAGCAAGGAAGGTACAAAAACCAGCTTCATGGATCAAATAGAAATGCCCAAAGAGATTACCATTACCGCTTGGTATACACCCGAAATTCCGGTGAGTCAAGGTCCCGAAGGTTACTGGGGATTACCAGGTTTGATTTTAGAAGTCAACGATGGCAAAACAACCATCCTTTGTTCCAAAATTGTTTTAAATCCAAAAGAAAAAGCTGACATCAAAGCGCCAACCAACGGTAAAGAAGTGTCGCAAAAAGAATACGACGAAATCGTCATCAAGAAAATGGAAGAAATGAGCGAAATGAATAACGGTCGCGGCGGATTCCAAATGAGAATGAGTCGATAATTATTCATCAACATCAAAATAGCTTCATGAAATATTTAACTGCACTGTTGTTTTTAATCAGCGCAAACACTTTTGCTCAAACCGTAAAGTTAGAAGGAACGGTTCAAGACAATGCCAAAAATCCTTTAGAAATGGCCAACGTAATGGCTGTTAACCAGGCGACCAAAGCCATGGATGCTTATGCCATCACCAATGATAAAGGTAAGTTTGTCCTTAATTTGAAGCCCAATACCACTTATACCATCAAATTGAGTTATCTGGGGATGCAAAACAAAGAGATTACCATTACCACTCAAACCCAAAATATCACCCAAAACATTACTATGGAAAGTGGTGGAATTGAACTTGACGGAGTTGAGATTGTTCGAGAAATGCCGGTTTCCATCAAAGGCGATACCATAGTGTACAATGCTGATTCTTTCAAAAGCGGTACCGAGAGAAAATTGGAAGATGTCCTAAAAAAATTACCGGGTGTTGAAGTCAATGCCGACGGTGAAGTAGAAGTAGAAGGCAAAAAAGTCTCTAAATTAATGGTAGAAGGCAAAGATTTTTTTGATGGCGATACTAAGTTGGGCGTTAAAAATATTCCCGCAGATGCCATAGATAAAGTCCAAGTGTTGCGCAATTATAATGAGAATTCCATTTTGAAAGGCGTTGAGAACAATCAGGATAATGTGGCTATGAATATCAAGCTGAAGTCCGGTAAGAAAAATTTCTGGTTTGGCGATATGACCGCCGCGGGTGGATTTCAGCCCGAAACAAAGTTTGATCGTTACAACATCAACCCTAAATTGTTTTATTACAGTCCTAAATATAGTGTTAATATCATTACCAATTTCAACAATATTGGGGAGTTGCCGTTAACCATTCAGGATTATTTTAAATTCACCGGTGGGTTCAGGAACATGATGTCTAAAGGTGGTTCCAGTTTCAATGTTACCAGCAATGATTTAGGAATTTCTTTATTGCGAAACAATCGCGCCAAAGAAATTGAAACCGATTTCGGAGCCACTAATTTTTCATATAATCCTACAAAGTCATGGACGCTAAGCGGTTTTGCGATTTTGTCGTCTTCGATTACCGATTTGGAAACGGTGTCTACTACTAACTTTTTAGACCCAACGTCTACCGAAGTCGCTTCCACCGAAAACAGACAAGAAATTGCCCATCAAAAAAGTAACTTAGGGTTATTCAAATTAAGTTCAACTTACAAGCCCAATACCAATTTTCAATTTGATTACGATATCTTGGCTAAGTTTTCAAAACAAGATGAAGATAATGCCTTACTTCGAGAAACCATAGACGAAAGCAATACGTCAACAACCGAAGATATTTTAACGGTTAAAAAGCAAGATCCGGTTACCATTAATCAAAATCTGAGTTTCTATTATACTGCTGCAGAGAAACATGTTTTTGCTTTTGAAACCCAACATTTATACCAAGACGAAAATCCGTTTTACAACGCCAACTTAGCTTCTGATCCGTTTACTTCGCAGTCAAATAATATCTTGGGTTACGATACCAATCAGGTTCGAACTGATTTGAACCAAGAACGCTTTGTAAAAACCAATAAGTTGGATTCTAAATTGGATTATTACTATATGCTTACCCCAAAAAGTAATCTTAATGTTACGTTGGGCAATACCTATTCTGCTCAAAATTTCAACTCGAGTATGTACCAAATATTGGATAACGGAAACGTAAATAATTTGGACAACACTACCAATACTAACGATGTGAGTTACCGTTTCAATGATGCATTCTTGGGCTTTCATTACAAGGTGTTAACCGGTAAATTTACTTTTACTCCCGGAGTTAGTTTTCATACTTATGCCTTGAATAATGAGCAATTAGGGACAAGTTTTAAGCAAAATTTCACCCGCATTTTACCCGATTTGACCGCTATTTATCAAATCAAGAAAGCGGAAACGTTAACATATAACTTTGCCTTCACCAATAATTTCACCGATATTAATCGTCTTGCTGAAGGTTTTGTGTTGAACAATTACAATAGTTTATCAAGCGGAAATCGAACTTTAGAAAACGCGATCCAACAATCGCATTCATTAAGGTATTTTAAATACAATATGTTCAATTTTGAGAATATTTCCGCCGCTGCAAGTTATAATCGTACGGTAGATGCCATCAAGACCAGAGCTTTCTTTAACAATGTAAACCAAGTGTCTTCGCCTTTTAACTCTGAGTTTGCCGACGAGACTTTGTCGTTTTTCGGAAGTTATGGGCGTTCGTTCTTTAAGTATTACAAAGCTTCTTTGAATGTGAATGTGAATTGGTCAAAATTCAATAACATCCAAATCGATCGGAATACTTTACAAGATGTATTGGTTACTAATGAAAGTTTTACCCAAAATTACACTTTGAGAGCTTCTACCAATTTCAAGAACCTTCCCAATATTGAATTAGGATACAGCTACACGGTAAACGATTATCCGAACGATACTTTTTTCACCGACAGACCAACCGTAAAATTGGATTATTTCTTCCTGAAAAGCTTCTCTTTTGTAAGTGAATATGAGTTTTATCATTATTACAACAATGATAAATCTGTTGAGAACGAATATGATTTTCTCTCTGCCAGTTTGATCTATCAAAAAACCAAAGACAGTAAATGGGAGTATAAAATTTCAGCCACCAACTTACTCAATACGACTACCTTAAACGACGATAATTTCTCGCAGTTTTCCACAAGAACCTCACAATTTAGAGTGCAGCCGCGCTATGTAATGTTGAGTTTAAAATACAATTTATAGCAATAAAAAACCAGCTCATTGAGCTGGTTTTTTATTAGCAAGGGTTTCTGATATTACAATCCGAAAGCCGCTTTTACTTTGTCTACGAAATCTAATTTCTCCCAAGTAAACAATTCTACGGTTACTGTTTTGTCTTCACCATTAGGCGATTTAAACGTTTTTGTAACGGTTTCCGGAGTTCTTCCCATATGACCGTAAGCCGCAGTTTCACTGTAAATAGGGTTTCTCAATTTCAAACGTTGTTCAATAAAGTACGGACGCATATCGAAGATGGTTTCCACTACTTTGCTGATTTCTCCGTCGGTCATGTTTACTTTGGCAGTACCGTAAGTATTCACGTTGATTGATGTTGGTTTAGCCACACCAATCGCGTACGATACTTGTACCAAAATCTCATCACACAAACCGGCAGCTACCAAGTTTTTAGCAATATGACGGGTAGCATAGGCTGCTGAACGGTCTACTTTAGATGGGTCTTTTCCTGAGAATGCACCACCACCGTGAGCACCTTTTCCACCGTAAGTATCCACAATAATTTTTCTTCCGGTTAAGCCGGTATCACCGTGTGGTCCACCAATAACGAATTTTCCGGTTGGGTTAATGTGATAAGTAATATCGTCGTTAAACAAATGAGCGTATTGCGGATATTTGGCTTTTACCCTCGGAATCAAAATCGAAATCAAATCGCTTTTAATTTTGGCCAACATCGTAGCTTCATCCGCAAAATCATCGTGTTGCGTAGAAATTACGATAGCGTCAATACGAACCGGTTTGTTGTCGTCAGAATACTCTAAAGTAACTTGTGATTTAGCGTCCGGACGCAAATAAGTGATTTCATTATTTTCTCTGCGGATAGCCGCCAACTCAATCAATAAAGCGTGAGATAAATCTAAAGCCAATGGCATGTAATTTTCGGTTTCGTTGGTGGCATAACCAAACATCATTCCTTGGTCGCCGGCACCTTGCTCTTCTTTACTGGCTCTGTCAACACCTTGGTTAATGTCGGCCGATTGCTCGTGAATAGCCGATAAAACACCACAAGAATTGGCTTCAAACATGTACTCGCTTTTGGTGTAACCAATTTTGCGAATCACTTCTCTGGCAATCGATTGTACATCCAAGTAAGTATTCGATTTTACTTCTCCCGCCAAAATTACTTGACCGGTTGTAACTAAGGTTTCACAAGCTACTTTCGATTCGGCATCAAAAGCTAAAAAGTTGTCAATTAACGCATCACTGATTTGGTCAGCAACCTTATCCGGATGTCCTTCACTAACGGATTCCGACGTAAATAAATAAGCCATAACTATGTTTTAGTTTAATATTAAATGTTGCGAAAAAAGAAGGGATTGCCGTAAAAGCTAAAGGAGAGTTTCTGCTTTAGCATTTTTTAACGAGGTTGCAATCAGTACAAATTTTTCCTCTCAATTTTCGGTTGCAAATGTATAAAGACTAATTCGAAAACAAAAAACTATTTGGCTTTTTTTATTTTTTTTATGATTTTTTCAAAAATCTAAATACGTAGTATTTAAATATATATCCGCAAATTTCAAATGTTAAATTTTTAAATTCGATTTGGTCAAGTCAAAAAACATTCAGAAGTTTGCTCCATACAAAAACAACAAAAATGAATTTTACAATTTGTCATATGTGTCGCATGATGTGGAAAACTCCGCAGAGGACGCTTATGGCATAATTTTAAATTTTAAAATACAACCATCAAACCTCTGCACAACCGCAGAGGTTTTTTTATTAAAATAATTTGTCAACCTGAGCGCAGTCGAAAGGCTAAAACAAAAAAAGCAAACCAAAAAAGCAAAATGAAAACAACTCTTCAAAATACCATGATTCGCCGTCGTATGATGCACATGATGATGTGTTGTTGCATTCGTGTACCCTGTTACCAAAAGCGAAAGACGTAATCGAAGTTTATTTTTATACTCTAGAAGTCCTTTTGGTAAGCCATCCAAAAGGACTTTTTTTTTGTCACCCTGAGCTTGTCGAAGGGCATTTTCACATAATCAAAATATTCTAAATATCTAATAATCTAATAAATCTAAAATCATGAGCACACAAAAATTCGCCACCAACGCCTTACACGCAGGCCACGACGTAACCAAAAACGCAGGAACCAGAGCGGTACCGATTTACCAAACAACGTCTTATGTATTCAACAACACCGACCACGCCGCCAATCTGTTCGGTTTGGCCGAAGCCGGATTCATTTACACCCGTTTGAACAATCCTACGAACGACATCTTGGAACAACGCTTAGCCGCACTCGAAGGCGGCATCGGAGCCGTAGTTACGGCCTCAGGAACTTCAGCCATCGCTACAACCTTGCTGGTATTACTCAAAGCCGGAGATCACATTGTGGCTTCCAACAGCTTGTATGGCGGAACGTACAATTTGTTGAGCGTAACCTTGCCGAGGCTAGGCATCACAACCACTTTCGTCGATCCGTCAAATCCGGAAAATTTTACCAAAGCAGCCCAAGAAAATACCAGAGCCTTTTTCGCAGAAAGTTTGGGTAACCCAAAATTAGACGTACTCGACCTGAAATCGATTTCAAAAGAAGCCAAAGGGTTTAAAGTACCTTTCATCGTTGACAATACTGTGGCGACACCTTATTTGCTCAACCCAATTCAACACGGTGCCGACATTGTCATTCACTCGCTAACGAAATACATCACCGGAAACGGAACATCGCTTGGAGGCGTGATTATCGATGCCGGAAATTTCGATTGGAGCAACGGAAAATTCCCTGAATTTACTGAACCATCAGCCGGTTACCACGGTTTAAAATACTACGAAGCTTTAGGCGCAGCGTCATTTATTGCCAAAGTCAGAATCGAAGGATTACGCGATTTCGGTGCGGCACTAAGTCCGTTTAACGCCTTCCAAACCATTCAAGGTCTGGAAACTTTGGAAGTTCGAATCAAAAAGCACAGTGAAAATGCCTTGGCTTTAGCCCAGTGGTTGCAAACACAGGAAGAAGTGGCATGGGTTAATTATCCGGGATTAGAAACTTCTAAATACAAAGCATTAGCTGAAGAATATTTACCGGAAGGACAAAGCGGCATCGTAACCTTCGGATTGAAAGGCGGTTTCGAAGCGGCGAAAAAAGTGGCTGATGAAACCAAACTGTTCTCACTCTTAGCCAATATCGGCGACACCAAATCACTCATCATTCACCCGGCCAGTACGACTCACCAACAATTATCAGACGCTGAACAAGAAGCGACAGGGGTAACCAAAGATTTAATCCGTTTGTCGGTTGGTTTGGAAAATATCGAGGATTTGAAAGCCGACCTAAAAGCCGCATTCGTCCTGGTAAAAACTCCGCAACAGGTCATTTAAAATACTAAAGAAAAAATATAGGTTTTGTTTGTTTGTTTGTTAAGACTGTCTTCAAAGTTCAGGTTGAAGGCAGTCTTTTAAAAAAGCTAAAAAAATGAAAAAGTTAGAAAAAATAGATTTGTTTAATGTGGTATTGGAAAGCGGAAAGCAGCGTCCTTATGTTCCGTTGTTTTACCAAACTTTCGGACAACCCATCGGTTCCGCTCCGATAGTAGTGGTCAATCATGCGCTTACCGGAAATTCTAATGTTACGGGGGAAAACGGCTGGTGGAACGAGTTAATCGGCGAAACCAAAACCATCGATACAGATTATTTTACGGTTATCGCTTTCAATATTCCGGGTAACGGTTACGACAATAATTTCGGGAACCTGATTTCCAATTATAAAGATTTTACCATTCGCGATGTCGCCCGAATTTTTTGGGAAGGCTTGTTGTATTTCAATATCACCGATGTTTTTGCCGTAATCGGCGGTAGTTTAGGTGGTGCAGTAGCCTGGGAAATGGCAGCGCTTTTGCCTAACCGAATTCAAAACCTAATCCCCATTGCCACCGATTGGAAAGCAACAGATTGGGTGATAGCCAACGTATTAATCCAAGACCAAATTCTCAATAATTCCGACGACCCGATTGCCGATGCACGCTTACACGCCATGTTGTTGTATCGAACACCGCAATCCGTTAACCAACGTTTTCAACGAAGCAAGTTCAATGATTCTTCAGTGTTTCAAATCGAGACTTGGTTGGCCAATCACGGTATCAAACTCAAAAATCGCTTCAGACTATCGGCTTATAAATTGATGAATCATTTGCTTAAAACTAATGATATTACTCGAAACAGAGATGATTTTATGTTTGTTGTAAAAACTATTAAAGCCAATATTCATATTGTAGCAGTGGATACGGATTACTTTTTTATTCCTGAGGAAAACATAGCTACGTACGAATTGGCTAAAACCTTAAAAGCGAATGTGTATTACCACGAAATTAAATCCATTCACGGACACGACGCTTTTTTAATCGAATACCAACAATTAGCCCAAATTTTAGCTCCTATTTTTAATCCACAAAAACAACAAAACTATGTCAGCGCTTAGAATCAATATAGTCCTTTTCGGTATCGGCAATGTCGGTAGCACATTAATCAACCAGGTTATCGAGAGTCAAAAATTCTTCCTCGAAAAAAGAAACATCGATTTGCGCTTTCCCATCATTACCAACTCGACCTTGGCTTTTTTTGAAAAAGAAGGATTGAGAAACCAATGGGAAGCCAACTTCGCACAATCGGCCATTCCTTTCCGAATAGAAGATATTATCGAATACGTACAAGAGCAACAATTGGAAAACCTGATTGCTGTTGACGCCACAGCCAGTGAGGAAATCATCAAAAATTATATACCGTTAATTCAAAACGGGTTTAACATCGTTGCGGCCAACAAGAAAGCCAATACCTTGCACACCGATTTCTACAAAGAGTTGAGAAGAAACCTCAAAAAATATGACAAAACTTTTCTTTATGAAACCAATGTCGGTGCCGGATTACCGGTTGTTCAAACCATCAATGATTTGCATTTTTCAGGTGAAGAAATCACCAAAATCAGAGGTGTTTTCTCAGGTTCGTTGAGTTACATCTTCAATCGATTTTCAGCCGAAGAATTGCCATTTTCCAAAATCTTACTCGCCGCAGAGAAACTCGGCTTAACCGAACCTGATTCCCGTGAAGATTTGTCCGGTAACGATGTGGCTCGAAAACTGCTCATCCTTGCCAGAGAAATTGAACAATTAGTAGAGTTTACCGACATCAACATCGAATCCCTTTTGCTCCCTAATCTGAATGAAAAAAATCCCAAATCCGACTATGCAGTCAACAAACAGTTGTTTGACAAACCGTTTCAAATCGCCAAAATCACCCAAGCAGACAATCACGTGCTTCGGTATGTGGGCGAATTGAATGTCAAGACCAAACAGCTCGAAGTTAAATTGGTTTCAGTACCTAAAAGTTCTCCGCTCGGCCAACTCCAAGGTGCTGATAACCTCATTGAAATTTACACCAAATCGTATGGCGACATGCCAATCGTCATTCAGGGCGCCGGCGCCGGGAAACAAGTCACGGCGCGTGGTGTTTTGACCGACATTCTTAAAGTAGCCGAGAAAATCAAAATTCAGGAAGCCATTTGGCTTTCCTAAAAAAGTAATGTTCCGAATTTAAAACAAATCATAGATACATTATGAAGCTGGAATATATCGCTTTAGCCATTCCGTTTTTTACTTTTTTTATGCTTTTGGAATTTTATATAAGTCGTAAAAAAAACAAACAAGTACACCAATTTAACGAAAGTATAGCCAATCTCAATGTGGGAATTGTAGAGAGAATTACCGATTTGCTGACTACCGGTTCGTTCTTTTTTGTATTCACTTGGTTGCACCAAAATTGGGCCGTATTTACTATTGAGAACAACTGGTTGACTTGGATTTTATTATTTCTGGCAACCGATTTGCTTTGGTATTGGTACCATCGCTTCGGTCACGAAATCAACTTGTTTTGGGCAGCTCATATCGTGCACCACCAAAGTGACGATTTCAACTATACAGCCGCCGCTCGAATCACAGTAATTCAGGCATTCGCTCGAGGCTTGTTTTGGAGTATTTTACCCATAATAGGGTTTTCGGCGGAGATGATTACGGTGTTGTTACTTATTCACGGAACGTATCCTTTTTTTACGCATACTCAACTCGTTGGGAAATTGGGTTGGCTGGAATACATCATTGTGACGCCCTCACATCATCGGGTGCATCACAGTAGCAATCCGGAATATTTAGATAAAAACTATGGTGACATGCTCATTATTTGGGATAAAATTTTCGGAACATTTGCCGAAGAAAAAGCCGAACCGAAATACGGCTTAACCAAATCACTGGGGAGTCACAGTTTTTTATGGCAACATTTTCACTATTTCCTGGAATTAATGGTGGCTGTTCGTTTGGCGCCAACATTTAAACAAAAAATCAAAGTCATTTTTGGAAGCCCAAATAACCACGACCAGAGAATCCGAACTTTGCTCGAACGCAAACTTTCTCAAAAAGTAACACACATTCAGTATTCAAAACAACTAATCCGAGCCATAAAAGTAAAAACACTGACTACTATAGGCGTACTTTTTATCACTATTCTATTCTCGCATTACATCTCAAAACCCAACCTTTGGCTCTTAACGGCATTCATCGTTTTTAGTGTAATAATTACCGGTGCCATGCTCGAGCAAAAACGTTGGATATTTCATCTTGAGTTTGTACGATTCAGCATTCTCTGTTTTATTTTTAACGAAACCATTACAACACTCTATACCACAACTTTGATAGTTATAGTATACACTACGGTGTTATTGTTCTACAACAGTATAAATTCAAAATACCAAAAAGTCATATTCGCTAACTAACCACCAACCGCTCTGCCGCAAGGCAGAACCCCCAAAAACCTACAACACTACAACGTTGTAGGTTTTTATTTTTTCAAAACCCTTGCAAATGTGAATTCTGTGTCATTACTTTGCATCGTTCATTAACATTATGTTTGTTATCACGAAAGCCGGAGGGAATAGACCCTGTGAAAGCTTAGCAACCCTTTGCCAAAAGAAGGTGCTACATTCTATCTCAATTTGAGAAAAGATAACCCAGAGATATTCTCTCTTACTTTCCTGATACTTTTATGATATTGTCACACTGAGCTTGTCGAAGTGTGAGCGAATGGCTTGCGCGTTGTTGCGGTCCATTTTCCCGCTTTGCGTTGCAATCTTTTTGTTTTGTCGTCAGCAATGTCAGGCTGAGCCTGTCGAAGCCATGTCGAAGGACAAAACAAAAAAGGATTTCCACTGCAATCGGGGCTAATTAATAAACTTTGTGTATCTCTGGGATGCTCTGTGCATCTCTGTGAAATTTAAAAAATATGTCAAAAATACAAGACGCTATCAAAGAAAGAATCCTCGTTCTCGACGGTGCGATGGGAACCATGTTACAGCGCAACAACTTCTCCGAAGCCGATTTCCGCGGCGAGCGCTTTAAGGATTTTCCGCATCCGCTAAAAGGCAACAACGATTTGTTGTCCATTACCCAACCCGAAGCGGTAAAACAAGTCCACCGCTTGTATTTTCAAGCCGGTGCCGATATTGTAGAGACCAATACATTCTCGGGAACCACCATCGGGATGGCCGATTATCATATGGAAGATTTGGTGTATGAGTTAAACTATCAATCTGCCAAAATTGCTCGTGAAGTCGCTGACGAGTTTACAGACAGACCGCGTTTCGTAGCCGGTTCCATCGGACCAACCAACCGTACGGCTTCCATGTCGCCCGATGTGAATGATCCGGGATTCAGAGCGGTCACTTTCGACGATTTACGCATCGCCTACAAACAACAAGTAGAAGCGTTGATTGATGGCGGTTGTGATGTACTTTTGGTAGAAACCATCTTCGACACGCTCAATGCCAAAGCGGCTTTGTTCGCCATAGAAGAAGTTAAAGAAGAGAGACATTTAGACATACCCGTAATGGTTTCCGGCACCATTACCGATGCCTCGGGAAGAACACTTTCCGGGCAAACCGTAGAAGCGTTTTTGATTTCCATCCAACATATTCCATTGTTGAGTGTCGGATTCAATTGTGCTTTGGGTGCCGACCAGTTAAAACCATATCTGAAAAGATTGGCGCAAAACACCTCTTTAAATATTTCGGCACATCCCAACGCCGGTTTACCCAATGCTTTTGGGCAATACGATCAAACACCGGCCGAAATGCAAGCGTTGATTCGTGAATATTTACAAGATAATTTAGTCAACATCATAGGTGGCTGTTGTGGTACCACTCCGGAACATATCAAAGCCATTGCTGAGGTAGCCGCTCAATTCAAACCCAGAACAATTTTAGAAACGATATAATGGCGGAAGCAACCAAATACTTAAAATTATCCGGTTTGGAACCGTTAATAGTTACACCGGAATCCAATTTCATCAACGTAGGAGAGCGCACCAATGTCACCGGTTCGCGCAAATTCCTTCGTTTAATCAAAGAAGAAAAATACGAAGAGGCCCTCGATATTGCCCGTGCCCAAGTAGAAGGCGGTGCGCAAATCATCGATGTCAATATGGACGAAGGAATGTTGGATGGGGTTTATGCCATGACCAAATTCTTGAACTTAATTGCCGCCGAACCCGATATTGCTCGCGTTCCGGTGATGATTGACAGCTCTAAATGGGAAATTATCGAAGCCGGTTTGAAAGTTATCCAAGGAAAAGGGGTGGTGAATTCCATTTCCTTAAAAGAAGGAAAGGAAGCGTTCATCCATCATGCTAAACTCATCAAAAGATACGGTGCGGCTGTCATTGTCATGGCATTTGACGAAGAAGGTCAGGCCGATACCTACCAAAGACGCATTGATATTTGTAAAAGGAGTTATGATATTTTAGTGAATGAAGTTCATTTTCCACCCGAAGACATCATTTTCGACCCGAATATTTTTCCTGTAGCAACCGGAATGGAAGAGCACAAGTTAAATGCTTTAGACTTTTTCAGAGCGACTAAATGGATTCGCGAAAACCTACCGTATGCAGGCGTTTCAGGCGGGGTGAGTAATGTGTCGTTTTCGTTTCGCGGGAACGATAAAGTGCGTGAAGCCATGCACTCGGCTTTCTTATACCACGCCATTAAACACGGCATGACTATGGGGATTGTAAATCCGGAAATGTTGGAGATTTACGACGAGATTGATCCGGTTTTGTTAGAACATGTAGAAGATGTTTTGCTCAACCGAAGAGAAGACGCCACGGAAAGATTATTGGATTTAGCCGAAAGTTTCAAAGGCGATTTCAAAACCAATGATAAAGCAGTGCAAGAATGGCGCAATGGTTCGGTTCAAGAAAGAATAACCCATTCTTTAGTAAAAGGAATAGACGAGTTTATAGAAATTGATGTTGAAGAAGCCCGTCAATTGGTAGCAAAACCGATTGAAGTCATCGAAAACCACTTGATGAACGGGATGAATGTCGTAGGCGATTTGTTTGGTAGCGGAAAAATGTTCTTGCCACAAGTGGTAAAATCTGCCCGTGTGATGAAGAAAGCCGTGGCTTACCTTTTGCCTTATATAGAAGCGTCTAAAGACGGCAAATCGTCTTCAGCCGGGAAAGTACTGATGGCCACCGTAAAAGGCGATGTACACGATATTGGTAAAAATATTGTTTCCGTAGTGTTGGCCTGCAACAACTTTGAAATCATTGATTTAGGGGTAATGGTACCGCCTGAAAAAATCATCGATGCGGCGGTTAAAGAAAATGTCGATATTATTGGTTTGAGCGGATTGATTACACCTTCACTCGATGAAATGGTGTATTTGGCCAAAGAGATGGACAAGCTGAATATCCAAATTCCGATTATGATTGGCGGCGCTACTACATCGCGTGCGCACACAGCGGTGAAAATTGCCCCGGAATACCAATCGACTGTAGTTCACGTTAACGATGCGTCGCGAGCGGTGACTGTAGCCAGTAATTTGCTCCAAGCCGAAACCAAAGACAGCTATGTGCAATCGGTTCGAGAAGAATACGACAAACTGCGCGAAGGCTACTTGAGTCGCAGTCGAGATAAAAATTATTTGTCGATTGAAGACGCTCGTAAAAATAAATTACAATTGGATTGGAACAATTTTACACCGGTAAAACCGAATTTTATCGGAACCAAAACCGTTGCAGTAGAATTGTCGGAACTGGTTGATTTTATCGACTGGACACCATTCTTCCAATCGTGGGAATTGTTCGGGAAATATCCGGCCATTTTGAAAGACGATATAGTTGGCGAGCAGGCTTCCGCTTTGTTTGCCGATGCGCAAAAAATGCTCCACCAAATCGTAACCGAAAAATGGTTTACCGCTAAAGGAATTCTTGGAATATTTCCTGCCAATACAGTGAATGATGACGATATTTCAGTTTATCAAGAACCCGCAACTCGGAACTCGGAACTCGCAACCTTTTTAACGTTACGCCAACAATCCCAAAAAACCGTCGGCGCACCCAACATTGCCTTAGCCGATTTTATTGCGCCAATAGAAAGTGGAAAGCAAGATTACATCGGTTGTTTTTGTGTGACTACCGGTTTTGGGGTGGATGAAAAAGCCGCTGAATTCGAAAAGCAATTAGATGATTACAATTCGATTCTAGTGAAAGCTTTAGGCGATAGATTAGCAGAAGCCTTTGCCGAATATTTGCACTTAAAAGTCCGCCAATACATTTGGGGTTATGCCTCGGATGAAAATTTATCCAATCAGGAGTTGATTAACGAGGAATACAAAGGCATTCGTCCGGCTCCTGGTTATCCTGCCTGTCCGGACCATTTGGAAAAACCAACCATTTGGAAACTTTTACAAGTGGAAGAAACCATTGGCGTAAAACTCACCGAAAGCATGGCCATGTGGCCGGCAGCCTCGGTTTCGGGTTATTATTTTGCCCATCCGCAGAGCAAGTATTTTGGCCTCGGAAAAATCAAAGAAGACCAAGTGGTAGATTACGCCAAACGAAGAGGAATAGCAACAGAAGTAGCCACGAAGTGGCTATCACCGAATATAGCAGATTAATTTGGTTACGTGTTACGAGTTTCGGGTTCAAAGTAAACTCGCAACTCGCAACTCGCAACTCGCAATTTTAAAATTATGAAAGTAACCCAACATATTGAAAACGCCAACGGCAAACCTTTATTTTCTTTCGAGATTTTGCCGCCTTTGAAAGGACAAAACATACAGTCGATTTTTGACAGCATTGATCCGTTAATGGAATTCAATCCCCCGTTTATTGATGTAACCTATCACCGAGAGGAATATGAGTACAAAGAATTGCCGAATGGTTTGTTGCAAAAGAAAATTGTGAAAAAACGTCCGGGGACGGTTGGGATTTGCGCAGGGATTCAGAACAAATATAATGTAGATGCGATTCCGCATATTTTGTGTGGTGGTTTTACCAAAGAAGATACCGAAAACTTACTGATTGACTTAGATTTCTTGGGGATTGATAATGTGGTAGCGTTAAGAGGCGATGCCTTGAAAACCGAAACCTATTTCCATCCTGAGAAAGAAGGGAATGCTTATGCAAGCGAGTTGGTAACCCAAATTAGCAATTTGAATAAGGGTATTTATTTAGATGAAGATTTAAAAAATTCGGCCAAAACAAACTTTTGTATTGGTGTAGCCGGTTATCCGGAGAAGCACATGGAAGCGCCGAGTTTGGACAGTGATATCCATTTCTTGAAGCAAAAAATCAAGAATGGCGCGGATTACATTATTACCCAAATGTTTTTCGACAATAAAAAATTCTTTGATTTTGTAGACAAATGTCGCGCTGCCGGGATTACAGTCCCGATTATTCCGGGATTGAAGCCGATTGCGACTAAGAAGCAGTTGAACTTGATTCCACATCGCTTTAGTTTGGAGTTGCCGGATGATTTGATTATGGCTGTGGTAAAAGCGAAAGATAATGATGAAGTCAAACAAATAGGGATTGAATGGTGTGTGGCACAAAGTAAAGAGTTGGTTGCGGCCGGCATTCCGGTATTGCATTATTATTCGATGGGAAAAGCTGAGAATATCAAAGCGATTGCCCAAGCTGTTTTTTAATCGGATTTTACAAAAGACCATTCCCATTTAGCCCCGATTGACAGTGTTACCATGTAACACCAAAAGCGGGAATAAGGCCCACAAAAGTGCCCGAACCATTCGCTACTGATTTTCAGTACAAGAAATAGCATTGAGGTATTTTATCTCGGTGAGATTCGCTTATATTTGTGCGTTTTAAATTTCAGCATGAGAAAAATTTACCTGCTGTTTTTCCTGTGTTCCTTTGTAGGCTTTGGGCAAAACACGAACGCTTTATCACTCGAAGCTTCCATTTTACGGGGCAATGCTTTACCGCACACCGAAGACATGTACCATTTGGTTAACGGTCATCCGCAAGGTGTGATGCTGTCTTTAGTAAACAGAACCGATGGGTCAAAAGAATGGCACCAAGCTTATAATTTTCCCGATTACGGCGCTTACTTTTTGTATCAAGATTTTAACAGTCAGCCACTCGGACAAAACTATGCCGTTGGAGCGCTTTACAATTTTTATTTTTGGAACCGCCATTTGCAACTAAAGCTTTCCCAAGGGATTGCGTTTACGACGAATCCATACGACAAGGTGGACAACAGTAAAAACAAGGCTTTTGGGAGTAAGTTTATGGGCAACACCAATATTGGTTTGGCATACGACAACCAGAACTTGTTTAAAAATATTGGCTTTCACGCCGGGATTTTGTTTACCCATTATTCTAACGGAAGAATGAAATCGCCTAATAGCGGGATCAACACCTATGTATTAAATGTGGGTTTGAATTATAATTTTTCAGAAGATTTTGTCCGTAAACCCGATACTACGACAGTTGCAAAATCTTATAAACAACCGATTCATTATAATTTTGTTGTACGTAGTGGTATTAATGAAAATCCGATTATTAATAGCGGACAATTTCCGTTTTACCATATCGGATTTTATGCTGATAAACGTTTAAACCGCAAATCCGCTTTGCAATTGGGTGCCGAATTATTTTTGACGAAATCTATTCAGGAATACATTAAGTATTATTCGGTGGCTTATCCGGAGGACAATATCAGTGCGAATACCGATTACAAACGAATCGGAATTTTTGTTGGGCATGAGTTGCTCATCAATCGGATTTCCTTAGAAGCACAAGTAGGTTATTATGCCTATCAACCTTTTAAAAAAGACATTCCCATTTACGACAGGGTAGGGATTAAATATTATTTTACAGATAAAATATTCGGGGGGTTTACCATTAAAACCCATTTGTTTTTGGCGGAAGCCCTAGAGTTTGGAATTGGATACAGATTATAAATGACAGTTATGAAAAATATCAGTTTATTAGTTGTTGCTTTTTTGCTGCTGATGGCTTGTGAAAAGCCCGGTGACTGCGTGGAGAGCAGCGGTGCAATTGTTACCAAAGAAGTTCCGGTGCAACCTTTCAAAAAGATAAAAGTGTATCGCGGGATTGAAGTGGTTATTACGCAAGGTACTGATTACAAGGTTGAAATTGTGGCGGGTGAAAACTTTATCAATAATGTGGAAGTGATTCAAAACGGTGACCGATTGATTTTTAAAGATGAAGCCAGTTGCAATTGGGTTCGCGCTTACGGCATGACCAAGATTTTAGTCACTACACCAACCTTGGAAGAGGTATATTCAAAAACAGACAGAAATATTAGTTCTAATGGAGTGCTGACTTTTCCGATTTTAAGATTAAAAGCTTTGGATAAAGACGGAGACGGTGAAAGCGGTGCCGGTACAGGAGATTTTTATATTGAGGTTAACAACAGCCAATTAGTTGTTGAAAATAACAATGTGTCAAGGTATTTTATTTCCGGTCAGACCGATGAAGCATTGTTCAATTTTTATTTTGGTGATGGCAGAATAGAAGCCGAAAGTTTAACGGCACAAAATGTAAAAGTATATCATCGCGGCTCTAACGACATGATTGTAAAGCCAATCCAAAGCATTATAGGAACCATGAACAGCACCGGAAACATCATTCTTAAAAATGTGCCGCCGTTGGTTGATGTAGAAGAATTATATCAGGGAAATGTGCTTTATCCTTAAGAATACTAATACTATTTCTTCTTAGTCTTCTCTCTGAATATCTGTTCTAAGTTTTTACTCTTCAAACTAATTTGCAGCGTTTTCAATCCATTGGCTTGCGCAAAATCAAAGATGGTCGGACGCATGTCTTCTTCGGTACTAAAGGTTAGTAACCAAAGGTTGTCGCCATTGTTTTGGTACGTTTTAAGGTTGGCTAAAGCGGCCAGTGTTTCGTTAGTAATTGCTTTGTCAAATTCGACTTCAATGATTTGCTCTTTTTCTTCAGCTACTAATTTGTCCAGTTTTTTATCGGTTACAATTTTACCTTGATTGATAATAATGACACGGTCACAAATCGCTTCTACTTCCTGCATAATATGTGTGGAAAGAAAAACGGTTTTGTCTTTTCCGACGTTTTTAATCACATTTCTGATTTCTACCAATTGGTTCGGATCTAAACCGGTTGTAGGTTCATCTAAAATTAAGACTTCCGGATTGTGCAACAGCGCTGTGGCCAAGCCTACCCTTTGACGATATCCTTTAGACAACTGTCCGATTTTTTTATGGCTTTCCGCGGTCAAACCGGTTAATTCGATTACTTCTTCAATGCGCGATTTGGCAACTTTATAAACATCGGCATTAAAAGCCAAGTACTCTCTTATGTATAAGTCCAAGTACAACGGATTGTGTTCGGGTAAATAGCCTACCGATCGTTGTACCTCGATTTGGGCTTCGTTAACATCGTTGCCGTTAACTTTAGCCACACCTTCATCGGCGTTGAGGTAAGTCGTTAAAATTTTCATTAAAGTTGATTTTCCGGCGCCATTCGGACCTAAAAAGCCAACAATTTCTCCTTTTTTTACCGAGAATGAAACCTTGTCCAGCGCTTTTTGAGCACCGTAACTTTTGGAGATGTTTTGAACTTCTATCGACATAAACGAACTATTTGGAGCAAATGTAATAATTAATAAAAGGATAACGAAAAATTGCCGCTTTTATGATGTAGCGAAAACGTTTCCGTAGATTTTTTGCGATGTTTCTGTAAAAGCTAAGGTTTATTTTTCTAAATTAGCCAAAGTCAATCAGCACTATGAGACAATTTAACACTTTTTATACCTATTTCTTTTATTTCTTCTTCGGGCAGAAAAAGGGATTGGTATTGTGTTATGTAAAAAAATAAAAGAGTCAAGTAACAGTAATAGAAATCCCAACGAGAGTTGGGATTTTTTTTTTGAATTTATGAAAACAAAAATAGCGATACAAGGCATCAAAGGCTCCTTTCACCATCAAGTGGCCCAACAGTATTTTGAGCAAGTTGATGATTTAGACGAATGTATGTCATTTGACGATTTGGTCAAAAGCTTGACAGCTAATCGCTCCCAAAAGGGTGTCATGGCGTTGGAGAATTCAATCGCCGGGTCGATTATTCCGAATTATGCCTTAATTGACCGTAACAATTTACACATCATCGGCGAGCATTATTTGGATATTCACATGAATTTGATGGCCTTGAAAGGTCAAACCATTGAAGACATCAAAGAAGTGCACTCGCACCCTATAGCTTTATTGCAGTGCGCTGTTTTCTTTAGTCAATATCCGCATATCAAATTGGTGGAAAGTGGCGATACGGCTGAAACTGCTCGACGTATTCAAGAACAACAACTCAAAGGCATAGGTGCTGTGGCGGCTCCGATTGCGGCTAACTTGTACGATTTGGAAATTCTGGCCGCGGGAATTCACACTGTGCAAAGTAACAAAACCCGCTTTGTGATTGTCAAAACCACCAACAAAGAGTGGCCTAAAGAAACCATCAACAAAGCCTCAATTAAATTCGAATTGGATGACACGCCCGGTAGTTTGGCTACGGTTTTAAACGTGATGAATAATTGCAAATTAAACCTAACCAAAATCCAATCCATGCCGATTATAGACAGACCATTTCAGTATTCTTTTTTTGTAGATGTGATTTTTGAAAGGTACAAACACTATGAAAAAGCCAAAAACATATTGGCTTTGATGACCACGCATTTTAAAGTTTTAGGAGAATACCAAAAGGGGAAACAATAACAATGACAATATCAAAAATCAATAGCAATAATTAGTATCGAACATTGCTATTGTCATAGAAATTAAAAAAAACATGATACCAACAGCCCACCGATTAAACAGCGTTCAGGAATATTATTTTTCCAAAAAATTGCGCGAAGTACGCCAGCTCGTGGCCGAAGGAAAACCGATTATCAATATGGGCATCGGTAGCCCGGATTTGGCGCCGGATGCCTCCGTTATACAAGCCATGGTACAAGGGATGAACGATGCTAAAGCACACGAGTACCAAAGCTATCAAGGATTGCCGGAATTGAGACAAGGCATGGCCGATTTCTATACCAAACAATTTGGTGTGACTTTAGATCCGAACACTGAAATTTTACCGTTAATGGGCTCTAAAGAAGGTATCATGCATATTTCCTTGGCTTTTTTAAATGAAGGCGATGAAGTGCTGATTCCCAATCCGGGGTATCCAACCTATGCTTCGGTAACCGAATTGGTTCAGGCCAAAGCCGTTTATTACGATTTAACAGCCGCCACCAATTGGCAACCCGATTTTGAGGCTTTGGAACAAATGGATTTGTCTAAAGTTAAGTTGATGTGGGTTTCGTATCCGCACATGCCCACCGGAGCGAACGGAACTTTAGCGTTGTTTGAAAGGCTGATTGCTTTCGGCATAAAACACCAAATTTTAATTGTTAATGACAATCCGTACAGCTTTGTTTTAAACGATAAGCCTTTATCGATTTTACAAGTAAAAGGCGCTAAAGACGTGGCTTTGGAACTCAATTCGCTCTCCAAAACCTACAACATGGCCGGTTGGCGCGTAGGGATGATTTTAGGCAAGGCTAATCTGATTGAAGCCGTTTTAAAAGTGAAAAGCAACATGGACAGCGGTATGTTTTACGGCATTCAAAAAGGCGCAGTCGAAGCGCTCAAACTGGGAAACGATTGGTTTCGCAAGCAAAACGAAGTGTACTACAAACGCCGTCAGTTGTTGTTTGAGTTGGCCGAAAAGCTGGAGTGCACTTTCGACAAAAACAGTGTTGGGATGTTCGTTTGGGCCAAATTACCCGAAGGGATTTCAGCAGAAAAGTTTATCGATAAGGTATTGCTCGACAAACACATTTTTATCACGCCGGGCAGTATTTTCGGGAGCAACGGTGAAGGCTATATTCGCTTTTCGCTATGCGTTACCGAAGCAAAAATTCAGGAAGCAATTGACCGATTTTAAAAGAAAAGACACTAATTTTACAGTAGAAAAACAGCTATGAATATTACAGCAGAGAATAGAAAATGGTTGGATGATTTTAACTTAACTCATCCTTTGGTGATTGCCGGACCTTGTAGTGCGGAAACAGAACAACAAGTATTGAAAATTGCCCACGAACTAAAAAACTCAGATGTGTCGATATACCGCGCCGGAATTTGGAAACCACGCACACGTCCCGGGGGATTTGAAGGTGTGGGCGCCATCGGTTTGAAATGGTTGCAAAAAGCCAAAGCCGAAACCGGTTTGTTGATGGCTACCGAAGTTGCTAATGCCGCTCATGTAAAGTTAGCCCTGGAACATGATATTGATGTGTTGTGGATTGGCGCCAGAACCACCGTAAATCCTTTTGCTGTTCAGGAAATCGCCGATGCTTTGGCCGGTACGGATAAAATTGTACTGCTCAAAAATCCGGTAAATCCTGATTTGGCTTTGTGGATAGGCGGCGTAGAACGATTGTACAATGCCGGTATCAAAAAATTAGGCGTGATTCATCGAGGGTTTTCGACTTACGAAAAAACCAAATACCGAAACATACCCGAATGGCAATTGGCCATCGAGTTGCAGAATCGTTTCCCCGATTTACCGCTGATTTGCGATCCGTCGCACATTACCGGTAAGCGTAACATGATACAAGAAGTGTCGCAACAAGCGCTCGATTTAAATTACGACGGTTTGATTATCGAAACCCATATCGATCCCGATAATGCTTGGAGTGATGCCGCTCAGCAAGTTACGCCAACGGTTTTAAAACAAATTTTCCTCGATTTAAGAATCAGAAAAGAAACGGATGATGCCGATGATTACAACAGTCGTTTGTCCAGATTCCGTGTGGATATTGATGAGTACGACCGAAAACTGTTGGAGATTTTAGGCAAAAGAATGAAAGTAGCCGACAAAATCGGAGCCCTGAAAAAAGAGAAGAATGTAGCCGTTTTGCAAAACAAACGCTGGAACGAAATATTAGGTAAAATGATTTTGGACGGAGAAGAAAAAGGCTTAAGTGAAGAGTTTATTCTGAAAATCTTCAAAGCCATTCACCAGGAAAGCATAACGCATCAGGAAAAAATCATTAATAGTTAATAACTCAATTATTTAAAAATAAAACCTATCAACATTTTGGTAGGTTTTTTTTGTATTATTGCGCCGCAATAAAAACAACCTATTTAATTTAAAAACAACCAAAATGAAAAAAACCTTTTTAGGTTTTGTCTTTTTTGTTTGCAGTTGCATAAGCTTGAATGCACAAAACAAGATAGATAAAATCAGCGTAACTTATGGCGAAGAATTGCCGGAGGACAAACAAAAAATCGTAAAAATCATCGGAGAAACGGGGAACAAAATTTATGCACTCGGCTTCAAAGAAAAAGAAGATTATTTCTTGAAGATTTTCGATTCTAAAACCATGAAATTACTCTCTTCTAATCCTATTGTAATTCCGCAAATCAGTGATAAAGAAGTTGATTTTGAAGATGTTTTTTTACTCAACAACACCTTGTATGCCATCGGAAGTGTGTACAATAAAAAAGAAAAAATCTTCAATTTAATCGGTGCCGAAATTTCAGAAAAAGGCATCATTAGTAAAACAACCACTACCTTATTCAATTCTGAAGTAGCTAAAAAATCAGAGCGTGGTGGATTTTATTTCAAACAATCTACCGATGAAGGCGCTTTGTTAATCATGCATACGTCACGTTTTCCAAAAGAAGATGCCATCAAATACGAAGTAAAGTTGTTTGATGATAAATTGGCTACCTTATTTTCCAGTGAAGAAAAAGTAAATTTCGACGATAGCAAAAAGGATTATGAGTTTACAATTTCGGATTTTGAATTGAATTTTCAAGACGATGTTTTCTTGGTTATCAATGAAAGCTACCGCGATTCTAAAAAGAAAGAGCAAATCGAGAAATTCCAAATTCACGCTTTCAAAAGAGCCAATAACTATAAGAAAGAAGTGATTGACATCAACATCAAAGGCAAAGAAATCATCAATTGTAAAATGATGTCTACCAATAAAAACACCTTGCAGTTGGTTGGATTTTACTCCAGTGTTCGCGAAAATGGTAAAGCCAACAAAGAGTTGAAAGGGGTTTACAATGCTACCATCAATTTGGCTACCAATACCAATGATAACTTAAAATTCAACGAGTTTGATTATGCCACCAAAGTAAAATTGTTGGGTGAAAGAAGAGCCAAAAAAGGTAAAGATTTAAAACCATTGTACAGCATCACTACTTTAATCGAGAAAAACGATGGCGGCATTATAGTGCTGTCTGAATTGCAGTTTGTGTATGTGGGTCAGAGTTCCGGAATTGGTCCGTTGGCCTTTACACCGGTGACTTACACTAAAAACGAAATTATCGTGACTTGTCTAAAACCTGATGGTTCATTAGATTGGAGTAATGTATTGCCGAAAGAACAATCGGCTACGGTAACTACCATGTCTTTTGCTTTTAGTGCTGTTGGAGGAAACGGAAGCTTCAATGTTGGTGTTTCCATGGCTATTCCGTTGGCACAAATGGGGAAAGGACCGGAGTACTTAGGCGCTATTCCTATTTATAAAGACGGTGTTTTAAATTTGCTTTTCAACGATAACGTGAAAAACAAAGGCGTTACCAATATTGAAGAAATCAAAGCTTTAGGCAATTACAACAATGCAGTGCCATCGGTTTTTGTTTTCGACAGCAAAGGACAAATTACCCGAAAAGACCCTGAAGAAGTTGTTAAAAACGAATTGGTTATTCGTCCGGGCGTTTATTATCGTAAGAGTCAAAACGAATTTATCATTTATTCTTCTCGCAAGAAATTGGATAAGTTAGGCAGAATGATCTTAGAAGATTAATCCAAAAGGCTGTGAAATTTTCACAGCCTTTTGTTTTTAAATAAAATAGGCTTCATTTTTTCTACCTTTGTACTTTGTAATTCCAAACAATGACAGGACTAATTTATAAATCGACCGGAAGTTCCTATACGGTAAGAACCGAAGACCAACAGGTTTTTGAGTGTCGTATTAAAGGAAAATTTCGCATCAAAGGCATCAAAAGTACCAATCCTATTGCCGTGGGCGATGTAGTTGATTTTGAATTAGACAATTCTACCGATGAAACCATTGGTTTGATTCATCACATTCATGATAGGAAGAATTACATCGTTCGAAAATCGGTTAATCTTTCCAAGCAAACGCACATCATTGCCGCTAATATTGATGTGGTTTTTTTACTAATAACGATTAATAATCCGCCCACTACTACCAGTTTTATCGATCGCTTTTTAGTTACCGCCGAAGCTTATGGCATAGAAGCCGTATTGGTTTTTAATAAAATTGATACTTTTGATGATGCCATGTTGGATGAACAATTGTATTTGCAACACATTTATTCCGAAATAGGCTATCAATGTATACGAGTTTCCGCCGTTAACGGCAAAGGAATTGAAACGCTGAAAGACCTGATGAAAGGTAAAGTGAGCATGTTTTCCGGGCATTCGGGTGTGGGAAAATCAACCTTAGTCAATGCCTTAGAACCGGAGCTCAATTTGAGAACCAAACACATCTCAGAGCAAAGTATGCAAGGCCAACACACCACTACGTTTGCCGAGATGTATGATTTGTCTTTCGGCGCCAAAATCATCGATACGCCCGGGATTAAAGGTTTCGGAATTGTGGATATGGAACCGACCGAAATCAGCGATTACTTTCCCGAGTTTTTCCGATTGAAAGACCAATGCAAATTCAACAACTGTTTGCACAAAGAAGAACCGCATTGTGCCGTTAAGAAAGCATTGGAAGAAGACAAAATTGCCTGGTCGCGCTACAACAGCTACCTGAAAATATTGGAAGGCGATGACGAACATTACCGCTCCGACATTTACAACGATGACAGAATCGCCAGTGATGAAACACGAAAATCATAAGTTATGAGGTCTGTCATCCAAAGAGTTTCTCAAGCTTCTGTAACCATAGAAGGCAAAAAAGTAGCCGATATCCAAAACGGTTTATTGATTTTAGTTGGTTTTGAAGATTCCGATAATCAAGAAGATATTGATTGGTTGAGCTCTAAAATTGCTAATCTTAGAATCTTTGGTGACGAAAACGGTATCATGAATTTGTCACTTAAAGATATTGCAGGCGACATGATTATTGTGAGTCAGTTTACCCTTCACGCCTTGACTAAAAAAGGCAATCGACCTTCTTACATCAAAGCTTCCAAACCTGAAATCGCTATTCCGTTATACGAGCGTTTTATAGCGCAAATGGAAACCGAGTTGGGCAAAAAAGTCCAAACCGGAAAGTTTGGTGCCGATATGAAAGTTAGTTTGTTAAACGACGGACCGGTTACGATTATTATTGACACAAAAAATAAAGAATAAGATTATAAATAAAATCATAATTTTTTTATATTTGGGAAAATTTACGATTAATGAAAGTCAGTATTTTCTCTATTTTCTTTCTCTTTTTTTCCCTTTCGGCAGGTGCTCAAAAGTTAGAATACGCCAGTCTGATTATTCCCGATAGTTTAAAGTTAAATGCCAATGCTGTGGTTAGGTTGCGTGAAGTTTCCATCAATATTCCATCTCAAAATGAAATGTTTATTAATACCAAAGTAGTTACAACGGTTTTGAATGAATTGGGATTGAAAAGTTTGGATCTTTCGGAATATCATGATAAGAATAGAAGAATTACCAAGATAGAAGCTGTTGCTTATGATGTTTTCGGCAAAGAATTAAAATCTTACAAAAGAAAAGATTTTAAAGATGTTAGTGTTGCTGATGGTGTTTCTATCTTTAATGATAATAGGGCCTTATATCTTGAGTATACACCAACAAGTTATCCGTTTACAATCGTTTTTGAATCTCAAGTAGAAACGTCTAATACCGCTTTTATTCAGCCTTGGGTTCCCATTGAAAATTACCTTGAAAGCGTTGAGAAAACCGTTTTTAGTATTGCATTCAAGCCAGAATTAGCACTCAAAAGGAAGGAAGCTAATTTTTCAAATCGGTATGCTATTGAGGTAAAAGAAACTCCAATTTCTGTGAGTTATTCAGCCAAAAATTTAATTGCAAAAAAAAGAGAAGAACTTAGCCCGAGTTTTACTAAAATATTTCCTTTGGTCTTCTTTTCATTAGAAAAATTTTCTTTGGAAAATGTCGTTGGAAAAGCAACTAATTGGAAAGAATTCGGAAAATGGTACTATGAATCATTATTAGCCGATACAGAAGAAATTCCTGAAGCAACACAACTAAAGATAAAACAGTTGATAGGAACTGAGAAACGACCTGTAGAAATTGCTAAAATTGTTTATAAGTTTGTTCAGGAGAAAACACGTTACGTTAGTATTCAAGTCGGAATTAGTGGTTGGAAACCCATGTTGGCAAAAGAGGTTGATAAATTAGGTTATGGAGATTGTAAGGCTTTGACGAACTATACACGCTCATTGTTAAAAGTTGTTGGTGTTCCTTCTTATTTTACTTTGGTGTATGCTGATGCAGATAACAAAGAAGACATCAATGATGAAATTGTTTCAGTGCAAGGAAATCATGCAATATTGACTTTGCCTACTGAAAATGGATTGGTTTGGTTAGAATGTACCAGCCAAGTTCAGCCATTTGGTTTTCAAGGCGATTTTACCGATGACAGAAATGTTTTGTTGATTAAACCTGAAGGAGGGGAAATAGTGAAAACTCAGACTTTTACTGAAACCGATAATGTTAGGACAATAAGAGGTAATTACACAATTACAGCTGAGGGAAATTTTGTAGGTAAAGTGAAAATGATTTCAAAAGGATTGCAATATGATAGTTATTTTAATAGAGAAAGAAGTAGTCGTGAGAATCAAATAAAAGCTTACAAAGAGGAGTTCAGTAACATAAATAATTTAACTGTAAAAAAAATTACACATCACAACAACTCTCAAGATATTGAATTTATTGAAGACTTGGAGTTAGAGGCTGAAGCATATGCACAAAATTCAAATGGGAAACTATTATTTGTTTTGAATGCTTTTGATCAAAATTCATTTGTGCCTAACAAATCTAGAGTTAGAGAGTTTTCCTTTCAAATAACAACAGGCTACACCGATGAGTCCGAAATCGAGGTTAATCTGCCAGAAGGCTTTATAATTGAAGCTAAACCTAATGGGGTAAAACTTGACAATGAATTTGGAAGTTATACCATAGAATTTCTGCAGTTAGAGAATAAAAAAGTACTTTGTAAAAGGAAATTAATAATCAAAAAAGGTTTCTATGACAAATCTAAATATGAAAATTATCGAAAGTTCAGAGAGACAGTTGCTAAAAGTGACAATTCTAAAATAGTCATTGCCAAAATTTAGTCATATGAAAAAATTAATCATTATATCTTTATTGTTTATAAACATTTTGGTCACAGCTCAAAAAAGAGAATTGGGCGAAGTTACAGTTGCAGAATTAAATGAAAAAGTTTTCCCTACCGATACCTCTGCATCAGCAGCAGTTTTATTTAACATCGGTAAAACCCATTTTGAATATTCAGGAGATGACGGTTTTTCTATAGTGACTGAAATTATAACCAAAATAAAAATTTATAAAAAAGAAGGATATCGATATGCCAACCATACTGAAAGGTATTATGTAGGAGGGAGTGGTCAAGAAAAAGTGATTTTCACAAAGGCCGCAACTTATAACTTAGTCAATGGTAAAATCGAAAAAACCAAGCTTAGCAGTGATGGAGAGTTTATAGAGCAATCCAATAAATTTTGGTCGAGAAAGAAGATAACCATGCCTAATGTTAGAGAAGGCTCTATTATAGAATATAAAGTCACTATAACCTCGCCTTTCTTTTCCAATTTTCCAGAATGGGAATTTCAAAAAACAATACCGGTTAATTACACAGAGTATACTACCCAAATTCCGGAGTATTTTGTTTATAACACCCATTTCAAAGGGTTTCAAATTCCAGTGATTACTAAAGATTCAAAGCAAAGACAAATAGATTATACTTACACTGAAAAATTTGTTCCCGGCTTAAATACGGGAACTCCTCAAAGAATAAAGACCAGTTTAGAGTTCAAAGAAGAAACTGTAAAGTATAAATTAATCAATGTTCCGGCTCTTAAACTGGAAGCTTATACCAATAACATAGATAACTACAAGGCTTCAATACAGCATGAAAGAGCAATGACTCGTTATCCCAATAGTCCGATTGAAGCTTATGCAACAGATTGGGAAAGTGTTACCAGAAAAATTTATAACAGTGAGTATTTTGGAGATGAATTAAAAAAAACGGGCTATTTTGAAAAAGATTTGGATGCAATATTAAGCCAAGTCAGTGCAAGGGAAGAGCGAATTGCTGTGATTTTTAATTACGTCAAAGCGCGAATGAACTGGAATGAATATTCCGGAATAGCTTGTATTGATGGGGTGAAGAAAGCCTATCAGGAAAAAAAAGGAAATGTAGCCGAAATCAATCTAATGTTAACGGCAATGTTAAGATATGCCGGCATTGAAGCTAATCCTGTTTTACTAAGTACACGAGATAATGGAATCTCTCTTTATCCTAGTCAGTCAGCTTTCAATTACGTAATTACAGCGGTAGAATCACAAGAAAGCGTTGCTTTACTGGATGCCACAAATAAGTTTTCTTTGCCCAATATTTTACCGGTACACGATTTAAATTGGTTTGGAAGAATTATCAGAAGTAATGAAAGCTCTGTGCAAATTAATTTAATGCCAAAATTCAATTCTAAGGAAGTAACAAACATAATATGCTCGCTTGATTCAGAAGGCAATGTAGTTGGAAAAATCAGGAACCAATATTTTGATTACAATGCCTTTATTTTCAGAGTCAATAATGACGGTATTTCAAAGGAAAGTCATATGGAAAAACTCGAAAAATCACATCAAGGCTTGGAAGTAAGTGAATACGATGTTCAAAATGAAAGAGATTTGTCAAAACCAATCGTGGAAAATTATAATTTTACATCGAATAATTCAGTTGAAATTATTGGAGATAAAATCTACGTTTCTCCCTTTCTCTTCTTTGCGATTCAAAAAAACCCATTCAATCAGGAAGTCAGAGAGTATCCGGTGGATTTTATATTTCCAAATCAAAATAAATTTAATGTTGCCCTGAATATTCCGGAAGGCTACATTGTTGAAACGTTGCCACAACCTAAAGCTGTTTCTATGCCGGAAGGATTGGCTAATTTTAAATACAATATTACAAATACTGAAAAAGTAGTTCAGCTCAATTACACCATTGATATCAACAGTGCAATAATAGGTTCTGAATATTATGACGCTTTAAAAGCCTTTTTCAAAGAATTAGTCAACAAACAAACCGAAAAAATTGTTTTAAAGAAAGGATAATATGGATATTAAAAACGCCCAGCTCGAAGTCGATAATTGGATTAAAAACCACGGTGTTCGCTATTTTAATGAGCTGACTAATATGGCACAACTCACCGAAGAAGTGGGTGAAGTAGCTCGAATCATCGCCCGTCGTTACGGAGAACAATCGGAAAAAGAAAGCGACAAGAACAAAGATTTGGGCGAAGAACTAGCCGATGTTGTTTTTGTGGTTTTGTGCTTGGCCAACCAAACAGGAGTCGACCTGCAAGCGGCCTTTGATAAAAAGATGGACTTGAAAACCCAACGCGACCATGATCGCCACCACAACAACGAAAAACTGAAATAAATTGAATTGGTTACTGTTAATCATCGCCGGACTATTTGAAGTTGCTTTTGCTTTCTGCCTCGGTAAAGCCAGAGAAACTTCAGGAACAACTATGTGGTCTTGGTACGGTGGTTTTTTACTATGCTTAACACTCAGTATGGTGCTGCTGGTCAAGGTGACTAAAGAGTTGCCCATTGGCACAGCTTATGCGGTGTGGACAGGCATCGGAGCTGTTGGTAGTGTTTTAGTCGGGATTTTAGTGTTCAAAGAACCCGCTACTTTTTGGCGCATTTTCTTTATCAGTACATTAATCATATCCATCGTCGGATTAAAAGTAGTTTCGGAATAATGAATCTCCAGCTAACCTATAACCCGCAACCCGCAACCCCCAACCCGCAACTTTCCATCACCGGTTCTAAGTCGGAAACCAATCGATTGCTATTGCTGCAAGCTTTGTATCCGAATCTGACTTTGGAAAACACCTCCAACTCCGATGATTCAGAAGTGATGTCGAAAGCATTACAAAACGCCCAAAACACAACCCTTAACCCGCAAATTGTAGACGTTCATCACGCCGGTACTGCCATGCGATTCCTAACCGCTTTCTTTGCCATACAAGAAGGAAAGGAAGTCGTGCTAACCGGTTCTACCCGTATGAAAGAACGTCCGATTAAAATTTTAGTCGAAGCTCTGCAACAACTCGGCGCCGAAATCAGTTATGAAGAACAAGCAGGTTTTCCGCCGCTAAGCATCAAAGGTAAAAAGTTGACGCGCTCCAAAGTTTCCTTACCGGCCAATGTCAGCAGCCAGTATATTTCGGCCTTGTTGCTAATTGCTCCAAAACTGGAAAACGGTCTGGAACTGACTTTAGAAGGCGAAATTACCTCTGTGCCTTACATCAAAATGACTTTGGCTTTGCTTAATGAAATCGGAGTTGAAACCTCTTTCATAGCAAATACGATTAAAGTTAACCCGCAACCCGCAACCCGCAACCCGCAACTCCTTACTATTGAATCCGACTGGTCTTCTGTATCTTATTGGTATTCTATCATAGCTTTATCTGAAGTTGGAACCCAAATTACACTGTCGAGTTATAAACCAAACAGCTTACAAGGCGATAGCGCTTTAGTAGAAATTTATAGTGCATTTGGAGTAGAAACGATTTTCGAAAACAATAGTATACTGTTAAGAAAATCCCATAACCCAAAACTTACAACACATAACCTACAACTCAATAACTGTCCCGACATTGCCCAAACCATAGCGGTTACCTGTTTCGGACTTGGATTACCATGCCATTTAACCGGTTTGCATACGCTTAAAATAAAGGAAACGGATAGGTTAGAAGCGTTGAAAACCGAGCTAACCAAATTGGGTGCCAAGGTAACTGTAACTCATGAAAGTTTAACTTTGGAACCATCCGAAAGCATTAACCCAAACATCAACATCAAAACTTATCAAGACCATCGCATGGCTATGGCTTTTGCACCATTGGCGATAAAAGTGCCTATTGTGATTGAAGAAGCCGAAGTGGTATCTAAATCTTATCCAACTTTTTGGGCCGATTTAAAATTAGCAGGATTTTCAGTAGCCGAACAATAAGACGTCAAAAGCCTCAGCACCTTAGTGTCTCAGCGCCTTAGCACCTCATTTTCAAAAATAAACCCTAAAACACTTGACAACGCCTATCTCACGATAGTATATTTGCAGGCGATTTAATTTTAGGAATCAAATCCTAAATGCCGAATCCTAAAATCCTAAATAACTTATATGAAATTATCTCATTTTAACTTTAATCTTCCGGCCGAATTACTTGCGGAATTTCCAACAGAAAACAGAGACGAATCCAGATTAATGGTCGTAAATCGAAAAACCAAAACCATCGAACACAAACTCTTCAAAGATGTAATCGATTATTTCGACGACGGTGATGTGATGATTTTAAATAACACCAAAGTATTCCCGGCACGCATGTACGGTAACAAAGAAAAAACCGGCGCCCGTATCGAAGTGTTTTTGTTGCGCGAATTAAACGCCGAACAACGCCTTTGGGACGTTTTGGTAGATCCGGCGCGTAAAATCCGTATCGGAAACAAGTTGTATTTTGGCGACGACGATTCGTTAGTGGCAGAAGTAATCGATAATACCACGTCTCGCGGTAGAACTTTGCGTTTTCTATATGATGGTTCGTATACCGAATTCAGAAGAAAATTAACCGAATTGGGTGAAACCCCAATCCCAAAATACATCAACCGCGAAGTGACCGAAGAAGATGCCGAGCGTTACCAAACCATCTACGCCAAAGAAGAAGGTGCAGTAGCGGCACCAACCGCCGGTTTGCACTTCTCTAAACACTTGTTGAAACGTTTGGAAATTAAAGGCGTAAACTTCGCCGAAATCACACTACACGTAGGTTTAGGAACTTTCAATCCGGTAGAGGTGGAAGACTTGTCTAAACACAAAATGGATTCTGAAGAGTTAATCATTACCCAAGAAGCCTGCGATATCGTAAACAAAGCCAAAGAAGGCAAACGAAGAATATGCTGCGTAGGAACCACTTCCATGCGCGCCATCGAAAGCTCCGTTTCGTCTAACAGAACGCTAAATCCTTACACGGGTTGGACCAACAAATTCATCTTCCCGCCTTACGATTTCAGTATCGCCGATTGTATGATTACCAATTTCCATACCCCAAAATCGACTTTGCTCATGATGATTTCCGCTTTCTGTGGTCACGACCTAATGAAAAAAGCCTACGAAGAAGCCATCAAAGAAAAATACCGCTTCTATTCTTATGGCGACGCGATGTTAATCATCTAAAAATACAATCCCGACAGCAATGTTGGGATTTTTTTTGGAGCTGTGTCCCGCTTTCCGTTACAATCTTTTTGGCTTTCAGAAAATGAAAAGCCAAAAAGGATTTCCACTCTAATCGGGGCTAGGGCAATCGACGCAATAAACTTTTCCCTTTTCCCTTTTTTCTTTTTGCTTTTTTTTACTTTTACGCCAAACTAAACTACAACCATGACGTTTCAAAATACCCGCGAGTTCGCGCAACAACTAGATGCACAAGACGAACTCAAAAACTACCGCAACGAGTTTATTTTTCCGCAACACAACGGTAAAAACGTGGTATACTTTACCGGAAATTCCTTGGGCTTACAACCCAAACGCACCAAGCAATATGTAGATGAGGTGATGAGCGATTGGGCCAACTTAGCCGTAGAAGGTCATTTTTATGCCAACAAACCCTGGTGGGATTACCACGAAAGATTTGCCCAACCGTTAAGTCAAATTGTAGGGGCCAAACCTTCGGAAATTACCGTAATGAACACGCTTACCATCAACTTGCATTTGTTAATGGTGTCGTTCTACCAACCTACAGCCACTCGTTATAAAATCATCTGCGAAGAAAAAGCCTTTCCTTCCGACCAATATATGTTCCAGAGTCAGGTTGCCTTTCACGGATACAAACCCGAAGAAGCCATCGTAGAAATCAAACGCAGAGATGGCGAGCACAACATTTGTTTAGAAGATATCATTGCCAAAATCAATGAAGTAGGAGAGGAGCTGGCTTTGGTCTTAATCGGTGGTGTCAATTATTACACCGGACAAGTTTTCGATATGAAAACTATTACCGAAGCCGGACATAAAGTAGGCGCCAAGGTTGGTTTCGATTTAGCACACGCCGCCGGAAATATCGAGTTACACTTACACGATTGGAATGTCGATTTTGCCGCTTGGTGCAGTTACAAATACATGAACTCCGGACCCGGAAATGCTTCCGGTTGTTTCGTTCACGAAAAACACCACACGACCAATTTACCGCGTTTTGCCGGTTGGTGGGGACACAACAAAGAACGCCGTTTCAAAATGGAACCGCAGTTCGATCCGGTACACGGCGCCGACGGTTGGCAAGTGAGTAACTTACCCATTTTGTCGTTAGCACCGTATTTGGCTTCTGTCGAAATGTTTGCTGAAGTCGGTATGGAAAAACTTATTAAAAAGCGCAATCAGCTAACCGCGTATTTAGAGTTCATTTTACACCAAATTGACGCCGAGTTAGACGGAGCCGAATTTGAAATCATCACGCCGTCCAATCAGGAAGAACGCGCCTGCCAACTTTCGGTTTTCTTGCACGGTCAAGGCCGAAGCCTATTCGATTATTTAATGCAAAACGGTGTCATCACCGATTGGCGCGAACCTAATGTGATTCGCTTAGCGCCGGCGCCATTCTATTGCTCGTATGAAGATATGTACGAGTTCGGACAAATCTTAAAACAAGGAATACTCACACTACAAAAATAAACTCAGGCACTCAGCGCCTCAGCAACTTAGTAACTTTATGACAAAGCAACAAATCATAGCCAATTTCGATCCTTCACAACCGGGTTTAGCCGATGCTACCGTATTTGGATTGCCCTTTTCAGCCGAACAAAGTGAGATTATTGTAATTCCTGTGCCATGGGAAGTAACCGTAAGCTACGGTGCCGGTGCTTCGGAAGGTCCGGATGCTGTTTTAGACGCTTCTTTTCAAGTCGATTTGAACCACCAAGACTTTCCGGAATTGTGGAAACTTGGAATTTATCTTGACGAAGCGCCTGCGCATTGGAAAAAGAACTCCGAGAAATACAAAGACTTAGCTCAGCCCATAATTGAACTATTAGAAAGTGGAGAAGTGGTAGAAAATTATCCGGCACTCCAAGCCGATTTGGATAAAATCAACAAGGTGTGTCGCGAGTTGCACACCGAAGTCAAAGACCGTGTATTACACTGGATGCAACAAGGCAAAAAAGTAGTGCTTTTGGGTGGCGATCATTCCACGCCGTTAGGTTATTACGAAGCTTTGGCATCGATTCACGATAACTTCGGAATCCTGCATTTGGATGCACACATGGATTTAAGAATAGCTTACGAAGGTTTTACCTATTCTCACGCTTCGATCATGTACAACGCGTTGCAAATTCCGCAGCTTTCTAAATTGGTGCAAGTTGGTATTCGCGATTTCTGTGAACAAGAAGTTGAAGTAGTGAAAAAAGCCAACGGACGCGTATTGGTGAATACAGACGCCGATTTAAAAAAGGAAACCTTCGAAGGCAAAACTTGGGCAGAACAATGTGATGCTATTATTGCTTCCTTGCCGCAAAAAGTTTGCATCAGTTTCGATATCGACGGCATGTATCCATGGTATTGCCCCAATACTGGAACGCCGGTTCCGGGCGGATTTTCGTTTGAACAAGCTACGTATTTGTTCAATAAATTAGCCGAAAGTGGTAAAGAAATTATCGGCTTCGATCTGGTAGAAGTTGCTCCAGGTGAAACCGACGATTGGGACGGCAATGTTGGCGCCCGAATGTTATTCCACATGTGCGGTGTCTTAGCCAAAAACAACGGATTGCAAGTCGGACAGAAAATCAACTTCCAAAGACAATAAATTCGACAGTAACCCTTTCGCTAACGAGAGGGTTTCTTTTTAGTATAAGTTTCTAAACTTCGTACTTCTCACTTTGTACTTCATACCTCTCAATTCCCTATATTTGAGTATTCAATCCCTTTCCTATGAAACGCATTAAGAAAATCCTACTCATACTATTGGCAATCGTTGTTCTACTTGTTATTATCGGCGCAGCCTATTTGCAGTATACCAAACCCAATTACGAAGGAGCATACCAACTCCAAAATTTAGAAAAGGAAACCACGGTTTTCTATGATGAGTATGGTGTACCGCATATTTATGCCGATAATCAAAAAGACGCCATGACTACTTTGGGTTATGTGCATGCGCAAGATCGTTTGTGGCAAATGGAACTCATGCGTCGCATCGCACCCGGAAGATTGGCCGAAATTTTTGGAGGCGCGGCGCTCAAAACCGACAAGTTCTTTGCCGGTATCGGGATTGATGAAAACTCAGCCAAAGCCGTAAAACAGTTAGATAAAAAATCCCAAACATATATTTTGGCGCAAGCCTATTTGGATGGTATCAATCAGTATATCGATAACGGAACGACTCCGGTAGAGATTCAACTGTTAGGCATCAAACAAGAAAAATTTACGTTGAAAGACATCTATAATGTTTTCGGTTTTATGTCGTTTAGTTTTGCGATGGCGCAAAAAACCGATCCTTTGATGACGGATATCCGCGACCGTTTCGGGATGGATTATCTCAAAGATTTTGGGATTAATGGCGAACTCGGAACCCAACAATTACAATCGTTTCAAGGGAAATACAAGGAATACAGCGAAATCTCAAAATCCGTGGCCAATTTGCTTGAAGCTTCTCCTGTTCCGGCTTTTATCGGCAGTAACAGTTGGGTAATTGGTCCCGAAAAAACCAAAAACGGCCAAGTGATTTTGGCCAATGATCCGCACATCATGTATGCCCAACCCGGAACTTGGTACGAAGCACATATCGTTTGTCCCGATTACGAAATCTATGGTTACTATATCGCAGGAACGCCATTTCCGCTTTTAGGTCACAATCACGATTATGCCTATGGCTTAACCATGTTTGAAAATGACGATGTAGATTTCTTTGCCGAAGAAGAAAATCCTAATGACGCCAAACAATACAAAACACCGGATGGTTATAAAAATTATACCTACCAACAAAAAATCATCAAAGTCAAAGACAGTGCTGAAGTGAAGCTGAACGTAAAAACCAGCCAACACGGTCCAATTGTCAACGGCTTGTTGGAAGGTTTGCAAAGCGATCAATCGGTGGCCATGTCATGGATTTATACCCAGCAAAAGAACCGCATTTTAGAAGCGGTTTACGCCTTGTCCCATTCGGAGAATTTGGAGCATTTTCATAACAGCATCGAATTGATTCATGCGCCGGGATTGAACGTGATGTACGGCGACGCCAAAGGCAACATTGCTTGGATTACTTCGGGGAAACTCTATAAATTGCCCAAAACCGTTAACGGTAATTTCATCTTAAATGGCGCAAACGGTACTGACGATCAAAAAGAATGGTTGCCGTTTGCTCAAAATCCGAAAGCGATTAATCCGCCATGGCATTATGTGTATAGTTCTAATAACCAACCTTCGCCTATCAACGGCTATTTGTATCCGGGTTATTATTTGCCGAAAGACCGCGCCGTTCGAATTGACGGTTTGTTAAAAGCCAAAAGCAATTGGACGAAAGAGGATGTATCGAAAATGATAGTTGATAATGCTTCAGCAACCGCTCAAACCATAGTGGGTAATATGACTCGACCGTTGCTAACGAAAGATTTTACGGCCAATGAAAAACAAGCTTTGGCTGTTTTGCAATCGTGGAAAGCGACTCACGAACCGGAAAATATAGCGCCTACGATTTACAACAAATGGTTTTACCACTATTTGAAAAATACTTTTGAGGACGAGTTTGGAGAAGAAAATTTTAAGTTGCTACTCAGCACACATATTGTCAAACAAATGATAGAAAACCAAACGGCGAATGCCGCTTCGCCTTGGTGGGACAATGTGAGTTCTAAAGACCAAAAAGAAACCCAATCGGAAATACTGACCCAATCGTTTAAACAAGCTGTCGCTTCTTTAGAGAACCAATTGGGGAATGATGTTTCGCAATGGCAATGGAGCAAAGTACACCAAGTCACTTTCCAACATCCAATCGGCAAAGTGAAATTGTTTAGTAGTTTTTTCAATGTTGGACCGTTTCCGATATCCGGCACGAATGAAGTCATCAACAACCAATTGTTTATCTATACCGATGAAGCCATACTTCCGGTGAAAGGCGGACCGTCAACACGAAGAATTATCGACTTTTCAGATATCGAAAACAGTTGGAGTGTATTGCCCACCGGTCAAAGCGGTAATCCGATGAGTAAGCATTACAGCGACCAATCGGAATTGTTTGTCAACGGTAAATTCAGAAAAATGAAGTTGAATAAAAAGGAGATTGAATCATCTTCGACTAAAGTTGTTTTCCAACCTAAAAGCTAAAACGCATCCGGATTTTCGATAATTTGAGCGGCGCGTTGTTTGTGTTGGAATAATTCTTCGGGCTTCATTTTTTGCAACAAACTCAGCATCATTGCCATGCGTTGGTTGTTTTGAAAATGCGCTTTTTTGTCGTCTAAAAAATTCCAATACAAGCTGTTGAACGGACAGGCGTTGTCGCCAAATTTGTCTTTTACCTTATAATGACAAGAGTCGCAATAATTGCTCATTTTTTGGAGGTAACTTCCGGAAGACACATAAGGTTTGGTAGCCAAAATGCCACCATCGGCATACTGACTCATGCCTCGAGTATTGGGCAATTCTACCCATTCAATGGCATCGATATACACGCCCAAATACCAAGCGTCAACGGCATCGGGATGGCGTTGGGTGAGTAGTGAAAAATTACCAATCACCATCAAACGTTGGATGTGATGCGCATAAGCATCGTTCAAACTCTGACGCAGCGCTTGGTGCATGCAATTCATTTTGGTTTTTCCCGTCCAATACATATCCGGTAAAGGTTCGTGGTTTTCTAAAGCGTTCATTTGGGCATAATGCGGCATTTCTTTCCAGTAAATCCCACGCACATACTCGCGCCAACCCAAAATTTGACGCACAAAACCTTCCACTTGTGCCAAGGTAATTCGCTCCTGATTTTGATAATAATGCTGAACAACCGTATCGATGACTTCTTTGGGAGAAAGCATTTTAGAGTTCAGTGCAAAAGACAAACGCGAGTGAAATAAATCCGGTTCTGTCGTATGCATCGCATCTTCATAAGTTCCGAAATGCGGCAATAATTCATGACAGAAATACTGTAGTTGTTCCAAACATTCGCTTCTTGAAGTTGGCCAAACGAAATCATCAGGGTTAATGTTGCCAAAGGTAATCACACCGGCATTTTGGATTTCGGCCACAACATCAGCTACAGTTTTTGAAAATGCTTTGGCTTTGGGAACCGGAACTTCTCCCTTGTATTTTTTGCGGTTGTCGTGGTCAAAATTCCATTGGTTGCCCAGCGGTTGATCGCCTACCATCAGCACTTGGTGTTTCTTGCGCATCATCCGGTAAAAACTTTCCATCAGTAATTGTTTCTTGCCTTGGAAAAACCGATCCAGCTCGGTTCTGTCAGTGTAAAAATGTTCCGTATCGACTGCTTTTGAAGGAATTCCTATATTCTCACCAATACTTTTCAGTTGTTCGTCGAGGCGGAATTCATCCGGGAGTTGGTACTCAAAATGTGTGATGTTCAGCCTTGCGATTTCACGTTGGATTACCTTTTCAAAATCGTGTAAATTTTCAATATCCGAGATTTTATAATAGCGAACCTGATGTCCGTTTTGCTGCAGCTTCTCGGCAAAGTTCCGCATCGCCAAAAAGAATGCCGTAACTTTTTGAATGTGATGCTTTACATAGTCGGTTTCCTGACGGACTTCCGCCATCAAATAATAAATGGAGTCGTCTTTTTGTTGGAACCAAGAATGTTGCAGGTTTAGTTGGTCGCCTAAAATCAGTCGCAGTGTTTTCATCTAAAATAAGCTCGTTTGTAACCAAAGTTTTTGAAACGCACCATTGGCGTCGTACATGTCTGCTTGGCGTTTGATATTGAATTTTCGATCGCGCGGATCATTGCCTACACCCGAATTGTAAATCCAATTACCGTAATTGGAATGCACGTCATAATCAATTAGCATACTTTCAAAATAAGCAGCAGCTATGCGCCAATCTTGTTCCCATTCTTTGGCCCAAAAACTGGCTACGTTTTGTCGGCCGCGATTGCTCATCCAACCGGTTTGTTGGAGTTCTATCATGTTGGCGTTTACAAAAGGTTCTTTGGTTTGACCATTGACCCATTGTTGGAAGGCTTTTGGGTGAAATTTCCAGTCGTAATTTTTCCCTAAAATGCCTTGTAATTGGAAAATTTTGTTGCCGTGTTTGAGCGAAATGTATTTGAAATAATCGCGCCAAATGAGTTCGAAAATCAACCAATAGGTATCTTCATTGGCGCCGATTTCTTTTTCGTAACGTTTTACTTCCCAATAAATGGTTCTTGCCGAAATACTACCGTTGGCCAACCAAGCTGAAAGTTTGGAACTGTAATCTTCACCTACCAAACCATTGCGTGTTTTTTTGTACACCGAGAGTTTTTTGGTTTCCCAAAAGTAAGCCTCAATACGAGCAAGTGCTTGGTTTTCGCCACCCTGAAAAGGGAAAGCAGTTTTAGGGTGTGTTTCAAACGCTTCGTATCCTAAATCGGTTAGTGAAGGAATTACAGTGGTGTTTTTGACTAAATTCGAATCGGGAAGTTTTGGCGTTTCCAAACAACTTTTTACGCGAACCATTTTTTCACATTGTTTGCGGAATTCGGTAAACACTTCGGGGATTTTTTTGAATTCGGTGTACGGAATGTCCTCGGGATAGAATAAAAACTGGTCATAATATTCATTCCAAACGATTTGTTTCAACTCGTTTTTGAGTGCATCAGTGACAGCCGTTTCTTCCGAAGTCCATTCTTTTTGAAGATAAATAGCTTCGATATTATAGTCTGTAATCAGTTTCGGAATTATTACTTCCGGTTTTTCCAAATAGACCAATAAACTGATGTTTTGTTGCTGTAAATTATGCCACAATTCCTGTATCGTTTCTACAAGAAATTTAGCCCTGAATTTTTCCGTTTTCTTAAACCCAAATTGGGTTTCGGCAAAATGCCTCGGATCGAAGCAATACAAGGCGATTACTTGTTCACTATCTTTTACCGCTTGGTATAAAGAGGTTTGGTCGTTCACCCGTAAATCGTTACGAAACCAAACTAAGCTTGTTTTTTGTTTTTTCTGCATCGGTCACTGCAATAAAGTACATCATTCCAATTTTTCTCCCATTTTTTGCGCCAACTAAAAGGCAATCCGCAGCTTTTGCAGATTTTTTCGGGTAGGTTCACTTTTTTATGCGCCATTTTTTAAGATGGATTTGGTTGGTGAGTGTGGTCGCGCATAGTCAAATCGGTCCACAATTTTAGGCAAACAATAGCCGTCTAATCCGTTTACGGCTACTACATCGGCTTGGTCCAGTTGTAGCCAATAATCATCGTGAACCAATTCTTCTCGAAAATGAATTTCTTCAATGGCCGCTATAATGTGTATGGTGTTGTTTTCGACAATTTCGTATTCGTTTAAATAGCGGCATAACAGTTTAATCGGACTGTTTTTTACAAACGGCACATTTATTTCAGACAAATATTCTTGCTCCAAATTCACCATCTCAAACTCGGATATGTCGGCATCATAGCTGGCCGAAGTTTGGTGCGCTTGGGCAATCATGTTTTGGGCAATATGGTTCACGGTAAAATAACCGGTGGCTTTGATGTTGTTGTAAGTGTTTCTGGGCACTACATTTGGGCGCAAGATAAAACCCAGCAAAGCCGGACTGCTCCCCAAATGGGTAACACTGGAAAATATGGCCACGTTGGCAATACCGTTTTCCGATTTTGTACCGATGAGGTTGGCCGATTTATAACCGGTACAACTATTAATTAGGTTGAGCCGGTGTACTTTGGAAAGCAAATCCCAATCGGTTCGCGTAATTTTTGTCATGACAATTTTATTTCAAAGGTAAGTTTTGTTTAACAAAAAAAGAAAATAATTAAACAAATTTTATGATTTTAAAGAATTCAGCTGTTTTGGAGTGCTAACTTGTTCAATATTTCAGTAATTTTGCCTAACTTTTTTTTAAGATTTTCATGCAAACTCCTCAAAAAATTGCTGTAGTCGGTTCCGGTTTGGTTGGAACCTTATTGGCAATTTACCTCAAGAGACAAGGACATACCGTACATGTTTTTGACAGAAGTCCCGATATTAGAACCGTTGAATTTTCAGGACGTTCTATTAATTTAGTGATGTCCAATCGCGGCTGGAAGGCTATGGCTGATGTTGGTTTGGATGATGAAATAAGGAAAATCGGTATTGCGGTTGATAAAAGAGCCATACATTTAAAAGACGGTAAACTCAATTACCAGTATTATGGTAAAGACGGGGAAGCTATTTTTTCGCTTTCTCGCGGCGTATTGAATCGAAGAATGATTGACTTGGCGGAGACAGAAGGCGTAGAATTTTTTTTCAACCATAAAATCTGGGATGTAACCTTATCGACAGCCACTTTGCACATGGGTGAAACCGAGAAAGGCGAATGGACCGATTTACAATACGATAAAGTTTTTGGCGCTGATGGGGCTTTTTCCAGAATTCGTCATCGCATGCAACGCCAAAGTATGTTTGATTACTCGCAGGAGTTCATGAAAATTGGGTACAAGGAGTTGCACATCCCGGCCAATCCCGACGGTACGCATAAAATAGATCAAAACTCTTTACATATTTGGCCTCGAGGCAATTTTATGTTAATGGCTTTGGCCAATTTAGATGGTAGTTTTACTTGTACGTTGTTCATGCCTTTTGAAGGCGAAAATTCGTTTGAACAATTAAAAGATGAAGCAACTTTAGTAGACTTCTTTGCTAATTATTTCCCTGATACCAAAGAAGTAATTCCGGATTTGGTACGCGATTTCTTTAAAAATCCAACCAGTTATTTGGCCATTATGAAGTGTTATCCTTGGACGTTTGAAGACAAGGTAGCTTTGATAGGTGATGCGTCTCACGCCATTGTGCCATTCTATGGTCACGGGATGAACGCCGGTTTTGAAGACATTACTGTTTTGAATGAAATGATTACAAAGTATGGAGACGATTGGGGAACCATTTTCTCCGAATACCAAAAGTCGCGTAAACCTAATGCTGATGCTATAGCCGAATTGTCGTTGCGCAATTTCATTGAGATGAGCACCAAAACCGCCGATGAAAAATTCTTATTGCAAAAGAAAATCGAAAAATGGTTCTCGGACAAACATCCCGACAAATGGATGCCACTTTACAGTCGCGTTACCTTTAGTTTGCAACCTTACTCCGAAGCTTTGGCGATTGGTGATTTCCAAAATCAAATTATGGAGCAAGTGATGCAAATGCCGAATATAGAAGCGATTTGGAATAGCGAAGCAGTCGAGAATAAAATCATTGAATTACTCCAATAAATTTCAGAAGTTTATCCGGCTATCCGCTCTCTCTTTTTTGTTTTTGTCAAAACAAAAAAGGATGCCGCTCCAAATGCGAAGCATTCACTGAACACTAAAAAACTAATTTTGTTATAGTGAAGTAATCCGGGCTATGGCTATTCTGCTTCTCGATGCACTTTCGTAAAATCAAACGCCGGTTGGCAAATCGCAATATATTCGCAAGGTTCTTCAAACGGATTGGAATATTGTACTCGGGTGTTTTTCTCAATTTTGATCGATTGACCGGCTTCTAAAATTACGGTTTCTCCATCAATAATAAACTGCTTTTTTCCGGAGATGATATAGGTGTATTCGTCAAACTCCGGTGTTTGAAAGGGTTCGCTCCAATGCGGTGGTGCAATCATGTGAGCGATGGAAATGTCATTGTTTGCAGTTGCGGCTTTTCCGTGGTGCTCTTCTATTAGTTTTCCGTCGGTGGTAGGTACCACAAAAGGATTTTTTTGGATAAAATATTTACTCATAATCTTTGTTGAAATTAATCCCAAGTATATTTCCAGCTGCCGTCTTTTTGTTTTTTCCATACGGTATGAAAAACACCTTTGAATTCGCGCTCTTTGCCTTGAAAATCTTTGATAGACCAAACGTAGTTGCCATAAGTATAACCCATAGTGCCATCGTTAGAAACATCCACATGACTTGGGGTCCAAGTTACTTTAGCCGACAGGTATTTTTGATCGCTGTAATACAATTTGATGTTTTCTTTCCCGATAATAAGCGTGTCATTCTCGCGTTTGATGACGGCATTGCTGTCGGCAAACGTATAAAACGCTTCAGGAATACCTTTGGTTTGCGCCATTGTTTTGAAATCTTCTTCTGCTTTCAGGACTTCTTTTTTGAAAGGTTCCAAATCCGGTTTGGTTTCGACTTCTTTTTTATTGCAGCTTACCATCAGCAAAATAGCTAATGCCCAAATTGTTTTTTTCATAATCTTTACTTTTTAAATATAAAATAAACGGCCAATATCAGGAACATAAATCCAATGGCATGATTCCATCTGAACGTTTCGTTTTTGAAAAACAAGAGTGAGAAAATCACAAAAATGACAAGGGTGATTACCTCTTGAATGACTTTTAATTGCATCAGTGAGAACGGTCCACCGTTGCCTTGAAAACCGATTTTGTTAGCCGGTACTTGGAAGCAATATTCAAATAGTGCCAATCCCCAACTGATTAGGATGATTGTAATCAAACCGGCGTTTTCAAACCATTTCAACTCTTTAAATTTGAGATGTCCGTACCAAGCCAGTGTCATAAAAACATTTGACAAGACTAATAGTCCTATAGTTAAAAACGACTTCATTATTTGCGAAATAGTTTGTTTAAAATTCCAAATACGCCACGAATAAAAGTAGCGCTCGTCACCACTTTGGTCACCGATTTTCCGATAACTTCCGCAGTACTCGGTTCATTACTTTTTCTTTCTTCTTGTTTTGTCTCAGTTTCAATTTCAGCTTGTTGGTTAGCGGCTTCAATTTTTTGTGTCAGCATTTCGTAAGCACTTTCGCGGTCGATGGATTCAGCATATTTTTTAACCAACTTCGATTTGGCATTGATTTCGGCTATTTCTGCATCAGTTAGAACATCCATTCTGCTCATAGGTGCGCGCATCATAGTGGCTGCTAACGGAGTAGGAATTCCTTTTTCATTTAAAGCGGTAACAAAAGCTTCGCCGATTCCGAGAGCGGTTAGTACTTCATCCGTTTTGTAATAATCGGAAACCGGGTAGTTTTCGGCCGTTTGTTTGATGGCTTGTCGGTCTTTGGCAGTAAAGGCTCTTAAAGCATGTTGGATTTTTAATCCCAATTGCGCCAAAACACTCGCCGGAACATCCATAGGGTTTTGGGTGATAAAATACACGCCTATGCCTTTGGAGCGAATCAGTTTAATGATGGTTTCAATTTGGTCGAGTAGGGCATCGCTGGCTTCATTAAAAATCAGGTGAGCTTCGTCTATAAAAATTACTAATTCCGGTTGGTCGGCATCGCCTTTTTCGGGCATTTGCTGATAGATTTCGGCTAATAAACTTAACATGAAGGTTGAAAACAACTTTGGTTTATCTTGAATATCCGTCAAGCGAAGGATGTTTACGTAGCCTTTGCCGTTTTCATCGATGCGCATCAAGTCGTCTATTTCAAATGATTTTTCGCCAAAAAATATATCACCGCCTTGTTGTTCCAACTCGATTATTTTTCTCAAAATAATTCCCGTCGTTGAAGTCGATATTTTGCCATAGTGTTCTTCAATTTCCGTTTTACCTTCTTCAGTGATGTAGTTGATGACTTTTTTGATGTCTTTCAAATCCAACAAAGGCATTTGTTTGTCATCGCAATATTTAAAAATAACAGCCACAACACCGGCTTGCGTGTCGTTCAAATCGAGTATTCTGGAGAATAAAACCGGACCGAACTCCGAAACAGTGGCCCTTAATCTTACGCCGTTTTGTTGGGAAAGTGACATTAGTTCAACCGGAAAACACTCGGGTTTATATGGGATGTTTATTTTGGCATGTCGTTCAGTGATGAAAGGTTTTTCTTCTCCCGCTTTGGCAATGCCGGAAAAATCTCCTTTAATATCCATCATCAAAACGGGTATCCCGAAATTTGATAATTGTTCCGAGAGTACTTGGATGGTTTTGGTTTTTCCTGTACCGGTTGCTCCGGCTATGAGTCCGTGACGGTTTAAAGTCTTCAATGGGACTTTAACACATGTGTCTGCCAAAGCTTCACCATTAAGAATAGCACCTCCCAAGATGATACTTTCTCCCTTGAAATTATAACCGTCGTTGATGTATTTTGAAAATTCTGCTTTTGTTGTCATGTTGGCATTTGTTGCTTTAATAAAGAAAGAACAAAATAAGTCTTTTTTTTTAAATTCTGATGAAATGTTCTTGTGGCTTTCGTAAAAAGGAGAGTAAAAATTTTAAACTATCGAAAATGTTTTCGTTAAAAAATACATTTTCAGGAATTTTTACGTTATGGATGTATAAACCTGATTAAAACCTTGAAAACTAGACTTATTTTTAAAGATTATCTAATGATTGTTTTAAATGTCGTTAATACCCTTTAAAATCCACTGTTTTGGATATGTTATTAAAACCAAAAAAAGTTTTTTTATTTCAAGTAAAAAATTAAATTTGTCCCTAATCAAGTTTATTAACAACTAAAACTTATAATTTATTTAAAACTTTTAAAATTTAAAAAAATGGCAAACGTTAAAAAAGAATCTGGTTCAAACGGTTTAGGGATGATGTCTGGAATCATCATTGTAGCATGTATTTTTGTTGGTTGGATTATTTGGAACTTCATCATGGGTGCAGGTTCTAACTTTGAAGGTGGTGTAAATACAGGTCACCCGCTACCTGGTAACTATTTAGCAATGGTATACAAAGGAGGTCCGATTGTACCTGTTTTGATGGGATTGTTTTTGATGGTAATCGTGTTTTCAATTGAGCGTTTCTTTGTAATCACTAAAGCTGGTGGAAAAGGAAATTTAGATACTTTCATGAAAAATGTTCAAGCTAGTGTTAAAGCCGGTAATATCGATGACGCTATTGCAGCTTGTGACAAACAACAAGGTTCTGTAGCCAACTCTATCAAAGCGGCTTTAGTAAAATACCAAGAAGTTAAAAAAGAAGGATTTACCAGCGAAGAAGCTGCTGAAACTATCCACAAAGAAATTGAAGAAGCTACTTCATTGGAAATGCCAATGTTAGAGAAAAACATGACTATTTTGTCAACCTTGGTTGCTTTAGGAACTTTGGCCGGATTATTAGGAACTGTAACAGGGATGATTAAAGCGTTTGGAGCATTAGCAACTGCAGGTACTCCTGACCAAGCAGCGTTAGCAAACGGTATTTCTGAGGCGTTGATTAACACTGCAACAGGAATTTCTACTTCAGCTTTAGCAATCATCACTTACAACTTCTTTACTTCTAAAATCGATACTTTAACTTACTCTATCGATGAGGCAGGTTCAACTATCGTGAACACTTACAGAAAATTCAGAGGAAGTTTAAAATCATAATACAATAGTCGAAAGATATATTGTAATAAAAACTAAAAAATGGCTAAAGTAAAATCTCATAAGGCGGCAGGAGCCATCGACATGACGGCGATGTGTGACGTGGCTTTCCTTTTACTTACCTTCTTTATCTTAACAGCAACGGCAAAAATGCCTGAGCCGTTACCGGTAGATACGCCTTCTTCAACAGTACAAACTAAATTACCGGAAACCGGATTAGTAATGATTACTGTAGGGAAAAGTGAGGGTAAAGAACAAGTATTCTTTGGAATGAAAGACAGAGCTATCCGTTCGGGAGCTTTGGATTATATGGCTCAGAAATATCAATTGACTTTTACAGAGGAAGAAAAAGCACAGTTCGCTTTGGTGGATGAGTTTGGTGTTCCGGTAGAAGGATTGAAAGCATTACTGGCTATGAAGGCTTCGGATAGGGTTAAGAAAGGAGTACAATCGGGTATTCCATGTGATTCTATCAACAATCAATTACAAGATTGGATACAAGGCGCAAGAAAAGCAAATATTGAGGAAGGTGCTGATAAAGAACTTCAATTTGCTATCAAAGGCGATGCTAAAGAGTTATATCCTCAAATCAAACGAGTGATGGATATACTACAAGACCAAAAAATCAATAGCTTTAATTTAGTTACTGGTTTAAGAGGAAAAGACTATTAATATTAATAACAGTGTAAAATGGCTGAATTAAATACCGGCGACAGTGGCGGTGGCAAAAAAGGCAGTAAAAAGGTAAGAAGTAAAAAATCCAACGCAAAGGTAGACCTTACCGCAATGGTGGACTTAGCGTTCTTATTGATTACTTTCTTCATGTTGACCACGTCACTATCCAAACCGCAATCTATGGATTTAGGTTTGCCGGATAAAGAAGATAAAGACAAACCTGAAAAAGATATCAAAGTTGATCAAAGAAGAACCGTGACTATTATCATGGGAAAAGACAACAAAATCAAATGGTTTCACGGTTTGTTAGAAAGTCCTGAACCGGGAGGCGCGCCAACCGATGCAGTGTATGGTAAAAACGGAATCCGAAAAGAAATTTTAAAAAGAGTAACTTCGATTCCACAAGTAACTGGCGATAAAAAGAAAGGAATGATTGTAATTATCAAGCCTACTAAAAAAGCCACGTACAGAAACTTAGTTGATATTTTAGATGAGATGGCAATTTGTGACGTACCAACGTATGCTATTGTAAACGATATCACTCCGGAAGAACAAAAACTAGTAGATGAAATGAACAAGTAATGTCTTGTGCTAATCTTTAAAAAGTAAAACAATGAAATTAGACTTATTGAAAAGACAGTGGATAGACATCGTTTTTGAGGGACGTAACAAAGCCTATGGTGCTTACGAGTTGCGTAAAGAAAACCCAAAAACTACTTTGCGTTCACTACTGATAGGTGCTTTCATTTTTGGTGTTGCCGTGGCTTCTCCGTTAATTGCGGATTTGATTCCTGACAGCTCAGATGAAGACGCCAGTTTAGACAAAAAAATTGTAACCATTAAGTTGCCTCCAAAAGAAGAGCAACCTAAAAATTTACCACCACCACCTCCACCACCACCAAAGGTAGACCAAGTAAAGTTTGTGAAGCCGGTTGTGGCCAAGACGGAAGAAATTGTAGAAGAACCGCCTAAGATGGAAGAAATCAAGGATAAAAAACTTGGTGATGAAACCATTAAAGGAGATCCTGATGCCCCGCTAACTTTAGAAGATGCCGGTACGGGTCCAAGCCAAGTGGTAGAAGAAGATAACAATATCTACAACACTGCCGGTATCGAGGTGAAGCCTGACTTCCCAGGTGGTTTAGAGAAATTTTACAAATACATTGGTAAAAATTTCCAAGTGCCTGAAGAAGAAGGATTAAAAGGAAGGATATTCGTGACTTTCGTAGTAGAAAAAGATGGTTCATTAACCGATATTAAAGTATTAAGAGATATTGGTTACGGAACAGGGAAAGAAGCTATCAGAGTACTTAAGTCTTGTCCAAAATGGAATCCCGGAGAACAGAATGGTAAAAAGGTAAGGGTATTGTATTCTTTACCTATTTCAATCCAGTCAGCGGAATAAATGATTTCAAAACTCATACAAAATTTCAAGAAGAAATCGCTTAAAGAGCGATTTCTTCTCGTTATTAGCTTATTGAACTTTTTAGCATTTTGTTTTTTAGGATTGCTCCTATTGTTTTGGGATAAACTAAAACTCAATCTTCCTAACAATTTGCAGCCTATCGTAGGTTGTTTGATAATAATTTTCGGATTTATACGTTTTATAACGCAAGTAAAACGTTTAAACAATAATGATGATGAATAAAGTAGCCAAAACCATCCTTGGTTTTTTTCTTTTAACCTTGCTTTTTGTGTTTTCTTGTCAAAAGAAATCAGAAGAGTCATTGGACAGTATTATTGAAGGCAAGGCTACTATATATGTAGACGAGTCTATTTTGCCCATAATCGAAGATGAAGAAGCAGTTTTCGAAACCCAATACAATGCCAAGTTACATTTGGTTGCTCAATCTGAAAATGAAGTATTGAATGCTATGTTCAATGATACTGCTACTATTGCAGTACTGACCAGAAGTTTGACAAAGCAAGAACTTAAGGTTTTTCAATCTAAAAAAATAAACCCTAAAATCACGCCGTTTGCCACGGATGCTGTAGCATTAATCAGAAGCAAGTCTTCTAATGATTCGCTCGTTGCTTTGCAGGATGTAATCGATTTTATTAAAGGCAAACCCGTAAGTACAATTAAAGGATTGGTCTTTGATAATGCAAACTCCAGTACAGTTCGTTACCTATCGGATTTAGTTGGAATGCCTGTCAATAATCAAAAAAATGTGTTTTCCGTTAAAACCAATCAGGAAGTAATTAAATATGTGGCTGAACACGATGGAATGATTGGTGTTGTTGGGATAAATTGGATTTTTCAACCGCCATTGGATTTGCAGGAATCCGTTGATAAAGTCAATGTTTTAGGGGTAAAAGGACCAGGTTCTAACGTTTACGAGTTTCCTACTCAAGACAATCTTGCACAAGGAAAGTATCCTTTGGCACGTCATTTGTACTTCGTCAATTGTCAAGGATATTCAGGGTTAGGAATGGGATTTGCTTCCTTCTTAGGCGGTGAAAGAGGTCAGAGAATTATTTTAAAATCAGGCTTAGTTCCTGAACGTGTTCCTACCCGAAAAATCGTGATCAGAAACAAAATAACTAAAGATAAAAATTAAAAATTGCAAGATGAACAAGTTTAAAATATTCAGCTTAGCGTTAGTGGCAACAACCGTTGCCAATGCACAGGATTTGGAAACAGCGAAGAAAGCTATTGATGCTGAACAATTTGAAAAAGCTAAATCGTTATTAAAATCTGTTATACAGGCTAAACCTGCCAATGGTAAAGCCGCTTTTCTATTGGGTAATGTTTACTTAAAACAAAACATAGCCGATTCTGCTACCATTTATTTCCAAAGAGGTTTGACGGCTGCCGAAGGCGCTAAGTTCAACAACATCGGTTTGGGTCAAATGGATTTGGATGCCAACAATTTAGCAGCAGCTAAAGCCAAGTTTGATTTGGTAACCAAAGATTTGAAGAAAAAAGATGTAGAAGAATACATCTACATCGCCCGTGCTTATATGAATGCCGATAAACCGGATTATAAAAGTGCTATTGAAATCTTAAATAAAGCCAAGTTGGCCAATCCAAATGATGCTCAAGTGCAGTTGGCTTTGGGCGATGCTTATTATGGTGATAAAAATCAAAACGATGCTTATGTAGCTTACAGAAATGCTTACCAAGCCGACAATACTTTGTTGAGAGCTAAAATGCAATTGGGTGTTTTGTTAAAAGGGGCGAAAGCATATACTGAAGCGGTAAAGGCTTACAACGAAGTAATTGCTATAGATGCCAATTACGGACCGGTTTACAGAGAATTGGCAGAAACCTATTACCTATGGGGTAGCAATGTGCCGTCAACTTACAACGAAAACATTCAGAAAGCATTAGGCTTTTATGAAAAGTACATGACACTTACAGATTATTCAATTACTTCCCGTATGCGTCATGCCGACTTCTTAATCTTAGCCAAAGATTACAAGGCTCTTGAATTGGAAGCCAACAAAATGAAAGAAATTGATGGTGTAAACCCAAGAATCTTGAGATATTTGGGATACTCAGCTTATGAAAACGGCAATTTTGAAGCTGCCTTAAAAGCCCTGCAAGATTATACCGCGAATACCGCCAATAAAGTAATTCCAAGAGATTATATTTATTTAGGGCAAGCTAAAATCAAGAAAGGCGCCAGTGCTGATGGGAAAACTATTGATCCTGTATTATTAGCTTCAGCAATCGAGGATATCAAAAAAGCAGTAGCTATGGAACCTTTGGTAGCTGCCGATTTGAACGAATTGGGGAAAAAATTATACGATCAGAAGGCTTTTGGTGCTGCCGCAGCAGTATTTGAAGTAGCGGTTTCTGTACCAACTTCAAAAAATTATTTGATTGACAATTTTTATTTAGGAAACGCTATTTATTACGATAATACCCGTAAAGATATTGTCAAGCCTGATCCTATTGCATTGCAAAAAGCAGATGTAGCTTTCGGTAACGTAATCGCTGCTTCACCCAATACGGCTGATGCATATATTTTCAGAGCCAGAACCAATAATTTATTGGAAAATGACGAAGTTATGGCTGCTAATTATCAGTTGTATATCGATACCGTTACTGCCAAAGGAGAGGCTGAAGTGACTAAAAATAAAGCCAAGTTTATCGAAGCTTATAATAATATGGCAGCTCATTTTGCCAATACCGACAAAACCAAAGCCAAAGAATTGTTCAACAAAACATTGGCTTTAGATCCTACCAACAACTACGCAACAGAATCGTTGAAGTTATTAAAATAAGACTTTTCAAGGAATAGCCATTAAACCGTCTCTTTTCAGAGGCGGTTTTTTTATAACAGTCATTTGATTTTTCAAAATAAACTGTCTTTTAAAATAAGTATCTTTGTCCGCAAGAATTAAATTATGTTGTCAAAAGAAATACAGTTAGCCGTAGATAAAGGAGAAATGCTTCCGCTCATGGAAGAGTTTTACACCATACAAGGAGAAGGATATCATACCGGAACCGCAGCATATTTTATCCGAATTGGGGGTTGTGATGTAGGCTGCCATTGGTGTGATGTAAAAGAGAGCTGGAATGCCGAATTACACCCGCCAACAAATACAGATGCTATCGTAGAGAATGCGGCTAAGTACGCGGATACTGTAGTGGTAACCGGAGGTGAGCCGCTTACTTGGGATATGACTTTACTGACACAAAAGCTCAAAGAGAATAACCGAAAAGTGCATATTGAAACTTCCGGTGCTTATCCGGTTTCAGGAACCTGGGATTGGTTTTGTTTGTCGCCTAAGAAGAATAAATTGCCCGTTAATGAAGCTTACCAAATAGCCAACGAACTCAAAGTAATTATCTACAATAAACACGATTTTATTTTTGCAGAAGAACAAGCGGCTAAAGTTAATCCAAACGCTATTCTTTTCCTCCAACCCGAATGGAGTAAAAAAGAGGAAATGACACCGTTAATTGTAGATTATGTAATGAATAATCCCAAATGGCGCGTTTCGTTGCAAACGCATAAATATTTGAATATCCCTTAGTAATGAGTAAAAGACTATTCTTTTTTATCAGTGTGTTGCTGTTTCCTTTTCTTGTTTCCGCTCAAATTGAAGGGGAAGATGAAGTATATTTATCCGGTGACCGTATAGAAGCCAAATTCCGAGGTGGCGGATTAGAAAATTTTAATGAGTTTGTCAACAATACTTTTGATTTCCGTAAAGCTACCAAAGAAGGAACTATGGTGGCCGCTTTTACCATTGATGTAGAAGGCAATGTAACCGGAATCAAAATTGTGCAAATGCTCGATGTCGAATCGGCTAAAGAAATGATACGCGTTCTCAAGTTGTGTCCGAAATGGGAACCGGCCAAAAGAGGGGGCAAACCCATAAGCATAGAAATCAAATATCCTATGAACTTCAGGAGAAAATAATTTCACGATTTGAAATACTGTCCCAAACTTGCTTTGGGATTTTTTATTTTTACACCTTAAAATCATCAATCAATTCTATATGAATCCTTCTTTATTTTTACTCGACCCGAAACTAACCTTTTTGAATCACGGTTCCTTTGGCGCTTGTCCGCAACCTGTTTTTGCTGAATACCAACGATTCCAACGCGAACTCGAATCTGACCCCGTGCATTTTATCCAAAAGAAATTGCCGGAGTATCTTAAACATGCCAAAGCTCCGTTGGCGGAGTTTATCGGCTGTAACCAAGAAGACTTTTTCTTTGTTCCCAATCCGACCGTTGCCATCAATACGGTAATGCGCAGTTTGTCATTACAGCCGGGTGACGAAATTTTAGCAACCAATCACGAGTATGGTGCCATGGACAGAACGTGGCATTTTTACTGTAAAAAATCAGGAGCTAAATATGTGCGTCAACCGATAACGTTGCCTGTGGTTTCCAAAGAACAAATCATAGCAGAATTTTGGAAGGGCTACACCAACAAAACCAAAGTCATTTTTTTAAATCATATATCGAGTTCAACGGCTTTGATTTTTCCGGTAAAAGAAATTTGCGACAAAGCACAGGAGTTAGGATTGATTACTATAGTTGACGGTGCTCATGTACCCGGCCATATCGATTTAAATTTAACCGATTTGAATCCGGATTTCTATACAGGAACCTTGCACAAATGGATGTTGGCTCCCAAAGGCAGTTCGTTTTTGTATGTAAAAAAGGAATTTCAGGACAATATAGATCCATTGGTAGTAAGTTGGGGCTATGAAAGTTTGGCGCCAAGCGAGAGCCGATTTTTAGATTACCACGAGTACCAAGGCACCAACGATCATTCGGCTTTTTTGTGTACGCCAACGGTAATCAACTTCTTAAAAGAAAACGATTGGAAAGCCAAATCAAAAGTTTGTAAACAACTCGTTTTGAACAATTACCAACGTTTTTGCGATTTGTTGCAAACCCAACCGATAGCACCGGTAGCTGAGGAGTTTTTGGGGCAAATGGCCAGTATCCCAATAAAAACAAGTAAGCCGGCAGAGTTGAAAGACTTGTTATACGAAAAATACAACATTCAAATTCCGGTGATGCCGTTAAACGACAAAGTGTATTTAAGATATTCTATTAATGCCTATAATACGCAGGAAGATTTAGAGGTGTTGTACCGCGCTTTGGAAGACATCCTGAAAACGACGGATTTGATTGAACGTTAATGCCCTAGCCCGGATAGGAGTGGAAATCCTTTTTGTTTTTACTTTAAAAAACAAAAAGATTGGAACGCAAAGCCGGATTAAGCTTCTAAAAAAGTTTAGCCAAATAATCGAAATGATTGCCTTGGAGCAGCAATTCACATTGCAAGCCGTTGGCGTGTGCGGCATTTTGCAAGGTGTTGTAATCGAGGTACAACCAAGGGAAAGTGTCTTCAGTTTGCCCTTTGTAACTAACGGTGAAAGTCAACTCCCCGTAATAACCTTCGGCAGGGACGATGTAAGCGCCGTCTTCGTCTTGGTCGAACATGTAAATAATGTCGGAACTGTCGATTAAAATTTGTCCATTCGGACTCAAAAGCGATTTCAGTTTTTGCAAGTATTTTGAGGTTTCGGCTAAAGTGCCAAAAATTCCCGTGCCGTTCATCAGCAAAGCGATGGTGTCGAATTTCTCATTTTCTATGGCCAGTAAATTTTGAACTCGTGCGTTTTTAATCCCACGCAACTGACAGGCATTAATAGCTTTTTGCGAAATATCGATAGCGGTAACATCGAATCCTTTTTCTTGCCAGTATAAACTATGGCTTCCGGCGCCGCAGCCTACATCCAGAATTTTTCCTTTGGCCAGTTGTAATGCCTTTTTTTCGATTTTCGGCATTTCGTTGTAGCTTCTAAAAAGATAGGACACACTCATGTCATCGGCTTCGGAGATGTTGGTTTCCGTAATCAAATCTTCCGGAGTATTTTGAGTTTGATAGTCGAGTATGGCTTGGCCGAATAAATCTTTCATTAAATATAGTTTAACGTTGTTTAAAGGTTTAATTTTGTTGAATAGTAAGGCGTTAACAACCTTAAACCATTTTGAACAATGTTGAACCAGCTTAAACAATTACAAAAGTTAGCCAAAGATAAGCATATCGAAAACAAAAAGTATTTTGATAAGCTGAAAAAGAAAACGCCCAAGAATTTAGATTACGTGATGCAAGATTTGCATCAAGCCGAGTTTAAGCGAACAGATTGTTTGACTTGTGCTAACTGTTGCAAAACTACCGGGCCGTTGTTTACCTTGGCTGATATTGAGCGAATTGCCAAACATTTCAAGCAAAAACCACAACAGTTTATCGACAAGTATTTGCGTATAGATGAGGATAACGATTATGTATTGCAAACCGTTCCGTGTACTTTTTTAGATGCCGAAAATTACTGTATGATTTATGACGTTCGCCCGAAAGCTTGTCGCGAATTCCCGCACACCGACCGAAAGAAATTCCAACAAATTTCAGACTTGACCTTGAAGAATGTGGCTATTTGTCCGGCAGCTTACAATATAGTAGAAGAAATGAAGAAAAAATTACCTTTATAATGACTGTTTACAAATCCAAGATCGATTGGTGGTTGATTATTTTTATTGCCGCTGTGTTTTGTTATCCGATTGTTGAAGGAATCATTACGAAAGAGTATTTGATGTCGCTCACTTTTTTTGGTTTGCTAAGCCTGATTTTTCTCCTGTTTAAATCGATTCGATATAAAATTGAAGGAGAACAACTAAAAGTTTGGACCACCAAAATCAACATACATGCCATTAAAAGAATTTACCATACCAGAAATCCATTGAGTTCACCGGCTTTGTCATTAGACAGAATTGCTATAGTGTATAATAAGTACGATGAAATATTGATTTCACCCAAAGACAAAACAGCTTTTATAGCAGCCTTGCTCAAAATCAACCCTAATATTGTGGTGGACTAATAATAAATTGACTCTTTTTTCGTTTCGATAAAAATAATCGTTATGAAAAAAGTAGTCCGTTATCTGGTACTGATTTATACATTTTCCCTATTGCTTTCTTTTTTAGGGTATTTATTAGATACGGATACTCCGCAAAACAGCTTTGCTTATCAAATGTTTGAAGTATTTATGCTTTCAATATTTTTATTTGGCGTGCTGTCGGGTTTGTTATGCATACTTTACCTGCTGTTTTCTTTTTTCAAATCGCTGATGAGCAAAGAAAATCAATACAGTAAATAAGGTTTTCGCATAGTCTTAAACATTTCCAAGTCTTTTTGCCAAGAAGCTCGGATGGTGTCTTCTGAGATTCCGGTCATAATTTGTTGCTGAAGTTTCTTAGTGCCGGCCAATTTGGTAAAAAAATCATTAAAAAATTTTGATGGGTCAGCAGTGGTTTGATAGGCTTTAATTAACCATTTGAGTTCCAATCGGGTTACTTTGTTAATTTGGCTCAAATCCTCTCCATAACAAAGCTGGTCTTTGTGCATCGGTTCTTTGGCGCCAAAATTCGGGATCGGTGTAAAACTAAAGTTGCTTTTCGGTAAAAACGGCGAGCCGTAAATTTGGAATTGCTTTTCTGTTCCGCGACCAACGCTTACATTCGTGCCTTCAAACAAGCACAAACTCGCGTATAAATTAATTGCTTGGTCGTTCGGTAAGTTGGGTGAAGGTTTAACCGGTAAGGAGTAAGGTATTTCTCTTTGGTAATTTAAACAAGGAATAATGGTCAGGTTGCATTGTATGCCGTTTTTCAACCATTTTTCCCCATTAATCATTTGTGCGTATTCGCCTATGGTCATTCCGTGTAGGAGCGGAATGGGATGCATACCTACAAAACTGGTGTGTTCTTTTTCCAGCATTGGTCCGTCAACAATACTACCGTTCGGGTTTGGTCTGTCCAATACCAGCAACGGAATGTTGTTTTCCGCACAAGCTTCCATGATATAATGTAAAGATGAAATGTAAGTGTAAAAGCGGGCGCCGACATCTTGCAAATCAAAAACCATTACTTCAATACCGGCCAATTGTTCCGGTTTTGGCTTTTTGTTGTTACCGTATAGCGAAATTATAGGTAAGCCTGTTTTGGTGTCTTTACCGTCTTTAATCAACTCACCGGCATCGGCAGTCCCGCGAAAACCGTGTTCGGGGGCGTATATTTTTTGAACGGCTATTTTGTTTTTTAAAAGAAAGTCAACCAACAACAGTTGTTTTCTGTCATACGCTTCTATATGTGTCATTTGGCCTTCGTCCGGCAAATGATAAATGGAGTCATAAAAAACAATTCCGGTTTGATTGGTTACCACACCCACTTTTTTGTCTTTCAAAATGGGTAAATAAGCCAAGGAATTATCTGCGCCTGTTTTTATATTTGATGTTGTAGAAGGTAGTTTGGAATCAGTACTCAGGTTACGGGTACGAATTTTTTCTCCAAGACCGCAAGAGGAAGAAATAAACAAATAGGCTAAAAGCAATAATACACTTTGGATAAAATATTTCATAACTGATAATTTTCTAAAAAGAGCAGTAATTCAGCGCCGATAACTTTGTGTATCTTTGTGGCAAATCCATTAACAATTGAAACCGGAATACTTTATAGCCAAAAGACTTATTACTGCTAAAGACCATAAAAGTAGTATATCCGCGCCAATAATAAAAATTGCTATTACTGCCATAGCCCTCGGAATGATCATGATGATGGTTTCCATCGCTACCGGTATCGGTTTGCAACAAAAAATACGCCAAAAGGTTTCTGCCTTTAATGGGCATATTATCATTACAGGCTATAACGATAACAATTCCGATGTGAGCACAGCTCCGGTTTCTAAAAAGCAAAACTTTTATCCCAAATTCACCTCGGTTGATGGTATTGCGCATATACAAGCCGTAGCCAGTAAAGCCGGGATTATTAGAACCGAAACAGCTTTTGAGGGTGTTATCTTTAAAGGCGTTGGTGCCGACTTTGAGGCTTCATACTTAAAAGAATACTTGGTCGCAGGAAGGTTGCCTAATTTGAAAGGCAGTCTTAATGAAGAAGTTTTAATTTCACAATACTTGGCCAACAGATTGGGTTTGAAAAGTAACGACAAGTTTGTAACCTATTTTATGAAAGAAAACAGCGAAGGCTATAACCTGCGTAATTTTAAAATTGTAGGCATTTACAATTCCGGGTTTCAAGAATTCGACGCTACTTATGTAATAGGAGACATTCGTCATGTACAAAGAATTAATAAATGGAAACCTGATCAGGTTGGTGCTTTTGAAGTCTTTGTCAACGATTTTACCCAAATCGAACAAAAAGGGCAAGAAGTGTATCAGGAAACTTCTTCAACACTCGATTCTCAAACCATAGTCGAAAAATACTACTACATCTTCGAATGGCTAAAGCTGTTTGATGTCAACATCGTAGTCATCCTAATTGTCATGATAGCCGTTTCTACCATAAATATGGTTGTAGCGCTTTTGGTGCTCATTTTAGAAAGAACCCAAATGATAGGGATTTTAAAATCACTCGGCGCCAATAACTGGACCATTCGAAAAATATTTCTCTACAATGCTGCTTATCTGATTGGGAGAGGTTTGTTGTGGGGAAATGTGATTGGGTTTGCTTTGTTATTACTGCAAAAATATTTCGGCATCATCAAGCTTAATCCTGAGAGTTACTATGTTAACGAAGCGCCGGTTGACATCAACTTGTTTTACATGTTGTTGTTAAATATCGGCACCATAGTCGTTTGCTTGTTGGTTTTGCTAATTCCTTCCTATATTATTACTAAAATCACACCTTCTAAATCCATTCGTTTCGAATAGTAGCGAAAGGCTCGGGCTTTATTTGCTGGCTGCATTCCCGCTTTATGGGCTACGCGGTAGCCTCTTCAATCGGGGCTAAACAGTTAACTTTTGTTTTGTATTTGTAAAGATTTGTAAAAAGATAGGTTACAAGAATCATGTTATCAGTGGTTTAAAAAAAAGTCCAAAAAAGGTTGAGTTTTTATTTGGATTGGGAGAAAAAAGATTTCTATATTTGCACCCCGCAAGAGAGGAAAAGCACATTGAAAAACTGAGAAACGAGGAATTAAAAATAAATTCAAAAATATTTTAAAATTTACTTGTTAGTTTAAAAAAGATGCTTACTTTTGCACCCGCTAACTGAAAGTCACCGAACACGGCTTACTTTAAAAAAGTAATGTGAGGTAAACGAAGGAATAGCGAAATAATAAAGAAGACAACGTTCATAGACATATTGAATTGACAGCCGTCTTAAAAGAGATTTTAAGACAGAAAAAAAAGAGAGTAAGTGAATCGAGAGATTTGAAAAAGACTAGCCTTTGTCTATAAAACAGCTCGTAAGAGCGAACAATATACGATGAAGAGTTTGATCCTGGCTCAGGATGAACGCTAGCGGCAGGCTTAACACATGCAAGTCGAGGGGTAGAGGTTGCTTGCAACCTTGAGACCGGCGCACGGGTGCGTAACGCGTATGCAACCTACCTTTTACAGAGGGATAGCCCAGAGAAATTTGGATTAATACCTCATAGTATATATCTTTCGCATGTTAGGTATATTAAAGTTCCAACGGTAAAAGATGGGCATGCGTCCTATTAGCTAGATGGTAAGGTAACGGCTTACCATGGCTACGATAGGTAGGGGTCCTGAGAGGGAGATCCCCCACACTGGTACTGAGACACGGACCAGACTCCTACGGGAGGCAGCAGTGAGGAATATTGGACAATGGGCGCAAGCCTGATCCAGCCATGCCGCGTGCAGGAAGAAGCATCTATGGTGTGTAAACTGCTTTTGTACAGGAAGAAACATCCCGACGTGTCGGGACTTGACGGTACTGTAAGAATAAGGATCGGCTAACTCCGTGCCAGCAGCCGCGGTAATACGGAGGATCCAAGCGTTATCCGGAATCATTGGGTTTAAAGGGTCCGTAGGCGGTTTGGTAAGTCAGTGGTGAAAGCCCGCAGCTCAACTGTGGAACGGCCATTGATACTGCCAGACTTGAATTACAAGGAAGTAACTAGAATATGTAGTGTAGCGGTGAAATGCTTAGATATTACATGGAATACCAATTGCGAAGGCAGGTTACTACTTGTGGATTGACGCTGATGGACGAAAGCGTGGGGAGCGAACAGGATTAGATACCCTGGTAGTCCACGCTGTAAACGATGGATACTAGCTGTTGGGGGCAACTTCAGTGGCTAAGCGAAAGTGATAAGTATCCCACCTGGGGAGTACGTTCGCAAGAATGAAACTCAAAGGAATTGACGGGGGCCCGCACAAGCGGTGGAGCATGTGGTTTAATTCGATGATACGCGAGGAACCTTACCAAGGCTTAAATGTAGATTGACAGGTTTGGAAACAGACTTTTCTTCGGACAATTTACAAGGTGCTGCATGGTTGTCGTCAGCTCGTGCCGTGAGGTGTCAGGTTAAGTCCTATAACGAGCGCAACCCCTGTTGTTAGTTGCCAGCGAGTGATGTCGGGAACTCTAGCAAGACTGCCAGTGTAAACTGTGAGGAAGGTGGGGATGACGTCAAATCATCACGGCCCTTACGCCTTGGGCTACACACGTGCTACAATGGACGGTACAGAGAGCAGCCACTACGTGAGTAGGAGCGAATCTATAAAACCGTTCTCAGTTCGGATCGGAGTCTGCAACTCGACTCCGTGAAGCTGGAATCGCTAGTAATCGGATATCAGCCATGATCCGGTGAATACGTTCCCGGGCCTTGTACACACCGCCCGTCAAGCCATGGAAGCTGGGGGTACCTGAAGTCGGTGACCGTAAGGAGCTGCCTAGGGTAAAACTAGTAACTGGGGCTAAGTCGTAACAAGGTAGCCGTACCGGAAGGTGCGGCTGGAACACCTCCTTTCTAGAGACGATAAGAAGGACTGGAAATAGAAGAGTTTTAAGGCTCATTTACTCTCGCTGTTAATTCGAATACAATAAGCAAAATACAGAGTCTCGTAGCTCAGCTGGTTAGAGTACTACACTGATAATGTAGGGGTCGGCAGTTCGAGTCTGCCCGGGACTACTATTATGCTTAAAAAAGGAAATTCTAGGGGTTGAGAGGTTATGTAACTCATAACTCATAACTAGTAACTCATCACTAAGATTGGGGGATTAGCTCAGCTGGCTAGAGCGCCTGCCTTGCACGCAGGAGGTCATCGGTTCGACTCCGATATTCTCCACAACGGCTATAAGTCCTGCTGATAATTATTGTCAGTGGCGACTCGCCACAAGTTCATTGACATATTGAGATAAAAAATACATTTAAAAAGTAGAAAGAACACGAATTACTTAGTGATAAGTAATTAGTAACAAGTACAATAAGCAAAATAAGGGCGTATGGGGGATGCCTAGGCTCTCAGAGGCGAAGAAGGACGTGATAAGCTGCGAAAAGCTGCGGGGATTGGCACATACGAATTGATCCGCAGATATCCGAATGGGGCAACCCACTATGTTGAAGACATAGTACACCGATAGGTGAGCAAACCCGCTGAACTGAAACATCTAAGTAGGCGGAGGAGAAGAAAACAAAAGTGATTCCGTAAGTAGTGGCGAGCGAACGCGGATTAGCCCAAACCAAAGTTGTTACGGCAATTTTGGGGTTGTAGGACCACGATATTTCTTGCGGATTGAATTAGAACTACCTGGAAAGGTAGGCCATAGACGGTGATAGCCCGGTATAAGTAAGAGAAGATAAGGATAGTGGTATCCTGAGTAGGGCGGGGCACGTGAAACCCTGTCTGAATTTGGCGGGACCATCCGCTAAGGCTAAATACTCCTGAGAGACCGATAGTGAACCAGTACCGTGAGGGAAAGGTGAAAAGAACCGTGAATAACGGAGTGAAATAGATCCTGAAACCATACGCTTACAAGCGGTCGGAGCAGATTAATCTGTGACGGCGTGCCTTTTGCATAATGAGCCTACGAGTTACCGTTGCTGGCAAGGATAAGCACTTCAGGTGTGGATCCGTAGCGAAAGCGAGTCTGAATAGGGCGCTATAGTCAGTAGTGGTAGACGCGAAACCGTGTGATCTACCCATGGGCAGGATGAAGCTGTGGTAACACATAGTGGAGGTCCGAACCGGTTGACGTTGAAAAGTCTTCGGATGACCTGTGGGTAGGGGTGAAAGGCCAATCAAACTCGGAAATAGCTCGTACTCCCCGAAATGCATTTAGGTGCAGCGCTGGTTATAAGTTATATAGAGGTAGAGCTACTGATTGGATGCGGGGGCTTCACCGCCTACCAATTCCTGACAAACTCCGAATGCTATATAATGTTTACCAGCAGTGAGGGCATGGGTGCTAAGGTCCATGTCCGAGAGGGAAAGAACCCAGACCATCAGCTAAGGTCCCCAAATGTATGCTAAGTTGAAAAAACGAGGTTTGTCTGCCCAGACAGCTAGGATGTTGGCTTGGAAGCAGCCATTCATTTAAAGAGTGCGTAACAGCTCACTAGTCGAGCGGACGAGCATGGATAATAATCGGGCATAAGCATACTACCGAAGCTATGGATTTGTAGTAATACAAGTGGTAGGGGAGCATTCTAACAGGGTTGAAGGTGAATCGTGAGGTTTGCTGGACCGGTTAGAAAAGAAAATGTAGGCATAAGTAACGATAATGCGGGCGAGAAACCCGCACACCGAAAGACTAAGGTTTCCTCAGCTATGCTAATCAGCTGAGGGTTAGTCGGGTCCTAAGGCGAACCCGAAAGGGACAGTCGATGGCCAACGGGTTAATATTCCCGTACTACTGTTAATTGTGATGGGGTGACGGAGTGATGAAAGTACCGCCAACTGACGGAATAGTTGGTTAAAGCACCTACCTATAAGAGCCGCAGGCAAATCCACGGCTTTTGGGGAAATGCGATAGTACTCGGAGGCTTCGGCCAAAGAGATAGTGTACCTAAGGGCTTCCAAGAAAAACCTCTAAACTTAGATTAACAGTACCCGTACCGTAAACCGACACAGGTAGTCGAGGAGAGAATCCTAAGGTGCTCGAGAGATTCATGGCTAAGGAATTAGGCAAAATAGACCTGTAACTTCGGGAGAAAGGTCGCCAGCAGTAATGCTGGCCGCAGTGAAAAGGTCCAGGCGACTGTTTATCAAAAACACAGGGCTCTGCAAAATCGTAAGATGAGGTATAGGGCCTGACACCTGCCCGGTGCTGGAAGGTTAAGAGGAGATGTTATCTTCGGAGAAGCATTGAATTGAAGCCCCAGTAAACGGCGGCCGTAACTATAACGGTCCTAAGGTAGCGAAATTCCTTGTCGGGTAAGTTCCGACCTGCACGAATGGTGTAACGATCTGGACACTGTCTCAGCCATGAGCTCGGTGAAATTGTAGTATCGGTGAAGATGCCGATTACCCGCAGTGGGACGAAAAGACCCTGTGCACCTTTACTATAGCTTAGTATTGGTCTTGGATAAGTGATGTGTAGGATAGGTGGGAGACTGTGAAATGGCGTCGCCAGGCGTTGTGGAGTCATTGTTGAAATACCACCCTTTGCTTATCTGAGGTCTAACCCCGCTTAAGTGGGGGACATTGCTTGGTGGGTAGTTTGACTGGGGTGGTCGCCTCCAAAAGAGTAACGGAGGCTTCTAAAGGTTCCCTCAGCACGCTTGGTAACCGTGCGTAGAGTGCAATGGCATAAGGGAGCTTGACTGAGAGACATACAGGTCGATCAGGTACGAAAGTAGAGCATAGTGATCCGGTGGTTCCGCATGGAAGGGCCATCGCTCAAAGGATAAAAGGTACGCCGGGGATAACAGGCTGATCTCCCCCAAGAGCTCATATCGACGGGGGGGTTTGGCACCTCGATGTCGGCTCGTCACATCCTGGGGCTGGAGAAGGTCCCAAGGGTTGGGCTGTTCGCCCATTAAAGTGGCACGCGAGCTGGGTTCAGAACGTCGTGAGACAGTTCGGTCTCTATCTACTGTGGGCGCAAGAAATTTGAGTGGATCTGATTCTAGTACGAGAGGACCGAATTGGACAAACCTCTGGTGTATCTGTTGTTCCGCCAGGAGCACCGCAGAGTAGCTACGTTTGGAAGGGATAAGCGCTGAAAGCATATAAGCGCGAAACCCACCACAAGATGAGATTTCTTTTAAGGGTCGTGGAAGATGACCACGTTGATAGGCTATAGGTGTAAAGGCAGTAATGTCATAGCCGAGTAGTACTAATAACCCGTAAGCTTATGTACGACGCTACCGCCTCGCAAGAGGCGGTGCAAACTTTCTAGGTTCCCAATCAAGTTGGGAATGATAAATACAATTTTTATCTCAGTATGTTAAGATATAGTGTAATGTTAATCAGCAAAAGCTGATTACCCTTGCAAACCAGCTTAAGGTGGTTATTGCGTCGGGGCTCACCTCTTCCCATTCCGAACAGAGAAGTTAAGTCCGACTGCGCAGATGGTACTGCAGTAATGTGGGAGAGTATGTCGCCGCCTTTTTTGTGGAAACCCTGTTCTAACGAACGGGGTTTTTTGTTTTAGCCAATTACCTACTCGGCTTTTATTATACAGTTCGGTTAACAATTTCGAATGTTCTCTTCTTCTCAACAGGTTGTTCTTACTACGATGGTCTGCGTGAGGGATATGAGCAACTACCGCGTAGTGCGGATAGCCCGGCCCCTTTCGACAGGCTCAAGGCAGGCCAAAGGGGCACGCCCCAATAAAAAACCCACTCCAAGGAGCGGGTTTTCAGTTTACTTATTTTGATTTGTTGTTATGCCAACATGGTCACCGGATTTTCAAGATAAATTCTTAACGTTTGCAAGAATTGTGCTCCTGTAGCGCCATCAACGGTTCTGTGGTCGCAGGCTAGTGTTAAAGTCATTGTATTGCCCACTACGATTTGGCCGTTTTTAACTACCGGTTTTTCTTCGATAGCTCCTACTGAAAGGATAGCTGAATTCGGTTGATTGATGATAGAAGTAAAAGATTGAATGCCAAACATACCTAAGTTAGAAACCGTAAAAGTACTTCCTTCCATTTCGGTCGGTGTCAGTTTTTTATTTTTGGCCTTACCGGTTAAATCTTTCACGGCAGTGCCAATTTGAGACAAGCTCATTTGGTCGGTAAAGTTCAATACCGGTACCACTAAACCATCTTCAACGGCTACAGCTACACCAATATTAACGTGGTGGTTAATGATCATGGCATCTTCTCTCCACTGCGAATTGACTTGCGGATGTTTTTTCAAGGCCATGGCACAAGCTTTTACTACCATATCGTTGAATGATACTTTAGTATCAGGAACAGTATTAATCACAGCTCGGGATTTCATTGCTTCATCCATACTTACTTCAATAGTTAAGTAGTAATGAGGCGCGGTGAATTTCGATTCAGCTAAACGACGCGCAATGGTTTTTCGCATTTGCGAGTTTTTGATTTCTTCAGAGAATTTTTCACCGGCAGGAACAAATGGTTTTACAGCAGGAGCTGAAACAGTTTCTGAGGTGCTTGCTGCGGGAGCAGAAGCGGCTACAGAAATTGATGTTGCTGATGGGTTGAAATTCTCAACATCGCTTTTGGTAATACGACCGTTTTCTCCGGTACCTTTTACTTGAGCTAAGTTGATGCCTTTATCTTTGGCGATTTGTTTGGCTAAAGGAGAAGCAAATATTCTTCCGGGAGTTGTTGTTTCTGCAGTCGTAGCAGTTACTGCAGTCGTAGCAGGAGTTGCTTCTGTAACAACCGGAGCTACTGAAGAACCACCTTTTGTAAAGTTTTCAGCAACACCTGTTATGTCAGTGCCTGCCGGGCCAATGATTGCTAAAACGCTGTCAACGGGAGCAGATTGTCCTTCTTGAATTCCGATGTACAATAATGTGCCGGCGTTGAAAGATTCGAACTCCATAGTAGCTTTATCGGTTTCGATTTCAGCCAGGATATCGCCTTCTTTCACATTATCGCCTACTTTTTTCAACCAAGTTGCTACCGTTCCTTCTGTCATAGTATCACTTAAACGAGGCATGGTTACTACAACAACTCCTTTTGGTAAAGTTGTTGGTTGTCCGTTGTCGGTTGTCGGTTGGATTTCTGTTTGGGGCGGAGTTTCAGCTTTTGTTTCAGTAACTACTGTCGGTGCATTACCGCCGGAAAGTAGGGCTGAAATGTCTTCACCTTCTTTACCAATGATGGCTAAAAGCGAATCTACCGGAGCTGTCTCTCCTTCATTAATTCCGATATGTAAAAGAGTTCCTGCTGTAAAAGCTTCAAACTCCATAGTTGCTTTGTCGGTTTCAATTTCTGCTAAAATATCTCCTTCAGAAACTTTGTCGCCCACTTTTTTTAACCAAGTGGCTACGGTTCCTTCCGTCATCGTGTCGCTTAAACGCGGCATAGTGATTTTTGTTGCCATAATTATAGTCTGTGAGGAATGAAAGGATAATTTTCTTGTTCGTATACTACATCATACAATTGTTGTGCATCCGGGAAAGGAGATTCTTCGGCGAATGTAGCACATTCTTCTACTAAATCTTTTACTCTTTCATCAATCACTTCAATTTCTTCGTCGGTAGCGTATTTTTTCTCCTTGATGATGTCTAAAACTTGGGTAATCGGATCGATTTTTTTGTATTCTTCCACTTCTTCTTTCGAACGGTATAATTGAGCGTCAGACATCGAGTGACCTCTGTAGCGGTACGTTTTCATTTCTAAGAAAGTTGGTCCGTCTCCGCGACGTGCTCTTTCGATAGCTTCATGCATCGCTTCTGCTACTTTAATTGGGTTCATGCCATCAACCGGTCCGCATGGCATTTCATAGCCTAATCCTAATTTCCAAACATCAGTATGATTAGCTGTTCTTTCTACTGAAGTTCCCATGGCGTATCCGTTATTTTCACAGATGAAAACAACCGGTAATTTCCATAACATGGCCATGTTGAAGGCTTCGTGTAATGAGCCTTGACGTGCGGCACCGTCACCGAAATAGGTTAGGGTAACACCGCCGGTGTTGAAGTATTTATCGGCGAAAGCCATTCCGGCACCTACAGGAATTTGTGCTCCTACGATACCGTGACCTCCGTAAAATCCGTGTTCTTTCGAAAAGATGTGCATGGAACCACCCATACCTTTAGAGGTTCCGGTTACTTTTCCCAAAAGTTCCGCCATCACTTTTTTGGGATCAACACCCATTCCGATTGGTTGAACGTGATTACGATAAGCGGTAATCATTTTGTCTTTGGATAAATCCATTGCATGGAGTGCACCTGCTAATACGGCTTCTTGTCCGTTATATAAGTGAAGAAATCCTCTAACTTTTTGTTGAATATAAAGTGCGGCAAGTTTGTCTTCAAACTTTCTCCAAAACAGCATGTCTTCATACCATTTTAAATAAACTTCTCTGGTTACTTCTTTCATTTTTACTTTTCTAAAGTGTTATTTAAGTTTTTATTTTTATTCAACGCAAAATAGTTCACTCACACACAAATTTGCGAAAGGCAAAAGTAAAACATTCCCCGTAAGAAGTAAAATTTAAAAGCAGTAATTTTTGTTTGTTACAAGAAGTTTTTATCGAAGCTTAAGGGTAGTAAATTTTTAATTGAATCCGATTTGTAAATGGCACCGCTTTCTCCCATAAAGTAAATCTCTATGTCGACATCTTGCTTGAATTCGTATTCATAAATGGATTGTCTACAGGCACCGCAAGGCGGAATCGGCGACTTGGTTTCGTTTGTGTCAGAGGCTGCTGTGATGGCCATTTTTATTATTTTCGCTTCGGGATAAATGGCACCCGATTGAAAAATAGCCACTCTTTCAGCACAAAGCCCCGAGGGATAAGCTGCGTTTTCTTGGTTAGAACCTAAAATAACCTTACCGTTATCTAAAAGCAAGGCGGCTCCGACTCTGAATTTAGAATAGGGAGCGTAAGCTTTTTTTCGGATGTTTACGGCTTGTTCCATTAACGCTTGAATCTCATGCGGTAATTCATTGACGGATTCGAAAACCGTGAAGGAGGTGTTGATGTTTATTTGTTGCATTCTAAAGAATTTATTTCGCTATTGAGGAAAAAAAATCCAAACTTCAATCGAAATTTGGATGTTGTATTTTTGGTTTATGTTTTATTAATATTCTTCAAACTTTTCACCAAAGTTAAAGGTTAGAGAAAAGCGAAGTGTATTTTCTAACGGATTTTTAACTTGAGAAGCGGAGAACAAGTAGGAAACGTCTACTTTAACTACATTGTATTTGAAACCTGCTCCCAAAGAAAAGAATCGTCTGGCACCTTTTTCCGGACTTTCATTAAAATATCCCAATCGCATGGCAAAGGAATCTTGGTACAAATATTCGGCTCCTACCGAATAAGTAAACTCTTTTAACTCTTCGCTAAATCCGCCCGGTGCATCATTAAAAGATTTGAAAATACCGGAAACCCAATTTACTTTATTGTAAGCGGCATTGTTTGCATCTCTAATGTCTTGTTCATCAATGGTGTTGCCATTCCCATCAGTATATGGTTGACCATCAATAATTCCATTTCCATTTCTGTCAGCACTTTGAGGTGTTGGCACCAATAATTTAGCCAGTTCAACACTCACAGATACTTTGTTGTAATCGTCGAAGATAAAATCGTATCCGCCGCCTAATCTCATGTTGGCCGGTAGGAAGTTGGCACTATTGTCGTCAGAAGCACCGGCATCATAGTTGATTTTAGGGCCTAAGTTTTGGAAATTGAAACCTAAACGCAATCTACCGTTAAAATCTGCTAGAGCGGTTTCTTCTCCTTGGTAAAAACCGGCAATATCTACGGCAAAAGTACTGGCCGGTTTGGCATCGCCTTCACCGGTAGGAATTCTTAGGGCCGAACGAATGTATCTACCTGCTACTGCCATTGAGAATTTTTCACTCAATTTTAGGGAGTAAGAACCATCCAAGGCCAACTCATTTGGTTTTACAATTTGAGCCGGATCATCTGCGTTTTGTCTGAGTTCTATTTCCCCCAATCCAAAATAACGCAAACTCACAGCAAAGGCACTACGGCCATCAGCCCCGAAACGTTTGTAATAAGTAGCTTGGCCTAAAGAGATGTCATTTACTAAATCTGTCAGGTAAGGAGTGTAACTTGCGGTAAATCCTTGTCCGTCTGTGGCGAAAGCATATTTAGCCGGATTCCACTGTTGTGAAAAAGCATCAGATGAAGTGGCTACTCCTTGATCGGCTAAACCAGCAGCACGTGCATCGGCAGCAACTAAAAGAAAAGGAACTCCGGTAGTGATAACACGACTTTCTTGTTGGGCATTTACAAAAGATATAGTGGTTGAGAATAAAAGTAGTAACGCAATTTTTTTCATCTTCAGTATAATAAAAGTTAACAAATATAGTATTTTCCTAAAGGATAACAAGTTTTTCTATTTTTTCTGCTTTTTTATTCGTTAAAGTAGATTTTACAGTCAGCTTGTAGATGTAAACACCTTTCCCGATTCGGTCGCCAAAATCGTCTTTTCCGTCCCAAGTAATTTCTCTTGATAGAAAGCCATCGGTGGTAACGGTTTGGTTTTTGGTCCATACAATTTTTCCGGTGATGGTCATGACCTGAACTTGTACTTCCAAAGGTTCGAAAGGTCTGTTGTGTGAGAACCAAAATTCGGTGTAGTTAACAAAAGGATTCGGGTAATTCAATACATTGTCTAAAGCAATTGTTTCTTCTCCCATCACTACAAATTGGATTTCAGCGGTGATTGGATTGTTATAAACGTCCCATGCTTTAAAAGTTATGGTATGCAGTCCCGGCGCTAAGTTTCTGAAAGGGAAATAGACCCTTCCTTTGGTGTAATCATCTAATTCCGTTTCATAGTAATCGTTCATAATGTAGGGCTTACTTTCATCTCCGTCTAAAATACCTATAATATCATGTCCGATACCACTTGCAGTGTTGATACCGTTTTCATCTTCTAATAAAGCCAACAAGAAAGGGGATTCGTTAGTGATGCCGCCATTCACAAAGGTTTCATCATTCATATATAAACGAACTCTTGGGCCAATATTGTCTGCGGTAGCATTTGGGTTAATACCGCCAATTTTAATATCGGTATTGTAACCTGTTTTGTCAAATAAAATTTGATTACGCTTGGTATAGAAACTGATTTTTCCGTTTCCTACCGGAATTCTGATGTCTCTGGGAACTACAAAACCAAATTCGAATCGACCGTTGTTTATAGAGGCATTCCCCCTGAAAATGGTTTCGCCTAAGTTGGTGAAATTAATAGAAGGACTGTTTCCGTCATTGTTCAAGGTTGCTCGGGTAATATTTTTGTCGAAAATATTTACAGAGAGTTCGCCGTTGTATGTTGGTAATAAGTTGTTGTTTTCATCCAATACTTCTCCGGCGATTTTAACATAAGCTAAGGATTGAAAATCGTCAATCGGACCCGTAATCGGCATATCGTTTACTTTAGTCAATACCACTTTCGGTTTAGGAATAGCCAGCATCAAGGCGGGATCACCTAAGTAAAACACTACATTAGTAGCAGTATTTGGGTTTTCGTTCTTAGCCAATCGAAGTGCTTCGGCTATCGAAGTGTATTCATTGCTGCCATATGAGAAAAGGTATTTTGCAATCCTGTCGTTGAAAATCTCAGCGGGTATTTGTCCGATAGAACGAACGGTTGTTATCATCGAGATGGCGCCACCGCGTGGATTCCAATAAGTGTATTCGCCTGCGGTTGGTCGGTAAGGGTTGTCAAATCGGGAAAAATCACAGGTGATGGTGATAAACAATGGATATTTGTATCGGTTTAACAGGTTTTCGCCATCGGATTTCTCCCAAATTCTTTCGCCAGAGAGACCGTCTTCTCCGCCGTGCCCCAGATAATTAAAAACCAAAGCGCCTTTTTCAAAGGCAGCAAAAATTTCTTCTCTAGCTTTCGGGTAGCGTTTTCCTCCGGCAGAAGTTTCTTGTTGATAAGAGTCGAGTAAAACTTTTTTGAAATTGATAAAAGGCTTTTCAGTAACTATAGCGTCTGTTAAGTTGTTTTGTTTGGTTTGCAGGGTTGCATCCGCCGTTTTATCGGAGTCATCAGCGATGGCTACATAATTGTTTCGCCAACTGCCGTATGATTTGATGTCGTGGTACTCTATGACTTTGTTCACCATTTCTTCGGCTTGTTGGGTAGTGCTCACAATCATCCTTCCTACGGCAATGTCAATACCGTCGAAGAAAAAGTTGGTGTTGCCTTCATCGGCATCCATACATACATAAAAATCATCCGAGGAAAAAGAAGATTCGGTTTCGGTATAACTGTTTAAGGCATGATAAATGGGTACTATGTTGGTGTTGTTAGCTACTCGGTCTTTAAAATCGTAGGAACCATCGCCAAAAATATTGAGGTATTTTACCCTTTTACTCGCGTCTGATGCATTGAAATAAACATATTTAACAAAATTTCGAATGGCGGCTATGTCTTGTTTTCCCGAAGAGAATTCTTGGTAGATGTTTTCCAAATTCACCACCTTTACATTTAAATTAGCATAGTTTCTGTGAAAGTTGGCTAACTTTTCTGCTTGGGCATTCAAAAATTTAGGCGTGACAATCAGATAATCGACATCTTGAAATTGCCCTTGTGCATTGGTAAAAACCGTCCCTTTTAAATTTTGGTTGTCCACTTTCGATTTTGATTCTCTTGAAGGAGTTAAGAAGTCGGAGTTGTCAACCGCTATGTACTTTCTGGTTTCGCCCAAATTGGCTTTGAACGAGATAAGGTTCTGCTGACCGCTGTTGTCAATCTTGGTTGTGTTATAAATGTCGGTTATGTCCCAAACTTGTCCAATACCTGCAGCATTGGTTATTTGATATTCGGCTACGCCCGATAAAGATTGGGCTTGATCATATTGAAAGCGGAATTGCTTTCCGATGCCGGTGAGTTCTCTTTTGGCTTTTACGGCTATGTAGTCGAGATATCCTTTGGCACTGGGAACGCCACCATTATCATAAGTTACTTTGATGGTAACATTGTCTCCGGTTACATTAACACTGTTTTCCAGAGTATTGTCGTAAGCTTCCCAACCGCTGTTTACCCCAAGAGCATTTATCCCCAGATTGCCTACTAATTGGTTGTTGGCTTCGATTTTAAAATTGGTTTGATTAAAAGCGGAAGCGGCTACATGTACTTTGACTTCAATAGGGCTGGAGGCTACAAGATTTGGGAATTCGAAATCGAACTCCTGCTCGTTGTCAATGCCAAATTGTTCTCCAAACCAAACCCTTCCCAATTTGGCTATATTAACTTCGTCGGTTTCGTGAAATTGATAATCGTCAAAATTGGTAATCACAGTAGCAGCAGTGGTGGTAGGTTGATTGTAATCGACTATTCTCTTTCCGTTATCACCCGATGCAGTTACATAATAATAAGCTTTGTCTGCGTATAAATTCAGATGCGTTTTATTTTCTTCGTTCCAATTGTCCAGACCTTCGGCATAAAAGAGTATGTAATCCTGGTTGTCAAAAACACCATCACTCTCACCCACAAATTGGATTGCGTTCTCTTCAATATCCATCGGATAGGCAGTGCCGTTTAAAAGTGGAGCCATTCTACCGCCATGGCCATAAATTTTTATTCTTCTGGGATCAACATTCGTTTCCATGCCCAGACTTTGAAGAAAGCTTTTACTGATTTTATAAACACCTGATTTTTGAATATAAAAACGATACCAATTTCCGGTGGCTAAAACCGAATTTTCGATACTGTTTACATTATTAAAGACTGCTGCATTTCGATTGGTGTTAGTGTTCTGAATAGCATAAGTGAAGGAAAGTAATTTTTTATAGGAGTTGCCTTCCTTGATGATAGGAGTGATGCTGATTTGTGCGTAGTTAATGTTGCGAGCTTTACTGTTTTTAATGGTGTACTTGAAGCTTGAAGGGATGTTTTTTGTGTTCAGGTCGCCTAATTGTGCTTCGCTTATTGGTTCAAAAACAAGGTTGCTGAGTTGTAAACTGTTTTCAGAAACCGCAGAGTTCAACTTTATTCGTAGATTGAATTTTAAAGTTTGGGTGTAGTTATCATACAGAAAATTATCAGGATTGAACTGAGGAATAGTGAAACTGTAATCTCCGTAAGAGAAAGCTTTTTTTTCTGTCCAGTTCAATACAGCGTTGCCTTGCTCTTGAGAGTTGCCCAAATAAGCAGTTAACAAAAGTAGTGCGGTGATAATCTTTTTCATAGTCAACAATAAACGCAAATTTCAGCAAAATTGTATAAAAAAGTAAAAAAATATTTTTTTTAAGTCAAAATACAATAAAACTATTATTTTTGCGTTGTATATGAAACTCGCGGGAATGGGCGGGTTTTAGTATTAATTTAAAAAAGTTGTTGCAATATAAAGGTTAATTATTATATTGCGCCTCTAAAATTTACCTACTAAAAATATGAAAGTAAACAAAATTATTGCTGTAAAATTATTGCTATCCTTAGTGATAATGATTGGTTTTACCAGTTGTAGTAAAAAATCCGACTCTAAAGGCGGCTCAAGAGCTACCGGATGGAAAATCAACGACAAGAAAGGTGGTTTTCAGTATGCTTCTAAGTTCAAGAAGCAGGCTACAGGTCCAGGTTTAGTTTTAGTGGAAGGAGGAACATTTACTATGGGTAAAGTTCAGGATGACGTGATGCACGATTGGAATAATACCCCTAATCAGCAGCACGTAATGTCATTCTATATGGATGAGACCGAAGTAACCAATATGATGTATATGGAATACCTTGATTGGTTGAAAAGAGTTTTTCCTCCGGATCAAGAAAATTACAAAAATATATATGAAGGTGCTTCTCCGGATACTTTAGTTTGGAGAAATCGTTTAGGTTACAACGAAACAATGACTAACAACTACTTAAGACATCCGGCTTATGCTGAGTATCCTGTGGTAGGAGTTAATTGGATTCAGGCTACTGAATTTGCCAAATGGAGAACGGATCGTGTAAACGAAAAAATCTTAGAAGAGCAGAGATACTTGAAAAAAGATGCTAAGGTAACAGATGCATCTGCTGATAAAGTATTCAGTACAGAAGCTTATTTGGCTTCGCCTTCAACAGCTATGGGTGGTGATGAGAAAATTGTTTTGAAAAGAGGTCAGAAAGCCGCTTCAAGCAAAAAAGGAAGTGCTGCTCCAGCTGCCGGTTCCACCAATACTCAAGGAAATAGTCCCAAAAACGTTTATGCACAAAGATCTTCCGGTTTGATTTTACCGGAGTACAGATTGCCAACAGAAGCTGAGTGGGAATATGCTGCCGCTGCTGATGTAGGTCAAAGAGAGTACAATACTTATAAAGGTCAAAAGAAATACCCTTGGTCTGGTGCTTACACCCGTTCAGGAAAAAGACAAGTTAGAGGTGATCAATTGGCTAACTTCAAGCAAGGTAAAGGAGATTACGGCGGAATTGCAGGTTGGTCAGACGACGGTGCTGATATTACCAATAAAGTTAAATCGTATCCGCCAAATGATTTCGGTTTGTATGATATGGCCGGAAACGTTGCAGAATGGGTTGCAGACGTTTACAGACCTATAGTGGATGATGAAGCGAATGACTTTAACTACTACAGAGGTAACGTTTATATGAAAAACAAAATCGGTGAAGACGGCAAAGTAGAATTGGTTACAGGTGAAACCCAACAGTTTGATACTTTGTCTAACGGTAAAATTGTTTCAAGAAACTTCCCTGGGCAAATTGCACAAGTACCTGTTGATGATAAAGAAACTTATCTAAGACAAAACTTTGACAAATCTGACAATCGTAACTACCGTGACGGAGACAGACAATCTTCAAGATACTTTAAGTTTGGCTCTGAGGAAGGTGACGATAAAGGTAAGTTAAGAGACGATCAAAGAATGTACGATTCTCCTAAGCACAATGTTGCTACAGATAGTTTAGGAAATATGATCAAAAAGTATGATAAGTCTAACAAAAGAACGACTTTGGTGAATGATGATGTAAGAGTTTACAAAGGAGGTTCTTGGAGAGACAGAGCTTATTGGTTAGATCCTGCTCAAAGAAGATACTTCCCGCAAGATATCGCTACAGATTACATCGGATTCAGATGTGCCATGTCGAGAGTAGGTCCTAAAGCCGACAAAAAGAAAAGACCTAGAAACTAATTATAGTTCCAAATAATACCAAAAAGCCCTATTTTTAAGGGCTTTTTTGTTTTAAAATATTTCCTTATGACCATTCAAGATATTCATGCCCTTTATTTACAAACCACCGGGATTGCCATCGACACCAGAAAGATTACTCAAGATTCATTTTTTGTAGCTATAAAAGGAGAACGTTTTGATGCTAATACCTTTGCTGCGGAAGCCTTAGAAAAAGGCGCTAAGTATGTTTTAATTGATAATAAAGCTTATTATATTGATTACAGGACAATATTGGTTCAAGACAGTTTAACGACATTACAGGAGTTGGCGACTTATCATCGACAATATTTAAAACTGCCCATCATTGCTTTGACCGGAAGTAACGGTAAAACGACCACCAAAGAATTGGTTAATGTAGTTTTAGCTAAAAAGTATCAAGTTAAGGCCACTGTTGGCAACTTGAACAATCATATTGGGGTGCCGTTAACTTTATTGTCATTCGACCAATCAACCCAAATCGGAATTGTGGAAATGGGCGCCAACCACCAAAAAGAAATTGAATTCTTGTGCAATATCGCGCAACCGGACTATGGTTTTATAACCAATTTCGGGAAAGCCCATTTGGAGGGATTCGGTGGAGTTGATGGGGTGATTAAAGGCAAAAGCGAGATGTACACTTTTTTGGCAAAGGATAATAAAACTGCTTTTGTAAATTTAGATGATGCTTTGCAAAATGAAAAAACGGCTCATTTAAACAGAATTACTTTTAGCCGCACTAATGCTGATGCAGATGTTTATATTGATTCCGTGACTGCCAATCCTTTTGTAAAGGTTACGGCTTTTGGAACTGAAATTACATCTCATTTAATTGGTTTGTACAATGCAACCAATATTTGTGTCGCAATTACCATCGGTCATTTCTTCAAAGTGCCTATAGAAGATATTAAGGAGGCTATCGAATCCTATGTGCCCGAGAACAATCGCTCTCAGTTGATGGTCAAGAATACCAATGAAATCATTTTAGATGCCTACAATGCCAATCCAAGCAGTATGAAGGTTGCTTTGGAGAATTTCATCCAATTAGATAAGCCCGATAAAATAGTAGTTATAGGGGATATGTATGAGCTTGGTCAGGAAAGTATGAATGAGCACAAAAGTATAGTTGATTTTTTGAGTACTAATGAGGCTTTGACTTGTTATTTTGTCGGTAAAGATTTTTATGCTAACCAAAGGCTGAAAGACAATTTTTTCTTTTACGAAACTTTTGATGAATTTGCCAAAACGTTATCAGCTTTGCATTGGCAAAACAAAACCATTTTGATTAAGGGCTCAAGAGGAATGGCGCTCGAAAGAACACTTGAATTGATATAATCTAAAGCCACTCTTCGGAGTGGTTTTTTTATGCTCGTAAGTTAAGAGGATTAAGGCAAAAAAAAAATTCCACTTAAAAAAGTGGAATTTTAAAAACGGTGGTGGGCGATGAGGGATTCGAACCCCCGACCCTCTCGGTGTAAACGAGATGCTCTGAACCAGCTGAGCTAATCGCCCGTTTAGTGCTTGATTGCGGTGCAAATATAGGGCAGTTTTTTGATTCTGCAAATTAAAATCGAAAAAAATTACAAAATTTCTGCCACAACAAAAGTGCTGCCGCCAACATAGATAAAATCGTCAACCGCTGCATTTTTTCTACTGTTCTCGTAAGCTTCTGAAACAGAATTGTATATTGCGCCATTAAGTCCGAATGTGGCGGCCTTTTCTTGTAAAACGGTTGCTTCCAATCCGCGAGAAATATTAGGCTTACAAAAATAATATTTAGCATTTTTCGGCAATAAAGTCAAAATATCATCCAATTTTTTGTCGTTTACAACGCCCAAAACAAAGTGCAACTGGTTGTATTTTTCTTTTTTTAGCTGGTTCATCACCACTTTTAGTCCGTGTGCATTGTGAGCTGTATCACAAATAATTTTCGGATTAGCACCTAATTGTTGCCAGCGACCTTGCAAATGTGTGTTGGTAATCACATTCAGGAAGCCGTTTTTAATATCATCTTCTGAAACCTTCAACAATTGTTTTTCCTGTAAGACCCGCAAAGTTTGTATGACGGTTTTTTTATTGTGATACTGATAATCACCCAATAAACCACAAGGGTAATCTTCTTTTACCAAATCACAGGCGAAGTATATTGCTGATTGTGTTTGATTGGCTTTTGTCACAAATACCGGTTTTGTTTGCGTTAGGTATTCGCCAATCACTACAGGAATGTTGTTTTTTATAATCCCCGCTTTTTCAAAAGCTATGGCTTCTAAAGTATTGCCTAAAAATTGGGTGTGGTCTAGTCCGATGTTGGTAATTACGGAAATCAAAGGTGTAATGATGTTGGTCGAGTCCAATCGGCCACCCATACCTACTTCAATAACCGCAATGTCGATGTTTTCGTTGGCAAAATACTCAAAAGCCAAACCTACACTCATCTCGAAAAAACTCAAGTTATGCGTTTCAAAAAAGGGTTTGTTTTTGGTAATGAATTCCACTACGTAAGCCTCCGAAATCGGTTCGCCATTAATGGTAATTCGCTCTCGATAATCTTTTAAGTGAGGCGAAGTGTAAAGGCCTACTTTATAACCCGCTTCCATCAAGACCGAAGCTAATAGGTGAGAAGTAGAGCCTTTTCCGTTAGTGCCGCCTACGTGTATACATTTCAACTGTTTTTCGGGATGACCTAAATGCTCAGCCAACAAGACTGTATTAGTAATGTCTTTTCGATAAGCGGTTGCTCCCTGCGTTTGATACATCGGCAGTTTGTTAAACATCCATTCCAAGGTTTCCTGGTAGTTCATAATTTCGGGAAAATATTTTTTTGATATACTTTTTTAATTTTTTTTTCGTTGTATATTGTGATGCCGATACGGTCAATACAAATTTGAAACTATTTTCAGAATTAACAGCCCAAAATTAAACAAATATGATCAGTACATTTTTACAGTTGCAAGTGGACAGTTTAGCTCAGAATATGCCAACTGCCAATACTGCGAATCCCGCTTTAACTAATGAAGTTTCGGTGTTAGAATTCCTTTTCAAAGGTGGTCTTTTTTTAATCCCTATTGCCATCTTGCTTTTCTACACTTTGTATGTCATTTTCGAGCGTTATATGTACATCCAAAAAGCGGCTAAAATCGACAATCATTTGATGGCCGATATTCGCAATCATTTGAATAATGCTAACATCGAGTTGGCTGTAAATGCTGCAGAAAGAAGTGGCAATGCGCAAGGCAATGTCATCAAAGAAGGTGTGCTGACCATCGGTCGTCACATCAACGAAATAGAATCCAATATGGAACGCGCCGCCAACATCGAAATTGGCTACATGGAAAAACGCCTTGGCCAACTCGGATTAATCGCTGGGATTGCGCCAACGTTAGGATTTATCGGAACCATTTCCGGGGTAATCAAAATCTTCTATAGTATTTCAGTAACCGAAGACATCAGTATCGGAAACATCTCCGGTGGTTTATACGAAAAAATGATTAGTAGTGGTGCCGGATTGATTGTTGGAATCATTGCTTACGCCGCTTATCACTTATTCAACGGACGTATCGATAGCTTCGCCTTGTCGATCCAAAAACAAGTATTAGAATTTGTCAACATAATCCAAAGACCTAATGGCCATAAAGCGAAATAAACGATTCCACGCAGAAGTCGCCACCTCGTCCTTGAGCGACATTATGTTTTTCTTGTTGTTGTTTTTCCTCATCATTTCCACCTTGGCCAATCCCAATGTGATTCGAATGACCTTGCCTAAGTCGCAAACCAACGAAAAAACCAACAAGCAATTAATTACGCTCTCTGTTACCGAACAGAAAGAGTTTTTTATCGACAAAGAACAAGTGGCATTCGAGCAATTGGAAACCACCTTGTTGTCTAAAATCGACCCTTCTAAGCAACAAACGGTTGTGATTAGAATTCCGTTCAATTTGCAAGTACAGGATTTGGTAGATGTACTTCAAATTGGCGTTAGAAACAAACTGAAATTCGTCATCGCTACGAGTCCGAAATAGTTTCAGAATCAGGAGCAGCACATTGTCATTTCTTACCACAGTCGTCCTGCTATCCGTTCTATCTTTTAAAAAAAAATCTCCACCCGAAAAGGTGGAGATTTTTTTTTAAAAGGATGCCACTGCTATCAGGGCTATGTTTCCCGTTTTGTCTTAATTCAGACTAAACGTATAAATGATTTTTCCAACCTGTTTTTCCGGCGCATTACTATCGGCTTGCCATTTCGTGTTTTGAGCGGCTATACGCGCTTGGTCAAGCAAACATTTAGCCGTATTGGTCGTACCTTGTACACCGGCAATTACACTAACAGTGTTGCCGTTTCGGTCAACCGTTACTTGTACAGCTACTCGGCCTTGTTCTTGGCAAGTATAATCCGGTTGTGGTTTGCTCAATGCTTTTCTGTTGCCTAACGAATAACCTGAACCGCTACCGTTTCCGCCGCCACTGCCGCTACCACTGCCGGAGCCGCTACCCGAACCGTTCCCGGTTCCGTTGCCACTGCCGTTTCCGCCACCCGAACCTGTTCCGCTACCGTTTCCATAATAACCGCTGGAGTTTAAATTCCCGCCGGCATTGCCTTTATTGCCGCTTTTGGTATCGTTGCCATCGCCACCTTTGTTGCCTAACAAACTCGACAAAGCGTCATTCGCATTTTTAGAGACTTTCGGTTTTTCTGGTGTAGGTTTGATGTCTTTTTTCGGTGCCACCGGTGTAGGTGTTTTTTTAATATCCTTTTTCGGAATGGCTACGTTGGTTTCGTTATCGTCGCTTTCATCTGCAATCACATCATCTTCAGGCGAAGCTGCTGTTGGGGTAACTTTAGTTTGGTCTTTAACATTAAGGACTTCGCTTTTGTAATTGTCGCCCATCCCGTAATCGCTGTCGCCAAAGTTCATTTCGATGCCACCGCCGCCACCGCCGCCCATAATTTTCATATCGGCCGGAGGCCAAAAGCGCAAAAAGAATAACAACAACAGTAAAATAGCATACACTAAAGTAGTGATGGCTAAAGATTTTTTATCGTTATCTGATATTTCAAAACTCATTTTATCCTGTGTTAGTTTACTTTATAACGCTTAAAGATACTAAATATTGTGTTATTCGTTTCGTTAACGAAATATTAAACCAATTGTTTCAAAGCAATTTCAAAAGCCGTAGCACTAATATGCTTTTTATCCGAATGCAAATCGTGTGCTTTTTCCAAGGCTTTTTTGATGGTTTCTGAGATGTCGTAGAAAATGGCTTCGTCTGTCATTTGTACTTTTTTCTCCATAAAGTAAGCAAAAACACGCGCCATACCACAATTGGAAATGAAATCCGGAATCAAACTCACTTTGCTGTCGGTTTCTTCCATAATCGGACCAAAGAAAATTTCTTTATCGGCAAAAGGCACATTCGCACCACAAGAAATCACTTCCAATCCGGAAGCAATCATGGTGTCAACTTGGTCTTTGGTTACCAAACGAGAGGCTGCGCAAGGGGCAAAAATTTCGGCACCCAATTTCCAAATGCTGTCATTGATTTCGGCAAACGGAATCATGTTTTGTGCTACCAATTTGTTGCCGTCTTTGTTCAAGAATAACATTTTTATCTCTTCAAAAGAAAATCCGTCTTCTTTAATCACACCACCGTCGCGGTCAATAATACCCACCACTTTAGCACCCATATCAGCCAAATAAAAAGCAGCTGCCGAACCAACGTTTCCAAAACCTTGTACGATGGCTTTTTTGCCTTTCACATCGCCACCATATATATCGTAATAATGACGAACGGCTTCAGCTACACCATAACCGGTAATCATATCGGCTACTGTGTATTTACGCAATACATCAGGAGAGAATTTCGGGTTTTCAATCACTTTAATAACACCCTGACGCAATTGCCCGATACGGTTGATTTTATCGGCTTCGGTAGGTTTGAAGTGTCCGTTAAAAACACCTTCCTGCGGATGCCAAACGCCACATTCTTCGGTCATCGGAATTACTTCGTGGATTTCGTCTACATTCAAGTCGCCACCGGTACCGTAGTAGCTTTTCAATAGCGGAGAAACCGCTTTATACCAACGTTGCAAAACCCCTTTTTTACGCGGGTCATTCGGGTCGAAATTAATTCCGGATTTAGCACCACCAATCGCCGGACCTGACACTGAAAATTTCACTTCCATGGTTTTGGCCAACGACAACACTTCGTTCATGTCTAATCCTTTGCGCATACGAGTTCCGCCTCCGGCAGCACCACCGCGCAGGGAATTAATTACTGTCCATCCTTCGGCATCGGTTTCGTTGTCTTTCCAGTGGAATACTATTTCAGGTTGTTTGTTTTCGAATTTTTTTAATAAGTCTTTCATTGTGTTTAATCTGAGCTCACTTCAGATTCTTTTTTAGTTAGATTCAATTTTAGTTTGCGGTGCAAATATAGTAATTCTGTATGATGCGTTATAAGTTATGAGTTTATAAAAAACACTGTTGAAGAAGTGATTTTTTAAAATAAACACCGAAAAATATTACATTTTGATCTCGGATAATGATATATTTGCCAAATAAATACTTTTATAATGAAGAATATATTAATTGCCGCTTTATTTTTTACAGTTCTTTTTTCAATGTCATCTTGTAGTTCTGAGGATAGTAGAACCGATATTGATCCATTAAATGGTCCTAAAATAAGTAGTGTTACTGAAAAAATTTACTATGATGGAAGCCTTGATAGCGAAAAGAACTTCAATTTCAATTATGAAAATGGTATTTTGACGAATATAGTTTCAGGGACTACCAGATTGGATTTTAGTTTCGCAGAGGATAAAATTACGGATATAAAAATTTACAATAATAATGTTTTACAGCGCACTTCGAATTTTACCTATTCCGGAGATTTGCTGATGTCAGTTGTTAATGATGCTGATGAAAAAACGGACTATACCTATACTGCAAACAAACTGCAAAATATATCCGGTTTTTATTTAGATAACGATGTGTGGATTCAGCATATGTTGAAAGCTTACACTTTCAATAGTGAATCCAATATTCAGCAAATAGTAAAAACAAATTATTTTGGTTCAGTTACATCAACATTTAAATCTACTTATGAATTTGATGACTTTAATAATCCGTTTAAAAATATGAATCAGTATTTGAGATTATTTCTCAATTTTGAATCCATGGACATCATCAGTAAAAATAATATTTCAGCACAGTATTCCTATTCTTCGGTTGGTTCAACCACACCAATATTGTCTCATAACTATGTCATTGTTTACAATTCTGAGAATTATCCGATTTCAATAAAAAAATACGCTGTAGAAAACAATGTAAATACAGAATTAATCTCTGAAGTAAATATCAGTTATACAGAATAAACTTTTCCGCTACTATGGTCTTTCTTCGCACCTGTAACACTACTCAAAACATTAGTTTCTTTTCGCAATTTTAAAACGCCCAGTAATCCAAATATTAAGGCTTCTTTATATTCCAAGGTTTTGGGATCGGGTACCACTATGGTCATTTCAGTCAAGTAATTTTGCATACATTCCAACAAAAAAGTATTGTAAGCGCCGCCGCCTGTTACCAGTAATTTGCCTTTTCTTTCCGGCAAAGCGTAAGCAGTTTGTTTGGCGATGTGTTTGATAAACGTGTGCATTTTGTCCTCAATTGGAAGGTCGTAACTTTCCATCAAAGGCAACACGATGGTTTTGACAAATTCAAAGCCCAACGATTTCGGATACGGTTTTTGATAGTACGATAAGTTGTCTAATTCTTCCAAAAGCGCAATATCGGTTTCGCCGCTGCGTGCTATTTCGCCTTTATCGTCATACGGTAAGCCGAGTTGATTCGCATAAAAATTCAATACGGTATTCACCGGCGAAATGTCAAATGCTATGCGCTTTCCGTCTTGTTCAAAAGAGATGTTGGAAAATCCGCCTAAATTCAGGCAATAGTCGTATTCGGCAAATAAAATTCGGTCGCCAATCGGTACCAAAGGCGCACCTTGTCCGCCAAGCTTTACATCTTGTACCCGAAAATCACACACGATGGTTTCGCCGACAATTGTAGCAATCTCTTTTAGATTTCCTATCTGCAGTGTGAAACCGTTTTGTGGTTGGTGTAAAATAGTATGACCGTGACTGCAAACGGCATCGAGATTTTTGATGTTGTTTCGACGGATAAAGTCTTTGATAATGTTGCCCAAAAGCGCAGTATAATCGCGGTTGAGTTGTTGTAATTCTTTTTGGGTAAAATCAACAGCCGCTCGCAATTTGTTTAACCAATCTTCTGTATAAGGAATGGTTTCACTTTCCAGAATTTTGTAGTTCCATTTTCCCTTAATTACCGTGAAATGGATGTGCGCCAAATCGACGCCATCGAGCGAAGTACCCGACATGACGCCTATAACATTATAACTTTCTTTCAACATTGGCTAAATTTACGAAAACGTTTGAAATTGTAACTTTTATATCCTATTTTTGCTCACCAAAATTAAAGAAACAACAAACAATAATCGTTACATTATATGGATTTTAATTTAACCGAAGAGCAGTTAATGATTCAACAAGCGGCACGCGATTTTGCACAAGCCGAATTGTTGCCGGGCGTAATAGAAAGAGACGAACATTCCAAGTTTCCAACAGAGCAAGTGAGAATGATGGGAGAGCTTGGATTTTTGGGAATGATGGTAGATCCGAAATATGGCGGTGCCGGTTTGGACAGCGTTTCTTATGTGTTAGCCATGACAGAAATTGCCAAAGTGGATGCTTCGGCTGCGGTAATCATGTCGGTGAACAACTCTTTGGTGTGTGCCGGAATGGAAAAATATTGTTCGGAGGAACAAAAAATGAAATACTTAGTGCCTTTGGCCAAAGGAGAAGTAATCGGTGCGTTTTGTTTGTCGGAGCCGGAAGCCGGAAGTGACGCTTCTTCCCAAAAAACCACTGCCAAAGACATGGGCGATTACTATTTGCTCAACGGAACCAAAAACTGGATTACCAACGGAGGAACCGCTTCTACGTATTTAGTAATGGCGCAAACTGATGTTGAAAAAGGACATAAAGGAATCAACGCCTTTATCGTCGAAAAAGGCTGGGAAGGTTTTGAAATCGGACCTAAAGAAAAGAAAATGGGAATCCGCGGAAGTGACACCCATTCGTTAATGTTCACCGATGTAAAAGTGCCAAAGGAAAATCGTATCGGAGCTGATGGTTTCGGGTTTAACTTTGCCATGAATGTTTTAAACGGCGGTCGTATCGGAATTGCGTCTCAAGCCTTAGGAATTGCAACCGGTGCTTACGAATTGGCTTTAAAATATGCCAACGAAAGAAAAGCGTTCGGGAAAGAAATTTTCAAACACCAAGCCATTGCTTTCAAATTGGCGGATATGTATGTAAAAATCACTGCTGCTAAAATGTTAATCATGAAAGCCGCTTGTGAAAAAGATGAAGGCAAAGATATTGCACACTCCGGCGCTATGGCCAAGTTATACGCCTCTGAAATTGCTTTGGAAGTGGCTAATGAAGCGGTTCAAATTCACGGTGGAAACGGTTATGTTGCCGAGTACCACGTAGAAAGAATGATGCGCGATTCTAAAATCACTCAAATTTATGAAGGAACTTCGGAGATTCAGAGAATTGTAATCTCGAGAGGTTTGGTTTCGTAAATTCATCTTCAAAAATCAATACAAAAGCCTTCCTTTACGGGAAGGTTTTTCTTTTTGTAAGCTTTTCAGGTTTTATTATATTTACCCTACAAAAGAATGCTATGAAAAAAAATATCATTATTACCGGAACATCACGCGGTATTGGCTACGAATTGGCACTGCAATTGGCCAAAGCCGGACACCAAGTGTTGGCCATTTCCCGTAAAACACCACAAGCTTTAATAGAAAATGAAAACATTACTTGTTTGTCAATCGATTTGGGTAAAGAAGCTGAATTGGCTGAGGTCGACAAGTTTCTTGCTCATGCTTGGAAGAAAGTGGATATAATCATTCACAACGCCGGTAGTTTATTAAATCGCCCGTTTTCGCAAACCAGTCAAGAAGACTTTGAAAGCGTTTACCGAGTAAATGTTTTTGGAGTAGCCAATCTTACTCAGGTGTGCTTACCTTACCTTAAAAAAGGAAGTCACGTGGTTACCATCAGTTCAATGGGAGGTATTCAAGGCAGTATGAAGTTTGCCGGATTGGCAGCGTACAGTTCGAGTAAAGGCGCCGTGATTACACTATCGGAATTGTTGGCGGAAGAATACAAAGAACAAGGCATTGCGTTTAATGTTTTAGCTTTAGGTGCCGTGAATACCGAAATGTTGCAAGAAGCCTTTCCTGGATACGAAGCCCCAATTTCCGCTGCAGAAATGGCAGATTATATTGCAAATTTCGCCCTCACCGGTAACAAGTATCACAACGGAAAAGTAATTCAAGTAAGTTCGTCTACACCATAGTCAGTCATGAATTATGAGTTATAAGTTATGAGTGAAAGTATCATTAAAGCGAAAAGTTTTGAACTTGCCGTTTCAGGGATTAAATTTTATAAAAGTTTAATTTCGGATAAGAAAGAATTTGTTATGAGTAAGCAGTTTTTACGTTCAGTCACCTCGGTTGGAGCCAATGTAAGAGAGGCTGTTAACGCACAAAGTAAACTTGATTTCATTCATAAACTATCCATTTCTCAAAAGGAATGTGACGAAACTATGTATTGGTTGGAACTTTTAAAAGAGACAGATTATATTTCAACCAAAGAATTCAATACTATTTATCCTCAATGTATAGAAGTCTTAAAAATCATAAAAAGTATCATTATAACCTCAAAAAACAACTCATAACTCATAATTTATAACTCATAATTCTTTGAGCGAAGTCTTAGCCAAATATTTGCCCGAACACGCTGTATTGCCTTGCTTTGAATTAATTAAAAGCAACAATGTGCATTTGAAGATAGTCAACGAGCGCCAAACACGCCATGGAGATTATCGCAGAGCGGTAGGAGGAAAGCATGAGATTACCGTGAATGCAAATTTGAACAAATACCGATTTTTGATCACTTTGATTCATGAAATTGCGCATTTGGTGGCTTATGAAAAATTCGGTCGTTTGATTAAACCACATGGCAACGAGTGGAAGCATACGTTTCAGCGGTTGATGGTGCCGTTTATTCGCCCTGAGATTTTTCCGCATTCGGTGTTGCCTTTGGTGGCAAATCATTTCAGAAATCCTACAGCAAGTAGCGATACTGATGCGCGATTGGCTTTCGCCTTAAAACAATTTGACGAGCGCAAACCCGATATCCACTTCGTGCATGAAGTCCCAAGCGGTAGTTTGTTCCGCATTAAAAACGGCCGGATTTTCCAAAAGAAAGGTTTACGAGTAAAGCGCTATGAATGTTTGGAAGTCAAAACCGGGAGATTGTATTTGTTTAACGCCAACGCTGAGGTGGAAATAATTCCGGGTTAATATGTTAAAAAGAAAGCCGTATTTGTTGTTGCTTACGTCATTGCTGTTATTTGTAATTGGTTTTGTGAAAAGTGATGAAACTTTTGATATCAATATCCATGATACCTACTTTGTTATAGCACAAAACCAATTGTATTGGCTTTTCTCATTATTCTTTTTTTTCTTTTTCATGATTTACTTTATTCTGGAAAAACTGAGATTTCAATGGCAAAGACTATTAGAGTTAATACATGTTTATGGGACAGTATTTTTTACTTTAGGCATGTTTTTTCCTTATGAATTGATGTTTAAATCACCCGAATTGCAATTGTTTGACGATTATCAAAGATCAAATGTATATCGCTCTTTTTTTGCCCTATTTTTTTTAATTGCCCAAATCCTGTTAATTATAAATATATTTGTAGCTATAATAAAAAAACTCAGAATCTTAGCTACTCAGTAACTCAGTTACTCCCAAAAAAATGAATAAAAATTATTACGCAATACTAATGGCTGGCGGTGTCGGTTCCCGATTTTGGCCGGTAAGCACTACCGATTTTCCGAAGCAATTCCACGATATGTTAGGCTCGGGAGAGACTTTGATTCAAAAAACTTTCAGTCGTTTGTCCAAGTTAATACCGGCAGAAAACATTCTTATTTTAACCAACGAACGTTATAATGATCTGGTCTTACAACAGTTGCCGATGGTTAAGCCGGAACAAGTTTTGTTGGAACCTGCAATGCGAAATACTGCGCCTTGTATTTTATACGCATCGTTAAAAATAAAAAAACAAAATCCCAATGCCGTAATGGTTGTGGCACCCAGCGATCATTGGATTGAAGATGAAACTGCTTTTACCCATGATTTACAACAGTGTTTTGATTTCTGTGAAAAGGAAAAAGCGTTACTGACTTTAGGCATTCAGCCTACTTTTCCCAACACCGGATTTGGGTATATCGAATTTGATAAAGCCGATGCTAATCTGATAAAAAAAGTCAACCAATTCCGTGAAAAACCCGATTATGAAACCGCTAAGACATTTTTAGAAGCCGGTAATTTCCTCTGGAACGGCGGAATTTTTATTTGGAGCGCCCAATCAATTACGGAGGCTTTTGAAAAATTTCAACCTCAAATGAACGCTTTGTTCCAAAAAGGATTCAATAGTTACAATACGACTGAAGAAAAGCAATTTATCCTCGACAATTATCCTAACGCCGACAATATATCTATTGATTATGCTGTAATGGAAAAGGCCAATAATGTTTATGTATTACCGGCAACGTTCGATTGGAATGATTTGGGGACTTGGGGTTCATTGCACGAGAAATTGGATAAAGACCATCAAAATAATGCTGTAGTAAACGCCACGGTTATTTTGGAAAATGCCTCTAATAATATTATTCGTTCTAATGCTCAAAAATTAGTTGTCATCGATGGTTTAGATGATTATATTATAGTTGATAACGATAATGTGCTGATGATTTATCCGAAAAGTAAAGAACAAGACATCAAGAGAATTACAGCCATGGCTGACAAATTATAATTCAAAAAGGGCTTTTGCTCTTTTTTTTACATCAAATTCTAAGAAAATACGCATTTTAATTTCTTTTGTTGTATCTTTCATTGTTTAAAATTTTAGCGTTGTGAAAGATTTTCGTTGGTTTATTGTATTGATTTTGTTTTTTTGGACACCATTAACTTTTGGACAATTGTCGAATTTCACCCTGACAGTAACCAAAATTGATGAAACTTGTACCGGAAATGGGGAATTGCATTTTTTAGTCTCCAATACTACTGCCGGGGCTACAATTTTGTATTCCGTTTATCGTTTGCCGGATGTTTCAACACCTATTTCGGTTCAGTCAACAGGCGTTTTAACCGGATTGGTAGCCGGTAATTATCGTGTGATTGCCACACAGTCTTTGGGGAATCAGAGTGGCACCCAGCAACAAGATGTTACTATAGAAGACGAAGTTGTTACCTTAACTTATCAAATTACAGGGAATGATGAAGTTTGCAGTTTTGACGGTTCTATAATCGTTACAACACTTACGGGAACAGCGGTTAATTATGAAATTTTTGCCGGGCCTATTATCAGACCCATTCAAGCTTCCAATATTTTTCCTAATCTAACCATGGGGACATACCAAGTTCGGGTTAGGGACAATTGTAATGATGCAGTTGTTCAAACGTTTACGATTGAAAAGGCGAATACTGACTTAACGTTTGAGTTGTTTGTACCACAATTGGTAGATTGTTACACGGTAAGCATCGGAGCGGAAATAGAAACTTTACTGACTAATGGAGTGATTGCTTATCCTTTAACCATTACTACCACGGTTAATCCTCCCAATGGGCCTAATTTGATTTACAATCAAACCGTTACTTCAGGGTTGTTTTTTACTCAGATTGTACCCTATTTCGAACAAGACTATACTTATACTTTTACCATAACCGATCGTTGCGGAACGGTTTACACATTAAACGGAACTATTACCAATCTCAATAGAGATGCTTATTATATATTGGCTCCGCAAGATTGTACTCACAAAGTAGCCGGCTTTTTTAATGTAACGTCACTGAATTTATTGTCAGGACCTGCCGGTTTCGGGCTATCAATACCCTATGATTTTACCTCTCAAATAGCCAACAATTCGGTTTCGGTTCCCAATATGATTGCCGGAACCTACACTTTTAAAGCTCTTAATCCTTGCGATGAATCTTTTACATTTGTTATTGAAGTTGTCTTATCGGAAAGCCCGCCTTTTGATTTGGTTTATAATGTAACTTGTACCAATGGTTCGGTGCTTATTTACAATATTCAAGAACTTATTTTAACTTCAGCACCGGCAACATATCAACAAACATTACCATTTGATTATACTTCTCAAATCAATTCAGCTAATTATATTGGTTTGGTTTTACCGGTAGGAAACTATGTTTTTGATGCTATAGGGTTGTGTGGAAGCGTTGACCCGATTCAAATTACAGTCAATATTATCCCTTCGCCGGGAGCTCCAATTCCTGTTAGAGGTATTGGTTGTTCGCCGGGTTTTGGGGCCTTGTATTTTTCGGCCGAATTGTCTTCTGTAATTATGCTTACTGCGCCGGCGAGCTATCCTCAAACATTACCATATGATGTATCTTCAGGCATAAATCAAAATGGGACTTCATTCTTCTTGGATATGTTACCGGCAGGGAATTATACTTTTCAAACCTTTGTTTGCGGTATTCCTTTTACTGTTCCTGTTAACATCCAAGGGTATCAACCGGTTACTGATATTTCCATCAACCCTAATTGCGGCTCTTTTGATTTGTCTTTGGCACATAGTTCTAATAATTTAGGGCAAGCTTCTTATTGGTTGCAAAAATGGAATCCTAATACCAACAGCTGGGGGCATCCATTTACAAATGTTGTTTATACTGACGGTTTTATGCCCAGTCTTGCCAATTCTTATCCGCTGACAAATAATGCGGTTAATTATAATTTAGCGGCCTTGGGAAGTTTCAGAGTACTAAAAGTTTTTGATCTTTTTGAGGGTATAACAATCGCTAAATGTTTTGAAACTTTGGAAGAATTTGAGTTTATTGGATTGCCTGAAATTATAGATGTTTATTCCGTTTCTTGTGGTACTACTTTTGAAGTAGTAGTGTTGGCTGAAGGGTTAAATCCGTTGCAATACCGAATTACTACCAAAAACGGACAGCCCTTTGCAGTAGATAACGGCAACTCCAATCTTTTTTCGGGTTTGGAAGCGGCTACCTATAATTTTCAAGTGGAAGATGCCTGTGGAAATTTATTAAACAGCGCCTTTGAAATTGCTAACCCAAATCCATTGGAAATAACAGCCAATACCATTTTGTGTGATGGTGAAAACCTGACTTTATCCGTGCCTGATTTTGCTTTTTTTCAATACCAATGGTGGAAAGGAAATGACACCACCAACATCTTGAGTACAACAAACACATTAGATTTTTTACCCTTTAATGTGCCGTCGAATAACGGAACCTATTATGTAAGTATTTCTTACTCTAACAACACATCATCTTGTTTGAATCAGGTTTTAAGTTACACTATTAATGTTTCTAATGATTTGCCCAATGCAGGGAACAGCAATAGTGTTTCCTATTGCGGACGACAAGGCCAAATTGATTTGTTTTCGCTTTTGATTGGGAGTTATGATGCTAACGGTACTTGGTCGGAACTCACTTCCAGCGGAACTTTGACTAACAATCTTTGGAATTCAGCCGCTGTAGCTTTTGGAACGTATCAGTTTAAATATCGAGTGGTTGGCAATTGTAATGCTTCGGATGAGGCCTTGGTGAATATTACGTTAAAAGAAATTCCACAACAACCCGTTGTATCCTCAGACACGGTGATTTGTGATACCGGAAGTTTAAATTTTTACGCTTCAACGGTACCGAATGCGACCTATGTTTGGAGCGGACCAAATGGGTTTGCTTCCCAACAGCAAAATCCAACGTTGAATCCGTTATCCTTGGCAGACAGCGGAACGTATTCGGTTTATACTGTGCTCGACGGTTGTCAGTCGTCTCCGAATACTGTTGATGTTACTGTAAATGCTTTGCCGGTTGTTAGTTTGAATCAAGATTGTATCAATGACGAGTATGTGGTAACAGCAACCACCACCTCAAACGTTGCCTTCAATTGGAGCGGACCGGATAATTTCAGTAGTTCCCAAAACCCTATTGTGATTACCAAAGCGGCTACCGGAAACTACGACCTAACTATTACTGATGAAAATGGTTGTAGTGTCTCCGAATCCATCAATGTAATTCGCACTATTTGTTCGATTCCGAAAGGTGTTTCTGCTAACAATGACGGCGATAACGATTCGTTAGATTTGACCGGTTTTGGGGTAGAAAGGCTGAAGATATTTAATCGTTACGGTATGCTGGTATATGAAATGGGGAATTATGTCAACCAATGGAAAGGCCAAGATAAGTACGGCCACATTCTACCCAGTGCTACTTATTACTATTTAGCTACTATGGATACGGGAGAAGTAAAATCGGGTTGGGTGTATTTGATGCACGAATAATTAGTCTTCCTTGTTCTGCGCTTTTCTGATTTTTTTGAACAGATTCGACGAATACACAAAGTCGGTTATCGCCTCGTTATCGGTTTTGAAGATGTCTTTTTTGGTGCCTTCCCAAGCCAAAATCCCTTCTTTTAGGAAGATAATTTTATCGCCAATTTCCATAACCGAATTCATGTCATGTGTATTGACTACAGTAGTAATGTTGTATTCTACGGTAATTTCGTGAATCAAATTATCAATTACAATAGATGTTTTCGGATCTAAACCCGAATTGGGTTCGTCACAAAAAAGATACTTCGGATTGTTCACGATAGCTCTGGCAATGGCGACCCTTTTTTGCATACCACCCGAAATTTCGGAAGGCTTTTTATGATTGGCATTGATAAGGTTCACACGGTTGATTACAAAATTTACACGCTCTTTAATCTCGGCATCGGTTTTATTGGTGAACATTTTTAACGGAAAGCCAACATTCTCCTCTACCGTCATACTGTCGAAAAGCGCACTGCCTTGAAATACCATCCCGATTTCGGTTCGCAACGCTCTTTTTTCATCCGGTTTTAACTCCGAATAAATGCGACCGTCAAACGAAATTGTACCACGGTCAGGCGAGTGTATCCCCAGTAAACTCTTCAGCAAAACTGTTTTTCCCGAACCACTTTGCCCGATAATTAAATTGGTTTTTCCGGCGTCAAAAACAGTTGAAATTCCTTTTAACACCTTGCTGTCTCCAAAAGACTTTTCTACATTTTTAACTTCTATCATCAGGTTAACAGTAATTGCGTTAAAATATAATTTGATAAAATAATGGTCACCGACGTCCATACAAACGAAACCGTACTGGCTTTACCTACCTCTAAAGCGCCGCCTTTCATATAATAACCGTGAAACGAAGGAATAGTGGCCAGCAACATGGCAAAAACTACGGTTTTGATAAAGGCATAAGCAATATGAAAAGGAATAAACTCTTGTTGGATTCCGGTGATAAATTCGTTACTCGAAGCAAAGCCGCCATAAACCGAAGCAATCCATCCGCCAAATACGCCTAAAAACATCGAAATTCCAATCACAAAAGGGTAGAGTAGCAAGGCAATAATTTTAGGGAAAATCAAATAGTTTAACGAATTCACGCCCATTACTTCTAAGGCATCAATTTGTTCGGTAACCCGCATAGTTCCTATACTCGAAGTGATGAATGAGCCCATCTTTCCCGCCATGATAATTGAGATAAAAGTTGGCGCAAACTCTAAAATAACCGATTGTCTCGTAGCAAAACCAATGAGGTATTTGGGAATCAAAGGATTGGTTAAGTTCAAAGCCGTTTGTATCGACACTACGCCGCCAACGAAAAACGAGATAAAGCAAACAATCCCAAGCGAGTCAATGATCAAATCATCAATCTCCTTAAAAATCAACTGTCGCATAGCCGACCATTTTGTGGGATTGCGGAAAACTTCCTTCAACATCAAGAAATATTTCCCAATTTGCGATAAATACCGAACGAGCATCATAGGCTTAAAATAATGTCAAAAATAAGCAGAAGTTATGAGTTATAAGTTATAAGTTATAAGTTTTTGGGCGTTTCGCTTCGGGTCGGGCTATCCGTTACAATCTTTTTAGGATTGAATTTTTACCGGGTTATCCTAAAAAGGATTTTCACTACACACGAGCGGAGCGATTGCCGAAGGAATCCCTAACGCAACATTCTCAGAACAACTTTTCTTTCATCTTTTTCCAGCGGTAATTTCGAATAAATTTAGCTTGTTCTTCTGTGACCAATAATGGTTTGTTGGCCGATTTCGCTTTCCAAAACCCTTTGATGTAATCTAAAAAAAGTAGTGGTTTACCTTTGCGCATGGCCAATTTTAACGAAGCAATGACCGTGATGAAAAAGCCGTATCCCAAAGTATAGAAAGCTTCCCCTTGTTTGTAACGAGCTGTTTTATTGTAATTAGCGCCGGTTGGTTTCAGGTGTTTAACTTTCAAAGATTCATCGGTTACTACTTTCCAATCGTAAAATTTACAAAGCAATTCGTCTACAGTGTCCCAACCCATAGCCGGTTTTAATCCGCCGATTTGTTGGAAAGTTGCTTTTCGATAGGCTTTAAAGGCGCCGCGAATATGGTCTTTGTCGGTTAAGTTTTCCAAGAGCCATTCACCATTTTTTTCAATATAAGCAAAACCGCCAACCATCCCGATTTTGTCATCGGACTGAAAATGATTGATGATGGTTTCAAAATAATTCGGAGGGAAAATCAAATCAGCATCGGCCTTGACCATAATGTCGTATTGGTCATCCAAAGTTTCTAATCCTTTTTGAAAGGCCAGAATTACTTTGCTGCCGGGCAAATGAATCGCATCGGAAGTGGAATTAACGAGCGAAATCCAAGGATGTTTTTCGGCAAATGCTTGTACAATTTCGCCTGTCTTATCGGTAGAATTGTCATTCACAACAACGGCTTTCGTTGGCAAAACCGTTTGGTCTGTCAAAGACTGTAACGTCAGTGCCATAAAGGCTTCTTCGTTATGAGCAGGAATAACAATATAGTAGTTCATTATTTTACTTTTTCAGCATAAACCAAGTAGTAACGAGGTGTAATCCATCGCAGCAAAGGACGCAATCCTAATTTCTTTACCGGATGGGTGAATTTTAGGCGGTCAACAATTTTGTAGCCGGCTTTTTCCAACAACCAATCGAGTTGCCAATCTTCAAACTCGTGGTAATGCCTGTCCCACATATCGGTCTTACTACGATATGCCGGTGAAAACCACAAACGCAAAGGAATTGAGATGAATACCTTGTCGGCTTTTACATTTTGTAACACTGTATAGGGATTAAGCAAGTGTTCGAAGATTTCAAAAGCAGTAAATACCTCGTAGTTTTCTTTTTGTAGATTACTTTGGTCGTTGTCTACGTCTTCGCCTTTGGTATTGATAACGGTATAACCATTGTCTTCCATGATTTTGGAAAACGGATTAGGCACACCCAAATCCAGTATGGTTTCGGAGGTTTTAACGTGTTTTTTTAAAAACTGTAAAGTAAGGTTAAATCGTTTGCTCGGATAGGTCTTCTCGTACATAGCGTGGTAAAAAGATTGTCGTTAGGTATTCGGCAAAATTAAACTTTTAAACCTTTGAACGGATAAACTTTTTTACATTCTGTACACAATCGCATTCACATTCATTCCGGCACCTACGGAAGCAAACAAAATGACATCGCCTTTGTCCAGTTTATGATTTTCCAATTCGCCCTTTACCAGTAAATCGTATAAAGTTGGGACTGTAGCTACACTTGAGTTTCCCAGTTTATGAATGCTCATAGGCATAATGTCGTCCGGCGCTTTTTGACCGTAAAGTTTGTAGAAACGTTGGATGATGGCTTCATCCATTTTTTCGTTGGCTTGGTGTATCAGTACTTTTTTAATATTACTGATATCGATACCGCTGGCGTCAACACACTCTTTCATGGCTTTGGGAACCTGACTTAAAGCAAATTCATATATTTTTCGGCCGTGCATTTTGATGTAACGCACATCCGGATCATGCTCTTTGTTGAATGAGTTTCCGAAAAATAAATAATACGCTTCGTCATAAGTGAAAGTAGCGGAGGCATGGGCTAAAATGCCGCCTTCTTCTTCCGTTGCTTCTATGATGGTAGCTCCTGCGCCGTCAGAGTAAATCATACTGTCGCGGTCGTGCATGTCTACTACGCGTGACAAGGTTTCAGCGCCTATTACTAAACATTTTTTGGCCATGCCGGCTTTGATAAAGGCTTGTGCCTGAATGACACCTTCTACCCAACCCGGACAACCAAACAGCATGTCATAAGCAACACATTTCGGGTTTTTAATGCGCAAATCGAATTTTACTCGGGTAGCTAAACTCGGTAAAATATCAGTTTGAATGGCGCCTTTTTTAACGTTCCCGAAATTGTGGGCAAAGATGATGTAGTCCAGAGTTTCGGGATCTATACCGGCGTTTTCAATCGCTTTTTTGGCAGCGATAGTAGCTATGTCGGAGGTTAGTAAATTATCGGTAACATAACGGCGTTCTTCTATGCCGGTGATGTCGTAAAATTTTTCGGTAATTACTTCGTTCGGGAGTGGAAACGGACTTCCGTCATCATTGAGAAAAACATGCTTGGTGAAGTCGGAGTTTGTAACGATTTCCGTGGGAATATAACATCCCGAACCGGTTATTTTTATATTCATATGCTAATGATTTCAATACTAAATTATTAATAAAATCATTAGTCGGATGAGTAAGCTTTCTTTTTTTAAAATAATTGTGAATTGTTTAGTAAAACTTAGTTAAAAATAAGAATGCTATAATTTATCACCTTGTTGTTGGGCAATTTTAATCTGCATAATCGTGCCTATACTCAAGGCTTGGGTTTTGATTTGCTCTGCTTTTTTGCCTCTAAAATTTTCATCTACAGTCGCATAAAAATGATGAAGCCAAATTGTAAATAATTTTGGTGATAAGTAAGATTTGGCATTGACATCCAAATGAATTTGCGTAAGGTTGTTGGTGTATCCGCCGGTGCCCAATATGGCTTGCGACCAAAAAGTGACCAAGATAGGCAAATGCTCTTCCAATTTAATTTTTACTATATCGGTAAATATATAACTGATGGATTCGTCGGCTAACAGTTTTTTGTAAAACTCATCAACAAGTAAATACAAATCGTCTTGGGTTTGAATATCATTCATCATTTTTTATTTGATACAAAAGTAAAACTTATCAAGGGTTTAGCAATAAAACAAAAGGTTCCAAAGAATAAACTTGGAACCTTTAAATTTTTACTGCGTATTTCGTGCTTTTAAATTACATATACGCCTCAATCGGAGCACAAGAACAAACTAAGTTTCTGTCTCCGTAAGCATCATCTACTCTGCGAACACTTGGCCAGAATTTGTTTTCGTGAATATAGTCCAAAGGATAAGCAGCTTGCTCACGAGTGTATGGATAAGTCCAAGTATCTGCCGTAAGCATTGCTAAAGTATGTGGCGCATTTTTCAATACATTGTTGTTGTCATCGGCTGAAGCAGCTTCAATTTCTTTACGAATGGCAATCATAGCATCGCAAAAACGATCTAATTCTGCTAAATCTTCCGACTCCGTTGGCTCGATCATTAAAGTTCCGGCTACCGGGAAAGAAACCGTTGGTGCGTGGAAACCGTAATCCATCAAACGCTTGGCAATATCGGTTACTTCGATACCGTTTTGTTTGAAAGCACGACAATCCAAAATCATTTCGTGAGCGGCGCGACCCATTTCTCCGGAATACAATACTGGGTAATGTTCTTCCAAACGAGCTTTCATATAATTGGCATTCAAAATGGCGTGTTCTGTCGATTTTTTCAAACCTTCAGCACCCAACATCGAGATGTAGCCGTAGGAAATCAAACAAACCAAAGCCGAGCCATATGGCGCCGATGAGATGGCAGTGATGGCTTGTTCACCACCAACTTTCACAATTGGATTGGTAGGTAAGAAAGGCACCAGTTTTTCGTTGACACAAATTGGACCAACACCGGGTCCGCCACCACCGTGAGGAATGGCGAATGTTTTGTGTAAGTTTAAGTGACATACATCGGCTCCGATAGTAGCCGGATTGGTTAAACCAACTTGTGCATTCATATTAGCACCATCCATATACACTAAACCACCATTGTCGTGGATGATTTTTGTGATTTCACAAATGGCACTTTCAAAAACACCATGAGTTGATGGATAAGTTACCATTAAGCAAGATAAATTGGCGGCATGTTCGATAGCTTTCGCTCTTAAATCTTCAACGTCTATGTTACCGTTTTCCATGGTTTTAGTTACGATAATTTGCATACCAGCCATGGCAGCAGAAGCCGGATTGGTTCCATGAGCCGAAGAAGGAATTAAACACACATTTCTGTGGTGGTCGCCTCTGGATAAGTGGTAAGCTCTGATAGCCATTAAACCGGCATATTCTCCTTGGGCACCCGAGTTAGGTTGCAAAGTAGTTCCCGCGAATCCGGTTACTACGTTGAGTTGCTGTTCTAACTTTTTCAGCATAGTGATGTAGCCTTCCGCTTGTTCTACCGGAGCAAACGGATGAATGCTATTCCAATTAGGCATTGATAAAGGCAACATTTCTGCGGCAGCATTAAGTTTCATGGTGCAAGAACCCAAAGAAATCATCGAGTGGTTTAACGATAAATCTTTTCGTTCTAATTTTTTGATATAACGCATCAACTGTGATTCGGAGTGATGGTTGTTGAAGACTTCATGTTGCAAGAAAGTTGAGGTTCTTTCCAGTGAAGCCGGGAAATTATTTTGAGAACTTAAAGCCGAAATGGCGAAAGCTTCTTTACCGGTGGCTTCCGCAAAAATGGCAATGATTTGATTCAAATCGTTTAAAGAAGTCGTTTCATTTAAAGAAATGGAAATCGTTGCCGTATCCGGATAAAAGAAGTTGACTTCGTGTTTTTCGGCTATGGTTTTTACTTTAGCCGCATCAGCTTTTACTGAAATGGTATCAAAAAAAGCAGAGTTGGTTTGGTAAACGCCTAATTTATTCAAGGCATCTGCCAAGGTTACTGCAGAAGCATGTACTTTGTTAGCAATATATTTTAGGCCTTTCGGGCCGTGAAAAACCGCATACATTCCGGCCATAACCGCTAATAAAACTTGCGCAGTACAGATGTTGGAGGTGGCTTTTTCACGTTTGATGTGTTGTTCGCGCGTTCCCAAAGCCATACGCAAAGCGCGTTTTCCGTTAGCATCGATAGAAACACCGATGATTCGGCCCGGCATAGAGCGTTTGTATTCTTCTTTGGTTGCAAAGTAAGCAGCGTGTGGTCCGCCGTAACCCATAGGGATTCCGAAACGCTGTGTAGTTCCGATAACCACTGAGGCGCCCATTTCTCCCGGAGCGGTTAATTTGGCTAAAGATAAAATATCGGCAGCTACAGCTACTTTGATTTCTTTTTCATTGGCTTTGGTAATAAAAGAAGCATAATCATGGACTTGACCGTATTTGCCAGGATATTGCAATATGGCACCGAAGAAATCGGATGAAAAATCAAAAGTTTCGTGGTTGCCTACTACCAATTCCACTCCGATTGGAGTAGAGCGTGTTTGTAAAACGGACAAGGTTTGCGGTAAAATTTCTTCGGAAACGAAAAATTTACGGGTATTGTTTTTCTTTTGGTCACGAGAGCGAACATCGAAAAGTAAGGCCATTGCTTCTGCAGCAGCAGTTCCTTCATCCAACAAGGAAGCGTTGGCGATTTCCATACCGGTCAATTCAATTACCATGGTTTGGAAATTCAAAATTGCTTCTAATCGACCTTGAGCAATTTCGGCTTGGTAAGGTGTGTAAGCAGTGTACCAACCCGGGTTTTCGAATATGTTTCTCTGGATTACTGCCGGTACAATTGTGGGATGATATCCCATTCCTATGTACGACTTGAAAACTTTGTTCTTTTTACCCAATTCCTGAATGTGAGTCAAGTATTCATACTCAGTCATTGGCGCGTCCAAATTCAAGTCTTCTTTCAAACGGATGTCATCGGGGATGGTTTCGTAGATCAATTGATCTATATTTTCAACTCCGATGGTTTTGAACATGTGGTTCAGGTCGCTTTCACGCGGACCTATGTGGCGTAATGCAAATGCGTCTGTTCTCATTAAATTGTAAGGTTCTAAGTGTATTTAGTTGTGTATGTTGCTTGAAAAAACAATGGTTTTTAACGCCAACAAAAGTAATTATTAATGTTCTAATTTTGTGCTAAACAAAGTCTAATATTTTGAGAATTTTTTAACTGAAAAGGCTTCTTATTAACAGTTTGCTTATTTTTAAGGTATGTTAATTTTAAAACGACTTCTCGATTTTTACATCAACAGTAGTGTTCACGTGGCTTTGGCAATGTTTTGTTTGAGTTACGTTACGGTGTATTCCAATGGATTATGCAGACATATTACCTATCCGAGTTGTATTTTTTTCGGAACTATCATTGGGTATAATTTTTTGAAGTATTTTGAAATTGTTCTAAGGGGGAATTTTAGTTTGAGTAAGCACATCGGGGTTTTATTAGTCACCATTTTAGCATTATTTGGCTATTTCTTTTTTGTAATTCGGATGGTAGATTCAATAAAAATACAACTTTTTCTGTCTGCAGCCATGGTATTGGTTTATCCTTTTTTTAGAAAATACGGCATTGTAAAAATGTTTTGGGTAAGCTTTGTAATTGCCTATTTAACTGCTTTTGTTTTTGTAAATGAACTTCCAACTTTTAAAGGGAATGTATATCTCGAATTTTTGAAGCGATTTGTATTTGTGAGTGCTTTGATGATTCCATTTGAAATTTATGACAGTCAATATGATGATAAAGCACTCAATACTTTGCCCCAAAGATTCGGCTTAGCGAAAGCCAAAATAATTGGTTACTTTTTGTTGTTGGTGTTTGTTGTTTTGGAGTTTGTTAGTTGCCATGTCAATAATAATTTCAAAGCTCAAAACTTTGTAATTGCTGTTGTTACAGCTGCGGCCATTCGTTTTTCAACATTGGAACGAAGTCAATATTATTCTTCTTTTTGGGTGGAAAGTATACCTGTATTGTGGTTTGTTTTACTCTATATATTTCAATAAAAAAGCCGAAGACATCTTCGGCTTTACTTGTGTTCATTTTTAGTTAGGCTTTAAAAACCAATTTTTCTTCGGTTTGGGCTTCTTTGGCTTTTCGTTTACCTCTGAAGAAAAAATAGAGGTTTAAGAACAGCATCAAGCCTAAGTAAATGGTAAATCCACCTATCTTATAACTCAATTCTTCTATTAATCTTTGGTAACTGTCTTCGTTAAGATTCATTTGTAAAATCATCAGGGCAAAACCGAGATTGAGTAAATAGAAACCTGTTTCGAAGAGTTTGTTGGTGGCAAGGGCAATTTCTTCTCTGCCCTTGAAAATATCTAACATGTATATTTTGCTGTTTTTAAAAAGGGTTTTAGAAACATAATAAGTCAGGAATAAAGCAATAGGTAAATAGATGGCATAACCGATTAAAATTTTTGTAGTTTCCATGATAATAAGTATTTAAATTAATTTTTGAATGTATTTGGTAAGCAAGTAAATATTGAGATAATGCATCAAAGCTATGACGCCGATAATGATGGCCGATTTATAAGCAATTACCTCTATCAGTTGGTTTAAAGTCGGTATTTTTTCCCAAGAAATTAAAGTCATGGCACAATAACCAATATTCATTAAGTAATAACCCAACAGCAAAAGCTGATTGATTTTATGGCACAAATCCATGTGATCGGGGATGAGTTGGGCTACATATACGTTGCCGTTTTGATAGCAAATTCGGCCCACTTTAACAATGATTAAAATCGTTATAAAAAGATAAATGGCGTAGCCAATGAGATTGAGGTTCATTGCTTTGCTTTTTGGTGAATAATATACGTTAGGTAAAAGGCCAATAACGCTGGAATACCAAACAGAATAAATGTTAGCGCGTCATAGTATCCAATTTGAGCATTGATAAACCATAGTGAAAAAAAGCTAACAACAGCAGCAATATACAATTGTAGTTTACTGTTTTTTGGTTCATTGAATAATAGATACAATCCTAATACAACTTGTATGAATCCTGTTATCATAGTTGAGAGAATTGAATAAATCAAAGAGCTTTCTGAGAAAAATGGATAGGTAATTAGTATAAAGAAAGGTAGTCCAACGGCAAAAGCATTTAAAGATTTAATTGTTTTCATAATTATTGTTAATTTTAAACTTTCAGAAAAAAATGAAAGTTTTGATTAAAAAAATGTTCTTAATTTGTTTTTTAACTATTTCATAAATTTCATTAAAATCTGGGCCAACCAATTGTCTTTGTATTCGGTCATTTTGTCTAAAACATTGTCGGCTTTCAAAACAAAATCATATAATTTGGTGGTTTGCTCTACAAAGTGTCTTTCTTCTGCAGTGCCGTCCGCTTCAATTGATGACACTTCTTTCAAAACTTTTAAAGCCGGCTTGATTTCGCGTTTGCTGCGTTCTTTGGATATTTTTACCGCTAATTCGTCTAAGTCTTTTTCGGCTGTAAAATATTCTCTTCTTTCGCCGGTTTTGTATTCTTTGTATACAATGCCCCAATCCATTAAAGCCCTCAAGTTCATACTGGCATTGCCACGGGAAATTTGTAACTCCTCCATGATGTCTTCCATGGAAACCGCTTCATTAGAAACCATCAGCAGTGCATGTATCTGCGCCATGGTTTTGTTAATTCCCCACTGTGAGCCTAATGCACCCCAAGTTTGAACGAACTTATTTTTTGCTTCTCTGAATTTCATTTGTCTTTTTTATTGATTTTTAAAAGGTCAAATGCAAATCGCATTAAAAATGCTTATTGTTATACCCCAAAGGTAAATAAAAGTTTTTAAACTTTCAAAAAAAAATGAAACATTTTAATGAATATGATTTCAATTGAGTTTTCAAAAGAAAGATTATTTTGATTTAACAGTTTTTATGATTTAAAAAGCATAAACATTGTGAATTTATTACAAAGATTTAGGCAATAGCGTTAAACTGGTTTTGTCAACGTGAAATGGTTGAGAAACGTCCTATTTTAGCTCTGTTAACTAAAAAAATTATTCTTATGAAAAAAACTACTTTACCGGCAAAACAGGAATGTACTGTTTTATCCAAAAGCTGGTATGCAGTCTTAATGTTGCTATTTCTTTTTTGTAGCAATTTGGGATTGGCTCAGGTAACATCTTATTCGTTTTCCCAAACGGCGGATGTATATACACCTATCTCAGGCGGAACTGTAATTTGGACGGGTTATGATGGTTTCGATGACAACACTACCACCATTACATTGCCTACCGCTTTTGTATACCAAGGCGTGACTTACCCTACGCTTTTTGTGAGTGCTAACGGTTATGTATTATTTGGAAGTACTACAACTACTAATACACCTATATCGGCCGGGCGTAACGCTGTAGCAGCTTTTGCAGCTGATTTAGATGCGAAAGCCGCAAGTGCAGGAACAGGCACTCCGGAAGTAAGATGGGAGCAAGTAGGCAACGAGTTTGTGCTGCAATGGTCGAATGTTTGCAGATACGCTGCTTCAGGAGCCGGCGCAACTTCAACGGAAAATCTGAATTTTCAAATTCGTTTGAACACTTCTACAGGTGTCGTGAAAATTGTTTACGGAGCTTGTGTAGACAGGGTTACTCCCTTAACCACGGTTTATCCTCAAGTTGGTTTAGGAGGAGGTTCTACGACTATATATAGTAACAGAACCATAGCAGTCGGTACGGGAGATTGGATCAATTCTACCGCAGGAACTGCTAATAACAACACTATGGCCTTTAACGGATCAACAGTTCCAAGTAGTGGTTTAACATATACTTGGACACCGCCATCATGTGCAGCACCAACTGCATTGACCGCAGGGAATTTAACTTTTACCAGCGCTACTATTTCTTGGACAGCCTCTGTTTCTGCACCTGTAAACGGTTATGAATACGAAGTTAGAACTTCCGGTGCCGCAGGAAGTGGTGCTGTCGGCTTAGTTTCAAGCGGAACTACTAGTAGTTTAAATGCTCCGATAAGTGGATTAACAGCAAACACTACTTACAGCTTCTATGTAAGGTCAAATTGTGGTTCCGGTAATTTCAGTGCTTGGAGTTCTTCAACTTTTTTTACCGGACATTGTGTCCCATCATCGACTTCTAATGCTACTTATATCAATAATTTCTCAACAACCGGAGGAAGCACTAATATTTCAAACTTGGCTTCAGGTTATGCGGCTACCGGTTATCAAAATAACTATGCTACCTCTGTAGTGAGTCAATACCCAACAGGAACTATCAACTTTACCTCTGAAATTGTCGGAGGGACTGTCGGTACCAGTATTTGGGTAGATTGGAATAATGATTTGGTATTTGATAATGCTACCGAAAGAGTCTTCGTTACTACGGCATTCGGAAACAATCAAACCGGAAGTTTTGTCGTGCCAAACGGAACGGCACTTGGAGATTACAGAATGAGAATCAGAGTAGATTTTAATGCCATTGCCCCTGATGCTTGTGCTTCCACCAATACAAGAACAGAAGCAGAAGATTACAAACTTACGGTAATTGCACAACCAAGTTGTTTAGCACCTTCCGGATTAACTGTAGGAACCACTACAGCTACAGGTGCTACTTTTAACTGGACGGCTTCTGTTTCAACTAATAATGGTTACGATTATTATTATTCAACTTCTAATACTGCTCCAACATCAGGTACAACGCCTTCAGGTAGTGTTGGACAAGGAGTGGTAACTGCAACAGTTTCAGGATTAACACCAAGTACGGATTATTTCGTTTGGATCAGAACTAATTGTGATGCTAATGGTTTGAGTGATTGGACTTCTGCACCGGTTACTTTTAAAACGTTATGTAATCCACCGGTAATTACTGCAACTACTCCTGGTTCGGTATGTGGTCAAGGAAGTGTTTCCTTAAGCGCAACTTCAAATGAAGGAACAATCAAATGGTATGCTGCCTCAACCGGCGGAAGTGCATTAGGTACAGGAAACACTTTCAATACACCGGTTATTTCTACTACAACATCATATTGGGCTGAGGCCAGTGTAAGCGGAAATCAATCATCTGTTGGTCCGGTTTCACCAACTGCCCAAGGTGGTACAATAGGCACTCAAACAACCGCTTGGAATGTAAACTTTACAGCTTTGGAAAATATTACACTTATCTCTGTAGATGTTTACCCAATGACTGCTGGCCAAACAGCAGCCATCGCCGTTAGAAACAGTTCAGGGACTGTTATTGCTACTTATCCTTTCACAACCAATGTTTCCGGAGGTACTACGGCTCAGACAGTGGTTTTAAACCACTCATTAACTGCTGGGAATTATCAATTGTACCCAACTTTGCCAACAGCAGGTGTAAGGAGAAATACTTCAGGTGCAGTTTACCCTTATACTTCGCCATCAATTAATATCACCGGTAATGGCTTTGATGCGGCTTATTTTATGTGCTTCTATAACTGGCAAGTTGCTTCAGTTTGTTCTTCTCCAAGAACTGAGGTTGTGGCTACCGTAACGACATCTCCGACTTTAACATTAAGTACAACTACAGCCACGATTTGTCCGGGTACTGCAACTGCACCAGTGACATTGAGTGCCGGTTCATCAGATTACGATACTTATACTTGGACGCCTGCTGAGAGCGTAACCGGTAACGCTGTAAATGGTTGGGTTTTCAATCCGACAGTTAATACTAACTATGTTTTGACAGCATCACAATCATCGGGAGCGTTATGTCAAACTACTGCTGGTTTTTCAGTTTTTGTTAATCCAAGCCCGATTATTTCAGCTTCTGCTGCCTCCGCTGCTATTTGTGAAGGCACTTCAACAACGTTAACTGCTAACGATACGAAAGTAATTGGAACTGCTACAACATTAACCGTGCAAACTGAACAGCCTACTGCTTTTTGTAATCGTTGGGATCAGTATTGGAATCAAACCATATTTACTGCAGCTGAGCTTCAAGCTGCCGGATTAACCGCAGGTAATATTACCTCTATTGCATACAATATAACTTCTTTGGGCTCGGGTACTAATGTTACAAATTTTTCAGTTCGTATTGGAACTACTATCGAAAACACTGTAACTTCTTTCCAAACAACCGGTTTAACAACGGTTTATGGTCCTGCAACTTATACTCATGCCATTGGTGTTAATACAATTACATTCGATACACCATATTTGTGGGACGGAATATCTAATATCGTTTTAGATATCAGACAAGATGGTGCCGACAGTACTAATAATGCCATTACTTATTATACGGCAACGGCTCAAAATATGACCATTTCGGCTACAACCGGTACTGATAGTGCTGTAACAACACTGCAAGATCTTGTAGCGACCAATTCAACCAGTGCCACTGTTGCTACCTCATTAAGACGTTTGAATGTTATTTTTGGTGCTTCTGCCTCAGGGGTTACTTGGTCATGGAATCCGGGAGCATTAACCGGTAATTCCGTGTCGGTTAGTCCTACAGAAACTACAACTTATACTGTCACAGCAACCAACACTAATACAACTTGTACAACTCAGGCAAGCGTTGAAGTAGTGGTTAATGCAGCGCCAACACCTACAGGAAACCCAACTCAAATTTTCAACGTTAACGATCCTGCTGAAGCTACTATCGCTTCTTTAGTGGTTACCGGAGATAATTTAACGTGGTTTGCCTCAGAGGACGATGCCATCGATAATTTAAATCCTTTAGCTACCGGAACTCAATTGGTTAGCGGTACTACTTACTACGTAGTAAGTACTTCTGCTCAAGGTTGTCGTAGTGCTGCCTTTGCCGTAACAGTTACCGTAACTTTAGGAAACAATTCATTTGACTTAGCCGGTTTAAAATTGTACCCTAATCCGGTGAACTCATTGTTGAATGTAGATTATACTGATACCATCACGGCTATCGAAATATTCAATATTGTAGGTCAAAAAGTAACTGCTAAAAACGTAAATGCTTTAAGCACTACAGTAGACATGTCAAACTTAGCCGCCGGTACTTACTTTGTAAAAGTACAAGCTGCTAATGCTGCCAGAACAATTAAAGTGGTGAAAAACTAATTGTCATTTCACACCATAAAGAAAGCCACCGAAAGGTGGCTTTTTTGTTTTTAGGAGTAGGGCGTTCCCCCGATAAGTATAATCTGCTTTGACCCGAATATTTGGCTATCGGGGTCGGGCTGTCCGCAGTACGCGGTACTTGCTCCCATCCCTAACGCGGGCATAGTGCACAAAAAAACCGAAGTGTTAACTCCGGTTCAAATCTTAAATCAAAAATCGTTACTCTTCAATCAACAATCTAAATCAATCCCGCGCGTTTCAGCAAAGCTTCCGGTTTCGGTTCTTGCCCGCGGAAACGTTTGTAGAGTTCCATTGGTAATTCGGTGCCGCCTTTCGAGAGTACATTATCTTTGAATTTAGCAGCAACTTCCTTGTCGAAAATGCCTCGCTCTTGGAAATACGCAAAAGCATCCGCATCCAATACTTCCGCCCATTTGTAACTGTAATAACCCGAAGAGTAACCGCCTTGGAAAATATGCGAAAACGAAACACTCATACAGTTTTCGGCTACATCAGGATACAAAGAAGCGATTTCCATAGCCGCTTTTTCAAACGCTTTTACATTGTCTATGGTTTGCGCTTTGTCGTGATATGCCATGTCTAAAATCCCGAAACTCAACTGGCGTAATGTAGCCATACCTTCTAAAAAGCTCGCACTTTCTTTAATTTTGTCGACATATTGTTGCGGAATGATTTCACCGGTTTCATAATGTTTGGCAAACAACGCCAAGGCTTCCGGTTCGTAACACCAATTTTCCATAATCTGACTCGGCAATTCCACAAAATCCCAGTATACTGAGGTGCCCGATAAACTCGGATATGTCGTATTGGCTAACATGCCATGTAGCGCGTGACCGAATTCATGGAACAAAGTCGTTACTTCATTAAAAGTTAATAAAGAAGGTTTGGTTTCTGTTGGCGGCGTGAAATTACACACAATCGAAACATGCGGTCTTTCGTTGACACCATTTTTGATATATTGCGGTTTGAACGATGTCATCCAAGCGCCATTGCGTTTCCCTTTTCTCGGGAAGAAATCGGCGTAGAAAACCGCTACCAGTTGACCTTCAAAGTCTACTACTTCAAAAGTTTGCACATCGGCGTGGTATTTATCAATGTCGTAGACTTCTTTAAAAGTGATGCCGAATAATTTTTCAGCCACGGTAAACGCACCGTTCAACACGTTTTCCAGTTGGAAATACGGTTTTAAAATCTCGTCGTCTAAACTGAATAATTTTTGCTTCAATTTCTCAGAATAGTAAGCGCCGTCCCATTTTTCCAACTGTTCCAATCCGTCGAGTGCTGCCGCGAATGCGGTTAGTTCGGCAAACTCTTTTTCCGCAGCCGATTTGGCTTTGGCCAGTAAATCATTCAAAAACGATTGTACCTTTTCGGGTGTTTGCGCCATGCGCTCTTCCAGAACAAAATGCGCATGCGATTCGTAGCCTAACAATTGCGCTCTTTCGTGACGCAATTTCACTATGTTTTTCACGTTCTCTTGGTTGTCGTAATCGTTTTCCTGAAAGGCTTTTTTGCCGGCGGCTATGGCCATTTCTTTGCGCAATTCGCGGTTGTCAACATAGGTTACAAACGGCAAATAACTCGGAAAATCTAAGGTGAACAGCCAACCGTCTAAATCGTCAGCTTTGGCTAAGGAACGCGCCATTTCTTTGGCACCATCGGGTAAGCCTTGTAAATCGGCTTCGTTGGAAATGTGCAGTTTGTAGCTGTTGGTTTCGGCCAATACATTTTCGCCAAAAGTCAGTTTGAGTTTGGCTAAAGTTTTGTCGATTTCGCGTAAAATTTCCTTTTTATCTTCGGAAAGTAAAGCACCGTTTCGGGTAAAGCTTTTGTATTTTTTATCGAGCAAAGTGGCTTGCTCAGGCGCTAAATTCAGTTGGTCTTTTTGCTCATAAACGGCTTTGACTCTTTTAAATAAATCCTCATTTAAGGTGATGTCGTTACCAAAAGCGGTTAGCAAAGGCGAAACCTCTTGGGCAATTTTTTGCATTTCGTCGCTAGTTTCGGCCGAATTCAAGTTGAAGAATATAGACGACAATCGGTCTAAGGCTTGTCCGGCAAAATCTAATGCTTCGATGGTGTTTTCAAAAGTCGGCGATTCCGGATTGTTGATGATAGCGTCAATTTCGGCGCGCGCTTTGGCAATATTTTCTTCAAACGCCGGTTGGTAATCCTCAATTTTGATTTGAGAAAATGGCGCAGTATTGTGTTTGGTTTGGAATGTTGAAGTTAAGATTTTCATTTTTTTGTTTTATTTCGCTACGCTCCATACAGTGCGGTTAGCCTTGGGTCACAGAGTTTCACAGAGCATCTGAGAGGTTCACAGAGTATTTCTTTGTGTAGCTCTGTTTTTTCTATGTGTATCTCTGTGTAAAAAATTTATTTTTTGAGTTCGTCCGACGATTTATTGACGGCTTCTTTCAAGCTTTCTTTGTAGAAAATGATTTTGTCGAGTACGCATTTGTCGTGACTGCCTATAATTTGTGCTGCTAAGATACCGGCGTTTTTGGCACCGTTTAAGGCCACAGTCGCTACCGGAACGCCGCCCGGCATTTGCAAAATAGACAACACTGAATCCCAGCCATCGATAGAATTACTCGATTTTACGGGAACGCCAATCACCGGTAGCGGACTCATAGAAGCTACCATCCCAGGCAAATGAGCAGCGCCGCCGGCACCGGCTATAATGACCGAAATCCCGCGTTGGTGTGCGTTTTTGCTGAACTCGAATAATTTTTCGGGCGTGCGATGGGCCGATACGATATCGACTTCCGTTTCGATGTCAAATCCGTTTAAGATGTCGATGGCTTCTTGCATAACCGGTAAATCCGATTTGGAACCCATAATGATGGCTACTTTGCTCATGTTTTATTTTTTTTGCCACGAATTACACTGATTAACACCAATTGAATTCGTGCTAATTTGTGAAATTTGTGGCTATTTCATTTCACTTATTACTCTAATACTGTTTTTCACTTCTTCCGCAATCTTTCTGGCTTCGGTCATGTCTTCATTAACAATCGTTACGTGTCCCATTTTTCGGAATGGACGGGTTTCTCTTTTTCCGTAAATATGTGGCGTTACGCCTTCAATGGCCATGATTTTTTCTATATTTTCGTAAACCACTTGACCCGAAAAACCTTCTTCGCCCACCAAATTTACCATAATTCCGGCTACTTTGCTATCGGTATTGCCTAAAGGTAAATTTAATATGGCTCGCAAATGGTTTTCAAACTGCGAAGTGTAGCTCGCTTCTATGCTGTAATGACCCGAGTTATGTGGTCTTGGGGCGACTTCGTTCACCAAAATTTCATCGTCAGCTGTTTGGAACATTTCCACCGCTAATAAACCAACATGATTGAAGGCTTGTGATACTTGTAAAGCAACCTCAGTGGCTTTTTGGGCGACCTTCTCGTCGATGCGTGCCGGACAGATTACATATTCTACTTGGTTGGCTTCGGGATGGAATTCCATTTCCACCACCGGATAAGTTTTGATGGCTCCCGAGGCGGAACGCGCAACAATAACGGCCAACTCGTTTTTAAACGGTACCATTTCCTCCGCGATACATTCTACATCGGGTAAGTTGATCAAATCAAGGGTAGAACGCACTATTTTTACGCCGTTGCCGTCATAACCAAATTGAGCCGATTTCCATACGAAAGGAAACTCTAACTCGTCTTTTTCAAGTGATTTTCTCAAATCGGTTAAATCTACAAATCGTTGGTGTGGTGAAGTCGGAATATGATTGGCCACATAAAAATCTTTTTGTTTGCCTTTGTTTTGAATGAGTCGCAACGTTTTAGGCGATGGGAAAACCGGTAAACCTTCAGCTTCCAATTGGTCCAAAGCATCGAGATTGACATTTTCGATTTCTATTGTCAATAAATCAACAAGTTGGCCAAATTGGTACACGGTGTCAAAATCCATCAAGCTTCCTTTGTAAAAAGCGTGACTCCCAAATCGGCTTGGCGCTTCATCACTGGAATCCAGTACATAAGTTTGAATGTCGAATTTTCGCGTTTCGGCCAAAATCATTTTACCTAATTGACCTCCGCCAAGGATGCCGAGTTTAAAATCGGATGAGAAATAGTTCATTGTAGTAGTTGTGTTTGCGCAAAGATAAGTATTCCGTAAAACTATCGCAATCGTTTTAAAAGGTCTTTCACGGCCGAACGATAACCCGGTGTTTGGTTCTCGAATTCGCGGGACAAGAGCAGTTTCAGTTCCTCATTAATCCAAGCATGCCTTTTGCCCAAAAAGTATAAAGCTCTCATACTATAGGCGGCATTGGCGGCTTTATCGGTTTGGATGAGCCAGTCTAAACAAGCTTCGATGATTTGTTCTTCTTGGGTTTCGTTTAGCTTGATGGTTTTACTTTGGGCCAAAAACAAGCAGATTTTCGACAAAGAGCGAATGGCAGAATCCGAAGTGTAGTGTTTTAAATTTTCGCAAAACTCTGTCAAATGAGGCAAGATAAGGTCCAATTGCTCCTCGAAAATCAATTCCAAGATCCAGCAGGCCTTGTGGTGGTTTTTGTCTTTGGTATTGTAACTGATTTGCAATAAATCCGGCAAATAGTCCGGATGGGCAAAGATGAAATCTTTGTTGTCATCTCGGCTTTTGCGATGGGCTGTGCTGTTGGCTATGGTTTGGTAGTAAGTCGCATCCATTTGGTAAATATATCTATTTTGCAAAAAAGTGTCAATACTTAGTCTTTAATACTTTATACTTCTTTAAATTTGCACCTTATTTTAAAATCAAATCAAAATGATACACTTACATGACAAAACCTTTGAGCCGTTCATTTCTTCTGAGGAAATAGATTTTGCTATTGCCAACATGGCCAAGCAAATGGACGATGATTTTTTTGACGAAGTACCGGTGTTTGTAGGTGTCTTGAACGGCGCTTTTATGGTTTTGAGTGATTTGATGAAAAAATACCGTGGGATGTGTGAAGTCAATTTTGTAAAAATGGCTTCTTATGAAGGGACACAAACCACAGGCGAGGTCAAACAATTGATAGGTCTGAACCAAGACTTAGAAGGTAGAACTATTGTGGTAGTTGAAGATATCGTAGATACCGGAAATACAGTGGAAGAATTGAAGGCCATTTTTAAAGAGAAAAAAGTAAAACATTTGAAAATTGCCACCTTGTTTTTCAAACCGGAAGCCTACAAAAAAGACATCAAAATTGATTACGTTGGCATCAGAATTCCCAACAAATTTATCGTAGGCTATGGGTTAGACTACGATGGTTTGGGTAGAAATTTACCGGATGTTTACCAATTGGCACAGTAAAAAAGTTGTCAGTTGTCTGTTTCGGTTAAAATAATAATCGTAACAAGCAGAATATTTGACTCATAACTTATAATTCATAATTTATAATTACTAAAATGATCAACATCGTTCTTTTCGGAAAACCGGGTGCAGGGAAAGGCACTCAAGCAGAATTTTTAAAAGAAAAATACAACCTGACACATTTGTCAACCGGAGATATTTTCAGATTCAACATTAAAAACAATACCGAATTGGGTCAGTTGGCCAAAACTTTCATGGACAAAGGCGACTTAGTTCCCGATGAAGTGACCATCCAAATGTTGCAAAGTGAAGTGGATAAAAACCCACAATCAGCCGGATTTTTATTCGATGGTTTTCCAAGAACGCTCGCACAAGCGGAAGCTTTGGACCGTTTTTTAGAGGCAAAAGGACAAAACATCACGGCAACCGTTGCTTTAGAAGCTGATGACAATATTTTGGTGGCTCGTTTGTTGGAAAGAGGTAAAACTTCTGGTAGACCTGATGATCAAGATGAAGAAAAAATTCGCAATCGCTACCAAGAATACAACGAAAAAACCGCACCTTTGATGGATTATTATAAAGCCCAAGGCAAATTTCATGCGGTAAACGGTATCGGGACCATTGAGGAAGTAACGGAGAGACTTACAAACGTTTTTGATAGTTTTTAAGTTCCGACTTGCTTGTTTGCTTTGCCAATTCGCATTGCTCGGGTCGAGTTAAACCCGTAACCTTACAACCCAGAACTCGCAAACCATAACAAATGGAAATACTAATTATTCTTTTTTTAATCCTGCTTAACGGGGTGTTTTCGATGTCGGAAATTGCCTTGATATCCGCACGTAAAAACCGTTTGGAAACCGCAGCCAAAAAAGGGAATACCAATGCGAAAGTGGCATTGGATTTGGCCAATTCGCCCAACAAATTTTTATCCACAGTTCAAATCGGAATTACCTTAATCGGAATTCTGACCGGTATTTATTCGGGCGACAAAATCACCGAAGATGTCAAGTTGTTTGTAGAAGGATTTGCGAGTTTAAAACCTTATGCCCATTCGCTTTCCGTTGGGATAGTAGTAGTGGTGCTGACATTTTTTTCCTTGGTTTTAGGAGAATTATTGCCCAAGAGAATCGGATTGAACTATCCCGAAGCTATTGCGAAAGCCGTGGCTGTTCCGATGAAAATGGTTTCCATAGTAACGATGCCTTTTATTTGGTTGCTAACCGTGTCAACTGATTTTGTATTGGATGTTTTCAAGATAAAACCAACTGCCGACGGAAAAGTGACGGAAGAAGAGATCAAAGCCATCATCAAAGAAGGAACTGAAGGTGGTGAAGTGCAGGAAATTGAACAAGACATTGTAGAGCGTGTTTTTCACATTGGCGACCGCAAAGTCAACTCGTTAATGACGCACAGAAAGTCCATAGTTTATTTATCATATGAGGATACTGTGGAAGAGTTGAAAGCGAAAGTGTTAGACGAATTGCACTCGGTTTATCCGGTTTGTAACGAGAATTTAGACGATGTGGTTGGTGTGGTTTTGCTCAAAGATTTGTTTTCCGCTTTTGAGAAAGAAGGGACATTTGATTTGAAAACGATTACCAAAGATCCTGTTTATTTGATAGAGCATACCTCGGCCTACAAAGCGTTGGAGAATTTCAAGAAATCGAAAGTGCATTATGCTTTGGTAACCGATGAATACGGCGTTTTTCAAGGAATTATTACGTTGAATGATATTTTAGAAGCTTTGGTAGGTGATGCAGCCGATTTCTACGAAGATGAGTTCAAATTAATCGCTCGTGAAGACGGGACTTGGTTGGTTGACGGTCATTATTCGTTACACGATTTCTTGACGTATTTCGATATGGACGAATTGATTAACGATTATGATGTGACTACAGTGAGTGGTTTAATCATGACCGAGTTGGGCAATATACCGAAAACAGGGGAAAAACTGATTTGGAATAAATTTGAGATGGAAGTCATCGATATGGATGGCGTAAAGATTGATAAAGTGCTTGTAAAAGCCATAAAAGAATAGTTGAAAGTGCCATTGTCAGTAGAAGGCCTACTGAACATTGAACACTGAACAATGAATACTGAATAAAATGACAGAAGGAAACTTTGTAGACTACGTAAAGATTTATGTTTCTTCCGGTAAAGGAGGTAAAGGATCTTCGCATTTACATAGAGAGAAATTTATTGAAAAAGGCGGACCCGATGGCGGTGACGGTGGAAGAGGTGGCCATGTAATATTAAAGGGGAATAAAGGATTGTGGACTTTATTTCACCTAAAATTCGCGCGTCATATTAAAGCCGGTCACGGTGGCGATGGCGGAAGTTCTCGCAGTACCGGTCACGACGGCGAAGATAAAATTATTGAAGTACCACTGGGAACTGTAGTTCGCGATAAGGAAACCGAAGAGATTTTATTCGAAATTACTGAACATGGTGAGGAAAGAATCTTAGTCAAAGGCGGAAAAGGCGGATTAGGGAACTGGCATTTCAGAAGTGCCACCAACCAAACGCCGAGATACGCACAACCGGGAATGCCGCCGGAAGAAATGGATGTGATTTTAGAGTTGAAAGTGTTGGCCGATGTAGGTTTAGTAGGGTTTCCCAATGCCGGAAAATCGACTTTACTTTCGGTCTTAACTTCAGCCAAACCTAAGATTGCAGATTATCCGTTTACCACACTAAAACCTAACTTAGGCATTGTAGCGTACCGCGATTTCCAGTCGTTTGTTATGGCGGATATCCCCGGAATTATTGAAGGTGCCGCCGAAGGGAAGGGGTTGGGACATTACTTCCTTCGCCATATTGAAAGAAATTCCACTTTGTTGTTTTTGGTACCGGCCGATGCGGATGATATCAAAAAAGAATACGAAATTTTATTGGATGAATTGCGTCGTTACAATCCTGAAATGCTCGACAAAGACCGTTTATTAGTCATTTCGAAATGCGATATGCTCGATGATGAACTGAAAGCAGAACTCAAACAGCAACTGGACAAAGAATTCAAAGGCTTGCCTTATTTGTTTATTTCTTCAGTGGCCCATCAAGGATTAACCGAGTTGAAAGACAAGCTTTGGGAAATGTTGAATGTGGATACGGAAGAACCTGAAAACAGTCACGGTATTTAAAACCAATGCTAATATTAAACAAGCTATCTGAAAAGGTAGCTTTTTTATTTTCTAAAAATAAAGTTAAAATTAACTCAATCGTTATAGTTTTCTAAAGAGTTTTTATCCTTACTCCTTAAAAAAAAGTATATTCGCAATCGTTTTTAGCTTGCTTGCATGAAGTACTTTTGTCTTGTAGGTTACTAACACACAAACTATTAAAACATATAATAACAATGAAGAAAATTATTTTATCCTTAATTGCCGCCATTATGCTTGTTCCTACAAGTGTAAAAGCCGACGAGGGAATGTGGTTTTTGATGTTCATCGAGCGTTTGAATCACAGAGACATGCAAAAAATGGGCTTGCAGTTGACAGCCGAAGAAATTTACAGCATCAATAATCACAGCTTGAAAGATGCCATCGTTCAGTTTAACGGAGGTTGTACAGCAGAGATTATTTCCAAAGACGGTTTGGTATTAACCAACCACCACTGTGGATATGATGCTATAGCTGAATTATCATCGGCAGAAAAAAACTATTTAAAAGATGGTTTTTGGGCCAAAGACCGTAAACAAGAAATGAAGCCATCAAGCTTGTTTGTTCGTTTTTTCGTGAGAATGGACGATTGTACCAAGCGTATTTTGGCTAAAGTAAACCCTTCAATGTCGGAAGCCGACAGAGAAAAAGCCATCAATGCTGAGATTGCGGCTATTGAAAAAGAAAACAACGGCGGCGGAAAATATACCGTTTCTGTTCGTTCTTTTTTCCAAGGGAATGAGTTTTACTACTTCGTTTACCAAGATTACAAAGATGTACGTTTGGTGGGAACACCACCGGAAAGTTTAGGAAAATTTGGTGGTGATACTGATAACTGGGAATGGCCACGTCACACCGCCGATTTCTCTATGTTCCGCGTATATGCTGACAAAGATGGAAATCCGGCCGAGTATTCAGAAAACAATGTGCCTTTACAGCCTAAACACTATTTGCCGGTAAACATTAATGGTGTAAAAGAAAACGATTTTGCCATGATTTTAGGCTATCCGGGAAGAACCAACCGTTGGATGCCGGCAGGCGGAATTGAGCAAAACGTGAAGTTTGCTTATCCGGCTTGGGTAGAAGGTGCCAAAACCGGTATGGATAACATGAAGAAATACATGGATCAAAGCGATGCATTAAACTTGGTTTATGCTTCAAAATATGCTTCAACGGCTAACTATTGGAAAAACCGTCAAGGGATGATTGATGCTTTGACTAAATTCGGCACGGCTAAAACTAAAGCAGCACAAGAAGCTAAGTTTAACGCTTGGGCCAATAAGCCGGCTAATAAAGCTAAGTATGGTAATGTTATTGCTAACATCAATAAGTTTTATGCTTTGACTAATGAGAAGTCAAGACACGATAACTACATGCAACAATTGTTCAGAACCACTTCTTTCGGAACTATCGGAAGAACTTTAGGAAGACAATTGGACGCTTATGTAAAAGCAGATGCTGCCAAACGTGCTCAAATGGCGCCTGCTATTGAAGAAATGGCTACAGAAATGTACAAAGAATTACATATTCCGGCAGAGAAAGACATTTTAGCAGCGCAATTAAAATTATACGCCACCAAGTCAACCGGTTATGCTATTGCACCGGCCGTGAAAAAGATTGGGGACGAAAACGGAAACGATTTCACCAAGTACGTGAATGCTGCCTTCGATATGAGTATCTTCACTTCGTTAGACCGCATTAAAGCATTCTTGGTAATCCCGAGTCAAGGCGTTTTAGATAACGATCCGTTGTATGTGTTGTCAAACGATATGTTGACACATTTCAGCTCAAAATCTGACGAAATTGCTAAGGCTCAAAATGATTTCAGCGCTTCTTTCCGTTTGTTGGTTGAAGGCTTGAGAGAGTCAAAAATCGGGACTATCAAATATCCTGATGCTAACTCTACTTTGCGTTTAACTTACGGAAAAGTTCGTGCTTTACCGGCAGATAAACGAAATGATGCTAAAGTAAACAACTACACCACTTTGGATGGTCAGGTTAAGAAATACAAAAAAGGGGATCAGGAATTCGACTTGCCTTTGAAGGTTTTAGAAATGAACAAAAACAAAGATTACGGACGTTATGCCGATAAAGACGGTTCGTTACACGTTAACTTCTTAACTGATAATGATATTACAGGAGGAAATTCAGGTTCACCGGTACTAAACGGTAAAGGCGAATTAATCGGTTTGGCTTTCGACGGAAACATCGAAGCAATGGCCGGAGACGTGATCTTCGACAGCAAATTACAAAGAACCATTAACGTTGATATTCGTTACGTGTTATGGGTAATTGAGAATTTCTCAGGAGCCAAACACATAGTTGATGAAATGACTTTGGTGAAGTAATTCACTTCTCTTATCAAAATAAAAACGTCCTGAGTAATCAGGACGTTTTTTTATGCATAAACTTTTTTGGATTAATGATATCCAACTAAAGGACTTTTTTATTTAGCCACTTTTATCGGAACAATCAAATCGTTTTCTAAAGTTACTTTAATAACATATACTCCATTGGGATAGTTGAATGTTGTTGAAAGTGCTGCGTCTAATTCATCGTTGACAACAGTATTTAATTTTTTGCCCGACAGTTCATAGATCACAATTTCTTTGATATTTACTATTGATTCGATGTGCAATTGATTGTCTTTTACATAAGCTGTCGCATTATTACCTTCCAAATCTCCGGTTCCAAGAGCATTGGCATTATATACAATTTCAAAACGGTTGTCAAAGGTTCCGGATGAAGTATTAAAGGAATAAGGATTTGCTTTAATGTCATGAATTACATTCAATAGCTTATCTTTTAAATACACATTTTGATTGTTTTCGAATACGCCATCCATATGGTCAATGGCAATGTTGTAATCTCCAGCAGTAGTTACCGAGTACCCTAAAGGAACTACATCATTTTGGTCAAAAGGAAGGGCTTTACCTTGTATCACTAATTTAGAATCATTTACCAGCGAATAGATGTTGATTTCATTAGAGGTAAAGGTGTTACCATCATACAATCGGTCTAAACCATTGCTCGCGCCGGCGACATATCCAATCAATGTTTGTCGGAATTTATTTTGACCGTTAGATAAGTTCACCCAAATTCTGTGTTTTTCAGACAAGGTACTATTGGCATTTCTAAAGAACTGTGCATTACTTCCGGAGATTCTCATACTATTGTCAAATCTAATTTGGCCATCGGCAAAAACCTGCGCAAAGAATCCCTGTCCCGATGAAATTTTTCCGCTCGGTAATAATGAGTTGTTTGAAGGATCACTGGCCGGTGTTGTTCCGGTTGAACCGGTTAAATTCCAACTGGCGTAATCTTGGAAATTATAAGGTCCGGCTCCTGCATAGAATGTTACAGAGGTCCAAAAGAATAAGGTACCGCCCAATTCATTATTGTCAGGATGTGTTAAGAATGCAGTGGCATCAATTGGGCTTGGATACGGATTTGATAATAAAGTAGTATTTCCCGTTACCATAGAAGTCGAATCGTAGCTATCTACAGTTACATTAATCACACCGTTATTAGGAATTCCGTTGAAATTAAAATCGACTGTTCCTGTACCTGTGTTGAATGGTGCTGCATTTCTAACTCTTGTGATGAATCCTTCACCCGGAGCAGTAGTCGTTAGGGGTACCCAGCTTCCGTTCAAAGCACCCGATTGCCATCTGTATTTATAATCAAATTGTGTTGGGATTTGTGAAAACACATTGCCGGCTACCGGTGATCCCCAATAAACATAGGCAAAACGGGTCATTGGTCTGGAAGTTCTGGTGTATTTGATGTTTCCGGTATTAACAGCATTATCATTAATCTGTACCAAACTAGCCCCGTTTTTGATGTTAAATGTTGCCGAATGATATACGCTTACATAATTGGTAACGATTAAGGTATTGGTAGCATTAATATCCAATTTGGCATTAGATAGTAAACTGATACTGGAAGCGAATGCCTCATAGTTAATACCCGAAATGATAGGGTCGTTAGTCACATTAGGAATCACAACACAATGGGCTGCACTTGGTACACCACTTGGTGTCCAGTTAAGAGGATTATTCCAATCGGTACTGATACTTCCATTCCATGTTTTAGCATATGAGGTTATTTCTGTGCAATTGCTAAATGCTATACACTGAACGCCATTCAAGGTAGAAGTAACCCTTACCTGATAATAGGTAGTTTGTGTTACAGGTGTTGGTGTGTAAGTTGCACTTATAGCGCCCGAAATATTGGTCCATGGTCCGGAACAACCTACAGTGCTTCTTTGCCATTGGTAAGTTAAAGTTCCGGTTCCGGTAGCTGGGACAGAAACAGTAAAGCCGGTTGGACTGTCTGAACTGTCACATACGCTTTGGTTACCGTCAATTACCGGTGGTGTAATATTATTTACAAAAACCGTAATAAAATTAGAATTTGCTGTACAACTTGTTGTGTTAATTGTAGCAGTAACCACTCTTCTGTAATAAGTAGTTTGGTAAATTGGCCCTGTTTCATCATAAGCAGGATTAGTGGCACCTGCAATATCTACCCATGGACCGGCACCACCAACCAGGCTCATCTGCCATTGGTATGTCAGATTACTTCCGGTAGCGGCTGTTATTTCAGTAAAGGCATTTGGATCTCCACCATAACAAACTGTTCTGTTTCCTCCAATGGCACCTGCTGTTACCGGGTTTACCGTAACGGTAACACAATTGCTCACAGCAGAACACTGAACGCCATTCAAAGTAGAAAAAGTTACTCGTTGGTAGTAAGTAGTTGTTAATAACCCTGAAGGAGCATCATACGTTGCTGATGTGGCCCCGGATATGTTTGTCCACGGTCCCGAACAACCGGTTGTATTTCTCTGCCATTGGTATGTTAGGGTTCCGGAACCTGTAGAAGGCGCAACTACTGTAAAGGCTGATGGATTATTGCCACACAATGTTTGATTGTCCGCAATCACTCCCCCCGTTACTTCATTCACGGTGACAACAATACAGTTGCTGAAATCGGAACAAGCAACACTATTAAGTAATGAGGAGGCCATTCTGCGGTAATAAGTTGTAACACTTAGCCCTGACGGAGCATCATAAATGGCCGAGGTAGCTCCTGCTATATTGGTCCAACTTCCACTACATCCTGTAGTATTACTTTGCCATTGATAGGAGATAGTCCCGCCGCCTATTGCATTAATTTCTGTAAAAGCTAACGGGTCTCCCCCTGAGCATATGGTTTGATTTCCGGATATTGATCCCGGGTTAATGTTGTTAACGTTTACCTGAATGGTGTTAGAAGTTGCGTAACATTCTTTTCCGTTTACAGTTGAAATCGTAATTCTTCTGAACCAAGTTGTTTGGGTTAATGTTGTCGCATCATAAGTTACCGTTGTGGCTCCCGCTATGTTAGTGAAAGTAACATTATCTGTGCTGATTTGCCATTGGTAAGTCAGATTTAATCCTGTTGCGGCGACAGTTTGAGTAAAAGCTACCGGGTCTCCACCGGAACAAATAGTTTGATTAGTAGCTATAGTTCCGGAAGTAACTGTTGGTGCAATACTAATGATTACAGTCACCGGACTTCCGTTACAGCCATTTGAAGAAGGTGTAATGGTAAATGTTACATTTTGAACAGTAGTTGTATTATTGGTCAGTGCATTGGCAATTGTGAAAATTCCACCAGGGGCTATATTCCCTGAGTTTCCGGAACTAGTGCCTGAAACATTGGTCGTGTTGTTGCGAGTCCACGAGAAAGTCATGTTGGCATCGGTAATATTTCCAGTAACCTGAATGTTGGCACCACTTCCGTTACAAATAGTACTTTCCAATGCATTGGCAGTAGCTACAGGCCTTGGTCTGATAGTTACATTTAAAATTTGAGGCGAGGTACTGCATAAAAAGGCACCGGATGGAGGCCCCGGGAAATTATAAACACTAGGCGTAATAGTAATTTGTGTGGTTACTGTGGCGTTCGTATTATTTTGAGTGGTCAATGGACCAATGTTACCCGTTGAAGTTCTAAAAAACAAGAATGCTGCACCGGTAGTCCCAACAGGTCCTCCTGTACCAGGTGATATAAAGTTTGCATCAGCAGTCCAATTAAATCGAACAGCAGAGGTAGACAGGTGAACCGATGATATCTGTGGTGTAAATGATGTTGAAGGACAAACTGCCGTTGTTGGTGCATTTGTGATGTCAAAGGTAAAGCCTACGTTACTAACTACTTCTACAAAAACAACATTGCTGGTTATGCTTCCACAACTATTATTTATAACTAATCTGTAAAATATGTCATCTGATCCAAAATTAAGGAAAGGAGGTTGGTAAGTGCTACTGTTAGCACCGGTAATATTGGTAAAAGTAATGTTGTCAGAACTGCTTTGCCACTGATAGGTATAGACACCGGAGCCTCCATTCGGCGCCGTTGTAACAGATAAAGCGGCTGGTGTAGATAATATGCAAGCAGTTTGAGAATTACCAATTACAGGAGCAGTAAGAGGTGCATAAACAGTAACCGAAGCAGTAATAGTATTGGAGCAACCATTTCCGGCAGTAACAGTTATAGTAAAGGTTGTTGTTTGACTAACAGTGGTATTGTTTACTAATGTGCCTGTAATAGAGTTACCGGTGCCCGAACTCGGTATCCCGGTCAAATTTGTAGTATTGTTTCTGGTCCAAGTAAAAGTAGTTCCCGATAAATTATTGGCACTACTCAAGGTAATTGAACTTATAGCACTATTGTTACAGATAGTTTGAGTGCTCGGAGTTGCTGTTAAAAGTGGTCTTGGTAGCACTATTACCTCTGTTGTTGTATTGTCTGAAGAACATCCGTTAGCTGTAGCGGTTAAAGTAAATGTAACAGTTTGGTTGCCGGAGGTGCTGTTGTTTAAAACACCCGAAATTGAAGCGCCTGTTCCTGATCCGCTGATGCCGGTAACATTCACAACGTTGTCTCTTGTCCAACTATAAGTAGTACCCGAGATTCCGGAGGCACTGCTCAAAACTATAGGGTTAATTGTGTTCCCACCACATAAGGTTTGAGAAGCAGGAGATCCTACAACTGTTGGTTTAGGATTAACAGTGATGGTAATATTAGATACGACAGTTTGACAACCATTAGCAGAAGCAATTATGCTTATGGTAGTTGTTTGTACCGTATTAGTGTTATTAGTAATTAATCCTGAAATGGTATTACCTACACCATTAATCGGAATTCCGGTTAGATTCATAGTGTTGCTTCTCGACCAAGAATAAGTTACCCCGCTAACATTGTTAGGATTACTAATTACAATAGGATTGATTGCGCTTCCTGAGCAAACCGTTTGGTTATTGGGTGAAGCTGATACAGCAACTGTTGGGTTAACCAAAACAGTAACCAAATAGGGGTCAGAATTACAACCTTCCTCGGTAGTAGCTATAACAGTAAATGTTGTAGTTTGTGGTGTATTGGTTATATTGGTTAAAGAACCTGAAATCGTATCTTCATCATCATTAGATGAAATTCCGGTAACATTTGTAGTGTTGTCGCGTGTCCAATGGAATTCCACTTCTTCAGATACTACAAAAACTGTAGAAAGTGTTACATCGGTAATATCTTCTCCCGAGCAAATGGTTTGAGTGATTGGAGCAGCAGATACAATTGGTTTCGGATTGATAAAGAAAGTTACGGTAAAGGTATTGCCAATACACGTTCCATAGTTAACAGCAATGTTGTAGGTTGCGGTTTGGACTCCATTAGTAGTGTTTATTAAAGTTTGATTAAATGAGGGTGCATTATTCTGTGCATTGGCACCCGTTATGCCTCCTGAAGTTGAAGGTAATCCCCACGAGAAGGTTGATCCAATAGGAACTATATTGCCATTGCCGTTGGTTGGGATGAAGTTTATAGTATCTCCACTACAAACGTATTGTATAGCGTTATTAATATAAGGTTCCGGATTTACATTGATAACCAATTCAAATGTGTTACCCGGACAGGTTCCCACTATCGGAGTAATGGTGTAAGTGGCTGTTTGGATTGCATTAGTGTTGTTTACTAACACATCACTAATTACAGTTTGACCACTTTGTGCTGTTCCTCCGGTCATGCCCCCTGTTACTACCGGAGCAGTCCAAGAGTAAGTAGTCCCTGAAGGTACAATATTTAAAGAAGAGGGCACTCCGTTAACAGGCAAAAAAGAAAAACTTTCTCCACTACAAACGGTCAAGTTGTTGTTCAGAATACTTGGTGTTTCATTAATGGACAACTCCGAATAGTCTGATATAATGGTGCCACAAGTGTTGGTTATATGACAATTGTACTTGGTTGAAACATCTGCTAAACCAACATTGCTTATAGTTAGTGTAGCAGTGTTACTGCCGCTAACTGCAATGTTATCTGTCAAAGGAGTATTGTCGTTGTACCATTGGTAAGTCAAACTTCCACCGCTGGCAGCTACTGAAAAGGTAACATCACTTCCTGCGCAAACTGTTTGGTTGGCAGTGGGTTGGTTAGTAATGCTTGGATTCTCATTAATAATAACTTCTGAAAAATTACTGTTTATCGAGTTGCAAGGCGCTAAACCACTAACAACGCAGTAATAATCATTGCCGCCATCACTAACCGATGCAGCATTTATTGTTAAGGTATTGGTGTTGGCTCCGGAAATTGAACCTCCGTCAGTTAAAGGATTTGAACCTCTAAACCATTGATAGGTCAATCCTATACCTGAAGCACTAGTAGAGATAGAAACATTGCTGCCGGTGCAATAGGTTTGTGTAGTAGCCGGTTGAGTTATTATTGATACGGCTTCATTAACAATGAGAGAAGCCGAATCAGAAGTCACCGATGGAGAACAATCACCACTAATTACACAGTAATAGTCTGTAGAAGCATCAGATAGGCCAATCGGATTGATGGTAAGTGTAGCCGAGTTGGTTCCGAAGACATTACCACCATTGGTTAATGGGGTGCTGCCTCTGTACCATTGATAGCTTAATCCTGCTCCGGTTGCAGTAACAGTAAGGCTTGCCGAGTTTCCCGAACAAAAAGTTTGGGTAGTTGAAGGCTGAGCTGTAATTTGAGGTGCTTCTTGAACACTCACCAAAGAAGTTGTTGCAAAACAACCGGTTGTAGCGTCAGTGTAGGTAAAAGTGGCATTGCCGGAAGTTAATCCGGTTACAGTTCCGCTATTGTCTATAGTTGCAATTAGAGGATGGTTACTGATCCAAGTACCACCCACGGCAGGGCTTAATTGAATAGCATTGCCGACGCAAACAGTATTAGGGCCACTCAAAGCCGGTGCTGTTTGAACAGTTATTGTTGTATTGGCAGTATTAGAACAGTTGTTTCCATCAGTTATAGTATAGGTTATCACAGAAGACCCAGCGGTCAATGCGCTAACTTGTCCAGTTGAATTTACAGTTGCCACACTTGGATTTGCACTACTCCAAGTACCGCCGGTTGTTGTGCTGGATAATATTGTTGAGGTGTTTGGACAAAGGATGGTGTTTCCAGTTATCGGGTTAACAGTGGGTAAGGTATTAACGGTGAAACTTGTTGCGCTGTTTGCAGTTCCGTTAGGTGTAGTGACGCTAATGTTTCCTGTACTTGCGCCATTAGGTAAGACTGCTGTGATTTGTGTATTACTGTTTACTGTAAACGTTGCGGCCGTTCCGTTAAAGGAAACATTGGTTGCTCCTGTAAAATTAGTTCCTGTTATGGTTACAGTGTTTCCTGAATTAACACAAGCATTGTTTGGTGTAAAATTGGTTATTGTAGGTAGTGGATTGGTATAATAAACTGTAATTTCTATGTAATCAACTGAAGCCGTTCTATTATTAGTTGACTCATTAGTTACTCTCAAAAATAATCCGAAATTGGCATTGTTGATATCGGCTTCAGTCCAAGTTGTTCCCCACATGTCTGTAGTTCCTGTGCCATAATTGGCGGCTGACATAGTAGTAGGCCAGTCAGTTGCGGTAGCATAATTGTTTCCTACTAAGGCTGAATTTTTCATTAACCTTACCACATTATCGTCAACACTATTGCCGCCGGCATTAGAGCTGCTTTGTCTCATGATGGTTGCAGTAATACCTGTAATAGTTGCGCCAGTAGGAATACTAAAACCAAAATCTCGGGCTCTAAGGTATCTTGAAGTCTCACTTCCTGTTAAGGCAGCTGTTACGTAATTGGTATCATCAGCAGTGATGTTGCCCAGATTGTTCCAAATTCTACCGGAACCATTGTTTTCTCCTAATCCGGCTATTCGGGTTTGGCTTTGTGAAAAAGCCTCAGTCATGCCAATCAATAAACAGATTGTCAGCAAGAGAAAATTTAGTGTAGTGCGTTTTTGTATATTAAAATCTTTCATGGGGACTAGTATTTTAATTCTGCTACAAAGCTATTTCCAATGCAATGAGACACAAAAAAATTCGGGTAAATTACTTATAAATTCGATTAAATACTCTTTTAGAAGTGTTTAGACTACAATCCTTTTTAAATTGTAAATACCTGAAAAATAAGTGTTTGCAATTAAAAGTGCTATTCACCGATTTGTTTTGCCCTTCATGGATTTTTTTTGGGCTTTATTGAAAAAATTAAAAAAGAAATTTTTCATAAAATGATTACATTTGAAAATCATTTTTTTGCCGATGAAATCCTATTTGGTTTTAATAATCTTCACTTTTTTCTTTTCAAATAATTCAACTGATTTTGAAAAGGCAGAATTGTTATTCAAACAAGCCAAGTACGACCAAGCTAAAGTAGCTTTTGAAAATTATTTAAAGGAAAACGGTAATCATCTCAAAACTTTGGAATACCTGGGTGATATTGAAGGCATTTATAAATCTTGGGACAAAGCCATGTATTATTATGGCAAATTAATTGTTTTAAAACCTAAAGAGGCTAATTATCATTACAAGTATGGTGGTTGTTTAGGAATGAAGGCGAAAGAATCCAACAAGTTCAAAGCTTTGGGCATGATAGACGACGTAAAAGCTTCATTTGAAAAAGCCATAGCCCTTGATCCCGATCATATTGAAGCCAGATGGGCGCTGATAGAACTTTATTTGCAACTTCCGGGTATAGTAGGCGGAAGCGAAAAAAAAGCCCAAAAATATGCCGCCGAGTTGCTCAAAATATCTCCTGTTGATGGTTATTTGGCTCAAGGAAGAATAGCCGAGTATTTTGACCGGTATAAGGAAGCCGAAAAATTTTACTTGAAAGCCATAGCAGTTGGTGGTTCCAAAACAACCTATCAAAAATTGGCCAATTTGTACAAAAATAAAATGAAACAACCCGAAAAAGCCAAAGAGCTTTTAGAAACATACAAAGAAAAAAACAAGCCTTAATCTCATGCGAACACATTTTATTGCCATTGGCGGTGCAGCCATGCACAATCTTGCCTTGGCCTTACACGAAAAAGGATATCAAGTAACCGGAAGTGATGATGCCATTTTTGAACCTTCCAAATCCCGATTGGACAAAAAAGGCTTGCTTCCTCCAGAAATGGGTTGGTTTCCCGAAAGGATTACAGCCGATATTGAAGCAGTTATTCTCGGGATGCATGCCAAAGCCGATAATCCTGAATTGTTAAGAGCACAAGCATTAGGACTAAAAATTTATTCTTATCCTGAGTTTTTATACGAACAATCTAAAAATAAAACCCGAGTAGTCATAGGTGGTTCACACGGGAAAACCACTATTACTTCAATGATTCTACACGTGATGCATTACCACAATATTGAGGTAGATTATATGGTTGGTGCCCAATTAGAGGGATTTGACACCATGGTGCATCTTACACATGATAATGATTTTATCGTTTTAGAGGGCGATGAATACTTATCGTCTCCCATAGACAGAAGACCTAAGTTTCATTTGTACCAACCCAATATCGCTTTATTGTCCGGCATTGCTTGGGATCATATTAATGTGTTTCCAACCTTTGAAAATTATGTCGAACAGTTTGAAATTTTTGTCAATCAAATCACCAAAGGAGGGATTTTGGTTTACAACGAAGAAGATGCTACGGTAAAAAAAGTTGCCGAAGAATCTACCAATACCATTCGTCGAATTCCCTACCAAACACCAAGCTATACTGTGAAAGACGGTGTTACTTTGTTAGACACGCCTGAAGGTCCGATGCCAATCGAAGTCTTTGGCGCACACAACCTAAACAACTTAGCCGGAGCCAAATGGATTTGCCAAAACATGGGTGTGGATGAAGCTGATTTCTATGAAGCCATTGCCAGCTTTAAAGGCGCCAGCAAACGATTGGAAAAAATAGCCGAAGGAAAAGGAAAAGTGGCCTATAAAGATTTCGCGCATTCACCCAGTAAAGTTTCGGCTACTACCAAAGCAGTTAAAGCCCAATATCCCGACAGAAAGTTAGTAGCTTGCCTTGAATTACATACGTACAGCAGTTTGAATGCTGAATTTCTCAAAGAATACGAAGGCGCTTTAAATGCAGCCGATGTGGCCGTGGTTTTTTATTCGCCCGATGCGGTCAAAATCAAACAATTGGAAGAAGTGACTTACGATCAAATTGCGCAGTCTTTCAAACGAAATGATTTAATTATCTACACGAATCCAACAGCGTTCAAAGACTTTTTATTCCACTACGATTTAAATAACTCTGCCTTATTATTGATGAGTTCCGGTAATTACGGTGGATTGAATTTTGATGAAGTTAAAAAGCTGATTCTTTAATTTGAAGACTATTTTCGGTATTTAAAATGCCCAACGAGCTCATAGCTAAACAAACAATCCTCTAATACCTGTCCGTTGCCCACATTGTGTACTATCATCGGATGACCATTAGCCGATTTTTTGTGCGTGACGATGCCAATATGCGGCAGTTTGCCGTTAATCAACCAAGTAACAATTTCTCCGGTTTTATAATCTGCCGGATTTTGGGTAACGGCCAATTTTTGCCCTTTTCTACTGAAAAAAACTTCTAAATTCGGAACTCTTCTGTGATCGATATTGGTGTCAGGTTTTTTCAAACCCCATTTTTTCAAATTAGGGTATTTGGTAAAGTTGGCCTTCAAATCTTCATGGACTTCTTTTTGCAAATCAATACCCAACTTGCGGTAGGCGCGAATAACCACATCGGTACAAACGCCGGTTTTGGTCGGAACATCTCCATTGGGATATTTTATCGCAACATAATCAGGCGTGTAAACTACTTCCTCATCAATTATGGAAAGCGCCGCTTCGGAAAGGCGGTTCTCAAATGTGTTTTCAAGCAACGGTTCAGCGTTATTTTGCTCAATCTCTTTTTGACTACAAGTTAAAAATGTAAGTAAAGTTAGCGAAAAATAAAATGTTTTCATACTTTTAAGGTTTCAAGAACTAACGATATTTCTTTCTTTTTAGTATGTGCCATGGAACAAAATTTTTCTATAAAACATTGGTCAGAAGACGATAAGCCACGCGAAAAACTGATGCTAAAAGGGAAATCGGTTTTAAGTGATGCCGAATTAATAGCCATACTTATCGGCTCCGGTAGTCGGAATGAAAGCGCAGTTTCCCTAAGCAAACGAATACTGAAAAGCGTTAACAACAATTTGAATGCGTTGGGCAAATTATCGCTCAATCAGCTCATGACATTCAAAGGCGTTGGAGAAGCCAAAGCGGTTACAATTGCTGCAGCTTTAGAGTTGGGGAAAAGGCGCAGAGAGCAAGCGCTTCCCGATTTTTTCAAAATCACTTCATCCAAAGCCGTTTTCGAAATCATGCAACCCATTATAGGCGATTTGTTACACGAAGAATTTTGGGTCCTTTATTTGAATAATGCCAACAAGGTGATTCACAAAGCACAACTTTCCAAAGGCGGTATTACCGGGACTGTAGTAGATGTTCGCCTGATTTTTAAATTGGCGCTGGAAAACAATGCAACTTCTATTATTTTAAGTCACAATCATCCTTCCGGTAAACTTGTGGCGAGTGAAGCCGACAAAGAAATCACTAAAAAGCTTAAATTTGCCGGAGAACAATTGGATATTAAAGTACTCGACCATATTATCATCACCGAAAAAGGTTATTTGAGCTTTCAGGACGAAGGCATTTTTTAACATGAAACACATCACTGATATTTTTTTTGATCTCGATCATACGCTTTGGGATTTTGACGCCAATTCGGTTTTGGCTTTTGATAAGATATTTAAAGAACAACATCCTACTATTGATACCCATCAGTTTGTAGCAGTTTATGCGCCTATCAATCAGGCTTGTTGGAAATTGTATCAAGTGGATAAAATGACGCACGAAGAATTGCGTTACCAACGATTGAAACAGTCTTTTGATGCATTGCAATACGAAATCTCTGATGAAGACATCGATAAAATTGCCCATGATTACATTGCTTTTTTACCGGAGAACAACCAGCTTTTCGAAGGGGCTTTGGAAGTGTTAGACTATTTGTTGCCCAAATACAATTTACACATCATTACCAATGGTTTTGCCGAAGTACAATATAAAAAAATTGCCAATTCCGGTTTAGAGGGTTATTTTAAAACCGTAACCAATTCGGAAATGGCCGGCGTAAAAAAACCACACCGTAACATATTCGAATTTGCGTTATCTTTGGCTAAAGTTGAAAAAGAAAATGCCTTAATGATAGGCGATTGTATTGATGCGGATGTTCGCGGTGCCATAGATTTCGGAATGGAAGCCATTTTGTTTGATGAAAAAAACACCCATTTTGGAGCAACCTTTAAAAAAATTAACCATCTAACAGAATTAAAAAAAATATTGTAATGAAAAAAATAGCACTCTTGTTACTGTTTGTGTCTTTTATGTCTTACTCTCAGGGAGTTAATAATTACCAATACGTAATTGTACCCAAAAAGTTTGACAGTTTTAAATCAGATGACCGGTTTGGGCTAAATACTGCTGTAAAGTTGTTGCTTCAAAAATATGGTTTCAAAGCGTATTTCAGTGATGAATCTTTTGCAGATGATACGGTTAATCGCTGTGATTTTTTAACGGCTGATCTAATCAATGAAAGCGGTATCATGGTTACCAAAGTCAGAGTGGCTTTAAAGGATTGCAAAGGCAATATTGTTTACCAAACCGAACTTGGAACCAGTCGCGAGAAACAATATTCTATAGCGTATAATCAAGCCTTGAGAGCTGCAGCCAAGTCGTTTGAAACTTTGAACTATAAGTATGAAGGCAAATCATTGCCATTTCAACCAACAACAGTTGAAAAACCAGTTGTTAGGGTTTCCGAAACCAAGACAGAAGCAGTTGCCATTCCAAACACAAACGAAAAGTCGGTTGTAAGAGTGGTTGACAATAAAATCGAATCAAAACCGAATAACAATGTTTTCTTTTTTGCCCAACCAACTGCTAACGGTTATCAAGTGGTTGACAATGAGCCCAAAGTAATCATGCGTTTGTACAACACTTCCCAAAAGAATGTGTTTATGGCCGATAAAAATGGGGTAAACGGAACCGTATTACTCAAAGACGGACAATGGGTGTTTGAATATTACAATAACGGAAATTTGGTGTCAGAACCGATTAATTTGAAGTTTTAAAAACCAAAACTAATACCCGTACTTATCTTTCCAACGATTTTTCAAAAAGGTACGCATTTCGTTTTCTCGAGCATTATTTCCCGGTTTGTAGAAATCTGTATTCCTGATTTCATCAGGTAAATATTCCTGTTCCGAAAAATTGTTGGCATAGTTGTGCGAATATTGGTATTCTTCGCCATAACCCAATTCCTTCATTAGTTTAGTAGGTGCGTTGCGCAAATGAATCGGTACCGATAAATCGCCGGTTTGTTTCACCAAAGCTTGCGCTTCGCCTATAGCCATGTAACTTGCATTGCTTTTGGGCGATGTGGCTAAGTAAATCGCACACTGGCTCAGTATAATTCGGCTCTCCGGATAGCCAATGGTGGAAACGGCTTGGAAGGTATTGTTGGCCATGATAAAAGCCGTGGGATTGGCATTGCCGATATCTTCACTGGATAAAATCAACATTCTGCGGGCGATGAATTTCACATCTTCGCCACCTTCAATCATGCGCGCCAGCCAATAAACAGCGCCATTCGGGTCACTACCGCGGATGGATTTGATAAAAGCCGAAACAATGTCGTAATGTTGTTCTCCGGTTTTGTCATACAATACGGTGTTTTGCTGCACCAATTCCAATACTTTGTCGTTGGTAATTGTAATTTGACCTTCAGGGCTGGCGTTAACCACGAGTTCAAAAATATTCAATAGTTTGCGTCCGTCTCCGCCCGAAAGTCGCAGTAAGGCTTCGGTTTCTTTTAATTTGATTTTTTTAGCGGAAATGATTTTGTCTTCCTTCATCGCGCGGTGCAACAAAGCCAATAAGTCTTCCTTGGAAAACGGATTCAAAATATACACCTGACAACGTGACAACAAAGCGGGAATCACCTCAAAACTTGGGTTTTCAGTCGTAGCACCTATGAGCGTTACCCAACCTTTTTCCACTGCTGCCAATAAAGAATCTTGTTGTGATTTGCTAAAACGATGGATCTCGTCTATGAACAAAATCGGGTTTTTGGCGGTAAATAAGCCGCCGCTTTGTTTCGCTTTTTCAATCACGTCGCGGATGTCTTTCACCCCGCTGTTAATGGCGCTCAACTCGTAAAACGGACGGTTGCTTTGCTTGGCAATAATCTGCGCCAAAGTGGTTTTGCCCGTGCCCGGTGAACCCCAAAAAATCATCGACGGAATAACGCCGCGAGCAATTTGCTGGGTTAACGAACCGTTTTCGCCTACCAAGTGTAACTGACTGATGTAGTCTTCCAATCGCTGCGGTCTGATGCGTTCTGCCAAAGGTGCTTCCATGCGGTAAAAATACAATTTTTATGAAGTTTAGGAGCCAAACGTTCGGGCATTTTTTAAATCGTGTTCCCGCTGTCCGAGTTATCCCGAAGTATCGGGGATAACTTCTCCCATCGGGGCTAAACACAAACGAAAGGCTTCTTTTAAACTTTTTAAAAAATACCGTAAACTGACAATTTAGCACTATTTTTATCTTGGCGGTGTTTTTGACAAGTCAAAGAAGTTATTTTAAACCTATGAACGATCAGCATCATTTTAAATTTACGCCTTCGGTTTGGATAGTGCCGGTTTTTCTCGTGTTGGTTATTTGGAGCGTTTTTTTAGCGGAAGATCGATTTAATTTGGATTGGACCTCACACGGTATTTATCCCCGAACTTTGGAAGGCTTGCAAGGCGTAGTTTTGAGTCCGTTTTTGCACGGCGATTTGAATCACATAGCCAACAATACGTTTCCGTTGTTTATTTTAACAGCGGCGCTGATTTATTTTTACCGCGATATCTCACTCAAGGTGTTGGTTTACGGAATTGTGTTTTCCGGATTGATCACTTGGGTTATTGGGCGCGAATCCTATCACATTGGTGCCAGCGGTTTGATTTATGTGTTGGTGTCTTTTATTTTCTTTAAAGGGATGATGACACAGTATTACCGACTCATGGCGTTATCGCTTACGGTGGTGATGTTGTACGGCGGCATGATCTGGTATGTATTTCCTGAGGTTGACCGACAAATTTCCTGGGAAGGCCATTTGGCCGGATTCTTAACCGGTTTTGTTTTTGCAGCTATTTTTAAAACCCCCGATTATAAAAAAGCCATCCAATATGAATGGGAGAAACCCGATTTTAACCCGGAAGACGATATGTTTATGAAGCATTTTGATGAGAACGGCAACTTTGTCAATACGCCAGAAACTGAGGAAATTGAAGAAGAAACTCCTGCAACTACAGTAAATTATGTTTACACCTACAAAGCAGCGACAGACGATGACAAGTTAGCCGAATAGATAGCTCTTTAGCCCCGATTGGAGCAGCTACCATGTAGCGTGTAAAGCGGGAACAAGGATTTGGGATAAATCCCGAGCCTTTCGCTTTTAATATTAAATATAAGAGAGGTGATTATTGTCTTTGGCGAACTGTTTCGTAAAGAAACGCACCGCAGGCTACAGAAACATTTAAGGAACCGATAGTGCCGAACATAGGCAATTTGGCTTTTTCATCTACTATTTTCAACACTGATGGGTTGATGCCGCGGTCTTCGCTACCCATGATGATGGCAACGGGTTCGTTGAGGTTTAGACTGTATAGGCTGTCTTCGGTTTTTTCGGTGGCGGCTACGGTTTTGATGCCACTGCCTTGCAGGTAAAAAATGGCGTCTTTGATGTGATCAACTTTGCAAATCGGCACATTGAAAACGGCTCCGGCAGAGGTTTTTACGGTGTCACCGTTTACGGGAGCAGAACCGGTTTTTTGCACTATAATACCGTCAACGCCTGTACATTCGGCAGTTCTGATAATGGCACCGAAATTTCGGGCATCACTGAGTTGGTCGAGGATTAAGAATAAAGGTGTTTTGCCGCTTTCCACAACGCTGTCTACTAAGGTTTCCAAATTAACGAAGGAAATAGGGGCAATGGTAGCCACTGCACCTTGGTGGTTATTAGCGGTTAAACGATTGAGTTTTTCTACGGGAACGTATGAGAAATTGATGCTGTTTTTTTTCAGGGTTTTGAGCAGTTCTTGCATCAATTCGCCTTGCGCATCGGTTTGAATAAAGACTTTATCGATTTCCTTACCGGCGTTTACGGCTTCTATAATGGCTCTGATTCCGAAGATTTGATTTTCTTTTTCCATGGCGCAAAGATATAAAAAAACCACCAGTGAAAACTGGTGGTTTTAGATTCTATATCAGATAGACATTAAGGTAATTCATCTTCCAAGAAACCGGTTCTTTTGTGACCGGCAAACTTGTAAACAGTTCCCGGATCCCAATCGAATTCAGCTTCAAAGTAGATACTGTCTACCACGTGTCCGCCAAAGGATTGCGCTGCAGCTTTTAAGATTTTACCGTTAGTTACCGTAACCGTACCGCCCGTGTAAAGTTCAGGAGAGTTAGGTTGACCGGAAAAGGTTAAGTTTCTGAAATCTGTTGCTTGAACTTTGGTTTTGATTTCCATCCAACTGTCGTGATCATCAATCCAGAAATTTTCATCGTTTGATGATGCGTTGTAGGTGGAAAATAAGTTGTAATCACCTCCAAAAGCAGGTGTTTGGCCGTCCGGTTCAAAAGCTATGATGTGCCAGTCTCCGGCAAATTTTTCGGTAGCTGTTCCGCCAGGACTTGGATCACCTCCCTCGTCACAGGAAACAAGTGTTAATGACAGAAATAAACTAACTATTAGACTATTTTTCAAAATTTTCATTTTTTTCATTTTTTAATTTATAATACAACTTTAGTCATAGTTACCACAAACGTATACCCAGCATCCCATTCAGTTGAAAAAGATAAAGTATTAGCACTTGGATTGGCTGTAAGACCACTCATTACTGCAGTACCGCCAAAAGCGCCAACGCCAAAACTTGGAATTGGAGCATAGCTGTTAGTTGAGATATCATTAGCCGTAATTGTTACCGGTCCGGCTGCATAGCCAACACCGTATGCTCTTCCTATGGCATAATAACCACCAATACCGTCAGACATGCTATAAGTGCCATTTGTATTTTTCCAAACCAATACATATTCCATATTGGTGTATTGGGCAGAGGCAACGCCATTTCGAACTACTGTAGATTTGTATAAACCAGCAATACTTGTGGTTAAGTCACTATCTTCGTAAACAATTACAGTTCTTGCAACAGATCCCGAAAAACCGTCCTGATTTTGAGCTGAATAAATAACACGATAGATATCAACAACGTCTGTATCAATAGTTGTTCCACCTCTAAAGTCACCAACTATGGTTGTTTGATAAGGTATTTCAACACCGCCTTCAGTTACAATTACACCGGCATCTGTGTAAGCAGATCCTTTCTGAACATAAACAATTTCATCTCCCAATAAAGTAAACTCTGGATAATTGGTTACTTTAGATACATCGGCAGTTGAATTCTCATCACAAGACACTAGAAAAGTGCTGATGAATAATAAGCTTAAAATTACTTTTTTCATAACTATTTTTTAATTAACATCCCACCAAACCGGGACTGTGATAAGTACTAAACTAGGTGTGTTTGGGTTTCTGGTAGCTACGGTACTCGGAAATACCAGTCTTTTTGGGAAAGCACCACCCGTAGTACCTGTTACTGAATAAGACAACTCTCCGGACACATACGCTGCATTTGATTGCGGAACGGCAGAGATACTTGGATAACCTGTTCTATTTTGTTCAAAGAATGATTCAAAACCATTGCCGGGGAAACCAGCAATCCATTTTTGTGTAATAATTGATTTCAGTTTGTTGGCAAAAGTTCCTGTGTTAGGATACTCATATACACCACCCGCTGCAACAAATGAATTTCCATTCAACCCATACTTACTGAAAGCTTCGATAACACCATCGTCATATTTTTCTTTGGCTCCTGCACCTCCTGCATACCTCTCTAAGGCTTCGGCTTGCAAGAATAAGCTTTCTTCTCTGCTCATAAAATATACTGCGGTAGTAGGTTCTAAGCGGACAACAGAAACTGAAGCAGGTGCTACAGCTGAATTATTAAAATCTCCTTGATTTAAAGAAATACCAGTATTATAATAGAATGGTTTTCTAGGGTCTGAATTATCAGTAAATAAGGAAAAAAGTGTTGTACTAGCTCTTAAATTTGTAGCTGTATTCAACTGTCTTCTGTCGCTTTCATAAAGTGGATTACTTCTGTCTGGGGCATCTTCAAACTGAGTGATTGCTGCATCCGCATCCAAAAATGAAACACCAGAGTTTAATAATTCTGTAATTCCTTGTTGAGCAGCACTGGCATTAACTTCAGTTTGTCTTAAGTAAAGTTTCAATAATAAAGAATTAGCAAATCCTTTCCAGTTAGCCATATTTCCACTAAAAACAAAATCGTCTGAAGCTGGTCCAGCACCTGAAGCGGAGAAATCTTTTGCCAATGCTTCTTTTAAATCGGCAATCATAAGTGCATAAACTTCTTCACCTGTTTCGAAATGAGGTGTCAGAATATTTCTGTTGTTAGCTTCAGTGTAAGGAATCTGATCGTACAAATCGACCATGATTTGAGAAGCATGAACTTCCATAGTGGTTGCTATCAAATAATAGTTCCAGTTTTCTTGTTCTTCGGCCAATCTTTTTACATTTCTAATATCGCCTAATGCATCATACATTGCTGCCCATCCGGCCGTATAGTCATTCGTACCTATTGAATAATCGTCAATTTCTTTGTATTGGTTGGAAGCGTTGCTTTGCGTCCAATACTGTGACCAAAACCCGCCAATTAAGGCGTAATATGATCCTTGAGCCCCAGCTACACCAACTAATCCTGCTGGTAACTGAACTGACATTGAGATACTGTTAGGGTCTAAATTATCCGGATCTCTGTTGATATCAAAGTCATCATCACTACATGAAAATAATAAAGCAACTGAAGCTAATGTTATAAAAATTTTTTTCATAATTCTATTTTTAGAATGATATTTTAATTGTTCCACCATAGTTTCTTTGAGAAGGATTGGTTCCAAACTCTCCGAACTCACTCAATAAATCATTACCATAACTGGTTGATTCCGGATCTACATATGGGTTGTCTTTAGGAGTCCATAAGAACAAATTTCTTCCGTAAACGCCTATCGTAAACTTAGTAAGACCAAGTTTTTTTACAAAACGGTCATTAAGGTTGTAATATAAACTTATATCCCTTAAACGGATAAATGTTTTGTCGATTAAGTGGTCTTTTTCAATACCTGGATTGTTTGTAGTATTACCCCAATAGTTAGTTACGTTCTCAAAACTAATTGGTGTGGTGTTTTCAGAATAGGTTCCATCACCATTATCAACGACAGAGTTAGGAATGATAAATGGATTTCTATCGTTATAAGTGGTTTCAATTCCATTACCAACGAACCCTGATAATCTTTTGGTATATGAATACATTTCACCACCTTGTTTCCAATCAAAGGCAAAATTCAAAATGAAGTTTTTGTAGCGTAAGCTATTTTGAAGCCCCATAATAAAATCTCTTTGACCATCGCCGATGTATTGCTCCTCATCAGTAACTACGTAATATCCTGTATCAGGGTTTACTACATATTGACCATCACTGTTTACCACAGGAACTCTAGCATAGAATGAGCCGATTGGTCTCCCTTCTTCAGCAGAAAAAGTTATCCCGTAAGCACTGGTAATGTCGATTCTTGATCCATTGTTGATTTCAGTTACCTCATTGTTGTTCTTTGCAAATGTATAATTTACATTCCAAGAAAAGTTATCGTTTTTGATAGGCGTAAAACCTAAAGTTAATTCTACCCCTTTGTTTACCACTGTTCCGATGTTAGTGGCTTGTGTAGTATATCCGGTTGACGGGTCAAGAGGAACAGATACAATAAGGTCATCCGTTTTTCTGTTGTAATATGAAGCGTCAAAGGTTATTTTTTTACTAAAAAGGCTACCTTCGACACCAAATTCAAACTCAGTTGTCATCTCCGGTTTAAGATTAATGTTTCCTAAGACTCCACCTAATTCGTAATAGTTTACACCACCAAGTGGAGAAGCAATAATGCCAAAGTTTGCTGCAGCATTACCGGTAACTAATGAAGATTCTGTTAAGTATGGGTTGGTGTCACCAGCTACTTGTGATACAGCGGCACGCAATTTTAAATAGTTGGTTCCTTTATCAATAACAACACCACTTAGTGAAGCAGCAGGATAAAAATAAGAGTTGTTAGCACTAGGAAGTGTTGATGATTTATCATTTCTTCCACTTAATGTTAAAAATAATTTTTCTTTGTAAGACAACTCAGCTTGACCATAGATACCCATGGTTCTTCTCATGATGTCGTTCTGGTTGATTACTGGTCTGTTAGCACTATTTACTAACTCGTAGTAGTTTGGTACATCCAAACCTGTAACAGCAGCTTGAAGGGTGTTGGATTCCCTTTGATTGTAGTTATAACCTAATAACAAGTTTAACCTAAAACTGTCACTCAAAGATTTTTCATAATTTAAGTTGAAGAAAGTATCAAACTCAGTATTTGTAAATCTTCCCTCAGTAACTCCACCAACCACAGGGATTGTGCCTGCTAAATCTTGTGGTGACCCTTCTGTATAATTTACAATAGCACCGTAGCTTTTTAGGCTTTCGTTACGGTAATTACCACTTACTTGCCAAGTTGCAGAGAATTCATTATTTATTTTCTTGAAAAAGTTAATGTTCCCAAATAAATTGTGGCCAATTATTTTAGTTGAATTTTCATTTAATGTCCAATATGGATTTCCTGCGTAAGGTGTAAAATAATAACTGTTGTTGTTGAATGGATTGTTGGTGTAATCCGCTAAGTCGACAATGCTTATATCTCTAGGAATTTGTAGCATTTCTTGAATTAACGTAGATCCTTCCCCTGCTTCATCACCTTGACCTGTGTTTACAGCATTTTGTTCTCGGTTAGTGTAGTTAATACTTGCTCTGATAGCTCCTTTGTCATTCTTTAAACCACCATTAAAAGTAAATGCTCTCTTAACCAAGGCGTCTGATTCCGTTGGGATAATACCGTTGTTGTTAGAGTTTGTAAAGCCGAAAGAAAAATCAGAGAAATCACTACCACCACTCACAATAACTGAATTTGTATGCATCAAGCCCGTGTCAAAAAAATCTTTGTAGTTGTCTTTTAATGCAACATAAGGCTTGATTTGTTGAGAGTTGTTATAAACCGTTCCCCATGGTCTTATTTCGCCATTAAATAAAGGACCCCATGAACCATTTTCATTACTTGGTCCGGCACCTGAGGGTAGAGCAGAGTAACCTTGACCATTCCATCCTTGACCAAATTGGTTTTGAAAATTTGGAACTTTAGCAATTTCACTCATCTCTACAGTGGTTACATAATCAACATTTATCTTAGATTGGTTTTTCCCTTTCTTCGTAGTGATAATGATGGCACCTCTTGAGGCTCTTGAACCGTATAATGCAGTTGCAGCTGCGCCTTTCAAGAAAGTGATATTTTCAATGCTGTTAGGGTCCAAATCATTTATACCTGTACCAACATCAAAAGATCTTGTTGTACTGGTAGAACCATTGAAAGTGTTGTTTAAAGGAGTTCCGTCAACAACATACAAAGGTTGGTTTGTTCCGGTGATGGAACCAATCCCTCTGACAATAACTTTCGTAGATGCTCCCGGTTGATTAGGTGCAGAAATGTCAACCCCCGCAATTTTTCCGGATAACGATTCTAAAGGGTTGTTAGTGGTAACATTGGTGATTTGCTCTTTGCCAATTGTTGTTGCCGCGTACCCCAAAGCTTTCTTCTCTCTCTTAATTCCTAAAGCTGTTACAACAACACCTTCCAATTCAACAGCATCATCTTTCATTTTTACGTTGATTGTTGTAGAAGATGCAACAATTTCTTGTGATCTCATACCAACGAAATTAAAGACTAATGTTTGTGTTGGAGTGGCACTAATGCTGAACTTACCGTCAAAATCGGTTTGAGTCCCCATTTTTGTTCCTTTAACAAGAACATTAACTCCCGGAATAGGCATACCGCTGTTATCCGTAACAACACCAGTAACAATCCTTTCTTGTGCAAAAGAAATCTGCACCAATAACGCTATAAAAAGCGTCAAGAATCCATTTAACTTTGTTTTCATTATTTAATTTGGTTATAATTAGTTAACCAAAAGTCTTAAATAAATCTTAAAAATCCTAATGAAATGTTAATTATTATTCTTAATTTTTTAACTATTTAAAAATTAGCTTTGAAGCTAATGTGAACTATCGAATTTGATAGTTTTGCGTCTTGGTTTTTGGTGCTGCCGTTGGCGTAAATAATGTTAAAAAGACCATTCTTGGTTAATAGTCCGAAGCCTAATCCAAGACCTAAAAGATTTTCCTTTGTGTTGGTGGTGTTGTCGTTAAAATAACCATAGTCAAGTATGGTATGAATGTATAAGTTGGGAGTGGCCAGATAGCGGTATTCCGAAAGTAAAGAGGTTAGTGTGTTGGCTTGAAGGCTGTTTTCGTTAAACCCGCGAAATGAATTAATACCGCCAAATCGATGGAGTTCGTTAGTGATGTATTGGTTGCTTTTCAGGTAAAAATTTTGAGTTTTAAAATGGATGATGTTTTTCGAATTAAGATAAAAATTGTGTTTGGCGGATAAGTTGATAAAAAATTGGTTTTCATTGCCGGAATTAGCGTTTCTTTTTCCTGTTCCTATTTTGAGGTTAATGTTGGTTTTTTCTGGAAATAAAAAATCGGAATTGGTAAAGTTTGCAAGCTCCAATGATGACGTAATGAATGAGCTCTCGAAGTCGTTGATTGAAGCTGAATTTACATTTTGGATGTCACTTGATTCGGTAGATTGATAGCCTAAGTAAACTCGGGTATTGTAATTGAAGTAATATCCGAGTTCTAAATTTGTTCTTGTATTTTGAAAGGTGCTGTCTTGTTTGAAAATATTTAATTCTGCTTTAAGTCCCAGTGGGCTTTTAAACAAATAAGGAAGTTCTAAGCCAAGATTGAAGGTTTTTTGATCTTGTCCGTCACTTTTCCAATACAAAGCAATTTTTTCTCCCGAATTTAAAATGTTGTTGAGTGTTAAATCCAAATAGCCGCTCACTACTAATTTTTCATTGTCGTCATTGGTAAATCCAAGATAGCCGTCGAATGAATTAGGTTTGGCTTTTTCTAAATACACATAGATTTTGGTCGAATCTTTGGTGAATAATATTTCGGGATATTTCTGTTGTTTTACAAAGCGGTATTTTTCAAAGTCGGTATAAATTTTATCCAAGCCATTTTGGTTAAAGGTTTTGTTTTTGTACAAACGCAACATGTTCTTTTTATGGCCTTCCGGAAATTTAGGGTAGCCGTTAATCACGATGTCGTTAATATTCCTTTTTCGTTCTTTGTCTAAAGTTAATACTGCCGAAATGAAATCTTCTTTCTTTTCAATCTGAGAAAGCTTTGTGTTGGCCATTGCGTAGCCTTTGCTTTCTAATTTTTTTACAATGGTTGATAATAAATAAGTTATTTCGTTGAATGAGATAAAAACCGAGTCGTTTTTGAGGGTGTGATTCTCAGGTAAAAATTCCTGAAAATTTACACCTATATATATGCGTGCATATTTTATTCTTTTTTCAAGACTGTATTTGAATATGAAAACAGAGTCATTTAGCTTGACTTTTTCGATGATTTTACTGTCTAAGTAACCATTTCTGTTTAGTTTTTCTAAAAACAAAACATTTTCATCGCTGATTGATTTAAGGTTTTTATGCTTTTTTTCATAGCCAATGCTGTCAATGATTTTACTTTCTGTATCGTTTTGACCTGAGATTTTCAAATAGGTGTTTTGTGCAGAAATGTTTCCGCAAATGACTAACAAGAACAGAAGAAAAGTTTTTTTTTTCAATCGGTATGACTTTGCTTCAAAATAACGGAAAAATTCTCTTTTTATTGCGGCAAATAGAATCTAAAAAGAATCTGTTTGAAAATTAATTAATTATGATTTGTTTCAATAAAAATAATTACTACATTTGCAACCCCTAAAAAAGCGGGATTTTAATAAATAAAGAAATTTTAGTATTTAATTATGCCAACAATTCAACAATTAGTAAGAACAGGAAGAACTCAAATCACTAAGAAGAGTAAATCGGTTGCTTTAGATTCTTGTCCTCAAAGAAGAGGTGTTTGTACGCGTGTTTACACTACTACTCCTAAAAAGCCAAACTCTGCGATGCGTAAAGTAGCGCGTGTACGTTTGACTAACGGGAATGAAGTGAATGCTTACATCCCTGGAGAAGGACACAATTTACAAGAGCACTCGATAGTATTAGTGAGAGGCGGAAGGGTAAAAGATTTACCGGGAGTTAGATACCACATTGTGCGTGGTGCGCTTGATACCTCAGGTGTAGCAGGAAGAACACAAAGAAGATCTAAGTACGGTGCTAAACGCCCAAAAGAAGCTAAAAAGTAATTTTAAAAACTTTTAAAGAAAAGACATGAGAAAAAGACAGGCCAAAAAAAGACCTCTTTTACCGGATCCAAGGTTTAATGACCAATTGGTTACGCGTTTTGTGAACAACTTAATGTGGGACGGTAAGAAATCAACAGCTTTCAAAGTATTTTACGATGCTATTGATATCGTAGAAACTAAAAAGAACAATGATGAGAAAACTTCATTAGAAGTTTGGAAAGATGCATTGACTAATGTAATGCCGCACGTAGAGGTTCGTTCTCGCCGTGTTGGAGGAGCTACTTTCCAAATTCCAATGCAAATCAGACCTGACAGAAAAATTTCAATGGCGATGAAATGGATGATCCTTTATGCTCGCAAAAGAAATGAAAAGTCAATGGCTGCTAAATTAGCTTCTGAAATCTTAGCTGCGGCTAAAGAAGAAGGTGCTGCTGTTAAAAAGAGAATGGATACTCACAAAATGGCAGAAGCAAACAAAGCGTTCTCTCACTTCAGATTTTAATATTTAAGAAATGGCTAGAGATTTAAAATTTACAAGAAATATAGGTATTGCAGCTCACATTGATGCTGGAAAAACCACTACTACTGAGCGTATTTTATTCTACACCGGAAAGTCACATAAGATAGGTGAGGTTCACGATGGAGCTGCAACAATGGACTGGATGGCACAAGAGCAAGAAAGAGGTATTACCATTACTTCGGCAGCTACTACTTGTGAGTGGAATTTCCCAACAGTTCAAGGAAAATTAACGCCTGAATCAAAACCTTATCACTTTAATATTATTGATACTCCGGGACACGTTGATTTTACCGTTGAGGTAAACCGTTCTTTGCGTGTATTAGATGGATTGGTGTTTTTGTTTTCGGCAGTTGACGGTGTTGAGCCTCAATCAGAAACTAACTGGAGATTAGCTGATCAATATAGAGTTCCTCGTATGGGATTCGTGAACAAAATGGATCGTCAAGGGGCTAACTTCTTGAATGTTTGTCAACAAGTTCGTGACATGTTAAAATCAAATGCTGTTGCGATTACTTTGCCAATCGGTGATGAAGCAGATTTTAAAGGTGTAGTTGATTTAGTGAAAAATCAAGCTATTGTATGGCATGATGCTACGCAAGGAGCTACCTTTGATATTGTTGATATTCCTGCTGATATGGTTGACGAAGTGAAAGCTTATCGTTCAATCTTGATCGAAGCGGTAGCGGAGTATGATGAAAATCTTCTTGACAAATACATGGAAGATGAAAACTCTATCACTGAAGAAGAAATCAACAATGCTTTGAGAGCGGCTACTATCGATATGGCTATTATTCCTATGATTGCCGGTTCGTCTTTCAAAAATAAAGGTGTTCAATTTATGTTGGATGCTGTTTGTAAATATTTGCCTTCTCCGTTAGACAAAGAAGGAATCGAAGGAATTCATCCTGATGATGCTGATTTGTTAGAAGAAGATCAAACCAAAATTATTCGTCGTCCTGACGTAAAAGAGCCATTTGCGGCTTTGGCATTTAAAATTGCTACCGATCCTTATGTAGGTCGTTTGGCTTTCTTCCGTGCTTATTCAGGGCGCTTAGATGCAGGTTCATACATCTTGAATACACGTTCAGGTCAAAAAGAGCGTATCTCTCGTATTTACCAAATGCACGCTAACAAGCAAAATCCAATTGAATACATCGAAGCTGGAGATATTGGAGCAGCAGTTGGATTCAAAGATATCAAGACCGGTGACACCATGTGTGATGAAAAACACCCAATTATTCTTGAATCGATGAAATTCCCTGATCCGGTAATTGGTATCGCTATCGAACCAAAAACTAAAGCGGATGTAGATAAAATGGGTATGGCTTTGGCTAAATTGGCTGAAGAAGATCCGACTTTTACTGTAAGAACTGACGAGGCTTCGGGTCAAACGATTATCTCGGGAATGGGTGAGTTGCACTTAGATATCCTTGTGGATCGTATGAAGCGTGAATTTAAAGTTGAGGTAAATCAAGGTGAGCCTCAAGTTGAGTACAAAGAAGCTTTCACTAAGTCTGCTCAACACAGAGAAGTTTACAAAAAACAATCTGGTGGACGTGGTAAATTTGGTGATATTGTATTCCGTTTAGAGCCTGCTGATGCTGGTTTTGTAGGGTTACAGTTTGTTAATGAGGTAAAAGGTGGAAACGTTCCAAAAGAATACATTCCGGCTGTTGAAAAAGGTTTCAGAGAAGCTATGAAAACAGGTCCTTTAGCAGGATATACAGTAGATAGTTTGAAAGTTACTTTGTTAGACGGTTCTTACCACCCGGTGGATTCTGATGCGCTTTCTTTTGAGTTGGCTGCTAAAATGGGTTACAAAGAAGTGGCAAAAGCTGCCGGAGCTGTAATTCTTGAGCCAATCATGAAAATCGAAGTGATTACTCCTGAAGAAAACATGGGAGATATCGTTGGAGATTTGAACAGAAGAAGAGGTCAGGTAAATGATATGGGTGACAGAGCAGGTGCCAAAACAATTAAAGCACACGTTCCGTTATCAGAAATGTTTGGTTATGTTACTACATTAAGAACATTGTCTTCCGGTAGAGCAACATCCACTATGGAGTTCTCTCACTACGAACAAACTCCTTCTAATATTTCTGAAGAAGTAATTAAAAAAGCAAAAGGTAACGCTTAATTTTTATCAAGATGAGTCAAAAAATTAGAATAAAATTGAAGTCTTACGATCACATGTTGGTGGATAAATCAGCTGAGAAAATCGTAAAAACTGTGAAAAGCACAGGTGCTGTTGTAACAGGTCCAATTCCGTTACCTACGCACAAAAAAATATTTACTGTATTGCGTTCTCCGCACGTTAACAAAAAAGCGAGAGAGCAGTTTGAAGTAAGTTCATACAAAAGATTATTAGATATCTACAGTTCTTCATCAAAAACAATTGATGCTTTAATGAAGCTTGAATTGCCTAGTGGTGTAGAGGTAGAGATCAAAGTGTGATCTTAGTATAGCATAAAAATGAAATCCGTCGGGTGACCGGCGGATTTTTTATTTTATGGGTTTGATGTGTTTTTTTTGGACTCGACAATACCGTTTTGCAGTGAATTTTGCTGTTTTGTGGGAAGTTTAAAAAAATCTTAAAAAAAGGATAATCAATAGTTTGCATTCTAAAATAATTATTATACTTTTGCACGCTCGATTGGGGTAGTATGCCCTATTCAAAAATTAGTAATTTAAAATAAGTTTAATATGTCTGGGTTAATTGGAAAAAAAATCGGCATGACAAGCATCTTTGATGAAAACGGGAAAAACATTCCTTGTACAGTAATCGAAGCTGGTCCTTGTGTCGTTACCCAAGTCAGAACCAAAGAGGTTGACGGGTATGAGGCTCTTCAACTTGGTTTCGATGACAAATCAGAAAAACACGCTACTAAAGCTGATTTAGGTCACTTTAAAAAAGCGGGAACTTCTGCTAAGAAAAAAGTCGTTGAATTCCAAGGATTTGAAGAAAACTACAAATTAGGTGATAACATCACTGTGGAAGTATTCAGCGAAGGAGAATTTGTTGATGTACAAGGTGTATCAAAAGGGAAAGGTTTCCAAGGGGTTGTTAAACGTCACGGTTTTGGTGGGGTTGGACAATCTACACATGGTCAACACAACCGTTTAAGAGCGCCGGGATCTGTTGGAGCATCTTCTTATCCATCACGTGTATTCAAAGGAATGCGTATGGCCGGAAGAATGGGAGGTGATAATGTAAAAGTACAAAATCTTAGAGTTTTAAAAGTAGTTGCTGAAAAGAACTTACTTGTAGTTAAAGGTGCTATTCCTGGACACAAAAACTCTTATGTAATCATTCAGAAGTAATGGAAGTAAAAGTTTTAGATATCAACGGAAAAGATACTGGAAGAAAAGTTGAACTTTCTGATTCAGTATTCGGCATTGAGCCAAATAATCACGCAGTATATCTTGATGTTAAGCAATACTTAGCCAATCAAAGACAAGGGACTCACAAATCGAAAGAAAGAGCTGAGGTAACCGGAAGTACTCGTAAGATTAAAAAACAAAAAGGTACAGGTACTGCTCGTGCAGGATCTAAAAAGAGTCCATTGTTTAAAGGTGGAGGAACTGTTTTTGGTCCAAGACCAAGAAGCTACTCTTTCAAATTGAACAAAAACTTAAAAAGATTGGCTCGTAAATCAGCTTTGTCTTTAAAAGTAAAAGAATCGAATTTAGTAGTTGTGGAAGACTTCAATTTTGAAACACCAAACACCAAAAATTTCATTAACGTTTTGAAAGCTTTAGGATTAGAGAACAAAAAATCATTGTTCGTGTTGGGTGATTTAAATAAAAATGTATATTTGTCGTCACGCAATTTAAAGGCTTCTAATATTGTAACTAATTCAGAATTAAGCACTTACGCTATTTTAAATGCTAATAATTTAGTGTTGTCTGAAGGTTCTTTAGAAGGAATTGTTGAAAATTTAAGTAAATAACAGGCCATGAGTATCATTATTAAACCTATCATCACTGAAAAAATCACCAAAGAAGGTGAGGTTTTTAATCGTTTTGGTTTTGTTGTTGACAAAAAAGCCAACAAAGTTCAAATTAAGAAAGCTGTAGAAGCTGCTTATGGAATTACTGTTGTTGATGTGAACACAATGAACTATAGAGCTGACAGAACTGTGAAATACACAAAAAGCGGTTTGATCAGCGGAAAAACAAATGCTTACAAAAAAGCAGTTGTTCAAGTAAAAGAAGGAGAAACAATAGATTTTTATAATAATATCTAATAGAAAATGTCAGTTAGAAAATTAAAACCTATTACCCCGGGTCAGCGTTTTAGAGTTGTGAATGGTTTTGACGCCATTACAACTGATAAGCCGGAGCGCTCATTGTTAGCACCGATAAAAAACTCAGGAGGTAGAAATAGTCAAGGAAAAATGACCATGCGTTATACAGGCGGTGGTCACAAACAAAGGTATCGTATTATCGATTTCAAAAGAACTAAAGTAGGCATTCCTGCTACAGTGAAATCAATCGAGTACGATCCAAACAGAACGGCTTTTATCGCATTATTGTGGTATGCAGACGGAGAGAAAACATATGTTGTTGCTCAAAACGGATTGCAAGTTGGACAAACAGTTGTGTCTGGTGAAGAGGCAGCTCCTGAAATCGGAAATACTTTGCCATTGAGCAAAATTCCTTTGGGAACTGTTATTTCTTGTATTGAATTACGCCCTGGACAAGGAGCGGTTATCGCTCGTTCTGCAGGTACATTTGCTCAATTAATGGCGAGAGACGGAAAATATGCTACTATTAAAATGCCTTCAGGTGAAACAAGATTAATCTTGTTGACTTGTTCAGCAACTATTGGAGCTGTTTCTAACTCAGATCACCAATTAATTGTATCTGGTAAGGCAGGTAGAAGCAGATGGTTAGGTAGAAGACCAAGAACAAGAGCTGTAGCAATGAACCCTGTTGATCACCCAATGGGTGGTGGTGAAGGACGTTCATCTGGAGGTCACCCACGTTCTAGAAAAGGTTTACCGGCTAAAGGTTACAGAACTCGTTCTAAAGTTAACCCGAGCAACAAGTATATTGTAGAACGCAGAAAGAAATAATTAGATAGACATGGCACGTTCATTAAAAAAAGGACCATTTGTTCACTATAAATTAGATAAAAAAGTTCAGGAAAATATTGCCGGTGGTAATAAAGGAGTGGTTAAGACTTGGTCTAGAGCTTCAATGATTACTCCCGATTTCGTAGGACAAACTATCGCAGTTCACAATGGTCGTCAATTTGTTCCGGTTTATGTAACTGAGAACATGGTAGGACATAAATTAGGAGAATTTTCACCAACAAGATCTTTTAGAGGTCATGCTGGAGCTAAAAATAAAGGTAAAAAATAAGAAGAAATGGGAGTTCGTAAAAGAGAAACAGCAGATGCAAGAAAAGAGGCTAATAAGTCTTTGGCTTTTGCTAAATTGAATAACTGCCCTACTTCACCTAGAAAAATGCGCTTAGTAGCAGACTTGGTAAGAGGTCAGAAAGTGGAAAGAGCTTTAAATATTTTAAGATTTAGCTCGAAAGAAGCTTCACGCAAATTAGAAAAACTATTATTATCAGCCATCAACAACTGGGAACAGAAAAACGCTGAAGGTAATGTTGCGGAAGCAGGCTTATTTGTTAAAGAAATCCGTGTAGACGGCGGTATGATGTTGAAAAGACTTCGTCCGGCTCCACAAGGAAGAGCACACAGAATTAGAAAACGTTCTAACCACGTAACAATCGTGTTAGGACAATTAGATAACACACAAAGTAATTAATAAACAGTATGGGACAAAAGACAAATCCAATTGGAAATCGCCTTGGTATCATCAGAGGATGGGATTCAAACTGGTATGGTGGAAATGATTACGGTGATAAAATCGCCGAAGATTATAAAATCAGAAAGTATATCCACGCTCGTTTATCAAAAGCTAGTGTGTCAAAAGTAATTATCGAGAGAACTTTGAAACTTGTAACCGTTACTATCACTACGGCTCGTCCAGGTATCATCATTGGTAAAGGCGGTCAAGAGGTAGACAAGTTAAAAGAAGAACTTAAGAAAGTTACTGACAAAGAGGTTCAAATCAACATCTTTGAAATCAAAAGACCAGAGTTAGATGCTTATTTAGTTGCAACAAGTATCGCTCGTCAAATTGAGAGCCGTATTTCATACAGAAGAGCTATTAAAATGGCTATCGCTGCAGCAATGCGTATGAATGCAGAAGGAATCAAAGTTTTGATTTCAGGTCGTTTGAACGGAGCTGAAATGGCACGTTCTGAGCAATTCAAAGAAGGTAGAATTCCTCTATCAACTTTCAGAGCCGATATTGATTACGCTTTGGGTGAAGCTCACACTACTTACGGTAGAATGGGTATCAAAGTATGGATCATGAAAGGTGAGGTTTACGGAAAAAGAGATCTTTCTCCATTAGTTGGCATGGACAAAAAACAAGCCGGACAAGGTGGCGGAAAAGGTGATGCTCCACGTGGTGGAAAATCAAACGGAAAACCAGGAGCTCGTAAAAGAAAGTAATTTTTAAACTAAAGAAAAATGTTACAGCCTAAAAGAACAAAATACCGTAAGGTACAGAAGGGTAGAATGAAAGGCGTTTCTCAAAGAGGACACGAGCTTTCTAATGGAATGTTTGGAATTAAATCAGTACATGAAACCGGAATGTTCTTAACTTCACGTCAAATCGAAGCTGCGCGTATCGCTGCAACTCGTTTTATGAAAAGAGAAGGACAATTATGGATTAAAATTTTCCCGGATAAACCAATTACCAAAAAACCTCTTGAGGTTCGTATGGGTAAAGGAAAAGGAGCTGTTGAATATTGGGCAGCTGTAGTAAAACCGGGAAAAATCATGTTTGAAGTAGGTGGTGTTCCACTATCAGTTGCTAAAGAAGCTTTGCGTTTAGCAGCTCAAAAACTTCCAGTAAAAACTAAGTTTGTAGTTGCTAGAGATTTCGAAGCATAATCCAAAAAATATTATGAAACAATCAGAAATTATCAATCTGTCTGCAGCTGAGTTGCAAGTGAAACTTACTGAGTTGAGAAAAGCTTACATGGATTTAAAATCTACACATGCTATTTCTCCAATCGCCAATCCGCTTCAAATCAGAAGCGCCAGAAGAGCTGTTGCTAGAGTAGCAACTGAGCTAACTAAAAGAGAGTTACAATAATTGTATGCTAGCTGAAAAGATGGAAAAAAGAAATTTAAGAAAAGAAAGAATAGGTGTGGTTACCTCTAACAAGATGGACAAATCCATTGTTGTAGAACAAGTAACTAAAGTAAAACACCCATTATATGGTAAGTTCGTGTTAAAAACTAAAAAGTTTCATGCACACGACGAAAAAAACGACTGTAACATCGGTGATACTGTAAAGATCATGGAAACCAGACCTTTATCAAAAACCAAATGTTGGAGATTAGTTGAAATCATTGAAAGAGCGAAGTAATTATGGTACAACAGGAATCAAGATTAAAAGTAGCAGATAACACAGGAGCCAAAGAAGTTTTGACTATCCGTGTTTTAGGAGGAACGAAACGTCGTTATGCCTCTGTTGGAGATAAAATTGTAGTGTCAATTAAAGATGCAACACCAAACGGAAACGTAAAAAAAGGTGCTGTTTCTACTGCAGTTGTTGTACGTACCAAAAAAGAAGTGAGAAGAGCTGATGGTTCTTACATTCGTTTCGACGATAATGCATGTGTTCTTTTGAATGCTGCAGGCGAAATGAGAGGAACTCGTGTTTTTGGTCCGGTTGCAAGAGAACTTCGTGAAAAACAATTCATGAAAATTGTATCATTAGCACCAGAAGTGCTTTAATTCGTTAGTAAGATGATAAAGCTAAAAATAAAATCAGGAGATGTAGTAAAAGTTATCGCCGGTGACCACAAAGGGGCTGAAGGTAAAGTTTTACGCGTTGACCGTGAAAAAAACAAAGCCATCGTTGAAGGTGTAAATATGGTGTCTAAACACACTAAGCCAAGTGCTAAAAACCCTCAAGGAGGCATTGTGAAAAAAGAAGCTCCTATCCATATTTCAAACATTGCTTTAATTGATCCAAAATCAAAGACTGCAACCAAAGTTGGAATCAAAACAGAAGGAGATAAGAAAGTGAGATTTTCAAAAAAATCTAATCAAGTATTATAGTTATGGCTTATACACCTAGACTTAAACAAGAATATAAGGACAGAGTAATTGCTGCCCTTAAAGAAGAATTCGGTTATAAAAACGTTATGCAAGTTCCAAAATTGGAGAAAATCGTTTTAAGCCGTGGCGTTGGTGCTGCAGTATCTGATAAGAAATTAGTGGATTATGCAGTAGAAGAGTTAACTAAAGTTACCGGTCAAAAAGCAGTAGCTACCATTTCCAAAAAAGATGTTGCGTCTTTCAAATTGAGAAAAGGCATGCCAATCGGAGCTAAAGTAACCCTTAGAGGAGAAAGAATGTATGAGTTCTTAGACAGATTGATTACATCTTCTTTACCACGTGTAAGAGATTTTAACGGTATCAAAGCTACAGGTTTTGACGGAAGAGGTAACTACAACTTAGGGGTAACTGAGCAAATCATTTTCCCTGAAATTGATATCGACAAAGTAAACAAGATCTCCGGATTGGATATTACTTTCGTAACTTCTGCTAAAACAGATAAAGAAGCAAAGTCATTATTGGCTGAATTAGGTTTACCTTTTAAAAAGAATTAAGACATGGCTAAAGAATCAATGAAAGCCCGTGAGGTTAAAAGAGCTAATACGGTAGCAAAGTATGCTGAAAAAAGAAAGGCTTTATTAGAAGCCGGAGATTATGAAGGCTTACAAAAATTACCAAAAAATGCTTCACCGGTTCGTATGCACAATCGTTGCAAATTAACAGGTAGACCAAGAGGATATATGAGACAATTTGGTATTTCACGTGTTACTTTCCGTGAAATGGCAAACCAAGGTTTGATCCCGGGAGTAAAAAAAGCCAGCTGGTAATAGTTGGAATTTCAGCAGATAATTGTACATTTGCCGGATTTTTGCCGGTAACGTGCAATTATCTGCTTTAAAAATTGAGTTTAATGGCTTCAGGTTCAAGGGAATAGTTCCTTTTGAAAACCGTTGCCGAATTTTAATAAATATGTATACAGATCCAATTGCAGATTATCTTACGAGAGTTAGAAATGCAGTGATGGCTAATCACAAAGTGGTTGAAATTCCGGCTTCTAATTTGAAAAAAGAAATCACAAAGATTTTATTCGATCAAGGATATATCTTAAGCTACAAGTTTGATGACAGTACTGTACAAGGTACCATCAAAATCGCTTTGAAGTATGATAAAGATACTAAGGAGCCGGTTATCAAAGATATCCAAAGAATTAGTAAACCAGGTTTACGTAAATATGCAGGCGCTGCAAAACTACCTAGAATCCTTAACGGATTAGGAATTGCTATTGTTTCAACTTCAAAAGGTTTGATGACCGGGAAACAAGCTAAGCAATTAAATGTTGGTGGAGAAGTAATTTGTTACGTATACTAAAAAACAGTTAAACAATGTCAAGAATAGGTAAAAATCCAATTTCGATTCCTGCCGGTGTAACTGTTGATGTAAACGCTACTACAGTTACTGTAAAAGGAAAATTAGGTCAACTTTCACAAGAGTACTCAGGTGTAACAGTAAAAGTTGAAGAAGGTCAAGTAATCGTTGAAAGATCTTCTGATAGTAAAGAATACAGAGCAAAACACGGATTATACAGAGCCTTAATCAACAACATGATTGTAGGTGTATCTGAAGGTTTTACAAAAGAATTAGAATTGGTTGGAGTTGGATACAGAGCTTCTAACCAAGGTCAAAAATTAGACTTAGCTTTAGGTTTTTCACACAATATCGTATTAGAAGTGGCTCCGGAAGTAAAATTGGAAACCATCTCTGAGAAAGGTAAAAACCCAATCGTTAAGTTAACCTCTCACGACAAGCAACTTTTAGGATTAATTTCTGCTAAAATCAGAGGTTTCCGTAAGCCTGAACCTTACAAAGGAAAAGGAGTTAAGTTTGTTGGTGAAGTATTAAGAAGAAAAGCAGGTAAATCAGCGTAAAAATTAGCATTATGTCATTAACAAAAACTGAAAGAAGACAAAGAATTAAATTCAGAATCAGAAAGATTGTTAGCGGTACTGCTGCTAAACCAAGATTATCTGTGTTCAGAAGTAATAAAGAAATCTATGCGCAACTCATTGATGATGTGAATGGAGTTACTTTATTAGCTGCTTCATCAAAAGATAAAGGAGTTGATCTAAAAGGTACTAACGTTGAAATTGCTGCTGCTGTTGGAAAATTAGCTGCAGAAAAAGCGTTAAAAGCCGGTATCACTGAAGTAACTTTCGACAGAGGAGGTTATTTATACCACGGTCGTATTAAATCATTAGCTGAAGGCGCAAGAGCCGCTGGACTTAAATTCTAATATATTATGTCTAAATACAAAAATGTAGAATTAGTAAAACCTAGCGGTCTTGAATTAAAAGATCGTTTGGTAAGTGTAAATCGTGTTACCAAAGTAACCAAAGGAGGTAGAGCTTTCGGGTTTTCTGCTATCGTGGTTGTAGGTGATGAGAATGGTGTTGTTGGTCACGGATTAGGAAAATCTAAAGACGTTTCTGAAGCTATTGCTAAAGCAGTAGAAGATGCAAAGAAAAACTTAGTTAGAATTCCGTTGAGTGGTCAATCTGTACCTCACGAACAAAAAGGAAAATTTGGTGGAGCTGCTGTTTACTTAATGCCTGCGTCTCACGGTACCGGAGTTATTGCCGGTGGTGCTGTACGTGCGGTATTAGAGTCAGTTGGGGTGCACGACGTATTGTCGAAGTCTCAAGGTTCATCAAACCCTCACAACGTAGTTAAAGCAACTTTTGATGCTTTATTGCAAATGAGAAGTGCTGTAACTGTTGCAAAACAAAGAGGTATTTCTTTAGAGAAAGTTTTTAAAGGTTAATTCAAGGAAATTATGGCTAAATTATTAGTAAAACAAGTTAGAAGCAAAATCAACTGTCCTCTTACCCAAAAGAGAGGATTGGAAGCTTTAGGTCTTCGTAGAATGGGACAAGTTGTGGAGCATGATTCAAATCCGGCTATCCTTGGAATGATAAATAAAGTTAAACACTTAGTTTCCGTTGAGGAAGTTAAATAATAAATCATCATAGTTATGAATTTAAGTAACTTACAACCGGCTGAAGGTTCAACGCACAACCAAAATAAAAGAGTAGGTAGAGGAGAAGGTTCCGGAAAAGGTGGTACTGCTGCACGTGGTCACAAAGGAGCTAAATCTCGTTCAGGTTACTCTAAAAAGATTGGTTTTGAAGGAGGTCAAATGCCACTTCAAAGACGTGTGCCTAAGTTTGGTTTCAAGAACATTAACAGAGTAGAATATCAAGGAGTAAATCTAGATACACTTCAAGCTTTAGTAGATAACGGAATTGTTACTGATACTGTAGATTTTGCAGTATTAATTGAAAACCGTTTGGCTACTAAAACAGAAGTAGTTAAGATTTTAGGCAGAGGAGAATTAAAAGCAAAATTAAAAGTAACTGCTCACAAGTTTACTGCTACTGCAAAAGCGGCTATCGAAGCTGCCGGTGGTGAAGCTGTAACCTTATAATTGATATCACAATGAAGAAATTTTTTGAATCATTAAATAATGTTTGGAAAATAGAAGAACTAAGAAATAGAATCGTGTTTACACTCGGTTTGTTATTGGTTTATCGATTTGGTGCGCATGTAACTTTGCCGGGCATTGATGCAACTCAATTGGATAAGCTAGCCGGTCAAACAGAAAACGGTATTGGATCAATATTGGATATGTTTACCGGAGGAGCTTTCTCTAAAGCATCAGTTTTTGCTTTGGGTATCATGCCTTACATTTCAGCTTCAATTGTTGTTCAATTAATGGGTATCGCTATTCCTTACTTGCAAAAATTGCAAAAAGATGGTGAAAGCGGTAGAAAGAAATTGAATCAAATCACCAGATGGTTAACTATAGCCATTACATTAGTTCAAGGACCGGGTTATTTATACAACCTACACTCAACCCTTCCCGGGCAAGCGTTCCTTTTACCAATTGATTCATTCCAATTTCTTTTCTCTTCAGTATTAATTTTAACTACTGGTACTATTTTCGCCATGTGGTTAGGAGAGAAAATTACTGATAAAGGTATCGGTAACGGTATTTCCCTTTTAATTATGGTAGGTATCTTAGCCAGATTACCACAGGCGCTAATTCAAGAATTCACATCCAAGGTAACCAACAATAATGGTGGACCAATGGTTTTGGTTTTCGAAATTGTAGTATGGTTGTTAGTAATCATCGCTTGTGTTTTATTAGTAATGGCTGTTAGAAAGATTCCGGTACAATACGCTCGTCGTACTACAACCGGTGATTTCGAACAAGATATGATGGGCGGAAACAGACAATGGATTCCATTGAAATTGAATTCTGCCGGAGTTATGCCAATCATTTTCGCACAAGCTATTATGTTTATTCCGGCTGCTTTAGCAGGTCTTTCAAACTCTGAAACCTCTCAGTCTATTGCCGGTACATTCAGTAATATGTTTGGTTTTTGGTACAACTTTGTATTTGCTTTGTTGATTTTGATTTTCACCTTCTTCTACACAGCAATTACAGTTCCAACCAATAAAATGGCAGATGATTTAAAAAGAAGCGGTGGTTTTATTCCGGGTGTTAAGCCTGGTGTTGAAACAGCAGATTTCTTAGACAAAATCATGTCTCTTATAACATTCCCTGGTTCATTATTTTTAGCATTAATCGCTGTGTTCCCAGCTATTGTTGTTAGTCTTGATGTGCAACAATCTTGGGCAATGTTCTATGGTGGTACTTCACTAATTATTATGGTGGGAGTTGCTATTGATACTATTCAGCAAATAAATTCTTATTTATTGAATAAACACTATGACGGATTGATGAAAAGTGGTAAAAATAGAAAAGCAGTAGCTTAATTTTTATGGCAAAACAATCAGCAATAGAACAAGACGGAACCATCATTGAAGCATTATCAAATGCGATGTTTCGTGTAGAATTAGAAAACGGACACGTTGTAATTGCTCATATCTCCGGAAAAATGCGTATGCATTACATCAAATTGTTACCAGGTGACAAAGTGAAATTGGAAATGAGCCCTTACGATTTATCCAAAGCAAGAATTACTTATAGATACTAAAGCTAACTAATATGAAAGTAAGAGCATCAGTTAAAAAAAGAAGTGCCGAGTGCATTATCGTGCGTCGCAAAGGCAGATTGTACGTGATTAATAAAAAGAATCCTAGATTTAAACAAAGACAAGGATAAGTTATGGCAAGAATAGCAGGGGTAGACATCCCAAAAAACAAAAGAGGAGTTATCGCTTTAACCTACATCTTCGGAATCGGTAAAAGTAGAGCTATTGAGATTTTAGAGAAAGCTCAAGTTAGCCAAGATAAAAAAGTTCAAGAGTGGAATGACGACGAAATCGGAGCAATCCGTGATGCCGTTTCATACTACAAAATTGAAGGTGAGCTTCGTTCAGAAGTGTCATTGCACATCAAACGTTTGATGGATATCGGATGTTACAGAGGAATCCGTCACAGATCTGGTCTTCCTTTAAGAGGACAAAGAACTAAGAACAACTCTAGAACAAGAAAAGGTAAAAGAAAAACTGTTGCTAACAAGAAAAAAGCAACTAAATAATAAATAGTATGGCTAAAACGACTGCAAAAAAACGTAAAGTTATCGTTGAATCAACGGGTGAGGCTCATATTAATGCAACCTTTAATAACATCATCATTTCGTTAACTAACAAAAAAGGTGAAGTTATTTCTTGGTCTTCAGCCGGTAAAATGGGCTTCAGAGGTTCTAAAAAGAATACTCCGTATGCTGCTCAAATGGCTGCAGAAGATTGTGGAAAAGTTGCTTTAGAAGCTGGTCTTAAAAAAGTAAAAGTATATGTAAAAGGACCGGGTAACGGACGTGAGTCTGCTATCAGATCTATTCATAACTCAGGAATTGAAGTAACTGAAATCATTGATGTTACTCCAATGCCGCACAACGGATGTCGTCCTCCTAAAAGACGAAGAGTATAATTATAGTATAATCAAGGCAGAAGAAAGGTTATCGAAGGATTCGACCTGAATTCATAACCTCTGTCTTAAAACAATTTAAAATGGCAAGATATACTGGTCCAAGTACAAGAATCGCCCGTAAGTTTGGCGAAGCAATTTTCGGAGAAGACAAAGCCTTCGAAAAAAGAAATTACCCTCCGGGACAACACGGAATGGCAAAAAAACGAGGTAAAAAATCGGAATACGCTGTTCAGTTGATGGAGAAACAAAAAGCAAAATACACTTATGGTATTTTGGAAAAACAATTCAGAAACTTATTTGAAAAAGCGGCTGCCTCTAAAGGAGTAACCGGTGAGATTCTTTTACAATTGTGTGAAGCTCGTTTAGATAACGTAGTGTACAGAATGGGAATCGCACCTTCAAGAAGAGCGGCTCGTCAAATCGTTTCTCACCGTCACATCACTGTAAACGGTGAAGTAGTAAACATCCCGTCTTACCACTTAAAAGCCGGTGATAAAGTTGCTGTTCGTGAAAAATCTAAATCTGTTGAAGCTATCGAGCGTTCATTAGCCAGCTCTTCTCACGTATATGAGTGGATTACATGGAATAACGATACTAAAGAAGGAACTTTTGTTTCTGTTCCTCAAAGACTTCAAATTCCAGAAAATATCAAAGAACAATTAATCGTAGAGTTGTACAACAAATAATAATTGACATTAGTCTAAATTATGGCAATATTTAATTTTCAGAAGCCCGATAAAGTTATCATGATCGATTCTACCGATTTTGAAGGTAAATTTGAATTCAGACCTTTAGAACCGGGATACGGATTGACCGTAGGTAATGCCCTTAGAAGAGTTTTACTTTCTGCTTTAGAGGGATATGCCATCACTTCGGTTCGTATCGAAGGCGTTGAGCATGAGTTCTCTACTATTTCAGGAGTGGTAGAAGATGTAACCGAAATTATCTTAAACCTTAAACAAGTACGTTTCAAACGTCAAATTGAAGAGGTTGATAATGAAACGGTTTCTATCTCCATCTCCGGAAAAGACCAAATTACTGCAGGTGACTTCCAAAAGTTCATCTCAGGATTCCAAGTACTAAACCCGGAATTGGTAATTTGTAACCTTGACAGCAAAGTAAATCTTAATATGGAGCTAACTATCGAGAAAGGTCGTGGTTATGTTCCTGCTGAGGAGAACAAAAAACAAAATGCAGCTATCGGTACTATTTTCATCGATTCTATTTTTACTCCGGTAAAAAATGTGAAATACGCCATTGAAAACTTCCGTGTGGAGCAAAAAACAGATTATGAAAAATTGGTTTTTGAAATCAAAACCGATGGTTCAATCAATCCTAAAGATGCCCTAACAGAAGCTGCTAAAGTTTTAATTCACCACTTTATGTTGTTCTCCGATGAGAGAATCACATTGGAAGCTGATGAAATTGCTCAAACAGAATCTTACGACGAAGAATCATTACACATGAGACAATTATTGAAAACCAAATTGGTTGATATGGACTTGTCTGTAAGAGCCTTGAACTGTTTGAAAGCAGCCGAAGTTGACACCTTAGGAGATCTTGTATCTTTCAATAAAAACGACTTGATGAAGTTCCGTAATTTTGGTAAAAAATCACTAACCGAGTTAGATGAGTTGGTAGCCAACAAAAATCTTACTTTCGGAATGGACCTAAGCAAATACAAATTAGATAAAGAATAAATTACTTCATATTTTGCTCTCCAAAGCGGATCGTAGCAAGATGAAGGTTAAAAAAAGTACGTCATGAGACACGGAAAAAAAGTAAATCACTTAAGCAGACAGTCAGGACACAGAAAATCTATGTTGGCTAATATGGCTTGTTCTCTTATCGAGCACAAGCGCATCATTACCACTGTTGCTAAAGCCAAAGCGCTTAAACAATTTGTTGAGCCATTAGTAACCAAATCAAAAGAAGATACTACGCACAACAGACGTATCGTTTTCGCTTACATCAGAAACAAATATGCAGTAACTGAATTGTTCAGAGAAGTAGCTGCTAAAGTTGGTGACCGTCCGGGAGGATACACTCGTATCATCAAGTTAGGTAACCGTTTGGGAGATAACGCTGATATGGCAATGATCGAGTTGGTAGACTTCAACGAACTATACAACGGAGGTAAAAAAGAGGAGAAAAAAGGTAGAACACGTCGTGCTAAAAAATCGACTTCAACTGAGAAAGCTCCTGTAGCTGCTGCACCAAAAGCAGAAGCTCCTGCACCGGTTGTAGAAGATGTAGTGGAGGAAACTCCGGCTGCAGAAGTAGTAGAAACTCCGGTTGTTGAGGAAACTCCTGCAGTAGCAGAAGTAGAAGAAACTCCGGCAGACGAAACTCCTGAAGCTCCGGCTGACGAAGAATCTAAAGAAGAGCAAGCCTAATGGTTGCCCACTCTTAAATATAAAGGATAAACAGTTTTGTTTATCCTTTTTTTTTGCACTGTTCTTACTATTGCGGAGGTTTAGAAGCGAATGGCTCGGGATTTACCAGCATACCATTTTCCCGCTTTTCGCGCTACGCGGTAGCTGCTTCAATCGGGGCTAAAAGGAATCTAAAGGAATGTTTATAAACTTTAATAATTCCGTTTTAAAATCACAACACAATAAAGTAATTTTGCCAATAACTAACTAAAACTGTCACCCTGAGCTTGTCGAAGGGCAACAACTAACACACACAACACAACAATGAAGTACACTACAAGACCACAAGCTTTGCTGCTATTAGCCGACGGTACTATTTTTTACGGTAAATCCATAGGCATCTCAGGGAAAACCTTCGGAGAAGTTTGTTTCAACACCGGAATGACCGGTTACCAGGAAATCTTCACTGATCCGTCTTATTTCGGGCAAATCATGGTCGCCACCAATCCGCACATCGGAAACTACGGTGTCAACGCTAACGAAGTCGAAGCCGACAAAATCATGATTTCAGGCTTGGTGTGTAAAAATTTCAGTTTTACCCATTCGCGCCCCGACTCGGAAAGCAACTTATACGACTATTTCGAAAAGCAAAATCTTATCTGTATTTCCGATGTAGATACGCGCGCTTTAGTGAGTTACATTCGAGACAACGGCGCGCAAAATGCCGTTATCTGCACCGATGGTACTCCGATAGAAGAATTAAAAACCTTATTGGCTCAAGTACCGGATATGAAAGGTTTAGAGTTAGCCTCCAAAGTATCGGTAACCGAACCGTACTTTTTCGGTGACGAAATCGCTACCTATAAAATTGCCGCTTTAGACTTAGGCATCAAAAGAAACATCTTGAGAAACCTGGCCAAACGCGATTGCTACATCAAAGTATTTCCATACAACACGCCTTTCGAAGATTTAAAAGCGTTTAATCCCGACGGTTATTTCTTGTCCAACGGACCCGGTGATCCGGAGCCGTTAACTGAAGTAATTGAAACGGCTAAACAAATGATTGCGTCCGACAAGCCGGTATTCGGAATTTGTCTCGGTCACCAAATTATTGGCTTGGCTAACGGAGTGTCGACCTACAAAATGTTCAACGGTCACCGTGGTATCAATCACCCGGTAATGAATATCCTAACGGGTAAAGGGGAAATCACTTCGCAAAACCATGGCTTCGCCGTAAACCGTGAAGAATTAGAAAAACATCCCGATTTAGAAATTACGCATTATCACATCAACGACAATACGGTTGCCGGGATGCGTATGAAATCGAAATCGTGCTTTTCGGTGCAATACCATCCGGAAGCCAGTCCGGGACCACACGATGCCGAATATTTGTTTGATCAGTTTGTAGCCAATATCGAAAAAGCCAAAAGCTTACAAACGGTTTAAGGTTGCCTCACTAGCCCCGATGGGAAGAGTTACCGCGTAACTCGGACAGCGGGAATATGGACAACAAAAAAGCCCGAATCACTCGCTCCAAGACTTCGATTGGTTCAGTCTGACAAAAGTGACAATACTAAATCGTTTGCGTTAATAACATTCGGCTCAATTGTCAAATTCTTAAAAAAAGATGGAATATATTTGTGATATAGCTAAAATCTAATATCAAATATTTAATATTATAAAAATGAGTATTATAATTAAAGTACACGCAAGACAAATCTTGGACTCCAGAGGAAATCCGACTATTGAAGTAGATGTAGTAACCGAAAACGGCGTTTTAGGTCGTGCTGCTGTTCCCAGTGGTGCTTCTACCGGAGAACACGAAGCGGTGGAGTTGAGAGACGGCGGAAAAGCCTATATGGGTAAAGGTGTTTTGAAAGCAGTGGAGAATGTCAATACTAAAATCGCTCCGGAATTGATGGGCGTTTCGGTTTTCGAACAAAACCACATCGACCAATTGATGATTGATTTAGACGGAACAGCCAATAAATCTAACTTAGGGGCTAATGCTATTTTAGGGGTTTCTTTAGCCGTTGCGAAAGCGGCCGCTAACGAATTAGGTTTGCCTTTGTACCGTTACGTTGGTGGTGTTTCTGCCAATACTTTACCAGTACCGATGATGAATATCATCAACGGTGGCTCACACTCTGATGCGCCCATCGCGTTCCAAGAGTTTATGATTATGCCGGTAAAAGCCCAAAACTTTACCCATGCCATGCAAATGGGAACAGAGATTTTTCATAACTTGAAAAAAGTGTTACACGATAGAGATTTGTCGACAGCCGTGGGTGATGAAGGTGGTTTTGCGCCAAACTTAGCCGGTGGTACTGAGGACGCTTTGGATACGATTAAAAAAGCGGTTGAAAATGCGGGTTATAAATTCGGAGATGAAGTAATGATTGCTTTAGACTGTGCGGCATCTGAATTTTATGTAGATGGTAAATACGACTATACTAAATTCGAAGGCGCTACCGGAAAAGTAAGAACCTCAAAAGAACAAGCTGAATATTTGGCTTCCTTGGCGGCAAATTATCCAATTATTTCCATCGAAGACGGAATGTACGAAGACGACTGGGACGGTTGGAAATACTTAACTGAATTAATCGGCGACAAAGTACAGTTGGTTGGAGACGATTTATTTGTAACCAACGTACAACGTTTGTCAACCGGAATCGAAAAAGGCATTGCGAATTCTATCTTAGTAAAAGTAAACCAAATCGGTACTTTAACAGAAACTATCGCTGCCGTTAATATGGCGCACAATGCGGGTTATACTTCCGTAATGTCTCACCGTTCCGGAGAAACCGAAGACAATACGATAGCCGATTTAGCGGTAGCATTAAACTGTGGTCAAATCAAAACCGGTTCGGCATCGCGTTCCGACCGTATGGCGAAATACAACCAATTGTTGCGCATTGAGGAAGAATTAGCCAACACGGCTTATTTTCCGGGTGTAAAAGCGTTTAAACAGAAGTAATAATATTTACGATATTTCAAAAAAGCATCTCTCATAGGGATGCTTTTTTATTTGGCTAAATGTAGGTTTTCGATTTTTTATTTTCAACTGAGAGTACTACTTTTGCACATGCAACACAACGTACTTATTTTAGATTTCGGTTCGCAATACACACAACTTATTGCACGCCGCGTTCGCGAATTAAACATATTCTGCGAAATTTTTCCTTACAATCATTTTCCGGATGATTTATCGACCTACAAAGCAGTTATCCTTTCGGGTAGCCCTTATTCTGTGAGAGCTGAAGATGCTCCTCATCCTGATTTATCTCAAATCCGAGGCAAAATGCCTTTGTTAGCCGTGTGCTACGGAGCGCAGTATTTGGCGCATTTCAACGGTGGCGAAGTGGCGCCGAGTAACATACGCGAGTATGGTCGTGCCAATCTCTCTTTCATCAAAGATGATGAAGCGTTTTTTGACGAAATCGCTTTAAACAGTCAGGTTTGGATGAGTCACAGCGACACCATCAAACAATTGCCAACTAACGGTGTTTTATTGGCCAGTACCAAAGATGTAGCCAATGCAGCCTATCGCATTGAAGGGGAAAAAACCTATGCGATTCAATTCCATCCCGAAGTATACCATTCTACCGATGGAAAACAACTCTTAGAAAATTTCTTAGTCAAAATAGCGGAAGTACCGCAAAACTTTACGCCAAACGCTTTTGTAGAAGATTGCGTCAAAGAATTGCAAGACAAATTGCAAAACGACAAAGTAGTGCTTGGACTTTCAGGCGGTGTAGATTCTACCGTAGCAGCCGTTTTATTGAACAAAGCTATCGGTAAAAACTTGTACTGTATTTTTGTGAATAACGGCTTGTTGCGCAAAAACGAATTCGAAAACGTTTTGCACCAATACAAAGATATGGGCTTGAACGTAAAAGGCGTAGACGCTACTGATAGATTTATGGAAGCTTTAGCCGAAGTGGAAGACCCGGAAGCCAAACGCAAAGCCATTGGTCGTGTATTTATTGAAGTGTTTGACGATGAAGCCCATCGCATTGAAGACGTAAAATGGTTGGCGCAAGGCACAATTTACCCGGATGTCATCGAATCGGTTTCGGTAAAAGGACCAAGTGCAACCATTAAATCGCATCACAATGTAGGCGGTTTGCCCGATTATATGAAACTACAAATCGTTGAACCATTGCGCATGTTATTTAAAGATGAAGTACGTCGCGTAGGCAAAACATTAGGAATTGATGCCGAACTTTTAGGCAGACATCCTTTCCCGGGACCGGGCTTGTCTATTCGCATTTTAGGGGCGATTACGCCGGAGAAAGTCAGAATTTTGCAAGAAGTGGATGCTGTTTTTATCAACGGTTTAAAAGAGCACGGTTTGTATGATAAGGTTTGGCAAGCCGGAGCTATCTTGTTACCGGTCAATAGTGTGGGTGTAATGGGTGATGAGCGTACTTACGAAAAAGTAGTAGCGTTGAGAGCCGTAGAATCTACAGATGGAATGACCGCCGATTGGGTACATTTGCCATACGAATTCCTGATGAAAGTCTCTAATGAAATTATCAATAAAGTAAAAGGAGTGAACCGAGTGGTGTACGATATCAGCTCAAAACCACCGGCCACTATTGAATGGGAATAGTTTTTGCAAACTAAAAAAAGTTGACGAAAAAAGCCGCAATTCCGATGGCATTTGAAAAGATTTGTTAACTTTAACGTTAAATAAAGTAACTGTTTATGAAAAACCGAATTATTTTCTCAATGCTGTTTGTACTGAGTGTCACGTTCAATACGTCGGCCAAGCAGGATAAATATGTAAAACATACTGTAGCTCAAGGGGAAACAATTACGATGATTGCTCAAAAATATAAGGTTACACCTTACGATATTTATAAACTCAATCCCGATTCTCAAAAAGGGATTGAACTCAATAGTGTATTGTTAATCCCGCCTACAGTAGCCGAATCGACTTTTTCAGCAGAACCCAAACAAACTTCGCCAAAAGCAACGGGAAATCCAACCACTCATTTGGTGCAGCCAAAAGAAACTTTGTTCAGTTTGTCCAGACAATATGGAGTTACTGTAGAGGCTATAAAATCGGCTAATGCCGAGTTGTTAAAAGATGGTTTAAAAATCGGCCAAACCATTAAAATTCCTTCTTCCAGTGGTAATGTTCCAACAACTGTTGTTGCTGCGCCTGCAAAAGAAGTTGTCAAAGAAACACCAAAAGCTGTAGCGAAATCAGAACCTAAAACTGAGATAGCAAAAGGCAATACGACTTACCATATCATCGAACCCAAAGAAACCAAATACGGTATTTCAAAAAAATACGGTATGACCATACAAGAATTGGAGCGTTTGAATCCGGCCATTGTAAATGAGTTTCCGGTTGGGTTGAAATTGGTTGTTTCCGGAAATCCGGAAGCTAAACCGGTTGTTGAAACCAATAAAGTGAAAGAGGAAGTTCCAAAATCACCGGCTGTTAGTACAAAAAAATACTTGGAAGAATACGTGGTGCGTCCTAAAGAAACCATCTCCAGCATCGCCAATGATTACGGAATGACCGAGCAAGAATTAATAGCCTTGAATCCCGAGTTGAAAAAAGGGGTTAAGTTGGGTATGATTCTACGAGTTCCCAAAGGACAGCGCAAAGAACCCATCAAAAAAGAGCAAGGCAATTTACTGAAGAATATGAATACTAATGCGAGAAAACAACTCGCATTACTTTTACCCTTTAATATCAGCAAAATTGAAAGCGATACGGTAAATTCTACCCAAGCGCGGTTGAAGAAAGACAAGTTTCTCAACATGACCTTGGATTTTTACTCAGGCGCTTTAATGGCCATCGATTCTGCCAGAGTATTGGGGATGAATGTGGATATCAAAATTTTAGATTCTCAAGAAACTAAAAACACTTCAAATGTTGCTACTTTGGCAGCAGACCAAAAATTAAATACGATGGATGCTGTAATCGGCCCATTTTACCAAGCCAATGTAGAAAAATTAGCCGAAATTCTGGAGCCAACCAAAACACCGGTAATTTCTCCTTTATCTAAAGAGTCAGGAAAGAAGTTCAGTAACCTTTACCAATCGATGCCGTCGTTAGAGCAAATGCGTAGTGCGATTTTTGAGTATATGAATGCCAAAGGGGGAAATATTATGGCAGTGGTAGATCCTAAAAAAGGAAGTGTGAAGCAATATTTGCAGGAAAATCAAGCTGGCACAAGAATTATAGGGTTAACAACAAAGAGTACTTTTTCGGCCGATAGTTTAAAAGTTTGTTTGAAAAAAGACAAAATGAACTATGTTGTTTTGGCTTCTGAAAGTACCGGAATGATTTTGGCTGCCACCAATGCCATGTTGGCTGTTCAAAAAGAATATCAAGTACAATTGGTTATCATGGAACCTAATGAAACGCTCGATTTTGAAGAGATTTCATTGACCCGATTGACCAAGTTAAAATTGTTGTATCCTTCTTTAACCCGACCTAACGAAAGCGTGGAAGCCAATCAGTTTGATGCCAAATACAAAAAACTCAACAAGATTATTCCTAACGCTTTTGCCATTCGAGGATTCGATGTGACTTTTGATACTTTACTGCGTTTGTCTCAGGACAAATCTTTTGAAGAAACCATTCAGACCGATGATTCGGAGCAAATAGAAAGTAAATTCAATTATAACGCGAACAGTACTTATGGATATTCTAACTCCGGAATTTACATTTTGTACTACGACGCAGATTTATCCATCAAAGAAGCCTCATAATGCCTACTTCAAAAGTTACTTATTTGGGAGAATTAAGAACCTCTTCCATTCATTTACAATCCGGTAGTGAAATCATTTCTGATGCGCCTATCGATAACAACGGTAAAGGGGAAGCCTTTTCACCAACTGATACAGTAGCCAATGGCTTGGCGAGTTGTATGTTTACAGTTATGGGAATCAAAGCCCGAGAAATGGACATAGATTTTTCAGGTTCTACAGCTGAAGTAACTAAAGTTATGGCGGCTGAACCAAGGAGAATCTCGGAAATTCATGTGACTTTCAATATGAGTATAGAAGCCGACGAGAAGACCAAAACTATTTTAGAAAGAACGGCTTTGACTTGTCCGGTTCACTACAGTTTACATCCCGATATTAAACGAGAAATCGTGTTTAATTGGAAGTGATTTTGAACGACCAACAAAAACTCCTCATCAAACTCGCCCATACCAAAATGCCTTTCGGTAAATACGAAGGCTATTATCTTATTGACTTGCCGGAACATTATGTAGTTTGGTATTCCCAAAAAGGGTTTCCCAAAGGTACTTTAGGCGATCAATTGCAGTTGGTTTACGAGCTTAAACTAAATGGTTTGGAAATATTGGTGCGCAACATCAAAAAGCAGTATCCTAAGAACGATTACTAGAATGTTAGACGGCTAACTTATCGGAGGCTCTTTTTTCTAAAAATCTAACGAGCTAACAATCTAACAATCGAATTATAATTGTATTTTTGCCTCGTTTTTTAAGACAACAACAACACAACATACAACTTTACAATGAATCAAACCAAGTACATTTTTGTTACCGGCGGTGTGACTTCTTCTTTGGGAAAAGGAATCATCGCAGCTTCTTTGGCCAAACTACTGCAGGCCAGAGGATACCGAACTACTATCCAAAAATTTGACCCTTATATTAATGTTGACCCCGGAACTTTAAATCCCTACGAACACGGCGAATGTTTTGTAACCGATGACGGTGCTGAAACGGATTTAGACTTAGGACATTATGAGCGATTTTTAAATGTGCCGACTTCTCAAGCCAACAACGTAACCACCGGCAGGGTTTATCTTTCGGTAATTGAAAAGGAGAGAAGAGGAGAGTTTTTAGGAAAAACGGTTCAGGTTGTGCCACATATTACCAATGAAATCAAGGATCGTATGCAGTTGCTTGGTAAATCGGGTGACTACGATATTGTAATTACAGAAATTGGTGGTACAGTCGGAGATATTGAATCTTTGCCTTACATAGAATCAGTGCGTCAATTGGTTTGGGAATTGGGAGAAAGTAACAGTATAGTGGTGCATTTGACTTTAATTCCATACTTGGCTGCTGCAGGCGAATTGAAAACAAAGCCAACGCAGCACTCTGTTAAAACCTTAATGGAAAGCGGAATTCAAGCGGATATTTTGGTGTGCAGAACCGAACACGAATTGTCTGATGAATTGCGACAAAAACTAGCGTTATTCTGTAATGTTAAACGCGAAGCCGTAATCCAATCTATAGATGCTTCTACGATTTATGAAGTACCGAATTTAATGTTGGAGGAAGGATTGGACATCGTAGCTTTAAAGAAATTAAACTTGCCGAAAAAAGCTGCTCCGGATTTGAAAAACTGGAATACCTTTTTACACCGATTGAAACATCCGAAGCAAACTGTTAATGTAGGCTTGGTTGGAAAATACGTAGAGTTACAAGATTCCTATAAATCCATTTTAGAAGCTTTCATCCATGCCGGAGCCGCCAACCAAACGAAAGTAAATGTTATCAGTATTCACTCGGAATATTTGGATGAAACCAATGCTGCAAATCAGTTACAAGGTTTAGACGGAATTTTGGTAGCGCCCGGATTTGGTGGCAGAGGGATTGAAGGTAAGATTGAAACTGTTCGCTATGCCAGAGAAAATAACATCCCATTTTTTGGAATTTGTTTGGGAATGCAAATGGCCGTTATCGAGTATGCTCGAACCGTTTTGGGATTAAAAGATGCCAATTCTACTGAAATGAATGACGAAACCCAACATCCGGTTATCGCGTTGATGGAAGAACAGAAAAACATTACAGATAAAGGCGGAACTATGCGTTTAGGAGCCTGGAAATGCGATTTACTTGAAGGTAGTTTGGCGCATAAGATTTATGGAAAAAGTCAAATTCAAGAGCGTCATCGTCATCGTTACGAATACAATAATGAATACAGAAAACAATTGGAAGCTGCCGGATTATGTACTTCAGGGGTAAATCCTGATACCGGTTTGGTGGAAGTTGTTGAATTAAAAAACCATCCTTTTTTTATAGGAGTTCAATACCATCCGGAATATAAGAGTACAGTTGCCAATCCACACCCAATTTTTGTTAGCTTTGTGGCCGCAATGGTAAATCATAAAAAATAGCAAGTAAATAAGTTGTCTTTTTGCTTTGCTACACTAATAATTAAAAAATGGAACAAAAGAAATTTGATTTTAATTCGATTATCGGTTTTGCCTTAATCTTTATCATTATCCTTTGGATTATGTACAATAACCGTCAAGACGAAGTTAAGGAACAAGCCAAAGCCAAAACAGAAAAAGCAATACAAGACAAAGCTAAAAAAGAAGCTACTAAAGATGTAGCACAAACCATCACCGATACTACTGTGGGTGATTCGGTTAAAATTCAGAAGTTGCAAGGTAAATTAGGTAGTTTTGCTTATTCAGCCACTTTGCCTTCTGCTAAAGAAGCATTTACAACTCTGGAAAATGAATTTGTGGTTTTAAAAGTAGCCAATAAAGGAGGTTACATCGCAGAGGCTACGTTGAAAAGCTTTAAGAAGTTTGATAAAAATTCGAAAGAGCTGGTAGAGTTGATTAAGAATAACAATGCTTATTTCAACTTGCAGTTGCAAACCAAAGACAACAGAGTGCTCAATACCAAAGATTTATTCTTTGAGCCAACACTAACTACTGTCGACGGCAATCAAGTCTTGTCGATGAAGTTGAAAGCCAACGATAACGCTTTCTTAGAATACAAATATGTACTGAAGCCAAAAGACTATATGTTAGATTTTGACGTCCGTACCCAAGGTTTAAACACCGTATTGAATACATCTAAACCGGTCGATTTTCAATGGGATATGAAAACGTATCGCAACGAAAAAAGTATCTCATACGAAAATCGTTATGCTGAAATTGTATTCGAATACGAAGACGGAAAAGATGATTATGTAGGCCAAGGAAGAGATAAAGAAGAAACTCCTGATAAAGTAACTTACATCGCCTACAAGCAACATTTCTTTACTTCAATACTTTTAACCAAAACACCTTTTGAAAAGGCAAGTTTGAAGTCGCATGATTTAGTGCAAGATGAAGAAAAAGACACCATTTTTACCAAAGAATTCAAAACCACTTCTGCTTTAGCTTTCAACAATGGTGAGTTGGATTATAAAATGAATTGGTACTACGGACCGGCAGATTATACTTTGCTGAATAATTATGATAGGAATCTGGATGAGATTATTCCATTAGGTTGGGGGATTTTCGGTTGGATTAACAAATTTATTTTTGTGCCCTTGTTTGGCTTTTTGAGCTCTTTTATGGGATTGGGAATTGCTATCATCATCTTTACTATTCTAATTAAAATTGCCATGTCGCCTATTACTTTCAAGTCGTTCTTGTCGCAAGCCAAGATGAAAGTATTGCGTCCTGAGATTATGGAAATAGGAGAGAAGTTTAGCAAAGATCCGATGAAAAAGCAGCAAGAAACTATGAAATTATACAGCAAAGCCGGTGTTAATCCTATGGCTGGTTGTATTCCGGCTTTGATTCAGATTCCGTTTATGTATGCATCCTTCCAATTCTTCCCTTCGGCTATAGAATTGAGACAAAAAGGGTTTTTGTGGGCTGAAGATTTATCCTCTTTTGATGAAATCGTAAAATTGCCTTTCCGCATCCCGGTATATGGAGACCACATTAGCTTGTTCCCTATATTGGCTTCTATCGCCATTTTCTTCTACATGAAAATGACTTCCGGGGATCAAGCCATGGCACAACCACCACAAGATGGTATGCCTGATATGGGTAAGATTATGAAAATAATGATTTATTTATCCCCTGTAATGATGTTGTTGTTCTTTAATAACTATGGTTCAGGATTGAGTTTGTATAACTTCATTTCCAACTTAATTACTATCGGGATCATGTTGGTTATCAAGAAGTACTTTATCGACAGCGATAAAATTCACGCCCAAATTCAAGAAAACAAAGCTAAGCCTAAAACCGAAAGCAAGTTTCAAAGAAAGATGAGAGAAATGATGGAACAAGCTGAAGAACAAAAAAAGCTTCAAAACAAGAAGAAATAATTACTTCCAATTTAGTTGAAATAAAAAAGCGCAGTGAAAACTGCGCTTTTCTTTTACATAGCAATTTGTTGTTATAATGCAGGCTGTAGCACTCTGTTCACTCCGTGGATTACTCCGTTAGATGCTTGAATGTCAGCTTGGAAAACTCTTGATAAATTGTTGGCGGTATCACGAATGTCAACAGTGCCAGTTCCAAGTACTATAGTAACATTTTGAACCGGACTTGTGAACATAGGAACACTTTGATTATTCGACAATTGATTTGAACGAACATTTCCGGCTGTAGTCACATGGTACTGTAATACTTTAGTAACTTGTGTTGAGGTTGCTCCGTTGGCAAACCCGCCGGCTCCTAAAGCTGTTGTAAATGCTGCATTGTTAGGAGCAAAAAGAGTTGCAGGAGCTGATGCTGTAAGTCCGGATAAGGCCGATAAAACTGCTGCTTGTTCAGCGCTTGTTACCACTGTTTGTAAAGTGTCAAATTCCGGATTATCAACCACATGATCCACTAAAGTAGGAATTTGAATCACTCTGTTTACAATGTGAATTACACCATTACTGGCATCAACATCAGCAGTTGAGACTACAGCTCCTTTACTGTCAACTCCACCATTGATAGTTACGGTTGATCCTGATTTTTGTACAAACATGCTAATGGTTGGTGCGTTAGCTGCTGAACTGATTGGTGATAAAGTTGAAACATAGGTTGCTGCCGGAATATCAGTGCTTTTAATCTCAGAAGCAATTACATGGTTCAACAAAATGTTTTTTAATACATTCACGTCAACATTATCTACAGTTACACCAGAACCTAATGAACTGAAGAATGTTTGGAACGCTGCATTGGTTGGTGCAAATACGGTGAATTGTCCGCTACCATTTAAGGTTGCCGTTAATCCGGTACGGTTTAAAGCAGTAACTAATGTAGAAAAGTCGGCAGTGTCTGCTGCAATTTCTGCAATAGTTTGTTGTTGTGGTGTGTTGTTGTCATCGTCGCTGCAAGACAACATAGTCAAAGCAATACATGCCAGAGACATTTTTTTGATTAGATTTTTCATAATAATTTTTTGTTTAATGTTTCGGCTAAATTATGAAACATTGTTTAACAAAAAGAGCCAAAAGATAAACAAAACTTAAATTTATAAATACTTTAACAGTTTTGTTTTACTTTTTAAAAATGCTCTTTATTAGGGTGTTATCCCTTTTTGACTGGTGTTTTTCTCATTTATGAGTTTATATTTTTTTAGAAAAAGTTAAACAAATTGAGCTTATTTTTTTAAAATAAATTTAACAGTTACAGTTGTACGTAAAACTGTAGTTTTTCGTTTTGGTAATAAAGTATAAATTTGCACAGACTAATGTTCAAAAAATCACAACTATGAAGTATGTTTTTCTTTTATTGTTTTCAGGTTTTTATGCCTTAGCCCAAGACTATAACAAACTAGATGAAAACGGAAAAAAGCACGGTCTTTGGAAGGGTATCTATGAAGACTCCAAGCGACCGCGTTACGAAGGAACTTTTGAACATGGCAAAGAAATCGGTTTGTTCAAGTTTTTTGATGATACAAAAGCAGGAACAGTTATAGCCACTCGAGAATTCAATACTAAAGACAATTCTTGTTATACTATCTTCTACAATCAAAGAAACAATAAAGTCAGTGAAGGAAAAGTTGTGAATAAGCAATTTGATGGAGAATGGAAATATTATCATGAAAACTCTCCAGTGGTGATGACATTAGAATACTATGTTAATGGTAAGCTCAATGGAGTACGAAAAGTTTTTTACAAGAGTGGAGTTTTGGCTGAAGAAACTACCTATAAAGACGGAGTAAAAGAGGGGCCCTACAAAAGCTACACAGAAAACGGGATTGTCCTCGAAGAGAGTAATTATAAAAACGGTCTATATGATGGACAGGCTACTTTTAGAACCGTGGATAACCAATTGTCTGCCCAAGGCGTTTTTAAAAACGGCAAGAAAGTAGGTGTGTGGAAAATTATGGAAAAAGGCAAACTCAAAGATGTCAATATGGACAAGCAACGCCGTAAATTCCAAAAAAGAGTTAAACCTGTAGAAGAAAACTAAATATTAGCCTAATTTTGCAACAAATTTTTTGAATCACATGAAAAGAGTTGTTGTCGGATTATCGGGCGGAGTAGATTCCAGTGTTGCAGCCTATTTGTTAAAAGAGCAAGGTTACGAGGTAATCGGTCTTTTTATGAAGAATTGGCACGATGATTCTGTGACCATTTCAAACGAATGTCCTTGGTTAGAAGACAGCAATGATGCTCTTTTAGTAGCCGAAAAACTCGGTATTCCTTTTCAAACAGTAGATTTAAGCGAACAATACAAAGAAAAAATAGTCGACTATATGTTCAAAGAATACGAGCAAGGTCGTACACCAAACCCTGATGTATTGTGTAACCGAGAAATCAAGTTTGATGTTTTTATGAACATCGCATTGAGTCTTGGTGCCGATTACGTAGCCACCGGACATTACTGTCGCAAAGGCGAAATTGAAGTCGGAGGTCAGCCTGTATATCAATTGTTAGCCGGTAAAGACGGTAACAAAGACCAATCTTATTTTCTTTGTCAGTTATCACAAGAACAATTGGCCAAAGCGCTTTTTCCTATAGGTGAATTAACCAAACCTGAAGTGCGTGAAATTGCCATGCAATTGGATTTGGTCACAGCAGAGAAAAAAGATTCTCAAGGATTGTGTTTTATTGGTAAAGTACGTTTGCCGGAATTCCTGCAACAACAACTGCAACCTAAAGAAGGATTGATCTACGAAGTGGCGGCAGAGAGTCAGATTTACAAAGAAGAAACTCCGGTTTTCAAATCTTTGGAAGAACAATTAGAGCAAGAAGCAAAAGGCATTACTTATGTGCCGGAATTCGGAAAGATTGTTGGGAAACACCAAGGGGCTCATTATTTTACAATCGGACAAAGAAAAGGTTTAAATGTTGGCGGTACCAAAGAACCGTTATTCATCATAGCAACCGATGTTAAAAATAACGTCATCTACACCGGACAAGGACAAAATCATCCCGGTTTGTTTAAAAAAGTGCTCAAAGTGCAACAAGAAGAAGTGCATTGGGTGCGACCGGATTTGGCTTTGAAGAAGGGCGAATCTATGTCGGTTATGGCACGAATTCGCTACCGCCAAGCTTTACAAAAAGCAACCTTACATCAATTTGAAACCGGTTTATATGTAGCTTTTGACGAACCGCAATCGGCCATAACAGAAGGCCAGTTTGTAGCTTGGAATATTGGTGATGAATTAGTTGGATCGGGAGTAATTTCTTAAATTAGCACTTTACAAATTGTAGAGCGCTATGAAAAAAATCTATTTATTTGCTTTATTGATGCTCAACGCTGTTGGGTTTTCACAAGAAGATGCTTGGGTGTATTTCAATAATAAACCTAACGCGCAATATTACTTTGATAATCCTTTGGAAATGCTTTCGCAAAGAGCTTTAGACAGAAGGATGAATCAAAATATCGCCATTGACATTAAAGATGTGCCGATTCATCAGCCTTATGTGAATCAAATTGATGCTGCTTCGGGTATAGAGGTGAAAGCCAAATCCAAATGGATGAATGCTGTACACGTAAGAGGAAGTTTGGCCGATATCAATGCTTTAACTGCTATTGAATTTGTTGATCACATTGAGTTTGCCAACCGAAGCCTGAATATATCAGGCAGACACCAAGCAACCAATCGCGTCAACGCATCTAATAGCGTCAAAAAAACGCTTGATACTCAAATTACTTTTGCTTACGGCACTTCAGCCAATCAAGTACAAATGCTCAACACCCATGTTTTGCATCAACAAGATTTTACAGGTCAAGGAAAGCTAATTGCTGTCATGGATGCAGGATTTCCTAATGTCAACACGATTCAGCCCTTTCAGCGATTGAGAGACAATAACCAAATTCTTGGCGGTTATAATTTTGTCGGACAATCAACGGATTTCTATACTTCCAATTCGCATGGCACTATGGTGCTTTCTACTATGGGTGGTTATGTAGAGAATCAATTAATAGGAACGGCACCGGATGCAAAATACTATTTGTTTATTACTGAAGATGCAGCAGCTGAAAATCCGGTTGAGGAAAGCTATTGGGTTGAAGCCGCTGAGGTAGCCGATAGTTTAGGGGTTGATGTTATCAATACTTCCTTGGGTTATTTTGGTTACGATAATCCAAACTACAGTTACACTTATGCTGATATGGATGGTGTTACTTCATTTATTTCAAGAGGTACCAATGTCGCTTTCAGCAGAGGAATGATTTGTGTCTCGAGTGCCGGTAATTCCGGTTCAAGTCCTAATCCATACATAGCGGTGCCGGCAGATGCTCTTCACGGATTTGCCATCGGAGCGGTAAAGCCGGATGAAACCTATGCTGCATTTAGTTCTATAGGTCCTTCTTTCGATCAAAGAGTAAAACCCGATGTAATGGCGCAAGGGCAAAGTGCTTTGGTGTCGGGGATGACCGGTACTGTAGGAACAGCAAACGGAACTTCTTTTTCCGGACCGATTATGGCAGGAGCCATTGCCAGTTTTTGGCAAGCGATTCCATGGGCAACAAACCAGCAGGTGTTAGATTTTGTAAAGCAATCAGCCGATAGGTACAACAATCCAACTGCTCAGTTTGGGTATGGAATCCCCGATTTTCAGTTGGCTTTATCCTTAGCTCAACTTTCGGTTAATAACGAGATCTCAGGCAGATTTTTGGTTTACCCGAATCCTGCTTCAGCCTATTTAAAAGTTTCCTTTCCTAACAACTTTAGTACTGCTGCTTTAACAATATACAACGGTTTGGGTCAATTGGTCAAGGAGCAAAATATTGACAGAGATACTTCAGTCAATGTAGAAGATTTAGCCAAAGGAGTTTACAGTTATACTATCAAAAGCCATGAATTGGTGCAAACCGGGAAATTGGTAAAAAATTAAATTCTGTTTTATAAATGAATAAAATCACCCAACTTTTCAACATCAAATATCCAATTATTCAAGGTGGAATGATTTGGAACAGCGGTTACAAATTAGCCAGTGCAGTTAGTAATGCCGGAGGTTTAGGATTAATTGGTGCAGGGTCAATGTATCCGGAAGTGCTGCGAGAGCATATCAGAAAATGTAAAGTAGCTACCGATAAACCTTTTGGGGTGAATGTGCCGATGCTTTATCCTAATATAGAAGAGATAATTCAAATAATCATTGAAGAAGGGGTAAAGATTGTTTTTACTTCCGCAGGTAATCCGAAAACCTGGACCAGTCATTTAAAGGCCAATGGTATTACGGTTGTTCATGTAGTTAGCAGTTCAAAGTTTGCCTTAAAAGCACAAGAAGCTGGGGTTGATGCTGTGGTAGCAGAAGGTTTTGAAGCAGGAGGTCACAACGGAAGAGAAGAAACAACAACTTTAACCTTAATTCCTATGGTAAAAGAACAAATTTCAATTCCTTTGATTGCTGCCGGCGGTATTGCAACCGGTAGAGGTATGTTGGCAGCTATGGTTTTGGGGGCTGATGGGGTTCAGATGGGTTCCAGATTTGTAGCGTCCTTTGAGAGTTCTGCACATGAAAATTTCAAAAACACAGTTCTTTCCGTTAAAGAAGGGGATACTCAAGTAACCTTAAAAGAGTTGGCTCCCGTGAGATTGATTAAGAATAAATTTTATCAGGATTTACAGGATTTGTATGCCAAATGTCCTTCAGCAGAAGAATTAAAGACGCTTTTGGGTCGGGCCAGAGCAAAAAGAGGTATGTTTGAAGGTGATTTGATAGAAGGGGAATTGGAAATAGGACAAATAGCCGGTTTAATCCATGAAATAAAATCTGTAGAAGCTATTGTCAATGAGGTAATGGCTGAATTTAATGAGGTAAAGGATTCTTTAGTAAAGTCTTTGGTATAAAGAAATAATAATAGATTATTGGATTGTTGATAGGTTGGCTATATAGCTAAACTTATCAACAATTTTTGTTTTTTAGTATTTTTAATTTTATTAATAACTTCCCTTTGTTTGGGTTTTTTAATTTTTAAATATTTGTTTATCAGTGTTTTGTGTTGTTTTTTTAGTTTTATATAATTGTTGATAATGTTTATTATTTTGTTTATAATATTTTAATAAGTTGAGTTTTGAGTTGGAAATTATAAGTAATATAGTGCTGGGAATTACATCTTATTATTTTTCAACGCCTGTAGAGCTTTTGTGCTGTTATTTTTTGATTGCGGTATTTTTTCTTGTTGCAAAAGGGTTGAAGTAATTGGATAAAAATTGTATTTAATTAAATTGCTTATGAGCATTACTACTCTTGCCAAAAAATATTCTTTTTATTGTGTTTTGTTGCTAACACTACTTGGGCAGAATAGTTTTATATATGCTCAATGTCCAACTGTCACTAATACCAATCAATCTTTTTGTGATACACAGTCGCCAACTATAGCTAGTTTGCAAGCGGTTGATAATGGAGGAGGAGTCAGATGGTATGCAACAGCAACTTCAACAACAGCCCTGTCCTCTTCTGCTGTTTTAGTGAATGGGGAGGATTATTTTGCCGATGATAATACCGGTTCTTGTGGTGTTAGGCAAAGTGTTACGGTTACAATCTATTCTGCTCCCACCGGGGCTAACTTCCAAGGAGTTTGTGTTACTAATTTAAATCAGGCTACACCTTCTAATCCTCAGTTTTTTATTAATGGTAACAATTTGCAATGGTATACGGTGCCTGTTGGTGGGACAGCTATTTCTCCTACAGCTATCTTAAACGACAATACTATCTATTATATCAGTCAGGTAAATCCTGATACAGGTTGTCAAACCTCTCGATTGTCGGTTTTTGTCAATGTGGGTTTGGTCCCGCCTCCCACAGGAAACGCTGTACAAGAGTTTTGTAACATACCGGGTAGTCCGCCGACTGTTGCAGATTTAGTAGCAACAGGCAATAATAATTGGTATTTGACCTCTGCTTTTGGTGTTCCTTTGGATCCTGCAACACCTCTGATTAATGGTCAATTTTATTATGCAACTACTGTTGATCCTCCTTGTGAAAGTAGCGACAGATTTGAAGTATTGGTCAATATTTATGAGTTAAATGATGCTGGAAGTGATGGGAGTCGAAGCATTTGTATTGATCAAGTTTCCTCAACGGCTCCTTTTGATTTGTTTGATTTATTAGGAGGAACTCCTGACAATACCGGTATTTGGTCGGGACCAATAACTACAACCAATGGTTATCAAGGTACTTTGGATGTTTCTACTATGAATTTAACAGGTAGTCCTTACACTTTTACCTATACTGTCTCTTCTGCATTGTGTGTACAAGATACCGCAACGGTAACCATTACCATATTACCACTACCGACAGCAAGTGTATCGGTTAGTCCGACGACTATCTGTGCTAACAGTAGTGCCACGTTTACCTTCACGGGTACACCAAATGCTACAGTAACGTACAACATCAATGGCGGATCGAACCAAACGGTAACCTTAAACGCATCGGGTACGGCCACTATCACAGGAACTTACACCACCAATACGACTATCAACATCGTAAGTGTAGCCAGCGCAGGAACACCGAGTTGTGTTAACCCACAAACGAGCAGTACCACGCTTACCATATTACCACTACCGACAGCGAGTGTATCGGTTAGTCCGACGACTATCTGTGCTAACAGCAGTGCCACTTTTACCTTCACGGGCACACCAAATGCTACAGTAACGTACAACATCAATGGCGGATCGAACCAAACGGTAACCTTAAATGCATCGGGTACGGCCACTATCACAGGAACTTACACCACCAATACGACTATCAACATCGTAAGTGTAGCCAGTGCAGGAACACCGAGTTGTGTTAACCCACAAACGAGCAGTACCACGCTTACCATATTACCACTACCGACAGCAAGTGTATCGGTTAGTCCGACGACTATCTGTGCTAACAGTAGTGCCACGTTTACCTTCACGGGTACACCAAATGCTACAGTAACGTACAACATCAATGGCGGATCGAACCAAACGGTAACCTTAAACGCATCGGGTACGGCCACTATCACAGGAACTTACACCACCAATACGACTATCAACATCGTAAGTGTAGCCAGCGCAGGAACACCGAGTTGTGTTAACCCACAAACGAGCAGTACCACGCTTACCATATTACCACTACCGACAGCGAGTGTATCGGTTAGTCCGACGACTATCTGTGCTAACAGCAGTGCCACTTTTACCTTCACGGGCACACCAAATGCTACAGTAACGTACAACATCAATGGCGGATCGAACCAAACGGTAACCTTAAATGCATCGGGTACGGCCACTATCACAGGAACTTACACCACCAATACGACTATCAACATCGTAAGTGTAGCCAGTGCAGGAACACCGAGTTGTGTTAACCCACAAACGAGCAGTACCACGCTTACCATATTACCACTACCGACAGCGAGTGTATCGGTTAGTCCGACGACTATCTGTGCTAACAGTAGTGCCACGTTTACCTTCACGGGTACACCAAATGCTACAGTAACGTACAACATCAATGGCGGATCGAACCAAACGGTAACCTTAAACGCATCGGGTACGGCCACTATCACAGGAACTTACACCACCAATACGACTATCAACATCGTAAGTGTAGCCAGCGCAGGAACACCGAGTTGTGTTAACCCACAAACGAGCAGTACCACGCTTACCATATTACCACTACCGACAGCGAGTGTATCGGTTAGTCCGACAACCATCTGTGCTAACAGTAGTGCCACGTTTACCTTCACGGGTACACCAAATGCTACAGTAACGTACAACATCAATGGCGGATCGAACCAAACGGTAACCTTAAACGCATCGGGTACGGCCACTATCACAGGAACTTACACCACCAATACGACTATCAACATCGTAAGTGTAGCCAGCGCAGGAACACCGAGTTGTGTTAACCCACAAACGAGCAGTACCACGCTTACCATATTACCACTACCGACAGCGAGTGTATCGGTTAGTCCGACGACTATCTGTGCTAACAGCAGTGCCACTTTTACCTTCACGGGCACACCAAATGCTACAGTAACGTACAACATCAATGGCGGATCGAACCAAACGGTAACCTTAAACGCATCGGGTACGGCCACTATCACAGGAACTTACACCACCAATACGACTATCAACATCGTAAGTGTAGCCAGCGCAGGAACACCGAGTTGTGTTAACCCACAAACGAGCAGTACCACGCTTACCATATTACCACTACCGACAGCAAGTGTATCGGTTAGTCCGACGACTATCTGTGCTAACAGTAGTGCCACGTTTACCTTCACGGGTACACCAAATGCTACAGTAACGTACAACATCAATGGCGGATCGAACCAAACGGTAACCTTAAACGCATCGGGTACGGCCACTATTGCCGGCACATACACCACCAATACGACTATCAACATCGTAAGTGTAGCCAGTGCAGGAACACCGAGTTGTGTTAACCCACAAACGAGCAGTACCACGCTTACCATATTACCACTACCGACAGCGAGTGTATCGGTTAGTCCGACGACTATCTGTGCTAACAGTAGTGCCACTTTTACCTTCACGGGCACACCAAATGCTACAGTAACGTACAACATCAATGGCGGATCGAACCAAACGGTAACCTTAAATGCATCGGGTACGGCCACTATTGCCGGCACATACACCACCAATACGACTATCAACATCGTAAGTGTAGCCAGCGCAGGAACACCGAGTTGTGTTAACCCACAAACGAGCAGTACCACGCTTACCATATTACCACTACCGACAGCGAGTGTATCGGTTAGTCCGACGACTATCTGTGCTAACAGCAGTGCCACTTTTACCTTCACGGGCACACCAAATGCTACAGTAACGTACAACATCAATGGCGGATCGAACCAAACGGTAACCTTAAATGCATCGGGTACGGCCACTATTGCCGGCACATACACCACCAATACGACTATCAACATCGTAAGTGTAGCCAGTGCAGGAACACCGAGTTGTGTTAACCCACAAACGAGCAGTACCACGCTTACCATATTACCACTACCGACAGCAAGTGTATCGGTTAGTCCGACAACCATTTGTGCTAACAGTAGTGCCACGTTTGCCTTCACGGGTACACCAAATGCTACAGTAACGTACAACATCAATGGCGGATCGAACCAAACGGTAACCTTAAATGCATCGGGTACGGCCACTATCACAGGAACTTACACCACCAATACGACTATCAACATCGTAAGTGTAGCCAGTGCAGGAACACCGAGTTGTGTTAACCCACAAACGAGCAGTACCACGCTTACCATATTACCACTACCGACAGCAAGTGTATCGGTTAGTCCGACAACCATTTGTGCTAACAGTAGTGCCACGTTTGCCTTCACGGGTACACCAAATGCTACAGTAACGTACAACATCAATGGCGGATCGAACCAAACGGTAACCTTAAATGCATCGGGTACGGCCACTATCACAGGAACTTACACCACCAATACGACTATCAACATCGTAAGTGTAGCCAGTGCAGGAACACCGAGTTGTGTTAACCCACAAACGAGCAGTACCACGCTTACCATATTACCACTACCGACAGCAAGTGTATCGGTTAGTCCGACGACTATCTGTGCTAACAGTAGTGCCACGTTTACCTTCACGGGTACACCAAATGCTACAGTAACGTACAACATCAATGGCGGATCGAACCAAACGGTAACCTTAAACGCATCGGGTACGGCCACTATCACAGGAACTTACACCACCAATACGACTATCAACATCGTAAGTGTAGCCAGCGCAGGAACACCGAGTTGTGTTAACCCACAAACGAGCAGTACCACGCTTACCATATTACCACTACCGACAGCGAGTGTATCGGTTAGTCCGACGACTATCTGTGCTAACAGCAGTGCCACTTTTACCTTCACGGGCACACCAAATGCTACAGTAACGTACAACATCAATGGCGGATCGAACCAAACGGTAACCTTAAACGCATCGGGTACGGCCACTATCACAGGAACTTACACCACCAATACGACTATCAACATCGTAAGTGTAGCCAGCGCAGGAACACCGAGTTGTGTTAACCCACAAACGAGCAGTACCACGCTTACCATATTACCACTACCGACAGTGAGTGTATCGGTTAGTCCGACAACTATCTGTGCTAACAGTAGTGCCACGTTTACCTTCACGGGTACACCAAATGCTACAGTAACGTACAACATCAATGGCGGATCGAACCAAACGGTAACCTTAAACGCATCGGGTACGGCCACTATCACAGGAACTTACACCACCAATACGACTATCAACATCGTAAGTGTAGCCAGCGCAGGAACACCAAGTTGTGTTAACCCACAAACGAGCAGTACCACGCTTACCATATTACCACTACCGACAGCGAGTGTATCGGTTAGTCCGACAACCATCTGTGCTAACAGTAGTGCCACGTTTACCTTCACGGGTACACCAAATGCTACAGTAACGTACAACATCAATGGCGGATCGAACCAAACGGTAACCTTAAACGCATCGGGTACGGCCACTATCACAGGAACTTACACCACCAATACGACTATCAACATCGTAAGTGTAGCCAGCTCAGGAACACCGAGTTGTGTTAACCCACAAACGAGCAGTACCACGCTTACCATATTACCACTACCGACAGCGAGTGTATCGGTTAGTCCGACGACTATCTGTGCTAACAGCAGTGCCACTTTTACCTTCACGGGCACACCAAATGCTACAGTAACGTACAACATCAATGGCGGATCGAACCAAACGGTAACCTTAAACGCATCGGGTACGGCCACTATCACAGGAACTTACACCACCAATACGACTATCAACATCGTAAGTGTAGCCAGCGCAGGAACACCGAGTTGTGTTAACCCACAAACGAGCAGTACCACGCTTACCATATTACCACTACCGACAGTGAGTGTATCGGTTAGTCCGACAACTATCTGTGCTAACAGTAGTGCCACGTTTACCTTCACGGGTACACCAAATGCTACAGTAACGTACAACATCAATGGCGGATCGAACCAAACGGTAACCTTAAACGCATCGGGTACGGCCACTATCACAGGAACTTACACCACCAATACGACTATCAACATCGTAAGTGTAGCCAGCGCAGGAACACCAAGTTGTGTTAACCCACAAACGAGCAGTACCACGCTTACCATTGTTCAACCTTCAATTCCGGGTAATGACGCATCTATTGTACTTTGTGTTTTGAGTCCTTCAGTTGACTTGTTTACTTTGTTAGGCTCAACAGCTCAAGCTGGAGGGACATGGTCGCCGGCTTTAACGAGTGGGACAGGAGTGTTTAATCCTGCAGTTGATCCTGCAGGGACTTATACTTATACATTAAATGGTACAGCACCTTGTACTGATGTTAGTGCTAGTGTGCAAGTTATTGTTAATCCGGTTCCGGATGCCGGTAATAACGGAGTTTTGGCTATCTGTTCTAATCAAAATTCGGTGGATTTATTTACGTCATTAACCGGTTCGCCACAAACTGGAGGGACTTGGTCTCCACCACTTGCCAGTGGAACAGGAGTATTTAATCCGGCAGTAGATTTATCCGGCATATATACTTATACAGTTACCGGAATTTCACCTTGTGTTGATGATACAGCTACTGTAACTGTTACAGTTACCCAAGGTCCGGAAGCAGGAACAAATAATACAATTACACTTTGTGTCAATAGTACACCTCAAGATTTAGCGTTATTATTAGGTCCAAATTCGCAGCCGGGAGGTACTTGGTCACCAACTTTAGCCAGTGGCACCGGTGTATTTGATCCTGCAGTAGATACCGCTGGGGATTATACATATACTTTATCGGGCACACAGCCTTGTGATAACGATAGTGCGGTTATTACTGTTACGGTTAATCCTATTCCAAATGCAGGGGATAATGCTACTGTAACTCTTTGTGAAAATAACCCTTCTCAAGATTTATTTCCTTTACTTGGAACGAATGCTCAGTTAGGAGGGATATGGACTCCATCTTTAATGAGTGGAACAGGAGTATTGAATCCGGCAGTTGATCCTGCGGGGACTTATACATATACTGTTGGAGGAGGTTTGTGTAGTAGTGACTCAGCAACAGTATTGGTAAATATTTCTCAAGAGCCAAATTACGGAGGTGTAGGTCAAGTTTTGAATGTTTGTATAAGTGCAACATCAATCGATTTAACAACAGGTTTAGATGGAACACAACAAGCCGGTACTTGGGCTGATGATGATAATACCGGAGCGCTGTCCGGATCAATTTTCAACCCTTCAATTGTTGGTGTTGGAACTTATCATTTTACTTATACAGTAATTGGGGATTTTCCTTGTGCAAACGCTACTTCAACAGTAACTGTTATTGTTAATCCGTTACCGGTGGCCGGTATGAGTAATACTTTGTCATTGTGCGCAACAGATAGCTCTCAAGATTTATTTGCGTTATTAGGTTCAACGGCGCAAACCGGAGGAACATGGTTCCCTACATTGGCCAGTGGAACCGGTGTGTTTAATCCTGCTGTTGATAATCAGGGAATTTATAGTTATACGCTTTCTTCTTCATATTGTGCTTCTGTTACAGCTTCTGTGAATGTTACAGTTTTTCAACCGGTGAGTTCTGGCGGTATTGGGCAAACTTTAAATAGTTGTGTTAACGAAACCTCCTTGGATTTAACGACTGGTTTAGACGGGACGCAAGGGATTGGTACTTGGAGTGATGATAATTTGACAGGTGCACTAACCGGAAATATCTTTAATCCTTCTGTAATTGGTGTAGGAACTTATACTTTTACTTATACAGTAAACGGAAATGCTCCTTGTCCTAATGCTTCTTCTACTGTAACTGTTATAGTTCATCCATTATCTATTGCAGGATCTGACAATATATTAACTGTTTGTTCAACAGATGGTCCTCAAGACTTATTTACTTTATTGGGTTCTACAGCACAAACCGGAGGGACATGGTCACCGGCATTAGCAAGTGGAACAGGGGTGTTTAATCCTGCCATTGATAGTCAAGGAGTTTACACTTACACGGTTTCTTCTTTATTTTGTTCCTCGGTTTCTGCGAGTATAAATGTTACTGTAAATCCGGCTGCCAATTCGGGTGGTGCTGGTCAAACACTGACAACATGTACCAATATAACCTCTTTAGATTTAACAACCGGATTGGATGGCACTCAAGGGGTTGGAACATGGAATGACAACAGCAGTACCGGGGCTTTGTCAGGTAACTTATTTAATCCTTCTTTGGTAGGAGCAGGAACCTATACTTTTAGCTATACCGTAACCGGTACAGCACCTTGTTCTGACGCTGTTTCAACCGTTACAGTTGTAGTTAATACGGCGCCAAACGCAGGTGCTTTTACGGGGGTAGTAACTTTGTGTCCAAGTGTTGGGGTCTTAGATTTAACTTCTTTATTGAACGGAGCTGATGTCGGAGGTGTATGGACAGATGCCGCTTCTCAAACAGTAACCTCTACAATAACGATTATTAGTTTTGCACCTGGCACTTATTCTTATACTTACTCCGTTACAAATTCATGTTCTACTGATACCGAAACTGTTCAGTTTACCATTTTGCCTAATCCGCAAATTGCCAGTTTTAATATTTCGACATCGCCTGCTTGTTTAGGGTCTGATGTAGTGGTGAATTTGAACGGAATGGTCGATGGAACTTATACTTTAACCTATGACTTAATCGGTGCAAATACTGCTTCCGGTCAAACCGCTACTGTAACCATAACCGGTGGTGTAGGAAGTTTTACTATTCCGGCATCTCTGTTGCCTAATATAGGTACAACAGTAGCTAATTTTGCTACCATTTTAAATACAGCGACCAACTGTTCTATCACTTTGATAGGAGTGGCAACTCAAATATTGGTTCGACCTTTGGCAGATATTGATGCTACGAACTTAAGTTCGCCGGCTGTTTGTTATGGAGCCGATTTAGCAGTCACTATCTCCGGAGCTACCAATTTACCCGACGGTGTGTACCAGTTTAATTATTCAATCCCCGGCGCAAATCCAACTTCCAACAACTCCGGTAATGTTACTATAACCGCTGGTGCAGGACAATTTACGGTTCCGGCAACTATTTTTGGTTCGACCGGAAATTATACCATGACTATTTTCGGAATCATAGCCGCTACAGGTTGTACCAATACTACTGAAAGCGCTTCGGTTTCTTTAGTTATTAATGCTTTACCAAGCCTGCAAAATGCAACAGTGACAGTACAAGATACTTGTGCCAACTTTGCCAGTTTAGTTACTATTTCAGGAGCCAATAACTTAGCCGATGGTAATTACACTTTAACCTACCAACTTTCAGGGGCTAATACTGCTACTACTTCCCTTACTATCGCAATCAGTAGCGGAACCGGAACTTTCAGTATTCCGGCATCAGAATTGGCAAACAATGGTAATACAACATTAACCATAAACCAACTCGATTCGGTAACCACCACTTGCGGTGTCACCGGAACTATCATTGCTCCAATTGATTTTAATGTTGCGCAGTTGGGCACACCGCAAATCATTCAGGATGGGAATCTTTTCTGTGAAGATGATAACCCAACTATTGCCAACTTATCGGGTAATTTGGTCGGTTTCCCAACCGTAATTTGGTACAACGCAGCAACGGGTGGAACAGCTTACAATGCTACTGATTTATTGGTTCACGGAACTACTTACTACGCTGCTTTAACCACAGCAAGCGGTTGTGAAGGTGCTGTTCGTTTAGAGGTTACGGTTGATTTGACGGTATGTGATGATATCTTAATTCCTGATGGTTATTCTCCAAATAACGATGGCATCAACGATACTTTTGAAATTGAAAACTTGGCTATCGTTTACCCGAATTTCAAATTAGAAGTGTACAACCGATACGGAAATCTGATTTACACAGGTAACAGAAATACGCCAAATTGGGACGGAACAACAACAGTTAGCGGACTAAACTTGGGCAACAACATATTGCCAAACGGTGTTTATTTCTATATTCTTTATTTCAACGACGGTGTTAGAAAACCGGTGCAAGGAAGAGTTTATCTAAACCGATAATGACAATGAGTACTACTAAAAAACATATGATTCGATACTGCTTTGTAAGCTTGCTTTTGGCATTGTGCTCTTCCAAAATGGCAGCCCAACAAGATCCGCAATTCACCCATTACATGTACAATATGAGTGTTATTAATCCGGCCTATGCTACTGAGGATAAGGACATCATTAAAATGGGAGGCATTTATCGTGCGCAATGGGTTGGTATTGAAGGCGCGCCCACTACGCAATCTTTCTTTGTACACAAACCGGTTTCTAAAAAAATAGAATTAGGGTTGTCTGTAGTTCACGATGAAATTGGCAATGTGGTGAATGAGAGTAACATCTTTGCCGATTTCGCTTACGTTTTGTCCTTATCGGAAAGAACAAGATTGTCTTTCGGGGTGAAAGCAGGTGTAACGCTATTCAGTACTAATTTTAACGGATTCCAATACACCGATCCGCTACCGGATCCGGCATTTCAGAATAATTTAAGTCAAACATTTCCAAACGTTGGCGCCGGGACTTATTTGTTCGGCGATAATTACTATTTAGGTTTTTCAACGCCTAATTTATTAACTACCAAACACCTCGAAAACACCAACGGGATCACTACTACCGGTGTAGAAGCGATTCACTATTTTTTAACCGGTGGTTATGTCTTTACTTTTAACGGTAACGACAATTTTAAAGTAAAACCGGCTTTTATGGCTAAAGGAGTAGCCGGAGCGCCGCTTTCAGTTGATTTAACTACAAATGTGTTGATCAACAACAAATTTGAAGCGGGTATTGGTTATCGATTAGATGATTCTGTTAGCGGATTGGCCAGTTTTTATGTAACACCAACACTCAGAATTGGTTATTCTTACGATTACACGCTCACTAATTTGAGAAATTTCAATACCGGTTCACACGAGGTTTTTGTATTGTTTGATCTCGATTTAGGCCGAATGTCATCCGGAAAAGGATATGATAAATCACCAAGATTCTTCTAAAACGGATACTATGAAAAAAGTCATTTACCTATTATTTATTTTTTGCAGTATCACCACTCTTTTTGCCCAAAAGAAAGTCAGTGCCAAACAAGCCCATGCGTTATTCAATCGCAAAGCTTACATTAAGGCTGCTGCTGCTTACGAACAATTGCCTCAATCTCGTGAGGTTTTGCAAAACTTAGGCGATTGCTATTATTACAACTTTCAAATGGATAATGCAGTTCGAGCCTACGGGCAGTTGTTTTTTACTTTTAAAGACAGCGTCAAAAAAGAAGTGTTTTTCAGATATGCTAATGCTCTTAAAGGTACCAAAGATTTTGATAAAGGCGATGCTATTATGTCGGAGTATCTCGGCTATGAGCAAAACACGCCTAAGTTCATGAAAAATGCTACGCGAAATATACCCGACAGCTACAAACTCGAAATGATGTCGAAAAACAAAACCAACGGCGATTTCGGAATAGCTTTCTATGGCGAAAAAGTAACTTTTGCCTCACTTCGAAATGCTGAAGGCGACCAATCCTACAATTGGAATGACAGACCATATTTGGACTTGTTCATGGCTTCGGTTAACGATAAAGGACAATTGGTTCAAATAGAGCCTTTTCCGGAAAGTATTAATACCAAAAAACACGAAAGTAATGCAACGTTCAGTGCCGATGGTAAAATCATGTATTTCAATCGTACCGGAGAAAAACAGGTCGAAGTCAACAACGAAAAAGTAGCCACCGTAAAAATTTACAAAGCCGAATTGGTTGACGGTAAATGGACCAATGTTAAAATGTGCTCATTCTCCAGCGATGAATATTCGGTACAACATCCTTTCTTAACCAAAGACGGCAAAAAATTATACTTTGCCAGCGACATGAAAGGCACCATAGGCTCTATGGATCTTTTTGTTGTGGATATTTTAGAGGATGGTACTTACAGCCAACCGCGGAACTTAGGCGAAACCATCAACACCATTCACCGTGAACAATTCCCTTTTGTAACCGAAGACGGAACGCTGTACTTTGCTTCCGATGGCCATCAAGGCAACGGTAATCTGGATATTTTTATGAGCTATAAACTCTCGGAAACAGAATTCGATAAACCGCTCAATCTCGGGTCTACCATCAACAGCGAGATGGACGATTTCAACTACATACTCGATGAAGCAAACAACAAAGGCTATTTTGCCTCTAACCGAACCGGAGACGACAATTTGTACACCTTTGTTCGTGAAGATAACAAACTGCAATATTTAGTAGAAGGTGAAGTGCGTGATCTGAAATCATTAGAACTTTTGCCGGGCGCAACTGTTAAATTGTTCAATGACAAAGGCGAGTTGTTAGAAGAGATTGTGGTTGGGAAAGACGGCGATTTTACCTTTAACACCGAACCCAACAAGAAATACAAAATTATGGCTTTCAAGGATTTTTATATTCCGGCCGAAGCCGAGTTTGATACCAGTCAGAAAGGAAAAGTTTATCTCGATCTACAGATGAAAGTCGAGTCTTATTACGACGCAGAAGACATCATTAATAAAAAAGACGACGGAACGGTGCTGATTGAATTGGAGAATATTTACTTCGATTTAGACAAATGGAACATCAAACCGCAAGCTGCGCAAGTCTTAGATGTGTTGGTCGGATTGTTGAAAAAGTACCCGTACATGGAAATTCAAATCGGCTCGCACACCGATTCCAGAGCTTCGGAAATGTATAACCTAAGACTGTCCAATCGAAGAGCTGCGGCTGCCTTAGAATATTTGGTACAAAACGGTATTGAAAGACGTCGCTTGAAATCAGTAGGTTATGGCGAAAGCAAACCGCTGATCATTTGTCCGAAAAACGATTGTACCGAAGCCGAACACGCTACCAACCGTAGGTGTACATTTATGATCTTAAAATAAAGTTAGTTGTTTTAATGTTGTTTTTAAAATTGGGAATTTGCCAAATGCATGCTTTAACGAGTGTGCATTTGTTTTTTAAGACCTAACTTTAGATTAACACTAATAGTAGTTAGGATTGGGTTGTAATTCCTATTTTTGTAATTCAATTTTATGTCATGAAGAAAGTACTTTCACTCCTTTTTGTTGTAGCCGTTACCCATTTGTATGCCCAACAAAAACCCAAATTAGTGGTCGGAATCGTGGTTGATCAAATGAAAACCGAATACCTCTATCGTTTCCAAAACGACTTTTCGGAAAATGGTTTCAAACGATTGATGAAAGACGGTTATACCTTCTACAATATGCATTACAATTATATGCCTACTTACACAGCGCCCGGCCATGCTTCCATTTACACGGGAACAACACCGGCTTTGCACGGTATAGTGAGCAACGAATGGTTCCATCGAACACTCAAAAAAGAAGTGTATTGTACCGATGACGACAGTGTTTATACTTTAGTTCCCGGGACAGAAAAAGAAGGCAAGATGTCGCCTAAAAATTTGCAAGCTACTACCATCACCGACGAATTAAAATTAGCGACCAACTTCAAAGGCAAAGTAATCGGGATGAGTATCAAAGATCGCGGCGCCATTCTTCCGGCCGGACATTTTGCCGATTGGGCATTTTGGTATACCAAAACCGGTGAATTTATTTCGAGTTCTTTCTATGGAAAAACGCTGCCGAATTGGGTAACCGAATTTAATCAAGAAAAACAATATTTGCCATACATCAATAGCGGTTGGAATTTACTGAAGCCAGTTGAAACTTACAACGAAAGTTTGGCTGACAACAACAATTACGAAGGCAAACTCTACAAAAAGCTACCGGTTTTTCCATATAATTTAAAAGAAATGTACGATAGCAACGATGCCGGTGTTTTGCGCGTAACGCCTTTTGGGAATGATGTGTTGGCCAATTTAGCCAAGCGCGCCATCGAAAAAGAAGCATTAGGACAAGATGAGATTACGGATTTCTTAGCGGTGAGTTTTTCTTCTACCGATTATATCGGTCATACTTTCGGACCACGTTCCATAGAAATTCAGGATACCTATTTGCGCTTGGATTTGACTATAGCCGATTTTTTGAATTATTTGGATAAAACAGTAGGAAAAGGCAACTATTTGGTTTTCTTAACGGCCGACCATGCTTGTGCCGAAAATTCCACCCATTTAAAAGAGCATAAATACCAAGTAGACAACATTAGTTATAAAGAGGTCACCAAAGATTTAATTGCGTTTTCCGAGCAAACTTTCGGTGCGAATTTGTTGTTGAAATACGATAGCTATAATGTGCATTTTGACAAAGACATCATCAAAAGCAAAGGATTAGATTTGGCCAAAGTGAAACAAAGCTTCAAAGACTTTCTTTACACCAAAAACTATGTAAAGCGAGTGTACACCGAAGAAGAAATCCTGACTTCCGGAGCCAATGATATATTGCTAAGCTTTGTTTTTAAGGGTTACGATCCAACGCAAAACGGCGATTTGTATTTTGTTTACAAACCCGGCTATGTTGAGTATTCTGCTACCGGCGCAACACATGGTTCTCCGTATGCTTATGATACGAACGTGCCGTTAATTTTTTATGGCTGGAATATCAAAAGCGGCGAGTCGTACCAGAAAAAAGTGATTACGCAAATTGCGCCAACCTTGGCTAAAAAACTCAAAATAACCTTACCGAATGCAACAGAGAGCGAAGTGCTCGAGGAAGTGTTAGGAAAATAAAAAGACAAAAAGAAAACCCCGAACTTTAATTCGGGGTTTTCTTTTATACTTCAACCATAATTTGGTTTTGCAATAAATCTTCAAAAGTTTCTCTTTGTCGAATCAGATGACCTTTACCGTCTTTCCATAAAACTTCAGCCGGTTTGAAACGAGAGTTGTAGTTGGAAGCCATCGAAAAACAGTACGCGCCCGCATTTCTGAAACAAAGCGTGTCGCCTTCGTGAATTTCGGCTATGCGACGGTTGCTGGCAAACGTATCGGTTTCACAAATGTAACCTACTACGGTGTAGAAACGCTCTTTGCCTTTAGGATTGGAAATGTTTTCTATGCTGTGCTGCGAACCGTAAAACATCGGGCGGATTAAATGGTTGAATCCGCTGTCAATCCCCGCAAAAACTGTCGATGTGGTTTGTTTGATAACATTCACAGTGGCCAAAAAGTAACCGGCTTCGCTCACCAAAAATTTACCGGGTTCAAAGGCTAAAGTCAGTTCACGCCCGTATTCTTTTTCAAAAGTCAAAAAGCGCTTGGTTAATTTTTTACCTAATTCTTCAATATTAGTTTCAATGTCGCCTTTTTTATAAGGTACTTTAAATCCGGATCCAAAATCCAAAAAGTCTAAGTTTTTAAACTGTTTGGCCGCATCAAACAAAATTTCAGCAGCGTATAAAAACACTTCAATATCCAAAATGTCGGAACCGGTATGCATGTGGATTCCATTGATGTGCATTTTAGTGTTTTCTACAATGCGCAGAATATGAGGGATTTGATATATGGAAATCCCAAATTTACTATCGATATGTCCTACCGAAATGTTTTCATTACCACCCGCCATGACATGCGGATTGATACGTATACACACCGGAACGGATGGGTATTTAGTGCCGAAATGTTCTAAAACCGATAAGTTGTCAATGTTAATTTGAACACCTAGTTTCGCCACGGCTTCAATTTCTTCAAAAGATACGCCGTTAGGGGTAAAAATGATTTTATCAGGTGTAAAACCGGCGTGTAATCCAAGTTGTACTTCTTGCAAGGAAACGGTATCCAATCCGGAACCTAAATTCTTTAATAGCTTTAAAACAGAAATATTAGACAAGGCCTTCATAGCGTAGTTGATGCGAAGCTTTTCAACCTTGGCAAAAGCATTGGTTAAACGTTTGTATTGAAATTCGATTTTTTCAGCGTCATACACATACAAAGGATTCCCGAATTCTTGGGAAAGTGCTAATAAATCTGTTGCTTGTATCATAGGATTTTAAATTTGTGCAAAGCTAAGTAGCGTACAGCGCAAATCCAAAGAAAAAGTCCGCGTTAACAACTCATTAAGTTATCGGACTAAGGTAATTTTAAATCCGTCAGCTATGGATTGGTCAATGATTAAAGTTTGGTTGTTAACAGTATAGCATCCCAAATCAATATTGTTGATGACTATGCTTTCGCCACAAGGAAGTTCAGGGCCATTGTCATGGTGGTAATTGTAAACACCGGTTTCCAGAATATCAAAAAGACTGTCGTTACTATTATTGTTAACCACTGTTACTGTTTGGGTAATCGGGTTGATGTCCCAAATGATCTCGCCTTGTGCGAAATTATGGTTAATACCGGCTATAGTTCCGGTAATATTTACCAGTTTCCATTGTCCGTCTATAGTATTGTTTTCCGTACTATTGTCATTACTGCATCCCGTTAACAGCAAAGAAACCAAAAATGAAAACAGAAGAAAGTACTTTTTCATGCTTTTTTGAATTTTAACTTAGATGCAATACAACCGTAGGGTTGCGTTAAACCGAATATTTTTTTTAATCACTAAAAGTACTAAATTGATATACATTTCTTTTTGGTTTAAGACTAATTAATTACTTTTGTCACACATTTGCTGAATTCATTTTCAGCATTGCAACACAAATAAAATCTTCAATATGAACATTCACGAATATCAAGGAAAAGAAATTTTAGCCAGTTACGGAGTAAGAGTACAACGCGGTATTGTGGCTAACAGTCCGGTTGAAGCAGTAGCTGCAGCTAAACAACTAACAGCAGAAACCGGAACAGGATGGCACGTGGTAAAAGCCCAAATCCATGCCGGAGGTAGAGGAAAAGGCGGCGGCGTTAAGTTGGCCAAAAACTTGCAACAAGTAGAGGAATTGTCTGAGCAAATCATAGGAATGATGCTCAAAACACCTCAAACACCACCGGAAGGGAAAAAAGTACACAAAGTATTAATTGCTGAAGATGTTTACTATCCGGGAGAAAGTGAAACGCAAGAGTTTTATATGTCGGTTTTATTAAACAGAGCCAAAGGAAGAAACATGATTATGTATTCAACCGAAGGCGGAATGGATATTGAAGAAGTAGCCGAGCATACACCGCATTTAATCTTTACTGAAGAAATCGATCCTGCAGTAGGTTTACAAGGTTTCCAAGCCAGAAGAATTGCATTCAATTTAGGGCTTTCCGGAAATGCTTTCAAAGAAATGGTGAAGTTCGTTGAGTCTTTGTACAGCGCTTACATTGGTTCTGATGCTTCTATGTTTGAAATCAACCCGGTTTTAAAAACCTCTGATAACAAAATCATGGCGGTTGACGCCAAAGTGAATATTGATGATAACGCTTTGTACAGACAACCAAAATATGCAGACATGCGCGACATTCGTGAGGAAAATCCAATCGAAGTAGAAGCCAAAGAAGTTGGGTTGAACTACGTTGATCTTGACGGAACAGTAGGTTGTATGGTAAACGGTGCCGGATTAGCAATGGCTACTATGGACTTAATCAAGTATGCAGGTTTTGAACCGGCCAACTTCTTAGACGTAGGAGGAACTGCCGATGCTAAACGTGTCGAAACAGCTTTCCGTATCATCTTGAAAGATCCAAACGTAAAAGCTATTTTAATCAACATTTTCGGTGGTATCGTTCGTTGTGACCGTGTGGCACAGGGTGTGGTTGATGCTTACAAAAATATGGGAGATGCGATTAAGGTGCCTATTATTGTTCGTTTGCAAGGAACCAATGCAGAAATTGCTAAGGAATTAATCGATAATTCCGGCATGCCAATCTTATCTGCGGTACAATTCCAGGAAGCAGCCGACCAAGTGAAAGCCGCTTTGTCTTAAGCATTACATTTATACTGATATAGAATCCCGAGTTAATACTCGGGATTTTTTTTGTCAAATTCTCGACTAAAGGCAGTAAATACTCATTTGCTGTTTTTCGCTCCAAATGGAAATCTTACATTTGTTAGAAATAGCATTGACTTAATTATCATGAGAATACTTTACTCTTTTGCAGTGGCTTTGTGGTGTACGGCTTTTTTTTCGGCAGTAGCCCAAAACACTAAAACAGACAGTTTGTTAACTGTACTGAGTAAAACCAAAAATGATATCGACAAAGCCCAATTGCTCAATGCTATAGCCAATCAATATAAAACTTCCGATCCAAAGGCTATGTTGGTTTATGCGAAAAAGGCTTATGATTTGTCGCAAAAAATGGATTACCAATTGGCCAAAGGCAATGCTTTACTCAACTTAGGTAACGCTAATATTATTTTAGGAGACTATTCCAAGTCGCTTACATACTTTACCGATGCCCGACATGTATTTGAAAATGTTTCGATAGACAATAATGTCGAAAGACAAAAAGGATTGGCCAAAGCGCTCGGCAGTATTGGAATAGTGTTTTCGGAACAAAGCAACTATGCCAAGGCTTTACAGTACTATCTTAAATCGGTTACCATTTACGAAAAACTCAAAGACGAAGAAAAATGTGCCAAGCTCTATAATAATATTGGAATTGTTTATCAATCGCTTTCTTCCTATTTTAAAGCTTTGGCTTATTTTGTCAAAGCCCAAAAAATTCAAGAAAAGTTAGGCGATTCGAATGTAGGTATTACTTATACGAATATCGCTAACGGTTACTTAAAGCAAAACAATTCGGCTAAAGCTTATGAGTATTATACCAAAGCTAAATCGGCCTTAGACCAACACCCGAATCCACGAGCTTTAGGCGAATGGTACAACAATGTTGGTTTGTATTTTAAAGCAGTCAAGCAACCTGAGAAAGCCATTGAACATTGGAATAATGCCATTCAAACTTTTGAAAGCATCGAAGACAAATTCGGAGTAGGCGATACGTATTTGTTATTGGGACAATTGTATTTTGAGCAAAACAAAGCGCAACAAGCCATAGTATTTGCTGAAAAAGCTTTAGCTTCTGCCAAAGCGTTAAAAGTATTGGAGCAGCAGGTGATTGCTGAAAAATTGTTGAGTGACATTTACGCTCAACTAAACAATTCGGCTCAGGCCTTGTTGCACTTTAAAGCGTACAGTACCGCCAAAGACAGTTTGACCAACGAAGAAAACATCCGCCGAACGGTAGAAGAAGAAATGGCCTTCGATTTTGAAAAACGCGAAGCCATTCACCAAAAGGAAATTGAAAAACGCGATTTATTGTTGCAGGAAGAATCCAAACGCAATGTTATGCAATTGATATTTGCGGCGGTTTTCGGGTTGTTATTGTTTGGAATTGCGTTTCTGATTTACAACAGGATTCAGTTGAAAAAGAATTTAACGTTGCAAAAAGAATTGGCCGAGTACGAACAAAAAGCCTTGCATTTGCAAATGAATCCACATTTTGTATTCAATTGTTTGGGTTCGATATCGAGCTTTATCGTGCAAAACGGTACCGATTCGGCCATCAAATACTTGTCGAAATTCTCCAAATTAATGCGCTTGACCTTAGAATATTCTAAAGAATCATTAATTCCCATCGACAAAGAAATTGAGAGTTTGCAAAACTACTTGGAACTCGAGCAATTGCGTTTTAACAACAAGTTTACTTTTTCAATATTTAAAAATGAAGCAATAGAAGATGATATGGCTATTCCGCCATTATTGTTGCAACCTTTTGTGGAAAATGCCATCATTCATGGTGTCATTCCCAAAAAGGAAATAGGCAGTATTGCGGTACGCTTTGCTTTACAAAACGATAGCTTACTCTGTACGGTAGAAGATAACGGTATAGGTTTTAATGAGTCTAAAGCGCAAAAACAGCATTCGGTTGTAGCGCATAAATCGATGGCTTTGGATATTACCAGAAAACGGTTGGAAATGATAGAATCGACTACCAAACAAAAAACAGAATTCAGCATAGAAGAAATCAAAAATACTAACGGTGAAGTCATAGGTACGAAAGTAACTTTGCATTTGCCTGTGCAGTATATTAAATAAAATAGGAACCGGTAAAGGATATAATCTAAACTTGTAACACTTAACTCGCAACTCATAACCCGAAACCAAGCATGATTACAGCTTTATTAATTGACGACGACAGCAATTTGAGAAACGGCATGAAAAGCCTATTGGCTCGCTATGCCCCTGAAATCAAAATTATAGGAGAAGCCGACAGTGTCCAAACCGGAGTGTCGTTATTGTTGCAAAATCCGCCGCAAGTGGTTTTTTTAGATATTCATTTAGGCGACGGTTCCGGGTTTGATCTGTTGGAAGCCGTGAACCAAAGAGGCAAACTCAATTCGCAAATTGTTTTCATCACGGCACACGAGCAATATGCCATCAAAGCATTCCGATTTAGTGCGCTGGATTTCCTACTCAAACCCGTTGATCCGGAAGAGTTGCAAAAAGTAATCGAAAAGCTCAAGCAAGTCATTGATAAAAACGACAATGTGGCGCATATCGATTTGCTGTTGGAAAACATTCGAAAAAAGACAGATCATTTCAAACGCATTGCACTTTCTAATTCTGATGGCATTCATTTGTTTGAAGTGAGCGATATTATCCGGTGTGAGAGCGAAGACAATTATACCAAGTTTTACATCAAAAACAGCAAACCAATTTTGATTTCCAAAACATTGAAGGAATATGAAGAGCTTTTGGCAGCCCATGGTTTTGAACGGATTCACCAAAGTCACTTAATTAATTTGGCTTATTTGAAATCGTATATCAAAAAAGACGGCGGTTATGTAATCATGGCAGACAATGCGAATTTGCCGATTTCACAGCGAAAAAAGGAGCGATTGCAGGAATTGCTGAAGACGTTGTAGCAAATTCTAATTCAAACTCAGTCGTTACTCATTTAACAAGTATCTAACAAAAAACGAAGCGTACTTTTATAAAGTCAAAAAAATCAATCATAACGAATACTCTATATTATGAAAAAACTATACTTTTTATTATGCCTCATTTCCGGATTGGCAAGTGCCCAAATTGTCAATATTCCGGATGCGAATTTAAAATTGAGATTATTGGAAGCAGATGTGACCAATAGTATTGCCAAAGACAATGCCGGGAATAGTATTAAGATTGATGTAAATTCGGATAACGAAATCCAACAGTCTGAAGCATTATTGGTTTACAGGTTAATGAATCTGAATTATTCCAGTGCTTTCCCGATTTATGATTACACCGGATTGCAAAGTTTTACCAATTTATCGGAATTGTATTTGGGCTACGGGAACGACCCGACTTTAGATTTGTCCAACTTATCCAACTTGACCATTTTGTTTTGTAACAATTCCAATTTGACCAGTTTGAACATCTCAGGATGTACCGCTTTGGTTCAATTGGTTTGTGAGAACAACCAGTTAACGTCGTTGGACTTGTCGGGAACGACCAATCTTACCAGTGTTTATGCCGATAATAATCAGTTGCAAAGCATTAATTTACAAGGCCTGAGTAATTTGAGTACTTTGGCTGTCGGGAATAATTTGTTGACTACTTTAGATGTTACTCCTTGTGTGAATCTCTACAGTTTATATGCAACTATGAATCAATTAACGTCTGTAAATCTTAACGGATTAACACAATTGAATAATGCTTATTTTAATTACAATAACCTAACAGTATTAGACGTTAGTACATTGACTTCCTTGCAATATTTACAATGTTCTTTTAATAATTTAACAACGCTTGATGTATCTAATTGTCCTAATTTTATTTCTTTGGCTTGTACCGATAACGACTTGGTGACCTTGTTTATGAAGTTTGGGAATCCATCACTTAGCATTTCCGGCGGTTATCCTTTAACCAACAATCCGAATTTGCAGTATGTGTGTATGGATGATTTCAGGATTCCGGGCTTTTTGCAATATTTTAATGACAACGGAATGACAGGAGTTCATGTTAATTCTTATTGTACATATACCCCTGGCGGTAATCACAATACTATTTCGGGAACGCTAACGGTTGATAATGACAATAATGGTTGTGATACCAATGATGATTTCAATCCTTATATCAGATTGGATATAACCGGAGGACTTTCATCCGGAGCTACATTTACCAATGATGCAGGACAATATGCTTTTTACACTTTGGCTGGGAATTTTACAGTGAGTCCGAGTCTTGAAAATCCCACTTGGTTCAATGTTTCTCCTAACAATGCCAATGCCAATTTTCCCGATGTAAACAACAACAGTGCAACGCAAGATTTTTGTATCACACCTAATGGTATTCACCCGGATTTGGAGATTGTTATCGCTCCGGTTACCACTGCTCGTCCCGGGTTTGATGCGGTGTATAAAATTGTTTACCGCAACAAAGGAAACCAAACTTTGTCACAAGCCTATGGCATCAACTTTTTCTACGACGACAATTTGATGGATTTGGTTAGCACTAGTGTTGTGCCAAACACATCAGGCACAGGAAGTCTATCATGGGACTATGCTAATTTGCGTCCGTTTGACAGTAGAGAAATTATTGTAACCTTCAATATTAATGCGCCAACAGATGCTAATCCTGTGAATATTAATGATATATTGACTTTTACCGCTTCTGTTTTGCCGCAAGCCGGAGACGAAAATACTACCGATAATTTGTTTGTCTTTAGAGACTTGGTCTCTGGTTCTTATGATCCGAATGATATCACTTGTTTAGAAGGAGAAGTAGTTGCGCCAAGCGAAATTGGCGATTACTTGCACTATATGATCCGTTTTGAAAATACCGGAACCGCTGAAGCAGAAAACATAGTGGTTCGAACCGAAATAAATCCGACCGATTTTGATATTAACAGTATGCAATTGATTAATGCTTCTCATCCGGTCTATACTCGTGTGAATGGTAATGTGGTGGAATTTATTTTTGAACAAATTCTACTTGAATCAGGAGGTCACGGTAATGTTTTACTCAAGCTTCAATCATTAAATACTTTGCAACAAGGCGATAACGTTAACAAAAGAGCCGATATTTACTTTGATTACAATTATCCGGTGGCTACTAACGAGGCCGAAACCACTTTCCAAGCCCTGAGTAATCCCGATTTTGAACAAGACCAATCTATTTCGGTTTATCCTAATCCAACAAAGGACAAAGTCAATGTTTCCGGCGATTTTACATTACAATCGGTGCAATTGTATGATGTACAGGGTAGGTTGTTGCAAACCCAATTGGCCGATGACAATCAAACCATTGTAGATATCTCAGCGCACAGTAACGGTGTGTATTTTATAAAAGTAACCTCGAATAAAGGAATTAAAGTTGGGAAAATAGTTAAAGAATAAGTTCGGGTTTTATAATTGTGGTAAAGGCATACAGTTTTGTATGCCTTTTTCTTTATATATCATTTTTGCAAAATTTATCAAATAATTAACGAAAACGTTGCCGTAATTCTTTTTTATTTCGTTTGTATTTCCCTAATTTTGTTAAAATATTAATTTATCAGACCTAATTCCCATATTATATCATGTCTAAAACAGCTATATTAGAACTTGATGGCCAAAAATATGAGTTTCCTGTAATTGTAGGAAGTGAAAATGAAGCCGCCATCGACATTGAAAAACTACGTGCCTTAACCGGTGCTATTACCTTAGATCCGGGGTATAAAAATTCGGGTTCTTGTCAGAGTGACATCACCTTTTTGGATGGAGAAGAAGGTATTCTTCGCTATAGAGGTTATGCCATAGAAGATTTGGCTGAGAAAGCTAATTTCTTGGAAGTTTCTTATTTAGTTATTTTTGGTGAGTTGCCTACCAAAGCGCAATTAACCCAATTTGAAAACGACATCAGAAAATATACTTTGGTAAACGAAGAGATGAAAAACATCATCGACGGTTTCCCGAAAACTGCGCACCCTATGGGTGTGTTGTCGTCGCTTACCAGTGCCTTAACTGCTTTTAATCCGAAAGTAGTTAATGTAGAGAACGAAAAAGAAATGTATGAAGCCGTATGCAAAACCATGGGTAAATTCTTGGTGATTGCTACTTGGACTTATCGTAAAATGATGGGTTATCCGTTAAACTACTACGATAATACTAAAGGATATGTTGAGAACTTCATGCGTTTGATGTTTGAATTGCCAACCGGACCATACGAAATCAATCCGGTAGTAATTGACGCTTTAGATAAACTATTCATCCTTCATGCCGATCACGAGCAAAACTGTTCTACGTCAACCGTAAGAATTGTGGGTTCGTCTCATGCGGGTTTGTTTGCTTCTATCTCTGCGGGAGTTTCGGCACTTTGGGGACCATTACACGGAGGTGCCAACCAAGCGGTGTTAGAAATGTTAGAAGCTATTCAAAAAGATGGTGGAGATGCCGATAAATACTTAGCCAAAGCCAAAGATAAAGACGATCCGTTCCGCTTAATGGGCTTCGGACATCGTGTTTACAAAAACTTTGATCCGAGAGCTAAAATCATTAAAAAAGCAGCCGATGAGGTTTTAAATACTTTAGGTGTTGATGATCCTATCTTGGACATCGCCAAAAAATTAGAAGCTGCTGCTTTAGTGGATGATTATTTTGTATCCAGAAAATTATACCCTAACGTGGATTTCTATTCCGGTATTATTTACCGTGCCTTAGGTATTCCAACCGAAATGTTCACCGTAATGTTTGCTATTGGGCGTTTACCGGGTTGGATTGCCCAATGGAAAGAAATGCGCATCAACAAAGAGCCTATCGGAAGACCTAGACAAGTGTACACCGGTTATCCGTTGAGAGAATTTGTTTCAATGGACAAGAGATAAGAACATTTTTTTTATACTTTTAAAGCTTCCCATTTGGGAAGCTTTTTTTTAACTTTAATTCATGGATGTAACTCAAAACAAAAGACTACAACAACTTGATTTTTTAAGAGGTATAGCCATTTTACTGGTTTTACTTCGACACAAGAAATTGTTTTCATTTACCGTAACTATGGGTTGGATAGGCGTCGATTTGTTTTTTGTGTTAAGCGGGTTTTTAGTATCCGGTCTTTTATTTAAAGAGTTTCAAAGGTTTGGTAACATAAAACCCGGTTTATTTTTGATACGTCGCGGATACAAAATATATCCGATTTACTATCTCACTTACTTTATATATACAATTCCTTTTCTGATTAAAGGGAATTTGGCTTTGGATAAGGTGCTGGCCGATTTGTTTTTCTTCCAAAACTATTACAATGGTTGGGGTTATACTTACGCTGCTAGTTGGTCTCTTGCTGTTGAAGAGCATTTTTATTTTGGATTAGTGTTGCTTTTGTGGATTCTTATAGCCAGCAAGTATAGGGGTAAATTAATGGCTAATTTAGCTGCTATTTTGACAGGTTTGATGTTGCTGGTGTTAGCTGTCAGAGTTGTTACTGTTTGGTCCAATGAGGCCTCTAGTGTTCACAACATAACTGCTACTCATTTGAGAATAGATTCGTTATTAATGGGGGTTTTGGTGTCTTATCTTTATTATTTTAAGTTGGATCGGCTCAAACAAGTATTCTCTAAAAATATTCGCTTTTTAGGGTTCCTATCGTTTTTACTGCTCTCATTTACACCTTTCATTAAAATAGAGCATTCCGTTTTTATTCAAACGTTTGGTTTTGTATTCCTTTACATAGCGTTTGCCATCATTTTAGTTTATTTTTTATTGAAAGAAGGAATAGTATCACAACTGAATGCTACTTTTACCAAACCAGTTGTAAATTTGGTTTCTAAGATAGGTTATTGTTCCTATTCCATTTATGTAATACATACAGCTGTAAATTACATCTTCAGAACCGGAATAACTATTTATCTTGGGTTAAATATTAATCCGATAATTATTTTTTTTAGTACTTCGACAGTAAGTGTAATTCTAGGGATAATAATGACTAACACCATTGAGGCTTATTTTTTGAAATTAAGAGACAAACGCTTCCCATCAAGAAGTGCTTAAGTTTTAAAAGCTATAGCTCAAAGCGCTCCGACAGTTTTTGCTATATTTGTTTCGATATTAACCCAATCCATAATGGTAAAAAGCGTCCAAGTAATTTCCAAAATACAACGGTCTTTTCCTTTGTCTCATGAGATTCAAAACGGCAAGTTAAAGTTTGAAATTTCAACTGATGCAATAGGTATTTCTGAGTCTTTTGATGTGGTCATTACGTTTACTTCTCCCATAAGATTTTTTCGAAACCACGATTATACTTGGGTCCATGTAAAGCAAGACAGGATAGCCGGACAATGGGTGCCGAAAATCCTCTTGCTGGAAAACGGTTATTATGTGCAACCCAACCAAAATATTGGTTATTGGGAAGTGAATAAACAGAATCCGTCTGTTTTGTTATGGCGATTCAATCCTGAATTTTCAAATCCGTTAACGGTTTATACCGGTACGAAAAACGAACGAGTATTAGCCCATGCCCAATCAATTTTACCCGAAAAGCTATCTCTGTCACTGCTTTTCTCCAACCAAAATGCCGTTGAATTCAGCCGCTCTCCTGAACCTTTTGTACCGGTTGTTTGTTTTACAGACCACTGCGATTTTGATACGCTCGACAGTTTAAAAATCCAAAGAGCCTTTTTCAAAAAACATCAGGTTAAAGTGACCAAAGGTTTTTTTCTCCATCATTATTCCAAAAGAGCTGACAATGCGTCTTACGAAAATGATCAAGCTGAATTGCAGCTTTGGTTGTCCGACGGTCATGAATTGGCCTATCATTCGTTATCGCAATCGCTAAAAAAGGATGAAGAAGCATTTGCCGATTTCTACCAATTTACGCCGCCTTTTGACCAAATTCCCACTTGGATCGATCATGGTTACCAACCGTATAATTTTTCTTTGTACCAAAATAAAGGGATTAACGAACAGACTTTTGCGGATAACTTAAGTCAAAAAAATATCGAGATTTTATGGAATTACATTGATTCCGGTACCGCAGCGCTTGGGGTAATCAACCAATTGAATCCGGAAGATTTTACTTTGCGGCGATTTAGCAAAGGAGCAAAACATCTCAGTCTCAAAGCCAAAATAGGGGTGCTGATTAAAAACATTATGTTTCATTACTATGCCAGTGAAAAAATGATTCTACGGTATAAAGGTCTCGCCGGAAGTTTTAAAAAAATGGTGCAACAAAAGCAATTCAAGCTGTTTTTCGAATTTGTCCAAAACTTATCTGCTTTGACCGTTCCGCTATTAAAAGTCTTTTTGTTTTGGCATTACCACAAAAAAAGACCTTATAAATTGGCCCAATACACACCGATAGTTTTCAAACACCAACTCGCAGATAAAACGTTTTTTGTTTTTCAAACCTTAGAAATGGTTGATTTTCGCGCTGCATTGCATCCGCAAAATATTGATAAACTTATTCAAGAAAAGGGACTTTTTATTGCTCACACCTATTTTTCGGTACCGATGACTTATCATACCGGACGTCTTTTTAAAACACCAAATACCATTGATGAAAAGGTAGACGCTAATTTTCAATATCTTTCGCAGAAAATCCGAAATAAGGAAGTTTGGAATCCGACCGTAAAAGAATTAGTTGATTTTTTGAGTACTTTTGAAACTGCGGTTTTAGATCTTGATGTTCAAGGCAAGATTATAGTAGTCAACTCCGCAGGCATACCGAACAGACCCATCAGCTAATGGAAATAATTTTTACCAAAGAATCATCGTGGCTCCAACAGTGGGATGAATTTGTGCTGCAACAAAATGTGGCCAATCATTTATTGCTTTCTGCTTGGAACCGATCTTTTATCTCTTACGGTTTTGATTATGAAGTGGCTTTACTCGTTGAAAATAATACCATTATAGGAGGATTTGCCGGAGTGATAGCCAAAGTGGCTTTTTTTAAATTTTACATAGTGCCGTTTGGTCCGATAACAGTACAAAGTAAAACCCAACATTTAAACGAATTGCTGGCTAAGGTTTCCGAAAGAGCCAAAACCTTAGGCTGTTGCTATGCTCATGTTTCACTTCCGTTATCCGATAGCAATAATCCGCATGTTTACCCGATTACTGATTTCCAGGCTTTGGCTTCAGCTCAAAAAGGACATCGCTTTAAGTATGTTTATTCCGCCTATGGCATCAATTGGAAATCTGTTCAAGGTTATGAAACCGAAGAGGATTTTATCAATAGTTTTCGCGCTTCTGTGCGCCGATACATCCGTAGTGCACAACGAAAAGGTATAGAACTTCGCTTTCTGCAAGAGGAAAATGCCGTCAAGCAGGCTTATGATTTGTGTTTGGAAAATGCCACTACCAATGGCTATGCCTTGCGTTCATGGTCGGCTTTCAAAAGCACAATTATGACCTTGATTCAAAATAGGCAAGCATATTTTTTGGGGGCTTTTCACGAAGGTACTATCAAAGGTGCATCGCTCATTATCAAAGCGGGAAATCATTACACTTATATTTTAGGTGGGACCAAAAAAGAAAAACCCGATTTTTTAGCCGGTCATTTTTTGCATTTCGAAGCCATGCGTTTGGCTTTGCACGACAATTTATCCGGATATAATATTTCACTTGGCGGATCCAAAGGCGTAATCAGTTTGAAATCGAGTTATGCCGATGAACAAATTTATTTCGACCACGGAAAATACCATTGGATATTGCTGCCGAGCTATTTTAAAGCCTATCTGTTTTTTGATAAATACCTTAAAAAATACAAGAAACCTATTGCCAAACTATTGTCTTTCTTTAAACGATGATTAAAAAACTGCTCAAATATTGTAAGGTGATCAATATAGATGTGTTGATATACGTAATGCGAGAAGAAGCTGTAGCCGATTTTCCGGCATTGGATTATCTTATTGAGCAAGAAGCTGTGAGTCGAAATAAGAAGCGTTTTTTCATCAAAGCAGCCAATAAAGTCATCCACGAGAGTTTTCTGTTTGAAAAATTGTTTGTTTTGAGATTAATCGGTAAAACCGGACCTACCATAGGTGATTGTCGTACCGTGGAAGCTTTCAAAGGGAAGTCTATTTATCCATACGTTATCAATCATATCGCCGGAGTAGAAATTCTAAAGAATCACCGCAAAGAAGTTTTTATCATAGTTAGTCCCACCAACCTGAGCTCCATCAAAGGCATTGAAAAAGCAGGTTTTCAACTGCACACTAAAGTCAAAGCCAAAAGGTTTCTCTTTTTTCATTTTAATATTAGAAAAGGATAAAAGAAGCATTTCGCCTTTTTTCTTTTGAATTTTTACACAATATATTCGTTTATTTGTGAAGCTTTTAGTAAAACCCAATCATGATTAACGTTACCAAAACTTTTTTCCCGCCCATTGAAGAATACCAAGTCCAATTGCAAAGGGTTTGGCAAAACGAATGGCTAACCAATCGCGGGGAATTGGTATTAGAATTAGAGGAAAAACTAAAAGCCTATCTCAATGTTAATTCTATTTTAATCACCAATAACGGAACAATTCCATTGCAAATTGCCTTGAAATTATTGGGAAACGGTGGTGAAATCATTACTACACCTTTCAGTTACGTAGCGACTACAGCTTCCATACTTTGGGAAAATTGTACACCGGTATTTGTTGATATTCATCCGGAGTTTTTAACGATAGATGAGACTAAAATCGAAGCCGCCATTACTCCGAAAACCACTGCGATTTTGGCTACCCACGTTTTTGGAAATCCCTGTAATATTGAGGTGATTGAACAAATAGCAACCAAACATGGATTGAAAGTGATTTATGATGCGGCGCATTGTTTCGGGGTTTCTTATCAAGGCCAATCGGTTTTTGAATACGGCGATGTAAGCACTTGCAGCTTTCATGCTACCAAGTTATTTCATACCGGTGAAGGTGGTGCTGTTTTTTGTAACGACGAAAAATTGATGCATCAAATCTACTACAGCCACAATTTTGGTCATGACGGCCCGTTGGCATTCCACGGTTTAGGGATTAACGGTAAAATATCAGAATTGCAGGCTGCAATGGGTTTAGCTGTTTTACCACACTTGGATAGCATCATTGCTGCACGCAAAGTAGTGGTCGATTTTTACCTTGATAATCTCAATTTCAATCAGTTGAAAACAATGAGGTTGCGCGAAAACACTGCTTGGAACTACAGTTATTTTCCGGTAATTTTTGAAAGTGAAGCCCAACTCTTAAGTGTGCAGAAAGCTTTAAACGAGCATGAAATCTTTCCGCGTCGTTATTTTTATCCGTCATTAAACAAAGTCGGTTATTTGAATGATACGTTGATGCCGATTTCAGAAAGCATTGCGCAAACCATTTTATGCTTGCCTTTGTCTCATGCCTTGGAGACCGGAAGCTTAGAACAGATTGTCAACTTAATTAATGCTAACTTATGATTGTCATAGGAGCCAAAGGTTTTGCCAAAGAAGTATTGGAGGTTTTGCAGCAATGCAACCAAACCGAAAATTTGGCGTTTTATGACGATGTAAATGAAATAGGGGATAAGCTGTACGAAACATTTCCGATTTTGAAAAATGAAGCTCAAGTAACGCAATTTTTTAAAGAATTTGGTAATCAATTTACGATTGGTATTGGTCATCCTTTGTTGCGATACAAACTATACAAGAAGTTCACTGAATTGGGCGGCGAGATGGTTTCTACGATTAGTCCGCTGGCTCAAATCAGTAGTTATGAAGTAACGATTGGTGCCGGAAGCAATATTTTAATGAATGCTGTTTTTTCGAATAGTGTTACCATTGGCAAAGGTTGTTTGGTTTATTACAACGCCATGATAACCCATGATTGTGTGTTGGGTGATTTTGTGGAGATTTCTCCCGGCGCCACTTTACTCGGACGATCCACAGTAGATTCATTTTCCCGAATAGGCGCTAATGCTACCATCCTACCCGATGTTAAGATTGGAAAGAATGTAACCATCGGAGCAGGTGCTGTAGTTACTAAAGATATACCGGATAATTCCATTGCTTATGGAATTCCTGCAGTGGTGATGAAAACTGTCGAACCTTTTAATGAAAATATGCTATGAAATTGTCTTTTGTAATACCGGTTTTTCGCAATGAAGGTTCAATTACGCCAACTTATGAAAAGATTACCGGCTTGATGCACAAACTGTCACTCGATTATGAGTTTGTTTTTGTCAATGATGGTTCCGATGATAATTCCATGCAGGAGTTAACGGCTTTACACGAGAAAGACTCAAAAGTCAAAGTGATTTCCTTTTCACGAAACTTTGGTCAAGTACCGGCTATTATTGCTGGGATGAAAGAAGTTACCGGAGCCGCTGCTGTAAGTATGTCAGCCGATTTACAAGAGCCTATCGAATTGATCGAAAATATGATTTCCAAATGGCAATCCGGGAATGAAATTGTCATTGGGCATCGCGTGGATCGAGAAGATAGTTTTATCGCCAACAAAGCTTCGGCAGTTTTTTACAGTATGATGAAATATGTTAACCCGAAGATGCCGAAAGGAGGTTTCGATTTTTTACTCATCGATCAAAAAGCCATTGCCGTTTTCAACCAAATCGACGAAAGAAATCGCTTTTTTCAAGGGGATATTTTGTGGTTGGGTTTCAGTGTGGCTTTTATACCTTACAGTCGTTTAAAAAGAACCATTGGGAAATCGCAATGGACGTTGTCTAAGAAACTCAAGTATTTTATTGATGGCTTGTTAAATACCTCTTATATTCCCATCCGATTGATGTCGCTTTTAGGGATCATTATTTCTTTCTTCGGTTTTTTGTATGCCCTGGTTATCGCTTACAATCGTTTCATCAACAACACTCCTTTTGAAGGTTGGGCGCCGATTATGATTTTAATTTTGATTATAGGCGGTTTAATCATGTTGATGTTAGGCATCATTGGCGAATATGTTTGGAGAACTTATGATGAAACAAGAAAACGACCACTATACATTATAAAGGATAAATTGGCCAAGGATGAAAAGAATAATTGATTTTGCCGTAAAAAATCCGGTATTGATTACCGCATTATTGTGTGTAGTGTTTTATTTTTTGCCTTTCAAACCCAAACCCTTTGGAGATGGGCAGTTTCATAGCGGAACCCAACAAATAATCGAATATGTATTAAACGGTTTTCAAGGGAACATCAATATTGATAAAGGCTTTCTGACGCTTTTTTGTTATCTGATACCCTATGCATTGGTTTATACCTTTCACGATGATCACTTGTTCTTTTTGAGTGGCGTTATCTTCAGTTGTCTTTTCGTTTGTTTGTCGGTTTTCTATTTGTTTAAAGCGTTTGCAATATTACGATTTACCGATAAATCAAAATTTTACGTTTTAGTGCTGATGTCGCTTTTTCCGATACATATTTATTATGCTATGGGAATTATTGGCGAAGCTTTCGGTTTCTTTGCGTCCAGTTTGTTGATTTACTTTTGGGCAAAACATTACGCCGGGATGGCCCATAGAACAGATTATTTTCGTTTGGCTTTGAGTTTGGTTTTATTGTATGGTATCAAGCCCAATATGTTGCCGTTTATTTTTGTAATGACACTGTATGTTTTAATACTTAAGATACCCAAAGCAAACAAAATGTATTTTGCTATGGGAATGGCTTTAGTACCCGTATTTATATTGGTAGAACGCAGTCTCGATAATTCCAATTTCGAGTTCAAAAACAGGGTTTTTAGGCAACAGCTTCTTTGGTCGCGTTTTGAATTGCGTGATGAACCGTTCAATTGGATGCCACAACACGGTCAAGATAAGTTTGCCTCTAATGATTATCTCAACAATTTGGAGAAAAGGAAAGAACTGGATTCTATTTGTATTGCTAATAAATACGACAGAACAACTTATTATGTGCAATGGGTTAAAAATGATATATTGTCTAATCCGGGTTTAACCTTACGCCAGTATTCACTGAAATTCTTCCAAGCTCAAAGTTTTATCATTTCACCTTTGATGAAATCCGATAAAAGTAAAGTGGTTAAATACGGAATTCATATTTATATAAATGCCATCAATTATATACTGGTTATTGTCGGACTTTTTGCGATGTACCGTTTGTTCCGTAAAAAAGAATACACGTTGTTTTTTCCTTTTTTATTCTTTTGGGGTTGGGGATTGTTATATGTATTTGTTTTTCATTCCGAACAGCGTTACATGTTTCCGGTTAGACCGGTTTTACTTTTCTTATTCGCATATTGGGTATCTACCGATAAGTTTTCACCAAAACAAGTTTTAGTTTAGTCGGTTTTATCAATTGTACAATAACTGTAGAAGCATCCTTACAAAGGGTGCTTTTTTGTTTTTTTTAAATTATAAGAATACTATTTCTTTTCCATTTTTATTGATTTTCAGCAGTTTAACTTTTTAATAAAAAAAGTAAGAAAAATAAATATATAAAATTAGAAAAAGTGTATTTCATCGATTAAATATGTTTTTTATGGATTTTTTAAAAACATAAATACTATATTTGAAAGTGTGAAAGAGCACAAATTTTAGTTTGATTTCTTTTACCAAGCCCAACCGAAAAATCATGAACAAATGAGTGTCAATTAATTTTTTAATGCCCCAAATCTTTTTGTTATGAAAATAAAAAATTACTTCTTCTTCGCAGCATTACTTGTTTTAGGTTCCATTACTCAAAGTAATGGTCAAGTTGACAACACTTTTTCAGGTGTGGATGCCGGTGCCAACAATACCGGTAGTTATAACACTGCTTTCGGTAAAAATGCTTTAATCTACAATACCAGTAACAGTAATAGTGCTTTTGGTTCGGATGTTTTGAGAACTTCTCAAGGTGGATTTAATTGTGCTTACGGAAACGAAGCTATGCGCTTCAACACCACAGGAACATTAAACGGCGCTTTCGGAACCAGAAGTTTGTTTTATAACACTACAGGTTCGGCCAATATTGCTATCGGACACAGAACCTTAGAGGCTAATACCACCGGGAGCAACAATACGGCTGTTGGATATGCTTCTTTAACATTCAATGTCGGTAATGATAACGTTGCAATTGGTGCATTAACCCCCAGAAACTTATTGACAGGAAACGCCAATGTTTTTATCGGAACAGAAACTGCTATCAACTTAAAAAATGGTAGCTTCAATGTATTTTTGGGTAGAGTGAGACTCAACAATACTTTCTCAACAGACAGATTGGCTGGTTTTAATACGGACAAGACCATCATTTTAGCCGACGGTGCCGGTAACCAAAGATTGTTTATTCACAGTAACGGTAATACCGGACTTGGTTTGGGAAATAATATAATTCCGGCCAACAGACTAGATGTAAATGGTGGTGTAGTGATTGGGAAAAGTTTTGTGCCGAGATCTAATACTTCAGATACCAACGCCATCATAGCGCCGTTAAACGGTATGTTGGTGGAAGGAAGCGTTGGTATTGGTACCACTGCACCAGGCAATAAAGTGGAAATCAAGCACGGTAGAAACGGATTTTCAGGTTTACGTTTTACCAACTTGACCAGCAGTTTTAATCCTTCCGGTAGCTTAGTAACCAATAAGTTCTTAACGGTCAACGAAAACGGAGACGTGGTTTTGCAAAATTTGCCAAACTCGCTTGGGACTAATGTAATGTCCTCCAATGCCAATATTATGACAACTAATGTCAATAATATTCAGGCATCTGCTCCAATAGTTAACTCAATTTCAAATACTATCAATACCAGCAATCAGTTGATTACTACTGTAAACGGTGTGGCTAGTGCTCCGGTTAATTTGCCGCCACGCATCCCGCAAACTTTGTCTCAATCTGGTAATGTAATCACACTATCAAATGGAGGCGGATCATTTACTTTACCAACTTTCACTGATACCGATACTGATGCACAATCACTTAGTTTAAGCGGAAATGTATTGTCAATTTCTAACGGAAACAGCGTGACTTTGCCGGCTCAAACTCCGCAAACGCTTTCACAAGTCGGAAACGTGGTAACACTTTCTAACGGAGGTGGGTCATTTACTTTGCCAAGTTTGACAGATACCGATGCTCAGTCATTAACTTTAAGCGGAAATGTATTGTCAATTTCAAATGGTAACAGTGTAACTTTGCCGCCACATACTCCGCAAACTCTTTCACAGTCAGGAAATACCATCACTTTATCTAATGGAGGCGGTTCTTTCAATTTACCAACCACCAGCGTTGTGGCAGGTACTAATGTAACCGTTACCGGAACAGGTACAACAGCCAGCCCTTTTGTTGTGAGTGCTAATGATACCAGCCTTTATGCTAACAACGGTATCATCAATCAAGCTACAACTATCAGTGGCAACAGAGTGGTTGATATGAACAATAGCAATATTTGGTTCAGCTCGGCGAACAGCACTTCAAACGGTAAAATATACGTTGGTTCAACTCCTGTATATCCAAACACTACCGGGAATTACCGATTATTTGTTGAAGGCGGAATCTTAACCGAAAAAGTAAAAGTGGCTTTAAGAAGTTCAGCCAATTGGGCAGATTACGTTTTTGCCAATGACTATAAATTAATGCCGCTAAACGAAGTGGAAGCGTTTGTTAAAACCAACAAGCATTTACCCGGAATTGACTCTGCAGAAGATTTGGCTAAAGAGGGAATTGATGTGGCTGAAATGCAGTCCAAACAAATGGAAAAAATTGAAGAGCTTACCCTATACATCATAGATCAAGATAAAAAAATAGCCGAGCAAGCTAAAGCCTTAGAGAAAAATTCGAAAGAACTAGAAGCTTTGAAATTGCAAATTCAAGCCTTGATTGATAAAACGAAATAGTTATGGTTAAGATCTGTAAAATAGCGTTTATCAGTTGCTTGCTGCTGTGTTCGGGGAGGGCTTCTGCTCAGCTCGATCAGTACTTGACTGATGAAAATCGAAGAATCGAGTATTCGAATCAAATCGAAAAAGAAATCGTGGGTTTCATCAACGATAACTTTAAGCACTATCGTTTGTCGAAAGAAACGACCAATGAAGTAATCAAACACTTGCGTGAAGAAGAGGAATTCTCAGAAGAAGAATTACAAAAGGCTATTGCTAATGCCAAGATTTATGAATTGAGAAAGTTGTTTTTTGTTCAAAATCCTGATAAGAAAGAATTTTACATCGCCAAACAACCTTCGCCAACCATCATGCAAACTTGTGTCAACGGTGATTTTGAAAACAACACCGCCGGTTACACTTTTTGGTCTGATGCTTATCCGCAACCGGCATCCGGAGAAGATTTCTTTTTGTCTTGTGCCACTCCAACAACGCCTACGGCCTCTAATATGGTTACCCCAACCACCAACAACTTCAGCTCAACCATTACTTTAATTGACAGCGGTAGTCCGGGATACCAAATGTTTGATCCTACATTGGCAGGATTGGGGGTTAATGTGCCAACCTTAAACGGAAATGGTGTTTCCAAATGTATTAAGTTGAATAATGCCGGCGGATTCGGTTCTTCGGATATTACAACCATGTCACGTACTTTTACTTCCATCGATCAACCAACAATTGATTTTAATTTTTCGTTGATTATGGATAATAAACCGGCACACGGTCAGCCTATTCAACCTTTTTTCAGGGTAAGGGTTTACGACCAAAACAACAATGTGGTCGATGAAATTTGTATCATAGCCAATCCCGATAACTGTTTGTTTAACCGATTAATCGTAAACAGTAATCGTCGTGTATTGTACACCGGTTGGATTTGTGCCCGATTGAATGTGGGAGAAATTTTAAACCAACCCGGAAGAATCGAATTTACCATCAGTGATTGTCAACCGTCTGCGCATTTCGGAACCGTTTACATAGACAATATTTGTGGCTTAACTTGTGCCGTGCCGCAGTTGGGAGCCTTAGACACCAATCCAACAGAAATCAACTGTCCTGATATGAGTGGTACCACACCAATTGAAGTTTGCGGAACTTACCAACCACCGGTTAATGCCACTTTAAACACGATGTCGCTCAATATCATGCAAAACGGAACAGTAGTTTCTACTGTTGCTGCTCCTTCGCAACTAACATCAAGCACTTTCTGTTTTACTGTGCCGCCAAGTCAGTTTGGGGTATCGCCAAGCGGTGATTTTGAGTTCGAAGTGAATGCCACCTTCAATGTGGTTTGTCCTGCCGGTACATTTGTATATGATATCTCAGACAGTTCTACTAATGTTGGTCCTGATGTAACCTTTAACAATTGTTGTCAACCTACTTTAACACTAGCTTCACCTGCAGATGATCATAACAACACTGCTGCGCCAACTATTAAAGAAAGAGAACGTTCCGATTGGATTAAAGCAGCCAATATCGTTTCGGTTGGGGATAATGTTACTGGTAACGGAGTAGTGTATCATGCCGCGAACTATGTGGAACTCAATCCGGGCTTTGAAGCGGTTTCGGGATCTCAATTTGCGGCCTATCCTGAGGGTTGTACCGATAACTTTGTATACAAACCGGCTGAGGTAAAAGAAGCTAAAACCATAGTTTCGGCTTATGATGCTAATGTGAATTTAGTCAAATTGGCCTATGGCTTTGCCATAATTCCGAATCCGTCCAGCAGTACTATCGAAATTGTGATGAAAGACGCCCAATTTAATAAAGTTAACATCACTTCCATAGATGGCAAAGTAGTCTTAGATCGCCCTATCGAACTCACCGATAAAACCCGTTTAGATGTCAGTGGTTATGCCAATGGAGTATATATCATCAACATTACCTCAGAAGACGGACGAATCCACACCGAGAAACTCATCAAGAATTAGTTAATTGTCCAAATACTTTTAAACAAAGCTTCTCCCAACCGAGAAGCTTTGTTATATTTGTCCATTACCAAAACTAATTTATGTTAGCCTTAAATGTAAAAAACGAAACTTCCCGACTTAGGGCAGTGGTGTTAGGTTCGGCCGAAAACAACGGTCCGACGCCAACCGCCGAAGAAGCTTATGACCCAAAATCTTTAGAGCACATCTTGGCCGGCACTTATCCTGTAGAAGCCGATATGGTCAAAGAGATGGAAGCCTTTAACCAAGTGTTTCAAAAATATGATGTGCAGGTTTTTCGCCCGAAAATGATTGAAAACTACAACCAAATCTTTACCCGAGATATTGGTTTTGTTATCGATGATATTTTTATCAAAGCCAATATTTTGCCCGATAGAGAGCGTGAACTCGATGCCATTCAGTACGTCATCGACCAAATTGACCCCAAAAAAGTGGTTCGCCCTCCGGAAGAAGTCCACATTGAAGGAGGCGATGTTATGTTGTGGAATGATTATATCTTTATAGGCACTTACAAAGGTTCCGATTATAAAGATTACATTACAGCCCGAACCAATATGCAAGGGGTGAATTACATCAAAGAACTATTTCCGCATAAAAAAGTCAAAGAATTTGATTTGGTAAAATCCAAACTTGAAGCCCGCGATAATGCCTTGCATTTAGATTGTTGCTTCCAACCGGTGGGTAAAAACAAGGGCATCATTTACAAAAGCGGTTTCCGCGAAGAATCGGATTATGTTTTTTTGGTGAAATTGTTCGGGAAAGAAAATTTATTTCACATTACCCGAGATGAAATGTACCACATGAATTCCAATGTGTTCTCTATTGATGAGAATGTAGTGGTTTCGGAACGCAACTTTACCCGATTAAACCAGTGGCTTCGCAAAAACGATTTTATAGTAGAAGAAATTCCATACGCAGAAATAGCCAAACAAGAAGGCTTACTGAGATGCTCAACTTTACCGTTGATTAGAGATTAAAAATAGGTTTCAAGTTTTAAGTTGACCAACCCGAAACTCGAAACCTTGAAATTTTAAAACAAACTAAATGAAACAAACAACCAACTCCATACTCATGATACGCCCGGTGGCGTTTCGTATGAACGAACAAACAGCGGTAAACAATTATTACCAAAAAGTACTCGACGGCTTATCGCCTGAAACTGTTAATGCCAAAGCCCAAGCCGAATTTGATGCCTTTGTGACCAAATTAAGAAAAGCCGGAGTTAATGTGACAGTAGTGGAAGATACGCTGGAGCCAAATACACCCGACAGTATTTTTCCGAACAATTGGATTTCCTTTCACGAAAATGGGGATGTGGTTTTGTATCCCATGTTTGCCGAAAACCGTCGTGCCGAACGCCGAGAAGATATTTTGGACATCTTGGAAGAAGAAGGTTTTGTGATTAATGAAATCATGGATTACACGGCCGCCGAAGAAGACAATGTGTTTCTGGAAGGTACCGGAAGTTTGCTGTTAGACCGCGAAAACGGAAAAGCCTATTGTGCGCTTTCGCCTCGTGCCGATGAAGAATTGATGATTGAATTTTGCGAAGATTTCGAATTCACTCCCGTGATTTTTGAAGCGTTCCAAACCGTAAACGGCGAAAGAAAACAGATTTATCACACCAACGTTATGTTAACCTTAGGCGATACTTTTGCTGTTATTTGCGCCGATTGCATCGACGACAAAAAAGAACGTAAAATGGTGTTAGACAGCTTGCGTGGCGACGATAAAGAAGTTATTTTAATCACGGAAGAGCAAGTCAATAATTTTGCCGGCAATATGCTCGAGGTAAAAGGCAAAGATGATAAAAGATACTTGGTGATGAGTGAGTCAGCCTACAAATCTCTGACCAAAAAGCAGTTGACCCAGTTAGAAGCGCATGTAGAAATTATCCATTCCAGTTTAGATACTATTGAAGCTTGCGGTGGTGGTAGCGCACGTTGTATGATGGCTGAAATTTTTCTACCGAAAAATTAAATTCCAAATTCAAAACCCCAAATTCCAATTACTCAACAGTATTCAGTACTGTAAAATGGAATTTGGGATTTTCTTTTTTTGAAATTTGAGTTGATTAAATTTTAATGAATTCGTAACCGCCTTTGGTAGCGCCCCAAACCTGTTTGCCGTCTTTGTCAAAACCTTGATCCCAAGAAAGGATAGTTTTTTCGGTAACGGTAACTTTAGAGTTTGCCCAACTGGCACCACGCAATTCACTCGGACAGGTTTTATCGCCGGTAGCACCTTCAAAACGATTTTTTCCGGTACGCTTTAAAACCACTTCACAACCCGATTTTAATTCGATATCAGCTTCGGTCAATTGGTCATATACTTCCGGAGTTGCCCATTTGCCAATCCATGCTTTTTCGTCTTTCAAGGTGTAAATTTCACTGATAAATTCGTTGCCCCTTTGCGATACTTTATAAATCCTAACCCGATAAGGTTTGTCTTGCTTGTCAAAAATGGCTTGTTCAACAAACAAATAGTTTCCTTTTGATTTCCATATCGGAGTCATTCTCAATGATATGTTGTAATAATCCTTATCTGCCAATGCTTGTTTTTCCGAAGAATAGTGACCTTGCATAATGCTGACCAATTCTTTCAATTCCTTGCTGTCTGACTGGTTTTGGGTAGTTTTACAAGCTGTTGTGAGTAAAATGGCTGTAAGTAATACAATTGCTTTTTTCATAATAATAAAAATTAAATTCCTCTAATAATGCTTAATACCGCACTGATGATGTATTGAATTCCAATGGCCACTGTGAGGAATCCAACAATTCTGGAAATCGCTACAATACCCGAAGCACCAAGGTATTTGGCTAAATAATGTGCACTTCTTAAAATTAAAAATATCAACAATGACACCACTGCAATTGAAAAAACTGAGGATAAAATTTCCGGAGTAGAATGATGGTCTTGGTTAAAAGCAATCAACAACGAAATAGAACCCGGACCGGCCAACATCGGCATGGCCAACGGCGTTAACGAAATGGAACTTCTGTGTTGCAAATCTTCTTCCACTTCTTTACTGATCCCTTTTCGTTTTTTAGGATTAGCGTTAAGCAACCCGAATCCGGAGCTGGCAATCAAAATCCCGCCGGCAATGCGCAGGGCAGAAATGGTAATGCCAAAGAAACGCAAAACATATTCGCCTAAAAAGAACGAAATCAATAAAATAATACAAACATTAATTGCAGTCATCAAGGAAACCCTGGAGCGTTCCGCCTTGTCATAATCTTGGGTCAAGCCCACAAAGAAAGGGATGACGCCAATAGGGTTCAAAACCGAAAATAATGCACCCAACAGTACCAAAAAAGTGTTCAAAAAGATTTCCATTTTATAAAGATTGAATCGCTGCAAAGATAAATAAAGAAAAAGAGACCGTGTTAATTTAACGACAATATTGCTTAAATTTACCCTATGAAAAACAAGAAAACATTAGTGCTGGGAGCCAGCACCAATCCGGAAAGATACGCTTATAAAGCCATCAATATGTTAACGGAAAAAGGCCATGCCGTACTTGCCATCGGACAAAAAACAGGTGAAGTAGCCGGCGTAAAAATCCATACTAAAACCATTCCTTTGAAGAATATAGATACCGTATCCTTGTATCTCAATCCGTTACGCCAACGTGACTATTACAACTATATCATCGAAACTAAACCCAAGCGCGTTGTTTTCAATCCCGGAACCGAGAATCCGGAGTTTTACCAGCTGTTGCAAAGCAACGGTATTAAAGTAGAAGTCGCTTGTACGTTAGTTTTGTTGGCTACCAATCAGTATTAATTTAAATTGTTCGACTAAGAAAGGTTTGAAGCGAATGCTTTGGGCTGCTTTGGAATCCGTGTTCCTGCTTTCCGTTGCAATCTTTTTTGTTAAACGATTTGTCATTTCGACGGAGGAGAAATCTCAACAAAAAAGGATTTCCACTTCAATCAGGGCTAAACAGCAATCCGTTTTAGTATCGGGTATTTTCTGTCGCCGGTTTACTAATCAACAACAAGCCTATGAAGGTAATCAATCCGTTCACAATGATGAGCTCGTTATCTAACACATAGTTACCTAACAATTCCGCCGAGTATTTACTGATAAAGAAGCATATCGCCGGTGCCACCACGCAAACTATCGGAACCCATTTGTCGTGTACCTTTTTCGTTTTTACAAACAAGCCAAAGGCGTATAAACCTAACAGCGGGCCATAAGTGTAAGACGCAATTTTAAAAATCATTTTCACCACTGAGGCATCATTCACGGCGTTGAAAAAAACAATCACCAAAAACATCAAAAACGAAAAGCCCAAATGCACCCAATGACGCGTTCTGACAATGTTGGGTTTGTTTTGGTTTTCGGTTTTATCCATACCCAAAAAGTCCACACAAAAAGATGTCGTTAAGGCCGTCAAGGCACTGTCGGTTGTGGCAAAAGTTGCTGCAGTCAAGCCCAATAAAAACACTACTGCCGGTACAATGGTTAAATGATTAAAAGCAATTTCCGGGAACAACAAATCGGTGCGCGCCACGCCATCAACCATCGGCACTGCAATCCCGTTTTTCTCGGCATACAAATACAATAAAGCGCCAACGCTCAAAAAGAAAATGTTAATCAGTACAAAAATCCCGGTAAAGGTGAACATGTTTTTTTGGGCTTCACCAATGTTGGCACAGCTGAGGTTTTTCTGCATCAAATCTTGGTCTAAACCAACCATGGCAATGGTAACAAAAATGCCGCCCAGCACTTGTTTCCAAAAGTAATTGCCTTTCAAATAGTCTTCAAAAAAGAAGATTTTGGAGTAGTTACTCTCTTTAACCGTTTCAAAAGCATGTACCATAGACAAGTCTAAACTTTGACAGATAAAAATAATCGTCAAAAACACCGAAGACACTAAGAAAAAGGTTTGTAAAGTGTCGGTTATAATAATCGTTTTCAAACCGCCTCGATAAGTATAGGCGAAAATTAAGCCCAAAGAAATCAATACAGTAAGCGCAAACGGAATATTGAAAGCGTCAAAAACATAGCGCTGCAATACAATCACCACCAAATACAATCGGAAAGCAGAACCAATAGTGCGACTGATTAAAAAGATTGAAGCAGCGGTTTTGTAACTTACAGTGCCTAAGCGTTGCTCGATATAACCGTAAATAGAAGTGAGATTCATGCGGTAATACAAGGGCAACAATACCTTAGCAATAATTAAAAACCCTATGGCATTTCCCAATACAAACTGAAAGTATTTGAACTGTAAATCGGGATTGCCTACTTCGCCCGGAACCGAGATAAACGTTACGCCGGATAGCGCCGTTCCAATCATTCCGAAAGCTACCAAATACCATTTGGAATTTTTATTGGCTTTGAAAAAAGTGTCGTTATCGGTACCTTTTTTACTGACAATATTGGAAATCAATATCAGTAATCCGAAGTAAATAATGATGATGATTAAAATAGTGGTTGGCGTCATGAGTTTGTTTTTACAGTGAGCCAAAATACAAAATTAATGTATCGATTTTAAGATTTGAAGAAGTGAAAGTTTTAAGATGAGGTAATGCATTAATTTTCAAATTTTCAAATTGAATGATTTTCAAATTAACTACTTTTGCCTCATGGAATTTTCTTCAAAACTTTTGGAAAGTGCGGTCAACGAAATGGCACAATTGCCCGGAATAGGGAAGCGAACAGCCCTGCGATTGGTTTTACATTTGTTGAAACAGCCGGCAGAACAAACACAATTTTTAACGCAGGCTTTAACGGCCATGCGTGAGGAAATTAAGTTTTGTAACTCATGCCACAATATTTCTGATGTTACCGTTTGTGAGATTTGCAATAATGCGGCAAGAAACCATAAAATTATTTGTGTGGTCGAAGATGTTCGCGATGTTATGGCCATCGAAAACACCAACCAGTTCAAAGGAATTTACCATGTTTTGGGGGGCAAAATTTCGCCTATAGACGGTATTGGTCCCGGTCAGTTAAATATCAATTCTTTGGTTGAAAAAGTCAAGTCGGGCCAAACCGAGGAATTAATCTTTGCTTTAAGCTCAACAATGGAAGGCGATACCACAAATTTTTATATCTTCAAACAAATCAAAGATTTTGAAGTTAAAATCTCAACCATAGCCCGTGGAATTGCCGTTGGAGATGAGTTAGAATATGCCGATGAAGTGACTTTGGGACGCAGCATTTTAAACAGGATTCCGTTTGAAAATTCTTTAAAAAATATATAGTAAAATAAAATAGGCTACATTTTTGTAATTAGAATTGAAAAACTATCTTTGTTTGCAATTTTTTTTAATAAGTAATGAACAGAATCACCCTATATATTCTCTTACTATTCAGTTTATTTTTTACTTCTTGTATCCCTTCCAAAGACTTGATTTATCTGCAGGAAAACAGCAAAAGTACTTCAAGTCAGCCTGTTGAATCGGTTACGCTAAAACCCTACAGATTACAAATCAACGATATCTTAAACATTAAAATCAAGGCCATTGACCCCGAATTGGTCGAGATTTTCAACGTAACTGCCCAAACCCAATCTGCTACCGGAGGAAATGAATTGAGCAACTATTTTAACGGTTACTCTGTGGATGATCACGGGAACATAAGATTGCCTATTTTAGGGGAGTTGAATGTTTTAGGAAGAACTTTAGAAGAAGTAACCAATATCATTGAAAGCCGATTACTAAAGGAATATTTTAACAAAGAAGCCGGTGTTTTTGCCGTAGTAAAGTTGGCCGGATTTCGATATACCATCAACGGTGAAGTTAATACTCCGGGTACTAAAGTGCTTTATCAAGACCGAGTGAATTTAATGGAAGCTGTTGCTAATGCAGGTGATATTACCATAACCGGCGACAGAAAAAATGTGAAAGTGATAAGGAGAAATGCCACAGGGAATGAAACTTTTTCGGTAGATTTAACCGATTCGAACGCTTTTAACTCTCCGGCTTTTAACTTGCAACCTAATGATTATATATTGGTTAATCCGGTGAAACAAAAAACTTGGGGAACCGGTAAAACAGGTATCGAATCATTATCCACAGTGATTACTATATTGTCTTTGGCCACAACGACTTTCTTATTACTTAAAAACTAAATTCTTTATTCATGCTGGACATAAAAGATTTTTCTTTTTTCGAAAAACAAAATAGCTTTGATTTTAAGAGTTTTTTAATCAAGATTGTCAGTTATTGGAAGTGGTTTTTAGTATCGTTGATTGTAACTTTTTCCATTGCACATCAGGTTAATGTTAGAAAGCAGAAAATTTTCGGGATAGGTACTACCATAGCGGTTAAGGAAGAGAATAACCCTTTTTTTACCTCTAATACGAGTTTGGTTTTTAATTGGGGCGGAACTTCAGACAAAGTGCAAATGATTTCCACCACTTTAAAGTCCAGATCTCACAATGAATTGGTAGTTGATGAATTACAGTTTTATACCGATTATTTGATCAAAACCGACTATTATCTTAAAGATGTTTACGGTCAGGTTCCGTTTAAAATTACAGTTGATAAAACTAAAGGGCAATTGCATGAGCAGTTTATCAAAGTAAAACTTACCTCTGCCGATACGTACCAAATTGCGGTTTCAATTCCTTCTAATACTACCAATGTAATCAAGTATTCGGATAACTCTGTTACCAATATTCCTGTTTTTGAAACAGAGATAGTGAAGAAATACCGTGTTGGGCAACAAGTGAATTTGCCTTTTTTGAATTGGAAATTAGAACTCACAAAAGCTCCTGCCGATTTTATCGGGAAAGAAATCCTAATCCGTTTCAATTCTTTTGACGAAACAGTAACAACCTACAAAGGGTTAGAAGTAGAAATCGACGTTAGAGCCGGTTCTATTATTCGTTTGGGTATGCAAGGCACCAACAAAGAGCGAATGGTTGATTACCTCAATGCTACGGTTTTGAAATTGATTGAAAGACAATTAGAACAAAAAAACAAGTTTGCCGACAATACGATTGCTTTCATTGACGAAACCTTACAAAGAATGGAAGGTGAACTTAAAGATTCCGGGGAAGACCTCAAAGATTTCAGTCGAAACAACAATATCTTAGACATTGAAGATAAAGGCGCTAACTTCAAACAGCTGTTAACGGAAAATGATATTAAGAAGCAAGAAGTAGAACGCAAATTGGCCTATTTAAATTCGTTAAAATCGTATCTAAACGGCAGTGTTGATTTTTCCAAGTTACCGGCGCCAACCGTAGCAGGTATAGAAGAGCCTAATATTGTTAACAACGTGGCTAAGTTGATTGCCTTGTCTATCGAAAGATCTAACATGGTTTATTCTGCCAAAGGCAATATTTTTTATGAGCGTATTGATAACGAAATCCAATCGGTTAAGAAAGTATTGCTCGAGAATGCCAATTCACTTAAAAATGCTTTACAGTACGACTTGCGACAAGTGGATACAAAACTCAGTCAGTTAGAAAGCGAGGTCAAAAAGCTACCTGAAACCAATCAGGCGTATTTGAACATTTCCCGCAAATACGATTTGAGTAATAACATTTACAATACCTATTTGCAAAAAAGAAGTGAAGCGTCTATTGTAAAAGCGGCCAACTTATCCGATATTCAATTTATTGATCCGGCCAAAGATGTAGGTGGCGGATTGTTAGGGCCAAAAACAGCGGTTAACTATGTGTTAGCCTTCTTTATAGGTTTGTTTATTCCTTTGGTCATAGTGTTCTTCATCTTCTTCATCAGTAATTCTATTCAAAATATTGATGATATTTCAGCTATCACTCAAATTCCAATCATCGGAATTGTAGGTGTGAAACACACAGAATCTAATTTGTCTGTTTTTGAACGACCGAAGTCGGCTTTGTCTGAGTCATTCCGGGCGATTCGTTCTTCACTCCAATTTTTATACAAAAAGCAAAGTTCTGAAGGCGCTAAAACTTTAATGTTGACATCCTCGGTCAGCGGTGAAGGTAAAACGTTCTGTTCTATTAATATTGCCACTGTTTTTGCTTTGAGTGAAAAGAAGACAATCATTTTGGGACTTGATTTACGCAAACCCAAAATCTTCGACGACTTTAATATTCGAAATGATATTGGTGCTGTAAATTATTTAATCGGACAAAAATCATTAGAGGAAGTGATTCAAAGCACACACATTCCTCATTTGGATGTGATAACTTCAGGACCTATTCCTCCAAATCCTTCTGAGTTGATTTTGGGTGAAAGCATGAAAGAAATGATTGAAACTTTGAAAAGAACTTATGATTACATTGTTTTGGATACACCGCCGGTAGGACTGGTGTCTGATGCCTTGGAATTAGCACAATACAGTGATGTTACCTTATACATTGTCAGACAAAATTTCACCAAAAAGGAAATGTTAACGCTCCTAAACAACCGAACCAAACGAGGTGAATTAAACAATATCAGTATAGTATTCAACGGTTACGAAAATAAAGCCAAGTACGGAACGGGTTACGGTTACGGCTATGGTTATGGCTATGGTTATGGCTATGGCTATTCCAACGGTTACCATGAAGATGACGAGCCAAGAGGCTTTTGGGCCAAAATGAGATATAAATTATTCAAGAAATAAAGCATGAGCGCAGTATCTAAATCGGTTTTGATTACCGGAGGTGCCGGTTTTATCGGGTCTAACCTTTGCGAGTACTTTTTGCAAAAAGGATACCGTGTGACTTGCTTGGATAATTTTGCTACCGGACACCGCTACAATATTGAGCCCTTTTTAAGTAATGAAAATTTTACTTTAATCGAAGGAGATATAAGAGATTTAGATACCTGCAGAAATGCGGTTACAGCGGTTGATTATGTTTTACATCAAGCGGCTTTGGGTTCTGTTCCACGTTCGATTAACGATCCTATTACAAGCAATGATGTCAATGTCAGCGGCTTTTTAAATATGTTAGTTGCTTCAAGAGATGCCGGAATCAAACGTTTTGTTTATGCTGCCAGTTCTTCCACCTATGGCGACTCGGAAAGCCTTCCCAAAGTGGAAGATAAAATCGGAAAACCGCTATCACCTTATGCGATTACCAAATATGTAAACGAGTTATACGCCGATATTTTTGCCAAAACCTATGGTTTAGAAACTATTGGCTTGCGTTATTTTAATGTTTTCGGAAGAAGACAAGATCCTAACGGTGCTTATGCAGCAGTTATTCCGAAGTTTGTGATGCAATTGGTAAAGCACGAAAGCCCTATAATTAATGGTGACGGCAATTACTCCAGAGATTTCACTTATATTGATAATGTGATTCAAATGAATGAATTGGCCATGACCACAAAGAATCCTGAAGCTTTGAATACGGTTTACAATACTGCTTTTGGCGACAGAACTACGTTGAATGATATGGTGCATTATTTAAAATTATATTTGTCTGAATTCGACGCGGCTATTGCAGACGTAGCCGTAGTTCACGGCCCCAACAGAATAGGGGACATTCCTCATTCATTGGCCAGTATTGACAAAGCCCGAAAATTATTGAATTACCATCCCGAATTTTCTTTTCAACAAGGCTTAAAAGCTGCAGTTGCTTGGTATTGGGAAAATTTAAAAAAAGAATAAATTACACTTTAGAATGAAGATAACTAATATTTGTTGTATTGGAGCCGGATACGTAGGAGGTCCGACTATGGCAGTTATAGCCGAGAAATGCCCACATATCAAAGTAACTGTGGTAGATTTAAATGAAGCGAGAATTGCGGCTTGGAATGATACAGATATCAATAATATTCCGATTTATGAACCGGGATTGAATGAGATAGTAGGAAAGGCAAGAGGCCGAAACCTTTTCTTTTCAACCAACGTTGATAAGGCAATAGACGAAGCAGAATTAATTTTCATTTCGGTAAATACACCCACCAAAACTTACGGTACCGGAAAGGGAATGGCCGCCGATTTAAAACACATTGAATTGTGTGCTCGTCAAATTGCAAAAGTGGCTAAAAACGATAAAATTATCGTAGAAAAGTCTACTTTGCCGGTTAGAACGGCCGAAGCCTTAAAAAGTATATTAGACAATACCGGTAATGGTGTTAAATTTCAAATTCTCTCTAATCCTGAATTCTTGGCCGAAGGAACAGCAGTACAAGATTTGTTAAATCCTGACAGGGTTTTGATTGGTGGAGAAACTACAACTGATGGCCAGAAAGCAATTGAAGCTTTGGTAGAGGTTTATGCAAATTGGGTACCTCGTGAAAGAATTTTGAAAACCAATGTTTGGTCTTCCGAATTATCAAAATTAACGGCTAATGCTTTTTTGGCGCAACGAGTTTCATCTATTAATGCCATTTCTGAGCTGTGTGAAAAAACAGAGGCTAACGTAAACGAAGTTGCCAAAGCCATCGGAATGGACAGTCGTATCGGTTCTAAATTTCTTAAAGCTTCTGTTGGTTTCGGAGGTTCTTGTTTCCAAAAAGATATTTTGAACTTGGTTTACATTTCAAAAGCTTTCGGTTTGAATGAAGTGGCCGATTATTGGGAACAAGTCATCATTATGAATGACCACCAAAAGAGACGTTTTTCAAAAAACATAGTGCAAACCCTTTACAATACCGTTTCGGGTAAAAAAATTACTTTCTTAGGCTGGGCTTTCAAAAAAGACACTAATGATACCCGTGAGTCAGCTGCGATTTATGTAGCAGACGACCTAATCAATGAGCAAGCCAAAATTGCCCTTTACGATCCTAAGGTTGAGCAAAAACAGGTATTGTCAGATTTGAATTATTTGGACACCCGCCAACCTGAAGAAAATGCCAACAGTATTGCAACTTTTAAAAACCCGTATGAAGCGTGTGCAGATGCTCATGCCATTGCTATTCTAACCGAGTGGGATGAATTTAAAGAATACGATTGGCAAAAAATTTATGACAGCATGTTAAAACCGGCATTCGTATTTGACGGCAGAAATTTGTTAGACGCCGAAAAAATGAGAACCATAGGGTTTGTTTATCAATCTATTGGTTCTTAATTAAATAAGTATCTTTGTGGCCAACTAAAAAGAGTTAAATCAGTTAATATTTTTTCATGAATACCAAAATTGCAGTAATAGGATTAGGATATGTAGGACTACCATTAGCCAGATTGTTTGCTACCAAGTATCCGGTCATAGGATTTGACATCAATCAAAATCGAATCAACGAATTGAATTCGGGGGTTGATGCTACTTTGGAAGTTAGTGAAGACTTGCTAAAACAAGTTCTGGTGTCTCAGCCTACCGATTCAAAAGGCCTTTTCTGCAGCTGTGCAATTGACGATATCAAAAGTTGTAATGTCTATATAGTAACGGTACCCACTCCGGTAGACAAAAATAACAGACCTGATTTGACTCCTTTATACAAGTCGAGTGAAACCGTTGGGAAAGTCTTGAAAAAAGGGGATATTGTTATTTATGAATCTACCGTTTATCCCGGAGTAACAGAGGAAGAGTGTATTCCGGTGTTAGAAAGAGTAAGCGGTTTGCAATTCAACACCGACTTTTTTGCCGGCTATTCACCGGAGCGAATCAATCCGGGCGATAAAGAGCATACCGTTGAAAAGATTTTGAAAGTTACATCGGGGTCAACACCGGAAATCGGTCAAAGAGTTAATGATTTGTACCAATCCGTAATCACGGCCGGAACACATTTGGCGCCTTCGATTAAAGTTGCCGAAGCCGCTAAAGTAATAGAAAATTCACAGCGTGACATCAATATTGCCTTTGTTAACGAGCTGGCTAAAATTTTTAATTTACTGGAAATTGATACCCACGCCGTGTTAGAAGCCGCCGGAACCAAGTGGAACTTTTTGCCTTTCAAACCGGGCTTAGTAGGTGGACATTGTATTGGGGTTGATCCTTATTATTTAGCCCAAAAAGCACAAGAAAAAGGGTATCATCCGGAGATTATTTTGGCCGGTAGAAGGTTAAATGACAGTATGGGTGAATATGTGGCTTCTCAAGTAGTGAAGTTAATGATTAAAAAAGGAATCACCATCAATAAAGCCAAGTTACTGATGATGGGTATAACTTTCAAAGAAAACTGTCCGGATGTTCGCAATACCAAAATAGTTGATGTTGTACATGCTTTAGAAGATTATGGTATCGAAGTTACCATTTTTGATCCTTGGGCAAAACCAGAAGAAGTAAAACACGAATATGGCTTAACTACCATTAACAACTTGCCCAACAGTACTTTTGATGCTATAGTGTTGGGTGTAGCGCACAAAGAGTTTACCGAAATCAACTTTTCTAAATTAAAAAATACCAACGGCGTTATATTTGACGTAAAAGGTGTTTTAAAAGAGAATGCGGATGCGCGTCTCTAATATTAAAATGAGCTTTCCTTTTTTCAAAGTTTAAGCTTTTAATGAATCAAGGTTTTCTACCGGAAAACCATAAGCATATGCTCAAAATACCCTTTTAATTTTATTAAAATGAAAAAGATTTTAATTACAGGTGGCGCAGGATTTATCGGATCTCATGTAGTGAGAAGATTTGTACTGAACTACCCAGACTATCATATTTACAATTTAGACGCTTTAACGTATGCCGGTAATCTTGAGAATATTACCGACATTGAGAAATGCGATAATTATACTTTTATCAAAGGCGATATTGTTGATGCAGATTTCATCAACCAATTATTCCAAGAATACCAATTTGATGGTGTGATTCACTTGGCTGCAGAATCACATGTTGATCGTTCTATTACTGATCCGTTGGCTTTTGTAAAAACCAATGTTTATGGTACCATGAACTTACTCAACGCGGCCAAAACCATTTGGAAAGACAATACACAAGGCAAGCGTTTTTACCACATCAGTACCGATGAGGTTTACGGAACTTTAGGTGCGACCGGTTTGTTCACGGAAATGTCTCCTTATGCTCCTAATTCTCCCTATTCGGCGTCAAAAGCCAGTTCCGATCATTTTGTTCGTGCTTACGGAGAAACTTATGGTTTGCCTTATGTGATAACCAATTGTTCTAACAATTACGGTCCCAATCATTTTCCTGAAAAATTAATCCCGCTTTTCATTAACAACATCATGACCAACAAACCTTTACCGGTTTACGGTGACGGAAAATATACCCGTGATTGGCTTTTTGTAAAAGATCATGCGATTGCCATTGATTTGGTTTTCCACCAAGGAAAAAACCACGAAACCTACAATATCGGAGGTTTTAACGAATGGCAAAATATCGACCTGGTAAAGTTGTTGTGTCAAAAAATGGATGAAAAATTAGGCAGAACTCCGGGAACATCGGCTCAATTGATTACTTATGTAAAAGATCGTCCGGGTCACGACTTGCGTTATGCCATAGACGCCACAAAAATCAATAGCGAATTGGGTTGGAAACCATCAGTTACTTTTGAAGAAGGTTTATCCCAAACCATAGATTGGTATTTGGCTAATGAAGACTGGCTTAAAAATGTCACTTCGGGGGCCTACCAAAGCTACTACGAAAAGCAGTATTCATAAAATACACCAAGTATGAGTCAACTCAAAAAAGGAGCTATTTTATCCTATGTCACCATCATCTTAACCAATGGAATAGGATTAGTATTAACTCCTTTTATGATTCAAAAGTTAGGCGATTCGGAGTACGGTTTGTACACTCTGATCGGCTCATTAATCGGCTATATCAGTATATTGGATTTTGGTCTCAACAATGCAATCGTACGTTTCGTTGCTAAATATCGCGCCCTCGAAGACCGTAAAGGGGAAGAGAATTTTTTGGCAACCACGATGCTGATTTACACGGTCATTGCAACCTTAATTTTAGCTGTCGGGGTATTTTTGTATTATCATTTGGAAACAGTTTTTACAAAGCTAACACCCGAGGAGCTCGACAAAGCCAAAATCATGTTTGGGATTCTTATTTTCAATCTCACCATTACGCTACCGGGTGGCGCATTTGCCGCTATAGCTAATGCCTACGAGCATTTTGTATTTCCCAGAGTTTTGAATATAGTGAAATACCTGGTGCGCTCATTACTTCTGGTAGCAATTCTAATTTGGGGTGGTGATGCTGTGTCTGTGGTTATTTTAGATACCATTATTAATTTATTAGTCATAGGCATCAATGCTTTTTATGTTTTTCAAAAGTTGCGGGTTAGCTTTAAGTTGCATAAAGTTGAACTGGCTTTGGTTCGAGAAATATTTAATTATTCCTTCTGGATATTTGTTTTTGCCATTATGGGGCAATTCCAATGGCAATCAGGTCAGGTAATATTGGGTATAGTTTCCGGAACTACGGCTGTGGCTATTTATGGAGTAGGGATAATGTTAGGCACTTATTACGGTACTTTTTCAACGGCTATATCCAGCGTTTTTTTACCTCGAGCAACCCAAATGACAGCCCTTGACGCTACGGGTGCGGAATTAACTGCAATGATGATTCGCATCGGTCGTTTCTCACTCATTACTCTTTTAATGATACTCGGTGGTTTTTTGCTTTACGGGCAACAGTTTATTCAACTTTGGGTAGGGAAGACTTATCAAAATTCTTGGCTGATCGCCTTGATTATCATGGTGTCTTACACTTTGCCATTGGTACAATCTTTTGCCAATTCTATACTGGAAGCCAAAAGTACTTTTGCGTTTAAAGCTACTACCTATATTACTTTGATAGTTTTAGGAACCATATTAGGCTATTTTTTGATAGAAAAATGGGGTGTTTTTGGTTTGATTTCGGGCACCACTTTAGGCTGGATTATCAGTCAGTTTATCATGAATATCTATTACCACAAGGTTTTAAAGCTAAATATCTCACTTTTTTTCAAAGAATTATTCCGTAAAATCTTTCTCACTTTCCTGCTCACGGTTGGTTTAGGTTTTGTTTTAAATTTCCTGCCCGGATCAGATTGGCTGAATTTAATGGTAAAAATTTCAGTCTATGTAGTGCAATTTTCGTTTCTCATGTTTACTTTTGGTATGAATCAAACGGAAAGAGATACGATAAAAAGTATGCTTCCTAAATTTTTAACTCGTTAAGGTTAAATGCTGACATTAGATAATATAGTTTACTCCAATGATGGAAGAAGAATGACTTATCAGTACGCTTACGATAAGTCTTTAGCAAAATATTTCAGTAAGAAAGAAACCTATTATGTCGAATACCACGAAGACATTTCTTCTCTGCCTGAAAGCATCAATGTAATTCCGTTTTTAGCCAACATTATGCCCATTGCCTGGTTTGTAGGGTTTGATGTGCATGTCAAGGAGTTGGACGAAACTTTTTACCATTCCTTGCAAAGTTTAAAGCAGGAATTTGCCATACATTTTCCGCAAATAAAAGCCGATACTAAATTGCATGTAGGCAAAACGGTTGCTAATGTACTGCCAAAAGAAGATTTTGCCCTGCTGTTCAGCGGTGGTTTGGATGCCTTTGAATCGCTTACCAGAAATTTGGATAAAAACCCGTATCTCATTTCCGTACTTGGAGCTGATATTGAGGTAGAAGATCAGAAAAGATGGAATGATTTTAAAAGATTCAATCAGGAAGAAGCCATTATCAATAAAGACCGTCTTTGCTATGTGGAATCCAATTTAAGAACCTTTTACACTTACGAAGTAGATTTGTTGGTTGGTGTTGGTTGGTGGGGAAAAATCCAACATGGTATGGCTTTGCTTAGTTTGATTGCACCTTTAAGTGCGCTTTATGGTATCACTACTACCATGATTGCTTCTTCCAATACGATTGAAGTAAATTTCGGTTGGGGTTCTACCTCAGAAACTGATGAAAAAGTAAGATGGGCCAATCAAAAAGTGATACACGATGGTTTTCACCTCAGAAGAACACAGAAAATCGAAAACATAGTAGCTTTTGCCCAAAAAACCGGTCACCAAGTTAAGCTAAGAGTATGCTACTCTGAGTGGCGAACAGGTTACAATTGCAGTCGCTGTACCAAATGCCAACGCACTATGTTAGGTTTTATTTTAGAAGGCGCTAACCCAAATGACTATGGTTTTGTTGTTCCATCCGATTTTTATGAACTGATTTTAAAGAACTTCGATAAAGATTCGATGATGACTGTAGGCGTTAAATACGAGTGGCAGTGTTTGCAAGACAAGGCAAAACAAATTCAAAAGCCTTTTATCCTCAAAGAAGAGTCGGTTGAGATGACTAAATTCAGTACTTTTGCCAATCTTGATATAGATGGTATTGTTAATAAGAATCAACACAAGTTGCAAAAAAGCAGGGAATGGAAGTTTGTGATTATCAATAAATTCCCCAAACTATTCAACTTTTACCTCAAGCTAAGACAAAAAATATAAAGCAATCAACATGAAGTACGGTATATTTTCATACGATGAGAACAAAATTTTTTTCAACGTTGGCGACAACATTCAAAGTTTAGCTGCCAAGCAGTTTATGCCTCGCGTAGATACTTACATCAATCGTGAACGTTTGGCCGATTATCACGGAGAAAAAATGAAAGTTATCATGAATGGATGGTTTACACACAATTACAACAATTGGGTGCCTTCTGAAGATATAGAACCTTTGTTTGTTTCTTTCCACGTTAACAATACCGCTGCTCCCGGAATGTTAAATGACAAAGGAATTGCTTACTTAAAAAAACACGAGCCTATTGGTTGTCGTGATCAGTTCACCGCCGATTTGCTAAAATCCAAAGGGATAGAGGCTTATTTTTCAGGTTGTTTGACCTTAACATTGGATACTTATAAGGCAGATGATTCGGAACGAGGTGAAGACATATACATTGTAGATCCTTTGTACAGTTATCCTCGTTGGGAAAAAGTAACGATGGATTGGAAGTGGTTTGTGAAGAGCATTTTGAACGGAAAGCTGTTCCAACTCGGTAAAAAGAAAAAGCATCTGAAGCATTTTATCAGTCCCGATTTATTAAAGTCGGCCATCTATATCAACCAAGAACCACCGGCCAATACTTATAATGATGAGCAAAAGTTTGCCATGGCGGAAGATTTATTGCACAAGTACGCTAAGGCCAAATTAGTCATTACTTCTCGTATTCATTGTGCTTTACCTTGTTTGGCGATGGGAACTCCGGTGATTTTTGTGAATGGATTTGACAGTTTTGTAGATTCCTGTCGTTTTGATGGCATTTTAGAGTTGTTCAACCGAATTGATATCAATGCTAAAACCGGAGCGTTTACGGCTAATTTCCCTCTTGAAGGAAAGATTACCAAAGATACTATCGTTAAAAATTTAGGCAAGCATCATGCATTGGCGGAACCTTTAAAAGAAAAGTGCCGCGCCTTTATTAACCAACCCTAATGAAGCTATTATACATTACCAACGGAATTAACGGCTCGGGCGGTCTCGAACGAGTGCTGTCTATCAAAACTTCCCGATTGGTAGAAGATTACGGTTATGAAGTTCATATTATCGTACTCAATAATGGCCATTTGAATCCTTTTTACAACTTCCATCCTGAAATTACTTTCCATACAATCAACGCTACTCGAAAAGGAATCTTTTTTTTAATAGACTATGTTTCCCAAATAAAAAAAAGTGTTGGGCAGCTTAACCCTGATATTGTTTTGGTTTGTGATGACGGTCTAAAAGGTTTTTTTCTACCGAAATTGTTAGGAAAGAATAGACCCATAATCTATGAAAGACATGCCTCGGTGGCCATCAATACCGGTAATCGTTTTTATGGTAGATTAATGAAAGGACTGATGCGCTCTTTAGCCTCCGATTTCAACAAATTTGTGGTGCTAACCCCATCCAATATCAACGAATGGAAATCGAATAATGTAATTGTTATTCCCAATCCGCTCACATTTTACCCCGAAAGTTCGGCCACTTTAGCCACAAAAAAAGTTATTTTGGTGGGTTCACAATCTTTGGTAAAGGGCTATGACAGCGCGATTAAGATTTGGCATCAAGTGTGTAAGTCTCATCCCGATTGGGAATTGCATTGTTATGGTAAAAGAGACAGTCAGAATCGTTTTGAAGAGGAAGCCAAGCAATTGGGAGTAACCCAAATGTATTTTCACGATGCGGTAAAAAATATTGAAGCAAAATATTTGGAATCCTCTTTGTTAATTTTACCTTCTCGCTCCGAAGGTTTCGGAATGGTGTTAATTGAAGCCATGGCGTGTGGTGTCCCGTGTATCGCTTTTGATTGTCCTAGTGGACCAAGTGATATTATCACCCAAGGCCAAGATGGTTTGCTGATTCAAAATGGCAATAATACTGCTTTTGTCGAAGGATTAACCCATCTTATAGAATACGAAACCATGCGTAAGCAAATGGGCTTGGCAGCCAAGCAAAATGCCCAACGCTACCTGCCGGAAAATATAGTTAAACAATGGGACGAACTATTTAAATCTCTTTCTAACTAATGCGGATTTTGTTGATTATTCCATATGGTGGTGTAGGTGGTATTGAGAGATTAGCGCTCAATTTTTACAATTTCTATAAATCCAAAGGTTACGAGGTTAAGGTTTTAAAAATTATCAAGTTGCCAACTGATATAGTCAATTTTGGTGAAGACGAATACTCGCTTTCGAATATTGATTTTAGCGGCATGGGACGATTGGAACGCTTGTTTTTTTATGTAAAAGCACCCTGGAAGCTTCGTCAAATTATCCAAAAAAACAGGTTTAATTATTCTCTGGGTTTTGGCGATATGTCTAATATTTTCAGCTCTTTAACTTTTACCAAAGAATATAAAATTGTAAGCATACATTCAACAAAGAGCAAGGAGTTTACCGATAATACTTTTTTAAATCGATTGTCAAAACTGAGTTATAAAACTTCTTATTACTTTTTAGATAAGGTCGTTTGTATCAGTAAAGCGATAAAAGAAGATTTACTTCAAAACTGTGGTTTTGCTTTTCCAGAAAAACTGAAAGTAATTTACAACCCGCACCATATAGCCGAAATTGAAAAGATGGCAGAAATTCCTTTGGAAACTGAAGAAGAGAAGAAAATTTTCCAAAAGAAAACAATACTTTTTTTAGGACGCTTAACCACTGTAAAATCGCCATGGCATTTGCTAAAAGCATTTAGTTTGTTGAAAAATGCCGATTGTAATTTGGTTTTTGTTGGTGATGGTGCACCGGATGTACTCGAATATATGAACCAATTGGTTGGTCAATTAGGCCTCAATGAAAAGGTGTTTTTTTTAGGACGAAAGGCCAATCCGTATCAATACTTAAAGCAGGCTTCAGTTTTAGCCCTTTCCTCAAAATATGAAGGCACTCCCAACGTAATAGTTGAGGCAATAGCATGCGGCATACCGGTGGTGTCTTCAAATTGTACCGCCGGACTTCCGGAATTGATGAGCAATTCATTGTTGGAAAAAGATGGAGATTTAGTCATTACTGAGTCGGGTATCATAACACCTACTTTCTTCGATAATAAAATTGCGCTACCGGAAAACAACCATTCTACCCAAGAGGAACAAGTTTTTGCCGAAGCATTAGAAAGGGTTTTGTATGATACAAAATACGCTGAAAATTTAATAGCAAACAGAACAACTTTGTTACAGAAATACGACCTAGAGAAAGTGGCTCTTGCGTATTTAAATCAGAATAATTAATCTTTTAGTAATGCACTAAAAGGTAAAAAATGATAACTTGCGATAGTTAGTAGTTTAACATTAAGAAAAGACTTTAAAAACAGATAAAGCTACCTATGATTGAATTTATACCAATAGAATACTACACCACTGTGTATTTGAACATCATGTTGTTGTTTACATTGGTTATCTTTTTACGTGCTTATCAATTCAAACTGGCAGATAGTGTGAATTTAAAAAGTCATAGTTTTTATGAAGTCTTTTTGCTGGTTTTTGTTACGCTATACATGGGTTTTAGGCCGGTAAGTTATGAGTTTGGCGACATGGGAACCTATGCCAAGTTATACGATGATTTTCAGAATTATGGGTTTATGGAAACCCAAGGCGACCCTTTGTTTTACTTCTTTATGAAATCGTGTTCCAAGATTTTTCCTGTTGAAGTGTTTTTCCTGATTTGCGCCGCACTCTACATAATTCCTCTTTATTATGCCTCCAAAAAGCTGTTTGGAGAATACAGCTTTTACGCTTTTTTTATGTTGATTGCCTCATTGAGTTTTTGGGCTTACGGAACAAACGGAATCAGAAATGGTTTGGCCACATCCTTCTTTTTGTTGGCCATTACCAGAAATAGTCGGGCGGTCAAAATAGCGTTATTTGTTTTGGCTTTGGGTGTGCACCAATCTATGCTTATCCCATTGGTAATGTATATCTTTACCTCATTTTATAAGAACACCAAGTACATCTTTCTGTTTTGGTTGTTGTGTATTCCGTTATCACTGATTTTAGGAAAGCAGTTGGAGAGCTTCTTCCTCAGTTTGGGCTTTGGTGATGCCGATAAAATTCAGGGCTATTTCGTAGAAGATGAAGAAATTTTGGAAGAGTTCAGTGCCATTGGATTTCGTTGGGATTTCTTGTTGTACAGTATTAGCGGAGTTTTTACAGGGCTATATTTTATCTTCAAGAAAGAATTTGAAGACGAGTTTTACCGGCATATCATCAACTTGTATTTGATGACCAATGCTTTTTGGATTTTAGTAATCAGAGCAAATTTCTCCAATCGTTTTGCTTACTTGTCTTGGTTTTTGTTGGGTGTAGTTATTATTTATCCGTTTTTAAAAAGAATGTTTTTCAAAGAACAACACCAAATAATAGGTAAAATAATTCTCGCTTATTTCTTGTTCACCTACGTATTAATGATATTTACAGCCTAATTAATCATCATGAAACGCATAACTGTTTTTACGCCCACTTACAACAGAGCCTATTGTTTGCATCAAGTTTATGATAGTTTGTTACGCCAAACTTGTCAGGATTTTATTTGGCTGGTTGTTGACGATGGCTCAACCGATAATACTCGAGAATTAGTTCAAAGTTGGATTGATGAACGCAAAATAATGATACACTATGTGTATCAAAATAATTTGGGGATGCATGGCGGTTACAACACGGCATATAGTATGATAGATACCGAGTTAAACGTTTGTATGGACTCGGACGACTTTTTTACTGACCAAGCTATCGAAAAGATTTTAAACCATTGGGACGAATACGGTAACGATACTTATGCCGGATTGGTAGGCTTAGATGCTACATTAGACGGAAAGGTATTAGGCGCATGGTTCCCCAAAGATTTAAAAAGCGCCACTTTAGAGGATTTGTATCACAAATACAAAATCAACGGCGACAAAAAACTGGTTTATCGCACTGCGGTAGTTAAAAGTTTTCCGCCCTATCCTATCTATCCGGGAGAGAGTTTTGTGCCTCTTGGCTCATTGTATGTTCAAATTGATAAACAATACGAATTACTTTGTTTGAATGAGATTTTGTGCTTGGTCGAATATATGGAAGATGGCTCTACTCGCAATATTTTCAGACAGTATCGAAGACATCCAAGAGGATTTCGCTATTCAAGAGTAATCGAAATGAAGTACTCAGGTTACGCTATTGTTAAAATTAAAGCCATCATTCATTTTATTGCTAACAGTTTGCAATTGAAAGAATTCAACTATTTTGGCAAAAATAAATACCCAATCTTAACCTATCTTTTCTTTCCTTTGGGGCTATTGCTGTATTTTTACATCAAAAGAAAAAACAAACTCATTGCCAAAAGCTAACTCCATCTAACCTATGTGCGGAATTGCCGGTTTTATTACTCCAGAAAAATGGGATTTTAATCATGTATTGAACAACATGGTTCAAAAATTGCACCACCGAGGTCCAGACAGCAAAGGAACTTGGTTTGATGCCGATTTCGGATTGGGTTTAGGCCATGCCAGATTGTCGATTATCGATTTAACACCAACCGGTCATCAGCCCATGGAGTCTGTTTCCGGTCGATATATGATGGTTTTTAATGGCGAAATATACAATCATTTGTCTATAAGAAAAGAACTCGAAAAGACCGAAAATATTAATTGGCGAGGTACTTCTGATACAGAAACTTTACTCTATGGTTTTGAAACTTGGGGTTTGGATGCTACCATACAAAAATGTAAAGGAATGTTTGCGGTGGCCCTGTGGGACAAAAAAGACAAAACACTAACGCTCGTTCGGGACAGAATGGGAGAGAAACCCCTTTACTATGGTTATGTTGGACAAAGTTTTGTATTTGCTTCCGAACTCAGCGCTATCAAAGCAGTCCCACAATTTACCAATACCGTTGATAAAGGAGCTTTGGCCTTGTTCATGTCTTATGCTTCTGTACCTGAACCATTCTCAATCTACAGCGGTATTCATAAATTACCTTCCGGAGCCAAACTAACATTAGCTTACGGACACAAGCAACCGATAATTTCACAGTATTGGTCGGTAGAATCCTTAACCAATCGTGCGGTTAATCCGCTGTACCAAGGTAGTGCCGATGAAGCTGTTAATACCTTGGAAAATTTGCTTTGTGAAGCGGTTAAGCTGCAAACCATTTCCGATGTGCCCATCGGTGCTTTTTTGTCGGGCGGGGTAGATTCGAGTTGTATAGCAGCCTTAATGCAATCTGTTTCATCACACAAAATTGATACTTTTTGTATCGGATTTGATAAACCTGAATACAACGAAGCCCAATATGCCAAAGAAGTGGCCAAACACTTAGGAACACAACACCACGAAACCTATGTAACCGATAAAGAAGCCTTGGATATTGTGCCGCTCTTGAGTTCAATTTATTCGGAACCTTTTTCAGAAGCGTCTCAAATACCCACTTTTATGGTGGCTAAGATTGCCCGTCAAAAAGTTACGGTAAGTTTGTCGGGAGATGCCGGGGACGAATTATTTGGGGGTTATTCTCGCTATCAATTGGCCAATAATACCTGGTACAAACTCAATAAGATTCCCAAAGGTTTAAGAAAGACCGCTCATGCCGGAATTAATACATTGCCTTATGACTTTTGGTACACTTTATTGCTGCCGCTAAAAGGGAAAAGAAATAAAATCAATCTGCCGGTTAATTTTGCGGATAAACTCTTCAAAGGGTTGCCGATGTTAACAGTTAACGACCGAAAAGAGTTTTATCACAAAGGTTTGATGAATCACAATCCCGATTTAAAACATTGGTTGCCTGGTGTTGAACGCCCAATGACTAAGTTTGATACCAACCAAATCCTGTCGGATAACTTTTTTGATGAAATGATGGCGACCGATTTGATTACTTATCTGCCTAATAACAACTTGGCCAAAGTAGACCGAGCAGCTATGGCTAATTCTTTGGAAACCAGAGTGCCAATGTTAGATCATAGCGTTGTGCAATTTGCCCTTTCATTACCGGTAAATTATAAAGTTCAAAACGGAACCGATAAATGGATTTTAAGGCAAGTGCTTTATAAACATGTACCGAAACATTTAATAGAACGCCCTAAAATGGGCTTTGCAGTACCGCTCGAAGATTGGTTGCGCGGTCCACTGAAAGAGTGGGGAGCGGCGTTATTAGATCCTAAAAAGCTAAAAGAAGGCGGATTTTTTGACGCCGATTTTATCACAAAAAAATGGGGGGAATTCCAATCCGGAAAACGCAATTGGCAAGGTCAGTTGTGGGATGTTATGATGTTTCAGGCTTGGTTGGAAAACAATAAACTTTAATCGCTTTTGTCATGAAGATACTCAGAGTAATAAATTCCCTTGACATTGGCGGTGCCGAACGTTCCATAGCCGGGAATGTTCCTTTGCACATTCAAAATGGTTTTGACATGGATGTGCTTTTGCTCAACGGTAAAGAAACTTTCTTTCAATCAGAGCTTAAAAATAAAGGTATAAAAGTTTTTTCATTAGGCCAAAATAACAATATCTATAATCCCATACTGGTTTTTAAACTCATGAAGTTTATCCGTCAGTATGATGTAGTTCATGCCCATTTATTTCCGACTATTTATTGGGTTGCTTTTGCTAAAATGTTTTCATTCAGTTCCGTAAAATTGGTGTTTACCGAACATGATACTCACAATAGAAGACGCCATAATTTTTTATTGCGATTGGTAGACAAAATCGTTTACAGACAGTTTTCAACCATCATTACCATATCCAATGCAGCGGCTCACAACTTAGCCACTCATTTGGGCTTTAATCATACCATGACCACCATTTACAACGGTATCGATTTGAATAAGGTTAGGGCCGAAGCGACCATTGTAAACCCTGATTTACAAAAACTGTTTTTACATAAAAAACCATTGGTACAAATCGCCGGATTCAGAGACCAAAAAGACCAAGACACGGTGATCAAAGCTCTCACTGTATTGCCGCAAGAGTTTATAGCGGTTTTTGTTGGAGAAGGCAAGCGAATGGAAACTTGTAAAGCACTGGCCGAAGAACTAAAAGTAGCTGACCGTGTTTTTTTTATGGGACTTCAAAGTCAAGTAGGTTCCATTATCGGTTTGGCCGAATTTGTTGTGATGTCAAGTCATTGGGAAGGTTTTGGCAGGGCGGCTGTAGAAGGAATGGCTTTGCGCAAACCGGTTTTAGCATCTAATGTTTCCGGTTTAGCCGACGTGGTTTCCGGAGCCGGATTATTGTTTGAAGTGGGCGATTATCAATCTTTAGCGGATAGTATTCTCCAACTTTCATCCAACAAGCAATATTATGATGAGGTGGCTGCCAAATGTTACGACAGGGCCGAAATATATGACATCAAACACATGGTTCAGGCCTACGAAAAAGTATACAATCAACTGAGATAAAAAGAAGTTAGTATGTGCGGAATTAATGGTTTTCTCTCTAAAACAACCAAGGAGTCGGATAATTGGCTCAAGCGAATGAATGATACCATTATTCATCGTGGTCCTGATGAAGATGGGTTTTATACAGAAAACTTCAACGGGACAACATTGGGTATGGCCATGAGACGCCTTTCCATAATTGATCTTACTTCGGGAAAGCAACCTATTTTTACTGCCGATAAGTCTAAAGTTATTGTCTTTAACGGTGAAATTTACAATTTTAAATCACTGCGTGAAACGCTCATAACCAAAGGCTATACTTTTTACACGAGCTGTGATACAGAGGTAGTCGTGAATTTATACGACTGTTACGGAACAGCAGCCTTTTCTATGTTAGACGGAATGTTTGCTTTTAGTTTGTTAGACAAAACCACCAATACATTATACATAGCCAGAGATTTTTTCGGCGAAAAGCCACTGTATTATTTTCAAAATCAGGATACCCTTATCTGGGCTTCTGAGCTAAAATCGATTTTGGAAATTTTGCCATCAAAACCGGAGATTGATTCTACGGCTTTGAACTTGTTTTTGCAACTTACTTACATTCCGGCGCCTTACTCCATCTTTAAAAGTATCAAGAAATTAGAGGCCAATCATTATATGACTGTTGATTGTAATACTATGGAAACTAAAGTGTTTTCTATTCCGCAGTCTAAGAAGCAATATCAAATTGCAAATAAAAATGAAGCGATTCAAGTTACGCACGATTTGGTTCAAGAAAGTGTGGCTTCCCGATCGATATCCGATGTGCCGTTAGGTACTTTTTTATCCGGCGGCGTTGATTCTTCCATCGTATCATTGTGTTTGGCGCAACAATCCGACCGAAAAATTGAGACTTTCTCTATCGGTTTTGATAAAAAATCTTTTGATGAATCTGAGAAATCTCGTGCTGTGGCCAAGCTCATCAACAGCAACCACCATGAATTTGTGATTGGAGAACAAGACCTAAAAGCCAATCTCAGCGAAATTATTTTGAACTTTGACGAGCCTTTTGCAGATTCTTCCGCTTTGGCCTCTTATGTAGTAGCTAATAAAACCAAGCAATATGTAACGGTTGCCCTTACCGGCGACGGCGGAGATGAGGTTTTTGGCGGCTACAACAAATATTATATGGGCAAATTAAACCACCGATACACTTCGTTGATGCCCGAAGCTATTCACAAAAGTATTCTCAAAATGGCCGATGTTTTGCTCAAAACTTCAGAAGATAACAGAGGCAAAAGATTCAAAGCCAATCGTTTGCTGAAAGCCATCAATTACCAAGGGGATTTTTACTATAACATCATATCCTTAGGTTTTCAGGAGGAAGAAATACCATCATTACTCAATCACTCTTACAACGTGCAACAACCGCTGCACTATTACAAGTCATTAATAGGTGATCACAATAAAACCCTCACGGATTTCAGAAATATTGACTTGCATTTAAGTTTGGAAGGCGATATGTTGGTTAAAGTAGACAGAACCAGTATGCTGACTTCCTTGGAATGCAGAGCGCCCTTTTTGAATAAAGAAATTTGGAATTTTACCAACCAACTTCCCGAAGATTATCTTCTGAACGGCTGGGATAAAAAACACCTTTTAAAAGAGGCCTTTAAAACTTATTTTCCAAAAGATTTTCTGAATAAATCTAAAAAAGGTTTCGGTGTACCCGTTGGGGATTGGTTGAAAAGCCAGCTAAAAAATGAACTACTGCACTATACTGCGTCCGAGTTTTTGATAAAGCAAGGCATTTTTAACCCAACTGTTGTTACCCAATTGGTACAAAACCACTTGAGTGGTAAAATTGATAATACCTTTAGGGTGTGGACATTGTATTGTTTTCAAAAATGGTATGTGAATTACTATGGAGCCTAAAAAAGAACTCGTCCGAATTACCACTGTACCCATTTCATTGGAAAAACTGCTAGCCGGTCAGTTGCGCTATATGAGTAATTTTTATCGGGTTATTGCTGTTTCTTCAGAAAAAGAGAATCTGGAACGATTGGGCAAAAATGAAAATGTGGCCACATTTTATGTTCATCTCACGAGAAAAATCACACCTATAGCCGACCTAAAAGCGCTCTTTCGATTGTATTTTTATTTTCGAAAAACGAAACCGGCTATTGTTCATACACACACCCCAAAAGCCGGAACCATTGGCATGTTGGCCGCTAAGTTAGCCGGTGTAAAAATCCGATTGCATACCGTTGCCGGATTGCCTTTGCTCGAAGAATCAGGCAAAAAACGTAAAATTTTGAATTGGGTTGAAAGGCTTACTTATGCCTGTGCTACTAAAGTATATCCGAATTCTATCGGGTTGCAAGAGATTATTATAGAAAACCGATTTTGCAAACCTAACAAACTAAAGGTTATTGCCAACGGTAGTTCTAACGGGATTGATACCGAATATTTTTCGAGAAAGCACTTTTCAGAAGGAACTTTAAGTCAGTTGCAAAAAACATTAGGGATTGAACCCGAAGATTTTGTGTTTGTTTTTGTTGGCAGATTAGTCAAAGATAAAGGCATCAATGAGTTGGTTCAAGCCTTTAGCAAGTTGCATCAGGAACACCAAAACCTAAAGTTATTATTGGTAGGAGATTACGAAACCGATTTGGATCCGTTGCACCCGAACACCTTAACACTCATCAGTTCTAATCCAAATATCATTTCAACCGGTTTTCAATCGGATGTCAGACCTTATTTTTGTTTGAGTCAGGCACTGGTTTTTCCTACATACCGAGAAGGTTTTCCCAATGTGGTTATGCAAGCCGGAGCACTTGAATTGCCAAGTATAGTTACCAATATTAATGGATGTAACGAAATTATTGTAAACGGTAAAAACGGGCTTATCATTCCTGTTAAAGAGGAAAATGCTATTTTTGAAACTATGAAGTATTTAATCAATCATCCGGAAGATTTAGCCACCATGAAAAAAAATGCCCGAGAGATGATTGAAACGCGATACAAGCAACAACTGGTATGGGAAGCCTTATTGGAAGAATATAAAACATGGGAACAACATGTATAAGTCATTTTTTAAAAGAGTAATCGATTTTACGGCGGCTTTAATCGGATTTGCGGTTTTGTTTCCGCTATTTCTGCTCATTGCTTTTTTTTTAGCAATGGCTAACGATGGTAAACCTTTTTTCTTTCAACGCAGACCCGGCAAAAACGGAAAAGTTTTCAGTATTATCAAATTCAAAACAATGAATGACAGAAAAGATGCTGCCGGAAAACTGTTGCCCGATGAAGTCAGGCTGACCAAGATTGGAAAGTTTGTCCGAAAAACATCGTTAGATGAAATTCCGCAATTACTCAATGTAATCAAAGGCGATATGAGCTTAATCGGACCTCGCCCTTTGTTAACCGATTATTTGCATTTGTACAATGAATTTCAAAACCGTCGTCACGAAGTCCGCCCCGGAATTACCGGTTGGGCTCAAGTGAATGGCAGGAATGCTATTTCGTGGGATAAAAAATTTGAGCTTGATGTTTGGTATGTAGATAACATCAGCTTTGTTTTAGATTGTAAAATATTAATTAAAACGGTTCAAAAAGTAATCAAAAGTGAAGGCATCAATGCTGAAGACGGAAATACCAAGGAACCATTTAATGGCTATAATTGATGAATAATATTTTAATTACTTCAGCAGGAAGAAGAGTATCCTTAGTCCGTTTTTTTCAAAAAGAATTGAAGAAAATATACCCCGATGCAAAAGTGTTTACCACCGATGCTAAACCGGAGTATGCCGCAGCCTGTCAGGTTTCCGATGCTTCTTTTGCCATGCGAAGAGTAACCGAAAAAGAATATGTCCAAGAGTTATTGAATTTGTGTTTAACACAAGGGATAAAGTTGGTCATCCCTACCATAGATACCGAGTTATTGGTTTTGGCACAGTCAAGAGCTCTTTTTTCAAACCACGGAATAACGCTGTTGGTGTCCGATTACGACTGTGTCCAAGTCTTTCGAGATAAGCGGCTAACGCATCGTTTTTTTCAGGATTACCGTATCAATCATGCCAAAGAATATACCAAGACAGATTACCAATTACCGCTTTATATCAAGCCTTATGATGGTAGCCGAAGTGTTGATAATTATGTTATTATGAGTCGGGAACAACTAACAGATTATCATTTTTCCAACGATAAGCTGATGTTTTTAGAGTACTTAGATCATAAAGAACATACTGAGTTTACGATTGATTTGTATTACGACAAAGCTTCAGTCTTAAAATGTGTGGTACCAAGACAAAGGATTGAAGTTCGCGACGGAGAAGTCAACAAAGCCATTACCAAAGCGCCTTTTTTTATGGAAGAGTTGACTCAAAAATTGCATAGCATACCCGGTTTTAGAGGTTGTATTACCTTACAAGTTTTTGTGAACCAACAATCTCAATCCATTTATGGGATAGAAATCAATCCGAGATTTGGCGGTGGTTATCCGCTCAGTTATTTGGCCGGAGCCAATTTCCCGCAGTGGCTTATTCAAGAATATCTGACCACCGATGACGAGATTCCTTTTTTTAACGATTGGGAACAAAACCTGATGATGTTGCGTTATGATGATGAGGTCTTGGTACATAATGTGAATTCCTTGTAATGATGAGTGCTACTGTTGTCTTTGATTTAGATGATACTTTAGTTAAGGAGATCGATTATTTGAAATCGGCTTTCAAAGCTATTGCTCTCAGGGTTGATCCTACCAGCGATACTTTGTTTGATCAAATGATGCTATGGTACCAAAACAAAGACAATGTTTTTCAAAATATAGAAAACCTTTATGGTTTTTCGGTCAATGAACTCAAACAACAATACCGTACCCATCTTCCCGATTTTACCCAATATAAAGGAGTGTCGGAGCTGTTGCGGAAATTTAAAGAAAAAGGTTGTTTCGTAGGATTGATTACCGATGGATACAGCCTTACGCAAAGAAATAAACTTAAAGCATTAGGTGTTGAGGAGTTGTTTGATTTAATAGTAATATCTGAGGAATTCGGCAGTGAAAAGCCCAATGAAGACAACTATAAAATCTTTCATCAGTTTGATACTAAAAACTATTATTATATTGGAGATAATACAGCAAAAGATTTTGTAACGCCTAATCGATTGGGTTGGGTTTCCGTTTGTTTGTTAAGCAACGGTAAAAACATCCATCCACAAGATTTTACTAAAGAAACTGTATATTTGCCTCAAAGGACTATTACCGAACTAAAAGAACTTTTTACCTTTATTTAACAACCACTCATCCATGTTACGAAAAATTATCCTGAAACTTCTTAAAATAACGGCGAGAGATATAAGTATTACTCATCATTATAATAATGAACCATTTTTATTGAATTCATACAACCATAAAGGGTATTGGTATCACGGGAAAAAGCGTGAACAAGAAACAGTGGCCGTTTTTAAAGAATGGATTAATAAAGGAGAATTTGTTCTCGAAATAGGAGGGCATATAGGTTATTTTTCAACGCTTTATGCTCATTTGGTTGGAGAAAACGGAAAAGTGGTTGTTTTTGAACCGAGTTTTGACAACTTAAAATATCTCACTAAAAATGTGCAAAACGTAAAAGCTTCGTTGCGCAATAACATACAGTTGGTTCAAAAAGGCGCCGGAGATGTTATCGGAGAGCTCGATTTTTACATTGATCCAATATCCGGTCAAAACAATTCTTTTGTCAAAGATTTTGACGGATTTAAAACAAGTCGAGAGCTTTCGGCAGAGCAGGATGCAGATGTAAAAGTGGTGAAAGTCCCGGTGATAACCTTAGACAGCTTTTTCGAAAATGAAACGTTACTTCCGAATTTTGTTAAAATAGATGTGGAAGGTTTTGAGTGGAATGTGATTCAAGGGTTTCAAAAAACAATTGAGAGAGGACATCCTTCATTAATGATTGAAATTCAAGCGGATGCCGATAAGCTAATACCGTATTTTAAATCGGTTGGATACACCATCTTCAACGACAAGATGAAGGAAATCAATACGATAGAAGAGTATGTTAAATTCAAAAGCCCTAATATTTTCTTCAAATACCTTCAAAAATAGAGTACTATGAGCAATAAAATATGGTTGTCTTCACCTCATATGGGTGGTACAGAGCAAAAGTATGTGCAAGAAGCTTTTGATACCAATTGGGTAGCGCCTTTAGGACCAAATGTAACCGGTTTTGAAACCGATTTAGAGCAGTTTCTACAAGATGATAAGGTTAACGTTGCTGCTTTAAGTTCCGGAACGGCCGCTTTACATTTGGGATTGATTTTATTAGGAGTAAAAACCGGAGATGAAGTCATTTGTCAAAGTTTTACTTTTTCGGCTTCTGCCAACCCAATCTTATACCAAGGAGCAATCCCTATTTTTATTGATAGCGAGCCGGAAACTTGGAACATGTGTCCGGTGGCTTTGGAAGAAGCTATTAAAGACAGAATAGCAAATGGCAAAACACCAAAAGCTATCATTCCGGTCCATTTATACGGTATGCCTTTCAAAGCCGATGCAATAAGAGCAGTGGCCGATAAATACAATATTCCGATTTTAGAAGATAGTGCAGAAGCTTTGGGCAGTCATTATAAAGGCAAAATGTGTGGTACTTTCGGAGACATTGCAGCGCTTTCCTTTAACGGGAATAAAATCATTACTACTTCAGGAGGCGGAGCATTAGTGGCCACATCCAAAGCAGTTAAAGACAAAGCCGTTTTTTTAGCTACGCAAGCCCGAGACAACGCTCCGCATTACCAACACTCAGAGGTAGGCTACAATTATCGCTTGAGTAATATCTCAGCGGGTATCGGAAGAGGGCAAATGGAGGTGTTGCATAAACACATTGAGTTGCGCCGTCAAATGAATGCTTTTTATCATGATATTTTTAAAGATATTGAAGGCGTAACGGTGTTTCAAGAGCCTAATTCTGATTATTTTTCCAATCATTGGTTGAGTTGTATTACCATAAATTCTGATAAAACAGGAAAGACCAGAGAAGATTTGCGTTTGGCCTTGGAGAAAGAAAATATTGAATCCAGACCGTTGTGGAAACCGATGCATTTGCAACCGGTTTTTGAAAAGTATCCGTATTACGGGGGAAAAGTATGTGAAACATTGTTCGAAAACGGACTTTGTTTGCCTTCCGGTTCCAACTTAACGGCTGAAGACAAAAACCGTTTGAAAGAAGTTTTTAATAGATTTTTTTAATTTTATAGCCCTGAATTTGTTAAAATAATCTTAATTTTGAGGGTTCATGCTATACAAAAATGAGTAACCAAATATTTAAAGAATTAAAGAATAGTATCTTCAATAAGAAGTTCCAAAACATAGGATACCTACCGCGTTGGATAATTTTTGCGATAGATGTATTTATAGTTGGTGTCTCTTGCGGCATTACGCAAATCATTATTCATAGTTTATCAGTTACGTTTATAGGCGTATTCAGTGAGTTGTTGCAAAGTGGATTGATCCTTTTTGTGAATGCGCTATTCTTTATGGTTTACCGAACTTATGCAGGTATAATCAGACATTCCACCTTTATTGACGGAGTAAAGTTATTGGTAGCCACTTCTTCCTCCTATGTAACGTTGCTTTCCGTTAATCTTATTTCTTTTGCCTTTTTCAAATCTAAAATTTTTCTTTCGACCGGTTTGTTTATCACCTATGTGATTTCTTTCCTGTTGCTTTTTTTATTCAGAATTTTGGTCAAAAATTTCTTTGAAAAATACTTGCAAGGAGATGACCAAAAACAATTAATTAAAGCGGTTATTTATGGTGCAGATGCCAATGCTATTTCAGTGGCTAATGCCCTAAAAACTGAAAAACCGGCCCGATTTAAATTAGTGGCTTTTATAGACAAGTTCAAACAAGTCAAAACTTCCAAAAGTATTTTGGATTTACCCATCATCAACCAATCCAAAAGTATCCATGTTATTTTGAGGAGCATGGGTGCTGAGGCATTAATTATTGCCGAGAAAAGCTTGTCAAAAGAAGAAACCGTGGCCATAGTTGAAGAGTGTTTAGAGTACAATTTCAAAGTGTATACGGTGCCGTTAATCACAGATTGGGAAGATCAAAAACAAATCTCCAATCAGTTGAAAAATTTTGCCATTGAAGATTTGTTGGAACGCAAACCCATTGTTTTAGATAATAATGCTATTTCATCACAGATTAATGGCAAAACCGTTCTCATCACAGGAGGCGCGGGATCCATCGGAAGTGAGATTGTAAGGCAGATTATCAATTTCAATCCATATAAAATCATTATATTGGACCAAGCAGAATCTCCTTTGCACAATCTCAAACTGGAAATTTCTGAGTTTGACGGAAAAGTCAAAATCAGAACCATTATTGCCGATGTTAGGGATTTTGAGGCGATGACTTGTGTTTTTGAGAAATACAAACCCGATTTTGTATATCATGCGGCAGCCTATAAACATGTGCCGTTGATGGAAGAAAATCCCGGGCAAGCTATTTATACCAACGTAATCGGGACTAAAAATTTGGCCGACTTATCTCATAAGTACAAGGTGGATAAGTTCGTTTTGATTTCTACCGACAAAGCGGTTAATCCTAGTAGTGTGATGGGAGCCAGTAAGCGAATAGCTGAAAAGTATGTGCAATCTTTGAATTATCATCTGTCTCAATCACAAAAAAAATGCACCAAGTATATTACCACCAGATTCGGTAATGTGTTAGGGTCTAATGGGTCAATAGTACCTTTGTTTACCAAGCAAATTCAGGAAGGTGGTCCGATAACCATTACACATCCCGAAATTATTCGTTATTTTATGACGATACCTGAAGCATGTCAGTTGGTGTTGGAAGCCGGAGCTATGGGTAACGGTGGAGAAATCTTTATTTTTGATATGGGCAAACCGGTCAAGATTATTGACTTGGCTAAAAAGATGATCAGATTGGCAGGTTTTACACCCGATAATGAAATCAAGATTAAAATAATCGGACTAAGACCGGGTGAAAAGTTGTACGAAGAGTTACTCAACGATACGTCAAAGACCTTACCAACGCACAATGAAAAGATTATGATTGGTCAGGATAATTTTGATAATTATGAAGAAATTAGTGAATTGGTGCTTCAACTTTCTGAAATTGCCAAGAAACCAAACAACAACGAAATGGTGGTTTTGATGAAAAAAATTGTGCCCGAGTTTAAGAGTATGAATTCTGTTTTTGAAACATTAGATTCTTAAATTCAAGTAATTCCGATAAATTACTAACTTTGTCCCCTAAAACTTTAATATGAATCGCAGCAAGTATATCAATTTAATAGCCCTTTTTGTCTTACTTTTTTTAAGCTCATGTGCTTCCCGAAAGGATATCGTATATCTTCAAGATGTTGAAAATGATGCTACTATCAATCAGGCTTTGAGTTATGAGCCGGTTATTAAATGCGATGATATGTTGAGTGTTATCGTGGCGGCAGATCAACCCGATTTGACCATTCCTTTTAATTTACCGCAAATTCAAGGAAACTATCAGGTTAATGACAGTCAGGAAGGCATCAAAACCTACCTGGTAGATGCCTCAGGATTTATCGATTTTCCGGTTATCGGTAAAGTTAAATTAGCCGGATTAACAAGAACTCAGGCAAAAAATGAACTTGAAACCAAAATCAAAGAGTACATCAAAGAGCCTTCAGTAAATTTGAGAATCCTCAATTATAAAATTTCTGTCTTGGGAGAAGTGAATAAGCCCAATACTTACAAAATAGCCAGCGAACGCGTTACCTTATTGGAAGCTATCAGTTTGGCGGGCGATATGACTATTTACGGCAAAAGAAGTAACGTGTTAGTTATTAGAGAAGTTGATGGTAAAAAAACGTTCAATAGGGTAGATTTGACCAATAAAGATTTTATCTCGTCTCCGTTTTATTACTTAAATCAAAACGATGTGGTAATGGTAGAACCTAACAAAACCAAAATTAACTCTTCTGTTATCGGTCCGAATGTTACCGTTACCATTTCAGCACTTTCATTACTTACTACTATTGCCATAATTCTATTCAGATAATAACATGCAGGAACATCATTCTTTAAATAATAACAATTCTCATGATGACAGATTGAACATCAGAGAACAATTGGATAAGTATGTTATTCATTGGAAATGGTTTTTACTTTCCGTGGTTGTCTGTTTGATAGCGGCTTTGTTGTATTTAAGATATACCATACCGCAATACAGTGCCTCGGCTACCATTTTAGTAAAAGATGAGCGTAAAGGCGGAATCCAATCCGAACTTAGTGCCTTTTCCGATTTAGGATTGGTAAAAAGTTTGAAGAACAATGTTGATAATGAGATTGAAATCATCAAATCCAGAAATATTATCAGTTCGGCTTTAAAAAAACTCAATCTTAATGTAGAATATTATACTGAAGGAAGAGTTAAGTTAGTTGAATTGTACGATGAAAGTCCGATTCGAATAAAATTTGCAGAGACTTCTAACAAGTTCTATAACAGGAGTTTTAAATATGAAATAGTCTACAAGTCTCCAAAACAATTTGAATTAAAAAAGCACGAAGGCAAATCGATAGGTACTTTTAATTTTGGCGACACTATTAGCTTGGCAGATGCTAAAGCGATAGTTAATTTAACACCAAATGCGCCTCAAAAACTTCAAACCGACTATTCTGTTATTGTTCAGGTAAACAAGTTTGATAATTTGGTTCAAAAATACAAAGGAAGACTTAGTGTTGCACCACTGAACAAAAACTCGAGTGTGGTTGAGTTAACCATCAATGATCCTGTAGCCAAAAAGGCAGAAGACCTTCTGAACGCCATAGTAGAAAGTTACTACGACGATGCTGTTAAAGACAAAAGATTGGTTTCCATCAATACCCAAAACTTTATTAATGAAAGGTTAACCTACATCACGGAAGAACTTAGTGAAGTTGAACAAAAAGGAGAAGACTTTAAAGCCAACAACAGAATTACTGAGATTTCAGCAGATGCCGGAATTTACATTGAAAACTCTGCTCAGTTGGAAAGATCGTTAATTGATACCGAAACTCAAATCAGGGTGATTCAAGCGATGATTGACTACATGAAAAAATCTCCAAACGATGAAATCATTCCGAGTAATATCATCCCTTCAGACAATACTGCGGCACTAATGATTAATGAGTTCAATAATGTAGTTATCACACGCAACAGAGTATTGCAAAGCGGTACACTCAAAAACCAAAGGGTAATCGATTTGAATGCCGAAATCAATGAAAAGAGAAGAAACATCAAAGAAAGTTTATCCCGACTTTTGGAGTCTTTTACCATCAGAAGAGACGATTTAAGACGTCAGGATGCTTTGTTGAACAATAAGATTTCTCGTATTCCGGCCCAATCAAGACAATTGGTTAGCATTGGACGTCAACAGCAAATTAAAGAGTCGCTCTATTTGTATTTATTACAAAAGCGAGAAGAAATCGGAATTTCATTAGCGGTAGCTGCCCCGAATGCCAAAACTATCGATTTGGCCCAATCTACCAGTGCACCCATTTCTCCTAATAGAAATTTTATTCTGTTAGGTGCTTTATTGTTGGGATTGTTAATTCCGTTTTTAATTCTGTTTATAGTAGATTTATTAGATACCAAGATTAAAAACCGTCAGGATATTGAAGGCAAGGTCAGTATTCCGTTCTTGGGCGATATTCCTAAATCAGAAACTCAGGATGAATTGATTAATGCCAGTAGCCGTTCGAGCTCTGCCGAAGCTATTCGAATTGTCAGAACCAATCTCGAGTTCATGCTTAACAATGTAGCGGAAGGAAGTGCCAAAACTATATTCGTAACTTCCACCTTGCCTAAAGAAGGGAAAACATTTGTGGCGCTCAATTTGGCCAGTACCATTGCGCTTTCAGGCAAAAAAGTGTTGTTGATTGGTTTAGATATTCGAAATCCGAAAATAGACAAATACGTGAATATTCCGGAAAAAGGATTGACCAATTTCTTGGCCAAACAAAATGAGGATATTCATGATTACATAGTGAAATTGGAAAACTTCGATAATTATTATGTACTGCCATCAGGTGTGATTCCTCCCAATCCGGTTGATTTGTTGATGAGTCCAAAAATTGAAGAGTTGTTTGACAAACTCAAAAAAGAGTACGATTATATAATTGTAGACACCGCTCCGGTTAGTTTGGTTACCGATACACTTTTAGTGGCTAAATATGCCGATTCATTCATCTATGTAATGAGAGCCAACTACCTCGATAAGCGATTGTTGAAAATAGCTGAAGGTTTCTACACCGAGAAGAAGCTGCCTAATATGGCTGTACTTTTAAATGACACTGTTTGGAGAAAAACCTACGGTTATGGTTACGGTTATGCTTATGGTTACGGTTACGGATATGGCTACGGATATGGCTATGGTGCCGACCAAGAAAAGAAATCTTGGAAAGACAAACTAAGGAAGAAAAAATAAATTCTTGTTGATTGCTTTTTCGAGTTCCGGGATGTTTTTCAAAGCTACTTTTCTCGAAAAAGCATCAATATGATTTTGATGGTGTATGTCGGTACCCACAAAATCTATCATCCCGTTTTTTAATAAATAATCAGCAGTTTTGGTTATGCCAATCCCATAATAATTCACGGATGAGAGCAAATTCAGTTGAAAAAAACAGCCCGATTTTTTTAATCTTTCGTATTCTTTCAAGTTTCGGGTGTAAAATAAATAGCGCTCCGGATGGGCTAAAATAGGTTTGTAGCCGGCCAACTGAATCTCAAATAAAATATCAAACAATTGCATCGGCGGATTCAAATAGGACATCTCAACCAATATGTAGTTGTCCTTTAAGGTGAGCAACTTTTCAGTTTCCAAGCGTTTCATGAAGAAGGAATCTATCATGTATTCTGCACCGGCGCTAAAAGAAGCAAAACAATTCTTGTGGCTTAATTCTGTTTTGGTGACTTGAAGTTTATCAGTAATAATGGATTCACTGTTGTCCCATACATTAGTAAAAATATGAGGGGTAGTGATAAAGTGATTTATGCCCATAAGATTCATCTGGGACATAAAATTTTCGGTTTCTTCAATCGACTTAGCACCATCGTCAATGCCCGGTAACAAATGCGAATGGATGTCCGCAAAATTCTCGGGAATTAAGTCTTTTAATAAAGGTTTTGATTTGAAAAATGACAACAAGGTGATTGATTTTATGTGACAAATTTAGACATTATTTCATTTTTCCTACTATTAAAAAAGAATAATCAAATTAATCATTTCATTCCTTTAAAACGACTTTCGTAATTTATATATTTGCATTTAACATTTTAAGGTAAAAATTAAAAGATATTCATGAAAAATGACAACCCGTCAGAAGATTGGGACCTTGTAATCAAAGGCCATACGTCGCTTTTTGATGTCAGATTCAAAGACTTGTGGCACTACAGAGACTTGTTGGTCATGTTTGTGAAAAGAGACTTTGTCAGTTTTTACAAGCAAACCGTTTTGGGTCCGCTATGGTTCTTTATCCAGCCTATTTTTACCACTATTGTTTTTTCACTGATTTTTGGTAAGTTAGCCGGCATCAGCACTGATGGTTTGCCTAAATTTTTATTTTATCTCTCGGGTATTACAGCATGGAATTATTTCGCCGATTGTTTAACCAAAACCAGTACTGTATTCCGAGACAATGCCAACATCTTCGGAAAAGTTTATTTTCCTCGTTTGATAATGCCTTTAAGCATCGTGGTTAGTAATTTGGTTCGCTTTGGGGTACAGTTACTTTTATTTATTGGGGTAATGATTTATTTTGCCATAAAAGGAGAAGATTTTTCGCCTACATATGCCATTTTCTTTTTCCCGTTATTAATCATTTTAATGGCTTTTTTGGGTTTGGGGATTGGTTTGATTATTACGGCAATTACCACAAAATATAAAGATTTATCGTTTTTAGTGACTTTTGGAGTTCAGTTGTTAATGTATGCTACCACTGTAATTTATCCTTTAAGTGCGGCTCCAGAAGCCTATAAAAAATACATACAACTCAACCCAATGACCGGGATTATCGAAGCCTTTCGTTTTGCTTTTTTGGGCAAAGGCGAATTTACGGTTTGGAGTATCGGTTATTCAGTGGCCTTTACCTTAATCATGCTGTTTTTAGGGATCATCATCTTTAATAAAACAGAAAAAAACTTCGTCGATACAGTCTAATGAGTAGCCCGGTAATTAAAGTAGAAAATCTTTCCAAAGCCTATCAATTGGGTAAAATCGGAACGGGAACAATTTCTCGCGATATCGAACGTTTTTGGATTACTAAAGTCATGGGGAAAGAAGACCCGTTTCTCAAAATCGGTGAAACCAATGACCGAAGTGTCAAAGGGCAAAGCGACATCGTTTGGTCACTGAAAGATATCAATTTTGAAATTAATCAAGGCGAAGCGGTTGGGATAATCGGTAGAAACGGTGCCGGAAAAAGTACGTTGCTAAAACTCTTGTCGAGAGTAACCGGTCCAACCACCGGAGAAATCAAAGTCAAAGGACGTATTGCCAGTTTGTTGGAAGTTGGTACCGGTTTTCATCCTGAACTCACCGGTAAAGAAAATATCTATCTCAACGGTGCCATTTTGGGAATGCGCAAAAAAGAAATCACCCGTAAACTCGATGAAATTATCGATTTTTCAGGAGTGGAAAGATACATAGATACACCCGTAAAAAGATATTCTTCGGGGATGTACGTGCGATTGGCTTTTGCCGTGGCCGCCCATTTGGAAAGTGAAATTCTCATCGTGGATGAGGTTTTGGCCGTAGGTGATGCCGAATTCCAAAAAAAGTGCTTGGGAAAAATGGGAGATATTAGTAAAGGACAAGGACGAACTGTACTCTTTGTTTCTCATAATATGGCCAGCGTGCAAAATTTATGTACCAAAGGAATCATGCTCGAGCACGGAATGATTAAAGCCGTAGGCAATATAGAAGAAGTCGTACGCGAATACTTGTCAAAATCAAGAGCAGAAGATGTAGTGTTGGCCGATGTTCAAAAACGAAAAGGCAACGGTAAATTGCGTTTTGTTCACGGGCACGTGGGTTGTGAAGATAACGAAACAATTGAAACCTTTAAGAATTTGACCATCAAACTCGATTTCGATTTAGACCCAACGGTTGTTGTAGCCCAAAAAAGAATCGACATCGGTATCAACAATTTTATGGGTGATAGAGTGGCTTGGTTGTCCACCAGCAACATCAATGACACCTTTAATATTCAAAACAACAGTATAGAATTTACCATTAAAAATTTACCTTTGGCTCCGGGAGATTACAGCTGTAATATTTATAGCGAAATCAACAACGAAGTAGCCGATTGGTTGACCGAAGTAATGGATTTCTCCATAGCCGAAAAAGATTATTATAATTCGGGGAAATTAGTGCCAAAAAATCAAGGGTCTATATTGTTGAACTACAACATCAAATAGATATGCTCAAAAAAATCAAAAACCTGATACAGGAAAACATCAAGTTTCACAAAGCCAATCAAGATACTTTGAACGAATTGTATTGGGCCAATGTATACCACGATAGTATCCGAGGTAAAGCAGCCTTGGAAAATCTTGGCTTGAACATCGGAAGATGGGCAGGAAACTATACTTTTTTTTACGTTTTGAATAGAATACTAAACGATTACCAACCCAAAAGAATCATCGAGTTTGGTTTGGGCGAATCTTCCAAATTCATCGCCACTCATATCGAAAATTATGCACCCAATTCGGTTCATACCGTTATTGAACAAGACGAAAATTGGAGAACGGCTTTTTTAAATCGATTCAAAGTTTCTGATAAAACGACTATCAAAATCTTACCGTTGGTGACTAAAAAAGTTCATGGCTTTGATACCAATTCGTACAGTGAAATAGGGGAGAAAATCAATGAAAAATATGATTTGTATATCGTTGACGGACCATTCGGCAGCGACCATTATTCGAGATATGACATTGTAACCTTAGCGGAAAAGCTGGAAAAAGGAGATGAATTCATCATCATTATGGATGATTATAACCGTAAGGGAGAGCAACAAACTACCGAAGCTCTAATGCAGTTGTTGGAGAAAAAAGGGATTACTCTTCATAAAGGCCAATACGCCGGTTTGAAAAGCGTACTGGTTTTGGCTACTGATAAATACCAATATATTAAGACACTTTAAAGATGTCTCAACCCTTAGTTTCCATAATCATCCCAACTTACAACAGAGCACACCTTATCTCAGAAACGCTCAACAGCGTAAGGTTGCAAACCTATCAAAATTGGGAATGTATTATTGTTGACGATGGTTCGACCGATAATTCAGAGGAAGTGATTGCCGAATTTTGTTCGCAGGACAACCGTTTTCAATTTTTCAAAAGACCGCATAACCAACCCAAAGGAGCCAACACCTGCAGGAATTTAGGATTGGCTTACAGTAAAGGCGATTTTATCAATTGGTTTGATAGCGATGATGTGATGTTTGAAGGTTTTTTAGAGCAAAAAATAGCCGCTTTTTTGCAAGATGCCGACACTGATGTGGTATCTTCCGGTTTTGTAAAATACAATCCTGTAGGCAATATTACTTCAAGACCATACAATACCAAGCTTCACTACAGCCCTTTGACGGAATATGCGAATAACCATTTGTCGTTAAATACGCCGACATTTTTATACAAGCGAGCGTTACTCAACGATATTGTTTTCAACGAATCCCTGACACGTGCTCAAGATTTAGATTTTACGTTTCGCATCATTTCAAAATCCAATCTGAAAATTACTTATGTTAATGAGGTCTTGTTCAAGGTGCTAATTCACAACGATTCTATTACGGGTAAATTCAATGCAAAAACAAGTTTGGAACACCTGCAATCAGAGTTGAAAGTTAGAAAGCACATCGCTTTTTTTTATTTAAATGGCGAACAAAAGCTAACAAAGTATATTTTTGACAATTATTTGAAAACCCTCAAAAAAATCTTAAACAACCGTCAGTTCTTGTTTTATTTTCAAGAGCTGTGGCAGGTGCCTGTAATAGGTTGGTTTAATAAAATAAAGCTTTCCGGAATTGGATTGCTTTATGCATTAACCGGAAAAGGGATGATGACTTTTTCGAAAACCATCAATAAGATAAAAGTTGCGTAAAATGAGTAAAACGACCACACAGGTTTCGATTATCATGGCCACCTACAATAGAGCACATTTTATTGTAGAAACGCTTTTATCCATACAAAATCAAACTTTTCAGGATTGGGAATGTCTCATCATTGATGATGGCGGAACCGATAACACTTCCGAAGTAATTCAGCCCATCCTCGATAAAGACGTTCGTTTTAGCTATCACAAACGTCCGGAGCCATACCAAAAAGGATTACCGGGTTGTCGTAACTATGGTATCGATTTAGCCCAAGGACAATTCATCATTTTTTTTGACGACGACGATATAGTGCATCCGCAAAATTTGGAATGTTGTGTAGCCGAATTTGCTAATCCTGAAGTAGCTTTTTGCCGCTATCAAAGGGCTGCATTTGTAGGCAATTTTGACTATCAATTTGATATGTCCTTAGACTACACCAAGTTCAAAGTGTACAGCAAAGATGTAGAGAAAATGCTCACCTACAAATTGCCTTTCAATTCCTGTGCAGTCATGTGGCGCAAAGCATGCTTCGACCAAAATCGTTTTGTGGAAAGCCTCATGTTTGCCGAAGAATGGGAATTGTACTCCCGAATTTTATCAACCGGTGTTCAAGGAGTTTCCATCAATAAAACGCTATTCTTCGGAAGAAAACATCCCAATTCCAATACCGGCGAGTTTTCCCGACGCGATGCGGTGAGAAGGGCTTCCAAAAAAGATGCGGTTTTGTTAATCGTACAGAATTTAAAGTCCAGAGGGTTATTAACCAGACCAATCCTGCGCTTTTTCTTGGGCAATGCCATTCATTTCCAAGAGTTCAATTTGTTTGATGAAATTTTAAAACTATTGGATTTGTCGTGGCACCGAAAACTTTACTGGAAAATATTTTATACCTTTCTGCCGTTGCGATTAGCAATAATTAAAGTGTTTAAAAAACTATTCAATAAATGAGAATACTGGTTGTTTCCGAATCGATTAATGTTGAAGATAGTAGTGCTTCTAAGGGAAGAGTAGCGCTCATTAACAACCTTCAACTCGCCGGTTATACACTTAAAGTATTGCATTATTCTCATAAAGAAATCCAATTACAGGGCATAAATTGTGAGCTGATTCGCGAGAACAAGTTTTCAACCTATTTCTTTTTGTCCCGAATGATCCGCCTTTTTCAACGTACTTTTAAACGAAATATCAATGCAACGTTGGAGACTTGGTTCGGATTTTCATTCACCCATACCAATGACACGCGTTCTATTGCCAAAGCCATAAAGCAAGCCCAAAATTTCGCTCCCGATTTAATTCTCACGCTCAGTAAAGGTGGTAGTTTCAGACCACATCGCGCTATGTTGCGATTGCCCGAATTACAATCGAAATGGATGGCTTACATACACGACCCGTATCCGTTTCACTTTTATCCGCGACCCTTTAATTTTGTGGAGTTGAGCTATAAACATAAAGAAGCGTTCATGCGTCAAATTACGGAGAAAGCCAAATATTTATCGTTCCCGAGTTTACTGCTCAAAGAGTGGATGGAAAGCTATTTTCCGGCCGTTGCCGATAAAAGTTGCGTGATTCCGCACCAAATTAAAGTCGACAACGACCCGCAACTTACGCCCGAATTTTTCACTGAAAACCAATTCTCTTTGTTGCACGCCGGGAATTTACTCCAACAACGCAATCCCGATTATCTGATCAAAGGATTTTTACAGTTTTTAGCCAAATATCCTGAGGCCGTAAAGGAAGCCAAATTGTATTTTGTGGGCAGCTACAAAAAACAAGAGCATATTTTGAATCAATACCAAAATCACCCGAATATAGTTGTAAGCGATTATATTGAATACAAACTGGTACAGTCGCTTGAAAAGAAAGCCGCAGTCAATATCATATTGGAAGCCATATCTGAGATCAGTCCGTTTTTACCGGGGAAATTCCCTAATTGTGTTGCGTCAAACAAACCTATATTGGTGCTTGGTCCTTACTACAGTGAAGTGCGAAGATTACTTGGTAAAGACTATCCTTATTGGTCTGAGGCGAATGATGTGGCCACTATCGAAGCCAATATTACTGAGCTCTATCAACTGTGGAAACAAAACCCTCAGCAGTTACAGCTCAATCGGTCCGATTTGACCCATTATTGTGATGAACAATCATTAAAGAAAGTCATAGATGACTTGTCGATAGTCTGATGAAATTTGCGATTCACATTGCCACTAAAAACAGAAAAGATGATTTACTTTTCACTTTAGAGCAGGTTTATCCGCTTTTGGAAAACCCCGAAGTAACTTGCGTTGTATTCGATGATGGTTCGGATGATGGTACTGCAGACGCTGTTAAGCAACAGTTTCCGAAAATACAACTTCTCCAAAATACAACTTCACGCGGTTACTTGTACTGTCGCAATGTAATGCTCAACGAAACCCAAGCAGATGTTGCGATTTCCTTAGATGATGATGCACATTTTCTTTCCGAGAATCCTTTGGAAACCATCGGTAAATTCTTTAATGAAAATCCAAAATGTGGTTTAATTGCTTTCCGAATTTATTGGAGCAAAACGCCACCGGAAAATCCAAAGTCAACCGAAGTTTCAGCAGCCGTAAAAAGTTTTGTGGGTTGTGGTCATGCCTGGCGAATGAGCGCTTGGCGAAGTATTCCGTCGTACCCGGAATGGTTTGAATTTTACGGAGAAGAAACGTTTGCTTCAATGCATTTGTTTAAAAATTATTGGGAAGTACAGTACGTTCCTGAAGTATTTGTTTTGCATCGCGTCGATTTGAAACTTCGAAAAAACCAAACGAAAGATTTTACGCTTAGATACCGTCGCGGCTTGCGTGCCGGTTGGTTTGCTATTTTTCTTTTTTATCCGCCGGGTAAAGCCATACACTTCTTTTTGTATTCACTTTGGATGCAATTAAAAACAAAAATTTTTAAAGGCCAGTTTAAAGTTGTCATACCAATTTTGGGCGCACTTTGGGATTTATTGGTGCTTAGCCCGAATATCCTAAAAAACAGAGCCGCTTTTACAGCAATAGAGTTTGCCGATTATGCCAAATTAAAAGAACCGAAAATTTATTGGAAACCGGAAAAATAGTTACTTTTACTACCGTTTCAATTGTCTTTTGATGAAAAACAAACCCTATTTAATTGCCGAGATTGCGCAAGCCCACGATGGAAGTTTGGGGATTTTGCATTCTTATATTGATGCAGTGGCGCAAACCGGAGTGCAAGCCATTAAGTTTCAAATGCACATAGCTGAGGCTGAAAGCAGCATTCATGAACCTTTCAGAGTCCAATTTTCCAAAGAAGATGCCACGCGTTTCGATTATTGGAAACGCATGGAGTTTACCTTAGCACAATGGCAAGAAATCAAAGCGCATTGTGATGCTGTAGGCCTGGATTTTATTTGTTCTCCTTTTAGTAATATGGCGGTCGATTGGTTAGAAACTATCGGCGTTAAAACCTACAAAGTGGGTTCAGGGGAAGTCAATAATTTTTTATTACTCGAAAAAATTGCACTAACCGGGAAGCCGATTATCATTTCTTCCGGCATGAGTAATTTTGAGGAACTCGACCAAACGGTTACTTTTCTTAAAAGCAAGAATGTCGATTTTTCTATTTTACAGTGTACCACTGCCTATCCTACAAAACCGGAACAATATGGTTTTGGTGTGATGCAAGAACTCAAAGAGCGTTACCAAGTCACAGTAGGTTTTTCAGACCATTCCGCTAAAGTGAGTACCGGTATAGCCGCTGTAGCTTTAGGGGCCGAAATATTAGAGTTTCACGTGGTTTTTCATCGAGAAATGTTTGGTCCTGATGCCATTGCTTCATTAACTGTAGAGGAAACCAAACAATTGGCAGTTGCCGTGAACGATATTTATTTAGCGCAAAATAGTTCCCTCAACAAAAACAACAACGAGGCTTTCAAAGCATTAAAGACTATCTTTGAAAAGTCGTTGGCCATCAATAAAAATTTACCGGCCGGTCATGTACTGACGTTTGCCGATTTAGAAAGTAAAAAGCCCAAAGGATTAGGAATATCGGCAACCGATTTTCAACAAGTTATCGGGAGAAAACTCAAAGTCGATAAAACACAATGGGACTTTTTAAATGAAGAAGATTTAGCATGAGTATAAAAAGAAAGATAGCTGTAGTGATTACAGCCCGACCTTCCTACAGTCGAGTGAAAACCGTATTGACGGCCATAAAAAAGCATCCGGAATTGGAATTGCAATTGATTGTGGCTGCTTCCGCTTTGCTCGATCGTTACGGTAGTGCGGTCAATTATATAGAAAAAGACGGTTTCGAAATTGCGGCCAAAGTCTTCAATGTGTTAGAAGGCGAAAACTTAACTGCATCGGCCAAAACTACCGGTATCGGAATCTTGGAGCTGTCTACGGTATTCGATAATCTTCGCCCGGATATAGTAGTGACTGTGGCCGACCGATTTGAAACTATGGCGACTGCAATTTCTGCCTCGTACATGAATATTCCATTGGCTCATATTCAAGGCGGAGAAGTTACAGGCAACATCGACGAGAAAGTCAGACACGCCATCACCAAGTTAGCCGATTATCATTTTGTAGCTTCCGAAAGCGCCAAGCAACGCGTAATCCAATTGGGTGAAAACCCTGAAATGGTATTCAATACCGGTTGTCCGTCGATAGACATTGCCCAAACGGTAGCTCAAAAAAAAGCCCTCGATTTTGATCCATATCAAAAATACGGCGGCGTGGGTTCGCAACCGGATTTGTCCAACGGTTATCTCGTGGTGATGCAACATCCTGTAACCAATGAATACCGGGATTCCCGCCGACATATTGAAGCTACGCTGAGAGCTGTCATGCAAATCAACCAACCTACTTTGTGGTTTTGGCCCAATGTAGATGCCGGAGCCGATGGTACTTCAACCGGCATTCGTTCGTATCGTGAAAAATACAAAATGGAAAATGTTCACTTCTTCAAAAATATGGAAGGCGACGATTTTTTAAACTTATTGCATCATTCTAAAGGATTAATCGGCAACTCCAGCGTAGGCATCAGAGAATGTGCTTATTTGGGTGTTCCGGCCGTGAATATCGGTTCGCGACAAAATCGTCGGGACAGAGGAAATAATGTGATTGATGTAGCCTATGACGAACAAGAAATCATAGCAGCCGTAGCTACGATATTGCAACATCCAAATCGAAATACCTCTGAAGTATACGGTGGCGGCAATGCCGGAGAAAAAATAGCCCAATTATTAAAAGAGTTGCCATTGCAATTCCACAAAACCATAATGTACTAAAAATGAGTGAGCTACATTTAGCCGAGAAAACCTATTTGAAGTTTTCGAAAATAGAAGGTAACCAGCACATTGCCAGTGAGTATGCTTTAAAATGTGCCTTGCGATTGATACAAGATTTTCAATTAAAAAATATATTGGAAGTAGGCATTGGCATTGGTTGTATCGCTGATACCATTTTGGAATCTTCTCCTAACCTGCAATATACGGCTACTGAAGCCAATGCATTTTGCTTAAATGCTATCAAAAATAACGTAGGGCAAATAGAAAGAGTAAAGTTGTACAACAACCTGAATCAAATCCCGGAAAATACCTTTTTTGATTTTATCATTATTGACGGTTCAGATGATTCATTGGCTCAAGTACAAAGAATGTGTACTCCTGAAACAGTTATTTTTATCGAAGGCGGAAGGGCTTTGCAAGTCGCTTCGTTGAAAAAAATATTTCCAAAGGTATTGCACGCCGAAATGTTAAGCGACTATAAAAACCCTGCTTGCGGACCATTTTCCAGCCAGTTTTGGTGTGGCGGCGGGCAGTTAATATTTCCATATCCTAACTTCGGAATGCGATTGTATTATTGGAAAGAAAAATGGGCAACTTATCAAAAGAGAAAAAAAAGAAAAGCCAGCAAGTAATATGAAAATCTTAGCCATCATTCCGGCCAGAGGCGGTTCTAAAGGCGTGCCCAGAAAGAATATTAAGTTATTAGGTAAAATGCCTTTGATAGAATATACCATCAATGCGGCTAAAGCATCAACAGAGCTGACAGAAATTATAGTTTCTACAGAAGATGCCGAGATTGCCATAGCTGCCGAGGTTTGTGGTTGTAAACCGCCTTTTGTTCGACCGGCCGAATTGTCTGAGGATGATGCCTCATCGATTAGTGTGGTGCAACATGCCATTGCTTTTTACGAAAACCAAAATGTTTTTTTTGATGCAGTTTGTTTGTTGCAACCTACAACGCCTTTCAGAGCTAAAGGTTTTATCGATGAAGCCATTCAAAAGTTTAGAGTTTCCGGCGCCGATAGTTTGGTAAGTGTTTTGCCTATACCACATGAATACAATCCGCATTGGGCGTTCGAAGAAGGGCAAAGCGGTTTCCTTCAAATAGCTACAGGCGAAAGTCAAATTATTCCCAGACGACAAGAGTTACCAAAGGCTTTCCATCGCGACGGTTCAATCTATCTAACCAAAACTGAGATAGCCAAAGCAGGAAGTTTTTATGGTAAATCTATAGCTTATATTGAAAGCAACGCCGATTGCTATGTCAATATCGATACCATGAAGGATTGGGAAAAAGCTGAGCGATTGGTTACTCATTTTAACAGCTAAACCATGCAGAAATTATTCCATTTATACCGATTGGATGCGGGCAACAGAAAACGAGTGCTGCAATATTTACTCAAACGAGTATTGCGTTCTAAAACTACTTTGGAAGAACGAATCGCCAATGAATACTATGCACACTTAATTCGTTATCAAGGATTTTTAAAAGAAGAAACAGTCGCTTTTTTTGTTGCGTTTTATCCAAAGCTTGGCGTAACCTTAAAAACCAGAAAAAGACCTTCGAGTGATTTGGACGTTTTTGGTCAGATTTACACCTATGAGGAATACAAACCTTTAGTTGAAGTATTCCGAAAGCACTTTCCCGAGGGTAAGGAATTGAACATTATTGATGCCGGAAGCAACATTGGGTTAACCACGGTTTTCTTATCAAAACACTTCCCGGAAGCACGGTTTATCGCTGTTGAACCCGATAGCAATAACTTTGAAATAATGTCGTCTAATTTTAAGTTAAATGAAATTCTCCAAGTAGAGAAAATAAAAGGCGGTGTTTGGAGTCGGAATACCCATTTAAAAATCATCAGCGATTTTCGCGATAAGAACCATTGGTCGATCAGGGTAGAAGAAACGAAAGACGCTACCGAGTTACCGGCTTTTTCAATCAATTATCTTTTGGCTGTTGCCCAATGGAATACCATTGATATTTTGAAGATTGATATTGAAGGTTCGGAAAAAGAAGTCTTTACCGGAGCCAATGCCGATGTTTCCTATTTGGCTAAGACCAAGTGTATCGCCATTGAAATACACGATGAATTCCATTGCAGAGAAGCCATTTACGCCATACTCGACCACTATAATTTCGACTATATCGAATCGGGAGAGTTGACCATTGGTATCAATCAAAATTTATTGTAACGCATTTTGTCTTTTTACTTTTATTTTCCTTTGAAAATAAAGATATTTGGACTCTAAAAAGGTAAGAATGCAAAACAAGAAAATCTTTATTCTGCTTCCGGACGGTATAGGTCTGCGCAATTTTGCTTTTACCGATTTTTACAAAACCGGAACAGCTTCAGGATATGAGATTGTTTTTTGGAACAATACGCCTTTTGATTTATCGGATTTAGGCTTTACCGACATCAAAATCGAAAAGGCCAAGACGCATCCGTTAACTGATTTGTATAAAAATGCGCTGAAAATAGTCGAACTTCGACTGAGTATCAAAAAGGCTAAAGACAATATTTACGAATCATATTATTTTCCACCTAAAATAAACAGCGTTAAGTCGTTTTTAAAGAATGCGTACACCCAAAGTATCGCTTTTTGGCATACCTCCAATCGAGGTGCGCAACGCATTCGAACCAAAATTGGACAATTGGAACGCAAAACCAAGTTGTACCATGACAGTCTTGCTACTTTAAAAGCGGAAAAGCCGGCTTTTGTTTTTTGTACCAACCAACGTGTTATGCTGGGCGTTGCGCCTTTATTAGCGGCCCAAGATTTGGGAATCCCGACAGCTTGTTTTATTTTCTCTTGGGACAATTTGCCCAAAGGCACCAAAATCATCGAAACCGATTTCTATTTTGTTTGGAGTCAGCATATGAAAGCTGAGTTAATGTATTACTATCCGCACATCAAGGAGCATCAAATTATAGTTACCGGTACGCCTCAGTTTGAAGCTCATTTTGATACCGCTAAGCTTCAATCTAAAACCGATTTTTTCCGAAGCCATAATTTGGATGAAACCAAACGCTATTTTTGTTTTTCCGGCGATGACGTAACCACTTCTCCTAATGATCCGAAATATTTGGAAGATGCCGCAAAGGCTGTTAGAAGTTTAAATCAAAAAGGTCACCAATTGGGGATTGTTTTCAGGAGGTGTCCGGTTGATTTTTCAAATCGATATGATGCTGTTCTAACTGAGTATGCCGATTGTATTACGGCTATCGCACCAAAATGGATTAAAAAGGCCGAAAGTTGGAACACCATTTTGCCCACTAAAGCCGATTTAGCGCTTCAAGTCAATACCATCAACAACACCGATTTTGTCATCAACCTTGGCTCATCCATGGTTTTTGATTATGTTATTTTTAAGAAACCTTGTGCTTTTATCAATTACGATGTGAAAGATGGAATTCCTTGTCGATTGGTAAAAGATACATACAATCTGATCCATTTTAGGTCTATGACATCGCGCGAATGTGTGGCTTGGATTAACAGTCCTCTGGAAATGGAAACCGTGATATTGTCGTTACTGACTCAAAACAACGATAGCTTGATTACCAATGCCGGTCATTGGTTTGAAAAAATCAATCAACATCCGCCGCAAAAAGCTTCCGAGCGAATCTGGGAAAGCATAGCCAACCTAATTAAGCCAACACCATGAAGATAGGTTTTTTAACGCCCGAGTTTCCTTATCCCGAAATGGGTGCTTCAGGTGGCATTGGTACCAGTATTTACAATTTGGCCAAAGGATTAACCGAGCTCGGGCATGAGGTTTCGGTCATCATTTACGGTCAGAAAACAGATGAGGTTGTGGTAAAGGACAAGCTTACTTTTTACAAAGTCAAGAATCGAAAACTAAAGGGTTTTTCCCGATTCTTAACCCAAAAGAAGCTCCAAAAATTACTCAATACTTTAGTCAAAGAAAATCAATTAGACCTGGTTGAAGCACCCGATTGGACCGGAATTACAGCTGCTGTAAAACCCAATTGTCCGGTGGTGATTCGATTAAACGGTTCTGATACTTATTTCTGTCATTTAGACCAACGACCGGTAAAGTTTTTAAATCGGATTCAGGAGCAATTGGCCTTGCGTAATGCCGATGGATTGTTGTCGGTAAGTCGATACACGGCTGAGGTTACCCAACAACTGTTTGGGATAAAAAGACAATTTGAGATTATCCCGAACAGCATTGATTTAGGTAAATTTCAAAAAGATGAAAAAATTGCTGAGCAGCCAAACACCATATTGTATTTCGGAACCTTAATTCGCAAAAAAGGTTTGCTCGAATTGCCACTGATTTTCAACGAAGTGGTAAAGCAAAATCCTGAAGCCAAGCTGATTTTAATTGGCAGAGATGCTTCCGATGTAATCAGCGGGAATGCTTCCACTTGGCATTTGATGAAGCCATTATTTTCGAAAGAAGCCGGAAAAAATGTAACCTATTTGGGTAGTGTGCCATATGCCGAGATGACGCAACATATCAATGCGGCCACGGTGTGTGTCTTTCCCACTTTTGCCGAAGCATTGCCTGTTTCTTGGATAGAGGCTATGGCCATGCAAAAAGCCATAGTGGCTTCTTCTATTGGTTGGGCACCGGAAGTGATAGACGATACAGCAAATGGTTTTTTGGTCCATCCACAGTCGCACCAACTTTACGCTGACAAAATAGTTACTTTGTTAAATGACGCAAGCCTTCGTACTGAATTTGGTCTGAAAGCCCGACAAAAAGTATCCCAAAAGTTCAGTATAGAAGTAGTAGCGAAACAAAGTGTTGCTTATTATCAAAAACTTTTAAAACCCTAATCTTCTCTGAGCTATATTTTAGCGATAATGGGTGAATTCGCCAATCGAAATCACTATTTTTGCTACATTTAATTCAAAAACCTGATGGGAATAAAATTAACCGAGTATATCACAAAATCAGGAGAAGTCATTCTCTATAACGGCAGTCCCGATTTTTCTCGTTTAGAGGAATTGGCGAGTGGTTTTGGCGATGTTTGGCACAGCGCTTCCGATCAAGGGTTCAAGAATATCTTTCCGGAAATAGTTTACCAAACCGCTACTTTTTTTTGGTATGTGCGTGATTTGGAAAATTTGGATTTATGCATCAATTGGAGGATTAATCCGGAAGCATTTGCCGTCCGTAAATCGGTCTGGGACACGTTGGGCGGTTTTGATGAAGTGTATCAAAATCCGGTGATGCAAGCTTTGGATTTCGGCTTTAATACGGTAAGAAGCAATGGCGGTGTAGTTTTATATGTGAAAGGTCTTTTTGAAGCTAAAACAACTCAGCATATTAAGATTTCTGTCAAAGACAGATACGCTTTCTTTATCAGAAATTTCAAAATTGAACACGCACTTTTTATGGTGTATCGTAAAGGACTTTGGAATTTAAAAGAGTGGAGTGCTTTATGGTATGCCAAAAAGAATATTAAAAAGAAAAATCAAAAAGCACTTGTTCCCGCCAGATCATTAAAAGAATTGGAAGGCTCACCAACAGTGAGTTACATCATCCCGACGATGATGCGACAAGATTTTACCTTGCAATTGTTGTCAGATTTGCAAAATCAAACTTACAGGCCAACCCAAGTTGTAGTAGTAGATGCGACACCTGAGAATAGTCGTGATGAGAGTTTATACAACCCTGCGCAATACGATTTCGAATTGGTAGTGAAATGGCAAACTAGCAAAGGAAGTTGCCGCGCTCGAAACGAAGCGATTGATTGTTGTACAGGAGAATATATTGTTTTTGGAGATGATGACATTCGCATCCCACCGGATTATATAGCAAACCATTTACGTTTCTTACAAACCTACGGTGCTGATGCTTGTAATGGTTTAGATATCAGAGCCGATCATCAAAAGCAAACTTTAGAGGATTTATATCACAAGCTTGAAAAATACGGTTATGACCGATACCGCTGTGGTGCTGCGCCTCACATGAACAACGCCAACAACTGTGTCAAACGCCAATATGTTAACCAAATTGTGGGGAACGATGTTAACTTTGACGGCGGTTACGGCGAAGACAACGATTTTGGATTTTCGCTGACCAAAATAGGTGTGGTGGTTTTACAAAATCCTTTTTCAACCAATTTGCATTTAAAACCACCCCAAGGCGGTTATCGTTTTTGGGGCAGTCAGGCCAAAATTTTAGGCAAAAAACGAAAAACCCAACCGTGGGAATTGGATACACCGGTCAAACGAATTCGACCGGTACCCAGTCCGACTATGATGTATTATTTTCACAAGCATTTCGGTGAATCTTTGGTAAACGAATACCGTCATAAGTACTTCTTTTTATATTTGTTCAAAGGGCCAAAATGGCGTTTCCCGTTTAAATTACTGAACTTACCCTACCGCCAATTACAGTTTAACAAATCGGTTTTTTATGCCAAAAAATTGATGGCTTTAGGAAAACGTACCCAATAGTAGTATGAAATTTACGCTCATCATTTGTACTTATATGCGTCCGCAACCCTTGCTGCAATTGCTGCAATCGGTTAGCCGTCAAACGCTGTATCCCGATGCTATTTTGATTATAGACGGTTCAAAGGATGAGAAAACCAAAGACATGTTGGCGGAAAATGTATTTCCCAACTTGCAGTATTTTTTAGTAGAAAATAAAGACAGAGGTCTCACCAGACAACGCAATTTCGGTATTCAACGGGTTTCGGAAGACAATGAGGTAGTTTGTTTTTTAGACGATGATACTGTGCTTGAGGCAAATTACTTCGCAGAGATTATCAAAACCTATGGTTTGTATCCGGATGCATTAGGTGTTGGCGGTTACATCAACAATGAAGTGAAATGGACTGAGGTAAACCATAATTACCACCCTGACGCAACCGAATTTTATTATGACGGTTGGAAACGCAAAGACGGCAGTCGTTTTGTATTGCGAAAAAAGTTAGGGTTAGATGCCGATAGGCCACCTGGATTTTTACCCGAATTTTCAAACGGCAGGAGTATAGGCTTTTTGCCGCCTTCCGGAAAGATTTACGAAGTTGAACAATTGATGGGTGGCGTTTCCTCGTTTAAAAAATCGATTTTCAAAGATTTTCAGTTTTCTACCTACTTTGAAGGTTACGGTTTGTATGAAGATGCCGACTTCACTTTGAGATTATCCAAAACAGGTAAATTGTATGTCAATACGAATGCTCAATTGGGTCATTTTCACGACCATTCCGGCAGACCTAATCAATACCAATATGGTAAAATGGTAGTGAGAAACGGTTGGTATGTCTGGCGGGTAAAATATCCAAATCCTTCGTTCACAGCACGATTAAAATGGAATGCGATAGTGTTATTGTTGACATTCATCAGATTTAGCAATATATTTACCACCGGCAAAAAACAAGAAGCTTTGACCGAATCGTTAGGCCGAATTATCGGTTGGTTCAGTCTGTTTTTGAATAAACCGAAATTACAATAATATGACGCTATTCAGCCTAATTCGTTCCGATTACCGCAAGTACAGAAAGTACGGAGCGAATGGCTTTGTTATTGTATTTCTTACTCAGGGCTTTTGGGCGCAATTTCAATACAGAATAGCGCATTTTTTTCATCAAAAAGTCAGGATACAACCTTTCAGAATGTTGGTCATGCTACCGATGTATGTTTGGCAAAAAGGCATTGAAGTTATGACCGGCATATCCATTCCGGCTTCTGCGCAAATTGGTCATTCGTTTTACATTGCTCACTTTGGCGGTATCATTTTAAATTCTAACACCATAATAGGTCATAATTGTAATATTTCACAAGGGGTAACTATTGGCGTTTCCGGTTTGGATGACAAAAGAGGTGTGCCAATCATTGGCAATAACGTTTACATTGGCGCCAATGCGGTAATCGCCGGGAAAATCAGTGTAAGTGATAATTCGCTCATTGGTGCCTGTTCTTTAGTCAGCAGTGACGTTCCGGAAAATGGAGTTGTGGTTGGTGTACCGGCTGTGGTAGTGTCTCATAAAAGTTCAAAAGGATATATTTAATGAAGCTGTTAGTCATTTCATCCTCGCCATTCATTAAAAAAGGAAATGATTATTTTGCTTACAGTCCGTATGCCAAAGAATTAGCCATTTGGGCAAAATATGCTGATGAAATCGCTTTCACTTGTCCGATTTGGAAACAAGACAACGGGTTGTTGATTTCTGAGATTTCTTTCCCTTTAGCCAAAATATATGAGGTTAAAGGTTTCAATGTTAAAACATTAAAAAATACGCTCCTGGCATTACTGTATTCTTTTTTTAATTGCTATTTGATTTTTAAGTCAATGCTTTGGGCCGATCATATTCATTTGCGTTGTCCCGGGAATATTGGTTTGATGGGATGTATATTACAAATCTTTTTTCCGCACAAAACCAAAACGGCCAAATACGCCGGTAATTGGGATTTAAAGGCCAAACAACCACTCAGTTATCGTGTACAAAAATGGATTTTGAGAAACACCTTTCTAACTAAAAATATGCAGGTCTTAGTGTATGGCGAATGGGAAAACAGTACCAAAAATATCAAACCGTTTTTCACGGCCAGTTATTTTGAAAAAGACAAAACAGTCACACTGCCCAGAGATTTGAAAGGGAAAATCACTTTTACCTTTGTCGGTACTTTAGCAATTGGGAAACAACCTATGTATGCCGTTCAATTGGTAGAAGTGCTTTTTAAAAAAGGATTTGATGTTCAATTGTCGGTGTACGGTCAAGGATCTGAAAGACAAAAAATAGAAAACTATATCAATGAGAACCAACTCGAATCGGTGATTTTTTTAAAAGGCAATCAAGACCAGGAAACCATTAAGAAGGCTTTTGGTGAATCTCATTTTGTTGTTCTGCCTTCTTTGAGTGAAGGTTGGCCCAAAGTAATAGCAGAAGGGATGTTTTGGGGTTGTTTGCCCTTGGCTTCTAAAGTCTCGTGTTTGCCTAATATGTTGGATAACGGTAACAGAGGGTTGCTTTTGACACTCGAATTAAAGCAAGATGTAGTCATGATTGAATCGATTTTGAACAATCCGGATGATTATAAAGAAAAAGCCTTACACGCCATAGAATGGTCCAGACAGTTTACGTTGGATGTCTTTGAATCAGAAATCAAAAAACTGATGCGGTCATGAGGATAGTACAAATTATAGATTCTTTAGAAATTGGCGGTGCCGAAAAAATGGCGGTCAATTATGCCAATGCGCTTTCCGAAAAGCTTGATTTTTCCGGTTTGGTAGCTACCAGAGCAGAAGGTAATTTGAAAAGTCAGCTCAACGGTTCGGTTTCCTATCTTTTTTTAAAGAAAACAAAAACCCTTGATTTTGCTGCGGCTTTTCGATTGAAAAAATACTGTAAGGCACATCAGGTAACTCACTTGCAGCCACATAGCAGTTCTTATTTTATGGCAGTTTTGGTTAAACTGATATATCCCAAAATAGCTATTATTTGGCACGATCATAATGGATTGAGCGAGTTTATCAGTGCCCAAAAATCAGTAGTACTCAAATTGGCTTCGCTTTTTTTCAAAGGAATTATTGTTGTCAACTTTAAACTCAAAAATTGGGCTGAAAAAGAACTGTATTGTTCCAAAGTAGTTTATTTGCCTAACTTTACCAATGATTTTTCTTCGGCTGAGCCAACCACTGTTTTGCACGGTATTACCGGGAAACGCATTTTGTGTTTGGCGAATTTAAGAGATCAGAAAAACCATTTTTTCTTGTTGGATGTTGCCGAGAAGTTAAAAGCTACTGAACCGGAATGGACATTTCATTTGGTAGGTAAAGATTTTAAAGATGGTTATTCCCGGCAATTGTTGGCATTAATTTCCGAAAAAAAACTTCAAAATACGGTCTTTATTTATGGTTCAAGAAATGATGTGTTTGCTATAATTGACCAATGTGATATTGCCATTTTGACTTCAAAATCGGAGGGATTACCGGTAGCCTTAATTGAATACGGTTTGCATAAAAAGCCGGTGGTAACTACCAATGTAGGAGAAATTCCGCTCATTGTTAAAAATGGAGAAAACGGTTTCATAACCGGTGTGAAAGAGGTTGATGTTTTTTGCGAAAGGCTGTCTCAATTGATTCAAGAGCCGGTTTTGAGAAAGCAATTAGGAGAGGCATTACACCAAACTATTAAAGAACAAAATTCGGATGAAGCTGTAATCAGACAGTATTTGAATTGGTTAAAAACCTTATAAAAGTGAACAGAAAAGAAAAAAATTATATCCTCTTAATCTTATTGCATATTGTGATAGGTTTGGTTGTGTTTTTTATTCCGCCGCTTTCCAAACCATTGGCTGCATTGGTTTTTTTGGTGGGTTTGTTCCTTATAGTAAAAAATCAGAATAAAAATCAGGAAGTACTTTTGGCTTCGGGTTATATCGTAGGAAGTGAAATTCTCTTCAGGATGACCGGTGGAATTATTATTTATGAATTTGCCAAATACAGTATCATTATTTATATGTTAATGGGAATGTATTACAACGGTTTTTCCAAATATGCTATTCCGTATTGGGTTTTCTTGGTTTTATTGATTCCCGGATTACTGGTAGCGACAGAAACACTCAACTTGACTACCGATTTAAGAAAGACCATTTCATTTAATATTTCGGGGCCTGTTTGCTTGGGTATTTCGTCTATTTATGCTTATAACAAAAGGGTTACATTGGCAAAAATCAACCAAATACTACTGTGTATCGGACTGCCCATTATATCGATAACTGTTTACTTAATCCTTTATACTCCCGACTTAAAAGAAGCTTTGTCAATAGGTACCGGTTCAAATTATACCACTTCCGGTGGGTTTGGTCCTAATCAAGTAGCTACTATGTTTGGATTAAGTATGTTTATTTTCTTTTCCCGTTTGTTGTTGGAATCGGAAACCCGATTGTTATTTGCACTCAATCTCACCATTACATTTTTTGTTACTTATCGCGGTTTGATTACTTTTTCTCGTGGGGGAATGATTACCGGTTTTGTGATGATTCTTATACTGCTCTTTTATTTGTATTCTTCTACCAAGAGCAGAGGTAAAATGAAGTTGAATTACATCTTTGGTTTTATGGTTGTTATGTTTATAGTAACCTGGAATTATACTTCCAATCAAACAGACGGTTTGATTGAAAAGCGATATGCCAATCAAGATGCGAGTGGTAAGGTAAAAGAAAGTCAGTTAACCGGAAGAGAAGAGATTTTCACCAATGAAATCAACTCGTTTATCGACAATCCTATTTTTGGCGTTGGTGTGGCCAAAGGGGTAGAAATCAGATCTGATATTTCCGGAGGAGATATTACCTTATCACATAACGAAATTTCACGTATGATGGCCGAGCACGGAATTTTCGGGGTCATTGATTTGTTGATTTTGCTATTGACTCCAATAGCACTTTATCTCGATAATAAAAAGCACATTTTTTTATGGTGTTTTATTCTCTTTTGGTTATTAACCATTAACCATGCTGCTATGAGGCTATCAGCAGCGGCTTTTGTTTATTCTTTATCATTGCTAAAAGTTTATTTGGATGAGCAACCTGCTGTACATAGGAAATAAATTATCCGATCACGGTTACACTTCAACTTCTATAGAAACTTTAGGTTCGTTTTTAGAGGCTGAAGGGTTTACGGTATATTATGCTTCTTCCCAAAAAAATATCTTTCTGAGGATGCTCGAAATGGTCTTTGCTACCTTAAGATATGCCAAGAAAGTGGATTATGTTTTGATAGATACTTACAGCACAAAAAACTTCTGGTATGCTTTCATTATCTCTCAACTTTGCAGGTTGTTGAATGTAAAGTATATTCCGAAATTACACGGAGGTGACTTGCCGAACCGACTCCAAAAAAGCCCTTATTGGTGTGATTTGATTTTTAAAAATGCCTATCAAAATATTGCGCCGTCTCCTTATCTTTATGAAGCATTTAAGCACAAAGGATACCGAAATTTAATACATATTCCCAACACCATTGAATTAGAGAAATACGATTTTCAAGCTCGAAACTTTGATGTCCCCAAAATCCTCTGGGTTCGTTCCTTCTCCCAAATTTACAACCCTATTTTAGCCGTTAAAGTTTTGTTGGAATTGAAGAAAAAGTTTCCGGCGGCACAACTTTGCATGGTTGGTCCTAAAAAAGATGAGAGTTACGATGCTACTGTGGCTTATGCTAAAGAAAATGCGGTAGAAGTTTGTTTTACCGGAAAATTGACCAAAGCCGAATGGACAAACTTGTCTAAAGACTACAATTTGTTTCTGAATACTACCCATTTTGACAATACACCGGTTAGCGTTATTGAGGCTATGGCTTTAGGTTTGCCGGTAGTGTCTACCAACGTTGGCGGAATTCCTTTTTTGTTGCAACATCAAGAAAATGCACTTTTGGTAGATGATAACGATCTCGAGGCTATGGTTTTTCAGATTGAAAGACTTTTTTCTGAGCCCAAGCTTTCAGATTTTTTAGTGGCCAATGCCTACAAAATGGTACAAGGTTTTGATTGGAATATCATCAGAAAACAGTGGACTGATTTACTCCGATAGTTCGTTAATATTTATTAACTTGCGCTTCGAAATTTGAATTTATTTAAATGAAAAAACGCAAAGACATACACTTTGAGGTATCAGAGAGAAAGGTATTGTTGAGACTATTCGACTTTCTTTCGGTGCTCTTTTCATTGTATTTTGTGGGGATTATTTTTCAGTTTGATTATTTCAATATTTCGGCTACCAATTATTACTGGACTATAGTTTTAGGCTTGTATTTGTTGTTTTTCGGTTCCGTTTTCGAAATGTACAATTTACAGGTGGCTAGTAATCAGTACCAAGTTATTAAAAGTATCATACTTACTACTTCGATTACTGTATTGTCGTATTTGTTAACGCCTTTATATACCCCGGTTTTACCTTCCAATCGTTTGCAAATTCTCATATTCTTCTTTGCTATTTTCGGGGCATTATTTGTTTGGAGGATGTTATATGTACGTTTTTTTGCCTCCAATCGATTTGTGAAGAAAGTGATTTTAGTTTGTGATAAAGAACAAGTTAAAGAATTGGTTGACGGTTTGGAGAGCGCCGATCCACACTACCGTGTTTTGGGTTTTGTCAATTCGGACAGTACCAATCTGTCAGAGGTTAATTTGCACAACATCAAAAGTATAGACATCAATGATTTGGAGGTTTTTGTCAAGCAAAATTCCGTTTCAGAGGTAGTTATTGCTTCTCAAAAAACAGATGGAATTACGGTTAGTCTTTACAACCAATTGATTCATTTGTTGGAGAACGGTTTCATTATCCGAGAGTACACTCAGGTATACGAAACCATTACGCAACGCATTCCGGTGCAATATGTTTCCCGCGATTTTTACAGGTATTTCCCTTTTAGCCGAAGCAATCAAAACCATTTGTATCTTACGGTTGTTCGTTTTTTAGAAATTGTTATCTCGTTGATCGGATTGGCTGTTGGTCTTGTCATTCTGCCTTTAGTGTTGATTGGAAATCTTTTGGGTAACAAGGGGAAATTATTCTACACCCAAGAACGAGTTGGGAAAAACGGTAAAGTATTCAGCATAGTGAAATTCAGAACGATGATAAAAAATGCCGAAAAAGCGGGAGCTGTTTTTGCTACTTCCAATGATTCGCGGGTAACACCGTTCGGGAAAATCATGAGAAAATCCAGAATAGATGAGTTTCCTCAGTTTTATAATATTTTAAAAGGCGACATGGCGGTAATTGGTCCAAGACCGGAACGTCCTGTATTTGTGAATGAAATTGCCGAAGTAATGCCGTTTTATGAAACCCGTCATGTCATAAAACCCGGATTAACCGGTTGGGCACAAGTCAATTATTCTTACGGAGAAACCATCGACGACAGCTTGATAAAATTGCAATACGACTTGTATTACATCAAACACCGCAGCTTATTTCTCGACTTCAATATCTTGTTTAAAACCTTCAGTACGGTTTTATTTTACAGGGGACAATAATCTCAAAGGATTCGCTCCGATTATTTTCAACAACATATACAAAGTCGACATCATAAATGGTAACATGATAGGCAAATGTGGCTTGTTAACCATTATAACGGCGTAAACAAACAACAAAGCAACGCTGAATAGACTCACTTTTCGCAACCCTTCTTTTTTAAGGAAAGGCAACAGTAAAAAAAGCGGGCTAAATAACAACGCATTGTAATTCCACAACACCTCCTGATGTTCTGAGTACAATCCGACCAAACAAAGGGACAAGCCTAAAAGACCGCAAACAAACAAATAGCTCAAAAACAACCAACGTTTGTTGAACAACAATAGCAGCCCCAAAAAAGCGATAATGCAGTAAATGCTATTGAAAAAAGAAAATGGGGCTTGAGTTTCCGGAGTTCCTTCAACCAAAGTGTTTTTGTTTGTTACCAACGATTTTCCGCCTATTTTAGCTTGGTCTAAGCTGTGCATTAATTCGATTGGGAGAAACAATTGTTCCGCTTTGGCATCGGTTTTTGCTCCGAAGATGATATTTATGCCCAGTTTGTACCAAAAGTAATTTTCAAAATAGGGATAAAGCAATTCGCGGTAACTGATGGTTTTGTTATCTACTTTCTCTAACGTTTTACCGCTTAAAAGACCACCAACTTTTTCATTCACCATAGTGGTACAATTGCGATCGATGAATTTATAGGTGTAATAACGTTCTGAGCTGTAAAGCGCGGCACTTAATTCGTTCAGTAGTTTTTGCTTGCTGCTTAAAGGTAAATCCAGCGTTTGTTCTATCACTTCTCTGCCATCGGTTTGGTATTCGTATATGAATTCTTCCACCGAAGTCACACTCATAAAATACTGCAAATCGCCTTTAACAAACTTCAAGTAGAAGTTTTCTGTTCTGAAATCGAAAGTGCCGTAGTTAAAAACCACATCGAGTTGGTTTGCTTCATCTTTAATGCGCAGTGCTGTGTGCCCGAAAGTGGAGTACAATTGTTCCCCGCGACCACAGGTAAAAATACTGACTTCCGCTTTTTCGGAGAGTTTCGGACTTTGAGAAAAAGCACTAACACTGAAGGCGAGTAGGAGTAAGAGCCCTATTTTTTGCAACATAAATTTTTATCTAAAAATACTCAAATCGACTTTAACCGAAAAAATATTGGAGTACAATGCAGCGCTTTGGTCGCCCAAGTCGGTCAAAGCATAATCTATTTGGATGCCTTTGTATTTAAAGCCTAAACCAATATTGGGCTGAAAGTTTACTTTAGTTGAACCGTCCAATTGTTGCACGTTTTGAAAATTTCCCACACCGGCACGCAGAAAAACCAAATCAGTATAGCCAAATTCAAAACCAACTGCAGGGTCAATGCTCACGGCATCTGAGGCAATCACATCATTGGTTCGGGCGAATTGCATGTTTAAATTGACGGCTGCCAATAGCGTATAATCGTAATGAAATTCAAATTTTTTGGCGATGCCCAATTGTGCTTTTGGCATAGTAATTTCGGTACTTTCAGGCAATTCCTGATTTTGTCCCGCCACAGCATCTTGGATATCTTGGTATTTGTCTTCGTCTATAGCCCAAACGTTGTAGGTAGTTGTAATGTCGCGCAACATCAATCCGAAATGCCAATCGTTTCTGTCGAATTGCAAGCCAACATCAAAACCAAATCCCCAAGAATTCGCAAAATCGCCAATCACTCGTCGAATCACTTTCGCATTCACACCGTATTGAAAACCTTCGAGTTTCATTTGGCGGGCATAGGAAAAAGTTAAACCGTAATCGGCCGTTGAGAAAAGACTGATACGGTTGTAATCAATGTTACCTTCGCTATCGATTAATTGCGTGGTATTCAGGATATCATCGACTCCAAAGCGAATCAGGGAAACACCCCAAGCACTTCTGTCGTCTATTTTTTTAGCGTAAGCGGCATAATCGTATTGGGCAATATTGGCAAAATAACTGGCGTGCATTAAAGCAGCTTCACTGTCTTCAATTTTTAATAATCCGGCCGGATTCCAGTAACCGGAATTGACATCACCTGTATAACCCGTTACGGCATTCGACATGCCCAAAGCTGCTGCATCTACTCCGATGTTCATGAACTCGTTGGAGTATTTTCTAACGGCTTGACCATGAGACATCAGGCTAATAAAAAGCAACAGAATAGCAATTGTTTTTTTCAAGGCAATTTTTCTTTTTACAAATATCACATAAAAATCTTGAATATAAAACGCAGAAGTCTGTAACTTATTGTATTAAATTTGCATTTCTAAAAAATAAACAAACGCGATACATGAACCTCAAAGCCCAGATTCCCAACTTCTTTACGATGCTGAATTTATTTTGTGGTTGCGTGGCCTTAGTATGGGTTTCTAATTTCCAGTTTTTATGGGCTTTCGGCTTTGTTTGTTTGGGGATTTTCTTTGACTTTTTCGACGGATTTTTTGCTCGAAAGTTTAATGTGGCCGGACCTTTAGGCGTTCAGTTAGATTCTTTAGCCGATATGGTAACAAGTGGTGTAGTTCCCGGTTTTGTGATGTACAAGATGTTGTATGATATAAAGTTTACCGAATACATCATGAACAGCAATGCCTTTGATACAAATATCACTTTTTACCTTCCTTTTGTTGGTTTCATCATTACTTTGGGTGCTTGTTATCGTTTGGCTAATTTCAATATAGATAGCCGTCAATCAGATTCTTTTATCGGGTTACCTACACCTGCTAATGCTTTGTTTATCACCAGTCTGCCTTTAATTGTGGATTTTCATTTTCAAGGGATAGTTTTAGGTGATTTAATGAACATATGGGTGTTATTGATTATCACCTTAGTAAGCGCTTATGTGATGAATGCCGAGATTCCGCTTTTTTCTTTGAAGATTAAGAATTTCAGTGTTGCCAAGTACAAACTGCAACTTTTCTTTTTGTTGTTATCGGTTTTGATGTTGGTTTTTTTGAAGATATTGGCTGTACCTTTGATTATACTGGTATATGTTTTACTCTCAGTTTTCAATAATATAACGAATAAAAAAGCTTCCAAATAGGAAGCCTTTTTATTGACTTAGTAAAATAGATAAGATTACTAATCCGAAAAAGAGTAACATTCCAACAAAAAAAAGATACGATTTTTTGTGCGCAAAGTTTATGGTAGCGCCATAGTTTGGATTAGGTTTATCTACCAGTAAGCGGTCATCTTCTTTGTTGTAGTAAAATAGGCCCCATTTCCAATATTTCTTATTGGTACGCCATTCTTTCTGTGTTTCCTGACTTGGGTTTTTCACGATAATAAATTTTGAGATTAGAAATGCAATTTCTTTTTGCGTAACTCGAAGTTTTGTCCGAGATATACTTTGCGTACCATTTCGTCTTCAGCCAATTCTTCAGGAACTCCGGCTTTTAAGATGCCTCCTTCAAACATCAAATAAGTTTTATCGGTAATGGCCAAGGTTTCTTGTACGTTGTGATCAGTAATTAAGATGCCTATGTTTTTATTTTTCAGTTGGGCTACAATTCTTTGAATGTCTTCTACCGCTACCGGGTCAACCCCGGCAAAAGGCTCATCAAGTAAGATGAACTTCGGGTCGGTAGCTAAAGCACGGGCAATTTCAGTTCGTCTTCTTTCACCACCTGAAAGTAAATCACCGCGGTTGGTTCGGATGTGTTCCAAACTGAACTCGGCAATCAAACTTTCCATTTTAGCAATTTGCTCTTCTTTGCTGAGTTTGGTCAATTGCAAAACACTGAGGATATTGTCTTCAATACTCAGTTTCCTGAAAACAGAAGCTTCTTGTGCCAAATAGCCTATCCCGTGTTGGGCGCGTTTGTACATAGGAAAATCAGTAATATTCATGTCGTCTAAATAGATATTCCCGGAGTTGGGTTTTACCAATCCAACAATCATATAAAAAGAGGTGGTTTTTCCGGCACCGTTTGGTCCCAAAAGCCCCACAATTTCTCCCTGATTTACTTCTACGGAAATGCCTTTAACCACACTTCTTCCCTTGTAAGTTTTGACTAAATTTTCGGCTCTTAATTTCATTTCTTTTGAGTGCCTGAGAGGCTAAGTTACTGAGTGACTAAGTTTTTGTAAATGCAAATAAACAAAATCCATTTGCTTAATTTTTGGTTTTAACGCTAATTTTGGAAAACTCCCAACCAGAATCTCCCTACTGATTGCTTTCTTCAAGTGCTTCCCAAAATTCGTATGCCCTTCTCAAATGCGGAATCACAATGGTGCCGCCTACTAAAGTGGCAATGCCCATGGCTTCCATCATTTCTTCTTTGGAAACACCTTCTTTATAACTGGTTTCCAGATGGTATTTGATGCAGTCATCACAACGCAAAACAGCGGAAGCGACCAGCCCTAAAAGCTCTTTCGTTTTTACGTTTAAAGCGCCTTCGGCATAAGCATTGGTATCCAGATTAAATATTCGCTTTACAATTTTATTGTTGTCTGCCAATAACTTTTCGTTCATTTTAGAACGATAATCGTTAAATTCTTTTACTAAATCACTCATTTTCTTTTTCTTTTTCTTTTTCTTTTTTCGTAACAAATGCTGATATCAATATGCTGGCTTCATATAAAATCAATATCGGAATCGAAACTATTACTTGACTCGGAATATCCGGTGGTGTAACTATAGCCGCCACAATTAAAATGATTACGATGGCTGCTCTTCGGTATTTTCTTAGGAAAGCCGGAGTAACTAACCCCAATTTGGTAAGGAAATAAACAAAAATAGGCAATTCGAAAACCAATCCGCTTACTATCAACGAAGTCTTTATCATACTAATATATGAGTCAACCGTAAACTGATTGACTACGGTCGGACTTACATTAAAAGTTGCAAAGAAGTTGATGGTTAAAGGAACTATGATGAAATAACCAAATAGCACTCCGATAAAAAACAAAAGCGATGAAATCACAATAAACAAGCCGGCTTTTTTACGTTCGTTTTCGTATAAGGCCGGACGGATGAATTTCCAAATTTCCCATAAAACATAGGGAAATCCTAAGATAAAACCGGTGGTAATTAGTATCCAAAGATAAATGGAAAATTGTCCGCCAACTTCCGTGTTTTGAATGATAAAAGAGAATTCGGTGGCGCAAGCATAAGAGTCATCAACTCCAAAAAAGCGGGTGACTTTACAGAAAAACTCGTAGGTCACAAAATTAGGATCTTGTGGTCCGAAAATAATTTCATTGAAGATAAAATCGTCTATGAAGTAGGAAGCACAAGCAATGGTGATGATAACAATGGTGCTTCTGACCAACATCCAACGGAATTCCTCTAAATGATCGAGGAACGACATTTCTTTAAGCTCTTTCTTTGCCATTATACAATGCCTTCTTTTAAAATATCGTGTAAATGAATCACGCCTTTGTATTCGTCTTGATCAATCACCACCAATTGTGTAATGGAAAAATCTTCTAAAATGTTCAAAGCATCACTAACCAAGTCAGTCGATTTGATTCTTTTCGGGTTTACAGTCATGATGTCTTTAGCAGTCAAGCCTGAAATAGTTTCCGTTTTGTTGAGCATCCTTCTGATGTCACCATCGGTAATAATACCTATAACTTTATCGTTTTCTACCACAGCTGTTACGCCTAAACGTTTTTCAGAAATCTCCATAATCACCGTTTTGATATTAGCTTCAGGTGCAACGACCGGTTTGTGAGTAGTGTCTAGCATATCGCCGACTCTCAATAGTAATTTTTTACCCAAAGCACCGCCGGGGTGATATTTGGCAAAATCTTCAGCAGTAAATTGACGCATTTCCATCAAGCAAACGGCTAATGCATCACCCATAACCAATTGCGCTGTTGTACTGTTGGTAGGGGCTAAGTTATTCGGACAAGCCTCGCTCTCCACATAAGTATTCAAAACATAATCCGCTTCTTTGCCTAAAAAAGAGGTGGTGTTTCCTGTAATGGCAATTAATTTGTTGCCGAATCTTTTTAATAACGGTACCAATACTTTAATTTCAGGACTATTCCCGCTCTTGGAAATACAAATTACCACATCACCCGGCTGCACCATACCCAAATCACCGTGAATGGCTTCAGAGGCATGTAAAAACAATGAAGGCGTTCCGGTTGAATTAAGAGTAGCTACAATTTTTTGAGCAATGATGGCGCTTTTTCCGATTCCGGTAACCACTAATCTTCCGGTTCCTTGATAAATGATTTCTACGGTTTTAACAAAATCATCATTTATAAAATCGACCAATCGCGAAATGGCTTCACTTTCAGCTAAAATGGTCTTTTGGGCAGAGGCTAAAATGGTTTCTTTTGAGATCAAAATTGTACGAATATAAAATTTGTGTGTATAAAAGAAAGTCGTATCTTTATGTTTGCAAATTTATGTAAAAATACGATTAACACAGAATGAATTTAAACGAAATTGACATCCATAAAGAATTAAAAAAGTATTTTGGTTTCAGCCAATTTAAAGGATTACAGGAAGAAGTCATCAAAAGTATCATTGCCAAGCAAAATACATTCGTTATCATGCCCACAGGAGGCGGAAAATCATTATGTTACCAGTTACCGGCTCTTATTCAAGAAGGAACAGCCATCGTAGTTTCACCCCTAATTGCTTTGATGAAAAACCAAGTGGATGCCATCAGGAGTTTGTCTTCTGAGAATGGAATCGCGCACGTATTGAATTCATCGCTAACCAAAACCGAAATCAATCAGGTTAAAAAAGACATTACTTCCGGAATTACCAAACTGTTGTATGTTGCTCCCGAATCATTAACTAAAGAGGAATACGTAGAGTTTTTACAAAGCGTGCCCATTTCTTTTGTAGCCATTGATGAAGCACACTGTATTTCAGAATGGGGACACGATTTCAGACCTGAATACCGCAACTTAAGACACATCATCAAACAATTGGGCGATGTACCTGTTATCGGATTGACCGCAACAGCTACGCCAAAGGTGCAGGAAGATATTCTCAAGAATTTGGACATGACCGATGCCAAAACGTTTAAGGCGTCTTTCAACCGTCCGAATTTGTTTTACGAAGTACGTACCAAAACCAAAAATATAGAAGCGGACATCATTCGCTTTATCAAACAAAACAAAGGAAAATCGGGTATTATATACTGCTTGAGTCGAAAAAAGGTTGAAGAAATAGCCGAAGTGCTCCAAGTAAACGGTATCAGTGCCGTTCCTTATCACGCCGGATTAGATGGTAAAACCCGTGCCAAACACCAAGACATGTTCTTAATGGAAGATGTAGAAGTGGTGGTAGCAACTATTGCTTTCGGAATGGGAATCGACAAACCTGATGTGCGTTTTGTAATCCACCACGATATACCGAAATCACTCGAAAGTTACTATCAGGAAACCGGACGTGCCGGACGTGATGGTGGTGAAGGCCATTGTTTGGCTTATTACTCCTATAAAGATGTAGAAAAACTCGAGAAGTTTATGTCGGGAAAACCGGTGGCCGAACAGGAAATTGGTTTTGCCTTGTTGCAAGAAGTGGTGGCTTATGCCGAAACTTCCATTTCCAGACGCAAATTTTTATTGCATTATTTCGGAGAAGAATTCGACAGCGAAAACGGCGAAGGTGCCGATATGGATGACAATGTCAGAAATCCGAAAACCAAAGTTGAAGCCAAAGACCAAGTCAAAATGTTGTTAGAAGTGGTGCGCGATACCAAGCATTTATACAAATCTAAAGAAGTGGTATTTACCCTAATCGGACGCGTAAATGCCACCATCAAAGCACACCGAACTGATACCCAAAAATTCTTCGGTTGCGGCGCCAATTATGATGAACGCTATTGGATGGCTTTAATCCGACAAGTATTGGTAGACGGATTACTTTCCAAAGACATAGAAACTTACGGTATTTTGAAAGTTTCAGATGCCGGACGAGAGTTTATCAATAATCCAACTTCTTTCCTAATGTCGGAAGACCATGAATACAGTGAAAACGAAGACGAAGCCATAGTAACAGCCTCTAAATCGAGTGGTACAGCCGATGAAGCTTTGATGGCAATGTTGCGCGAATTGCGAAAAAAAGTGGCCAAAAAATTGGGTGTTCCGCCTTTCGTGGTATTCCAAGATCCGTCTTTGGAAGACATGGCGCTCAAATATCCTATAACCATTGACGAATTAAGCAATGTGCACGGAGTAGGTGAAGGCAAAGCCAAAAAATACGGAAAAGATTTTGTAGAGTTAATTGCCCGTTATGTAGAAGACAACGACATCATTCGTCCGGATGATTTGGTCGTAAAATCTACCGGAGCCAACTCTTCTAACAAATTGTATATCATCCAAAACATTGACCGTAAATTATCTTTAGATGATATTGCCAGAGCCAAAGGAATGAATATGGATACCTTGCTCAAAGAAATGGAGCAAATCGTATATTCCGGTACCAAACTCAACATTGATTATTGGATTAACGAAATTTTGGACGAAGACCAGCAAGAGGAAATCCATGAATATTTTATGGATTCTGAAACTGACAAAATCGAAGAAGCCCTCAAAGAGTTCGACGGCGATTATGATATAGAAGAACTTCGATTGATGCGTATCAAATTCATCAGTGAAGTAGCGAATTAGAGGAGAGAAGCAATTGCTTCTCTTTTTTTATGGTAAATACAATTCCCCTCGGTGCGGTTTTAAGGCATCTCGCAACGGTATCATTTGCTCGTCATTCACCACTATATAAGCTATGGCATGCATTTCGTTTTTAACTTCAAACCCCGTAATGGTTATCGGTAATTTTTCCATAGCGATGAATTCTTTTAAATGAATTTCATGATGCTCTGCAGTTTTCGCCGAAGCCGGTCCGCGAAAATCCCAAATGAGTTTGATTAGTCTCGACATAAAAACGAATTTGTCCGACAAAGTTAACTTTTTGCTACATTTGAAAAAAAGCAAATCCATGAAATATCTCTTATACATCCTGCTTTGCGTCAGTAGCTCAGTTGGTGCGCAAGAATTGACCCTCGAACAAGCCCAACATTTGGCTTCTTTACCTTTAAAATGTCTGCAACAAGAATATCCTAATAAACTGGGACAAATGCTATTGGACAGCACCGAAATTCAATCGCCTAAAAAGTTGCACCCAACTTTTTACGGTTGTTTCGATTGGCACTCATCGGTTCACGGTCATTGGAGTTTGGTTTTTTTGCTGAAACGATTTCCGAATTTGCCCAATCGCACGCTGATTATTCAAAAATTGCAAACCAATTTATCGAGAGCCAATATTCAGGTCGAAATAGATTATATCAACAAGAAACACGAAAAATCGTTCGAGCGTATGTACGGTTGGAATTGGTTGCTCAAACTCCAATTAGAATTAGAAACCTACAACGAATCGTTTGCCCAAGAATTAGCGCAAAACCTAAAGCCCTTATCCGATATTATTATCGAGCGATACATCGAGTTTTTACCTAAACTACTGTATCCGGTTAGGGTAGGTACACACACCAATACCGCTTTCGGATTGACCTTTGCTTGGGATTATGCTGCACATTCTAAAAACCAAAGATTCCAACAAAGCATCCGTGATAACGCAGTTCGAATGTTCGCTAAAGATGAAAATTGCCCTTTTGCCTGGGAACCAAGCGGAACAGATTTCCTGTCGCCCTGTTTGGAAGAAATGGCTTTAATGCAACGGGTTTTGCCGGAAGGCGACTTCCTGATTTGGCTTAAAAAGTTCGCTCCGAAACTCTTTTCCAAAAAGTTTACTTGGGAAGTGGCTCGTGTTTCCGATCGTACCGATGGCCATTTGGTACACCTTGACGGCTTAAATTTCAGCAGAGCATGGAATTTTTACCGATTAATCAATCAATACCCGAAACCTTTTGCTCATTTAAAACCTTTGGCCGATTTTCATTTCAATTTTTCTCTGCCTGCTGTGGTTGATGGTAATTATGAAGGAGAACATTGGTTGGCTTCGTTTGCACTGCACGCTTTTGAGGAAAAAAAGTAATTCGATTTGTGTACTTTTGCTGAAAATTAAATCATGCCACGCGAATTACTTTTTCAAGTCTCTCCCGAAACCGCTCACAGTGAAACCCAGCTCAATGAGCATGTGGCTAAGTTGTTTCAAGTTGCCGTGAGCGACATTCAAAAAGTAGTGGTTGTAAAACGTTCTATTGACGCCCGTCAAAAAGCCATTAAATTTAATATTAAGGCAAATGTCTTTCTGAAAGGCGAAACCTATTCGGAATCTGCCATCGAACTGCCTGATTATCCTAACGTCAGCAATGCCCAAGAAGTAATTGTAGTAGGCGCAGGACCGGCCGGATTATTTGCAGCCTTGCAATTGATAGAATCAGGTCTAAAACCAATAGTAATTGAACGAGGGAAAGATGTTCGTGGTCGCCGCCGTGATTTAAAAGCCATCAACCGCGACCACATTGTTAATGAAGATTCCAATTATTGTTTCGGAGAAGGCGGTGCCGGAACGTATTCTGATGGCAAATTGTACACGCGTTCTAAAAAGCGAGGCGATATCGACCGAATTTTAAGGCTGTTAGTGGCTTTCGGGGCTACACCGGATATTTTAGTCGAAGCGCATCCGCACATTGGGACCAACAAATTGCCTCAGATTATTCAAGATATCCGAGAAAAAATTATCGAGTGTGGTGGACAGGTTTTGTTTGAAACTCGTGTGAGCGATTTTCTCATCAAAAACAACGAAATTCAAGGTGTTGTTACCCAAAATGGCGATACTATTTCGGCCAACAAAGTCATTTTGGCTACCGGACATTCCGCTCGTGATATATTTGAATTGTTAGATCGAAAAAAAATCTTAATCGAAGCCAAACCGTTTGCCTTAGGTGTTCGTGCTGAACATCCTCAGGCGTTAATCGATAAAATCCAATACAGTTGTGATTTCCGTGGTGAATATTTGCCCCCGGCGCCTTATTCGATAGTGAAGCAAGTCAACGGCCGAGGGATGTATTCGTTTTGTATGTGTCCGGGTGGTGTGATTGCGCCTTGTGCTACCAGTCCGGGTGAAGTGGTAACCAACGGTTGGTCACCCTCCAAACGCGATCAAGCTACTGCTAATTCCGGGATTGTAGTCGAATTAAAATTGGAAGATTTTAAACCTTTTGCCAAATTCGGAGCACTGGCCGGAATGGAATTTCAAAAAGCCATCGAGCAAAAAGCTTGGTATTTGGCAGGTCAAACCCAAAAAGTACCGGCGCAACGCATGGTCGATTTTACCCAAAATAAATTGTCTTCTTCCATTCCCAAAACGTCTTATGTTCCGGGAACGACTTCGGTAGAACTCGGACAGGTATTTCCCGGTTTTTTAACCCAAATCATGCGAGAAGGTTTTGTCCAGTTTGGCAAATCCATGCGAGGTTATATGACAAACGAGGCCATACTGCACGCGCCCGAAAGTCGGACGTCATCACCGGTCAGAATTCCGCGCGACCACGAAACCTTAGAACACCTACAAATCAAAGGCTTGTATCCTTGTGGTGAAGGTGCCGGTTTTGCAGGTGGTATCATTTCGGCTGCCATTGATGGTGAAAAATGTGCACTTAAAATAGCCGAAAGTCTCCTAAAATAAATTAATTTTCATTTTTGTTTTAAAAAAGTAGGGTGGTGGCCTTTTGTGTTGTCTAACCTTAAAACACTAAATCATAAATCAAAATGAAAAAGCTAAAAATTGCACTCTTATTGTTAACCGTTGCCGTAGCCGGTTTTTATTCTTGTTCCGATAACGATCCGGTAGAAAACGAGATTGTGACTTCCAAAAGTGTCGCTTTGCGTACTACTTTAAATGAAATTAAAAAAGCCAACAACATCAGTGGCAGAAACGCTACTACGCCACAAGACCAGTTGTTCTGTTTTCAATTTGTTTATCCGTTGACTTTGTCATATAACGATGGTACTGTAATAACAGTAGCCACTGAAGCTGGTTTGTTAGATATTTTAGCTGCCGAGACTGAAACCTTGTTTATTACCGGCATTGCTTTTCCGTTCCAAGTACAGCAACAAGGAGCCGTAATCACCATTGATGATGAAACCGAATTTTATGCTCTGGTTGAAGGTTGCGGATTTAACACTATTAACGATGATGTATTGCAATTTAGTTGTTTCCAAATGATTTTTCCGATTTCTGTCATCAATAGTAACGGAGCCACTATAGTTGTAAATACACAAGGAGAATTGGAGTCGATGTTGATAGTTGGCGATGTAGTAGATTTGGTTTTCCCTTTTAATGTCACTCAAAATAATGAAGTTATTGAAGTCAACAGTTTGAACGAGTTGTTTGATTTGTATGATGATTGCGATGGCAATTCAGGATCTTGTATTTGTACAGCCGATTATAATCCGGTTTGTGTGCAAACAGCAAATGGCATCGTAGAATACTCCAACATTTGTTTGGCCGAGTGCGATGGTTATACCCAAAACGACTTGGTGTCGTGTGCTCCAGCTTGTGAGATCACTAATGTAACAGCGACTCCGGGCGTTTGTAATGCTAACAGTTCTTCTTATCCTTTGACCGTTGATTTTGATTATGCCAATACAGATTCAGCTTATTTTTCAGTGTACAACTCTTTAGGAGCTTGGGTTGGAACTTACCTTTTAGCCGATTTGCCGTTAACCATCCCGAGTTATCCGAGTTTAGGTTCATCTTCAGATTATTTTGTAATCAGAATAGGAAATAATTTCGATTGCAACGCTACTCAACAATGGGCAGCACCGGTTTGTCAAACTTCGTCTGGCAACTTTGGGAATCAATTAGGGACATGTTTTAATATTGCTTTTCCGGTACAAATTCAGTCGCAAGGGGCTTTGGTAACTGCCAATGACAATGGTACTGTTTTACAGTATTACAACCCGTCACAATCCAATATTCCGGCTTTTGTTTATCCGTTAACTGTAACTTTTAATACACCAACCGGTCAGGTATCTGTTACTGTGGCCAATCAAGCCGGCTTTGAAGCAGCTATCGCGGCTAATTGCAACTAAACATATAAATAAATTGGGAAGAATTTCAATCACGACACAACCTTAACCCTAAGGTTGTGTCTGTATTGTAAGCTATGAGAAACGAAAACCAAAAAGCTAAGCTCTGTTCCGAGGCGGTGTTCCGTTCGGTATTTGACACTAATTTCAAAGTGTTGCGTAACTTTTTGGTCTATAAATTCAGAGGTGATACCGAGAGTGCTGAAGATATTGCACAGAATGCCTTTGTCAAACTTTGGGAAAATTGTGGTATACTGCAACCTGAACAAGCCAAAAGCTTTTTGTATACTACAGCCATTCGATTGTCATTGAATAAAATCAAGCACAACCAAGTGGTTACTAATTTTGAGTTACAATTCCAACCCAAATCAACACACAAAGAGTCGCCTGATTTTTTGATGGAAGCAACCGAATTGAAAACCCAATTGGAAAAAGCCATCAATGAGTTACCCGAAAAACAAAGAACAGTATTCTTGATGAATCGCTTCGATAACCAATCGTATGCCGAAATTGCAGTCGCTTTGGATTTATCGGTGAAAGCTGTAGAAAAACGGATGCATTTGGCATTGTTATCCTTGAGAAAAGTAGTAAAAAACGTTTGAAATTTAGTATGATGAAAGCGCAAAACGAAACGTATTTATCCGATTGGTTGACCTATAAAATTACCGATGAACAATTAAAGCAATTGGTTTCAGAGGAGGATTTTGAGGCTTATCAAAAGATAAGAAATGCACTCGACGGTTTTGAAATCAGTTCTCCCGATTTGGAGCAGAATTTTAGTGCCGTAAAACAAAAGTTAGCCCATAAAAAGCAAACTAAAACAAGAGTTATTCCGCTTTGGCCTTATGTTTCAATCGCTGCTTGTTTGCTGATTATGTTTGGTGTTTATCATTTTTTTATAGTTCAAAATACAATCACAACCGGTTTTGGAAAAACCGAAATGATTACGTTGGCCGATCATTCTAAAGTGTCACTCAATGCCAAATCAACACTAACCTATAGCAATGCTTTCCGATACAAACGAACTTTGCATTTAGAAGGCGAAGCTTTTTTTGAAGTCGAAAAAGGCAGTCCGTTTACGGTAGAAACTTCGCTGGGGAACATACGCGTTTTGGGGACTAAATTCAATGTAATTGCGTTCCGAGATTTTTTCGAAGTAAAGTGTTATGAAGGCAAAGTACAAGTCACCCAAAAAGACAAGTCCACCATTTTAACTCAAGGCGAGTGTGTACGTTTTTATACTGCTACTTCGGAAAACTGGGCTGAGGTTAATGCTTCAAAGCCTACCTGGATCTCCGGAGAAACATCGTTTAAAAATGTGCCGATGCGTTACGTGATTGAGCAATTCAAAAAACAATACAATGTGGAAGTTGATTACCCGAAACACATAGAAAACATTAAGTTTAGCGGAACATTTACCCACAAAGAGGCAACGGTAGCCTTGCAAACCATTTGTTTACCTTTACAATTAAAATTCAGTAAAAACAGTAGCGGAAAAATTATCATTTCGGAATGAATAAAATAATTTTATTTGGCTTCTTTTGGTGCTGGATGTCTTTTTCATGGGCGCAAAAAAAGGAGTCGTTTTATTATAACAATACCAAACTCCCCCAAGTGCTTTCCGATCTCGAGAAAGCATTTGCGGTTAAATATTCTTATATCGACTCTTTACTGGTTGCCCGAAGTATTTCACTTCCTCAAAAGCAATATAGTTTGGCAGAAGTTCATGCAGAAATGGAACATCAGGCTTTGGTTAAAGTCATCAAGATCAACGAAAGATTTTATTCCGTTGCCTTGACAGAAAAGGCGGAAATTATTCCGCTTAAAGAAGTTATAGTAGAAGAGTTTTTGGCCAAAGGGATTCGGAAAACCAGCCAAAATTTTATTATTTCTCCTCAAAAAGTGCAAACGCTTCCCGGGATTACCGATGCCGATATTTTACAATCTTTACAACAATTGCCCGGAGTGAAAAGTCCCAATGAAACAGCCACAGGATTATACATACGTGGCGGAACGGCAGATCAAAATTTGATATTGATGGACGGCATTCGACTATATCATCCCGGACATTTGTTTGGCATGATTTCGAGTATCAATCCAAATGTGGAGCAAACGGTAAACTATTACAACAAAGCGTTGAGTCCGAAATATGGAGAGCGAGTTTCAGGCGTTATTGATATGCAATCGACGGATAAAATTTCGAATACTGTTAAAGCCAATGCAGGGATTAACGCACTCAATATTGATGCTTACACACAAATACCTTTGGTAAAAAACAAATTGGGATTGCAACTTTCCGGGCGAAAATCCCTGACGGAATGGTGGCAATCACCAACCTTTAGCCAGTTAGAGACTAAAGTTTTTCAAAACACTAATTTCAAAGATTTCAATCAAAATAACCAATTCAGGTTTCACGATTATTCGGCTAAAATTAATTTTAAGCCTAATGAAAATACGGCTGTCTCCTTTTCGGGTTTGGTCATTAAAAACGATTTGGATTACCAAAACGTGATTGAAACAGATAGTATCAATAATCAAAGAATGACCCTTGAAAATTATGGGTTCAGTTTGAATTGGTCTCAAAAATACAGTCCGAGATTTACCCAAAAAATGACTGTTTACTATTCGCTCTACAGTTTTGACTATCTCAAAAAAACAGTTTACCAATCCAATCGATTTGAAGCTTTTAAAAAGTTGAATAGGGTGGTGGATTCCGGTGCCGAGATTAACTTTAACAGCCAATTAACCAACCAAGCAGTATTGGAATTCGGTTATCAAGTTTTGGGCAATGATATTTCGCATTTGTTCAACAGTTATAATCAGGATTTGGGCGTGGTTTTAGATTTGAAACATTTGTATAATGTAACGCATGCCGGTTTTGTGCAATACAAGCAAAATATCGGGCGTTGGAATTTTCAACCCGGTTTGCGCTATAATTTTTACAGCCAAGTGAAAGTTTCAAGTTTTGAACCGCGATTTTTGATGCAAAAAAATCTCTCGGAATCCTTCATTTGGCAAGCTTCTTACGAGCGCAGGAGTCAGGTTTTGAGTCAAGTTCGAGAAGAGGCCGCCAACGATTTGAGTTTGGAGAATTACGTTTGGGTACTATCTGACAATTCAGATTACCCTATACAAAAAGCCAATCAGTACAGTAGTGGTATCATTTTTAAAAAACACAATTGGTTATTGGATGTAGAGGCATATTACAAAAACATCAACGGTATAACTTCTTATACCTTAGGTTTTTTGGGGCAAAATGACAACAATATCCATCGAGGAAAAGGATTTACCAAAGGAGTTGATGTTTTGCTGCAAAAGAGTGCCGCTACATGGCGTGCTTGGGTTACTTATACTTATCAGGATTCACAAAACCAATTTCAATCCTTAAACAACAGTGATTATTTTGCTTCCAATGCGGATATTAAACACCATTTTACAGCTGCTTTTAATCAAAAATGGAACCGATTTTTGTTTACAGCCGGTTGGTTTTGGCACAGCGGGAAGCCTTACAGTACTATCAATGAAACAGGTGATATCATTTCATATAATGCGAAACGTTTGCCCGATTACCATCGATTGGATGTTTCGGCAGTTTATCAGTTTCAAACAGCTAAGGGCAATCATTTTAAAATTGGAGTGTCAGTATACAATCTTTACAACCGACATTCGTTACTCAGCAAAGAGTTAGAGCGTCAGTACGCTAGTCTTTCCGATTTTTCCAATCCGCGTTATGAAGGGCGCGAGTTTTATACTTTGGGTATCATGCCGAATGTGTTTTTCCGACTTTCCTTTTAAAAAGTTTTCAGTTACAACGTTTTAGTTAATTTCTTTGCTTCTTTCATTGTCGGGGGTTATCGTCAAAAGCGTAATTTTATAAAAAATCATTTTTATGAATGCGATACCCAACGAATTTCAAATCGATAATTTATTACACCAAGATACTTATTTAGTTAACGGCGAACTTAAAAATTGGACCGGAAAAACCACTCCTGTGTATTCCACCATTTCTTCCACCGAAAACTATGCACCAACGCTTTTAGGGACAATTCCTGCTATGGGAGAACCTGAAGCAAGTGAAGTGGTGACTGCGGCTGTTTCGGCATACAACAACGGACAGGGTTTGTGGCCCACCATGAAAGTCAGTGACCGTATCAAATGCATGGAAAACTTTGTGGCACAAATGAAAGCGACACGCAGTGAAGTAGTGAAATACCTTATGTGGGAAATCGGGAAATCACTAACAGATTCCGAAAAAGAATTTGACAGAACGGTAGAGTACATTTATGACACCATTGAAGATTACAAGCAATTAGACCGAGATAGTGCTCGTTTTACCAAAAGTCAAGGGGTGAATGCTATGGTGCGCCGTGGTCCGCTGGGTGTAGTACTTTGTTTAGGACCGTATAATTATCCTTTGAATGAAACCTTTTCGTTACTAATTCCTGCCATTATTATGGGGAATACCGTAATTTTTAAACCTGCCAAACATGGCGTGTTATTAATTTCCCCTTTGATGGCGGCTTTTCAGGATAGTTTTCCAAAAGGTGTTATTAATATCGTTTACGGTCGTGGTCGTGAGGTAGCCGCTCCGATAATGCAATCGGGCAAAATTGATATTTTGGCCCTGATAGGCAACAGTAAATCAGCCATAGCGCTACAAGATTTGCATCCCAATAAAAACCGATTGCGATTGGTGTTAGGGTTGGAAGCCAAAAATCCGGCTATTATTCTTCCCGATGCCGATTTGGATTTGGCCATTCAAGAATGTCTGACCGGTACATTATCTTTTAACGGCCAACGATGTACCGCATTAAAAGTTTTGTACGTACACGAAACGATAGCTGCCGAATTTAACCGCAGATTTGCTGATAAAGTGGATGCCTTGTTGTTTGGAAATCCATGGGACAAAGGCGTTGCATTGACACCACTGCCCGAAAGAGAAAAGCCCGATTATATTCAGGAATTGATAGATGATGCCACGAGTAAAGGTGCGGAAATCATCAATCGTAAAGGTGGTGAAAGAACCGAAAATTATATTTTTCCGGCGGTTTTATTTCCGGTTAGTAAAACAATGAGAGTGTATCATGAAGAACAGTTTGGACCGGTAATTCCGATTTTAACTTTTAAAGACATTCAAGAACCATTGAATGATATGGCCGAATCGAATTATGGGCAACAAGTGAGTTTGTTTGGACAAGACATAAAAACCATAGCGCCACTGATTGATACTTTGGTCAATTTGGTTTGTAGGGTGAACCTAAACAGTTCATGCCAACGTGGTCCGGATGTTTATCCGTTTACCGGCAGAAAAGATTCGGCAGTAGCCACCTTGAGCATACATGATGCTTTGCGTTCCTTTTCCATCCGAACTTTTGTGGCTTCCAAAGATAATGCCTATAATAACGCTATTTTACAGGAATTGCTCAATAGTAAAGCTTCAAATTTTATCAATACGGATTACATTTTATAACAAAAAACCTCTCTTTATTTGGAGAGGTTTTTTTATTACTGATTTTTCTTTAATCTGTTTTTGAAGACTTTTTCAAACTTCTCCAACTTCGGTTGAATAACCATTTGGCAATAAGGTTGCTCTTGGTTGTTTTGGTAATAATTTTGATGATAGTCTTTGGCCTTATAAAAGGCTTTGAACGGTTCTAAAGTAGTTACAATTTTATTGTTGAATACTTCTTTGTTCAGTTCGGCTATGATACTTTCGGCAGCTTTCTTTTGTGCTTCGTTTTTATAAAATATTACCGAGCGGTACTGCGTTCCAACATCGGCACCTTGTCGGTTTAAAGTAGTAGGATCGTGAACGGAAAAAAACACTTTAAAAATTTCATCTAAATTGGTTTTCGATGTGTCGTAAGTAATTTCAACTACTTCTGCAGCGCCGGTAGTTCCGGTACAAACTTCTTCATAACTCGGATTTTCTACTTTTCCGCCTGAGAAGCCGGAGACCACTTTTTCAACGCCGTCTAGTTGTTCGTACACGGCTTCCACACACCAATAACAACCACCACCCAAAACAATAGTATCGGTATTTCCTTTGTTTTCTGTAGCATCGGGCACAAAATCTAATGAAACGGCATTCATACAGTATCTTTTTCCGGTAGGCGCCGGACCGTCATCAAATAAATGGCCTAAATGACTATCGCATCGTCCGCAAAGTGCTTCAATGCGTTGCATACCATAAGAGTAATCATTTTTGAACCAAATGCTTTTTTTGTTGTCTTGTTCAAAAAAGCTAGGCCATCCGCAACTGCTGACAAACTTTTGATCGGATTTAAAAAGTTTCAAGCCGCAAGCTGCGCAGTAGTAAGTGCCCTTGGTTTCACTTTTCCACATCGTGCCTGTAAAAGCTCTTTCGGTATCCGCTTGTCGAGCAACGGCATACAAATCAGGAGGCAATACTTTGCGCCATTCTTCATCGGTTAAAACCAATTTGGAGGTATCGGTATTAGAGTAATAAGGATTTTCGGGTTTAGAAATTACATTCTCCATAACAGTATTTTTAGTCTTGGTATTATTGTTTTGACCGCAGGCATTAAATATGAAAAGCGGTACTAAAATCAGGAAATTAACAATGGATTTTGACATAGCAATTGTTTTAAATCTACCACAAATTTACAGCTAAATACGAGTTGAAATGTCTGATAGATTACAAATTACCTTGATTTAAGGAAAGTTTAACGGTTGTTCTATCGGCAGAATTATAGCCGCTGATTTTTTTTCGTATTTTTGAGCGATTATTAGAAGTTATGACAGAAGAAAAAGTAATCTTGGTCAACGAACAAGACGAGCCTATAGGGTTGATGAACAAATTAGAAGCGCATGAAAAAGCCGTTTTGCACAGGGCATTTTCCGTTTTTGTGTTGAACAGCAAAAATGAAATCATGTTGCAACAACGCGCGCATCACAAGTATCATTCCCCTTTATTATGGACCAATACCTGTTGTAGCCACCAACGTGAAGGCGAAACTAATATTCAGGCCGGTACCCGCAGATTGTATGAAGAAATGGGATTTAAGACCGAGTTAAAAGAGTTGTTTCACTTTATCTACAAAGCACCCTTTGATAATGGTTTAACCGAGCATGAATTAGATCATGTAATGATTGGTTATTACAATGATGAACCGCAAATTAACCCTGAAGAAGTAGAAAGTTGGAAATGGATGTGTATTGAAGAAGTACGACAAGACATGATTCAAAATCCTGATATATACACCGTTTGGTTTAAAATTATCTTTGATGAGTTTTATCATTACCTCGAGGATCACAAGATTTAAGAATGAATAATCTTGAAGGCAGATTTCAGAATCAATCAAAAATCAAAAATCGTTAATCAACAATCACAAATCCTATGAAAGTCACCGTTTCCCGCAGAGCCCATTTCAATGCTGCCCACAGATTGTATCGCAAAGATTGGTCGATGGAACAAAACGATGCTGTGTTTGGGAAGTGTAACAATCCCAATTTTCACGGCCACAATTATGAGTTGATTGTATCGGTTACCGGCGAAATTGATCCGGAAACCGGTTATGTGATTGATGTAAAGATTTTATCTGACTTGATCAAGGAACACATTGAAAATGCTTTCGACCACAAGAATCTTAATTTGGATGTTCCGGAATTTGCCGATTTAAATCCGACAGCAGAAAATATAGTGGTGGTGATTTGGAACAAATTGCGACCGCATATTGATACAAACCAAGATTTAGAGGTGGTTTTGTACGAAACGCCCAGAAATTTTGTGACTTATAAAGGTTAATAACTATGGCAATTAAAGTCGGCGATAAACTGCCTCATTTTACGGCAGTTGACAGCAAAGGAAATCCTTTTGACAGTAAAGATTATTCCGGCAAATCCTTAGTTATTTATTTTTATCCTAAGGATGATACGCGAGTTTGTACCGAACAAGCTTGTTCATTCCGAGATCAATATGAAGATTTTAAAGCTTTGGGAGCCGAAGTCATAGGAGTAAGCAGTGATTCAGTGAAATCGCATCAAAAGTTTGCTTCGCGTTATCGATTGCCTTTTATCTTGTTATCCGATGGGAATAGAAAACTCCGTAAACTATTTGGCGTTCCAAATGATCTATTGGGTTTAATCCCCGGTAGAGTAACTTATGTAACTGATAAAAACGGTATTGTTTTGTTGGTTTTCAATAGTATGTCGGGCAAAATTCACATTCAAAAAGCCTTACAAATGCTTAAAACAATGTAAGTTTGTCAAAAATATCCAAGCATGTCACTTTATCCTTTACAATTTGAACCGATTCTGAAAGAAAGAATTTGGGGCGGAACCAAATTGAAAACAATGCTAAACAAACCGATAACCTCTGAAATTACCGGTGAAAGCTGGGAGATTTCTACTGTGGAAAACGAGGTTAGTGTTATAGCCAATGGTACTTTTAAAGGAAAAACACTGAATGATTTAATCAATTTGTATCCTACAGAAATCTTAGGGAGTAAGGTTTATATCCGATTTGGCAAGCAGTTTCCATTGTTGTTTAAATATTTAGATGCTCGTGAAGATTTATCTATTCAATTGCATCCGAATGATGAACTGGCCAAAAAAAGACACAATTCTTTCGGGAAAACGGAAATGTGGTATGTGATGCAAGCCGATGAAGATGCTCGATTGATAGTAGGGTTTAAAGAAAAATCTTCACCCGAAGCTTACCTCGAGCATTTGGAGAGCAAAACCTTATTAAACATTTTAGACACCAAGAAAGTAAAATCCGGTGATGTTTTTATGCTCGAAACAGGGACCATACATGCCATTGGTGCCGGAATTTTGATAGCCGAAATCCAACAAACTTCTGATATTACTTATCGTGTATATGATTTTGACCGAAAGGATGCCAAAGGCAACACCCGTGAATTGCATGTGGATTTAGCCTTAGAAGCATTAAATTATGATAAAATTGAAGCCCAACGATTTTATGATAAGAACGAAAATGTATCTAACGAAGTGGTGCATTGTCCTTATTTTACCACAAATTTTATTCCTTTAAACGGAATTGCAACCTTTTCCAAAACAGCTGATACTTTTAGAGTGCTGATGTGTGTCGAGGGCGAATTCAGTTTGCGAGTAGTCGGAGAAATTTATCAATATACAATAGGAAGTACAGTGTTGCTTCCGGCTTCATTAACTGATTATCAGTTGATCGGACAAGCGGCTTTATTGGAAATTTATATTTCGTAGTTGCTGTTCTAAAGATTTGACGTATTTTTGTCGAAATTTTAAAATTACAATAAAATGGCAAGTGTTAAGAATTTAAAGAAAGACATCAATTTTGTATTAGGAGATATTATCGAAGCGGTTTACATTTATGAAATGACTACTACCGGAAAACCTTCTGAAAATACAAATGCTATCATAGATGAAGCCATCGCTTCTTTCGACGCTTTAATCACTAAAGTGAATGCAAAAAATGTGGAAAACAAAAAAGCGCATTTCAAACAAATCAACGCCGAATTAGAACAAACTGCTAATCAATTGGTTGAAAAAATCAACGCTTTATAGCCATAAAAAAGTGCAAAAATATTTTGGAAATTAAAATTCAAAAAATATATTTGCACTCACATTGAGACGCCGGTGTAGCTCAGCTGGCTAGAGCAGCTGATTTGTAATCAGCAGGTCGTGGGTTCGAGTCCCTCTATCGGCTCAATAAGAAAACCATCATTTGCAAGTGGTGGTTTTTTGTTTTTGTATTATCTCCTTTGAAAACCATTCCTATTTTCTATCTTTGTCGGCTTTTTAAAAAATAAATCATGTTTGGAAACAAAGTCCTCAAAGGTGTTTTCTTAGTTGGTCTTGGGGCCACAAGCTACGGTATGTTAGCTACATTTGTAAAATTGGCTTATGCCGATTTAAGTTCACAAGGCTTGCATTACACACCGGCAGAAGTCATAACCGCTCAATTTGTAATTGGTATTTTGGTCGTTTTGGGAATTAATATTTTTCAAAAGAACAGACTTGGCAATACCGCCGTAAAAGCTTCGCCAGTCGACATTAAAAAATTATTGATTTTAGGAACGTCAACCGGGTTAACCAGTATTTTTTATTATTTGGCAGTAAAATATATTCCGGTATCTATTGGTATCGTTTTGTTGATGCAAACCGTTTGGATGGGAGTGGTCTTAGAAATGTTGTTGGATAAGAAAAGACCATCAAACATTAAAATTTTTTCTGTATTTGTTGTTTTGTTGGGAACAGCTTTGGCTACCAAACTCTTCTCCGCTGAATTCGAGTTGGATTGGAGAGGAATTGTTTTAGGGTTGTTAGCTGCGGCTTCTTTTACCACTACCATGTATGCTGCCAATAAAGTAGCTACGTCAGTTTCTTCGGCTCAAAGAAGTTTGTATATGTTGTTAGGCGGAGCAGTAGTTGTTTTTGTGTTTGCCTTGTTCACCCAACATACACCATTTAATTTTGATATCTTTTACAAATGGGGCATTTTGATTGCTTTGTTTGGAACGGTTATTCCGCCTATGTTATTGAATGCCGGTTTCCCTTTAACGGGCATTGGTTTGGGAAGTATAGTATCAGCGCTTGAATTGCCGGTTTCGGTTATGATGGCCTTTGTGTTGCTTAATGAGACTGTGGTGCTTTCCCAGTGGATAGGTATTGTTTTGATTATTTTAGCTATTGTTATGATGAATGTTAGTTTGAAGAAAAAGCCAACAGCATAAAATCCTTTCTTATTCCGAAACGGATAAAAAAATCCCTTTTTTTGAAATAAATCATTGCTAAGAGAGAAGCGTTTTGAGTGCTTTTCTCTTTATTTTTGTGTGATGAATTCACTTTTTCCTACTGCCAAAATCACTTTCGATTTACCTGATGCCGAGATCGAGTACTTTGCTGACTTTTTTGAGGTGAACAGGGCAAATGAACTTTTTATGCAATTGAAAAGCGATATTCCTTGGCAACAAGATTTTATCACGGTTTATGGTAAAACACATCCTCAACCCCGTTTGACAGCGCTATTCGGGAATGAAGGCAAGCCTTATTCCTATTCTAACATTGTCATGCAACCCCATCCGTGGAATCCACTCTTGGTATTTATAAAAGAAGCCGTAGAAGCGGCTTGTGGAGAACGGTTTACTACGGTCTTACTTAACTATTATCGAGACGGAAAAGACAGTAATGGTTGGCATGCCGACGACGAAACAGAATTGGGAAGAAATCCGGTGATAGCTTCGGTGAGTTTCGGTGCCGAAAGAGCTTTTCACCTGCAACATAACACTATCAAAAACCAAAAACTCAAAATTGTTTTAGAGCACGGCAGTCTGTTGGTGATGAAAGGAACAACGCAGCATTTTTGGAAACACCAAATTCCCAAGACCACTAAAACCATTGGTCCCAGAATCAACCTTACTTTTCGCTTTATCAAGTAGAAAGGGATTTTATTATATTTGATAAAAATTAAGGTTATGAACGAAATTATCAATTATTTTTCTTCTATTCCATCGGCACATAGGGCTTTGATATTGGCAGGTGGTATTGCTTTTTTTTGGTTGATAGAAAGCGCCGTGCCTTTTGTAAAATTCGGTTATAACAAATGGCAACATGCCGGAATCAATATTTTTTTCACCCTAACAACTATAGTGGTCAACTTTTGTTTGGCTTTTATATTGATTAATGCGGCGCAATGGACAGTCGACCACAATTTTGGCTTGCTCAATTGGTTGCCCGAAATGAATCCATGGTTGTACGCAATAAGCGGTTTGTTGTTATTGGATTTTATTGGTGCTTATTTGGCGCATTTGGTAGAACATAAAGTAAAATTTTTGTGGCGTTTTCATTTAATTCACCATACCGATACTTGGATTGACACCACTTCAGGAAACAGACATCATCCGGGAGAGAGTGTCATTAGGTTTGTTTTTACCACTTTGGGAGTAGTGTTGGTTGGAAGTCCTATGTGGCTGGTTTTTTTGTATCAAACTTTATCGGTAGTCGCCACGCAATTTACCCATGCCAATATTGCCTTGCCTAAGCGAATTGATAAAATCATGAGTTTTGTTTTGGTTTCTCCTGATATGCATAAAGTTCACCATCATTATAAACTGCCTTATACAGACAGTAATTACGGGAATATTTTTTCTGTTTGGGACAGGTTGTTCGGTACTTTTAGTTACTTAGAACGCGAACAATTGGTTTACGGAGTGGATACTCATATGCAACCGAAAGAACACAACGATTTGAAAAACTTATTGGCTATTCCTTTTCAAAAATACCGCTCTCCTGAGGACAATGCTTAAAAAAATAGGGTAGCGGATAGCAACTAATTATTTTTTTTAGTAATATTGAAATACAATTAGTCAGTTGAAATCTATATCTATTAATGCTTTTACAGAAATGAAAAAAAGTAAGCTTGCAGAATTTGACAGCGAAATGATTGAAAGAGTTGTCAGTATGGCTCAAGAGGAGCGCAAACCTTTTGAAGTAATTAAGGAGGAATTCGGTTTAACCGAAAATGAAGTAACAGAATTGATGCGCAAACGTTTATCGAAAGATAATTTTGAGCTTTGGAAAAAGAAAGCTGTGGGCAGCAAACCAAAACCTAAGCCAATTATAGATGATTTCGATGACGATTTAGACAGCAAATATTATATCAAAAATAAATTTGATTAAACTTTAACTCTTGTTCAACAAGAGTTTTTTTATTTATTGGCGATTTTTGTTATCATGAAAATCGATACTTTCACGATTGAGCAAATAGACAGAATCATCGAAATGGCTTGGGAAGACAGAACACCTTTCGATGCCATTGAGTTTCAGTTTGGGATATCCGAACAAGAAACCATCGAAATTATGCGTCGCGAAATGAAACCTTCCAGTTTTAAAATGTGGCGTCAGCGCGTGCAGGGCAGAAGTACCAAACATGCTAAATTGCGCGTCTCCGGAATTGACCGATTCAAATGTACCCTTCAAAGGCAAATTACGCATAATAAAATTTCCAAGCGTTAAACGGATTTTTAGTTAATCAAACCTAAAATGTTAAAATCAAGTGTAACTATTGTTTACATTTGGTGACTCATTACAAAAATAAATTTTCCCATCATGAAGAAATTAGTGTTGACGGCTGTTTTGGCCTTTTCCCTTTTTAGTTTTACGGCAGTTGCTCAAAAAAAGGCAGCCGCTGCTACTTTGCCTGTTAAAGTAGCCATCGATTTAAATCAAGTGAAAGACGACAAAGTAATGGTAACGATCACGCCGCCAACTATTACTACTGCTGAAGTGGTGTTTCATATTCCTAAAACAGTACCGGGAACTTATTCTGCGGACAATTACGGGAAGTTGATAGTCGATTTTAAAGCAGTAGACAAAAGCGGCAAAGAACTAACCGTTACTAAAACCGATGATAATTCTTGGCAAATTGCCAACGCCAAAACCTTGTCCAAAATTACCTATTGGGTTAATGATACTTATGACACAGAAACCGGCAGAGGTTTCGGAAAAGACGAAATTTTCTCTCCAGCCGGAACCAACATCGATGAAGGCAAAGTTTTCATGTTGAACAATCATGGATTTATCGGGTATTTTCAAGGGAAATTAGATGTTCCTTATCGTGTAGATATTACGCATCCGGCTTCGCTTTTCGGAGCTACTTCTTTAGTAGATTCTAACAAAAGTGATACGGTTGATACCTTTAACGTAAGTCGTTATTTTGATTTAACCGACAATCCGATCATGTATGCCAAACCCGATTATGTGACTATCAATGTTGACGGGATGGAAATTTTATTCAGTGTTTACTCGCCAAATGGTGTGCATACGGCCAAATCACTTTTACCGGATTTAGAGAAAACCATGCGTGCTCAAAAAACCTTTATGGGTGCTATCAACGACAATAAAAAATACACTGTATTGTTGTATTTATCCGATATGCAAAAGGCTGATGCCAAAGGTTTCGGTGCTTTAGAACATCACACTTCTACCACCGTTGTTTTTCCTGAAATGATGCCTGCTGCTGCTTTGGGGGAACAAATTAAAGACGTAGTGTCACACGAGTTTTTCCATATAGTGACACCACTTTGCATTCATTCTAAAGAGATACATTATTTTGACTACAACAACCCGAAAATGTCAAAGCATTTGTGGATGTATGAAGGAGTTACAGAATATTTTGCCAATTTATTTCAGGTAAATCAAGGGTTAATTGATGCGGATGAGTTTTACCAAAGAATGCAAGGCAAAATTAACAATGCTGCCAATTTGAATGACACCATGCCTTTCACTGAAATGAGTGCCAATGTGTTGGTTGCGCCTTACAAAGACCAATATCTGAATGTATATGAAAAAGGGGCTTTGATTGGAATGTGTATCGACATCATCATCAGAGAAAAGAGTAACGGAGCTCGTGGGATTTTAGATTTGATGCAAAAATTATCCAAAGAGTATGGTGCTCAAAAACCATTCGATGACGAAGAGTTATTTGCTAAAATCACCCAATTTACTTATCCGGAAGTTGGTCAATTTTTAGCCACTTATGTAGCAGGACCAACACCTATTCCATACAATGAGTATTTTGCCAAAGTAGGTGTGACCAAAACAAAAGTAGCCGTTCCTATGAATCCGTTTTTGAAAGACCAATCTACACCATACATTACTGTAGATGGTAAAACCAAAGAAATCATGGTGATTTCGAGTCCGGTTTTAAACGATTTTATGACAAACTTAGGTCTGAAAGGCGGAGATGTTATTTTGTCTATCAATGATAAAAAATACAATTTAGACAACATTTACGATTTGATTATGGAGAGTCAAAATTGGAAAACCGATGATGCTATCACCGTTAAAATCAGAAGAGACGGGAAAGAGCAAACCATTAATGGTAAAGTAAAACTCTCAATGGAAGAAACCGAAGGCTATGGTTTTTCAGATGCTTCAAAAGAAGCATTGAATAAAGCTTGGTTGAAAGGATAAGAACATAATGTTTTAAAATTCAAATCCTCAATTTGTTGGTCAAATTGAGGATTTTTTTTAGTATTATTGCCAAAATTTACGGTAATTACTCCGTTGTTATTTATTAGTCCATAAACCGAGTGGCATTGAGTCATTCAATTATTTAACATCAAACATGCGAAAATCTCTTTTAACTTTATTAGCCCTTATTGTTTTGGTTTCTTGTGCTGAAAAAAAATCAGATAAGAATTTTGTATTAAACGGACATATTAAAGGTTTAAAAAGCGGCACCATATATATTCAAAGAATCAAAGACACGGTTTTGGTTCCTATTGATACCATTAAGATTGACGGCGATGCTCATTTTGTGAGTGAATTTAATTTGGATTCTCCTGAAATGTTGTATTTGTTTTTAGATCGCGGTGTGACCAATTCCTTAGATAATAATATTCCTTTTTTTGCTGAAAAAGGGGTTATGAACCTGGAAACGACTTTGGATTTTTTTACTGCGGACGCTAAAATTACCGGTTCTAAAAACCAAGCTTTGTACGATGAGTACCGCAAAGTAATGTCGAGATATGTAGATCAGGATTTGAGTTTGATTGAGAAAAAGTTCAAGGCTTACAAAGCTTCCCGGTTAGACGAAGTGGCTAAAATAGAAGAAGAGCAAAATGGTATCATCAAGAGAAAATACTTGTATACTACTAATTTTGCCGTGAACAATGGAGATTACGAAGTGGCGCCTTACGTAGCTTTAGCCGAAATTTACGATATCAATTTGAAGTTTTTAGATACCATTCAAAAATCTATGTCGCCTAAAGTATCCAAATCGCTTTACGGTAAAAAATTAAACGAATACATCGCTGAGCGCAAAAAGATAGGGAAATAAAGTACTTTTGTTTGTTGAAGTTTCACAAATGAAAGACCTCTTACTCATAACGCCACCTTTTACCCAACTCAATACGCCTTATCCGGCCACGGCTTATTTGAAAGGTTTTTTGAATACCAAAGGCATTTCAGCTTTTCAATCCGATTTAGGAATTGAGGTTATTGCTGCGATTTTTTCAAAAAAAGGGCTTACAGAAGTTTTTCAAATTTGTGACCAACCGCAAACTCTCAATTCTGAAAGAATCTTCGTTTTACAAGCCGATTACATACAAACTATAGAGGCAGTGATGGATTTTCTGCAAGGAAAAAATCAAACGCTGGCCCGACAAATTTGCAGTGGTAACTTTCTGCCGCAAGCTTCTCGATTTGAGCAGTTGGACGATATGGAATGGGCTTTTGGTTCGATGGGAATGCAAGATAAAGCCAAACATTTGGCCACGTTATACCTCGAAGATTTATCCGATTTTATAGTGGAATGTGTCGATGAAAATTTTGGTTTCAGTCGCTACGCCGAGCGCTTAGGCAGAAGTGCCAATACTTTTGATGAATTATACGATTATCTTCAAAATGACTTTACTTACATCGACCAAATCACGCTTCAAATTTTAGAAAGTAAGCTGCAAATCGTTCAACCGAAATTGGTTTGTTTTTCCGTTCCGTTTCCCGGTAATTTGTACAGTGCTTTTCGTTGTGCCCAATATATAAAAAAGCATCATCCTAAAGTTAAAGTGGCCATGGGTGGCGGTTTTCCCAATACCGAATTACGAGAGTTAAAGGACAAACGTGTTTTTGAATTTTTTGATTTCATCACTTTAGACGATGGAGAATTACCTGTAGAACTGTTGTATTCCAATATTGCCAATCCAAATTCCAACGAGTTTAAAAGAACTTTTCTTCTCGAGAATAATTCGGTGGTTTACTGTAACAATTCCTCAAAACCCGATTATAAACAAAGTCAAGTCGGTACCCCGGACTATTCCGATTTGTTGTTAGACCAATACATTTCGGTTATAGAAATTGCCAATCCGATGCATAGTTTATGGAGCGATGGCCGATGGAATAAGCTCACCATGGCACACGGCTGTTATTGGGGGAAATGTACTTTTTGTGATATTTCTTTGGATTATATTAAGGTTTACGAACCTATAGCGGCCAAGCTTTTGGTTGACCGTATGGAAGAACTTGTAGCGCAAACCGGAGAAACGGGCTTCCATTTTGTAGATGAAGCGGCACCGCCCGCATTGATGCGGGAATTGGCCTTGGAAATTCTTCGCCGAAAACTATCGGTGACTTGGTGGACCAATATCCGTTTTGAGAAAAGTTTTACCCAAGATTTGTGTGAGTTGCTCAAGGCTTCCGGCTGTATAGCGGTTTCGGGTGGTTTAGAAGTGGCTTCCGACAGGCTGTTGCAGTTAATCCAAAAAGGGGTTACCGTGGCTCAAGTGGCCCAAGTTACCAGGAACTTTACGGAGAGCGGCATTATGGTTCATGCTTATTTAATGTATGGATATCCAACCCAAACAGTTCAGGAAACGGTTGACAGTTTGGAAATGGTTCGGCAGTTATTTGAAGCCGGGGTTTTACAATCCGGGTTTTGGCATCAGTTTGCCATGACAGCCCATAGTCCGGTTGGGATGGAACCCGATGCTTTTGGTGTCATTCCGCAAGTCAACGACATTACTTTTGCCCACAACGATATACTGTTCAAAGACAAAACCGGAATCAATCACGACAAGTTCAGCTTCGGACTCAAAAAATCGTTGTTCAATTATATGCATGGCATTTGTTTCGATTATGATTTGCAAGAATGGTTCGACTTTAAAATTCCAAGCACTACAATAGCGCCCGATTTTATTGTGAATTGTTTGAATCAAGAAACAGCGCTTAACGTAAAACCTTCTTCTAAGATTGTTTGGTTAGGGAACAATCCATCGGTTGAAATATTCCAAAAATCTAAAAAGGGAATCACTTGGGAAATGATGAAATTGGTAATTCATAACAAGCAAGACCAATGTGAGATTGTCTTAGACAAACTTAAAGGGGAATGGTTGCTGCATCAACTTTGTTTATGGTCTGTCCATAATACTTCCTATACAACCATTGGCCAAGCTAAATCTGATTTCGAAACCCAGTTCGAAGATTTTGAACTTTTTTGGTTCTCTAAACCCGTTTTAAAATTGAAAGAATACGGCTTAATAATGCTATAAATTTTACCTTTCGTCGTATTTTTTTACCTTTCTTTTCTGAATTCTCCTTTTTTGTGGTAGGGTTGTATATGAGTACTCTGTTTAGCTATTAAATGCAGTCTGTGATATTTTGCAAGAGTAAATCTTCCAATTTTTCAGATTTAAAAGTTAGACAATTCTTAAAGCAACTTCTTATGAAAAGAAAGACGAAGATTTTATTGATAACCGTTAGTGTATTACTTATTGCTTTTTTTGCTGTTAGGTATTACATTTTCTATGGCGGAAAAAGAGATATTCAATCAGAATCCACTGCCTTCACAGTAACTGCTGCAAATATTGCCAACGAGTTTGCCGCCGATGTTGATAAATCCAATAAAAAATACCTGGAAAAACCGGTAGCGGTAACCGGTACAATTACTTCAGTAGAAGGAACTTCGGTTATACTGGATCAGTTAGTAAACTGCAATTTTACAGCAACTAAAACAACATTTAAGGTTGGACAAAAAGTTACCGTAAAAGGCCGTGTAGTGGGTTTTGATGATCTTTTGGGGGAAGTAAAAATGGATCAATGTAATCTAATAACCAATTAAATAAGGATGAAAGTGTTTAAAATTGCCCGCCTATTCTTGTTGCTTTTTGCCATTCATTCGGCCAATGCTCAAGATGATTTGATGAAGGAACTCGATTCTGTTCCTACTGAAAAAGTTCCCACCTCTGCTGCTTTTAAAGGATTGCAGATTTGCAACATGCAGTCGACTAAAATGAACGCCAAAAACGAATGGTATTTTTTGGTTTCACACCGATTTGGAGATTTAAAAGAAGGGATTAATAATTTCTTCGGTTTGGATAATGCTCTGACGCGAATTGGAGGAATTTACGGGGTGACCAACTGGATGTCTTTAGGAGTGTCGAGACACACTTACAATAAGACTTTTGAACTTTCCGCCAAGTTAAGATTAGCCAATCAGATGGAAGGCGGTTTTCCTTTTACTATTGTAGGTTACACTACTATGGATATTAATTCTTCAAAGTTTGATGAGAATTTGTACCCCGATTTTAAAACTACCAACCGATTTGCTTACACTACACAGTTGTTGATTTCTTCGAAATTTTCAGAATCTTTTTCGATGCAAATCACGCCTGTATTTGTACACAAAAATTTATACGACATTCAGCCGGGAACAGAAACTAAAGATCAGTTCTTAGTGGCTGTTGGAGGTCGATGTAAACTGTCTAAACGCATTAGTTTGAATTTGGAGTATGCTGCCCGAACCAATCCGGTAGAGACTGATTATTATCACAATCCACTGACATTAGGGTTTGACATAGAGACGGGCGGTCACGTTTTTCAATTGGTATTCTCTAATTCGCAACCAATGAATGACGTGGCTTATTTTACCAACACCTCCGGAAATTGGGATGGAGGAAGTGTTTATTTTGGGTTTAACATGTATAGAGTATTTTAGGTATGAAAACGATAAGAGTATTTTTTTTGACAGCAGTAGTTTTAGTGTTAGGGTCTTGTGAATCTAATACTTACGAAGAAGTTTCAGGGTTTACCGATACACCCACTTATGAAGCTAATATTAAACGAATAATGACCACCCATTGTACATCATGTCACAGTGTAAATGGAACCGAATCGGGTTCTCCATTGGAAACTTATGACGATGTGGTAGCTTATGCAGAATCTATTTCTTGTAAAATGGACGGTCAAGAATGCGGCATCATGCCTCCGAGCGGTAGAATTCCGCAAGTTCAAATAGATATGTTTAACCTGTGGATTGCCCAAGGGTATGTTCAACAATAATAAAAAAAGAAAATGAAAAGAGTTATTTTAATGATATTGCTATTGCTGACTTGTGCTGTTTTTTCACAAAAGATGGTTACCCGCTCTGGCGAAATTAAGTTTGATGCTACTGTTCCCGGAGCCTTGGAGGAAGTAATCGGAACCAATAAAACAGTTTCCGGAGTGTTTGATAAGGCTACAGGTGATATAGTGGTTCAAGCCATGGTAAAATCGTTCAAATTTAAGGCACCCTTAATGGAGGAACATTTTAACGAAAATTACATGGAGAGTGATAAGCTTCCCAAAGCTACTTTTAAAGGTAAAATTATCGGATACAATGGGAAATCGGGGACCTACGATGTGGAAGGCGATTTAACCATACACGGTGTAACCAATCCGATAAAAACTAAGATAACCTTAACAGGAGAGGGCGATAAGCTTGTTTTATCGGGAACTTTTGTGGTAAAGTTGGCCGATTACAAAATAGATGTGCCGTCGTTAGCTAAAAAAACTTTGGCAACGACAGCTAAGATTGTGATGAAATTGCCTTTTGAAACTAAATCGTAAAAAGAATAAAAATGATAACAACACTTCGACAATTATTTATGGTAATCGTACTATGTTGTTTGGCTGAAATTGCTGTGGCGCAAACAGCCGGAACATTAACTTTTACCTACACCCAAAATACGCCAACCAGTCCTTCAGTAACCGGAGGTGGTAATGTATATGCAGTTTGGATTGAAACCGCTGCCGGCGCCTTTGTAAAAACCAAATGCCGTTATGTCTCTACTTCAACTGATGACCATTTGCCTTCATGGGCCGCTAAGTGCGGTTGTAGCAATGTAACTGCTGTAGCAGCTCCTTCAACCACCGGATGTAATACTACTGATGCCTTAACCGGTACTACCAGAAAAGCAAATACTGTTCCCACTGCTTTTGGAGCAAAAACTGTAACTTGGGATGGTAAAAATGTGGTGGGTACAACCAATGGAACGACGGTTGCAGATGGCGTTTATAAAATTTGGGTGGAAAGCTCATGGAACGATGGTCCGAATAATATTCACAATGAATTGATAGGTTTTACATTTACCAAAGGACCTACTGAACAAACACTAACACCTACAGGCGATACCAATATTACAGGAGTTACTTTGCATTGGTTACCTTCGGCGTTGTCGGTAGACGATACTGCTGTTAGTCCGGTAGTAAAGATTTATCCGGTTCCTTCAAGCGGAGTTTTTACTATCGATTTGAAAAACCAAGTAGATACCATTAGAGTGTTTGATTTATTAGGGAAAACATTGTATCAACAACAGTTGAATCCCAATGATTTTAACGATTCGGTTCAGTTAGATTTGTCTCACTTTGCCGACGGCAATTATGTGATTAGTTTGCAAAATGCATACGGTGTTTCTAACTACGAAGTTATTGTCAACAAGTAAAACTTGTAGAACTTTATAAAAAAAGCACCTTTAAGGTGCTTTTTTTATGGGGTAACTTCTTCAATTATGGTATTTAATTTTTCGGTTTTGTACACTTGAAAACGACCTTGTTCGTCTGAATAAACCAAGTAGGCTTGCAACTCCGGATGTTTTTTCAAAAATAATTTTGCCTTTTCCAACCCCATCACTAAAACACCGGTAGCGTAAGCATCTGAAGCAATACAATTGGATGCTATAATTGAGGCGCTTAATAAATTGTTTTTGGTAGGATATCCTGTTTTCGGGTCTAAATGATGGGCGTATTTCACGCCGTTTTCAATAAAGTATTGCCTATTATTCCCCGAGGTTGCAATGGCTGAATTTTGCAGTCTTATGATGGCTCTGCTCGGATTAGCCTCTTCTTGATTATCGTAAGGCTCTTCGATGCCGGCTTTCCAAGGGTCGCCATTAGGTTTAGCATCATTAGCAAATATTTCACCTCCAATTTCTACGATGAAAGACTTAACCCCATTAGATTTTAAAAAGGCGGAGACTACATCAACGGAATAGCCTTGAGCAAAGGCATTAAAATCAAGAGCCACACGGGGATCTTTTTTTACAATTCTTTTACCCTTTAGTCGAATCAGATTAAAGCCTGTAAAGCGAAGAATGCTATCGATTTTTTCAGGGGCTATTTTTTGTTTTTTTCCGGGCCCGAATCCCCAGGCATTTACCAAAGGTAGTACGGTTGGGTCAAATGCACCATTGGTATTCTTCCAAACTTCTTTGGCTTTTTTAAAACAGGCTATAAAGTATTTATCAACTACTACATTGGGTTGGTTGTTGTTGATTTTAGTTATGATTGAGTTAGGGTTGTAAGTGGAGACCGATTGGTCAAAGTCTTTCAAAATGGCTTCGATTTCGGGTTGAAAATCACGCTGATTGCTATCATAATAACTGATGTGATAAGTCGTTCCTTGAGTGTAGCCCTCAATTTTAATGAGGTTAGTCTGTGCCAAACAATGAGTTTGTAAAACTAAGAACATCAGAGAGAAACAACTTTTCATTTTGTAAAATTTGTTGTATGGTTCAAAAGTGCTTTTTTCAGTTGGCATATTGTTATTTCCGTTTAGTTTTCAGGAGTTTAACAAGTTCAAACCGTAATTCCCTAAAAAAACTTCAATATTCTTTTTGTGGCAGACAAGTTTTTTGCAAAATTTTCAATACTTTTAATTAATAATAATTAAACCGTTAGCGGCATTAAATGACAATCAAAAAGAATTTTCCCAAGATACTTTGGCTGATATTCTCCTCGAGTATATTCTTTATCATTTTATACTTAGCACTATTCTATTACACCAAAAAGGCGGAGCAACAGGTGTATAAAGATTCGGTAGAACATTTTGATAATGAAATTCACAAGTTACTTGATTTAGAATCTAAGCCAATATTGGTAGCCATAAACAATGATACCAATTGGGATGAGTTTGTCAATTTTATAAAAACCAAAGACCGAGTTTGGTTTGATCAGACCATTGGCAATGAGTTAGAGATTTATGATGCGGAATATTTAGGTGCTTATGATGCCGATAAAAATTTTATCATCAGAACGCCAACACCGGCCATAAAGACGCTTGATTTTATCCCAAAATCAGCTATGGAAGCTGTAAATGTGGAAGGAATAAAAAAATTCTACTTAAAGATACCCGAAGGAATAGTTGAAGTGACCGGAGCAGCCATTCATGCCTCCGATGATCCGATGAAAAATAAAACTCCAACCTCGGGTTATTTTTTTGTGGTTCGATTGATGGACGATCAATTTATTGAAAGTATTCAGCACATCACCAACTCAAAGATTCAGTTGGCTTCTTCCGATTATCGGTTAAAACCGGAAAAGAGTACCATTAGTTCAGAGTTTGAATTAAAAGATTCATCAGGAATAATTATTGGAAAATTGGTTTTTCAAAGGGATTTTGAAGTGTATTTTGAAAATACTACCAGATTGCTCTATGTGATCATTATTGCCTTTTTTGTGATATTGTTACTCAATCTTTATTACACTCGAAAATTTGTTTATTATCCGTTGTATTTGGTAAGAAGAGTACTCGAGACCGGCAATAAAAAGGCAATCAGGTTATTGAAAAGAACCAATGGGGAGTTTAGTTACATCGGGAATTTATTTGAGGAGAACAACAACCAAAAGATGGAATTGATTACTGCAAAAATCCGAGCAGAGGAAAGTGATCGATTGAAATCGGCTTTCTTGGCGAACTTATCCCACGAGATTAGAACTCCGATGAACGCCATCAATGGTTTTACCGATTTGATTTTAAATACGGATATCACAGAAACGGAAAAATTGGAATACCTTACCGTAATCGAAAAAAGCGGAAAAAATTTGGTTTCTATCATAGACGACTTGATTGAAATGTCTAAAATTGATTCGAATCAAATCATTCCTAATTACACTCAAGTGAATCTTGAATCTTGTATGAATGAATTGTACGAGACCGTCAAAGTTACCATCCAAAATAAAGACATTGAGTTTATTTTAATCAAGAGTTCATTACCGGCTGCATTTAATATTGTTACCGATGATATTAAGCTGAAGCAAGTAATTATCAATCTATTGACCAATGCTATCAAGTTCACCGACAAAGGTATGGTTACATTTGGTTATGAAATCGATGAACAAAACCAACTAATTCATTTTACTGTAAGAGATACCGGTTTGGGTATTGATGAGGTAGAACACAAGAATATTTTTGACCGATTTAAAAGAGTAGATAGTGATATCTCCATTAAAGTTGGAGGTTTGGGACTTGGATTGGCTATTTCAAAAGCCTATGTTGAGTTATTAGGCGGTAGTATTACCTTGACCTCTAAGGTAGGCGAAGGGTCAACTTTTTATTTTTCCATTCCGTTGCAATATGCTAAAGTGGAGCAAATAACGGTTCGTCCGGTTAATGAAAGTGGAACGGCAAAATCAGAACGCAAGGTGATTTTAATTGCTGAAGATGATAACATCAATTATTTGTTGTTTCAAAAGATGATGCAACACAAAAACTTCGAAATAATAAGAGCTGTTAACGGCCAAGTTGCGGTTGAGATTTGTTTGAGTAATCCTTATATAGATTTGGTGTTGATGGATATTAAAATGCCGATTTTGGATGGTTTCCAAGCGATAGAGCAAATCCAACCAATACGACCTAACCTTCCGATTATAGCTCAAACAGCTTATTCATCTTCAGAAGATAAAGCCAAAATTGAAAAAGCCGGCTTCTCCGATTATATCACTAAACCGCTTAATAGAGAACGTTTGTTTGAATTGTTAGACCAATACCTAAACCTATCCCAAAACATTGATGAAATTTAAAAAAAAAGTATTCTTAACAGTTTCGTGCCTCCTCATATTTCCGGCTTTCTCACAACAAACGGAATCAGACAGTAGTGCAGTGAAGTCAGAAAAGAGACTTTATTTAAATTTGGATGTTACCAGTCGGTATTTGTGGCGCGGCCAATGTTGGGGAGGTGATTACATTGCTGTTCAACCAACAGTGGAATTTACGCTTAGTCCCAAGTTGACGCTTGGTTTTTGGGCCACAACCAATTTTAAAAAGGACTATTTTTATCCTGATGGCGTCTCAGCTTATAAAGGATATCAAGAGATAGACTTTTATCTTTATTATCAGTTGACCGAATTTTTACAATTGCAGTTATGGGATTATTATTGGCCGTCTGTCAGTAAAGTAGCAGGTGTGGATAATAATTATTTTAATTACGGTCCTGATGGCTCAAAAACAGTTGATGCAATGCTGTATTTTGACTTTTCCGATGGCTATCGATATCCATTCAATGCTACTATAAGTACCTTAATTGCCGGAAATGATTATCGGTATGACTCAAACGGAGATCATCCTAAACGAAACTTCACGACCTATTTAGAATTGGGGTATACTTTTACTTTTTTCGAAAATTCCTCGAAGAAGATTCTGAAAGACATAGAAATCGCTCCCGTTATTGGAGCTGTGATTAATAACAAAGCGGCTTATTACACCTATGCCGACTACGACAAAGTTTCTTGGGTGAATTTGGGTGTAGGCACCACAAAAACAATAGCTTTGGGAAATAATTTAAGTATGCCGCTAACAGTATCTTATACGCATAACGGAGCTACACAAAATACAGAAATTTTTGGTAAAAACTTCGTAGTAGCCACACTGAGTTTAAGTTATTAAACCGGTTCGCCGTACAAATCGAATTCGGTAGCATCAATGATTTTGATGTTGGCAAATTCTCCGGTTTTTAAATAGAAATTGGCCGCATCAATTAACACTTCGTTGTCTACATCCGGACTGTCAAATTCGGTTCTGCCCACAAAATACTGACCCTCTTTTCTGTCGATGATGCATTTAAAGGTTTGCCCGATTTTTTCTTGGTTCAAATCCCATGAAATTTGCGATTGGATATCCATAATTTCAGCTGCACGAGCTTGTTTTACTTCTTCGGGCACATCATCTTCCAATAGATAAGCGTGAGTGTTTTCTTCGTGTGAATAGGTAAAACAGCCTAATCGTTCAAACTTCATCTCTTGTACCCAATCTCTTAACGTTTCGAAATCCTCTTGTGTTTCGCCGGGGTAGCCTACAATTAAAGTAGTACGAATGGCCATGCCGGGAACTGCTGCGCGAAAATCATTCAACAATTGAGTGGTTTTGGCTTTGGTTGTACCGCGTCTCATTGATTTCAAAATCGGATCTGCAATGTGTTGTAACGGAATATCGATGTAGTTGCAAATCTTAGGTTCCCGTTTCATCAACTCCAACACATCCATCGGGAAACCGGTAGGGAAGGCGTAGTGCAGGCGAATCCATTCGATGCCTTCTACTTTGACCAAGTTTTCCAATAACTCGGCTAAATTTCTTTTTTTGTATAAATCTAATCCGTAATAGGTTAGATCTTGGGCAATCAGGATTAGTTCTTTTACACCGTTTTTAGCCAAACCTTGGGCTTCTTTTACCAATTTTTCAATTGGTTGTGAAACGTGTTTGCCTCGCATTATGGGAATAGCGCAAAAACTACAAGGTCTGTCGCAGCCTTCTGCAATTTTTAAATAAGCATAATTTTTAGGTGTTGTCGTCAAACGTTCTCCTAAAAGCTCATGTTTGTAATCTGCTCCCAAAGCTTTTAGTAGTAATGGTAGTTCGGTAGTTCCGAAATATTGGTCTACATTCGGAATTTCTTTTTCCAAATCGGGACGGTATCTTTCTGAAAGACAGCCGGTCACAAAAACTTTATCGACTAAGCCTTTTTCTTTTTTATCGGCATACTCCAAAATGGTATTTACCGATTCTGCTTTAGCATTGTCGATAAAACCGCAAGTATTGATAACCACGATATTGCCTTCTTGCTCATGAACCACCTCTTTGCCGTTGGCTTTGAGTTGTCCCATCAATACTTCACTGTCGTAAGTGTTTTTTGAGCATCCGAGGGTAATGACGTTGATTTTGTTTTTCTTTAATGACTTCGTTCTCATAGATTGAATTCCGATTATTGGGAAAGCCTGCAAAATTAAGCTTTTATTTCTAATTTGTTTAGAAGGACACAATAAAAAAGCCATCCGGAAAAGGATGGCTTGTAATTCGATTTATTGTCTTTAGAAATTCACAGAATAACTAAAAGTAACAGTGTTATTGTATCGGCTGATTCTGGCCGGGTCAGTCATACCGGAAGAAATTAAAGCCTGATTTCTGTTTCGATGATCATATGCATAGGCTAAATCAATTCTGCTTTCTCCAAAATTATAGCCAATTCCACCGCTGTATCCTGTTAAATCGCCAAACGCTTGGTCAACCTTATATGGACTTTCTTCAAAGCGATAACCGGCTCTTAAACTTACTTGTTTGATTCGGTACTCGCCACCAATTCTTACTTCGATGGCATTATCTAAGGCATTACTCATAAAGTTGTTCAAGCCTGCATAACCGGGATCGTTTTTTGGTTTGAATCGTAATGAACTATAGTTTTTGGTAGAAACATCGGCGCTGATAAGTCCTTTTTTGCCAAATATGTACGATAAACTTCCTGTCCATTTTCCGGGTGTTTGAATGTTATAAGGTAAGTAAACAACAGAATTTTGGTAAGAGAAAGGAAATTCAATACCGTCTTGATTGTTCAAGCTTCGAGTACTTACACCTTGTTGTAACTCATCTGTTAAACGAAACCAGGTTGGTGATTCGTAAGCCAATCCAACTCTAACGCTCTCGATAGGTTTTACAATGGCTCCTAAATTAAAGGAGAATCCGTAACCGGTAGTCCATAATCTGTTTTCGAACAGTATCTCAGAAATTGTTGAGCCTGTGTCATAAAGCGGATTGTTATTGCTTTCGTAAATAGAGAATATTTTATCTATATTGACAAAGTGATAATTTAAACTTCCGCCGATAAAAATTTTGTCTTTATAAGCCGCCGAGAAGTTTCCGGTTAATTTGCCATTATATCCTGTGGTCAGTACCTGATTTTCCTGATAATAATTACCTCCCGTCGGGATGTTGGTATAATACGAAGTATTGTTCGGGGTATTATTTGTAGCTTCAAAGATATAGGTGTCATACCCTAAATAAGCTTGTTGCTCATAAAAATTTAACTCATAGAAATTCAAATCAGTTAAAACATTCGTTGGAATACCTTGGGCAATGTTTACAAAGTAATTTCCAATGGAGTTATACGGATTTGTTCCTGCCGAAAAAACACTATTATTAAGGTTATTGGCATTTTCATAGTTGATGCCTATGGCCAGTTTATTCCAACCGCTTTTGCTGTTTCCACTTTCTTTAAAGATAAACACAGCGCCTAATTGATTGATGTCTAAAGTGTTGTCGTTGTCATTGGTTGAAGTGCCAAAGTAACGAGACTTATTTTTAGCATTATATACGGATCCTGTTATAGTAGCAAAGTTGTTGTTGAAAAAAATAGAACCCGCCGGATTCACACTGATGGCAGACAAATCCCCTCCCAATGATCCGAAGGCGCCGCTCATCGCTCTGAAACGAGCAGTTCCGGTTAAATTGTCAACAGCCAAACGGATGGCGTCATCCGGAGTGGTTTCTTGTGCTTGTAATGAGGAAACAGATATTCCTGCTAATAAGAGTAAAAAATACTTTTTCATAGTGCTTTAATTATAGTCATAAAAAAGCCTATGCGATGTTTACTAAAAGCATAGGCGTTATTGTTATTATCTTCTGCCGCCTCCTGAGGATCTGCCGCCTCCAAAGCTACCGCCTCCACCGGAAGATCTGCCGCCTCCGTAACTTGAACTTGGAGTGTAAGAGCGTGATGGGGCAGATTCTGATCTCACACTTGTTCGTGGTTGTGATGATGAACTGTTTACATTGGTGCGAGTAGGAGTCGTATTGGTATTTGTACGAACCGGAGTAGTATTAGATCGGGTATTAAAGTTGCCGCTTCTTGGAGAGGAGAAATTTCGGCTGCTTCTAACGCCGTTTGATTGATATCTGTTGTTTGTATAAGCGCTGTTTAAGCGGTTTCCATAGTTGGAACGGTAAGCAGTACCACGTCTTCCACCATTGTAATAACTTCCCCAATGGTTGTAGCCATAATAACCTCCCCAACCCGGTCCGTACCAATTGTTCCAAGAATTCCATCCCCAGCCCCAACCAACATTCCAAGCTGGTCCGTACCAATTGTTCCAACCCCAGCCCCAACCGGGTCCGTACCAAGAATTCCATCCCCATCCCCAGTAACTTCCATACCAGTAATTGTTCCAATAACCCCAACCCCAATTGTTGTCATAAACATTTACGGTTATGGATTGAGCATTGTCTCCCCAACCGGCATTGCTGTTGTTGTAAACTTGTCCCTTGCTAAGAGAGTCATTGCTCACATTGCTGTAGCTTTCCACATCTGTAAAAACTTCGGCTTCCTTGTTAAGGTTGCTAAAGTATTCTTTGTACTTATTACTTTCAGCGTTATTTGCGGCAGTATTTTCCGTTTGTTTGTTTTCGGAACTGCCGTAAATGCCGTCATCATAATAGGAACTGTTTTGGTAAGAACCACAAGAAGTAGCGCTAATTGCCAATATTCCCAGAACGGAGAACAGCGACAATCTTCGGCTGAATAAATAATAAGTTTTCATATCTATAGCATTTTTATTGTTGGACTATACAAAAATAGTTAGTTTTGCCGAACTATTTAGTTAAAAAAAGTTAAACAATTTTTATGCCAAACTATTCATTATGAGTAAGAACTTAACAAAGAGAGCAGAGGACTATTCCAAATGGTATAACGAGCTGGTGGTTAAGGCTGATTTAGCCGAAAACTCCGGTGTTAGAGGTTGTATGGTAATTAAACCCTACGGTTATGCAATTTGGGAAAAGATGCAAGCAGAGTTGGACCGCATGTTCAAAGAGACAGGTCATAGTAACGCTTATTTTCCTCTTTTTGTTCCCAAGAGTATGTTTGAGGCAGAAGAGAAAAATGCAGAAGGTTTTGCCAAAGAATGTGCCATTGTTACTCATTATCGCTTGAAAAATGACGAAACCCGTCCGGGCAAACTAATGGTTGATCCAAATGCCAAATTGGAAGAAGAGCTGATTGTAAGACCAACCAGTGAAGCAATTATTTGGTCAACCTATAAAAACTGGGTGCAATCTTATCGTGATCTGCCTCTATTAATAAATCAATGGGCGAATGTGGTTCGTTGGGAAATGCGTACCCGTTTGTTTTTGAGAACAGCAGAGTTCCTATGGCAAGAGGGACACACGGCCCATGCTACAAAAGCAGAAGCCATTGAAGAGTCTGAAAAAATGATGCACGTATATGCCGATTTTGTGGAGAACTTTATGGCTATACCTGTTATCAAAGGTCTAAAAACAGAAACAGAGCGTTTCGCCGGAGCAGAAGAGACATATTGTATCGAAGCTTTGATGCAGGATGGAAAGGCATTACAAGCTGGAACATCCCATTTTTTAGGTCAAAATTTTGCCAAAGCTTTTGATGTGAAGTTTAACAGCAAAGAAGGAAAGTTAGAGCATGTTTGGGGAACTTCTTGGGGTGTTTCCACTCGTTTGATGGGAGCATTGGTGATGACCCATTCTGATGATAACGGATTAGTATTGCCGCCAAACTTAGCTCCGATCCAAGTGGTAGTTGTGCCTATATTCAAAACGGAGGAGCAATTTGCCGCTATCAAAGCATTGGCGGATGATTTGACATTGTCTCTAAAAAAGCTCAATGTTTCGGTTAAGTTTGATACCAGAGATACTTTGTCTCCTGGCTTTAAGTTTAATGAATGGGAATTAAAAGGGGTTCCTGTTAGAATTGCCATTGGTCCGAAAGACTTAGAAAACGGTACTTTTGAAGTAGCTCGTCGTGATACACTAACTAAAGAAGTTATTCCAAGTGAAGGAGCCGCAGTTTACATATCGGAGTTGTTGTCTAAAATCCAAAAAGATTTATTTGACAAAGCACTTTCTTATCGAGATGAGCACATTACTGAAGTAAATACTTTCGAGGAATTTAAAGACGTTTTGGAAAATAAAACCGGTTTCATTTCAGCGCATTGGGATGGCACGCCTGAAACAGAAGAAAAAATCAAAGATTTGACCAAAGCCACTATCCGTTGTATTCCTTTAGATCGAAAACTTGAAGAAGGAACTTGTGTTTTCTCCGGAGGCAAATCTGTTGGTAGAGTGTTGTTTGCAAAAGCGTACTAATAAAAAACAGAAAAAAAATAGTTGTGCTCTTGCGGGATTAAAAAATAGTTGTATTTTTGCCACCGCAATTTTAAGCAAAGATGGCCCGTTCGTCTATCGGTTAGGACGCCAGGTTTTCATCCTGGTAAGAGGGGTTCGATTCCCCTACGGGCTACAAATTTATCTTAGGCTTAATGGCCCGTTCGTCTATCGGTTAGGACGCCAGGTTTTCATCCTGGTAAGAGGGGTTCGATTCCCCTACGGGCTACAAAATTAGTTGTAAATTAGTTTTATAAAACAGCTGTTTAGTGTCTCAAACAATGTTTTATTAGTTAAAACCAAAGTGATTATTATTAATTGTGGGAGGTTTTTCTTTTTTAACTAATAGTTTATAAATTATTACAATTAAATTAAAAAGAAATGGCAAATCATAAGTCCGCTTTAAAAAGAATCAGAAGCAACGAAAAGAAAAGAGTGTTGAACAGATACCAACACAAAACCACTCGTAATGCTATCAAAGCATTAAGAATGGCTACCGATAAGTCTGAAGCTTCTTCAAAATTGTCAATTGTTATCTCAATGATTGACAAATTAGCTAAAAAGAATATCATTCATGATAATAAAGCTTCAAACCTAAAATCTAAATTGACTAAGCACGTAGCTAAGTTATAATCAAGATTTTTTAGTCACATAAAAAAGCACCCTTTTGGGTGCTTTTTTTATTGGTAATCCTTCGATTTTTCTTTGAGTTCTTCAATCATTTCTTTGGTGATGGGTTTGGATAGAAAATCAACCACCATTGGATAGTTTTTTGTTTTTTCTACATCTTGAGGGTCTATAGTAGAAGAGAGTACAATAAACTTGGCCTCCGGAAAAGTCTCATTATAGCCGCTTTTCAAGTATTGGTCAAGAAATTCCCAGCCATTCATTATAGGCATGTTCAAGTCTAACAATACCAAACGCGGATAAGCTGAGTCAGACTGTTCAGCTAATTCTTTAAAAAATAAAATGGCTTCTTCACCATTAGTTGCTGTTAGTATTTCTTTGGCAAATGCAGCACGTTCAATAACCTTTTTGCAAAGCATCAAAGTGATCACGTCATCATCTACACAATAAATTTTTTCTAACATAATGATTTATTAATTGTTCTTAAATACAATGGTGAAAGTGGTTCCTTTGCCTACTGTGCTTTCTACATTGATGGTGCCGCCCATAGCTTCAACCTGTGATTTAACCAAATACAATCCCAAACCTTTACTGTCCGGATGATTGTGAAATCGCTGATACAAGCCAAATATTTTATCGCGGTTTCTTACTAAATCGATGCCAACACCATTGTCTTTAAAGGTTAAAACCAAATTGTCATCCACAACCTTGGAGGAGATATTCACTTTTAACTGTCGGTTTTCCGAGCGGTACTTGATGGCATTCGTCAGTAAATTTAAAAAAATACTTTCTAAATACGATTTATTAATATTTAAAATAGAGACCTCTTCCAAGTCTATTTTAAGAATTGGTTTGTGCATTCCGATTAAGAAACTTAATTGGTTGAATACATTCTCGAAAATCTCTTTAATCAAGACTTTTTCCTTTTGAATTGAAGGATTGTCTTTAATGATAACCACCTTCACTAAATCGTTAATGGTTTCGTTTAAAAGGTGTGTCGATTTTGTAAAACCGGAAATAATTTCTTTTAACTCAGGGTCTTCAATGTCCATCTCTTCTACCAAGTTTAATAAACCGGTTAAATTGGACAAAGGCGCTCGAAGGTTGTGCGAGGTAATGTAAGAGAATTGTTTCAGGTCTTTGTTGTTCTGCGTTAACTCTCTAATCAGTTGTTCTCGTTCTTTTTCTTTGTTCTTTTCTTCGGTCACATCTCTCTGAATCGAAATCCAGTGCGAATGCTCACCATCTTTATCGGTTACAGGAATCATGGAAAAGTTGTTCCAAAACTCTTCACCGTTTTTCTTGTAATTGATGGTTTCCACAAAGCATTCTCTATATTCTTGAATAGCCGTTTTCAATTTGTCGAACTCTAACATATCCGATTTCGGACCAATAAACATAATGGGAGATTTTCCAATTACCTCTTCTGCTGTGTAGCCTGTCATGTCGGTAAAAGCCGAGTTGACGAAAATGATATTCGGAATCACATTTTGAGAAGTGTCAATATCTGTAATCATCACCGCGTCTTTGGTTTGTGTAATCACGGTTTCCAATAATCTCAAACGTTGCTCTTCTTCTTTTTGTTTGGTTACGTCCTGAATGGCTCCAATCATTCTGATGGGCTTTCCATCTTTATCTTTTACAAGGAAACCTCTATCAAACACATATTTGTAACTACCATCTGCACATTGAAAACGGTATTCATCTTGCCATTTCTCGGTTTTTTGCTCTAAGAAGGAATACAATTTAACCGACATCTTCAAGCTGTCTTCAGGATGAATGCGCTCAAACCACCATTTAGAGGTTTTGCCGACTTCCTCTTTTTTGTATCCGAAAACGCCCTGAATTCCTTTATTCCACAAAAAGCTGTCGTCTTCAATTTTCCAATCCCATATAGTATCACTCGTTGCTTTGGCTACTATGTCATACCGTTCATTGGACTCTAAAATTTCATTATTGGTAATTTGAAGTTTATCAAAAACAGATTTGTTGTTTTTTTCGTTGTGTAGTAGGATGAATTTCAGGACGATGCCTGATGTCAAAATAAATAAAAAGTCTCTGATGTAAAAGTATATAGAAGTATTTTCAGGGGCGTTTTTGGTATAATCTAAAAAAAATTGATGACCGACAAAGGCCACAAACATTAATATAAGGACGTAAATTAATGTAATTTTATTCGAATTATTTTTCATTACTCCAAATATAAAGATTTTCAGGTTAGTTTTAAAATTTGAAGAAAAACTTATCAAAGATTTTATGAACTTTCCCACTAATTTTAAGAAACCGTAAACTAATTCAGTTATCGTTTTTTATCTGAAAATAAAGTGTACCTTTGCACCCACAAAAAAGCACACATGGAATCTATCAGAAACATTGCAATTATTGCGCACGTTGACCACGGTAAGACTACTTTGGTTGATAAAATTATGTACCACTGTCAATTATTTCGCGAAAACGAAAACACGGGCGACTTAATCCTCGACAACAACGACTTAGAGCGTGAAAGAGGTATTACCATTACTTCAAAAAATGTTTCTGTAGTATACAAAGGCACCAAAATTAACATTATCGATACTCCGGGCCACGCCGATTTTGGCGGGGAAGTAGAGCGTGTATTGAACATGGCCGACGGTGTTTGTTTGTTGGTGGACGCCTTCGAAGGACCGATGCCGCAAACCCGTTTTGTATTGCAAAAAGCCATCGACTTAGGTTTGAAACCTTGTGTGGTGATAAATAAAGTTGACAAAGAAAACTGTACGCCGGAAGAAGTGCACGAAAAAGTATTCGACTTGATGTTCGAATTAGGAGCCGAAGAATGGCAGTTGGATTTCCCAACCGTGTACGGTTCTGCTAAAAATAACTGGATGTCGGACCATTGGGAAAATGTTACTACTAACATCGAACCGCTTTTAGATATGGTGGTTGAGCACGTGCCGGCTCCGAAAGTATCTGAAGGTACACCGCAAATGTTGATCACGTCTTTAGATTTCTCTTCTTTTACCGGTCGTATCGCAATCGGTCGTTTGGAAAGAGGTGTTTTAAAAGAAAATATGCCGATTTCCTTAGTGAAAAGAGACGGTAAAATCATCAAATCCCGCATCAAAGAATTACACACTTTTGAAGGCTTAGGCCGTAAAAAAGTAACCGAAGTAATTGCCGGAGATATCTGTGCTATTGTTGGTGTTGAAGGCTTTGAAATTGGAGATACTATTGCCGATTTCGAAAACCCGGAAGCGTTGCAAACCATTGCTATCGACGAGCCTACGATGAGTATGTTGTTCACCATCAACGATTCGCCTTTCTTCGGTAAAGAAGGAAAGTTTGTCACCTCGCGTCACATTAAAGATCGTTTGGCTAAAGAATTAGAGAAAAACTTAGCGCTTCGCGTAGCCGATACAGATTCTGCCGATAAATTTATGGTGTTCGGACGCGGTGTATTACACTTGTCAGTATTAATCGAAACCATGCGTCGCGAAGGCTACGAGTTACAAATCGGGCAACCGCAAGTAATCATCAAAGAAATCGACGGCGTAAAATGCGAACCTATCGAGGAATTAACCATCGACTTACCGGAAAACGTATCCGGAAAAGCTGTTGAGTTCGTTTCAGTACGTAAAGGTGAGATGCTTTCTATGGAAGGCAAAGGCGAGCGCATGATCATCAAATTCAACATTCCTTCAAGAGGAATCATCGGTTTGAGAAATCAGTTGTTAACCGCTACTGCCGGAGAAGCCATTATGGCACACCGTTTTATCGGTTACGAACCATATAAAGGGGAAATCGCCGGTCGTATCAACGGTTCGTTAATCTCTATGGAAAACGGAAAAGCCATTCCTTACTCTATCAATAAATTACAGGAAAGAGGGAAATTCTTTGTCGATCCGAACGAAGACATCTACGAAGGTCAGGTGGTAGGAGAGAACTCACGTGGCGATGATATGACGGTTAACATCACCAAAACAAAACAGTTAACCAACTTCCGTTCTGCCGGTGCCGACGAGAAAAATAAAATCGTTCCGGCCATCAAGTTTACTTTAGAAGAAGCGTTAGAGTACATCCAAAAAGACGAGTACGTAGAAGTAACGCCAAAATCATTGCGTTTGCGTAAAATTTATTTGAACGAAAACGACAGAAAACGATTCAAAATCTAATCGATTTTAAATTATAATACCGAAATCCCAAATTCCAATTCGTGAGTTTGGGATTTTTTTTGGAGCTAATCCGGCTATCCGTTGCAATCTTTTTGGGTTTTCATTCTACAGTAAAGCCAACTCAACCAAGTTGTCTGACTGAGCTTGTCGAAGTCCTATATCAAAAGAAACCCAAAAAGGATTTCCACTATTATCCGGGCTAGGTTTATTTTTGTAACAGGAACAAAAACGGAATTTCAAGTCTCTCCGCCCAAGCTGCTTCCGAATGATTTTTTCCCGGGAAGAATTGTGTAGTCCAATTGGCAGTCGTAAATCCTTTTTCAACCATTACGCTGTCGGCCATTTGCTGCAACGGCGGATACAAAGCATCTAAGGTTTGATCGCCATAATCAAAGTAAATGCGGTTGGTCTTCGGATTCGGAAGTTTTTTTCTCATATACGCATAAAACGCTTCGGGAATCGGATTGTTGTCCACCGCAAAAATGCCCGGCCAATGGGTCGAAATACAAGCAGCAGCGCCAAAAACTTCGGGATATTCACAAATCGCATACAACGAAATCAAACCACCCATACTGGAGCCGGCTATAAACGTGTTGTCTTTGTCTTTGTGTGTTGAGAATGTTTTATCTATAAATGGTTTTAGCTCGCTAACTAAAAACTTCAAATACAAGTCGGAGTAAGGTTTAAAAACTTCTTTGGTTCGACCGGCTTTTTGCAATTGCGCCGTAACCGTGTCTTTTTGAACAGCCGTCAAACTTTCATATGGCTTTTGCGGAAAATATTCAGGATGTCTTTTTGCGGCTATATTCCAAATGCCCACCACTATGAATTTTTTGACTTTCCCTTCCGCATTCAATTTACCGGCTACTTCATCCACTTCCCAAGCTTGTTTGTTCCAAGTGGTATTGGCGTCAAATAGCATTTGACCATCGTGCATATAAATCACAGCGTATTTTTCCGCAGTGTTGTAGCCTTTTGGCAACCAAACATCCACATTTCGGGCTTCAACAAACTCCGATTTAAAGTTTTCAAAACGTTGTACAAAACCACTGGTGACTTTCATTTCCTGTGCTTGGAGTAAACTTTGCGCTAATAATAAAAAAAGACTTAAAGTGGTTTTCATGTTTTATCGTTTTAAAGTAAAATGCCCTTTGGCGCTTCGCCCATCCTCAAACTGAATAGAGTACCAATAATCATCAGCCGGCATTTGACGTCCGTTATAGGTACCGTCCCAGCCGATTTCGGTGGTGCTGAGTTGTTTCAACAGTTTGCCGTAGCGGTCAAAAATATAAATGGTTGAGCGGTAGTTGTATAAAGCGCTAACGCCTTTTACATTCCAAAAGTCATGGAAACCGTCACCGTTTGGCGTGAAGTATTTCGGAATCCCTAATACTGGAACTACAATCGGACCTACTACACCACAACCGTTTTTGTCGCGCACATACAGCGTATGGAAACCAATTTGTACATTGGTAAAGAAACCGGTATCACGGTACGGACCGCTTTCATCGTCCAAAGCAAATTCATAATCACCTTGACCGGTAACAGTTACCGATATAGAATTGATATCTTGTAAATCTTCTACACTAATGTTCTGAACAGTTGCAATTTCGGAACCGATTACTGTTATGGTTCTGGTTTTCGTACAACCAAAACCGTTGCTTACCGCTACACTGTAAACTCCCGGGGTATTTACCGTTAGCGTGTGGTTAATTTGTCCCGCCATAATGGTGTTGTTTTCATACCATTGGTAAGTGTAGGCGGCAGGTGAGGAGTTGTCAATTATTCCGGCATCTATTAAAGCCTCTGTGTCCGGTAAACAAATGATAACGGTTTCTTCCTGATCGATTTTAGGGGTCGGATTCACCACAAAAGGAATTATAGTTTGGGCTTTACAAGCAGTATTCGTTGGATTTTCAACTACTGCAGTCACATTTTGTGTTCCGGTACTGAAAGGATTGGGCAACTGATTCGGAATAGTACTCGGAATCAATACATTGTTCTCATCGTAGTAATACACATTCATCCCGGTTTGTGTGCCTAAAATTTGGGACAAAATTCCCGAAGTATCAAAATCATACAAACCATTTTGATTCAATGAAATTACTTCATCATCACAAACCGTTACTAAAGCAGGATTTACAGTAAAAGCTTGTGGCAAATCATCTACTATGAACTGTAGTTGCACTTCATCATAACAAGGTTGACCGCCGGTTTGCGTGGTGTTGTTGCTTACTCTAATGGTTATGGTCTCCGAACCATTTACAAAGTACGGGTTGGTAAACGGTACAATTTGAGTACCATCGGCCTTATAGTATTTCACATTTACACCGGTTTGTCCGTTGATAACAGTTGCGGCTATATTGGACGTGTCAAATCCAAAAATACCATCTTGGTCGTCATCACAAGCTCGGATTAGATTTGCTGCATTAACAGGGTTGGCCACAGGAGTAGGTTCAACTACCACGTCGAAAGTTTTAAATCCGAAGCAAGAATTGTCTAAAGTACTGTCTACACGTACCCAAATGGTTTGAGTATTTGGGAAGCCGATATTTCTGTAGTTTGTAATATCTGCTATGGCCAAAGAGTTTCCGGAAGCATCCGTTTCGGCTAAGAAATCGGCTTGTGTTTTATAAAACTTAATGCTGACATTGGCCGGTAAAATAGCATTCAAACTATTGCGTATGGCAGTAAAGTTAAAAGGGCCTGAAATACCGTCATAATCGTTATTAACCGCATCCAAATAATCGTCACACAAGTATTGGTTTGGAATGACAAAGCTGGCCGGAATTTGCGTTACAGAAACCACTAAGTCTATACGGGCTACACGGTAACAACCATTGCTGTTTTCCACTCTGACGTAAACGCTGTTGTTACCCGAAGAATAGTTGATTGGATTTGTTATTTGGACTGCATTTATTTCGTTTTGGGCTCCATTCAATGTGGTGTAATAGGAAAAAGTTTCGTTTAGGTAGTTGGCCGAAATTACGTCGTTTTTTTGCGTCAGGTTGAAAACAGAAATACCATCAGTATCATCATCACATTGTTTTAATGAAATAGGAGTGGTTACCACCGGTAAGGCATAAGTAGTTAGTGTGGCAGCCTGAGAATACAAACCGCAACTGTTGCCGTTTTTATTTAGAAAGACACGGTATTGGTTGCCTGCCATTGATGGAGAGACATTGGAAACGGTTAAGGAAGCTGTTGTCGTTCCAGAATAAGTTGCATTGTCGGTCAAATTAGTCCAAGTATCTCCGTTATCAGTAGAAAGTTGCCATAAATAGCTGTCTACTACTACAGAGGTTAGTGTAAATACTGCCGATTCCAACTCACAAGTGGTTACATCTTGCGGCTGAACAGAAATAGATATTGGGGCCGCTATAATATAATTACCATTGGGCACTCCGTAACCACTGCTGCTCAAGACTAAGCCTTCTCCGGCTATAACAACAGGTGTGTCACCCAGTATACCGTCGTTGTTGTTGTCCATAAAACCCGCTTCAGTCACATCAAAGCAACCGTCATTATCACTATCGATTTCCAAATAATTCAAAATACCGTCACCATCTGTATCGACTATAGTATAATTGAGTACGCCGCTATCGGGATTGGTTTCCAAATTGTTGGCTATTCCGTTACTGCCTACCGGACTTACAACAATTCCATTCGTATTTGTACTGTTTCCCGGGCTACCGGATTCGATAATATCAAATATTCCATCATTATCACTGTCCATATCCAAATAGTTAGGAAAGCCGTCATTGTCGTTATCTGCCGGTGTAATACCATTGCCAAAAATATCATCAATTCCATCACTATTGGCATCAACACCGGAAAGCGCTGTGATGTTTGGTCCTTGAGATTCTATAAAATCCGGGATAGTATCATTATCACTGTCAACATCATATTGGTCAGGTACACCATCATTATCGGAATCTTTAGGGACACAAGTGGCTATCAATCTTAAGGAAGCTTTGCTCGAGTTAGTGTCGACTAAATTGATGTTTGTAACCGTTAGAGCAGTGATCAAATTACCTTTAATGGAAAAAGTTCCCGCTCCGGGTTGTAAGGCAACGTTGCTATTCAAACGGAATCGAATTTCAAAAGAAGAATATTCCGTAACACCACTCTCAAAAATGCCATCGTAATTGGTATCAATTAAAATCTGATTGTTAGGATTTAATACGGTAAGTGTTTTATTAATGGGACATTTTATTCTAAATTCAGTAGACGCTGTGAAGTAATCACTGGTAGCTGCTGCAGAGGCGTATTCTATAGCCAAACTGATAGGGTTATTGAAAGTAGCAGTATAGCTGACACTATTGTTTTTTCCTGTGGCTGCTTCGGTAACAAAATTCCCTAAATTATCCCCTGTTATTGGTGTGGCAGATGGCGTTCCTGTTCCTGTAAAACTCAAACTCCCAACAAAAGGATTGATGTAATCACCTATAAAAACAGACCCTAAAGTAGTATTGGTCAGATTAACTCCCAAATCACCGTAAGATTCTGTACAATTGGTAATACCGTCATTGTCGTTATCACTATCAACATTGTTGTTAATGCCATCATTCTCATCGTCTGTAGGACAAGAGCTTACCGGTATTTCATTGGAATTGATGGGCAAAGTACAACTCGAAATTGTAGCCGAAACATAATAATATCCCGGACCTAATGCAGAGGGCGTATAACTGCTGTTTGTGGCACCACTGATAGGGTTGCTGTTAAAATACCATTGAAAAGTATCAAACGGACTCAAGGTGTTTACCGAAAGCACCGTATTGGGAATACAACTGAGTTGGTTAATGTCTAATTGGTTAAAAGATATTTCCGGCTCAAAGGTAAATCCGGAATAAAAACCGCCAAAGGTGGCTGCTCCACTGGTGCCATAAGCTGCTAAATAGAGTTCTTGTGTAGAAAACACAGAAACATTACCGCTTAATCCGGTGATTACATAAGTTTCATAATTTGCATTTCCTTGTACGGGAGTTGGACCGTTAACATTGGCTATAGCTGTTAGTCCGGCTAAAGTGTAAGATGTACCGTTAATTAAAAAATTAAGGGTAGCACCTACTTTAGTCACTATGGTTACCCTTCCGGTAAATTGCCTGGTTCCAACAAAATCAATGGAAGGAATGTTGTCTATAATTCTCGGGGTTTGACAACTCAATGGTGGTACAAAAAATAACTCTTGATTGCGTTGGTCAATAGCACTGTTATCACCTATACTTTGATAGGCAAAAACTTTTTGACTGGTTTGTAAAAACAAATTTCCGGAGGCACTAAAATTTGAGCCGTCTAATACCAAATAATCTCCGGCATTGATGGTAAAATTGGGAGTTGGAGAACCCGATAAAAATACTTCGGTATTGTCGACATCGGCTACTAATAAAACAGTTTCTACAGCATTAACACCGGTACTTTTTATAAAAATATATTCTGTATTACTGATCCTTTCCAAGGGAACAATTTGGTCAAATCCCAAATCTAAATTTCCCGCTGCATTACTACCACCGAAAGATCCGCAATTCAAAGCAATTGGTTTGTCTGAAGTTACCAAAGCTCCTATCAGTCCGGCCCGGTTAGGGTCATGTGGTCCCTGAACCGACATCACATAACTTTGTCCACTGTTTAAAACTATACTAAAAGGTGCATCACCGGTACTGCTGTTAATCGGTTGAATATTGGTGCCAAAATCACTAAAATTGATAGTGGTGTTATTCTCTGTTGCTAAAACCGAAATGAAGGTAGTATGGATGTCAAAATAGTTAGCGACTTGTAAATTGGTCAAAGCACCAATCCTGAAGTGAGTGCCCAATGACGCTTTCCCTTTGGATACCAATTGTCCGGCTTGATTTCCGCTACCGGCTGTGACTCTGGCTGAAACGTATATCAAGTCATCAGCCTCAACTATGTAGCCTTTATTGGAAAAGGCAATATTAGAGGAACCGGAGTCAACATGCAATTGGGTGTTATTTCCAAAACCTACATAATGAACATAAGGCGTATTTCTGGAAACGGTTCCTGTTATAATGTTACCACCCAACTCTATAATTCTGAAATTGATAGGATTTACGTTAGGTGTTGAAATGTATAAGTATTGGTCTTCAGAGACTACTGAGCTTGAACCGGATAGAGGCGGAATGTAATGCGTTTTACTAAATTGAGCGTAACAATTGGCTGATAATACTGCTATTACGAACAAAAAAAATAACTTCTTTTTCATTCGCTAAAATTAGGAAATAAAAAAGAAAACATAAAACGAACCGGTCTATTTATGTTTTCTTTAAGAATTGATTTTAACAGTTGGTCAAGTCAGGTATAACAAGCCAACTGTAGTGATTGATGATAGTATTACAAATCGCGTTTCTCGATTATCTTATACGATGCGTAGATAAAGATGATTGTCCAAAGTAATACCACTACAACAGATGTCATGGGGACATCGTAATTTCTAAGGTCTTCTACGCCGAGTTGGCTGCCTATAGTTCTTACCGCATTCAATTTTGTAAAAGGTTGCGGGACAAGACTCCACATCGACATCAACGGAAAATAATCATACACTTTATCAACTAATGCCGGGTTGCTTAGGTTATTATAAGCTATGGCATAAGTTATCATTTCAAACATGAACCACATGAACAAAAAGCCTAAAGCAAAAGCTGAACGTTTTATCAATACGCCAATAAATAAACAGAATGAAAAGAATCCTAAAAGCTTAACGAAATAAGCAAACAGGTATTCCATGCGGGAAAAAATAATCCCGAACTCATCATAGGAAGAAAAAATTAATCCCAGAATTAAGGAAACGATAAAAACAAAAAGGGTAGAAACGGCTGCAAATGTTGCTATAGTGTACACTTTGGAAATGATGAATTCCTTTTTGCTCATTCCGTCAATCAAGTTTTGTTTTAGAGTGCCGTAACTGTATTCATTTGCCATCATCGAAACAATAATCACCGCTAAAAAGATTTTTAGAAAGGCAGCAATAAAAGTATTGAAATGCCAAATGAACGGAAAATCAAAAATACCTTGGTCTGCCAATCTGATATGAATCGGGCCGATATCAAATTTGATTGACGCGATAAAAGACAAAAAAGTTAACAGTAAAAAATAGGTTATGGTGAGAATTTTACTGGCGCGATTTTTCCAAATTTTTTGGAGTTCTATAGATAAAAGTCTTTTCATTATGGGTCTTAATTATTGGGTTAGGGCTAAAAACTGTTCTTCCAGACTAAGCTTTTTCAGCACCAAATGGTTTAGGCAAATACCATTTTCAAAGCAGTATTTGTTCAATGCCGATGGCTCCACTACATTTTTAAAATGCGCTATTATTTTACCTTCAACTACTGAAGTTTTGTCAATTTCAGGGTGCTTGAGCAAGATTTCTATAAGCTTGTCTATATGGTCGGCTTGAAGTTCAAAATAGCCTTCATGGGCAATCATACCATCTACGGTTCCGTTGTATAAAATCTCACCGTAACGCAAAACCAGTACATGACTGCATACTTTTTCCACTTCGTCCAACAAATGGGAAGCCAATAGAATAGTAGTGCCTTGCGAGGCTATGAATTTAATGATGTCGCGAATTTGATGAATACCCTGCGGATCCAAGCCATTTGTAGGTTCGTCCAATATAAGTATTTCAGGATCATTCAACAAGGCAGAAGCTATTGCTAAGCGCTGCTTCATTCCTAAAGAGAAGGTTTTAAATTTACTGTCCTTGCGATCGCTCAGACCAACAATCTCCAGTTTTTCTTCTATTTTAGAGTAATTGATGCCTTTGATTTTACAAACCAATTCCAAGTTTTCTTTGGCGGTCATGTAAGGATAAAAATTCGGACGTTCGATAATGGCACCCACTTTTTTCAGTGCATCATGGGTTGGCATGTTGCCGTCAAACCAATAGTATTCGCCGGAGGTTTTGTTTACTACATTCAACACTATCCCTAAAGTGGTTGATTTACCACTGCCGTTAGGCCCCAGAATTCCGTAAACATTCCCTTTTTGAATTTCAAGAGAAACGTTATTTACTGCATGAATTTTGCCGTAACGTTTGTGAAGATTTTTAATGGATAAAATAGTCGATTTCAATGGTCAGTTTTTTGATTTAAAAAGTATGACGAATGAAATCAATTTTTGTTACTCTTCTTTTTTCTGAAAGTAAAAACGATTCAAAAATTGTTTTTTAAGATTCAGATAAAACAAGGTTTCGTTGATGTCTTTTAACTTGGACGTTAAGTTGATTTTATTGCCCCGACTGTCATTAGTGGCCTGATTTTTACAAACGCTACACTCGTACTCGCTGAAGTGGAGGTTTATTTTTTTGGTCTCTACATAGCGATGACCAAGCAAAGAACAGCGATAGTTTTTCTTCTCCATGCTTTGAGTCGAGTTGTCGGTTTTCATAGAATAGGATTTAGACTGTTGCACATCTCTTAAAAAAAACAGCTGAAAATCTAATGACTTACTGTTGCATAAACTTATCAGTTTAACGTTTAAAAGCAAAAAATAATCGACAAAATGCAGATTATCAATAATTTAAACGATAATAAACTTACAAAAAAAGAAAAAATAATGATTATTTGTAAGGCACAATGGCAGGTTGCCCAATTTGGAAATCAGGCAAGGCTAAGTCGCTGTTTTTGAATGAATTGGTTCTGAATAAATTATTGCCTTCAAAAGGAATAGAAGGATAATAAGAGAAAGAGATTTGAAAACTGTTGAATACCAAATAATCGTTATTAATGAGGACTCCTATACTAAACTTGGAATAGAGTCGGCTATCCAAAAACCGATTATTTTCATCACCTAAAAAGGCAAATGTCATGTTGTAAAACGGACTAAAGTGGAAGCCGTGCCAATTGCCCGGGGCGTAAGTTTGGGTTTGAAAGGCTACAGATAGTTTTCGGGTTCCGTTAATCAATGGATTACTAAAACCTACAATACCATTGTCGTCTGAAATGAGCAACCGATCTTTGATAATTGGTACACGATGATTGCCTACAACCAATGACGGTTTGATAAATTGGCGCAATTTCCATTCGCCTAAGTTCAGTAAATTGGTAAAGTAGTTGCCTTCAATTCTAAAGGTTGTTTCTTCTGTACAACCGTTGTTGAAAAAACTGCCCCATTCAATATTGGTGCTGAAATACCCAAAAGAGAAGTAATCACCATAGGCAAATCGACCGCCAAGGTACGTTCGTCGTATATTGTTTTTCTCCTGAAAACCACCGGTAATAGCGTAAACCTGTCCGTAAGGAATATCTTCAATGATGCCGAAGTTGAATAAATATTTATCCTCTGCGAACTTCCGGGTGTTCAAACCTACAGTGGTTAAATACAGTTTCTCATTGGCAAAAAAACGAGTTGGATCGTAAAGCAACTCTGGCGTTTGCAGGTATTTTACATTTTTAAAACCAATGGTTGTAACCAAATTGGTGGTTCTGAAATCTTCGTTTTTGCCTTTAAAAATTTTAAACGAATGACCAAGCCAATATTCTTGAGTATCTAATTTGAAATGCTGATTGTTAAAAATACCGCCGTTGTCGGGTAGGGAATCGATAAAAAAGCGTTTTTCAAAAAATGCTCCACCGGCCAATCGGGTTAAAGGTGAAAAAAACTGGCGTTCAATCCGTGCGTTTTTGGTGGTGTAATTGTTGAGTGAATTCTCATAAGTAAGCGAGGCATTGATGAACGTATTTTTAATGTTGTTGATGGAATACTTTCCCAAATAAGCATCTCTGCCGGTATCAAATCGTTTGGTGTAATCGTTTCGGAATTCATGACCTAAGCCTAAAAAATTCCTTTCCGTTAGCTCAAAATTACCTTGTGAACTCGACAAAGTACCATTAGGAATCAAGCTCCAAGTGTCTAAAACCCTAATCGAAATATCAACGGAGTCTCGGCTGCCCGGGATTTCTACGGGTTTGATTATTACACTTCGAGTGTATCGCTGTCTACGAATCAAACGTTCTGATTCTTTAACAATCAAAGAATCCAAAGGTTCATTTTTCTTAAAGAGCAATAAGTTGCGGATGGTCCAGTTTTTTGATTTAATATGCAAACTGTTACCAAATTTCTCAAATCCTTTTTCCGGTTGGTCTTTGTAATTGTCAACACTAAATCCAAACGGATCAAGGGTTTCGATGTTAATGTTTCTAATGATTTTGCCTTCGTTTCGGTCGAATGACTTTTTGATTAAAAAACGTCTTCTTTTAGCACCGCTGCTTGTTTTTGTTTGACGGTTTGATTTGAATAACAGTTTGTAGATAAAGCGATTAAACTTACTTTTCTCTGATAAGTTTTCAATTTTTTTATACACTATAGTCGAATCATTGCCACTGTGTACGTCTTTTTTCTGAGCTGTAACAATACAACAACACAGCAAAAGCAGTAGGAAAAGATAGGGCTTCGAAGTCATAGTTTACGGTAACGAAAGGGAAAGATATAAAATAAAACAGCTTTTAAAAAAAAATCCCCAACTGTTTTAACAATTGAGGATGTAGTTTTTTGAGTATTTCAAGTTAAGATTTTTGCTCTTTGTTGAAATAAACCAGGTAATAATACATTTGTTTTTCTTCGTCCCAGCCTTTTTCTACAAACTTTTCGGCACTTTCCGGATTGATAAAATCGAGTTTGATTTGGATATTGGTATCCAGATTTATCACGTTTTTAATCGATTTTCGCACATCTGTCACCGCAGCATTGGCAATCGGGAAATTGGTGATGTCTTCTATGCTGTATTTTTCACCTTTGTCTACTTTGTAGTTTTTGAACTCCGGAATCAAATCGGGATTGTCCAATACTTCATTCAAGAATTTGCTTTCTTCAAACTCATCGTTTTTGGCAAAGAAATTCACCGAACGGTTCATGAACATGACTTCTTCTTTTTTGTCTTCGGCCGGAAGTACTACATCTTTGGCAAAACCTTGGCAGAATTTCAAATATTTCTTGGTATAAAAGTTTTCGTCTTGGAAAGCATCTACCGAAAGAAAATGCTCCAACCAATAGCGGGCATCATAACGGTTGCTGTCAACGGTCAGGATTTTATATCCTTCTTCTTTTTTGTGGTTGAAAATCAAACAACCTTTGTCCAATTTATTCAGGTTGATGCCTTGTTGTAAAATCATTTCCAAAGTGCTGCCTTTTTCTTCAAATTGCATGAAATCGGTTTTGATTTCGCTTTTGAAAACGCCAATGGCATCTACCGTATTGTTGTCGATGGAAACATTGGTCAAGTACGCTACATACACTTCTCCGTTCTTAATGTGCGGATGATTGGATTGCTCAAAAAGGTGTTTGGTGATTTTCTTGGAAACTTCGTGAGCGTCACTCGGATTCAGGAAAAGCTCCGTAGCCAAGTTAAACATATCGTTGTATTCCAAATCAACATCGTGCGCAAACTGAAAATAGTTTTCTTCCTTTTCGCGGAAAGGTTTAAAGAAATACTCTTTCAAAAGCGGCACAATTTCGTCGTTCAAACCATAAGGTTGCTCGGATAAAAAAATAGCTTCATTGCGGCTTTTGTTTCCAACTCGGTGGATGGATAACGATTCGATGTGGGCGTTGAATAGGTTGATCATATTTTTTTGTTTAAGAGTTTTAAAGGTTTAATTTGTTTAAAGTAGTTTTATGAGTCTTTAAACTTTGTTCCTTTAAAGTCTTTTTTGTTAAGGTAGGTAATAAAATTGTGTATTTTGATGCTTAGTTTTTCATATTCACGTATTAGAAGTGTTAACTTTTCTTCTGATATGTAATTGTTGTCAAAAACTCTGTATAATTGAGAACGTGCTTCTCCTGCTGAACCTTTTGCAATTGATAAGAACTGTCGAAATTCTCCATTTCCATTTCTTTCAAAACCCTCAGCAATATTGTCCATGACATAACCAGATGAATTTTTTAATTGCGCTTTTAGTTTAAAATCTTTATTAAGTTCAGTTGTATTCGAAATGACAATGATTTCTTTAGATAGTCTTCTTGCTTCTTGCCAAATTTCTAAATCTTCAAAACGTTGTACAGTAGACATGAAAACAATTTTAAACTATCAAACAAATTTTAAACTTTTAAATTCACTTTAATTCCAATTCTCCTCAAATCCATAATCTTCAAAGCTGTCGTCTCCGCCAAACATATCTAAATCATCATCGTCTAAATCATCTTCAAATTCGGAGTAGAAATCTTCGTTTTCGGCTTCAAATTCTTTTTCCGGAGCGGTATTGGGTAATTCTCCGTGAGAGAACAACAAAGCCGGATAGGTTTCGCCGCTTTCCGGTTCTTCAATGGCGGCTAATTCGACTAAGAAAGTCCACATGTTGATAAAATCGTACACATAAATAATCTTAGTTTGGTCGGCGCTCAAAAGTTGGTTTAAAGGATAATCGCTCATGATTTTCATTTCACCCGGAACATCGCCCGAATCAAACATTGGAATTTCTTCTTCTTGATTCCATTGGTCGTCACAAGTGTAAAAAGACGCTACTTCCATGCCGTCGAAACCAAAGGCATTTACAATGGCGTTGTGCAAATCCTCTAAAGTATCGTCTTCCTGTATGGCAATGTCTCTGAAAACATCTTCTTCGGCATCGAGTATGGCTCTGAATTTATAAATCATAATCGTAATTTTTATAAGCGCACAAAGGTAAATTTAATTTGCAATATTTGTCTTGGAGAAAGCGAATTGTTGAAAACTATTTGCCCACAAAAAAACCGGTACAATGACCGGTTTTGTGTTTATTTTTTCTCTTCTTTACAGAGACCGACTATCTTGTGGAAAGAATCGTGTAAGGCTGCCAGCGCTTTTTTGATTTCCTCATCGCTGTATTTTCTTTGCACCATATCGTTGACTTTTTTGGTTTCTTTTTTCAGAATCACCAAAGATTCTATCAACTTCGGACTGCGGAATTCTTCCGGCATGTTTTCAACCGAAAGGGCTTCGGCTTTTTCTACTAAGAGTTCCGAATGGGATTTGATTGGATCTAAATTTCCTTCTTCAGAGGCATGAAATGTTTTTGAAATAACTTCATGATAAGCTCTGATTTCAGGCCAACGTTCAGTGACTGTTTGTGCCGAAACGGAATTTAGGGCAAAGAATGCTGCAAAAGCAAAAAGGGATTTAATAATTTTCATAGTTTAGTGGTTTTGGTAATGCAATTGTACTGAATTTTCTCGTGATATTTTGTTAAAGGATAATTTTTTTAAAGCTTTCCACAATTCATCCGTTAAAATTAACAATTCGGTCAAATTAAATTTAACGGTAGGTTGTTTTGTTAGAAGTTTGTTGCATCAAAACATAAACAATGAAGACATTTTATACTTTCGTTTTATTGGTAGTAGCTTTTGCTGCTCAGGCTCAACAAACTATCTCCGGAACAGTGCTGGATGAAAAGAACAAACCCATCGCCGGCGCTAACATTTTTATTGAAGGTACCTATGATGGTGCTTCATCTGATGACAATGGTCGTTTTACTTTTACTTCTACCGCTACAGGTAATCAGGTTTTGGTGATTAGTTTCCTTACCTATGAAACTTTAAAGGTTACCATTGATGTAGCCAATTGTCAAAATAAAACGTTCAAACTCAAAGAAAGTGTTAATTCATTAGATGCAGTTATCGTTACTGCCGGAACTTTTGACGCCGGGGAAAAAGCACGAGTTTCGGTGTTGAAACCCTTGGACATAGTGACTACTGCCGGTGCTATGGGAGATATTGTTTCGGCTTTGCAAACTTTACCCGGAACCCAAACCGTTGGTGAAGACGGCCGACTTTTCGTGCGTGGCGGAGAAGCCGATGAAACCCAAACGTTTGTAGATGGTATTCGCGTGGCCCAGCCTTATGGCGCTACAACAGCGAATGTGCCGACTCGCGGACGATTTTCTCCTTTTTTATTCAGCGGTATGTCGTTTTCTACCGGTGGTTATTCGGCCGAATATGGTGAAGCTTTATCGAGTGTTTTATTGTTAAATACCCAAGATGAAGCCACAGAAGAGAAAACGGACATCTCGCTGATGACCGTTGGCTTAGGCTTGGCCAATACCCAAAAATGGGGTAATAATTCGTTGAGTTTTAATACGGCTTACATCAATTTAGAACCTTACCAAAAAGTGTTTCCGCAGCGTGCCGATTGGAATAAACCATTTCAGTCTCTTTCGGGAGAAGCGGTTTATCGTCATAGTTTTACTTCGGGTATGTTCAAATTGTATGCGGCTTTTGAGGCATCTCAATTCGATATCAACAGTGAAACTATCAACAGTCCCGATAAAATCAGAGTGGATTTGAACAATAACAATTTTTACCTTAATTCGTCCTACAAAGCCAATTTTGGTTCTCAATGGCAATTGTTCAGCGGTTTGAGTTACGGGTATAGTGAGAATAAAATCGGTCTCAGTTTGGATGACGTTGCCAACACGGAACATGCCTCTCATCTTAAAGTAAAAATGAAAAAATCGTTTTCCGATAGGGTAAAATTGACGTTCGGTAGTGATTATTTCATCACCCGTTTCAATGAAGATTTCAAGGCTAATTCCGGTGGAAACTTCAATAGCGGTTATGACGCAAATATTGCGGCTTGTTATGCAGAAACAGATATTTTCTTTTCTAAAAAATTTGCCGTGAAATTGGGCGCACGCTTGTCTGACAACGATTTACTGAGAGAAACTGTAATAGCACCGCGCGCTTCATTGGCTTATAAAATAGCTCAAAATGGTCAGTTCTCATTTGCCTACGGTAGTTTTACCCAAGCACCAAGACAAGAATACTTAAAGTATGCCGATTATTTGGAAAGCGAAAAAGCCCAGCATTACATTTTGAATTACCAATACAGCAAAGACCGCAGAACGTTTAGAGCTGAACTGTATTTCAAGTCGTATCAGGATTTGGTGAAGTTTGATACGCCAAACGTTCAGTTTGATTCGGATTTCAGCAATTCCGGTTCCGGTTATGCTCAAGGTTTGGATGTGTTTTGGAGAGATAACAAATCGGTTAAAAATCTGGAGTATTGGGTTTCCTATTCCTATATCGATACCCAAAGAAATTACCGCAACTTTACGGCCGAAGTAACGCCGAGTTTTGTGGCCAAACACAGTTTAAGTGTAGTATCGAAATGGTGGATTAACAAATTAAAATCGCAGTTGAGCGTGACCAATTCTTTCACTACCGGAAGACCATTTAACAATCCGAACGAGTCTCAGTTTATGAACGGCAGAACCAAAGGATACAATAACTTGAGTTTAGGTTGGGCTTATTTGATGACTCAACAAAAGATTTTGTATTTTTCGGTATCCAATGTTTTAGGAACGGCTAATGTTTTTGGTTATGAATATGCCAATACACCTAATACGGATGGTATTTACAACAGAAGAGCTATTCGCCCAACCGCTGATCAGTTTTTCTTTGTTGGTTTCTTTTGGACGATAAGTGAGAATAAGAAGGACAATCAGTTGAATAATTTATAGGCGTTAAGATACTAAGGTTCTGAGGTACTGAGTTAAAAACCTTAGGGCCTTAGCAACTCAGAACCTCAGAGCCTTTAAGAAATTACAGTTCATCCCTAAAAATCTACAGTTCGGTCATTATCAATTTTACAGCCAAATAAACCAAACTACTTTTGGAGTATAAAATAACAAGAGTTTTAATCATCAAAAAAATCAAGAATCATGACAAAAATTATTACCATTATTGCCCTTTTAGTAAGTTCATTTTTATCAGCTCAAACGCCTTATGAGCAAGGCATGACCAAAGCACTGGGTTTGTGGAGAGAAGGCAAACCGAAAGAAGCTTCCGATTTAATGGAACGCATAGCTTCCGCAGAAAAAAACAACTGGTTACCCAATTATTATGTAGCCATGATTAACACCACTGAAGCCTTCAATCCGGCCAACAAAAGCAACGCTTCGGCCTTGATTGAAAAAGCCCAACAAGCCCAAGATGCGGCAACAGTTATCAGTCCGAATAATGCTGAATTATTGGTGATACAAGCCATGATTTACACAGCTATGATTGTGCAAGATCCCATGGTTAACGGAATGAAATACTCGCCTAAAGTGATGGAGTTGTATACTAAAGCCAAATTTATTGCACCGGAAAATCCCAGAGTAGTGTACTGTAAAGCCGAGTTTGAAATCAGCGGCGCGCAATGGACCGGTGCCGATGTAAAAAAATTATGCTTAGATTTGGAATCCGCCATTCCATTATTTGAAAAATTCGTGCCGGAATCACCTTTTCATCCGAAATGGGGATTGGACAGAGCCCAGCAAGCGTTGAAAAATTGTAAATAAAGTTACTAAGTGGCTAAGGCACAAAGGTTCTAAGAAAATGAACTCAGTGCCTCAGAACCTTAGCATCTCAGAACCTTAGCACCTGAAAAATCAAATGAAACCAATAATCAAAGAAATTCCCAGAGCCATCATCATTTCACTAACCATCTTTTTTGTGTTGGTTTTGATTCGATTGATTACCGGAAACAGCATCACCTTCAACTATGGGTTGTTGGTTAACTTTGGGTACACTATGCTTTACGGGATGACTTTATACTTGTCAAATGCCATTGTTTTTATGTATTTAGACAAGGTTTTCTCAGCCGAAAGGTTTACTCCGAAACGCATCTTGATTGGTTTTATATTATCGTTTTTGGTGTCGATAGCGGTTATTTTTTTACTCCGCATTTTTGAAGATGTATGGGTAGAAGGCATTCCGTTCAGTGTTTTTTTAAGTCAGGAACACATGGCGAATTATTTGGTTGCGATAGTCATTACTTTGATAGTAACTTTGGCTTTCCACGCCTTTTACTTTTACAAAGCTTATGCAGAAAACAAAGTTAAAGAGCAAAAAGTTATAGCCGGAACCGCTTCAGCCCAGTTTGAAAGTTTGAAAAACCAAATCGATCCGCATTTCTTGTTTAACAGCTTAAATGTATTGAGTTCGTTAATCGAAGAAAATCCTGATAATGCGCAAAAGTTCACCACTTCCTTGTCTAAAATTTACCGTTATGTATTAGAGCAAAAAGACAAAGAATTGGTATCAGTGGAAGAAGAGTTGTCGTTTGCCAAAACGTATATGAACTTGCTTAAAATGCGCTTTGAAAACAGTATCAGTTACGAACTGCCGACCGATTTTGATAATCCGGAAGCTAAAGTAGTGCCTTTGTCATTACAACTTTTATTAGAAAACACCATCAAGCACAATGTGGTTAGCGAGCAAAAACCACTGCACATTAAAATTTACATTGAAAACAACTATTTAATAGTTGAGAATAATTTACAAAAGAAAGAAGTCTTGCAAGATCGAAAAGGCGTTGGGCTGCAGAACATCGTTAATCGTTACGGCTTGATTTCGGAAAGGAAGGTTTTGGTGGAACAAACCGAAACCGCTTTCAGGGTCAAAATTCCTATTTTAACCAAACAAATTGTCATCATGGAAACACAAAATATCTACAATGAAAACATGGCTTACGTTAGGGCCAAAGAGCGAGTGGAAAAACTCAAAGGATTTTACGGGAACTTAATTTCGTATTGTTTCGTTATCCCGATTTTAATTTTCATCAACTTAAAGACCGGAGGATTTCATTGGTTTTGGTTTCCTATGTTGGGCTGGGGAATGGGATTAACCTTTCACGCCCTAGAGACTTTCGGTTACGGTAAATCTTGGGAAGAAAAGAAGATCCGTGAAATTTTGAATAAAGAAAACAACCAAAACGGTAAATGGAGTTAGTTATGGAACCGTCGAACGAAATTTTGGAACAAATTGTCAAAGAGCGAGTACACAAGCTAAAACAATTTTACACGCACTTGTTTATTTACATTATTGGGGTTGCGGTTTATGTGGCTAAGACTTATTTCGGAGTTCCTTTAAACTTTTGGCCTATACGTTTTATCAACGAATTTGTAATGGGATTGTGGACATTCTTTTTAGTGATGCAGGCAATGCAGTTGTTTATAACACAAAAGGTTTTCGGCAATCAATGGGAACAAAAACGCATTCAAAAAATCATGGAGAAGGAAAAAATCAAACAACAAAAATGGGAATAATCATGGAAACAGCTAACGAATTTGAACGCTATCAAAAAGCCAAAAAGCAAGTAGAGGAGATCAAAGGGTTTTATGGTCATTTGGCTTCCTATATCTTGGTAATGGGATTGTTGATTTTTATCAATTTACGTTATACACCGCAATATCTTTGGTTTTTGTGGTCTATGCTAGGTTGGGGAATAGGTTTGTTTTTTCATGCAATAAAAGTCTTTAATTGGTCTCCGTTCTTCAATAAAGAATGGGAAGAAAAAAAGATCAAGCAGTATATGGAAGAAGAAACTAAAAGAAATAAATTTGAATAATCATGGAGAACAGGGACGAAATTAAATACCAGGAAGCAGCCAAGCGAGTTAAAAAAATTAAAGGGTTTTATTCTCATTTGGGGGTTTATATTGTGATAAACATTATGGTTTTTATCTTAAATGCTCAAAGCATAAGTGAAGGCGAAAGTTATTTTCAATGGAAAACGTTAACAACGCCATTTTTTTGGGGCATCGGATTAGCAGCTCATGGTTTGTCTGTCTTTTTGCCTACTATGATTTTAGGGAAAGATTGGGAAGACAAGAAAATCAAAGAGTTAATGGAGAAAGAGAAAAACAATAAATGGGAATAAATAAATTAGGTGCTAAGGAGCTGATTTGCTTAGGTTTTAAGTAAAAAGACCTCAGTACCTTAGAACCTTATAATCTTAGAACCTTAAAACATGAACATCATTATTATAGAAGACGAAAAGCCCGCAGCCCGATTACTCCAACGCAAAGTGGAGAAACTCGGTCTGACCGTCAATACATTATTGCATTCTGTTGAAGAATCGATTGCTTGGTTCAATGCGAATACGCATCCCGATTTGATTTTCCTTGACATCCAATTGTCCGATGGCTTGTCTTTTGAAATTTTTGAAAAAATCGACATCAAAAGCGCCGTTATTTTTACTACAGCTTACGATGAATATGCCTTGCGCGCTTTCAAACTCAATAGTATCGATTATTTATTAAAACCGATAGACGAAGAGGATTTGGAAACTGCTATTGCCAAATTCAGAAGTCAGTTTCAGAAGAGTTTGGTTTCCGGTTTGGATTTTGAAGCCATCAAAAAGATGTTGGTGAATCCTATCGACCGACAATACAAAAAACGCTTCACCATTAAAATGGGACAACAACTTAAAATGATTAATATCGAGGAAGTTGAGTGTTTTTACAGTGAAAATAAAGGGACTTACCTCCATACTTTAGACAATCGCGATTATTTGCTCGATACCACTTTAGAGCAGCTTGAAACAGAGCTCGACCCGGATGCTTTTTACCGTATCTCACGGAAATTCATCATTCCGATGAAGGCCATCAAAGAGATTCAGCTACACAGCAATTCCCGATTGAAAGTCATTTTGCCAACTTATAAAGACGATGAAGTTATTGTTGCCAGAGAACGAGTGAACGATTTCAAAGAGTGGTTGGGGTAAGCTTGTTAAAGTTGGTAAAGTTTTGTTAACTCCATTTCAATCTGTTACTTAAGTTAGTAACTTCGTTACCTTTCATTGTAACGTATGAGGTTGATCTTTACTCTGTTTTTTGTTTTATCTTCGATTGGTTACTCAAACCTTTCGGCTCAAATTGCAGTTTACGAAAAGTTTGATGCTTTTGAAAAAGCAATTCTCAAAGAAAATGATAATACTTATGTGATTAACTTTTGGGCTACATGGTGCGCGCCTTGCATTAAGGAATTGCCTTATTTTGAGCAATTGCATACTGAGAATCCTAAAGTGAAAGTCATTTTGGTCAGTTTGGACAGCAAAAAAGACTTAGAAAAAAAGCTCATACCATTTATAGATAGAAAGCAGTTAACCGCTGAGGTTATTTTGCTGAGTGATAAAGATTACAATGCTTGGTTGGACAAAATTGACGCTTCTTGGACGGGAGCCATTCCGGCCACACTCATTATCAGCGGAAAAAGAAAACTGTTTGCCGAGCGCGAATTTGATAACTTTACTGAACTTAACAATTACGTTAACGCATTTATCAATCATAACTAAATTAGTCACTATGAAATTTTTACCCTTACTTATTTTATTTTTCAGCTCACTGTTTGTGGGAGAAAGCACTGTCTCCAATGGCTACCAACCCGGAGACAAAGCCACCGATTTCAAGTTAAAGTCGGTTGACGGCAAAATGTACAGCATGGCGGATTACAAACAAGCCAAAGGATTTATAGTAGTGTTTACCTGCAATACTTGTCCGTTTGCTGTAAAGTATGAAGACCGAATTAATGCCATTGCCAAGAAATACACCCCGAAAGGTTATGTGTTATTGGCCATTAACCCGAATGATCCCGAAGCCCAGCCTGCGGATACTTTCGAGTTAATGCAGGAAAAAGCCCGAGACAAGGGGTTTGTTTTTCCTTACTTGGTAGATGAAGGTCAAAAGGTTTATCCGCAATACGGTGCCACCAAAACGCCACACGTGTTTTTGTTAGATAAGAATTTAATTGTAAAATATATTGGTGCCATCGATGACAATTCTGATGATGCTTCGGCTGTAAAAGAGAAATATTTGGAAAATGCCATTCGCGCCTTAGATAACGGCACTGAACCAAGTCCGGCCACAACAAAAGCCATTGGCTGTTCGATAAAAACTAAGAAAAAAGCATAAATGAAAAGTCCCGATTTCTCGGGACTTTTTTATTTACTCAATCTGTGTAAGGTATAGGTCATGGCGCTTAACAGGATAAATGCCATTACCTGATGCGTTAAACCTAACCAAATCGGAACACCGTATAGTAAAGTAAGTACACCTAAAGCAAATTGTACAAAAACCAATATAACCAAGGTTTTTAAACCGTTTTGTTGTTGGGTGCTCAGACTGTATTTTTTGCTTTTTACAAACAAAAGCACTATCAATCCTACAACTACATAAGCCATAGTTCTGTGCACAAATTGTACGCCACTTTTACCTTCGGTGAAACGAAGTAACCAACTGTCGTATTCCAATTTGATACTCTCATGAAAAAACTGTCCGTCACTCATTAATGGCCAGTGGTTGTGAATTAATCCGGCGTTCAATCCGGCTACAAATCCGCCGTAAATGATTTGAACGATCAAGAAGAATAAGGTAATACGAGCTAGTTTTTTTAGCGGTACGATAACTTTTCTTCGTTCGGGATATATCAAGTCTAAAGCCACCCAAAGGGTATAAGCGAAAGTGATAAAGGCAAAAGTCAGGTGTAAAGCCAATCGAAAATGGCTCACATCCGGACGATCGACCAAACCGCTTTTTACCATAAACCAACCGAAAAAGCCTTGTAAAGCGCCCATTCCTAAAAGAATAAAGCATTTGTTTAAAGTGGCTCTGTCAATGCGTTTCTTGATTAAAAAGTACACAAAAGGAATGATGAAAACCAAACCGATGATTCTTCCGATGAATCGGTGGAACCATTCCCAAAAATAGATGAATTTATAGTCGTCTAACTGAAAATCGTTATGGATATTGATTTTTTGGTATTCCGGGAATTTCTTGTATTCTTCAAAAGCTTGAACCCATTTTTCCTCACTCATGGGTGGAAAAGTGTCGGTTACCAAATGCCAATCGGTCATGGATAAACCCGAGTTGGTTAAGCGAGTAATCCCGCCAACTACAACCATAATAAAAACCAAAACACATCCTGAAAGTAGCCAGTAAATGACAGATTTATCTTTTTTCATATTCTTAGTGGCTGAGTTACTGAGTCTTTTTAGTTTCTGAGTGCCTAAGTTGCTAAGTAACTGAGTTGCAAATTTAACATGTATTTGTATTCCTTTAACTGAAACAAATGATAATAGTTTATTAATTTTTTTGTAAAGATGGGCTTTCTCAGCTACTCAGTCACTTTTTTCAATCCCATTTTCTCCGCTTTGGCCACTACAAAGTCATAAGCCGCTTGGTATTCGTTCGAGATTTCTCCTTCCAAGATGGCTTCTTTTACAGCTTCTTTTAAAACACCTATTTCCCTTGAGGGTTGTAAATTAAACATAGCCATAATTTCTTCTCCCGAAATTGGTGGTTGGAAGTTACGAATATGATCGCGCTCTTCCACTTCAATTATCTTGCGTCGAACGATGTCGAAATTGTTGTGGTATTTTTTAAACTTGGCCGGATTTTTTGTGGTGATATCGGCTTCGCACAAGGTCATTAAGTTGTCTACATCTTCGCCGGCATCAAACACCAATCGCCGTACAGCCGAATCGGTTACGATGTCTTCCGACAATACAATCGGACGTGAACTTAACATCACCATTTTTTGTACAAACTTCATTTTGTGGTTCAACGGCATGTGCAAGCGTTCAAAGATTTTTTTGACCATTTTGCCACCCAAAAATTCGTGTCCGTGAAACGTCCAACCTTGTTTTTTATTGAAGCGTTTGGTTGGTGCTTTACCTATGTCGTGCAACAAAGCTGCCCAGCGCAACCATACATCATCGGTATTCGGGCAAATATTGTCTACCACTTCTAAAGTGTGGTAAAAGTTGTTTTTATGAGTATGACCTTCGATTTCTTCTACATTGTTGAGCGCCGTTAGTTCGGGTAAAATGAGGTCTAATAGGCCCGTTTTGTACAAGTGTAAAAAGCCAATCGACGGTTTCGGTGTTTCGAGAATTTTATTCAATTCGTCTACAATGCGCTCGCCTGAAATGATTTTGATTCGGTCTTTGTTATCCGCTATGGCTTGCAGCGATTTTTCTTCGATGGTAAAATTCAGTTGCGTAGCAAAACGAATCGCTCTCATCATGCGCAAAGGATCATCAGAATAGGTGATATTCGGTTCCAATGGCGTTTTGATGAGTTTGTTTTGTAAATCGGTCAAGCCGTTAAAAGGATCAACTAAATCACCGTAGTTGTGTTCGTTTAAGGAAAAAGCCAAAGCGTTAATTGTAAAGTCGCGTCGGTTTTGATCGTCTTCTAAAGTGCCGGTTTCTACTAACGGATTTCTACTGTTTTCGGAATAGCTTTCTTTTCTTGCGCCTACAAATTCGATGTCAATTTCTTTGTAGCGTAACATGGCGGTACCATAGTTTTTAAAAACTTGTACTTTGGGTTTGTTAGGCAATAATTCGGAGACTTTCAATGCTAAATCAATACCCGAACCAACCGCAACGATGTCGATGTCTTTTTTAAAATCGCGTTGCAGTAAAAAATCACGGACAAAGCCGCCAATCACGTAGCTTTCCAATTGAAGCTCTTGTGAGGCTTTAGAAATGATTTCGAATATTTTATTGTTTAAGGCTTTGGTGTAATTCATTGTTTGATTGTTGATTGCTGATTAACGATTGTCTATTTTTGATCTAATAGATAACTCTGCAATCTAAATTCGTTAATCTTCATTCTTAAATCACATTCACTTGCGAATAATCTTCACCTGACTGTCACTCGTTAACTTAATAATTGTCGACGGTTTGTCGCAAATTTTATCGCGGTGCAAATTTACTACATAGTCTACACCGTTTATAATTTCGGGGCTGATTTCTTTGAAAGATTTTGGAGTGGGTTGACCGGAAATATTAGCAGAAGTAGAAACCAATGGTTTTTTCATGCGCTCCATCAACTTAAAGCAGAACGGCTCTTTCACAATTCTGACGCCCAAGGTTTTGTCATCGGCTATCAGATTAGCCGCTACATTTCTCGGATTATCTAGGATTAAAGTTGTGGGCTTTTCGGATAAATCCAGGATTTGCCAAGCCACTTCCGGAATGTCTTTGAAAACGTTGTACATCATCTTTTCGCCATTCATCAACACAATCATACTCTTGGTCTCCTCGCGTTGTTTAAGGGCGTATATTTTTTTGACGGCTTCTGCATTGGTCGCATCACAGCCTATTCCCCAAACGGTATCGGTAGGATAGAGGATGATGCCACCGTTTTGGATGACTTCAAACGCTTTGTGTACTTCTTCGTTGTTGTTCATTAGCGATTTTTTATATTGAAAATCTTGAGGGATTCTATCATTCGATCAAGTCCCATTTTGCGGTATTTGGGCACGCCTTTTTCAGCTATCATTTTCTCTACGGCTTCAATCATGCGTAATGATGATTTGCCGTCATGATAAGGATGATAAGCTGCTATTACTTTTTCTCTTTGGTCTTTATAGGCGTCAAGGGTCAAATTGGCTTCCACTTTTTCGGTTAGACCGCTGTATTCTTTAGCATCATCCCACAAAATATTTTCAGCCTTAGATTTGAATGTCAACACCGGCTTGTCTAGCAAAATAAACTCGTATACCACCGACGAAGTATCACTGATGAGCAAATCGCCAATGTAAATAAGTTTGCTGATATTTGGGTCTTTCGACATTACAATGTTGTCGTGCTTTTTCGCCAAATCCTCATAAGTGGTCATCACTTCCGGCTTGGTTAAATCGTGGAATTTTACCACAATCAGATAGTCTTTATTAGAGGCCAATTGTTCAAATTCAGCTACTAAAAACGGCGCACAATTCATGCTTACATTGTGCGTAGGCGCAAAGACCAGTAGCTTTTTGGCTTGGTGTTTTTGGAGTAATTCTGCTTTTTCGGCTAAATAACTTTGCTTGTTTTTTTCGTAAACATCGAGTTTGCACCAGCCGGTTTCTATAACTTCAAAGTTTTGGTGTTTGGCCTTGATTTGGTTAAAGCGCTCTGTGAAATACGGGCCTTGTGTCAGGTAAACATCAAAATAGCCTCTGACTTTAAAATGGGAAGCTTTCTCACCGGCCAAGCCATGAAATACTTGGGCTTTGTAACCTCTGATGTAAAACGGCGAGTAGTTTCCGGGAATGAAAAGACAATCACTTTTAAACTTTCTCAATTCAGACATATTGCTGATATGCGGTTCGTTTTTAAAAGGAAACTTTGGCGCTAAGGCTTTGGTGGTAAACCAAACATAGTCGTATTGCTTTGCTTTCAACGCATCGGCAATCGGTTCTAAAATACCGAAAGCATAAGCATGCTCGCAAAAAAGTACGGTTCTCATTATTTTTTCAGTAATTGATTGGCGTTGGCTAAATCTTCTTTGAAGTCTACTTCAATGCAATCGTATTGGGAAATATCTATAGGCTTGATTTTTAAATTGTCGCGTTGGATGGCCAATTCCAAACCTCTTTCAAAGTAATCGTTGTCGTCTACTTCTTCCAAACGATTGACAAACGATTGTAAATCGCCCGAACTGATAAAATTGATGCCGACTGCTTCGCCCAAACCGTTTTTCACCACTTTGGATAACTCGTCAATATAACCGTCGGTTAAGGTATATTTTACTTCTTCATCGGAAACTCTTGAGGTATTTACCGCTACAAACGATTTGTCTTCTTTAATGGTGGGCATTAATTCGGACAACAATTTGGCATCAAAAACCACATCTCCGTTGAACCAAAGTACGGGTTCGTTTTTGAATTTTTTCAGGACTTTCAGCAAACTTTTCGAAGTATTGGTACAGTCAAATAACGGATTATACACGTAAGCCACTTCATCAAAGCGTTCCATAATCAATTCTTTTTTGAAACCAACCACTATGAAAATGTCATTGATGTCGAAATATTGGGTGATGTTGTCAATTTGTCGTTCCATGATGCTTTTGCCGTCATCGAGCGTCGTAAGCGGTTTTGGAAACGGATTTCCGAGTCGGGAGCCAATACCGGCTGCGAGAATTACAATTTTCATGTGTTATTTGATTTTATAAAGTCCTAGTTTCTTTTTGATGAGTTTTAAATAAAAGCCAAAATTAACATAAAGTTGGTTCTTACAACTCAACCAACGCCATTTTGATTGCGGAATCACGGCAGCAGCGATTTCAGCATTTTTTTCGGATGAAAGGATGAAATCTTCGTTTACTTTGGCCCAGCTTACGTTACCGTAGCCGTCAAACTCATTTACTTTATTCTTTTCATGTATATTGGACATCCACAATCTCGGTTGCGATAAGTGAATAATGTTTTTTTCTTTTTTCCACATATTGTGGTCGTAATACCAAACAGTTTTGGCTTGGTCACTTTTTTCAATCAAGCTCATAAACGGATTGAACAAATGTTCTTTTTTGCCAATCATTACAGGAGCTAAATTCAAAGTGTAGCCTGCAGTTACATCCACGGCCAAGTGTTCTTGTTTATCGAATTTTGATTGTATGGTCTCGATAAAATGTTTGCTGATGCTGTCGTCGTTGTCAATGCGGGAAGTAATCAGATAGGCTGTTTTAACATTAGTAGCAATATATTGGCGGATTGATTCAACCAACATCGGCATGCCATCAATGTAATGGGCTTCTATAAAAGAATGTGGTTGGATTAATTTGGTAATTTGAGCTCGGTGCTTTTCAGAAGTATCAATATCAAAATACAACAGCCATTTAAAATTCTTATTGGTTTGGGCTACAACCGAAGGCAGGCAAAAGTGAGCAAAAAGGTCAATTCTTTCGTCCATCCATTGGTCATTCAGCAGTAATTCATTGTTTTTGGTGAACTTCCACTTGGGATTCTTTAGATTGAATCGGGTAATGAGGTAATGCTCAAAAATCATATTTTTTTTTCAAAAATAATCATTTTGTTTGAGTCTAAAAGCCAATTGGTTACTTTTACCAATATTATAACTCAAAAAAAATACAATAAAAATCAGCTTAAGTTGTCTTTAAAATTGTATTTTTCATTTTTAAAATGAAATGAAATTATCAGTAATTATCACTACTTACAATTCGGAAGCATGGCTGCGCAAAGTACTTTTGGGCTTCACTGTTCAAACCGAAAAAGACTTCGAAGTGGTTATAGCTGATGATGGTTCGACAAACAAAACGGCTGAAGTGATTGCCGCTTTTCAAGGAAAATTTAAATACCCGATTTTGCATGTTTGGCACGAAGATAAAGGGTTCCGAAAATCGAGAATCTTGAACAAAGCCATCTTACAATCCGGTTCCGATTATTTGCTTTTTACCGATGGTGATTGCATTCCGCGTAAGGATTTTGTTGCTGTTCATCTCAGAGAAAAAGAAGTTGGTTTTTTTCTTTCCGGCGGTTATTTTAAATTGCCGATGTCTCTTTCCGAATCCATTACTGATCAAGACATATTGGATCAAAAATGTTTTGAAATAGCCTGGCTTTTGAAAATGGGTTTGAAAACCAATTTTAAATTGTCGAAACTTACCCATAGCAAATATTTTGCGGCTTTTATGAATTGGATAACGCCAACCAAACGCTCTTGGAATGGCCATAATTCCTCAGGATTCAAGCAAGATATATTGGCGGTAAACGGTTTTAACGAAGCCATGGATTACGGTGGTATGGATAGAGAATTAGGCGAGCGTATGTTTAATAACGGTATGTTGTCTAAACAAATTCGGTACAGTGCCATTTGCCTGCATTTGGATCACGCCCGAGGGTATGCCAATGCCGAAAAAATAAAGCACAATATGGAAATACGACGTTACAATAAAAAGCACAAAGTAATCCGCATTGAGAATGGGATTGATAAATTGAAAATATAATTACCTTTGCAACATAATTACCCAATATGAAAATATCAGTTATTGTTAGTACTTACAATGCCGAAGAATGGTTGGAGAAAGTATTAATCGGCTACAGTGTTCAAACGTACAAAGACTTTGAATTGATTATTGCCGACGACGGTTCCCAACCTTCAACCAAGGAATTGATTGATAGTTATGCCCAAAATTATCCTGTTCCTGTACGTCATTTGTGGCACGAAGACCAAGGTTATCGCCGTCAGGAAATTTTAAATGTGGCGATCATGGAAGCGGCTCACGAGTACATTATTATGACTGACGGTGATTGTATTCCGCGAAAAGATTTTGTGGAAATCCATGCCAAATACGCCCAAAGAGGCCGATTCCTTTCCGGAGGTTATTGTAAATTGTCTATGAAGTTGAGTAAAGAAATTGCCAAAGATGATATACTTTCCGGCAGATGTTTCGACTTAAAATGGCTGAAAAGCATCGACAAACTCAACCTGTCGAATGCTTTAAAAATAGGTGCGAATGATTTGTCGGCTAACATATTAGATTTTATTTCTCCAACTAATGCATCGTTCAACAATTGTAATTCTTCCGGTTTTCGTGAAGACATGATTGCTATTAACGGTTATGATGAGCGCATGAAATACGGCGGACCGGATAGAGAATTCGGAGAACGTTTGGAAAATAACGGCATCAAAGGAAAGCAAATCCGACACAAAGCCATCGTATTGCATTTAGATCATCCGCGTGGCTATAAAACACCGGAATCATTAGCGGCTAATTTAGCCATCCGCAAAGAAGTAAAAGACAAAAAAATAGTTTGGACGCCTTACGGTATCAAAAAAGACAACCTATAATTTATGAGGATATTAGTCACCGGAGCAGCGGGTTTTATTGCCTCACATCTTTGTGAAAAACTACGCGATTTAGGTCATGAAGTAGTGGGATTGGATAATTTTAACGATTATTACAGTCCGACTTTAAAACGTTTAAATGCCTCCGATTTAAATGCTAAAGGTATTGAAGTCATCGAAATTGATTTGAATGACAACCTGCAAACGGTCTTCCAAAATCCTTATGATTTTATTTATCATTTAGCCGCGCAACCCGGAATTTCAGCCGAAACGCCACTAAGCGATTATGTGACCAACAATATTTTTGCTACCCAAAACTTGCTCGATGCGGTAGCCAAGTACAATCCGAATGTAAAATCTTTTATCAATATAGCGACTTCTTCCGTGTACGGTTTGGTGGCCAATGTAGATGAAAATGTGCCGGCTAAACCTATCTCTTTCTACGGCAGTACCAAGTTGGCTGCTGAGCAATTGGTCTTAGGGCAACAACGTTTGGGTAAGTTAAAGGCTTGTTCTATTCGTTTGTATTCTGTTTACGGACCTAGAGAACGTCCGGAAAAATTGTACACCAAACTCATAGAGAATTTGTATGCTGACAAAGCTTTTCCGCTTTTCGAAGGCAGTGTTAAACACGAAAGAAGTTTTACTTATGTAGGTGACATCGTGGATGGCTTAGTGGCTATTATCGGGAAAGAAGAGGAAGTGAACGGGGAAGTCATCAACTTAGGGACAGATGAAGTGCACACTACCCAAGAAGGCATCAACTTGGTAGAAGAAATTATGCATAAAAAGTTGATTATCGATCATAAACCGGCGCGCAAAGGCGACCAGGAAAAAACCTCGGCGGTAATAGACAAAGCCAGAAAATTACTGGGTTACGAACCGAAAGTAACGTTCAAAAAAGGGTTGGAACAACAAGTACAATGGTATTTGGACAAGTTTACTTCGTCACTCTAAGCACAAACGCTTTTAATTTTTCGGCAAACAATTCCGGTTTCAATTTTTCGTACCATTCAAAAGCCAATGCTTTGTAGTTTTTGGCGTGCTTTTGATACAATTCCGGATGGTAATCACGCAAGTGTACGATGTCGTAAAATCCGGTTTCTTCCTTGATATTCCATGAAGTTCGGTTAATCCAAGGCGCGTAGATGGTAAACGTAGGCACATTTAAAGCCTTGGCCATGTTGGTAGCGCCACCTTCATTGCCTATCAGCGCATCGCATTGCGATTGTAGGGCGATAAAATCACGCAGACTTTTGGCATAAAAATCCAAATTGATTTTGGCTTTAGTAGCCGGTGAGCACAAATCATAAATAGCTCTGACTTCCTCCAATTGATTCGGCATATAGTTGAAAAGCAATTGAACGTCTTTGGTGTTTGTAATCAGGTCTAAAGTCTCGGCCATGTATTTCGGTGGCAAACTTTTGTTTTTCCCGCTACCTAAAATCCCAATCATAAAAATCGGTTTGGAAGTGTCGCAATTTTCTTGGATAGCTGTTTTGGCTTTTTCCTTTTCTTCGTCACGTAAATGAATTTGAGGAAAAATCATTTCCACTTCTTTACCCAAAGCTGTTTTGGAAAGCAATAGGCGATAAGCATTGGCTGTCGCATTGCAATCGGCATCAGGAACTACCGTTTTGGTGTAGAAAAATGTAGTGTACCATTTGTAATGGCCAACGATGGTTTTTGCCCCTGAGAAATAAGCAGGCAATATGCTGTCCCATTTGCCATAAGCGTCAATAACGATGTCGTATTGCTCTTTCTTCAGGCTTTTCCCGAAACGGTACAAGTTTAGAAATCCTTTGTGTTCTTGTGGTTCGAAGAAAATGACTTTGTCAACAAACGGATTGTTATCAACCACAGGAAAAGTATTTTTCTGAATCAGATAATGGACTTCGGCGCTTGGAAGATTTTTTTTAATCGTTTCACAAATGACCGTACTGGCCAACACATCGCCAATCATTTTGATTTGTATTACCAGTACTTTCATAAGGAATATTTGATATTAGATTTCAAATATTAGATTTAGGTTTAAAATCTAATCTCTGATATTTAAAATTAAACAGCAACGTCGTATTCTCTTAACGCATTGTTGAGAGAGGTTTTTAAATCGGTTGAAGGTTTGCGAGTACCGATAATCAAAGCACAAGGCACTTGGTAATCGCCGGCGGCAAAAGATTTGGTATAACTACCCGGAATCACTACGGAACGCTCGGGTACAAAGCCTTTGTATTCTTTCGGTTCCGAACCGGTTACGTCTATAATTTTAGTTGAGGCTGTCAAACATACGTTAGCGCCCAGTACGGCTTCTTTACCCACATGAACACCTTCTACTACTATACATCTGGAACCAATAAAGGCACCATCTTCTATAATAACCGGAGCGGCTTGAAGCGGTTCTAAAACGCCACCAATACCAACACCTCCGGAAAGATGCACGTCTTTTCCGATTTGGGCACAACTCCCAACGGTGGCCCAAGTATCCACCATAGTTCCCTCATCTACATAAGCGCCGATATTTACATAACTCGGCATCAAAATAACACCTTTAGAAATGTAAGCGCCATATCGGGCAGTTGCCGGAGGTACTACGCGGATGCCTTTTTCGGCATAACCGGTTTTCAGAAGCATCTTATCGTGGTATTCAAAGATTCCCGCTTCCCAAGTTTCCATTTTTTGGATGGGGAAATACATTACAACGGCTTTCTTAACCCATTCGTTTACTTGCCATCCGTTTGCGGTTGGTTCGGCAACGCGCAAGGTTCCGGCGTCTAACAGAGCAATCACTTCGCGTATGGCCTTAGTTGTAGTTTCTTCTTGTAATAAAGCGCGGTTGTCCCAAGCTTTTTCGATGGTATCTTGTAATGTAGTCATGTTTTCGAATTTAACTTTTTTGATGATGGCCCAAAAGGCATGAGTGGCAAAGATAGTTTCATTTTTAGAAAGTTGCAACGCAATTCGCCAAATCAAAAAAATGTTAAATTATGCTATCAACGTGACAGATTAAGTAAGTTTGTTCCAACCTTTATAACCAATAAATTTCGTGTTCATGAAAAGAAAGTTTTTGCTTTTAGTGACTTTAAGTACTGTCTTTTTCGGGTGTCAAAAGCAAACAGAAAGCCAGTCTTCTGCCCAAGATTCCATAGCCAAAATGGACTCTATAGTTGAAGAAGCAGCCCATAATGCTAAGAAATCTTTGGATTACATCGGAACTTACAAAGGCGTTCTGCCTTGTGCCGACTGTGAAGGATTAGAGACAGTGCTTTGTATCAATGAAAATAACACCTATAAACTCCAAACCCGTTATTTAGGCAAAGGCGATAAAGTTTTTGAACAAAAAGGTACCTTTTCTTGGGATGATAAAGGCATCAAAATCATTTTGAACGATATTGAAAATGCTCCTAACCAGTATTTTGTGGGTGAAAATAAAGTAACCCAATTAGACATGTCTGGTAAACTGATTACCGGAAAATCAGCTTTACAATACGTTTTGTCTAAGCAAGAAAACGCTGTACAAACAGATATGGCTGAGCACAACAACGCACCGAAAGTTAATCTTAACAATCGTATGGAAGCTCAAACGGTAATCAAAAAGGTAAATCCTGCAGTTGGAAAGGCTACATTAGCCGAAACCCAATGGCGATTGATGACCTTGAACGGAAAAGTGGTAAAGCAAACCGGAAACAAAGAGTATTTTATCAAATTAAACTCTAACGACGGAAGGTTTACCGCTTATGCCGGATGTAACAATATTACCGGTACTTATGTAATGCCATCTGCTTTTGGGTTATCTTTTTCAAAAGCAGCGATGACCCGTATGGCCTGTCCTGGTATGGAACTGGAAAGTCGTTTTGCCAAAGCGCTTGAACAAACCGATCGCTACACTATAAAAGATAATATTCTTAAATTTCAGAAGGGCAAAACCACCATTTTGGCTACCTTTGAGCCGATAAATTAATCGCAATGCCCAGAATTGTAGCCATAGATTACGGTGTCAAAAGAACCGGTATAGCCGTTACCGATGAATTGCAAATCATAGCATCAGGTTTGACTACCATACCTTCGGATACTGCTCTCACTTTTTTGAAAGATTATTTTGCCAAAGAATCGGTGTCGAAAGTCTTGATTGGTGAACCCAAACAAATGAATGGATTACCTTCCGAAAGTGCTCCGATTATTGAAAAGTTTGTAAACGATTTTACCCAAACTTTTCCGGATATGAAAGTAGAAAGAGTGGACGAGCGTTTTACCTCGAAAATGGCTTTTCAAACCATGATTGACAGTGGACTTTCCAAAAAGCAGCGACAAAACAAAGCACTGGTAGATGAAATTGCGGCTACTATTTTACTGCAAGATTATCTCTCGCGAAAAATGATTTAATTTTTGTTACTTTTGCTCCTTTAAATTAGAAAACCAGAAGACGGATTTATCAATCTGAATTCTCAATTCCAAAATCAAATATCAAAATGATTATTCCCATTTACGGATACGGTGAGCCGGTTTTAAGACAAGTAGGGGCGGAAATTACTCCGGATTATCCCAACTTAAAAGAAATTATTGCCAATATGTACGACACCATGTACAATGCTTACGGTGTTGGATTGGCTGCGCCTCAAGTAGGTTTAGCCATCAGATTGTTTGTGATTGATACCGAACCTTTCAGCGACAGTGACGATTTGTCTAAAGAAGAACAAGAACAACTAAAAACATTCAAGCGTACCTTTATCAACGCTAAAATGCTTAAGGAAGAAGGGGAAGAATGGGGTTTTAACGAAGGTTGTTTGAGCATCCCCGATGTACGTGAAGATGTATACCGAAATGAGCGTATCACCTTAGAGTACTACGATGAAGATTTCAATAAAAAAACTGAAGTTTTTGATGGTTTAATTGCACGCGTTATCCAACACGAATACGATCACATCGAAGGCATATTGTTTACCGATAAAATTTCGATGCTCAAAAAAACACTCATCAAAAAGAAATTGCAAAACATCATGGAAGGCAAAACCAGACCCGATTACAAGATGAAATTTGCCAATAAAAAAGGAAGATAATTAAAACAACAATTGCAATGACAATAAGCGATAGCAATTTAAAAAATTAACAATTGCCATTGAACTTTGCCATTGAACTTTGATATATTTGTGCCCTAAATTAAATTAAAACAATGAACGTAGAGAAAATTTTAGCTATTGCCGGTAAGCCGGGTTTATACGAATTGAAATTACAAACCCGTTCCGGATTTTTAGCAGAATCCCTATTAGACGGAAAGAAGATTACTGTGGGAATGCGAAGTAATGTTAGCTTACTGTCGGAGATTTCGATGTATACTTACAGCGAAGAAAAACCGTTGGCTGAGATTATGAGATCGATTGCTGTTAAAGAAAATGAAGGACCGGCGCTGTCTCACAAAGAAGACAATGCAAAATTAATAGCTTATTTCAAAGAAATTTTACCGGATTACGATGAAGACCGCGTTTATGCATCCGATATCAAGAAAGTGTTGAACTGGTACAACATCCTTCAAGCCAAAGGTTTGGTTTCTAAAGAAGAACCAAAATTAGCCAATGCAGAAGCCATTAAGGAAGAAGTGGTAAATGAGGTAAAAGAAGAAGCCAAAGTCAAAAAATCACCGAAAAAAACAAAAAAAGAAGAATAGTTAATTACTTCTTCATAAATACAAATCCTATTGTTGCGTCCCAATGATAGGATTTTTTATTTTTACTACCATAATATTAAATGTTAGATATCAAATATTAAATATCGCATTCAAATATTCAAAATCTAATATTTAAAATCTAATATCTAATATCCAAATGAACACACGCCAACAACAACTCGACGCTTTCAACCGATTATTAGACATCATGGATGATTTGCGTGAAAAATGTCCGTGGGATAAAAAGCAAACCCTCGAGAGTTTACGCCATCTAACCATAGAAGAAACCTACGAATTGGGTGATGCGATTTTAGATAACGATTTGCCCGAAATCAAGAAAGAGTTGGGCGATTTGCTTTTGCATATTGTTTTTTATGCCAAAATAGGGAGCGAAACCAACGATTTTGATATAGCCGATGTGGCCAACGGTATTTGTGACAAACTCATCGACAGACATCCGCACATTTATGGCGATGTGGTAGTGGCTAATGAAGAAGAAGTCAAGCAGAACTGGGAAAAACTCAAACTCAAAGAAGGCAAGAAATCGGTGCTTGAAGGCGTGCCGAAAAGTTTGCCTGCTTTGGTTAAAGCCAGCCGCATTCAAGATAAAGTGAAAGGCGTAGGCTTTGATTGGGAAGAACCGCATCAGGTTTGGGACAAAGTGCAGGAAGAGTTAAACGAATTGCAAGTTGAGGTAAACAGTGGTAATCAAGACAAAATAGAAAGTGAGTTTGGTGATGTCTTATTCTCCATGATTAATTACGCCCGATTCCTAAAAGTCAACCCGGAAGACGCTTTGGAACGCACCAATAAAAAATTCATCAAACGATTCATGTATCTGGAAAGTAAAGCCGCTGAGTTAGGTAAACCTTTAGCGGATATGACTTTAGCCGAAATGGACGTTTTTTGGGAAGAAGCAAAAAAGTTGTAGAAATCAGCATATAGAAGTTAGATTTTTGACTTATACCTTATTCCTTTCCCCTTTCATCTATTTCACTATATTTGAAAAAACTAACCACTAAACCAACCTTATGTCAGAACAAAAAGAATTAAAACGCTCACTCGGGCTAATAGATGCCACCAGTATAGTTGCCGGTTCCATGATAGGATCCGGTATTTTTGTAGTAACTGTTTACATGGCGCGCGATTTAGGTTCCGCTGCCTGGATTTTAATCACTTGGCTTATTACCGGTTTGTTGACCATGTCGGCTGCCTTAAGTTATGGAGAATTAGCCGGAATGATGCCAACCGCCGGCGGACAGTTTGTTTACATCCAACGCGCTTACGGAAAGTTGGCTTCTTTTCTCTACGGCTGGACCGTTTTTACGGTGATTCAAACCGGGGTAATCGCTGCTGTGGCCGTAACTTTTGCCAATTATACCGCCGTATTCTTTTCGGTATTACAAGAGGAAATCTTTCGAATAGGCGATGGTTTTGTTTTCAAAAACAGTCAGGTTTTAGCGATGGCAAGCGTGGTGTTGCTCACGTATATCAATACCAAAGGCGTAAAAAACGGTAAAGTCATACAGCTGGTTTTTACCTCGGCGAAACTCATCGCACTATTTGCACTCATTGGTTTCGGGTTGTACATAGGTTTCAGCACCGATACGTTTTCGAATAATTTCAACAACACTTGGGAAGCCAGCAAAACGGTTTTGGATGAAACCACCCAAACGGTTACAGTAACCAAACTGACCGGAGTGGCTTTAGTAGGCGCTATTGGTGCCACCATCATCAACTCATTATTTTCCAGTGATGCTTGGAACAATGTAACTTTTATTGCCGGAGAAATTAAAGATCCGAAGAAAAATATTCCGAGAAGTTTGTTTTTAGGAACGTTAATCGTAACTGTAATTTATATTTTAGCGAACATCGCTTACTTAGCCTTATTACCCTTAAACGGATCGCCGGAAGGTTCTGTAGTGGAAAACGGAATTATGTTTGCCGCTCAAGATAGAGTAGGTGCGGCAGCGGCCAATATGATTATGGGCAATATAGGCGTTTTTGTAATGGCAGCTTTGATTATGGTGTCTACTTTTGGCTGTAACAGCGGTTTGGTTTTATCCGGCGGTCGTTTGTTTTATGCGATGGCTAAAGACAATTTGTTTTTCAAAAAAGCAGGCGAATTGAACAAGTTCGATGTTCCGGAAAAAGCACTTTGGTTTCAATGTATTTGGGCTTGTATATTGTGTATCTCCGGAAAGTATGGCGATTTGTTGACCTACGCCACTTTTGCTTCGTTGTTGTTTTACATACTGACTATCTATGGTATTTTTATCCTTAGAAAGAAAGAACCAAATGCCGAAAGACCATACAAAGCTTTCGGTTATCCGGTTATTCCGGCTTTGTATATTGTTTTAACCGCTGCCATTTGCGTATCATTGTTGATTTATGATACAGTCAATACCGGTTTAGGATTGGTGATTGTAGCCTTAGGCATTCCGGTGTATTATTTGTTTATGCATAAAAAGGAATAAAAAAAAGAGTCTCAATTTTGAGACTCTTTTTTTATTATTTCGTTGGAATCGATTCAAATAATTCAATTTCAAAAATGATATTGGCGTTTGGCGGAATCACGTTTCCGGCTCCTCTTTCACCGTAGCCCAATTTCGAAGGAATAAAAATCAAATATTTATCTCCGAAATTCATCAAGTTTAATCCTTCTAAGAATCCGGGAATCAAACCGTCTTTTCTGCCGTATTGGAAAGGGAACGGTTGATAGCCGTTTTGTTTGGCTCTGTTCTCGTCGAATTTACCAAACTCTTTGCTAACGATTTCATAACTGCTGTCGAACAAACTTCCGTCTTCTAAATAACCGGCGTAGTGAATATAAACTGTTGCACCTTCAGTAGGTTTTTTGCCGTTTCCGGTTTGTAAAACTTTGTATTTTAAACCTGAAGCCGTTTCGGTTGCCGATACTTTAGCTTCTGCCAAAGCATTACTTTTGGCTTTCATTACCGGTCCGTAAGTGGCATTGTATTGTTCTTTCTTCTGCTTTTCTAATTCTTCTTGCTTTCTTTTGTTTTCGGCAACAATAGCCGCTTCTTTAGCGTCATCGGCTGCTTTGTTGGCCATATAATCTGCAAAAACTTTCGTAGCGTTGAATTTTTGAGCTTCAGCACCTTTACGAACAATGGTTACTTTTTTAATTACATCATCTTGCTTAATCGCATTAACTACCTCTTGACCTTTAGTTACAAAACCGAAAACGGTATGTTTTCCATCTAACCAAGGTGTGTCTTTGTGGGTTATAAAAAATTGAGAACCGTTGGTTTTAGGACCTGAATTGGCCATGGATAAAACGCCCGCGCGGTTGTGTTTTAAATCGGCTACAATCTCATCTTTAAAAGCATAACCCGGACCACCAGAACCGTTACCGGCAGGATCACCTCCTTGAATCATGAAATCGGCAATAACTCTGTGAAATTTAAGTCCATTATAAAAAGGTTTGCCTTTTAATTTTTCATCGGTTACCGAAGCATTAGTGCCTTCAGCCAATGAAATGAAATTGGCTACTGTGATAGGCGTTTTTTTGTATTCCAACTGAATGACGATTTTTCCTTTATCGGTATCGATTTCAGCAAAAATACCTTCGTTGCTGGTATTTGTAGGAGTAGGAGCAACCGTCTTTTTTACGGCTACCGGAGCTTTTCCTTTAGGTGCTGCGGTTTTTTTAACTTGTGCGAAGCCGTTGGTCAATCCGGCTACAAGCAAACACAGCATGGTGATTTTCATTTTCATGGTTAATGTGGTTTATTTATTTAATAGTTCTACTTCAAAAATCAGATTGGCATTAGGTGGTACAACGTTTCCGGCGCCTTGTTCTCCGTAACCTAAATTACTCGGAATGAAAAATACCGCTTTTTCGCCGAATTTTAATTTGTTTACACCTTCTACAAATCCCGGAATGAGTTTGTTAGAGCCCATTTGGTAGGGCAAACTCGAGTAGCCGTTTTGCATGGCTCTTTGCTCATCAAACATACCAAATTGTTTGGCTACCTCCGGATCGCTGGTGTCAAAAAGTGTACCGTCTTCTAAAAAACCGGAGTAATTCATATAAATCATAGCACCATCTTTAGGTTTATTCCCGTTGGTGGTTTTAAGGATTTTGAATTTAAATCCACTGCCGGTTTTGGTGGCGCTTTCCTTTAGTTTATTGAAATACATCGCTTTTTGTTCTTTTACCGCTTTGTATTTTTGGTCGTATATGCGTTTGTTCTCCGCATCAATTAAAGCTTGTTTTTTTTGATTTTCTACTTCTTCTTTGAAGTAATCATTAAATACCTTTACGGCATCAAACTTTTTCACATCTTCGCCTTTTCGGATGATGGTAACGCTGTTCATCATATCGCCTTGAACAATGGCATTAACAACATCTTGGCCTTCTATTACTTGTCCAAAAACCGAATGTTTGCCATCCAACCAAGGAGTTTCTTCATGGGTAATGAAAAACTGACTGCTGTTGGTATTCGGACCTGAATTCGCCATCGACAATACGCCCGGTTTGTCATGCTTCAAATCGGTGAACTCATCTTTGCATTTATAGCCCGCATCTCCCGAACCGTTACCGATTGGATCACCGGTTTGTATCATAAAATTGGGGATAACACGGTGAAACAACAAGCCGTCGAAAAAGGGTTTGCCTTTTAAATCGGGTGTTACAAAGTTATTTTTACCTTCGGCCAAGGTTACAAAATTGGCCACAGTAATCGGCGCTTTTTTATAATTGAGTTCAACTATTATATTTCCTTTTGAAGTTTCAATTTCGGCGTATAGTCCGTCTTTTAAATTTTTATGCTCGTCTTTACAAGAAGTAAAAGCAATGGAAACGAGCGTCAATAATAAAAGTTTCTTGATCATGAGTGCAATTAATTTTCAGTTTTTAATTTGGTTTCAGGCTTAAAATCGTGCAGAGTTACCGTGCAAATTAGTGGTTGATTGGATCCGATACGTTTGTTATCGCCATGATAGCCATAGGCCATGTGAGATGGAAATAAGAAAGATACTTTTTCGTTTTTGCGCATGAGTTTGATACCGTCGCGTAAGCCCATCATAATGTTTTGTTTGTCTACCACATAGGTTTGCGTTCTCAATTCCACTTCAGAGTACACTACATTACCCTCAAAGTCTTTGATTTCGTAATCAAATGAAGCCACATCTCCTTTTTTAGGGCGAAGCGTGTCTTTTTCATTGCGGATTTCATAATGATACCAATATCCTTTTTTGGAAGCAATGTATTTAATCTTCGGATTGCTTTTGATGATAGAATCGATTTGCGCTTCTTCACCGGCTACGAGCTTTTTGTTGCGTTCTACCGACTCTTTCATAAATGTCCCCGAAGAACGAGACACCGGCATTCGGGCTTGTTGTTGTTTGCAACTGATAAAACTCACCAAAACAAGCAATATAGCGGTTATTTTTGAGGCGTTTTTCATATTTAAATGGTTGTTTTCGAAATTAGTTGTTCAAATTTTTTCACAGTTTCAGCCAAGCTCTCATACGATTTTCCGCCGGCTGCGTTAATGTGTCCGCCACCGTTAAAATGGTCGCGCGCAAACTGATTGACATCAAAATTGCCTTGAGAGCGGAACGATATTTTGATGATGTTTTCGTCTCGGTGTTCTATAAAAATGGCGGTAAAATGGATGCCTTTGATGGTTAAGCCATAATTCACTATGCCTTCGGTATCGCCTTTTTCATAGTGGAATTCATCAAGTTCTTTTTGCGATAACGTGATGTAAGACGTGTTGAATTGCGGTAATACTTTCATGTTTTGCAAAGCGCGGCCCAATAGCTGTAAACGATTATACGAATTGTTATCGAACAACAAATTGTGAATTTCACTGTTGTTGATACCTAAGTCAATCAGTTCCGCTACTATGCGATGCGTATTGCCTGTAGTGGAAGGAAAGCGAAACGAACCTGAATCAGTGGTGATTCCGGTGTAAATACAGGTGGCAATAGTGGTGTCGATTAGTTCTTTTTGGCCTAAAAAATCAATAAAATTGTACACCATTTCACAAGTGGAACCAAAAGCCGTATCCGAATAAGTATAAGCGGCATAACTATCAGGTTTCTGATGATGGTCTATCATAATCATGGGAACAGTCACTTTATTCAATACATGTTCCATTTCGCCTGTTCGATGCAAAGCGTTAAAATCTAAGGTAAAAACCAATTCAGCTTCTTGTATGATTTGGGCGCAATTGGCTTTGTCATTTTCATAGATCTTTACCGTTTCAGCACCGGGTAACCAAGCTAAGAAATTTGGAAAATCATTAGGAGCAATCACCGTAGGTTGGTGGTTCAATTTTAACAAAAAATGATAGAGTGCCAAAGTAGAGCCCATGGCATCGCCATCAGGGCTTCGATGTGGAATGACAGCAATTTTTTTAGGCGTAGCCAATAATTCTTTGATGGCCGAAATGTCTTCTTTTTTCATAGAGGGCGAAGTTACATTTTTTTCAGTAAACGGCGTTTATTTGGTTACAAAAAGTCCGAGCCAAACGGCAAAAAGTCCGATTAAAATACTCAAGCCGATATAGCCGAAAGCCAACAGAGAATTTTGATTTTGAAACAAGTTGTAGTTCTCCCATCCAAAGGTGGAAAATGTAGTATAACCGCCGCAGAAACCGGTTATTAAAAACCATTTCAGGTTGCTATCGGTTAATTGGTTTTTGTCTAAAATTCCCATAAACAATCCAATTAAAAAACAACCGACTACATTGGCCAAAAAAGTAGCCAACGGAAAATGATTGGCCCAAAATTTAGACACCAATACGGTAGTCAAAAAGCGTAGCACACTTCCGATAGCGCCGCCTAAAGCTATGTATAAAATGGTCTTTAGCATTTAGCGTTTGTTGTTGAAATTGTTATTGCTATTGAAATTGGATTTTGGTTTAGGCAAACTCGCTTCTTCGGTCTTACTCGATGGAGCGATGAGTTGGTACAATTGTTTAATCTCGGCATCGGTTAATTCTCGATAACGACCTACGTGAACGTCTAATGAAATATTGATGATTCGGATTCTTTTTAAGGCTGTAACTTCATATCCTAAATATTCGCACATACGGCGAATTTGACGGTTTAAGCCTTGGGTTAATATGATACGGAAAACGTATTTGCTGATTTGTTCAACCTTACATTTTCGGGTTACAGTGTCTAAAATCGGAACGCCGTTGCTCATGCGTTCTATGAACCGGTCGGTAATCGGTCGATTCACCGTAACGATGTATTCTTTTTCGTGATTGTTTCGGGCGCGGAGAATTTTGTTTACGATATCGCCGTCATCTGTCATAAAGATCAAGCCTTCACTGGCTTTGTCTAAACGACCGATAGGAAAAATTCGCTTGGGATAATTGATGTAATCCACAATATTATCGCGTACTTTTCGGTTAGTAGTGCATTCAATCCCAACCGGTTTGTTGAAAGCCAAATAAACGGGTTTTTCCCTTTTTTCCAAAATGAGTTTTCCATCTACTCTAATTTCGTCATCTGCCGAAACTTTAGTGCCCAATTCAGGAACTTTTCCATTGATGGTAATACGACCTTGTTCCAATAATTTGTCGGCTTCACGACGGGAACAATAACCGCTCTCGGACAGGAATTTATTGATACGGGTTTGATTGGTTTCCATAGCACAAATATAACACAATTTGCCAATACCGTTTCTTGATAAGTTCGTTGATAAATTGGCTCTAAAAAACAGAAAAAGGGTTGGTAAGTTTTAAGTTTTTCCTAATTTTACCGACATGAATATACAAGGCAAACTAATCATTATAGGCGGTGCGGTTGACAAAGGTAGTTTTACGGAAACCGATTTGGACAAGAGTGCTCCACAGAATTTGAATTTCTTTGAAGAAGGTATTTTAAAACGCATCATCAAAGAATCTAAAAATAAAGAAGCGTCGAGAATTGAAGTGATTACTACGGCTTCCAAAATCCCGCGTGAAATTGGTCCGGAATACGTGAAAGCCTTCAATTATTTAGGCGCTCACAATGTTGATGTATTACACATTGAAAGAAGAGAACAAGCCTCGGAAGCTGACATTTTAAACCGATTGAAAGCTGCTGATGTGGTCATGTTTACCGGTGGTGATCAGTTGCGATTGACTTCTATTTTGGGGGGAACTCCTTTTGATGATTTGTTAATCAGCAAATACCGAAACGAAGATTTTGTGTACGCCGGAACTTCTGCCGGTGCTGCAGCGGCTTCCAATAATATGATTTACCAAGGCAGCAGTCATGAAGCTTTGCTGAAGGGAGAAGTTAAAATTACGTCCGGTTTAGGCTTGATTGACGACGTGGTAATTGACACCCATTTTGTACAAAGAGGGCGTATCGGTCGTTTGTTTCAAGCTGTTGTCGGCAATCCGAAAGTGTTAGGGATTGGATTGGGAGAAGACACCGGTTTGTTAATTACTAACGGTCGCCAAATGGAAGCTTTGGGTTCCGGTTTGGTGATTTTGGTTGACGGGCGTGAGATTAAAGACACCAATTTAACCCAAGTAGAACTCGGTCAACCCATCTCTATCAATCATTTGGTGACTCATGTGATGAGTAAAAACGACACTTTCGATTTGGATACATTTAAAATGACGATCAAATCTTCACAATACGTTTAAATTTTAAATATCAAATTTTAGATATTAAATATGAATTGAAACTCAAGCATATTTGATATTTGAAATCTAATATCTAATATCTCAAAATGAAAATAATCATCCACGGCGGTTTTTTCTCTGAATCTTCTACCAATCTTGAAACCAAAATCGCCAAGCAACAAGCTTTATTGCGCATTGTAAAAGACTCGTATGCTTATTTGCAAAGCCATTCAGCTTTGGAAACGGTAGTGTATGCGGTTTCGCAATTGGAAGACGATGCTTTGTTCAATGCCGGCATTGGTTCCCAAATTCAAAGTGATGGTAAAATTCGCATGAGTGCTTCATTAATGGATGGTTCGACTCTTAAAATGAGTGGTGTTATTAACATTGAAGAAGTGAAGAATCCGGTACAAGTCGCCCAAGTGTTGTTGGATTATGACGATAAAGTATTGGGCGGAAGCGGTGCTACGAATTTCGCTCGCCAAAACGGATTTGAAAAGTTTTCTACTGAAATTCCACAACGCCGTGTCGAGTATGAAGCCAAAGTAGCTTCCAAAGGATTAGGAACGGTTGGTTGTGTGGCATTGGATGCTAATGGAAAAATTGCCGTAGCTACATCAACCGGAGGAAAAGGATTTGAAATTCCGGGTAGGATTTCTGATTCGGCTACAGTAGCCGGAAATTACGCCAATGAATTTTGCGGGGTTAGTTTAACGGGTGTTGGTGAGGATATCGTTAGCGGTGCTGTTGCGGCGAAAATAGTTACTCGTGTTACCGATGGTTTTACTTTGGAACAAGCTTTTGAAAAAACGTTCAACGAACTCAAGCCTTTTGATGGTTTTGCCGGTGCGATTGCTATCGACAGCAAAGGAAATATATTTCATCAGGATTCACATCCGAGTATGGTTTTTGCCAGCTTTGACGGAGAGAACGAAGAAGTTTTTAATTAGATTTTAAATTATTTGCATAAAAAAATCCCAATCTGATGATTGGGATTTTTGTTTTAGGTGTATTACGCTTATTTGATAGCCAAGGCGTTATCTATTAAGAAACTGAGGTAGTTTCTGTGTGCTCTGGTGCTCTCGTCGGCAGAAGTGGCGGTAGCCAACATCAATTTGATTTTCTTCAAAGTTTGACGAGCGGCAGCTCTCGAAATATCATCATGACGGTTTCTCGGACTGTTTACATCGGCAATTTCAATCACTTCTTTTACAAAGTAAGTCTGTAAGTATTGACGGTGCATGTTGACTTTACCTACTAAATCTGCTTTGAAAATACAGTTCGTTAAATCGGTCATTACTTCGGCTACCGAATAAGTATTGCCATATAAGCTTGTGTTTGAGATTCTTTGTAATGTAGTAGGATGTAAGATGTGACCCAAAGTCGCATCGGTTTGAATAGATTGATAAATCGCATTCAATTTCGGATCTTCAGTAGAGGAGAAAAAGCTGAATCCTCGTCTTTGCATTTGCAAGTAAGGATACAAAGAGGCATCAGCATCGAAAGCATTAGGCGCTAAAACATATTTGTTCAAAACTTCAATAGCTCTTTTTTGTTGTGCTTTAGAAACCGGAGTGAATGGTTTAGCAGTGGTGTTTTGACCCACAAAACTACGGTCGATAAATACACCGCCTACATAACGACTAACCACAGCAGCCATATTTCTTCTTTGTCCGTTAAGCATGTTAAAACGACTTCTTAATTCGGCATAACTCTCACCGTTTTTACTGTATTTGCCTTTTAATTTAGGCATTACGCTGTTTACAATTTTGAAACGTTCTTCAGCATTTCCTATGGCATCGCTACTTAAGTCATTTACCATCACTCTTGGGTCGATGGCTTTACCCGGTGATCTCATATCGTCGGCATCATTACCGAAAGCTAAACTCGGGTCAGTGCTTCTACTTAAGATTTTTTGCAATTCAGCTTCTTCTGTTTTTTCGTCAAATTCTTTGTAGCCAAATTCAATAGCCCATAAATCGTATGGTCCCGGTTTGGTGGTGTAGAAGTTTCCTTGTTTGGTCTTGTCCAATGCCAAGTTGATGGCCGGATAATCCATTACCGAACCAATCAAGCCGATTTTTTCGGTGATGGCAGTGTTGTGTAAGTCGGCCGGACTTAACATTTGACTCGATTTCATATTGTGGTTTAAGCCCAAAGTATGTCCCATTTCGTGTAATACCAAATAGTACAAAAATTCTTTGTGCGCTCTGGAAATGGTTTTAGGATCTTCCGAATTGACTTCGGCAAAAGTGGTTCCCATTAAGAATTGGTTTTTCAATTCATTGGCTAAGGTACAGGTCGTACCGTCTTTATGGAAATGTGTATTTAAGGCTTCGCTTGCACCTTCGTTTTTAAAGGAAAACAATTCGTCCATAGTGGGCGTGCTGCTTCCGGAATACCATTCGATGGTGATATCGGAACCTAAAATTTGTCCGGTTCTCGGATTCGCAAAACTTGGTCCGATAGCGCCATAACTCGGATAAGCAGAAGATACCCAGCGGATAACGTTATAACGTATATCTCCCGCATCCCAGTCGGCATCATCGGGTTGGATTTTCATCACCACTGCGTTTTTGAATCCGGCTTTTTCAAAAGCTTCGTTCCATTTGTTTCCGGCTTCCATAACGGTTTGACGGTATTCCAATGGTGTAGTATTTTCAATCCACCAAACAATTGGTTCTACCGGTTCGCTAATGGCAGCATTGGGATCTTTTTTGGTTAGATACCAACGGTTGATAATGTCTTTGTATGGAGTGGCTTTTACACTTGTTAAATCGGTTACTGTTTGCCCGAAATAACCAATGCGCGGATCATCTCTTCTTGGTTTGAACTGGTTTACAGGCACTTCTAGGAAAGAGTGTTGGATGCGAACGCGAACATAACGAGCGTCAGTTATATCTTCACCACCACCATTCAGAGGTGCCGGATTATCATAAGCCAAGTCTACTGTGATGTCGGTATTGTTCGGATACGATCGAATGCTATGGTATTTTGATTTGGCCGAATTGAAATTTCCTAAGTTGAAAACAGCGCCCGGTGGAATTCCCGGTGGCATGATAGGTTTTACAGGGTCTAATTTTTCACTCAAAAACAAACCATCGGCAGCAATCAAATATCCGGTGCTGTCTTTAGCTACAATTTTTTCGGCTAAGAAAATCGCTTCAGCAATGTCGGTTCCTGCTGTTTTGCTTACAGCATTATTTTTGTCGTAATAGAAGTTGGTATTTACCAAACCAAATTCAATTTTATCATTGGCTTTTTTAATATTGAAAACGTTGGTGGCTCGGTGCATGCTTTGGTTCAATCCCAAGGTTGTTGGGCCATTCATAGAGTAACTTTGGTAAATGAATTCTTTGTCCAGCTGACTTTTCTTGATGTAAAGTTGGATACTTCCGGTTACTGTATCTTGGTAAATGGTAAATAATCCTTCGGTTTTTTTACAGCTTTTAACTTTGTCAGTTATAGAAAGTTTTGGAGCTTTTTTTTCTTTTACGGAATCTGTTTTGGTTGTAGCCAATTCCTTTTTATTTTTCTTTTTGCGATCTGATTTGTCTTGAGCTGTTGACACTCCGGAGCACAACAAAAACGCCATCGAGAAAAATAGTGAGAGTCTGATTTTGTTCATAAGGTTCGTTAAATGTATTGATGAATAGTTAATGTTAAATCCTTAGCAAATTAATACTAATTTGTAGATTTATAGGAAAGTTAAGATTTTTTTAACTAGTGAGAAGTACTGTAATAGGGGCAGCTGGATTACCCGTTTGACATTTTTTTGATAATGGCGATGAATTTTTCTTTGGCTAAAGGTTTCACAATGAAATCGGTAATATCACTGTAATCTTTAGATTTTTGATGATCATAAGTAGATACAGAGGAAGTGATAACATATAAATTGATTTTTTTACACAATTTAGGTTTTAAACGGATGTATTCGTCCAAAAATCCCCATCCATCCAACAGAGGCATGTTTAAATCGAGAAAAATAACTTTAGGCAAAAGTGATTCTTCAGTGGCAACCTCCGAAAGGTAATTGATTGCATCTCTACCGTTACTGAATATATTGATTTGTTCGGCAATATCGGATTCTTCAATGATTTTTTTGATGATGTAAGTAAAAATTTCATCATCATCAACTAGCATGATGTTACTGGGTGATTTCATATTATTGGTTGATAAGTTCTACGTGAAAAGTACTTCCTACATTGGGTTCGCTTTCTACCCAAATTTTGCCGCCCAAGGCTGTCACTTGTGATTTAGTAATGAACAGCCCAAATCCTTTAGCCGCCGGGTGATCGTGGAATACTTTTCTGATTTTGAATAAATTTTCACTGTGTTTATTGAGGTCTAATCCCAAACCATTGTCAGAAATACTAATGATGACACTGTCATTTTTTATTTTTGAATTGATTTTGATAATTGGTCTTCTTTCAGGAGAAGAATATTTCAAGGAGTTGCTGATTAAATTTTGCAAGATGCTTCTCATGTAGTTTAGCGGGTAACATACTTTTGGTGCTTTGCTAAAGTCCATTTCAACAGTTGCTTGTGTTTTGTTGATTTCTCCATGTAAACTATCAATGATGCCGGTTGTAAAACTTTCGAGCTCAATTTCTTCATGAGGGATCTCAGTGTCTTGTGTAATTTGTATAGATTCAACGAGTTCATTAAAGGTCTCGTTTAGGTTTTTGGCAGCTTTGTCTAACTTCTCCAAAAAAATAATGTTTTCATCGTTGATAGAATTTTCGGCTACCATTTCAACAAGCATTGAAATATTAACCAGCGGTGCTCTTAAATTATGAGAGATGATATTGCAAAAATCTTCCAGCTGTTTTTTTTGATGGGTCAGTGCAACAACATTCTTTCCGATGGTTTTATTTGCTTCTTCTAAATGTTGTGTTCTAAGGATGACTTTTTCATCAAGTTGGGCATTAATTTTCTCTAATTCTTTAGACCGCTTGATGATTTCAATTTTCATGCGTTCTATTTGATTTTCCAGTTTACTGTTTTCTTGTAATGCTTTTTCTGATTCTTCGGTTAAAAGAACAAAATCGGTTACTTCTTCAACACGATGTATGATGTAGTCTACTTCACCATTTTCATCTAAAATAGGTTTGTTAATTGGACTCCAATAACGCTCTTCAAATATACCCTCTGGATTTTTAACGTCGTATCGGACTACAGCCATAGTGTGTGATGTTTTATGGTTGAGTACATAATTCAAAGAGTATTTTAAATTAGATTGTCCGTCAGAAGTTTTGTCATGGGGATTTTCGGGGAAAACCACAAACAAATTTTTTCCTATCATATCCAGTCGATCTATTCCCGCTGCTTTGGTTAATTTTTCACTGACATCTAATATAGTTAAGTCAGTTGATAGTATAATGTACAAACCCGGTAATTCAACAAACAACTTCTGATAATCAATAGTGTTTGTTTTAATCATATTTCCACTCATAAACATACCTGTTTAATTGAAAGCATTTAAAATATTGTTACTTATTCAAGGATGGAATTCGGGGATTTTCAAAGTTAAACAAATTGTGATATAATTCTACCTCTTGGAAAAAATAATCAACTCATTTTCAATATTTTTTTGTGGCTATATTTGGGTTTGTCTGCTTGGCTTTATTGGTTGAACTTGTTTTTATCCAAAACATAGCAATAAAAAATCCCGGACTAGCCGGGATTTCTATTATAAGTAAGTTAAATCGTGGTTGTACAAACGTTTTTATTTCACTTTATTCACGATAGCTTTGAAAGCTTCCGGGTGATTCATAGCTAAATCAGCCAATACTTTACGGTTCAATTCGATACCGTTTTTCTTAACTAATCCCATGAATTGTGAGTAACTCATTCCTTCCAAACGAGCTCCGGCGTTGATACGCTGAATCCATAAAGCTCGGAAGTTTCTTTTGTTTTGCTTTCTGTCGCGGTAAGCATAAAGCATTGCTTTTTCTACTGCGTTTTTAGCAACTGTCCAAACGTTTTTACGTCTACCAAAGAAACCTTTGGCTTGCTTCATTATCTTTTTTCTTCTTGCTCTTTTAGCAACTGAATTTACTGATCTTGGCATAATTTTTTGTGTTTTTTGTAGCAGGCGTCCCGAATTGAATCAAGGGAACTTAAAGCCGTACTCCAAGGTTATTAAATGATTTTTAACCTAAAGAAAGCTAAAGGCTTACAGCGGTTAACTGTTGGGCTATTAGATAATTCTTAATTGTTCTTTAACGCTTTTCATATCTGTTGGGTGAACCAAAGCAGAGTGAGTTAACGCTAGTTTACGCTTTTTAGATTTTTTAGTCAAAATGTGACTTTTAAAAGCGTGTTTTCTCTTGATTTTTCCGGAACCAGTTACTTTGAATCGCTTCTTAGCACTGGATTTTGTTTTCATTTTAGGCATTTTTTCCTAGTTTATTTAATTTAACTTACTTACTTTTTTGTAGTAGCTAAGTAGCGGAGCTGCTAAGTAGCTAAGGTTTTTTCTCAGTACCTCAGTGCCTCAGGCACTTAGTAATTTATTTGCTTTTTTTCTTAGGTGCGATGAACATAATCATGCGCTTTCCTTCTAATACCGGTAAGGCTTCCACTTTACCGAACTCTTCCAAATCTTGTGCTAAACGCAACAATAAAATTTGTCCTTGTTCTTTATAAATGATAGAACGACCTTTAAAGAATACAAAAGCTTTTAATTTTGAACCTTCTTTTAAGAACTTTTCAGCATTTTTTCTCTTAAACTCATAATCATGCTCGTCAGTCTGAGGTCCGAAACGAATCTCTTTAACGGTAATTTGAGTTGATTTTGCTTTTAATTCTTTTTCACGTTTCTTTTGCTGATAAATGAATTTACCGTAATCCATCAGTTTGCAAACCGGTGGTTCGGCATTCGGGGAAATTTCCACCAAATCCACTTCAAATTGTTCCGCTAATCGAAGCGCTTCAGAAGTTTTGTAAACTCCCGGCTCAATATTTTCACCTACTAATCGAACTTCAGGCACTCGAATTAACTCGTTAATACGGTGTGCTGCTTTTTTCTCTTCTCTAGGTTGGTAACCTCTGTTGTTTCTAATTGCTATGGCTCTATAATTTTAGTTAAACTTCAAATGTTTTTAATGTTTTGGCAATCTCTTCCGATACAATCTTGGCAAATTCTTCAATGGTAATCGTGATATTGCCTTTTCCTTCTTGTCCGTGACGACGAACAGAAATGGTTCCGTTTTTCTCTTCTTCTTCTCCTACAATCAACATAAACGGCATTTTTTGAACTTCCGCATCTCTTATTTTTTTACCAATCGTCTCGTTGCGGTTGTCAATTAGGGCGCGAATTTCGTGAATTTCCAGCAATTCTAAAACTTTTTTCGCATAATTTTCATATTTCTCGCTCAAAGACAATATAATAGCTTGTTCAGGCATCAACCATAATGGGAAGTTTCCGGCAGTGTGTTCCAGTAAAATAGCGATAAAACGTTCCATTGAGCCAAACGGTGCTCGGTGAATCATTACCGGACGATGAAGCTTGTCGTCGGCCCCTTTGTAAGTCAGTTCAAAACGCTCCGGCAAATTGTAGTCTACCTGAATGGTTCCTAATTGCCATTGTCTGCCTAAGGCGTCTTTTACCATGAAATCCAATTTCGGGCCGTAAAATGCGGCTTCACCACTTTCAATAATATAGTTCAATCCTTTATCGCGTGCAGCGCTGATGATGGCGTTTTCTGCTTTTTCCCAGTTTTCAACGCTACCTATATATTTGTCCGGATTGTCTAAATCACGAACCGAAACTTGAGCGGTAAAGTTTTCAAATCCTAGAGATCCGAATACATAAAGGACTAAGTCGATTACTTTTTTAAACTCGCTGTCCAATTGATCAGGGGTACAGAAAATATGTGCGTCATCTTGCGTAAATCCGCGAACGCGTGTCAAACCGTGTAACTCACCGCTTTGCTCATAACGATAAACCGTTCCGAATTCAGCATAACGCTTAGGTAAATCTTTGTACGACCAAGGTTTGTTGTTGTATATCTCACAGTGATGTGGACAGTTCATAGGTTTTAACAAGAACTCTTCTCCCTCGGCAGGTGTATGAATCGGTTGGAAACTATCAGCACCATATTTGGCATAGTGACCTGAAGTCACATACAATTCTTTTTGTCCTATATGTGGTGTAACAACTTGCTCATAACCGGCTTTTTTCTGTGCTCTTTTCAAAAATTGCTCTAATCTGTCGCGCAAAGCTGCGCCTTTCGGTAACCACAACGGTAAACCTTGCCCTACTTTTTGTGAAAAGGCAAATAACTCTAATTCTTTACCCAGTTTTCTGTGGTCTCTGCGTTTGGCTTCTTCCAATAATTCAAGGTAATCTGTTAAATCTTTTTGTTTAGGAAACGAAATCCCGTAAACACGAGTCAACTGTTTGTTCTTTTCGTCACCACGCCAGTAAGCGCCGGCAACACTCATGATTTTCATCGCTTTGATGATTCCGGTATTCGGAATGTGCCCGCCGCGACACAAATCAAAGAAATTAGAATGGTCACAAAAAGTAATAGTACCATCCTCTAAATTCGAAATCAACTCAGTTTTATATTCATTGTTTTTGTAAATCTCTAAAGCTTCCGCTTTTGAAACCGGACGCATTTTAAATTCGTGCTTCTCTCTTGAGATTTCCAATACGCGATCTTCAATTTTTTTAAAATCGGCTTCTACTATCTTTTGGTCACCAAAATCTACATCGTAATAAAAACCGTTATCGATGGCTGGACCTAAGGTTAATTTAATCCCCGGATACAGTTCCTCAAGAGCTTGTGCCATAACATGCGAAGTCGAATGCCAGAAAGCTTTTTTGCCTGCTGCGTCATTCCACGTATATAATATAAGTGAACCATCGGTTGTCAACGAGGTGGCTGTTTCAATAGTTGTACCATTAAAAGCAGCCGAAATTACATTTCGCGCTAATCCTTCACTGATGCTCTTAGCAACATCCATCGGAGTAGAGCCGTTGGCAAACTCCTTAATCGAACCGTCTGGTAGTGTAATCTTTATCATTCCTTAAATTTTATGGACTGCAAATATAGTAGTTTAACAAAATACACACAATATATATATAGTATAATGATAAAGTATATTCAGTAGCGAAAGGCTCGGGCTTTATTTGCTGGCTGCATTCCCGCTTTATGGGCTACGCGGTAGCCTCTTCAATCGGGGCTAAACAGTTAACTTTTGTTTTGTATTTGTAAAGATTTGTAAAAAGATAGGTTACAAGAATCATGTTATCAGTGGTTTAAAAAAAAGTCCAAAAAAGGTTGAGTTTTTATTTGGATTGGGAGAAAAAAGATTTCTATATTTGCACCCCGCAAGAGAGGAAAAGCACATTGAAAAACTGAGAAACGAGGAATTAAAAATAAATTCAAAAATATTTTAAAATTTACTTGTTAGTTTAAAAAAGATGCTTACTTTTGCACCCGCTAACTGAAAGTCACCGAACACGGCTTACTTTAAAAAAGTAATGTGAGGTAAACGAAGGAATAGCGAAATAATAAAGAAGACAACGTTCATAGACATATTGAATTGACAGCCGTCTTAAAAGAGATTTTAAGACAGAAAAAAAAGAGAGTAAGTGAATCGAGAGATTTGAAAAAGACTAGCCTTTGTCTATAAAACAGCTCGTAAGAGCGAACAATATACGATGAAGAGTTTGATCCTGGCTCAGGATGAACGCTAGCGGCAGGCTTAACACATGCAAGTCGAGGGGTAGAGGTTGCTTGCAACCTTGAGACCGGCGCACGGGTGCGTAACGCGTATGCAACCTACCTTTTACAGAGGGATAGCCCAGAGAAATTTGGATTAATACCTCATAGTATATATCTTTCGCATGTTAGGTATATTAAAGTTCCAACGGTAAAAGATGGGCATGCGTCCTATTAGCTAGATGGTAAGGTAACGGCTTACCATGGCTACGATAGGTAGGGGTCCTGAGAGGGAGATCCCCCACACTGGTACTGAGACACGGACCAGACTCCTACGGGAGGCAGCAGTGAGGAATATTGGACAATGGGCGCAAGCCTGATCCAGCCATGCCGCGTGCAGGAAGAAGCATCTATGGTGTGTAAACTGCTTTTGTACAGGAAGAAACATCCCGACGTGTCGGGACTTGACGGTACTGTAAGAATAAGGATCGGCTAACTCCGTGCCAGCAGCCGCGGTAATACGGAGGATCCAAGCGTTATCCGGAATCATTGGGTTTAAAGGGTCCGTAGGCGGTTTGGTAAGTCAGTGGTGAAAGCCCGCAGCTCAACTGTGGAACGGCCATTGATACTGCCAGACTTGAATTACAAGGAAGTAACTAGAATATGTAGTGTAGCGGTGAAATGCTTAGATATTACATGGAATACCAATTGCGAAGGCAGGTTACTACTTGTGGATTGACGCTGATGGACGAAAGCGTGGGGAGCGAACAGGATTAGATACCCTGGTAGTCCACGCTGTAAACGATGGATACTAGCTGTTGGGGGCAACTTCAGTGGCTAAGCGAAAGTGATAAGTATCCCACCTGGGGAGTACGTTCGCAAGAATGAAACTCAAAGGAATTGACGGGGGCCCGCACAAGCGGTGGAGCATGTGGTTTAATTCGATGATACGCGAGGAACCTTACCAAGGCTTAAATGTAGATTGACAGGTTTGGAAACAGACTTTTCTTCGGACAATTTACAAGGTGCTGCATGGTTGTCGTCAGCTCGTGCCGTGAGGTGTCAGGTTAAGTCCTATAACGAGCGCAACCCCTGTTGTTAGTTGCCAGCGAGTGATGTCGGGAACTCTAGCAAGACTGCCAGTGTAAACTGTGAGGAAGGTGGGGATGACGTCAAATCATCACGGCCCTTACGCCTTGGGCTACACACGTGCTACAATGGACGGTACAGAGAGCAGCCACTACGTGAGTAGGAGCGAATCTATAAAACCGTTCTCAGTTCGGATCGGAGTCTGCAACTCGACTCCGTGAAGCTGGAATCGCTAGTAATCGGATATCAGCCATGATCCGGTGAATACGTTCCCGGGCCTTGTACACACCGCCCGTCAAGCCATGGAAGCTGGGGGTACCTGAAGTCGGTGACCGTAAGGAGCTGCCTAGGGTAAAACTAGTAACTGGGGCTAAGTCGTAACAAGGTAGCCGTACCGGAAGGTGCGGCTGGAACACCTCCTTTCTAGAGACGATAAGAAGGACTGGAAATAGAAGAGTTTTAAGGCTCATTTACTCTCGCTGTTAATTCGAATACAATAAGCAAAATACAGAGTCTCGTAGCTCAGCTGGTTAGAGTACTACACTGATAATGTAGGGGTCGGCAGTTCGAGTCTGCCCGGGACTACTATTATGCTTAAAAAAGGAAATTCTAGGGGTTGAGAGGTTATGTAACTCATAACTCATAACTAGTAACTCATCACTAAGATTGGGGGATTAGCTCAGCTGGCTAGAGCGCCTGCCTTGCACGCAGGAGGTCATCGGTTCGACTCCGATATTCTCCACAACGGCTATAAGTCCTGCTGATAATTATTGTCAGTGGCGACTCGCCACAAGTTCATTGACATATTGAGATAAAAAATACATTTAAAAAGTAGAAAGAACACGAATTACTTAGTGATAAGTAATTAGTAACAAGTACAATAAGCAAAATAAGGGCGTATGGGGGATGCCTAGGCTCTCAGAGGCGAAGAAGGACGTGATAAGCTGCGAAAAGCTGCGGGGATTGGCACATACGAATTGATCCGCAGATATCCGAATGGGGCAACCCACTATGTTGAAGACATAGTACACCGATAGGTGAGCAAACCCGCTGAACTGAAACATCTAAGTAGGCGGAGGAGAAGAAAACAAAAGTGATTCCGTAAGTAGTGGCGAGCGAACGCGGATTAGCCCAAACCAAAGTTGTTACGGCAATTTTGGGGTTGTAGGACCACGATATTTCTTGCGGATTGAATTAGAACTACCTGGAAAGGTAGGCCATAGACGGTGATAGCCCGGTATAAGTAAGAGAAGATAAGGATAGTGGTATCCTGAGTAGGGCGGGGCACGTGAAACCCTGTCTGAATTTGGCGGGACCATCCGCTAAGGCTAAATACTCCTGAGAGACCGATAGTGAACCAGTACCGTGAGGGAAAGGTGAAAAGAACCGTGAATAACGGAGTGAAATAGATCCTGAAACCATACGCTTACAAGCGGTCGGAGCAGATTAATCTGTGACGGCGTGCCTTTTGCATAATGAGCCTACGAGTTACCGTTGCTGGCAAGGATAAGCACTTCAGGTGTGGATCCGTAGCGAAAGCGAGTCTGAATAGGGCGCTATAGTCAGTAGTGGTAGACGCGAAACCGTGTGATCTACCCATGGGCAGGATGAAGCTGTGGTAACACATAGTGGAGGTCCGAACCGGTTGACGTTGAAAAGTCTTCGGATGACCTGTGGGTAGGGGTGAAAGGCCAATCAAACTCGGAAATAGCTCGTACTCCCCGAAATGCATTTAGGTGCAGCGCTGGTTATAAGTTATATAGAGGTAGAGCTACTGATTGGATGCGGGGGCTTCACCGCCTACCAATTCCTGACAAACTCCGAATGCTATATAATGTTTACCAGCAGTGAGGGCATGGGTGCTAAGGTCCATGTCCGAGAGGGAAAGAACCCAGACCATCAGCTAAGGTCCCCAAATGTATGCTAAGTTGAAAAAACGAGGTTTGTCTGCCCAGACAGCTAGGATGTTGGCTTGGAAGCAGCCATTCATTTAAAGAGTGCGTAACAGCTCACTAGTCGAGCGGACGAGCATGGATAATAATCGGGCATAAGCATACTACCGAAGCTATGGATTTGTAGTAATACAAGTGGTAGGGGAGCATTCTAACAGGGTTGAAGGTGAATCGTGAGGTTTGCTGGACCGGTTAGAAAAGAAAATGTAGGCATAAGTAACGATAATGCGGGCGAGAAACCCGCACACCGAAAGACTAAGGTTTCCTCAGCTATGCTAATCAGCTGAGGGTTAGTCGGGTCCTAAGGCGAACCCGAAAGGGACAGTCGATGGCCAACGGGTTAATATTCCCGTACTACTGTTAATTGTGATGGGGTGACGGAGTGATGAAAGTACCGCCAACTGACGGAATAGTTGGTTAAAGCACCTACCTATAAGAGCCGCAGGCAAATCCACGGCTTTTGGGGAAATGCGATAGTACTCGGAGGCTTCGGCCAAAGAGATAGTGTACCTAAGGGCTTCCAAGAAAAACCTCTAAACTTAGATTAACAGTACCCGTACCGTAAACCGACACAGGTAGTCGAGGAGAGAATCCTAAGGTGCTCGAGAGATTCATGGCTAAGGAATTAGGCAAAATAGACCTGTAACTTCGGGAGAAAGGTCGCCAGCAGTAATGCTGGCCGCAGTGAAAAGGTCCAGGCGACTGTTTATCAAAAACACAGGGCTCTGCAAAATCGTAAGATGAGGTATAGGGCCTGACACCTGCCCGGTGCTGGAAGGTTAAGAGGAGATGTTATCTTCGGAGAAGCATTGAATTGAAGCCCCAGTAAACGGCGGCCGTAACTATAACGGTCCTAAGGTAGCGAAATTCCTTGTCGGGTAAGTTCCGACCTGCACGAATGGTGTAACGATCTGGACACTGTCTCAGCCATGAGCTCGGTGAAATTGTAGTATCGGTGAAGATGCCGATTACCCGCAGTGGGACGAAAAGACCCTGTGCACCTTTACTATAGCTTAGTATTGGTCTTGGATAAGTGATGTGTAGGATAGGTGGGAGACTGTGAAATGGCGTCGCCAGGCGTTGTGGAGTCATTGTTGAAATACCACCCTTTGCTTATCTGAGGTCTAACCCCGCTTAAGTGGGGGACATTGCTTGGTGGGTAGTTTGACTGGGGTGGTCGCCTCCAAAAGAGTAACGGAGGCTTCTAAAGGTTCCCTCAGCACGCTTGGTAACCGTGCGTAGAGTGCAATGGCATAAGGGAGCTTGACTGAGAGACATACAGGTCGATCAGGTACGAAAGTAGAGCATAGTGATCCGGTGGTTCCGCATGGAAGGGCCATCGCTCAAAGGATAAAAGGTACGCCGGGGATAACAGGCTGATCTCCCCCAAGAGCTCATATCGACGGGGGGGTTTGGCACCTCGATGTCGGCTCGTCACATCCTGGGGCTGGAGAAGGTCCCAAGGGTTGGGCTGTTCGCCCATTAAAGTGGCACGCGAGCTGGGTTCAGAACGTCGTGAGACAGTTCGGTCTCTATCTACTGTGGGCGCAAGAAATTTGAGTGGATCTGATTCTAGTACGAGAGGACCGAATTGGACAAACCTCTGGTGTATCTGTTGTTCCGCCAGGAGCACCGCAGAGTAGCTACGTTTGGAAGGGATAAGCGCTGAAAGCATATAAGCGCGAAACCCACCACAAGATGAGATTTCTTTTAAGGGTCGTGGAAGATGACCACGTTGATAGGCTATAGGTGTAAAGGCAGTAATGTCATAGCCGAGTAGTACTAATAACCCGTAAGCTTATGTACGACGCTACCGCCTCGCAAGAGGCGGTGCAAACTTTCTAGGTTCCCAATCAAGTTGGGAATGATAAATACAATTTTTATCTCAGTATGTTAAGATATAGTGTAATGTTAATCAGCAAAAGCTGATTACCCTTGCAAACCAGCTTAAGGTGGTTATTGCGTCGGGGCTCACCTCTTCCCATTCCGAACAGAGAAGTTAAGTCCGACTGCGCAGATGGTACTGCAGTAATGTGGGAGAGTATGTCGCCGCCTTTTTTTAGAAACCCTGTTCTAACGAACGGGGTTTTTTGTTTTATATGGTTTTAAGCGAACTGAAGTTCGTGTACCTGAAGCCCACCGGGCTTCCTCCTCTTAATATCAAAACTCTTACTATAATAAATGATTTTTGTTATTAATGTCTTTTTTTAACCGATTGAATGTACAGTGTAATCCAATGAGAAATTACCTGATTAAATTGTTTTTAAAGGATAGAGGCAATCATTCTGAATAGGACAGTTATTGCACTTAGGGTTCGTAGGCCTGCAGGTTTCCCTGCCCAAAAAGGATATTGCCATACCAATTTCTCCCCAGATACTTTTGGGCAAGACTTGCATTAGTTGTTTTTCAATTTTATTTCCATCATTACTTTCGGTAACTAAACCGATTCTTGGAGCAACTCTTATTACGTGTAAATCGGCTATGATGCCTTCAGCTGGAACTTTCATTTCTCGCATAATCACGTTGGCCGATTTTCTACCGATTCCTTTTAAGGCAGTCAACTCCGGTAAATTTGTTGGGATGTTATCGTCTTTTTTTAAAGTTTGCGCAATTTCGATTAGCCAACTCGATTTGGTGTTAAAGTTTCTTACCTTATTTACTAAAGGGAATAATGTTTCAAAACTTGCTGTGGATAAGCTTTCAAAGTCAGGATACTTTTGGAAGAAACCGGGAGCAATCTTATTGATATTAGCATCAGAGTCTTGAGCTGACAGCACAACCATTACCATTAATTGGTAAATGTTGTCATAAGCTAACGGATGCTTTTTGTCTCGGTATAAATCAATGAGAGGTTGTAATTTTTCTTCCCAATTATTGTTTTCAAATAAATTCATGTCCTATGATTTTAAAAAAGTAGTAATGCTGTTAATTACATTTTCATTTCCTAAAATTTTTCGGTGCCCAAGATGTTCAGTAATCATAATCTCGCTTTTTTCCAAATATTTATGAATGTTGTGAGCTGCTTTTACGGAAACATCAGTATCGTTTTGGTCGTGTATGACCAATGCCGGAATTTTAACCTCCTGGGCTGCAAAGTGCGCAGAATAATGCTCCATCGGTTCTCCGAATTTTTTTTCGAAATGGGCTTTCAACAGTGAAGCATATTTAATAGGTAATTTTAATTTTTTAACAAAGTCTTCTAAAATATCTTGAATCACATCACCACTACCAATGATTACCGCTTTTTTCACTTGAAGGTTTTGTTTTATGGCATTCAATATCGACATGCCGCCCAAGGAGTGACCTACAGCAAACTCAAAAGGGCCGGATTGTTTTTCCAATTCTAAAATCGAAGCAATAAACTCAGTCATAATAGTTGTTTTTCCCTCCGATTTACCATGAGCCGGTGCGTCAAAACTTACTGTTTGGTATCCCATTTTTACTAACTCATCGGCAATCTTCACCAATTGGGTTCCGCGTCCCGACCAGCCATGAACAAGCAGTACTTTTTTATTACTTTCTCCATAGTGATACACTTGAATTTTCTTTTGTATGGTAGGAATGTAAAGCTTCGTTTTCCTACTTTGTTCTTCCATATGCCATTCGCGCTTCGGAATTTTGTATTTGATTGGCGTGGTAAAAAGTCGGGCTGCAAAAAGAGTGGTCAATTTTGGAGAAATTCTCTCTAATATTTTAGCCGTAAACAAAATTGACTTCGGAATTTGCAATGATTGAGTAGATTTTTGGGCCTTTTTTGTCATTTCAATAATTTTTTGGACGCTTGAAAACTTAACTTAAATTTTGTTAAATTTCAACATCATAAATATACGTCAAAATGCAAAATCAAACCCGAATAATTATTGAAAATGTTACGCCTCAATTGAATGGCGGTGCTTTTTATATCAAGAGAATTGTTGGACAATCGGTTGTGGTAAAAGCCAATGTTTTTGCCGACGGACATGATGTAATAGCGGCTTGTGTTAAGTTCAAACATGAGTCGGCCAAAAAATGGCAGGAAGTACGCATGACCGAATTAGGGAATGATGAATGGCAAGCAGAGTTTACTGTAGACAAACAAGGTCACTTTTCGTATTTCGTAGAAGCTTGGGTGGATTATGCCTTAAATTGGCAACACGGTACCGAGCGAAAAATCCAAGACAATCAATATGTCAAATCAGAATTGCTTGAAGGCGCTGAATATTGCGAAGCTATTCTAAAAGAAGCAACCGCTACAGAAAAAAAATACCTAAACGAAGCCATCAAAGCTTTTCAAGACGAGAAGTTATACGACAAGGCTATTCAAATCGCATTATCCAAAGAGTTACACCATATTTTTGAAGCTTATCCCACGCGAACTTTAGCTAATAAATCACACGAACTGCAAGTGTATGTAGATCGTCCCAAAGCCTTGTTCAGTACTTGGTACGAATTTTTTCCACGTTCTTCTTCGCCCGAAAAAGGAAAACACGGTACGTTTAAAGATTGTGAAAAGCTGTTGCCGAGAGTAGCCGCTATGGGTTTTGATACCTTATATTTTCCGCCGATTCATCCGATTGGAGAAGTCAATCGCAAAGGAAAAAACAATGCGACTACTGCCGAACCGGGCGATGTGGGTTCTCCTTGGGGCATCGGTTCTCAGTATGGCGGACACAAAGCCACGCATCCCGAATTGGGAACAATAGATGAATTCAAATCATTAGTCAAAACAGCCAAAAGTTTGGGGATTGAAGTGGCTATGGATTATGCGCTTCAAGCTGCGCCGGACCATCCGTATGTGAAAGAGTTTCCGCAATGGTTCAAATGGCGCCCGGACGGAACGGTACAATATGCCGAAAATCCGCCGAAGAAATACCAGGACATTATGCCAATTTACTTTGAAACCGGTGATTGGAAAAACCTCTGGAAAGAATTGTTGGATGTTGCACTGTTTTGGGTAGAAGAATGTGATATTCGTGTTTTCCGTGTAGACAATCCGCATACCAAACCGTTTTATTTTTGGGGTTGGCTTATAGCCGAAGTCAAAAAGAAATATCCTGATGTGCTCTTCTTAGCCGAAGCCTTTACTCGTCCGAAAATCATGCACGAGTTGGCCAAACAAGGTTTCTCACAATCCTATACTTATTTCACTTGGCGTAACACCAAAGCGGAATTAATCGAATATGTCGAAGAATTAACCAAAACCGAGCAAGCCGATTTTTACCGACCTAATTTCTGGCCTAACACGCCGGATATTCTTCCATACGCACTCCAAAGCGGTAACGAGAGCATCTATTTGCACAAATATTTCTTAGCGGCTACCTTAAGTTCCAGCGTTGGGATTTACGGACCGGTCTATGAGTATATGGTGTCGGAAGCCATGCCGGGCAAAGAAGAATATTTCAACTCCGAGAAATACGAATTTTACCACTGGGACTGGAGCATTCAAAACAAGTTGATTGCCATCATCACCAAAATCAATAAAATCCGCAAGGAACAACCGTCGTTGCAACAAACCAACAACATCCAGTTTTGTGCTACCGACAACGACCAAATTTTAGCCTATTACAAGTTTGACGATACCAAACAGGATGAAACGCTAATGATTTGCAGCCTTGATCCTTATTACGCTAAACAAGCCTGGGTACAATTGCCGTTGGCTTCTTTGGGCATTCATACCGGACAAACGGTAAAAGTGGTCGATTTAATTACCGGCAACAGCTACCATTGGGATAAAGAATGGAATTTCGTGGAATTGCATCCGGCCTTGCCATTCCATTTGTTTAAAATTTACAAATAGTCGTATGGAAAACGCTAACCAAGACACCTTCGCCAATCCGTTTAAGTTCAAATCGGAGTGGAAAAATGCCTTTACCGACGAGGAGTTTATCAAAGTCTTTGCTTCTGATATCCTCGAGAATTACATCATCAACAAACGTTGGTATGGCGGAAAGGCGAGTACGTTAAAGTATATCGAAGTCGTAGATCATTTTAAAATCACGTCTAAGAAAAATACCTATTACGGGGTTTTGCTCGAAGTGAATTTCAAGGAAGCGTTTTACCAACATTATTTTATGCCGTTGGCCTTCATGACGTCGGAGGAATTGGATACGAGTACCATCATCTCGCCGGCTAAATTTGGCCCTATCGAAGGCTATTTGGTGGATGCTTTGCACCAGGAAGATTTCCGCAAACTTTTGTTTGATAACATCGTCCAAGCCACTGAAAATCCGGAACTGAAGTTGATTTTCCACAAAGGCACACAGTTTAACGATAAAGAATACAAGTCGTCCAAATTCATGGGCTTGGAACAAAGCAATACGTCTATTATTTTCAATGACGCTTTTGTGCTCAAAATTTTCCGCCGCATTTATGTGAGTACCAACCCCGATTACGAAATCAGTCGTTTCCTAACCGAGCGTATGCATTTTAAAAGTTCACCGGCTTATACCGGAAGTATCAATTTGGCATTGCCCGAAGGGAACATTACTTTAGGTTTAATGCAGGAATTGGTGCCGAACCAAGGCGATGCTTGGAAATTTATGTTGGAGGAAATTGATGGTGTTTTTTCGAACTTGAAAAACAAAAAAATTAAGATTGAAAAACTCCCTGATATTCCGATGTTCAAACGCATGAGGATTAATGATATTCCACCGGAAATTATCGATTGGGTTGGATTGAGTTTGTTCCTGCGTTTGCAAACCTTGGCCAAGCGTACGGCTGAAATGCACATCGCGTTAGGCGGCGATATACACGACACGGCATTCACACCAACCACTTACAACGGCGATTACACCGTTTGGCTCAAAAACCGTATGTTGTATCAGTTCCAAAACCGATTGAACATCATCGAAAACAGTTTGCACAAACTCGACGGACTGGCACTCGAACTCGCGCATCAGTTTATGGAAAATAAAAAAATCGTCCGCAAACACTTTGTCGATTTCGATTGGACCAAAATGAAATCAGAGCGCATTCGCATCCACGGCGATTATCACTTGGGGCAAATTTTGGTGAACGGCGACGATTTTTACATCCTCGATTTTGAAGGCGAACCCGAAAGCACCATACGCGACCGTAAAGTGAAACAACCGCCGCTCAAAGATGTAGCCGGTTTGTTCCGCTCGTTTCATTACGCCATTTACGCCACGATTTTCAATAACAAAGACAAATATCCGTACGACCAAGACCAGTTGTTCCAAGCGGCCGAAATCTTGTTCCATTATTTTGTTGGTGCGTTTTTGGAAACCTATATCGACAAAGCGCAATCGGGCAATTTGAATATAGGTTATACGCATGAAATTGAGTTTTTACTCAAGTACTGCCTGCTAGAAAAAGCGGTGTACGAACTCGGCTATGAACTCAATTCCCGTCCGCGTTGGGCGGTGATTCCGTTGCGCGGCATACAGAGTATCATGAATTATTAAAAGGGAAAGCGAATCGCTTGGGCCGTTACAGGAAGCGTCATTCTCGCTTTCCGCTCCAATCTTTTTGCTGACACAAAAAGGATTTTCGCTCCAATCGGGGCTATAGTGGAAAGGCCACTGAAACAAAAGACAAAATCCGCTTAGCCCCGATTGGCAGTGCTACCGCGTAGCACAGAAAGCGGGAATATGGATAACAAGGAAGCGCTGACCAATCGCTTCAAACCCTTCGACAAGCTCAGGGTGACACTGTAGATATTAGCGGCAAAAGTGCCATTAACTATAAAAATAACAACATGAACCAAGTACAAGTACACTCGCTTTTTACCGATTTCGACATCGATTTGTTCAAAGCCGGAAAGCATTTTCGATTATATGAAAAACTGGGAGCTCACCTAACGGAAGTCAATGGTGTGAAAGGCGTGTATTTTGCCGTTTGGGCACCGGCCGCACGTTCGGTTTCGGTAGTAGGCGATTTTAATTACTGGATCCAAGGCGAGCACCAACTCAACGTGCGTTGGGACGGCTCGGGCATTTGGGAAGGATTTATTCCCGGCATCGACAAAGGCACACGCTACAAATACAAAATCCAATCCAATAACGAAGGCATTATTACCGAGAAAGCCGACCCATTTGCTTTGTTTTGCGAGCATCCGCCACAAACTGCTTCAGTTATTTGGGACTTAGAGTACAAATGGATGGACAAAAAATGGATGGACAACCGCAAAGACAAAAATGGCTTGGATAAGCCGTTTTCGGTGTATGAAGTCCATTTGGGTTCATGGCGCCGCAATGCCGAAGGCAAATTCCTGACGTATGTAGAAATGGCCGACGAATTAGTGGCTTACGTCAAAGAAACCGGTTTCACGCATGTCGAGTTTATGCCGGTGATGGAATATCCGTATGATCCGTCTTGGGGTTATCAATTGGTGGGTTATTTTGCACCTACTTCCCGTTTCGGGAAACCGCAAGATTTTATGTTGTTGGTAGATCAATTGCACCAAGCCGGTGTTGGCGTTATCCTTGATTGGGTGCCGTCGCATTTTCCGGAAGATGCACACGGATTAGGCTTTTTTGACGGTTCTAACTTATACGAACATCCCGACAGAAGAAAAGGATTTCATCCCGATTGGAAGAGCTTGGTGTTCAATTACGGCCGCAATGAAGTGCGTTCGTTCCTAATTAGTAACGCTATTTTTTGGTTGCACCAATACCATGTCGATGGGTTGCGCGTAGATGCCGTAGCTTCAATGTTGTACTTAGACTATTCCCGCAAAGACGGCGAATGGGAACCCAACATTTACGGCGGTCGTGAAAACCTGGATACCATTAGTTTCTTAAAAGATTTTAATGAAGCCGTTTACAGTGCCTTTCCGGATGTGCAAACGATAGCCGAGGAAAGTACCAGTTTCCCTATGGTGTCGCGTCCGACATTTTTAGGCGGACTCGGATTTGGGATGAAATGGATGATGGGTTGGATGCACGACACCTTGCAGTATTTCAAAAAAGAACCGATTTACCGACGTTACCACCAAAACGACATTACGTTTTCCATGACCTACGCGTTTACCGAAAATTTTATGTTGCCGCTGTCGCATGATGAAGTGGTTTACGGAAAACATTCCATTTTAGGCAGAATGCCCGGCGATGAATGGCAGCGTTTTGCCAATTTACGCTTGTTGTACGGCTATATGTTTACGCATCCGGGAACCAAGCTTTTGTTTATGGGCGCCGAATTCGGGCAAAGTGGTGAGTGGAATTTTGAAAGCAGTTTGGATTGGCATTTGTTGCAGTTTGGGTACCATCAAGGCATCAAAAAATGCATTACCGATTTGAATGCGTTATACAAAAGTCATCCGGCTTTGTACGAGCAGCAATTTCACGCCGATGGTTTTGAATGGATTAATTATTCCGATAACGAGAACTCGGTGTTGGCTTACATTCGCAAAGGTGTAAATCCGAAAAACGATTTAATCGTAGTGGCCAACTTTACGCCGGTCGTTCACGAAAATTACCGCATCGGGTTACCTACTCAAGGAAAGTTAGTTGAAGTCTTCAATTCGGATAATACCGAATACGGCGGAAGCGGAGTCTTGAATGCCAAACCAATCAAAATAGACAAACAAGCTTGGAATTTCCGAGATTTTTCAGCGGAGTTGACTTTGCCGCCTTTAGGGGTATCGGTTTACAAAATTTCTTAGCTTTACTTTAGACCACGAATTACACGAATTGGCTCAATTTTATGGGATAAAATACGTGTAATTCGTGGTACTTCTTTTTTATTATTATCCGCAAACGTTGTAGTTAAAAACTACTTGAAACTGTTGTAAAATTTTGAGTATCATCTTTGTAAATTTGGCACTCGACTCTAAAAAATCACTATGATTACCAATACAGAACTGGAATACAAAGGCGACCAATTCCCGTCGCAAATCGTTTCTTTCGAACAAGATGTTGACAGTATTTATTTCAATACGGACAATAATGTAATTTTAAAAATCACCATACTTCGCGATAGCTTAATTCGATTTAGATATACCACTAAAGGCTATTTCAGTAACGATTTTTCGTATGCCATTGATAAAACGCAATCGCACGGCTATAACCAATTAGAGGTTACGGAAGAATCCGAGTTTTATCAAATCAAAACCAGCAAAGTTTTTTGCAGAGTTCAAAAGAAAGACTTAAAGATTTCGATTTATGACATTGACGGCTTTACCATTTTAGAAGACGAACTCGGTTTTCATTGGGAAGAGTGTTATGAGCACGGCGGCAACATAGTAAAGATGAGTAAAGTGTCCAAAGACGGCGAAAGTTTCTACGGATTAGGCGACAAGCCTACGCATTTAAACTTGAAAGGCAAACGTGTCGAAAATTGGGCTACCGACCAATACGCTTTCCACAAAGACCAAGAGCCGCTGTACAAAGTAGTGCCTTTTTATATCGGTTTACACCACCAAAAAGCTTACGGTATTTTCTTTGACAATACTTTCAGAACATTTTTTGATTTTTGTCACGAGCGTCGCAATGTTACCAGTTTTTGGGCTGAAGGTGGTGAAATGAACTACTATTTTTTCTACGGTCCGAAAATGAGCGATGTGGTTGTGAATTACACGCACTTAACCGGAAAACCCGAGTTACCGCCTATGTGGACTTTGGGTTATCACCAATGCAAATGGAGTTATTATCCGGAAAGTAAGGTGAAAGAAATCACCGGAAAATTCAGAGAGTTGCGCATACCATGTGATGCCATATATTTGGACATTGATTATATGGAAGGTTTCCGTTGCTTCACTTGGAGCAAAGAGTATTTTCCGGAACCCAAACGCATGGTGGCCGAATTGGCTAAAGATGGTTTTAAAACGGTAGTCATCATAGATCCCGGAATCAAAATTGATAAAGACTATTGGGTATATCAGGAAGCGTTGAAAAACGATTATTTCTGTAAAAGAGCTGACGGTCCGTTTATGAAAGGCAAAGTCTGGCCGGGTGAATGTAATTTCCCGGATTATACCAAACCGGAAGTCCGCGAATGGTGGGCAGGATTGTTCAAAGAATTGATTTCGGAAATTGGCGTAAAAGGAGTTTGGAACGATATGAACGAACCTGCGGTTATGGACGTGCCCGGAAAAACGTTTCCCAATGACGTTCGCCATGATTACGATGGTAATCCGTGCAGTCACCGCAAAGCACATAATATTTACGGTACCCAAATGGCACGTGCCACTTATGAAGGCGTGAAGCGATTTGCCTATCCGAAAAGACCTTTTATCATAACCCGTTCCGCTTATTCCGGAGCGCAACGTTACACTTCTTCTTGGACCGGTGATAACGTAGCCAGTTGGGAACATTTGTGGATTGCTAACATTCAAATGCAACGGATGTCGATGTCGGGGATGGGCTTTACAGGTTCGGATATCGGTGGTTTTGCCGAGCAACCTTCGGGCGAATTGTATGCCCGTTGGATACAGTTAGGCGTATTTCATCCGTTTTGCAGAACGCATTCTTCCGGAGATCACGGCGAACAAGAACCTTGGTCATTCGGAGAAGAAGTAATCGATATTACCCGAAAATTTATTGAGCTTCGCTACCAATTGTTGCCTTATTTATACACCATGTTTTGGCAGTATGTGAATGAAGGTGTTCCCATGTTGAAGCCTTTAGTTTATTATGATCAGGACGATTTTCAAACGCACTACAGAACCGATGAGTTTATTTTCGGGAACCAAATTTTGGTTTGTCCGATTTTGGAGCCGAATGCTTTAGGGCGTCGTATGTATTTGCCCCAAGGCAATTGGTATAACTTCTGGACCAATGAAGTAATTGAAGGTAAAAAAGAGTTGTGGGTGAATACCCAATTCGATGAAATCCCGATTTTTGTTAAAGAAGGAGCTATTATCCCGAAATATCCGGTACAGCAATACGTTGGAGAAAAACAAATTGAAGAACTGATTTTGGATGTTTATTATAAATTCGGTAAAGAAAAGTCAACCGTTTATGAAGATGCGCAAGACGGTTATGATTACAATAAAGGTCGCTTCTGTTTGAGAACTTTCAATTTGAATGGTAAGGAGAAAGAGTTGATTATTCAACAACACCAAGAAGGTACTTTTGAAACCACTTATTCACAATTCAAAATCAACTTAAAAGGATTGCCTTTTAAAGTAAAAAAAGTGGAAGTTGATAACGAAAAGATAGCTCTGGATAAATTGCATTTAAACGGCGATAATTCCTTAATAATTGATAAAGATTTTACCGAGTTGCATCTGATTGGCTAATCGTTTGTTTAACTTTGTCAAACTAAAATTGTTTGATTATGAAAAAAGGACCTTTTTTAGGCATTTTGTTATTGGTATTGATAGCAATTGCCTGTGCCACTAATCCGGTAACGGGAAAGAAAACTTTAGCTTTTGTACCCAATTCAGAAATCTTTGCTTCATCATTTAATCAGTACGGTGAATTTTTAAAGACTAATAAAGTCATAACCGGTACAGCCGATGCCAAGCGAGTAGAAACCGTTGGAATGAAAATCAGAGCTGCTGCCGAAAAATTGCTGCAGTCCAGAGGAACAATAGGAGAACTCCAAGGGTATGCATGGGAATACAAATTGGTTGACAATAAAGAAGTCAATGCATGGTGTATGCCCGGCGGAAAAATTGTTTTCTATTCAGGTATTTTACCAATTTGCAAGGACGAAGCGGGTATGGCAACGGTTATGGGACATGAAGTAGCTCATGCTTTGGCCAACCACGGTCAACAAAGAATGAGTGCCGGTTTAGCCCAACAAGTAGGTGCCGGTTTAGCGCAAGCAGCTGTTGGCGGAAAAAGTGCCGAAACACAAGCCTTGGTAATGCAAGCATACGGTATCGGATCTACAGTAGGAGGTATGTTGCCCTTTAGCAGAAGTCACGAAACCGAAGCAGATGAAATTGGGTTGACTTTGATGGCTATAGCCGGTTATAATCCGGAAACATCTATTGCTTTTTGGGAAAGAATGTCGGCCAAATCCGGCGGTTCAGCTCCGGCAGAGCTTTTAAGTACTCACCCTTCAGATGCCACCAGAATTGCTAATCTTAAAAAATTGATTCCCAAAGCCAAAGCGCAAGCGGCAAAGTTCGGGGTAACATTTAGATAATAAAATTAGTTTATATTTGAATCCTGTCTTGTAAAGTCGAGACAGGATTTTTTTATTTAAAGCAAGATTATGGCAACACTTCCTAAAGGTCATCCTAAATTACTAAATGCTTGGGCATTTTACGATTGGGCCAATTCCGTTTACAGTTTGGTTATCGCCTCGGCGGTCTTCCCGATTTACTACGAAAACTTATTTAAAAATAACCATCGAGATACTGTTTCGTTTTGTGGTACAGATGTCAAGGCTACTGCGATGATTAGTTTTGTAACCGCATTTGCTTTTTTAATTGTAGCATTGTTTTCGCCTATTTTATCAGGTATTGCTGATTATGTCGGCAATAAAAAGAGTTTTTTACGTTTCTTTTGTTACTTAGGTGGTTTGTCTTGTATCGGCTTGTATTGGTTTGATTTTGATAACCTAATCACAGGTTATATTTTTTATTATTTCGGTTTGATTGGTTTTTGGTCGAGTTTGGTTTTTTACAATTCCTATTTGCCGGATATTGCATTTCCTGAACAACAAGACCGAGTGAGTGCAAGAGGTTTTTCAATGGGCTACCTTGGTAGTACACTTTTGCTGGTTTTTAACTTGGCTATGGTGATGTTTCCCGATACTTTTTTCATTTCAGACGATATGGAAGCCATGCGAATCTCTTTCGTTACAGTTGGTGTTTGGTGGATTAGCTTTAGTCATATTACCTATTATTATTTACCCAAAGGCACTAGAAACAACGTCAAAATGACGAATGACTTTATCTTCAAAGGATTCCGAGAATTAAAGCTGGTTTGGCATCAGTTAAAAGAAAACTTGGCTTTGAAACGCTATCTGTACAGCTATTTTGTTTTCATAATGGCAGTGCAAACGGTAATGCTGGTAGCTACCTATTTTGGTGCTACTGAAATTGCATGGGAAACACCCGAACAAAAAACAATGGGTTTGATAATCAGTATTTTGGTAATCCAATTGGTAGCCGTATTGGGTGCTTTTCTGACGTCAAGGGCATCAGACAAATACGGAAATCTCAATACCTTAATTTTTCTTAATGCTTTTTGGGCCATACTTTGCGTTTTTGCCTATTTTGTAGAAAAGCCGGTTGAATTTTACACGATAGCCGGTTTTGTGGGCTTGGTTATGGGTGGTATTCAATCATTGGCACGTTCCACTTATTCTAAATTGTTACCTGAAACCAAAGACACTACTTCGTTTTTTAGCTTTTATGATGTAACCGAAAAAGTCGGTATTGTAATCGGTATGTCGATTTACGGTATCATTGATCAAATTACCGGTAGTATGCGAAATGCCATAGTGTTTTTAGGCGCCTTTTTTATCATTGGCTTAATTCTGTTATTCAGAGTTCCTAAAAAAGCCTTGAGAAATAAATAAATCAATTATATTTGGAAAAAATTTACCAATCAAAATGAAAAACATAAAATTTTTAACCGGGATTTTCCTCATCCTTACAGCTTTTACCTTTACTTCATGTGATAACGAACCAATTGATCCGGCCATCGATTTAGATAATTTTGGTGGTGGTGGCAATAATGGCGGACCGGTAGTTTTTAAAGCCGATTTTAGCGGTAGTACTTGGAATGCTACTTCTGCTCAAGCCGATATTACCAATGGAGTAATATCAATTGTTGGTTTCAGAGGCTCTAACGGTGAAGGTTTTGGATTTCAAGTTTTAGCAACAAGCACCGGAACTTATCCTGCTAATGCTAATCTTTTGGTGTATACACCGGCTAATTCTGAGTATGGCTATTGGAGTATTAACCCTGATAATGCTCAAGCAGACACCGGTTCTATTACCATAACCGAGATTGATACAGTTAACAAAACCATTTCAGGAACCTTCAATTTTACCGGTTATTGGTCGGATACATTGGTAACTAATATTTTACCAACAGTATTTTCGAACGGTGTTTTCGAAAATATCCCTTACGAATCAGACAGCACGCCTGTAACAGACGATACTTTCTCTGCTAAGTTTGACGGTGTTGATTTTGTGGAAGATCAAATTGATGTGGTGCAAATCCTTGCTAATGAATCTCCATTTGCTCCGGTTGCTATCAGTATTGTAGGTTCTCAAAATGCTAACGATGATAATGTTGGCCTCAGAATTCCTTACAGTATTGCTGTTGGAACATACAGTTTTGATACAAATACCGCTAACTTTGGGGGTAGTTCAATTCAAGACGGATTGTTGTATGTAGCACAATCAGGAACGGTAACCATTATCTCTAAAACTGCCACCAGAATCAAAGGAACGTTTAGTTATGAGGCATACAATTTCACTACAAATACTACCAAACAAGTAACCGCAGGTACTTTTGATGTGGAATACAATTAACATTAGTGTTTACAATATTTTAAATCCGTCAATTTGGCGGATTTTTTTTGTGGCATAATCATTGACTTATCACACCGGCTTATTGCTATTAGAGTTTAAAAACGAATAAGTTCTAATCTTATGTTAATACATCAATATTAGTTTTCAGCTACTTAAAGATGTTTTACATTTGTATATCATTATTTTTTAATGTCACACAGACTAAATTAAACGCCACATGCGAAACCACAATATTTTAACACTTGACAATCTGTCATTGCAAGAGTTCGATGCCGAAACCGATTTGATTCCGCTTTTAACCCCGGAAGACGAAGAGGAAATGAACAAAGAAGAGTTGCCCAACTCACTGCCTATCTTGCCTTTGCGAAATACCGTTTTATTTCCGGGCGTAGTGATTCCGATTACTGCCGGAAGAGATAAATCAATCAAACTGATTAATGATGCCAACGCCGGAAACAAAATCATCGGTGTCGTAGCGCAAAAGAATGAAGAAGTAGAAGATCCGACTAAAAACGATATTCACTCGGTTGGAACTGTAGCTCAGATTTTGAGGGTGTTAAAAATGCCCGACGGTAATGTAACCGTTATTTTACAAGGGAAAAAGCGATTCGAAATAGATACGGTTACGGCCGAAAATCCCTATTTAAGAGCGGTTATTAAGGAAGTGGAAGAAAAACGTCCGAATGAAAACGACACCGAATTTCAAGCCATAGTAGATTCAATACGTGAATTGGCCATCGAAATTATCAAGGAAAGTCCGAACATTCCGACTGAAGCCACTTTCGCCATTAAAAATATTGAAAGCCAATCTTTCCTAATCAATTTTGTTTCCTCTAATATGAACCTTACGGTAAAAGAGAAACAGGATTTGTTGTCGATTAATATCTTAAAAGACAGGGCTTTGGAAACCTTGCGTTTTATGAACGTAGAGTTGCAAAAGTTAGAATTGAAAAACGATATCCAATCGAAAGTAAGATTTGACCTCGACCAACAACAACGCGAATATTTCCTGCACCAACAAATGAAAACCATTCAGGAAGAATTGGGTGGCGTTTCCTATGAACAGGAAATCGAAGAAATGCGACAAAAAGCAAAAACCAAAAAATGGGACGAGAAAACAGCCAAGCATTTTGAAAAAGAAGTGTCGAAGTTACAGCGTATGAATCCGCAAGCGCCCGATTTTGGTATCCAAAGAAATTATTTAGAGCTGTTCTTAGAATTGCCTTGGAACGAATATTCTCAAGACAATTTCGACTTAAAACGGGCTCAAAAAATATTAGACCGCGACCATTTTGGATTGGAAGATGTTAAAAAACGCATCATCGAACATTTGGCCGTACTCAAATTGCGCAACGATATGAAATCGCCTATCATTTGCTTAACCGGACCTCCGGGTGTTGGTAAAACGTCTATCGGTAAATCGATAGCGGAAGCCTTAGGTAGAGAATATGTGCGGATTTCTTTGGGCGGATTGCGAGATGAAGCTGAAATTCGCGGTCACCGAAAAACATACATCGGTGCGATGCCCGGAAGAATTATCCAAAGCTTGAAAAAAGCCGGTACCTCTAATCCGGTATTCGTGTTGGATGAAATTGATAAATTGTCGAGCAGTCACCAAGGCGATCCGTCGTCGGCTTTATTGGAAGTGTTGGATCCGGAACAAAACAAAGAGTTCTACGATAACTTTTTGGAAATGGGCTACGACTTGTCGAAAGTGATGTTTATCGCTACTTCCAACAATATGGCTACAATACAACCGGCTTTGAAAGACCGTATGGAAGTGATTAAAATGACAGGCTATACTATCGAAGAAAAAATCGAAATCGCACGCCAACACTTATTGCCGAAACAATTAAAAGAACATGGTTTAACCACCAAAGATTTGTCTATCGGCAAAAAACAATTGGAGAAAATTGTGGAAGGTTACACTCGTGAATCCGGTGTTCGAAGTTTGGAAGCTAAAATAGCACAAGTTATTCGAAATGCAGCCAAATCGGTCGCCATGGAAGAAGAGTACAATAAAAAAGTAACCGATGAAGATATAGTAGCCATTTTAGGCGCACCAAAGTTAACCCGAGACAAATCCGAAAGCAATGATGTGGCCGGAGTAGTTACCGGTTTGGCTTGGACTTCAGTTGGTGGAGATATACTATTTATCGAGTCCTTGATTTCTCCGGGAAAAGGCACTTTAACGTTAACCGGGAATTTGGGAACAGTTATGAAGGAATCAGCCACGATTGCCCTCGAATATATCAAAGCCAATGCTGAACTTTTTGGTCTTGATAACGAAATTATCGGCAAATACAATATCCATTTACACGTACCGGAAGGTGCCACGCCTAAAGACGGACCAAGCGCCGGTATTGCCATGCTGACCTCATTGGTTTCTTTATACACCCAACGCAAAGTGAAAAAAGATTTAGCCATGACAGGAGAAATCACCTTGCGAGGAAAAGTATTGCCGGTTGGCGGGATCAAAGAAAAAATCTTAGCGGCAAAGAGAGCAAACATCAAAGAGATAATCCTTTGTCAGGAAAACAAAAGTGATATTGATGAAATCAAACCGGAATATTTAGAAGGCTTGACTTTTCATTACGTTAAAGAGATGAAAGATGTGATTGATATTGCCTTGACCCAACAAAAGGTCAAAAATGCCAAAAAACTGTAAGTCATTTTATAAATAATTATAAGGCATGAGTGATACCAACGCTCATGCCTTTTTTATTAACTTTTTTCCTCCGATATAAAATAATATCTTCGCATTTCCGTTATAGTAATTGCCATAAGCTTGTTTTAATGTTTAGAAAAATCATTTGTATTGTCTTTTGCCTCGTCGGTTTGGTCGGTTTCGGACAAGTTGGCGGTCAATCGGTATACCAATTTCTAAATTTGGTTACTTCACCACGTCAAGCCGCTATTGGTGGTAAAGTGATTACATTTTACGACCAAGATGTTAATCAAGCGCATTTCAATCCGGCTTGTATTAATGCCGAAATGGATAACAAATTGGCGCTGAATTACGGCAGCTATTTTGGTGAAGTAACTTACGGAACTGCTTCTTATGCGTATACTTATGACCGTCATGTGCAAACTTTTTTCGGTGGTGTAAACTATGTGAATTACGGGAAGTTTGAAGGATACGATGAGAATGGTCAACAAACGGCCAGTTTTACCGGTAGTGAAATCGCGCTTAGTTTTGGTTATGCTTACAATGTGCCGTTTACCGATTTGTATATTGGAGCCAATGCCAAGCTGATTTCTTCTTCTTTGGAGAGCTATAATTCCTTTGGTGCCGCTATTGATATTGGTGCTTTGTTTATTGATACCCGAAATGATGTTAATTGGGCTATAGCCATCAGAAATATCGGAACCCAAATTACACCTTATGCCGAAACCCGAGAGAAGTTGCCTTTGGAAGTGCTAATCGGAGTTTCTCAGTTGATGGAAAATGTCCCGATTCGTTGGCATTTGACCTTAGAAAACATGCAGCAATGGCAGTTGGCATTTGCCAATCCGAATAGGGCAGAAGGGAATTTGGACGGCGGTTCAACGCCCGAAAAAGTATCGTTCTTTAATAACGCTCTGCGTCACGTGATTGTGGGTGCCGAATTGTTTCCCGACAAAGGGTTCAACATTCGCTTAGGCTATAATTTCCGTAGAGCCGAAGAATTGCGTATTTTAGAGCAGCGAAATTTCTCCGGATTGTCCGTTGGATTTGGCTTAAAAATCAACAACTTGAAATTTAATTATTCGTATTCGAGATATACTTTGGCGGCCAACACCAGTTTGTTTGGTTTGACGATAGATTTTTCGGGGAACCGATATTAAAAACTGAGGTTCGCGAACAGCAAAAAAAATAATATTGTGAGCAAAAAAATTACCATAGCCATCGACGGATTTTCTTCCACCGGAAAAAGCACTTTAGCCAAGCAATTGGCCAAACATTTAGGATATGTTTATGTAGATTCCGGTGCTATGTACCGTGCGGTGACATATTTTGCCATGCAGAACGGTTGTATTGGTCCCGATTTTTTTGACAAACAAACCTTAATCAACAGTTTGCCGTTTATCAAATTGCATTTTGAGTTCAATCCTGAGTTGGGTTTTGCCGAAATGTATTTGAATGGTGAGAATGTCGAAGCGGCAATTCGTACCATAGAAGTTTCCGGTTATGTGAGCAAGATTGCTGAGGTTTCGGAAGTCAGAGCCAAATTGGTCGAACAACAACAACAAATGGGCAAAGATAAAGGCATTGTAATGGACGGTCGCGACATAGGAACAGTGGTGTTTCCCGATGCCGAACTTAAGGTGTTTATGACGGCCAGTCCGGAAACCCGTGCCCGAAGACGTTATGATGAATTGCTAGCCAAAGGACAAGAGGTGTCCTTTGAAGCTGTTTTGAAAAATGTAGAGGAGCGCGATTACATAGATACCCACAGAGATGATTCGCCTTTGGTTATGGCCGACGGCGCTATCGAGATCGACAATTCCGCACTTACCCGAGAGGAACAATTTGAGGCAGTCTTAGCCTTAGTGGACCAAGTCTCGAAATCGTTGTAAATATTTTTTTTTCTCAATATAAATAGTAGATTTACGGGTTGTTATTTACTAAAACCAAAAACTATTATTTATGAGTATAAAAAACAGATTAATTGCCATGAACTTCTTTCAGTTCTTTGTTTGGGGTGCTTGGCTTATTACCATTGCCAACTTTTGGTTCGGCACTAAACAATGGGACGGAACCCAATTCGGATTGGTATTCGGAACGATGGGAATTGCGTCGTTGTTTATGCCGACTTTAACCGGAATCATAGCCGACCGTTGGGTGAATGCCGAACGACTTTACGGGATTTTGCACATACTTTATGCTTTAGTTTTATTTTACTTACCGCAAGTTACTACACCGGATAATTTTATTTATGTAATGTTGGTAGCAATGTGTTGCTATATGCCAACCATTGCGCTTTCTAATTCCATTTCTTATACCGCTTTGAAAAACAGTGCCGACAGCGATGTGGTAAAAGATTTTCCGCCTATTCGTGTTTGGGGAACTATTGGTTTTATTGCCGCCATGTGGTTGACCAACTTAACCGGAAACAAGGCTACAGCTTATCAGTTTTACATAGCCGGAATTGCGGCTGTTTTGTTAGGATTGTATGCTTTTACTTTACCACAATGTAAACCACAACACACCAAAGGCGAAAAGGCTTCGTTTGTGGAATCTTTGGGGTTGGAAGCCTTTAAGTTGTTTGGTACCTATAAGATGGCATTGTTCTTTATCTTCTCTATGTTTTTGGGTGGTGCTTTGCAGTTGACTAATGCCTATGGCGATGTATTTTTAGATGAATTCAAAAATGTGCCTGAATATGCCGATTCGTTTGTAGTGAAATATTCTACTATCATAATGTCGATTTCCCAGGTTTCAGAAACCTTGTTTATTTTAGCAATTCCGTTTTTCTTAAAGCGATTTGGGATCAAACAAGTAATGTTGATTTCGATGTTGGCTTGGGTATTGCGTTTTGGTTTGTTCGCTTTCGGGAACCCAACCGATGGTTTGTGGATGATTATTTTGTCTTGTATCGTTTACGGAATGGCTTTCGATTTCTTCAATATTTCAGGATCATTGTTCGTAGAAACGTCTACCAATGCCAAAATTCGTTCCTCAGCTCAAGGATTGTTTATGATGATGACCAATGGCTTTGGAGCAGTTTTAGGAAGTTTTACTTCAGGTTGGGCAATAGACAAATTTTTTACCCACGACGGTGCCAGAGATTGGCACAGTATCTGGTTGGCTTTTGCCGCTTACTCTTTAGTGATAGCCGTATTGTTTGCCGTGCTATTCAAACACAAACACGATCCGAATGCGGTGGCTAATGTGAGTCATTAATTTAAAAGTGTTAACTATAAAAATGAAACCTGATAAGTTGTAAACTTGTCAGGTTTTTTTGTGGCCAAGAAAGCCATTTGACTCCTGTTTAGCCCTGGCAGGAGCGAGCTACCATGTAGCGTGGATGACAGGAAAAGGGAAACCAAGAAAGCCCGAGCCATTCGCTCCTGAAAATCAAGCGGGAATAAGTTGTTTTTTCTGAGGTAATTGTTTTGTAATTAAGAAATTATGATTACTTTTGCACACCTTTTGGCGGAGTAGAGTTTCCATTAGGGATTACCAATTTAAAACTAACACTGCTGTGTTTGTGTTCGCATCAAGAAACTCTGGCAACATAGCATACAAATTTTTTTATCAGCATGGCTGTATTAAACAAAGAACAAGAAGCGTTTTTAAATGAATTTAACTGGCACAACTATGCCGAAGGTATTGACGCTGTAGATGAAAAAAACTTGCAAGAGTTTGAAGATTTAGTAACTAAAACTTTCATCTCAACAGACCAAGAAGAAGTAGTAGAAGGTGTAGTAGTAAGAATTACTGAAAGAGACGCTATTGTTGACATTAACGCGAAATCTGAAGGAGTTATTTCTTTGAATGAGTTCCGTTACAATCCAAACTTAAAAGTTGGAGACAAAGTTGAGGTATTGATTGACGTTCGTGAGGACAAAACAGGTCAATTGGTATTGTCACACAGAAAAGCAAGAACTATCAAATCATGGGATCGTGTTATCGCGGCTAATGAAACCGGAGAAATCGTTCAAGGTTTTGTTAAATGCAGAACTAAAGGAGGTATGATTGTGGACGTTTTCGGAATCGAGGCGTTCTTACCGGGTTCACAAATTGATGTGAAACCAATCCGTGATTACGATGTATATGTGAACAAAATGATGGAATTCAAAGTGGTAAAAATCAACCACGAATTCAAAAACGTTGTAGTATCACACAAAGCATTAATTGAAGCTGATATCGAAGTTCAGAAAAAAGAAATCATCGGTCAATTAGAAAAAGGTCAAGTATTAGAAGGTGTGGTTAAAAACATCACTTCTTACGGTGTATTCATCGATTTAGGAGGTGTTGACGGATTGATCCACATTACCGACTTGTCTTGGTCAAGAATCAACCACCCAAGCGAAGTATTGGAGTTAGACCAAAAATTGAACGTTGTTATCTTAGACTTTGATGATGAGAAAACAAGAATCCAATTAGGTTTAAAACAATTAAACGCTCACCCTTGGGATGCTTTAGATGCTAACTTACAAGTGGGTGACAAAGTGAAAGGTAAAGTAGTGGTTATTGCTGACTACGGTGCTTTCATTGAAGTAGCTGAAGGTGTTGAAGGTTTGATCCACGTTTCTGAAATGTCTTGGTCAACTCACTTGAGAAGTGCTCAAGATTTCGTAAAAGTAGGTGACACTGTTGAAGCAGTAATCTTAACTTTAGACAGAGACGATCGTAAAATGTCATTGGGTATCAAACAATTGACTCAAGATCCATGGACAGATATTACTTCTAAATACCCTGTAGGTTCTAAACACACCGGTATCGTTAGAAACTTTACTAACTTCGGTATTTTTGTTGAGTTAGAAGAAGGAATCGACGGTTTAGTGTACATCTCTGACTTGTCTTGGACTAAGAAAATCAAACACCCGTCTGAATTTGTTAACGTAGGTGATAAATTAGACGTAGTAGTATTAGAGTTGGATGTAGAAGGTCGTAAATTATCTTTAGGACACAAACAAACTACTGAAAACCCTTGGGACAAGCATGAAGATGCTTTCGCTGTAGGTACTATCCACAACGGAACTATCGCTGAGATTGTTGACAAAGGTGCTACTGTAGATTTCGGAGATGATGTAGTGGCATTTATCCCAACTCGTCACTTAGAAAAAGAAGACGGTAAAAAATTGAAAAAAGGTGAAGAAGCACAATTCAAAGTAATTGAGTTCAACAAAGAATTCAAAAGAGTAGTAGCTTCTCACACAGCTATCTTCAGAGAAGAAGAGGAGAAAAACGTTAAAGCTGCTACTGAAACTGTAGCTTCTACTAACAATGCTCCGGCTCAAACTTTAGGAGATAACAATGATATTTTAGCCGGATTAAAAGCTGAAATGGAAAAGAAAGAGAAAAAATAATTTTTCCTTTTGATTGAATAGAAAGCCCCGAGTAATCGGGGCTTTTTTTGTTCTAATTATTGTAGTATTTCCTTTTCCAGATTTCTTCATTAAAGTTTTTACCCATCATAAAAAAGTAATAAGCAAATACGGCGAATATCGATTTAAAAGCAAAAAGGAATACAATCAGAGAAGCCATCGGTACCGATTTGCTCAAATTATTCTCCGGAACTAGCATCGCCAGCAAAGCACTGAAAAGAATAGCTGTTACCGTAAAATAGCCTAAATTTTTAAAAGGCAAAACCATCAGTTTGCGCCACGGATTGATTTCGGTTCCCCATTGGTGAATCAAATAATAGTAGTTATTTCCTATAGGCACAAAAAGTAACGGATCATCGTAGTTGAGCAAGTGGAAAGCTTTACTTGGTGCTATGATTTTAAAGCCTTCCAGTGAAGTTTGGTGTTGTTTTTCGAGATGACGAATTTTGGTAATGGCTTCTTCCGGTATCTCATTTTTAAAAATACTACTGTCTAAAAATCGCAAACGGTAATCCACACAAATTTTTCGGATTTGATCGATGTGGAAAATTTTGTCGGTTTCCAGCAAATCAAATTGCAAAGCATTAGAAATTGTTGAACTTTTACGCTGCAACTTGTCAGTTACCATTTCCCGTTCCCGCTCATTCTTGGCTAAAATGGATTGTACTTGTGCTAAAATGGCCGCTTCTGATTGGCGTTTTTTTCTTTCGGAAAGTAATTCTTCTTGGAGGTTTACCTTGTGGAGCAACATAATGTAAATTTTTAAACAGTTGATAACTTGAAAATTACACAAACGAAATTTACAAAATATTTTTTTCAAACCTTACAAGCCGGCTTCCAAATTACTTTTCTACAGTTGTTAAAGTTTTTGAAAAATATTCCCGGTTTGTTTACCATGAGATGTAAAAAAAGACCTCATTTGAGGTCTTTTTTTTTATTGTCGTAAACTGGCACCCAGTTCGTTTTCCATGTTTTTCAACAACTTGCTCATGATTTTGTCAATCTGCTCATCGGTTAAAGTTTTCGAGCTGTCTTGCAGTGTAAAACTCACCGCATACGATTTTTTGCCTTCCGGTAGGTTTTTGCCTTGGTACACATCAAACAAATTCACGGCTTTTAACAACGATTTTTCGGTTTGACGGGCTATGTTGTAAATCGCATCAAAAGCCACTGTTTCATCTACCAAAAGGGCTAAATCTCTACGTACTTCAGGGTATTTCGGGATGTCGGTAAATTTAATTTTGCTACCGATGAGTTTTAAAATCAGGTTCCAATTGAAATCAGCATAAAACACTTCCTGCTTGATATCGAAATGTTTTAAAATAGACTTCTTCACGGTTCCGAATTCTACTAAAGTATCATTCCCGGAAGCTATGGCAATACCTTCAGCAAAGACATCCGAAGCAGCCGGTTTGTTTTGGATTTTAGTAATTCCTAATCTTTCTAAAACGGAACTTACATAACCTTTGAATAAAAAGAAATCGGAAGGTTTTTGCGGATTGGTCCAACTTTCCGCGTTGCGATTACCGGAAACAAATAAAGTCAGGTGTTTCGGTTCATCATAACCCGATGGCAATTTGTGATAGGTTTTACCGAATTCGAATAATTTCAAATCACCGTTTCTGCGGTTGATATTATAGGAAACGGCTTCAAGTCCCGAGAATAATAATGACTGACGCATGGCCGATAAGTCGTTGCTCAACGGATTCAACATCATTACATTGTATTCTTCCTTCAACATATCCGACAAGCCAACGTAATCCGGAGTAGTCAAAGAGTTAGCCATCATTTCATGAAAGCCTAAGCCGTTCAACTGTGTGGCCACGATATTTTGTACTTTATAATCTTCAGTTCGAGCCGAATTGGCTACCGTAGCATTTAATTTCTTGGTGAAGTTGATGTTGTTGTAACCGTAAACGCGTAAAATTTCTTCAATCACATCAATTTCTCGTTGTACATCAACACGGTAAGACGGAATGATTAAACCCAAACCGGCATCAGAAACCGTAGTTACTTTAATGTCAAGAGAAGCCAAAATTTTCTTGATGGTTTCTTTCGGTAATTCTTGTCCGATTAATTTATTGGCTTTTTCAAAATGAAGGAATACCGGGAAATCTTCAATTTTTTTAGGATACACATCGATGATGTCTGATGTTATTTCACCGCCGGCGACTTCTTTGATTAAAAGTGCCGCACGTTTTAAGGCAAACTCAGTGATATTAGGGTCAATGCCTCTTTCAAAACGGAAAGAAGCATCGGTATTCAAACCATGTCTTTTGGCCGATTTTCTGATGGAAACCGGATTAAAGTAAGCGCTTTCTAAGAAAATGGCATTAGTTGTTTCGGTAACTCCTGAAGATTTTCCGCCGAAAACACCAGCCAAACAAAGCGGCCCTTTTTCGTCGCAAATCATTAAATCTTCTTCGTGTAAAGTTCTTTCTACCTCGTCTAAAGTGGTGAATTTGGTTCCTGCTGCAACGGTTTTCACTATGATTTTGCCATTAATTTTAGCTGCGTCAAAGGCGTGTAACGGTTGTCCTAAATCGTGTAAAATGTAGTTGGTTACGTCAACGATATTGTTTTTCGGAGTTAGTCCGATAGCTTTCAAGCGGTTTTTCAACCACTCCGGCGATTCTTTTACAGTTACACCCGAAATGGTTACACCGCAATATCTTGGCGCTAACTTACTGTCTTTAACATCCACATCAATTTTCAAGGTTCTTTTGTCGATGCGGAATGTACTTACTGATGGCGTGATTAATTCGACATTGCTGTTTTTTTGCAATAAACTGGCGCGCAAATCACGAGCAACTCCCATATGCGACATAGCATCGGCACGGTTGGGCGTTAAACCGATTTCGAAGACTTCATCATTTTCGATATTGAATACCTTAGCACAAGGCGTTCCCGGTTTTAGCTTTTCGTCTAATATCATAATACCCTCGTGACTGGTGCCTAAGCCCAATTCATCTTCGGCGCAAATCATACCATGGCTTTCTTGTCCGCGGATTTTTCCTTTTTTAATCTCAAACTCGTTACCGTCTTTGTCAAATAATTTGGTTCCGATAGTAGCCACAGGAACTTTTTGCCCGGCAGCAACATTGGCAGCGCCGCAAACAATTTGCACCGGAGTACCATCACCTAAATCAACGGTGGTAATTTTTAATCTGTCGGCGTCAGGATGTTTTTCACACGTCAACACATGACCAACAACCACACCTTCCAATCCGCCGCGGACCGATTGGTATTTTTCAACCACTTCCACTTCCAACCCTAAATCGGTTAATATAGCAGCAGTTTCTTCTGATTTTAAATCTATTTTAATGAATTGTTTTAACCAATTGTATGAGATTCTCATGTATCGTATTTTAAGGGTGCAAATATAGGAATTACAGTTTTCAGATTAAAATATATTTTTAAACGAAAGCCTCCTGAAATTCAAATCAAATCATTGTCAAATTGATGTTTATTTAGGGATATTTTTGGAGGAATTGTAATTATCGGTTGTTAAAATTTTCATATCTGTAAAATTGTGCTATAAATTGCCCGAATTGTGCTATTTGGAATTTGGGATTGACAGTACTTTTGAATGAATCAAAAAAATATAATTATGAGTAATTTAATTCAAAGACCCACATTTAAAGATAAGTACGACAATTTTATAGGCGGTAAATTCGTGGCACCAGCCTCGGGTCAGTACTTCGATGTAGTGTCTCCGGTTGACGGAAAAGTATTTACCAAAGCCGCACATTCTAACAAAGAAGATTTAACCTTAGCGGTTGATGCCGCACATGAAGCCTTTAAAACTTGGGGTAAAGTTTCGGTAACCGACCGTAGCAATATGCTGATTAAAATAGCCCAAGTAATGGAAGACAACCTCGAGTATTTGTCGGCGGTTGAAACCATTGATAACGGTAAAGCGGTTCGCGAAACTTTAGCGGCTGATTTGCCATTGGCTATCGATCATTTCAGATATTTTGCCGGTGTAATTCGTGCCGAAGAAGGTTCGGTGAGCGAGTTAGATGATACTACGGTTTCCTTGATTGTTCACGAACCTATAGGTGTTATTGCCCAAATCATTCCGTGGAATTTCCCGTTGTTGATGGCCGTTTGGAAATTGGCTCCGGCTTTGGCTGCAGGAAACTGCGTGGTATTAAAGCCAGCTGAAAATACGCCAATTTCGATTATGGTTTTGATGGAATTGATAGGCGATATCATTCCGGCCGGTGTGGTGAATGTAGTGAATGGTTTCGGCTCCGAATTGGGTAGAGCTTTAGTAACCAATCCTAAAGTAGCCAAAGCGGCGTTCACAGGATCAACAGCTACCGGAAGAATGGTAATGCAATATGCTACCGAAAATATCGTTCCGGTGACTTTAGAATTGGGTGGAAAATCGCCTAACATTTTCTTCCCTTCTGTAATGGAAGCCGATGACGAATTTTTAGACAAAGCCGTTGAAGGCGCCGTATTGTATTGCTTAAACCAAGGAGAAGTTTGTACATGTCCGTCACGTTTATTGGTTCACGAATCTATTTACGACCAATTTATGGAGCGTGTTTTAGCCAGGGTAGCTGCCGTAAAAACCGGAAATCCGTTAGATCCGACAGTAATGATGGGTGCCCAAGCTTCCAAAGTGCAAAGAGATAAAATTATGTCTTACATCAATTTAGGAAAAGAGGAAGGCGCCGAGTTGTTAATTGGTGGCGATGAAAATAAATTGGGAGGTGACTTAGACAATGGTTATTACATCAAACCAACCGTATTCAAAGGCACCAATAAAATGCGCATTTTCCAAGAAGAGATATTCGGACCGGTATTGGCAGTAACTACATTCAAAACCACCGAAGAAGCTATCGAGATTGCCAATGATACTTTGTATGGTTTAGGCGCCGGAGTTTGGACACGCGACGCTCACGAATTGTATCAAGTGCCGAGAGCGATTCACGCCGGTAGGGTTTGGGTCAACAGTTACCACGCTTATCCGGCCGGAGCACCGTTTGGCGGTTACAAGCAATCGGGTATTGGTAGAGAAAACCACAAAATGATGTTGGCGCATTACCGTCAAACTAAAAATATGTTGATTTCTTATAACAAAAACAAATTAGGGTTCTTTTAGTAGTTGAGATTAATTGGTTACTACCGCAAATTGGCTTTTCGGAGTCGGTTTGCGGTTTGTTTATACTAAAAAGTAAAAAGATGAAAAGATTAGCAGTAACTGAAAACGCTTTAGCATTGGTACAAATGCTGAAAGAAAAGTTCGGCGATTTGATGTTTTACCAAGCCGGTGGTTGTTGCGAAGGTACGCAGCCGCAGTGTTTTGAAAAAGGTGGTTTTTACATCCGAACCGGAGATGTTTGCATAGGCGAAATAGCCGAATGCGAGTTTTGGCTCGACAAAGATTTATTCGAATACTGGAAAAATGCGCATTTCACTTTAGATGTGATGGATGGCATAGGCGCGGGTGGCTTTTCGTTGGAAACGCCCTACGGTAAAACATTTATTATCAATTATCGATTGTTTACCGAGGAAGAACTGGCCCAACTCGAACCGGTCAAGTACAATGCTTACGATTAGTGTGACGTAAAATTCATCAATTGGTATTGTTTCGGAGTAACGCCTTCGTATTTTTTGAACAGTCGAATAAAATAATTGCAATCTTCAAAACCGCTGGCATAAGACACTTCGTTGACGTGTATGTTCGGATTGCTGAGAAGTTTTTTGGCGTGTTTGATTTTTTCGTTTAAGATGTATTCAATCGGACTCATGCCCAATTCTCTTTTAAAATAACGATAAAAAGAAGTCGTACTCATACATGCTTTATCGCTCAAATCTTTCAAACTGATGCTTTCGCGGATGTTCTTTTTGATGAAATCTATCGAAGGCGAAATCGGACTGCTGCTGTCGATGAACTTTTCATCTTCAAAACGCTTGGCTGTTTGGGTTTGAATGATGCGGATGATTAATTCTTGCAGCGTCAAATCGGCTATGGCATCTTTGGTAATCGAATCGCCCATGCATTCCTTAATCAGCTTATTGATGGTACCGGCCAATTCTACATTGTTGTAAAAAAAGTAGTTTTCATGGTCGAGTTTCCACAAATTGCTCTTGCCTTCTTTGGGGTATTTTTCGTTTAAAAAATCTAAAGTGTCGGTGATGATTTTATTATCGATAGCCAAAGCAATACATTGCGTCGGATTTTCTTTAGACGCTTCGGGAAAGTCAATTTTCATTTCCACATTCGACGGTACAATCACAGTTTCTCCGGGCAAATACTCAAACTGCGGTTCGTCAAAAAGATGCATGATTTTTTTACCGCGCAACATACTCGTCACCACCAAGTCGTTAAACTTGAGCGGCACCAAATCCGATTTTTGATAGGTTTCAAAAATATTGAGTTCGCAATGGTCTAAAGAGAAAATAGTGCGGTTTTCCACCAAAGTCTTGAGCGACTTTTCGTGAGTAAGAGCAGGTTTGTTAAGCAAAATTTTGGACGCCATAAAAAAAACAATCGAACTACTAAGATAAGACTTAAAGTGATATTTTTTTTAGAGAAAGGTCTTTTTCTTGCTAAATAACTATACTTAGAGGATTTCTTCCACGTGACGCTTGATGTTTTCGGCTATTTTGCCGGTAGGCAAATCGTTCTCGTCGTTGCCGAAAGGATCTTCAATTTCTTCAGCAATTAATTCCAACGAAGCCAAAACATAAAAGATAAAAACTACCACCGGGATCACATAATACCCTAAATTGAAAACATAGCCAAAAGGCAAAGTCATCACATAAAAGAATATAAACTTCTTGATAAAAGCACTGTAAGAGTAGGGAATAGGAGTGTTTTTGATGCGTTCACAAGCACCGCAAACGTCAGTAAACGACTGTAACTCGGCGTTCAAAATAATTAACTGTTCTCCCGATATTTTTCCGACCTGATGTAAGTCGTTTATCTTTTGAAACAATACTTGCGCTACTTGATTGGGTTTGTGTTTTTGCAAGTTGATTTGTAACTCGACATCTTCAAATAAAATTTGCCCGACTTCTTCATTGCTCAAATGTTTGGATAAGATAGATGCGTAAGTCGGAATCAGAAAACGCAAGTATTTTTTATCGTGTTCATCTTTTAGTATGGCCGAAAGCTTAATCGCTAAATTCCGACTGTTATTTACCAACGAACCCCAGAGTTTTCGACCTTCCCACCAACGATCGTAAGCAGTGTTGGTTCGGTAAGCCAACAATAACGAAATGACAAAACCCAACATCCCGTGCATGATGGAAATATTTTTCACATGACTGGTATCGGATAGTTTCCAGTATTCGACTTCCAAATAGCAAATGGCACCGGAATACAATCCGATAAAAATCATCATCGGAAACAATTGTCGAAAAGTATCGGCTTTGTGAAATCGGAAAATAAAGGTAATCCAGTCTTTAGGGTTGTATTTTACCATAGGTTGGTTGATTTGAGTTCAAAAATACATTAAAAACGCAAACTTCCCGCTAATTCTTTTAAGGTGATTTCGTGAATTTTAGTCAGATACAAAGCATTGCTGTAACGCACTTTAGCCTCTAAAAAATTCTGCTGAGCGGTTCTGAACTCAATAGGTGTAATGGTTCCGATTTTAAACTTGGCCAACGTAATGTCCAAATTTTGCTCAGCAATTTTAAGATTTTGGGCTTCTACTTTGGTCAGTTCCAAATTGGTGGTGTAACTGGCAAAAGCAGCATTTAATTGGCTTTCCAGACTTCTTTTCTGTTGTTCCAAAGTAACGTTGGCGTTTTCCAATTGTACTTTGGCGATGCGCTCATTACGGTTTTGCAGGTTGCCGTTAAAGATAGGCATCGATGCGTTAAAACCATAAGCAAATCCGCGGTTGGACGATTGCGTGATAAAGCCTAAAGAAGCTTCCGAACGCGTAAAATTATAGCCCGAAGTAATGCGAATGGTTGGATAGCGACCGGCTTTCACTTGCTTCAACTGTTGTTCCGCGCTGTTTTTGGTCAGCATTTGGGCTTGCAATTGCGGATTCTGATTCTCGGCAGCCGATTTCAATTCGTCGTATTTCAATTGTTCGTCTACCGAAATTTCGTTGGCCACTACAAATTCGGTTTGAACATCGCGCGCTAAAATTTCGTTTAGGCGAATCTTAGCATTTTTAAGCGTTTCCAGTTGCTTGAGTTGCAAACTTTTATCGGTATTCAAGTCGACTTGTGCATTTAAAACTTCCAATTTAGAAGCTTTCCCGATGCTAAAACGGTTTTCCGCTGTAGTAACTCTTTCTTGTGAAATCACAATGGCTGTATCTATAGCTGCCAATTGTTGCTGCTGTTGGACCAAATCGAAATAGTTCAGATACACTTCACTGATTTTGGTGAGTATGGCCAATTTCAATTCGGCTTCGCCTTGTTTTTGCAGGATGTTAAGTTGCTCTTTTCGGGCAAACATCCGCAGTCCGTCAAAAACCGTCCAATCCAAACCTACACCATAAGTTAAGTTCATATTTCGGGCGCCGTCTAAAGTTCTTTCCGAACCATCGGCTTGGGTTTGTTTAGTGTTGGTAATACTGTTATTATCGGTTACCAAGGCGTTGATGGTTGGCAACATCCCGGCATTTCCGGCGCTGTTATTGAGCTCATCAATTTTGAGCTCGTTTTTGGCCAACTTAATATCGTAGTTATTTTCTAAGGCTATTTTAACAGCATCTTCTAAGAGCAACAATTCTTGCGCTCGCATTTTTGGCAAAAAAGCCAAGACCAAAGTGATGAGATATATCGATTTGATTTTCATAATTACTTCTCTAAAGCTTCTAAATTATCAAATTCCGGGCGGTGTTTCTTGGCTCTCGACCACATTAAGTAAAAGGCCGGAATTACAAACAAGGTCAGAATCAAAGAGAAAATGGTTCCGCCTACAATGACAACACCCATTCCGATTCGGCTGGTGGATGCAGCGCCAAGTGACAATGCAATCGGCAACGCACCCAAGGCAATCGCCAAACTCGTCATTAAAATAGGTCGCAATCGCGCTTCCGAGGCTTGGATGATGGCTTCGTATTTCGGCAAGCCTTGTTCTCGGAGTTGGTTGGCAAATTCCACGATCAGAATTCCGTTTTTGGTTACCAATCCAATGAGCATTACGGTTCCGATTTGACTGAAAATGTTCCATGTTTGGCCAAACAACCACAAGGAAAATAACGCTCCGGCTACCGCCATTGGCACGGTTAAAATGATAATGAACGGATCGATAAAACTTTCAAACTGAGCAGCTAAAATCAAATAAATCAGTAATAATGCCAAGCCGAAGGCGAAGGAAGTATTGGAACTACTTTCCACAAAATCGCGAGATTCTCCGCCTAAATCCGTGGTAAATGAATCGTCAAGCACTTTCGCTTTAATTTCATCCATGGCTTCAATGCCGTCGCCCATACTTTTTCCCGGAGCTAATCCGGCGAAAACGGTGGCCGACATATAACGGTTGTTGTGGAATAACTGCGGTGGATTACTTTGTTCTTCCACGGTAACCACATTGTCGAGTTGAATCAATTCGCCTTTGTTGTTTTTCACAAACATCGAGGTCAAATCCAAAGGTTCATCGCGGTCTTTTTCGTCAAATTGCCCAATCACTTGGTACTGTTTGCCGTTTTGCATGTAATAACCGAAGCGTTGTCCGCTTAACGACAATTGCAGCGTTTGCGCGACATCTAAAACCGAAATGCCCAAGCTCTCCGCTTTTTCACGATCGATGGTTACGTTGATTTCGGGTTTGTTGAATTTCAAATTCACGTCAACGGTGGAAAACACCTCACTTTTATTGGCTTCTTCCATAAACTGTGGAATCTTTTCACGCAACTTTTCAAAGTTTGGCGCCTGAATAATATACTGAATCGGCAATCCGCCACGACGGTTTACCGCTATGGTTGGTTGTTCTGAAATGGTGACTTTGGCTTCCGTATATTTTTTAGTCCATTTGGTAAAATCGTCTGCAATTTCTTTTTGAGAGCGTTCTCTTTCCTCCGGATTTTTCAGTGCCAAACGAATTCGGCCTGTATTTACCGAGGACGATAAAAATGCGGGTGACGTAATCACCAAAGCAATTTTTTTCTCCGGTATGCTGTCGTTCATCAATTTCGACATGTCTTCCATAAATCGGTCAGTATAGTCGAAAGTAGCACCTTCGGGTGTGGTTACACTTACAATCACCAAACTTCTATCGTCGTAAGGTGCCGTTTCTTTGGGCAGTATGTTGAAGAATAACGCAATCAATCCGAAACAAACGATTACGATAGGGAAACTCAACCATTTTCTTCGCATAAATCCTTCTAAAGCCGAAGCGTAACCTTTATTTAAACTCTGAAAATACGGTTCGGTAAAAGTGTAGAATTTGGTTTTCTTTTGTTCGCCGCCTTTCATCAAATAGGCGTTCAACATAGGGGTTAAGGTAAGCGATACAAAGGCCGAAACCAAAACGGCTGCTCCGATGACGACTCCGAATTCTCGGAACAATCTACCCACGTATCCTTCCAAAAAGATAATCGGTAAAAACACCGCTGCTAAAGTGATGGAGATTGAGATTACGGCGAAGAAAATTTCGTTAGAACCTTTGATCGCGGCTTCTATAGGCGACATGCCTTCTTCGACTTTTTTGAAGATGTTTTCCGTCACTACAATTCCGTCATCTACCACCAAACCGGTGGCTAAAACTATCGCCAATAATGTGAGTACGTTCACTGAAAAACCACACAAATACATGATGAAAAAAGTGGCAATCAATGATACCGGAATATCAATTAACGGACGGAAAGCAATAGACCAGTCGCGGAAAAACAAAAAGATAATCAAAATCACCAAAATTACCGAAATCAAAAGCGTTTCAGCTACTTCTACTATCGATTTTTTAATGAAAACTGTATTGTCCAAAGCCACGTTGAGCTTGATGTCTTTCGGCAAGTCTTTTTGAAAACCTTCATATTGTTTGTAAAACTCTTCGGCTATGGCCAGATAATTGGTTCCCGGTTGTGGTACTATCGCCAAAGCTACCATCGATTGGTCGTTGGCTTTGAATTGGGTTTCTAAGTTTTCCGGACCTAATTCGGCGCGACCAACATCACTCAACCGAACTATTTTGTCGTTGTTGGCTAAAATGATAATGTTGTTGAATTCGGTTTCGTTGGATAAATTGCCGAGTGTTTTTACGGTAAGTTCAGTATTGGCTCCCGTTAATTTCCCAGAAGGCAATTCGACGTTTTGTTTCTCCAAAGCAATTCTGACATCTGAAACGGTAACGCCGTAGGCATTGAGCTTTACGGGATCGAGCCAAATACGCATGGCGTAACGCTTTTGTCCCCAAATTTGTACTCCGCTTACACCGGGTATGGTTTGCAAGCGCTCGGCTATAACATTTTCGGCATAATCACTTAGTTCCAATACACTTTTAGTATCACTTTGAACGGTCATGGAAATGATGGCGTCCGAATCGGCATCGGCTTTCGAAACTACCGGCGGCGCATCGATATCTTGCGGTAAACTTCGGATGGCTTGCGATACTTTGTCGCGCACATCATTCGCGGCTTCTTCTAAGTTTTTTTCGAGTTTGAATTCGATGGTAATATTACTTGAACCTTGGTTGCTGGAGGACGTAATGTTTCGAATACCATCGATGGAGTTGATGGCTTTTTCGAGCGGTTCGGTAATTTGCGATTCGATGATATCAGCATTGGCACCGGTATAATTGGTTCTGACAGAAATTTGTGCCGGATCAATCGAAGGAAATTCTCTTACGCCCAAATAGCTGTAACCGATGATGCCGAAAAGGATAATCAGCAAATTGATTACAATGGTAAAAACCGGTCGCTTGATACTTATAGTGGATAAACTCATTTGATTTCAGATTTTAGATTTCAGATTTCAGATTTGGGAATTGAAATGCTAAAATTATTTGACCATTATTTTAATGTCGGTTTCGTCTTTTAACGACATTACGCCGGAGGTTAAGACGGTATCTCCGATTTTCAGACCGGAAGTAATGACTACAGCTTTATCGGTTCGGGTTAAGGTTTCGATTTTTACTTCTTTGGCTTTACCATGGTTAGCGATAAAAACTTTTTTGCCATCTTGAATCGGCACAATCGCTTCCGTAGGAATGATGATAGCGTCTTTGATGTTTTTCAGCGGTAATTCGATGTTGGCAAAAGTGCCCGGTAATAATTTTCCGTTCGAGTTATCGGTTAAAGCTCTGATTTGTAAAGTTCTGGTTGTGGCTTCAATGGCAGGCTCTAAGGCGTAAATTTTGGCTGTAAAGGTTTCTTTTACATTTGGAACCGTAAACGTTATGGTGTTATTTTTACTAATCTCGGTAGCGTATTTTTCAGGTATAGAGAAAGTGATTTTTAATGGATTGGTACTGACTAACTTTGCAATTAATGTAGTGGGTGTAACATACGTTCCCGGCGAAATACTTCGCAATCCGATTTTTCCCGAGAAAGGCGCTCGTACGGTGGTTTTTCCGATTTGTGCTTGGATCAATTGTGTTTGTGCTTTGGCGGTGCGATAATCAGCGCTTGCGATGTCGTATTCCTCTTGGCTGATGGCTTCTTTTTGCAGCAACAATTTAGCTCTTCTTTCGTTTTCAGAGGCCAGACTTTCCTTGGTTTTGGCTTGAGCCAGTTGTGCACGAAGTTCGATATCATTCACTTTGAATAATACTTGTCCTTTACTGACAGCACTACCTTCAGTAAAAGCAATGTTTTCTACAATACCCGAAACTTCGCTTCTGATTTCAATTTGCTCATTGGCTTCAATAGAACCGGAAAGGGAAATAGTATTTGAAAAGTCTTGTCCTTTTACAACATGAAAAGTAACCGGAGTGGCCGGTTTTTTTCCGTTTTTATCGTTTCCTTTGTCGTTTTCCGCTTTGTTTTTGGTAATTCTGTAAGCAATCATTACGCCCAGGGCAATGACTATAATGGCGATGATGAAGTTTTTTATTTTCATGGAAAAGAAAGGTAATTGTTGAAGTTAGTTGTGACGGCAAAGTTACTTTTTACACACGGAAACCGCGGTCGCCTTAGAATTTATTTAACAGTTGTAGGTACAACTATTGGTTAGCTGATGTAATTCCAGATGTTTTTCTTTTTGGTTAATTCGATGAAAACTGTCCGAAGCGTTTGGTGTTCCGGCAAGGTCATAGAAGGATCTTTTTTGAGTAATTTCATCGCTTCATGTCTCGCCAGCAACAAAATTTCTTTGTCTTTTACTAAATCGGCGATTTGTAAATTCAGCACACCGCTTTGCTGTTTGCCCATGATATCTCCCGGTCCGCGCAATTTTAAATCGACTTCTGCTATCTCAAAGCCGTCATTGGTTTTACACATGGTTTCCAGACGAATTTTACTGTCGTTAGATAATTTGAAAGATGTCATTAAAATACAATAACTCTGTTCTGCACCGCGACCAACTCGACCTCTGAGCTGATGCAATTGCGATAAACCGAAACGTTCGGCACTTTCAATAATCATCACGCTGGCATTGGGAACATTAACGCCCACTTCAATTACCGTAGTGGCTATCATAATATTGGTTTTGCCTTCGGCGAAGCGTTTCATTTCAGCATCTTTATCGGCTGGTTTCATTTTGCCGTGTACCATTGAGATGCTGTAGTGAGGTAACGGAAAATCGCGTGATATACTTTCGTAGCCGTCCATCAAATCTTTATAATCCATCGATTCACTTTCTTGAATTAAAGGATAGACTATATATATTTGGCGACCTTTGGCAATTTCATCTTTAATGAATTTCCAAACTTTCAATCGGTTGCTGTCGTAACGATGTACGGTTTGAATGGGTTTTCGGCCCGGCGGTAATTCGTCTATAACCGAAATATCCAAATCGCCATACAAACTCATGGCTAAGGTGCGTGGAATAGGCGTGGCGGTCATGACCAAGATATGCGGCGGAATTTCGTTTTTTTGCCACAATTTCGACCGTTGTTCTACACCAAAACGATGCTGCTCATCGATTATAGCCAAACCTAAATTGTGGAATTGTACTTTGTTTTCTAACAAGGCATGCGTTCCGATTATGATGTGCAAACTACCGTTTTCCAGTTCTTCGTGTATGATTTTGCGTTCGGCAGTTTTGGTCGAACCGGTAAGCAATTTGATGTTGATGTTGAGGTCTTTTGCCAATTCGCTCAAGCCATTGAAATGTTGGGTGGCTAAAATTTCAGTCGGAGCCATCAAACAACTTTGAAAGCCATTGTCGAGAGCAATCAGCATTGCCATTAAAGCGACTATGGTTTTTCCGGAGCCGACATCGCCTTGTAGTAAGCGATTCATTTGGGCATTGGTTCCCATGTCGTTTCGGATTTCTTTCAGTACCTTTTTTTGGGCATTGGTCAACTCAAACGGCAAATGATTCTTGTAGAAATTATTAAAATGTTCGCCAACTACAGTAAACGGATGTCCTTTGATTTTATGTTTGCGAACAAGGTTTTTGGTAATGAGTTGCAGTTGGATAAAGAACAATTCTTCAAATTTTAATCGGAATTGTGCTTTGGCCAATAGTTCCGGACTTTTCGGAAAGTGGATATTGAAGAGTGCAGCGCTTTTGGGAATCATTTTCAATTCCTCTAAAAGATTTTGGGGTAAGGTTTCTAAAAAAAGTCCTTGGGTTTCCAGAAAAACCTGTTGCATCATTTTGTTGATTACCCTATTGGAAATTCCTCTGTTGGTAAGGGTTTCCGTAGAAGGATAAACCGGTTGCATAGAGGAGCGCAGGCTTTGTTGGTGTTCCTGATACAACTCCATCTCCGGATGCGCCATGCTGTATTGCCCGTTAAAATTAGTCACTTTTCCGAAAATGACATAAGGCGTATTCAGTTTGAGAGAGTCTCTAATCCACTTGTGGCCTTGGAACCAGTTGAGTTCCATTTGACCGGTATTGTCGGTAAAAACAGCAACCAATCGTTTTTTGCCTTTACCGAATTCAACGGTTTTCAAGTGAACGACTTTACCGATGATTTGCACTTCGGCAGGATTGTTGTTCAGCTCGTTAATTTGGTAATAACGCGTTCTGTCGATATAGCGATTAGGATAAAAATTCAGCAAATCTTCATAGCGGTGAATGCCTAACTCTTTGCGCAACAATTCACCTCGTTGCGGTCCGACACCTTTTAGATATTCGATAGGAGTTTGAAGAAGGTTACCCGACATTTTTTTTACTTAGCAATGGTCATAGCGAAGATAGTTTAAAAAATACTTTATCTGAAATTTCATTTCCGAATCATTATGAATTTGGAGAATATTTTTCGTTATTTACAACAGTAAAAAGGAAATCATTTTTTATGATCAAACACATCTCCGGACTCAACGGCATTAGGGCAATTGCAGTATTGATGGTTATAGTTTACCATCGATTCCCCTCGGATCATTTTTTGAAAATCATGCCGATTGGCCATTTTGGGGTAGATATTTTCTTTGTGTTGAGTGGCTATCTGATTTCCAGGATTTTAATAAATGGTGTCACAAAAATTGAAAACAATACGGCTACCGCTTTTCAATTGATTAAGAGTTTTGTCATCCGACGCAGTCTTCGCATTTTCCCGATTTACTATTTGTTGCTGTTCATTTTGTATATCAATGATGGAATTGTAGGCAATAGTTTTAGGGAAAATTTTCTTTGGTACTTTTTTTACGGTTCTAATTTTTTGGTCTACTTTGAAGGCAAATGGTTTGGCTGTTTGGCGCATTTGTGGTCCTTAGCTGTCGAAGAACAATTTTACTTGGTTTGGCCTTTTTTGGTGTTGGTGCTTTTTAGAAACCGAATTCTTAGTTTACTAACCCTTACCATTATAGTCGGAACATTGTCGCCTTTGTTTATTGACGGAATTACTTATGTGTTGACCATTTCGTGTATTAATGCCTTCGGTATCGGTGCGTTGTTGGCTTATGTAGAATTAAGGCGACCGGAATGGCAAACTGCTTTTGTCAAAACGGTCAATGTGTTAGGAGTGCTTTCCTTAGTCTTGATTTTTGTTCATTATTTTGTATCACCTTTACCGGTTTACTCGGACAGGTTGTTAGTTTCCCTTGTGGCTGTAGCCTTAATAGCCTATTGTAGATTCAATCAGCAAAGCTATTTGGTAACCCGAATTTTAGAAAACAAAATGTTAAGTTTTATCGGGTTAATCAGTTATGGAGTATATTTATACCACAATGTTTTTCCAAGGTATTGGACCGCTATTCTCTCGCGTTTACACATTGAAACGCCGGCTACTCAAGGGCAATTTTCTTATATAGAATTTGTGATCCAAACAGGCTTTGTGATTTTGGTGAGTTATTTGTCGTGGATTCTCATTGAGAAGCCAATAGCCAAATGGAAAGATAAAATTAGTTAAGCTAACAGAAATCGGTTTACAATGAAATATTTACTACTCCTTTTTTCTTGTCTTTCTTGGTCGCAGCAAACCGCGAAGGTCGACTTTACCGAGTGCTATGCTAAAGTGACGCCCGATTTTAATGAGAGGAAAGTAGCGGGAAAAGTAGTGTATCATTTTAAGGTTTTGCAACCTACAGATACCATTCGTATTGATGCCAAAGACATGAATTTTAATGAGGTGAAGATTAACAACAAACCGGTCAATTTTAAAAATAATAAAAAGGAATTGTTGCTTTTTGAAGGTTTCAAGAAAGGAAATAATATTGTCAGTTTCAGTTATACAGCCTTTCCCAAACAAACCGTATATTTCACCGGACAAGGCGAAACCGCTCAGATTTGGACACAAGGACAAGGAAAATATACCAGTCATTGGATGCCGAGTTTTGACGATGTGAACGAGAAAGTCGTTTTTAATCTCCAAGTCATCAGCCCAAATAATTTTGTAGCTATTGCTAACGGAGTGCTTCAAAAGAGTGCTTTGGCAGACCAACAATTAAAGTCGTGGTTGTACCAGATGCAAAAACCGATGAGCTCTTATTTGTTAGCGTTTGTGATTGGCGATTTCAGGAACAAAGTTATTGCCTCAAAATCAGGGATTCCGTTGCAGTTTTTTATCCAGCCGAAAGACACAGCAAAGTTCGACGCTACTTACCGTCATTCGAAGCAAATCTTTGATTTTTTAGAAGAAGAAATCGGATTCAAGTATCCGTGGCAAGTGTACAAGCAAATTCCGGTAGAAGACTTTTTGTACGCCGGTATGGAAAATACCTCGTGTACCATTTTTGCCCAAGATTATGTGGTGGACGACATTGGATTTAACGATAGAAATTATGTGAATGTCAACGCACACGAGTTGGCGCACCAATGGTTTGGCGATGTGGTTACCGCCAAATCCGGAAAGCATCATTGGTTGCAGGAAGGATTTGCTACGTATTACGCTTTATTGGCCGAGCGTGAGGTTTTCGGAGACGATTATTTTTACCATCAATTGTACCGAATATCATTGCAATTGCGCAATGCTGCTAAAACCGATACGATTCCGGTGATGAACGAAAAAGCCAGTTCGCTATCGTTTTACCAAAAAGGCGCTTGGGCTTTGCATACCATTCGCGAAGCCATCGGACCGAAATTATTTCAAAAAGCAGTGAAATCGTATTTGAAAAAATATCAATTTAAGAATGTCGAAACCGATGATTTTCTGGCAGAAATAAAAAAAGCGGCACCGAATTTCGATACTGAAAAGTTCAAAAAAAACTGGTTGGAAGATTATCATTTTCAAACCGAGGAAGCCAATGTATTGTTAAAGAAAAACAGCTTTATACAGCAACTTTTTGAAACCCAACAGTTGCGTAAAAAAGCATTAACTGAAAACAAACAGCGCTTCACAGCGTTACTGCAATCCGATGTTTTTTATCCGATAAAAACCGAAATTTTATACCAACTGAAAGACGTTACTTTTGCTGAAAAAGCGGAGTTATTGTCACTCGCATTGCAAACCAATGATGTTAAGGTTCGTCAAGCTGTGGCAGAATTTGTCGGGGAAATTCCGCTTTCCTTTCAATCTTCGTATGAAACTTTATTAGACGATGCCTCTTATGATACCCGAGAAATTGCCTTCATGACGCTTTGGAAAGCCTTTCCCGAAAATCGGAACAGGTACTTAGAAAAGGCTAAAAATTGGATTGGCGGTAATGACAAAAGTTTGCGAATCCTATATCTTACTTTTGCGTTACTTTCGGAAGACAGTCAAGATAGAGCGGCATTGTACACCGAATTGGTTGGTTACACATCTCCGATTTTCGAGAGTTCGGTTCGCCAAAATGCTATAACTAATGCCTTGTCAATACATCCGAAAGATGCAGCGGTGTTGAGAAATCTGGTCAATGCAACGGTACATCACAAATGGCAGTTCAGTAAGTTTGGCCGGGATAAAATTCGGCAATTGCTTAAAAATGACGGGTATGCCGACTTGTTTCAATCTCTACTACCATCTTTATCTCAAAACGAAGCGGTTCAATTGCAAAAATTGTTAAACGAAAAATCATGAGAGCGTTAGTCATATCCGGAGGTGGTAGCAAAGGCGCATTTGCTGGTGGCGTTGCACAGTATTTGATGCAGGAGAATGGCTGTGCCTATGATATTTTAATTGGAAGTTCTACCGGAAGTTTGCTGATTCCCCATTTGGCCTTGGGCGAAGTCAATAAGATTTACAACATCTATTCTAATGTGAACATGCGCAGTATTTTTGATGTTAGTCCGTTTGTGGTTAAAAACAAAAATACGCCTAACGAAACCGTTTCTATCAATCACTGGAATGTGATCAAACAATTTGTTAAAGGCAAAAGAACCTTTGGTGAAAGCCATAAATTGCTGGAATACATCAAAGAAAACTTTACTATATCTGAATTTGCATTGCTTAAATCAACTGCTTGTGAAGTGGTTGTTACGGTGACGAATTTATCTAAGAATGAAGTCGAATACAAGTCCATCAAAGACTTTGAATACGAGGAGTTTTGCGAGTGGATATGGATTTCATGTAATTATATACCGTTTATGTCTTTGGTAACTAAAAACGGGTATGAGTACGGTGATGGCGGTTTTTCGAGTTTGGTACCGATTCGTGAAGCGATAAAGCGCGGGGCGACCGAAGTTGATGTAATCATATTGGAAACCGAAGTACAAACGCGCCCCAAAAAGATTGGACGCAATCCTTTTTCGCTGATGATTGATTTGTTTCAAACGTTGCTGACACAAGTAGAAAAGCACGACATCACCATAGGAAAATTAGCCGCCAAAAATAAAGACGCCAAACTCAACTTATACTACACGCCAACGCAACTCACCGATAATGCACTAATTTTTAACAAAGATAAAATGAAAGATTGGTGGCACAAAGGCTATGACTACGCCAAAAACAAAAGTGAGTTGATGAGTGATAATCTTCCTTAGTTATCTTTATTCTTACATAATATATTTTTATTTGTAACTATTTCACTATTTTTATTTTTAAAAATGTAAGATATGTTGGTAAAAGTTTTTGGAAGTGCCGTTTTTGGTGTAGAAGCCACAACGATAACAGTAGAGGTTAATATTGATAAAGGAATCGGCTATCATTTGGTAGGTTTGCCGGATAATGCCATAAAAGAGAGTAGTTACCGAATCGCCGCAGCTTTGAAAAACAACGGCTATGATTTTCCGGGTAAAAAGATAACGGTAAACTTGGCACCAGCCGATTTGCGAAAAGAGGGTTCGGCTTATGATTTAACCTTGGCGATAGGGATTTTATCGGCTTCTAACCAAATCAATGCTACAGAAGTTGACCAGTATGTCATTATGGGCGAGTTGTCGTTAGACGGAAGTTTGCAACCCATTAAAGGAGCCTTATCTATTGCCATCAAAGCCAAAGAAGAAGGATTTAAAGGGTTTTTTCTGCCCATTCAAAATGTGAAAGAAGCTGCTATAGTGGACGGATTAGACGTTTACGGTGTGGAAAATGTACTCCAAGTCATTGATTTCTTTGAAGGCAAAGGAACGCTAGAACCCACTAAAATTGACACTCATGAAGAATTCTATAAAACCTTAGACTTTCCTGAGTTTGATTTTGCCGATGTCAAAGGTCAAGAGAGCATCAAACGCTGTATGGAGATTGCGGCAGCCGGTGGGCATAACATCATTCTGATCGGTCCTCCGGGTTCCGGGAAAACCATGTTGGCCAAACGATTGCCGAGTATTTTACCGCCTATGACTTTAAACGAAGCTTTGGAAACTACCAAAATCCATAGTGTAGCCGGAAAAATCAAAGATGTCGGTTTGCTGAATCAAAGGCCTTTTCGGAGTCCGCATCATACGGCAAGTAGTGTTTCTTTGGTTGGCGGAGGCAGTTATCCGCAACCGGGAGAAATTTCATTAGCGCACAACGGTGTTCTGTTTTTAGATGAATTACCCGAGTTTAAAAGAGAAGTCTTAGAAGTAATGCGCCAACCTTTGGAAGACAGAGAAGTAACAATTTCCAGAGCTAAATTTACCATAACTTATCCATCGTCATTTATGTTAGTAGCCAGTATGAATCCTAGTCCTGGCGGTTATTTTAATGATTCCGATGCGCCTGTCAGTTCTTCTCCGGCCGAGATGCAACGGTATTTGAGTAAGATTTCCGGACCATTGTTGGACCGAATAGACATTCATATTGAAGTGACACCTGTACCGTTTGAAAAACTCACCGAAACCCGTCCGGCAGAAAGCAGTATTTTGATACGGGAACGAGTAACGAAAGCCAGAGCAATTCAATCAAAGCGATTTGAATCCTATCCATCTATTCACTACAATGCGCAAATGACGACTAAACAAATTCGAACCTACTGCGCGTTGGATGATAGTTCGTTGCAATTATTAAAAACAGCAATGGAGCGGTTGAATTTATCGGCGAGGGCTTACGACAGGATTTTGAAAGTGTCTCGAACTATAGCCGATTTAGAAGAGTCGGAGAGGATAAATTCCAACCATATTGCCGAAGCCATTCAGTACCGAAGTCTAGATAGAGACGGCTGGTTAGGATGATTTGGTTTTCAATCTCAGTCAGCGTACTTGTAGTATCTTGCTCCAATCAATACCGGATTGTCTTTTTCAATGCTGTCCAAATAGAATTCTTCACTTGGTTGAATCACTGAGGTTTTCAATTCCTTTTTATGGAGTTTTTCGTATGTCGAAAAATCTATAGCTATACAATTTTCAAGCCTTTCGAAAAGATTTGCTTTAGCAATTGCCGATTGCCAATTGGTTCCAACTTTTGCCTCAAAAACTTTAGATTTTGAACCGCTACCGTAAGCAATAAACCCTAATTTTTGATGGGCCAAATTGGTTTTTTGTTGGTAATGATAGCACAGAGTAGACAATAGACCTAAGAAAATCGAACCGGTATAAATGTTGCCTACTTGCCCGGAGGCAATTTCGGAAGGTTCTATTTTTTCTTTGACCAAGCTGAGGTATTCCGGACTTTTACTTAAAGCCTTAAGCTTGTCTTTGTCTGAATCACCAATTTGAGAAGCCAATAATTGAGGATTTTCTTTAGCAAATATTTCTATAAATGTTCTTCTGCCTTGAAAACAATAGGGAAGGTGCATCAGGATGTTGGTCCAAGTTTCGTAGATTTTCCCTTGTTGTTCGCTTTCTGTTTTATAATGGTCATAGGCTTCAGTAATACGATTGATGTAGCATTGGTTAGAATATTGACCGTCGAATACGGGTTGCTCTTTATAGATGGCAATTTCTTCTTCTAAAACACCTTGCCATTCTTCGTTTTGGTTTGATGTGGTTATGGTTTCTTTGTTTATTATTCTTCTTGGTTTGAAGAAATCAAAAACACCTTCAGTGGCTACACCAACGGCGTTTGAAAAACTTAAGATGTTAGGATTTGCGGTAATTAGCATCGCTATCGAACCGGCGCCTTGCGTGTATTCTCCGGTAGAGTTTAAATCGTATTTGGCATTATCTGAAGCGATAACAATGGCTTTCTTGGAGGGATTAAGGCGAATGTAATCCAAGCAATTTTGCAAGGCATCAACAGCACCTATGCAGGCAAAAGTCAGATCAACTACGTCACAATTTCTTAAGCTGCCTTTACCCAAAACGCTTTCTAAATTAGACAAAACGTAAGAACCAACAGGTTTAGAGCTGTCAACACCGCTTTCTGTACCAATATAAATTCGGTTGATTTCGTCGGGATTTAAATTTTCCTGACGGATTAACTGTAAAGCGGCATTAGAAGCCATAGTTACCACATCCTGATGTACATCGGAGAAACTCATTTTATGTAATCCCAATCCTTTGATAAGTTTGTCAGCTTCTATATTTCGTTGTTCCGCTAAAGTGGTTATCGGAAGGTATAATTTCGGTATGTCAAATGCAATACTGTGAATGCCTACGTTCATTTCTTTTGAATTTTTGCTAAGCAAAATTAAAAAAGACAACTTCATTTTTTGTTGAAATTGTCTTTAAAATGAGTCGCTTAAACACGATTTGTGATTAATGCAATAAATGATAGTTTTATTTTTTAATTTGTGATTTTTGCAAACAATAACTGCTCATTTTTAATCTAACAAGGCTGAAAAAGTATCTCCTTGTTTAATATCGCCGGAGCTGTAACCTTTTTTGAACCAATACATGCGCTGTTCGGAAGTGCCGTGGGTAAAACTATCGGGGGTAACATGACCTTGCATTTTACTTTGTATGGCATCATCGCCAACGGCATTGGCTGCGCTCAAGGCTTCTTCTATGTCGCCTTCTTCCAAAAGATTGTTGTTGTAATGCGCCCAAACACCGGCATAAAAATCGGCTTGTAGTTCCAAACAAACAGAGAGTTTGTTAGCTTCTTTTTCGCTTTTTCCTTGTTGCAATTGTCGCACTTTTCCGGAAGTTCCCAAAATGGTTTGCAAGTGATGTCCCATTTCGTGTGCGATAACGTAAGCTATGGCAAAATCGCCACCTTTGGCGCCAAAACGGTTTTTCAATTCTTCAAAGAAGCGCAAATCCATATAGATTTTCTTGTCGCTCGGACAATAAAATGGTCCGGCCGCTGAAGTGGCGCTTCCGCAAGCCGTGTTTACACCATCATCAAAAAGTACCATCCCGGGTTCTTGAAAATCCATATTATTTTCTTGGAAAATTTTTGCCCAAGTTTCGTTGTTGTACACGAAACAAGATTCGGCAAAATCGCCTAATTCTTTTTCTTCAGCCGAAAGTTCGCGGGTTTGGGTAGCTTCGGTTTGGGTTTGACCGCCTTGAGTTTGTTCGATGATGGTTCCGATAGTTTGGCCGGTTTCGCCACCAAACATATTGAGTAATAAAACAATAATTCCTATGATTCCACCACCCAGGACAGCTTTTCCGCCACCCGACATCCCTCTGCGGTCTTCAAAATTGCCGCTTTCTTTTTTATCCCATTTCATAAGCTGAATGTTTTAGTTTAGCTGCATTACATCTCGGATTATTTTTTCCAAGATTTCTTTATCGATAGGTTTCGGAATGTAATCATTCATACCGAATTCTATGCATTTTTCCTTTTCGCCCAAAACGGTACCGGCTGTTAATGCGATAATCGGAATATGCTCTGAATCCGGCAGTTTTCTGATGGCGGCTGTCGATTCGTAACCATTCATTATCGGCATTTGAATGTCCATTAAAATCAAATCAGGACGAACGCTTTCTGTCTTTTCTAAAGCTTCTTTACCATTTTGCAATTCGATGATTTCTGCATTGGGTAAAATTTGTTTGACTAAGGTTTTAGCTAACAGCATGTTGATTTTGTTGTCTTCTACTATGTAAACTAATTTGTTCTCGGTAGAAATAATGTTGTTGTGCGGTTGGATAGAAACCGATTTGTCAATTGGTTTGAGTATTTCGGTGCTTTCGTTTGAATAATCAACCTCTAAAACAAAACTAAACTCACTTCCGGCGCCAAGCTCACTTCTCAGGTCTAAATGACTGTTCATTAAGCCTAATAATTGGTTGGAAATAGTAAGACCTAAACCGGTTCCGCCAAACTTTTTCGAAGTTGAGTTGTCTTCTTGTGAAAAAGCTTCAAATATTTTTTGTTGGTTGTTTTTATGAATACCGATTCCGGTATCTTTTACGGCAAACAACAATTGGATTTTGTGGTCATCAATTTTTTGTGCAATGCTTACACTTAAATCTACACTGCCTTTTTCGGTAAACTTGATAGCATTACTCAAAAGGTTAATCAGGATTTGTTTGATTCGGATATAATCCATCCAGACAAAAGTGGGCACCTCACGCTCAATGGTTAATCGCAGGTTTAACCTTTTGTGATCAGCTTCATATTGAATAAGATCGATTACCTGATTTAAGAGTTCAGGTAGATTGATTTTCTCTACATGCAATTCCAATTTTCCGGATTCGATTTTGGAAAAATCCAAGATATTATTGATTACTTCCATCAATGAATTGGCCGATTGGTTGATGGTGTCCATATATTTCTTCTGAATACTTTCCAGTTTGGTATTCATCAAGAGCTCGGTAAATCCTATGATTCCGTTTAAAGGGGTGCGTATTTCGTGACTCATGTTGGCTAAGAACTCCGACTTGGCACGGTTGGCCGCTTCAGCATAATTTTTGGCTTTGATGGCTTCTTCGGCCTCCATTCTTTGGGTGATATCGATGAAGATACCTACGATGTAAACAATTTCATTGTCCTTAAAAATGGGTTCTCCAAATTCTTCGACCCAGATGTATTGTCCTGATTTGTTGATGATTCTGTAAATGAGATGGATTTTCTCCTTTTTTTGGAATAGTTCGTTGGCTTTGTCTCTAACGGTTGCAATATCATCCGGATGAACCAAATCGATGTAAAAGATTTTATTTTGCAGAAAATCCTCTTTGGGATAACCGGTAAGTTTTTCAATTTCATCGTTCAAGTAAATTTTCGACCATTTCTCATCGTATTTCGACAAATGAACGGTACCCGGTATATTGTTGGCCAACAATCTGAATTTTTCTTCGCTTTCATGAATGATGGCTTCATTGATGTTTCTTTCAAAAGCCGAGGAGATATTATTGGATAAGGATTGGAGAATCGTTATTTCATCAATAGACCATTCTCTTTCTATTGTTGAATCGTCGAAAACTAAAAAACCATGGAGATTGTTTTTGACAAAAATAGGCAGAAATAGAACCGATTTTACTTGAAGACTTTCTAAGAAATTTCGAGTAGTATCATCTTTTATTTTTCTTACTATGGCGGCATAGTGGAAATTTTCTTTCATTTGATGAAGCACGTATGAAATAACCTCAGGCGTTATATTTTGCAGGGCTTCGTTAGGAGTTGTAAAACCATATTCTGCGGCTATCCATCGCAGTCTTTGGTAAAATCCGGTGTCATTTTCTTTTTTGGCAAAGAAGGAAATTTTATCAACCTTAAGCACTTTTCCAATTTCTTTGACGATGCCTTTTAAAATTTCATCAGTGTCTTTGTTCAATAAAAATTTGTCTATATTTCTACTGATTACAGTTAGGATTTCACTCTTATAAGACAGTTTTTTGTCGGATTCTAACAGAAGTTGGGATTCGATGGCAATCGCAATTAAGTCGGCTATAGAACGCGAAAAGTTAATGTCTTCATTGTCCCATTCTACCGGTGAATCAGTTTTTTCAAAGCAAAGAATTCCTATAATTTTTCCATTGATAAAAATAGGAGTGTCCAACAACGACATAATTTTATGCTTGGGCAGATACTCTACGCAAAGCTCTTGTGTTATGGTATTGTTGTAAACATTAGAAGCCACAATTTGCATTCCCGAGTTCAGGTGAGAAAAGTAAATTGGATAATCAGCGGTTTGTATGAAAAAGTTTTTTTCAAATCTATCGCTTTGCAAATAGTAAAGACTCTCACATTTGATACCTTCCGGAACGCAAGACCAATAGCCAACTCTGTCGATGTTACAATTGTTAGCGGCCACTCTCAAAATATTTTTCAAGATACCGTTAAAGGTGTCTTTATTGGAATAACTCTGTGAAGTTAAAACTTTAAGTGTTTCATTGTGAATGCGAACTTTTTTACTGCGATTGTAATGTTCAATTTCCAGGTTTTTTACCAAAGTAATATCTCTGGCGATTCCCGAATAGCCAAGGATATAGCCGGTTTCATCTTTTTTCAAAGTCACTTTTTGAGATACCCAAATGGTTTCTCCGTTTTTTTTGACCAGCGGAAACACCAAGTCACTGTATTCTTCGGTTTCTTTTGGTATTTCTTTGTAGAAATCGGTTACGTATTCCAAATAATCATTTCTGACAAAGTTGGATATGTTTTTTCCCAAAATTTCCTCTTTTTCATAGCCCAAAGTTTTAACCGCAAACTGGTTTACATAAGTCACCGTTGCTGTCAAATCGATTTCGTAGATTAAGTCGGCTGCCGATTCAATCAAACTCCGGTATTGGTCTTTTATTTTAATCTGTTCCGTAACATCTTGACCAATTCCAATGATAATATCCTCTGAATATTTTTTGTCTTTCCATTGGATGTATTTGTAATCGCCGTTTTTGCATTTTAATTTTCTAACATAGGAACGATCATCTACGAAAGTATTGTGATACGCTTCCCCTATAAACTCGGAATCTTCAGTTAATTGCCAAAAACCCATTCCCAAAACTTCATCGACTTTGTATCCTAATATGGCTTCAACCGATTCGCTGCAAAAAGACACTTCTCCTTTTTTGTTGGTAGTCATGATCAAAGAATTTCCATTATTGACCACTATGCTGGAAAACAAGAACTTATTTTTAGTTTCAATTTGTGACAAATGTCTGGACATATGTATGGCCACAACCGAGATAAAAGTACAAGTGAGTAGTACAATTAACTTGTCTTCTATAAGATGAGCTTGGTAGGCAAACAATAAAAAGAGTAAAACCGCTCCCGTAAAAAACCAATAATGTTTGATGTTTTTAAAGATGAAATAAGAGAGAAAGAAAGCCACAATAAGTGTGATGTAAGAAATCAATTCAAACGGACTAAAGAAAACCGTGTAAACGGTAAAACCAAAGTAAGCCAAATAAATGCTGATAAACAGCGGATATATTTTTTGATATAGAAGCGATGATCTTCCTGTGATAAAGTATAACGCCAACAAAACCAAGCCTACAGTATAATTGATAATCATGAAACTGTTGGTTCTGATTTCAAAAATATTGACCAAGGTTTCTACCAATGGTATAGTAATCCCGAAGAAAAGAAAATAAATTCTGAATTGCTCTTCCTTGTCCTCAAATTCTTCTCTGTTAGTATTGGCAAGGGTAAGCTTTTTTTGTAAAGTTTTTTGAATGGCAATGTAAAACAAGAACATTACTATCAATAACAACCCTATAATGATGTAGCTGTTAATAGTATTGGCAAATGAAAAGATGTTATTCAATTTACAATATAGTTTTTAACCAAATTAAACAAATGTAAGAGATTGTTTTTTATCTAAAAGATTCCCACAAAAACAATATAAATATACAGTTTATTTTTGAAAAAACACTTGGTTTAAGAAAACCATTTTAACATTTTTTTTAAACCTGAAAGTTTTCCTTCATAAGGTGCATATCGAATAGGAATATCAAGCCAAGTGCCTTTTTTTACTATAGGTTTTTGATGGGAAAATAACTCAAAACTTAGTTTACCGTGATAAGCACCAATCCCACTATATCCTACACCTCCAAAAGGAAGTCTTTTGTTGGCAAAATGAATTACGGTATCGTTTATACAACCCCCACCAAAAGAAAATCGGGTGATTGTTTTTTCGGCAAACGAATTTTCTTTCGTGAAAACATAAAGAGATAAGGGTTTTTCATAGCTTAAAATGATTTTCTCTAAGTCGGCCTCCGAATTATAGCTCAAAATCGGTAAAATAGGACCAAAGATTTCTTCTTGCATTACCAAACTGTCTAATGAAGGTTCGTCTAATAAGGTTGGTGCCAAATAAAAGTCGCTAACCGCCGATTGTCCACCAAAAATCACGGTTTGATTTTCCAGAAGTTGCAGCTGGCGTTTCCAGTTTTTTTCGTTGATGATTCTCGGAAAATCAGGAGACTCTTGCGGATTTTCGCCATAGGCCAAAGTGATTTCTTCTTTTAAATACCCAATGAATGTCGGTTTAATATTTTGGTGCACCAACAGGTAATCGGGAGCAATACAAGTTTGTCCGGCATTTAAAAATTTACCCCAAACAATCCGTTTGGCAGCGAGTTTTAAGTCGGCTGTTTCCTCAATGATACAAGGGTTTTTTCCGCCTAATTCCAAAGTAACCGGTGTCAAATGTACTGCAGCAGCTTTGGCTACAATTTTGCCCACGGCTACACTTCCGGTGAAAAAAATGTAATCCCAACGTTGGGACAGTAAGTTTTGTGAAACTTCAATACCGCCTAAAACGCAATGCACATGTTGTTCTTCAAAACTTTCTTTTATAATTTCTGCAATTACTCGGGAAGTGTTTTCTGCCAATTCTGAGGGTTTTACCACTACTTGATTGCCGGCAGCAACAGCTGCAATTAAAGGTGCTAAGGCCAATTGGTATGGATAATTCCAAGGTGCAATTACCAATACCTTTCCGTAAGGTTCTTTATAGATATAATCAGTAGAAGGAAAGTTCAAAAAAGAAGGCAAAACCCGTTGCGGTTTTGCCCATTTCTTTAAGTTTTTTATGGTGTATTCCAGTTCGGAAACAATGTAGCTGGTTTCTGTTGCTACTGCTTCAAAAGCCGGTTTTTTGAAATCGTCATACAAGGCTTGAATGATTTCAGCTTCTTTTTTTTGAATCGTAAGCAATAATTTTACTAATGCTTGTTTTCGGTAATTCAAATCCGTTTTAAAAATCATGACAAGTTAAATTAGCTTGGCTAATATAGGATTTTTAAAGAGATTCTGGCTTATTTTTTACAAAAAGGCCCAGCGGAATCCCGTGTAGATGTCACCTTGTTTACTATCGCTTACCAAAGCACTTACCAACGAGCTCGTGCCTAAGTAAAATCCGCCTAATCTAAACCCTAAACCAATGTTGGTTCCGGAAATTTCGTTAAAACTTACCGGGACATAGGTTTCAAAGAACCCTAAATTCACTCTTGGTGTGATGCTGAAAATATTAGGCACGGTAACTTGATCGTTGCCGGAATCTTCATTGACTTTTTGTTGCAAATAGGCTGTAACATACAACTTAGGTACAATTTTGAAATCGGCATAAGTAGAAAGTACGGTAGGTAATTTGACTTTGAAATCGGTTTGACCACTGGTTTGCGTCAGATAGCCGTTATCAGATAAAATTTGCTCTACTTCGCTTAAATTATCAACGTTTTCAAATAAACTTAAATCTAATCCTTGAGGGTTTTGTGCATTGGGTTGAATATTTAAAACATAATTGGTTGATGCATTATTGTCATCTTTGAAAGTCATACTTCCAATGTTTCTGATGGCCAAACCGGCATTTAGTTTGTAACCTTTGCCTTTTTTCCATTGGTAATTAAAGCCAATGTCACCGGCAAAACCATTCAATCCGCCAAAAATCGATTTACTGTAATCGTCAAAATTGGTAAAGCTATCTGCTAAATTTCCAGAGTAAGCAATGTTCAACGTAGCCGGCGAACTGGTGGTTAAGTAAGCTCCGGTTGCGTTTTCGGTCACTGTTCCGTTCAAGTTGCTCAAACCGAAGTTGGAATATGAACCCGGAAATAAAATCTTTAAAGTAACTCCGGCACTGAATTTATGATTGTCGTTTTCAAAAAAAGTTCGCGCGGCGGATAAGCCAACTTCTCCATAAGACGTTCCGCTCAAACGCTGATTGCCGGGGTAGTTTAAGGAAGTAGTATTCAAAATAATATTATCATTGGTGATAGCATTTCCAATGGTTGGATCCACATTAACCATGTCAAATTTTGCGTGTGCTTTAGTGGTCACGGCAAAGCCCCATTTTTGCCAACGAATGGCTAATCCCGGGCCGTTGATTTCGGCGTCAATTCGTGCGTTAACCGGACTATTGCCTTGAAAAATCAAAGTTTCAAAGTCGGCATCCGAAGAAATATCACTAAAGGCAATTTTATTGTTTGAAACATTAAAGCTCAAGCCGTAAATGTTCACTTCAAATTTTTTAGACAAATTGGCCAACTCGGCCGGATTGATGTTGGCGTTCAAAATGCCAACACGATTAGAAGTACTAATGCCCGAATAATGTTCTTGGGCCACTGTGCTTAGGCCGATAAGCAGCCCTACAGTTACAATGATTTGCTTCATAGGTAAGATGGATTTAGGTTATAACAATCGGATTTTTAAAAACCCTAACACAACTATAAACGTAAAAGTAGGCATTTTAGTTTACATAGCATTCCAAATGGCGTCATTTGGAGTAGGTGCTGTAATCACTAAATTTTCTTTAGAAACCGGATGGGTAAAAACTAACTGTCTGGCATGCAAATGAATCCCGCCATCAGGGTTACTGCGATCAAATCCATACTTCAAATCACCTTTGATAGGGCAACCAATCGCCGATAATTGCGCTCTGATTTGGTGGTGACGTCCGGTATGCAAATTAATTTCCAACACAAAGTAGTTGTCGAGCGTTTTAATGATTTTATAGTCTAAACTTGCTTTTTTACTTTCCGGAACTTCTTTAATATGGGCTTTGGAGGTATTGTTTTTTTCAGTTCTCTTGAGAAAATGAATCAGTATATCTTCCGTTTTCGGTGGTTTGTTTTTCACCACAGCCCAATAGGTTTTTTGGGTTTCTCGTTGACTGAACATTTCGTTCAATCGGGTTAAAGCTTTACTGGTTCGGGCAAAAACTACAATCCCGGTGGTAGGTCGGTCCAACCGATGCACTACACCCAAAAACACTTCGCCCGGCTTGTTATATTTTTCTTTGATGTATTCTTTAACGACTTCCGACAAAGGTTTATCACCTGTTTTATCACCTTGTACAATATCGCCAACGCGCTTGTTCACCACTATGATATGGTTGTCTTCGTGAAGAACTTGTAAGTTATCTTTGGTGGAAACTACTTTCATTTGGAGGTTATTATAGCGCAGTTATTTAAAAATATTTAGCCACGAATTACACAGATTCCCACAAATTAATTCGTGTTCATTGGTGTAATTTGTGGCTGACTAAATGGAGTTGAGACTTAGACTTAGTATTGTTCGCTTGAATTCGGAAAATCCTGCGACTTCACATCGTCTACATATTGTCCGATGGCTTTGGTCATGTCTTCGTATAAGTTCATGTAGCGGCGAAGAAATCTCGGACTAAACTCATGCGTCATACCAATCATATCGTGTAAAACCAACACTTGTCCGTCTACTCCGCCACCGGCACCAATACCGATAACCGGAATCGAAATGCTTTGGGCTACTTTTTCGGCCAAAGCCGCCGGGATTTTTTCCAAAACCAAAGCAAAACAACCAATGCGTTCCAACAATTTGGCGTCTTCAATCAATTTTTCAGCCTCGGCTTCTTCTTTGGCTCTTACCGTGTAAGTTCCGAATTTATAAATCGATTGCGGCGTCAAACCCAAATGGCCCATAACCGGAATTCCGGCGTTCAAAATACGTTTGATACTTTCTTTTATTTCGCTTCCGCCTTCCAGCTTAACCGCATGACCGCCGCTTTCTTTCATGATTCTGATAGCCGAGCGCAAAGCTTCTTTAGGATCGCTTTGGTAACTTCCAAAAGGCAAATCAACCACTACCAAAGCGCGTTCAATCCCACGAACTACCGAGGAAGCGTGGTAAATCATTTGGTCTAAGGTTATCGGCAAAGTCGTTTCGTGACCTGCCATTACATTACTGGCCGAATCGCCTACCAAAATCACGTCAACACCCGCCGAATCCACAATCTTTGCCATGGTATAATCATAAGCCGTTAACATCGATATTTTTTCGCCATTGGCTTTCATATCAAACAAAGACTTGGTCGTAATTCTTTTGTAATCTTTTTTCGCAGTAGACATAATGGTTCGTTTAGAAGTTGTAAAAGTATTAAATCTATTTTTATGAAGCGCCAAATGTGAAATTATCTTATTTTTGTCGAAACTGATTGGGAGAGAATGGTTCGGGTCAAAAGTAAACCGTATTCCTGCTTTCCGTTGCAATCTTTTTTTGTTTTGTCATCCTGAGTCTGTTGTAGGACAAAACAAAAAAAGGATTTCCACTCCAATCAGGGCTAAAAGGTAATCTACATATAAAACATTAGAGCTAATTGGTGCAAATCAACCCGAAACTCGAAACCCGAAACTCGAAATAAAAAAAATATGCCCAAAATACTAATCATCGAAGACGAAGCTGCTATCCGTAGGGTATTAACCAAAATACTCACCGAGGAAAGCGACACCTACACCGTTGAAGAAGCCGAAGATGGCAAACAAGGTTTTGAAAAAATCAAAAACGAAGACTACGATTTGGTGTTGTGCGACATCAAAATGCCTAAAATGAGTGGCGAAGAATTGCTCGAAGCCGTTAAAAAAATCAAACCCGAAATTCCGATGGTCATGATTTCCGGTCACGGCGATTTGGAAACTGCAGTCAATACCATGCGTTTAGGCGCTTTCGATTACATCTCCAAACCACCCGATTTGAATCGGTTACTGAACACCGTTCGCAATGCCCTCGATAAAAAACAGTTGGTGGTTGAGAATAAAATTCTAAAGAAAAAAGTTTCCAAAAACTACGAAATCATTGGCGAAAGCGAGCCTATCAATCAAATCAAACAAATGATTGAAAAAGTCGCCCAAACCGATGCCAGAGTGCTTATCACCGGACCTAACGGAACCGGAAAAGAATTGGTTGCCCATCAATTACACGAAAAAAGCGAACGCGCTTCCGCACCTATGATAGAGGTGAACTGCGCCGCTATACCCTCAGAATTAATCGAAAGCGAATTGTTCGGTCACGTAAAAGGTGCTTTTACTTCAGCAGTTAAAGACCGAGCCGGAAAATTCGAAGCAGCCGATGGCGGAACTATTTTCTTGGATGAAATAGGCGACATGAGTTTGTCGGCTCAGGCCAAAGTATTGCGTGCGTTACAGGAAAGTTTGATACAAAGAGTAGGTGCCGACAAAGACATTAAAATCAACGTACGTGTTATTGCGGCAACCAATAAAGATTTGAAGAAAGAAATTGCCGAAGGCCGTTTCCGCGAAGATTTGTACCATCGTTTGGCCGTTATCCTAATCAAAGTCCCGGCCTTGAACGACCGAAGAGACGATATTCCGTTGCTAATCGAACACTTCGCCATAAAAATTGCCGAAGAGCAAGGCAATGCGCCTAAAGTTTTCTCTAAAGACGCGGTTAAATTATTACAAGAATACGATTGGACCGGAAACATACGCGAGCTTAGAAATGTAGTCGAAAGATTAATCATTCTTGGCGGTAACGAGATTTCGGAAACTGATGTGACTTTGTTTGCCAGTAAATAAAGAGATAAGGGAATAGGGATAAGGCAAAAGTCTAATCCCATATCCCTTTTAACTTATCCCCTAAAAAATGAACCTAAAAAAAATAAACCCAAACCTCCAAAAAGCACTCATTGAAAACGGGTTGACCGAAGCCAATGAGATTCAGCAAGAAACTTTTTCTACCATTAAAAGCGGTGCTGACGCGGTGATTCAATCGCCTGCAGGAACCGGTAAAACCACCACTATTGTTTTGAATGTGATTCAGCGTTTGGAAAAATCGGTGGGAGAAAGTACCCGAGCGTTGATATTAGTGGAAAACAAAGAGCGCCTTCAAGAGATGGAAGAGATGTTCCTAAAACTCGGCACCTACCACGATTTGAGCATTTACGGCGTGCACGATAAAGGAGATATTGATTATGACAAGAACATCGTTTCTATGGGCTTGGATATTTTAATCGGAACACCCAATAAAATCAACGCCATGTTTTCCTCTGCCGGTTTCAACAGCAACACCATCAGGATGTTTGTGGTAGATGATGCCGATATTTTATTCAGAAACCGTTTGGATGCAGTAGTGTTGCGCTTGTCTCAAAGTATCGAGAAAACCCAACGCTTGTTCTTCTGTTCACAAATCACCGAAAGGGTGGAAGTACTAGCTGATAAGATAATGATTGAACCTACTTTCTTCGAAATGGAGGAAGAATACTAATTCACAATTCATAATTTACAACTCACAATTCATACAATGGGATTAATCAAAATATTTTCTGGGAGCGAAATTCTGGCCTTACAATTAAAGGAAAAATTGGAAAGCATCGACCTTAATGTGGTTATCAAAGACAACATCCAATCGGCTCGATTAGGTGGTTTTGGTTCAGCCCATTTGGCAGTAGAGCTGTTCATTCAGGAAACCGATTTTCACAAAGCCAATCCGGTGATTGAGGCGTTTCGGATGAGTATTTAGTTACTTGATGACTTTCAATTGCCTAACCAACATCGAAATAAAAACCCCAAAAACGCCGATGAAAGCAAAGGAATGCTTTAAGCTGGTCAGTTCGGCTATGTAACCAATCAGTGGCGGCCCCATCAAAAATCCTAAGAAACTGATGCTGGTTACTATGGTTAGCGCAATGCCTGTGGGTACATTTTTATTGTTTCCGGCTACGTTAAAGATAATCGGAACCACATTCGAAACCCCAAATCCAACAAGCATAAAAGCAACAGTACACGGAATCAAATACGGCCATAAAACCGCGCTGTACAAACCGGCTGAGATGACTAAACCGCTAACCATCAATACTTTTCTGGCACCGTATCGGGCCACTAAAAAATCGCTTAAAAATCGCCCTGAAGCCATACTAATCATAAAAGTAGTGTAACCCAAAACAACCAAGGCGCCCGGTGCTTTGATGATTTCTTTAAAATATACGCCGCTCCAGTCAAACATAATACCTTCGCTGGCCATACCACAAAAGCAAATAACGCCTAACCACAATAGGTTTTTATCGGGATTTTTCCAAAAAGAATAGTTTGATTTTTCAACTTCTTGTTTTGATTTGGCTTCAATGATAAATTTTTGGTTGGTTGCAATGATGAGTAAAACAAAGCAGAAAGCTATCAAAAAGTGTTGCAAAACGGTCAATTCAAAAGCCAACATCAGCAAACCGGTTAGCGCACCACAAAATCCGGCCAAACTCCAGGAACCGTGAAACGAGCCCATGATAGGTTTGTCAAACAATTGTTGGGTATGAACGCCTTGGGTGTTGACCGCTATGTTACAAAAATTGCCAAATAATCCGAAGAGAAAAAGTCCCAAAGCTAAATGCCATTTGGTACTAGCCAAACCTATCAAAGGCAAGCAAGCGGCATAAAGGAGTAAACCCAAAAATGTCATAGTCCGACTCCCATATTTTGTGACAACTTTCCCCGAGAAAGGCATGGCAAATAATTGTCCGATTGGCATGGCAAAAAGTAAAGTGCCTAAAGCCGCTTCGCTCAATTGTAAAGCCGATTTAATATCCGGAATCCGACTCGCCCAAGTGGCAAAACTAAATCCCATCCCAAAGAAAAACAAGGAAGTAGCCAAACGCACACGGTTCAAATACGATTTTTTGGCTTTTCGGTAGCCTTTCTTAATCTTGGCTTTGGGGACTATTTTGCTCAAAAAGCTGTAATCAAATAAAGGCATACTTCAAATCATTATTTACTGAGCAAAAATACACATTAAGCTTTGTCAGACTTCGTTTCTAATGAACTAAAACGTTATTGTTATTAAATTAAGGTTTCTTTCCTGCCTAAAAGCATCTTTCATTTTCAAATTTTCAAAGGCTTACATTTTCAAATTACCTAATTAAACTATCTTTGCCGCTTCAAATTGCTAAGAAGTCTTAAAATCTAATAATCTAAAAATCTAAATGATTACAGTTAACGACATAGCCGTCGAGTTTGGCGGTACTACTTTGTTCAGCGAGGTAACTTTCGCCATCAACGAAACCGATAAAATTGCCTTAATGGGTAAAAACGGTGCCGGAAAATCAACTTTACTCAAAATTGTTGCCGGACAAAACAAGCCTACCCGCGGGAATATTTCGGCTCCAAAAGAAGCCGTTATCGCTTATTTGCCGCAGCATTTGTTGATGGACGACAATTGTACCGTAATGGAAGAAGCGTCGAAAGCCTTTGCCGAAGTGTTTAAAATGAAAGCCGAAATCGACGAAATCAATGAACAGTTAACCATTCGCACCGATTACGAAAGCGATGAGTATATGAAGTTGATTGAACGCGTTTCTGAACTGAGTGAAAAATATTATTCCATTGAAGAAGTCAATTACGAAGCCGAAGTAGAGAAGGTGTTGAAAGGCTTAGGTTTTGAAAGAGACGATTTTCAGCGTCCTACTTCTGAGTTTTCCGGTGGTTGGCGCATGCGTATCGAGTTGGCTAAGATTTTATTAAAGCAACCCGATTTGATTTTGCTCGATGAGCCGACGAATCACTTGGACATGGACAGTATTCAGTGGTTGGAAGATTTCTTAATCAATCAGGCGAAAGCGGTAATGGTGATTTCCCACGACCGTGCGTTTGTAGATAACATTACCAATCGAACCATAGAAGTAACGATGGGTCGCATTTACGATTACAAAGCCAAGTATTCTCATTATTTGGAATTGCGCAAAGACCGACGCATTCACCAACAAAAAGCCTACGAAGAGCAACAAAAATTCATAGCCGAAAACCAAGCGTTTATCGAGCGTTTCCGCGGGACATTTTCCAAAACCGAGCAAGTGCAATCGCGTGTTCGCATGTTGGAAAAATTAGTCTTGGTTGAGGTTGATGAAGTGGACAATTCCGCGTTGAAATTGAAGTTTCCGCCTTCGGTGCGTTCCGGGCAATATCCGGTTATTGTGCGCGATTTGGAAAAATCGTATGGCGATAAAGTTATTTTTAAAGACGCCAATATGGTCATTGAGCGCGGTCAGAAAGTAGCCTTTGTCGGGAAAAATGGGGAAGGAAAATCGACCATGATTAAGGCTATTATGAAAGAAATCGAAATCAACGGTGGTTCGGTGGAAATTGGACACAACTGTCAGATTGGATATTTTGCCCAAAACCAAGCCGCTTTGTTAGACGAAAATGCTACCATTTTTGAAACCATCGATGCAATTGCGGTAGGCGATATTCGTACGCAAATTAAAAACATCTTAGGTGCTTTTATGTTCCAAGGCGATGACATTCAGAAGAAAGTTAAAGTGCTTTCCGGTGGTGAAAAAACGCGTTTGGCGATGATCAAATTGTTGTTGGAACCGGTGAACTTGTTGATTCTCGATGAGCCTTCGAATCACTTGGATATGAAGACCAAAGACATCATTAAAGAAGCCTTGAAAGAGTTTGACGGAACGTTAATCTTAGTGTCGCACGACCGTGATTTTTTAGACGGTTTGGCTGAGAAAGTATTTGAATTCGGCAACAAACGTGTGAAAGAACATTTTGAAGATATTAAAGGTTTCTTGGCTCACAAGAAAATGGAGAGTTTGAAAGAGATAGAGAAGTAGTGTTCAGTGTTCAGTTGGCAGTGTTCAGCAAATTTCACAAAAATCAAAACCCGTCAAATTCTCAGAACTTGGCGGGTTTTTGCATCAACAAATAACCACAATTTATTAGTCTAAGGCGAAGCGAACACCAATTTGACTTGAAATAGATATTTTTTCAAATTCAATATTGCTACTGTAGTCTTGCGCTTGCATGTCGTATTTTTTCATCGAGGCTGCACCGCGAATTCTAATTCCGGCAGCCGAACCTGCGAGTCCATTAACTACATTATTTACATTTCCAATATAAATAGCTTTTCCGATATTTTGTCCCAATGGCTTGGTAAAACTGATAGCATTGGCTTTCGCATTTTCCATCGCTTTGGTATTCATGAGCAATTGGAGTTTGGCTTCTTCGGAATGTTCCAATTTGTCGATTCGAACATTGGAAATGCCCACTTCTTCTAAACCAATAAACACTTTTGCGGTCGATTTAGCATCATACACTAAAATCGAATACGACTTGGCTTTTTGGATGTCGGTTTGTTTGAGAAAGAATTTTTTGTAGTTGCTCATCATGTCTTGCATCGTCACGTTTTTCTCGGTATCAATGCCAAGTGATTTGAGTTTGCTGAGCATTTCACTTTCCAATTCTTCCACCGATTTTTTGCCTTTGGTGTCTTTCTCGGAAATGAGTACATCGATGTAAATTCTATTGGGAGTAACCAAAGTATCGGCTTTGCCTTGCACTTCCAAATAAGGTTTGTCGATAAAGTTTTTTTCCTGACCATAAGTTGCCAAACCAATCAAAGTAGCTAAAGCAAAAAGGATTTTTTTCATAATAGTAATGGATATTGATTTTAAGATAAACGACATTTTATCGGAATTAGTATGTTTTGGTGTTGAAACCCTGTCGTTGTGCATCCGACAAGGTTTCTCATCACCAAAAAACACCCAATTTATTTTTATTGTATCGCTTCTAACAGTCGGATGAACTCGGCTTTGTAACCGTCGGTATCATAAGCCAAACCTTCTTGTGCTAACTTTTTGATGTCGGCCGTTGATTTGTTAGTCACCAATTGCGAGTCTCTCAATTTCAATCCGAACCAGGCTACCGCGGTACAAAATTTAAATCCGCTCGAAGCATTACTCAAAGCAGAAGCTTTGTTTTCGATTACTTGGACCATTTCAATGCTTTTGGCGCCATCTGGTTTTTTGTAGCGGAATTTCACCGTGGCCAACTCGTTATTGAATTTGGTTTCAGTAGCGGTTACTTTAGCATATTTTAATTCGTCAATTTCGCTGAAAAAGTCGCTTTTGGCATCGGTTGGAATAATTTCGTACAAAGCTGTAACCGTATGTCCGCTGCCCAACTCGCCGGCATCAATGGCATCGTTTTTAAAATCTTCGGCTCGTAATTTTCTATTTTCATAGCCAATCAATCTATATGCTTTAACGTGTGCGGGATTAAACTCGATTTGAATTTTCACGTCTTTGGCTATGGCAAACATAGAGCCTTTGAATTCTTTGCCCAAAAAGCGGTTGGCTTCTTGAATGTTGTCGATGTAAGCGTAATTCCCGTTGCCTTTGTCGGCCAAGGTTTCCAATTTGCTGTCTTTGTAATTGCCCATGCCGTAGCCCAAGCAAGTTAAGAATACACCCGATTTTCGCTTTTCTTCAATCAAGGTCTGCATGTCTTTGTCGGAGGAAGCACCTACGTTAAAGTCGCCGTCAGTAGCCAATATTACGCGGTTATTGCCACCTTTGATGAAGTTTTCCTGAGCAGTTTTATAGGCCAATTCAATTCCCGCTCCACCGGCTGTACTGCCGCCGGATTCTAATTTTTCTAAAGCGTCAATGATGGTTTTTTTGTCTTTGCCCGAGGTTGGCGGTAATACCAATCCGGCCGCTCCGGCATAAACCACCATCGCAATTTTGTCTTCGTCTCTCAATTGGTTTACCAAAACTTTCATCGACTCTTTCAGCAATGGTAATTTGTTGTCATCACTCATGGAGCCGGAAACATCAATCAGGAAGACCAAATTGGATTTTGGTAAATTATCGGTTGGGATATCTTTGCCTTGCAAGCCTATGCGAACCATTTTACTGCCGGTATTCCAAGGACAGTCACTGTATTCTGTATTGATGGAAAACGGATGCTCACCAGCGGGTTGCGGATATTGGTATTTGAAAAAGTTCATCATTTCTTCCACCCGAACGGCATCTTTAGGAACAGCTTGTCCGTTATTGATAAAACGACGCACATTAGTGTAAGAGGCATTGTCAACATCGATAGAAAAAGTGGAAAGAGGCACCGATTTCGGACTTTCAAAAGCATTTTCCACAAAGCTTTCGTAGTCTTCATTATCGGGTTCTATTGTGATAGGAGTTGTAATGCTGTCCAACGCTTGGAATCGTTCTTTCAATTCCTTATCCGTTAATTTTTGTGGAACACCGTTTTTGGTTACTACTATAACGGCACCGTTAGCAGCTCTGTTGCCGTAAAGAGCTGTTGCGGCAGCATCTTTGAGTACATTAACTTTACTGATGTCTTCCGGCTTTAGCTTTCTAAATTCTTCCGCTTTGGCCGGAACGCCGTCTATTATAAGAATTGGATCGTTAGCGCTTATTGATGAAGAGCCTCGAATAAGGAATTTTGAAGAGCCCGGATTTCCTGAGCTATGACTGATTTGTATACCGGGAGTATTTCCTTGTAATGATTTGGAATAACTTCTAGTTGTTTGGGTAGTTGTTGTTAGTTTTTTTCTCGAATATCCCTGACTCACCATTACCACTTCACTCAAGGTAACCGCTTCATCTAAAACCACATTAATAACATTGGATTTGGCGACTTTAATTTGTTTTGTCCCAAAACCAACATAGCTGAATTCTAAAGTTTGTCCTTCTGAAGCTTTAATGGTGTATTTGCCGTTAAAATCTGTTTGGGTTCCGGTTGAAGTTCCTTTTACTACTACATTGGCGCCCGGTAGTGGTCCTACTTTATCTGATACTGTTCCTGTTATGGTTTTTTGCTTCGCCGATTCGCTTGCGCTCGGGTCTTGGCCAAAGGTTAGGAAACTAATAAGCATAGCGATGCCTAATGAAAACTTTTTGAAATTTTTCATGACGTTGGATTTTAAAAGATTAGACTAATTTATGGGCGTTTTTTTACAGCCGGTTTTCCGTTTTTGGTGGAGATGATGACTACGCCTTTTTTGCCTTTTTGTCCGTAAATGGTAATCGCTTTTTCCTGCTGCAGTACAGTAATAGAGTCGATTTCTTGTTCACTTAGCGGTGTATAAGGACTGGTTGGGTTGGGCCCGAATAATTCTTGCTCTGTGTATTCTACACCATTAATGATGTAGAGTGGATCGGGAAGTTCTACTATGGATTCGATTTCGTCCATTTCCACTTCTTTCACGGTTTGTTTGTCTTCTGCTTTGTTGTTGTAAACCAATAAAGGTTTTTCCTTTTTAGCATTGGACACTTTGTTGTCTTTGTCGATAAAGACTTCCATTGTTTTGGCCTCATCATAAATGGTGGCATTTTGCGGAACATAACCTCTTGCTGCCACAGAAGGAGTTGTAAAACCATTGGAAATGCTGTCGCTATTAAATTGGTTTGGCGTTGACACTGCCTCTGCGGTGGCGACTTTCGGTGCCGAAACGATTTGCTTTTCTAAGATTTTATCGGCTTCTTGTTTGATAGCCGGATTGACTGTTTCTTGGGAAGTTACTGCATCCTCAACCGCAGTATTTTTTTGTGGTACCGAATCTTTTTGGACAATCACTTCGTTAGTGTTGAAGACTTGTTGGTCCTTTTTCAGGAATTGATACCCTAAAGTTCCGATAAGTAAGAGCGAAGCCGCTATAGCCCATTTTTTCCAAAGAACGTTTTCTTGTTTCAGTTCCTTTTGATCCAGCTTTTCCTCTACACGGTGCCAAACTTTCTCCATAGCGGCAAAGTTGGGCGACTCGGCATTGTCGGCCGCTTTTTTGAATTGGTTAAAAATATCTTGATTTTCCATGACTACTTTGCTTTTTGATAATACAGGTTGTTGACTAAATCTTTCAACTTGGTTTTGGCAGCATTCAATTGCGATTTCGAAGTGCCTTCCGAAATGTTCAGCATTAGGGCGATTTCTTTGTGACCGTACCCTTCAATGACAAACAAATTGAAAATGGTTTTACAACCTTCGGGAATTAAGTTGAGCAAGTTGAGCAAATCTTCTTCTTCCAATGGCGTTTCCTGCGCACTTTGCGGTTGGATGCTGAACGACGTTTCCTCTAAATACAAATTAAAGTTCACGTTGTGTTTTAATTGCAGTAAACATTGGTTGACTGTAATTTTTCGAGCCCAAGCTTCGAAGGCGCCAACTTCCTTTAATTGATCGAGTTTGGTAAAGATGGTGTAAAAAGCATCGGCCAGTACTTCTTCAATTTCCTCTTCCTTTTTTAAATATCGTTTGCAAGTGCGATACAGCTTGGGAGACATATAAGTATACACTTCCCGCTGCGCATCGCGTTGCATTTTTTTACAGGCTGCTATGAGTGTTTCGTTTATCACTATGGGTGTCTTTATGAGTAAAGAGCATGGATTTTAGAAAAAGGTTGGGACGAGATTGAAAAAAATAAAAAAAAGTAGCAACGGTTAAGGCATAAGTACTTTTCCCTTTTCCCTAATCCCTTATCACTAATTTATAAATATTGGATTCTAATAGTTCACTATCCGTGTCTTCGCAAAGGAGGAATTCGATTTCGTTTTCGGATTGTTTGTATAACGTTAACCCTTCAAATTTATTTGTAGCACTGATTTGGACTGAACCGGTCAGTTTCATGGTTTTTAAGTCGATAGTACCGATGATACTACCTAAAACTTCGCCATCCAAATACGTTGAGGTGGTATCTTCGGCAGAAGCTAAAAAATAAATAGTGTCGTTGACCAAAACGGCATCGGTGAAAGTAGTGGGAATGTTTTTGATTTTAGGTAAATCGAAAGGGACAAATTGGAACACTTGGTTTTCGGCATCGTCATTGGCATAGATGATCCCGTTTTTGCCGTTGGTTCCGTTACCGCGTTGAAAGAAATAAATGGTTTCGGCAGTCACAATCAAACCTTCAATATTGAGTTCATCGGCTGAAATATGGAGTTGGCTTTTGATTTTTTCATACATTTTCTCAAAATTCCGCTCCTGAATCTTTTTGGAATTCATATCGTATTTCATCACTTTATTTCGGTTTTGGGTAGAGCCTGAACCTAATACAACTAAATCATTTCCTTTTAAGGCGATGGCTTCAAAATCGGGTTTGTCTTTTTTGGCGATGTTGTCTTCGGCGTTTTCGACTAAGGCTATTTTATTCAGTTTTTCGGTTGGAATGGAATATTCGTAGAGAAAAGTACTGTTGTCGGAAATGAGGTAAAGTTTTTCGTCGTGATACACCAATCCGGAAGCCGAACCAATGCCGATGATTTTAAAGAGTAGTGAAAGTTGAAATTTTTCCATATGTTAGCAGTAAGTAATTAGCCCCGATTGCAGCGGCATCCTTTTTTGTTTTCTGCCTTGAAGCACTTCGACAAGCTCAGTGTGACATTGGTTGAGGCAGAAAACAAAAAAGATATAGCGGAAAGCGGGAAACAGCTCCTACAAATATAAACATTGAAGGTATGAAAAACATCAAGCCCGAAGATTTTAGAGTAAAAGGCAAAATCGATTTGTCGAAAATCCCAACACGATTGGCTATTGACACCGATGCAGCAGAAGAAGCGTTGGCTTTGGATAAGGTGCAAATGAAGCTCAGCAAGAAGCAAGATGCGATGTATGCGCACAATCGACATGCGTTTTTGGTTTGTTTGCAAGGTATGGATACCAGCGGGAAGGACAGTTTGATTCGCGAAGTGTTTAAAGAATTCAATCCGCGTGGCGTGGTGATTCACAGTTTTAAAACGCCCAATTCGACCGAGTTGGAGCACGATTATTTGTGGCGTCATTATTTGGCGTTGCCCGAGAAAGGGAAGTTTGCCGTGTTCAACCGAACGCATTATGAAAACGTGTTGGTGACACGCGTGCATCCGGAATATATTTTATTCGAAAATTTGCCCGGTATTGAAAAAGTAGAAGACATTACACCCCAGTTTTGGGCGAATCGCATGGAGCAGATTACTAATTTTGAAAAGCACATTGCGCAAAACGGCACGACGATTTTGAAGTTTTATTTTCATATGAGTAAAGAGGAGCAACGACTTCGCTTGTTGAAACGCTTGGAGAATCCGGAGGACAATTGGAAGTTTTCGACCGGTGATTTGAAAGAACGCGAACGTTGGGATGATTACATGGCGTACTACGAAGAAGCCATTAACAACACCAATACCGATTACGCACCTTGGTATGTGGTTCCTGCCGATGATAAAGGCGTGGCGCGTTTCATAGTGGCGCAAACCATTTGGGAAAAATTGGAGTCGCTCACCGATATTACGGAACCTGAATTGGATCCGAAAGTAAAAGCTAATATTGACGTGTATCGCGAGCAATTGAAAGGATAAAACGTTATATCTTTGCCCACTCAAAAATTGCAAAGTGAACTTAGCCCAATACACCAAAGAATTCCGATACAATATGCAACTGGCTTACCCGGTGATTTTGGGTATGGTTGGACATACGTTGATTGGGATTGTTGATAACATTATGGTGGGCAAATTGAGGAGTACCGAATTGGCTGCCGTTTCCTTAGGCAACAGTTTGATTTTTGTAGCGATGTCTATCGGTATCGGATTTTCTACGGCAATTACGCCTATAGTAGCCGAAGCCGATGCAGAAAAAGACACGGGTAAAATTCGTTCGGCTTTTCACCACGGCTTATTGCTGTGTACCATTTTGGGTTTTATGCTTTTTGGCTTGGTGGTGTTGGCACAGCCGATCATGGAGTGGTTGCACCAACCTAAAGAAGTGATTGCTTTGGCCAAACCGTTTCTGACATGGGTCGCATTTTCGTTAGTGCCATTAATTATTTATCAGGGTTACAAGCAATTTGCCGATGGTTTGTCGATGACTAAAGTCTCCATGTACGCCATCATCATGGCCAATATCTTGCACGTGATAATCAACTACCTTTTGATATACGGGATTTGGTTTTTTCCCAAAATGGGCATCATAGGTGCGGCTTTGGGAACGGTGATTTCCCGAATTGCGATGGTGGTTTTTATGCATTTTATCTTATCTCGAAAAGCAGCACTTAAGCCGTATTTTCAAAATTTCAGTTTCGACCAAATCAAGAAAGCTACGATTTCAAAAATTGTGAGTTTAGGATTGCCCTCGGCCATGCAGATGTTGTTTGAAGTGGTGTTGTTTACGGCGGCCATTTGGTTGTGTGGTAGTATCGGTAAGACGAGTCAGGCTGCCAATCAAATTGCTTTGAGTTTGGCTTCGATGACTTTTATGTTTGCCATGGGATTGAGTGTGGTATCTATGATACGCATCAGCAACCAAAAAGGATTAGGCGATTACAAACAACTGATAGTTGTTGGGCGTTCCATCTTTTTATTGGCTATTATTATTGAAATCATTTTTGCAGTAATGTTTGTGGCCTTGCACCAAATTTTACCGTATTTATTCCTTAACATGGATAACAAAATGCAGTTGTTAGACAATGCCGAAGTGATTGCCATAGCGGCTAAATTGCTTTTGGTGGCGGCTGTTTTTCAAATTTCCGACGGAATTCAAGTAGTAGTGCTGGGCGCTTTGCGCGGCTTACAAGATGTTAAAGTACCGATGTATATTACCTTTGTAGCCTATTGGATAGTGGGTTTCCCGATTTCGTATTACTTGGGTCTGAAAACTAATTTGGGTGCTGTAGGTGTTTGGATAGGATTGTTGGGCGGATTAACAGCGGCTGCATTATTTTTGTACCTTCGCTTTCATTATTTAACTAAGAAGTTGTTGAGGCAAAACTCATAACTTAAAATTTATAATTCAACATGGAATTACCAAAATTCGTACTTGCTGACAACTCCGATTTTCCGGAAGATATATTTGTTATTCACCTTGATTTTCCCCGTTTTATCATCAATCTAAAAGACGATGAAGTAGAGTTTTTGGAAGATTTGGAAGACGAAGACCAAACCGAATTGGAAAGCGAAATGGAGCATTTAATTACTTTGGCCGGAGAATTCTACGACAAAGAAATGGAAGCTTACGAGGAGTAAAATTTACTGATCGTAACCGTTTTTAATAGCATACACCGCTAAGCCTACTCGGGTTTTCAGATTTAATTTTTCGAAGAGATTGTCTCGGTAACTTTCTACCGTTCTCGGACTGCAAAACATCAGTTCGGCAATTTCTTTATAGCTTTTTTCGGTGATGGTATATTTGAGGAACTCTTTCTCTCTTTCGGTGAGTTTAGATAAGGCTTCGTTTGAAGTTTTGTTGATGCTCGAAAAGATGATTTTGGAAGCCCATTCCGGATAGTAAAAGCCATTTTCGACCAGTTTGAGTAAAGCCGACTCTAATTCACGCGGATGGGAGTTTTTCAGCAAATAACTTTTAGCTCCGTTTTTGACCATTCTGATGACGCTTTGTTCATCGTTTTGCATGCTCAACACCATTACTAAAATTTCGGGATGTTTTTTTTGTAACCAATCGGCAGTTTGAAAACCGTCCATAACCGGCATGCTGATGTCGAGCAATACTATGTCGGGTAAAACATTATGAGTGGTTATTTTATCAATTAATTCCTGACCGTTCTCGCATTCGTAAATGGTTTCAAAATTTTCAAAGTTGGCTATAATTCCTTTGATGGCTTGAGCAATCAGGATATGATCATCTACTATGGCTATGGTTTTTTTAGTGCCCATATTGTAATCGAATTAGGAGTTGGGTTCCGCTGTTCTCAAGGCTATGTAGTTCTATTTTAGCTTTGATAATAGCAGCTCTTTTTTTCATGTTGGCTATGCCTTGTCCGGCAGCAATTGATTTGGGATTGAATCCGATACCATCGTCTTTCAAAGATAAAACAATAGTGTTTTCATTGGTCATCAGCGACACAAAAATAGTATTACATTTAGAATGTTTGATGCTGTTGTTTATGAATTCTTGGACTATTCGTATCAGAATTGATTTCTCTTGGTATTTTAAGTTGACTGAGTCGGCGTTGGTTTTATAGTCGATTTGACACTTGTTGAGTAACTTTATTTTTTGACATTCTTTATCAATTAATTGGCTTAAAGTGTTGGTATCTATGGCGTTATCAATAAGTGATTTTGAGAGTTCTCGCAGTTCAGCTATTGATTCATTAATGATGTTACTGATGTTTTCAATAGTGTTGTTAATGTGTGGTGCTTTGTTTTCAAATTCCAGTTGTTGGGTATACAAACTGGCTAAAGTAAGTTTCTGTCCGATGTTGTCGTGAATTTCCCGACCTATGTGTTCTATGGTTTCTTTTTGGATTTCTTTTTGGGTGGACAATAATTCTTGTTTGTGTGCTAGAGCAATGACTTCTTTTTCCTTTTCGATACTGAAATATTTATAAATCAAGGCGCCTACAAAACAAAGATTTTCCAAAAAATACCCATAGCATAAGTAATCGAAACCGGTATATTTACTAAACCCGTTACTGCTTATACTGTCCCATAAAGCAAGGAAACCACTTAAAAACACAAAACTTACGGCAGCAAACAAAAAGCGAAAGAAAATTTTATCTAAGTTTTTGAACAAATGATAATAAAACACCATCGACAACACAAAAATAAACACACGTGTAATTAAGAAATAGATAAAATCTTTGCTGACAAAGATGGGAAACAGCGCCAGTACAATGATGTAAACCACTGTAAAAATTTGGAAAACGACATAGGCCTTGTTTAGTTTTTTAAATTGACGGTCTTCCATAACCATGGCATGATACACAAAACTGCAGAAAAAGAAGTGACTCAGTATTTGTAACAAATCTGCAATCAAATTCAGGATCATCCTCAAACCGGATTCTTTAGGGTATTCGCCAGTGTTTTTAACATATACCAGTATAACAAAGGCTACAATAACCAACAAATAAGCGCCGTAAAACTTGTAAATTCGAGAGGAAAAATAGGTGTTTAAAAAAAGTGTAATGACTCCGGCTAAACTCAAAAAGCCGATGGTAAAAAAGCAAAGTTCAATAAAAAAAATATCATCTTTGAGCATAATCTGCTTTCATTAATCTTAGGATTACCTATTACCAACATAGGTTTTACACCCTGAATGTTATGCAAACATAAAGAAACAATTACTTTTTCAGATTTAACCTTCAGTTACACTTTTTTTTATCCGTTAAACAACGGTATTTTTAGGGTTAAACAAACATATTAAATAGGGTTTATTACCTGGACTATTTTTCTATGTAATAATGCATCTTTGTACTGTTAGTCAAGATAATTTGTGACACCCTACATTTTTATCATTGTCCAGAAGGTAATTATTATTCAGGGTATTACTAAAAGAATTGCAACTAGATATTGTGGTTATTTGAGTTGTCATTTAAAGCCATGGAGTTTACTCTGTGGCTTTTAATTTTTATACCAAAGATAAATTACTTAAAATATTTGTCTAACAATTGCATAGCCGCAGCAAAAGGCGATAACTGATTTGCTTTCACAGCCTTTTTGTTTTCTTCCAAAAGTGCTGCAATTTCCGGATGTTGATAAAAGTGATTCTTCAACTGTTCGTTAATAGTCTCCATCATCCAATACTGATTTTGGCTTTGTCGTTTTTCTTCAAAGTATCTATTGTCTTTCACTAATGCAAAATAGTCTGATATGATTTGCCATACATTGTCAATCCCGCTTTTTTCATAAGCACTGCACGTTGTTACTTTCGGAATCCAACCGGAACTTTTAGCCGGAAACAAATGCAAGGCTCTGTTGAATTCGGTTTTGGCTAATTTCGCCTTCGCTATATTGTCACCATCCGCTTTATTAATTACGATGGCATCCGCCATTTCCATAATGCCTCTTTTGATGCCTTGTAATTCATCACCGGCACCGGCAATTTTAAGCAGTAAAAAGAAATCCACCATACTGTGTACAGCCGTTTCACTTTGCCCAACACCAACTGTTTCGATGATAATGGTATCAAAACCGGCGGCTTCGCACAGTATGATAGTTTCTCGCGTTTTTCGCGCTACACCACCTAAAGTTTCCCCCGATGCACTCGGACGGATGTAAGCATTTTTATCTTTGACCAATTCCTCCATACGGGTTTTATCGCCCAAAATACTGCCGTGCGAAATAGAACTGCTCGGGTCAACTGCTAAAACCGCTACTTTTTTACCCAAGCTCGTAAGGTATTTGCCAAAAGCCTCAATAAAAGTGCTTTTTCCAACACCTGGAACGCCGGTTATTCCAATGCGAACCGATTGATTAGCATAAGGCAAACAAGCCGAAATGATGGTATTGGCTTTCGCCAGATGCGAAGGATTAGTGCTTTCTATTAAGGTAATGGCGCGACTTAATGCCGAAATATCTCCGGCCAAAATGCCTTTTACCAATTCTTCCGCACTGGGCTGTACTTTACGACGAGTCAATACCTTAGCCATAGCTGTAGTGCTGAAACTTTCCGGTTGGGGAATTCCGTCTTTTTCGTGTAAAGCGCTTTTATGGTTTGTACTGTTTTTCAAAAGAAAATCGTTTGGGTAAATTTAGTAAAATAAAAAATGTGGGATGAAATTACCCGGTCATTTTTTAAGAAACCTTTAGCTTATGATTAGACTTGTTTTCCTTTTTTTACCGTTCCTTTGCAAAATAATTCCCTGCATCGAATGGACAACATTCTTTTAGTTTTTATTAGCCTTTTGATGGGTTTGGCGCTTCAAAGAGTAATCGCTTTTCCTAAAAATGGCTATATGGCGCTAAACCAATTTGTCATTTATATAGCCTTGCCGGCTTTGGCACTGTATTATATTCCCAAAGTTTCCGTGACCACCGATTTGCTCTATCCGTTGGGAATTGCATGGATTGGTTTTTTACTGTCTTTCGTTTTTTTCTACACCTTGGGTAAAAAAATGGGCTGGTCCAATCGATTAATCGGCTGTCTCATCATTACTGCCGGTTTAGGCAATACTTCTTTTGTAGGCTTTCCTATTATTCAAGCGTTGTATGGCGAAGAAGGGCTTAAAACAGCCATCATCGTCGACCAACCGGGTTCTTTTGTTGTGATGGCCACTTTGGGTATCATTACCGCCGGAATATTTGCCAAAGGCGCTTCAAAGGGTAGTGACATCCTTAAAAAAATCATTTTCTTTCCGCCTTTTATTGCTTTTGCTTTGGCTTGTGTGATGAATGTTTTGCACTTAGATTTTCACAATAACTTCCAAAGTGTTTTCATGAAGTTGGGTGCCACGGTAACTCCTGTAGCCTTAGTCTCTGTTGGATTACAACTTAAAATTGACCGTCATAGTCGCCATTGGAAATTCCTTAGTCTCGGATTGTTTTTCAAGCTATTCCTTACGCCGGCTTTTTTCTTTGTGTTGTACCGAATTATCTTGGGAGGTAAAGGCATAACGGTAGACGCTTCTATCTTAGAATCGGCCATGGCACCTATGATTACCGGAGCTATTCTGGCTTCTAACTACGGACTCAAACCCAAACTCAGCAGCATGATGGTAGGTGTTGGCATTCCTTTGTCGTTCCTGTCACTCGCTTTCTGGTATTATCTTTTAATTAGTTTTTAAAATGGATTCTATCGTAAACGTTTCAACCAAAAATAAAGAGTTAGCCCAAAAAACGGTTTACTCTATCTTATTTGCCATCAGTTTTGCCCATTTGCTCAACGATTTGATTCAGGCCATCATTCCGTCGGTCTATCCCATTTTAAAAGAAAAGTATCATCTTTCCTTTTCCCAAATCGGTTTGATAACCTTTGCGTTTCAATTCTCGGCTTCTATTTTCCAACCGCTTGTTGGTTATTATACCGACAAACATCCGAAACCGTTCTCCCAAATTTACGGGATGTTATTTTCTTTAGCCGGAATCGTTTCGCTGTCTTTTGCCGATAATTTTTACTGGATTTTACTTTCAGTAGTTTTCATCGGTACCGGTTCATCGATTTTCCACCCCGAGTCGGCACGCATCTCTAATTTAGCCTCCGGTGGGAAACGTGGTTTGGCGCAATCGATTTTCCAAGTCGGCGGTAATTTCGGCACCGCTTTAGGGCCGTTACTCGTGGCTTTAATAGTGGTTCCGCACGGACAAACGCATATCCTTTGGTTTATCATAGCGGCTATGATTGGCTTGGCCATCATCAGCAAAATTGCCTTTTGGTATCGCGATCATTTGGTGTACCGAAAGAATAAAGTGCAGCCGTTTATCAACTTACACAACCTGCCCAAACGTAAAGTTCAAGTGTCGATTGCCATTTTGTTAATCGTTATTTTTTCCAAGTTTTTCTATTCGGCCAGTTTGTCTTCTTACTACACTTTTTATATCATCGATAAGTTTCATTTGTCCATCAAAGAAGCCCAATATCATATGTTTATTTACCTCATAGCATATGCCATCGGCACCATTTTGGGCGGACCTTTGGGCGATAAAATCGGACGCAAATACGTGATTTGGCTCTCGGTTTTCGGTGCGGCACCATTTGCGTTGCTGTTGCCTTATGTGAATTTGTTTTGGACTGATGTATTGATGGTGGTTATCGGCATTATTATTTCTTCGGCTTTCCCGGCCATTTTGGTGTATGCCCAAGAACTGTTGCCAAAAAAACTGGGCATGATTTCGGGCTTATTCTATGGTTTTGCCTTTGGTATGGGGGCTTTGGGCTCGGCTTTGCTGGGTAATTTGGCCGACGCTACTTCCATCCAATATGTGTATCACGTATGTTCTTTCTTGCCGCTCATCGGAATCATTTGTTACTTTTTGCCCAACTTGAAAAAGCATTAGGAGCGATAGACTTGGGCATTTTTTGCCATCCGTTTTCCTGCTGCAGCCACTCGCTTTGCCTTGTTTGATCAACAAGACAAGAGCTCAAACAATGGCCACATCAGGGCTAAATAGTGTTTGTCTTTTATTTTTGGAATCGCTACATTTACTGTTCAATTTGTTACTATGTCACTTCAACCCGAAATCATTCAAAAGCTCACCGCTATAGTAGGCGAGAATTATATTTTTACAGATATCGAAACCCGTAACCATTACGGACACGACGAAACCGAAGACTACGTTTTTCCACCTAATGTGGTTGTCAAACCGGCCAATTCGGAGGAAATTGCTGCGGTGTTGAAAGTGGCCAACGATTACAAAATTCCCACTACACCTATAGGTGCTAGAACCGGTTTAAGCGGCGGTGCTTTGAGCATCTACGAAGGCATCGGCTTGTCTACCGAACGATTAAATAAAATCATCGAAATTGATGAACTCAATTTACAAGTTACGGTTGAGCCGGCTGTAATTACCCAAGTTTTGCGAGAAGCTGTGGCTGAAAAAGGCTTGTTTTATCCGGTCGACCCGAGTAGTATGGGCAGTTGTTGGATAGGCGGCAACATCGCCGAAAATTCCGGTGGCGCTCGAGCGGTGAAGTACGGAGTGACGAAAGATTATGTGTTGAATTTAGAAGTGGTTTTACCTAATGGCGAAATCATTTGGACTGGCGCCAATACCTTGAAAAACTCTACCGGTTATAACCTAACGCAACTCATGGTAGGCAGCGAAGGTACTTTGGGCGTTATCACTAAAGCTGTGTTGAAACTTTTGCCTCAAAACAGTCATAATGTGTTGATGTTGGTTCCGTTTTACAAAGCCCACGAAGCTTGTGAAGCCGTTTCCGCTATTTTTAGAGCGGGCATAGTGCCGAGTGCTTTAGAATTTATGGAGCGCGATGCTATCGATTGGACGTTAAAATACCATGACAATATTAATGTTACTGTCAACGACAATGTTCAAGCACATTTGCTGATTGAAGTCGACGGTAATTATCCTGAAATCTTAATGCTGGAAGCCGAAAAAATCATGACGGTGGTGGAGCAATTTGAAATCGACGAAGTCTTGTTTGCCGACACTGAAGACCAAAAAAATGCGTTGTGGAAATTGCGTCGTTCAGTAGCGGAAGCCGTAAAATCGAATTCGGTTTACAAAGAAGAAGACACAGTTGTTCCAAGATATATGTTACCTGAATTACTGAGTGGCATAAAAAAGATAGGAGCGAAGTACGGTTTTCAATCGGTTTGCTACGGCCACGCCGGTGATGGGAATTTACATGTGAATATCATTAAAGGCGATATGACCGATGATCATTGGAAAACTCAAGTGCCAATCGGTATCCGTGAAATATTTGAACTGACGGTTTCTTTAAAGGGTACTTTGTCGGGCGAGCACGGCATTGGTTTTGTGCAAAAGAATTTTATGGATATTGCCTTTACCCGAACGCATTTGGAATTGATGGAAAGCATCAAAAGGGTTTTCGATCCGAACAATGTATTGAATCCCGGGAAGATTTTTCCGGATGAATAATAACAGAGAATACTAAAAAGAGATTATGCTCACAAAGTTAAATTAACTTTGATTTTCTCTATTTCTTTAATCCTATAATTTGTTGGGTTTCCTCGTCGAATATATCGTTGAAAGCGGTTTTTTGCTCGGGAATATCTAAGTTGAAAAATTTCCAGGTACTGTTTGTGTTTTCGTCGTAAACAGCAATAAATGTATTAATCATTTTTACATTAAAACTATTACGGTTAGGCTCAAATGTGACCTCTTTGGTATTGTTGGTTGCTTGTAACCATTCTTTTTTTGTTGCTGCTGCTTCCGGGGTTAATTTGCTCTCGTAGAAATATCGTTTCGGGGTGCGAACGGTTACCAAACAGAAACTCTTTTCCTTTACTTTTTTGATAGGGCCAAATTGAAACGGTACGATTTGCAATTGATAACGCAAGCGGTATTGCTCATTTTCATAATGATGCTCGGTTTCTTCCAGGAAGGCTTCTTTTCCGGTTTTTTCCACCATATTGGGATAAGACAATTGCGCTATGGTCTCAAAATCCATTAAGTAGTTGGCTTCGTAAAGTTGTTGCATAGCCGATTTTAAAGTTGCTGTACTTTGCGAATAGGCATTGGCAACCACAAAAAAGAATAGGATTGAAAGGTGTTTTAGTTTCATAGTTTAGAATCTTAAACCGAGGCCTAGCTTAACAAGGTTAATTTTAGTGTTATAGGTGGTTTTAGGGACATTAGCATCAACATTACTAAGTGAAATATATTCATAATTACCAAACACATAAAACTTAGTAAATACATCATAAGAAAGTCCGATAGTGAAATTTAAACCACTTTGGGAACTGTTGTAGTCGGATATTTCCGTTTGGGAATCAAACGTGGTTTTGGCTTGTAAAATGGTATAACCAATACCAACCATAGGATGAATTTTAGTCACTTTTTTTAAATTAAGTTCTGCAAACGCCCTTGGTTGTATCATGTATAAAGTAGTTTTAAAACTCAAACTTTCATCTGCCGGCGGAAAAAATTTAGTGTCATTATAGGTAAACACCGATCCGTTGACTGAAACTCCGATATTGATTACTTCTAAATTCTTGATTTTGTATTTCAATCCTAAATCGGCTATTCCTTGATAATTTTCACCTAAAAAATTATTATCAACCGGAATAGGATAAGCGGCTTCAATACTGAATTTTGAGGTTTGTCCGAATGCCGTAGCAGTTAATAATAAAAAAAATGACAGTGCTTTTAGTTTCATAATGTTATTTGTGTATTTTCAAATGTATAAAAAATCCCCAACAGTTGTAACCGTTGAGGATTGTTTATTTGTAAAGGTTGGCTATTATTTATTCATTCACCAAAACCCATTCGCCTGTGGCTAACATGCTTTCGGCTTTTTTGTATTTCATGGTTTCGGTTTTACCGCTCATTACGTGTTTGATGGTAACATTGTCATTGCGATTGATTTTTGGTGTTTCCCTAACAATGGTTTCAGTTACTTGCGGGCGTTGTTGCGTTTGACCGGCCTCGCGATTAGCACTTTCGCTGCTTTCGATTTCGTCTTTGCTTTCGGTATAATTTTGTTTTTCACGAACCTGACGTGCTTCTTGGATGTTTTGGTTTTGTTGTGGCAAATCGCCTTTGAATAAGAACGAAATCACTTCCTTATTCACACCATCCAGCATATTGCGGAACAACTTGAAAGCTTCTAATTTGTAAATCAACAAAGGATCTTTTTGTTCGTGAACTGCCAATTGAACGGATGTTTTCAACTCGTCCATTTTGCGTAAATGTTTTTTCCAAGCTTCATCTACGATGGCTAAAGTGATGTTTTTCTCAAAATCGGCTACCAACTGAGCGCCGTTAGTTTCGAAGGCTTTCTTCAAGTCGGTTACCACGTTTAGCGATTTGATTCCGTCTGAAAACGGTACTACAATGCGTTCAAAAGTATTGCCTTCTCTTTGGTACACTTCTGCTATAATCGGGAAGGCTTCTCGAGCACTTCTTTCTGTTTTTTCTGTGTAATAGGTTGAAGCAGCTTTGTACACTTTTCCGGTAATCTCCATTTCCGACAGTTTTTCAAACTCGGCCTGAGTTACCGGTGATGTAATCGAGAAGTAGCGAATCAATTCGAATTCAAAGTTTTTGAAATCGTTACGGGCTTTGTTATCGCCTACAATTACTTCACAAGTGTCGTACATCATGTTGGCAATATCCAATTTCAAACGTTCTCCGAACAAAGCGTGACGGCGACGTTTGTATACCACTTCACGTTGTGCATTCATTACGTCATCGTATTCTAACAAACGTTTACGCGTACCGAAGTTGTTTTCTTCTACTTTTTTCTGAGCGCGTTCGATGGACTTGGTCATCATAGAATGCTGAATTACTTCACCTTCTTTTAATCCCATTCTGTCCATGATTTTGGCGACTCTTTCCGAACCGAACAAACGCATCAAGTTGTCTTCCAAAGACACATAAAACTGTGAACTTCCCGGATCTCCCTGACGACCGGCACGACCGCGCAACTGACGGTCAACGCGACGAGAATCGTGACGCTCGGTACCAATGATGGCCAAACCACCGGCTGCTTTTACTTCAGGTGTTAGCTTGATATCCGTACCACGACCGGCCATATTGGTAGCGATGGTTACTACGCCCGGTTTACCGGCTTCGGCTACGATTTCAGCTTCTTTTTTGTGCATTTTTGCGTTCAATACGTTGTGGGCAACACCGCGCATTTTCAACATACGACTCAACAATTCCGAAATTTCAACCGAAGTGGTACCAATCAATACCGGACGACCGGATTGTGACAATTGGGTTACATCTTCGATAACGGCATTGAATTTTTCACGTACGGAACGGTAGATTAAGTCTTCTTTATCTTTACGGGCTATTCCTTTGTTGGTTGGAATTTCCACTACATCTAATTTGTAAATTTCCCAAAACTCACCGGCTTCTGTAACGGCAGTTCCGGTCATACCGGATAATTTGCTGTACATACGGAAGTAGTTTTGCAACGTAATCGTGGCAAAAGTTTGGGTGGCTGCTTCAATGGTCACTTGCTCTTTAGCCTCGATCGCTTGATGCAATCCGTCGGAGTAACGACGACCGTCCATAATACGACCGGTTTGTTCGTCAACGATTAGGATTTTGTTGTCCATGATAACGTATTCCACGTCTTTTTCGAACAAGGTATACGCTTTCAACAATTGGGTAAGCGTATGAATTCTCTCCGATTTTACACCGAAATCTTGGAATAGTTTTTCTTTGGCTTCGGCTTCTTTATCTTTTTCAAGATTTTGCTTTTCGATATTGGCAATTTCGGTTCCGATATCCGGTAACACGAAGAAATCCTCCGAGGTATCTTTGGATAAGAACTTGATACCACTATCGGTTAGCTCTACCTGATTGTTTTTTTCTTCGATTACAAAATACAAGGCTTCATCTACTTCCGGCATTCTGCGGTTGTTGTCTTGCATGTATTCGTTTTCGGTTTTTTGAAGCAATTGTTTGATGCCTTCTTCACTCAAAAACTTAATCAAAGCCTTGTTTTTGGGTAAGGCACGATAGGCTCTTAACAATTGGAAACCACCTTCTTTGTTGTTCCCTTCTTTGATTAAACGCTTGGCTTCGGCTAAGAATCCGTTGGCCAGTTGGCGTTGTAAGTTGTATAAGTTTTCGATTTTCGGTTTGAGTTCGTTGAATTCATGGCGATCACCATCTGGCACCGGACCGGAGATGATTAACGGCGTTCTGGCGTCATCAATTAATACAGAATCGACCTCGTCAACGATAGCATAGTTGTGTTTTCTTTGCACCAAATCTTCCGGAGAGTGCGCCATGTTATCGCGCAAGTAGTCGAAACCGAATTCGTTATTGGTTCCGTAAGTGATGTCCGCTTCGTAAGCTTTTCTACGAGCATCTGAGTTAGGCGAGTGGTTGTCGATACAGTCTACCGTCAATCCGTGGAACTCGAATAATGGTGCTTTCCATGTGCTATCACGTTTCGCTAAATAGTCGTTCACCGTTACTAAGTGTACACCGTTTCCGGTTAAGGCGTTCAAGTACAATGGCAAAGTAGCTACTAATGTTTTTCCTTCCCCGGTTTGCATTTCGGCAATTTTACCTTGATGTAAAACAATACCACCAATCAACTGTACGTCGTAGTGGATCATGTCCCAGGTGATTTCTTTACCGGCGGCGTTCCAAGAGTTGGCCCAAACGGCATTTTCACCGTCTAAGGTTATATAAGATTTTGTAGCTGAAAGTTCTCTGTCTTTTGGGGTAGCAGTAACTGTGATACTGGTATTTTCTTTAAAGCGACGAGCCGTTTCTTTCACTACAGCAAAAGCTTCCGGTAGGATTTCGTCCAATACTTTTTCGGAGATTTCGTAAGCTTCTTTTTCTAAGGCATCGATGGCGTTGTACAGGTCCTCTCTTTTGTCGATGTCGGCGGTGTTTTCGGCTTCTGCTTTTTTGGCTTCGATTTCCGCGTCTTGTTTGGCACGGGCTTGTTTGATTTTAGCTTTGAATTCGGCTGTTTTGGCTCTTAATTCATCGTGAGACAAAGCGGCTAAAACCGGTTCTAAGGCTTTGATTTTGTTGATATATGGTTGTGTGGCTTTGACGTCTTTTTGCGATTTGTCGCCAACAAAAACTTTAAGTATGCTGTTAATTAAACTCATATTGGGTTTGTTTATTTTAATGATGGTTAGCAGTGCGGGAATTGGCTATTGAATAGCACTTTAATTTTACCGTATGCTTCTAACTTTTAAGTGTGCAAATTTAAACAAAAAAAAAGCCCTAATCGGACTTTTTTCATGGTTGTGATTGTTATTTTTTTAATATTCATCCTCGTTCCAAAGGTAATCTTCGTCGGTTGGATAATCCGGCCAAATTTCTTCCATCGATTCGTAAATTTCGCCCTCATCTTCTATCGATTGCAAATTCTCTACTACTTCCAGTGGAGCTCCGGTTCGTATAGCATAGTCGATAAGTTCATCTTTGGTAGCTGGCCAAGGTGCATCGCTTAAATAGGATGCCAATTCTAATGTCCAATACATCTTCTGTCGATTTTAGTTTATGCAAAAATAAATTTTATACTGAAAAAGTCAAGTTTTTTTTGATTTATTTTTAAGTAAGTGTAAGAACGTTTTTATCAGTATACAGTCTCAGTCTCAGTTTACAGAATTGGACCACTTGAAACAGTTACTTTTTATTTGCGCGGAATCCATTTTACTTCCTCGGCTTGCAGGTCAAATGACAACTTCCGTGCCAAGACAAAAAGGTAGTCAGAAAGTCGGTTTAAATACTTAATTACCTGTTCGTCGGTAGGCTCTATTTCGTGTAAGTGTACGGCTAAACGTTCCGCTCTGCGGCAGACACAGCGCGCAATGTGACAATATGACACGGTAGTATGACCGCCGGGTAAGACAAAGTGTGTCATAGGAGGCAAAGCCGTGTCCATTACATCAATTTCATTTTCTAAAAAAGCGATGTCTTCTTCAGAAATGCGGTTGATGTTTAAGCGCGGTTGTCCGTTTTTCAGCGTTTCCTTTTCCGGCGGTGTGGCCAAAATGGCACCTACGGTGAAGAGACGGTCTTGCACTTCAATCAATATATTTTTGTACAAAACATTAATGTCTTGGTCGCGGATTAAGCCGATATGTGAGTTGAGTTCGTCGACGGTGCCGTAGCTTTCTATGCGAATATGGTGTTTTGGGACACGGGTGCCGCCGAAAAGTGCGGTAGTTCCGGTGTCGCCGGTTTTGGTGTAGACTTTCATTTTGAATTAGGAATTAGGAATTAGGAATTAGGAATTCATAATTCGATTAATTAGTTTTCAAAGTTAGCAAAAATACAAAAGGATTACTAACTAGCCCTGATGGGAGTAGTTGCCGCGCAACGCGGACAGCAGGAAAACGGACGGCTGATAAATCCCAAGCCTTTTGCTTCGCCAGTTCGCTAACGCTCGTGCCGCTCCTGACTTCGACAGGCTCAGTCTGACAAATTACAAATGATTGGTGTTTTGGGTATCGCTTTCGATAATACCATCGCGTAGGCGGATGATTCTGTGTGCGTATTGAGCGATGTCTTCTTCGTGGGTCACCAAAATGACGGTGTTGCCGTTTTTGTGGATGTCGTTGAAGAGATTCATAATTTCGACCGAGGTTTTACTGTCGAGGTTTCCGGTTGGCTCATCGGCTAAGATAATGGACGGTTTATTGACCAGAGCTCGGGCAATCGCCACACGCTGACGTTGTCCACCCGAAAGTTGGTTGGGTTGGTGATCCATACGGTCGGCCAGGTTGACTTGCGTTAACACTTCGGTAGCGCGAACATTTCTTTCCGATTTCGAATAGCCTGCGTAAATCATAGGCAAGGCCACATTATCTAAAGCCGTTGTTCTGGGTAATAAGTTGAAGGTTTGGAATACGAATCCGATTTCTTTGTTGCGGATTTCGGCCAAATCGTCGTCGTGCATTTGACTGACGTCTTTACCGTTCAAGATATAAGTTCCCGAGGTTGGCGTATCCAAACAACCCAAAAGGTTCATCAAAGTAGATTTTCCCGAACCCGATGGTCCCATTAAGGCAACGTATTCGCCTTTGTTGATTTGTAAATCGATACCTTTTAATACGTAGATGGTTTCGCTACCTAATTGGAAATCGCGTTTGAGGGCTTTGATGTTGATTAATGGATTAGCCATTTGATTTTAGATTGCTGATTAACGATTTGAGATTTCAGAACGAAAGATAAGTAGAAATTTGACATGATTTGTTACAAAAATCAAACTCTAATTACAAAATGTTCTTTTTCCTGCTCGGCGCGAAAGAAAACCATTCCCCATTGAAAGGTATCAATCGTTACAGTTACTTTTGGGTGGTTTTTGATGATTTCCCAAGCGGCTTCCATGTCTTTGCTCCAGTGAATGTCATCAAAAATCCAAACGGTTTCGTTGGTTATGGTTGGTAGTAACCGTTCGAAATAGTTTAATGTGGCGGTTTTTGAATGGTTGCCGTCAAAGTAAATGAGTTGTAGGTTGTAGGTTGTAGGTTGTAGGTCTTTTAAATAAGTATTAAATTCTGTTGCGACCGAACAGATGTTGTTCAACTCAAAGATTTCAAATTGTTTTTGAGCTACAGCTAAAGTGTTTTCGCAACCTTCCAAAGTGGTGATTTTAGCTTTAGTATTAGCTTCGCTCAATTTGCCTTCGGCTCGGGTACCCAGGGCTAAAGCTGAAGTCGCTAAACCTAACGATGTTCCGATTTCCAGGATATTTTCGGGTTGAAAATACTTTGTTATTCTGAAAAGCAATTCCGCTCGTTTTGTGGCAATTCCGGCGGTTTTGGCGATTTGGTTTACAGCTCGTTTATTGCTTTTAAATACTCGGGAGCCGGCTCCGAAGTCGGTTACTTCGATGGTGTTTTTGTTTTGTAAAAGCGATTTTCTGTAGTTTTTCAGAATGGCATATTCGGGATATTGTTTTTTGTCATAAAAGCATTTCGTCACTAAGTTGAACACAAAAGGGGAATGCACGCCGTGTTCGTTTTTGGAGTGGTAGAGGAAGTTGAGATATGATTTTAGTATTTGCAACATTATATTTTTATTTGTGATTTAAGATTAACGATATATGATTTCAGATTTGTTATACCTCGAAAATCAAAAATTGTAAATCAACAATCTTAAAATCTATTCTTCCATTTTACTCGAAAGCTCAAACCAGCGTTCTTCTTTGGCTTCTAATTTATTGATAATCGCTTGTAATTCTTCTGCTTTTTTGGTGATGTCGGCATCGGCCACTTTGCCTTCGGCGAATAGGTTTTCGATTTGTTTTTTCTCGTATTCCAGGTCTTTGATTTCGCGCTCGATTTTGTTGAATTCCTTTTGCTCGTTAAAGTTCAAGCCCGAAGTGGTTGGATGGTTTTGTTTCCAATTGACTTTTTCTTTGGCTTCGGTTTTTTCGGGTTCGGCGCTGTCTTCGTACGCTCTGAAATCGGAATAATTCCCGGGAAAATCTTCAATTTCGCCTTCGCCTCTAAACACAAATAAGTGGTCGACAATTTTGTCCATAAAGTAACGGTCGTGCGACACTACCAACAAGCAACCCGGATAGTCCAATAGGAAACTTTCCAGTACGTTTAAGGTCACAATGTCTAAGTCGTTCGTCGGCTCATCCAGAATTAAAAAGTTCGGATTCTGAATCAAAACCGTACACAAATACAAGCGTTTTAACTCGCCGCCACTTAATTTTTCTACATAATCGTATTGTTTTTTAGCGTCGAATAAAAAGCGTTCCAACAATTGTGAGGCCGATATGATTTTGCCTTTGGTAAGCGGAATGTACTCGCCGTATTCTTTAATGATGTCGATTACTTTTTGTCCGGGTTTCGGATTGATGCCGCTTTGCGTGTAATAGCCTACTTTAATCGTTTCGCCAATAACCACTTTTCCGGCATCGGGTTGGATGGTTTTGGTTAAGATATTCAAGAAAGTCGATTTACCGGTACCGTTTTTCCCGATAATCCCGATGCGTTCACCGCGCTGAAAATCGTAACTGAAATTGTCTAAAATGACTTTGTCTTTGAACTTTTTGTAAATTTTATGTAACTCAATAATCTTGCTGCCCATGCGTTCCATGTTGATTTCGAGTTCCACTACATTTTCTTTTCTGCGGCTTTCGGCTACGGCTTTGATTTTATAAAAATCATCTTGGCGCGATTTCGATTTGGTGGTTCTGGCTTTGGGTTGGCGACGCATCCAAGCCAATTCTTTGACAAAAAGGTTTTGTGCTTTGTCAATCGTGGCGTTTTCCATAGCGATGCGCTCTTCTTTCTTTTGCAGGTAATAGGAGTAATTGCCTTTGTAGGAGTAGAGTTTGCCGTTATCCAACTCTATGATTTCGTTGCAAACGCGTTCCAAAAAGAAACGGTCGTGCGTGACCATAAATAAGGTGATGTTTTCTTTGGCGAAATAGCTTTCCAGCCATTCAATCATTTCCAAGTCCAAATGGTTCGTCGGCTCGTCTAAGATTAACAAATCCGGGCGATTGATGAGGATAATGGCTAAAGACAAACGCTTTTTTTGGCCACCGGAAAGCGATTTTACTTTCAGTTTTAAATCGTCCAATTTTAATTTGGACAAAATTTGTTTGAATTGCGTTTCAAAATCCCAAGCGTTAAAGCGATCCATTTCGTCGAAAGCCAATTGGTATTTTTCTTCGTCCTCCGGATTTTCCAAGGCTTTTTCGTAACGCTCAATTACGTGTAGAATTTCATTGTCGGAGGCAAAGATGCTTTCCTCAATCGTCAGTTCGTCTTGCAAGTTATTGTTTTGCGATAAGAAAGCCATTTTGATGCCTTTTCGGATGATGATTTGCCCGGAATCCGGTTCGTCATCGCCGTTAATCATGCGCATAATTTGGGTTTTCCCCGAACCGTTTTTGGCAATAAAAGCGATTTTTTGGTCTTTGTTAATGCCAAAAGAAATGTCTTTAAACAAGGTTCTTTCGCCAAAAGATTTGGATATGTTTTCTACGGATAAATAATTCACTTTGAAAGTTGTTAGTTGACGGTTGTCAGTTGTCGGTTGCAAAAGTAGAGTATTAATTGTTTTAGAAAATGTTAATTACTATAGTTTTCTTGTTAATAACAAACTTTTTCAATGGCAAATAATATTTTATCCATAGTTATATTTGTAAAAAATGATTAAATGGGATTAAACAGACAAGAAATAGAGGGATATCTGCAATATTGGAATAGTATACCGGGTTTATTTATAATTGAAAGTTTTGTTTTGGGAATTTATTATACTACTATAAAGGATATAATAAAGGAAACTTTTTTATCAATTTCACCATTAATTTACAACATAATTTTACCATTTTTAATTGCCTTAATTATTTTTATTTTTTGGGCATACAAGTCACATCGTTTTGGTTTGTTTAAAAAGAAAAAAATAACCATTGGTTTGTTTTTTACATGTGATGATTTTGATAAAATGGTAACGATTAAGAAAATAATTGACAAAGCTATATCAGAGATAGAAGATGAGTTTCATGATATTAGATTAAAGTTATATCCACTTAATTTTATTAAAAATAAGAAGCAGCTAGAAAATTATATTTTTAAATCTAATCATCTTATAGATACTGCAATTTTTGCCAACATTAGTTATGGGAATTGTGAGTCGGAAAATGGGACTATTGAAAAAATAAAAATTGATAGAATTGTATATTCAGGTAAGTTTGATGTAAAAGACAAACTAAAAATCTTTAAAGAAAGAATCAGTATTTCTGATGATGTATCTATCAGAAGTTTGAACATGAATTGGGAATATGTTGACTCAAATAGTTTAAACGATAAAAATAAAATAAAGCATAATTTTAAAGACGTTATTCTGTTTTATTCAGGGATATACTTAATCTACATGGGACATTTAAGTGCTTCACTTGATGTCATGAAAAAACTGAAACAGATAGAGGATAGTAAGAATGAGCCTCTGAATTTGCTTAAACGAGGAAGATTAAATGTTATTTTACTAGAGCTATTTTCATTCAATGCATTGAAATCCTATCTTGATAAAAAGAACAAAGAAGAAGCATATGAAATTTTAAAAGACTGTGAAATATTATTTAAAGGTGATCATCCATATACATTCGATCATTCTATAACTTTGGCTAGAATATCTTATGAGTTTGGTAAGCTTGATGATGCTTATTATTACACGGAAAAAGCAAATAAAATAAGAAAGAACAGCTCGGCAATATTCTGTAATAGAGGTTTTTTTGCATTGATTAATAATGATGTAGATGAGTTTGTTAGAAATTACAAAGAATTAGCTCACACATATAGGCATGAGAGTAAATTGAATTTTACGGAAATAGTTCATTTTATTCAAGTTCACAAAGCCAAATATCCAGAGAATCAAATTTTGTTTGATTTTGCAATCGCAATTTTGAACGTTTTATATGTTGATAAGGTTAGTGGATGGAAAAATTTAGTTGAGTTATTGAGACTTACAGATGGTGATGATAAGTATTCCGAACTTAATAGTTTTGTTAAAAGACTTTTGACAAAAGGCTCTTATAAGTCAAGTTATCACATGCGTGATAGGAAAAGTAAAAGAACAGCATAAATTTTTATTAGATGCAATTATCGGTCATCATCCTGAATTATAATGTGCGCTACTTTTTAGAGCAGTGTGTTTTGAGTGTGGAAAAAGCCATTCAAAACTTGGAGGCCGAAATTATAGTGGTGGATAATCATTCGTCGGACGACAGTTGCGCTATGATGCGCGCGCGTTTTCCGCATATCAAACTCATCGAAAATAAAGAAAATGTAGGTTTCCCGAAAGGCAATAACATTGCCGTCAAAGAAGCCCAAGGCGAATATATCTGTATTTTGAACCCTGACACGGTTGTTGCCGAAGATACTTTTGAAAAAATCCTAAACTCGCAACTCGTAACTCGCAACTCGCAACTTGGCATCTTAGGTTGTAAACTCATCGACGGCACCGGTAACTTTTTGCCCGAAAGCAAACGCGGTGTTCCAAAACCTTGGGTTGCTTTTACGAAGATTTTCGGCTTGTATAAATTTTTTCCAAACTCAACACTGTTTAACCAATATTACGCCCAACATTTGAGTGAGCACCAAAGTGGTGAAGTCGATATTTTGGTCGGCGCTTTTATGGTGATGAAAAGAGAGTTGTACCTTGAATTAGGCGGCTTTGACGAAGATTGTTTTATGTATGCCGACGACATTGATTTATCTTATCGCGCTTTATTGCTTGGCAAAAAGAATTACTATTTTGCCGAAACTTCGGTGATTCATTACAAAGGAGAAAGCACAGTTAAAGACGGAACTTACATGAGACGTTTCCAAGAAGCGATGCAGTTTTTCTATCAGAAGCATTATCAAGGTTCATTCTTTTTTTCAATGTTCATGAGAATCGGTATTGTTTTCTTTGCTTTGGTCAAAATGTTTCAGGGAAAAGTATCGCCCAAACCTGTGCCTGAACAGTATCTTTTAGTTTCTGATAATGAAGCTTTACGAGAAAAATTAACCGCCGTTTTGCAAAAAAGTTTGGAAAGAACCACCATGGAAAACGGGAAAATAGTAATTTCGCAAACGATTTCGAAAAATAAGCCGACAGAAGCTATTTTAGATGTTGAATATCTCGGGTTTAAAAAGGCTATGTCGTTTATAAAAGACAACAAGAATAAGTCGTTTACCTTTAAGTTAATGCCGCCGTCGAGTAATTTTATCATCGGAAGCAACAGCTGTAACGATAGAGGAGAAGTGATACAGATTTAGGAATTGAGAATTAGGATTTAGGAATTGGGATTTAGGAATTGGGATTTTTATCTAACAATTAAATATGGAATTCTAAGTAAAACCTAAATTATTTATATAATTTTGCAATCGAAACAACAAAAAACAACTTTAGATTATCAATATGGCAAAGTTTGAATTGAAATTGCCCAAAATGGGAGAAAGTGTTGCAGAGGCAACGATTACCAACTGGTTGAAAAATGTAGGTGACAGCATTAGCGCTGACGAAGCGGTTTTGGAGATTGCCACCGACAAAGTAGACAGTGAAGTGCCAAGTGAAGTTTCCGGTGTTTTAACCGAGGTTTTATTTCAGGTGAATGATGTGGTGAAAGTTGGGCAAACCATTGCTATTATTGAAACCGAAGGCGGTTCCGTTGCGGCTGCTCCGGTTGCAGAAACAGTTGCTGCTCCGGTTGCAGACTCGAGCGTTAGCGAACAGGCGAAGCAATTGGCTAAAACAGTCGAGGTAGCTGTGGCTACAGCAGCTCCGGCCGATTTTAAAGCATCGGATAAATTCTTCTCGCCATTGGTGAAAAATATCGCTGCTGCTGAAGGCGTTTCGGTGGCCGAATTAGAAACCATTGCAGGTTCCGGGAAAGACGGTCGCGTAACCAAAGACGATATTCTAAATTACGTTAAAAATAGAGGAAGTCAACCAGCAGCTGCACAACAACCGGTAGCCCAACCCGCAACCCGCAACTCGCAACCCACAGCTCCGATCGCTACGCCGGTTTCAGTTAACGGTGGTGATGAGATTGTGGAAATGGATAGAATGCGCAAGTTGATTTCGGGCTATATGGTGGCTTCGGTACAAACTTCGGCACACGTACAATCGTTTATAGAAGTCGATGTAACCAACATTGTAAAATGGAGAGATCGCGTTAAAAATGCTTTCGAAAAGAGAGAAGGCGAGAAGCTAACTTTCACGCCAATCTTTATGGAAGCGGTAGCCAAAGCGTTAAAAGACTTCCCTGGGATGAACATTTCTGTAGATGGTGAGTTTATCATTAAAAGAAAAAATATCAACTTAGGAATGGCAGCTGCCTTACCTAACGGAAACTTGATTGTTCCGGTAATTAAAAATGCAGATCAACTCAATTTGGTAGGCATGGCCAAAGCTGTAAACGATTTGGGTAACCGCGCCAAAGCCGGAAAATTAAAACCGGACGATACCCAAGGCGGTACTTATACAGTAACGAATGTAGGTACTTTTGGTTCAGTATTCGGAACGCCAATCATCAACCAACCGCAAGTAGGTATTTTAGCCTTAGGTGCGATCAGAAAAGTACCTGCGGTAATCGAAACACCGGAAGGTGACTTTATCGGTATTCGTCAAAAAATGTTCTTGTCGCACTCTTATGATCACCGAGTAGTGGATGGTGCGCTTGGCGGCAGTTTTGTAAAACGAGTAGCCGAATACTTAGAAGCTTTTGATGTGAATAGAGAATATTAAAATTTAAAACCCCAACTATCCGGTTGGGGTTTTTGTTTGTGGTGTTTTTAAACTGTCTTTCTCTGTATCACGAGGGTTTTCTTTGTTTTCATCTTTTATGATGATTAGTGTTTTTTCTTTAAATCGGTATTCTCCTTTTTTAAAGATTTCGGATTCTGAGGTTACAATTTCATAACTGTAAACCCCTTTTGGTAAATCATAAAAACATTCTTTACTGTCTTTTTGAATCACCAATTCTTTTTTTATTTCTTCGCCATCATCGGTTTGTTTGGTCATGATTAAAGTAATTTTGTCGTTCATTTTGTTCTTAATGCAAACACTTTCAACTGTTATTGGATTGGGATGGGTTTTGGAAGCGCTTAAAATAGTGATTAAACCACCAACCAAAATTTCTCCACCCTTAACAATGGCTGTTAAGTCGGATTGTGCTGTTGCCAATAACGGAAACAGCATAATGGTCAGAACCGTTTGGTTTCGGTAAGACATACTACGTTTTTCAATGGGATTCATAAGCTAAGGTTTTGAGATTACGTAGTGTTTTTTTGCCTGTTTTTGATATTTAAAATTCAACAGGTTAAAGTTGTCAATCCATTCAAAAACTTTCAAAAAGAAGTCTTATTAAATTCAACACAGTTATTATATTTTTCTGGCAAATTGAATTTCTTCAGAAAAAAATAACGCGATAATTCACATAATAAAGTTTTAAAAATCACGTTATTAGTAAGTGATTCAACTAATATGAACTGTTTTATGATTGAGCCAGAATGACCACCGGAATCAAGATTCGCCGCATTAGAGAACAAAAAAGATGGTCTCAGGAAGAATTGGCTCATCACGTTGGGGTAAGTCAGGTTACCATTGGCAATTGGGAGCAGGGCAAGAGTATTAAGCACGAATACTTACAAGCTTTGGCTCAGGCTTTGGAAGTTTCTGTCGGTTTTTTGTTGGAAGAGGAACAACAAGTTAGTATAACCAAAATGAGTATGAACCAATCCCAAAGCGGAGAGTTCGAAATTACCATCAAGGCTTCCCCGCGTATTTTAGAGGATTGGCATCGCAAAATAGATTTTTTGATGAATAAATTCGATTTGCCAAAATAATCCGGTGGGTTGAAGATCAGGCTGAATTTAGCACTAAAAAAATTATCCACAAATCATAAATCTTTATTAAGATATCGACAAACGGTAAAGTCATTATTTTATCTTTGTTCACTCAAATACAAATAATGGAATTAAAACTCACCCGACCGATTTGCTTCTTCGATTTAGAAACTACCGGAATCGATGTTGCCAAAGACAGAATCGTCGAAATCTCAATATTTAAGGTTTATCCCAACGGCAATAAAGAAAGCAAAACCTGGTTGGTCAATCCCACCATTCCCATTCCGCCACAAGCCACTGCGGTTCACGGTATTTCTAATGAGAAAGTGGCTAACGAGCCAACATTCAAAGAATTATCAGGACAAATTCACAACATGATTAAGGATTCGGATTTGGCCGGATTCAATTCCGATCGTTTTGATATTCCGCTATTGGCCGAAGAATTGTTGCGAGCTGAAGTCGATTTCGATATGAAAAACAGAGTATCAGTAGATGTGCAAACCATCTTCCACAAAAAAGAAGAGCGAACTTTGAGTGCTGCCTACAAGTTTTACTGCAATCAAAGTTTAGAAAATGCCCATAGCGCCGAAGCCGATACCATGGCCACTTACGAAATCCTAAAAGCGCAATTGGATCGATATACCGATTTGGAAAACGATATGAAAGCTTTATCGGAATTTACTACGCGAAAAAAATCGGTTGACTTTGCCGGTTTTATTGCGTTAAACGACAAAGGGCAAGAAATTTTTACTTTCGGTAAACACAAAGGGGCTTTGGTAGAAGACGTGTTTGACAAAGAACCCGGTTATTTCGGTTGGATTCAGAATGCCGAATTCCCCCTCTACACCAAAAAAGTGCTAACCGGAATCAAGTTAAGAAAGTTAAATACTAAATAGTTGTAAGTGTTAAGTTGTAGGTTCTGTTTTAGTAACTTACAACTTAGAACTTAGAACTTACAACCAACGAATATGAAAATCATCTGTATAGGAAGAAATTACGCTAACCATATCGCGGAGCTGCAAAATGAGCGTCCGGAGGAACCCGTTATTTTTTTAAAGCCGGATTCGGCCGTTTTGCCGGACAAAGCACCGTTTGTAATTCCGGATTTCAGCTCCGATATTCACCACGAAATCGAAATCATTGTCAAGATTAACAAATTAGGCAAATACATCGACCCGAAATTTGCCCATAAGTATTATGACGAAATCGGATTAGGCATCGATTTCACCGCTCGTGATGTCCAAAATAAGCTCAAAGAAAAAGGTTTGCCATGGGAAAAAGCCAAGGCTTTTGACGGTTCAGCGATTATTGGTGACTTTCTACCGAAAAATGAGTTTAGTTCCATAGAAAATATTACATTTGAATTAACCAACAACGGTCAAACCGTTCAAAAAGGAAATACTGCCAATATGCTCTGGAAAATTGACGAAATCATTGCTTATGTTTCTCAGTTTTTTACCCTCAAAAAAGGCGATATTATCTTTACCGGAACTCCGGAAGGCGTGGCTAAAGTATCACCAAATGATCTTTTAGAAGGTTTTTTAGAAAATAAAAAAGTATTAAGATTACAAATAAAATAATGGCAATTAATTACAACTTAGCAAAAGTATATGCGCTTTCAGACAATGATCCTGAATTCGTAATGCAAATCATCTCATTGTTCGTTAATGAAGTTCCTGATGACTTAAAATTTGTGGAGCAGGGTATCAAGGAAAAAAATCATAAATTGGCTTATTCCTATGCCCACAAAATCAAACCTTCACTCGATTTGTTAGGAATGACAGTAGCGCATCAGGAAATTTTAGAAGTAGAAGCTTGGACCAAAAGAGAAGGCAAACGCAAAGAAATCAACGATACTTTTGAAAGTATTAAAAGCCAAATCGAAAAGGCAGTAAAAGAAATCAAAAAAGATTTCGAAGTGTAATAAAATCAGAAGCGAATGACTCGGGAATTATCGGAAATGGTAATTCCCGCTTTTCGTTATATCTTACTTTCCGTGAGGATGCCACCACAAATGCTAAGCATTCATCGAACACAAATAACAAATATTAGCTTTGTGAGGTAATCGGGGCTAATTAGCCATCCATTAGTCTACTTTTCAGCAAAATTAACTCAGTTACTTAGCCACTCAGTCACTTAAAAAATGAAAGCAACCATAGTTACCATAGGCGACGAAATTTTAATCGGACAAATTGTCGATACCAATTCGGGTTATATTGCCAAAGCGTTAGATAAAATTGGTGTTCAAACCCATGAAATGCTCTCCATATCAGACGATAAAAAGCACATATTGGAAACTTTCGGACGCCTTCAAAATCAAGTTGATTTGGTAATCATTACCGGCGGTCTTGGGCCAACTAAAGACGACATCACTAAAAAAACCTTCTGCGATTATTTTGAAGATGAGTTGGTAGAAGATCAAGTAGTTTTGGCACATGTCACCCAAATTATCGAAGGTTTCTACAAGCGCCCGATTAATCAGTTAAACAAAGAACAAGCTTTAGTGCCTTCTAAATGCGAAGTGCTTTTCAACAAAATGGGAACGGCTCCCGGCATGTGGATGAAGAAAGACAACACCGTTTTCATTTCTTTGCCCGGTGTACCTTATGAAATGAAGTATTTAATAGACCATGAAATTGTGCCCAAATTGGTCAAAGAATACCAAAGACCATATATAGTACACAAAACCATATTGACTTACGGTCAAGGTGAAAGTATGGTGGCGGAACGCATTGAAACTTGGGAAAATAATTTGCCGCATTTTATCAAGTTGGCTTACCTTCCTGCACCGGGCAGAGTACGCTTACGCTTAACCGCTAGAGGAGAAAATAAAGAAGTTTTGGAGAAATCAGTACAAGAAAATGTAGTTTCTTTAGCGGAGATAATAGGCGATATCATTGTAGGCTTTGATGAAGACGAAACGATAGAAGTAGTGGTGGGAAGATTATTGGCTGCCAGTGGAAAAACACTTGCCACAGCCGAAAGTTGTACCGGTGGTAAGATAGCACAAATGATTACTTCGGTTGCCGGTGCCTCGGGATATTTTAAAGGCAGTATAGTTTCCTATTCCAATGAAGCTAAGATTGACATACTTGGTGTTGAGGCTGATCTTATTGCCCAACATGATGTGGTTAGTGCTGAAGTTGCTGTAGCCATGGCTACTAATGTCAAACGATTGTTGCAAACCGATTATGCTTTGGCAACCACCGGAAATGCAGGGCCAACCTCAGAACCCGGAAAGGCAGAAGTTGGGATGGTTTTTATAGCGCTGGCTACTCCGGATAAGGTCTTGGTATCTGAGTTTAATTTTGGTCAGCCTCGAGAAAAAGTTATCGATCGAGCCGTCAATAAAGCTTTGGAAATGTTGCAACAAGCTATTTTAGGAAAATAAGCTTACTTGTTTTGAAACCTGATTATTAATCAAATAAGTGGCTACTTTTTAGGCTTTTAAATGCAAATGAAAAAAAAGAAAAAAATCTGCCGTATTTTTTTTGTTACAATGATTTATTTTCTGTAAGTTTGCACCCTGATTTTGAATAACGATAAAAGAAAAGCATAATGTCAAGAGTTTGTGACCTTACAGGTAAAAAAGCGATGGTAGGAAATAACGTTTCTCACGCTATGAACAAAACTAAGAGAAAATTTTCTGTTAACTTAGTTAAAAAACGTTTCTATCTTGCAGAAGAAGACAGATGGATTACGTTAAGAGTAGCTGCGTCTACAATTAAAACAATCAACAAAAACGGATTGGCTGCAGTATTAAAAGATGCTAAAGCTAACGGATTTATTAAATAATCTGTAATCCTTAAAAATAAAGTAAGATGGCAAAGAAAGGTAATAGAATCCAAGTAATTTTAGAGTGTACTGAGCACAAAGCAACAGGTCTTCCTGGAACTTCTCGTTACATCACCAAGAAAAATAAAAAAAATACTCCGGACAGGTTAGAGATTAAAAAATTTAATCCAATCTTAAAGAGAATGACTGTTCATAAAGAAATTAAATAATTTAGAAGTTTTTACTCGATAGAAATTTCAAATAAAACATTATAAGTCATGGCAAAGAAAACCGTTGCAACGTTACAAACAGCATCAAAAAGATTAACCAAAGCTATCAAAATGGTTAAATCTCCTAAAACAGGTGCTTACACTTTCCAAGAGGCAATTATGACTCCGGAAGAAGTGGATAGTTTCTTAAACAAGAAATAATTTTTCAAACTCTACATAACAAAGCTACTTTCACTCGGAAGTAGCTTTTTTATTTTTATATTTGCTACGCCGGACCGGTTCTTTCGAACAGAACTCCGGTAACAAACAAAATTCGAATTTACAATCCGATACAATGAGTTTTTTCAAAAGAATATTTTCCTCAGAAAAAAAAGAGACTTTAGATAAAGGTCTGGAACAAACCAAAACTTCCTTTTTTTCCAAACTAACCAAAGCTGTAGCCGGAAAGTCTAAAGTAGATGATGAAGTTCTTGACAACTTAGAAGAAGTCTTGGTTTCCTCAGATGTAGGCGTTAATACTACCTTAAAAATTATCGAGCGGATAGAAGCTCGAGTGGCTCAAGACAAATATTTGGGTACAGACGAGCTCAATAAAATTTTGCGAGAAGAAATAGCAGCCTTACTCTCCGAAACCCAATCGGGTGAAGAAACCGAATTTACAGTGCCGGCCCATAAAAAACCTTATGTTATTATGGTCGTTGGTGTAAATGGTGTAGGTAAAACAACTACTATCGGTAAATTGGCCAATCAGTTTAAAAAAGCCGGTTATAAAGTAGTATTGGGTGCGGCAGATACTTTCCGTGCAGCCGCTATTGATCAGTTACAAGTTTGGGCTGACAGAGTAGGCGTGCCATTAGTCAAACAACAAATGGGGAGCGATCCGGCTTCGGTTGCTTTTGATACGTTGCAAAGTGCCGTAACTCAAAATGCCGATGTAGTGATTATTGATACTGCAGGGCGTTTGCACAATAAGGTCAATTTAATGAACGAGTTGACCAAAGTGAAGCGCGTGATGCAAAAAGTGGTAGAAGAAGCACCTCACGATGTTTTATTGGTGTTGGACGGTTCTACCGGTCAAAATGCCTTTGAGCAAGCCAAACAGTTTACGGCGGCTACAGAAGTGTCTTGTTTAGCTGTAACTAAATTAGATGGTACAGCCAAAGGCGGTGTGGTCATTGGTATCTCAGACCAATTCCAAATCCCTGTAAAATATATCGGAGTTGGTGAAGGTATCGAAGACTTACAAGTTTTTAATAAATATGAATTCGTAGATTCGTTTTTTAAATAAACTATATGAGCAAAATTCTATCTTTTTTCAAAGATTCATCCCCAATAAAACTTATCGGAATCAGCATCTTGATTGTTGTATTGAGTTATTTTATTGAAAAGCCTTTGCCTAATATCTTTATGGGCTTGAGATTGATTGCTTTTGTACTTTTTGTTTACGGTGGTATGCGATTAATCAATCGCAAATAAACTATTGGTATAAATCATTTATTTTGTCCCACAACTCATTGTCAAAACCGGACAAAGCAAAAGTTGGATTTTCCGGATTGGCTACTTCGCCCATTCTGATGATCACCATTTTCATACTCGGAACAACGTATATTTTTTGATCGTTTTTGCCCAAGGCAGCATACATATCGCTAGGCGCATTCGGAATTAAGGTTCCGTTAAATTGTAACTGAAGTCCGGGTAAGCGATAAGTGTTTTTGCCGTTTAACCACCATAAATAACCATACGCTTGGTTTAAATTTTGTGAGGTTGTTGTGGCTTGATTAAAGTAGGCACTACTCACTATGGTTGTCCCATCCCATTTCCCTTGATTTAATGACAATAGTCCGAAACGAGCCATATTTCGAGTTGTACTCCAATATACGCTTAAACCGTCGCTATTGATCCATGCACCACCGGTCATTCCGATGCGATCTCTGAGTTTGGTATTGAAATAGCTGGTCCAGGTTTGTCCGCTCGCTTGCGCTACCAAATCTTGTAATTTCACATAAACATTATGGTAAGCCCAACGGGTTCCTGCATCGGCTACATATTGTAAGTTGGCCGGAGAAACGTCATCTCCTAAGGCATCATTCAAACCCGAAGTCATACAGAGTAAGTTTTTACAAGTGATGAGGTTTTCTTTAGCCAAAGGTGCACTAGTCCAACCGGTGCCTAAATAATCTGAAACTTTATTGTTGATGTTGAGAAGTCCTTCTTCTTGAGCTATTCCGGTCACTGTTGCGGTTAACGTTTTTCCGGCACTGGCCCAATACCATGGCGTTGTAGCAGTATGACCGTTGAAATAATTTTCCATTACTATACGACCATTGACCAAAATCATAAACGATTTGGTGTTTTTCAATTCCAAATAATCCAATAAAGGCTGTACTGCGTTTTGATTCCAATTCAAACCGGCTACCGATTTGCTTTCCCAAGTATTGCTGCCGTCACTTGGCGGAAAATACATGGTTTCAGCAATCGGTTCGTCATCTCCACCGGAATCTGAACTACAACTAAATGACAAAAATGAAATGAGCAAAAGAAGGTACAAGTTTTTCATGGTAGTAAAATTTTTCAGTAGGACTATAAATGTATAAAATAGTTTAATGTTGATAATATTAATTTTGATTTTGTTCGCTTTTGAGCAGTAATGGATTAAATTTGTGTTTCAATAAATGTCTTCCAATGATGAAATACAATCTTGTTTTAGCCTTAGCCTTTTTGTTTTTCTCCTGCCAATCGGAGGTAAAGAAAGAAGATTTGACCAAACTCAATGGGTATTGGGAAATCAAAGAAGTGGAGTTTAATAATGGTGAAACTAAGGCGTATAAAGTAAATGAAACCATAGATTACATTGAACTTAAATCAGATAAGGGAGGGCAGTCGCTAAGTGGTTTTCGTCAAAAAGTGATGCCGCAATTTGATGGTACTTTTAAAACCAATGGTATCCGTGAAAACCTGAAAGTTTTTGCCGTAGATAAGGTTTACTTTTTTGAATGCAAAACAGATTACGGCAAATGGAACGAAGAAATTATCTCAATTGAAGATTCGACTTTAGTGATTAAAAATAAACAAGACATCATTTATACTTATAAAAAGTTCAAACCTTTCTCTTTAAAGTAATGGCCAAAAGACTCAGTAACGAAAGTTCTATAGGAGACGTTTTAAAAGCTTTTATCGAAACCAACAAGCTGCAAGCCGGTATGGATAAAATTGACGTACAACAAGCTTGGAAAAACCTCATGGGTAATGGCGTAAACAGCTATACCAAAGAAGTGGTTTTAAAAGGTACTACTCTTTATGTTGCCTTAACTTCTGCAGTGTTGAGAGAAGAATTAAGCTATGGCAAGCAAAAAATCATCAAGATGATTAATGAAGAGCTGGGGAAAGAAGTTGTCAAAGATGTGATTCTTCGTTAGGTATTCATCTCTAAATCTTTGATATAGTCTTCAAACTCATAAAAGAACAGTTCAAACTTGGTCATGGTTTCGCTGAAGAATTCAAAAATTTCCGGCCAGTATTTTCGGTTGTTCAAACTAACATTCAGTTTTTCAATCCAAATTCTGCTAATCACTTTGCCGTTATCCAAATAAAAGTTACGCTCTAAAATAGCTTCCGGAAGATAGTCTTCGAGCAGTATGGTTTTGAGGGATTCAATTTTTTCATAATAAATTTTTCTTTTTTCCTCGTCTTTGGGCTCGATATCCAGAAGTACTTGAGCTTTCTTGTTGTCGATATAAAATTTAAAAGTAACGTCTTTAATCTTAGTGTCATACAACAACCATTTGCGCGGATAAGCCTCGGCAAAGGCAGTCCAAAATTCTTTTTTTATTTGTTGAGCTTCTTCTTTGCTATACATTTTGTGAGGATAAAAGTGGGATGCTTTCTTTTTTTAAGGTAACTTTATATTTCTAAACCGGTCAAAATGCACTTTGAAGAGTTTTTAAAATATACGCCAAAAATACAAAATGCCGAGCTACCGGCAACAAACGCTCATGTAAAAATGGCACCTTCCAATCGTATGGATTTGCTCAAAGCGATAGATTTCACCAAAGTGGTTCCAAAACGAGCCGCCGTTATGATGTTGTTTTATCCCAAAGCCTCACAAACTCATTTGGCTCTTATCCTTCGTAATAGTTATAATGGCGTTCATTCATCTCAAATTGCATTTCCAGGGGGAAAGGTTGAAGAAGATGATACCAGTTTGAGTCATACAGCCTTGCGAGAAACTCACGAAGAAATTGGGATTCATCCGCAACACATTAATTTGGTTCGTTCGTTTACGGAGGTTTATATACCGCCCAGTAACTTTATGGTTTATCCGTTCATGGGTTATGCGGTCCAAGAGCTCGATTTTGTGCTGCAACAAGAAGAAGTAGCGGGTTTGGTTGAGTTTCCTTTTGCCGATTTTATGAATGATAACATCATCGTGAATAGCGTTATGAAGACTTCTTATGCCGGTAATATTGAAGTTCCCGGATTTCAGGTGAACGAACATTTTGTTTGGGGTGCCACAGCCATGATGTTGAGTGAACTGAAAGACACCCTTAAATTGGTTTTATAAGTTTAAGTTTTTTAGATTTGCAACCCGTTCGAATTTTTGTCTGGAACGGAGTAAAAAAAGAAATTATGGGATTATTGAAAAGAAATCCTTTTGGTCATATACTTTTTATAAAAAAATGGTTGATTCGCATTTTCGGAGTTTTAACACACCGAAGATACCGAGGTTTCAACGAATTGCACATTGAAGGTTCGGAAATTATCAAAGCATTACCCGATACAAATGTACTTTTTATTTCCAATCATCAAACCTATTTTGCCGATGTAGTGGCCATGTTTCATGTATTTAATGCCAGCCTTTCCGGTCGGGTAGATAACATCAAGAACGTTGGTTATTTGTGGCAACCCAAAATGAATATTTACTATGTAGCCGCCAGCGAAACCATGAGAGCCGGTTTATTACCCCGAATTTTGGCTTATGTAGGCGCTATCACTGTAGAGCGTACTTGGCGCTGCGGAGGAAAAGACGTTACTGAAAAGCGAGAGATTAATCCCAACGATACCGAAAACATTCGCATAGCTTTGGAGGACGGCTGGGTGATTACTTTTCCACAAGGAACTACCAAATCTTTCAAACCGGTTCGCAAAGGAACAGCTCACATTATCAAACAACATAAACCTATTGTAGTTCCGATAGTGATTGATGGTTTCCGACGATCGTTTGATAAAAAAGGTTTACGGGTTAAAAAGAAAAACATACTACAATCTTTCATCATCAAAGAGCCTTTGGTAATTGATTATGAAAATGAAACCATTGAACAAATTGTAGAGAAAGTAGAATATGCCATTGAGCAACATCCTTCTTTCCTAAAAGTTATTCCGGCCGAAGAATTGGCCGAACAAGAACGCTTGAACCAATTGCGCAAGTGGCAAGTAGAAAAAGACAGTAAAAAAGAAGTTTAGTGAAGTCCCGTTTGTTGCGGGATTTTTATTTCTTTTCAGGACTACAACCTCGAGTAAAGTCAGTCTCAAAAGCTAAAAAAAAAAGGATAAGTTAGTATTGGCTTATCCCTTTTAACTTATCTCTTTTTCGTAACTTAATATACCGCTTCTACCGTAAAACCGGCTTTGCGTAACAAAGCAATGACACCATCTTTTCCCCCTAAGTGAGCGGCGCCTACACCAAAGAAGGTTGGCTTGTTAGTTGCTATGGTAGTCATTCGGCTAATCCAGTTTTGGTTTCTTTTTTTTAGCAATACATCGCTGTATTTTGAAGTCATTACATTGGCTGATTTTTCAGTAAAACTAATCATGGCTTCTACATTCTCACTTTTGTATAATGTCATCATTTCCGCTAATTCTGCTTTATCACGTTGCATGTTGTCTTTGGCAGTAATCACCAATTCGTTCATTTGTTCTTGGTACGGAATGGCATCAAAAACCGCTAATTGCTCGCCAACGGTTTCCAATCCGATAACATCCTCGTTTTGCGCTTTGGCAATTTTAATCAACTCCGCTTCCACCGATTGCATTTCACATCCCAACATTTTAGGATAGAGCATGGCCGTTATCATAAACGGTTTTACGGTATTTAACATTTCGGCAGAGAACCCAACATTGGTCGTTAAAAAAGCGTCAACAGCTTTAAAATCCTCAGGTTTTGCCAAAGACTTCATGGTCACTCCGTTCTTCATCATCATATTACTCATCATTTCTCCTTGCATGGCCGGATCGTCCATATCAAGTTCTAAACAAAGTTGTTGGGTTTTGTCTAAGGCTGTTTTCACTTTATCTGTTAAAGTAGCATCGCAAGTAATGTGAATTGTTCCAAAAAGATAAGACGATTCTTTGAGTCCGTTACCCGAGATTTTCCATAATAATGTGTTCTCGTTTTTTTGCCCGAAAGCAACTCCCATAAACAGGGAACATAACAATAAGAAGATTTTTTTCATGGTTATAAGTCTATTTTTTTTAGTTCCTTGTAATTGGCATTGAGTTTTCTGAGTAGTGTACCATAAATTAATCGGTAGAACAACCAAAAGAAACCAACAAATATTACAATAGTAAAGATGACCAAACAAATGGTTAATGATAGGGTTTTATAATTGTCTTCGTGCTCAATTTTGTATATCAGCAATTCTGTTTTTGGGTTGTAAATGAAGGCAATCACAAAACCTAAGATGATGCTGACGAAAATCATAAACAAATTATACCATACATAATTTTGAACGGTTTTTCGAGCTCGAATAATGTCTTGCATCAACTGTTTGGTTGAGGTTATAGTTGATATACGAGCATAGTTTCTGTAGAAATTATAGATGAACCATAATATAACAGCATAATTCACATAGGTTAATACTTTTAAGAAAACCGCAAAATTTTCAGCATGTAAGCTGGCTATCATATCATCAGTATTGAATGATAAATTAACCAATGCGCCCAAACCGAACTCAATTAGGCTAATCACCAATATCCATTTTACAATAGATGACGACTTCCTATGCAGCATTTTGTAAATTTCCGATTCCGAGACTTGTTCAAATGTATGGGTATCTTTTTGCCAAGCTTTTTTTAATAAATCCAACTCTTCCATAATCCTTAAGGATTTAATATCTTTTTTAATTTTCCTTTAATTCTGTTCATTTTAACTCGGGCATTAACTTCACTAATCCCCAATGTTTCCGATATCTCGGTATAATCTTTATCTTCCAGATACAAAAACACTAAGGCTTTTTCAATATCGTTCAATTGCTGTACAGCTTGGTACATCAGTTTGATTTGCTCCTCTTCTTCGTGATTGTAATCTTCTTGAGATAAAAAATGTTTCTGACCTTCGTAAGTCACTGTTGCTACAGTTCGGGTGCTTTTACGGTAAAGGGTAATAGCCGTGTTCAAAGCTACTCTGTAAGCCCAAGTGGAGAACTTTGATTCTCCTCTAAACTTGGGAAAGGCTTTCCATAATTGTATAGTGATTTCTTGAAACAAATCATTATGCGCCTCTTCACCATTGGTGTACAACCGACATATCTTGTGAATGATATTCTGGTTTTCTTTAAGTTGCTTTACAAATGATTTCTCTAAATCGTCACTCATAGCCCGTTAGTAGTGTAAGCCTAAGTTTTGTTACACTTCGTAAAGCTACATTTTTTATGATTGCGGTTCAAGTTTTTAATTTGCCTATCTTTGCACGGTAAATTACAACCCTTTAAAATGGAAATAGGTCACTATAATACATTAACTATAGCGCGAGAAACTAAAGTCGGTCTTTTTCTAACCGATGGCAAAACAGATGTACTTTTGCCGTTAAAGTACGTTCCAAAAACTTATGCCATAGGCGATGAAATCGTTGTTTTTGTTTATCTCGATCAAGAAGAAAGACCGGTGGCAACAACTTTAGAGCCGTATATTTTATTGGATGAATTTGGTTTGTTGCGAGTGAATTTTGTCAACCAATTTGGTGCTTTTCTGGATTGGGGTTTGGAAAAGGACATTTTTGTGCCTTTCAGAGAGCAAGCTCGACCTATGGAAAAAGGCAAACGCTATCTAGTTTATGCTTACATGGATAAAAAAACCAATCGTATAGTTGCGTCCAGTAAAACCAATCAGTTCCTGAACAACGATAATTTAACAGTAACCGTAGGAGATGAAGTGGATTTGATTATTTCTCATATTACTGAGGTTGGCATCAACGTAATCATCAACGACCAACATAAAGGCTTGCTTTACAAAGATGAAGTATACGACGATATTAAACCCGGTGATCGTTTGATAGGTTATATCAAAAACATCCGACCGGACCATAAAATTGATGTTACGCTGCAAAAATTCGGCTACGGCAAAGTGGAACCCAATGCCGAAAAGATTCTGAATGAACTACGTGCGGGAAGAGGTTTCCTTCGTTTAAACGACAACAGTCATCCGGAAGACATCAAAACCGTTTTGAAGATGAGTAAGAAGACCTTCAAAAAAGCTATTGGCGCATTGTATAAAGACAAGCAAATCGAAATTAAAGAAGACGGGATTTACTTGGTAAAAGAATAGTATTATTCTCCTGTGTAAGGCAATTCCGGCACTAAACTCGGTTCCGGTTTTTTCTTTAAAAAGAATTCATTGGCCATACGCAAGGTTTCGTAAGGGCGATTCGAGTATTTATTTCCCAAACAAATAATGGTGATGGTATCTTTTTTAATCGGTACGAAAGATGTATTGTTGCCATGCCACCAACCATTGTGGTAAATCAGTTTTTCTCCGTTAGCCAAATAGCGCATACGCATTCCTAAACCATAATCTTTTATAGGTTTGGCTACATTGCCGGCGCTGTAACCGGTGTAAGCTTCTTGCAATAGTTCGGGTTTGATAAAATCGGGTGAATAAGTTGCCAAATCAAATTTCACCAAATCTCTCGGAGTAGAGTAGATGTTTTTATCGCCATACAAACGGTCGTATTGGTCCCATGGAAAAATATTGTTGCCGCGATAGGACTTGCAAACAGTGTCCCTATCGGTATCGTAATTAAAAACAAAAGTATTTTTCATGCCCAATGGTTTAAAAATCAATTCCTGCATGGCATCACGATAATTTAAACCGGTAGCTTTTTCAATAATTAAGGCTAAAATTACATAATTGGTGTTGCAATAATCAAATCGGGTATTGTCGTTAAACACCAATCTGAATTTATGTTTCGCCAATAGTTCATAAATATCTTGGTTGGAAAGTATTTTTTTGCGATTCCAACTTTTTTTCAATAGTCCGGGAAAGTTAGAATAATGCGGTAAACCGCTGCGGTGGTTCAGCAAAGTTCTGATGGTAGTATTTTTATAGGGAAATCGCGGAAGCCAATCAGTTACCTTTTGGTCTAACATGATATTGTCTTCCTGAACCAATTTTAAAATGGCCGTGGCAGTCAATATTTTGCTCACTGAGGCTAAATGAATGGCAGTGTTGGCATCGACTTTTTTCCCGGTCTTGATATTGGATAATCCTTTGTAATCTTCATAAAGAATACGACCGTTTTTGGCCACTAAAAAACTACCACTGTAAAAAGGTGAGTTGATAAACCTGTTGTAAAACGAATCGATTTTAGGTTTTTTTTCGAGTATATACGCTTCCGAAACGCTTCCGAATTTCACCGGGAACGGAATCGTTATCAATGTGCTGTCACTTATTGCTTCACTATCGGTAATATCAATGCGACTTCCGACCACCGGACCGGAAAAGTACAACAAGGAATAGAGGAAAAAGCCGACTAACGAAAACTTCATGGTTTCAAAATGATTGCAATAATACCAATATTTAATCGAAATTAAAATCTTTTATTAGCCAATAGTTGTTAAAAATGTTCAGGATATTCCAACAAAAAACCGCCTCATGGGCGGCTTTAAGGAATTAGATTTTAACCTTAATCGGTAGCATATAGAGCGTTCGAACCGGTTTGTCGTTTTGGTATCCCGGTTCCCATTTGGTTTTGAGCGATTTCAAAACACGAATGGCTTCTCTCTCTAAATTTTTATCGGTGCTTCTCAACGCGCGAATATCTGTCATGCTACCGTCTTTTTCAATTACAAAAGCAACTATCACACTCATGCTGATTTCGCTGTCTTCTTCTATTTCAGGGCGATTGATGTTATTGCTCACATATTTGTAAAAACGATCCATACCACCGGGAAACAAAGGTAGTTTATCGAGTTTGTTAGTGGTAACCGGTTCGCCTTTGCCCGCAACATTTCCCTCGTCCTCACCGTTGTCATTACCGCCACCATTGTTTCCAACATCTGTCAGCGTTCCGGTTCCATTGCCATCGTTGGCCGGTGGTGTATCGCGAATTTCTTGATTGGTAGGAACATCCGGTGTTGCTTGATGGGTTTCGGTTACTACCATGCGAGACAAGTCTTGTGGTTTAACCTCGTTAATTTCTTGTGGTGCAGCAGCAGAACTTTCCGATTTTTCAGTTTCCTTAATCGGATCCATATCTATCGGAATAATGCGTTCATTCTCAATGACAGGAAATTGACAAACTACTGAAGTGTCGTCAAATGATGTCAGCAATAACCCGCCGCCAATTAAGGATAGCATAAAAGTGATACCGCCGATAAAAGCTATCAAAGAGGTTTTGGTGTTTTCCTGACGCAATTGGTAGGCGCCATAGGCTTTGTTTTTGCCTTCAAAAACCAGATCTATCCAGTTTTTTTCATAAATACTAACGTGTGACATAATGAATTGTTTTGAGTTAAGTATCTATGTTACATAAGCAGTGAATTTAATGTTATAACGCAAGAAATGTTAAAATAGTATAAAAACTTTTAACTATTTTCTTATAAGATAACAAATTCTCTGAAAAGGTTGGGAAGCGATGCTGATTTTTAAATAGAAAGTTATTTTTTACTTTCTATGATTTCAGCCAATAGTTTTTTAGCGCGAAGCAATTTGATTTTTACATTGCTTAAAGGTTCATTCAGTTGCTCTGAGATTTCCTGATAACTCATTTCCTGAAAGTAACGCAATTGAATCACTTCTTGGTAGTGTGGTTTCAATTCTTTGATGAATTGGAGTAGACGGGATAGGTTTTGCTCGGTAATCAATTCATCTTCTGCTGAAGGCGAACTGTCAGCTACATTGTACGCTTGTTGGTCTTCTTCGTCGGTTATCTCCACAAATACGGTCGACTTTTTCTTGCGCAACATGTCGATATGTACGTTTTTAGCAATGGCAATCAACCAAGTGTTGAACTGGAACTCCGGATTGTAAGTCGCAATTTTGTCAAAAGCCTTCGAGAAAGTTTCTATGGTAATGTCTTCCGAATCGGTTTCATTCTCGGTTCGCTTGAGCATAAAACCATACACTTCGTTCCAATAATGGTCGAGTAAAAAGGTAAAGGCCACTTGGTCTCCTTTTTTTGCTTTTTCTATGTACTTTTTTATTTCCAATGTACCGGTTTAGAAAACATATTGGTGATAAACACATTCAGTTGGGTAAAAATCAAAACAATTTCTATGATGGGAAACCAATACATCACATCTTTTTCTTTGAGTTTACCTGCTGCAAAACCTAAGGTTAGCCATGCAAATAAATAACGGAAACCAATAATACTTACTACTGCAATCCATTGGTATTGAAACGCCAATAAGACTATTGGCAATAAAAGAAACAGCAACTGCGATAAGTAAAACAACCCTAACTGATTGCGATCAAACAATTTGTAATGTTTGGCGGTCGATACATGACGACGTTTTTGGGTAAACCAATCTTTAAAGCTGGTTTTTGGGGTAGAATAGGTAAAACTGTCCGGTACGTAACAAATGGTAGTGTTGTCGCCATTAGCCGCTTGGTTAATGAACAAATCATCATCGCCGGAACGGATTTTCATGTGATCCATAAAACCGCGTACCTTGAAAAATTCTTCACGTTTGTAAGCCATGTTACGACCAATTCCCATATAAGGTTTACCGATTTTAGCCCAAGAAAAATATTGTGTAGCAGTTAGCAAGGTTTCAAATCGAATGATTTTGTTTAGGAATGAGTTGCTGATTTTCTCATAAGCGCCATAGCCCAAAACGATATTCTTTTGTTGGGTAAATTGCGCACTCATTGCGGTAATCCAGTCTTTGGAAGTCGGATAACAATCAGCATCGGTAAACAATAAGTATTCGTATTTAGCGGCTTTGATACCTAAGGTTAAAGCAAATTTTTTGTTGCCCCAAAACGCTTCGTTATTTTCCACTTTAACCAACTTGATGTTCGGGTATTGCTTTTCGAATTCTTCAAAGATTTCCAAAGTGTTATCACTCGAAGCATCGTCAATCAATACAATCTCGAAAGTATGGTAGTTTTGTTCGGCCAAAAGCGGCACAAACTTTTTGACGTTTTCTTCTTCGTTTTTGGCGCAAACAATAACAGAAATCGGCACTCTTTTCGGGTTTACAGTTTGCGGTTTGGCAAATGAAAATTTACCGAATACCACTATGTAATACAAAAATTGAATAACAACGACGGCAATGAATACACAGAAAACGGATAATAACATAGCGTTTTATATCTTTTAAAAAGGACTGCAAATGTAGGTATTCTGCAACCAATAATCAAACGAATTTTAACAAATTCCTATCGGTTGTTTTTCATGGCTTCTGCAATAGCAATAGCTTGATTTTCCTTGGTTTTTTCGAGCGCTTCGATGATGTTTTTGTAGTTTTTGTAATCCCGATTTTGAGAAAGTTTCTTTTGGGCTTCGATGCTTGTGATTTCAATTTCAAAGGCTACTATACCGCGCGCCTCTCGCATTGTTTTTTCGGATAAATTTTCCACTCGAACCGGATTTTCCGATTGGGCTTCGTATTTGTCAACTAATTTTTTTAGAAAGTGCAAACCTTCTTCATGATTGTAAACACGAACCTTACCGTAAACGTGTACAGCCAAATAATTCCAGGTCGGCACATTTTCATGATCGTACCAAGAAGAAGAAATATAAGCATGAGCGCCTGAAAATATGGCTAATACTTCTTCATTGTCATTAAAACTTGAGGCTTGCGGATTGGCTTTAGAAATATGTCCGGTTAAGATGAGTTTACCGTCTTCACGGGTTTCTAACAACAATGGCGTGTGCGTGGCCCACAATTTTCCCTGCGTTTGATTCACCAAAATTGCAAAACCGTTTTGATGGATGAAGTGTTCAATTTCATCGCGATTTTCGTTTTTGTAAAGTTCGGGAATATACATGGCAATCGGTTTAAATTACATTGACTTCCGCTTCTATGGCTATACTGTATTTGTCGAAAACCGCTTGCTGTACTTCGCGAGAAAGAGCCAAAATATCCTGACCGGTAGCCGAACCGTAATTCACCAAAACTAAAGCTTGATTTTTGTGTACGCCGGCATCGCCTTTGCGAAACCCTTTATAACCGGCTTGTTCAATCAGCCATCCTGCCGGAACTTTGACTTCGGTTGGAGAAACTTCGAAGAATTTAATCTCCGGAAATTGTGCTTGCACTTTTTCAAAATGACTTCTCGAAATGACCGGATTTTTAAAGAAACTACCGCTGTTGCCCAATACTTTCGGATCGGGTAATTTGCTTTGTCGAATGGCAATCACAGCATTGGAAATATCTTTCAGTGTCGGAACAGTCACGTTTTGCAATGCTAATTCTTTAGTAATATCGCCATAAGAAGTGTTGAGGTTATGGTTGCGTTTGGTGAGTTTAAAAACCACCGAAGTAATGATGTATTGGTCTTTGGCTTCTTGCTTGAAAATGCTTTCTCGGTAACCAAAACGACAGTCTTCTTTGCTGAAAGTCCGCAGGGTTTGATCGTCGATTTTCATGGCGTCACAAGAGACAAAAGTGTCTTTAATTTCGGTACCATATGCGCCAATGTTTTGTACCGGTGTAGTACCAACATTGCCCGGAATAAGTGACATATTTTCCAATCCGCCAAAGTTTTGGTCAATAGTCCAAAGTACAAACTCGTGCCAATTTTCTCCGGCCATACTTTCTATCCATACAAAGTCGTCGTCGTCTTTTAGTATTCTTTTTCCTTTCAAATCGATATGGATTACCAAGGCATCGATGTCTTGGGTTAGCAGCATATTACTGCCGCCGCCTAAAATGAATTTTTTTTCGGCCGCATGTTCAGCCAAAACGGTTTTTAAATCTTCCAACGAATGAACAGCCACAAAGCTTTTGGCTTTGGCTTCTATGCCGAAAGTATTAAATGATTTTAAAGAGAAATTGGATTGAATTTGCATGTGATGGGAAAAGATAATTATTCTTCGGTTTCAAGAGCGCGGTACAGAAAGTCGTTTAAAGGTTTGAGTGCTATGAGTTTTTGCGCCACCGTTTTATTGAAATTTTTATCGGTAAATAATTTTTCGTCTATGCGATGCGAGGCAGTAAAGCTCTTCAATTTTAAAAATTCAATGGCCGGATGATTAGGATCGAAATCCTTGGGCGCTTTTTTCAGTACGTTATCTGCTTCGCGAGATAAATCGCCGTACTCCTTTTTGAAAGCTGCATCGGCTACAATTTTTTCTAAATCGTCATAGAAAAAAGCAATTTCTCTTCGGATTTGTTTCAATTGCGAAGGTTCCGGACACCAAACACCGCCAGCCACAAAACAGTTGCCTTTTTCGAAATGCACGTAATAGCCCGGGCTGTTTTTTTGGAATTTATTTTGGGTAAACCAAACACCCATATTGGTTTTGTAGGGCGATTTGTCTTTAGAAAAACGAATATCTCGATTGATACGAAACGTACAATTTTTCACTTCCAAATCGTCTAATTTCGGATCAAGTTGTTTCATTTCTGCCAACAAACCCGCAATAAACGCATGGTAATCTTTTTTATATTGGTCATACCGTTTTTTGTTGGCATGCATCCAATCGGTATTGTTGTTGGCTACCAAATCTTCTAAAAATTGCAACGCTTCTTGGGTAATCATATTAGAGGTGTTTTTTTAAGTCTTCTTCACTGATGTAACCTAAGTTACGCCAAACTTCTTTACCGTTTTCATAGATGATAATCATAGGTAATCCTTCAATTTTCATGGCCTCGGTTAGGCTTTTGTTTTCGTCGGCATCTACACGCACAATTTTAATTTGGTCTTTCAATTCTTCTTGCATTTTCAAAATGTAAGGCTTCATTTTCTGACAAGGCGCACACCAAACCGCAGTAAAATTGATGAGTACTTTTTTATCGGAAGCTACTAATTTTTGGTAATCCTGTAGGGTCATGCCACCGGTTTTAGCCGTTTGTCCTGCTTTCGGCATTCCGGCAGTTGTCCATTTCATGATGCCACCTTCTAAATTATAGACTTCTGTAAAGCCCATCGCTACCAATTTATCAGCGGCTTGAGCACTTCTTCCGCCTACTTTACAATACACAAAGATGGGTTTTGATTTGTCATATTTAGCTACTTTGTTAGCAAAATCGGGACTGTTTACATTTACGTTGTCGGCATTTTCTAAATGTTCAACGCCGAATTCTTCCGGAGTTCTAACATCTAATAATTGGGGTTTTTCGGTGTTTTTTAATTTTTCGGCATAAGTTTTTACATCCAAAGTTTGGGCCGGTTTGGCCGTTTGTCCTTGACAACTGATGAATAGAAAGCTGATAAGCAGTAGGGAAAATAATCTGGTTTTCATGTTCAAAAAAATTTTAGCTAAAGTACAAAATACAGCAACACTAAAGGTTAAATATTTTATAACTCTGATGCGTGGTTTTGACAATATTTTCGGTGCGTTCCGGATGGGTGTCGGAGATAAAAAGCTGGCCGAATTCTTCCTTATTGACCATTTCTACTATTTTACCCACGCGAAATTCATCTAACTTGTCGAAAATATCATCAAAAAGTAAAATAGGTTTTTCACCGCTTTGTTTTTTTACAAAATCAAATTGGGCGAGTTTTAAGGCGATTAAAAACGATTTTTGTTGTCCTTGCGAGCCAAACTTTTTAATAGGGAAGTGGTCAATTTCAAAAGACAAGTCATCTTTGTGAATACCAACAGAGGTATACTGTAAAGCTCGGTCTTTGCTGAGGTTTTCTTCCAGCAATGTCAACGTATTTTTCTCAAACAAATCACTTTGATAGACCAATTGAACCGTTTCAGCCGAATCGGTAATGGTTTGATGGTAGGTGTTAAAAATAGGCACAAAATCGGCCAAAAACGCTTTTCGTTTTTCAAAAATGGTCTGCCCTAAAGTGTCCAATTGCTCGTTGTAAATGGATAAGGTGTCTTTTTCAAAAACATGATTTAAGGCAAAATACTTCAATAGCGCATTGCGTTGGCTGATGATTTTGTGGTACTGAATCAACTGTTGCAGATAACCGCTGTCTAATTGCGAAATCACGCTGTCGATAAATTTACGACGTGTTTCACTGCCTTCAACAATTAAATCTCGGTCGGCCGGCGAAATAATAACCAGCGGAATAAAACCAATGTGATCGGAGAATTTTTCGTAAAGTTTGCCGTTGCGTTTCAGGATTTTCTTTTGGCCTTTTTTCAAGCTGCACAAGATTTGTTCAGAACGACTGTTTTTTTCAAACTCGCCGTCTACCACAAAAAAATCTTCACCGTGTTTAATATTCTGCACAGCCTGTGGATTGAAATAACTTTTACCGTTGGCCAAATGATACACAGCATCCAATATATTGGTTTTTCCAATGCCGTTTTTCCCTACGAAGCAATTGATTTTAGCGTCAAATTCGAAGGTGGCATCCGAAAAATTCTTGTAGTTCAGAACTGAAAGTCGTTTTAAAAACAATTTGATTTGGCTTTATTGAATGTTAACTAATTATTTTACAGTGTTTTATTTTCTTTTGAAGCAAAGAAAGAAAGTCCTGCAAATTATTCAAAAATATTGATAAAAATACTCCGTGTAGGGTTTCTTTAGCAGTTGTTCATCCGTTTAGGATTTAAAAACCGTTATTTTCTCTTGCAATTAATATTAAATCAATTTTTTTTATGTGAGTTTGAATAAAAATTTTATTTTTGCGCACACTAAATTAAAAATAGATGGCAACTTTTAACAAAAGAGGATATAAAGCACCAAAAGAAAAAGCGGAAAAAGTAGAAGAAACTTTCATCGAAGAGGTAAATGTTGATGAAAAAGACAGCGCTACGGCTAAAGCATTCGACACCTTAGACCAATCAGCTTCTAAAGCAGAAGATTTTATTGCTAAAAACCAAAAAGTAATTTTAGGTGGTTTGTTGGCAGTGGTGGTAGTAGTTGTGGGTTATTTCGCTTATGATAAATTTATTGCTGAGCCTAACCAACAAGAAGCTGCGGAGGAATTGTTCGTAGCCCAACAAAATTTCCAAAAAGCCGTTGACGGTGATGTAAAAGCAGATTCATTATTCAATTTAGTATTGAATGGTTCTGAAGGGAAATTTGGTGTACTTAAAATTGCTGAAGAATATTCAGGTACTGATGCCGCTAACCAGGCCAACTATATGGCCGGTATTGCTTACTTGAACACCGGTAAATATGCTGAAGCTATTGCGAGTTTGGAAAAATTCAACTCTAAAGATGTTACTTTAAGCATTTTGGCTAAAGGAGCTATCGGAGATGCTTATGCACAACAAAACAAACAAAAGGAAGCGTTAGAGTTTTATGTGAAAGCTGCTGATGCGAGTCAGACTAATGATTTTACCAGACCAAGATATTTGATGAAAGCCGGTAAAACTGCTTTGGCAATGGGTAACAAAGCCGAAGCTTTGAAATATTTTACTGACATCAAAGAAAATTTTGATACTGCTCCGGAAGCTCAACAAGTTGAGGCTTTAATCGGATTAGCACAATAAATTTCAAATTAATAATACCAAAAAAAGGATTAAGGATAGTATCTTTAATCCTTTTTTAGTTTAAAAGCATAAATTATGGCTACAGCAAATAAAAATCTTTCCAATTACGATAAATCAAAATTACCTAATGCTAAAGACTTTAAGTTTGGAATAGTAGTGTCGGAATGGAACGAACACATTACCAACGGCTTGTATCAAGGAGCCGAAGCCGCTTTATTGGATTGTGGTGCTTTACCGGAAAACATAGTGCGATGGAATGTACCCGGAAGTTTTGAACTTATTTACGGAGCGCAACGCATGATAGTTACGCAAGAAGTAGACGTTGTAATCACGATAGGTTGTGTGATCAAAGGCGAAACTATGCACTTTGAATTTGTGTGCGAAGGCGTTACTCAAGGCATCAAAGATTTAAACGTACAAACCGATGTGCCGGTGATTTTTTGTTTGCTAACGGATAATACCGAACAACAATCTATCGACAGAAGCGGTGGTAAACATGGTAATAAAGGGACAGAAGCCGCCATTGCTGCTATAAAAATGGCCGATTTGCGTAAAAAAACGATGTAATAGTTTCCCTTTTCGGATGTGAAAAATAAGCCTATTCTTTTCTGAATAGGTTTTTTATTTTTAGGGAATGATTAACTATAAATCCCCGTACTTTTTCCTTAAATTTGCTTGGTTTGGGTGGTTGCCCGAGTCTTTAATTCAAAACACTGAAACAAAATAATGTCGAGTATCATTCAATTGCTTCCGGATCATGTAGCCAATCAGATTGCGGCCGGTGAAGTAGTACAAAGACCGGCTTCGGTGGTCAAAGAGTTGTTGGAAAACGCTGTAGATGCCAAAGCTACCGATATCAAACTCATCATCAAAGATGCCGGAAAATCACTAATTCAAGTGATTGATAATGGCGTTGGGATGAGTGTCACCGATTCGCGTTTGTGTTTTGAACGTCACGCCACTTCCAAAATCCGCCAAGCCGAAGATTTATTTTCATTACATACCAAAGGTTTTCGTGGTGAGGCTTTGGCTTCCATTGCGGCCATTGCCCATGTGGAAATGAAAACCAAGCAAGATCAGGAAGAATTAGGAACACACATTGTTATTGAAGGCGGAAAATTCATGTCGCAGGAACCGGCGGTATTGCCCAAAGGGACTTCGTTTGCGGTAAAGAACTTGTTTTTTAATATTCCGGCCCGACGCAATTTTTTGAAGTCGGAAACCGTAGAGCAGCGTCATATAGTAGATGAGTTTCAACGCGTAGCGATGGCGCATCCGAGCATACATTTTACGATGTATCATAACGGTAGTGAGATGTTCAATTTGCCGATTTCAAATTTCAGACAACGCATTGTCAATATTTTTTCGGGTAAAACCAATGAAAAATTGGTGCCTGTAAAAGAGGAAACCGATATCGTAAGCTTACAAGGATTTGTAGGAAAACCCGAATTTGCTAAGAAAAACCGAGGTGAGCAATTCTTCTTTGTTAACGATCGTTTCATCAAAAGCGGCTATTTGCATCACGCCGTTATGGCCGCTTATGAAGGTTTGCTGAAGGACGGTTCGCAGCCGAGTTATTTTCTGTATTTAACTGTTCCGCCGCATACTATTGATATCAATATTCATCCTACTAAAACCGAAATCAAGTTTGATGACGAGCATGCTTTGTACGCTATTTTGCGTTCGGCCATCAAGCACAGTTTAGGACAATTTAATGTGGCGCCTGTATTGGATTTCGACCGAGATCCGAATTTGGATACGCCTTATCAATACCAAAATAAAGAAGCGGAATATCCAACCATTCAGGTGGACCGCAGTTACAATCCGTTTGCAGAAGACAAGCCGAGTAAGTCGTTTTCAACACCATCTTATAAAAAGCCTGAAGCCCAGCCTAATTGGGAAAGTTTATATGTTGGGTTGAAACAAGCCGGACAAGAATTGGCGGAAATGACTTTTGAGAAAGATGCTGTTACTTCTTCTTTGTTTGAGGAAAATGAAGTCGAACAGGAAGTAAAAAGAACTTACCAAATTCACAAAAAATACATTGTCAGTCCAATTAAATCAGGAATGGTTATCATCAACCAAAACAGAGCACATGAGCGGGTTTTATACGAGGAATTACTAACCAGTATGACGGTGCATCAAGCTTCGAGTCAGCAATTGTTGTTTCCGCTCCAGTTGTATTTTTCGGCTCCCGAAATGGATTTGTTGGCCGAATTACAATCGGCTTTAGAAAACACCGGATTTGTATTTGAAGCGATGGCAGCCGACCATGTCCTGATTTCCGGTTTGCCTGTCAATGTGACCGAAAGTGAGATTTCTATTGTTTTGGAAGAGTTATTGCGTGATTTGCAAGACGGCATACCGGACAGTAGTTTTTCGCAAAATGATACAATCGCCAAGTCGATGGCGCGTAGTTTGGCCATTAAAACCGGAACGTATTTAACCGAAAAAGAACAGGAAAATTTGGTGCACAACCTATTTGCTTGCAAAGAGCCTGATGTGTCACCGTTTCAAAAACCAACTTTCATTACCATGAGTGTGGAAGATTTAGACAAAAAATTCAGCGTATGATGCGAATGACCGAGACTGTTAAGCAGTTACTGATAATCAATGTTATTTTTTACATCGGCTCCAATTATGTGGGCGATGTAGCTTACCAATTGTTTTCACTGTATTATCCTGAAAATATCCATTTCAGAGCTTGGCAACCGTTAACGAGTATGTTCATGCATGCTGATGTTTATACCGGAAAAAATTCAGTGGGAATTATGCACATCATTTTCAATATGATTGGTTTAATTTCTTTTGGTAGTGCTTTGGAACACTTTTGGGGTGCGAGAAAATTTTTGTTTTTCTACATTTCGTGTGGATTAGGAGCGGCTTTATTACATCTTGGAGTAAGTTATTATCAAATCCATTCGGTATTGGATCAATTGTCAACTTTAAATTTATCTGAGGCTGAAATAAAGATAATTTTAAATGCTGATTATAGTACTGTTTTTGACTCGAGTGGCAAAATGTTAGCCGGTCAAGTAAGAACGATATTGGAGAACGCCAATTGTACTCAGGATCAGTTCAATACCCTAACATTGGCAATACAAGAATTCCAAACACCTTCTCTAGGTGCCTCCGGTGCTATTTACGGACTTTTAACTGCCTTCGCTTTCATGTTCCCGAATGCCGAACTAATGATGATGTTTATCCCCGTACCTATTAAAGCCAAATACTTTGTACCGGGCTTGTTGGTAGTAGACTTAGTGTTAGGGTTCAAAGGCAATTCTATTTTCGGTAGCGGCGGCACCGGAATTGCTCACTTTGCGCATTTAGGCGGTGCTTTAACCGGATTTATTATGATGTGGTATTGGAAGAAAAATTCGTTTAACAATAAGCGTTGGGACTAAATTATGAGCAGTATAATTGACGATATAAAACTGCAATACAGAATCGGCGGCATTGCCAATAAATTGATTTATTGGAATGTAGGCTTATTTATCTTGTCGATTCCGTTATTCTACCAATTTACAACCGGTATTTTCGACTATCCGACTTGGTTGGCGGTTTCTTCAGAACCCATGGTTGCCTTGTACAAGCCTTGGTCACTGTTGACTTATGCGTTTTTTCATCAAGGATTCATGCATTTGTTTTTCAACATGATGGTTTTGCATTTTTCGAGTCGTTTGTTCCTGACTTTTTTTACCCAAAAACAATATTTAGGTTTGTATTTGTTAAGTGCTGTTTTTGCAGGTTTGTTTTATGTGTTAAGCTTCTATATATTGGGGTTTTCCTCTTCTATGGTGGGTGCTTCCGCGGCTGTAATGGGTATTCTGGTAGCCGCTACAACCTACCAACCTTTAATGGAAATCCGATTGCTGCTCATTGGTAACGTAAAATTATGGCACATCACGGGCGTTTTGTTATTGCTAGATTTACTTCAAATTCAATTGGGCAATATGGGAGGTCATATAGCCCATTTAAGCGGAGCACTTTTTGGGTTCCTTTACATCAAGTTGTTGTTAAGTGGTACCGATTTGAGTCGCATTGTTACCTCAGTGATTGATTTTTTTGCGAATTTATTTGCTTCAAAAAAAGCCACACCTTTCAAAAAAGTACACGTCAATCCGAAGAAACCTGTTGCTAAACCAACCAGTAAAATTGTTACCAAAGATAAAACCCAACAACAAATTGATGAGATTTTGGACAAAATCGGCCAATCGGGTTACGACAGTTTGACGGCTGAAGAGAAAGAATTTCTCTTTAGAGCAGGAAAATAGCGGTATAATTTTGCATATTTGTTTAGCGTATTTCCATTTTGGGATACGGAATTATTAAATTAGATTTTTTGAAAAAGCTATCGTGGTTTAACAAAATAGTATTCGGATTCAATATAGTGTTGACTGTATTGACATTCGTAGCTTATGTTTTGCCATTCTTAGCGCCTAAGTTATTTCCGTTGTTATCGGTACTGACGCTCATTTTACCGCTATTCCTCATCTTAAACGCTTTGTTTTTTTTGTATTGGTTACTACAGCTCAAACGACAAGTCATTTTATCCGGATTGGTGTTGTTATTGGGGATTACTTTCATCAATAAGTTTTATAAATTTTCTTCCAGAGAGATACCTGAAGAAGAAAAAGATTTCACCGTGATGAGCTACAACGTACGCTTGTTTAATTTATTTGAATGGTTGCCCAACGAACATGTAGGCGATACCATTTTATCTTTTGTCAACGAAGAAAACCCTGATATTCTTTGTCTTCAAGAATATTCTGAAAGTGCCAAAGTCAATTTGAGAGCCTATAAATACAAAGCTATTTTTATGGAAGGCAAGCAAATCAAAACCGGTCAAGCCATCTTTTCCAAATACCCAATTTTCAATCAAGGTGATTTCAAAATCCCCGATTTAGGGAATAATGTAGTTTATGCCGATATCAAAAAAGGAAAAGATACAATTCGCGTGTACAACATTCACTTACAATCGATAAAAATTTCTCCGGATGTGAATGAAATTGAATCGCATGTTGATGCCATTGACAAAAGTAAATCCCAACAATTGTTTGTGAGGATTCGAGAAGCCTTTAAAAAGCAAGAGAAGCAGGCTGAGATGTTAGTCAATCATAAAAAAGAGTGTCCATATCCCGTGATTATTTGCGGCGATATGAACAACAGCGCCTTTTCGTACATCTACCGCAATATTAAGGGCGATTTGAGCGATTGTTTTGAAGAAGCCGGCATTGGTTTTGGACAAACCTATCGCTTTAAGTATTATCCGGCACGTATAGATTATATCTTTGCCGATAAGCGTATGAAGGTGAAAAGCTTTAAGAGTTTTTCGCGTTTCGAAAATTCAGATCACTTCCCGATTATGACGCGTTTGGCCTTTGCCAATTAAATTACAGCGTTTGTTTTTTAAGATAGTCTAAGGCATAACGACCTTCGTTGAATAACAAGTCGAGTATGCTCAAATTATTCAAATACCCGTATTTTTCACCGAATACTTGAGTATAAGGCTCGAATACTGAAGTGTCTTTTTTACCATTAATCAAGGCTCTTAAATCGGTTTTATCGGTAACTTCATGGAAATATTCGGTCGTTTCGTTGTAATCGAATGCTAAGCCCAAACATTTAGAAACAATTGACATGGTTTCCAAATTCAAATCCATTAAAAAAGTATGTTTCTTTTGAAAAATAGGAGCAATGTCATCTTCAAAATACTCAAAGAAAGGCGAAGTACGATAAGCCGCTTCTAAAGATTTGAAATGTTGTTTTTGCCAATCAAAAGCAGTTTCCAATTTGACATCTTTGGTTTTTTGATGTGCTTCTTTGGAATGCTTTATCGGAATATTGAGCAACTGTATGCCGTTCGGACTGTAAATGTACATTCGGTTACGGTTGGTTTGCTTTTGGAAGTTGTCATCCATTTCAAACGTTACCAAATTACTTTGGGCAATTGCCACAAAATGACTAACGGAAGGAAAATAACCGGGATGTATTAAAATATTATTCATTGACCAACCCTATTAATTGGCTTTTTTCTTTTTCCAAAAATATTCGCCAACAAAGTACAATACTAACAATCCCAAGAAGTATTTAAAGTAAGATTGCGGTTGACCATCGCCACTTACTGTAGTGAACAATCGGTCCCAACGAATTTTATTCAAACCCGAAGCACTGCTGTCCCAACTCATCCAAATGAATACCGGTTTCCCTACAATGTGGTCTTCCGGTGTGAAGCCGAAATAACGCGCGTCTAACGAATTGTTTCGGTTGTCTCCCATCATCCAATAATAGTTTTGTTTGAAGGTGTAGCTGTTGGTTTTAACATCATTAATGTAGATGTCATTGCCAACTACTTTCAACGTATTGCCTTCGTATTCAGTGATGATGATTTTGTATAGGGATAAGTTCTCTAAGTTTAAAGTGACAGTTTTACCGGCTTCCGGCATGTAGATTGGTCCCATGTTGTCGCTGTTCCAGTTGCGAGTAGCAGAAGGATGCCCATCTTTGTAATCCGGGAAAATACCGTCTTCGGCACCGGTTTTTAAGTAGCGTGTTACACTGGCTACACGACTGTCTTTTTTCAATTCATCAGCTTTCGCTTGGGTTAGATTGGCTTGAAACATCAAGTTAGAGGAAGTTAACTTTAACTTGTCAACCAAGTCTTTGTCAACGGCTCCTAAAATAAAAGTATTGGTACTGTCTTTTTCAATCACAGCAAAATTATATCCTTCTTTGTTCAAATATTGTTGTACCAAATTATTGTCCCATAACTTGGTTTCTATTTGGATTAAGGTATTGAGTTCGGTTACGCCGTATTGGTCTACAAATTCTTGCGTAATCGGTTCCTTCATTTTGATATTGAAACCAAATTGTGGTTTAGCTCTCTCCGGTAAAATCAATTCTTTTCCATTGATGTAAACTACGCCTTTTTTAATCTCTAAATTGTCACCCGGAATGGCCACACAACGCTTTACGTAGTTGGTTTTTTTGTCGATAGGTTTGTTGTATCTGCGATCAGCAGGCAAATACATGTGGAATAAGGTATCACGAGGCCAGTTGAAAACAACAATATCGGCATTTTTAATTTTTTCGAAACCCGGAAAACGGAAGTAAGGTAATTGCAACTTGTTTTCCCAAGAGTTGGCATCGTGGTCGTTGTAAAGATAAGACTTGGTTTTGATAAAAGGTATAGTATCATGAACCATAGGCGCAGCCACTGATGTCATTGGTGTTCTGGCGCCGTAATGAAATTTACTCACAAATAAGAAATCTCCGGTCAGCAATGATTTTTCCAAAGATGAAGATGGAATTACATAAGGTTGCATTACGTAGGTATGCACCAAAGTAGCTACAATTACTGCAAACAATAACGAACTGATGGTATCTCCGGTTTTGGTTCTGGGTGTTAAATCGCGATCAGAAATATGTGTAACTTCTTGAGTATAGTTGATGTAGAATAGATAAAAACCAAATGTCAAGGCTCCCAGCCAAGTATCAGCTGTAGAATTGCGTCCAAAACTTCTCAAGGTTTCTACCCAAATGATTGGAAACATCAGCAAGTTAATAATAGGAATGAAAAGCAATACGGTCCACCAAGTCGGTCTCCCGATAATTTTCATCAAAACAATGGCGTTATACACGGGGACAAAAGCTTCCCATCTTTTTCTACCTGCTTTTTCGTATAGTTTCCAAGTTCCCAAGCCGTGGATGACTTGTACAATTAAAACGAAAATTAACCATTGAGTTGCTGACATAAGGCTTAGTTTTTAAATTTCTGCAGTTATATGTTTATAATCACCGGTATTTGTTACAATAAATGAGTTTCTATTTTAAATCTAATACGTCTTTCATAGAGAAAACGCCTTTTTTGCCCTGAATCCATTCGGCTGCCAAAACCGATCCTAAGGCAAAGCCTTCACGATTATGCGCTACGTGTTTGATTTCAATAAAATCCACCTCGGATTTGTAAAAAACACTGTGGGTTCCGGGGACATTTTCGATGCGTTTGGCATCAATATGAATTTGATTCTTTTGGGCTTGACCTTCAGTCCATGCTTCATACGCCGAATGCTGCATAATGCCTTTGGCTAAGGAAATAGCAGTGCCACTGGGAGAATCTAATTTTTGGGTATGGTGAATTTCCTCCATCGAGACTTGGTAAACGTCGGTAAAACGCGCCATCATTTTGGCCAAGTACTCGTTCAGTTCGAAAAATAAATTCACACCCAAACTGAAATTGGAACCGTAAAGAAACGTTCCGTTTTTGGCTTCGCACAAACTAACCATAGCATCGTACTGTTCCAACCAACCTGTAGTTCCTGATACTACCGGGATATTTTCGTTCAAACAAGCAGAAATATTGGTAACGGCAGCAGTCGGCACACTAAAATCAATGGCAACATCTGCTTGGTCTAAACCATCAAAAGTATCGTATTGGCCTTTTCTTAAAACTATTTCATGACCTCTTTCCAAAGCAATTTTTTCAATTACTTTTCCCATTTTTCCGTAGCCGAGTAATGCAATTTTCATCAGAATCGATAATTTAGGGTTAGACCGAGATTGGGTTTGGCGGTAAAATCATTTTGGTAAACATCGGGTGCTACCGAAAGTTTTTCGTTTACGTTAAACTGAATCAAATGCGCATCTACATTGGCATCTACGATGTTTAAAACATAAAAACCTAAAGTAACCAAAAGCGATAAGTCGCGATTTCTTTGGTAAAATCGTTGTGCCTGAATCAAACGACTGTCGTCCAAATACTGGTATTGGTCATCGTTAAAACCGGCCAATCTTCTTTTATAAGCGTCTCGGTAACTGTGGTATTTTTTATTATTGTCTAAATAGAAATACATACTGGTTCCTATAGCGCCATAAACTATTGGGATTTTCCAATACTTTTTATTGTAAGCTTGTCCTAATCCCGGCAGTACAGCCGAGTAAAAGGCAGCTTTGGAAGGCGTTAACGGGTCGATTTCCTTTATTTTAGTTGTATCTTTTATAACCAAACCTTCCGCAATTTGCTGGGCATGAAGTGTGGGTTTTCCCAAAAGGAAACAAAGGATAAGTATGTTAAAAAAGCGATTCACTATCCTTTAATTAGTTTGATAATGCGATTGAAATCTTCTTCGGAATGGAATGGAATAGTAATTTTTCCTTTACCGTTAGCGGTCACTTTTACATCGATTTTGGTGCCGAAGAAATTCACAAACGCTTTTTTCTGGTCATCCGCCACCGCAAAACTTTCTCCTTTTTTGGCTTTGGCAGGAGCAGGTTTGCGACTGTCCTGATAGTTTTTTACCAAAGCTTCGGTTTCACGTACGGAAAGATTCTGGCTGATGATTTTGTGGTAAATATCGGTTTGGATGTCTTGGTCTTCAATGTTAATGATCGCGCGACCGTGCCCCATGCTGATAAAGCCGTCACGAATACCGGTTTGGATAATCGGATCTAATTTTAACAAACGCAAATAGTTGGCAATAGTAGAACGTTTTTTGCCCACGCGCTCACTCATTTGTTCTTGAGTCAATTGAATTTCGTCAATCAAACGTTGGTAAGAAAGTGCAATCTCAATCGGGTCTAAATCGTGGCGTTGGATGTTTTCGACCAAAGCCATGACCAACGATTCGTTGTCGTTAGCAATGCGAATGTAAGCCGGAACCGTTGTTAGACCAACGATTTTACAAGCACGTAAACGGCGCTCACCCGAAATCAATTGGTATTTGTTAAAGTCTAATTTGCGAACTGTAATCGGTTGAATTAAACCTAATTCTTTGATAGATGAAGCCAATTCCTGAAGCTGTTCTTCGTTGAAATTGGTTCTGGGTTGAAACGGATTGATTTCGATGGCCTCGATATCCAATTCTATAATATTTCCGACCACTTTGTCGGCGTTTTTATCGTTTACCGATTTGATGTCGTTTTCCGGATCTTTCAGTAAAGCCGATAAACCTCTTCCTAAGGCTTGTTTTTTTATTGCTTTTGCCATGGCTTAGTTGCTGTTTTTCTTGATGATTTCCTGAGCCAAACTCAAATAGTTTGTAGCACCTCTGCTGGTAGCATCAAAATTAATAATGCTTTCCCCAAAACTCGGTGCCTCACTCAATTTAACATTACGTTGGATAATGGTTTTAAACACCATATCATTGAAATGTTTTTGTACTTCTTCCACTACCTGATTGGACAAACGCAAACGCGAGTCATACATGGTAAGCAAAAGGCCTTCAATATCTAAATTCGGGTTGTGTATTTTTTGCACACTCTTGATGGTATTCAATAATTTACCCAATCCTTCCAAAGCAAAGTATTCACATTGTATCGGAATCACTACACTGTCGGCGGCCGTTAAGGCATTAAGCGTTAGTAATCCCAAGGATGGAGCACAGTCAATCAAAATGTAATCGTATTGGTCTTTGATGCTATCCAAAGCCTGTTTTAACATGTATTCACGGTTTTCTTTGTCTACCAATTCAATTTCAATCGCTACTAAGTCGATGTGAGCCGGAATTACGGAAACATTCGGAGCAGAACAAGTAATGGTAGCTTCCTCGGGCGTATTGCTGTGTTCTAAAATTTGATACGTTCCGATTTCAACACTTTCCACATCAATTCCCAATCCCGAACTGGCATTGGCTTGCGGATCAGCATCAATTAAAAGCACCTTTTTCTCTAAAACACCCAATGATGCGGCAAGATTTACAGAGGTTGTTGTTTTACCTACACCACCTTTTTGGTTGGCAATTGCAATGATTTTACCCATTTATTTACGATCAATTTTAAGCCGTAAAAATACGATTAATTATGGCTTTGTCAAGGCTTATTTGTTAACATTTAGGTAAAGTTTTAAGCCCTTAGTTTTCAGTCTCAGTCTCAGTTTTCAGTTAAAAATACGTGGACTACGACTGTCCACTTCTACTTATTTCCTTTATTTTTAATCATTGCTTCTAACATATCCCACATTTCTTGAGGTATTTTTTCCAAAAGGTTGAATTGTCCGGCGCCTTGTAGCCATTCGCCACCATCAATAGTAACCACTTCTCCATTAATATAGGCTGAAAAATCAGAAACCAAATAGGCGGCTAAATTGGCCAATTCCTGATGGTCACCCACACGACGTAACGGCACTTTTTTAGCCATATCGAATTTTTCTGCTAAGTCGCCCGGTAAGAGTCTGTCCCAAGCGCCTTTAGTTGGAAATGGTCCCGGCGCAATGGCGTTCATGCGGATACCATATTTGGCCCATTCTACAGCTAAACTGCGGGTCATGGCTAAAACACCGGCTTTAGCTGTAGCACTCGGCACTACATAACCCGAACCGGTCCAAGCATAAGTGGTAACTATATTCAATACATTGCAATTGGTTTGTTTGGTGTTAATCCAATGTTTTCCAAAGGCCAACGTACAGTTTTTGGAACCTTTCAACACGATATCGATAATGGTATCAAAAGCGTTAGCTGATAATCTTTCGGTAGGCGAAATGAAGTTTCCGGCAGCGTTGTTCAAAAGCACATCGACTTTACCAAAAGTTTTTAAAACTTCAGCCAACATGGTTTCGACTTGATCATAATGGCGCACATCGCACTGCAACGGTAAACATTGTCCGCCGGTTTGGGTTTCCAATTCGGCTGCTGTGGTTTTTAGTTTCTCTAAATCGCGAGAGGTAATAGCTACTTTGGCGCCCAATTCCAAAAAGTATTGGGTCATGGCTTTACCCAAGCCGCTTCCGCCACCGGTTACTACGATTACTTTGTCTGCTAAGGCGTTATCGCGTAGCATTTTTGCTGAAAAATCCATATCTTTTTTATTTTGAGTAAATATATTGTTTTAATTATAATTGGCGAAGTCTTTCGGCCGCTCTTGTCAAAGTTTGCTCATCTTTGGCAAAGCAGAAGCGAATGCATTGATGGTCATCTCCATTGGCATAAAAAATGGAAATCGGTATGGTAGCCACGCCCAATTCGGTCACCAATCTTTTGGTAAAATCGATGTCGTTTTCCTCACTAATTGCCGCATAAGAGGCCACTTGAAAATAAGTGCCTTCGCAGGGCAAGAGTTTGAGTTTGGTGTCTTGCATCAAACCTTGGAAGAAATCTCTTTTTTGTTGGTAGAATTGGCCTAAAGTTTTTACGTCGACTACATCTATATACTCATTTAAGGCGTGTTGGGCAATACTGCTCACGCTGAATACCAAAAATTGGTGGACTTTTTTGATCTCACGCATTAAAACCTCCGGCGCAATCACATAACCAATTTTCCAGCCGGTAATGTGAAACGATTTTCCGAAAGAAGAAATGGAAATGCTGCGTTCCCACAATTTGGGACGGTGATGGACTGAAATATGTGGCTGTTCGAAAGTGATGTACTCGTATACTTCATCGGATAAAACCAAAAGGTTAGGGTAGGCATCTACAAGTTTTTCCAGCTGTTCAAAATCAGATGCAGTCCACATTTTTCCTGTAGGATTGTGCGGATTGTTTATAATAATCAGCCGGGTTTTTTCGTTTACCGCTGCGGTTATAGTTTCCCAATTCGGCGTAAAATCGATGTTCAGGGCTACGCGTACGGGTTTGGCATTACTCAACAAAATTGGTGCTTCGTAGCAATCGTAGCTCGGATCTAAAATTACAACTTCTTCTTGCGCTTTGACCAAAGCTTGTATGGTCGCAAAAATGCCTTCGGTAGCACCGGCAGTAATCAGGATTTCTTCTTTAGGTGCAATCGTTCTACCATAAGATTGTTGCGTTAAAACAGCAATTTTGTCCAACAACGAAGGCAAACCACTCATAGGCGTATATTGATGTACATTGGCTGTGGCGTGTTTGGCCAGTATAACGGTCAATCGTTCGTCCACCGGAAAATTCGGGAAGCCTTGCGACAAGTTGATGGCTTTGTGTTCGGTGGCCATTTGCGACATTACGGTAAAAATACTGGTGCCGATATGCGGAAGTTTAGACATGCCTTTGTTTTTGGTAAAGATAAAAAAAGCACCTCGATTGAAGTGCTTTTTTTAATGGTGAAGAAGAAATTACTCTTCGGATTTGTTTTTTAACTGCATCAGCAAAGTGTAAGCACCTTTGACCGCTATTTTTTTATCTTTTAAAACTTCGGGATTGATTATTTCTGTGAAACCGTTTTCGCTGTTTCCGGTTTTGACTGCCGTCATTTCAAATTGGCGTTCGTTTACTTGTATAAAAACGTATTCTTTGCCTTCAAAAGTCACTATGGCATCTTCGGGTAACGTTGGAACTGCTTGGCGTTTTAACTCAACTACGGCATTCATATACATGCCCGGTAAAAGCGTTTTGTCGTATTTAGAAAAATGACAATGAACTTCGGTGCTGTGTTCGTCGGAAGCAATGTCTTTACTGATGAGAATGATTTCACATTCGTGTTTTTTGTCGGGTTGACTGTTGGTGTAAGCCATCACTTTTTGTCCGATAAATAGTCCGTTAATGTCTTTTTCAAACACTTTTAGGTTCAAATGAATATCATCAGGATTGATGAGTTCGAACAAGATGTCGGCCGGATTAACATACTTCCCGATGTTTACATTCACCTTTGAAACAAAGCCATCAATAGGTGAGAGGATATTCACGCTTTTAGAGATGTTTTTCTCCGTAAGTGTTTTGGGATTGATGTGAATTAATCGCAGTTTTTCGGCTAAGGCATTGAGTGTGATGCGTAAGTTTTTGTATTCGGCATCGGCCATTTGATACACTTTGTCGCTGCTGGCCTTGTTCTGATTCAAATCGCGTTGGCGCTCGTATTCTTTTTCGGCAAAATACAATTTGGATTGCGTGGTTAAGTATTCTTGTTGCAACTGAATATACTGTTGGTCTTCCATCACGGCAATTACTTCATTTTTGCTAACGTGCATACCCGGAAGCAGTTTAGTACTTTTTAAATAACCGCCCAAAGGCATACTCACGGAAACCAAGTTTTGCGGTGGGACATCGATAACGCCATTCAAATTGACAGTAGCGGATACCGTTCTTTCCTTAGTCGATTCAATTACTAAACCTGCATTTTGATATTGTTTGTCCGTAAGGGTAACTATTTTTTCGGATACGCTGTTGGTAGTCGTTTCCGATTCGCTTTTATTTGAGTTGCAGCTCAAACTAATAAAGGCCAAAGCTGCTAATATGATGTTTGTTTTCATGTTTAATTTTTTGAAGTAAGATAATTCCATTCGATGACACTTTCGTTGTACAAATTTATCGTGTCGATGTAACTGTTATGGATGGTTAAGGCTTGGTTGACCAACATCACCCAATCAAGATAATTGATATCGCCACCCAAAAACTGATGGTTAGCTGTTTCCGAAATCAAAATGGCATTCGGCAAACCGGTTTTCTCGAAATAAGTCAGCTTTTCGGCTTCGCTTTTGATTCTCAATTGGGTTTGCAAAAGTTGTCTTTCCAAGCTGTTTTTCTCTCTTTGGTATTCTTCGGCAGCCATTTGTTCTTGTACTTTGGCTGCTTTAACTTTAGCACTTTGAGAACCGCCTAACAACGGAATCCCTAAACCAATTTGCGCCGAGTGGAAACGGGTCGATTTGTCGTACAACACATTATCTGCGCCGGTACCGGTAATCGACATATTGTTGTATCCCAAAGTCAGTATCGGCAATTTTCGAGCTTTTTCCAGTTGAGTTTGTGCAGCAGCTGTGGCTTTTTGTTGCTCTAAACTTTGCAATAACGGATGTTGTTCTATACCTGATGTTGCTTCACTTTTGAATTCGATTTTGGGCGAACCGGCTGTTGGAATGACGGTTTGTTCCGAATTTAAAAGCAATTGCAGTTTGCTGTTCCAAAGCGCTTTGTCTTGTTGCAGTTGTAATAATTGCAATTTCAATTGGCCTAATTGCGTTTCGGCTGTAGTTTTCTCCAAAAGATTACTTTCTCCTTTTTGAAGTCGCAAGGTCGCTTTTCGCAAGAATTCCGTTAGTAACGTATCGCTTTTCTGCAACAATTTTTCCTTTTCGGTCAATGTTACTATCGCATAAAAGGTAAGGGCGACTTCTTTTTTCAATGCCGCTTCTCTCAAAGTTACTAAGGCCGAAGCTGTTTTCCATTCCGAGGTCAGCACCTTTTTTTGGCGGTTGTAAACGGTTGGAAAATCGAAGGATTGCGCAATACCGAAGCGAGTATCGGTAAAACTGCTGTTGAATTGCCCGATTTCAGAGTTGAGGTTGGTGGTCGGCAAATTGGCTGCAGTACGAATCAGTTTTTGTTGGTAATCCGCTCTCAGGCGGTCAATTTTTACTGATTGATTATTGCTAAGAGCCGTTTTTATGGCTTCGTCCAACGTTAGTTTAGTTTGGGCGTTCGCCGGAATTACTGCCAATGAAAGCAATAAAAGTAGCAAAGTTGTTTTAGAGGAAAGTTTCATTTTAAATCCTTTTTCAAAAGTGACATAAAGTATAGGTAAAACGAATAAGGTTAGCAATGTGGCAATCATCAAACCACCAATTACTACGGTCGCCAGCGGTCGTTGTACTTCGGCACCGGAACCGTTACTGATGGCCATTGGTAAAAAACCTAATGACGCCACGAAAGCGGTCATCAACACCGGACGCAAACGCACTTTGGTGCCCATCAGAACGATGCGGTTTAAGTCGTCCATCCCTTCCGCCTTGAGTCGGTTAAATTCAGATACCAAAACGATGCCGTTCAGCACCGCTACTCCAAATAATGCAATAAACCCAATGCCGGCACTGATGCTGAAAGGCATACCGCGCAAAGCCAAAAAGAAGATACCGCCTATGGCCGAAAGCGGAATAGCGGAATAAATTAGCAAGCCATGTTTCACCGATTTGAAGGCAAAGAACAACAAGATGAAAATCATCAATAAAGAAATCGGAACCGCAATCATCAAACGATCTTTCGCTTGGTTGAGGTTTTCAAAAGCACCGCCGTAAGTGGTGTAATAGCCGGCCGGGAGTTTGATTTGTTGGTCGACTTTGGTTTTCAATTCGTTGACGATGCTTTCCACGTCGCGTCCGTTCACGTTGAATCCGACAACAATACGGCGTTTGGCATCTTCGCGTTGGATTTGATTCGGACCGTTTTTAATAGACACATCAGCCAACTGCGATAGTGGAATTTGAGTCCCGTTTGGCGTTGGAATCAGTAAATTTTTCACGTCTTCTAAGTCTTTGCGTTTGTCGTTGTCGAGTCGAACAACCAATTCAAATCGCTTCTCGCCTTCAAAAACCAATCCGGTACTTTGTCCGGCAAAGGCGGTATTCACTACACGATTGATATCGGCTACAGACAAATGGTATTGCGCAATGACAGGACGATTGTATTCGATAATCACTTGCGGCATGCCGGTTATCGGTTCAACAAACAGGTTTTCAGCTCCTTCAACCGTATTGACAATTTTGCCTAATTTTTCAGCATAAACCGCCAATGTATCGAGATTTTCGCCGAATATTTTGCAAACTACATCTTGACGCGCACCTGTCATGAGTTCGTTAAAACGCATTTGCACCGGATATTGAAAACCGGCGGTAATTCCGGGTACATCTTGCAAGGCTTTGCTCATTTTTTCAGCCAATTCGTCAAAGGTTTTGGCAGAAGTCCATTCCGATTTGTCTTTTAAAATCACCATCATATCACTGGCTTCCATCGGCATTGGGTCGGTTGGTACTTCGCCACTTCCGATTTTGGTGACTACTTTTTCTACTTCCGGGAATTGGGTTTTTAAGATGTGCGCTGCCTTTTGGGTACTTTCTATGGTAGTGTTTAGGTTACTGCCGGTTAGGACTCGGGTGTCAACCGCAAAATCACCTTCCTCCAAAGCCGGAATGAATTCGCCACCTAAAGAACTTAGAACGAACAAAGCAATGACAAAAAAGCCAATCACAGAACCAATAATCGCTTTTTGGTAATTCAACGCCGATTGTAACCAATGTTGGTATTGGCGTTCCAGTTTGAACATCATGCGATCGGAAAAATTCGGTTCGTGCTTGATTTTTTTGCTCAAAAACAAGGCACTCATCATCGGAATATAAGTTAGTGACAATAAGAACGCACCCAGTAAAGCAAAGGCTACAGTTTGTGCCATTGGTTTGAACATTTTACCTTCAATACCTTCTAAAGTAAATATAGGCAAGTACACAATCAAGATGATGATTTGGCCGAATACCGCGCTGTTCATCATTTTGCCTGCAGAAGTTTCCACTTCTTTGTCCATTTTGCTCTGCGATATACTATTGATATGGCTGAACTTCTTACTATGGGTGAGTTGGTGCATTACAGCTTCCACAATAATTACGGCACCATCAACTATCAAACCGAAATCGAGTGCGCCTAAACTCATCAAGTTGCCACTTACTCCAAAGGTATTCATCAGGATAATCGCAAATAGCATTGCTAACGGAATCACCGAAGCTACAATTAAACCGGCACGGAAATTACCTAAGAACAAAACCAATACAAAAATCACTATTAACGCGCCTTCCAAAAGGTTTTTTTCTACTGTTCCGATGGCGTTGTTAACCATTTTGGTTCGGTCGAGGAACGGTTCGATTGTTACGCCTTCCGGTAATGTTTTTTTGATTAATTCTATGCGTTCTTTCACATTTTTAATCACTTCGCTACTGTTGGCGCCTTTGAGCATCATTACAATAGCACCGGCCACTTCACCTTCGTCGTTGTAGCAAAGCGCGCCATAACGAGTAGCGTGTCCGGTGGTGATTTTGGCAATGTCTTTCAAAAATACAGGTGTTCCGCTTGGAGTGGCTTTGACGGCAATGTTTTCAATATCTTCTACCTTACCAATTAAACCTTCGCTTCGGATGAATAGGGTTGTAGCGCCTTTTTCAATATAAGCGCCACCGGTATTTTGATTGTTTTGTTCTAAGGCAGTAAAAACATCATTGATGGTTAAGCCATGGGCGTGGAGTTTCCCCGGTTCAATAGCAATTTCCAACTGTTTTAATTTTCCACCAAAACTGCTTACTTCGGCAACCCCTTTAACCCCTAAGAGTTGACGGCGGACAATCCAGTCTTGTATGGTTCTGAGTTCAGTTTCATCGTATTGGTCTTCGTAGCCTTTTTCGGGGCGTACTACATATTGGTATATTTCGCCCAAACCGGTAGAAACCGGACCAAGTTCGGGTGTTCCGATACCGGCGGGAATTTGGGTTTGGACTTGCTGCAGGCGCTCGGCCACTTGCTGGCGTGCCCAATAAATATCGGTTTCATCGTCGAAAACAATGGTGACTAACGATAAGCCAAAGCGTGAAAAACTACGGATTTCTTTTAAACCCGGAATGTTGCTGTTGGCTTGTTCTACCGGAAAGGTAACCAAGCGCTCTATGTCGGTCGCTCCGAAAGAAGGTGCAATGGTGATGACTTGCACCTGATTATTGGTAATATCAGGAACGGCATCAATAGGCAATTTGGTGGTTTCATAAATACCGTATAGCAATAGAGCTATGGTAAACAAACCCACGATGAGCTTATTCCTAACGGAAAAAGCAATAATTTTATTTAACATGGTTTTTAAATAACTTAATGAATACTATTTTACTGTTGGTATTGATTAACCAACAAACACTAGGTAATTAAGCTATTTTAGGCGGTTGCCAAATGGAACTTTGGTCGGAAGAATAAATACGACTTAGATAAAAGTCGGTTTCCGATTTGTCTTTTAATTGGAATTTAGGACGACTGATTTCAAAATGAATTTCGGGTAACAAGGTCAAGTAAGTCAGACCATTGTTGCAGTCTACACTTTTATAAGGCAGTTTCATGTCTTCTTCTCGGTCAGCATCATTTACATCGCCGTGACCGTAGTGCAAGCATAAAAAAGACCATAAACTCATGTCTTTATTTTCTTCTTTATGGTCGTAAAAATGTTCCACCAAAGCGGGAATCTTCAACAACTCGAAACATTCGGTTGAGGAAGAAACATATAATGACAATAGTAATATTGCTAATACTCTTCGCATGGAAAATTGAATTGACAGAAACAAATTTACTAAAGTTTCACTTCCAATGCACATGACCTATGTCACAAAAACACATTTCAACGGTTTCTTAATCAAATCTTAATGGAAAGCATCGATTACTCTTCCAACAAAACCTCCAAAATCTGAATCGCAGCGTCACTTATCTTAGTTCCCGGACCAAAAACTGCTACGGCACCGGCATCGAATAAGAATTGGTAATCTTGTGCCGGAATAACGCCACCAACGATGACCATAATGTCTTCGCGGCCGTATTTTTTGAGTTCTTCAATCACTTGCGGGACTAAGGTTTTGTGACCTGCCGCTAAGGAAGAAACACCTAAAATATGCACATCGTTTTCCACGGCTTGTTTGGCTGCTTCTTCGGGTGTTTGGAATAGCGGTCCAATGTCTACGTCGAAACCAACATCGGCATAACCGGTGGCTACCACTTTGGCACCTCGGTCGTGACCGTCTTGTCCCATTTTGGCAATCATGATACGTGGTCGACGGCCTTCTTTTTGCGCGAAAGCGTCGGCTAATTGTTTGGCTTTTTCAAAGCTCTCATCGTTTTTGATTTCTTTACTGTACACGCCGCTAAAACTTCTGATTTGTGCTTTATAGCGTCCGAAAACCGCTTCCAAGGCATCGCTGATTTCTCCCAGCGTGGCTCGGTTTCGGGCTGCTTCTACGGCTAAAGATAATAAATTTTCGCCACCATTTTGGGCACTTTCGGTAATCTTTGCTAAACTGGCTTTAACTTTAGCGGTATCTCGAGTGGCTTTGATTTGGTTCAAACGCTCAATTTGTTGTTGGCGCACCATTTGATTGTCTACATCCAAAATGTGTAATGGATCTTCTTTTTCCAGACGGTATTTGTTAACCCCAACAATAATATCTTGTGCGCTGTCGATGCGGGCTTGTTTACGAGCAGCAGCTTCTTCAATTCTCAATTTCGGAATACCGGCTTCGATGGCTTTGGTCATGCCGCCTAAGGCTTCCACTTCCTGAATCAATGCCCAGGCTTTTTCAGCAATTTCCGCGGTTAAACTTTCCACATAATAACTGCCGGCCCAAGGATCGACGGTCTTGCAGATTTTGGTTTCTTCTTGTAAAAAGATTTGGGTGTTTCGGGCAATACGCGCTGAGAAATCTGTTGGCAAGGCAATGGCTTCGTCTAAGGCGTTGGTATGTAAGGATTGCGTTCCGCCAAAAGCCGCTGCAGCCGCTTCGATAGTCGTGCGAGCCACGTTGTTGAACGGATCTTGTTCGGTTAAACTCCAACCCGAAGTTTGACAATGCGTTCTTAATGCCAGTGATTTTTCGTCTTGAGGATTGAATTGTTTTAATAGTTTCGCCCACAACATTCTTCCGGCGCGCATTTTGGCGATTTCCATAAAGTGGTTCATTCCAATCGCCCAAAAGAACGAAAGGCGAGGTGCGAACTCATCTATTTTCATGCCGGCTGCCAATCCGGTTCGGATGTATTCTAAACCATCGGCTAAAGTGTACGCCAATTCAATATCGGCGGTAGCTCCGGCTTCTTGCATGTGGTAGCCTGAAATCGAAATCGAGTTGAATTTCGGCATTTTTTTGCTTGTATATTCAAAGATATCGGCGATGATTTTCATGGAAGGCGTAGGCGGATAGATGTAAGTATTGCGCACCATAAACTCCTTCAGAATATCGTTTTGGATGGTTCCCGAAAGCAATTCGGGTGCTACACCTTGTTCTTCGGCCGCAACGATATAAAACGCCATAATAGGTAAAACAGCACCGTTCATGGTCATGGAAACCGACATTTCGTTGAGCGGAATTTGATCGAAGAGCACTTTCATGTCTTCTACAGAATCTATCGCAACTCCGGCCTTACCAACGTCACCCACTACGCGCTCGTGATCCGAATCATAACCGCGGTGTGTGGCCAAATCGAAAGCGACCGACAAGCCTTTTTGACCGGCGGCTAAGTTTCTGCGATAGAAAGCATTACTTTCTTCTGCCGTAGAAAATCCGGCGTATTGGCGAATGGTCCAAGGGCGACGCACGTACATGGTGGCGTAAGGACCGCGTAAATTGGGGGCAAATCCGGCTCCGAATTCCAAATGTGTTAAGTTTTCGATATCGGCTTCGGAATAGGTTGGTTTGACTTCGATGCCCTCGGCAGTTAGGAAGTTGTCGGTTGAAGTACTTATCGCTTCTCCCTTTTCCCTTTTTCCTAATGCTATATGTTGGATATTTTTTCTCATGACTATTCTTCTTGCGATAAACGTTCTTGTTCCAGTTTCTCGGCCAATCGTTTTTCAATCACAGGAGTGATTAAGGTTTTGCGTGGATTTTGTTTGACAAACGGATACAACTCGAGGTCGTGTTTCATTTTATCGTTTTTATTCGGGTATTTGTTGGTGCCTAATAGTATTTCTTTGCCGTTGTCGAAAGCCTCTTGTTCTTTGGCGGCACTTTCGCTGATTTTACGTTGGATAGTCCCTTCGATTAATTGGGTAATCAAACCACCGTTGGCTTCGATGTCTTTGAATAGGAGTAAAGCCTTTTCGGCTAATTGTTCGGTTAAGGCTTCGATGTAATAAGCACCATCGGCAGCATTGTTGACTTTATCAAAATAACTTTCGTGTTTTAACACCAACAATTGGTTGCGAGCGATTCGGTCGCCAAATTCATTGTCTTTATGGTACAACGCATCGTAAGGCAAATTGGCTATGCTGTCGGCACCGCCTAAAATAGCACTCATGCATTCAGTTGTAGTGCGCAGCATGTTTACGTTATAGTCGTAGAGTGTTTTGTTGCGTTTGGTTGGTGTGGCGATGATGTGGCAATCTTTAGCGTGATTATATTCTTTCGCCAAAGTGCTGAATAATAGTCGTAGTGCTCGCAATTTGGCAATCTCGAAGAAGTAATTCGTCCCCACTGAAACTTCAATCGTAATCGGTTGGTTGAGGTTCGTCACCCTATTGAAATATTCATTGACATGAGCCAAAATATACGCCAGTTGTTGGACCATATTCGCGCCTGCATTTTGGTAAGTACCGCTACTAATGGTTAAAAATGGTAACGTTGCTTTGTAAGCGATTTGGTTGAGTTTTTCAAAATCCTTATCCAAGTTTTCGAACCAGTTGCCGTCTTTTACCAACTGACCAATCGGATCGATTTGAATTGCGATATCGGCTTTATGCTTAGCGGCGAAATCGTTGATTTTAGTTACGAAATCGATTGAAAGGAAAGGCAAATAAAAAAAATATTGGGTGTTGGTTAGCGGCAGATTCTGCATCAGGGCTTCCAAGTTAACCGCATCATTTTCTATGGTAAAACGAATGCTTTCGGCACCGCGATTCAAGGTTTCCAAAGCTCTTTTATTGGATTTTACCACATCGTGAACAAAGATGTTTTGCAGTATTGAAAATCCGTTTTCCTTTGTTGGTGCGGAATAGTTGATTTCGGTTTCGTCTATGTGATAGAAAGGTTTGACTTTGATGCCTTCGGGACTTTCCCAAACTAAGGTTTCGTTATAGTCGGCGCCTTTGAGTTCATATTGAATTTGTTGTTTCCATTGTTTGGAAGACACCGGTTCGAACTCATTGAATAAATTGTCAGCCATGGTCAGGGTTTATAAAGATTTTGACTTGGATTGTTCTTCTTTCAGGGAATCTTCTTCAAATTCGATGATATAAACATCCTCGCTATCGCGTTTCATATAGTATTTTTCGCGGGCGTATTTTTCTATTTGGTCAGGGTTTTTGAGGAGTTTGATGTTCTCTTCGTCTTTTTTGATTTCTTCCTGATAGTATTTTTTATTGTCTTCGAGTTCATCGAGTTGTTTGTCTAACACCCGATGTTCCGTGTAAGAGGTATTGTCTAAAAAAAGCATCCAGATGGTAAAAAAACATAACACAATAACGTATCGGTTACCCAAGATTTTTAGGATAGGATAGGCATCGGTTAGGTTTTTAAAGAAGCTCATTGGTGTAAAATTAGGTAATTCTTTGGTTGATTACAGCTCTAACCACATCGATGGCTACGGTATTGTATTTGTCGTTCGGAATAATGATGTCGGCAAAGGCTTTGGTAGGTTCAATGAACTGTTGGTGCATTGGTTTTAGCGTGGTTTGGTATCGATTCAACACTTCTTCCATATCACGACCGCGTTCAGCGATGTCTCTTTTTAAGCGACGAATCAGTCTTTCGTCAGAATCGGCATGCACGAAGATTTTCACATCAAACAATTCGCGAAGTTCCGGATTGGTTAGGATTAAAATTCCCTCTACGATCATTACTTTTCTCGGATGGGTAATGATGGTGTCGTCGGTTCTGTTGTGTGTGATAAAAGAATAAACAGGTTGTTCAATAGTTTTTCCGACTTTTAAATCTTTGAGATGCTGCACCAAAAGATCAAAATCGATAGCGCGCGGGTGGTCAAAATTAATCAATGCCCTTTCTTCAAAACTCAAAGTATTGTTTTCTTTGTAATAAGAGTCTTGAGAAATGACACCCACTTCTGTTTGGGGCAATTCATTCATAATTTGGTGAACCACAGTTGTTTTTCCGCTTCCGGTTCCGCCGGCAATTCCGATAATCAGCATAAAGAGTTGTGTTATTTTTACTGAACACAAAAATAGAAATTATATCGAAAGCGCCTTTTGTTTTTTTGAAAATTAAAAAAAGGGAAAAACTTTTTGTAAACTAATTTATAGTTTTATATTTGCACTCCCATTTGAGGGAATTCGGGGTGTAGCGTAGCCCGGTTATCGCGCCTGGTTTGGGACCAGGAGGTCGCAGGTTCGAATCCTGCCACCCCGACGAGTAAATCCTTTCTGCTTTGGCAGAAAGGATTTTTTTATTTCCAAAAGAAACGAAGTTTACTTCGGATTTCTTTTGGAAATAAAAAAATCATCAGCGCTGAAAGCGCTGATAGATTTACTTGAAATAGAGCCCACATTCAGGATCACATAGTAATCCTGCTTTTGATTTGATAAGTTTTTGTGATGTTGGCACTTCGACAAGCTCAGTGTGACAATGGCGTTTTGAATTGTCATTTGTTTTAGTTGGCAGATCCGAAAGGATTTACTTGAGATAGAGCCCACATTCAGGATATTTAGACTTACCGGTTTTAGCAAATCCAAATACGTTGTTAAACACTACCAAAAGGTCAACTATAGCCCCGATGGGAGCAAACTACCCTGCCTGACGGCAGGCAGGTAGTGCGGACAGCGGGACGACTTTCCCTAAACAAGCTTTTGTGGTGCTCCTTATTATAAAACCAACCTTGTTTTTAACAATAACCTTATCTTATTCACAAATTGCGTAAAGCGATTGGACAGGTCTATTGTTTTTTACATAAATCCTATACATTTGCAACCTAATTAAACTTCAAATCATGTCAGAGACTATAGAAAAAATCAAATGCCTTATTATAGGTTCGGGGCCTGCCGGTTATACTGCTGCCATTTATGCGGCCAGAGCCAATATGAATCCGGTACTTTACCAAGGAACGCAACCGGGAGGACAATTAACGACTACAAACGAAGTGGAAAATTTTCCGGGTTATCCTGATGGTGTAACCGGACCGGAAATGATGGTGCAATTGCAAGCGCAGGCGCAGCGTTTTGGAACCGATGTTCGTGATGGTTGGGTGACCAAAGTTGATTTTTCGGGGCCTGTGCATAAAGTTTGGGTTAATGATACCAAAGAAATCCACGCACAAACGGTGATTATTTCTACCGGCGCTTCGGCCAAGTATTTAGGTTTGCCTTCGGAGCAACATTATTTACAAATGGGTGGCGGTGTTTCGGCTTGTGCGGTTTGCGACGGGTTTTTCTACCGCAACCAAGAAGTGGTTATTGTAGGTGCCGGAGATTCGGCTTGTGAAGAAGCACATTACCTTTCTAAATTGTGTAAAAAAGTGACCATGTTGGTGAGAAGTGACAAGTTCAGAGCTTCTCGCATTATGGAAGAGCGCGTTCGCAAAACCGAGAATATAGATATTTTGATGAACCATGACACTGTTGAGGTGATTGGCGACGGACAAGTGGTGACTGAAATCAAAGCGTTGAATAAAACCACCGGAGAAACGATTACGATTCCGGCTACCGGTTTCTTTGTGGCTATTGGACACAAACCTAATACCGATATTTTTGCGGACTACATTACTTTGGATGAGACCGGTTATATTGTTAATGTTCCGGGTAGTTCTAAAACCAATGTTCCCGGAGTTTTTGTTGCCGGAGATGCTGCAGACCATGTTTATCGTCAGGCTATTACGGCTGCAGGTACCGGTTGTATGGCGGCTTTGGATGCCGAAAGATATTTGGCTGCTTTAGACTAAAGATACTTTTCAAAATAAAAAAATCCCGTCTTCGTAAAAGACGGGATTTTTTTATTTACTTGGCTTTTTGAGCAGTTCGGCGCTATCGGCAAAACGTTTCATTTCAATTTTCACCGGTTCCCCATAAAGCTCAATTTCGCTGTCGCCAGAGGCGTCAATGGTGACTATATTACTTACTTTAATACTGCTTTTTGAGAAGCCGCCGGTTTCCAATAAAGCATTTTTGGCGGTTAATTTTTTGCCGATGAAATCGGTGTTGTTGTCTAATCTTAACTTGAGATCTATGATATCGCCTTCTACTTCGGCGGCTGATTTTTGGTACAAATCGAATTTCATCTCGCTCGAAGAAATTAAGGCTTTAACATAGGCGCTTTTGCTTAAGTCGATAGCCGTTTTAGTTGATTTTAAGTTCAGTTCCACTTTCGATTTGTCGTTAGCCATTAAGGTGAAACTTTTGGTGTTGGCATTTAGGAATAATTTGGCGTAATCGTAACTTTTGAAAGTAATGTTGTCTAAAACTACATCCGAAAGTGCGGTAATGTTGGTTTCATCTTTAGCGATAACCATATTGAGCTTGTCAGTATAAGTGATGCGGACGCTAAGTTTTTTGTAGCTTGAGATATCCTTGGCGGTGGAAACTCGGAGGTTGTTGCCGTTTATTTTGTATTCGATGAAGGGAATCAGGTTGTCATCGGCTTCAATTTCTAAAGCACAGTCATTTCCTTTTACTAAAAATACTTCAATGTTGTCTTCGAGTTCAATGCTTTCAAAATCTTCAATGGTTTTGAGTTCCGATTTGACAATTTTCGAACCTTTTACTTTTTCCTTTTTCTGGCTGAATGCCATTGCAGTTAGTAAAAGACAACTGATTAGTACTATTTTTTTCATGGCTGTGGTAGTTTGGTTTTTATATCTTTCAATTTGGCCTCATGGCATCGAGTGTCAAAAATAGAAAAAAAAACATCCCAATGTTGATTGAGATGTTTTATTAACTTATTCTTTCGAAACACTACCGCCGGAGCTTTCATCCACTCTAACTTCTTTTGGTGTTTTGGTGTAGGTTATAGAACTGCCGCTGGAAGCTTTTCCGTCTAACAACAGTATAGGGTTTACGATGGTTGAACTTCCACTGGAAGATTGTGCGTACACTTCGTTTGCCAATAATTCATTGGCGTCAATATGGCTTCCGCTGGATGAAGCTGAATATAGTTTTAGGGCTTTACCGGTTATTTGCTGTTCGCTACCACTGGAAGTTTCCAGGGTAACTTTATCCGATTCCACGGCTACTTCCATAGAGCTGCCGCTACTTGATTTGAGTGTGATGTCTACGCCGTTTATAAGATTTCCCGATTTTAAAGTTGAACCGCTTGAACTTTCCAAACTCACTATCTTAGGTAGCTTGACAGTAACTTTTTTGGCAGTGACATTGATGTAACTGTTGTACTCCGAGTAAATCACTAAGGTATTGTTTTCAACCTTGGTTTTGATACCGTTGATTAAATTGTCATCAGCTTCTACTACTACATCGAAGTTATCTGATTGTACGATTTCACATTCTAAGCCATTGGCTACAGTAACTTTGTCAAAATTACTAAGATTGCGTTTTTCAGTCACTACTTTACCGCTTCCTTTGATGCTGTTCCCTAAATCGAAATTGGCATTACATGAAGCTAATGATAAGGCTACGAGTGCAGCCGAAACTATTTTTGAAAATAAAACTACAATTTTTGTCATAACTATTCAGTTTTAATGATTACACCATCACTTCCCACAGTGAGTTTTCCTTTTTTGTCTTTTTTACCCGATTTGGTTTCGGTTACTACTTTGCCGTTAATTTTAACAGTAACGGTTTCAGAGGAGTCAGATTCATCTATGATATTGATTTCTTCGGTTTGAATTCCGCCTTCCACATCGTTGTATTCGTTTTCGTCGGCCGGGCAGTTCAAGCATTTAACTTGATTTTCATCAACTTTATAAATGTATTCATCAGAGCTATGGTGCAAGTTGAAGAAGTTGTTGTCGGATTCATCAAAGTGTTGCACGGTTTCATCAGTCACAAATACGGTTCCTTTCGGAAGATACAAATACAGCTCTACACGTTGGTCGCGGAATTTGCTGGCCATTTCGGTTAACAAGTAGTTGTCTAAAAGCAACTGATTGCCAACAATCTTAAAGCCGTATCTGATTTTTTCCGCTCTTTCATTGGCCTCTTTGAACGATTTTCCGTCGGCCAACTTTTCAATTTGCAGATACGGTTGGGTTTTATCCGTGCTTTTAATTTCAAAACTGATTTGGTTGGAATAAATCACTTCATTTTTGGCCGAATCTTGTGTGAAGATAAACTCTTCATGCTCGTCCACATTTTTAGAAAAGAAATCGTTGCTGACAAATTTAATTTGCAAAGTATCTGTTGGTTGGATATTGATGGTTTCTTTAGTCACCACTTTTCCTTCAAAAGCCGATTCAGTAGATTGCTTGATTCCGATAACTACTAATGAGCCTACGGCTAAAATCCAAATGGCCAACAAACTGTATTTGACAGCGGCACTAAGCGATTTCATATTGCTCACCAACAATTTTAATCCCAATAACAAAAAGAAAAATAACGGAATTCCAATAGCCAAGAAGCACAACAATCCGAAAGCCCAAAGCGGAACATCAGTATAATTAACTGCTTCTACATAACGTTGCCAAGGTGCGTCAATGAAAGAAGTAGTGCCGAACGTAAACAATCCGATAAACAATCCGGCTAAAGACATGGCAGAGAATACCAATATGATTGAACCCAAAACTTTGGCAAACACGCCGAAGATTTTCATGATGATATCGCCTAAACCACCGGCTACTCTTTCAGCACCGGTTTTGACTTGGTTTCCCATTTCGTCGTAGTTGGCGTTTTTGAATTTGTTGGATACCGATTCAAATTCTTCTCTTACTTTCTTTTCGATGTTGGATATGGTTACCGGTTCTCCGGTCATTTCTAACTTTTCTGAAGTAGTTACGGCTTTAGGTGTAGCAATCCAAAGAATTAGATAAGCTATCACACCGAAACTGGTGAAAGCCAACAATAAAAAGATAATTTTAATCCATACCGCTTCTACGCCAAAATAGTGACCTAAACCAGTACAAACACCACCAATTAAACCTCTGTCTTTGTCACGGTATAATTTTTTTCTGTTGGTTGAAGCAAAGAAAGGTTCTGATTTTGTTTCGGTACCATCGTCGTCAATGCGGTAATCTTCCGGTTGTCCCATAACTACAATCACTTCATCAACATCTTTGTTATTGATTACGTGTTTGTCTGATTTTTGTTTTTCAGTTAAAAGCTCGGCCACACGCATTTCAATGTCTTTCATGATTTCGTCCTTGCCGGAAGAATTAGAAAGGGAACGTTTTATAGCATCAAAATATCTTGATAATTTTTGGTATGCATCTTCATCTATGTGAAAGAATAAACCACCTATATTAATATTTACTGTTTTGTTCATGATTGTTATTTTTGATTGGTTATGATGTTCACGGCGTCTGATAATTCCGTCCAAGTGCCGTTCAATTCAGTTAAAAATGTCTTGCCTAATTCGGTTAAGCCATAATATTTTCTTGGCGGCCCCGAAGTTGATTCTTCCCAACGATAGTTGAGTAATCCGTCGTTTTTAAGTCTTGTTAATAGCGGATAAACCGTTCCTTCTACTACAAGCAGTTTAGCGTTTTTTAAAGTGTCTAAGATTTCAGAAGTGTAGGCGTCTTTTTCTTTTAGGACAGACAAGATACAAAATTCTAAAACACCTTTTCGCATCTGGGCTTTTGTGTTTTCAATGTTCATAGTACATGATTTTAAATTTTTCTGATTAACATTCGTTTTTTGATTTCGGTGATGATTGAAACCGGTGATTGATTATGATTGATGATGAATTGTCTTTATTTGAAAAACGGTATACTTAACGGGTATTTGTAAAATTCTCCGTTTGATGTTTTCACGGCACCGTAAATGATCAGTACAAATTCGATTACTTTAATGAAGCAGAACAACAAGAAGGCAATAATACCCAAGATTGAAATCCCTGTTAAATTGCCCATGCTTAAGTTGTCGATTACAAAATTTCGGTCGATGTGGATGTCGCCTTCCGGTACATTTTTAAAGATTGAGTATATGAAAATCGGAATAGCAATCAAACACAACACTACAGTGTATACAAAAATGCTCAATTGAAAATTCAGTACTTGTTTGCCGTTATAATCTACAAATTCAGATTCATTTTTTTTGCTGCTCCATATTACAATAGGAAAGATGTAATTTCCAAAGGGAATAACATATTGTGTTAAAGCACTCAAGTGCAAGAACGTAGCAATGTTTTTTTCGTTAGTAGTTGTCATTTTTTTGATTTTTTTAGTTGATGATTAAAACTCCGAGCTCACAATACTATAGATAAGCTATTAATTTCTTATACAAAGATAAGGTTAAAAAAAGGTATTATGCAATACAAAGTACTTAAAATTAACAAAATATTAACATTTATAAAATCGTCTTAAACCCATAGCTTTTTTGTACTTTTATTGCAAAATCAAGTGTTTATGGAATTTTCTCCTTCAAAATTGAATACCTTCTTATTTTTTAAATTGCCTTCTGCATTTTGGTGTGGTGTTAGGGTAAAATCGATTTCAGTGCAACAATGTGTGGTTACAGTTAAGCATCGTTGGTTCAATCAAAATCCTTTTAATTCAATGTATTTTGCTGTACAAGCTATGGCGGCCGAGTTAACTACCGGTGCTTTAGTCATGATGCAAATCAAAAATTCAGGAAGAAAGATCTCTATGTTGGTGGCCAATAACAAAGGCAATTTTACCAAGAAGGCCACCGGAAGAATAACTTTTACCTGTAATGATGGTCATTTAATTGCAGAAGCCATAAAGCAAACCATTGCTACCGGAGAGGGACAAACCTTTTGGATGAAATCCGTCGGCGTTAATGAAAAAGGAGAGCAGGTTTCCGAGTTGGATTTTGAATGGAGCATTAAATTAAAGTAATCAACAAAAGTTAAACCCTTTATAATTAGTCTTTTTTTAGCAAGCTATCGTTGTAACTTTGATTAAAATTACAGTAATGAAGATTCTGATTACAGGAGCAACGGGTTTGATAGGAAGTGAGTTGGTTAAAGTATTATTAGCCAACCAACATACTGTACATTATTTAACCACTTCTGCAACCAAAATTGAAGACAAATCCAACTTGAAAGGTTTTTATTGGAATCCTCAATCCGGTAAAATTGATGAGAGTTGCCTTTATGGCGTTGAATCTATCATACATTTAGCAGGAGCCAATATTGCTAAACGTTGGACGAGATCATACAAGCAAGAAATCATTGAAAGCCGAACGTTGTCGAGCGAACTGCTTTTTAATTTGCTCAAAAAAACACCGCATCAAGTCAAGCAAATCATTGCAGCCTCCGGGACGGCTATTTATCCTCACAGTATTGCACAACAACATGATGAATCAACAGTACAAACCGAAGACAGTTTTTTGTCGAATGTGGTAAAAAAATGGGAAGCAGGTGTGAACACTTTTCAAGTATTGGGGATTAAAGTTTGTAAACTCAGAACCGGTATTGTATTATCGAACAAAGGCGGAGCTTTACCTGAAATGGTAAAACCCATAAAGTTAGGTTTTGGTTCTGCGATGGGTTCCGGTCAACAAATCCAGTCTTGGATACATATAGACGATTTGGTTGCGATGTACAACTTCGCCTTGGAAAACCAGTTAGAAGGCGTTTACAATGCCATTAGTCCGAATCCGGTGAGCAATGCAGTATTGACTAAAACCATAGCCAAAGTTTTGAAGAAACCGTTATGGTTACCCAATGTGCCCGAATTTATGATGAAACTTATCTTGGGTGAAATGGCTTACTTACTTTTTTCGAGTAAAAACCTCAGTGCTGATAAAATAAAAAAACAGGGATTTCAATTTCGTTTTCCAGATTTAGAATCGGCGCTTCATAATTTATACTCATAAAAAAGAGCTGTCAATTGACAGCTCTTTTTTTTACTATAAAAGATTGTTGAATTAATAATTTTACAGCATAAAGCCAACCTGAGAATTTGTGTTTTAAAATGTTGTGTAACAAATGTAAGACATACGAAAACGTAATAGTCTTAAAATTATATTAAAATTATATTAAATTACAGTGCTGTTAGTGTTTTATAAACAGACAAAATTGATGACAATTTGACATTTTTAAAGAATTGGCAGTACTTTTGCTAACTGAGAGTTCGGAAAAATTCCCAAATGAAAATCAAAAATATTTTTAAAAATACAACACAAATGAATACGGATAACACGGAAAAAGAGCCAATGGAAAGCGCCAATGAAAATGCAGCCAACGAAATTGAAACGGCTGAAGAGCTTAGTGTTGAAGCCCAATTACAAGAAGATTTAGCCAAAGAAAAAGATAAATTTTTACGTCTTTTTGCCGAATTTGAAAATTACAAAAAAAGAACCGCCAAAGAACGTATAGATTTGTTTAAAACTGCCAATCAGGAAGTGCTACAAGCTATGTTGCCGGTTTTAGACGATTTTGACAGAGCCATGGTGCAGATTGCCAAAAGTGAAGATGAGTTGTTGTTGAAAGGGGTTGAATTAATCCATGAGAAACTAAAAAATACTTTAGTTTCCAAAGGATTAGAACAAGTAGAGGTAAAAGCCGGTGATGATTTTAATGCCGATTTTGCTGAAGCCATCACGCAAATTCCTGCGCCAAGCGAAGAGTTGAAAGGAAAAATTGTAGACGTAGTGGAAAAAGGATATAAATTAGGCGATAAAATCATTCGTTTTCCAAAAGTTGTAATCGGAAATTAACTACCGATTGTGATTATTGCATGAAACCGGACTTACTACCGGTTTACTAAATTTTGATATAGCATTATGAGCAAAAAAGATTTTTACGAAATATTAGGGGTTTCCAAAAATGCCACAGCCGAAGAGATAAAAAAGGCTTACCGCAAAAAGGCTATTGAATTTCATCCCGACAAAAATCCGGGGAATAAAGAAGCAGAAGAAAACTTCAAAACGGCAGCAGAAGCTTATGAGGTTTTAAGTGATCCTGATAAAAAAGCCCGATACGATCAATACGGTCATGCTGCTTTCGACGGCGCCGGTGGTTTTGGCGGTGGTCATCACATGAATATGGATGATATTTTCAGTCAATTCGGAGATATTTTCGGAGGAGCTTTTGGTGGCGGATTCGGAGGTTTTGGCGGAAATGGTGGTGGACAACGTCGCGTAAAAGGAAGTAATCTTCGCATTAAAGTCAAGCTTACTTTGGAAGAAATCGCCAATGGCGTTGAGAAGAAAGTCAAAGTGAAACGCAAAATTCAAGCGCCCGGAGTAAAATATAAAACTTGTTCTACCTGTAACGGACAAGGACAAGTATTGCGTGTAACCAATACTATTTTGGGTAGAATGCAGTCGGCTACCACTTGTCACGTTTGTGGTGGTTCCGGTCAAACCATAGAAAGCAAACCCAACAATGCCGATGCTCATGGTATGATTATGGAAGATGAAACGGTATCAATTAAAATCCCGGCCGGTGTAGTTGATGGTATGCAGTTGAAAGTATCCGGTAAAGGAAACGATGCACCGGGGAACGGAATTCCGGGCGATTTAATTGTGGCTATCGAAGAACAAGAACACGAATTTTTAAAACGCGAAGGTGAAAACCTTCACTACGATTTATACATAAGCTTCCCGGAAGCAGCTTTAGGGGTTTCAAAAGAAATAGAAGCAGTTAATGGAAAAGTTAGAATTAAGTTGGAAGAAGGCATTCAATCCGGTAAAATACTTCGCTTAAAAGGCAAAGGAATTCCAAGCCTAAACAGTTACGGCAACGGCGATTTATTAGTGCATGTAAACGTTTGGACGCCAAAGACTTTAACCAAGGAACAACGCCAGTTTTTTGAAAAAGCAATGACCGATGAGCACTTCACACCAAAGCCCGAAAAGAGCGACAAATCTTTTTTTGAAAAAGTAAAAGATATGTTTTCATAATTAAAAAATATGTTTTACATTTGGTTATTACTTGGAAACAAGTAATTTCTTTTTCATAGCAATTTTTCCCATCCTTTTGTAAAAATTAGGGTGGGTTTTTTTTTGTAACAAAAATGGAGAAGTGCTACTTATTGGTTACTTTTACAGCGTTCAATAGCAATGTAAATGGAGTAAAAAATATAGAATAGTCTATCAGCATAATAATATTGCTATTGAATTTTGATATTGACATTGAAATTTTAAACTATGAGCAACATACTCGAAGTCAAACAAGTCGTTAAGCAATATGGCGATTATACTGCGCTCAACGAAGTTTCTTTAACGGTTCCTAAAGGTAGTATATACGGACTTTTGGGTCCGAATGGTGCCGGAAAAACGTCTCTTATCCGCATTATCAATCAAATTACGATGCCCGATAGCGGTGCGATCATCTTAGATGGCGAACCACTTAATCCGTCACATGTTCATGCTATTGGTTATATGCCGGAGGAAAGAGGGTTGTATAAAACCATGAAAGTAGGCGAGCAGTGTTTGTATTTGGCACAACTCAAAGGTTTGTCTAAAGCCGAAGCCAAAAAAGAATTAGACTATTGGTTTGACCGATTGGAGATTCAAGGTTGGTGGAACAAGAAAATCCAAGAACTTTCAAAAGGGATGGCTCAAAAAATCCAGTTTGTGGTTACCGTTTTGCACAAGCCGAAATTGCTCATTTTAGACGAACCGTTTTCCGGTTTTGACCCCGTTAATGCCAATTTGATTAAAGATGAAATCATCGAGTTGAACAAGCAAGGAACATCCATTATTTTCTCTACGCATCGCATGGAAAGTGTTGAAGAAATGTGTGATTACATCGCCTTGATTCACAAATCCAATAAACTCATAGAAGGCAAACTTTCTGACGTTAAAAAGCAGTACCGAACCAATAATTATGAAGTAGGTATCCTAACCAGTAATGTTGAAGGTTTAATGTATGATTTGTCACAAAAGTTTACCTTGTCGCCAACTGATTTCAAATCGCTGAACGATGAACTCAAATTAGAAATCAATCTCGGTAATGCCACACCGAACGAGTTGTTAAATACGTTGGTGCAACGCGGACAAGTCACCCATTTTATGGAAAAGATTCCGAGTGTAAACGATATATTCATTAAAACAGTAACCAGTTAAATTAAGGAATTAAGGATTTTCGGATTTAGGATTTCTTTAATTCCTACTTCCTAAATCCTTAATCATAAATGTAAATATGAGCAAACTAACACTAATCATCAAAAGAGAATTTGTGGCCAAAGTGCGCAACAAATCGTTCATAGTCATGACTTTTTTAAGTCCGCTCTTGTTTGTGGGGATAGGTGTTTTTGTGGGCTATCTCAGTACCATGAAAGCCGATCAAAAAACAATTGCCATCCATGATGAAACGGGTTTGTTTGTCAACGAATTCAAAAGTGATGAAGAATACAAATACCTTGACTTGTCGAAAGTAGATACCAAAACACTCAAGGACAGCATTATCAGTGAACACTATGAAGGCTTACTTTTTATTCCGAAACTAATGCCAACAGATTCGTTGCCAACCAAAATAGAGTATGTCTCTAACGACAGTCCGAGTGTGATGTTTGTGGAAGATTTAGAATCGGTTATCAATAACAAACTCACAACCGAAAACTACCACAAAGCCGGTTTAGATGTCAAAGCTATTGACAAAGCCCAATCCAACATCAGCATTAATTTGACCAAAGCTTCCGGAGAAGCCGCTTTGAAAGGATTAAACGAAATGAAAATCGGAATTGGCGGTGCTTTTGGCTATTTGATTATGATGTTTATCGTTATTTATGGCAATATGGTGATGCGCAGTGTGATTGAAGAAAAAGTATCTCGTATTATTGAAGTCATCATTTCCTCGGTAAAACCTTTTCAATTGATGATGGGTAAAATTATCGGGACTTCTTTGGCCGGGATATTGCAGTTTTTAATTTGGGCGATTTTAGGACTAACCGCTATGTTTGTATTGTCCTCTATTTTCGGAATCCAAGTAGGAGCCAATACGGGTGTCAACGCACAAGCCGTTCAGGCAGCCCAACAAGAAATGGGCGGTTCTATGGCTTTGTATGTAAAGGAACTTTGGAACTTGCCTATAGGTACTATTTTAATATCATTTATCTTTTATTTTATTGGCGGTTACTTTTTGTATAGCTCGTTTTACGCTTCTATTGGAGCTGCGGTTGATAACGAAACCGATTCGCAACAGTTTTTATTGCCAATCATCATGCCGCTGATTTTGGGAGTTTATATCGGATTTTTTACCGTAATCAATGATCCGCACGGAACAGTGGCAACTGTATTTTCCATGATTCCGCTAACATCTCCCATTGTAATGATGATGCGTATTCCGTTTGGCGTGCCGTTGTGGCAAATAGCCGTTTCTTTGGTCTTATTGTTTGCTACTTTCCTCTTAGTCGTTTGGTTTGCGGCCAAAATTTATCGCGTTGGTATTTTAATGTACGGCAAAAAACCAACTTGGAAAGAACTGTACAAATGGTCAAAATACTAAAGATGAGACAAGCTCTTTTGATACTCTTTTTGCTTTTTGGTTTTTCGGGTCATGCCCAAAAGGCCGAAGTGGAGCAAACCATACAAACTTTTTTCGAAGGTTTTCACGCCAAAGATACCTTGAAGATTAAGTCGACTTGCAGCGATAAACTGGTTTTACAATCCATTTCGGAAACAGCTAAGGGCAATAAGTTCTCCACCGAAACGCCTAAAGATTTTTTGATTTCTATGGCTACCATTCCGGCTGATATGCAATTTGAAGAGCGCATTTTGAGCTATAACATCCAAGTCGACGGCACTATGGCACACGCTTGGACACCCTACGAATTCTACATCAATGGTAAGTTTAGTCATAAAGGAGTTAATGCTTTTACTTTGTTTAAAACAGCCGAGGGTTGGAAAATCGTTCATCTTATCGATACCCGAAGAAAGTAAAAAAGCTATTTTTGTATCTTAAACCCATAAGATTTGAAAAATATTCTCATCATAGACGACGAAGAAAAACTTCGTGGACTTTTAGCCCGAATAGTAAAATCGGAGGGTTTTAATGTCATTGAGGCACCTGATTTAAAATCGGGTTTAAAAAAATTAGAACAAAACGATACAGATGTGTTGCTTTGTGATGTAAAACTTCCCGATGGCAATGGAGTCGATTTTCTCCAGAAAATCAAACTCGGTTTCCCAGCCTTGGAAGTTATACTTATGACCGCTTACGGAAATATTCCTGATGGTGTTCAAGCCATGAAAAACGGTGCATTTGATTATATAGTTAAAGGTGATGACAACGATAAAATTATCCCGTTGCTATACAAAGCTATCGAAAAAGCACATTTGCAAAAGAAAGTCAAACAACTCGAAAAACGCATATCCGATAAATATTCTTTTGATACCATCATCGGAAAGTCAAAAGCGATAGAACAAGTCATTGATTTGGCCAAAAAAGTAGCCAAAACCGATTCCACCGTATTGTTAACCGGAGAAACCGGAACGGGAAAGGAAGTTTTTGCACAAGCTATCCACGAAAATAGTGATCGTGCCGGCAAATCTTTCGTAGCGTTGAACTGTAGTGCTTTTAGCAAAGAAATTCTCGAAAGCGAATTGTTTGGTTATAAACAAGGGGCCTTTACCGGCGCTTTAAAAGATAAAAAAGGGTTCATTGAAGAAGCCAACGATGGCACTCTGTTTTTAGATGAGATAGGTGAAATGCCTATCGATTTACAAGCCAAATTACTCCGTGTTTTAGAAACTAGTGAATACATACCGGTGGGTGATACTACACTTAAAAAATCTAATTTTCGTTTGATTGCCGCTACCAATCGTGATTTAAAAACCGAAATCGAAAACCATGCTTTCCGTTCGGACTTGTATTTCCGATTGAATATTTTTGAGATTATTATTCCGCCTTTGCGCGAAAGAGTTAAGGATATCGCACCTTTAGTGTCCTATTTTGTCAAACAATTTTCAGATAAAACCAATAAAAAGGAATTGCAAATCTCACCTGATTTTCTTTTGAAACTTGAAGGTTATCATTGGCCGGGAAATGTTCGAGAATTGAAGAATATTATTGAACGTTCGGTTATTTTAGCAGACGATACCTTAACAACTTTGGTTTTGCCATATGAAATTCAACATTTACAAGGTAATTCGAATAAATCAATGTCGGCTTTTTCCATGCAAAGTGTCGAGAAATTACACATTCAAAAAGTACTCAATTACACTAAAGGAAACAAAGCTGAGGCAGCAAGACTATTAGAAATTGGGATTGCTACGCTCTACCGAAAACTAGACGATTACAATATTCAATAAACAATTCTCATACTACCAAAACGATAAAAGCCTATCATTTTGATAGGTTTTTTTTATGCCCATTTTTCGGCATGTAAATTATAAATCCAATAATAACAGCGTTTTACGATATTTTGTTTTAATTGGAACAACTTTTGGCATGGAGCGAATGAACATTAAAATTCATTCATATGAAAAATCAGGTTAACACCATTTACCAACAAGCACAACGGTTTGCTGAAATCACCAAAACAGCCATTGTAAAAGGAAATATTGAAAGAGCCAAAAAATGTTTGGCAGTGGCCGAGAGATTGTTTCTTACAGGTAGTAATGAAACCCAAAATGCCATCGCTAATGTTTATGTTTTCTCGGTTTCCACTTTTATGGAATTGCGTCATTGCAGTATTTCCAATCTTTTCCCAAAATCACTTAAAGCGGAATATTTGAAACAAATAAACACTTCTGGAATATGATTGCGGTTATCCTCTCAGTCAGCGGATTATTGCTATTCGCTTTATTCTTTAAATTGATTCAATTCTTTGAAAAAATCTAAACCATGATACCACTTTTTATCATTGCCATAGCGGTTTTTATCTATATCTGCTATGTCTTACTTAAACCCGAAAAATTCTAAAATATGAATTCAGAGATACTTGGAATTATCGTTATGTACGGATTGGTCATGCTTGTGGCCATCCCGCTAGGCCGTTATATCGGCAAAATTTTCAATTATGAAAACACTTGGTTGGATGCTGTTTTTAATCCAATTGACAAGTTATTTTACAAAATCGGAGGTATCAATCCGGCTAAAGAAATGAACTGGAAACAGCATTTGACAGCACTGTTGACTATCAATGCGGTTTGGTTTGTGCTTTCTATGTTGGTTTTAACCAATATGGCTTGGTTACCCTTAAATCCGGATGGAAATCCTTCTATGAGTGGCGATTTGGCCTTTAATACAACCGTGAGTTTTATTACCAATACCAATCTACAACACTATTCCGGGGAAAGCGGTTTGTCTTATTTAGGACAACTGACTTTGATGCTTTGGCAATTTATCAGTGCCGGATGTGGAATGGCCATTTGTGCTGCTGTTTTTATGGCAATGAAAGAGAAAACGTCAACAACTCTTGGCAACTTCTATAGCTTTTTTGTTCGTTCTTGTACTAGAGTTTTGTTGCCATTATCCTTTGTAGTAGCCATCATTTTGGTGATGAATGGAACGCCAATGACTTTAGAAGGGAAAGATACTATTACTACGCTTGAAGGAAATGAACAAAATGTAAGCCGAGGTCCGGTAGCTGCTTTTGTAGCCATCAAACAACTAGGTACCAACGGTGGTGGATTTTATGGTCCGAATTCGGCCAATCCAATGGAAAACCCTAATTATTTAACTAATATGGTTGAGAATGTTTCCATTGTATTAATTCCAATTGCCATGATTTTCGCATTAGGATTCATTTTAAAACGGAAAAAATTGTCTTGGATGATTTACAGCGTTATGACGTTGGGTTTTTTAATCTTATTGATACCAACTGTAATCAGTGAAATGAACGGAAATCCCGCCATTTCTCATTTAGGTATTGCTCAAAATATGGGAAGTATGGAAGGAAAAGAAGTGCGATTTGGTGCTGCAGCTTCCGCCAATTGGGCAACCTATACCACTTGTACCAGCAATGGTTCAGTCAATGCCATGCATGATAGTATGACACCTATTGCCGGAATGACTACCTTATTAGGTATGATGATCAACTGTTTTTATGGTGGTGTAGGGGTTGGTTTTTTAAACTTTTACATCTTTATCATTCTAGGGGTGTTCATCAGCGGATTGATGGTGGGAAGAACACCCGAATTTCTTGGAAAGAAAATCGAAGCCAAGGAAATGAAAATTGCCATGATTATTGCTTTGTTACACCCATTTTTAATCTTGGTTGGAACCGCTATGGCAAGTCATTTATATGCAGGAAATCCCGAAGCTTATGCCGGTTGGTTAGCCAATCCGGGTTATCATGGTTTTAGTGAAATGTTATACGAATTCACTTCGTCTTCAGCCAATAATGGTAGCGGACTTGAAGGTTTAGGCGACAATACGCCCTTTTGGAATATCGCCACCGGTATTGTGATGTTGTTAGCCAGATATTTACCCATCATCGGACCGGTTGCTATTGCCGGAATATTAGCCCAAAAACAATACATACCGGAAAGCAACGGAACCTTAAAAACAGATACTTCCACTTTCGGATTAATGGTTTTTGCAGTCATCTTTATCGTAGCCGCTTTAGCATTCTTTCCGGCTTTAACTTTAGGTCCAATCGCTGAATACTTTTCAGCTAAATAATACAATACCATGAGTACATCTCAAAATAATTTATTTCAAAAAGAGTTGGTAAACGAAGCCTTCAAACAAGCATTCGTAAAACTCAATCCCAAAGTTATGTTCAAAAATCCGGTCATGTTTACCGTCGAAATCGGAACAGTCGTTATGCTTTTTGTCTGTCTTTGGATTTTAACCGGAGAAGGTTCACAAGGAAGTTTTGCCTATAATTTTACAGTTTTCTTGGTCTTATTCCTGACTTTACTTTTCGCCAATTTCGCCGAAGCTATTGCTGAAGCAAGAGGAAAAGCACAAGCCGATAGTTTGCGGAAAACCCGTGAAGAAACACCGGCCAAATTAGAAAACGGCCAAATTGTTTCATCGGCTCAGCTAAAAAGAGGAGATATTTTTGTTTGCGAAGCAGGCGATATCATTGCCACTGACGGGGAAATCATAGAAGGTTTAGCCACCATTGATGAAAGTGCCATTACCGGCGAAAGTGCTCCGGTAATCAGAGAAGCCGGAGGCGATAAATCATCGGTTACAGGTGGAACAAAGGTATTATCAGATAAAATAAAAGTGGTTGTTACTTCCGATCCGGGAGAAAGTTTTTTGGATAAAATGATTGCTTTGGTTGAAGGTGCAAGCCGTCAAAAAACACCAAACGAAATTGCCTTAACAATACTGTTGGCCGGTTTTACTTTAGTCTTTATCATCGTAACGGTAACCTTAGCACCATTTGCTAAATATGCAAATGCACCTATATCAATAGCCTCTTTTATAGCTCTTTTTGTTTGTTTGATTCCAACTACTATCGGTGGATTATTATCAGCAATCGGAATAGCCGGTATGGACAGAGCATTGCGCGCTAACGTGATAACAAAATCCGGAAAAGCGGTGGAAACTGCAGGAGATATCGATGTTTTGCTTTTGGATAAAACTGGAACTATTACCATTGGAAACAGAAAGGCTACTGCTTTTTATCCAACCAAAGGTATTTCAAAGGAAGATTTTATCCAATCGGCTGTTTTGAGTTCGTTAGCTGATGATACACCGGAAGGCAAAAGTATAGTAGAATTGGCCGGAGTTGCGATAGCTAATAAGTTGTCCTTCGAAGGCGCAACATTAATCAAATTTACCGCAGAAACCAGAACTTCGGGTGTGGTGCTGAAAGATGGTACTAACATTAGAAAAGGCGCACAAGATGCTGTCAAAAATATAGCGATTCAAGCGGGGAATCACTTTCCAGAGGATATTAGCCAACAAGTGATAACTATTTCCTCAAACGGTGGAACGCCTTTGGTGGTGATTAAAAACAGCCAAGTGCAAGGGGTAATCGAGTTGCAGGACATTATCAAAACCGGAATGAAAGAACGTTTTGAACGTTTGCGCAAAATGGGAATCAAAACTGTAATGGTTACGGGTGATAATCCGTTGACAGCCAAATTTATCGCCGAGAAAGCCGGTGTAGATGATTTCATTGCCGAAGCCAAACCGGAAGATAAAATGAATTATATCAAGAAAGAGCAAGCCGAAGGAAGGTTAGTAGCGATGATGGGCGACGGTACCAATGATGCACCGGCTTTGGCCCAAGCCAATGTTGGTGTTGCCATGAATAGCGGAACCCAAGCGGCTAAAGAAGCCGGAAATATGGTCGATTTAGACAATGATCCTACCAAGTTAATTGAGATTGTAGAAATTGGAAAACAACTCTTAATGACCAGAGGAACGCTAACAACTTTCTCCATTGCCAATGATGTTGCTAAGTATTTTGCCATCATTCCGGCCTTGTTTATTACAGCCATTCCGGCTCTGCAAGGGTTGAATATTATGGAATTGCATAGTCCGGAAAGCGCTATTTTATCGGCGGTAATCTTTAATGCGATTATCATTCCGTTTTTGATTCCGTTAGCGTTGCAAGGAGTGACTTATAAACCAATCGGTGCTTCGGCATTGTTGCGTAGAAATTTATTTATCTATGGCATTGGCGGTGTAATCATTCCGTTTGTAGGTATCAAATTAATCGATGTAGTAGTATCCTTATTTGTTTAAAAATAGAAATCATGAAAGAAAATATTATGCCGGCAATACGATTAACACTGTTTTGTGCTGTGTTTTTCTCGGGTGTTTACACTTTGAGTATTCTTGGAATAGCCCAAATGGCGCCCAATCAAGGTAAAGGTGAAATAGTTACTGTAAACGGAAAAAATCATCACCTCAATGTGGCTCAAAAATTCATCGAAAACAAGTACTTTTGGTCTAGGCCATCAGCCGTAGATTACAATGCTGCGGGTTCGGGAGGTAGCAATAAAGGGCCAAACAATCCCGATTATTTGGCAGAAGTTGAAGCCAGAATTGATACGTTTTTGCTTAAAAACCCAACGGTAAAAAGAAGCGAAGTGCCGTCTGAATTGGTTACCGCTTCGGGTAGCGGATTGGATCCGAATATTTCGGTGCAGGGTGCCAAAGTTCAGGCAAAACGGATCGCTGAAAGCCGTAAGATATCGGAAGCGCGAGTGTTGCAAGTTATTCAGAAAAACACGGAGAAACCACTTTTAGGGTTGCTCGGTACTGAAAAAGTGAATGTGTTACAGTTAAACATAGAATTAGATCAATTAAAATAATGCCCTAGCCCAGATTTATCTCAACTAACTTTTATTTTTAATAAGAGTTCGATGAATGGTTCGCATTTGTAGTGGAAATCCTTTTTCTTTTTTTAAAAGGAAAAGATTACAACGAATAGCTGGATTATCTGCCTTTAAGCCAGGCAGGGCTTCAAATAAAAAATAAAAAAAATGAAAAAAATAATTGTTATGGCTTTAGTAGCCTTCGGATTTACAGCTCTTAACGCACAAGATACCGCTAAAGAAAAAAGCCCTTTGACATTCTCGGGCTATTTAGAAACCTATTACAGTTATGATTTTGGGAATCCCGACAATCATTTGCGTCCCGGATTTATTTATAGTCATAACAAGCACAACGAATTGAACTTCAATTTGGGGTTTGCCAAAGTGAACTACGCCAAAGATAACATTCGTGGTAATTTTGCATTGATGGCCGGAACCTATGCCGAATACAACTTGGCTGCCGAACAAGATTTGCTAAGAAATGTGTTTGAAGCCAATGTCGGTGTAAAAATATCTTCGAAACATAATTTGTGGATTGATGCCGGAATTATGCCCTCGCATATTGGTTTTGAGAGTGCTATTGGGAAAGATTGCCAAACACTGACCCGAAGTATTTTGGCGGATAATTCACCTTATTACGAGGCCGGTGCCAAAATGGGGTATACTTCACCTTCCGAAAAATGGTATTTGGCTGTCATGTATTTGAACGGTTGGCAACGCATTCAGAAAATTGACGGTAACCAAACCCCGGCTTTTGGAACACAAATTATTTATAAACCAAGCGGTAAAACAACTTTGAATTGGAGTACTTATGTTGGAAACGACCAACCCGATGCCGACAGAAAGTGGCGTTATTTTAACAATTTTTACGGTCAGTTTAAGTTGACAGACAAAACCAATTTGACCGCCGGATTTGATATTGGTGCGCAACAAACTGTAAACGGAAGCAGTGATTATGACATTTGGTATTCTCCGGTGGTGATTTTACAATATAAGCCAACAACTAAAATTCAGTTCGCTGCTAGAGGCGAATATTACCAAGACAAACAAGGTGTGATTATAGTTACCGGATCAGAGAATGGGTTTAAAACTTACGGTTTTTCTGCCAACTTTGATTATTTAGTTTCTGATAATGTGTTATTAAGAATTGAAGCCAGAAGTTTAGCCAGTAAAGACGAAGTGTTTATAAAAAACGGCAACCCAACGGATACGAATAGTTTTTTAACGACTTCTTTGGCGATTTCATTTTAATTAAGTTATCCCAAATATGGAGCAAGAGCAACAAAATAATGCCCAACACTTTCTTGATTTAATTCAGAAATCCCGCAAAGGGAAGTTTAAAGTCTACATCGGCATGAGTGCCGGTGTGGGCAAAACGTATCGCATGCTCCAGGAAGCCCATACACTTTTAAAAAATGGTATTGATGTTAAGATTGGATATATTGAAACCCATTTTCGCAAAGAAACCCACGAATTGTTGGAAGGTTTGCCCGTAATTCCGAGAAGAAGTATTTTCTATAAAGGTAAAAATCTGGAAGAAATGGATGTGCAGGCGATTATCAATTTGCGACCAGAAGTTGTGATTGTAGATGAATTGGCACACACCAATATTGAAGGCAGCAAAAATGAAAAGCGTTGGCAAGATGTCATGGAAATATTGGATGCCGGAATCAATGTAATTTCTGCCGTAAATATCCAGCACATTGAAAGTTTGAATGAAGATGTAAAACAAATTACGAGAATAGATGTTCAAGAGCGAATTCCGGATAGCGTACTGCGATTAGCGGATGAAGTGGTCAATATCGATTTGACTTCCGAAGATTTGATTACCCGTTTGAAAGAAGGCAAAATTTACACGCAAGATAAAATTCAAGCTGCATTAAATAACTTCTTCAAAGCAGAGCAAATTTTGCAACTGCGAGAATTGGCTTTGAAGGAAGTAGCCGGACAAGTAGTCCGAAAAGTAGAAAAAGAAATTCCGAAGAATAGCGCTTTGCGACATGAAAAACTGTTAGCTTGCATTAGCAGTAACGATAAGACTGCTAAAATTGTTATTCGGAAAGCCGCAAGATTAGCCAGTTATTACAACGGAAGTTGGTATGTGTTGTATGTTGAAACGCCCAAGGAAAGTCCTAATAAAATTGCCCTAGTCAAACAACGTCATTTGATCAATAATTTCAAATTGGCTACCCAATTAGGCGCCGAAGTGATTAAAGTAGAAAGTGATAATATTACCGATGCGATGTTAAAAATTGTCGAGCAAAAGTCTATTACGACGGTTTGTATTGGGAAACCGCATTTTAATTTATTTAAAGTAATTTTGTCTACTACTATCTTCAGAAGGTTGTTGAATAGTTTGTCAAAATCAAATGTTGACCTTGTAATTCTGTCTTGATATGAAGATTAAAACAAAATTAAACCTCAGTGTAGGATTGTTATTTCTATTGATCATTATCCTTTCATTGGTGAGTGCCTTTTATATTTTTTCCATTAAAAAGGATACGCAGAACATTTTGAAGGCCAATTATATTACTTTGGAATATTCCAGAAATATGCTGTCCTCTCTAGATGAAATCAATGACAATAAGCCTGAGGCTATACAGCTTTTTGAAACCAATTTGCAAAAGCAATTGGCTAATATTACCGAGGCAGGGGAAGCCCAAGTGACTTACAGTTTGCAAAAAAGCTTTGAATTGTTAACCCAAAACACTTCAGATGAAAGAATTAAAGCCAACATTAGGCAAGATATTTTTGAGATTATGAAACTCAATATGAATGCCATAAAAGTCAAAAGTGATATTGCCAAAAAAACTGCTGAGATGGCCAATTTATGGATTGCCGTCGTAGGTACTTTTTGTTTTTTAATAGCCTTTAATTTGTTAGTCAATCTTCCCAGTAACATTGCCAATCCTATAAAAGAATTAACCTTAAGTATTAAGGAAATTGCGAATAAAAACTATTCCGAACGAGTACATTTTACCAATCATAATGAGTTTGGTGATTTAGCTAAGTCTTTCAATACTATGGCTCAAAAACTGGAAGAATATTCGAATAGCAATTTGCACAAGTTGTCCTTTGAGAAAAAGCGTTTGGAAACTTTAATCAACAATATGCATGATCCTATTATTGGGATGGATCATCAAGGTGTTGTTTTGTTTGTTAATGAAGAAGCTTTGAAGATTATCGGTTTAAAACAAGAAGAAGTCATTGGGCAATTGTCTGAAACGTTGGCTAAAAAAAATGATTTGATGAAGTCCTTGATTTTCCATGAATCGGAAAATCCTAAAGTGCCTCCGATGAAGATTTTTGCCGACGGAAAAGAGAGTTATTTCGAAAAAGAAAATATTGAGATTGTCATCACTCCTACGGGAGAAGAACAATCCATCAATATCGGAAAGGTAATCATATTGAGAAATATTACTCTTTTTAAAGAATTGGATTTTGCAAAAACCAATTTTATAGCCACCGTTTCCCATGAGTTAAAGACACCGATAGCAGCCATAAAAATGAGTTTACAATTATTGGAGAACAAGGCCACCGGAACAATCAATGATGACCAAAAACAACTGATAAGTAGCATCAAAGACGATAGTGAACGGTTGTTGAAAATTACCGGTGAATTATTGGAGTTATCCCAATTGGAAACCGGTAATATACAATTAAATATTGAAAAAAGTAATCCGTATGCAATTGTAAATTATGCTGTTGAAGCGGTAAAAACTCAAGCTGAGCAAAAGCAAATTGATTTGATAATTGACGCTGAAACGAATTTAGCTGAAGTCAAAGCCGATAGCGAGAAAACATCTTGGGTATTGATTAATTTCTTAACCAATGCCATTCGATATTCTTCAGAAAACAGTCCGGTATTTGTGAAGTTGAAACAAGACAGTAACCAAGTTGTTTTTGAAGTAACCGATAAAGGAAAAGGCATTGACAAACGTTATCAATCAAAAGTTTTTGATAAATATTTTCAAATTCCGGGTAGTCATAAATCGGGTACAGGATTAGGATTGGCCATATCCAAAGAATTTATAGAAGCCCAAAACGGAACGATTGGAGTAGAGAGCGAATTGGGATTGGGAAGTACTTTTCACTTTCGTTTAAATACAGTTTCGTAGGGTTAACAGTCCGCCATATTCACCGCTACAGCCAATCCACCTTCCGAAGTTTCTTTGTATTTAGAATTCATATCCTTTGCGGTTTGCCACATGGTATCAATTACTTTATCCAAAGGAACTTTGGCGTTTTTGGCATCGGTTTCCAAAGCCAACTCGGCAGCATTTATCGCTTTTATGGCGCCCATGGTGTTGCGTTCGATACACGGAATTTGAACCAAACCGCCTATAGGATCGCAAGTTAAGCCCAAATGATGTTCCATGGCGATTTCGGCCGCCATTAATACTTGCTCAGGAGTGCCACCCATAACTTCGCACAAAGCGCCGGCCGCCATAGCTGAAGATACGCCGATTTCGGCTTGACAACCGCCCATAGCGGCAGAAATGGTAGAGCCTTTTTTAAAGATACTGCCTATTTCTCCGGCTACCATTAGGAATTGCTTGATATGCTTTTCATCGGCTTGGTGGTTTTCAATTACCATATAATACATCAATACAGCCGGGATTACACCTGCGCTTCCGTTGGTTGGTGCGGTTACTACTCGGCCTAATGCGGCATTAACTTCGTTTACAGCGAGTGCAAAACAAGAAACCCATTTTAGGATTTGGCGGAATTTTACTTCGGTTTTGCGGATGGTTTCCAGCCATTCTTGTGGGGAATTATAGTTGGCTAAACCGATGAGGTTTTGGTGCATGTCGAATGCTCGACGACGAACGTTTAATCCGCCCGGTAAAATACCTTCAGAGTGACAGCCTATGTACATGCATTCCAACATGGTGTTCCAAATTCGAAGGAGCTCATGGTGAACTTCGGTTTCGGTACGCATAGATATTTCATTAGCGTAAACAATTTCAGAAATGGATTTGTTTTCTTTGATGGTGTACTCTAACAATTCGGCTGCATTCTGAATTTGAAACGGAAACGCACATTTGATTTCGTGCTTCTTTTTGGCATTGACACGTTCTTCTTTCACCACAAATCCACCACCAATAGAGTAGAAGGTAGATTCTATAGTTTTACCATCATTGGTGGTTGCAGTAAACGACATGCCATTAGCATGGAAGGGTAAAAAGTTTTTATTGAAAACAATGTCAGTTTCCGGATTAAACGGAATTAGCATTGTATTAGCTAAATTAATCCTGTTGGTTTTTTTAATGGCTTGGATGATGCTATCAATATTATGTACCGGTATGTACTCCGGATCTTGTCCGCTTAATCCAAGCATTACAGCATAATCTGTGGCGTGACCTTTACCCGTAAGTGACAGAGAACCGTATAAATCGACTTTAATATGGGCGACTTTACTTAACTTGTCAGCTTCTTTTAACTCGTTTAAAAAACGTTCAGCTGCACGCCATGGGCCTAAAGTATGAGAACTCGATGGTCCGACCCCAATTTTTAGCATATCAAATACCGAAATGCATTCTTCCATTACTATATCGATTTAGTTATAGCAAATATAGAGAAGTATTGTCGATTCTGAAAGCCATTTTACTGTTGTAGCCGACTCTCGAACTGATAATGGTTTTCTTTGCAAGAAGTTAGTACAAGCTAATTGTTGTTGAGCTCATCTTCTTCTTCAGACAATTCAGTGGTGTCAGCGTTGAAGTGACGGGTAACTTTTTGCTGGTCTTTTTGATTTTGTTTGACAAGATAAACAATCAAAGCTAATAGTGTTGCTGCTACTATTCCTATAATAATCCAATTGATTTCCATAATGTTGCGTTTTAATATAAAATTAAAATACTGAGATGGGATATTTGTTTCAATTGGTTTATGAAAAGGTTAAGAAAACATGCTGTTTTAAATTAATCCGGAACCTAAACCAATTGAGACAAGTATTAGTAACAAAGCAACAGTGGTTTTTATGAATTGGAGTGTTACTTTCTTTAATAATCTATTGCCAAGATAAGCACCTGATATTGCTGATAAAGTAGCGCAAATTACCAAAGGCAAATTTTCGGTAAGACCGGCTTTATTGAATTGGGTAGTGTATATGCTCAATCTGGTAATGTCAACTAAAGTAGAAACTACAACGGTTGTAGCTATAAACGCTTCCTTGGATAATCCTACTTTAATTAAAAAAGCACTTCTTAAAGCACCTTGAACTCCGGCTAACCCTCCAAAAAAACCACTCAATGCTCCGCCAACAGGTAATTTTTCTTTTCCAAATTCCAAACGGTTGAAATAGGGGATAAGATCAATACAAGCAAATACAATCAATAGAAGCGCAATGATAAATTTCACCGGATAAACGGCAATGAGTTTGTTGCCTAATGTATAGCTGAATAGGGGTTGGGTATAGGATAGATTCAAAAGTAACCACGATCCCAAAGCAGCGGCAATAACGGCAGGTATTCCGAAGCGAAAGATTACCGTTTTGTCAGCTTTATTGCCTACTAAAAATAGCTTGAAAACATTGTTGAAAAAATGAACTACACCGGTTAAGCCAATAGCAATGTTGGTTGGAAAGAAAATCATAAATACCGGGGTTAAGATTGTACCCAATCCGAAACCGGAAAAAAAGGTTAAAACAGCAACCAAGAAAGCAGTAATAGAAATGATGAATATTTCCATGGCTTACAGACTTTTACAAATGGCTATAAAATGCATTATAGTTCCGAGGAGTACAAAAACATGCCATATAGCGTGGAAGTAGGGTTTGTGACTTTTAACATAAAAGTAAACGCCTAAAGTATAGCTTAAGCCACCGCTTAAAATCCACCAAAAAACAGTTAAGGGAACATTATTGATAAGAGGTTTTATCACAAAAACAATCATCCAGCCCATTACCAAGTATAATATAACCGAAAACCATTCGAATTTATGGATAAAGAAAATTTTAAAAAGTGTACCAAAAATAACTACACTCCACATCGTGGTTAAAAAGACAAAAGCAGTTGAATGCGGGAGGTATTTAATCATCAGCGGAGTGTAAGTTCCGGCAATAAGAAAATAAATACTGATGTGGTCGGCAATTTTGAGGATGTTTTTGATTTTCTTTTCCTGAACAAAATGATATAAGGTTGATGAACTGTAAACCAATAATACACCAACAGCAAAAGCCGCAACAGCATAAAAAGCTGTCATGTCATTATTGTTGTAGGTAATGGATAAAACAACAGGCATAGCCAATACACACAGTAAAACACCTAATCCGTGCGTTAAGGCATTGGCTAATTCTTCTTGTCGGGTTTGTGCTCTTTCTTTCATAACTATGGGCAGTCAACCTTTTTTAACGGCATATTGGAATTGAATTTCAACTTAGAAATGTCTTTAAACTTAGTACTATTTTCCAATCGCTCACCATAACCTTCAACAAACTGATGATTAATCATTTTAAAGGCTATTTGGCGCTCTCGTGTTTTATTTTCTGACAGATAAACATAATCTGCTATCAGAATGTTTTTTTTCATTTTTCCTTTAAACGTTCCTTGAGAAACTTCTTTACCTTCAAAAGCATAAGTAAGTGTTCCGCTAACATTATTGTCGTCGTATTGAACTTGTAACTCAATAATGTTACCCTCTAAATTAGCCTTGTAACAATTTCCGATATGAATGGATTTTGTTTGAGTTTCTTTGTTGGGTTTAAGGTCAGGGGAGTTAATATCTTTATTTTCTTTTTTACAACTTAAAGCTGTAAAAATCAAAAACATAAATATTGTATTTTGATGAATTAGTTTAATTTTTTTAAACATTGGTTATGGTGGTGTTTTTGCTTTTCTAATGCTTTAAAGGTCTTTTTTTAATCATTCCTCCTTTAGTGTCCTTGATGCTGTTCATTACCACAAAAGCATCGGGTTCGATTTTTTCAATTTCAGTATTGAGTTTGTTCAATTCCAGACGAGTGATTACGGTATAAATGATTTCGGTTTCTTTAGTTTCTCCACGTTTGCCATAACCACGTTTGCCACTGTAAACTGTAACTCCCCGGCCCATCACTTCAATAATCATTTGTCGAATTTCGTTGCTTTTGGAGGAAACGATTGTTACTCCGATATATTCATCGATACCTTCAACAATAAAATCCAATGTCTTGGAAGCTGCCAGGTAAGTTATCATTGAGTATAATGCGACTTCAATCCCTAAAAAATAAGCTGCAGCAGAGAAGATAAGAATATTGATGATAATAATAATGTCACCTATAGTAGTCCCAAACTTTCTACTCAAGTAGATGGCCAATACTTCGGTACCATCAATAACGGCACCACCTCTTACTGATAAACCAATGCCTGCACCAAGAAAAAAGCCGCCAAAAACGGCAACCAAAAGATTGTCGTTGGTAACATTGGGAAAAGTTACAGTGGCCAAACAAACAGCTAATCCTGAAATAGCTAAAGCAGTTTTAATGGCAAAAGCTTTGCCCATGACTCGGTATCCCATTATCACAAATGGTAAATTTACCCCAATAATAAGTAAGTACAATGGTGTTTTGGTTAGAATTGAAATTAATAATGAAATACCGGTAGCGCCACCGTCTATGAAGTGGTTGGTGAGTAGAAAGCCTTTGAATCCAAAAGAAGCGGAAAAAATCCCTAAAGTAATCAATATAAAATCTTTAGAATTTCTTTTGGCTAGTATAATGAATTCACGATAGCCTTTGGCTAATTCGTACTTGGAATAGCTCTTGGTTTTGCCTCTCTTTTTGCGTGGTTTTTTTAGTATGGTTTCAATGATGATTTTTTCCCACAATGAATTCATAAGATGATTTTTTAGGTGTAGATGATTGGGTTAATTTACGATAAATAGCCGAAAACAACAAAAGGTTTACAGCGGTTTGGTTTTTATTTCTTTTGTAGATAGAGCAGAGACTTTGTTTTCTGAATTAATCGTAACCCTTAGTTCCCGTTTAAAAAGAGTCTTTTCATATTTAATGTCATACCTGAATAAATATTCATTATCTACTTCATTATAAATTACTTCTATTAGATTTAAACCTATAAATTTTCCATTTCTCAATATGATTTTACGACAAGTGGCCGAGATTTTTTCAGCAGTAGCATTAGCGATTACTTTTGGTGTTGCTTCGGTAGGAGTAAATGCCTTGAATCTGGATGTGTTACAAGCCTCTAATACTCTTTTGCCTAAGTCGTAAGCTCGAGATTTTTTGGCATTATCAACTTCTTCCGGCTTCAAAACAACAGCGGTTCTTTTTTCGGTGATTGCAGTTTCTGTCGCCCCTTTTTTTGTTTTGCAGGAGACAAGAAAAAAAATACTAAGTAAGATTAACGTTTTTCGCATACCTTTTTTTGAGTCAGCAATGTACTGTTTTCAATAGTCTAAGCCTAACAGATTAACATTTTGATAATATCAATTCTATTGATATTACTATCGAAAGTATTCATTTTTTTTACCGTCGGATTTAGAGGTCTAATTTGTATTTTTGGAATTCTTAAAAACACTTGCAATGAAAATTGTTATCTCACCGGCCAAATCGTTAAATTTCGACAAAACTTTGCCTATTGACACTTATACTGAAGCGCAGTTTTTAAAACAAGCGGCAACTATTCAAAATACTTTGAAGAAGAAAAAGCCAAGTCAATTATCGGTTTTAATGGATATATCCGAAAAATTAGCTGAACTCAATTGGCAGCGCAATCAGGATTGGCAACTTCCTTTTACGCCTGAAAATGCAAGGCCGGCTGTTTTTGCTTTTGACGGAGATGTTTATACCGGATTGGATGTTTATAGCTTGCCTGCAGAGAAACTGTCTGTATTACAAGATAAACTCCGAATTTTATCAGGGCTTTACGGTTTGCTTAGACCACTCGATTTAATGCAGGCTTATCGTTTGGAAATGGGTACGGCCATGCCGATAGGTAAAAACAAAAACCTGTATGAGTTTTGGAAGAAAACCATCACCAAAGCTTTAAACGACGAATTGCAAAACGACGAGTTGTTTCTCAATTTAGCCAGTAACGAATACTTTAGCGCTGTTGATGCTAAAGCCTTAAAAGTGCCCGTAATTACCCCTGAGTTTAAAGATTACAAAGATGGTAAGCTCAAAATGATTAGTTTTTTTGCTAAAAAAGCCAGAGGGTTGATGGTTCGCTACATTATTGATACCAATGCTGAGACCATAGATGATTTAAAAGGATTTAATTACGAAGGCTATGCTTTTGATGTTAATTTGAGTAAAGGGAATACTTTAGTTTTTACCCGATAGCTACAAATACAAGTATTCTTGGTATTCTCTAAGCGTTTCATTAGCGGCTTTACGTTGATCTCTGGCCAATTCTCTCATGGCTTCCACGCCTTTTTTAGCACAGCGTTTAACTTTGTATAATCGGGTAGAGAACGAGTGCAATTTTTCTAGGTCTTGTGGGGAAAGTTTGTTTTCGAGCTCATTGACAAAATCATTGAACTCTTTCAAAACTATTTTGTTTTCTTCATACTCGGTTTTTAAATCATCCAGCAATTCATTAATCTCTTTGCTGATGTCATTACTGATGTCTTCGCTTTTTTTGCAAAGTTCTGCGATAACTTTTTTCTCGTGATTATTGAAAAGTCCCATTTTTGTATAGTTTTGAGTTGGATGTTTTGCTTGATGTTTATCAAATTTAGGGATTTCTTTTGAAATTACGCAAAAATGTTGATAACTAAGTGGTTAGCGGTTTTTTGAGGTGCTTTTCGGTTTGAAGGGATTCGGTATAGTTAAAATCTATTATTGAAATTTAATAAATTGTTTTTCAGGATTTTGATTTTAATTATATAAAGTTAAATCTCATATAAATAATACAGCTTTAAATCGATGTTGATTTAACTGTTTTTTTAGCTTTGATTATTAAAAACCCAAGATTTTTGGCTTCAGCACGAAACTTAAAAAGGTGTTTTACTCTGTTGTGGTTTTTGGAAAGGAACTTGAAGTTTTAATTTAAAGTTAAATATTAAATCAATTACTTTAATGTGTTAATTTTCAATTTAATAGATTGTATTTGTTTTTTTATTCTTCTAACCAGTTTTTTAAAATGGTTTTACCTTCAGGTGTCAAAATGCTTTCCGGATGGAATTGCACACCTTTAACTGCATAAATGCGATGTCTTAGTGCCATAATTTCGCCGTTTTCATCTAATGCGGTAATCTCTAATGATTCAGGAAAATTTGTGTTACTCACTACCCATGAATGGTATCTGCCAACGTAAAATGATGTGGGCAGCGAGTTGAATAGGTTTTCGTTGGTTGTGGTTTGTGTTATTTTTGTTGCTACGCCGTGATATACTTTATCCAGATTGTTCAACCTTCCGCCAAAGACTTCTCCAATAGCTTGCATACCCAAACAAATCCCTAAAATACTTTTGGAAGTGCAGTAATGTTCAATAACAGTATTAAGTAATCCGGCCTCTTTGGGGATGCCCGGACCAGGCGATAAAAGGATTTTATCAAATGATTTTAAATCTTCAATTTCAAATTCATTATTTCGATAAGTGGTAACATGAGCTCCCAAGCCTTCTAAATAATGAACCAAATTGTAAGTAAAGCTATCGTAATTATCAATAACAACAATCTCTTTCATGTTCGATACATCAATTAAAGCAAAGATGGGATAATTTTAGACATAAAAAAACCTCGAAACTTACTTTCGAGGTTTTTATTTCATAACAATGTTTCCCTGAATTAAAATTGTAAGCTAACCTTTAATTCGAATTCATCGTAGATGGTTTTGTCTCCTAAACCTTCGAAGAAACTTTTAGAGCCGTATTTGATATCGTATTTAGCGCGATCTACTACTACTGTAGCAGTAGCATTATTTCCTTTAACGTTTAAGTCGAAGGTAACCGGTTTGGTGATGCCTTTGATGGTTAAATCGGCTGTAATTCCGTATACTCCGTTTCCTTTGTCAGCAATTTTTGTGAATTTCAAAGTCGCTGTTTTGAATTTGTCAGTTCCAAAGAAATCATCAGCTTTTAGGTGTCCGTCTAATTTAGCTTTCCATTCTCCGGTTAAATCAGTTGTGTTGATAGAAGTCATGTCTACCGTAAAGTTACCTCCGGCTACTTTTTGACCTTTAAAAATCAACATACCTTCTTGGAAATTAATGGTTCCGCTGTGTTCACCGGTTACTTTTTTACCAACCCAATTGATGGTACTTTTTTCAACGTTGATTTTTTTGTTTTGAGCTGTAGCTGTTGAAACTCCGAAAGCTACGAATAAGGCAAGAGCCATAGTTTTTAAATTTTTCATTGTAAGTAATTTTTAGTTATTGATTATAAATTGATAAATAATTCTTGTTCTGATTTACGCACTTTAGCGTAGTTTTGGGTGGCATCTTCTGCGTGACGGTAACCAATGGTTGCAATTAGACTGGCGTTTAAGCCTTTTTCATTAAGCCCTAAAATCTCATTTACTTTTTCCGGTTCAAAACCTTCCATAGGCGTTACGTCGATGTTTAACTCGGCTGCTGCATTCAACAAGTTGCCCAAGGCAAGGTAGGTTTGCTTGGAAGTCCAGGTGTTTTTTTGTTCAGCCGATAGCGAACTGATTTTTGATTTCATAAAGTCGCCATATCCTTGCAAAGCATCTAATGGTAAGCCTCTGGTTTCAGCCATGTTGTTTAAGTAAGCATCGATTTCAGCATCTCCAATATTGGTAACATTAGCAAATACCAAAACATGAGAAGCATCAACAATTTGCGCTTGTCCCCAAGCAGCCGGTTGCAATTGGGCTCTCAATTCAGGATTCTCAACCAAAATAACTTGGTAAGGTTGCAAGCCGTAAGAGGAAGCGCTCAATCGAATAGCATCTTTTAAGGTTTGTAAATCGGTATCCGATACTTTTTTAGTGGCATCAAATTTTTTGGTGGCATAGCGCCAATTGGCATTTTTTATAAAGTTACTCATAGCAATATGGAATTAAATTAATGTTCTGTATTTTTCTAATAAGCTATTCAAAAGGTTTAGCTCTTCCTCGGTTAGGTTGTTGGCAAATTGCTGTTCGTGTTCATCCACTTTTGGATCGAGCATTGTTAAAACATCCAAGCCTTTTTGGGTGATTAAGACTTCAATTTTACGACGGTTATCCGGACAAACTTCTCGAGTTACTAAGTCTTTCAACAATAGTTTGTCAATCAATCGAGTAGTGTTACTGTTTTTAGCCAACATACGTTCTTGGATGATACACATATTGGCCGGATTGCCTTTTTGTCCTCTCAATATGCGCAATACATTGTATTGTTCGCTTGATAAGTCGTATGGCTTGAGAATTTCGTTGAATTTGTCACTTAACACGTTTTGTGTGTAAATGATGTTTAAAATCACCTTTTTGGCATCTTTCAACGCTACATTTGATTTTATGACTTCTTCGATCTTCATAATTACTATTACAATATTTGTAGATACAAATGTAAAAACATTTTTATTTGTATATACAAATGTTTTGTTATTTTTTTGTTAATTTTTAAAAAAACCGAGTAGAATAGGGTTTTAAATGGTTTTGCCCAACAGAGAAATGCGCTATATTTGTTAAGTTAATAAAAATACTATGATCAATTTATCACAACAAGATTGGAAAGCGCAATTGGAAAGAGATCCGGATGCGGTTATTTTAGATGTCAGAACTGCTGAAGAATGCAGTGAAGGTTATATTCCCAAAGCTATCAATATAGATATTTACAAAGGACAAGGTTTTATTTATGCCGTAGACGAATTAGACAAATCCAAAAAATACTATGTATATTGTAAAGCCGGAGGACGTAGTGCACAAGCTTGTCAGATTATGAATCAAATGGGATTTGAAAACACCTATAATCTTGATGGTGGTTTTATGAATTGGAAAGGCGATGTGGCTTTTTCAAATGAAGACTAACTTATGAATATACCAGCTTCAAATAAACCCCGAGTGGTAATTATTGGTGGCGGTTTTGCCGGTATTGCTTTGGCCAAGAAATTAAGAAACAAAAACGTTCAGGTTGTTTTATTAGACAAGCACAATTACCACACCTTTCAGCCCTTGTTGTATCAAGTGGCAACAGGAGGTTTAGAAGCAGGGTCGATTGCTTATCCCATCCGAAAAGTAATTCAAGAATACCCTGATTTTTATTTCAGGTTAACAGCCATCAAAGAAATTGATACCCAAGAAAAGAAAGTCATTTCGGAGATAGGCGATTTACATTATGATTATTTGGTAATCGCCACCGGTTCTAAAACCAATTATTTCGGGAATAAGGAAATTGAGCGCAACGCCATGTCGATGAAGACAATTCCGCAATCGTTAAATATTCGCAGTTTGATTTTGGAGAATTTCGAGCAAGCGGTTTTGCAAAGGGAAGAAAGCGAAAAGAGTTTGTTAATGAACTTTGTCTTAGTTGGGGCAGGACCAACCGGTGTTGAATTAGCAGGTGCTTTAGCCGAAATGAAAAAAGCCATATTGCAAAAAGATTACCCGGATTTGGACATCTCCAAAATGGAAATCAATCTGATTCAAAGTGGCGACCGGATTTTGAACACGATGAGCGAAAAATCGTCAGCCGCTTCCGAAGCCTTTTTAACCGGTTTAGGCGTGAAAGTTTGGAAAAATTTGCGCGTGACTAATTACGACGGGCGAACGGTTACTACCAATTCCGATGTAACTTTTGAAACTGCTACCGTAATTTGGACCGCCGGAGTGCAAGGCGCAGCCATTAGAGGTTTAAAAGCAGAGGCTTTACTGGATAAAGTTGAACGCATCAGGGTGAACGAATTCAACCAAGTTAAAGGATATGAAGACATTTTTGCCATAGGTGATATCGCACTGATGGAAACGCCCGACTATCCGCAAGGACACCCCATGATGGCTCAGCCGGCCATTCAGCAAGGCCAACTTTTAGGCGATAATTTAATCAAATTGATTGGTGGTCGAATCATGACACCTTTTCAATACCACGATAAAGGTTCGATGGCAACTATAGGAAGAAACTTGGCTGTAGTAGATTTACCCAAATACCATTTTAACGGAATTTTCGCTTGGTTTGTTTGGATGTTTGTCCACTTGTTCTCTTTAATCGGTTTTAAAAATAAAGCGGTTGTTTTTATGAATTGGGTGTACAATTACATTCGTTTTGACCGTGAAGGCAGATTAATTGTACGGCCTTACAAAAAAAGAAGTTTTACCACGTTTACCAGCGATGAAATTTAACTATGAAGAAACTTATTATACTGCTGTCGGTTGTGTTTTTGGTTTCCTGTAAATCGTCTTATTTAAGCTCGAAAAAATCAGCGGTATTACTCGATATCAATCTGGAGAAAGACGACAATGCTTTTGTAAATCTGAAAAACTACAGTCATGATTTTGTCTTCGATATGAAATATGCCACAGCGGATAATTTTCTCAAAGAACAAGTCTATCCTTGCGACGAATGTTTTCTCAGGGTTAAAACCATAAAGTCGTTGTTGCAAGCCAATAAAGCATTTATAGTAAAAGGTTACCGAATTAAATTGTACGATTGTTACAGACCATTAGCCATCCAAAAAAAAATGTGGAAAATTGTACCCAATCCCACTTATGTAGCCAATCCAAAGAAAGGTTCCATTCACAATAAAGGCGGTGCGGTTGATATTACTTTGGTAGATTCCTTGGGAGTGGAATTAAATATGGGTACCGGTTTTGATTTTTTCGGTCCCGAAGCCGGACACAACTATACCAACCTCTCTCCGGAAATTTTAGCCAATCGACAATTGTTAAAAACCATAATGCTGCAATACAACTTCACATCTTTCGATTCGGAATGGTGGCATTATAATTTGGATAACAGTGCGACCGATGAGGTTTCTAATTTAAAATGGCGTTGTGAAGATTAATTCTCCAAGCATTTCAAATAATTGATAAAGTAGTTTTCAGGCTCGTATTTTACTTTGTCTATTTCTGCAATAAGTTCAGTTCTGAATGGATAATCCAGCGTTTCTCCTGCAAATTTAATCCGCATAAAGGTTACCGGTGAAGTTTTTAAATCTTCAAAATTTTCTTTGGCAAATACAAAACGCCCGGTCATAACACGATTGTTTACATTGTCTTGACCTACTAAAAGTGTACCGCAAGTTTCATCACCGATGTGAAGCAAAGTTACAATTTTACCATTACTCAATTGCAGGTGAATTTTAGAGTTATTATCAAAGCAAGCCGCTTTGATAAAGTCTTGACTTCTTAGCAGAAATTGAACTTCTAATCCCAAAATACCATTGTTATTGGTGAGCGAAAAAAAGATATTGGTCGAATTACCGGCAAAACTTCGTTCAAAAATAACATAAGCTTTGGTGGATTTGAAGGTTCCTAAACTATCGGTTAAGTTTTGGTCTATCTCACAGGGTTTTTGGGCAAAAGCTATAAAATTTAAAAGTAATAGTATCGCAATGAATAGTCTTTTCATATTTAGGTTATAATTTGCTGCAAAGTAAAACTATTTTGCGGTTATTTATATCGGTAGTAAAAAAACTATAACTATCACCACCGTCTTTGATTTTCCATTTTTTGCGAATGTTTTCTACACTATCGGGAAAATTTCTTGCCGAGATATTCGCTTTTTGACCTACTAAAATTTTCATATCTGATTTTTGATAAGCCAGAACTTGATCTACTGCAAACACTCTTCCCGGAAAATCAATCAAAGTATCCGATGTGTATAAATGAGAATGCGGATGAAGTTTTTTTATCTTAAACCGGGCTGAAATCCAATCAAATCCACCCGATTTCATGATGGCGGCGTTGGGTTCATACAAGTATTTGTATGGCTCTCCATAATCGGCTATTGCAGTCGAATTCCATTCAAAACTAAAGGTTTCGGTTCGTTTTTTGGTCAAATTAACGGTAACAATTTCAGGACTTTTTACCCAGTCTTTTTCTATAATCCACACGAGTTCTTTGACTTCGTTTTCCAAAGCCACAATGTGGATGGCTTTTACGTTTCTTAACTCACTTAAGCCTGCTGTAATATCGAGTATTGGAGCGGTTTTTATCATTAAGTTTGCAGTGAAACCAAAATAGTAATCTAATTTTTCCGGTACATTCGGTAGGCAATCTTTCAACATAAAAACCTTGCCTTTGGCTTCATTTCTTCGAGAAGGATCAATGTAAATCCAATCAAATTGAGCTTGCAGTTGGTTCAGAGTGACTTCACTATCACCCGGAATGCAATTGATATTGCTTGCTTTCAGTTGCTCAAAGTTATAACGAACTATTTCAGAGAGTGATTCATCAATTTCACAATGGATCACTTGTTTGAGTTGTTGGGCAAAGTAAAAATCATCAACACCAAAACCACCACTTAGGTCAATTAATGTTTTGCCCGAAACCAAACCCGACTTGTATTGGGCTGTTTTTTCGGATGAGGTTTGTTCTACAGAAACTTTGCTCGGATAATAAATATTTGGCGTTTGAAACCATGTGGGCAACTTATGCTCAGCCTTTTGTTTGGCTGCAATTTGTTGTAAAACCAGCGTCCAATTGACCTCTGTCATTGGGTTTTTCTGTAAAGCCAATGCACTAACATTAGTCGTAATATTTCGGTTTATAAAGTCTTGGACGACTTTTGACAGTATGGAATGATCCATGCTAAATGTCTTTGGTGAGCAATTGGATGATTTTATTTTCGGGATAAAACTCTTTCCCAAAAACCTTCAGTATGGTGTAAAACGGAATAGCGATTATCATTCCGATGATGCCAAAAAGGTAGCCTACAATCAATACTATCAAAAAGATTTCCAGCGGATGAGAGCTTACACTTTTTGAAAAAATGATAGGCGAGGTGACGTTGTTGTCTATCAATTGTACAATCCAAAAGCCAATCATTACATAAATGGTCAGTGGCAGTATTTGGGTTTGAAAGTCACTGCCCAAATTGCCTAACATGGTCAATATGGCCGCTACTACCGAAGCAATCAAAGGGCCGATATAAGGAACAATGTTTAAAATGGCGCATAGGAAAGCAATCACTACAGCATTTTGCACCCCAAAAATTAATAATACAATCAGGTATAAAACAAAGACTATGGAGAGCTGAATTAACAACCCGATAAAATAGCGTGATAATAAAGTGTAAATCTTATCAAAAGAGTTCAATATTTTTTCCTCTTGGGCGTCAGGAATTAATTTTTTGGCATTCACGATGAAAGCAACCCTGTCTTTCAAAAAAAAGAAAGTGATAAAAAGTACCGAAACTACGCCTATTCCAAAAGAACTTATTGTACCGACTACCGCATTAAAAAGGTTAGGAATAAAACTAAAATTCAACTTAGAACTGATATCGGCTTCTTTGAAAAATTGGTCTGAGTTAATATTGTGGCTTTCTAAAAAAACGACGATTTTGTTGATGAGTTCCAATAAGTTCTTTTCAATTTCAGCAGTATTCAATAGCGAAAGATTGTTGCCCTGATCTGCAATCAACGGAACAAACATCAGGATCAATCCGAATATCATCAACAAGAAAATGCTTAAAGTAGTTACAGTAGCCATAAGATGACTGAATTTGAGTCTTCTTTTTAAAAAATCAAGAATCGGATTGCCAATCAAGGTTAGGATAAAGGCAACGACCAAATAGATAATCACTGCCTGAATTTGATACAAGAAGTATAAGGCTAAAGCAGCTAATACAATTATGCCGACACCTTTTGCGATTCCCAGTGCAATTGTTTTTGAAGTGACCATGATTTTTAATTTGGTTTAAAAGTAAAAAAAAACTCGTCCGATTACGAATAACCAAACGAGTTTTTCCAATTATAAAAATAAAAATTATGGCTGTGCGAAGGAGAATCGTGCACCACCTGAAACAAAGATAGCATCAATTCTGGATTTTTGTCCGGCTGTAAACATATACATACCTCTGTCGTCTGTATAGTCCATATAGTTCATGGTCATTTCAACAGGTGTTCCGGTACAAGTGCTGTAATGAGGATAAGTTGGCACTCCGTAATTGGCTGTGTTGTGAGTAGGAGTATCTGCTACTAAGTCGCTTCCGCAGTTGGCATCACCCCAAATGTGGCGTAAGTTTAACCAGTGGCCAACTTCATGGGTAGCCGTTCTTCCTAAGTTATAAGGATAAGAAGCACCTGAATTACTGGTTACTCCAACATATTTAGAATCAACTACTACACCATCCGTAGCAGAAGCGCCTCCGGGGAATTGTGCATAACCCAAGATGCCACCGCCAATAGTACAAACCCAAAAGTTCAATTTGGTTGTTGGAGAAGTTGGGTTGATTCCGCCTTGTTTAGATTTCTTCATGGCATCTCTTGTTCCCCAAGAGGTTTTGGTTGTTGATTTTCTGATTACCTGATCTAAGACAAACGTAATTCCAACATTGGCCTTAACTCCGGAAAACAAAGCCGGTACCTGATTGAAGTCGGCATTAGCAGCATTGAAGTCAGCATTTAATACGTTAATTTGAGATTGTAATTGGGCATCAGAGATATTCTCGGCTGCTGTTCTGTACAATACATTGAAGACAACCGGAATTTCAATTTTTCCGTTTACCAAACGACCCTGTTGTATTGCGTTTTCAGTGAAAGCCTCAATTTCATTCATTTTAATGGCCAAACTTGGGTTTTCTTGTAATTGTCTTTCTAAAACTTCATGAGAAACACAAGTTCTTTTGGCTACTCTGGCATCGGTATTATTGCTTTTTTCGTCTTCTTGACAAGAAAACAGCAATAATAAAGCTGTTAATGATAAACAGATTTTTTTCATAATTCTATAAAAATTTGGTTAAATAGTTATTGCAATTTTATAGAATTACTTTTTTAAATAAAAATAATACAAAGTAAGTTTTCAACAAATCGATGAACATCACTCTTTTTTAAGAATAATGACTTCCGATAAGAAAAAAAGAAAGAAAAAGATTAATTGTTAAAGATGTAGTTTAGAATATTAGCACCCATTTTTAGGGCTTTTTCTCTAACTTCCTTGGGATTGTTGTGTACTTCAGCATCTTCCCAACCATCGCCTAAATCACATTCGTAGGTGTATAATAAAATCAGGCGATTGTCAACAAAAATGCCGTAAGCTTGTGGTCTTTTGTTGTCGTGTTCATGAATTTTTGGTAAGCCTGAAGCGAAAACATAGGGTTTTTGAAAAATGGGGTGATTAGCCGGAATTTCAACCAAATCCTGATTAGGGAAGATGCGTTTGATTTCTCTGCGAATGTATTGGTCCATCCCATAATTGTCATCGGCATGTAAAAAACCACCGGAAAGTAAATAGTTTCTCAGGTTCACAATTTCTGCATCGCTAAACACCACATTGCCGTGTCCTGTCATATGTACGAATGGGTACCCAAAAATATCAGGACTTCCGGGTTCTACTGTGGCCGGTTTTGATTTAATGTTGGTATTAATGGTTTGATTGGCAAATTTGATTAAGTTAGGTAACGATGTTGGATTAGCATACCAATCACCACCGCCATTGTACTTTAGCAAGGCTATTTCTTGAGAAAATCCCAATGAGCTTATCAAAATAAAAAGCCATCCAATTTTTTTCATAAATCTGAAATCAAAAATCGTTAATCTTCATTCTTAAATACTACACTATGGCAAGCCACTATGGCTGCGGTTTCGGTTCGTAATCGCGTTTGTCCCAAAGATACAGGAATAAAATGTTGTTCGAGCGCCAATTGGATTTCTTTAACAGAAAAATCACCTTCCGGACCAATTAAAATCAACACATCTTTTTGAATTTGCAATTCGTTTTTCAACGATTTTTTATCGGTTGTTTCACAATGCGCAATGAATTTTTGTCCGCTGAATTCTTTTTTAAGAAAGTCTTTGAAAAGAATGGCGTCGTTTAATTTAGGTAAGTAATAATGCAGTGATTGCTTCATAGCACTTTCCAAAATCTTCTGAAATCGATCAGTTTTAATCACTTTTCGCTCGGAATGGTCACAAATAATGGGTGTGATTTCCTGTATGCCTATTTCAGTGGCTTTTTCTAAAAACCATTCGTAGCGTTCGTTCATTTTGGTAGGTGCGACAGCCAAATGCAAATGGTATTTCGGTGCTTCTTGGTGTTCGAAAGTGTTGATTTTGACGGTGCATTTACTGTCGGAAGCCAACGTGATTTCAGTGGTGAATAAAAAACCCAATCCATTGGTTACGAATAAAATGTCGCCTTCTTTTTTGCGCAAGACTTTTACAATATGCTTGCTTTCTTCTTTGTCAAATACAAATGAAGTAGCTTTTTCGTTGATGTTTGGATTGTAAAATAGTTGCATGGCTTAAAATTCAATTCGGGCTTTAGACACTACAGTCGAATCGGTGAATTGATCCTGTAAATATTTTTGATAACCCACAATCCCAATCATAGCGGCATTGTCTGTAGTATACTCAAATTTCGGAATGTAAGTTTTCCAACCGTATTTGCCTTCAGCAGCTTTTAAGGTATTGCGAATGCCGGAATTGGCCGAAACTCCGCCGCCAATAGCAATTTGCTTGATACCGGTTTGCGCGACAGCCATCTTCAACTTGTCCATCAAAATCTCGATAATGATGTTTTGCACTGAAGCACAAATATCGTGTTTGTTTTCTTCTACAAAATCAGGATTAGCCTGAACATTTTTCTGAATGAAGTACAAAATTTGGGTTTTCAACCCCGAAAAACTAAAGTCCAATCCGTCTACTTTTGGTTTGGTAAAAGCGAATTTTTTCGGATTGCCTTCTTTCGCAAACTGGTCAATTAACGGGCCGCCGGGATAAGGTAAACCTAATATTTTAGCGGTTTTATCAAAAGCTTCGCCTACAGCATCATCGGTTGTTTCGCCTATAATGTCCATCGAAAAATAATCGTTCACCTGCACAATTTGGGTATGTCCACCCGAAATGGTCAACGCCAAAAACGGAAATTCGGGTTTGTCAAAACCTTCTTCGTCTATAAAATGTGCCAAAATGTGCGCTTGCATGTGGTTTATGGCTATCAGCGGAATGTTTAGCGCCATGGCTAACGATTTGGCAAAAGAACCGCCTACCAACAACGAACCCATCAAACCCGGACCTTGCGTAAAGGCTATGGCCGACAGTTGTTCTTTGGTAATGCCGGCTTTTTTCAAAGCAACGTCTATCACCGGAACGATATTTTGTTGGTGTGCCCGCGAAGCTAATTCCGGAATCACACCACCGTATTCTTCATGTATGCTTTGTCTGGCAACTACGTTCGACAACACTTTGTTGTTGCGCAAAACCGCAGCCGCAGTGTCATCGCACGAACTTTCAATGGCCAGAATAAAAACTTCTTCGGTATGCATAAAAGGCACAAATTTTGATTTATATTTGACAAGCCTACAAAAAATCAAAAGTACTGATTTTTTGCAAAGGTAATTTTCTTTCCTAAGTCAGTACACCATTTGGAAAAAAATAAAAAAAATAGCAAGCTCATCAAAGTCAGAAAGATTGTATTGCGCACCTTAGCCGTGTTGCTTTTGCTTTTGCTTTTGTTGGCTATTGCGCTTTCACTTCCGGTAGTGCAAACCAAAATTGCCCATTATGCTACCGATAAGCTCAACGAAGATTTCGGTACCAACATCAATATTGATGAAGTAGCGATTACCGTTTTTGGCGGCGTGAAACTGAAGACCGTTTTGGTGTTAGACCATCATAATGACACTTTGATTTATGCCGACAGGATTAAGACCAGTATTTTAGATTTCAAGAATTTAGTCGATGGTAAACTCCGATTCGGGGATTTGCGGTTTGACAAGTTGACCTTGAACATCGTAAATTATAAAAAGGAAAAAGATACCAATCTGGATTTGTTTGTAGCTGCTTTTGACGATGGCAAACCGGGTTCGGGGAAATTTTTGATGACTTCGACCAATGTGTATGTGAAGAATTCTCACTTTACGATAACCGATTACAACAGAGCGATTCCTAAAGATGCCGATTTTACCAAGCTCAATGCTCATCTGAAGCAATTCAAAATCAAAGGACCGAATGTAACAGCTCAAATTGCTGAAATGTCGTTTCAAGACCATCGCGGTTTGTGGGTGAAAAATTTGACGGCCGATTTTGGGTATACCAAGAAAAACATCAGTTTGGAAAACCTGACACTTAAAACCGATGAATCGTATTTGGAAGGTAAAGTGGTGCTGAGTTACAGTCGTGAAAACAAAGATTTCAGTAACTTCAACAACAAAGTGGTTTTTGATGTTGCCTTAGACAAAGCGAGTATTGCCACTAACGATATTCGTCATTTTTATGCAGAGTTGGGTAAGGACAAAACCTTCTTTTTAAAATCGAAAATCAAAGGAACGCTGAACAATTTTGTGGCGACTAATTTGTACTTGAGAGACGATAAAAACTCAATTATTCGCGGCGATGTCAATTTTAAAAACCTATTTCCGCGCAGTCCGGGCGAGTTTTACATGAAAGGCGATTTTGATAAAATCTCTTCCAATTACAACGATTTGACGAAGTTATTGCCGAACATACTCGGTAAAAAATTGCCAACATCTTTACAAAAACTCGGACAGTTTCAATTTACGGGCGAAGCTGAGGTTACTCAAAAACACATCGATGCCGATTTTGTAATGAATACCGCATTGGGATTGGTAGAATCCAGTTTGAAAATGTCTGATATTGATAACATCGACAACGCCAAATACAAAGGCTATGTTATCTTAGATAATTTTGACATCGGAACCTTGATAAACGACAAAACTATCGGTAAAGCCAGTCTCGATTTGGATATAGAAGGGCAAGGGTTTACTCAAAAATACTTGAATACTGCCTTTGTAGGCGATATTTACAAGCTGAAATTCAACAACTACAACTACAGTAACATTATTGTGGACGGAAAGTTCAAACAACCCATATTTTCCGGAAAAGTAATTGCAAACGACCCGAATCTGTACATGGATTTCAACGGAACAGTAGATTTATCTGCCAAGGAAAACATTTATGATTTCCACAGTAAAATTGATTACGTAAACCTCGATAAACTCAATTTTATTAAAGATTCAATCGCTGTTTTCAAAGGCGATATCGTAGTAAAGGCTACCGGGAATTCGTTTGATAATTTGAAGGGGAATTTGGTATTATCCAACGCTTCCTACCAAAACAAAAAAGACATCTATTTTGTCGATTTGTTGGAAATCAATTCGAGCTTTGATCAATCCGGAGAAAGAACCATAATTGTCAATTCACCTGATGCAATTCAAGGTGCGGTGGTTGGTAAGTACAAGTTCAATCAGGTGCAAGAAATGGTTGAAAACTCACTGGGCAGTTTTTATGCTAATTACAAACCAAACAAAGTTTTGCCCGGTCAGTACATGAAATTCAATTTTGATATTCACAGTAAGATAATTGAGATTTTTAATCCCGATATTTCGTTGTCTTCCAATACCCAATTAAAAGGAAATATTGGTTCCGACAGTAAGAGTTTTAACCTCGATTTTAATTCTAAGCAAGTCACCGCTTATGAGAATGTTTTCGACAACGTGACTTTGCAAGTCGACAACCAAAACCCATTGTACAACGCTTACGTTCAAATGGATTCTATCAAAACAAAGCACTACAAAATCAGGGATTTCAGTATGATTAATACCTTTGCTAATGATACTTTGCAATTCAGAACCGAGTTCAAAGGCGGTAAAAAAGGACTGGATTTTTACAACCTGAATTTTTACCATACCATCAACAACGAAAACAAAAATGTGGTGGGTTTCACCAAATCGGAGTTGCAATTCAAAGACTATCTTTGGTATCTCAATGAAAAAGATGACTTGAAAGAAAATAAGATTGTTTTCGATAAAAAACTGACCAATTTTTCTTTCCAAGATTTAATCCTTTCACACGAAAATCAGAGTATCAATTTTGTGGGATTGATAGCCGATAAAGTCAATAAAGATTTGCAACTCACTTTCAAGGATGTCAATCTGAATAAAGTGACACCCGATGTCGAAAAGTTTCGCTTTGACGGAATTTTGGACGGGAATATAAACTTCAAACAAACCAATACGGTTTTTCAGCCAACATCAACCTTGCAAATCGACAGTTTGTCGGTTAATGGTATAGCCTTAGGAAAACTCAACTTGAATATCTCGGGAGATGAATCGCTCAAGAAATTTTATTTGACTTCCAATCTGGAAAATGAAAATTTTGATTCCTTTGAAGCCGACGGAAAACTCGAAATTGTAGATGACCAAACTTTGTTGGACGTCGATTTGAGTTTTGATAAATTTAATCTGGGAATTTTAAGTAAAATCGGTGGCGATGTTATTACTAACATTCGAGGATTTGCCTCCGGAAACGCACGAATAGACGGTAACATCAACAGCTTGGATTACAATGGCCGACTTTTCATCAATGAAGCCGGATTAACCATCCCGTATCTGAACACGGATTATCAGTTTGTAAACAATTCTATAGTCGACGTGACCGAGAACAAGTTTATCATCCGGGAAACAACCATTACCGATACTAAGTTTGATACTCAGGGAAGTTTAAGCGGTTTTATCAAACACAAACAGTTTGGTGATTGGCAATTGGATTTGGCAGTAAATTCTAATCGACTCCTGGCACTCGATACAAAAGACCATGAAGATGCGGCCTATTTCGGTCAAGCTTTTATGAATGGTTCGGCCACTGTAAAAGGACCAACCGAAAGTTTAATGATTACGGTAAATGCCGAATCTGCAAAAGGAACTGATGTAAAGATTCCAATAAATGAAGCCGAATCCGTAGAAGAAAACAGTTTTATTCATTTCAAAACACCGGCTGAAAAAATTAAGAACAACAAGGATAAGTTGGTGCAGAATAAAAAGTATAACGGACTTGAACTTGATTTTAACTTTGAAATTACAAAAGACGCCGATATTGAAGTGATTTTGGATCGTGATTCCGGCCACGGAATGAAAGGCAAAGGATACGGAACCTTGTTGTTCCGAATCAATACGATGGGTAAGTTTGAAATGTTTGGAGATTTTATAGCCTTAGAGGGTTCTTATAATTTCAAATACGGTGGTTTAATCGATAAGAAATTTGAAGTAAAAAAAGGAGGTTCCATTATTTGGTCAGGCGACCCGATGGCGGCTACACTCAATTTGGAAGCGGTTTACAATACCACGGCCAATCCTTCAGTATTGATTGATAATCCGTCTTTCAATAAAAAGGTTGATGTAGAAGTTGTGATAGGTGTAAAAGGAAGCTTATCCAGTCCGGAACCCGATTTCAATATTAATTTCCCTACGGTCGGCAGTACTTTAAAATCTGAAATTCAATACCAGCTCGACGATAAAGACAAGCGCCAAACACAAGCACTTTATTTGCTATCTACCGGTAGTTTCTTGAGTCAGGAAGGAGTCAACCAAAACCAGTTGTCCAATAACTTGTATGAGAAAGCAAGTAGCTTATTCAAAGAAATATTCTCGGGCGACAATGATAAAATTTCAATTGCTCCTGAATATGTGGTGGCCGACCGAACAGCGACAGGACAACAAACCGATGGTAGAATAGGAGTAACCGTTTCCTCAAAAATCAACGACCGCATAACCGTTAACGGTAAAGTAGGGGTTCCGGTTGGCGGTATATCCGAAACCGCTATAGTAGGTGATGTGGAAGTGCAATACCGTGTGAACGAAGACGGTACATTGAACATGCGTGTATTCAACCGAGAGAATGATATCACTTATATAGGACAAGGTATTGGATATACCCAAGGCATTGGAATGTCTTATGAGGTTGATTTTGATACTATGAAGGAACTCATCAACAAGATTTTCAAGAATGCTAAATTAGACCGTGTTAAAACAGAAAATCATGACGATCACGATTCTGAAATGTTTCCGGATGGGATGAATATGAAGCCGAAAAAAGGGGAAGAAAAAGACAAAAAGAAACCCGAATCCTCCACAAACAAAGAAGCTATTCCTACCGAAGATTAGCTTTTCACTTTCTTTTCTACAGCCCAAATAAAAAACTTATCAACGAAAACGATTGAATTTTAGTCATATTATTAATATCTTGATAATATGGGTAAAAAACTACACTCTCTTTGCTAATTTTACATTTTAATACATCAAATATGTCTAAAAATATAAAAAAAATAGGGGTGCTTACTTCCGGAGGTGATTCTCCCGGTATGAACGCCGCTATCCGATCTGTAGTAAGAACTTGTGCTTACCACAATGTGGAATGTATCGGAATTTACAGAGGATACCAAGGAATGATTGAAGGCGATTTTAAAGAAATGGGTCCGCGTAGTGTAAACAATATTGTAAACAAAGGCGGGACTATTTTGAAATCGGCGCGTTCTAAAGAATTCATGACACAGGAAGGTCGTCAAAAAGCCTATCAAAATTTAAAAAATGCCGGAGTAGATGCTTTGGTGGTTATCGGTGGAGACGGTTCTTTTACCGGAGCGGAAGTGTTCAATAATGAATTCGACTTTCCGGTAATGGGTATTCCGGGTACCATTGATAATGATATCTTCGGAACCAGCCATACTTTGGGTTATGATACTGCCTTAAATACAGTAGTTGAAGTAATCGATAAAATCAGAGATACCGCCAGTTCACATAACCGTTTGTTTTTTGTAGAAGTAATGGGACGCGATGCGGGTCATATTGCTTTGAATGCCGGAATCGGTGCAGGAGCAGAAGAAATTTTGATTCCTGAAGAAGATTTGGGATTAGAACGTTTGTTGGAATCCCTTAAGAAAAGCAAAGCTTCCGGAAAATCGTCGAGCATAGTGGTAATTGCTGAAGGCGATAAAATTGGTAAAAACGTATTTGAATTAAAAGACTACGTAGAAGCCAATCTGCCGGAATACGACGTTCGTGTTTCCGTTTTAGGACACATGCAACGCGGTGGTGCGCCTTCTTGTTTTGACCGCGTTTTAGCGTCGCGTTTAGGCGTAAAAGCAGTGGAATCTTTATTAGAAGGAAAAACCAATTTTATGGTAGGTTTAATCGCTGATAAAGTGGCTTTAACTCCATTAGAACAGGCCATCAAAGGTCATTCGGAAATTGACAGAGAATTGTTGAGAGTATCCGATATCATGTCAACTTAACCAATAGCAAAAATCAATATCAATTATAATTTAATCAGAAATACAGATAAAATGTCAAAAGTAAAATTAGGAATTAACGGTTTCGGAAGAATTGGAAGAATTGTTTTCAGAGAAACTTTTAACAGAGATAATGTAGAAGTAGTAGCCATCAACGATTTATTAGATGTAGATCATTTGGCTTATTTATTAAAATACGATTCAGTTCACGGTCGTTTCAACGGTAAAGTGGAAGTAAAAGACGGAAAGTTGTATGTAAACGATAAATTCATCCGCGTAACTGCCGAGAGAGATCCGAAATTAATCCAATGGGATGATGCTTCCGTTGATGTGGATGTAGTGGCCGAATGTACCGGTTTTTTCACTACTTTGGAAACTGCCCAAGCGCACATAGCCGGCGGTGCTAAAAAAGTAGTGATTTCTGCTCCTTCAGCCGATGCTCCTATGTTTGTTATGGGTGTGAACCACCACGAAGTAAAACCGACTGACACTGTTGTATCTAACGCTTCTTGTACTACCAATTGTTTGGCGCCTTTAGCCAAAGTAATCAACGATAATTTCGGAATTGTAGAAGGGTTAATGACTACTGTTCACGCCACAACTTCTACGCAAATGACTGCCGATGGACCTTCTCGTAAAGATTGGAGAGGCGGACGTGCTGCCAGTGTAAACATTATTCCGTCTTCAACAGGAGCGGCTAAAGCAGTAGGAAAAGTAATTCCGTCTTTAAACGGCAAATTAACAGGAATGTCTTTCCGTGTACCAACAGTAGATGTTTCTGTGGTAGACTTAACGGTAAAATTAGCTAAGGAAACTACTTATGATGAAATCATGGCAGTATTGAAAAAAGCTTCTGAAAACGAAATGAAAGGTATATTAGGATTTACGGAAGACGATGTGGTTTCTCAAGATTTTGTTGGTGATGCCAGAACTTCTATCGTTGATGCTAAAGCGGGAATCGGATTGAATTCCACTTTCTTTAAGCTGGTTTCTTGGTATGACAATGAATATGGTTATTCCAGCAAATTAATCGATTTATCGGTACATATTGCCAACTTATAATACTTGAAATCCCGTCTGCAGTTTTGTGGACGGGATTTTTTATACCTAACAAACAACCAAACCGAAATAATAAAGAGAATTAAGTTTTATGATTTGAAACTTATTTAAATTCGTAATTCCTAATTCGCAATTCCTAATTAAATATGAAATTACTAGTTGACAGCGGATCTACCAAAGCCGATTGGATAGCCATTGACGATAACGGTAAAGTGCTATTTACTACCCAATCTTTAGGATTAAATCCGGAAGTACTAAACGAAGAAGAAATCATTCATCGCTTAGATGATAAATTCGATATAGAACACAACAAAGACAAAGCAACCCATCTTTTCTTTTACGGCGCCGGTTGCGGTACCGACAGAATGAAAAACTTTTTAACCAAAGTATTCGAAAAGTATTTTTCCAATGCTGTTGTTTCGGTACACGAAGATACTTATGCCGCTGTATATGCCACAACGCCAAAAGACGAAGAAGCCATAGTGTGTATCTTAGGAACCGGTTCTAATTGCAGTTACTTTGACGGCAAAGTATTGCACCAAAAAGTGCAATCATTAGGCTATATTGCTATGGACGATTGTTCCGGAAATCGCTTCGGACGCCATTTGATTCGCGGCTATTACTTCGGAAAAATGCCAGCCGATTTGGCCAAAGAATTTGAAGAAGAATACAACGTTGATCCGGATTACATCAAAGCAAATTTGTATAAAGAGCCGAATCCGAATGCGTATTTAGCAACTTTCGCCAAGTTTTTAATTAAGCACAAAGACACCGAGTTCTGTCAGAAGTTCATCAAAGCGGAAATGACTGATTTTGTGGAGAATTACATCATGCAGTTCGATAATTGTACCAAAGTACCGGTGCATTTTGTAGGTTCGATTGCGTTTTATTTGAAAGAAGAATTAGAGCAAGTCTTAAACAGCTACGGCATAAAATTGGGCAATGTATTGCGTCGTCCGATTGACGGATTGATTGCTTATCACATCCTGAATAAATAATCATTTTAAAGTCCCGATTCGTCGGGATTTTTTATTTTTACCTAAATTCAATTCTATGGAAATCGCTATAATAGCACACGATGGCAAAAAGGCCGATATGGTGCAGTTTATCAATAAAAACAAACACATCCTTCAAAAAGAAAATATCAAACTAATCGCCACCGGAACTACCGGAAGCAAAGTAGAAGCCGTTGGGATTAAAGTCAAAAAAATGCTTTCCGGACCATTGGGAGGTGATGCTCAAATTGCCGCTCGTGTGGCGGAAGGCAAAACCAAAATGGTCTTGTTTTTCAAAGACCCAAATTCAAGTCATCCGCACGAACCTGATATCAATATGTTGATCCGAATATGCGATGTGCACAATGTACCTTTGGCTACCAATGAAGCCACAGCTCAATTGTTGTTATTGGGTTTGGATGAGGTTAAGGAATAAAAAAATCCTTTGTGCTAAACAAAGGATTTTTTTATTCAATCGTTTTTGAAAACTATTTAACAGCGATCATCGAAATTTCTACATTTACATTTTTAGGCAAGCAAGCCACCTGTACTGTTTCACGAGCCGGAGCAAAAGCTTCGTCAAAATAACTGCCGTAAACAGCATTAATCCGAGTGAAGTCGCCCATATTCATAATAAAAATGGTTGTTTTAACCACATCAGCAAAAGTCATATCGGCAGCTGCTAAAACGGCTTTCATGTTTTCCATTACTTGTTTGGTTTCGGTTTCAATATCGTCTAAAACCAATTCCATAGTTTTCGGATCTAAAGCAATCTGACCGGAAGTATACAAAGTATTGTCAACCAAAACGGCTTGATTGTACGGACCAATCGGCGCCGGAGCTTTGTCGGTAAAGATTATTTTTTTCATAAATTAATTCTACTTTATTTATAATATAGTTTTATAAATTCAAGTGGTTAAACTCCCAACCCGCAACGCTCAACACGTCTATCTCAGCGTTCTATCCGGTAACGAACGTTTGTCCCACTTGATATCGCTCAACACACCCGATTTAATTCCGATAAAGAAACCCCAATAGGCATTGTCGCCAAAAGGAACCCAATTAAAATCCATGCGCCAACTTAATAAGTCGCGCTCAAAACGGAATTGGGTAAAAGTCACGCCTTTTTGCACAAAATCGTACCCCGTAGAAACGCCGATTTTCCATTTCGGTGTTAAATCGGTGTTCATCGAAACCATTAATGAGTTTCCGGTTATTTTTTGTTCTCTGCGGTTGTTGGAATAGGTTAGGGCATAAGCCAAGTTCATATCCCATGGCAATTTGTACTTGAAAAAGTCGGACACAACATTTTCATTGCCACCGCTATCGTCAAATTGGCTGTCTCTTCGATCACTTAAGTCGGTATTGGTACCAAATAAATCATCACCTCGACCACCATTTCTTTCTCCTTGTTTGTTTTTCTTTTCGCCTTCACCATCAGAACTTGCAAAGGCATAGTTGATGGTTAGGTTGGCACTGGTCATTCTAAACAAACTGCCACCGTTGTCAATATTCCAAGTATTGATGCGTTGTCCTGAATTGTTAATGGCATACGGATCCAAAGTCGCCGCAAAGTTGATGTTCATTTTCTGATTCAGGATTTGAGTCCCACCGCTGACACGCATCGGTGCCCAGCGAAGGGAATCGGCTGTGATGTCATAACTGGTGGAAAAGTTCAAGTTGTTTAACAACATGATTTTTTTCGGCTCCGTCTTGGTCGAATCTTTGTCGGTTACTTTGGCTTCAAAAGTATTGCTCAAAGTGAAACCAATGTTATTGGACATGTTTTGACCAGGAGCGCCAAAAATACCGCCTTCAAAACGGGTATATTCTTTTAACATAGTGCCGCTACCGTCCGGATCGTAAGTGTCGTAGTATTTTGAAAAACTCGGTGTATAACTGTAGGAGATATTTGGTCTCATCACGTGGCGTATGGCCTGGATTTTTTTCTTATCGCCAAAATTAAAAGTACCGTAAATAGTAGTTCCGATACCGGCAGAAAACGAATAGGTACGAAAGGCATCAAAGCCCCTAATTTCGTTATTTACCACAGCATTTTGTGTAGCGTCAAATTCTTTCTGAATGGTCTTAAAATACCAAACTTCGTTATAATTAATACTGGTTGTAGCACTAAAGTATTTGAAAACTTTGAAGTTGGTGCTCAGCGGAATGCTGTGTTGGAAACCCAACAAAGCATTTTTAAACATTTCCGGTTTGAAAAACAGGGAATCTGTGGTATTGATTCGGTTTTCACCTCTCAAATTGTACTGGAAATTGATGTTCTTGAAAAAGCCCTTTTTAGTTCCTTCTTTAGGTGCAAAAGGGAATAAGCGGTCTACACTCATTTGCAGCGTAGGCAAGGTCATGTTAATTTGCTCGGTATTGGTGTTTTGCGAGTGGGTAGCTGTTAGCGACAAATTCACTTGCGGTACCGAGTTGAAGGTTTTGGAGTATGAAATGGAAGAGCTAAGGGTGTTGTTCAAGGTTGAACCTACGTTAATTTGGTTCAATGATTGACGGAAATATGTACTACTTCCTAAGTTTACGGAAGCTGAAAATCGCGAGTTCGGATTCGATTTGCCGTCTTTAGAGTGCGACCATTGAATGTTGTAAATATTACTTCTGGCGTAATCGGGATAACCTCTTTCACTGTTGATGAGGTTTTCAAAGCGAACATTGACATTTCCGTTAAACTTGTAGCGTTTTCCATAAGAAGATTCAAAACGAAAGCCATAACTTCCGTTGGTGTAATAATCTCCTAAAATTGCCAAATCATAATAATCGCTCAAGGCAAAATAATAGCCTCCGTTTTGTAATGAAAAACCCCTGGTGTTGCTATCGTTGTATGTTGGCATAATGATGCCGGAACGCGCTTTTTCGGTCATAGGGAAAAAGGCAAAAGGCAAAGCCAAAGGCGTTGGAACATCGGCTATAACCATATTGGTAAAACCTACTACAACCTTTTTGCCGGGAACTAATTTTACTTTATTCGTTTGGAAATAGTATTCCGGATTTTCAATGTCTTTTGAAGTTGTAAAACGAGCCCCTTTCATGAAGTAAACCGAGTCGTTTTCTTTTTTGGTGATGGCTGCTTTGACTTTAAATTCACCTTGATCCGTACGTGAATTCCACACCAAAGCTTTCTTGGTTTTGAAATTAAAACGAATCGAATCGGGTTCGACTACGTTATTACCTTGTTTAAAAACCGGTAACTGAGTGTATTTTCCGGTTGAGTCTTTAATTCTACCGGCATAAACTTCATCTTTTTCATAGTCAATAACAATGATACCCGACTTCAATTCAATATCTTGATAATAAACTTCAGCTTTGTTGTATAGGGTAATTTGCTTCTTTTTTTGGTCGATTTTTTCATAGTCAACCGCTTTCCTTTTGATTTTATCTTCCAATAAAGCTTTTTTGGGTTTCAAACTGTCTTTTTTAGTGGAATCAATCACCTTGGTCAGCTCGGTTATTTCTACTTTAGTGCTATCTGGTTGGTTTTTAGCCGGAAAGCTACCGCTTTTTGGAGGACCGTCTTGCGAATATGTTTTGTGCTTTCCTACTGTTAGGAAAATTGTTAAAAAAACGATATAAATTAACTTTCTTTGCAAAGGTTTAATGCTATTTTTGTAGAAGTATGGCTTGGTTTTTGACGTGGCAAACTTAAACAATATTTTCGGTCAAAAATAAGGAAATAATGATTTTATAACCTTTCGGTTTTAATTAAAATTAACTTTTAGATTTAATGCTTTTGTTTACAAACAGAAATATATTTTTATTGCTGCTGTCATTTTGTGTTTTGGCGACCTTCGCTCAGAAAAAAAACGCAAAATTTACTGTGGTATTGGATGCAGGTCACGGCGGAAAAGATCCGGGGAATTCCTATCACGGCTTTGTAGAGAAAGAAATAGCCTTGAAAACTACGCTGAAAGTTGGTAGTTTACTGGAGAAACAAAAAGATTTTGAGGTAGTCTATACCCGTCAAACCGACGTTTTTATTGAATTGGTTAACCGTCCGAAAGTGGCCAATAAAATCAATGCTGATTTATTTGTATCTATACATTGCAACTCGGTGACCAATCAAACACCGGCGGGTACGGAAACTTTTGTGATGGGATTGTCGCGAAGCAATATGAATTTAGAAGTGGCCAAAAAGGAGAACTCGGTTATTTTGCTCGAGGACAACTACAAAAAGACTTATGAAGGATTTGACCCGCACAAGCCTGAAAGTTTAGCCGGTTTGAAAATAGTGCAGGAAGAAAACTTGAACAGTAGTATCACATTGGCTTCAATAATACAAGACAATTTTACCCAAAATTTGAACCGAAAAACCCGTGGTGTGAAACAGCAGCCGCTTTGGGTTTTAGATGCCGCATATATGCCCGGTGTTTTAATAGAATTGGGCTTTTTGTCTAACAAAGAAGAAGGAGAATATTTGAATTCTGATGAAGGCCAAGACCAAATGGCAGAGCAAATCGCCAAAGCTATTACAGCTTACAAGAAAGAATATTTTAGCGAAAACGGAACGGAGGATGAGGAAAAGCCAATCATTAAAAGTCCGAAAATAGTAAAAGAAGAAACCAAAGAAGTAGCCAAAGCAGTAGTCGAAAACAAACAGCCTGAAACGGTAGCGGTGCCGATGTCTGAAAACGGAAAATACAAAATTCAGCTTTTTGCTTCTTCCAAAAAAAGAGAAGCTACTTCGCCTGACTTTAAAGGGTTAAAAGAGATTACATTTACCTTTGATAACAACTTATATAAATACTTCTATGGCAGTGTTTCCGATTTGAACGAAGCTAAAAAGTTATGTCAAGAAGCCAAAAAAAGCGGGTTTTCAGATGCTTTTATAGTAATGGTTTCTGACGGAAAAACTTCAGCCATAAAATAATTCTAATACAATATTTGAAATTGATAAAACCAATGAAAGGATTCAGCGTAGTTGTAGGGGCAATTTTATTTTTTATTTCTAACTTATCAGTAGCCCAATCGGGTGAGAGATTCAAAGTAGCGCTTGATGCCGGTCACGGTGATCACGACTTCGGAGCTGTATACCACGGACATATCGAAAAAAATATCGCCTTGGCAGTAGTGCTTAAAGTGGGGAAAATTTTGGAGAAAAACCCAGGGATTGACGTAATTTATACGCGCAAAACAGATGTATTTATCGATTTGATTGAACGTGCCAATATTGCCAACAGAGCCGATGCCAATATTTTCGTATCCATTCATTGTAACGCCAACAAAAATACAGCCGCCTGTGGTTCGGAGACTTATGTGATGGGTTTGTCCAAAAATGCGTCCAACTTAGAAGCTGCTAAAAAGGAGAATGAGGTAATTACGATGGAGAAAGATTACAAACAAAAATACCAAGGTTTTGACCCTAAATCTCCTGAAACCTTTATAGGATTGGTGGTGCAACAAGAAGAATTCATGGAAGGCAGTATTGCCTTGGCCGGAAATGTACAAGAGTTTTTTATGAAAGCCGGATCTAAAAGTCGTGGTGTAAAACAAGCTCCTTTTATGGTTTTGCACAAGGCATACATGCCTAGAGTTTTAATCGAAATGGGGTTTATTTCAAATCCCGAAGAAGGCAGTCGATTGGATTCTGAACAAGGTCAGCAAGCCATTGCCGAAGCCATTGCTAATGCTATTGTCAAATATAAGAAGGAATTTTACGGAACCGGTGAAGGAGATACTACTATAAAGCCTTCTCAAAAAGTAGAGAACATCAAAATAGTTGATTCTCCTGCCGTAACCAAAAACACCAAAACTCCTGAGGTAAAAAAGACTGAACCTAAAGTTGAACCAAAACCCGTTGTAGCCAATACCGGTGTTGCTACTTTCAAAGTGCAATTGTCAGCTAGTGGTACTAAACTGGAGCCTATTCCGAGTAATTTCAAAGGATTAAACAATATTTCCGTTTCCAACGAAGGTACATTATACAAATATATGTACGGCGAAACATCGAGTTATGAGGAAGCCAAAAGGTTGTTAGCCGAAGCTAAAGCCAAAGGATATACTTCGGCTTTTGTAATTGCTTTTAAAAATGGTAAAAAAGTGTCTGTGCAAGAAGCTTTAAAACAATAATAATAAGGAGTTTTAGTATTTTATTTTAACTTTGCCAAAAAAAAAATAAGCTTTGAAAATTACCAGAGAAATTAAAACAGCCATTCTAGTTATTGCCTCTATTTTATTGTTTATTTGGGGATACAGTTTCTTGAAAGGAAGAGATTTATTGTCAAGTTACAATAAATACTACGTTAAATATACGAATGTTGACGGTTTGGTTTCTGCTGCACCGGTTACTATCAACGGCTTGACAGTCGGAAAAGTAAATTCAATTGAACTACAAGACGATTGGACTTCCTTAGTAGAGCTTCAAATCAATGGCGATTATAAAATACCTAAAAACAGTATAGCCGAATTGTATGCTCCCGGACCTATCGGCGGTAAACAAATTGCCATCTTACCGAATACACAAACCCAAGAAATAGCCGTTTCCGGTGATTTTTTAAAGTCGGCCAACAAATTGGGATTGACGGAAGAAGTCTCAAATCAAATTAAACCTATCAAAGAAAAATTAGATAAGGTTTTGGAAAATGCGAATACGATGTTGGTCAACATCAATCAGGTATTAGACGATAAAACCAAACAAAATCTTCGAGGTAGTTTAGAAAACCTAAACGAGACTTTAGCCGAGTTTAAAGAAGCTTCTGCTACAGTAAACGGTATGTTGGCAGAAAACAAAGGGAAAATCAACAGCACGATGGCTAATTTCGAGAAGACGTCGGCCAATTTGACTAAAATGTCCGATTCTTTAGCCAAAGCCAATATCGCCCAAACAGTTAAAAATCTCGAAAAAACATTGGCCAGCGTAGACAAGCTAATGGCCGATATGCAATCCGGGAAAGGAACTTTAGGCAAATTAGCCAAAGATGAAGCTTTGTACAACAATTTCGCTAAGAGTTCTAAAGAGTTAGAATTGCTCTTGCAAGATTTACGATTAAACCCAACCCGCTATATCAATGTTTCGCTTTTCGGTAAGAAAAACAAGCCTTATAAAGCGCCGGTTAACGATACTATTACCAAGTAAAACACTATCTTATGCTTTACATCGACAACATACTTTTTGCTCTGATTTTGGTTGCAGGAATTGGATTTTTTGCCCGAAATGTAAAAAAGCTCAAACGCAACATTAATCTGGGTCGCGACGTTAATCGTACCGACAATAGTTCGGCTCGATGGAAAAATATGGCTATGATTGCGCTTGGTCAATCCAAAATGGTAAAAAGACCGATAGCGGCATTTTTACACTTAATCGTTTATGTTGGCTTTATCATCATCAATTTAGAAGTACTTGAAATCATAATCGACGGTTTGTTCGGAACACATAGAGTGTTTTCTTTTATGGGCGGATTTTATGGTTTTCTGATTGGCTCTTTTGAAGTATTAGCAGTATTGGTTTTGGTCGCTGTAGCGGCTTTTTGGATTAGAAGAAATGTACTTAGTATAGGCCGATTCAAAAGTTCTGATTTGAATGGTGCTCCCAAAAAAGATGCCAATACCATCTTGTATTTCGAAGTAGTTTTGATGTCGTTATTCTTAATCATGAACGCATTCGATTTGCATTTTCAGGATATGAATTCCGGTAATATCATCTCACAATTTTTAACGCCTTCGCCTGATACTTTTTCCTTAGAAGCGGTTACTATTATCGAACGAACGGCTTGGTGGTTGCATATTGTGGGGATTTTAATATTTCTCAATTATTTGTACTACTCTAAACATTTACACATTTTATTGGCTTTCCCAAATACTTATTTCGCTGATTTAAATGCGAAAGGGAAATTCGACAACTTGGAAAGCGTAACCAAAGAAGTAAAATTAATGATGGATCCGAATGCCGATCCGTTTGCCGCTCAACCGGTGGATGAAAATGCTGTGCCAAGTAAATTCGGAGCTTCGGACGTGCAAGATTTGAATTGGGTTCAATTGCTTAATGCTTATACCTGTACGGAGTGCGGTCGTTGTACCTCTTCTTGTCCGGCCAACCAAACCGGGAAGAAACTATCACCGCGAAAAATTATGATGGACACTCGTGATCGTTTGGAAGAAGTAGGAAGAAATATGGACGCTAACCAAGGGGTTTTTGTACCGGATGGCAAATCGTTATTGAAAGATTACATTACTACTGAAGAACTTTGGGCTTGTACTTCCTGCAACGCTTGTGTGGAGGAATGTCCGGTAAATATCAGTCCGTTATCCATTATTATGGACATGAGAAGGTATTTGGTAATGGAGCAAAGCGCTGCGCCTCAATCCTTGAATGCCATGATGACCAATATTGAAAACAACGGCGCTCCATGGCAATACAATCAAATGGATCGCTTGAACTGGAAAGACGAAAATTAACCATAAAAAAAGGATAAATTCTCATAATTGTGAGGCTTGGGAATTTGTCGAATGTATCTGATAACTATAAAAAGTAACCCAATGAAAGCGGAAGACATCGAAAAAAAATTACAAAGCATCACAGAGAATGGCCAACATTTAAGTCCGATTTTACCGGAAGGAATCAAGAATTATTTAATCGATATCGACGGCACGATTTGCGATGATATCCCAAATGAAGAACCGGAAAGAATGCTAACTGCTGAAGTTTATCCGGATGCTTTAATTACCTTGAACAAATGGTATGATGAAGGACATATTATTTTCTTCTTCACATCCAGAACCGAAGCGCACAGAGATTACACCGAACGTTGGTTAAAACAACACGGTTTCAAATACCACGGAATCCTGTTCGGTAAACCACGCGGCGGTAATTACCACTGGATTGACAATCACTTGGTGAAAGCCACGCGTTACAGAGGTAAATTTACCGATTTAGTCGAAAAAGAAGTAACCATACAAGTGTTCGACGACGAGCACCACGAGTAATATCAAATATCAAATATCAGACATTAAATTTTAAAATATTTAATATCTGATATCTTAAATCTAATATTGATTATGTCAGAAGTATTAAACGTGCCGACTATGGCAGAAATGATGGCTCAAGGCAAACAACCCGAAGTATTGTTTTGGGTAGGTTGTGCCGGAAGTTTTGACGACAGAGCCAAGAAAATCACCAAGGCTTTCGTGCGTATTTTAAATCGCGCCAACGTGGAGTTTGCCGTTTTAGGAACAGAAGAAAGTTGCAACGGTGATCCGGCCAAACGCGCCGGAAACGAGTTTTTGTTTCAAATGCAAGCCATGATGAATATCGAAGTGCTCAATGCTTATGAAGCCAAAAAAATCGTTACGGCTTGTCCGCATTGTTTTAATACTTTAAAAAACGAATATCCCGAATTGGGAGGAACCTATGAAGTGGTTCATCATACCGAATTTTTAAAACAATTATTAGATTCAGGACGCTTAACCATTGAAGGCGGTCAATTTAAAGGCAAAAAAATTACCTTCCACGACCCTTGTTATTTGGGACGCGCCAACAATGTGTATGAAGCACCAAGAGATTTGATTCAGAAATTAGATGCTGAGTTAGTCGAAATGAAACGCTCTCGTGCCAATGGTTTGTGTTGTGGTGCCGGTGGGGCCCAAATGTTTAAAGAACCTGAAAACGGGAATAAAGACATTAACGTGGAAAGAACCGAAGATGCTTTGGAAACCAAAGCCGAAATCATAGCGGCAGGTTGTCCGTTTTGCAATACCATGATGACCGATGGTGTAAAAGCCAAAGAGCAAGAAGGCAACGTAAAAGTGATGGATGTAGCCGAGTTGATAGCTAACGCACAAGATTTATAATCCATTAAATTTAAAATTCTGAGTTCCATGTACGTTCCCTTTGATAGTTTACCCGAAGAATCACGCATTTGGATTTACCAATCCAATCGCAAATTTTCCGATGACGAAATGGCTGAAATTGAGAGCGATTTAAAAGCATTCCTCGAAAATTGGTCGGCTCACGGGACCGGTTTAGAAGCTTCCTATTTGCTAAAATACAACCGTTTCATCATTATTGCGGTGAACCAGCAAGTACAACAAGCTACCGGTTGTTCTATAGATGCTTCGGTTTCGTTTATCCAAAGTTTGGAACAAAAATACCAAGTTGATTTGTTGGATAAAATGAATGTGACCTTCAAAAACGGAGAGCATATCGCACACAAATCTTTAATCGACTTCAAGCGAATGGCCAAAGAAAAAGCGGTTACCGCCAATACCATTGTGTTTAATAATTTGGTCAATACCATCGAAGAATTCAACGAAAGCTGGGAAGTTCCCGCTGCCGAAAGTTGGCATAGTCGTTTCTTTTAATTCCCTTTTTTCATGAAGCAGTTTTTGTTCAGAATAGCAGTATTCAGCGCTTTGTTGTTTTTGGTGACGAATTGTTCGACTACCAAAGACAAAAAATCGGTTGTGACCCTGAACAAAGCCGGCATTGCTGAAGAGGAAGAAATATACATTCCGCACATCAAATCGGAACGCAAGAACTATTTCCCGGAAACCTTAGCAGAAAACCAATGGGTTGACAGTATCTATAATCAAATGTCTTTTGAAGAAAAGGTCGGGCAATTGTTTATGGTTGCCGCCTATTCTAATAAAGATTCTGTTCATACCAATGCCATTAAAAGATTGGTTCGCGATTATAAAATCGGAGGTGTAATTTTCTTTCAAGGTGGTCCGAGAAGACAAGCGCGTTTAACCAACCAATACCAATCGTTAGCCAAAGTACCTTTGTTTGTTGGGATTGATGCCGAATGGGGTATGAGCATGCGATTAGATTCGACTTTCCGTTATCCGTTCAATATGACTTTAGGTGCCATCAAAGATTTGAAGTTGGTGGAAAAAGTTGGCGTAGCCATGGCCAAAGAAAGCAAAAGAATGGGTGTACACTTTAATTTTGCGCCTGTTTTGGACATCAATACGAATCCCAAAAATCCGATTATCGGTTTTCGTTCCTTTGGAGAAAATAAAGTCAGCGTTGCCGAACATGCCATTGCTTTAATGAGCGGAACACAGAGCCAAGGCATTTTCGCCACAGGTAAACATTTTCCGGGTCATGGAGATACCGCTACAGATTCGCACCATACTTTGCCAGTTGTTAATGCTTCTGCCGAACACATTGAAAAAGTTGAACTCTATCCTTACAAACGCATGTTCGATGAAGGTTTAGTGTCTGTAATGGTGGCCCATTTGAATGTGCCGAGTTTAGAGCCTCGTGAAGGATATCCGACGTCCATTTCGCAACCGGTGGTGACCAATTTGTTGAAAAACGAAATGGGTTTCGAAGGGTTAATTTTTACCGATGCCTTGAATATGAAAGGCGCCAGTAATTTTAAAAAGCCCGGCGATATTGATTTAGAAGCCTTTATGGCCGGAAACGACATTTTACTGTTTGCCGAAAATGTGCCCTTAGCAGTTGATAAAATCAGAGTTGCTTTTCAACAAGGATTGGTTACTGAGAATCGTTTGGCCGAATCGGTTAAAAAGATTTTGCGCTACAAGTTTAAAGCCGGTTTAAACCGTTATGAGCCGGTTGAGGAAATCAACTTGTACAACGAGTTGAATCCGAAATCCAATCTTTCATTACAGTACGAACTTTACGAAAACGCTGTAACAGTGGTAAAAAATGAAGCTGTTTTACCGATTCGCAATTTAAATCAAAAAATTGCCTATGTTAAATTGGGCGAAGACCACAACAGTTCATTTGTGTCAACTTTGAAGAAATATACTGATGTTACCGAAGTGGCGGATGTTAATGCTGATTCTCTTTTGGTCAAATTAGGCAATTTCGAAACCGTTATTATCGGATATCACAAGTCTGATAAAACCTGGTGGAAATCCTATGAGTTTACGGAAACAGAGCTACAGCTTATTGATAAAATTGCGGCCCAAAAGAAAGTGATTTTGGATTGTTTTACGAAACCTTACACCTTATCTAAAATTCAGAACTTTGATGCCATTGAAGGGATTATTGTTTCCTATCAAAATGCCGAAATAGCTCAGGAAGTTTCTGCCGAATTGATTTTTGGAGCGATTGAATCCAAAGGAAAGTTATCAGTGTCGATAAATGATGATTATAAAGTCGGACACGGATTAGCTACTGATAAGCTTAATCGCTTAGGATTTTCTACACCGGAAAATATGGGCATGAGTTCGGAAAAACTCAATCAAATTGAAAAATTAGCCAACAAAGCCATCGACGGAAAAATGGCGCCGGGTATGCAAATTTTAGTCGCACGCAAAGGTAAAGTCATTTATCAAAAATCGTTTGGCCATCAAACCTATGACGGAAAGATAAAGGTCAAGAACACCGATTTGTACGACGTAGCCTCTTTAACCAAAATGGTAGCCACTTTACCCAATGTAATGCAGTTGTACGATCGTAAAAAAGTGAATCTTGAAACTACATTAGGTGAAATGTTGCCGAGTTTTCAAGGGTCAAATAAAGCGGGTATAACTTTTAAGACATTGTTGTCACATTACGGACAATTACAAGCGTGGATTCCGTTTTACAAAGCCACTGTTGGCGCCGATAAAAAACCGTTGGACCGCTATTATCGAAAAACCGCCCTTCCCGGATTCAGCAAGAGAGTTTGTGACAGTTTGTTTCTAAGAGATGATTACCACGACAGCATCATGAAACAAATTATCGACAGTCCGTTACTCGACAAAAAAGAATACAAGTACAGCGATTTTACTTTTATTATTCTGAAACAATTCTTAGAAAAGAAAACCGGGAAATCGTTGGACCAACTCACTTACGAGAATTTCTACCAATCGTTAGGAATGAATTACACTTTGTACAATCCGCTGACTAAGTTTGATAAAAGTGTGATTGCCCCAACGGAAGAAGATACTTATTTCCGCCAAACCACCATTCAAGGTTATGTACATGATATGGAAGCCGCTATGGAAGGTGGCGTTGCTGGTCATGCCGGGATTTTTTCCAATGCTTTGGATGTAGCAAAAATGATGCAGTTGTTTTTGCAAAAAGGTCAATACGGCGGCGTTTCATACTTTTCTCCGGAAACTTTTGAGGTATTCAATACCTGTCATTTTTGTACCGAAGGCAATCGAAGAGGTTTAGGATTTGATAAGCCACAAATCAGTGGTAGCGGCCCAACTTGTGGTTGTGTTTCCAAATCGAGTTTTGGTCATACCGGTTTTACAGGAACTATTGCTTGGGCCGACCCTGAAACAGAAATAGTCTATGTTTTCTTATCCAACAGAACTTACCCTGATTCAAATTTGCCAAACAAACTTTCCAAGGAAAACATTCGCGAAGATATCCAGAAGATTATTCAAGACGCTATCATAGTGCGTTAATTCTTTAACGCTTTTTTACGATTTCACTTCGCTATTTTCCCTAAATTCGTACCAAGAAAATCAGTTTATGAAAATAGCCATTGTTTGCTATCCTACCTTCGGCGGCAGCGGAGTTGTAGCCACAGAACTCGGACTCGAATTAGCCCATCGCGGTCACGAAATCCATTTTATTACCTATCGGCAACCGGTGCGTTTGGCTTTGTTAAATCCGAATGTGCATTACCACGAGGTGAATGTGCCGGAGTATCCGCTATTTCACTACCAACCCTACGAGTTGGCTTTGTCCAGTAAGTTAGTAGATATGGTAAAATTGTATAAAATAGAAGTGTTACACGTGCATTATGCCATTCCTCATGCTTATGCCGGTTATATGGCCAAGCAAATGTTGAAAGATGAAGGAATTCATATTCCAATGGTCACAACGCTACACGGGACAGATATTACCTTAGTGGGGAATCATCCTTTTTACAAACCGGCGGTGAGTTTCAGTATCAATAAATCAGACGTGGTTACTTCGGTATCACAAAGCTTAAAAGATGATACCTACAACTTGTTTCCTATTGAAAAAGACATACATGTCATTCCGAATTTTATCGAATTAGACAAAATTCGAAACGAAAGTTTGATTTCCTGTCAACGCTCGGTTATGGCTAAAAAAGAAGAGCGAATAGTTACCCATATCAGTAATTTCAGAAAGGTAAAGCGCATTCCCGATGTTGTTAAGATTTTCTACAAGATTCAGCAACAAATTCCGGCCAAATTGATGATGGTTGGAGATGGTCCCGAAAAAGCCAAGGCGGAACAACTATGTGAAGACTTAGGTATACAGGATAAAGTTATTTTCTTTGGAAACAGCAACGAAATTGATCAGATTTTGTCGTATTCCGATTTGTTTTTATTGCCTTCGGAAACAGAAAGTTTTGGTTTGGCAGCTTTAGAAGCTATGGCTTGGAGTGTTCCGGTTATTTCCAGTAACTCCGGTGGTTTGCCAGAAGTGAATTTTGATGGTGTTTCGGGCTATTTGAGCAATGTTGGCGATATCGATAATATGGCTGAGAATGCGCTTAAAATTTTAGTTGATGACGACACTTTGGCTACTTTCAGAGCGAATGCCTTAAATATAGCCAAGCAGTTTGATATTAAAAATATCTTACCGCTTTATGAAAATTTGTATATTCAAGCCATAAAAGAAACCCGATGCGAAAAATAATTCCCTTACTGGCTTTACTGGTTTTGTATTCTTGTTCTACTTCAAAATCTTCAGCACCTTTACCATTGTATGAAGTTTTAGTAACCAACAATGATGGAGGTGCGAATATAAAGTTTTATGAAATACTTACCGAGCCTAAAGAAATCATGATGCTATTGGGTGACGAGACATTGCAAAAGAAAATCAAGCAAGAAGATACACAGAAAAGTAGTTTTATCATTTTGAATTCCGGCCCAACGAAAGAGCCATACAATAGGGTAAAAGTTGTCAAGGTAGAGGAAACCCCAACAGAGATTGTAGTGTATGTAAAAGATACCCAAAAGGCAACAGAAGCCGATTTAAATGATGAAAGTATCAGTTATCCTTACACGATTATCAAAATCAATTCTAAGAAACCCATAACGATTAAATAAAAAATCCCGATTCGAAAAGAATCGGGATTTTTGTTCTATTTCAATTGAATTACCAACGGTAACGAATGCTCAAAGCAATATCCGGTCCGAAGCTGTCGTAATTGTCAAAATCTTTACGGTTGTCACCAAAGTACAATTCCGGTCTGAAATCCAAGGCCAATTGCAACGGAATGTCAAAATTGTATTCAATTCCGATGTCACCTGCTGCTAACAAAAATGTTCCTCCGTCAGGATCTGCACTACCCGGTCCGTCATAACTCCAACTTCCGACACCACCACCAACTCCGGCATACCAATTGAAACCGCCGTCAATGTTCCAAACCCATTGGTACAAACCAACCAATTTGAAAGCATCGATGTTTTCACTGTTTCTCCAGCCAAGGTCTAACTCTAAACGATTTTCTTTTGATAACCCTCTTTGGTATGAAATCTCACCACCAAAACCATCGTTGTCGCCCAAACGTAAACCTAAAGCATTTTTTGAAATGTCCTGAGCTTGTGCGCTGAATGCTAATCCCATTAGCATAAAAGCAGATAAAATGATTTTCTTCATAATGTGTTTTTTTGTTAATACAAATATACTCATAAAACGAAGAAATACTCGCCTTATTGCCAAGCACACTCTTATATTTTTGTTAAAATTGTTAAGGTGTCTTAGAAGAAATTATCGAAGCGATAAGTTGTTGTTCAATATAGCTTTCCATTTCAAACAAGTCTTCTTCTTCTGTTTCAAGTTCGGTGTGGTCTTCATAACGGTATAATTTCCAGCGCTTATTTTGGTATTCCAACGCCGTCAAATTTTCTACCCAATCACCCGAATTGAGATAGGTTGTTGAGCCGTTTTTGTTTTCTTTTCGGATTATTTTTGGTTCGTGAATGTGACCGCAAATAACATAATCATAATTTTTCTCAATAGCCAAATCGGTAGCTGTAGTTTCAAAATCGGAGATGTGTTTCACCGCTTTTTTGACTCCTGCTTTTATTTTTTTGGAGAATGAATAAGGTTCTTTCCCCATTTTTTTCAAACACCAATTGATAAATCGGTTGATTAAAATAAGATAGTCGTAACCAATTCCGCCTAATTTGGCCACCCATTTGGAGTGTTGTACAGAAGCATCGAAAACATCTCCGTGGAATATCCAAGCTTTTTTATGGTCGAGTTCTAATACAAGTTTGTCTAAAACTTTAAAGTTACCAATCGAAGTATCACTGAATTTGCGTAGGAATTCATCGTGATTACCAGTGATATAGTAGACTTTAGTGCCTTTGGAAGCTAAGTTTAGAATCTTTTGAATAACTTTTAAATGTGATTTAGGGAAATACGACTTCCTGAACTGCCAAATGTCGATGATGTCGCCGTTTAACACCAAAATTTTAGGTTTAATTGAAGATAAATAATAGCTAAGTTCATGAGCATGAGCGCCAAAAGTACCAAGGTGAACATCGGAAATTACCACTACGTCCGGTTTTCTTTTTTTCAAAATGTTTCTTTATTAAGGTTTCACAAATTAAGGATTAAGGTGTTAGGCTAACTTTACCATAGGATTAACTTTTGAATAATAAACTTTTGCACTTTTAAACTTTGCCCTATATTTGTTTAAAATCGATTTGATATGGCCGGCAACAGTTACGGAACCCTTTTTAAAATAACCACTTTCGGAGAATCTCATGGAGAAGCTTTAGGCGGTATTATTGAAGGTTGTCCACCCGGATTAGCGCTTGATTTTGAAGCCATTCAAGCCGAAATGCAACGCAGAAAACCGGGGCAATCTGCTATAGTAACCCAACGTAAAGAAGCAGATGAAGTGCAGTTTTTATCCGGGATTTTTGAAGGTATAACCACAGGAACGCCCATCGGATTTATCATTCCGAATACCAATCAAAAATCTGATGATTACAGTCATATTAAAGACAATTACCGTCCGAGTCATGCCGATTATGTGTATGAAAAAAAATACGGCATTCGCGATTATCGTGGCGGCGGAAGAAGTTCGGCCAGAGAAACAGCCAGTAGAGTAGTGGGCGGAGCCATTGCCAAGCAAATCCTGTCTTCTGTAAAAATTAACGCTTTTGTTTCTTCTGTGGGTGACATTTTTATCGATAAACCCTACCAAGATTTAGATTTCTCTTTAACAGAAAGCAATCCGGTTCGTTGTCCGGATACTGCTACTGCAGCTAAAATGGAAGAGTACATCAAAGAAATTCGCAAAGCAGGAGATACCATCGGCGGCACGATAACCTGTGTAATTCAAAACGTACCTATTGGATTGGGTGAGCCGGTTTTTGATAAATTGCATGCTGAGTTAGGCAAAGCCATGCTTTCCATCAATGCCGTAAAAGGATTCGAGTATGGTAGCGGATTTTGCGGCGCTCGTATGAAAGGCAGTGAGCACAACGATTTATTTAACGAAGATGGGACGACTAAAACCAACCTCTCCGGTGGTATTCAAGGTGGAATTTCTAATGGTATGGATATTTATTTCAGAGTTGCCTTCAAACCGGTAGCGACTTTGATGCAAAAACAAGCAGTTTTAACCAATCAAAATACTATAGTGGAACAACAAGGCAAAGGACGTCACGATCCTTGTGTAGTGCCGAGAGCCGTTCCCATTGTGGAAGCGATGGCAGCCTTGGTGTTGGCCGACTTTTATTTACTAAACAAAACCTATCAAAAATAAATGGAAACAGTTGAAACGTCAAAAAAATCATTACTTTCTAATCTTACTTTTCAAATCTTAATAGCAGTAGTCCTTGGTGCTGTTTTAGGCGTTTTTGTTTTTAAGAATTTCGACGAAACTTTCCGTGAATCTTTCAGCAAAAATATCAAGTTGTTGGCCACCATCTTTATCAGATTGGTTCAAATGATCATAGCGCCATTGGTTTTTACTACTTTGGTGGTAGGGATAGCCAAATTAGGCGATATTAAATCGGTGGGACGAATAGGCGGAAGAGCTTTGGGTTGGTTTTTTACAGCTTCCTTTATTTCTTTGTTGATAGGTATGTTTTGGGTGAATGTTTTAGAACCCGGAAAAAAAATACAATTGCCTGATTTAGATGCTGATAAAGCTACCGAAATCGTTCAAAAAACAGAAGGTTTTTCCGCGCAAAACTTTGTAGAACATATCATCCCGAAAAGTGTAGTCGAAGCAATGGCTACAAATGAAATTTTGCAAATAGTAATTTTCTCTATTTTCTTCGGATTGGCTGCTGCTTCTATCGGATCACATGCTAAACCTGTCATAAATGCTTTAGACAAAACATCACACATTATTTTAAAAATGGTCAACTACGTAATGAAGTTTGCACCGTTTGGTGTTTTTGGTGCTATTGCGAGTGTGTTGGCGATGATAGATTTTTGGGAATTGATTACTACATATATCTATTTTTTTGGCTCTTTTTTGGTTGGAATCGGGACGCTATGGATAGTACTGTTGTTCGTAGGATACTTATTTTTGCAAGGTCACATGACCACTTTGTTGAAGCGAATAATGAGTCCGTTAGTAATTGCATTCGGTACAACCAGTAGTGAAGCTGTTTTTCCGAAATTAACAGAAGAATTAGAGCGATTTGGTGTTAAAGACAAAATAGTTTCGTTCATGTTGCCGTTGGGTTACTCTTTCAATCTTGACGGAAGTATGATGTACATGACTTTTGCCAGCATATTCATCGCTCAAGCTTACGGAGTACCTTTAGATACCGGAACACAAATGACTATGTTGTTGGTGTTAATGCTTACCAGTAAAGGAATTGCCGGTGTTCCGAGAGCCAGTTTAGTGGTGGTTGCGGCTACTTGTGGGATGTTTAAAATACCCGAAGTTGGTATTGCTTTGATACTTCCGATTGACCATTTTTGCGATATGTTCCGAAGTGCCACCAATGTTTTAGGGAATGCTATTGCGACTTCTGTTGTAGGTAAATGGGAAAAAGAAAGTTAAAAGTGTTCTATATATCAAATACTTTACTAAATTTGTTACGATTAAAAAACTACTTATATGAAAAAACTTTTACTTTTAATTTTTACAGTTGCTGGTGCTTTGAATGCAAGTGCTCAAGCAACATGTGCAACTGCTACTGCACTTACCACTAGTGGTACGTATACAACCGGTACCATAAATGGTACATACAAGGTTGCATGTTTTAACTCTGCCACTGGTATAAAAGGCTATTGGTATTCATTTACAGCACCTAGTAATGGTGAAATATCAATTTCTTCCAACTTAGCAGCTAATGATGGAGTTGCCAAAAGTAACGATACGAGAGTTAGTATTGCAACGGGTTTGTGTACTGGTACTTTAACTTGTGTTGCTGGGAATGATGATATTAGTGATACTAATTACAAATCGGAACTATTAAACATACCTGTTACTTCTGGTACTGTTTATTTAATTGAGTGGGATAGTAGATGGTCTTCTTTACCGCTAGATTTTACTTTTACTTTTACTCCTGTTACTTGTACAAGACCAACAGTTTTCTACTTGCCAGAATATGCTTCAACAACATCTACTGATTTATATTGGGATCAAACAGCAACCATTCCTGCAAACTATCAAGTTGATTGGAGTACAAATTTAGCCGCTGCTGCCGGTACAGGAACTCTTGTTAATGCTCCTTCAGGGACATTAGCTTATTCTACTGTTAATATTGCTTCAATGCCTGCTTCTTCGAACTTTAGATATTTCTGTAGAGCGAATTGTGGTACATCACAAAGTAATTGGTCAGGTCCTTTTTACGGTTATTTACCGGTGACTCTACCTTATTCAAATGATTTTGAAAATCCAGCTGAAAACTATACAGATGGTTTTATCAACTTTACATTGATTACTACTGACGGTACTTCTAATCCACCAAATTATGCAGACGGTGGAGCTGGAACTTCGGTTTACACTGCTAATAGTACTACAGCAGTTTCTAATTTAAGAGCTTATTTTAGGGGTGTTAGTTTACAAGCAGGTGAAGTTGTAACTGTTTCTTTCAAAACAAGATTATTCACAACTTCTACAACATTGCCAGCTTCTCCAATGAATTTTGATTTGACAGTTGGTGACTCTCAAAGTGCAGCAGGTCAAACAACTTTAGTTCAGACTTTTACAAATAGCAATGATGCTGCTTATACAACACATTCAGCAACTTACACTGCACCAGCAGCAGGTATTTATTATTTTGGAATACACAATAATTCAGCTGCAGGAACATCTCAAACTTTCTTGTTTTTCGATTCTATCGTGATGGGTACTAATTTATCAACCAATGATTTCTTTGTAGATTCATTTAGTGTTTACCCTAACCCAACTAGTGATGTTTTAAATATTTCTTCTTCTAATTCAGCTGAAATCACAAAATTATCAGTAGTTGATGTTAACGGTAGAACAGTTAAAAACCTTGAAGGTGGAGTTATTAACCAAGTAAATGTTGCCGATTTGAATTCAGGGGTTTACTTTGTTAACATTGAATCTAACGGAGGAAAAGTGACTAAGAAATTTATCAAACAATAATTATCCACTTCAATCATAAAAAAACGACTAAGGAAACTTAGTCGTTTTTTTTGTTCTTACTGTTCATCATTAAGAATACAGCGCCTACCAAAGCTATAATAACCAGCGCAAATACGCCTATCATAATAAATGCACCGTTATCCCACGAATACAGAGAAATGTTTTGTGATGTCATGATTTATCGATTAGAGTTTATCAAAATTACGTTGATAGATTCTAATACAGTATGATAATTATCATGCCAAAAATTTTGTAGCCAATTCAGGATTTGGCATCATACAAACGTCTTGTTTCCCATACCATCGATAACGGTTTTTTGCTATATAATCGTAAATAGCATCACAAATAAACTTTGGAAATAGACTAAAGATGTTCAGTAGTTTGTACATGCCGCCAAATTCACTTACAATTTTCAATGCGGCTTCCGCTTTGTAATAATAGGCTTTCCCGGGTTCGTAAAGGACGATGCTATCTGTCTTTTGACGATTGATACCAATATGATTCAGTATTTTTTGACCCAAGTCTGATTGCAAAGGAATAAATCGAAAGAGGTCTTTAGTGTCGTGTTTGATAACAAATTGAACCGAAGCATTACAAAGGTTACATACACCATCAAATAGTATGATTTTTTTGTCTCGGGGCAAATCAGCAATCTCCATAATTAAGTAGCTTGAACAAATTCTAACGCTTCTAAACTTACTTTAGAAGTAAAGATGCCATAATTTACCACAGCCTTATTTTTTTCAATTTTATCAATCGTTCCAATCGATTTTCCGTCAACCATTCTAACACGATCGCCAATTTTTAAAACTACTTTAGGCTTTTCGGATTCGAGCTTTTGGGCTTTAATTTTCTTTTCTTTTTTCTCCTTTCGAATTTCTTCTACCTTAACTTTAACTTCTTCTACTACCTTTTTCTGGATGATTTCCTTTTCCTTTTTCTCCTTCGCAGTAGCTTTTTTACGCTTGGAGTTTTCAATTTCCACCAACTTCAAAAATTCTCCTATCAAGACTTTCTTGTCTTTGTTGTTAAAGTATTTCTCAGATAAATCATCGATTTTCTGACCAATGTATATCAGTCGTTGGTTGGCATCATACAATTCTTGATAGCGCTCTAATTTTTCCTGAATCTTAGCATTAATGGTTTCCATTTTCTTGCTTTCTTCACGGGCTTTGCTTTCTTCTTCTTTTAAGGTTAGCGATGTTTTTTCGAGTTTGGAACGCTCTTTTTGCAGTGTGGCAATAGTTTTGTCAAAACGCACTTTTCCGCCTTCAATTTTTTTCTTGGCTCGATTAATTAAACCATAGGGGATACCGTTTTTTTGAGCCACTTCAAAAGTAAAAGAACTTCCGGCCTGCCCCAAAATCAGTTTATATAACGGTTCCAAAGACTTTTCATCGAAAAGCATATTGGCATTGGATGCGTAAGGCAATTCGTTGGCCAAAATTTTTAAGTTGGAATAATGCGTGGTAATGATTCCGAAAGCTTCTCGATGGTAGAATTCCTCCAAAAATGTCTCGGCCAAAGCACCACCCAATTCAGGATCGGAACCGGTTCCGAATTCATCGATCAAGAACAAGGTTTTGGCGTTGCATTTTTTCAAAAAGTAATTCATGTTCTTCAATCGGTAACTGTAAGTACTCAAATGGTTTTCTATCGATTGATTGTCTCCTATATCTGTAAGTATTCTGTCGAATAAAAAGGTTTCACTTCGTTCGTGTACCGGAATCAGAATTCCGCATTGTAACATCAATTGCAGCAAGCCGACTGTTTTTAACGAAATGGTTTTACCACCGGCATTCGGACCGGAAATTACTATTATCCGGCTGTCGTTTTTCAATTCAATGGTTTGCGGAAAGGTTTTTTCCTTTTTCTCCATATTATTTAAAAATAATATAGGATGATAGGCTTCCCGGAAAAACAAACGCTTTTCCTCTGTAATATTGGGCAATAGCGCATTGATTTTACGAGCGTATTTGGCTTTTGCAGCCACTACGTCGATATCACTCAGAAAGTCTTGGTATTGCTTTAGTAAATCAACATAAGGGCGGATTTCATTCGAAAGTTTCTTTAAAATTCGGGTGATTTCTTCTCTTTCTTCGTATTCTAAATTGTTCAATTCTCTCGAGTAGCGCAGTGTAGCTTCGGGTTCGATATAAGCAATGCTTCCGGTTTTGGAGCTGCCTAAAATGGAACCTTTCACTTTTCTTCGGTACATGGCTAAAACCGCTAAAACACGTCGGTTTTCAACGATACTTTCTTTAATCTCATCCAAATAGCCTAAGCTGTTGTATTGGCTTAATGCCTGACCGAAACTTTGGTTGACTTTCCCGCGAACCACATTCATATCGCGGCGGATGTTAATCAAATCGGGCGAAGCATTGTCTTTGATTTCCCCATATTTGTCGACTACTTCATCAATTTTTTGTGTGATGTATTTGGTGTATTCAATTTGGGCTGCTTTCTCGTTTAATTTCGGATAGTAATCGTGGAACTTCTTCAAAAACAACAACATTACATTTACCGTATCGGACAAAGTGGCGATTTTACGAAAACTGCCCACTTCTAAAAAGCTGTCTTCAATGGCTAAGAATTTTAAATCTTGGGTAATGTTTTCAAAACCGTGGTTGGGAATAGCGTTGTTATTAGTAAAAGAAGATAAGTATTCAGAAGTTTGTACAAGCTCATTCATCAAAGTTTCTTTATTTTTAAAAGGAACGATGTTGAGTGCTTTTTCCTTCCCGATTTCAGTGTTGCATCGATCGGAAATGGTCTGTAAAACCGTATTGAATTCTAAATCTTGTAATGTTTTGTCTGTAATCGATATCATGCTGTCATGGTCTATGCTTCAAAGTTACAAAGGATAAAATCCATATTGCAACAGAAAATAGTATTTTTGGTAAAATTTTATGAGATGTTAATCAAAATGGAGCCGACTTGGCAGGAACAACTTTCAGCCGAATTTGACAAACCATATTTCGACCGTTTGGTCTCTTTTGTAAAAGCAGAATATGCCACTAAAAGATGCTTTCCTAAGGGCAGTCAAATCTTTGCAGCTTTTAATCATTGTCCGTTTAACAAAGTAAAAGTGGTTATTATTGGGCAAGATCCTTATCACGGTTTGGGTCAAGCTAACGGCTTGTGTTTTTCGGTGAATGACGGCATTGCTTTTCCGCCTTCGCTTCAAAATATTTTTAAAGAAATTGAGTCCGATTTGCAAATCCCGTTTCCTATCAGTGGTAATTTAGGGCGATGGGCCGACCAAGGGGTTTTGTTGCTCAATGCAACATTAACAGTGCGCGAAAGCGAAGCCGGAAGCCATCAAAATCAGGGTTGGGAAACGTTTACTGATGCGGTTATTCAGAAAATATCCGATGCTAAAGAAAATGTGGTTTTCCTTCTTTGGGGTGGATTCGCCAAAAAGAAAGGTGCCAAAATCAATCGCAGCAAACATCATATCTTAGAAACCGGACATCCTTCACCACTTAGTGCTAATCGTGGATTGTGGTTCGGCAATCAGCATTTCAGTAAAACCAATCAATATTTAGAAAGTCTGGGAAAAGAGCCTATTCGTTGGTAATTTAGTTTACGGTGAAATAATAATATCCGTTGTTATCTAAATTAGAAACAGCCGCATTGATATTTACAATTAAGTCTTTCGGAGCACTCAAGGAAACCATCTCTACACTGTTAGTGGAAGAACTGTTGTAGCCAAATGTAAGACGATAATTCCCGGCAGTTAACAACGGGAAACCAACATTATAGCGATAGTATTCATCGGTAGCGTTGTAATTGCAAATGCCGTAAACATAAGCGCCATTTTGGGCTGATCCTGCAACAACATCCAATTGGCTGTCATTTACGGTAACCACTTCCCAATCGGTTGCATTGATTTTTCTCTCGATTACATAAGAGAATACAAATTGTGAGGCATTCCCGGTAGTTTTGTAAATGTCTAAAAGAGCCGTTTCTGTTTGTCCAGGCTCAGGAATATAACGCGCCAAATTGGCTTTCACGTACAAATAATCGCCAACATTGTATGAGGATTGGGTTTCAATTCTAACAATATTGTTCCCGCCTTCTACATAAATGGTCTTGTAGAAATCATCATCATTGGTGTCGCAGTTGGAAAACAACAATCCAACAAAAAGTAGTGCTATATAGTGTATTTTTTTCATGACTTAATTTTTAAAATCGATAACCTAAGTTAAAACCCACTCTTGAAATCACATCCGGACTTTTATCACGATTGGTTAAATTAGAACCGAAACCGGCCAAGAATTCGATGACAAATGCTTCTTTGAGGTACATTTTATAGCCTAAACCGCCACCCAAACCAAAATCGGTGTAAGTTGATTTTTTAGTGGTGTAATAACCATTGATGTTTTCGTCAATTAAACGAACGATTTCTTTGTAATCGCCGCCATTGTAGGAAGCAAATACTTCTGCAAAATAAAAGCTCGTTTTGCCTTTAGATAATTGGTATCTCACATACGGATTGAATTCAAATTTCGGAACATTATTGCGGTAGCCACGTTCAAAATCATCGTTTAATTTATTGCTGTCCGAGAAGTTCAAATTAAATCCGGTGGAGAAAGCACCACCAAAAAAGCGCTCATAACTGAAACTGGCTTTTTGCCAAACCAAAGCAGACAACACATCTACTCTGAATTCATTTTTTTTGGAATCGATAGTGCTTTTTTCTTGCGCTTGCGTGGCTGTAGACAGTAAAAGTAACAGCAGTAAGACTTTTTTCATGTTGGGTTTGTTTAACAAAAACGAATATACTAAATAAAGTGGTTGTGTATGATAAATTTCAAAAGATTTATTCCAAGGTTAAAGCCCCTAAAATTTCCTCATTCATAAAAGGTCCACCCGGATATTTGGCGGTATAATCAAGGTTCAACCAAACATCACCTCTTTCGTCTATGTGGTAATTTAGGGTTTGATTTTTACTTTCTGCGGGGAACAATACTTTTTTAATGGCATAATTAATCTGCTCTAAATCTTTTTGGGTTCCAATGTAAAGCTCGGGGTAGATATGTCCTTTGGTATGGATCAATCGGGTAGTGCCGCCAATCGATTTGATACAAGCCGCCATGAAAACCGAATGATCATCGCAGTCGCCGGAAAGGTATTGTAACGATTCCGTGGCCTTAGCGATGTAATCTCTTCCTTTGGGATCGCTTACGTAGTTCCAACGCGAATTGATTTCCTTAAAAACGGCAAACGATTGTATTATAGTGTGAATTTCATAGTAACCTTTTACGTCTCTGAAGTGTTTGCTGGTAGCCATGATGGCAAAATTGCGAATTCTCGGATTTTGATATTCTATGGCGTCCAAAATTTTCGATTTGTTGGGAAACGGTAACAATTTGGAAATGATGATGTCTTGCGGATATGGGTCTTCACTCATAGTATAAACCATGGAACGATAATCTTCAAACACACTTTTAAAGCCGTATTTCCCCGATAATGTTCCGAAAAGCAACAAGATAAAATAGAGTATGACAGAAATGAGTGTTACTCTTCGTAAAGCTCTCAACAAGAGTTGAATAACGACTAAGATAACAATGAAAAGCAAAATTCTGTCCAAGTGGTTGGCCCAATCTAAAACCACTAAGTTTTGGTGGGCAATGATAAAAATCGGAATGGTAATCAGGATGTTCAAGACAAAAATGATAATCATGTCCCAAGGACTTTTTATCCTGAACTTTTCTTTAAGTTGCTGATAAGTAAGATTTTCGGGTTTTATCATCTTGCCATGGCAAAAGCTAAACGGCTTTTACGATTTCAGCAAAAGTACCTTTTTTCTCGATAATTTTGAGGTCAAATAATTGATTTTGAATTTTGTTTAACACTTTTTCTTCTAAAGATTTTTGTGCCCATTTGGTGAGTGATAGCCAAGTTTGAATGTCTTCTAACTTTTGGTTGTATTTAGTCGCTAATGTTCTGTCGATACTTGGAATTTCTTTGAATTCTATAGTAGTGTTGTTGATGATTTCCAGCAATAAAGCAATGGTTTGGCGATTACTTTCCAAGAATTCATTGCGTACCGCTATAACAAAACAAGGCCATGGCGTTGGACAATCGGCTACTTTACGAAAAATTCCTTTGTCTACTAAAGGTTTTGTCATAAAACGTTCCCACATAAAGTAATCGGCTTTCCCATGGGTTAAAGCTTCTACTGCGCCGTCTATAGTGTTGACCACTTCAAATTGCAACGTTTCGGTATTCCAATGTTGGTTTTGTGCGTTAACATAAGCCATCAGGTGAGAACCAGAGCCGTAGCGTGAAATGGCCACTTTGGTGTTTTCTAAATCGGATAAAGTTTGGTATTGGGATTCAGCTGCAACGTGGATTCCCCAGATAAGCGGACTATCCACATAAGTCTGAACAATCGAACTCGGATTACCGCCAACGATGTCTTTAACAATGCCTTCGGTTAAAATTACGGCGATGTCGGTTTCATTATCGCGCAACAGTTGGCACATTTTTCCGGTACCTTCGGGCACATCGGTCCATTGCAAATCGATGCCGACTTCCTCAAACTCGCCGTTTTCGATGCACAAATGCCAAGGTAAATTAAAATGTTCCGGTACACCGGCTATTCTGACTGTTTTCATTTAGAGGGTTAGATTTTTAGACTTCTTAGATTATTAGATAGAATTTATTTTAATTGTTAGCTTCTAAACTGTAAAGCGGAGCGTTATCTGTAGCCTAAAGGGCTTTTCTATCGATTTGCGATAGCAGGATTCTCCATTTGCCACCATTTCCAAATTACGCCGTCATTATCAGGATAGTCTTCCATAAATTTCATGCCTACTTTTTGCAATACATGATTAGAAGCTCCGTTTTGGGCATGGGTGTAAGCGTTTATCTTGTCGATGTTCATTGTTTTGAAACCGTAATCCAGCCAAGCATATGACGCCTCAGTAGCGAAGCCTTTACCCCAAAATGGTTCTGCCAAGCGATAGCCGTAATCGTAAAAATTAGTGTTGCCGTTTTCTGTGTGGTCGTCTACGAATTTAATTCCGGTCCAGCCAATAAATTCTCCGGTTTCTTTAAGAATGGTAGCAAATCGACCGATGTTGTTTCTTTTGTATTGCTCGTTAACGTAGTGAATCACTTTGATGACTTCTTCTACTTTTTGTACCGGAGTTTGCCAAAGGTATTTGTGCACTTCCGGATTTTTATCCATAGCAAACATGGCCTCTGCATCGGACAATCCGAGCGGACGTAAAATAAGACGGTCGGTTTCTAAAATTAAGTTCATTGTAAGATGATGGCCTAGCCCCGATTGCAGCAAGTATCCTTTTTTACCGGTCTCGATACATCCTGAATTAGGACACCGGAACTAACGGGAAAAAAGATACTGCGGAAAGCGGGTATAAGCTCCTAAAATTATTCGGCTAATTTATTTAAGGCGTAGGCAATTAATGCGTCTACAGCTTTGTACGGATCTTCGCTGAAGTTTCCGGTGGCGCGGTTGGCAATGATGGCGTTGAGCGACAAACACTCGTGGCCCAAAAGTTTGCCCAAACCATAGATGGCTCCGGTTTCCATTTCGAGGTTGGTCATTTTGATGCCTTCAAACTCGAAGCTGTCCATTTTGGTATTGAGTTCCGGATCTTGGATTTCCAAGCGTAAGACGCGACCTTGCGGACCGTAAAATCCTCCGGCCGTACCGGTAAATCCTTTGAATATTTGATTGCTCTCCAATTTTTTTTCCAAGGTTTCTGAGCAAGCAATTACGTAAGGACGTCCTTTTCGCAAATCCCAATTGGTTTGACTGATAAAGGCTTCTTCCATGGCTTTTTCCGAAATATCGTCGATTAAATAGGAGCGAAGCATGTTGTCTAAGCCCAATCCGAAACGGCTCATTACAAAACTGTCACACGGAATATCGGCTTGCAACGAACCCGAAGTTCCGATGCGGATGATATTGAGCGAGGTTAGATTTTCTTTCGGTTTGCGCGTTGCTAAATCAATGTTGACCAACGCATCAAGCTCGTTCATTACAATGTCTATATTGTCCGGACCGATACCGGTAGACATCACCGTCATTTTTTTGCCTTTGTAATAACCGGTTTGGGTTTTGAATTCGCGTTTTTGGGTCGAAAATTCAATGCTGTCAAAGAATTGTGTGATTTTTTCTACGCGGTTTTGATCGCCAACAAAGATGATGTCGTGGGCAATATGTTCCGGTTTTAAGTTGAGATGGTAAACACTGCCATCCGGGTTTAATATTAATTCTGAAGATTGTATCATATTTTTTTAGTTTCGAGTTTCGAGTTTCGGGTTTCGAGTTTCGGGTTTCGGGTTTTAAACTTGAAACCAGTTTATCCGCCTACGCGTTTGGTTTTGAAACCTTTGTCTTGCAGCATTTTCATGATTTTGTCGCGGTAATCACCTTGTATGATGATGGCACCGTCTTTAAACGTACCACCAACACTAAGTTTGGTTTTGATTTCCTTGGCTAAGATTTTAAAATCTTCGTCACTGCCTTCGTAGCCTTCGATGATGGTTGTGGCTTTGCCTTTGCGTTTTTCGTATTTGCAAATCATGGGCGCTGCCTGAATGAAAAGCTCATGATTCTCGATTACTGTTTCCTCCGGTTCATTGGAAGGTTCGTGATCGGGGAATAGTTTTTTGAGTTGCTCTTGTAAGTCCATTTTTTTTCTTTAAAGGTGCTAAGGTCTTGAGTGGCTAAAGCTCTAAGGTTTTTTACCTCAGTGCCTCAGCACCTTAGTAAAAAAACCAAAAAAGACATCAAGTTGGAAAACTCAATGTCTTTAATGAAATGTATTGAATTAACCTTTACTTTTTGAGTCCTAATTCTACCAAACGTTCGTCCAAGTATTCTCCGGCTGTAATATCGTCGAAGGCTTTCGGATGATCTGCATCGATACATTTTTCTAAGCAGTTCAGTGGCATATCGCTTACCGGATGCATAAAGAAAGGTATAGAGTAGCGCGATGTTCCCCACAATTCTCTTGGCGGGTTTACTACTTGGTGAATCGTCGATTTTAATTTGTTGTTGGTATGACGCGACAACATATCGCCTACATTAATCATCAACTCATCCGGTTGCGCCATAGCGTCAATCCAATCGCCGTTGTGATTTTGTACTTGCAATCCTTTACCTTGCGCACCCATCAATAATGTAATTAAGTTGATGTCACCGTGAGCGGCTGCACGAACGGCGCCGTCTTTAGGCTCATCAGTAATAGGCGGGTAATGGATTGGTCTTAAAATGCTGTTACCGTCTTTGATGAAATTATCAAAATAAAACTCATCCAAACCAATGTATAAAGCCAAAGCTCTCAAAACATAAACACCGGTTTTTTCTAACATTCTGTAGGCTTCTTTACCCACTTCATTAAAGCGAGGTAATTCGGACACTTCCACATTGTCTGGATATTCGTTGGCGTATTTTGAGCCTTCACTCACATACTGTCCGAAGTGCCAAAATTCTTTTAAGTCACCGGCAGAGCGACCTTTAGCATGTTCTTTTCCGAAAGAAACATAACCTCTTTGTCCGCCAATTCCGGGAATTTCGTATTTGGCTTTGGTTTCCAATGGCAGGTTGAAGAAATTGCGCACTTCTGCATACAAGTCTTCTACCAATTTGTCATCTAAAAAATGACCTTTTAGTGCTACGAAGCCGATGTCTTCGTAAGCTTTTCCGATTTCATTTACAAATTTTTGTTTACGTGTCGGATCGTCCGACAGGAAATCACGTAAGTCAACACTTGGAATTTGTTGCATACTACTAAAAAATTTTTGTTAATAACTCAGACTGAGAAAATCCCAATCATAACTACAAATGTAAGTAAATTTTGTTTATAAAATCCCAAAGTTATTAACAATATCGATTGAATTTATTCTGGCTTTAAGTCGAAAAATGAAGATTAAATCCTTACTTTTGGACCACAAAAATTACAGTCAACTGAAATGAATTTCGATAGAAAAGAGTTGTCCAATATCCAATTGTTGGACTTGTATAAAAGATTGCTCAAACCTCGTTTGATAGAAGAAAAAATGTTGATTCTCCTCCGTCAGGGAAAAGTGTCTAAATGGTTTTCCGGTATAGGTCAGGAAGCCATTTCCGTGGGAATTACGGCTGCTTTAGACCGGGACGAATACATTTTGCCAATGCACAGAAATTTGGGGGTATTTACCGGAAGAGACATTCCGTTGCACCGATTGTTCTCGCAATGGCAAGGCAAGAAAAGCGGTTTTACCAAAGGAAGAGACCGCAGTTTTCATTTTGGTACTCAGGAATTCAAAATTATAGGTATGATATCGCATCTTGGTCCGCAAATGGGTGTAGCTGACGGTATCGCTTTAGCCAATAAATTAAAGCAAAACGGTAAAGTGACTGCCGTTTTTACCGGTGAAGGCGCTACTTCTGAGGGCGATTTTCACGAAGCATTGAACATAGCAGCAGTTTGGGAATTACCGGTCTTGTTTGTGATTGAAAATAACGGTTATGGATTATCGACTCCAACAAATGAACAATACCGTTGCGAAAATCTGGCTGATAAAGGTATAGGTTATGGTATGGAAAGCCATATTATTGACGGGAACAATATATTAGAAGTTTACACTAAAATAGCCGAATTAAAGGCGTCAATGATTGCTAATCCTCGTCCGGTATTGTTGGAGTTTAAGACTTTCAGAATGCGTGGTCATGAAGAAGCCAGCGGAACGAAATATGTACCGCAAGAATTGATGGATATGTGGGCGATTAAAGACCCGATTGCCAATTATCGCGATTATTTGATGAACGTTGGCGTGCTCTCGGAAGCATTGGATGCCGAGTTTAAAGCCAATATTAAAGCCGAAATCGATGAACATTGGGCTATTACAGTGGCCGAACCGGAGTGTGAAGCCAATCTGGAAGAAGAGCTTAACGACGTTTACGAGCCTTATGATTTTGAAGTTTTTGAGCCGGGAGAGGAAAAAGAAAATATCCGTGTCATAGATGCCATATCTTCAGCCTTACGACAATCGATGGAGCGTCACGAGAATTTGGTGATTATGGGACAAGACATAGCCGAATACGGTGGTGCTTTTAAAATCACCGATGGATTTGTAGCGCAATTTGGTAAAGACCGCGTCCGCAATACACCTATCTGTGAAAGCGCTGTAGTATCGGCAGCTAACGGTTTATCCATCAATGGTCATAAAGCCGTGGTGGAAATGCAGTTTGCGGATTTCGTATCTACAGGATTCAATCCGATTGTCAATCTGTTGGCTAAACAGCATTATCGTTGGGGCGAAAAATCGGATGTAGTGGTCCGCATGCCTTGTGGCGGCGGTACCCAAGCCGGTCCTTTTCACTCGCAAACTAATGAAGCTTGGTTTACCAAAACACCGGGATTGAAAGTAGTGTATCCGGCTTTTCCTTATGATGCCAAAGGATTGTTGAATACAGCCATTAACGATCCGAATCCGGTGATGTATTTTGAGCACAAACAGCTCTACCGTTCTGTTTATCAAGATGTCCCGGTAGACTATTATACCATTCCGTTCGGCAAAGCCGCTTTATTGAAAGAAGGTACTCAAGTTACCGTTATTTCTTTCGGAGCCGGAGTGCATTGGGCATTGGAAACTTTAAACAGGCATCAAGATATTAGCGCTGATTTGATTGATTTGAGAACCTTACAGCCCTTGGATACGGAAGCAATATTTACCTCGGTTAAAAAGACCGGAAAAGTTATAATTCTTCAAGAGGATACCTTGTTTGGTGGTGTTGCGAGTGATTTATCTGCCATGATAACCGAAGCTTGTTTTGAATATTTAGACGCACCGGTTCGAAGAGTGGGAAGTTTGGAAACAGCTATTCCTTTTGTGAAGTCGCTTGAAGATCAATACCTGCCTAAAGCGCGTTTTGAGTCTGTTTTACAAGAGCTTTTGGCTTATTAAAACAATATTAAATACTAAGAGGCACAAGCAATTGTGCCTTTTTTATGTCGAATTGACAAATAATTTCAAAATTGTTATTAGATACAATTGAGTAAGGTTTCCTTCGATAGTGGTTTGCTGATGTAGCTCATCACATTCGGATTTTGTTCCGCTTTTTCCTTGTCCATCGGGTTTAAGGAAGCCGAGATAACGTGAATACTGCAATTGATGTGGAGTTTGTGTTTGAGCTTTTCAAATTCTTCTAAAAATTCCCAACCACTCATCAAAGGCATGTTTAAATCGAGAAAAATCAACACATTTTTGCCGGGTTCTGAGGCTTTATTTACGGTCATTATTCCTTCCAAAGCTTGTTTTCCGTTAAAAAAGGTATGTATATCGTCGGTTAAGTTTAATATGGTTACTAATCTTCGATGAAAATAGTTTACCGATAAATCGTCATCGATTAGAATGATTGTATTAGTTGTCATTTTTTAGGTTTTTTGAAATTGTAAAAAAGAAGGCAGCACCTTCATTCACTTGCGATTCAATCCAGATTGCTCCGTTGTGTATATCGACAATTTTTTTGCAATGAGCAAGTCCGATACCAAAACCGCTGTATTCTTCAGCAGTGTGGAGCCTTCTGAAGATTTGAAAAATTTGATTAAAATATTTTTCTTCTATTCCTATTCCATTGTCTTTAACGCCAAACTGCCAGCAATCTTCTTTTTCTTCAACCATGATATAAACTTGGGCAGCCGTATTTTCTTTTCTGAATTTTAAAGCATTGCTGATTAGATTTTGGAATAGTAATCTGATGAAAATCGGATAGCAATCGATAACCGGCAGCTTATTGTAGTACACTTTGGCATCCGATTCTTTAAGGTTAACCGATAAGTCTTCTAAAACGTCAGCTAAAGTTTTGTTCAAATCAAGCGATTGGATTTCACTGTTTTTGTTGATTCTATTGTACTCTAACAAACCGGAAATCAGAAAGCGCATCCTGTTGGCAGAGTTGTGTATGAAGTTTAAAAACAATTTGCCTTCTTCATTCAAGTCATTACTGAATTCTTCCATCAGTAAATCAGAATAACCAATAATGGTTAGCAAAGGTTCTTGTAAATCGTGTGAAGCTATGTAGTTAAACTGTTCTAATTCAGTGTTTTGTCGTTTTAATATTTCATTTTGCTGTTGGATTTGAAGCTCTCTCTCTTTCCGGTTACTGATGTCTCGTATGAAAACAAAATACTTGAACTTGTAATCCAAATCATCAACCGATATCATGGTGAGTTCGATAGGGAAAGTTTTATTGTTACAATCAACAGCTATCAAATCCAAAGTAGTGTTAGCTTGACCGGAAAGTTCGATTTTTTTGAAGAAATCATTGATTTCAAAACACCCGTTTTCCTCAGAGAGAATAAGGTTTGGTAAGTTTTTTCCAATGACTTCGTTGAGTGTCCAACCAAATATTTTTTCCGCTTTGGTATTCCAAAATGAAATGGTACAATTCTCATCAATGATAACGATACCATCCATGGAAGATTGCATGATGAGATTGTTTTGTTTTTCTGTTTTGGACAGTATGCTTTGTAAATTTTTGATATCGGATATATCAATTCCATAACCTATCATATAGGCAAGTTCTCCCTCAACATAAAAAGGATAAAAACGTCTGAGAATATAATAGGTTCTGTTTTCTTTCACAACTTCGTCAACCCATTCAACTTGTTTACCGGTTCTTTTGGCTTCCTGAAAATATTCTTCTCTTCTGACGGCCATCGTGTCATCAATCCCTTTTTTGATACAATAATCAAAATCGTTTTTTCCAATCATCCAGTTGCGAAGTTCAGGATTGGCAATGCCATTGGGATTGATAAAGAGATAATTGTGGTTTTTATCAAAAACTGCTATATCAGCCGGGATGTTGAACAGTACAGAGTCGTTAAACTCCCTTCGTTTTTTGATTTCAAAATCGGCTATTTTTTGTTGTGATATGTCCCAGATGATACCATTAAAAACAATTTTATTGTTCTGAAAAACCGGAATAGCATTGGCTTCAAACCATTTGATACTGTTGTCTTTCAGTATCATTCTACCGGTAAATTTGAATTTTTCGTTATATAAAATAGATTGTTGTGTAGTTTCAAGAAATGAGGAAACGTCTTCGGGATGAATGTTTAATCGGGTTAACCAGGACTTGTAATGGGTTAAAATATTGTACCCGAAAAGTTCATAAAAAGAATCACTGACATAGTGAAAATAATGGACTTTGTTTTTCAGTACGTGAAACTGAAACATGGCTACCGGAAAATGTTTTTGGAAAAAGTCAATTTGAGAATCCTTTTCCTCAATGGTAATTTTATCCTTAAATTTTTCTGTTATATCGTTACAAATCAGCAAGTAATAGTCGTCTCCTTCGAAATTTCTTTTTTGGAATTCGATCAATAAATACTTGCCTTTGATTTTTTCTGTAAAGCGGAAATCTTTTTTCTTGTCAACTTTTTGTAGTGTTTCTTTCCAATTAATGCTGTTTTGAAAATACCTGAAAATCTCCCATATAGCTGTTTTTTTTAGGTCGGAATCAGAAACTTTAACTAATTTTTCCGCCGCTGCATTTTTGTAAACCAGTTTACCTTCCGAATCGAAAACAAAAACACCTTCTTTGATTTGGTTGATGAAGACTTCAAACAGACCTAACTTTTTTCGAACTAAATCGGATTTTTCAAGCGAAATATGTTGGGGATCAGCCGTAGCATTTTGTTTAAAAGCCACCAGGAAATAAGTTTCATCAATCTCATATTTGGATATGGTGAGCTCTAATTCAACGATGTTTCCTTTTTTGTCATTCCAATATTTTTTGGTCACAAAAGGAAAAGTAATCTCGCTTAATTCCAACTCTTCAAAGAAAGTATGAAAGTACTTTGTTGGAAAAGATTGTAAAACAACATTGGCACTTTCGTTGGCAAAAAACAGCTCCTTTTTTCTAAATGCTATGATAGGAGAATTTACAGCTTCTAAAAGGTTGATAATGTTATTTTTTGGCATAACTGTTAGTAACTTGAAAACTATTTTTTTACTCAAATTTAAAATCGTAAGATTTCAGTTTTATAATTTTAGGTTAAACGGTTTATTTTTTTCTTTTAATAGCATATTGTATTAGATAAAAGGTTGTAAATGATGTTTTTTTATGATTAACAAGTGTTTAAACTTGGTTGTTTGCAAAATCAATTTGTCGTTCGTCTATGAATTAAGACCGATTAATGGTTTATAAAGTCTCTTTGTCTAATCTGAACGATTGATTTGTAAAAGATTTACTAATTTGTTTGATGTCGTTTGAATTCGACCAAAGTTTAAATCCAAATCTTACAATTTTAAAACTTTTCAATTATGCTGCAATTTTACTCTGCTTCAACAAGAATAGTAAATACAAAAAGGGGTGTTGCCGAATGTTTAGAGGTGGCCTGCGATGGTGATTACAACGCTGTCGACTTACTGATATTTCATGCCTCAATCGGACACGATTTTACTGAAATTATACAAGAATCAAAGCGATTGGTTCCACATGCCGATGTGGTGGCTGCTTCTTGTTGCGGAGTGGTAGGTAGGGAAGGCGTTAGCGAGTCTATGAAAGATATTGCCGTGATGGCTATCAAAGGGAAAGAATATGCCTTAGCCTCTACCGATGGATTGTATGGTCACAACTCTTACGAGAAAGCCTTAGGGCTGGCTCAATCGTTAGCTTCGCAAAAAGAAGGAATCAATATGGTTTATTTTTTAGGTTCCGGAATTGATATCGACAATGATTTGTGCATCAAGGCGTTTGAAGAAGTGTTTGGTCCTGAGGTAACCATTTTCGGAGCTACTTCATCCGACAATATGAAAGGTTATGTTAGTTATCAAGCTGTAAACGATGTGGTTTATGAACACGGCGCTTATGCTATCGGATTTTGTGATCCTTCATTAACAGTTCATACACAGGCAACACATGGTTTTATTGCTATTGGTGAACCTATGGTGGTTACTAAGTCTGAAGGACATATCATTAAAGAGCTTAACGGAAAACCGGCTTGGACAGAATACTTAAATCGATTAGGATTGGATGATAAATCCGATTGCGGAAATACTATTCCTATAGGCGCCTTGGCAGAAAAATTGTCAAAGGAATTGGCTGAAGAATATGGTAACAATCATATTTTAAGAGTGGTTACTAAGCATGATGGAGATGATATGTACTATGCAACTACCTGTCCAATAGGAACCGAATTATGGTTAACGGTAAGAGATGAAGAAGTTATTTTTAAAGAAATGGAACGTATTGTTCAAAACATCAACAACAGAAATAATCATAAAAAACCGGTTGCTGTTTTTCATGCAGATTGCTTGGCCAGAGGGCGGTTTTTAACCGATCGCATTTTAAAAGAAGAGTTGGTGCATAAAATGCAAACACCATTTTTTGACAACGGCATTTGTCCGCCTTGGTTAGGCATGTATGGGTTTGGTGAGTTTGCCAGATTAGGCGGAAAAAACACCTATCACAATTATACTACGGCATTATATGTAATTTACAGATAAAAAGGACTCCCGATGAAAACAAAAAATAATTTTGATTCATTGCTTAGGGAATACAAAGAATTACAATTACGCGTTACTCGTTTCTCATATATAGAACAGCAGTTAATTAATGCTAAGGATAAATTAGACCATGAGCTGGTTTTATACAAACGTTTAAATAAGTTCAGTAACTCTGCCCTTAAAAGCAACAAACTTGAAGACTTCTTGACCATGTCTGTTGAGGGTATTATAGATGTTTTGGAAGTCGAAGCTTCGGCTATATTGATTGTAGAGAAAGATACCGGTAATACTTTGTTTTTTAACGAAAGTTTGCATTTGAAAGATGGTGGAGAGCAACAAAAGATAGCCTCAGATTTATTGAATTTGGCAGAAATAGTAGCCAAGTCTAAATCTTCTGTAATATCTTCCAAGCGATTGTCATTATTTGATTATCTATCAGCTTACTCAGATGCTGTTTTTCATTTTGCCGAAGACAAGACTTTAAACTTATCAGTGTATTTGATAGGGCTGGTTTCTGTAAAAAAAGCACCTTTTTATGAAAGATTGAATGATAAGCACGAAACTATTTTTAGTTTATTTGCCCAACAGTTTCTTTCCATACTGACTAATTTTTATCAGAATAAAAAAATACAAGACCAAATTGTAAAAATATCCAGCTCAGAAATTGAGCTCAAAAAGTTATCGCTCATAGCCACCAAAACTAAAAACGGGGTTATTATCACCGACGAAAAAGGGGTCATAGAATGGATAAACGAATCGTTTGTAAAAATGTCAGGATACTTTTTTGAAGATGTTTACGGTAAGCAAACCAAGGATTTGTTTGATAATTTTATAGTAGAGTTTTCAGAAAAGAAAAAAATCTCCAAAGCGCTCAAAAACAAACAGAACATTGAGTTAACCTTGCTCAATAATACCAAAGAAGGCAAACTATACTACAGCCAAATTGAAATTATCCCGGTTTTTGACGAGCTTAAAAGGCACATCAACAACATTTTTGTTATTAAAGATATCACTAACGAGGTAGAATTTAAAGCCGAAATACTCAGGATGAATTCTCGATTTGAGTTGATTTCCGCTAAATCTCAAATTGGAATTTGGGAATGGAACAAAGAGCTCAACGACTCTACGTGGAATGATATTTTAATCAATCAATACGGAGCCGATCGTGCACTAATTCAAAATGGGTTTTATTCATTTTGGCTCAATTCTTTACATCCCGAAGACAAAAAGAGAGTAATTGATAACAGGGATAAGGTCTTAAACTGTGAAATAGATAGTATTGTACAAGACTACAGAATCATTCGTCAAAACGATCAATCTGTCAGATATTTAAGAACCCTTACTATAGGTGAAAAAAATGCCAAAGGAGAAGTTATTCGATTGGTGGGTAGTTCTATCGATATAACTGATACCAAAATAGCCGATGAAAAAGTAGCTTCTCTAAAGCAATTTTATGAAAGTATACTAAATCACCTACCCAATAAGATTGCTGTTTTTAACAATACTTGTGAGCTGATTTATTTTAACGAAGCCATGTTGGAGTGCAATCCTTTTTGGCAAGATTATCTTTTCAAATCGGTTTATGATGTTTACACAGCGGATGCCAATAATCAATCCATAGTAAACAAACTTATCTTTCATATGCAAAATGCTATTAAAGACAAAAAAGCGGTTAAATATGAAGATATGGTTCTTAAAAACGGCAAGGAAGTCGAATTGCTCAATACCGTTTTACCGTTTTTTAACAATGATAAATTAGAATACATCATTTTATCAGGCGTCGATATTAGCGAACTAAATAAGATTCAAAAAGACCTACTCAAAAACAACGTTGAGCTTCAAAAGGTCAACTCAGAACTTGATAACTTTGTGTACAGAGTGTCGCATGATTTAAGATCACCACTGCTTTCAATTAAAGGTTTGATTTCATTAATTGATTATGATGAAGTAAATCCAAGTTTAGTAGAATACATCAAACTAATTGAAAGTAGCGCCAGTCGCATGGATTCTTCTATACAAGATATCTTAGAGTATTCCAGAAATTCAAGATTGGCGGTTAAATTGGAAGATGTCAATCTCAAGGAAATGGTTTTTGAAATATTTAACGACATTAAATATTCAGGCGATTCGAATATTGATTTGATTTACGAAAGTAACGGAGATGACAACATAATAACCGATAAATTCAGGATTAGTGTATTGCTCAAAAACCTGATAGGAAATTCTGTTAAATACAAAAAGAACAATACCCATTCATTTGTTAAGTTTTCATTGTCCAAAAGAAATAATAAGATGATATCGTTTAAAATTAGCGACAATGGTCAAGGAATTGACAAAATCAGTTTACCAAGAGTTTTTGAAATGTTTTACAGAGGTTGCAGCACGAGCGTAGGTTCGGGTTTAGGGCTCTATATCTGCAAGGAAATAGCCGAAAAACTTAGCGGTACATTATCTTTAAAATCAAAAAAAGAAATAGGAACAGAAGTCAATGTCAAACTGCCGATAAATAATTTTTAAGAAATGAAATACATACTCATTGATGATGATCCCATTATTAATTTGGTGCACAAAAAAGTGATTAAAAAAAATGATTTAGAAGCGGAAGTAACCGATTTTATCTCGGGTAAAAAAGCTTTGCAATACCTTAAAAGCAATAATGATGAACAGTCAAATATTGTATTGTTAGATATCAACATGCCCGAAATGAACGGTTTTGAATTCTTAGATGAACTCTTGAAAAATAAAGGTATCAACTACAGTAAGTTGAATATTTTTATCCTGACATCCTCATTGAATGTCAAAGACAAAGAACTAGCTACCAAATATTCTATTTTGAAGGGATATCTCGAAAAACCACTGGATATTGCCAATTTGCAACAGTTAATAAGGGTAAGTTGTTAATTGTTAACTAAATAAAGCTTTCCGGTTATTTTGTTCTAATCCTTGACAATAATGTTTGTTGTATATTTTCATAGTTTTTTTCTATTGTAATAAGTGTTTTTCATAGTTGATTTCTCTTTAACTTAGCCAAAAAGAAATCAACTAAAACCAATTTATAATATGGAAAACAACAGCAACAGTGGCGGAAAATGTCCTTTTTCCGGTGCTCAAGTAAAACAAGGGACCGACGTTCCTAACAATAGCTTCTGGTGGCCTAATGCGCTAAACTTAGACATTCTACACCAACACGACACCAAAACCAACCCTTTAGGAGAAGATTTTAATTACGCCGAAGAATTTAAAAAATTGGATTTTGAAGCATTAAAAACCGATTTGAAAAAATTAATGACCGAAAGCCAAGATTGGTGGCCGGCCGATTGGGGTCACTATGGCGGATTAATGATTCGTATGGCTTGGCACAGTGCCGGAAGTTACCGTATAGCCGATGGTCGTGGTGGTAGCGGAACCGGTAACTTGCGCTTTGCTCCCTTAAACAGCTGGCCGGATAACGGAAACTTAGACAAAGCACGCAGATTGCTTTGGCCTATCAAGAAAAAATACGGAAACAAAATCTCTTGGGCCGATTTGATGATTTTAGCCGGAAATATGGCTTACGAATCTATGGGCTTCAAAACCTTCGGATTTGCCGGTGGTCGTGAAGACATTTGGCACCCGGAAAAAGACATTTATTGGGGTTCCGAAAATACTTGGTTAGCAGTATCCGGTGGTGAAAACAGCCGTTACTCAGGCGAAAGAGATTTAGAAAATCCGTTGGCAGCCGTAATGATGGGATTAATCTATGTGAATCCACAAGGGGTTGATGGTAATCCTGATCCTTTAAAAACGGCTCAAGACATGCGTGTGACTTTTGCCCGTATGGCCATGAACGATGAGGAAACGGTAGCCTTAACTGCCGGTGGTCACACCGTAGGGAAAGCCCACGGGAACGGTGATGCTAATGCATTAGGACCTGAACCGGAAGCAGCCGACATCGAAACCCAAGGTTTTGGTTGGTTAAATCCTAAAGGCAATGGCAATGGTCCAGATACTATTACCAGTGGTTTGGAAGGCGCCTGGACATCGCACCCTGATAAATGGAACCACACATATTTCGACATCTTATTCAACCACGAATGGGAATTGAAAAAGAGTCCGGCCGGTGCTTGGCAATGGGAACCGATTAACATGAAAGAAGAAGACAAGCCGGTGGATGCTCATAACCCGAGTGTGAGAAGAAATCCAATCATGACCGATGCTGATATGGCGTTGAAAATGGATCCGGAATACCGCAAAATTTCTGAAAAATTCCGCAATGATCCGGCTTATTTTGAAGATGTATTTGCCAGAGCTTGGTTCAAACTAACACACCGCGATTTAGGACCAAGAAGTCGTTATTTAGGACCTGATGCGCCTCAAGAAGAGTTGATTTGGCAAGACCCGGTTCCTACAGTAGATTATACTTTAACTGAGGCAGAAATCGAAGACTTAAAAGCCAAATTGTTAAATTGTGGTTTAACGGCAACCGAGTTAATCAACACGGCTTGGGATAGTGCTCGTACTTTCCGTGGTTCTGATTTCCGTGGTGGTGCCAATGGTGCCCGTATTCGTTTAGCGCCTCAAAAAGATTGGCAAGGCAACGAACCGGAGCGTTTGCAAAAAGTATTGGATAAGTTAACCGAATTACAAGCCGGATTGAGTAAAAAAGTAAGTTTAGCCGATTTGATAGTGTTGGGCGGAACAGCAGCGGTAGAAAAAGCGGCTCATGCTGCCGGCGTAAACATCAAAGTGCCTTTTGCACCGGGCAGAGGTGATGCTACAGCTGAAATGACCGATGCCGAATCGTTTGACGTATTAGAACCGTTGCACGATGGTTTCCGCAACTGGGTAAAAAGCGATTACAAAGTACAGCCGGAAGAAATGTTGTTAGACAGAGCCCAATTGATGCGCTTAACGGCACACGAAATGACAGCTTTAATAGGAGGAATGCGTGTCTTAGGTACTAATTACGGAGGTTCTAAACACGGCGTATTTACCGATAATGTTGGGGTGTTGAGCAACGACTTCTTCGTGAACTTAACCGATATGAATTATTCATGGAAACCAACCGGTAAAAACTCTTATAACATTGTAAACAGAAAAACCGGCGAAACCCGTTGGACGGCTACACGCGTTGACTTGGTTTTTGGTTCTAACTCTATCTTGCGCTCGTATGCCGAAGTGTACGCCCAAGACGATAACAAAGAAAAATTTGTGAAAGATTTCGTAGCGGCTTGGACTAAAGTCATGAATGCCGACCGTTATGATTTAGCATAATACGGATTAAAGTGATGTAATGAAAAAGGAGGTCATTTGACCTCCTTTTTTTTGTTATTTGTGGTTGTCGAACGCGAAAGGATTCGCGCACGAGCGGGGCATTATTAAGTTGTTAATGTCTGTATAAAGCTTCTCATTAAATTTACAGAATCACTTAACTGTTGAAATGTATATCGTGTATTATTTGTATTTTCTGGATGATGGATTTGATGTCTTATGTAATCTGTCAAAATGATATTTTCAACAACAATAGACCCGTCACGTCTTTGTTTGTTGTATGCTACAGTTGCTTTTCCAGCTCTAAAATTTGTCATTTCATTTTCCAATTCAATATAACCATATAATTCGTTATGGTATTCTTCTGTTATTTCAGAAAACGCTAAAAAATTTACTTCATTTAAAGATGGATAGGGAAGGCTATTAGGCAACACTTTTTTCAATAGTTTTGTTTGTATTGTTAAGTTTTACAAGTCTTAAATGTTGAAACTCTAACTCTTTCACTAACGCTGCACTATGAGTTGTCAGAATGACTTGAGTATTTGCTGTGTTTGAAAGATCAAGAAACGCCTTGATAAGCTTTTTTTGATGTTCTGTATGTTGAGAAGTTTCAGGTTCCTCAATCGCATAAATTATACTTGGAATATTTTCTTCTGCTTTTCTTCTTTCTGCTTCTGCTCTAAAAAAGTTCAAAAGAATAAGACGTTTTACACCGCTTCCTCTTTTGTTGATTGGAATATCTTCGTCCCCTGTTATTGAGACACTTTTGAAAACATCATTCCATTTTAAACTGTTTGTTTCTGGAATTACAGGATTTAAGCTACTTGCAATTTCGGGATTCATTTCCTGAACTTTTACTAACGTTCTTGCTGCAACATCTTGTAATTTGGTTTTTACCTCATTCGCAATTTCATCAAATTTAGCTTTTAATGCTTGGTCATTTAAAATTTGCTTTACAGCTTCTTTCAACGGGTCTTGAACTTCACTATCTCCATCACTATTTTTTCTGTCTGATTGGAATAAAGTGTATAGAGGTAAATACGTTTGGAGTTTATCCCAAATTGATTTTGTATCACCTTTAGTAACATCAATTTCTATCTCAGACAAATCAAGTTCGATAGTAAAATGCTGCCAAATTGCTGTTCGCATTACAGCGTTAATTGTTTGGTTGCTGCAAGTAATGGAGTTCTCTTTAATGATTTTTTGAAGCTCTGTATTCTTCTTTTGTAGTAAGTCAGCACAATTATTGCCTGTTGGATGGTTAGCTTTGACAAACACTTTTTCTCTCCCTGCGTTTGTGTATTTTTTAATTATTTCAAGCAGACCATTCGAGTTTAAAAGATATTCATTTTCTAATGTAGTTTCATTTGTGCTGTCAATGACAATCTTTGTAGGTAATTCTTCGAAGCAAACAGTGATAACAGTTTCTGTGTCACCAGCGACAAGTGCTTGTTTATTAATATCTTCTTTGTCTAGTTTTATTATTCCTTTACCATCATTGAAAAATATGTCCAGTGCTTCTAATACTGTTGACTTTCCAATGTCATTTTTTCCAACAAAAGCGGTTAAGTCTCCGAATTCAATTTCAACTTCATCTTTATAACTTCTAAAGTTTTTAATCTTAATTGTTTTTATTTTCATAAGTAAATTTTTTTGGAGAGTGTAATATGCTTGCCACTAACTTGTACATAGTAGGTACTTCTCGAGCTTATTTATACCCAAATATACTAAACCCACCCCAATCCTGTATGTTTTCTCTTTCACATCAGTTGTTCATCGTATTTATATGGCTGTTAGTCGGTTTTACCCCATCACTTCCTTTAGATTGCTTTTACAAGAACAAACTATTTTACGCCCGAACAGGAATTTTATTTTTCAAATCTTGTTCGGTAATTGCGAACAAGATTTTTATTTTGAAAAACGTGTTCGCATTGGCATAGTTTTTATTCGATAGTAAAATATAATCGTTTATTACTATGAAAACACCTAAAAATAAAAACAGTATCCGAGATAGCGTAGGGTTTACCCAAGAAGAGTTGGCCATGTTGTTAGGGGTTACGCGCAGTATGTTGGCCAAATTTGAATTGGGATTGGGTAGCCTGCCGAACCCGGCCAAGCTCCTGCTGGCTGAACTGCTCAAACAGGTAAAAGATTCAGAAGTTAAAAACAAACCTCTTCCTCACGAAGCTACGCAGCCGTTGGTAACAGAAAAGCAACTCAAACGCCTGATTTTGGAGAATGATTACAAACTTCTTTTGGTTGCCCAAAAAATCAATGCCATGCAAAAGAAGTTGTCCAACTTAGTCAAAGCACAAGAGTTGTTGCACTATCTTCAAAATCGACCACAGGAAAAGAGCGAGGCTCATCAAAGCGTATTGGAATTCATTACCCGTAAAAACAATAAAATGTTGGCAAGAAACAATTCAAATGCGTTATACCAACTCATGCTCCAACAACAGTTGTTAACCTACGAAAAACAGCTTCTCGAAGGGGCTAAGAAGAGGATGTCGTTGGAATAAGTAAAATGTAAAAATGTAAAAAAGTAAAAAAGGGAAAAGGGACTAGTGATGAAACTTATCTCTTATCCCTTATCTCTTATCTCTTATCCCTTATCCCTTTTTACTTATCCCTTAATTATGAACCGCATCACAACAATGGTGCTCCATAAAGCTCTCGGTTTCTTCGTGCCAAGGGAAAGCCGCGTTGTATTTGCTGTTTTCCCAGTAGAATTTTTTACGGGCTTTAGGTTCATTGCCTTCTTCGTTCATGGTATCGGAATTGTACATGCGGCCGTTCACAATGGTATAGCGCAACGAGTTCGAGTTTTGAATGTCTTCTAACGGATTCTTATCTAAAACTAAAATATCAGCCAATTTGCCTACTTCTAAGGAACCAATGTTTTTTCCGGCGCCTATGTAGTTAGCGGCATTGATGGTGGCGGTTTTTAAAGTTTCTAAATTGCTCATGCCGCCTTGGTTGATGCTCCACAATTCCCAATGTGCACCCAAACCTTGCAATTGTCCGTGGGCACCCATATTCACTTTAACGCCGTTATCGGCCAAAGCTTTAACCGATTTTGAAGTTAAGATATGATCGTTTTCATACTCTTCATCCGGCGCCATGGTACGGAAACGAGCACGCGAATCGATGATGCCTCTTGGCGTGAATTGCAATAGCTTTTTGTCTTCGTAAACCTTCGTTTTTTGGTACCAGTAATACTCGGCATTCAAACCACCATAATTTACAATCAGGGTAGGAGTATAGCCCACGCCGGTTTTGCCCCAAAGAGTCAATACATCTTTGTAAACCGGAGTAATCGGAATGTTGTGTTCTACGCCGGTGTGACCGTCAATCACCATACTCATGTTATGGAAAAAGTTGGAGCCACCTTCAGGTACTACGTTAATGCCTTCTTCACGTGCGGCTTGTAATACTTGTTGGCGTTGGTCGCGACGCGGTTGGTTGTAACTCTTCACCGATAAAGCCCCAAAAGCTTTGGTTCGTTTAATAGAAAAACGCGCATCGTCTATATTATTCACTACCGCTTTAAAATCGCCATCGGCACCGTATAATATAAAGCCGGTCGAATAAATGCGTGGCCCAACCAAATTCCCGCTTTTCACCATTTCCGAAAGGGTAAAAATCGATTCGGTGTTGGAAGACGGATCGTGTGAAGTAGTCACTCCGTAAGCCAAGTTGGCATACAACTGCCAGTTTTGTTGCGTAGTTAACCCGTAGCGAAACGCACCAATATGGGCGTGTGCATCTACCATACCCGGCATTACCGTTTTGCCCGATAAGTCGTAAACGCGCGCATCGGCAGGAATGGTTACCTCACCGGCTTTGCCTACAGCTTCAATGCGGTTTTGGTTTACAATCAACGTTCCTCTTTCAATCACAGTATCGCCATTCATGGTAATGATACGGGCGTTGGTTAAAGCCAATTTCCCCTTAGGTTTATCCACTTTAGCGATTAAACCTATTTTGATACCGTTGTCGGTTGGTTTATCCACTTTTTCGGGCGAACCCGGTAAGAAGGTAAATCGGTCTTTGATATTGTTGACAAAATAAGTATCGCCAAGCGTCCACATTACTTGCTGACTGTTAGCCGACCAATGCAAATTAATCCCCGCATCTTTAGACAATTCCGAAACCGGAACAGCTGTGGTTTTGTTGTCTAAATCGGCTTCCTGACCGTTCATGTTCAAAGGCGCTACATAGGCTTTGTGTAAGTGCATAAAGGCAATCCATTGGTTATCCGGACTCGGCACCAAACGGTTAGCATATTTGGCTTTAATGTGTGTTCTTTCGTCTTTACCGTTCAAGTCGACACTTTTCAATTCTTTGGTCAAGCTCCCGAAAAATACGCCCCCGGTTTGGAAGAAAATGCGGTTACCATCTTTGGTAAACAACGGATATTCGCCACTCGGCCCAATAAATTTGGCTTTGCCACCGTTACTGCTCATGGTATACAGTCCGGGTTTTTTGGAAAAAGCCATCCCTTGGTCAAGATTGCCGTCTTCTTTTCTATATACTAATGTTTTCCCATCAGGAGATAGGGAAGGTGTTCGGTAAATGGCTTTTTCGGTAGTTAGTTTTACTGCATTTTTGCCATCTACTCCTATTTTGCGAATGCTACCCAATTCGGTGTCGTTCCAAGTAACATAAACGATACTTTTACTGTCGGCGGTAAAAGTCGGTTCCGCTTCAAAGTCGGTTCCGTTGGTCAAACGTTTCGGTGTGCCGTTAGGTAGTGTTTTAATCCAAAGATAGCCTAGCGCTCTGAAGACCAAATTTTTTCCATCGGGCGAGGTAACGGCATCGCGGATCATTTTTACCGTAAAATCAGTATCTGAAATAGGCGTATTAAAGTGTACTCTGTCGGCCACATCAATCGCCACATCCACGGTAAACGGAATATTGGTAGTACTCAAGGTTTTGGTGTTGATTTTATTGATTTTACCACCAAACCAAATGACGATATCTTCATTGTTAGGCATCCAATTGAAATTAGGATACACACCAAACAAGGCCCAAGCAGTTTGTTGGTCTTTGTCGAGTTGGTCAAACACCGGCCATTCTTCTCCGGTTTCTAAATCGTGTAAGTATAAAACGGTACTGGTTCCGATTCTTTTGATAAAAGCTAATTTCTTACCATCAGGAGAAACCTGCGGACGCGCTGCACCGCCCGGACCGCCGGTGATGGTTTCCAATTTGCCGGTTTCGAATTCGTAGCGTTTGATAACGTAAATCTCGTTGTGCGGATCTTTGTTGTATTGGAAATAACCGCCCGGATACATGTCTTCGCTGAAGTAGAGGTATTTTCCGTCTCGGGAAATATTGGGTTCGTTAACGTCTTGTTGGTCGTTTTTGCGTTTGGTAAGTTGTACCCCGCTACCGCCACTGATGTGGTATTGCCACATTTCGCCTGCGCCTGCAGAACGCTGAGAAGTAAAATTCTTGCGACCTACCAAATAGTTGCCATCGGGCATCCAAGCCGGATTGCTCATTAGTCGGAAATCTTCTTTGGTAATTTGTTTGGCATCGGAACCATCGGCATTCATCACCCAAAGGTTATCGCCACCACCGGCATCGCTGGTAAAGGCAATTTTTTTGCCATCGGGACTAAACCTCGGTTGGATTTCGAAGGGAATTCCGGAACGTAGCACTTTGGCTTTGCCGCCGCTTACAGGCATACTGTAAATATCACCTAACATATCAAAAACGATAGTGGTGCCGTCCGGACTCACATCAAGATTCATCCAAGTACCTTCGGAGGTGGTGAAATTTTGGGTTTTGTAGTTAAAAGTGTCACCCGGTTTGGCCACATCCCATTTCGGAGTTTCCGTTTTTTCTTGAGCGTTTGAGAAGGTAAAAGCAAACGCAATGATTAAAAAGTTGAGTTTTTTCATTCTGATGTGAATATGAGGGAAAAAGGAAAAAGGGAAAAGGGATAAGTTTTTTCTTTTTCTTATCCCTTTCGACTTATCCCTTATTCAGTTTACTGTTTTTATAACCGTACAAGAAATACACTACCAATCCTATAACCAACCAAATGCCAAACCATTGCCAATTAGACACCGCCATTCCGGTTAATAAATAACAACAAGAAATTAAGCCGAGGAGTGGAATTAAGGATAAGTTTTTTAAGAAAGCCAAAACCGCCATAACTACACACAGTATGATAAATACTACCATAGGTGCATTGTTAGCGAAAAAGTGCTCCGAGTAAGTAAATGTGTCCGGAAAGAAGGTTGGCAAAAAGTACTGTACCACACCAAAAGCTCCCAAACAAATCAAAGGAAAAATGTATTTCGAATTGATATACGGAATTCGGAATTTGCCTCTGGTAGCGCGTTCGGCTAATTCGGCTTCGCTTTGCGGCGATAACATCAAGACGCCTCCACAAACGAGTACGAAAGCAAACAAAGTTCCGATACTGGTAAAGTCGAGGACAAAGTTTTCATCGGTAAAGAAAATCGGAATTCCTACTACCAAACCGGTAACTATGGTAGCAAATCCGGGCGTTTTGTGTTTAGGATGAATTTCGGCGAATTTCTTCGGCATCAAGCCATCGCGACTCATGGTCATCCAAATTCTCGGTTGTCCCATTTGGAATACTAACATTACGCTGGTCATGGCTACAACAGCCGCAATGGATACAATAAACAACATCCATTTCACGCCTTTCAAAGCAAAAATTTCGGCCAAAGGATCGCTCACGCCTAACAAATCGTATTTCACCATACCGGTTAACACTAAGGCTAAAATGATGTAAATGATGGTACAAATAACCAACGAGTAAATCATTCCGCGTGGTAAATCGCGTTGCGGATTTTTACTTTCTTCTGCAAGTGTAGAAACGGCATCAAACCCTATGTAAGCAAAGAAAACTGCAGAAACTCCAGCCATTACACCGCCAAATCCGTTCGGCATAAACGGCGTCCAGTTGTCAATGTCAACATACATAGCGCCAACAATTATCACCAAAACAATAATGGCCAGTTTAATGTACACCATCGCATTGCTGAAGTTTTTGGATTCTTTGGTGCCTTTGTAAACCAGATACGTAATCAGCACATTAATGACTACCGCCGGCAAATCGAAAATAATTCGGAGTCCACCAATCATGGGAGCTGTATTCCAGGCGGTTAAGCCTTCTCCGGCTTTATTGGCTAACAAAGCATCTTGAGCCGATTTGTAATTTATGGTCAACCATTCCGGTAAGTGAATGTGGAAACTTTCGAGTAAATTGGTAAAATAACCACTCCAAGAAAAGGCAATGTAAATGTTCCCGATGGAATATTCCATGAGCAAAGCCCAACCAATTATCCATGCGAATAATTCGCCAAAAGACACATAAGCATAAGTATAAGCACTACCGGAAACAGGAACACGCGAGGCAAATTCGGCATAACACATGGCCGTAAATCCGCAGGCAATGGCACAAATGATGTACAAAAACACCACACCCGGGCCACCGGAAAAACAAGCATTACCAATGGCGCTGAAAGTTCCCCCTCCAATAATAGCGGCTATACCAAAAAACGTTAAGTCTTTTACCGTAAGGACTTTATTTAACCCCGAATGTTCTCCGTCGCCGCCTTCTTTAAGAATTACGGAAGTCGATTTTTTTCGGAACAAGTTGGATAATGACATGGTTAGGTAGTGTTATGTTAAGCAAAAAACAAATATAAGATAAGATAACAAAAATCATGTTTTTAATCTCATTTTTTAAATAAGTTTGCCCTGAAATTAGTCTTAGTCCAAGAAACTATGGCAGTATAAGGAAATACAATACAATAGTATTTTTTTATAAAGTAGTAACAGAGTACTTTTGCACCACTAAAAAAAAATAACTTTTTAAACCATACAAATTATGTCACTAGTAGGTAAAAAATTCCCCAACATTACTGTAGACGCTATCTCTTATATGGGAGATAACTTGAGAATCAATGTGCTTGAAGAAGCGACAAAAAACAACAAAAAAGTGCTTTTGTTTTGGTATCCGAAAGACTTTACTTTCGTTTGTCCGACAGAATTACATGCTTTCCAAACTGCTTTAGCCGATTTTGAAAAAAGAAACACTATTGTAATTGGTGCTTCTTGCGATACTAACGAAGTACACTTCGCTTGGTTGAATACCGCAAAAAACAACGGTGGTATCGAAGGTGTAACTTATCCGCTATTGGCTGATACAACCCGTAATTTATCCGCTGCTTTGGATATTTTAGATGCAGAATGGGTTTATGATGCCGAGTTAAACGATGAAATTTTAGAAGGTTCTAACGTAACGTTCAGAGCAACCTACTTAATTGATGAAACCGGAAAAATTTTCCACGAAAGCGTTAACGACATGCCATTAGGAAGAAACGTAAATGAGTATTTAAGATTGATTGATGCTTACACTCACGTTCAAACTAAAGGTGAAGTTTGTCCGGCTAACTGGGAAGAAGGCAAAGAAGCAATGACTGCTGATCGTTTGAGTACTGCCGCTTATTTGAGCCAAAACTAATTATCAATAAAATAGCAATAACAATGGTAATGTTCAATTTTAATGATTGAGTATTATCATTGTTATTGTCATTGCAATTCTAAAGCTATGTTAATCGAATTAAACGAAGATACGTTACAAAATTTAGTTGATGCTAACGAGAAGGTAGTGGTGCAATACTCGGCTTCTTGGTGTGGCAACTGTCGCATTATGAAACCGAAATTCAAAGTATTGGCTTCACAACATGAAGGAATGACTTTTGTTTTGGTAGATGCAGAGAATGCTCCTGAATCCAGAAAATTAGCCAACGTGTCTAATTTACCAACTTTTGCAACTTTCGTAAACGGAAAATTGGTCAACCAAACGCAAACCAACAAAGCTGAAGTTTTGGCCGAATTGGTGAACGAAATTGCATAACAATCCAAAAAAATGAAACTACCCGTAATCAAACATTTGACACAATTTATTGAAGAGAATGATCAAGATTATATCATTGAAACCATAGAAGTACTGGAAGCCTTAACTGAAGTACCTTCCTTAAAAGACGAAGAATTGGATGTGATAGGCGAATTGATTTCCAATATGTATGGCGCGCTCGAAGTACATAAGATGGTCAAAGAAGGCAAAGACAAAAAAGAAGCCTTAAACGATTTTATGAAACGCGTATTAGGTTCCATAGATAAATAAAAAAACGTCCCAATTTCGGGACGTTTTTCTTTAAGGAGTGAAAACCGATTTGTAATTGTGCCAATACCGCCAAATTAGAAACAGATTCCCCAAGAAAAGCAATGCTGCTATGGGTAAAGTTTCTGGCGACATAAAATAGTTAATCAATAGTATGTTTAAAGTTACCGGTAAAATCACAATGTTGGCCAAGCTCACATATTTTCCGGTCACATACGATAAACCACACAATAATTCCACTGCTTTAGCTAACGGAATCAGATAAACAGAAGCTACTAATCCGGCATTAAAAGCCTTGAAATTACCCGTAGCTTCAGTTTCAGGCATTAATTTCAAAAAGAAACTGATGGAGGCAAACAGTAAAAAGAGTCCGATTAAAATTCGGATAATAGTTGTTGCTAATTTCATAGTTTTAAAGTTATAAGTTGTTCTATCAAAGTTACTCAAAAAAATAACAGCGGTTTGTTTTTTGATTTAATTATTTCAATAACAGTTAGTTGGGTGGTTTAGGAATGCTGTCTTAAAAACATCTTTTTTATTGTATTTTTGGATTTCAAAATCAACTGTATTGAGAACTGTAATCCAAAAAGAAATCAACGACAATAACCGGTTTAAAAACCAATTATTGCATTGGGCACAACAATTCCGTGAAGTTGTTTTTTTAGATAGCAATCAGTACCAACAGCGCTATACAAGCTATGATTGTATCTTGGCTGTGGACGCTTTTACTGCTATTAAAACGGATTATGCTAATGCTTTTGAAGATTTAAAGCAATACCAACAGCAAGCCAAAGATTGGTTGTTTGGCTATTTGTCATACGATCTAAAAAACGACATCGAAGACCTGCATTCCAATAATTTTGATGGTTTGGACTTTCCCGATTTGTTTTTTTTTCAACCTAAAAAGTTGTTTTTACTGAAGGGCAATACTTTGGAAATTCTGTATCTGCGCTTGTGCGACGACGAAATCGAATCCGATTTTACTGCAATAACAAATCATCAACAACACACAACAAACAATAATGTCACCCTGAGCGCAGTCGAAGCGCAACAACCAACCATACAACAACGCATTACTAAGGAAAGCTATTTGGCAAAGGTAACCGAAATGCTCTCACACATCCATCGCGGCGATATTTATGAGGCTAATTTTTGCATGGAGTTTTATGCAGAATCGGCTAAGATTGAACCAATTGCGATTTACCAAAAGTTGAATACTATTTCGCGTCCGCCGTTTGCGACTTATTTCAAAAACAACCATCAATATTTGCTGTGTGCTTCGCCCGAACGCTACCTTCGAAAAGAAGGCAAAAAAGTGATTTCACAACCTATAAAAGGCACAGCCAAAAGGTATTCGGATAAAGTTTTAGACGAGCAGTCCAAAACCGAATTGGCTCAAAATCCCAAAGAGCGTTCGGAAAATGTGATGATAGTCGATTTGGTCCGAAACGATTTGTCGCATACTGCTACTAAAGGTTCTGTTATTGTAGAAGAGTTATGCGAAATTTATTCTTTCGAACAAGTGCATCAAATGATTTCTACGATAGTTTCAAATGTGGAAGATTCAACTTCGCCCATTGAAATTTTAAAATCGACCTTCCCTATGGGCAGTATGACCGGAGCGCCCAAAATTTCTGCCATGAAAATCATTGAAGAGTTAGAAGCAACCAAACGCGGCTTGTACAGTGGTGCCGTTGGTTATTTTACACCCAACAATGATTTCGATTTTAATGTGGTTATTCGCAGTATTTTATATAATGCTGAGAACGAATATTTGTCTTTTTCGGTGGGAAGCGCTATTACTTCGCAAGCCGTTCCGGAGCAAGAATATGAGGAATGCTTATTGAAAGCTAAAGCCATGTTCGAGGTTTTGAGTTGAGAGAAAAGAGAAAAGGGAAAAGGGAAAAGGAATCAGTTAATAGCTTAAAGATTATATATGACAAGTTACAGAGATTTAATTGTTTGGCAGAAGTCCATGAATCTAGTTACACTGATTTACCAATTGGTACCCGTATTACCTGAAAATGAAAAATACGGATTAATACCTCAAATCAAAAGAAGTGCTATTTCCATTCCCTCTAACATTGCAGAAGGATATGGTAGAAATTATAAAAAAGATTACGCTCGATTTTTACAAATTGCCCGTGGTTCTTTATTTGAAAATCAGACCCAATTAGAAATAGCTGTTAACTTAAACTTTATTAAATCTGATGATTTGAAAGAAATTAAAGAACTTTCAATCGAAGTAGAAAAAATGCTAAATTCGTTAATCAAAAAATTAGAGGAATAACTGATCACTTTTCCCTAATCCCTTTGAACTTAGATATGTTCCAACTATTCCAAAACCACCTCAATACAAACCTTTCTTTTCTTAAAGGAAAGAAGTTATTATTGGCTGTCAGCGGTGGGATCGACAGTATGGTTTTGGTCCATCTTTGTCATCAATTGAATTTAGAATTTGCCATAGCGCATTGTAATTTTCAGTTGCGTGGCGTGGAAAGTAACGATGATGAAGCCTTTGTCAAATCGCATGCGGAAAAAATACAAGTTCCTGTTTTCATTGAAAGATTCGATACCCAAACTTTTGCCGACCGACATAAATTATCCATTCAAGTCGTGGCCCGAAACCTGCGCTACGAATGGTTTTATTCACTGCTAGCTAACCATAATTTTGATTACATCTTAACGGCGCATCATTTAGATGATAGTTTGGAAACTTTTCTAATCAATTTTACCCGCGGTTCAGGGATTGAAGGCTTAACCGGTATTCCGCAACAAAACGATAAGATTGTCAGACCGTTGCTGAATTTTTCCCGAAATGACATTGAAGTTTTTGCCCAAGATAATACTGTTGAATGGCGAGAAGACAGCAGTAATGCTACTGATAAATATTGGCGAAATAAATTGCGTCACGACGTGATTCCAGTTTTAAAAGAGCTCAATCCGAGTTTGTTAGCTTCATTCGAAAATACGGTTCTTCATTTGAAACAAACCCAATCTTTGGCCGAAGACGCTGTGAAAAGTTTGTATCTATCTGTTGTAACCGAGGAAGAGCATCACACACTAATTGATTTAAAAAAGTTACTGAAATACGCTAACTACAAGGCTTATTTATACGAATGGTTACGACCTTTTGGTTTTTCAGATTGGACAGCTGTATACGATTTGTTAGCAGCGCAATCGGGTAAGCAAGTCTTATCGGAATCGCATATTTTACTTAAAAACAGAGGCGTTTTACTCTTGTTTCCGAAGCAAACTACCATCAGTGAAGAAGTGTATTGGATTACCAAGGAACAAACCGACGTTAAAGTTCCCTTAAAAATGAACTTTTGTAACGTAAGTGACATTTCGAATCAAACGAGTAATGTTATCTTTGTCGATGAAGCTTTGTTGCAGTTTCCGTTAACCCTGCGTCGTTGGCAGGAAGGCGATGTTTTTCAGCCTTCCGGAATGACCGGTAAAAAGAAATTGAGCAAGTTTTTTAAAGACGAAAAATATTCGCTTTGGGATAAAGCCAACGCTTGGTTGCTTTGTTCCGACAATAAAATTGTTTGGATCGTAGGGAAAAGAGCCGATGAAAGGTTTAAAGCTACAGCCAACACCACTAAAATTTTAAAAATTAATTTCGAAGCCTAATGAAGAAAGTACTTTTTTTATTGCTGAGTTTTGTATCGCTATTTACTGCTCAAGCCCAAATCGTCAATCCGGTGAAATGGTCGAGCAGAGTAGAGAAAATTAGTGACACCGAGTTCAATTTGGTCATGGAAGCCAAGATTGATGACGATTGGCACGTGTATTCTCAGTTCACCCCTGAAAACGGCCCGTTGCCGGCGGAGTTTAAATTCAAAGACGCTAAAGGCAATTATGAGTTAATTGGTAAAGTCAAAGAAAGTCCGTATAAAAAACAATACAACGATGTTTTTGAAGTAGACGAATACTATTTCGAAAAGAAAGCTACGTTTACCCAAAAAATCAAGGTATCCAATCCGAATTTCACTGCGCTAAAAGCTTCTGTTGATTATCAGGTTTGTAAAGAAGTGTGCATCAATCAAGACAATACCTTTACGTTTCAATTGCCTAAAGTTACTATTGCAGAGACCGTTGCTACTCCCGAAGTAACAGATACTATTTCAGTAGATACAGCACAAATAGCGGCTCAAGAATCAACTCTGACTAAGGCAGCAACACCGGTAAATTCCAAACCGGAAGAGCAAAAGGGTTTGTTGACCATTTTCTTTTTAGCCTTTTTGGGCGGTTTAGCAGCTTTGTTAACGCCTTGTGTGTTTCCAATGATTCCAATGACCGTTAGCTTTTTCACCAAACACAGTGGAACCCGACAAAAAGGAATTGCTAATGCTATTTTTTACGGGATTTCCATCATTTTAATTTATGTGGTTCTCGGACTAATCATAGTAGGTGTTTTTGGTGCCGAAGCTTTAAATGCGTTGTCTACCGGAGTGGCTTTTAATATTATTTTCTTCATTATTCTGGTGTTTTTTGCCTTCTCATTTTTGGGTGCTTTCGAAATCATGTTGCCTAATTCTTGGGCGAATAAAGTTGACCGACAAGCGGGGAAATCAGGCGTTGTTGCCATCTTTTTCATGGCACTGGCTTTGGCTATAGTTTCGTTTTCTTGTACCGGTCCAATTGTTGGAACTTTACTGGTAGAATCGGCTTCTAAAGGCGGCATCGCCCCAATAGTCGGAATGCTGGGTTTCTCCTCAGCCATTGCCTTACCATTTATGCTGTTTGCCTTATTCCCAACTTGGTTGAATTCCTTGCCAAAATCAGGCGGATGGATGAACTCAGTTAAAGTATCATTGGGCTTTTTGGAGTTGGCTTTTGCCTTTAAATTTTTATCTAATGCCGATTTGGTGTTGCAATTGCATTTGTTGGAAAGAGAAGTCTTCTTAGCCATTTGGATTGCTATTTTCGGCGCTTGGGCTTTGTATTTATTCGGAAAAATTACTTTACCGCATGACAGTCCGTCAACCCATATTTCAGTAGGAAGATTGTCTCTGGCTTTATTGGTTTTATCTTTTACCGTATACATGATTCCCGGGTTATTTGGCGCACCGCTAAAATTAATTTCGGCATTCCCGCCACCGCAAACCTATAGTGAAAGCCCAAGAGGTTTTTTAGGCACAGCGGTTGCAACTTCAAAAAGCGACTTACCCGATGGCGCCAAAGTAGGTGAACACGGTATCATAACTTTCACCGATTACGACAAAGGTTTGGCTTACGCCAAAGAGGTAAATAAACCAGTGATGTTAGATTTTACCGGGTTTGCTTGTGTGAATTGCCGCAAAATGGAAATCAATGTTTGGTCGGATGAAAAAGTGCTGAGTGTACTCAAAAACGACGTGGTGTTAATTTCACTGTATGTAGATGACAAACGTGAATTGCCTAAAGACCAACAATATGTTTCCAAAGAAACCGGAAAGGAAGTAGTTACCATTGGCAACAAATGGACCGATTTTATCATCACCCGCTACAAAACAAACACGCAACCTTATTACGTTTTAACCGATTTAAAAGAGCAAAAGCTTAATGAACCAATAAGTTACACTCCAAACATAGACGACTATTTAGCTTGGCTAAAAGAGGGTATTTCTAAATTCAAATAAAAAAAGCCCCGAATGATTCGGGGCTTTTTTTTATCCTAAAATTTCACTGACTTCACTTTTCAAAAAGGCGAGAGCTACATTAGTTGCAACATCGTCTTGCAATAAGTTACTCAAGATTTTTTCTCTCAACTCATCTGCAGTTTTGACACTATCATCAGCAGTAGCTTTTCTAATGTTTTGAATGATAGTGTTTTTGGCAGTGATAATCATTGTCCAACATTCATCGGAAATATACACTTGTTGCGTTAAATTATGCTCAAATTCTTGGTCGATATGGCGAATGATGAGGTTTTGGTATTCTTCTTTGTTCGTGCCTAACGGCGCCACACGAATCAACAATTTAGCCGGATTAATACGCTCTAAAAACAAAGCCATGCGCTCATAAGCTTGCAGTCGTAACGGCAAAGCTTGTTTTTGATTTTCTTTCTGCAACAACCAACGACGCGTATGTTGTTGGTCTTTAAAATAACTGTTAAACAAATAATACGCTACACCACCGGTTATAATAGACGGAACAGTGTACATCAATAATTCGAGGATTTTATCTGTATTCATAGAATTAAGTGCTGAAAATTGTTGACAAATATAATAGAAATACGCCATAATCTGTATTGCAATTCAGCATAAGTAACCTTAAATTTGTCCTTTATGATTATTAGCCTTAGTGCCTCAGAACCTTAGCAACTTAGTACCTGAAATGCAACAATATATTGCCCAACTTAACGAAGCCCAACAAGCACCGGTTTTTCAAAAAGACGGTCCAATGATTATTATTGCCGGCGCCGGTTCGGGGAAAACACGTGTTTTAACGGTTCGTATTTCCTATTTGATGAGTTTAGGCGTGGACGCTTTTAATATTTTGGCCTTAACCTTTACCAACAAAGCCGCGCGTGAAATGAAAAAGCGTATTGCCGATATTGTGGGAAATAACGAAGCCAAGAATCTTTGGATGGGAACGTTTCACTCGGTGTTTGCCAAAATTTTACGCATCGAAGCAGAGAAATTGGGTTATCCGTCGAACTTTACCATTTACGATACCCAAGATAGCGTGCGCTTGATTTCGGCCATCATCAAAGAAATGCAATTGGACAAAGACATTTACAAGCCCAAACAGGTGTATGGTCGCATTTCATCTTATAAAAACTCTTTGATTACCGTAAAAGCTTATTTCAATAATCCGGAACTAATGGAAGCCGATGCGATGAGTAAAAAACCACGTATGGGCGAAATTTATCAAAATTATGTAGAGCGTTGTTTCAAAAGCGGCGCGATGGATTTTGACGATTTATTGCTTAAAACCAATGAATTGCTCAACCGTTTTCCGGATGTGTTGGCCAAGTATCAAGACCGATTCCGATACATTTTGGTTGATGAGTACCAAGACACCAACCATTCACAATACTTGATTGTTCGCGCTTTATCTGACAGATTCCAGAATATTTGCGTAGTAGGCGATGATGCGCAGAGTATTTATGCGTTTCGTGGTGCCAATATCAACAACATTCTCAATTTCCAGAAAGATTACGATAATGTAAAAACCTATCGATTGGAGCAAAACTACCGTTCAACTAAGAATATAGTGGAAGCCGCCAATTCGATCATCGATAAAAATAAAACCAAACTCGATAAAGTGGTATGGACTGCGAACGATTTTGGTCCGAAAATTAAAGTCCACAGCAGCATAACCGACGGAGAAGAAGGCCGATTTGTAGCCGGTGAAATTTTCGAGCAAAAAATGCGCAACCAACTCATGAACGGTCAGTTTGCCATTTTGTACCGAACCAACGCCCAATCCCGAGCCATTGAAGATGCTTTGCGCAAGCGCGATATTCCGTATCGCATTTACGGCGGTTTGTCTTTCTACCAAAGAAAAGAAATTAAAGATGTACTGAGTTATTTACGCTTGGTTATCAATCCGAAAGACGAGGAAGCTTTGGTGCGTGTTATCAATTATCCGGCGCGCGGTATTGGAGATACCACGGTTGAAAAATTAACTGTTGCGGCCAATCACTACAAGCGTTCCATTTTTGAAGTAATGGAGCACATTGATAAAATCGATTTAAAACTCAACGCCGGAACCAAGCAAAAGTTGCAGGATTTTGTTACGATGATTAAGAGTTTTCAAGTCATTAACGAGCAACAAGACGCTTTTGTGTTGACCGAGCACGTAGCCAAAAAAACCGGTTTGATTCAGGAACTCAAAAAAGACGCTACACCCGAAGGTATCGCTCGTATCGAAAACATCGAAACCTTAATGGGCGGGATTAAAGATTTTATTGAAGGACAGAAGGAAGTCGACGGCGCCCGCGGTGCTTTATCTGAATTCTTAGAAGATGTAGCCTTGGCCACCGATTTAGACAACGACACCGGCGATGACGACCGTGTGGCTTTGATGACCATTCACTTGGCCAAAGGACTTGAATTCCCGTATGTGTTTGTGGTTGGTATGGAAGAAGATTTGTTCCCGAGCGCCATGAGTTTAAACACCCGTAGCGAATTGGAAGAAGAACGCCGCTTGTTTTACGTGGCCTTAACGCGTGCCGAACACCAAGCGTATCTGACTTACGCACAATCACGCTATCGTTGGGGCAAACTCACCGATGCCGAACCATCCCGTTTTATTGAAGAAATAGACGATCAATATCTGGAATACATCAATCCGATGGATCGCGGTGGTTACACTTACAAGCCAACTATCGATTTGGATATTTTTGGTGATATCGACAAATCAAAATTGCGATTGTCTAAACCTGTAGCCGGTATTCCGCCTAAAAACTATGGAGAAGAATCGTCAACTTCCGCTAATATTCGTAAATTGAAACCGGTTTCGGGCTCAGCACCGGCAGCCGGGAACCTATTTGATAACAAATTAGCGGTAGGTAATGTTGTGATGCACGAACGCTTCGGTAAAGGAGAAATCGTTAATATGGAAGGCGTTGGTGCCGACAGAAAAGCAGAAATCAAGTTTGAAGTTGGCGGCATCAAAAAATTGTTGTTGCGCTTTGCCAAACTTGATGTTATAGGATAAATACAGGTTTCAAGTTTCATGTTTCAGGTTGTTTTTGTTAACTCGAAACTCGAAACTTGGAACAAAAATAACTTGAAAATATGGCCGAGTTCATTAAAATATACGAAGACAAACCCAGCGAGGCAGCCATTAAAAAAGTAGTGGAAGTGCTGCGTGACGGTGGTTTGGTTATTTATCCAACAGATACCGTTTACGGTTTGGGTTGCGACATTACCAATTCCAGAGCTTTGGAACGCATCGCTAAAATCAAAGGAATAAAATTGGAAAAAGCTAATTTTTCGTTCGTGTGTTACGATTTGAGTAATTTATCGGATTACGTTCGTCAGATTGATACAACCACTTTTAAAATTTTGAAGAGAACACTTCCTGGGCCATATACTTTTATTCTTCCGGGGAATAACGATTTGCCAAAAGAATTCCGTAAAAAGAAAACAGTCGGTATTCGTGTGCCGGATAACAATATAGCTCGAGAGATAGTAAAAATGTTGGGTAATCCTATCGTTTCTACTTCTATCCACGATGAAGATGAGGTTTTGGAATATTCTACCGATCCGGAATTAATTTTTGAAAAATGGCAAAACAAAGTCGATTTGGTTATCGACGGCGGTTATGGCGATAATGTTGGCTCCACTATCATCGATTTATCCGGTTATGAACCCATAGTGGTGCGTGAAGGCAAAGGCGATCCAGATATTTTTTAATAAGTAAGGTTAGAAATAATTAATAAAAAAATCCCGATTTTCTGTCGGGACTTTTTTATTAGTTATCATTTACTATGTAATGAAATTATTGTTTCTGCTCTTTCATTTCTTTCTCAATCATCTCGTAGAACTCATCAATTTTCGGTAAAATAACGATACGAGTTCTTCTGTTGATGGAACGATTGGTTGCTGAGTTGTTTTCCACCAATGGGATATATTCTCCACGTCCGGCAGCAATTAACTGTTTCGGATTTACTTTCAAATCTTTAGTCAACACTCTTACAATAGCTGTGGAGCGTTTTACACTCAAATCCCAGTTGTCTAAAAGCACTGCGTTTCCGGTAAACGGCACATTATCGGTATGGCCTTCCACCATACATTCAAAGGTTGGTTTGTCATTAATTACTTTAGCTACTTTGGCTAAAACTTCTTTGGCTTTGTCACTTACAACATAGCTTCCGCTTTTAAACAATAACTTGTCGGCAATAGAGATAAAAACAACCCCTTTGTCAACATTCACTTCGATATCCGGGTCGGAAATTCCAACAGAGCTTTTTAAACTGGTTACCAAAGCTAAAGTCACACTGTCTTTGCGAGTAAGGGCATCTTGCAAACGAGAGATTTTCAAATCCTTTTCTTTTAAGCTTTCCAAAGATTTTTCTAAGTTTTGCGCACCTTTAGAAGTAAGCATGGTCAATTCTTTTTGATTGTTAATCAAATCGGAATTGTTTTGTTTCAGATACTCATTTTGTTTGGATAACGCCTCTTTTTCTGAAAGACACAAATTTAATTTAACAGTAGTTGAATTTAATAAGTCTTGACATTCTTTGTTTTGAGCTTCTAAAGCGGCAATTTTTTTCTTGGTTCCGCAAGAAGTCAGTGTCAATGTGGCTAATGAAAGGGCAAAAATCACTTTTCTCATAAGTCTGGGATTAAAATTTTAACAAAAGTACGACTATTTTAAATTTTGTCAATTGAAAGGAATGATAAACTCTTGTTAAAATCAAGGTTCAAAAACCTTGCCGTTCTTGACAAAGTACTGATAAACGATACTATTGTTATGGTAATAATCGGACCTTGCTATGCTGTTGCGCTTTTTTAAGGTTTTGTTAATCAGGCTGTAAAAAGCAAAATGCGCTTTAATAATGGCCCAACAATGTTTGAATTTTCCCTTCAACATAAATTGAATACCGGCCAATCCGTCTAAACACAATCGGATAAAAAGCCATAAAAACAACTTATTTTCGGGTAAATTTTTGGTCAACATCAGTAATGAGTTCCTGAAATTCAGAAAAGTTTTTCTGGGATTACCTTCGTTTAAGGTAGCACCACCTACATGATACACCACCGATTTAGAAGTATATTTGGCTTTAAATCCTAAATTAAAAGCGCGCCAACACAAATCGATTTCTTCCTGATGGGCAAAGAAATCGTCGTCAAAACCATTCAGTTTTCTGTAAATATCTTTTCGGATGAAAAAACAGGCACCACTAGCCCAAAAAATGTCAATATCATCATTGTACTGCCCATGATCTTTTTCAATGGTGTCAAAAATTCTCCCGCGACAGTAAGGATAACCGAATTGGTCTATATAACCACCGGCAGCCCCGGCATATTCAAAGTAGGCTTTGTTTTTGTAATCTAAAATTTTGGGTTGGATGATACCGATTTCAGGCTCATTATCAAATATTGACAGAATAGGAGTGAGCCAATTTTCAGTAACTTCTACATCAGAATTCACTAAGGCATAGTAGGCTTCTTCCACTTGTTTCAAAGCCACATTATAACCTTTGGCAAAACCATAGTTTCCATCGTTTTGGATAATGGTAACTTCAGGAAATTTCGATTGGATAACTGCTATTGAATTATCAGTCGAAGCATTGTCGGCCACATATATTTTAGCTTCTTCGGAATAGGCAACAACCGAGGGCAGAAACTGTTCTAACAATTTTGTGCCGTTCCAATTTAAAATGACAACTGCTATTTTTTTCAAGGTGTTTTGGTGTTAGGGTTCATTCGGAATGACAACGGGTTGAATATTCAGCGTTTTTTTAACCCATTTGTCGAGTGCTTCGTAATCCGGATTTGAATCGACTTGTGCTAAAAAGGCTTTGATAGTTTTGGTGGTTCTTGAGTTAGGATTTTTACTCATAAATCGCTTGAATTCAGCATTAATCTCCGTTTCCAAGTTTCCATCTGAATAGTTTACAGTTCTGGTGTTTTCTTTACCCATCAAATAATCATAACAATATTCCTTATACAAAGTAGAGGCAGTTTCGAATAACGGACTTTTAGGATATTGAATCATGAATTTTTCCCAGGTCAGTACTCGGTCACCAAGATCTTTAGGACTGATTAATATGCCGGCATCTGCGCTGTAAAGAACGGTGTTTTCTTTGGCTTCATTTTTTAAAAAGTACTCATAATCAGTTGTTACTTTCCCTTTAAACATATTGTAGTAATGATAAGGTTTGTATCGAATTTCCACAAAACCTTCACCGATTTCCCAAAATTCTAACTCTGTTTTTTTAAACAAATCAACATGCTGTTGCAGTGAATCCGGAAAAATATATTGGTCTTTTTCGTGTTCGTAGTAGTTGGTATAAATCGCTAAGAAATCGGCTTCCAATTCGTTAAAATTTTTAATGCGATTTTCCATATTTTCAACGTATTCTTCGTATATTTCATTGCCTTGACTTTTGTTAGTAGCTTTTGACAATTTGTTTAGAAAATATTCCTCAAGATTTCCCATTGACCATATGGAGTAGTCTACTTTTTTAAGTAAGGTTTCTTTGGTTCCCGAAGTAGTGGTATCTACTGTGGTTTCCGAGTAAACAGTGTCTGTTTTTATGGATTCGTTCTTTTTGGGAGTGATTTCTTTTTTACAAGAAATAACCATGAACGGTAAAGCGAATAAGAAGTATGATTTTCTCAGCAGTATCATTTTAAGATATTTTTTTAATGGAATTCCGGTAGTTCCTTAAGAAAAATATACTTTTCTTCTTCCAGATTCATTTCGCAAAAGTAATGATTTACTCCGTTGGTTACCATCAAGTAGTCAGCGTTCAATTTTAGGTTGTACCGCGCAATTTGATCGAAGGTTTGTTGGCTTATAGTGACCTCGGGCGCTTTGCATTCTACTAACAAAAACAATTCACCGTTAGGTTTAAAAACTACAATGTCATACCGCTTTTTTGTACCGTTTACAGTTATTGTTTTTTCAACATTGAGGTAGGACTTGGGGTACTTTTTATCAATCAACAAAAACCGAATGGTGTGCTGACGAACCCATTCCTCAGGAGTGAGGATGATAAACTTTTTCCTGATATCATCAAAAATAGACACTTTATTTTCACTATTTTTGAAGCGAAACGAATAGTCAGGGAAATTCAATTTTTGCATTTCACGAAGTTACTGTCAATAAAGCAAAATACCAACAACTAAACCAACTTATTTTGGACGAAGTAGTAAAGATTCTTAACGACATAAAAGCCGGAAACATCAAGCCCATTTATTTTTTAATGGGAGAAGAACCTTATTACATTGACCGTATTACAGAGTATTTGGAAAATAATTTGTTGTCGGAAGATGAAAAAGGATTCAACCAAGTTGTACTTTACGGACGCGACACTACTGTAGATGAAATTGTGGCCAATGCCAAACGCTTTCCTATGATGGCAGAGCGACAAGTAGTGATTGTAAAAGAAGCCCAAGAGTTGGCTAAAACCATCGATAAGTTGGAAGCCTATGCCCAAAACCCTCAGCCATCTACCGTGTTGGTATTGGCATACAAATACAAAACATTAGACAAACGAAAAAAGGTAACCAAGACACTGGAAAAACACGGATTGGTTTATGAAAGTAAGAAAATGTACGAAAACCAAGTCGGTCAATGGATTAATCGGGTTTTACAAGGCAGAGGTTATACTATTGAACCCAAAGCCAATGCTATGTTGGTAGCTTTTTTAGGAAACGATTTGAGTCGAATTGCCAATGAGCTTAACAAGCTTGAGATTATATTGCCCCAAGGAAGTACTATTACTCCGAATCATATTGAAGAAAATATCGGATTCAGCAAGGACTTCAATGTTTTCGAATTCCGAAAAGCCATAGGAGAAGGTAATAAGGCCAAAGCCCATCAAATAGCAACTTATTTTGCCCAAAATCAGAAAGAGAATCCAATGGTGTTGGTCAACGGTCAGGTGTTTTCCTTTTTTTCAGCCTTGCTTCAATACCATGGTTTAAAAGACAAATCACCGGCTAATGTAGCCAAAGTCCTCAAAGTGAATCCTTATTTTGTAAACGATTATATAGAGGCTTCCAAAAGATTTCCAATGCGAAAAGTCAGCGGTATTGTTGCGGCCTTGCGAGATATTGATGTTAAAAGTAAAGGTGTAGGCGCAGCCAATTTAAATGATGCTGAACTCTACAAAGAAATGCTTTTGAATATTTTTAAATAAATAACCGGATTTTTCCGAGTTCATATAACCACTATCCAAATAACCAACCATTTATGAAAAAAATAATACTGTTTTGTTCCTTGTTGCTGGTGCTGATGGCCAACGGACAAGAGACCTACATTTATTGCGGTAAATTAATTGATACTAAAGCCGGAAAAGTACTTACCAATAAAACCATAGTGGTGAGCAACAAGATCATCAAGAGTATAGAAGACGGATTTATTGTACCTACTGCAAATGACACCAAAATAATTGATTTAAAAGCCAAAACCGTTATGCCGGGGTGGATTGATATGCATGTGCATTTGGAAAGCGAAACCAGTCCTACCGCTTATCTTGAACGATTTACCCTCAACGATGCTGATGTAGCCTACAACGCAGAAGTATTAGCCAAAACTACACTAATGGCTGGGTTTACCACCGTTCGTGATTTAGGAGGGACAGGCGTTAACGTCTCATTGAGAAACGCTATCAACAAAGGTTTAGTAGTTGGTCCCCGAATTTTCACTGCCGAAAAATCCATAGCCACTACCGGTGGTCATGCCGATCCGACAAGCGGTTTCAAAAAAGAATTGATGGGCAATCCGGGGCCGAAAGAAGGTGTCGTCAATAGTATTGATGAAGCCAAACAAGCTGTTCGTCAACGCTATAAAAATGGTGCCGATTGGATTAAAATCACTGCAACCGGTGGTGTGTTGAGTGTTGCCAAAAGTGGTTCCAATCCTCAATTTACGGAAGAAGAAATTACTGCCATTGTAAGTACTGCCAAAGATTACGGAATGAAAGTAGCCGCCCACGCTCATGGCGATGAAGGCATGCAGCGCGCCGTAAAATGCGGTGTAAAAACCATTGAGCACGGTACCGAAATGAGCGAGGCTACTATGGAATTAATGATTAAAAACGATGCTTATCTGGTTCCAACCATCACCGCCGGAAAAGCTGTGGCTGAAAATGCTTTAAAACCAGATTACTATCCAGCTATAGTAGTGCCTAAAGCTTTAGCTATTGGACCGCGAATTCAGTCAACTTTTGCTAAAGCCTATAAAAAAGGGGTTCCCATTGCTTTCGGCACCGATGCAGGAGTGTTTGAGCACGGACAAAATGCTAAAGAATTTATTTATATGACTGAAGCCGGAATGCCGTTTATGAAAGTGCTTCAAGCGGCTACAGTTACCAATGCCATGTTATTGGATATGGATAAAAAAATAGGGGTTATTGAACCCGGATATTTAGCAGATATCGTCGCAACAGAGGAAGATCCTACACTCAATGTTAAAGCCGTCCTTAAGGTAGTATTTGTGATGAAAGAAGGTGTGATTTACAAATAAAGTTTATTACCCATAAACAGTTATTTCTTGACCAGTATTTTATAAAATTTAACGATATTTGTCGACCAAAATAAAACCACTAAATTATGGCAATGAATAAAAATACAGTATTAGGCTGGGCTACCTTTATAATGATTATCATGGGGCTTATTTTAATCGGTCTTGGTGTATATCGCTATGCTGATGTAGCCGGTTGGGGATTTGGAGCAGTTGGGGTTGGTTTTTTAGCCAACGCTTGGGTTTTCAGTTCCCTTAAAGGCCGCGTGTAATTGAAAAAGTCAGGAAGTTTTTAATACAATAATAACATAACAAACAATACTATGTCAGATGATAAGAAAGTGATTTTCTCCATGCAACGTGTGAGTAAATCCTATCAAGGAAGCGATAAGCAAGTTTTAAAAAACATCTATTTGAGTTTCTTTTACGGAGCTAAAATCGGAATCTTAGGTTTGAACGGTTCCGGGAAGTCTTCATTGTTGCGCATTATAGCCGGAGTGGACAAAAACTACCAAGGTGATGTGGTTTTTCAACCGGGTTACACCGTTGGTTACTTAGAGCAAGAACCACAACTGGACGAGAGCAAAACAGTAATCGAAGTAGTTCGTGAAGGAGTAGCCGAAACCATGGCCATCTTGGATGAGTTCAATAAAATTAACGATATGTTCGGGTTGCCGGAAGTATATGAGGATGCCGATAAAATGCAAAAACTAATGGACAGACAAGCTGAGTTGCAAGACAAAATTGATGCAGCCGGAGCTTGGGAAATCGATAATAAATTAGAAGTAGCTATGGATGCGCTACGCACGCCGGAAGGCGATATGCCAATCAGTGTATTGTCGGGTGGAGAAAAAAGAAGGGTTGCCCTTTGTCGTCTTTTGTTGCAACAGCCAGATGTATTGTTGTTAGACGAACCTACCAACCACTTGGATGCGGAAAGCGTTCTTTGGTTAGAGCAACATTTAGCGCAATATGCCGGAACCGTAATTGCCGTAACACACGACCGTTATTTCTTAGACAATGTTGCCGGTTGGATTTTAGAATTGGACAGAGGAGAAGGGATTCCATGGAAAGGCAATTATTCTTCTTGGTTGGATCAAAAATCAAAACGATTAGAGCAAGAAGAAAAAGTAGCCTCTAAGAGAAGGAAAACATTAGAACGCGAGTTAGAATGGGTTCGTCAAGGTGCAAAAGGTAGACAAACCAAGCAAAAGGCTCGTTTGCAGAATTATGACAAACTCTTAAATGAAGATCAAAAAGTACTCGACGAGAAATTAGAAATTTACATTCCTAATGGTCCAAGATTAGGTACTAATGTAATCGAAGCCAAAGGAGTAGCCAAAGCGTTCGGCGATAAATTGTTGTATGACAATTTAAACTTTACTTTACCACAAGCGGGAATTGTTGGAATTATAGGGCCTAATGGTGCCGGAAAGTCTACAATTTTCCGAATGATTATGGGTGAAGAAAAACCAGACGCCGGTGAGTTTACTATAGGCGATACTGTAAAAATTGCTTATGTCGATCAAACCCATGCTAATATCGATCCTAATAAATCCATCTGGGAAAACTTCTGTGATGGCCAAGAATTAATTATGATGGGTGGCAGACAAGTAAATTCCAGAGCTTATTTGTCTCGTTTTAATTTTGGCGGAAGTGATCAAAACAAAAAAGTAGCAACCCTTTCCGGAGGAGAACGCAATCGCTTGCATTTGGCGATGACCTTGAAAGAAGAAGGAAACGTATTGTTGCTCGATGAGCCTACCAACGACTTGGATGTAAACACTTTGAGAGCTTTGGAAGAAGGGTTGGAGAATTTTGCAGGATGTGCCGTAGTGATTAGTCACGACCGTTGGTTCTTAGACCGAATTTGTACGCATATTTTAGCCTTCGAAGGCAACTCGGAAGTGTACTATTTTGAAGGTGGTTTCTCGGAATACGAAGAAAACAAGAAAAAGCGATTGGGTGCTGATGCAACTCCTAAGCGAATTAAATATAGAAAGTTGATTAGGAATTAACAATTAACTTATAAAATCCTGATTTATCAGGATTTTTTTTTGAAAAAAACTTTATATTTGAGCATCTTAACTAACCCAATGAATAAGAACAAACTAATCAGTTTGCTCGTTTTGCTTTTGTTTTCAATTGGAGTAACCCAAGCTCAAAAAGTTGAAAAAGAAAAGGCAGCGATAGAAAAATTACTCAATTTGGCTGTTGCTGATTTTAGCGACGCCAGATACGACCGTGCTTTGGATTATTCAAAGCAAGCTTTGGTACGTTCTTTTGCCATTGATGATCACCTGCTCATTACACAATCCTACAACACTATCGGAGCCATCTTTAATGAGTGCTCGGAATCGGGTAAAGCAATAGAGTTTTACAATAAAGCATTAGCCTATAATGAGAAAGTAGGCAATGACAAAATGTACAATTGGATTTACAGCAATCTGGGCAGTGTGTATTATTTCAATGAAATTGATATTCCCAAAGGGATTAATTATTATAAAAAAGCATTGCCTTATGCTATTAAGAACAAAGATACAGTTCAAATTCAGTTCACTAAGCTTAATTTGGCCAGTGCCTATTTTGCTCTCGAACAGTACGATTTAGGCAATCAGCAAATCAACGATATTAAAGATCAAATTATTGCTAAAGGAGACGAAGAGTCCAAAATGTCTTTGTTCCATTTGTTAGGGATTTACGCCAGTAATAACAATGAAAAAGAAAAAGGAGAGACTTATTTTAAAGCGGCTGAAAAAATAGCGAAAGAAAATGGCTTCGATACTTTTTTGGCCAACATTTATGAGAATTTTGTACGACATTATACTTTGCATAAAGAGGTTGATAAGGCCAATATTTTCCAACAAAAATTAGACTCACTGAACAAGGTGTTGTACTCGACTGAAAAAATTGATAATTTAAAAAATGCAGCCAATCAGTTAGAGCTTCAAGAGTATAAAATTCAATTGGAAAAAATTGAAAATCAAAATGATAAAAATGAAAAAAATCTCAAAGAATCAAAACTCATTGTTATTCTTTTCATTGTTATTTTAATCATATTATTGTTGTTACTCTTAACTTTATACAAGAACGTAAAGTTGAGAGAACAAGCCAATCAAGAGCTTACTATAGCTAACGAAGCTTTAAAAGAAGCCAAAGAAAAAGCTGAGGAAGCCTCTCAGTTGAAGTCTCAGTTTGTATCTACCATTACGCACGAATTGCGCACTCCACTGTATGGTGTAATCGGTATCACTAACATCATTACAGATGAACACCGGGAACTGGCCAATAGTCCGCATTTAAAATCACTTAAGTTTTCGGCCAAATACTTGTTGTCTTTGGTAAATGATATTCTGCAAATCAATAAAATAGAGGAGAAGCGAGTGGTCTTGGAGAATTTAATTTTCAATCTTACCGATGAAATCACGACCATTCAAAACTCGGTGGAATACATAGCTGAAAAGAACAATGACAAATTAATTGTGGAAATCGATACTGCCATTCCCGAGTTTTTGATTGGTGATAAACTGCGACTTTCTCAAATCATCATGAACTTGGTCAGCAATGCCTTAAAATTTACCAAAAACGGAGAAGTAGCTCTGACCGCCGATTTGAAAAAAGTGGTGGATAAAACTTATTATATAGAGTTTAAAGTAAGAGACACCGGTATCGGAATTGCCAAGGAAGACCAAGCCAAAATCTTTGAAAAGTTCGTACAGATAGAGCGCAAAGAAGAAGACTATCAAGGCACCGGTTTAGGTTTGTCAATTGTTTCTCGTTTGGTTCAATTGTTCAATAGCGAAATCCATTTAGAGAGCGAAGAAAATGTTGGGACTACTTTCTACTTTACTATAGGATTTGAATATGATGAAGAGAAATCCCGTGAAATCATCAACAATATTGAAGTGGATTTATCCGATAGCCATTTGTATAACATTTTAGTTGTAGAAGACAATAAAATCAACCAAATGGTCACTAAAAAAATCATCCAGAGCAACAGCATGAGTTGTACTATAGTAGATGATGGTTATGCCGCCATAGTAGCCTTAGAAAGAGAAAGATTTGACTTGATATTGATGGATATCAATATGCCGCTAATCAACGGATTTGATACTACTCGAAAAATCAGGGAGAAAGGCATAGATATTCCGGTTATTGCCTTAACCGCATTCGACAAACAAGAAGTGACGGAAGAAGCCATTTCTGCCGGAATGAATGACATTATGGTCAAACCGTTTGAACCTTCAAAACTATTTCAAGTCATCAGTAATAATGTAAAAAACAGAGAAAGCGTTGATTAATACCAACGCTTTTTATTTTTCTTAGAGGCTTCCGACTTTCTCGACTTATTTTCGCCGTTTGGTTTCTTTTTGTTTCTTAAATCGGGTTTAGCATCCGGATTAGGAATGGTTTCTTTCCACGGAAAAGGATGGTCTTTGATGGTTTTTACATTAACCTTAATCAATTTCAAAATATCTTTCCAATAAACTTCTTCATCTTTGCCACAGAAAGAAATCGAAATTCCGCCATTACCGGCTCGTCCGGTTCTACCAATACGGTGCACATAGGTTTCCGGAATATTAGGCAAATCGAAGTTGATAACATAAGGCAAACTTTCAATATCAATACCGCGTGCTGCAATATCTGTAGCCACTAAAACCGAAATATCTTTGCTTTTAAATTGGTCTAAAACGCGTTGGCGAGCGGTTTGCGATTTGTCGCCGTGAATGGCTTCGGCATTAACGCCGTTTTTCTTCAAGGCTTTCACTACATTATCAGCACCGTGTTTGGTTCGGACAAATACCAAAACATTGCTCAAATTTTGATTGCGGATCAAATGATACAACAAGCCGCGTTTGTTTTCTTTTTCTACAAAATATACTTGTTGCTCTATTATTTCGGCTGTAGAAGAAACAGGTGTAACCGAAACGTATTCCGGTTTATTCAAGAAAGTATCCGCTAATTCGCGAATTGCCATCGGCATAGTAGCCGAAAACAATAAAGTTTGTCTGTTGGTAGGAACCAATTTCACAATCTTTCGCACGTCGTTAATAAAGCCCATATCGAGCATTAAATCGGATTCATCCAATACTAAAAAGTGCAAATGGTCAAAATCTAAAAAACCTTGTTTGTGTAAGTCTAATAACCTGCCGGGTGTGGCAATTAAAATGTCGACGCCTTTTTTCAATTGGTCTACTTGCGGCACTTGAGACACACCACCAAAAATGGTTAGCTGTCTTAAGTTGGTGTATTTGCCGTAAGTATCAAAACTTTCTCCTATTTGAACGGCTAACTCACGAGTGGGTGTTACCACTAAACAACGAATTTGTTTCGTTTTTTTAGACGACCCAACCATTCGGTGAAGATGGTGTATGATGGGAATTGCAAATGCTGCGGTTTTTCCTGTACCGGTTTGGGCACAGCCTACTAAGTCTTTTCCTGATAAAACAATCGGAATGGCTTTTTCCTGTATGGGCGTAGGGTTGGTGTATCCTTCTTCAAAAACGGCTCTTTGAATACTTTTGGATAATGATAAATCTTCGAATAACATAAAATTTGTTTGCCATTAATTGCAAACCGCCACAAAGATAGCGTTTTATTAGTTAGGAGTTCAATGTTTCAAGTTTCGGGTTGCGAGTTTGGGTTTCTGAATGAACTTTGAACTCGCAACTTTGAACTCGAAATTTATATAAGTTCTTTTCTGGCTTTGATGAAATCGGTGACCAAGTAGCCTATTAGTTTTCCGATTAAATGATTGTTTTTTGCTTCGCCTAATTCGGGTGCGCCTTCGCAAATGTGAAGATAGGCTGCGTTTTTATTCTTCCCAAAGAAGTACACAAACTGCCGTAATTCCTCTATAGAAAATCCGCTCATAGTCATAGCACTGCTGGCAATGTTAGGCAAGGCATCCAAATCAATTTCAATGCCGTAAGCGTCGTTTTTAATAAAGTCGTAGGCTGTATTTAACTCTTGTTGGAAGTTTTTTTGTTGTCTGACTTTAATTTCGTCATAAGTATTGAAGTTTACTCGATCTTCCATTTTTTTCAAGATGTCGAGTACATTTTTGGAAGTATAGTTTTCGTGTAGTCCGAAGATAAAGTACTTTTTAAGAAAGCCTTCTTCATAAGCATAAGAGAAACCGTTACCGCTGTGTCTTCCTTCCAAAATTCTGAAATCCGAATGGGCATCAAAATTTACAGCATTTATTGGTTTTCCCAAACCCAAGGCCGTTCCTTTGATATTGCCGTATGCATTGTTGTGTCCTCCGCCAATTACAATGGGTGTTTTACCGCACTTGATGATTGAAGTGATTACATGAACCACTTCTTTGTCAATTCTTTCCACCAAAGTACTCAATAATTTTCTGTCGGCTGTTTTGTGAAAATCCAAGTCTTTGGCTTCTTCCATTTCTTTGGAAATATCAATCTTCCCCAAAACCACTATTTGACTGCCTTTGCAAAAACGATTGTGTTGGATGTTGGCTATACTGCTAATGGCACTTTGCCAAGCAGAAGCTGCTCCCGGCCGGCCGAAATTGGCTCTGATGCCAACGTCTTCGGGTATTCCTAATAGTACATATTTGGCTTCACAATTTTTGAGAAAGGTCATGCAATTTTCGCCTTTCGGGATGGTCAGCATTTTTTCGCCAAACTTTACTTCGCCACTTCGGTGGTTGGTAACTTTGGCCAAATCGGTCATGGTAAAAGGAATGATACGTTCCATTTTGGTGTTAAATATTTCTCAAAAATATAATATAATGGGGAATTTCACGTTACTATGTTAAATATTATTACTTTTGCTCTAATTAAATCTATAACCTATGGAAAATCAAAACGGTAACTCTAAATTAAAAGCAATTATTGCAATACTGGCTATTTTATTAGTAGGTAGTTTGGTTTATATTTTTAAACTAACCTCTGATGCAAAGACACTTGAAACCACAATTGTTGAGACAAAATCTGAGAAAGAAAGTGTTTTAAAAGACCTGGAAGCTTTAAAGGCCTCTTACGATGAAGCTATTGCTGAAAACACTACGATGTCTGATGAATTAATAGCGGAAAGAGAGAAAGTAGCTAAGTTAATTGCAGAGTTAAAAACTTCCAAAGGAGACAATGCTTCATTGCAGAAATATAAAACGCAATACAAAGCTTTAGAGCAAAAAATGAGAAATTTGATGCAAGAAGTGGAAGTGTTGAAAGCTCAAAACCAAACTTTGACCACTAACTTAGACAGCACCACTGTAGTTTTAGAAAATTCAAAAAAATACAATCAGGTATTGGTTGGTCAAAATGAAGAGTTGGCTAAAACGGTTGAAAAAGGTCAGAAATTAACGGTGACCAATTTAAAAACGGCCGCTTATAAACAAAGAAGCTCAGGCAAACAAATTGAGACTGATAAAGCCAGTAGAGCCGATTTACTTCAAATCAGTTTTACTATTGCGGAGAACAAAATTGCTAAATCCGGCGATAAAGTTTACTATGTACAAGTAATAGATGCAAAAAATAACGTATTGGGAGATAAAGCCACTGTTACATTTGGAGATACTTCATTGACTTACAGCTTTACAACCACTGTAAAATATGAAAACAAAACAGTTGACGTTAAAGAGCAATTACCGGGTAAGGATTTTGCCAAAGGAACTTACTTTGTAAATGTATTCGACAAAGGCGAGTTGGTTTCTAAAAGCAGTTTCTCTTTGAGATAATCAATTCTGAAAACTATAAACTAAAGTCCTTCGTTTACTCGGAGGACTTTTTTATGACATTAATTGGCCATTTAAAATAATTAACTCGACCGGATTGCTACCAAAGGCATACGGAATTTCATAGAAAGAATTCAGCGGTTTTGTAATAATCAGATTGGCTTTTTTACCCACCGTAATACTACCGTGTGTAGCTGATAATCCCATAGCATAAGCGCCGTTGATGGTTGCCGCATTGATCGCTTCTTCGGGAGTCATTTTCATTTTGATACAAGCCGTTGCTACTACAAAATTCATATTCCCTGACGGCGTAGTTCCCGGATTGAAATCGGTTGCCAAAGCCAAGGGCAAACCTGCATTTAGCATTTGTCGTGCCGGTGTATAAGGAATACTGATGAAGAACGAACAGCTTGGCAATGCTACTGGCATGGTTTCGGTATTTTTTAAAGCTTCTATATCTTCTTCGGTTACAATTTCCAAATGATCTACCGAAAGTGCATTATGCTTCACGCAAGCTGCTATTCCGTCAATCGCAGTAAATTGGTTCACGTGAATTTTGGCACGCAAGCCATATTGTTTACCGGCTTCCATAATACGTTCGGTTTCGGCCACCGAAAAATATCCGGTTTCCAAGAAAGCATCAATGTAATCTGCCAGATTTTCTTCGGCAATTTTAGGCAGCATTTCATTGATAATAATGTCGATATAAGCCGAATGGTTTTCTTTGTATTCTGTTGGAAAAGCGTGTGCCCCGAGGAAAGTCGACTTAATAGCAATCGGATAATCTTGGGCTAATCTTTTAATCACACGCAACATTTTCAGTTCGCCTTCCACAGTCAAACCATAACCCGATTTGATTTCGATAGCACCTGTACCTTGATGCATTACTTCTTCTAAACGCTTCTTCGATTGTTGGTAAATTTCGGCTTCAGAGGTTTCATTCAATCGCTTAGCCGAATTTAAAATACCACCACCGCGATTGGCAATTTCTTCATATGATAAACCGTTAATGCGATCCACAAATTCTTGCTCGCGATTACCGGCATAAACAAGATGTGTATGACTGTCACACCAAGAAGGCAGTATCATTTTTCCGGTGGCATCGATGGTTTTTTCCGGATTGAGTTTAGGGCAATTTTCCATTGAACCGAATGCGGCTATCGTATCATCTTCTATCAGGAGAAAAGCATTTTTTATCGAGGGTAAAACGGCCATGTCACTGCCGGAAACTTTATCAATTGGGGTTTCACGAACTTGCAGTAATTCTTTGATATTGATAATTAGCGTTTGCATGCGTTGATTTTTGGTAAAAATAGTTTGAAAAAACTAAATATGATTAATTTTAGACAAATTTAGAAGCCGTGAGAAAAATTAAATACAAAAAAGGGAGAAAAGTGCAGCCTACTTTTTTAGACTACACCGGTGTGCACAAACATATCAAAACGGAAATGCAACTGTTCGTTTATGATACGAACGATTTGACTGAGTTTAAAGAGTTTTCTACGGCTCAATTGGTAAAGTGCATGGCATCGGATAAAGTGAATTGGCTCAACATACACGGACTCAATGATACAGATATTATTAAGTCGGTTGGTGATTTTTTGCAGGTCGACAATTTTATGCTGGGCGATATTTTGAATACCACCAAAAGGACCAAATTAGATGAATACCACGATGTGTTGTTCTTCAATATTAAATCGTTGTTGCCGGTAGAAAACACTGATAATATTGCCGTTGAGCAGATTAGTTTTTTGTTGAAAAACGGTATTTTGGTTTCGTTTCAAGAAAAGAGAAGTGACTTTTTTACCCATATTCGCGAACGCATTCGAACGCACTCAGGGATAGTTCGAGATAAGAAAGCCGACTATTTATTGTATTTGCTTTTAGATGCCGTGATGGAGAATTTTTACATCACCATAGAGAATGAAGAAGATAGAGTAGAGGAATTGATAAATCTCTCTAAAACCAGTACCAGTCCCGAAATATTAGAACAAATTGAAAAGCATCGGGACAATTTTAACTTTTTGAAGCGTTCGATAATTCCGTTGCGCGATTCGTTGTATTCTATTAAAAGCATTAAAGATGATAATGTGTTTAATACGATTGAACACGATAACTATAGTTTCTTTTCGCGTTTGCACCAAAAGTGTTTGGAGTTGTTGGAGCAAATTGAATACGATTTGACTTCACTCGACAGTGCCTCTAATTTTTATTTCTCTGCCCAAAATCAGAAGATGAATCAGGTGATGAAAACGCTAACCGTGGTTTCGGTATTTTTTATGCCGTTGACGTTCATAGTTGGTATTTATGGGATGAATTTCGATAACATGCCCGAGTTGCACTGGCATTACGGGTACTTTTTAGTATTGGCCTTTATGTTGCTTTTGCTGTTGGGTATGATTTTTTATTTCAAAAAGAAAAAGTGGTATTAAGCTTTGGGCAATTTTAAAATGGCCTTTAAGTAGAGTAACCCGATAACGGCTGCTATCAAAGAAGAAACTAAAATCATAATTTTAGCATTATCGATGTGTTCACCGTCGGAAAAGGCGAGTAGCGTGATAAAGATTGACATAGTAAAACCAATGCCTCCTAAACAGCTTGCTCCTAAAACAGATTTCCAATTTAAATCGCCGGGTAGCCGACTAATTTTGAGTTTTACTGACATAAAACTGAGTAGCATAATACCGAGAGGTTTTCCAACAATCAAACCTAAAGCAATACCTAAGGTATAGTGGTGATTGAAGGCATAATGCCAATCTGAGTTAAGCACTATGGCCGTATTGGCTAAAGCAAATAAAGGTAAAATAATAAAAGCAACAGGTTTGTGCAGAAAGTGTTGTAAGATATAGGAAGTTGATTTTTCATCACCGTTCCCAAAGGGGATGGCAAAAGCCAAAAGCACTCCGGTAATGGTAGCGTGTACACCAGAATTCAGCATAAAATACCACATGATTACTCCGCAGACTAAATAGGGAATAAGATTTCTTACTTTGAGTCGGTTTAAAACCAAGAGAAAAGCAAATATGCCTAAGGCTATGAAAAGGTTGGTCCAAACCAAACCTTTGGAATAAAATATTGCTATAATTAAAATGGCACCCAAATCGTCTATTACTGCTAGGGCTGTTAAGAAAACTTTTAAAGAAACCGGAACACGATTGCCCAGTAGAGATAAAATTCCCAAAGCAAAAGCGATGTCGGTAGCCATAGGAATTCCGGCTCCTGATTGCGTATCCGTTCCGTAGTTTAAGAATAAGTATAAACCGGCCGGAACCAACATACCACCAACCGCAGCAAATATGGGTAAAAGCGCATTTTTTAGGTTAGATAATTCACCGGCATAAACTTCTCTTTCCAATTCCAAACCGATTAACAAAAAGAAGATGGTCATTAAACCATCATTAATCCAATGTTCAAAAGAATGGTTCCCGACTTGGTAGTGCCAAAGGTGAAGGTATTGTTCGCTCCATACAGAGTTGGTTAAGAATAGGGAAAGTAGGGTACAAGCTATAAGTACAAATCCGCCGGCTCTTTCGCTTTCAAAAAAGTCCTTGAATAGTTTGGTAATCTTCATACTTCAAAGATAAAAAAAAAGCACCCGATTTGGGTGCTTTTTTTTATTTGTATTGGGAAATTTGATTACAAACTTGTAATTACAAATTCACTTCTTCTGTTCAACTGATGTTCTTCTTCAGTACATTGAACACCGTCGGCACATTTGTTAACCAATTCAGTTTCGCCTAAACCTTCAGAAGTTAAACGATCGGCAGCAATACCGTTTTTGATTAACCAATCTTTGGTAGATTTAGCTCTTCTCTCAGACAATTTTTTGTTGTAAGCATGAGAAGCGCGACTGTCGGTATGTGAACGAATGTTGATTTTCATTGATGGATTTTGGTTCAATACATCTAACAATTTAGCCAAATCAACTGCGGCATCAGGACGAATGTTCCATTTGTCTAAGTCGAAGTAAATAATGTTGATTTTGAAACAATCGGCTAAGTCATCACCAATTTTAACACGACAAGTTTTGGTTTTTAACTCGATGTTCAATTCGGTTTTTCCGGTTTCAGAACCAATGATTACCGCCGGCTCTTTGGTTTCGTAGTCTTCAACAGAAGTATTTACGTAGTATTTTTTTCCACATTCTACTTCGGTGAATTCGTATTTACCTTGCGCATCAGAAACAGTTTCTTTTACTTTATTGAATTTCTCATCCATCAATACCAATTTGGCATTAGGAAGCGGTGCTTTAGTATCTTCATCTGTTACCACTCCGAATAAGATTTGGTCGCAGAAGATAGGTTTGGTTTCTAAGAATTTATAAATATCATCGCTTCCTTGTCCGCCATCGCGATTAGAACTCAAGAAACCTCTTTTGGTTTTAGTGTTGATGATAAAACCAAAATCATCTTTTGAACTGTTTCCTTCCTCACCAATGTTTAGCGGTGCTTTAAATTTACCGTTATCACTTGGAATACGGGTAACAAAGATATCCAAACCACCTAAGCCCGGTTGACCGTCTGAAGCAAAGTACAATTCATTGTCATCAGAAATGAACGGATAAGTTTCTCTTCCTTCGGTGTTGATTGTATTGCCTAAGTTTTCAGGAGTTCCGAAACTTCCGTCTTCGTTAATTTTTACCCTGAATAAGTCAGATAAACCATGAGTTCCCGGCATATCAGAAGCAAAGTACAAGGTCTTTTCGTCCGGAGATAGCGCAGGGTGTGCTGTTTGATAGCTGTCACTGTTAAATGGTAACGCAGTAATATTTACCCATTTACCTTCAGCATCTAAGTTAGCTCTGTAGATTTTAAGTAATGTTACTTTATTTGCGTCAAAGCCTCTGTCGTCTAGATAGTTGTTACGAGTGAAATATACGGTTTTTCCATCTTTAGTAAAGGCAGGCGTGTCTTCGTGGTATTTGGTGTTGATTTTTTTACCAAATTTATCTACACCGCTCAATGAACCGTCTTCGCCTAAAGCAGAACTGTACAAGTTAGTAAAGTACTGTCCGGTCCAAGTGTGAATCCTTTTTGAAAAGTTTCCGGTGTCACGAGCAGAGGTGAAAATCACTTTATCTCCCATATAAGCCGGGCCGTAATCTGAATATTTAGAGTTGATTCCGGCATTTTCAATTTTATAACGTCCGGAATTCTTTTTGATAACTTCTAGATAGTTTTTGTTCTTATTGAAGAGTTCTTCTCTACTGTCATTACCGCTTTTTTCACCAAATTTGGCCATCATAGCATCTGACTTAGTGTAATCTTTTACAGCTCTCAATGTTTGGGCATATCGATAATAGAATTCAGCTTCTTGATCCGGATTGGTTGCGTATAGTTCGTCATACCATTTATTAGCCTTTTCTAACTCGGCATTGAAATAGTAAGCGTTACCAATCTTAAGCAACATATCGGGCGATTTGTATCCTTTTTCATAGATACGCTCATAAGTTTTGATGGCATCGATATAGGCGTATTTATCATACTCCTTATTTCCCTTTACTTCTTTTTTTCCAACTTGCGAATAACTGTTCACAGCCGCGAAAGTCAATAGTACTAAGTATATAATTTTATTTTTCATAATCGTTGTTATTAGAAGAATCTAGGTGATACCAATTTACTTACTTTATTGAATAACTCAAAGCGTAAGAATACCTCATGTGAACCTGAGTTGTAATTTCTCAATTCAGTAGTTTCGCGATCATAACTGTATCCGATAAATAATCCGTCGGTTACTTGGAAACCTGCAAGCGCACTTAAAGCGGCATCCCAGCGGTAAGCAGCTCCCAACATTAACTTGTCGAAGAACAAGAAGTTAGCAGAAGCATCTACTTGTAAAGGAGAACCTGTAACTACTTTGGTTAAGAAAGCCGGTTTAAACTTAACCGATGGTGAAATGTCGAAAACATAACCTCCGATAGCGTAAAAGTTCATTCTTTCTTGGAATACAGCCACTTCGTTATCATTGTACTTAGAGTCTTGTAAAAAGTTAGGCACAGATAAACCGAAGTACATTTTGTCTGAGTGTAAATAGATACCGGCACCAAAGTTCGGAGAAAATTCATTGTCAAAGTTTTGCAAGTTCGGGTCGTTAGCATCAGCAGGATTTAATTTGTTCACATCTAAGTTGAACAAATTTCCTGAAGCTTTGATTCCGAAAGACAATTTAAACTCTTCAGACGTTTGGATGGTATACGATAAATCAGCTGAGATAGTGTTGTCACTGGTTGGTCCGATTTTATCATTTACAAATGAAACTCCCAATCCTAAATTACTATTGTTAATAGGAGTGTTAATGGAAAATGAATTTGTTGTTGGTGCTCCGTCCAAACCTACCCATTGGGTACGATGCAGACCGAAAATGCTCATAACTCCTCTTGATCCTGCATAAGCCGGATTAATATTGATGGTGTTATACATGTATTGGGTATACTGAGCGTCCTGCTGTGCAAAACCAGTATAACACGTTAACATCAAAGCGAAAATTAAAATTTTTGTTCTCATATTTTCTTTATTTATCCTGAGGGTTTTTACACCCTCAGGAGTTAGTAGGTTTATCTGGTTAAGTATAAATATCCGTCTTTAACAATTCTTTCTCCGGTAGAGGTTGTCCACTCTATGATATAGAAATAGGTTCCTGTTGGTAATTCTTCAGATTTACTTACAGTAGCTCTACCTTCAGAAATTCCTTCAAATCTACGAGTATTATTGTCATAGTTTTTAGTTTCATAAACTAATACTCCCCAACGGTTGTAAATTTGAACATTGTTAGTTGGATAACACGCTACATCTTCGATGTTTTCAATATTAAAGTATTCATTAAATGAATCACCATTTGGACTAAAGGCATTGTGAATTACGATATTTTGACAGGCTAATACTGCACAATCATCGTTCACCTCAATCAATACGTCGTATCTTCTTGGACATCCGCCATCGTTGATAGTGTAGCTGTATGTATGTACACCTAAAGGCAATTGCCATGCATTGAAAATACTTCCTGTTAACCCGCCAATACCGTTTACATCAACCCATTGTCCACCGGTTGTACCTTGTGGTAATAATGAGTTCAAGTCGATAGTATCAAATTCAGCAGCATTACAACCTACAGCGTTAAGTTGGATTACTTCATCCACTTGAGTTACATATACGTATTGTGTATACGTTTGTGATAAGTTACCACATGCATCTGTAGCAACCCAAGTTCTTGTGATGGTGTAAACACCGTCAACTACACTTGAAGTGGTTACAGTTGGTTCCGGAGTAGTCACAGTACCTGAACAGTTGTCAGTGAATACTAAAGTTGGAACACCAGGGATATTATCACAAGTGGCATCAACTTTAACCACTAGTGGTGTATCAACAGCAACCGGTCCGGTTGTATCGGTCACCGTAATGGTTTGAGATACAGCAGAAGTATTTCCACAAGCATCAGTTGCTGTCCAAGTTCTAACGATTTGATAGTTTGAAGGACAGTTTCCTTGAATAACAGTTTCTGTCATCGTTACTGTTGCAGTTCCACAATTGTCAGAAGCAGTCATATTAGCCGGTTCCGGTACATTATCACATGATGCAGCAGCGTTAGCCGGAGTAGCTTCGTTAAACGTTGGCGCTACATTATCATTCACATTGATAGTTTGCGATACAGAAGAAGTATTTCCACAAGCATCAACGAAAGTCCAAGTTCTGGTCACTACGAACGAGTTAGCACAGTTACCTTGAGCGATTGAGTCAACACCTTGAACAGTGATAGCACCGTTACAGTTGTCTTGAGCAGTTAAAGCTACCATTGCAGGAACCTCACCGGCACAAGCTACAGTTATAGTAGCCGGAGCTTCAGGAGCTACAGGGGCTACATTATCATTCACATTGATAGTTTGCGATACAGAAGAAGTATTTCCACAAGCATCAACGAAAGTCCAGGTTCTGGTTACTACGAAAGAGTTAGCACAGTCACCTTGAGCGATTGAGTCAACACCTTGAACAGTGATAGCAGCGTTACAGTTGTCTTGAGCAGTTAAAGCTACCATTGCAGGAACCTCACCGGCACAAGCCACAGTTACCGTAGCCGGAGCTTCAGGAGCTACAGGGGCTACGTTATCATTTACATTGATAGTTTGTGATACAGAAGAAGTATTGCCACAAGCATCAACGAAAGTCCAAGTTCTGGTCACTACGAAAGAGTTAGCACAGTCACCTTGAGCGATTGAGTCAACACCTTGAACAGTGATAGCACCGTTACAGTTGTCTTGAGCAGTTAAAGCTACCATTGCAGGAACTTCACCAGCACAAGCTACAGTTACCGTAGCCGGAGCTTCAGGAGCTACAGGGGCTACGTTATCATTCACATTGATAGTTTGCGATACAGAAGAAGTATTGCCACAAGCATCAACGAAAGTCCAAGTTCTGGTCACTACGAACGAGTTAGCACAGTCACCTTGAGCGATTGAGTCAACACCTTGAACAGTGATAGCACCGTTACAGTTGTCTTGAGCAGTTAAAGCTACCATTGCAGGAACCTCACCGGCACAAGCCACAGTTACCGTAGCCGGAGCTTCAGGAGCTACAGGGGCTACGTTATCATTTACATTGATAGTTTGCGATACAGAAGAAGTATTGCCACAAGCATCAACGAAAGTCCAAGTTCTGGTCACTACGAACGAGTTAGCACAGTCACCTTGAGCGATTGAGTCAACACCTTGAACAGTGATAGCACCGTTACAGTTGTCTTGAGCAGTTAAAGCTACCATTGCAGGAACCTCACCGGCACAAGCCACAGTTATAGTAGCCGGAGCTTCAGGAGCTACAGGGGCTACGTTATCATTTACATTGATAGTTTGTGCTACAGAAGAAGTATTGCCACAAGCATCAACGAAAGTCCAAGTTCTGGTCACTACGAAAGAGTTAGCACAGTCACCTTGAGCGATTGAGTCAACACCTTGAACAGTGATAGCACCGTTACAGTTGTCTTGAGCAGTTAAAGCTACCATTGCAGGAACTTCACCGGCACAAGCTACAGTTATAGTAGCCGGAGCTTCAGGAGCTACAGGGGCTACGTTATCATTTACATTGATAGTTTGTGCTACAGAAGAAGTATTGCCACAAGCATCAACGAAAGTCCAAGTTCTGGTCACTACGAAAGAGTTAGCACAGTCACCTTGAGCGATTGAGTCAACACCTTGAACAGTGATAGCACCGTTACAGTTGTCTTGAGCAGTTAAAGCTACCATTGCAGGAACTTCACCGGCACAAGCCACAGTTACCGTAGCCGGAGCTTCAGGAGCTACAGGGGCTACGTTATCATTTACATTGATAGTTTGTGATACAGAAGAAGTATTGCCACAAGCATCAACGAAAGTCCAAGTTCTGGTCACTACGAAAGAGTTAGCACAGTCACCTTGAGCGATTGAGTCAACACCTTGAACAGTGATAGCACCGTTACAGTTGTCTTGAGCAGTTAAAGCTACCATTGCAGGAACCTCACCGGCACAAGCCACAGTTATAGTAGCCGGAGCTTCAGGAGCTACAGGGGCTACATTATCATTTACATTGATAGTTTGTGATACAGAAGAAGTATTGCCACAAGCATCAACGAAAGTCCAAGTTCTGGTCACTACGAACGAGTTAGCACAGTCACCTTGAGCGATTGAGTCAACACCTTGAACAGTGATAGCACCGTTACAGTTGTCTTGAGCAGTTAAAGCTACCATTGCAGGAACCTCACCGGCACAAGCCACAGTTACCGTAGCCGGAGCTTCAGGAGCTATAGGGGCTACGTTATCATTTACATTGATAGTTTGCGATACAGAAGAAGTATTTCCACAAGCATCAACGAAAGTCCAAGTTCTGGTTACTACGAACGAGTTAGCACAGTTACCTTGAGCGATTGAGTCAACACCTTGAACAGTGATAGCACCGTTACAGTTGTCTTGAGCAGTTAAAGCTACCATTGCAGGAACCTCACCGGCACAAGCTACAGTTATAGTAGCCGGAGCTTCAGGAGCTACAGGGGCTACATTATCATTCACATTGATAGTTTGCGATACAGAAGAAGTATTTCCACAAGCATCAACGAAAGTCCAGGTTCTGGTTACTACGAAAGAGTTAGCACAGTCACCTTGAGCGATTGAGTCAACACCTTGAACAGTGATAGCAGCGTTACAGTTGTCTTGAGCAGTTAAAGCTACCATTGCAGGAACCTCACCGGCACAAGCCACAGTTACCGTAGCCGGAGCTTCAGGAGCTACAGGGGCTACGTTATCATTTACATTGATAGTTTGTGATACAGAAGAAGTATTGCCACAAGCATCAACGAAAGTCCAAGTTCTGGTCACTACGAAAGAGTTAGCACAGTCACCTTGAGCGATTGAGTCAACACCTTGAACAGTGATAGCACCGTTACAGTTGTCTTGAGCAGTTAAAGCTACCATTGCAGGAACCTCACCGGCACAAGCCACAGTTATAGTAGCCGGAGCTTCAGGAGCTACAGGGGCTACGTTATCATTTACATTGATAGTTTGCGATACAGAAGAAGTATTGCCACAAGCATCAACGAAAGTCCAAGTTCTGGTCACTACGAAAGAGTTAGCACAGTCACCTTGAGCGATTGAGTCAACACCTTGAACAGTGATAGCACCGTTACAGTTGTCTTGAGCAGTTAAAGCTACCATTGCAGGAACCTCACCGGCACAAGCTACAGTTATAGTAGCCGGAGCTTCAGGAGCTACAGGGGCTACGTTATCATTTACATTGATAGTTTGCGATACAGAAGAAGTATTGCCACAAGCATCAACGAAAGTCCAAGTTCTGGTCACTACGAAAGAGTTAGCACAGTCACCTTGAGCGATTGAGTCAACACCTTGAACAGTGATAGCACCGTTACAGTTGTCTTGAGCAGTTAAAGCTACCATTGCAGGAATCTCACCGGCACAAGCCACAGTTACCGTAGCCGGAGCTTCAGGAGCTACAGGGGCTACATTATCATTTACATTGATAGTTTGTGATACAGAAGAAGTATTGCCACAAGCATCAACGAAAGTCCAAGTTCTGGTCACTACGAACGAGTTAGCACAGTCACCTTGAGCGATTGAGTCAACACCTTGAACAGTGATAGCACCGTTACAGTTGTCTTGAGCAGTTAAAGCTACCATTGCAGGAACTTCACCAGCACAAGCTACAGTTACCGTAGCCGGAGCTTCAGGAGCTACAGGGGCTACGTTATCATTCACATTGATAGTTTGCGATACAGAAGAAGTATTGCCACAAGCATCAACGAAAGTCCAAGTTCTGGTCACTACGAAAGAGTTAGCACAGTCACCTTGAGCGATTGTATCAACACCTTGAACAGTGATTGTGTTAGAACAATTATCAGTAGCAGTCAATGCCACCATTGCAGGAATTTCGCTTGTACAAGCTACGTTTATTGTGGCCGGAGCTTCAGGAGCAACCGGATTTTGAGTGTCATTGATTGTAAATGTAGCAGTGGTTGTAGCTACATTACCGCATGCATCAGTTGCAGTAAATACAACAGTTACAGCAGCGGAACAATCATTTGACATTGCATCAAAATTATTTGACCAGGTTACATTTGAACAGTTGTCTGATGCTGTTGCACCACCATTTGATTGTAACCAATTCATTAATGCTGATTGATTTCCATGTCCATCACACTCAACAACTATATTAGAAGCTTGAGTATTAATTGTAGGCGCTACATTATCATTCACATTGATAGTTTGCGATACAGAAGAAGTATTGCCACAAGCATCAACGAAAGTCCAAGTTCTGGTCACTACGAAAGAGTTAGCACAGTCACCTTGAGCGATTGAGTCAACACCTTGAACAGTGATAGCACCGTTACAGTTGTCTTGAGCAGTTAAAGCTACCATTGCAGGAACCTCACCGGCACAAGCTACAGTTATAGTAGCCGGAGCTTCAGGAGCTACAGGGGCTACGTTATCATTTACATTGATAGTTTGTGATACAGAAGAAGTATTGCCACAAGCATCAACGAAAGTCCAAGTTCTGGTCACTACGAAAGAGTTAGCACAGTCACCTTGAGCGATTGAGTCAACACCTTGAACAGTGATAGCACCGTTACAGTTGTCTTGAGCAGTTAAAGCTACCATTGCAGGAACCTCACCGGCACAAGCTACAGTTACCGTAGCCGGAGCTTCAGGAGCTACAGGGGCTACGTTATCATTTACATTGATAGTTTGTGATACAGAAGAAGTATTGCCACAAGCATCAACGAAAGTCCAAGTTCTGGTCACTACGAACGAGTTAGCACAGTCACCTTGAGCGATTGAGTCAACACCTTGAACAGTGATAGCACCGTTACAGTTGTCTTGAGCAGTTAAAGCTACCATTGCAGGAACCTCACCGGCACAAGCTACAGTTATAGTAGCCGGAGCTTCAGGAGCTACAGGGGCTACGTTATCATTTACATTGATAGTTTGCGATACAGAAGAAGTATTGCCACAAGCATCAACGAAAGTCCAAGTTCTGGTCACTACGAAAGAGTTAGCACAGTCACCTTGAGCGATTGAGTCAACACCTTGAACAGTGATAGCACCGTTACAGTTGTCTTGAGCAGTTAAAGCTACCATTGCAGGAACCTCACCGGCACAAGCCACAGTTACCGTAGCCGGAGCTTCAGGAGCTACAGGGGCTACGTTATCATTTACATTGATAGTTTGTGATACAGAAGAAGTATTGCCACAAGCATCAACGAAAGTCCAAGTTCTGGTCACTACGAAAGAGTTAGCACAGTCACCTTGAGCGATTGAGTCAACACCTTGAACAGTGATAGCACCGTTACAGTTGTCTTGAGCAGTTAAAGCTACCATTGCAGGAACCTCACCGGCACAAGCTACAGTTACCGTAGCCGGAGCTTCAGGAGCTACAGGGGCTACGTTATCATTTACATTGATAGTTTGTGCTACTGAAGAAGTATTGCCACAAGCATCAACGAAAGTCCAAGTTCTGGTCACTACGAAAGAGTTAGCACAGTCACCTTGAGCGATTGAGTCAACACCTTGAACAGTGATAGCACCGTTACAGTTGTCTTGAGCAGTTAAAGCTACCATTGCAGGAACCTCACCGGCACAAGCCACAGTTATAGTAGCCGGAGCTTCAGGAGCTACAGGGGCTACGTTATCATTTACATTGATAGTTTGCGATACAGAAGAAGTATTGCCACAAGCATCAACGAAAGTCCAAGTTCTGGTCACTACGAAAGAGTTAGCACAGTCACCTTGAGCGATTGAGTCAACACCTTGAACAGTGATAGCACCGTTACAGTTGTCTTGAGCAGTTAAAGCTACCATTGCAGGAACCTCACCGGCACAAGCTACAGTTATAGTAGCCGGAGCTTCAGGAGCTACAGGGGCTACGTTATCATTTACATTGATAGTTTGCGATACAGAAGAAGTATTGCCACAAGCATCAACGAAAGTCCAAGTTCTGGTCACTACGAAAGAGTTAGCACAGTCACCTTGAGCGATTGAGTCAACACCTTGAACAGTGATAGCACCGTTACAGTTGTCTTGAGCAGTTAAAGCTACCATTGCAGGAATCTCACCGGCACAAGCCACAGTTACCGTAGCCGGAGCTTCAGGAGCTACAGGGGCTACGTTATCATTCACATTGATAGTTTGCGATACAGAAGAAGTATTGCCACAAGCATCAACGAAAGTCCAAGTTCTGGTCACTACGAACGAGTTAGCACAGTCACCTTGAGCGATTGAGTCAACACCTTGAACAGTGATAGCACCGTTACAGTTGTCTTGAGCAGTTAAAGCTACCATTGCAGGAACCTCACCGGCACAAGCCACAGTTATAGTAGCCGGAGCTTCAGGAACTACAGGGGCTACGTTATCATTTACATTGATAGTTTGCGATACAGAAGAAGTATTGCCACAAGCGTCAACGAAAGTCCAAGTTCTGGTCACTACGAAAGAGTTAGCACAGTCACCTTGAGCGATTGAGTCAACACCTTGAACAGTGATAGCACCGTTACAGTTGTCTTGAGCAGTTAAAGCTACCATTGCAGGAACCTCACCGGCACAAGCTACAGTTATAGTAGCCGGAGCTTCAGGAGCTACAGGGGCTAGAGTATCTTGAATACGGATTGTTTGAGTGAAAGAATCTGAAATGTTTCCACAAGCATCAGTTACTGTCCAAGTATTTGTATAAGTACCTGAATTAGCACAAGTTGTTGAGGCAACAAATTGTCCTTCAGTTTTAACAATGTTAGTAACATCGTTATCACATAAGTCAGAAGCAACAGGGAAAAGAGCTTGAGCAGCTGCTAAACCACTGGTGTCACCACATTCTAAGGTTACATCAAGTGAACCACTAACTGTAGTCCAAGTTGGAGCATCATTGTCAGAAATGGTTACAGATACTGTTGCGGTGTCACAGTTATTAGGATTTAATATTTCGCAAATTTGATAAGTGAAGGTATAATTACCACATGATGAACTTTGAGCAACGATGATATCCCCACTATTGTTAATACTAACATTTGGATTGTTACCAGATAAAATGGAAAGGGTTACATTTGAAAGTGTAGCAGGATTTCCATTTAAGGTGTCATTTTGCAAAATGTTGCCAATGGTACCGGTTGCAGTACAAAGTACATTATTGTAATTATCATCCACTGCATCGATAGGCGCACCGGTAACATTCACTGTTACGATAGCAGTATCACAGTTGGTTGGGTTCAAGATTTCACAAATTTGGTAAGTTACAGTGTAAGTACCTGCAGGAGTACCAGGAGCCACATTCACAGCACCGGTAGCAGGATTTAAAGTAACATTCGGATTTGTAGTTGAAACTTGAGTTAAGATTACATTAGAAAGAGTAGCAGGGTTACCGTTTAAAGTATCGTTTACTAAAACGTTAGCTACAGTTTGACCACCAGAAGCACCAACGATAGGAGTGCCATTATCATCCACTGCATCGATAGGCGCACCGGTAACATTCACTGTTACGATAGCAGTATCACAGTTGGTTGGGTTCAAGATTTCACAAATTTGGTAAGTTACAGTGTAAGTGCCTGCAGGAGTACCAGGAGCCACATTCACAGCACCGGTGGCAGGATTTAAAGTAACATTCGGATTTGTAGTTGAAACTTGAGTTAAGATTACATTAGAAAGAGTAGCAGGGTTACCGTTTAAAGTATCGTTTACTAAAACGTTAGCTACAGTTTGACCACCAGAAGCACCAACGATAGGAGTGCCATTATCATCCACTGCATCGATAGGCGCACCGGTAACATTCACTGTTACGATAGCAGTATCACAGTTGGTTGGGTTCAAGATTTCACAAATTTGGTAAGTTACAGTGTAAGTACCTGCAGGAGTACCAGGAGCCACATTCACAGCACCGGTAGCAGGATTTAAAGTAACATTCGGATTTGTAGTTGAAACTTGAGTTAAGATTACATTAGAAAGAGTAGCAGGGTTACCGTTTAAAGTATCGTTTACTAAAACGTTAGCTACAGTTTGACCACCAGAAGCACCAACGATAGGAGTGCCATTATCATCCACTGCATCGATAGGCGCACCGGTAACATTCACTGTTACGATAGCAGTATCACAGTTGGTTGGGTTCAAGATTTCACAAATTTGGTAAGTTACAGTGTAAGTACCTGCAGGAGTACCAGGAGCCACATTCACAGCACCGGTAGCAGGATTTAAAGTAACATTCGGATTTGTAGTTGAAACTTGAGTTAAGATTACATTAGAAAGAGTAGCAGGGTTACCGTTTAAAGTATCGTTTACTAAAACGTTAGCTACAGTTTGACCACCAGAAGCACCAACGATAGGAGTGCCATTATCATCCACTGCATCGATAGGCGCACCGGTAACATTCACTGTTACGATAGCAGTATCACAGTTGGTTGGGTTCAAGATTTCACAAATTTGGTAAGTTACAGTGTAAGTGCCTGCAGGAGTACCAGGAGCCACATTCACAGCACCGGTGGCAGGATTTAAAGTAACATTCGGATTTGTAGTTGAAACTTGAGTTAAGATTACATTAGCAAGTGTAGCAGGGTTACCGTTTAAAGTATCATTTACTAAAACGTTAGCTACAGTTTGTCCGCCTGAAGCACCCACAATAGGAGTTCCATTATCATCAACAGCATCGATAATTGGCTTTGTAACAGTTATAGTTACTGTTGCTGAATCACAGTTTGAAATATTATTGATATCACAAATTTGATAAACAATAGTATATGTTCCGGCAGGAGTTCCCGGCGGAACAGAAACCTGACCTGTAGTTGTATTGATCACGGGAACCGGATTTCCACCAATAGGAGTGGCAGGAGTAACAATTGAAATAGTTACCTGACTAGTTGTAGCAGGGTTACCGTTTACAGTATCATTACCATTACCATTGTTAACCAAAACGTTACCAATGTTAGGGTTTCCTGTTGTTCCGTTTCCTCCGTTCAAAGTATCATCTTGTGCAATAACAGGAGGACATTTAGAGATGGTAAAAGGGAAGTTGCAACCGCTTCCGCCTCCGGCAGGAACAGCATAATAGGTAACTGTTGAACCGGCAATTAACGGAATAGGGTTTGCATCTGAATATTGTATAGAATTAATAGTAACAGGATATTCATTGTAGAATAAGGATCCCGGAGGGAAATTCGAAGCAATGTCTGAAGTTCCTACAGTTGTATTTTCGCTACAATAAGTAAAGTTTCTGATAATATTGTTGCCGGAACAATTTTGAGAAACATAGCTTGATCCGTCAATAGTTAAATTAATCGGAGCTGGTATAGGTTCCCCAATACAACTTCCGTTTGAAGTATATCCTTGAATAAAGTTAGCATTATTCAAAGATACTAAGGTATTACTTCCTATACCTGTTGAATATCCGTTAACTGGAATCAAACCGGCACAACTTGCATTACTCAATATAGAACAATCGGAAGTTGCGGTTAGTTTAAATGTCAAACGGGCTAGAACAGTATTAGTATTCGGTGGTAAAACTAAAGTTCCGAAATCCCAAACTAAAGAACCTGTTGCACCTAAACTTGGGTTAAAGCTGATGCTATTCGGTGTTGGAGTTGTTTGCGGACTGAATATAGTTCCTGTAGCACTGCCCGGAACATAAGAAGCATTATAAGGAATAGGTACAATTAACTTGTAGTTGTTGATGGCTTCAGTTCCGATATTTTTAATATCAACACTGAATCCTGCTTCTTGACCCGGTAAAATAGTGTAGGGCTGTGTTGCCGGTGAACCGTTAATTGTGGTAGCGGTAATTACACCTTCAACCTCAGGAACATAAGCATCAACCGACATGGCTATGGCAAAGATAGAATAAGTATCACCACTGGTTCCATATCTAAAATTGGTTGAAGTTTGATTGTTTCCAATAACTGTATTGCCCGTATTAGGTACATCGATTAAAGCGATATCAATACCTGTATTATTGGATAAATTCGGATTTCTTGTTCCTCCTGCATTTATCGAGGAGTTGAAGAAGTTAGAAGTAGAATTGCCCGAATGCGACAAGCTGGTGTAGTTTGTTGTATTCAGATTTCTGATTCTGAAGTAGTCGCCGGTAAAACTTACGTCACCTTCACTTGCCATCAATCCAAGTTTCATTCCAACATTACCGGTTTGAACGGTATTGAATCCGGAAACCGGTAAGTCATAACCGGAGGTATTCGTTGATACTACATATGCATAACCATCAAAAATGGTAATGTCTCTCCATTTCATTTTGGAGTTTTCGTAAATTACAATCATTCCCCAACCTCCGGAATATCCAGTTCCGCCGACATTACCTTCTAACAAGGCCATATCTGCAACTGTATATTGTCCGATACCATTGGTTCTAACATAATCGGTAATTTCTGCATAAGCTGAATAAATATCATCATCAGAACCTGACGGATAATAAATATCGTTAGCCGCAGCCGTAATTTGTGTATATCCTGAAGCAGCAGGACCTTTCAATGAAACTATTCTTTTATTAAAAGTTTTAGTTACACTAGTGTAGGCGATAATCGTTCCTGAAACATTTACTTCAGCGCTCGAAGTATTTTGAGTGTCTGTAGTAGATAAGTTGGTAGAGGCACTTCTGATTAATTCCTCTACTTTGATTACAACTGTACCATCGTTAATAGTGTAAGGTGTACTCAAAGTAGCTGTAGTTCCCGAACCATTTACAGTTACCGGTATATTGGTTGCAGTGCCACCATTTACAGACAATGTTACTCTGTTCGGTGCAGAGCTGTTATAAAATGTGAAAGCATAAGTATTTCCGTTTCCTGAGAAAGTGTAAATAGGATATCTGCTTCCGCTTGAACCTCCACGGGTTATCGACAAAGTATAGTTAGTGTTTTCAATGTTTTCGTTATGTATAACCTCCAAATCGTTGTCAATTGATTGAGTTCCGTTTGGTACTTGTTTGGTTACATTGAAGGTACTGTTTGCCGAAGATTTTCCGGTCCAATACAAACCTGCATAAACAATGTTTGAACAAGATGGAATCGCACCGTTTTCGTTAGACAATACTAACGTTGAAGAGGAAGAGTTGAAAGTGTTAGGATCACCATCCACATCAACATAGGTCATGTATTGTCCGTTGTTATTAGTGTTTGGACCGTAATTTTGCGGCGTCAAACACGTATTTCCCAACATGGTAAAATCACCTTTCACATTATAAATCTTTTTGGTAGGCGTATATTGTGAAGTTCGCTGGGTGAAAGCTTTTTTTACCTGAGCATTGACATTGGTATTCATTCCGAATAGAATGGCCAAAATCACAACCAAGTAATTGAGCTTTGTATTGATTTTATTTACGTATAAATTCTTCATAATAGTTATTTTTATCAACATTATTGATTGTTATCGCCTTTCTGAACTTTATAAAATATCATGTATTTCTCATTGTCGCCTTGTATCAAGTTCGAGATGGAGTCATTGTTAACATCAAATGAAGTAACAAAATAGATGTATTTTAAATTTTTAAAATCAGAAAGCAGATTTAAGTTGAATGGATTATTCAATTGATTTGGATTATCCAAATTGATAGTGATAATTTCAATATTGTTTTTTAACGATATCGAATTACTCAAACTATTAATAGAGTTTAAATCTGTAAATAGGTTACGTGGTTTATCTCCGTAAACTTTCACAACACCACTATGGTAGTAAATAGATGGTTGAGTGTTGTAAACCAATTCTCTGACATTTTGAATGTTCAAAAGAGTCACATTAGAAACTGCTGCTCTGGCGGTTTGATTAGGAGCACTTAAGAAAGCGTCTAATTCAACCACCGGAATAGAGGTTTCATCTGTATTGTCGCTGGGGGACAATCTTTGTGCGAAAGCATTTAAACTGCTGATTAGTAGCACAGTAAGCATGATGATTTTTGATTTCATACAATTAATTTTAGTAGAGTAAATTTTTGAAAAATTTCGCATTTCGGGCTTGCAGTAAGTTTGTAGGCATATGAAGTGTAATATTTTGGGTTATACTATCAAAGGCTAAATTATGTACTTTGACCCTTACAACTCAATTTTGTCTACAAACAACTTGAAAACTCGATTAAATGACAAAAATTGTACGTTAAATGGTTTTGTTTAGGGGATGAGGCATCTTTTTTTTGTTAAATTTTGACATAAGATTTGGGGTTTTTGGGGTTCTTTTTTCAGTTTAATTATATTTTAACAGTTCGAAAGTAGTTTCTTTTTTTTAATTCACCAAAAAAAACATCGATAAAATGCATATTTTTTCGGATAAAATGCATTAATGTGTATTTTTAGAAAGGTAAATACTACAAATAAGTATTAACATTAAATTGTTTATAACTATTCTGTTATTTTAACATTTATTTCTATAATAATAGTTTAAATCTAAAATCGGTTTTAAAAAAAATACCACTTTGTATTTTATAATTGGTCGTTAATTTCTTTCATTTCTCAAATCATTCGTCGCTTAGTTCTTATTTCTATTTTAAATACCTTAAATTTATCCTTTCAAAATAGGATTTGAATTTATGAAACAGTTATTCATAATAAGGCACGCAAAGTCCAGTTGGTCTACTCCTTTAAATGATGTCGACCGACCATTAACCAATAGAGGAATTCATGATGCGCATTTAGTCTCTTTACAAGTCAAAGATGAATTGCCTGATTCTTACTTAGTTTGGAGCAGTGTGGCCAAGCGGGCCGCTGAAACCGCTACAATTTTTGCTCAAAACTTATTGTTTCCTATCGAGAGTATTCAATTCAAAAAGGAGTTGTACACCTTTGATGATAGAAGATTAGAGCAAATAATAAAATCTTGTCCCGACAGTTGTCATCATTTAATTGTTTTCGGACACAATGAGGCTATTACAAATTTTGTCAATAAATTTGGCAATATCTTTATTGATAATGTGCCGACCTCAGGTTTTGTTAAACTTAGTTTTAATGTTACCCGCTGGAATGACATTGCCAAAGGGCATACCCATAAAACAGTCTTCCCCAAAGAATTAAAATAATATGAGCGCAGATAATGGTTATCGTTATATAGACCGAGAAAAAAGTTGGTTGGCTTTTAACGCCAGAGTATTACAAGAAGCCGCAGATGAATCGGTTCCTTTGTTGGAACGTCTCAGATTTATCGGTATTTTTTCCAACAATTTGGATGAATTTTTCCGTGTTCGTTTTGCAGCAGTTCGCAGGTTAAGCCTTTCCGGTGTTTCTGGCGAGAAAATTTTAGGAGGTATTTCAGCCCAACAATTGGTTAAGGATATCACTGAAATTGTAATCAAACAACAAGCTGAAAGTTTGCGCATATTGCGTCTCATAGAAGATGAACTAGTCAAACAGAACATCATTATTATTGATGAAACTGAAGTAACCGGTGAACATGAGAATTTTGTAAAAGATTTTTTCATCCAAAAAATCAGCCCGGAATTGGTCACTATTATCTTGAATGATTTAGCTGAATTTCCTTTGCTTAAAGATACTTCCGGGTATTTAGCCGTTAAATTGGTAATGAAAACGGAACAGAAACCATCCATTTTAGGATTGGTAAAACCCAAACAGGAAATTCGCTATGCTATTATCGAGATTCCCAAAAACACCAATCGTATCGTTGAATTGCCTTCCAAAGACGGTAAGCAATACTTAATGTTGTTAGACGATGTCATTCGTTACAACCTAAGTAGTATCTTTAATATATTCGATTACGAGAGTATTTCGGCACATATGATTAAAATTACCAGAGATGCACAGTTGGATATTGATAGCGATATGAGCAAAAGTATGCTCGAAAAAATCGCTACTTCGGTTAAAGACCGTAGAATTGGAGAGCCGGTGCGTTTTGTATATGATCAATCTATCGGTAAAGACACACTGAAATTCTTCTTGGATAAAATGGGGATCCATGCTTCCGATGGTATTATTCCCGGAGGAAGATACCATAACCGTCGCGATTACATGAACTTTCCCAATTTGGGCCGATTTGATTTATTGTATCAACCTAAAACACCGCTACCGGTAGAAGGGTTGTCGCTCGACGGTAGTATTTTAAACAGAATTGCTCAAAAAGATTACTTAATTAACGCACCTTTCCAGTCGTTTTCCTATCTGATCAAGTTTTTGCGTGAAGCCGCACTTGATCCTAAAGTAACGGCCATCAAGATTACGTTGTATCGCTTGGCTAAGAATTCACAAATCGTTAGTTCTTTAATCAATGCCGCCAAAAACGGTAAAAAGGTAACTGTACAAATCGAGTTGCAAGCCCGTTTTGATGAAGCCAGTAATATTTCCTATGCCGAGCAAATGCAACAGGAAGGCATTGAGTTGATTTTTGGGATTAAAGGATTAAAAGTACACAGCAAAATATGTGTGATTGACAGAGTAGAAAACGGTAAAGTAAAACGTTACGGCTTTATTTCTACCGGTAACTTCAACGAAACTACAGCCAAAATTTATACCGATTTAACGCTGTTTACCAGTCACCAACAAATCTTAAAAGACGTGGCTAAAATTTTTGATTTCTTCGATGTCAATTACCGTCTTCACCGCTACAAGCATTTGATTGTTTCCCCGCATTATACACGTTCCAAGTTTTACAAACTCATCGATCGCGAAATCAATAACGCTATTGCAGGTCGACCGGCTTATATGAATCTTAAAATGAACAGTCTTTCGGATACGGCCATGATTGACAAACTCTACGAAGCCAGCAATGCCGGGGTGAAAATTAAATTACAAGTCAGAGGTATTTGTTCCTTAATTCCTGGAGTGAAAGGGATGAGCGAAAACATCGAAGCCATCAGTATCGTCGATTATCTGTTAGAACACACCCGTTGCTATATTTTCTGTAATAATGACGACCCTGAAGTATTTATTTCTTCAGCCGATTTTATGACCAGAAACCTCGACGGTCGAGTAGAAGTGACTTGTCCGATTTACGATGCTGATATTAAAAAACAAATCATTGACACATTCAATGTGGGTTGGAAAGGAAACGTAAAAGCCCGTTACCATTCGGAGAAATTCGAAAATAAATACAGAATAAGAAAAGAGGGAGAGCCTGTGTTCAGAGCACAATTTGAAACCTATAATTATTACAGAGACCGATTGGATTTTTGTGAATTACCCGCCAAAAAGTAAATAATAAGTTAGTGAACAGCATGATATCTATTAAAAAATATGCAGCCATCGATATTGGTTCCAATGCCATGCGATTGCTCATTACCAATATAGTGGAACAAAAAGACAAAGAAACGCAATTCAATAAAAGTGCTTTGATTCGGGTGCCTATTCGTTTAGGGCAAGATGCTTTTACCGTGGGTGAAATCTCTGAAGAAAACATCAATCGTATGGTTGATGCCATGAAGGCTTTCAAATTGTTAATGAAGGTGTATAAAGTGGAAAAGTACAAAGCTTGCGCCACTTCTGCCATGCGTGAAGCCTATAACGGAAAAGAAGTAACTCAAATTATCAAAGACCAATGCGATATCGATATTGACATTATCGATGGTAAAATTGAAGCAACTATCATTGCAAGTTCCGATTTGCATTCTTTCTTAAAAACCGATCAAACCTATTTGTATGTAGATGTTGGTGGCGGAAGTACCGAATTCTCTTTGTTTGCCGATGGGAAAATGGTAACCTCCAAATCCTTTAAAATAGGAACAGTTCGTTTACTCAACAATATGGTAACTGATATCGTTTGGGAAGAAATTGAAAAATGGATTAAAGCACAAACCGAGCCTTATGACAATGTAATCCTAATCGGTTCAGGAGGCAACATCAACAAACTCTTCAAGCTGTCGGGCAAAATGCAAGACAAACCGTTGTCTTATTTGTATCTGAACGCTCAATACCAATATTTGAGTTCTTTAACCTACGAACAAAGAATTGCCGAGCTGGCTTTGAATACCGACCGTGCCGACGTAATTATACCGGCAACGCGAGTGTATTTGAATGCGATGAAATGGAGCGGTGCACGCCAATTATACGTGCCGAAGATTGGATTAGCTGATGGTATTGTTAAAGCGATGTACCAAGGAACGCTTTAGACATCTAAGTCGAACATCTTTTTTAAAACCTCCAAATTAGGGTTGATTTCCACCAAACGGTTGTATTTGTCTTGGTTGGTAAAAGCCTTTTTAACCACCAAAGTTTCATTCACTTTCACCACAATCTGAATGTCGTGATTGTGCAGTTTACCACGCAAATAACCCAATAGTTCCGGTCTTTCTTTTTCAAAGTCAATCTTCGAACTTTCGTTTGGTAATTCGTGAATAATGGTTGTGCCGTCTAAAACAGGGTCGTTTATAGTGAGCAAAGAAGCTACAATACGATAGCCTTTGTCTTCCATACGTTGGGCATATTTCAACCATTGCTCCAACATTTCGGTTTCGGTAAATGGTTCGCAGGGTAATTGTTGGGTTTCTTTCACCACCGATTTTTGAGCTTCTGCCATTTCTTTCTTGGCTCGTATGCTGGCTAACGATAAAGCGGAAACTTTAACAGTTGCGGGTTCCGAGTTGCGGGTTGCGGGTTGTTGCCCTACGACTGCGCTCAGGGTAACATTACTTTGGGTTGTTTGTTGCGCGTTGTCAGTTGACGGTTCAGCAATTTTGTTTTCTTCACTTCGTACTTCCAATTTTGTACTTTCTACTTCTTCCTTGTTGGTTGATGGCTGCTGGTTGTCAGTTGTTGGTATGTTAACCTCTAACTCGGAACTCGGAACTTGCAACTCGGAACTCGCAACCTTCACCTTTACTTCCGCAATCGAATAATCGTTTCTTCTAAAGTAAGTTGGCGGAATTATGAAATCAGCTTTTTTTTTTCTCCATCAAAAGTGATAGAGGCAATTTGCATCAGGGTAAGTTCTACCAACAAGCGTTGGTTTTGTGAAGTTTTGTATTTCAAATCACAATCGTTGGCTAAGTCAATACCTTTCAATAAAAAATCTTGATCGGTTTTTTGCGATTGTTGATGGTATAAAGCCTGAGCAGCTTCGCCCATTTCCATTAAGGAATGTGTAGCAATGTTTTTGGCCACCAACAAATCTCTGAAATGCGAGGCCAATCCTGCTATAAAATGATGGCTGTCAAAGCCTTTAGACAATATCTCGTTATAAGCTAATAATATTTCCGGAATTTTGTTGTCCAACAACAAATCGGTCATATTGATATAGGTCTCATAATCCAGTACATTCAAATTTTCCGTTACCGCTTGACGGGTCAAATTATTGCCGCAAAACGAAACTACTCGGTCAAAAATAGACAAAGCATCACGCATGGCACCATCGGCTTTTTGGGCAATTATGTGCAAGGCATCGTCTTCAAATTGTACGCCTTGACTCGCCGCTACTTCCGCCAAATGCTCTTTAGTGTCTTTAACGGTGATGCGTTTAAAGTCGAAAATCTGACAACGCGATAAAATGGTCGGAATGATTTTGTGTTTTTCCGTAGTAGCCAAGATGAATATGGCGTGTTTCGGCGGTTCTTCTAAAGTTTTCAAAAAAGCATTGAAAGCAGCCGACGACAACATGTGCACCTCGTCTATGATATATACTTTATATTGTCCGGTTTGTGGCGGTATTCTAACTTGGTCAATTAAATTTCTAATGTCATCTACCGAGTTGTTGGAAGCCGCATCCAATTCAAATACATTAAAGGCAAAATCCTCATTTGGGTCATCGTAACCGGGTTGGTTGATTTTTCGCGCCAAGATACGGGCACAAGTCGTTTTGCCCACACCACGCGGACCGGTAAACAACAGGGCAGAAGCCAAGTGGTTATTCTCTATGGCATTGAGTAACGTATTGGTAATAGCCTGTTGTCCCACAACGTCTTTAAACGTTTGCGGACGATACTTACGGGCTGATACTACAAATTGTTCCATAGATTTTAATCGGATTACAAATATAGGTTTTGAAATATCAAATATCAAATTTTAAATATTAAATATGTCTAATATCTAAAATTTAATATCTAATATTCTACCTTTGCCCCGCAGACCGCCTTATCGCTCCAAACCATTGGGGAGGAAAGTCCGGACACCACAGAGTAGCATAGCGGGTAACGCCCGTCCGTTTCGCCTCAACGGGCGAGATGAGGACAAGTGCAACAGAAAGGATGTACAGGTAATGCTGTAGTGAAATCAGGTAAACTCTATGCGGTGAAATTCCAAGTATATCGGCATGTAAGGGCTACTCGTCCGTTGTCGAAGGGTAGGAAGCTAGAACGCGTTGGCAACAACGAGTCCAGATAAATGATAAGGGTCCCGATTTATCGGGATACAGAATCCGGCTTACAGGTCTGCTTTTTTTAGGTTACTAAGTAACTGAGTCGCTGTGTGGCTGAGTTTTCAAGAGCACACCAATAGGTTTTCTTTCGCCAGTCGTCCCGCTATACATTGCAATCTTTGTCCTGAAATAAGTTCAGGCCAAAGGATTTCCATTCCTATCGGGGCTAAGGTTCACTTATTGTAGTACTTTAGACTTCTTCGTCTTCGTCGTCTTCTTCTGTCTCGAATTCAAAAAAACTAAACACCGAACCGCCATAGTTTTTTTGGAAGGAATAATGAGTCATATGGTCTAATTTGGTGTATTTCGAATGTTCAACGACTAACATGCCTTCTTCGTCCAACAATTCGTTTTCAAAAATAAGGGTAATGATTTGTTCAAATTCTTGCTGAGACATGCCATAAGGAGGATCAGCAAAAATAAGGTCGTAATTGCCTTTGTGTTTTTCTAAAAACTTAAACACATCACTTTTAATAGCCGTAATATCGAAGTCGAATTCTTTAGCTGTTTTTTTGATGAAGTTTACACAGCCCATATCGCCGTCAACACACAAAATAGGCGCACTGCCACGTGAGGCAAACTCGTAACTAATGCTGCCCGTACCGGCAAAAAGTTCCAAAATTTGCAGTTCCGAAAAATTGAAATGGTTGTTCAGCACATTAAATAAGGCTTCCTTACTCATGTCGGTCGTAGGCCGAACGGGTAAGTTTTTCGGAGGCATGATGCGTCTGCCTTTGTATTTGCCCGAGATGATTCTCATGAGTGTAACAAGATAAAATGTTCTCGGTTTTCTGCTTCAGTAAAAGGATTGATCAGGTGGCTGACATCCATCAACGATACATGGCGTACATACTGATAAACCACTTCGTAAAGCGCATCATTTTCGGCAATTTTACCCAACAAAGCCAGCGGGAAATATTCCGGATTCAATTGTAGTTGTTCTGCCGTAAATAAGATGTAATAAATAAAGTCTTCCGGAGTTTTATAATCAAACGTGTTGAAAAGCAACAGTTGTTGGTTTTGTGCTACCACAATTTCAAAATGACTATCGCTTACATGAACAAACATTTTTCGTTCATCGTTGTTTTTAGACAGTTCTAATAATCGTTGCACCAATATAGTATGAGCATGTTTGTAATCGAAAGTACCAAATTGGTCAATAAAGTAATTGTTCATGTTCACATACGGAATGTAAACGTTGTTCATTTCGTAAGTCGGCAATTCATCAAAAGCAAAAAAATCGGTTTCAAAAACCTTGGTGTTGAATTGCAAATAACTGCCCAAATATTCTTCGTCAAACAAAGCTGTTGGGACAAAAGTCGATAAGTTGTTACTGTGTACAATCACAATCTCGTCATAACCGGCCTTGAGTTCAGGATTGTTTTGGAAAGCTTCGGCAAACAAATCTTCTATCCTCGACAATACATTAACTTTACCCATACTAATGGTTTTTAAAGCCAATGGTTTGTTGAGTATGGTGTCAAAAACAGCGAATGACAAGCCGTTCAAAGAAACCTGAATGGCTAACTTTTTATAGGTTTTGTCAGTTATGCTGGTGTTTTGATACATTTTTTTCGATTAAAACGAACTCGGCAAACTTACTAAAATTAAATGATTGATAAATTAAAGTATTCAAACATTGTTTTTTTTAAGTACAAATCGCTGTCCTTTAGAATTCTGCAATCTTCACTCATTAATCAGCAATCATCAGTTAAAATAAGCTATATTTGGGTTTCCAAATACAATCACAACAATCAATGACTACCGGCCAATTTTACAGTCTTTTACGCCAGCGTTTTCCGTTTCAGCCGACTGTAAAACAGGACATCTTTTTACAGCAAATAGCCGATTTTGTTACCAATAAAAACGAGCAACAAGTTTTTGTGTTGAAAGGATACGCCGGAACAGGAAAAACCACGGTCATTTCAACCTTAGTTAACAACTTATTGGAGGTTAATAAAAAATACGTCTTGTTGGCGCCAACCGGACGAGCCGCTAAAGTCATTGCCAATTATTCGAACAAGCCGGCTTTTACCATCCACAAGAAGATTTATTTCCCCAAAAAAGTCAAAGGCGGTTTGTCGTTTACGATGCAAACGAACAAGCACACCAATACCATTTTTATAGTCGATGAATCATCGATGATTTCCGATGTGAACACTGAAGCCAAAATGTACGAAAACGGCTCGTTGCTCGACGATTTGATGTCATATGTGTACAATGGTAAAAATTGCAAAATGATATTGTTGGGCGATACCGCTCAGCTACCGCCGGTACAATTGGATGTTAGTCCGGCACTTGATACCGATTTACTCTCGATGCATTATCACAAAGAAGTGTTTTCGATCGAGTTGGACGAAGTGATGCGCCAAGAGGAAAAATCGGGTATCTTATACAACGCTACTGAATTGCGCGAGATTTTGAAAAGCGATTTTTTCGATACGTTTCAGTTTCGAGTTAAAGGGTTTAAAGACATAGTGCGACTCACCGATGGCCACGATATACAAGACGCGATTCATTCGGCCTACAGCAATTACAGCATAGAAGATACTTGTTTTATAGTGCGTTCTAACAAAAGAGCCAACCAATACAACCAGCAAATTCGTTCCCGAATCTTGGATAAGGAAAGCGAGTTGTCGGTAGGCGATTATTTGATGGTGGTGAAGAACAATTATTTTTGGCTCAAAGAAACCGATGAAGCCGGATTTATTGCCAATGGCGATATCGTGGAAGTGCTTGAAATTTTTGCCTTCAAAGAATTGTACGAGTTCAAGTTTGCTAAAGTAAAAGTCCGTATGGTCGATTATCCGAACCAAATTCCATTTGAAACCATCGTTTTGTTGGATACCATTACCAGCGAATCGCCTTCACTCACCTACGAAGAAAGCAACAAACTCTACCAAGAAGTGATGAAAGATTACGAGGGCGAGCTGCAATACCGCAAATTTCTGAAAGTCAAGAACAACGAATATTTTAACGCATTGCAAGTCAAGTTTTCCTATGCCATCACTTGCCACAAATCGCAAGGCGGCCAATGGAATACTGTTTTTATCGAACAACCGTATTTGCCCAACGGCATTGATGTAGATTACATTCGATGGCTATACACCGCAGTCACTCGTGCCAAAGATAAATTGTATTTGATTGGGTTTAAAGAGGAAAACTTTGAAGTGTAGTTGCTCTGCTACTCAAAATAAAAAAATCTCAGTACCTTAGCACCTCAGAACCTTAGCGCCTTTCAAAATGAAAACCATCGCCGTTATCCCAGCCCGTTATGCTTCTACTCGTTTTCCTGCCAAATTGATGCAGGACTTGGGAGGCAAAACCGTTATTCTTCGTACCTATGAAGCTGCCGTTAACACCGGTTTATTTGACGATGTGTTTGTGGTAACCGATTCGATTTTGATTTACGACGAAATCCTCAACCACGGCGGAAAAGCCATTATGAGTGTCAAAGAGCACGAAAGTGGCAGCGACCGTATTGCTGAAGCAGTAGAGAATTTAGAAGTAGACATCGTGGTGAACGTGCAAGGCGATGAACCGTTTATCAACGCGGTACCGTTAGCCAAAGTAATTGAAGTGTTCCGAAATGATTTCGATAAGAAAATCGACTTGGCTTCGCTGATGTTTGAAATTACCGACACCGAAGAAATCAACAATCCTAACAATGTAAAAGTGGTAACGGATCAAAATGGTTTTGCGTTGTACTTTTCACGTTCGGTGATTCCGTATCCGAGAGAAACCAATGTTGGTGTTCGTTATATGAAACACGTTGGGATTTATGCTTTCCGCAAAGAAGCCTTGATGGCGTTTTACCATTTGCCAATGAAATCCTTAGAAGCTTCAGAAAAACTGGAGCAATTGCGTTATTTGGAGTTTGGCAAACGCATCAAAATGGTCGAAACAACTCATGTAGGCATCGGTATTGATACGCCGGAAGATTTGGAAAAAGCACGTAAAATGCTTTAAAGGTCTTCGTTATCGATGTCAAAATAACCTTTGGATTTGACTTTGGTTGAAAAGAAATTCAAGAACAAAATCACAAACGACAAAAAGAACATAGCTTGTACCGAAGCCAAGAACTTCCCAAAAGTGGTTATCGGATAATAATCGCCATATCCAATAGTGTTAGAGGTCATCAAGCTAAAATACAAGGCGTCCGACCAATGGGAGAAAGGAATGTTAGTGTTTTGACCCAAACTGTAAAACACGCCGAACGCTATAATAACTTCCAGATAATTGAAAAACAACAACAGCATTGAGCGTTTATAAGACCTCGGACGCGAAAATAAATCGGAAGCAAAAATCAGCGTCGGAATGTATAAAATGGTCTCTAAAATGAGGTAAACCAATAGCCAAATCAAAATAGTATAGTTTAGCCAACCATTGATTAAAATAACTAAAGGAAAAGCCACTTTCAGCAAAATGTAAATGTCCATCGCCAAATCTTTGTAGGCGTATCCGATTTTAGAAGCAATGGTTTTTACATAGATGCCCGGAAAAAGCAATTGGGAAATCGAAAGAAACAAGCGGAAAATTTTTTCAATACCGTTGTCGTCCTGATGGTCGTTGTTCCAAATGGCTTTGATGTTGAGAATTCTCCGTTGAATCGGATTGTATTTGGGTTTAAAGTTTTGAGAAACTTTACCGATTAAAAGTTTTTTGATAAAGCCCATCAGTGTAATTTTTTTATGGTAAATAGTTCGTTATGGGTTTCCACTTTTGGGTACATTCGCAGAGAATAGTTACTGTTAAACTTATTTTTATACTTCAAATTGCGCTCGCGATTTCCATCGTTAATGACCATAGTGTTGAATAAAATAAAACCGTCTTTTCGCAATAAAAAGTTCACGCGATTGATAAAAAAGTCTTCAAACAAAAAGTTCGGCATCGTCGTGTCTTGGAAAACATCAATAATGATTAAATCATAGGTTTCTTTGGTTTTTAAAACAAACTCAAAAGCATCGTCAATAACAATGTTCAAATTCGGAATTTCATTCAGCTTGAAATAGGTGTTGGCTACTTCAATCATTGCCGGATCAATTTCCACACCGGTAATTTTTCCTTTGAATTTGATTTCATCTACTAACGTTTTAATCACGCTGCCACCGGCTACACCCAGTAATAAAACATTGTCAAACTTTTTGATTCTTTCAAATCCAATATATTTTAAGCCTTTGCGCAATATGCGTTGCAAACTACCATAAGAGTAATTGGTGTTTTTACTGTCGATAACCAATTCGCCATTGTTCCAAGTCACTTCAATCGTCTCGCTGATAGAGGATTTTTTCTTGTAAATATTGATTGGTATAAAGTAGCTGAACAGTTTGCGTAACATCCCAAAAGATTTTGACCAAAAGTAAGAGATAAATACTAAATTTACGCAAAATATTCCACATGAGAAAAAGGCTTTACGAATTTATTTTTTTCAAAATTATGGGGTGGAAACTCATCGGTACTATTTCACCCGAGGTTAAAAAATGTGTACTGATGGTCATGCCGCACACTTGCAATTTCGATTTCTTTATCGGTTTGTTTTGTCGTGGCATTATCAATTTAGAAATGAATTTCGTAGGCAAAAAAGAACTATTTGCTTTTCCTTTTGGCTATTATTTCAGAAGTATCGGTGGCGCTCCATTGGACCGCAGCGGTGGTAAAAATAATGTAGATGCTACCGTAGATGTCTTCAACTCCAGAGAAGTGTTTCGTATGGCCATCGCACCCGAAGGCACTCGAAAAAAAGTAGACCAACTCCGAACCGGGTTTTATTATATTGCTCATAAAGCAGGTGTTCCTATTATTCCTGTGGCTTTTGATTACGGAAAAAAAGAAGTAAGAATAGGAACTCCTTTTACTACAACAGGAAATTATGAAGAAGATATCAAAATAATTTTAGCCCATTTTAAAGGCGTTCAAGGCCGTTATCCGGAAAAACAACTCTCGTTTTAAAACCAGTCTTATTTTTTTCTCGTAAATAGAACATAATCAAAAAATCTATTTAAAATGAGAAAAACATTCTTAACCGCAGCCTTATTGTCCGGTTTACTGATTTCGTGTTCAAACGATGACAATGATTCAAACCGACAATTAAAATTATTCACTACCAGCAACACTTCCGGGAAAGTTTCTGTAACCGATTTGTCTATGGCTTCACCTATGACATATTCCTTTACAGTAGCTTCTGCCGATGCAGATGGAGCCTATTATTTCAGCGATAGCGATGAGTTTATTTTGGCTTCGCGCTCTAATAATAAAATTGAATTGTATGACGGTGTTACTACCGCTATAATGAACAACGCCACCAGTTTGCCCCTAGCATTTGCCAGTACTTCCGATTTTAATAATGCCCGCGAAATTGCAGTTTACGGCGATAAAGTTGTCGTAACCCAAGATCAAAACGCTGCCAACAGTAATACAAACAAACTATTGGTGTACCAAAAAACGGACTCAGGTTTTATGTTGCTCAATACTTATACTGTTGATTTTAAGGTTTGGGGCATTCATTTAGACGGTAATACGATGTATGCGGTAGCCGATTTAACTTCTGATGTTGTAGTCTTCAATAATTTTTTCGCCAATGCTAACGGAGCCATCATGCCGACCAAAAGAGTAAGCATTGAAGGTTTGGTAAGAACTCACGGCATTACCTATGCTAAAAAAACGGATACTATGGTGTTAACCGATGTAGGAAGTGCCACTTCTGATACTGATGGCGGTGTAATCGTAATTAAAAATTTCACCACAGTTTTAGCCAATACTTCTAATATGGGAACTATCGCTACAGCCAATCAACTTCGTATCTACGGTTCAGCTACCATGTTGGGTAACCCGTTGGATGTGGCTTATGATAGTGCAGCTAAAAAGATTTATGTAGCAGAACGTTTGTTTGGCGGCGGTAAAGTATTGACTTTTGATTTGCCTACAGCAAATGTAAATGCGGCTCCTATAGCTTCTCGAGATGAAGCCGGTGTGAGCAGTGTGTTCTTGTTGAGAGAATAAAGGTTTTATATAATTTGGTTAGTAAACCTTCGATGTTTCGGCGTCGGAGGTTTTTTTGTATTGATGGGCTAAGCAAGCTCTTTTTAGCTAAATTTGTGCTATGGATTTTTCAGCATTACACCAACAATATAAAGTACAAAGTATTCATGGGAGATACCTTACGCTTACTCACATAGAACCCTTGTTGAACCAATACAAAACTACCGTTGTCGGTCGGTCGGTTTTAGGAAAACCCATTCACCAATTGACATTGGGTTCGGGTAAGACCAAAATTTTTATGTGGTCGCAAATGCACGGTAACGAAAGTACAACGACCAAAGCTTTATTTGATTTTATCAATTTTCTGCATTCCGATACCGAGGAAAGCAAGACTATACTTTCATCTTTTACTTTTTGCTTGTTGCCTATGGTCAACCCTGACGGGGCGGAAGCGTACACTCGGGAAAATGCGAGTGGTGTCGACTTAAATCGGGATGCCCAAAATTTAACCCAACCGGAGAGTGTGGTATTGCGGCAAGTATTTGAAACCTTTCAGCCTCATTATGCTTACAATTTACACGATCAACGAACCATTTTTGGGGCAGGCGAGAGCGGACATCCCGCAACGGTTTCCTTTTTGGCACCGGCTTTTAATGAGAATCGCGATATGAATGAAACGCGAATTAAAGCCATCGATGTCATAGTAGCTATGAATGCTTGCTTGCAAAAAGTAATTCCCAATCAGGTTGGGCGATTTGATGATGGTTTTAATCTCAATTGTATAGGTGATACTTTTCAGAGTCTGAATGTGCCGACTATTTTGTTCGAAGCCGGTCATTTTCAAAACGATTATGAAAGGGAACAAACCCGGAAGTTTATTTTTATGGCATTATTGTCGGGAATCAACTATTTGAACGAAAACGATGTAGTTAGCAACAAAATCGATGATTATTTAAAAATTCCGCAAAATAAAGTGGTTTTTTATGATTTTGTTTATAAAAATGTCAAGATAAATTATGATGGTAACGAAAAAATTATCAATTTTGCAGCACAATACAAAGAGGTACTGAATCAAAGTAAAATAGATTTCGAAGCTCGTGTTGCTCAAATTGATAATTTAGATAATTATTTCGGTCATTTTACGTTAGACGCACAAGGCGAAAGGTATCAGGACAATGAAAGTGGATTTCCGAATATTGAGCAAAAAGCTAATTTTTCTTTGGGAAAAAACATCAAAATTGTTAATGGTTTGATAAATAATTAGCAATTGACTTTTTTTATTAGAAAAAATGTATTTTTTTTGTGGCGTTATTTTTAATAAACCAATAGATAAGTTTTATGAGTAAGTTTCGTTTAGATGAAGTAGACCACCAAATCTTGGATATGTTGATAGACAACACCAGAATTCCTTTTACGGATATCGCCAAAAAATTATTAATTTCTGCCGGTACGGTTCACGTAAGAGTAAAAAAGATGGAAGATTCCGGAATCATTATGGGTTCATCATTGTCATTAGACTATGAAAAATTAGGATATTCTTTTATCGCTTATGTTGGGGTGTTTTTGAACAATACTTCTCAAACCAAATTCGTTTTGGAAAGAATCAACGAAATCCCATACGTAACGGTGGCTCACGTTACTACCGGTAAGTTTAATATTTTCTGTAAAATCAGAGCTAAAGACACCAAGCACGCTAAAGATGTTATCTTCATGATCGATGATATTGAAGGAGTTTACAGAACTGAAACCATGATTTCATTAGAAGAAAGTATCAACGACAAAAAACGTTTGATGCATACTATCTTCCAAGAGTTAGATTAGTCTTTGCTCAAAATATATTTAAAACCTCAAGTGAAAGCTTGGGGTTTTTTTATTAATTTAAGCCAAAATTATTGCGCTATGTACACCTTGCCAAAAATTGAGCGTTTCAATCAAAATGTATTGTCTAAATACCATATTTATAATAGTGTATTTATCACTTTGCCGTTTGATGCTATCGACAATACCGGTGTTTTGTTGCCGTTATTCTCTGAAGTGTGTGACAACGGGTTCAAACACCATTGGTCGCCCAAGCAGATTGTTGATTTCTTTGCCGAAAAATACTTAGACAAGGCTACTGAATCTGAGAAAATTGATTTGATGTTTCGTTTTATACAGTATGTTGAACGACAGATAGTTTTGTTTGATGCTATTGAAGATGCCGCCTTTCCTATAGTGAATAATATGGAAGGCCGTGGTTCTTTGCGCGACATTAAAGAGAAAACCGAAGCCAAAGACAAACGCAAGGAATTGAAAGCTTTTTTAGAAAGTTTCAACGTAAGAACAGTATTGACCGCACATCCTACTCAGTTCTATCCGGGTTCGGTGTTGGGAATTATTACCGATTTAACCGAAGCCGTTCGGGTAAACGATTTGATTAAAATCAAGCAACTCCTGGCGCAGTTGGGGAAAACGCCTTTCATCAAAAAAGAAAAGCCAACGCCCTTTGATGAAGCGGTAAGCTTGATTTGGTATTTGGAAAATGTATTTTACCATACCATAGGCGAGATGATGCAATACCTTCAAAAGAATATATTCGAAGGTAATTTGATTGAAAATCCTATCGTGAATTTGGGTTTTTGGCCTGGTGGCGACAGAGACGGAAATCCGTTTGTAACTCCTGAAATCACCGAGAAAGTGGCCAAAAGATTGCGTACAGCCATCATGAAATGTTATTATGTTGACATCCGAAATTTGAAACGCAAACTGACCTTTAACGAAGTAGATACTATCATCGCCAGTTTGGAGTACAAGTTGTATCGTTCGGTGTTTTACTCTCAAGGCGAAATTTTTATCACATTGGAGGAATTGAAAAATGAATTGGCCATTGTGAAAAATATCATCATCGAAAAGCACCAGTCGCTTTATGTAGACGATATCAATATGTTGTTGCAAAAGATAACCCAATTCGGATTCCATTTTGCTTCGCTTGATATTCGTCAGAACAGTAAAATCCACAGCAAAGTGTTTGCTGATATTACCGCTATCTTAAAAAGAGAAAAAGAGGTTTATTTTCCTGAGCATTTTGAGGAATTGTCTGAAAGCAAAAAAATTGAAGTTATAGCTCATTTGAAATTCGATTTGTCGCAACATTTTTTTGAAAACGAAGTGACCCGTTCCACATTGGAAGCCATAAAGTTGATGCGAGAAATTCAAGTTGAGAATGGTGAAAAGGGTTGTAACCGCTATATCATCAGTAATAATGAGAGTGCTCTAAATGTCATCGAAACCTTTGCCATGTTCCGTTTGATGGGTTGGGAAAATCCAACAGTGGATATAGTGCCTTTATTCGAATCGGTCGACGACTTGCAAAACGCTCACACAATTATGGAGCAATTGTATCAAAATAAGGTTTATCGCCAACATTTAAATCAACGAAAAGACAAGCAAACCGTAATGCTCGGTTTTTCAGACGGTACTAAAGACGGCGGATATTTAATGGCCAATTGGAGTATTTTTAAAGCCAAAGAAATGATTACCAAAATTTCGCGCGACTATGGTATAAAGGTTATTTTCTTTGATGGGCGCGGTGGTCCGCCGGCTCGTGGTGGCGGTAAAACCCATAAGTTTTATGCCTCATTGGGTTCAACCATAGAAAACCAGGAAATCCAACTCACCGTACAAGGACAAACCATCAGTTCTAATTTCGGTACGGTAGATTCTTGTCGGTATAATTTAGAAAACCTTTTGAGTGCCGGTGTTGCCAATCAGCTATTTAACGATGATGAAAATAATTTGTCCGATGAGGAAAAAGGGATTATTGATACCCTAGCGCAGTTAGGCTACGAAAAATACATTGATTTCAAAAATCACCCTAAGTTCATTCCATACTTGGAGCAGATGAGTACCTTGAAATATTATGCGAAAACCAATATTGGAAGTCGACCGTCCAAACGCAATGCTGATGAAAAATTGGATTTTGACGATTTGCGTGCCATTCCTTTTGTAGGTTCATGGAGCCAACTAAAACAAAACGTTCCCGGTTTTTTTGGTGTTGGTACTGCCTTGAAGCATTTTGAAGTGGCCAATCGCTGGGACGAAGTGCAAAACTTGTATCACAATTCGCTTTTTTTCAGAACCTTGTTGGAAAACAGTATGATGTCGTTGGCCAAAAGTTATTTTCCGCTAACAGCTTATATGAAAGACGATGTTGAGTTTGGCTCTTTTTGGCAAATCATCTACGATGAGTTTCTGGAAACCAAGCGCTTGTTGTTAAAAATAGCCGGTCACACCGAACTCATGCAAAATTATCCTGACGGTAAAGCTTCAATAGTTATGCGTGAGCAAATAGTATTGCCGTTACTGACTATTCAACAATACGCTTCAACACAAATCAATCATTTGAGAAAACAACCGGAAATCAACGAAAAATTAATCAGTATTTATGAAAAATTAGTGACTCGTTCTTTGTTTGGTAATACCAATGCGAGTCGGAATTCAGCTTAAACCATTATGAAAAAATCACAATTGAACGCCGATGAATATGCGGCATTTTACGGTACTTATATCAATACCGTAACCGAAGAATACACCTTGTTGGAAGAATTGGAAATTGCGGTACATCGCTTGGTGAAATTTGTTAGGGAAATACCCATGGACAAATTTGATTATCGATACGCCGAAGGGAAATGGACCATTAAAGACATCTTGCAACATTTGATTGATGCCGAACGCATTTTTGCTTATCGCGCCTTGCGTTTTGCCCGAAATGACAAAACGGAATTGCCCGGTTTTGAGGAAAATGATTATGTTGATGTGGCCCGAGCCAACAGCAGAAGTATCCAGGATTTGTTGACTGAGTTGTTGGTGGTTAGACAAGCGTCGCTTGCATTATTCAAATCGTTCAATGAAGAAGAGCTGCTTCGCAAAGGCATGGCTTCTAACAAACCCATGTCGGTTAGGGCTTTGGGTTTTACCATCATTGGCCATCAAAATCACCATCAGCGAGTTTTTGAGGAAAGATATTTGTAAGTACGAAGTGTGCTGTTGTAAAACAAAAACTCCCAAATTCAATTAGAAATTGGGAGTTTTACTTTGTAAATCGCACTTCAAACTTCGTACTTATTGTTTATTCTTCATCGTCGTCGTCAAAGTTGTCTGAATCGGCAAAATCTTCCTCATCATCATCATCGTCGTCGTCGTCAGAACCACCTTTGTCTTTAAGCGGATCAATTTCCACATCGTCATCATCTGAAGGCAAATCGTCGTCATCTAAATCCAAACCTTTAATAGGCTCGATAGGTTCTACTACTGCGTCGATGTCTTCTTCTTCATCAAATTTCTCCATACGACTAGCTAACTTGGTACTCACTTTCACTAGGTAGATAGTGTCTTCGGTTCGAACTTCAACCGCTTCTACCAATTCGTTTTGAGCATTTCTAAAACGAATGATGTCGGTATCGTCATAACCTTCAGGGAATTTTTCCACTAATAAATTAAGGATGTCTCCGGTGAGTTTAGCATAGTCTACAATAATTCTTCTCATAAAAAAATTTTTTATAAATCCAGTAAGTAAGCAAAAATTAATGGTGCAACTATGGTTGCATCCGATTCAATAATAAATTTGGGGGTATGTATGTCAAGTTTGCCCCAAGTGATTTTCTCATTAGGGACAGCTCCTGAATAGGAACCGTAACTTGTGGTTGAATCTGAAATTTGGCAGAAATAGCTCCAAAAAGGGACATCGTGCATTTCCATGTCTTGGTACAACATTGGTACTACACAAATAGGGAAGTCGCCCGCGATACCACCGCCAATTTGGAAGAATCCAACACCTTTTCCACTGCAATTATTGGTGTACCAATCGGCCAACCACATCATGTATTCGATACCGCTTTTCATGGTTGTTGGTTTAAAAGTTCCTTTGATACAATAGGAAGCAAAGATGTTACCCATAGTACTGTCTTCCCAACCCGGAACTACAATAGGTAGGTTTTTCTCGGCAGCTGCTACCATCCAAGAATCTTTTGGGTCAATTTCGTAGTATTGTTTCAATACACCTGAATTGATCATTTGGTACATAAATTCGTGCGGAAAGTAGCGTTCACCTTTTGAATCGGCATTGTTCCAAATGTCGTATAAGTGTGATTGTAATCTGCGGAAAGCTTCTTCTTCAGGGATACAAGTATCGGTTACACGGTTATAGTGGTTTTCCAACAAATCCCATTCTTCTTGTGGCGATAAGTCGCGGTAGTTTGGTACTCTTTTATAAGAATTGTGCGCTACCAAATTCATGATGTCTTCTTCTAAGTTAGCACCGGTACAAGAAATGATGTGTACTTTGTCTTGACGAATCATTTCGGCCAATGATTTTCCCAATTCGGCGGTACTCATTGCACCGGCTAAAGTGATCATCATTTTTCCGTTGTCAAGCAGGTGTTCTTCGTAGCCTTTGGCAGCATCAACTAAAGCTGCAGCGTTGAAGTGAAGGTAGTTTTTTTCTATGAACTGACTGATAGGTCCTTTACTCATTGTGATTTGTTGTTTGTAGTTGATGGTTCAAAGAAAAACTTTTTTTTCTAAACCATCAAACTCTTTTTTAAAAATTATTATAAATAAAAACGGATGTTTTTTGTTGCTGTTATTTTTCGTAACCCAATATTTTCAATACATCTTCAGAACTTTGTTGTTCCGAAAACACCTCGGTAGCTAAGATACCGTTTTCATCTCTGTCGATTAAAATGTGTTTGGGTTGCGGTATCAAGCAGTGGTGTAATCCACCAAAACCACCAATGGTTTCTTGATAAGCACCGGTATTAAAAAAGCCTATGTACAAAGGTTTTTCTTTGTTGTATTTTGGCAAATAAACTGCGTTCATGTGTTGCTCTGAGTTGTAATAATCGTCACTGTCACAAGTCATACCGCCTAATAAAACCCTTTCGTAAGTGTCGTTCCAACGGTTTACGGCTAACATTACAAAGCGTTTGTTTATCGCCCAAGTATCAGGTAATGTTGTGATGAAAGAAGAATCAATCATGTTCCAGTTTTCACGATCGTTTTGTTTCTTTTGATACAATACTTGGTAAATGGCACCGCCTGATTCACCTACGGTAAACGAACCGAATTCGGTAAAAATATGCGGGACATCCACTTCTGCTTCGTCACAAGCAATCTTGATTTGGTTTAAGATTTCATCAATCATGTATTGGTAGTCGTATTCGAAGGCCAATGAATTCTTGATTGGGAAACCGCCGCCAATGTTCAAACTGTCGAGTGTTGGACATTCTCTTTTTAAGGCAATGTACACTTTCATACATTTCAATAACTCGTTCCAGTAGTAAGCAGTGTCGCGAATACCGGTATTGATAAAGAAGTGTAACATTTTCAGTTCCACTTGCTTATTCTCTTGGATTTGTTTTCTGTAAAATGGCACGATGTCTTTGTAACCAATCCCTAATCGTGAAGTATAGAACTCGAATTTTGGTTCTTCCTCTGCGGCAATTCGGATACCGATTTTAAACTTACCTTTGATTTGTTCTTGCAGCAAATCCAATTCTTCGTAATTGTCGATTACCGGAATGGTTTTGTTGTGACCTCCGTTAATCAAACGGGCAATATTGGATACATACTCATCGCGTTTGAAACCATTGCAAACTACGTAAGTATTTTTATTGATTTTGCCTTCTTCCATTAATTTCTCAACAATGTTGATGTCATAAGCAGAGGAAGTTTCAATGTGAATATTGTTTTTAAAAGCTTCATTCATAATGAATTTAAAATGAGAGCTTTTAGTGCAATAGCAGTAATAGTATTTGCCTTCGTAACCAATTTTTTCCATGCCTTTTCTAAACCAACCTTTGGCTTTGTTGATGTTATTGGAAATGGCAGGAAGATAAGTAAACTTCAACGGCGTACCGTATTGTTCAACCAATTTCATTAAATCGATGTTATGGAACTGAAGGGTGTCTTTGTTTAAAGTAAATTCTTCTTGCGGGAAATAGAAAGTTTGGTTAATTAAGTCGTAATATTTAGTGTTCATTGAGGATACAGAATTTTAGATTAATTTATTTTTCAAAACAAAGTAATCTGTCATTCAAACTCTAATATTAGCGTAAATAATGGGTAATTTTTCCTGGAACAAAAAGGTAATGGCGGAATGTAATGTGCTGGGATCACTTTTTTGTTTTAAAAAAGCGGAAGTATCGGCTAAGAAACAGTTTGTAATTTCTTGGCTGTAAATACTGTTGTTGTTGGTGTTCACACATTTTTTCATTAGGGCAAATGTAAAAAATAATATTTTCGAAATACAACAATTTTTATGAAAAAAATATTAGTTTTTATAATCGGCAAAAGACTTTATAATCAATTCATTATCAGCTTCTTGGTTTGTTTTAATCTTCCCGATTCCGTCAAGTAGAGCAAATTGAATTTTGCCGTACTCGCTTTTTTTGTCGTGAATCAATAAATCCAAGATGGGTTGGAGGTCGTTTTCTTCAAAAGGAATGGTTTCAAAAATACTTTTTATGGTTTGTTTGATTTCTTGATAAGCCAACTCAGTTAGCAGCCCTTTTTGCCATGAAATATAGCTTTCCATAATCATTCCTGCGGCTATGGCTTCACCATGTAATAAGCTGGTTTTGTTGTCGTTCTCCAAAAAATAACTTTCTATGGCATGGCCTAAGGTGTGGCCAAAATTCAAAGCTTTGCGAATCCCGTTTTCGGTTGGGTCTTGACTCACGATTTCGTTTTTGATGGCTATAGAACGATGGATTAATGTGTCAAAATCGGCAAAATCTTGTTGGCTCAAATCTTTAAATTGTGCCCAATAGGAAGCATCGAAAATCAAGCCGTGTTTCAGCATTTCCGCTAACCCGGAGCGCATTTGGTTTTTGGGTAAAGTGGATAAATACTCAGTATCAATCAGCACCATTTTAGGTACATTAATAACACCGATTTGGTTTTTCAAATTGCCTAAATCCACCCCGTTTTTACCACCAATAGATGCATCTACCATGGCCAACAAAGTGGTTGGTATGTTGATAAAATCAATCCCTCTTTTAAAGGTTGAAGCTATAAATCCGCCTATATCTGTAATCACGCCGCCGCCGATATTAATAAGCAGTGTTTTACGGTCGGCACCCAATTCGGTCAAAACAGACCAAATTTCAACACAAGTATTGATGTTTTTTTCCGATTCGCCCGATTCAATCTCAATGATTTCAATGGTTTTATCAGTGGCCAGAAACGACAAAAAGCGCAACAAGCACAATTCATTTGTATGATTGTCTACCAAAATAAATAAGTTGGAATACTTATTTTTTTTGATAAAAGTATTGAGACTTTCGTATTCGTTTTCTCCGAATAAAACCGGATATCCGTTGGCTTGAATGGTTTGCATTTTTTTGTTGAATTGTGCCCCAAAAATAAGGTAAAAATTGATATATAATCGTTACAGACTATTTATATTTGTGCCATCAATTCAATACCATGGAAAAAATTTTCAATAATACTGAAGTGGCTTTTGCCCTCAAAACCGATACTGAGCTCGATAGGGCTTATTTTTTATTCAAGATGATAGACAGTGAGCCATTGGTTCGAATAGGAACAGCGGTGACCAACTTTGCTTTGAAAGCGCATTTACCGGTTGAAGGCTTAATCAGAGCTACGGTTTTCGATCATTTTTGTGGCGGAACTACCGAAAACGATTGTTTGACTGTAGTAGATAAAATGTACACTAAAGGTGTTTCTTCGGTACTGGATTATTCGGTAGAAGGCAAAGAAGAAGAGGCTCAATTTGATGCCGCTTTGCAAATGACATTAAAGACTATTGAGTTTGCCAAGGAGCGTATTGCTATTCCTTTTGCGGTATTCAAGCCAACCGGTTTCGGTCGTTTTTATTTGTATGAAAAAATAGGGGAAAAGCAGCCTTTAACTGTTGAAGAACAAAAGGAATGGAATAGAGTAGTGGAACGCTTTGATACCGTTTGTAAAGCTGCTTATGAAAAAGATGTAGCACTTTTAATTGACGGTGAAGAAAGTTGGATGCAAGAGGCTGCCGATGATTTGGTTACCGAAATGATGCGAAAATACAACAAGGAGAAAGCTATTGTTTTCAATACCTTGCAATTGTATCGCTGGGACCGATTGGATTATTTGAAGCGATTACACGAACAAGCTAAAACGGAAGGTTTTTACATCGGAATGAAATTGGTTCGCGGGGCTTATATGGAAAAGGAAAACAAACGCGCTGAAGAAAAAGGCTATCCGACACCAATTTGCGAAAGTAAAGAAGCCACCGATATCAACTATGACAAGACCGTAGCGTATATGATGGAACATTTGGATAAAATGGCCATTTTTGCCGGAACACACAACGAGTTGAGTTCGTACAAATTGATGGAATTGATGGAGGCTAAAGGGGTTTTGAAAAACGACAACCGCATTTGGTTTGGTCAATTGTATGGAATGAGTGATAACATAAGCTATAACTTAGCGGCTCACGGATACAATGTAGCCAAATATTTACCATTTGGCCCGGTTAGAGATGTGATGCCTTACTTAATCAGGAGAGCCGAAGAAAACACTTCTGTGGCCGGTCAGACCAGTAGGGAATTGAATTTATTAAAAACCGAAAGAGATCGGAGAAAAATTGAAAAATAAAATTAAGCCTCATTAATTTGAGGTTTTTTTATAACAATATTAAAAATCAATACTTTTGGGGTTTTATGGGACTTCAACTTGTAGGCAAAACTTACTTTAATTGGGTAAAAAATGAAGAACATTACTTTTTCTAAAAACATATTACGGGCTGCATTTTTATTGTTAAGTGTGTGTGGCTTTTCTCAAAATCTTTTGAATAACGGAGATTTTGAATTAGGCTTTAACATCGGACATCAAGGAGGGCAATTGCCCAATTACACAGTGCTGACTACACCTTACAGTGGTACTACAGCGGCTGGTAATTGGACCATATTTACCAACCCACAACCGGTCAATACAACATCATTTATTGCAAGTGGTGACCATACCACCGGAAGTGGACAAATGATGATTATAGACGGAACCAGTGTTGGGGGACAACAACGTTTTTGGAAAGCCGGTAACAATGGTGGAGGTGTTTGTAGTTTAACCGTTGGCGTTACCTATACTTTTTCTTATTGGATACGTTCCATTTTTACTACACCCGGAGGTACATTAGCCAATATTGGTGTACAATTTAATAATGCAAACAACATTACTTTGGTTTCCGGTTCTGCAACAGCGCCGGTCGTGGCTAACGGATGGCGTCAGGTGGTGTATACTTTTACGCCTACCAATGCATGTGTGAATATCGAATTATATAATAACAACACTGATTTCGCAGGTAATGATTTTGCGGTAGATGACTTTTCACTAACCGCGCCTCCGGTCCCTTTGTCAATTAGTTATACTGCTACTAATCCGACTTGTCAGGGATTATCTAACGGTTCCATAGCGGCTTATGCCAACAATGGAGTTACACCTTATGGTAATTATGTTTTAACCGGTGCAGCCAATCAGACTAATGCCACAGGTTTTTTCTCGGGATTACCGGCTGGAACTTACACCGTATCGGTTACCGATAATACCGGAGCCTTTGTTTCTCAAACGAATATTGTTTTGACCAATCCTTCAGGCTTAACAGTTAGTCCGGCTACTGCTATATGTTCAGGCAGTTCAACCACTTTAACCGCAAGTGGCGGTGCTTCAGGTTACACGTGGACTTCTAATCCAAATGACCCGAGTTTGACCACACCCAACATTGCTAATCCTGTAGTGAGTCCAACTCAAACAACCACATATACAGTATCATCTACGGCTACATCTACAGTAAACCTGATAGCCAATGGTAATTTCTCTAACGGAAATATAGGATTTGATTCCGATTATACATTTTACTCTCCTTCTAATACTACTTTAGCCCAAAGGGCCTATGGTATAGTTATTAATCCCAATACTTGGGAGACAGGATTCTCTGCCACTTGTGTTGATCATACCACCGGTAACGGATTGATGATGGTAGTTGACGGATCTACATTTAATAGCGGAAACGACTTGGTTTGGGGGCAAACCGTAGCCGTATCACCGGGACAAAATTATACTTTTTCCTATTGGTTGCAAACTGTAGCTCCCAATAATCCGGCGGTGATCAGGGCTTTAATAAACGGTACCTTGTTAGGTACAGCTAATGCTTCAGCAACGGTATGTGGGTGGACGCAATATACATACGTATGGAATTCAGGAGCAGCAACTTCGGCACAAATTCAGTTGTTCAATTCCAATACGAATGCTTCCGGAAATGATTTTGCCTTAGATGATATTGCTTTTACCACTTCAGTCAATTGTAATTTAAGTTCCAGCGTAACCGTTACAATCAATACCCCTGTTGCGCCTAATATTGTTTGCGGAACAGCTACACCAACTTCACAAGTATTCAATTGGACAGCCTTAGCAGGAGCTACAAGCTATGCAATATCCTATAGTATTAATGGCGTTACACCGGTAAATGTAGGTACTATTACAGCCACAACATTTACAGTTACTCCAATAACCTCAAGTGACTCAATAAGTTTAACCGTTACACCAAGTGGCACCGGTTGCTTTACTTCGGCTACAAAAATATGTGGCGTTATTCCATGTCCGCCACCTACAGTGAGTGTAACCCAACAACCTACTTGTGCCGTGCCAACAGGGACTATAGTTTTTACGAATCCGGTTGGTCCTTCACCACTTCCAATTCCGTCGGATTTATTTATATCTGAAGTGACGGACGAAAGCAGTGGTGCTCTATCGTACATCGAAATTTTTAACGGTACCGGTACTCCTAAAAACTTAGCCAATTACAAGCTTAAAATTTACAACAACGGCAATGCCACTCCATCTAACTTTTGTGATTTTGCTTTAAGTGGTACCTTAAACAACAATAGTGTTTATGTTATCGGAGTAGGAAGTGCTGTTAACCAAGGAGGAGTAACGCCAAATTTGGTGGTAAGCGCTTGTCCCGGTTTTAATACCAATGATAATGTAAGATTAGCTACCAGTGCAGATGCAGAGTTTGATTTATGGGGTAGAACTGACGGCGTTGATTTTACACCGCTTAACCAATCCGGATATACCTATCGAAGATTAGCTACTGCACCACATCCAAGCATGACATGGAATCCGGCTGATTGGACAGCTATAGATCCACAGGATTATACAGAAATTGGCTCTTATACCTATCAAACAGCTACTTATGAATACAGTGTTAATGGCGTTAATTACCAAACCAGTCCAACTTTTACCGGTTTGGCTCCCGGAACCTACAATGTAACCGTTCGCGATTTAGTGTCCGGTTGTGTTTCAACTCCTATTGCGCTTGTAGTTAATCCGGTACCAACCGTTCCGGCACCTACAGTTGCCCCGGTGGTGTATTGCCAAAATACGGCAGCCATTCCTTTAACTGCAACTCCTTCACCCGGTGGTGTTTTAAATTGGTACGGTACTAATGCTACCGGCGGAACGGCCTCTGCTACAGCTCCAACTCCAAGTACTACAACTTTGGGGACTACAACTTATTATGTAAGTCAAACTCTTGGCGGTTGCGAAAGCCCAAGAGCGGCTATAACCGTTACCGTTAATAACCAAGCACCAACAGCTACACCTTTCTTGTTTTGTGATACGGCCAATTCTACACCAACTTCTGTAGCTTTTGATTTTAATAATGTTGGACAAACCAGTTTTTCATATAGTTATACCATAGATGGTGGTACTCCGGTAACAGGAACATTCCCTACATCAAACGGATCTAACTATACTGTTACAGGTGTTTTACCGGGACAAGTGGTTGTGTTTACCATTACTTGGAACGGAGTGTGTACACCGCCACTTACTTCTTCTACAGTTGTCCCTACATTTACCCAGCTTGGCCCTTATTGTGCCGGTCAAACTGTACCGGCTTTGCCTACAACTTCATTAAACAATAAGACCGGAACTTGGTCTCCGGCTACTATTAATAACACGACCACCACTACCTATACGTTTACGCCTAATCCGGAACAATGTGCTTCGAGAGCCTCGATGACCATTGTAATCAATTCGAATGTAGTTCCTACTTTTAATCCGGTGGCTGCCATTTGTAGCGGACAAACGTTGGCGACTCTGCCAACTACCTCAACCAATGGTATTACAGGAACTTGGTCGCCTGCGCTAAACAATACAGCTACGACTACTTACACTTTCACACCAACGGCCGGACAATGTGCTTCGACTACAACTTTAACCATCACTGTAAACCCTAATGTATTGCCAACGTTCACAGCGGTGGCTCCTATTTGTAGCGGACAAACATTGGCTGCTTTGCCAACCACTTCTAACAATGGTTTTACCGGAACTTGGTCTCCGGCACTTAATAATACAGCTACGACCACTTATACTTTTACACCAACAGTTAACCAATGTGCCACAACGGCTACTTTGTCGATAACAGTCAATCCTATAGTTACGCCAACCTTTAATGCTGTAGCGCCTATTTGTAGTGGGCAAACCTTATCGGCTTTACCAACCACTTCTACCAATGGGATTACAGGAACTTGGTCTCCGGCGCTAAACAATACCGCCACGACTACTTACACCTTTACGCCAAATGCAGGGCAATGTGCTTCGACCACAACTTTAACCATCACAGTAAATCCAAATGTATTGCCAACTTTTACCGCTGTAGGACCAATTTGTAGCGGACAAGCTTTAGCGGCTTTGCCAACAATCTCAAATAATGGGATTACGGGAACATGGACACCCGCCTTGAATAATACAGTAACAACTACCTATACTTTTACTCCAATAAATAGTCAGTGTGCTACTTCTACCACTTTAACGGTAACTGTGAATCCAAATGTATTGCCTACTTTTACGCCTGTTGCTCCAATTTGTAGTGGTCAAACTTTAGCGGCTTTGCCAACTACTTCCAACAACGGAATTTCAGGAACTTGGTCACCCGCTTTAAATAATACCGCCACAACAACTTATACCTTTACGCCAACCGTTGGACAATGTGCTTCAACGACTACTTTGGTGATTACCGTTACCCCCCGTGTTACGCCAACTTTTACTGCGGTTTCGCCTGTTTGTAATGGTGGTACTATTGCTCCGTTACCAACAACTTCCAACAACGGAATTACAGGGACTTGGTCACCTGCTTTAAACAATACCACCACCACAACCTATACTTTTACCCCAAATGTGACAGAGTGTGCTACCAGTGCTACTCTTCAAATAACGGTTATTCCACTAACAGATCCGGTGGTTGATATAGTTGAGAGCTGTAATGCTAATACTGTAACGGTTACAAGTCCTATTGGAAATAATTACGAGTACGCCATTGACGGAGGTGTTTATCAGTCGAGTCCGGTTTTCTTTAATTTACCAGCCGGTAGTCACTCCATTGTGGCTCATGAAATTACCGGAAATTGCTTTTCAAATGCAGTTGTTTTCAATATTAATCCTGCTACTAATGATGTAGTGGTAACGGCTCCTCAACCGTTGAGAGGTTGCGACTTTAGTAATGATGGTTTTATTGAATTTAATTTGAATCAGGTAATCAATGCGGTTACAGGAGGTACACCATATTTGGTCACTTTCCATGAAACAGTAACCGATGCCAATACCGGAGCTACTCCTATCACTGATGTAACGGCTTATGAAAATATTAATCCTTGGTTACAAATAATCTATATCAGAGTCCAGTCTACTGCCACCGGATGTTATGAAGTTTTACCATTACAATTGATAGTTGATCCAACACCGGAAGCAACTACTCCTAGTGATTATTTGTTGTGTGATTACACAGGAGCTGTAGGTTTTGAGAGTTTTGATTTGACTACTACTGTACCGCAAATCTTAGGCAGTATCGACCCATTAACACATACGGTGTCTTTCCACACGAGTTTGGGTGATGCTCAAAACGATATCGGTGCAATTACCAATGTAACCGGCTATATAACGGGTAGTACTACCTTATATGTACGTGTAGAAAATAACTCAACCGGATGTTATGACGTGGTTAGTTTAGACTTAGTTGTGAATGCTTTACCTAACTCAACCCAGCCGAACTATCCGCAATACACTTTGTGTGATTACAACGGAGCAGTAGGTTTTGAAGTATTTAATTTGGCCGACCAAGTAGACGATATTTTATTAGGTCAAACCGGTATGACAGTAAGCTTCTATCCGAGTTTGAACGATGCACAAAACAACACGAATGAGATTACCAGCTTACAATACCAAAACCAAGACATTTATGTACAAACCTTGGGTATTCGTATTACCAACAGCACTACAGGTTGTTATGTAATCTCTACTATGGATATTCGCGTAGTGCCGCTACCAACACCTATACCGCCAACCCAACCTTACACCATTTGCGATGACAATCAGGATGGCGTGTCATGCAATTTTGATTTGGCTTCTTTAGTACCGAGTATGTTGAACGGGGTAACGTCTTATACCATTACTTTCCATGAGACTTTACAAGATGCACAATTGGGTAATACTGCTATTGATACTTCAGTGCCCTATTGTTCTATAATACCGTTTTTGCAAACCATTTATGTTAGAACTGTGGATAACAATACCGGTTGTTGGAGTGTTATTCCAATTGTTTTAGAAGTTAATCCGAGCCCGATTGCTCCTGTGAATTTGAACGATATTGAAGTTTGTGACCAAGACAATAATACTCAAAATGGTTTCACTCTAGTGGATTTAACGGTTCGTACACCTGATGTATTGGCCCAACAACCTTTAGCAGCCGGCAATTATACGGTAACTTATTACACCTCTTCGGCTGCGGCTGCCCTAGGAACATCTCCAATTATTCCTGATACTAATTTCTTGGCTTATAATGGTCAACCGATTTGGGTTAGGGTAGAAGACAACAATACCGGTTGCTACAACATTGGTACTTTCAACGTGATTATCAACAGACCTTTATTATTAACCACGCCAACACCGCTTAGCGTTTGTGATGACGATGCCAATCCGAATGATGGTTTCCATACCTTTGATTTAACAGTACGTGATGTAATGATAACCCAAGGCTTATCGGGATATACTGTAACTTACTACCCAAGTTTAGCCGATGCGCAAAACTTAACCAATGCCATTGGAACACCAACGGCTTATACTAACCTTACGGCTCCGGTACAAACCTTAGGGGTACGCGTAACGAGTGCTGCGGGTTGTTACAGTGTAACAACATTAGACATTAGAGTATTGCCGATACCAACACCAAACACCAATCCGCCGAGTTTAGGTGCGCAGTGTGATTACAACAATCCGGGAGATATGTTGGAGTACTTTGATTTAACGGTGAATGCGGCATATATCTTGAACAACGACCCTAACTTAACATTGGAGTATTATAACAGCCAGGCCGATGCGATTAACCAGGTGAACCCGATTATCAATCCAAGCAATGCCTTAGTAGGAGATGTAGACCCGAATGAGCAAAGTGTTTGGATAAGAGTAGAGAACAACCGAGTGGATTATTTAGGGAATAACTGTTATGTTTTGGTGGAACAACCGTTAACGGTTAATGCGTTGCCAACAGTGGCTACTATAGCCGACTACCAAATCTGTGAGGCTGATCCATCGGGAGTAAATGACGGATTTGAAGTATTTGACTTAACGAGTCAAATCACCGCCTTGATGGCCAATAACCCAACACCGCCGACATACACTGTAAGATTCTATGAAGATGCAGCTTTGACCATTCCAATCAACACTCCGGCTGCTTATACGAATCTTACTAACCCGCAAACGATTTATGTTCAAATCACTAATGATGTAACAACTTGTCGCAGCGTAGTAGGTCAGTTCAATATTTTGGTGAATCCAAAACCAACCATCAATATAGTAATGGCTGATATGTTGGAGTGTGATTACGATGGGGTAAACGACGGCTTGATGTTGTACACCCAAAACCCGACCAATGCCCAACCAAGTTTGGCAGGTTATGTGGATGATATTTTAGGGGCAGGGCAAACGGCACCGACTTACCTAGTAGAGTTTTATTTCAACAGTCAGGCCGATGCCGATGCCGGCAACTCAGCTAATGCGTTGACTAACTTAGATACCTATCAAGTACAAACGGGTACTTATTGGATAAGAGTAACCAATACGGTAACGGGTTGTTATCAGTTGGATTCTTTTGATGTAGTGATAGAGCAATTGGCCGAGCCTGTAATCACCAGCAACACCGGAAGCAATATTGCATGTGTGAATTGGAACCAAACGATAGTGAACAACAACTTAATCTTAGACAGTGGTATTACAGCACCGAACTACACCTTTAATTGGTATGCCGACGGTAACTTGATTACAGGAGCTAATTCATCCACGTATGCGGTAACGGATATCAATGCAGACAGTGTTACTTATACGGTAGAGGCCGTGAGTGTAAATCCACCGTTGTTAGGCTGTGTGTCTGTTATTACAGCGGCATCTACTTTTGAAGTGGTTCGTTCGGGAGCAGCGGCAAACATTACTTACACAGTAACCAATGCCTTTGCAGAAAACCAAATCATCACTGTAACCAATGATGGTTATGGGGTGTATGAGTATAGTTTAGACGACGGACCAAGACAAGCGAGCAATGTGTTTGAGAATGTATCGTTGGGCAGCCATACGATTTATGTATGGGATGTTAGAAGTCCGGATGGGTATTCTTGTGGTGTGGTATCGATAGATAACGTACAAGTGATAGATTACCCACGTTACTTTACACCAAACGGTGATGGATTCCATGACACTTGGAATGTAACGGGCTTACAAAACTTTGACATCGTGACAAAGATTTACATCTTTGACCGCTACGGTAAGTTGCTCAAACAGCTAAGTTCTTCGGGTGATGGTTGGGACGGAACCTATAACGGACAGCCGTTACCATCAACGGATTACTGGTTTACGGTAGATTATCCGGAGAATGGTGTGATGAAGCAGTTTAAAGCACACTTTAGTTTGAAGCGATAACCAAAATCCTGAATACAAAAAAACACCCGTTCTGATGAGCGGGTGTTTTTTTTTTGCAATAGCAATGTTACAATATTTAAAATAGGGTTTTTAGGATAGGATAAGACAATTGGAGTTGGTGTCAGGGAATCAAATTTGTTAAAAAGTGCTTTTTCTTGTAGGTTTTTTAGGCCTTTACCGTTTAACAACTCCTTTTTTTAACATCTTAGAGTAGTGGTTTTAACATTTACTATTTATAAGAATTCTCTACATTTATATGCCCAATTCAAACTAACCTAACTCATGATTTTGTCTACTGTATTTGAGCAAGCTCAAAGATACGATACTCCATTATTGGTGGAGTATTATTTTCGTGGTGAAAAGATAGAAGATCCGATTCAATTTTTTGAAGTCAACCAACAATTTTGTGAGTATATTTTTCCTTCTACTGCGGAAACTCTAATAATGGTGAATAAGTACCTTATTTACAGAGAAACACATAAGTTGGTAATTTCGGAATACGGTTTTCATTTGATCCATTTGTAGTTAGCACTGTTCTAACAAACTACCCAAGGTGAACTTAGCCCCGACAGTAGCGAGCTACCGTGTAGCGCGAATGGCGGGAGCAGTAGTCTAAGAAAGACCAAAGGTGTGCTCCTAAAAACAAAAAACGCCTCTGTTAATTGAGGCGTTTTTGTTTATAATGAGGATTGAAAGTTAAGCATTGTACACTTTCAAAGCTTCTTTTAAAATAGCTACCGAGCGGATTAAATCTTCTTTTTTAAGCACATAAGCAATGCGTACTTCGTTTAATCCAACTCCCGGTGTAGAATAGAAACCTGCGGCAGGTGCAACCATTACAGTTTCACCGTTGTTGTCGTAAGACTCCAATAACCACTGGGCAAAATCGTCGGCGTTTTTTACCGGCAATTGTGCGATACAGTAAAATGCACCTTTTGGGGTAGCCACTTTTACCCCTTCAATTTTTTGCAGTTCGGCAATTAGTGTATCACGACGGTCTTTGTACTCGGCTATTACATCGTCAAAATAACTTTGTGGCGTTTCCAAAGCGGCTTCGCTGGCAATTTGAGCGTAGGTTGGCGGACTCAAACGGGCTTGGGCAAATTTCATAGCTGTAGCCATGACTTCTTTATTTTTAGAAACGATACAACCAATTCGAGCGCCGCACATGCTGTATCTTTTAGAAACCGAATCAATCATGATAGCGTGTTCTTCTAAGCCGGGTACATTCATTACCGAAAAGTGTTTTTCGTTTTCGTCGTAAATGAACTCGCGATAAACCTCGTCGGCTATCAGGAATAAATCGTGTTTTTTTACAATGGCAGCCAACTGCATGATTTCTTCTTGCGAATACAAATAACCGGTTGGATTGCCCGGATTACAAATTAAGATGGCTTTGGTTTTTGGGGTGATCAATTTTTCAAAAGCAGCAATAGGTGGTAAGGCAAAGCCTTCGTCTATGGTAGAAATTACCGGTACAACCTTTACGCCGGAAGCTGTTGAAAATCCGTTGTAGTTAGCATAAAACGGTTCCGGAATAATGATTTCATCACCGGCATCCATAGTGCTTCCCATAGCAAACAACAAGGCTTCGGAACCACCGGTTGTAATAATGATATCGGCAATATCAATAGGTAAGCCGTGTGACTTGTAGTAAGCGGATAATTTGGTACGGTAACTTTCAAAACCGGCCGAGTGGCTGTATTCTAATACTTTAATGTCGGCATTTTTTACCGCATTAAGAGCAACATCGGGAGTTTTGATATCGGGTTGACCAATATTGAGATGGTATACTTTGTGTCCTTTTTTCTTAGCAATTTCAGAATACGGAACCAACTTTCGGATGGGCGATTCAGGCATTTGCTGACCTTTCAGAGATATCTTAGGCATGTTGTTGAATTTAGTGCTGCAAATTTGCGACTTTTTTAGTTTGAAAACAATGCATTAAACGCCTTAAAAATTGTTAAAAATTATTTTTTAGCCTTTGTTTTTTATTAAATTTAACAAAAATCACACATAATGCGATTCTTCTATTCATTACTATTCTTTTTTATCAGCCTTAGTTTCTGTTTTTGTCAGCCGGGTTTCCATTTTAAAAAAGACCAAAAGAAAGTGGTTATCCCTTTTCAAATGATTAATAATTTGATTTTTATTCCCATTAAGGTTAATGGTGAAACTTTGACTTTTTTGTTAGATACCGGTGTAGAGGAAACAGTGTTGTTTAGTTTAGATGATAAAGAAGAAGTGAGTTTGCACCAATTAGAAAAAATTAGATTGAAAGGTTTAGGAAGCAGTGAAGCGGTTGAGGCCTTTAAATCCTCCAGAAACAAACTAGAAGTTTCGGGTTTTGTTGATGAAGATCACGAGATTTATTTGATACTCGATCAAGAGTTTAACTTTTCTTCTCAAGTGGGCATACCGGTTAATGGCATTATTGGCTATCATTTTTTTAAAGATCATTTGGTGGAAATTGATTACGATAAGAAAAAAGTTGTAGTTTACCACGAAAGCAATAGTAAAGTGAGAAAGCGCATCCTAAAAAAATATAAGAAAGAGGAGGTTAGTTTAGAAAACAACAAACCTTACTACTACACTACTGTAGTGACTGTGCAAAACCCCAGAAGGTCAAAAATGCTTATAGATACTGGGAACAGCGATGCTATTTGGTTGTTTTTGAGTGAAGCACCTAACTTGGTTTTGCCGTCTAAAACCATTAAATGTTTTTTAGGTCGAGGTTTCAGTGGCAATGTTTACGGACAAAGAGCAAGAATGGAAAGTTTTATCTTTGGTGATACAACTTTCAAAAATCCGATAGGCACTTTTCCCGATTCAACTTCTATCAGTAGTGTTAGTTTTGTTAGTGATCGTATTGGCTCTTTAGGCGGAGGCGTATTGTCGCGTTTTTCAGTTTTTTTTGATTATCCAAGCAGTTGTATTTATTCTAAACCCGGTTCTAAAATTAACGCTCCTTTCAACTTTAACATGAGTGGTCTCGAAGTACAACATGACGGTCTCGAATGGGTAACCCAAACCTATCAGGATAATTCAACTAGGGTAAATATTGCCAAAACCACTACTTATCATGAAGGTCATGTACAAGACAACCTCAAAATCAAGTTTGAACTAAAACCTATTTTCCGAATCTTTAATGTTAGGGAAGGATCGGTAGCCCAATTGGCCGGAGTGCAAAAAGGTGACCGTATCGTAAAAATTAATGGTAGAGATGCCCATAATTTAACCATAGAAACGATTAATGAGCTACTCAAATCTGAAGAGGGTAGAACTATAGTTTTGGAAGTGGAACGCAAAGGGGTGTTCTTAACCTACAAGTTCCAACTAAAAAGTATTTTATAAAAAAAACTCCCGATTCAATCGGGAGTTTCTGTTATTGCATTAATGGACTTTTTGTCTTTTTTTCCAGCAGGTTCTCTACCGGTTTGATGATTACTTCGCCTTTTATTTTTAAAGCTACTCGACCTTCGTCTACATTTACCGCGTTACTTTCTACCGTAATGGTTTTTCTGATAGGCCCCGGATTCATATTGTATTTCACCTCAATCTTTCCGGTTTTGCCCGGCATAATCGGGTCTTTAGAAAAGCTTGGCACCGTACAACCGCAGCTGCTTTTCACGTCTTTAATCAACAAGGGTTGATTGCCGGTATTGGTAAATTCAAACACGCGCAAACCACTGTCTTCTTCTTTAGTCACTTTACCGTAATCTATGGTGTTGTCTTTGTCTTTAAACTCAATTTTTGGACCGTCCTGAGCAAATACCATTGCGTTAAACAAGATAGTTGCGATAAGTATTATTTTTTTCATAGGTCAAACGTTGTATTTGGTTAGTAAAAATACTGGGTTTAAATTAATGCACAAAAATTTAATTCTTAATTTTTTCTAAAGTCTTTATTAGTTACTTTTGCAATTCAGTTTACAAAAGCTGTGCCAGAGGGTTAGGAGCGAGTGGTTAGTGTGTATCTGTTATCCATATTCCCGCTTTACGGGCTACGCGGTAGCCTCTTTAATCGGGGCTAATAGGCATAGGTCTCTCACTTCTGTAATCCGAAAATCTAAAATCTAAAATCTGATATCTAAAATCATATGATTCCAGCGCAATTCAACGCCCAAGAAGTAGAAAAAAAGTGGTACGACTACTGGATGAAAAACAACTATTTTCATTCTAAACCAGATCACCGCAAACCATACACCATTACCATTCCGCCACCCAATGTGACCGGAGTTTTGCACATGGGCCACATGTTAAACAACACCATACAAGATGTGTTGATTCGTCGTGCCCGTTTGAAAGGCTTTAATGCTTGTTGGGTTCCCGGAACCGACCACGCTTCAATTGCTACCGAGGCCAAAGTAGTGGCCAAGTTGAAAAGCGAAGGCATCAACAAAAACGATTTAACCCGAGAAGAGTTTCTCAAACACGCTTGGGATTGGACCAACAAATACGGTGGTACTATCTTAGAGCAGCTCAAACAATTGGGTTGTTCTTGTGATTGGGACAGAACCAAGTTTACTATGGACCCCGACATGTCGGCTTCCGTAATTCGCTCGTTTGTTGATTTATACAATAAAGGCTATATCTATCGCGGTTACCGTATGGTCAACTGGGATCCGGAGGCCAAAACTACCTTGTCCGACGAAGAAGTGATTTACGAAGAGCGTCAAGGTAAATTGTACCATTTAAAATACCAAATCGAAGGTTCAAACGAGTTTGTAACCATCGCTACAACACGTCCTGAAACCATCTTGGGGGATACTGCTATTTGTATCCATCCCGAAGACGAGCGTTACACGCACCTAAAAGGTAAAAAAGCTATCGTACCGATTTGCAACCGCGTAATCCCTATCATTTTTGACGAGTATGTGGACATGGAATTCGGAACCGGTTGTTTAAAAGTAACGCCGGCGCACGATGTGAACGATAAAACCTTAGGTGAAAAACACAACCTGGAAATTATCGACATCTTTAACGAAGATGCTACCTTAAACTCCTATGGCTTGCACTACCAAGGCAAAGACCGTTTTGTAGTGCGTGAGGAAATAGCTGTTGAATTAGAACAAATAGGTGCTTTGGCCAAAACCGAAACGCATTTGAATAAAGTAGGCACTTCAGAACGTACCAAAGCCGTAATCGAGCCGCGTTTGTCTGACCAATGGTTCCTTAGCATGGAAGAATTGGTAAAACCGGCCATCAAAGCCGTATTGGAAACCGAAGAAATCAAATTATACCCGTCGCGTTTTAACAATACCTACCGTCATTGGTTGGAAAATATCCGCGACTGGAACATCTCGCGCCAATTGTGGTGGGGACAACAAATCCCGGCCTATTACTATGGCGAGGGCAAAGATGATTTTGTGGTTGCTGAAAATATAGAAACTGCGCTTGAGCTTGCCAGAGCCAAAACCAACAACCCGCAACTCGAAACCCACAACCTCACTCAAGATCCGGATGCTCTCGATACCTGGTTTTCTTCTTGGTTATGGCCTATGGCAGTATTTGGCGGTATTTTAGATCCCGAAAACGAAGATTTTAAATACTATTATCCTACCAACGATTTGGTAACCGGACCGGACATTTTGTTCTTCTGGGTAGCGCGTATGATTATTGCGGGTTACGAATACGCCGGTGAAAAACCGTTTACCAATGTGTATTTAACCGGATTGGTGCGCGACAAACAGCGTCGTAAAATGTCGAAGTCATTAGGCAATTCGCCTGAACCGTTGGAACTGATTGAAAAATTTGGTGCCGATGGTGTTAGAGTAGGATTGTTGTTGAGTGCTTCAGCCGGAAACGACATCTTGTTTGATGAGGAATTATGCAACAACGGTAAGGCTTTTGCCAACAAAATATGGAATGCCTTCCGTTTGGTAAAAGGTTGGGAAGTAGCCGACCTTCCGCAACCGGAAAGTGCTAAAGTAGCTATCGAATGGTACGAAGCCAAGTTGCAACAAACCTTAGCGGAAATTGAAGACCATTTTGAAAAATACCGTTTGTCCGACGCCTTGATGGCGATATACAAATTGGTTTGGGACGACTTCTGTTCGTGGTTCCTGGAAATGATTAAACCGGGTTACCAACAGCCAATCGACCGCGCTACGTTTGACAAAGCCATCGAAATGTTGGAAGCCAACTTAAAGTTGTTACATCCGTTTATGCCGTTCTTAACCGAAGAGATTTGGCAACACATAGCCGAAAGGACACCGGAGCAAGCTTTAATTATAGCCGAGTATCCAACGCTAACCGCTTACAACGAAAAGCTAATAGCCGATTTTGAGTTCGCTGCCGAAGTCATAGCCGGTATCCGAACCATCCGCAAGGACAAAAACATAGCAATGAAAGATGCCGTAGCCTTAAAAGTGGTAAACCACGAAAAGGCTTCGACTTATTTTGACAGCGTAATTGTTAAATTGGGTAACTTATCCGAATTGGACTATGTGACCGATAAAGTAGACGGTGCCTTAACCTACCGTGTAAAGTCGAATGAGTACTTTATACCGGTATCCGGTAACATCGACATTGCTGCGGAAATTGCTAAGCTGACTGAGGAGTTGAAGTACACCCAAGGTTTCCTACGCAGTGTACAAGGCAAATTGGCCAACGAGAAATTTGTAGCCGGTGCGCCGGAGCAAGTCATTGCCAACGAACGCAAAAAAGAGGGCGATGCCTTGGCCAAGATTGCCACGATAGAGCAAAGCTTAAACAGTTTGAAATAAGAAAAGCCCCGGTTGGGGCTTTTTTGCTGGGGTTATTTGAAGGTTGCGAGTTTCGGGTTAAAAGTTTAAGGTTTAAAAGACTCTTGTTCTCGGGTACTACTATCCCGTCAGTTAGAATGTACTGATTGAATCGGATGTTTCGGCTTACAAGTTTCGGGTTTAAAGTGAATTGTCCGCAACTCGTAACTCGTAACCCGTAACCCGCAACTCGCAACCCAACTAAAGCTTCTTCTTCACATTATGTATAAACATCGTCAGTTCTCTGGTAAAAGTATCCAAGGCGGTAACAGAGTCTTTAACGTTGTCCATGATCTTGGCTAGTTCTTCCTTGTTTAGGTCGTATTCCAGTAAACCGGCTATGCCTATAATGTTGGCTATAGGGAGTCTGACTTTGTGCGAAGTCATAAACATCATTTCCTCTAAGCTTTTAATGTATTCTGTTTTTTCTTTTTCGGCATTTTTAAGTTGGGTAATGTCGTAACCCGTTAGGATAAATTTTTTCTTTTTGTCAAGCGGGTGTAAAATTCTCAGCATGTATTTGGTACTGTCGTCTTCTTGGGTAATTTCATCTATCCATTCTACGTTGTCATTTTTATGAATGTTTTGAAAAGACCAATGTCTTTTTTCGGCTAGCGCAGGGTCTAAGCCTTTAAGTTTGCACAAGTCAAAATCGGTTTTGCCAATCACCCAATCTCTTATTTCTTCGCTTTCAATCCCTTTGGGGTTTACGTATAAGTATTTTTCAAAACTGTCGTAAACCGCTATTTCGGTTGGGATTTTATTTAAAATTTCATCGGTAAATTGCTTTTGCTTTTCAATTTGAGCCGTTCTCTTTTTCACCCTTTTTTCCAGTTCAAGGTTCATGCGCAAGGTATTGGTCTCCGATTTTTTTCTTTCGGTAATATCGATAAAAGTACCTATATAACACATTTTGCCTTCAATTTCTATGCTTTCCACCGAGAACAAAACATCTATTAAGGTGCCGTCTAAACGTTTAAGTTGCGATTCTATGTTGCGTTTATGTCCGCCTTCGTCTTTAATGCTTTTAAGGATTTTTTCTGCTTCTTCAGGTTTTATGGTGCCGTGTTGGATGGCGTTGTTACCCACAAGACTGCTTTTGTGAAAGCCTGTTAGCAAGCTAAATGAATCATTAACATAAAGGATGTTTTGGTTGTCTACTTCGGTGATGATAATGGCAACCGGACTCGACTCGAGGATTTGGAAGAATTTTTTATGGGTTTCCGCAATCATTTCGTAGGCTTTTTTGCGCTCGGTTATGTCACGGCCCATGGCATACATTAGGTCATCTACCATAGTCACATTCCATTCTATCCATTTGTAGGTGCCGTCTTTGCTGCGGTAGCGGTTAACAAAATCAAGGGTGTCTATGTTGGCAAATAGGGTGTGTTTTTCGTTGTCGGTTCGGTTAATGTCGTCCGGGTGTATAAAGTCAAAGTAACTTTGGGCTAAAAACTCTTCTTGGGTATAGCCTAATATTTTGGTAACCGCCGGATTAATGCTGGTAAAATAGCCGTTTTTATTGGCCACCCCAATCAAGTCGAGCGACTGGTTGTAAATTATATTGAGCTTTTCCTCGGTTTTGCGTTTCTCGGTAATGTCTCTAAAAATCAATACCGAACCTATAATATGGCCTTGACTGTCGTGGATAGGCGCGCCACTGTCGTCTATAAAGATAGCGGTACCGTTTTTTTGAATCAGTTGGGTATTCTTTTCGAGGAAAATAATTTTGTTTTCCTTCATGGCCATCAAAGCAGGGTTAACACTTTTTCCTGAAGCATTATTATTGATAATTTTAAAAACGGACTCTATGGGTTGGCCCACGGCATCTTTATAAGTCCATCCGGTAATTTCTAAACCGGAGCGGTTGATAAAAGTTATGTTGCCGTTAATGTCGGTAGTAATTACGCCATCGCCCAAGCTGTACATGGTTTGCTGATACCATTCGTTTTGAATAAACAAGGCTTCTTCTTGCTTGTGTTGCAGCTTAATTTTTTGAAAAAGTTTATAAAAGGTGATCAAAAAGATAAGGATAGACAAAAAACTACTGTAAACCATAATCAGTTTGAGCGTATTCACTGATTTTTGTGCCTTTTTGGCCCGTTCTTTTAATAGGTTGTTTTCGGTAAGGTTGAATTTTTGAAATTCAGTACGAAGACTGTCCATAATCATTTTGCCTCTGCCATTGTTAACCAAATCGATAGTTTTCTCAGGACCTAACTTATTTAAGGTTACTATGGTTTCCTCTATGAACAAGTATTTGTTTTGGATAAGTTTCTGGATGCCCTCCAGTCTGTTTTGTTGGATTTTGTTGTCTTGGGTAAGTTGTTCAAGTTTTAAAAACAAACTGTCCTTAGTTTTAACGGAATGCATGTAAGGTTGCAAAAACTTAGGGTCTTTAGTAATGATATAACCGCGTTGCGCAGTCTCAGCATCTTTTACAGTTGATAATAAATTATTGCTTACTTGTATTACATCATAAGTGTGAATAACATGACCATCTTGTTTGGTGTTTCGGTTTAAAATTACAAACAGCAATACATTAATGAATACCAATATAGCCAAAGCCAGGCTAAATGCAGTAACGGCCAGATTAAATTGTTTTTTCCATTTCATAGCTTATTAAACTAATAATGATTGAAATTGGCGGGTAATTATAATCAGTAACAAGTGATTATTTCTTAAAAGTAAGAAAATATATTACATAATGTTAAATTTAAAACTTGTTTTTTTGGGATGGTTACAACAGATAGTTGCTAAAGCGTTTTTTTTAAAGGGCTCGGATTATAAAATTAATTATTGATACTATAATTTAAAATGGATAAAATTGTGCTTTATGTAATTTTTATCAAAAAAAATTATCAAAAATGCTTTTGTATATTTGCTAAATAAGTATATTTATGCAAAATTTATATATATGGAGATTATAGCGTGTCCCAAATGCCAAAGTGACGCGATAGTTAAAAGCGGCGTAATTAAAGACAGACAAAGGTTTTTATGCAAAAAATGCAATTATTACTTTACCGTAAACAAACTGGGTAAAAAGATAGACAGTTATTATGTTACTAAAGCATTGCAACTGTATCTCGAAGGGTTGAGCTACCGCGAAATAGAGCGGATTATAGGGGTGTCACATGTTACTGTGAGCAATTGGGTTAAAGAGTTTAAAATTTCCAAACCCAATCATACCGATTACCATCCCACCTATAAGATTTACAATCACTTAGAATTGGTGGAATTTCTTAAAAATAAAGAGGTATTGAAAGGAGCCGGGATGATTATCACCGAATTGGGAGATAAGTTCATGCTTATAAAATGGGAACGTTTCAAAGATTAGCTATAGTATTTTACAATAATATATATCGTAATTTTTTTGAACAATTAAATATTGGAATTTGGCTGAACAAAATTTAACCAAAACCAATTATTTTAATTATGAAAAAATTACTAGTTGTAACGTTTGCCGCCTGTTCTTTATCGGGCTATGCTCAGCAAACTCCTGCAGCTCCTGCAACACCAGCCGCACCGGCAGCCAAAGAGTGGGATGTGAGCGTTTACGGTTTTGTAAGAACCGATTACATTTGGGACACCCGCCGTTCCGCACAAGTACGTGAGTACAACTTAAATCTTTATCCGTTAGACGAACAATTGGATGCTAACGGAGATGATCTTAACGATGCCGGCGCTTCCAATTTCCTCTCGGTAGTATCGCGTTTGGGCGTTAAAGCCAAAGGTCCGGATGTATGGGGTGCTAAAACCACCGGAACCTTAGAAGGTGATTTCTTTGGGAATACCGAAGCTTCTATCGGTTTGTTCCGTTTGCGTCACGCTTATGTGAACATGGAGTGGGAAAAAACCACTTTAACTTTGGGGCAAACTTGGTACCCAACTTTTATTCCGGAAGTGTTTCCGGGGGTAGCTAACTTTAGTACCGGTATTATGTTTAACCCGTTCGGTTGGGTATCGCAAGCGCGTATTAAGCAAAACCTGACTAAAGAATTGTCTTTTGCATTCACCGCTTACAAAGAAAGAGAGTTTACGACAGCTACCGCTACCGGTGGAACGCAAAACTCGGCTTCTTTCAATTCACCACTGCCAACCCTACACGGACAGTTTCAATTTAAAAACAAAAATTGGATTGCCGGTTTAGGATTTGAATACAAATCATTACAACCTTTAACTGTAAGCAATGGTTTGGCTTCTAAAGAAAAAGTAAACACTACTTCAGTTGTAGGGTACTTTAAATACAACAACGATAAATTCCACATCAAAGCCTACGGAATTAGCGGTAAAAACATGTACAACTTAGTAATGTTGGGCGGTTTTGCCGGATATACTACACCGGGTGAAGTTGAAACCTATGAGGGAATCAAAACTACAGCCATGTGGGTAGATATCGCCGGTAATGGTAAAAGTGTAGCGCCGGGCTTGTTCTTTGGTTACACTAAAACCGACGGGGTTAGCAAAGACAATCCGACTACTTTGTACGGTAGAGGTTTCTCAGGAACCCGCGGCGTTGATAACGTAATGCGTGTTTCGGCTCGTGTGGATTTCAAACAAAACAAATTCAGAGTAACCCCTGAGATTGAGTACACCGGTGCTACTTGGGGTGATATCAAGCCTGATGCTACTTTTGATGGTAACAACAAAAAGGTAGGTAACTTCAGAGCCATGGTTTCTTGTTGCTATAGTTTCTAATAACCAATTTAATATTTATACAGTATGAGCGATAAAAAAACAAAAGGGATTTGGAAAGTGATTTCCGCTTCCTCTATGGGAACCATGATTGAGTGGTATGATTTTTACATCTTCGGTAGTTTGGCCGTAGTATTATCTACCAAATTTTTCCCAACAGACAATCCTACAGCGGCTTTCTTGTCAACTTTGGCCACCTTTGCCGCCGGTTTCGTGGTGCGTCCGTTTGGTGCCTTATTCTTCGGACGATTAGGAGACTTAATCGGAAGAAAGTACACTTTTATGGTAACCCTAATGTTGATGGGTGGAGCCACTTTTGTCATCGGATGTATTCCGAGTTATGAAACCATTGGTTTTGCCGCTCCGGTATTGGTGTTAATCCTACGTTTGTTACAAGGTTTAGCATTGGGTGGAGAATATGGTGGTGCAGCTACTTATGTGGCAGAGCATGCGCCTAAAGGTGAAAAAGGTTACTGGACCTCGTGGATTCAAACCACTGCAACAGTTGGGTTGTTCATTTCATTGATGGTAATTTTGATTACCAAAGCAGCGATGTCTAAAGAAGCTTTCGAAGAGTGGGGCTGGAGAGTACCGTTTTGGGTATCAATCCTAATGGTTTATGTATCGTACTTGATTCGTAAAAACATGGATGAGTCTCCGGTATTTGCCAAAGCCAAATCGGAAGGGAAAACATCATCCAATCCGTTAAAAGAAAGTTTCGGTCACAAATACAACTTAAAATTTGTTTTGTTAGCCTTGTTCGGGGCTACTATGGGGCAAGGGGTAGTTTGGTACACCGGTCAGTTTTATGCGATGAACTTCTTAAAAACAGTACAAAGTATCGACTCTTCGCAGGTAGACATGTTATTAGGGATTGCCTTAATCTTAGGAACACCTTTCTTTGTATTCTTTGGATGGTTGAGTGATAAATTCGGAAGAAAATCTATTATGATGGCCGGTATGCTGTTGGCAATCTTATTGTACCGTCCGATTTACCGCGCTATGTATGCTTCAACCGACTTAGCCCAAAAAACCGAAATTGTAGAACAAACCAAAGTGGTCCCTACCATGAAAGAAGTAGATGCTACTAAAATGGACTCTATTTACACTACTACCAAAGCTTACACTGACGGTACTACTGTAGAAGAAATTAAAACCAAACATTTCGAAAACGGGAAGTTGATGTTGGATGACAAAGGCAAAGACAAAATCGAAACCAAAGTTACCAAGAAAATCAACTCGGGTGATATGTGGTTCTTGGTATTCATGGTATTTATACAAGTTATTTTTGTAACTATGGTATACGGACCGATAGCTGCTTTCTTAGTGGAAATGTTCCCGGTAAAAATCAGATATACGTCGATGTCGTTGCCTTATCACGTTGGAAATGGTATATTTGGAGGATTGCTTCCGGCTATTTCAACGTACTTTGTAACTACTGCTAAAGATGCCGGCGATCCTGAGTTTTACTTGGAGGGCTTGTGGTATCCAATTGGTATTGCTGCCGTATGTTTCATAATCGGAATGATTTATATAGATAGAAAAATTAATACACTTCACGACTAAAACAAACAGTATGAACACATTAAAGAAATTTTTAGGGATTGCTTGGATAGCTTTAGCCGTGGCTGTTGCCTATTTTGCAATCGGAATTTTCGGAGGGAAGTTAACCTCAGGAAAACAAGACGATTTAGTTTTCGGAATAATTATTTTTTTCATATTATTACCGCTAATTGTAACCGGCTTAACCATCTTTGGTTGGTATGCCATCACCGATGAATATGAAGATTAACATAAATAAATAGTTTATTGGTAACCAAGGGCTCTTACTTTGTAAGGGCTTTTGGTATTTATATAGCATAGCAATTTATGAAACAACGTCACCAACAAAAATTAGTCATCATCTCAATGGTTTTGCTCATTGGGCTCAATCTTCCCATAGTATTGTTGTTTGACAGTGCCGAGAGTCTTTTGGGATTTCCGGTGATTTATATTTACATTTTTTCGGTGTGGTTGTTTTCGGCTTTACTTTCTTTACTCATTATAAAACGGTACCATGAATAGTATAGCTTTATTAGTCATCCTGGCGTTGTATTTGAGCGTGCTGTTTTTCATTGCCCATTGGGCAGAGAAAAAAGAAAGCTCTCGTTGGACCAATAATCCTTATATCTATTCCTTGTCTCTGGCGGTTTATTGTACCGCTTGGACTTACTACGGTAGTATAGGAGTGGCGGCCAACTCAGGGTTGAACTATTTACCGGTGTATCTCGGTCCCATTATTATTATCCCGGCTTGGATGATTATACTAAAGAAAATCATTCGTATTTCTCGAGTAAATAAAGTGTCGAGTATAGCTGATTTTATTTCACTTCGTTACGGTAACAGCCGTTTTTTAGGAGCCGTAGTTACCATTGTTTGCTTGTTTGGTATCTTGCCCTACATTGCCTTGCAACTCAAAGCCATCTCCGAAACTTTTCACTTGGTTACCCAAACGCCGTCAAACTCTAATATATTTGACGACAGCACCACCTATGTGGCTTTTGCCTTGGCGATTTTTGCCTCTATTTATGGAACCCGCTATGTGGATGCTTCCGAGAAAAGAAAAGGAATCGTTACCGCAGTAGCTTTGGAAAGTGTCTTAAAATTGGTATTCTTTATCATCATTGGGGTTTATGTAACCTTTTTCGTTTTCGACGGGTTTGATGATATTTATGCCAAAGCTTCTTTGCTTGAAAATTTCCGAGAAAAAAACACCATAGGCGGATTACCGCAAGCGCTCAACTGGTTCTTCTTATGTGTATTGTCGTTGTTCGCCATTTTCTTATTGCCACGTCAGTTTCAGGTGTCGGTTATAGAAAATACCCGTGAAAATCATGTGAACACCGCAGTTTGGTTGTTTCCGTTGTATTTGTTGTTGTTCAATATTTTTGTGTACCCCATTGCTTGGGGAGGGAATATTTTATTCGACGGCCAAAACGTGAATTCGGATACTTTTTCGCTTTTAATTCCACAGTTTTTTAACAATAAAACCTTAACTGTAATGGTTTTCTTGGGCGGTTTCTCGGCAGCCATTTCTATGATAGTCGTTTCATCCATCGGCCTGTCAACCATGGTGAGTAATAACCTTATCATTCCTTACGGTTTGTTAGGTCGGTTACAACACAATGAGCAAACCACCATCAACAAAAAAATTGTCAATATTCGTAAGATTGGGATATTCTCGCTTATCATTATAGCCTACTTTATTTACCGCTATTTTGCTTTAGATTACAGTTTGTTTTCTATTGGTTTAGTTGCCTTTGTGATTATTGCCCAGTTGGCGCCTTCTTTTTTTGGCGCATTGTTTTGGCGAAGAGGATCACGAACCGGAGCAGTATCCGGCCTAATCGTAGGGTTTGTAATTTGTTTGTATACGTTACTTATCCCATATGCCTTAGGAATCACTTCGTCCGACACTTCCTTTATCACCAATGGCTTCTTGGGCATAGAACTATTGCGACCATTGCAATTGTTCGGACTCGATTATTTGCAGCCTGTACCGCATGCTCTGTTTTGGAGTTTGTTGTTCAACTTTATGACATATATAGCGGTTTCAGTAAGTTTTAAAGGCAATTACCGTGAGCGCAATTATGCCGAGATGTTCCTCGACATCAACAAATACATCAATATGCACGAAAATGCCTTTGTATGGAAAGGAACAGCTTACCGAAACGATATTGAAAAAGTGCTCATTAAGTTTTTAGGCGAAGATCGAACCAAGCGCGCCATGAATATCTTCAACGTTAAATACAACGTAGATAAAAACGAAGAATTAGCCGATGCGCGTTTGATCAAATTCTCTGAAAACCTACTGACCGGTCATATTGGCACAGCTTCTGCTAAAATCCTTATCTCAAGCGTGGTGAAAGAAGAAAAAATTACCTTGCCTGAGGTGTTAAAGATATTGGAAGAATCCAAAGAGAACATCATCATCAATAAAAAGCTCATGGAAACCTCCATTGAACTCAAGGAAATATCGGCCAAATTGCAGGAAGCTAACCAATCATTGATGATTAAAGACAAGCAAAAAGATGAATTCCTTGATACGGTAACCCACGAATTGCGAACACCTATTACGGCAATTCGTGCGTCGAGCGAGATTTTGTACGACGATGATGAAATTCCCGAGGAATTGCGCAAACAGTTTTTGCAAAACATCATATCCGAATCCGATCGTTTGAACCGTTTGATTGATAAAATTTTGGATTTGGAAAAATTTGAAACCGGTCGCCAAAAATTGCATTGGGCCAAACACAAAATTATGGAAACTATAGAGAATTCTATAGAGCCATTGCAGCAACTCATTAACAATAAAAACATCCATATTCACTTAGAAGGCAATGCCAATTTAAAAGCCGAATATGATGAAGACCGCATAGTACAAGTGGTGACCAATTTGGTGTCGAATGCCATAAAATTCTGCCCGGACAAAAATGGTTTGATCACTTTGGCGGTGTATGATAAGTTCGACTATGTGCAAGTAGAAGTAAGTGATAACGGTAAAGGCATAGCCACTACCGATTTTGAAAATATATTTGATAAGTTTTACCAATCGACCAATCAGAATTTCAAAAAGCCTATCGGGAGCGGATTAGGATTGGCCATTTGCAAACAAATTATAGAACACCATAAAGGGAATATTTGGGCCACCAACAATGCTACCGGCGGCGCGTGTTTGACCTTTACGTTACCCAAAAAACAGCAGTTATGAGAAAGATTTTAATTGTAGACGACGAACCCAATATCGTGATGTCTTTAGAGTACACTTTCAAAAAGAACAACTTTGAAGTGTTTATTGCCCGTGACGGTCAGGAAGCTTTGGATATATTGCAAAACCAACTTCCTGATGTAATTATACTGGATATTATGATGCCTTTTGTGGACGGTTTTGAAACCTTGGAACAAATTAAGAAAAACGAAAAACTTCAGCATTGTAAAGTGATGTTTCTCTCGGCCAAAAACAAAGAAAGTGACATCGAGAAAGGATTAACTCTTGGTGCTGATGCCTATTTAACCAAACCGTTCTCTATTAAAAAAGTAGTAGAGCAAGTGAATGAATTACTGGAGTAATATATAGGTTTAGGTTGGTATAATCCCTATTGGAATAACGGTATTCTTAGTTTCGATTTACATTGAAAAGGCCAAAGTTGTGTATACTTATTTAGCAACAAAGTTTTGATAGGTAAGCTAATAATGGTTACATTTAAGCTGTGAATTAAACTGTTACCAACCTAACCTAAACCATGAATTACCAAGAATTATACAACCAAAGCATTCAAAATCCTGAAACTTTTTGGGGTGAACAAGTCCGTCAAGTGGATTGGTTTACCCAACCGCAAACCATACTTTCTGCCGATGAAACCGGTTACCCTTTGTGGTATAAAGACGGCAGCTTAAATGCCTGTTATTTAGCACTCGATAAACATATCAACGATGGTTTTGGCAACGATGTAGCGCTGATTTATGATTCGCCGGTGACCCAAACCGTAAAAAAATATACTTATAACGAAGTCAAATCTGAAGTCGCTCGATTGGCCGGAGGGCTGATTTCTTTGGGCTTAAAAAAAGGTCATACCGCGGTAATTTACATGCCTATGATTCCGCAAGCCACTTTTGCCATGTTGGCTTGTGCCCGAATTGGCGTAACGCATTCGGTGGTTTTTGGTGGATTTGCACCACACGAATTGGCTATTCGAATTGACGATTGCAAACCGAGAGTCATCATCACCGCTTCTTCAGGAATTGAAATAGACCGATTAATTGCCTACAAGCCATTGGTGGATGAAGCTATCGAGTTGGCTGAGCACAAACCGAAAAAAGTAGTGGTGCTCAATAGGAAATTGGGCGCCAGAATTCCGTTTAAAAAATACGATGTTGATTACGACGCACTTATCTATGGCTCTGAAGAAGCAAATTGTGTGTCGGTAGAATCTACACATCCTTTATATGTTTTATACACTTCGGGTACTACCGGTAAACCCAAAGGCATAGTACGTGATACCGGTGGTTATGTCACAGCACTTAAGTTTTCCATGCAAAAAATTTACGGTGTTCAACCGGGTGAAGTTTTTTGGGCTGCGTCCGATGTGGGTTGGGTTGTGGGCCACAGTTACATTGTTTACGGTCCGTTGCTCAACCGAAACACTACTATTGTTTTTGAAGGGAAACCTATTAAAACACCTGATGCCAGTACTTTTTGGCGCGTAATTGCTGAGCATAGGGTAAGCGTCATGTTTACAGCACCCACAGCCATCAGAGCTATCAAAAAAGAAGATCCTAACGGTGAGTTCATCAAACAATACGATTTATCTTGTTTGAGAACCCAATTCTTGGCTGGAGAGCGTTGTGATGTAGCCACATTAGAATGGTACCGAGAGCATATTCCGATTCCTGCCATCGACCATTGGTGGCAAACCGAATCGGGCTGGCCAATGATAGCCAATATGATGGGCGTTGAATATTTACCAATCAAGCCGGGTTCTTCCGGGAAAGCCGTTTCAGGTTATAATATTGTTATTTTAGGGGAAAACGGACAGGAGTTAGGTCCCAATGAAGAAGGTTATGTAGTGATAAAATTGCCTTTGCCTCCGGGAACTTTGCTGGATATTTGGAACGACAATGAACGCTTTCAAACCGGCTATTTGAATAAATTTCCCGGTTATTATTTCTCAGGCGATGGTGGTTACAAAGACGAAGACGGATACATTTATATAACCGGTAGGGTAGATGATGTGATCAACGTAGCCGGTCACCGTTTGTCAACAGCCGAGATGGAGGAAATAGTGGCTTCACATCACTCCGTAGCCGAATGCGCTGTGATTGGTATTAACGATGAATTGAAAGGTCAAATTCCGTTGGCTTTGGTGGTAACCAAGCTCGGGGAAGAAATAGAGCATTTCCAGTTGCAACACGAAGTAGTGAAATTAGTTCGGGAACAAATCGGTGCCGTGGCTTCTTTGCGGGATGTGGTTGTAGTGAATCGATTGCCTAAAACCCGCTCAGGTAAAATTCTTCGCAAATTATTAAGAAGTATAGCCGATGGTGATCAATTCCAAGTTCCTTCCACCATAGATGATGAAGCCATTATAGATGAAGTAAAAGAAGTGTTAGAATTGGCCAAAATAGGCAGTTTTAAATAAATTTTAAAAAAGCCAATCCTTTCTTAATGCGATTGGTTTTTTTGTATAACTTTGCAAAGTGAATATTCACTAACTTAATCAGAATGACAGACTCTACTTCAAAACGCCAACAAGAAATTATAGATTCTGCCGGGAAATTGTTGATGGAAAAAGGCATCAAAGGTCTTACAACCAAAAACTTGGCTCAAGAAATGGGTTTTTCCGAAAGTGCTTTGTACAGACATTTTACCAACAAAGAAGACATAGTGGTTTTGTTGTTAAACTACTTGGCCACATCCATGAAAGAACGTTTGGATGTTGTTGCGCAAAGCAATGCTACGGCAACAGCCAAGTTGACAACATTGTTTAACAGTCAGTTTCGGTTTTTTGCAGAAAATCCACATTATGTAGTAGCCATTTTGTCGGAAGGTTTGTTCGACGAATCAGAAAAAATCAACCAAGCCATCATGCATTTGATACAATATAAAACCCAATTGATAGCCACCATCATCGAGCAAGGAAAAGATAATCAAGAATTTACTCATCATATTACCACATCTGATATGGTGCATATCATTACCGGAAGTTTCCGGATGATGATGCTCAAATGGAAGTTTTCCAAATTTCAATTGGACCTTATATCGCAGGGTAACGCTATCATGGCAACCAATATCAAATTATTCACCTTATGAAACAATTAGTCTCCCTTTTGATGTTTTTTTTGTTGGTCTCTTGTAGCAGAGAGGCAGAAGTTAAACCTATTCGACAAGACATACAGGAATTGGTTTTTGCCTCGGGACAATTAGAGTGGGACGATTCCTATAACTTGATTGCTCAAACCGATGGAGTGCTGGAAAAGGTTGTTTTTGAAGCCGGCCAAACTGTAACCAAAGGTATGGTTATCGCGGCTATCGATAATAAAGTTAACCAAATCAATGCAGAAAGTGCACAAGAGCAATTGGTGATCTCCAAAGAAAATGTAACTGCTAACGCACCGGCTTTATTGCAATTGGAACAAAATATCCAATTCGCCGAAAGCAAATACCTTCAAGATAAAAAACAAGCCGAACGGTATGAGCGTTTGCAACAAAATAATATAGGCTCTAAAGTGGAATATGAAAATGCCCAATTGGCAGCAAAAAATTCATTGGCCAATTTAAAAGCACTTAAAAAACAATATGACCAAGTACTCCAACAGGCCAAACAACAACTTATAGCTACGAATGCACAATTAAAAAGCAATCAAGTGTTAAAAGGATACAACTCGGTTGTAGTAGCTGAGAGCGGGACAGTGGTAAAAAAATATAAGAACAATGGTGATTATGTAAAGAAAGGCGATTTGATTGCCACCATAGGAAACCAACAAAAAGTTGAAGCCGTTTTAAATGTTGATGAAAACAGCATCGGTAAAGTCAAATTAGGGCAAACGGTTTATGTAAAACTCAATACTGATAAGACTAAAGTTTATAATGGTAAAATAACCGAAATTTTGTCGGCCTTCGATACCCAGTCGCAGTCCTTTATTTGTAAAGTTACCTTTAACGAATCTTTGTCACATTCGCTTTTCGGGACCCAGTTGGAAGCCAATGTTTTAGTGTCAGAAAAGAAAAATGCCTTATTAATTCCTCGAAATTATCTTGGCTTTGGTAATAAAGTCAATGTAAAAGACAAAGAAGAAACCGTCATCCTGAAAACCGGAATCATTTCTACAGAATACGTTGAAGTCTTGAGCGGGATAGAAGAGAATGACATACTCTTACCATTAAAACCTTAATCATGAATATCAATTCAGTCATTGCCAAGACTTATATAGTTTCTAATAAGAAACTCACAGCGGTAGCCGTTTTGGGTGTGGTTTTGGGAATGTCGATTTACATCTTTATGAACAGTATGATGGTTGGTTTTGACAAAAGCTCGAATGCTTCCATTTTTAAAACTACCAGTCACATTCGTGTTTATAAAGACGATGAAATCAGCAAACCTTTAATTGGAGATTCAGCTGCAAAACCCATCATCATCAACCCAAAAGTGGTGCCGGTAAACAATACCATCATCAATCCCGGTTTGGTCATAGAAACCATTTTAAAACAAGAAGAGGTAACCGTAGTAACACCTCAGGTGAATTCGAATGTTTTTTACAACAACGGGAAATCACAAATCTCCGGTTTGGCTGTGGGTATCAAGCCCGATGAAGCCAATTTGATGTACAATATCAAATCGTTTATGGTGGAAGGGAATTTCGACTTGTTAAAATCCAATCCGAACGGCATAGTTATAGGCAGTGGTATAGCTGCAAAAATGAATTTAGCGGTGAATGACAACTTAAGTCTTACGTCTTCCAAAGGGGTGAATCGTACTTTTAAGGTTATCGGAATTTTTAAAACTAATAACTCGAATACAGATAAAACTAAGTCTTATATCAATATTTCAGCCTCGCAACAATTGTTAAAAGAAGGGACAAGTTATATTACCGACATCAACGTTAATATCACCGATCCAGAAAATGCGGAAGCGGTCGCCCTTAAATTAGAAGCACTCTGTGGTTACAAAGCAGAAGGATGGAAGCAAGCCAACGAAACTTTGATGGCCGCCAATAAAATGCGAAAGATGATTATCACCTTTGTGTCACTGACCATTTTACTGGTGGCCGGTTTCGGAATCTACAACATACTAAATATGACCGTTTCTCAAAAAATCAATGACATAGCTATTTTAAAGGCAATGGGTTTTAAAGGGAAAGATGTGATCCGGATTTTTGTAACCCAAGCCGTTTCTATTGGAGTAATGGGAGTTATCGGTGGGGTGGTTTTGGCTACTATTTTAATTACATTGTTAAAAAGAGTTTATGTGGGAGGCGACATAGGGTACTTTCCCATAGATTATGAAACCAAGAAGTTTGCACAAGGCATCGTCATCGGTTTGGTAATTACCTTTTTTGCAGGGTATATACCGGCTAAAAAAGCCGCTAATGTTGATCCGGTTGAAATCTTAAGAAAATAAAATGAACATCCTCGAGACCAAAAACATAGATAAGTTTTTCCATCAACCAACAGAGTTTCAGGTGTTGAAAAACATTTCATTTGATGTTAAAAAAGGAGAGTTTCTCTCCATGATAGGAAAATCAGGCAGCGGAAAATCAACACTGTTGTACATTCTTTCAACCATGGATACCGATTACAATGGCGAGTTGTACATCGACAATCAATTGGTTACCGGTTTAAGTACTGATGCTTTGGCCGAAATTAGAAATCAAAAAATTGGGTTTGTGTTTCAGTTTCATTACCTGTTGCCCGAGTTTTCTTGTTTGCGTAATGTAATGATACCCGCGCTTAAATTAGGTCAATGGTCTGAAAGCGAGATTGAGCAAAAGGCTTATGAAAAATTGGAAATATTAGGTTTGAAAGAGCAAGCACTCAAACCGGCCAGTAAACTTTCGGGCGGACAACAACAACGTGTAGCCATTGCGAGAGCACTAATCAATGATCCGCTGATTATTATGGGTGACGAACCAACAGGCAATTTAGACAGTAAAAATACGGCTGTGGTTTTTGATATTTTTCAAGAACTCACGCAAAATTTCGGACAAACCATCATAGCGGTAACTCATGATGATGATTTTGCTAAAAAAAGCGACAGAATCATTGAAATGAAAGACGGGGTAATCCTAACTTAAATTCGTTTGATAAAGTTATATATATTTATTTAGCAAGAAAATTTAACATCGGACTAACAGAATATTTATATTTACATTACAAAACGATAATAAAATAAGATTTACAATGAGTTATTACAAAATACTAAATTTGGAGCACTACTTCAAAATGTATAAAAAATCGGTCCGCGAACCACGAAAATTTTGGGACCGAATTGCAGATGAGAATTTTACTTGGTACCAAAAATGGGATAAAGTCTTCGACTTTGATTTCCAACAAGCAAAGTTCAAATGGTTTGTGGATGCTAAAGTAAACATTACCAAAAACTGTATTGACAGACATTTGGCCCGTCGCGGCGATAAAACAGCCATCATCTTTGAACCTAACAATCCTGATGAACCGGCCCAACATATTACTTATAACGAACTGTACGCTCGTGTATCAAAATTAGCCAATGTGTTGCGCGACCAAGGCGTTCAAAAAGGCGATCGCGTTTGTATCTATTTGCCTATGATACCGGAATTGGCGGTAGCAGTTTTGGCTTGTGCCCGAATCGGAGCCATTCACTCTGTGGTTTTTGCAGGTTTCTCGGCCTCAGCAGTGGCTGCCCGTATTACCGATTGTGAGTGTAAAGTAGTAATTACCTCCGATGGTAGTTACCGTGGCAACAAATCTATAGACTTAAAAGGCATCGTAGACGAAGCATTAGAGAAATGCCCAACCGTAGAAAAAGTTTTTGTAGTAAAAAGAACAAATACTGAAGTAAATATGAAAGAAGGTCGCGACTATTGGTTGCAACCGCTTTTAGACGAAGCCATTCCGAACAACGTAGCCGAAATTATGGACGCAGAAGATCCGTTGTTTATTTTGTACACTTCAGGTTCTACCGGAAAACCAAAAGGAATGGTACATACCACTGCCGGTTATATGGTCTATACGGCTTATACCTTTAAAAACATCTTCAACTACGAAGAAAACGATATTTATTGGTGTACTGCCGATATTGGTTGGATTACCGGACACTCTTATATTTTATACGGACCATTATTAAACGGGGCTACCACCGTAATTTTTGAAGGCGTACCATCGTATCCAAACTTTAGCCGTTTTTGGGAAGTGATTGAAAAACACAACATAACCCAATTCTACACCGCGCCAACAGCCATTCGTGCCTTGGCCAAAGAAAGTTTAGATTATGTTCAAAAATATCCATTAAGTTCTTTAAAAGTGATTGGTTCCGTAGGAGAGCCTATTAATGAAGAAGCTTGGCACTGGTACAACGACCACGTAGGAGGAAAGCGTTGTCCGTTGGTAGATACTTGGTGGCAAACCGAAACAGGAGGTATTATGATATCGCCAATTCCCTTTGTAACCCCAACCAAACCGACATATGCGTCCTTGCCGTTACCGGGTATTCAGCCTGTTTTAATGGATGAATTGCGTAACGAAATCGAGGGCAATCAAGTAACCGGCAGCTTGTGTATTAAATTCCCTTGGCCATCTATTGCCCGAACCATTTGGGGCGATCACCAACGCTATAAAGAAACTTATTTTACAGCTTTCCCTGGCAAATATTTTACCGGTGACGGTGCCTTGCGCGATGAGGTAGGTTACTACAGAATTACCGGTAGAGTAGATGATGTAATCATTGTTTCGGGTCATAATTTAGGAACAGCACCAATCGAAGATGCCATCAACGAGCATCCTGCCGTAGCAGAAAGTGCTATTGTTGGTTTCCCACACGATATTAAAGGAAACGCCTTGTACGGTTTTGTGATTTTGAAAGAAGTTGGGGAAAGTCGTAACCAAGAAAACTTGGCCAAAGAGATCAACCAATTGATTTCCGATCAAATCGGACCTATCGCTAAATTGGATAAAATTCAGTTTGTATCAGGCTTGCCTAAAACGCGTTCGGGTAAAATTATGCGGCGTATTTTGAGAAAAATAGCGGAAGGCGATTTCTCAAATTTCGGAGACATTACCACATTATTGAATCCGGAGATAGTTGAAGAAATTAAAAACGGTAAGTTATAAAGTAAAAAAAACTCTGAATGAAAGTTCAGAGTTTTTTTTTATTAATCTTTTAGCATATCAGACATCCTATTCAAACTCGCACTAATATCAAAGTACAACCCTTTGATACCATAGGAATTTTCAGCCAGTGTCAAGTAATCGTATGTACCATCCACCAAACTTTGGCTGCCACCGTATTGAAAGCCTAAAATAGAAATCATATCGTATTCATGAGGGACATTTATCACATAGAAAGCATTTTCCTTCGAAGTTCCGTCACCGGTACTAAAAATGGCATCTATGATGATACTGATTTGAATGGCGCTGTTTTTGGCAGCCACTAAATTATTTTGTTTTTCATAGGCATAGGACATGATATTTAAAGTACGCAAGTCAAAAGGGTTTTCTTTTAAAACGGCTGTACCATAGGTTATAATTTTTTTGAAGTCTTTATCTTCCAAGTTTTTTTGATTGATAACACTTCTCAAACTATCATTGGCTTTTCCGGTGTAAAAACTGGAATATTTATCCGAATTGGTAAAACCGTAATACAAATGTCGCTTTTCTTCTATGGTCATAGTTGTATCAGCCGAATTGAATTTATTCATCAATGTTTCATAGAAATAAAGAGAATTTTTCTTGGCGACCTCTTTTTTAATGGCTTTGTAATCGGGTTTTACAAATTTTTGGTTTTGTGCAGTAACAGTCATCGAGGTTACCAACAGTAAAAATAAAAAGTGCTTTTTCATTTATCAGATAGTTTAAGGTTGTTACACTATCCAATACTAAGAAAAAAATACGAAATTTCAGCAATTATGACGTAAATAATCAATATTTAAATTCAATAAGACAGATAATAGTTTTGAAAACCTGAGACTGCGCAGTTTTTTTAATTTATTAACAACCTATTATTCAAAGGGTTATTTTGGTATATTCGTAATTCTATTATTAAAATATTGTAAATATGGTAAACAGATTACTAAAAGCGACCTTTCTTTTATTGTTTTTAATGGCTTCTTGTAGTAAAGAAGAAAGCTTAAACGAAAGTAATATTGTGATTAGCGAAGCACAAAAAACGCCTATGTCTGCTATGGAAGTCAAAAACAGCATCGACCAATCCATTCAAACTAAAGGTTCCTTCAGTTGGAAAGACGCTTCAACCTATATGTTGTGGAGTGCTTCAGTACATGGACAAAACATAATAACCATTGGTTTTGGTAACAACAGCAATGATTTCGACAGAAGTAAAAGCACTAATAATGCTGCGGTTCAAAAGCAATTGTTGACCATGATTCAACAGTATGAAGGACAAGCCTTATCGGAAATACTGATTAATGCTGATTCGTATTTGAATTTAATGGACGTAGTAATTAAGAAACAAGAAACTTTGATTGCACTAAGACAAAGCAAGTATATCCGTTATATAGAGCCTGGTGATTTTCAGTATTTTGCTTTGAGTGGTAGTCTGGAAAAATCAGATTCCTCAAGCACCAGCTCGGGTTGCGGATTTGATGCCACTACACTTAATACAGCCGATTATACCACTATAACGCCTAACGCCAAAGCACCGTGGACATTCTATCAACACAACATTCCGAGTGCTTGGAATTTCAGTACCGGTGCCGGTGTTACCATTGGGATAGTAGATACCGGTACATCTCCCAATCAAACTTTATTGGGCAGTAGTTTCAATGACGGATTGTCTTCCGGTAGGACTATTCAAAAATTTGGTGTTTATGTAGATTCTATTTGGCCTTGGTCAACCGGCACTGACGGACCTAACGACCAATGCGGTCATGGTACCAGCATGGCCTCTGTAGCTGCAGCACCGCGTAACGACAACGGATTGCCGGTAGGTGTGGCTTACAATGCCAATTTAGTAACTTACAGAGCGGCATCCAATGTGGTGCTTGACGGTTATCACGAGCAAAACGGTGTTAAAAATGCTTTCACCGCTTTGGGAAATAACAACAATGTGAAAATCATTTCCATGTCGATGGGACATATTTTTTCGGTCGGTAAAATTTCAGACGGTGTGAAATATGCTTACAACAAAGGCAAGTTGATTTTTTGTGCCGGAGGAACGTCTACCTCTTTCACCACTTTTGTTGGTGTGATTTTCCCGGCCTCTATGGCGGAAACAGTGGCGGTAACCGGAGTGAAAGAAGGTACTTCCAACCAAGCTTGTGACGTTTGTCATACCGGTGGCAAAATAGAGTTTACGGTAGCCATGCAACGCAACGGTTCCGGAAATACAGTTCCGGTGACCAGTTACTACGATAACCAATCGGATTATGTAGGCGGTTCATCTGTAGCTACTGCTACTACGGCCGGAATTGCCGCTTTGGTTTGGGCTAAAAATCCAACATGGACCAGAACACAAGTCCTAAACAAGTTACGCCAATCGGCAACTTATTATCCAACTAAGAATTCACAATACGGTTATGGTAATATCAACGCATTGTTGGCTGTGCAATAGCTCTAAATTATAAAGTAAAGAAAACGCCAATTCTATTAGAGTTGGCGTTTTTTTATTAGTACAAGGCTTTTAATAGCAAGCGCTCCATAATTTTATATCCGGTGGGATTGGGATGCACACCGTCTTCGCCATATTGGTATTGCAATCCTTTATCGGCATCTACCATAACAGTATAATAATCTACATAAGTAATTTTGTTTTTCAGGGCGTAGGCTTTAATCATCTTATTCAAAGCAATTACTTTGTCCGCCGGATAAATTTTAGCGTTCCACCAAAACTTATTGGCCGGTAGGATTGAACACAGTATGGGTTTAATTTTATGAGCTTTAGCCTTATTAACCATGATCTCGATATTGTCAAAAACAGCTTCTAAAGTAATCGGACCGGTATTTTCGGCTATGTCGTTGATACCGGCTAAGATGACCACAGCTTTAGGCTTTAAGGCTATTACATCTTGTTCAAATCGCACTACCATTTGCGAAGTAGTTTGTCCACTGATGCCGCGATCAATTAAAGGATAGTTAGTAAAGAAATCGGGACTATTGGTTTTCCAAAACTCGGTAATTGAATCGCCCATCAATACCACAGCATTTTTCATAGGTTTTAACGATTGGTTTTCGGCTTCGTATTTCTTTAGGTTAGCCCATTCTTTTACTTGGGCATAACTGAAGTTGATAAATAGTAACAGTAAAATTGGAGTGAAAATAGTTTTCATTTGAATTGATTTATGACAATTTTATTTTAATCGTTCCAAAACGCCTTTGCGTTTTACGATGTTTTTATAATCCCATTGAATACAGATAGATTTTTGTAACCAACGATTTAAATCAGAGACATTAATTTGCTGAACATTAGTATAAGTAATAGAGGCGTCTTTGAACTTCCCGGTTCCGGGTTGTAGGGCTTCTTCTTCAAAAGTAATACCACTCCAAAACAGTAGTCGGATGCCATTTTTTAATTTGCTGTAACCCACTATTGGATTGCCCTCGATAAACCAAACCGGATGTGCATGCCAAATTTTACTCTCGGCTTCAGGCAAATGTTGGGTAATAATTTCAGCCAATTGTCGGCAAATCATTTGCTCCTCGGGCGTTTGACTGTTGTTGTATTGTTCTATGCTTGTTGTCATGTTTTTTTTCTATTCAATAAATATAAAAAATCCTCAAGAAATATTGAGGATTTTAGAATAGTTAAAGGTTAAATATTTTCGCTACACTACTGTTGTTGGTTTTCTTTTTAAAATGGCAGCACTGATTACCGGTACTAATAAACCAATCGGAATCATAATTTCCATATAGGTAAACAAGATAATCCACAATGGGTTTTTGTAAAGTTCTTTGTAATAAAGAATTTTTTCTTTCTCTGCCTGAAATTCCGCTGCCGGAAGGCCTTGTTTTTCTAATGCAATGATTGAGTTCTCGGAGTACTTTTCCATGAAGTCTGGAAAAATAAAATGGTGTTCAACCATCCAAGTTCCAACATAGATGGTGGCGGTAATAAGCGACATCAACATACCCACTTTAAACGCTTTTCCAAAAGTAATAAATCCGTCGTTTTGTTTGTCGCGGTAATTTTTCACGCCTAAAAAGACAAAGGTATAGGCTACCAACATACCGGCAAAGCCAAATACCATCCCCAAATCGTATTCGGGATTGTACATATAAACTCCGGCACCTATGCCCATAAAAGCCGTTACGATGAGTCCGGCAATCAGTCCGTATTTTACAATAGTGTTTTTCATAATAAATAGTTTTGGATTAGGTTGCAAAGATGGGTTAAAGTCAGGTTTTTCAACTCATACTTTTGGGTGATTTTTGTACAATCACACTACAGTAGGAGGTAAGAGCTGTAGCTTTTTGGCTGTTTCTATGGCTTGGGTTCGGCGTTTGACTTCCAGCTTTTCAAACAATTTAGTTGTATGCGTTTTTACGGTATTTAAAGATACAAATAAGGTTTCCGCAATTTCCTGATTGCTCATTCCTTTGGCCATAAGAGTTAATACTTCGAGCTCGCGTTTGCTGATGTTTCTTTCTTGGAATTCGGTTTGATTGAAGACAAAATCGGTTTCAGGAACAAGGATTTTTTTCTCAAGGACTATAGTTTCTACTTTAGGCCTAGTTATTTTGGACGACAACCATAGGCCGAACAGCAAAAAAAACACTGCCAAGAAGCCAATGTAAATTTCATAATCCTTTTGCAATACCATAAAGCGAAATTCCATCCACCATAACACTAAAAACAATACCGTCATGATGACGATATAGCTTAAAAATTCTTTGTATGGTTTTAAGGTCTTCAATGACTGCTGTTTAATACTTCAAAACTAAGCTTTTTTCATTTGCATTTCAATTTGAGCATCTTCTATCAGGAAAATAATTTTTTTGCCGTCTTGTTTTACGATAAAAGTAATGTTTGAATAACCTTCTTTCTTGAAGCCGACTTTAATTTGCTTTTTCTTTTTATCGAAAATCCATTGGTTTTTTTGAAACATTTTTACGAGTTGTTGCATCATTTTGCTGTTGCTTTTGGTGTCAAAAATAAAACTATGGTCGGCATTGAAGGTATAAGTCGCTTTTTGGAAACCGCTAACTAATTCTTTGGTTTCGGCTTTGTCGGCGTCTTTTAAAGCCGTTGCTTTTTTGACTTTCCAAGTTCCGATTATATCGGTTTCCGCTATGTTTTGGGCGTAAGTATTGATTGAACTAATCAACAGCAACAATAGTATAACTATCTTTTTCATAATCTTGTTTTGGTTGAAGCTAAGATAAAAAAAAAAGCCCCAACCTTTAACGGTTGAGGCTTTCCATAACAAAAATCTCAAAAATAAACATTAGTCATCTAAGTCACAAGAGTCTTCAATACTGTTGGCAATTAGGTTGGCCAAAGCTTGATTACCGTCGGTGTCATTCGGACCAATCTCAATAGTTCCGTCGCCGTCGCCGTCTACAGCACCGCTTAAATCAACTGTACTCAATACTTGGTTTAAATCGAAGTTGAATACAATATCGTAGGAGTTGTTACTTACCACTAAATTTTGGTTAGCATCTTCGTAATCAATCTCAAAATCTTCATCCACATTATGCCAGAAAACAAAAGGTGTTCCGTTGATGGTTCCGGTAATTTCAATAGATTTATTGAACATTGGAGAGCTACTGTTGGTATTGCGGTGTAGTTTAAACTCTACTTCTTCGTAAGTACCGTTTGGAATAGTAACAGTAGTTACTACCGCATTTTGGTTTAACAAATCCAATTCGAATGGACCATTCAATTCGAATTCATCATCACCATTGTAAAAACCGTCATCATCATAAGAATCATCATCGCCATTGTCATCATCATAACCTTCAGCAAACTCAAACTCAATCTCTTTTAAATTGATTTTGAAAGAGGATAAAACCACATTGCTGTTTAAGGTTACCCCGTTCGCATTTCTGTTAGCGGCAGTTGGGTTGTAAACTCCGCGAGCCATAATTTTCATCGAACTGTCTGCGCTTCCACTGTCGTTCGAACAAGAAGCCATCACCGCTAAAAGGGCAAATAAAGCCACAAATGTTTTCATGTTTTTCATAGTAATAAATAGTTTTAAGTTATTTTTAAAACAATTGCAGTTAAAAAATCCCTACCTCAACAAATGTTAAATTGAGAAGCTCTTTTTAAGGTGTGCTGTTAATCAACAGTATAAATAATAAAAAATCCTTAGCGAAATGATCGTTAAGGATACGTTTTGAAATGAGGCAAAAAGGTGTGTTATAAAATCCAAATAAGAATTATTGCGATTACCAATATGGCAGCAGTAAGAATTAATGTTGGTATTCTTTTTTTTTGTTGGTTCAGGATGGGTTTTGTTTGTTGTTCTAATGCCAAACTAAGTTTGCTGAGTTTTTCCAAATGTTTTTCCCAACCACCATGCAAGCATATACTTCGGCCAAATTCGGTTAATTCATAAGTATACGGCTCTTTGAGATGTGGCTGAATTAATTCCTTTTGTTGCATAATGTCGGCTAACATTTTAGCCCCGGATATTTGATTTCCATCATGATCTTTAAAATCTTTCAGTTTGAGTTGGCCTTCAACAGCGGTATAAAACAACTGTAAGTTAATGGCAATGAGTTGGTTTATTTGGTCAATCATGGTTAGGTTTCTTTTGTGCTATTGTATCTATATATAATGGGATGGTATACTATTGGATAAAACCAAATTTATCTTTGAAATAAAACCCTATTACCGGCAATGGCAGTCTCACACCATTGATAGCACTCAATAATCCGGCTACCCAAAGTATAACCAATCCCATGTTGTTTGTTATCATCATTATTTTAAAAAGTGGATCTAAAGCTACTAACAGTATCATTAATGCGTTGGTAACAACCACAAGAATAGCGAGTCCCAAAGATTGCTCCAAGTGAAATTTAACTAAAGAGGATTTGGATCCTTTTTGGTATTTTGAAAAGGCCCAAAGCCATCCTATAAAAGTCAAATAACTTAATACCGAAATTTTGTTTTTATTGTGTATCGACATTGGTTGCTTTTATATTCGATTTTTTTCCCTTTTTGGTTTTATTAAAACTATTATTTTTCCGAAAGTATCCCGCAGTAGGGTTGTCAAATCCCAAATAAAACAGCTACTGCAGGATTTTCGGAATGTCTCACAATTATTAAAAAACTAATCTTAGGTCATCCACTAAGTGTGTCGTACAAAATTCGGACATGTGTTTTTGGCTTCAAACCCAGAGCAAATCTATAACAGCGGAAACGTTTGAATTGTAGAATTGACAGGTCTTTTTTGTAGAATTGCTTCGACAAAAAAAGCAACCTTTTGAGGGTTGCTCAGAATATAAAGTGGTATTTAAAGAATGCTGAATTTGGTGGTGTAAAGAGTTAGTTGTAGAGCTGGAAAAAGTCGATTAAGTCGGCCAAATTATCAATTTCCAACTTTTCAAAAATGCGATTTTTAAAAGTGCTTACCGTTGACTTTTTAACATTTAACAATTCTGCAATTTCCATATTGCCGTAGCCTTTAATTAACAAACGAGCCACTTCAACCTCTCGATTTGACAATTGTTCTAAGGGATTAATCGGTTTTTTGCTGATATAGGAATCTAAAATACGGTCTTTGATGTTTTGGGTAATGTATTTGCCCGAAACCATCATGCTCCGTAAGGCTTGTTTCATTTCTTCTTCACTACAACCTTTGTTGAGGTAACCCGAAGCGCCGGCATTCAGATAACGCAACGCATAAATGTCTTCGTCGTAAGCTGAGAAAATCAGAATTTTTAAATCGGGTTGCAATGTTTTGATTTCCGAGAGTATGTTCAAACTGTTTCCATCGGGAAAATTGATGTCTAAGATGAGCATAGATACTTTGTTTTCTCGCAAGGTGTTCAATGTTTCCTTAAAAGACCCGGCTTGAAAAATGGTAGCGTTAAAAAACAATTCTTTTATTACCAAAGTAATGCCTTGTCGAACAATACTGTGGTCATCTGCAATCAGAAAAGTAGGAGTCAGATTGGTTTTCATAGACATTAGTTTTTATGGGTTTTGTCCGATAAAATTTAAAGGTAAATAAAGCAAATTAAGACTTAGGCTCTACTTAAGATTATATTAAAAGTTACTGTAGTACCTTTTTGTTCCTCGCTACTAACACTTATGCTTCCTTCAAAAAGCGATACAATTTCTTTGCAAATATTCAATCCCAATCCAACTCCTAAATTATTTACAGCACCCGAAATGCTTCCTTGGTAGTAAGAGTCAAAAATATGTTCCAAATCATTTGTTGCAATTCCTCGCCCGGTGTCTTTAATAACCACGGTCAAGTTGGTTTCAAAATCGGAAGGGTTTTCTTGACGGATATGCACTGTTATGAGGCCTTTATCTGTAAACTTATTGGCATTGCCGATAAGGTTGTAAAACAGTTGATGGATTTTGGCAACATCAGCATATACCTCTTCGTTATCAACTTTTATGTTGGTTTTCAGTTGATTCCCTTTGCTCTGTGCCAATGCTTGCATATTCAACAGTATTTGTGTTATCTCATCCTGCAAATTAAAAGGACTGTTTTTAAGTTTGGGTTGGTAATGTTCATCTTTGGAGTACTCTAAAATTTGATTGGATAAAAGCAGTAATGAGTTACTGGTAAACTGTATCGATCTGAAGCTTTCTTGTATCTCAGGCTCTTTTACGGTTTGGCTGATTTTTTGACTGTATAAGGCAATCAAATTCAAAGGCGAACGAATCTCATGACTGATCATACTCATGATTCTGTTTTTGAAATTCAGGTTTTGTCGGATTTTTTCCTGAGCATTTGTCAATCTTTTTTCGTAAGCAAAAGCCAAACGTGTAAAGCCAAATAATATCATAGAAACTACAAACATCAACACGATAACAGCAACTATAGAGTAACTTCTAATGGCTTTGTTGGTGCTCAATTGATTTTGTAATGCTTGTTGGTTGTAGCGTTTCAAATCATCTGCTGCAGCGTTAAATACCGGTAAAGTCGACTGACTCAACAGCAGCAAATCATTATTCAGTTTGATAAGCTCTAAATCCTTTGAGCGCAATTGCATAAAGGCCTCTTTGAGTTTTTTGAACTCTGTTTCATAATATTTGTTGGTAGTTAAAAAGGCATTTTTCATTTGCTCCTCAATAGTACCGGTTTTGACTTTGTCTTTGTATTTCATGGTGACTATCGTGTTGAGTTGCTCTTTCTGAATTTCTATTTTTCCTGAAAAAGCCGCTATGAGTCGCGCCAACAGTCCCTTTTTAGAGATACTGTCAACCTTGATAAAAGTATTGGTTTTAATGCTATCAAGTATTTTATTGTAATCAAATTTGTCAAACTGAAATGGCGCTGCTACTTCACTTGATTTGGGATATTTTTCGCGGTCAACTATAGAATCAATAGTCGATTGTATCAGTTGTATATCGATTAGGGTTTTCTTTTTGAGTTGCAGTATTTTTTGAAAGGCTGAATGGTCTCGGGTTTGGTGATGCAAACTGTCAAGCATTCCACCTGTTTCAGTAAGTGAAACTATATATTGATCCAGTGAAGCCTGATTTTTATGAATAATGTAATCATTAAAGTAATCTTGTGACATGAGAAGTGCAGAGTTGATCTTGCTCGTAAAATGAGTCACACGGTCTGATTGAGCAATATTGCCCATAGCGGTATCAAGTTTATCTTCGTTAGCGGTTTCGTTATACCAAATCAAAATGGCAATAAACTGTAACAGTATAATGCACGCCAATAGCGTATAATGCACAACTTTTCGATTATGAAACTTAAGTTTCTTGAAATAGTTTGGGTTCAAAATGGAGCTTTTTACAATTGGTTTGTTGTAGGTGTAAACAATTGTTAAAGACTTGGGGCGGCAAAATTAAATTTTTAATTTAATTCTGAAGCAAATGTACTGTACTTTCAGGGTTTAGTGTGTAATACATTTTGCGTTGGCTTGTAGAATAAGTTCGATGTTTTTGAGTTATCAGTGGTTTATGGGTATGATTGAGTTGGTTTTCAAACCCGAAATTGTTGTTAAACCTGTTCATAACTCGTGTTGGAGGCACGATGAACGGTTTAGATTACTTTTTAATTTTAAAAAAATCTAAATTGAAAGGCCATGAAATTATCTAAAGCACTTAGTTTATTGTTTGTAGGATTAGCAATGGGTGGTTTTGCACAAACCAAAATTGAAGCACAAGACGGTATTCATTATATCACCACCAATATAGATTATCCTATTACCGGGACCTATTTGTTTAAGGGAACTGAACCGGTGGTAGAACTCAATGCTTCAGGCAACGGCTTTTACCAGCGACACGAACAACCCAAAAAAGCCATTTCTTGGGGTATTGAATGCGACGAAGCGGGTAAACCAATTTTTAAAAAAGGTTTTGATAATGCCGCTTACACTTTATGGTATCTATACACCAATCCTGAAAGCGAGGACGAAAAATACTGGAAAGTTACCAGTTTTACCATTCATTTCAACAGTTTGAAAATGTTCATTCAAGGAGAAAGAAGTAAGAGTTATACAGAGTAGGGAGTATTTTTTTTAAAATAGAAATCCCCAACAGTAAAAACAACTGTCGAGGATTTTCAAATCAATCAACCTTTATATTTTAAGATTTGAGTCTCAGTACCTCAGTACCTTAGAACCTCAGCTTTAAACCACCTGATTCCTAAACACCAATTGTCCGTCAAAACAATCCAGTAAGATGATACTGTCGGTAGTCACTTTGCCACCTAAGATTTCTTTAGACAGCTGGTTCAGTACTTCGCGTTGGATAACCCGTTTTACCGGACGGGCGCCAAACTGTGGATCATAGCCTTTCTCGGCTAAATAAGCTATAGCTTCCGGTGTAGCATCCATCGTAATGTTTTGATGGGCCAACATTTTGGTTACGCTTTGCAACTGTAATCCAACTATTTGTTTGATATTAGCTTCGGTTAATGGCGTAAACATCACGATTTCATCAATACGGTTGATAAACTCCGGACGAACCGTTTGTTTCAACAAGCCCAGCACTTCCGTTTTGGCTGCTTCTGTAGCCGTTTCAATACTACCTTTTAAGTTTTCAAACTTCTCTTGTATGATGTGACTTCCCATGTTAGAAGTCATGATTATAATCGTATTTTTAAAATCGGCCAAACGTCCTTTGTTGTCCGTCAATCGGCCTTCATCTAACACTTGCAACAAGATGTTAAAAGTGTCGGGATGGGCTTTTTCAATTTCATCCAACAAAATCACTGAATATGGTTTTCTGCGCACGGCTTCAGTCAACTGTCCACCTTCGTCGTAACCCACATAGCCCGGAGGCGCACCAACCAAACGACTCACACTGTGGCGTTCTTGGTATTCACTCATATCAATACGCGTCATGGCGTTTTCATCGTCGAATAAATATTCAGCCAAGGCTTTCGCTAATTCGGTTTTACCCACACCGGTGGTTCCTAAAAATAGGAAAGTACCAATCGGTTTTTTCATGTCTTGTAATCCGGCACGGCTTCTGCGTACCGCATCACTAATGGCTTCTATAGCTTCTTCTTGTCCGACCACTCTGTGGTGTAATTCGTCTTCCAAACGCAAGAGTTTTTCTCTTTCGCCTTGGAGCATTTTGGTCACCGGAACACCGGTCCATTTGGCAACCACTTCGGCTATGTCTTCGCGAGTCACTTCTTCTTTAATCAAAGAACTGCCGGCTTGGTTTTCGCCCAATTGCGTTTGCAACGCTTCCAATCGTTCTTGGGCTTCTTTGATTTTGCCGTAACGGATTTCGGCTACTTTACCGTAATCACCATCGCGCTCGGCACGCTCGGCTTCGAGTTTGAAATCTTCGATTTCTTGTTTTACGGTTTGTATATTGTCAACAACATCTTTCTCCGATTTCCATTTGGTAAAGATTTCGTTGCGTTCTTCTTTTAAATTAGCCAAATCCAAACCAAGCGACTTCAATTTCACTTCGTCATTTTCGCGTTTAATCGCTTCAATCTCGATTTCCAATTGCATGATCTTTCTATCCAATACGTCGAGTTCTTCGGGTTTGGAATTGATTTCCATACGCAGTTTAGAAGCTGCTTCGTCCATCAAGTCGATGGCTTTATCCGGCAAGAAACGATTGGTAATGTAGCGTTGCGACAATTCGACCGCGGCTATAATCGCGTCGTCTTTGATGCGGACTTTATGATGGGTTTCGTATTTCTCCTTAATCCCGCGCAAGATGGAAATAGCACTTTCAGTATCCGGTTCATCGACCATCACTTTTTGAAAACGACGTTCTAACGCTTTGTCTTTCTCGAAGTATTTTTGGTATTCATCTAAAGTTGTTGCTCCGATAGCTCTCAGCTCACCACGAGCTAAAGCCGGTTTTAAAATATTGGCAGCGTCCATAGCACCTTCGCCACCGCCGGCTCCTACAAGCGTGTGAATCTCGTCAATAAATAAGACGATGTCGCCTTCGGCAGAAGTTACTTCTTTCACCACCGATTTCAAGCGCTCTTCAAATTCTCCTTTGTATTTGGCACCGGCAATCAACGCACCCATATCGAGTGAGTATACGATTTTATCTTTCAAGTTTTCAGGGACATCGCCATCTACAATTCGGTGTGCCAAACCTTCGGCTATTGCAGTTTTACCCACACCGGGTTCACCTACTAACATCGGATTGTTTTTGGTACGACGGGTTAAGATTTGCAATACGCGTCGGATTTCTTCATCGCGACCAATCACCGGGTCGAGTTTGCCGGTACGGGCCAATTCGTTGAGGTTTTTGGCGTATTTGTTTAATGAATTGTATGTTTCTTCAGCAGAAGCCGATGTGACTCTTTCGCCTTTGCGGATTTCAGCTATAGCGGCTTCCAAACCGTTGTAGGTTACGCCTTGGTCTTTTAGGATTTGGGCGACTTTACTTTTCGATTTAAAAATAGCCAACAGTAAATGTTCAATCGAAACGAATTCGTCGTTCATTTTTTTGGCAATGATATTGGCCTCGGTTAAAGCTGTGGAAGCTTCGCGGGACAGCATCAAATCGGCACCCGAAACTTTCGGAAAGCTTTGTAGTGTACTATCGAGTATCTTTTTGAATAAGTCGACATTAACGTTGAGTTTCTTTAAGATAAAAGGCGTCACGTTTTCATCGACTTCCAAGATACCTTTGATGATATGCTCGTTTTCGATTTGTTGGTGACCGAAACCTTGCGCCATTTGTTGCGCTTGCTGAATGGCTTCTTGGGATTTAATAGTAAAATTGTTTGTATTCATAGTATGGTTCTCCTTTGTGTTGTTTTAGGAATAAAAGTTTTGAAAACTTCGAGTTGTAATCGTCAATTTATATTCCATTGCATTTAAGCCGACAAAATGGCTGATTTTTTTGGTTATCTTTGCGGTTGTAGAAGACAATTTGACGTTTGTAATGACGTTATGGCTTGAAAATGAGTTGAAAGAGATAAGGGATAAGTTAAAAGTGGTAAGATATGAGTTTATTTAAAAGTATGTTTGGTGACTCAGCTGAATCAGCAAAGGAAAGCAACATGGCTTGGCGAGCGTTGATCGATTTGGGTCAGCTGAACGAGATGGTAAACGAATCGACCGAAAAACCGGTAGTGATTTTCAAGCACAGCACGCGTTGCAGTATCAGTCGCATGGCGTTGCGTCAGTTTGAGCAAGAGTTTAATTTAGAGGGAAAAGTAGTTCCATACTATTTAGATTTATTGGAGCACCGTGATATTTCCAATGAAATAGCCAATCGATTCGGCGTGTATCACCAATCGCCACAGCTAATAGTAATTAAAGACGGAAAAGCGATTTACGATCGTTCACACGAAAGCATAGACGCTACCAAGTTGGGGGATTTTATCTAACAGCAACATATATTAAAAAAAGCCGTCAATTAAGACGGCTTTTTTGTTTATCTCCTAAATCGGTTACGGGTGATGATGTCTTTTAGTTTGGCTTTTAAATCGTTGCCGGTGTCAAATACCATTTGTTCGTTAGAAGGAAACGGCACCGCTCTTCGGTCGAAGTATTGAAAATAATCCTGCTCACAAGCGCGTTTGTCACCACGGTATTTGGCATACATATAGTTGAAAGTAAACTCGCTGGCTAAAGGAAACGTTTGCAACAGTTGATTGGTATTGAAATCGATGTAATCCACTTTAGCAGTAACTTGACAAGCTTTGAATTGCGAGAATTCGTATATCGTTGCACGTACAGTGCGCATATCATCCACTTTAATCGGATTGCCCAAACTGTCTTTTACTACGTGACCGTTGGCGTCGAGTAGGTTTTTGAGGCCAACTTTAATCACTTTCTCTTTTTGCAGTTCACGCTCTTTGATTTGCTCCGGTGAGATGTTGATTTGGCGGAAGTTCACCACCAAGCCGTAATCATAGTTGATTCCCTTTACGCGATTGCTGTGATACACCGTCCATTTATCGTTTAAACCGTAGGTGCTGAAATCCAACAAGTCATTTTCCAAACGCACCGGGATTACCATGTTGGTTTCGTTTTTTGTATATACGCTTACAAAATCAGTTCCTTTGATGCGAGCTTCTTCGATAAGTTTGTCGGTATCTTTAAATCCCGGACTCAACGTTTGCAGATACACCAAATCGTCATAGGCACGACGAATAACCGTCTTGTCTTTGTTGGCTAAAAGTGCTTTAGAATTGTTGTATAAATATTTGGCTAAGGCATTTTTACTGCTTACAATCTGGTCTGAATAATCGTCAAACGGAAAAATGGCATCTCTACCTTCTTTAATCAATCGAACCGGGAGTATAGGGCGAATGCGTTCCTGACGAGCGTTGAGTTGGACATAGGTCTCGTATATCTTCTCTAAGTTTTGCGGATTGGCATCTTTAAACCAAATATCAATATTGCGCAAATCACGTTCTTTGGCTTTGGCAAAAGCTTCTTCAAGCATGTAAACATAGTCTTGTTTGCCTTTAGCGGTTTTGTTGCCACGCAAACCTTCTACAGCATTTTGAATGGTACCATCGTAATCTCCTGAAGTCAACAAGTCACGGGTTTGGCGAATACCGCAAGAGGAAAGAATCACTAAAAAGGTTAGGGCAAGTGTAATTTTTTTCATCGGATAGATTTTGAGCAAATGTAAAAAAAATCAATATAGAAATTGTTTGAGTTCATCGTAAGTCTTAATCTTTACAGATACTTTCTCTTTATCCAAAACACTTTCAATTTGTTCCGGAATTGTTAATTTCAAATCTAACAACGGTTCCACCACATCTAAAAATTTAATCGGATGAGCCGTTTCCAGAAAAACACCAAGGCCATCAGACTGTTTAGCCATTTCTTTTTTCAATCCCAAATAACCCACTGCGCCATGAGGTTCGGCTATGTATTGGGTTCGATGGTAAATGTCTCGGATGGCTTTCTCAGTTTCTGCATCGGAAAACGAGTAGGAGGAGAAGTCTTTCTCAAATTCCTTCAAATCAAATCGGTACAATTGCTGAATTCTGATAAAATTACTCGGATTGCCCACATCCATAGCATTGGAAATTGTAGCTACTGATGGTTTTGGCTCGTAGTTACCGGCTGCTAAAAATCGGGGTACAGTATCGTTGGTGTTGGTTGAGGCTACAAAATGGGAGATAGGCAAACCCAACCGTTTGGCCATAATACCGGCACAAATGTTACCAAAGTTGCCACTTGGACAAGATAATATGATTGGTTTGTTGTGCTTTTTTAATTGTTGGTAAGCAAAGAAGATATAAAACATTTGCGGCAACCAACGGGCTATGTTGATAGAATTGGCTGAGGTGAGATTTTTGTGTTTCAGGCTATCATCTAAAAAAGCTTTTTTAACCATGTCCTGACAATCATCAAAAACGCCGTCTACTTCTAAAGCTTTGATGTTTTGTCCTAACGTAGTGAGTTGACGTTCTTGTATTTCACTGACTTTACCTGAAGGATAAAGTATCACCACTTCTACACCTTTTACGCCTAAAAATCCGCTGGCCACAGCACCGCCGGTATCGCCTGAAGTGGCTACTAAAACAGTGACTTTTTTTTCGCTGTGGCGATTGAAATAACCCAAACATCTCGACATGAATCGGGCACCGACATCCTTGAAAGCCATAGTTGGTCCGTGAAAAAGTTCTAATGAATAAACATTTTCTTCTACCGATACACATGGAAAGTCGAAACATAAGGTTTCAGCTATGATCTGTTTGAGTTCGGTTTCCGGAATTTCATCGCCTACGAATTGCTTGATGGCTTCAAAAGCAATTTCTTCTCGGCTCAAGCTCTCGATGTTTTTAAAAAAGGAATGGGGAAGTGGTGTGATGGATTCCGGGAAATATAAACCTCTATCAGGAGCTAATCCTTGAATGACTGCTTCTTGAAAGCCTACTCTTGAGGCATTTTTATTTAAACTGAAATATTGCATTTTTAAGTATGATTTACGAAGTTGGAAGTTCGAAGTGCAGTTCACGTTGTGCTTCGTTTCTTATCGTCTTACATTTTTTTTACTCCTTCATCATTCACTTTTGAAATATGAAAATCAAAAGCGATTCCGGTATCGAGAAAGCTGCTACTCATAGCATATGCTACTTTTTCAGCCTTATCTTGTCCTCTGCACAAGGCAAAAATTGAAGGTCCGGCACCTGAAATCCCTGCACCTAAAGCTCCGGCATCTATGGCGGCATTTTTAGTATTCTCAAAACCCGGAATCAAATTTTTCCTGAAAGGTTCAATAATAACATCTTGCAAAGAGCGACTGATGAGGTCGTAATCCTCGGTGTATAGACCTGCAATAAACCCGCCTAAATTGCCCCACTGTGTTATGGCTTCTTTTAAGGGTACTGTGGGAGATAATACAGCTCTCGAATCAGAAGTTTTCAATACTACATGAGGGTGAAGCACTACTGCAAATAATTCACTCGGACTTTTAATTTTGATGACATCCAAAGGATTGTACCCTCTAACCAAAGTGAATCCGCCCAAAAGACAAGGCGCTACGTTATCGGCATGTTCGCAACCGCTGGCTAAAGCTTCTCCTTTCATGGCAAAATCAACCAGTTGAGGTTTGGTGAACGGTCGGTCTAACAGTTCGTTGATTCCAAAAACTGCTCCGGCTGCACTAGCTGATGAGCTGCCGATTCCGCTTCCGGCTTTTATCTTTTTGTGAATTTCAATTTCGAATCCGCAATCCGGATTAATTGCATTTACTATGGCTAAAGCAGCAACACCAGCTACGTTTTTTTCAACGTCCAATGGCAAGTCAGCACCAGTGATTTTAGTGATTCGAAGCCCTTTTTTAGCCACTTTTCGGACAATCATTTCGTCGCCTACGCCTTCTAAGCAAAGGCCTAAAACGTCAAAACCACAATTGAGGTTGGCGATAGTGGCCGGGCAGAATATTTTTATTTCGTTCATTTTCTGAGGTTTCGTGTTCAATGTTTCGTGTTCAAAGTTGGCATAACTCGCAACTTTGAACTCGCAACTCATAACTTTTTTAGACATTTCCAATTCGAATCACATCGGCAAAAATACCTGAAGCAGTTACTGCGGCACCGGCACCGGCACCTTTGATGATCAAAGGTTGGTCTACATAGCGATCAGTATAAAACTCGACTATATTGTCTTTGCCTTCTAAGTTGTAAAACGGACTTTCTTTCGGAATGAATTGCAAACCTACAGCAGCTTTGCCGTTGTCGAAACTTGCTACAAATTTTATGCGAGAATCTCTCGCTTGGGCTTCTTTGAGTAACTGATTGAAATGGCTTTCATGCTTGATAAGTGAAGCGAAGAAATCTTCATTATTGTTGGTTTTCATGCATTCATCCGGTAGGAAGCAGTTGTTTTCAATGTGTTCCATTTCCATTTGATAACCGCTTTCTCGAATAAGGATTAATATCTTTCTGGCTACGTCAACTCCACTTAAATCAATTTTTGGGTCAGGTTCTGTAAATCCTTGAACTCCTGCTTCTTTTACAACATCGTGGAAACTATATTTCTCACTAAAATTATTGAAAATAAAGTTTAAACTACCGGATAACACTGCATTGATTCGGTTGACTTTATCGCCGGAAGCAATCAAGTGTTTCAATGTGTCAATAATAGGTAATCCGGCACCGACATTCGTTTCAAACAAAAAGGGAGCGTTGTATTTTCGAGATAAGTTTTTGAGGTTTTTATAATGATTGTATTCAGATGAGCAAGCTATTTTATTGCAAGTCACCACTGCTATATTTTGACTCAGGAATTGGTCGTAAATACCGGCTATATCGGAATTGGCAGTGATGTCTACAAAAATACTGTTGCGCAAATTCAATTCTTTTACACGTTCAATAAAAGCCTTCGGATTAGCTGTTTCGCCTTGGTTTAGTGTTTCTTTCCATTCTTTTAAGTTCAGACCTTCTTCATCGAATACCATTTTGCGTGAATTGGATAAAGCGATGACACGGACGTTGATTTTTAAGTTTTCCTTCAAGAACTTCTTTTGTTGATTGATTTGGTCGATGAATTTTTCACCTACGTTTCCAACGCCCATTACAAACAAGTTGAGCTGTTTGGTGTTGTCTTCGAAGAATCGCTCGTGCAAAGTATTCAGGGCTTTCTTGACGTCTTTTTCATTAATCACCACCGAAATATTTCTTTCGGAGGCACCTTGAGCAATAGCGCGAATATTGACATTGTTTTTGCCTAACGTACTGAACATTTTTCCACTGATACCTTGGTGGTTTTTCATGTTTTCTCCAACCAATGCAACTATGCATAATCCTTTCTCAACGATACAAGGGTCAACTTTTCCTTGTGTAATTTCCATTTCGAAGGCTTTGTCAATTGCGGCCTTGGCTTTGTCAGCATCATTACTCAAAATCCCCACGCAAATAGAATGCTCTGAAGAAGCTTGGGTAATAAAGATGACGTTGATATTTTCATTAGACAATACTTCAAATAATCGTTTGGAGGAACCGGCAACGCCAACCATACCGGAGCCTTCCAATGTCAATAAAGCGATATGGTCAATATGAGTAATGCCTTTAATTGGGTTAGTTGAAGCTTCGGGAGCATCGGTAATCAAGGTGCCGAAAGCTTCCGGTTCAAAGGTGTTTTTGATAAAAATAGGAATACTGTCTTTCAAAACCGGCTGTATCGTTGGCGGATATAATACTTTAGCGCCAAAATGCGAGAGTTCCATTGCTTCCTGATAGGAGATTGTTTCGATAGGTTGGGCTTGTTTCACGCTTTTCGGATTGGCCGTATACATACCGTTGACATCGGTCCATATTTCTAAGATTTCTGCCCCAACAGCAGCGGCAATTATAGCGGCAGTATAGTCCGAACCACCGCGTCCTAAAGTAGTAGTGTTACCGTCGTAGGATGAGGCAATAAAACCGGGTAATAAAACTACTTGATGGGAATTGTTACTGAAATAGTCCGAAATTAAAGTATTGGTAATGGTAAAATCGACTGCTGCTTTGCCGAAATTGGAATTGGTTTTGATGAGTTCGCGACTGTCTTTAAAAGCGGAATCGCTCACTTTTTGTTTGAGTGCCACAGCAATAATTTGCGACGATAACAACTCGCCAAATCCGGCCACTATATCAGCACTTCGATTCGATAATTCTCCCAACAAAAAGCAACCGTCCAGCAATGTTTTTAAATGATTGATGTCATGGTTAATTGCGTCAATAATTTCGCTTTGTTCGCTTAACGGGATCAACTCATCTATGGCTTCTTTGTGCTTTTGTTCAATTTGATTGACAATACCTTTATAGGCTTTGTCTTTGGCTGAAGCCATTTTTCCGGCTAAAATCAATAAATCGGTTACACCGCTAAAAGCGGAAACTACTACTGCAAGTTGTTTTGCTTTGCTTTTATCTGCAATGATGGCAATGGTTTTCGATATGTTTTGGGCATTGGCTACAGAAGTGCCGCCAAATTTTAATACAATCATGATTTTTAATTGTGAATTGTAAATGACAAATTATGAATTAACCCTCAACAGAGAGTCCTTAAATACGGATGATATGTGAAAATTATACCCCAAACGGGGTTGTGGTAGTTGATGTTGTTGTAGCCAACGTAGCAACCATAGTGATGGTTGTAGAAGAGGATAAATATGTATTCGTTGAAAACATCATGTGTCAAAAGTATAACTTTTTAGGAATTAAAAAAGCTTTTCTTAAATTTTTGATAATAATTTAATAAAGTAAATTCATTTGTTGAGAAATAATCATATTTTGAATTATTTAACAATGATTTTGCTAATTAAGCAAAAAATAGTCCGTTAAATAGTTGCTTTTTACGGCTCGTTTGCTGAATTTTGACCCATAAATCCTAACCAAAAATGGAGCATTCGCATTACATCAGCACAGATGTGTTGACATTAGAGACTTTACAAGAGATTATTTCTGAGCATAAAACCTTAGCCCTTTCGGAAGAAGCCAAAATCAACATCCAACAGTGTCGTGATTATTTAGACCAAAAAATGGCGTCTAATGAAACCCCGATTTACGGGATTAATACCGGATTTGGATCGCTTTGTAATGTGAAAATTTCTAATGAGCATTTGTCGCAACTCCAAGAAAATTTAGTGAAATCCCATGCATGCGGAACCGGAGATGAAGTGCCGCAGCAAATCGTTAAATTGATGTTGTTGCTCAAAATTCAATCGTTGAGTTACGGGCATTCTGGTGTACAATTGCAAACAGTTGAGCGTTTGGTGGATTTTTACAATAACGATATTTTACCTGTTGTTTATACCCAAGGTTCTTTGGGAGCGAGTGGCGATTTAGCACCGTTAGCCCATTTATCTTTGCCTTTGTTAGGTGAAGGCGAAGTGTATTACGACGGATTCCGACAACCGGCCAAAAAAGTGTTGGAGAAAATGGGTTGGCAGCCTATAGTGTTGCAATCAAAGGAAGGTTTGGCTTTGCTTAACGGAACCCAATTCATGAGCGCTTACGGGTGTTACATCTTACTCAAAGCGATGAAATACTCGTATTTAGCCGACTTTATTGCTGCCGTTTCTTTAGAAGGATTTGACGGTCGCATCGAACCGTTCAATGAATTGATTCATTATGTGCGACCGCACAAAGGCCAAATCGTAACGGCTAACAGAATGACAGAATTACTTGAAGGGAGTCAGTTAATTGCTCGCCACAAAGAGCACGTTCAAGATCCGTATTCTTTCCGTTGTATTCCACAAGTTCACGGTGCTTCAAAAGACACCATCGAATACGTGAAAAAAGTATTTAAAACCGAAATTAACTCGGTTACCGATAATCCTAATATCTTTAAAAACGAAGACTTAATCATTTCGGGCGGGAATTTCCACGGTCAGCCTTTGGCTTTAGCCTTAGACTTTTTAAGTTTGGCTTTGGCCGAATTGGGCAGCATCTCAGAAAGAAGAACTTATCAGTTAATTTCGGGATTACGTGGTTTACCGGCATTCTTGGTTGACAATCCGGGTTTGAATTCCGGTTTTATGATTCCGCAATACACCGCGGCCAGCATTGCCAGTCAGAACAAACAATTGGCTACGCCGGCAAGTGTGGACAGTATTGTCTCTTCCAACGGGCAAGAAGATCACGTTTCTATGGGAGCTAATGCTGCTACGAAATGTTTAAAGATTATGGAAAATCTGGAGCGTATTTTGGCCATTGAGTTGATGAATGCTTCTCAGGCCCTGGAATACCGCAGACCATTGCAGTCGAGTGAATTCTTGGAAAGTTTCGTTAAATCGTATCGTGAAGAAGTGCCTTTGGTTACCGAAGATCGAATTTTACATTATGACATTGAAAATTCCGTGGCTTTTTTAGAGAGTTTTGCGATTGATTTAGAAGAGTAGACTCAACAATCCCAAAATAGCAGGAATGGCTTGTACATAGAATATTCTTTTGGAAGCCGTCATTGCACCGTAAATTCCGGCCACAAGGACACAGCCCAAAAAGAAAACGGCTACGTTTTTACTCCACAAGGCATCACAAATAAGTAACGACCAAATCAATCCGGCGGCGAGAAAGCCATTGTATAACCCTTGATTGGCTGCCAATACTTTGGTCTTTTCAAACTGATCTTCGGGTATGGTTTTGAATACCTTTTTGGCACGGGTAGTCCAAGCAAACATTTCGAGCCAAAGAATGTAAAGGTGCAGCAAAGCAACGAATCCAATGATGAGTTGAGAGAGAAAGGTCATTTGGTTTTTGTTTAAGATTTCAAGTTGCAAGTTTCGAGTTAGTTGTTTTCAGTAAAAACTTTTTCAATTCTTTTATCGGGAACCAGCCAAATCAAGGCTACCAATATATAAATAGCGCCAGACACTTCAGTGTAATTTTTGGTTGCCAATACGGCTATCAAATACAAGAATACCGAAATTTTTCCTTTATAATCTTTACCAATGGCCTTGGACAAAAGAGAATCTTTGCCATGGTGTTTTAAGATGACGGTTTGTAAAATAAAATAGGCTATAGCATTCATTAACAAGATCAAGCCATAAAGCATCATCGGAAACGGAGCAAAGTGATGTTCACCAATCCAAGCTGTAGCAAACGGAATCAACGATAACCAAAACAGCAAATGCAGATTGGCCCAAAGGATAGTGCCGTTGACACGCTTAACAGTATGCAGCATATGATGATGGTTGTTCCAATAAATCCCAACATAAATAAAACTCAAAATATAGCTCAAAAATTTATGAGATAACTTGACCACCGATTCAAACGTAGTATCATTCGGAACTTTAAATTCCAACACCATGATGGTAATGATAATGGCCAATACACCATCGCTGAAAGCTTCAAGTCGGTTTTTATTCATAGGTTATCTGTTATCTGAACATCTGTTAACTATCGCTTAAAATTTTTCTCAATCGCCTTAATCATTTCTCCGGCTATATCTTTATTGGTTGCACCTTCTATGCCTTCTAATCCTGGTGAGGAATTAACTTCTAATAATAATGGTCCTTTAGAAGAACGAATGATATCTACACCGGCCACTTTTAAATCCATAGCCTTAGCAGCTTTGATGGCGATTTTCTTTTCTTCAGGAGTAGGCTTGATTACAGATGCCGTGCCGCCCATGTGAATGTTGGCTCTGAATTCACCTGCTGCGGCCTCGCGTTGTATGGCAGCCACAACTTTACCATCTACTACAAACAAACGCAAATCTTTTCCATTAGCTTCTTTGATGAATTCTTGCACCAAAATATTAGCGTTCAAACTCTTAAAAGCGTTGATTACCGATTCGGCCGCTTTTTTGGTTTCGGCTAAAACCACACCTTTTCCTTGAGTGCCTTCTAATAGTTTCACAATCAAAGGCGAGCCGCCAACCATCTTGATCAAATCATCAGTATCTAAAGGCGAATTGGCAAAACCTGTGGTTGGAATATCTACGCCATGGTGTAACAATAATTGAAGCGAAAACAATTTGTCGCGTGATTGTGTAATGGCAGCAGCCGAATTTAAACAAAAGACCTTCATGGCTTCAAACTGACGCGTCAAAGCACAACCGTAAAACGTAATACTCGGGCGAATTCTTGGGATAATGGCGTCGAAATTGTCTAATATTTTGCCACCTCGATAGTGAATTTCAGGTTTTACAGCATCGAGTTTCATGTAACACTCTTTGATGTTTAGGAAATGCATTTCGTGACCTCGCATTTCACCGGCTTCCATAATGCGTTTGTTGCTGTACAATTCGGGATTGCTGGCTAAAACACCTATGCGCAAACCCGATTTGCTGGCTATGGCGTTTTGGTACAATTCTTTCAAATTCTCAGTAGAAGTTTGTCCCATCAAGTACTTTTGTTCGGGATCAACTAAGATTCGGCCACTCATAGCCTCCCTACCTAACAACATTCGGAATCCCATAGAATCACGGTTGGTTAAGGTCATTTCAATCGCCCATACATCATCGCCGATTTTAAGCTGGGTTTGAATAACATAACGCTGTTCTCTAAAACCACTCGAACTTTTTACGATGCGTTTGTCAATAAGTTTGGCCTCGCAATGGATGACAGTTTTTAGGTTATTCTGAATCGGGTTGATATCGAATTTTACCCAATTTTCTCCTTCTTTCAAAAAAGGTGCAATATTGATGGCGTGCAAAGCCGATGTTTTGGCGCCCGAATCCACACGCGCTTTGATGGCCGGAATCCCAAGTTCGGGGAAAGAACACCATTCTTCGGAACCTAAAATAATTTTGTTTTGTGGCATGGTAAAAAAAGAAACCACAAATTACAGAAATTCTCACGGATAAAGGGCGGGAATTCTTGTGATTTGTGGCTTATAAAAGATTAAACAGTCGTCTTATTTAGTCGGTTTTTCCGCTTTGTTAATCGTCACGGTTAACTCTTGAGCGATTTCGTCTAAGTCCATAAAAATTTCGTCTCCGGAGGCAATTTTCGAAGTAATGATTTCTTCGGCCAAAGCATCTTCCACGTATTTCTGGATGGCTCTTTTTAACGGACGCGCACCAAATTGTTTGTCGAAACCTTTCTCGGCAATGAACGCTTTGGCTTTGTCGGATAAGTTCAACTTGTAACCTAACTCTTCAATACGAGCATATAATTTTTTCAATTCGATTTCGATAATCAAATCGATATCGTGTTTCTCTAACGGATTGAAGACAATCACATCGTCAATTCGGTTTAAGAATTCAGGTGCGAAGGTTTTCTTTAAAGCGTTTTCAATCACACTTTTCGAATGTTCGTCGGCTTGTGCCACCTTAGCAGAAGTACCAAAACCAACGCCTTGCCCGAAGTCTTTTAACTGACGTGCTCCAACGTTAGAAGTCATGATAATGATGGTATTTTTGAAGTCGATTTTACGACCTAAACTATCCGTCAAATAACCATCGTCTAACACTTGTAACATCATGTTGAAAACATCAGGATGCGCTTTTTCGATTTCATCTAACAATACCACGCAGTACGGTTTTCTGCGTACTTTTTCGGTTAATTGGCCGCCTTCTTCGTAACCTACATAGCCCGGAGGCGCTCCGATTAAACGAGAAATAGCAAATTTTTCCATGTATTCGCTCATGTCAATACGGATTAACGCATCTTCTGAATCGAATAATTCTTTAGCTAATACTTTGGCCAATTGTGTTTTACCAACACCGGTTGATCCAAGGAAGATAAATGAACCAATCGGGCGATTAGGGTCTTTTAACCCGGCGCGATTGCGTTGGATAGAGCGGGCAATTTTAGTTACCGCTTCGTCCTGACCTATTACTTTACCTTTAATCAATTCCGGTAAGTGTGCTAATTTGTTGCTTTCTGTTTGAGCGATACGATTCACGGGAATACCGGTCATCATCGAAACTACATCGGCTACATTATCCTCGGTTACACGAATTCGGTTGCTTTTCGATTCTTCTTCCCATTGTTCTTGAGCGATGGCTAAGTCCTTTTCCAAACGCTTTTCATCGTCGCGCAATTTGGCAGCTTCTTCGTATTTCTGTTTTTTAACGACAGAGTTTTTCAATTCGCGTACTTCTTCCAATTGACGTTCCAAATCCAAAATTTGTTTCGGCACGTCGATGTTAGTGATGTGTACTCTCGAACCGGCTTCGTCTAAAGCATCAATTGCTTTGTCCGGTAAGAAACGCTCCGACATGTATCGGTTAGTTAACTTCACACAAGCTTCAATGGCTTCAGGTGTGTAAATTACGTTGTGATGGTCTTCGTATTTGTTTTTGATATTGTTCAAAATAGTAATGGTTTCTTCCACCGAAGTCGGCTCCACAATTACCTTTTGGAAACGTCTTTCGAGTGCTCCGTCTTTTTCTATATACTGACGGTACTCGTCTAAAGTAGTGGCACCAATACATTGAATTTCACCACGAGCTAAAGCCGGTTTAAACATGTTAGAAGCATCTAACGAACCGGTAGCACCGCCGGCGCCAACAATGGTGTGGATTTCGTCTATAAACAAGATGATGTCGTCATTTTTCTCTAATTCATTCATTACCGCTTTCATTCTTTCTTCAAATTGTCCGCGGTATTTGGTTCCGGCTACTAACGAGGCCAAATCCAAAGTCACCACTCTTTTGTTGAAAAGAATACGCGATACTTTCTTTTGAATGATGCGCAAGGCCAAACCTTCAGCGATGGCAGATTTACCAACACCCGGTTCTCCTATGAGTAGCGGATTGTTTTTCTTTCTGCGGCTTAAAATTTGAGACACGCGCTCAATTTCTTTTTCGCGACCTACTACAGGGTCGAGTTTGCCCTCTTCTGCCAATTCGGTCAAATCGCGCCCAAAATTGTCTAACACCGGAGTTTTAGATTTTTTGTTGGTTTTATTGGCCGGATTGTTGAAACTACCTTCTTTAAGGCTGTCATCCTGACTGGAATCGTCGTTATACGATTCGTTTCTCGGCAGGTTATCTGTGAAATCTTCTTCGTTTGGTGTCATGTTTAGGTATTGTTCTTTTACTACATTGTAGTCTATTTTCAGACGGTGTAGTAGTTTGGTTGTCGGATCGTTTTCGTTTCTTAGTATGCAAAGCAATAAATGGGCTGTGCTGATAGATGAGCTCTGAAATACTTTCGCTTCGAGAAACGTTGTTTTCAAGGCACGTTCTGCTTGACGGGTCAAGTGAAGGTTTTTCTTTTCGTTGCTTATTTCTACATTGGGATTGGCCGGACTCAAGATTTCGACCTTTTTTCGCAAATGATCCAAATCGACCGACAAATTATTTAAGATAGCAATGGCCTTACCGTTTCCGTCTCTCAAGATACCAAGCATCAGATGTTCCGTTCCGATAAAGTCATGCCCTAAGCGCAAAGCTTCTTCTTTGCTATAGGTAATTACATCTTTAACTCTTGGTGAAAAATTATCGTCCATAATAGTGTATTGTTGCTATTGTAAATTTAGTGATATGAAACCATTCTAACAAAAATCATTCCGCCTAAATGTACTGTCAGCTAATTGACAAAAAAAATGTCAATAAAAAAAGTTGTGTGAGTAGTATTTTATTAACCAAAAAAAGCCTCTGTTTTGTTAATAAATCTTTGAAATTTGTGGACTAATTTTGGCTTGAAAAGGTTTAAATATCCTATATTAGCACGTTTTGAATTTGAACTAATTTTTATTAATAATTTATAAAATATGTCTGACGGAGAAAAGTTAATTCCTATTAACATCGAAGATGAAATGAAATCAGCATACATCGATTATTCGATGTCTGTAATTGTCTCAAGAGCGCTACCTGACGTGCGTGACGGTTTAAAGCCGGTGCACCGAAGAGTGTTATATGGAATGTATGATTTAGGCGTTTTTTCAAACAGAGCGCACAAAAAATCCGCAAGAATTGTTGGAGAAGTTTTGGGTAAATATCACCCACACGGAGATACCTCTGTTTATGATGCCATGGTTCGTATGGCACAGGAGTGGAGTTTGCGTTATTTGTTAATTGACGGTCAAGGGAACTTCGGTTCGGTGGACGGCGACAGTCCGGCAGCGATGCGATATACCGAGGCCAGAATGAAAAAAATGTCAGAAGACATTATGGCAGATATCGACAAAGAAACCGTGGATTTTCAGTTGAACTTTGACGATACACTTTATGAGCCGAAAGTAATGCCAACCCGTGTGCCGAATCTTTTGATTAACGGAGCTTCCGGTATTGCTGTAGGGATGGCTACCAATATGCCTCCGCACAACTTAACAGAAGTAGTTGACGGAACTTTAGCCTACATAGATAATAATGATATTGAGGTTGATGAATTAATCAATTACATCAAAGCACCGGATTTTCCTACCGGCGGTGTGATTTACGGGTACGAAGGTGTTCGTGAAGCTTTCAAAACCGGTAGAGGAAGAATCGTGATCCGCGCCAAAGTGAACTTTGAAGAAGTGAACGGTAAAGAAGCAATCATTGTTTCCGAGATTCCATACCAAGTGAACAAAGCGGAAATGATTAAGAAAACCGCCGATTTAATCAACGAGAAAAAAATCGAAGGTATTTCCAATATTCGCGACGAATCGGATAGAAGTGGTATGCGTATCGTATACGAATTGAAACGCGATGCAGTGCCTAATGTGGTTTTGAATACATTATACAAGTACACGCAATTGCAGTCGTCTTTCAGTGTTAACAACATTGCCTTGGTAAACGGAAGACCGCAAATGTTGAATTTGAAAGATTTGATTCATTATTTCGTAGAGCACCGTCACGATGTAGTAGTAAGAAGAACCCAATTCGAGTTGCGCAAAGCGGAAGAAAGAGCACATATCTTAGAAGGTTTGATTATCGCTTCTGACAACATTGATGAAGTAATTGCTTTGATTCGTTCGTCTAAAGACGGAGACGAAGCCCGTACCAAATTGATTGAGCGTTTCAGCTTAACCGATATTCAAGCCCGTGCTATTGTTGAAATGCGTTTGCGTCAGTTGACCGGATTAGAGCAAGACAAGTTAAGAGCGGAATACGAAGAAATCATGAAATTAATTCAGCACTTGAAAGATTTATTGGCAAGTAAAGAATTAAGAATGCAATTAATCAAAGATGAGTTAATTGAAATCAGAGATAAATATGGTGATGCGCGTCGTTCTGCTATCGAATATTCCGGTGGCGATGTAAGTATCGAAGATTTGATTGCGGATGAGAATGTGGTGATAACCATTTCACATGCCGGTTACATCAAACGTACCAACTTATCCGAATACAAAACCCAAAATCGCGGCGGAGTCGGACAAAAAAGCGCAGGAACTCGTGATCAGGATTTCTTAGAGCACTTGTTTGTGGCTACAAATCACCAATACCTATTATTCTTTACTCAAAAAGGAAAATGTTATTGGATGCGTGTGTATGAAATTCCGGAGGGAAGTAAAACCAGTAAAGGACGTGCTATTCAAAACCTAATCAATATTGAGCAAGACGATAAAGTAAAAGCTTTTATCTGCACGCAAGACTTAAAAGACGAAGAATACATCAACAGTCATTATGTAATTATGGCGACCAAACAAGGTCAGGTGAAAAAAACACCTTTGGAGCAATATTCTCGTCCGCGCCAAAACGGTATCAATGCTATTACCATCAGAGAAGACGACGAATTATTAGAAGCCAAACTAACCAATGGAGACAGCCAAGTGTTGATTGCTGTAAAATCAGGAAAATTGGTTCGTTTCGAAGAAGAAAAAACCCGTCCTATGGGAAGAACCGCTTCGGGTGTTCGCGGAATTACCTTAGCCGACGAAAAAGACGAAGTGATTGGTATGGTTTCTGTAAACAAGGAAGATATTAATGAAACCCAATTGTTGGTGGTGACTGAAAACGGTTATGGTAAACGTACCAAATTGGTGGATGATGATGGTGAAGATGTGTACAGAATCACCAACCGTGGTGGAAAAGGAGTAAAGACTTTGAACATTACCGAAAAAACCGGAGCGCTTATTTCTATTAATGCCGTAACGGATATGGATGACTTGATGATAATCAACAAATCGGGCTTGACCATCAGAATGGAAGTGTCTGATTTAAGAGTAATGGGAAGAGCTACGCAAGGGGTTCGTTTGATTAATATCAAAGGAAACGACTCTATCGCTGCAGTTACTAAAGTAATGAAAGAAGAAGAATCTGAGGAAGTTGACACCGATGCAGACATCAATGATGTAAATGAAGGGGAAACTTCAACTGAAACTTCTGCTTCTGAAGAATAATTTAAAATAATACCACATGAAAATTAAACACCTTGTAATGGCTTCGGCCATGATAGTTTCCTTTTCAACTTTTGCTCAAAAAGACGAGTTAAAAGGGTTGAAAAAGATTTACAGTAAAGAATCTCCAAAGCCTGAAGAGGTAGTCGAATATAAATCAAATTTGACAAAATTGGAGAGTTTAGCGACAGAAGAATCAGATAAAATTGCTGTCGGTTTCTATAAGGCGATGTTGCCTCTTGTTGAAATTAAATCTCTTGGTCCAACAATAACTCCTGCTCAAAAAGCATCAATTGTGACACCTAAAAAGGTAGATGATATTGAGAAAGGTTTAAATGCAGCATTAGAGTTTGAAAAAAGAATCGGGAAAAAGACGTTTACTGATGATATTCTCACTAAGATTGGTTTTTATAAACAGGAGTTAGTTAGTTATGCTATTGCCTTAGGTGAGCAAAAACGTGATAAAGAAGCTTCGCAAATACTTTATTCTGTATATAAATTAGATAGTAAAGATGTTGACAAGCTTTTTTATGCTGCTAGTTTTTCGGTGAATGCAGCAGACTATGATACCGCATTGCAATATTATTATGAGTTGAAGAAATTGAACTATACCGGTGAGTATACTATTTTTTATGCATACAATAAGACTTCAAAGCAAGAAGAGGCTTTTAATAATAAAGCAGAGAGAGATTTGTTTTTAAAATCAGGATCTCATGAAAAACCAAGAGATGAGAAGACATCTTCTAAAAGAGGTGAGATTTACAAGAATATAGCTCTGATTTTGGTTGAAAAAGGTAAAATTGATGAAGCTAAGTCTGCTGTGGCAGAAGCTCGTATTGCTAATCCTGATGACACTTCTCTAATCTTAACCGAGGCGGATTTATATTTAAAAGTAAACGATTTTGACACTTATACAAAGTTAGTTAGTCAAGCTTTAGCCAATAATCCAAATAACGCTGATTTGATTTACAATCTTGGTGTCATAGCCGGAAATGCTAATAAGATTGCTGATGCTGAAAAATATTATAAAAGAGCATTGGAAATAGATCCTAATTATTTTAATGCTAATTTAAATCTTGCTGAGTTATTATTGAGAGCAGATGAAAAGTTTGTCAATGAAATGAACAAATTAGGAACTTCTGAAAAAGACAACAAACGCTATGATGTTTTAAAAGCCGAGCGAGAGAAGAACTTTAAAGCTGTTCTACCATACTTAGAAAAGGCTTATGAGTTGCAACCTGACAATGATGCCGCCAAGAAAACACTGATGAGCGTTTACAATGCACTTGAAATGACCGACAAGTACAAAGCTTTGAAAGCCAAAAATTAAATGTTATCAACAATAAAAAAACCATCCGATTCTCGGATGGTTTTTTTTTATGCTTTGTTAATTGTGAATTACAAGTGAATTACTTCTCCGTAAGCATCGGCTACCGCTTCCATTACGGCTTCACTCATCGTTGGATGTGGGTGTACTGCTTTCAGGATTTCGTGACCTGTAGTTTCTAATTTACGGGCTACAACAGCTTCTGCAATCATATCGGTTACACCGGCGCCAATCATATGACATCCTAACCATTCACCGTATTTGGCATCGAAAATTACTTTTACAAAACCATCCGGAGTTCCTGCTGCTTTGGCTTTTCCTGAGGCAGTGAACGGAAATTTACCGATTTTTAATTCGTATCCTTTTTCTTTAGCCGCTTTCTCAGTCAAACCTACCGAAGCAATTTCAGGCGTAGCATATGTACAACCCGGAATATTTCCGTAATCTAATGGCTCCACATGTAAACCGGCAATTTTTTCCACACATAAAATACCTTCTGCAGAAGCTACGTGCGCTAATGCTTGACCGGGAGTTACATCGCCAATAGCATAATAACCGGCTACATTGGTTTGGTAAAATTCGTTTACCAAAATTTTATCTTTATCAGTTTTGATACCGGTTTCTTCCAATCCGATGTTTTCAATATTGGTTTTAATACCAACGGCCGATAACAAGATGTCGGCTTCTAAAACTTCTTCACCTTTAGCGGTTTTAACAAAAGCCTTTACGCCATTTCCGCTGGTATCGATTTTTTCTACAGAAGAGTTGGTCATCACATTGATACCGGATTTTTTCAACGAACGCTCAAATTGTTTTGAGATGTCTTCGTCTTCTACCGGAACTACATTCGGCATAAACTCCACTATGGTAACTTCTGTTCCCATCGAGTTGTAAAAATGAGCGAATTCCACACCAATAGCACCGGAACCTACTACAATCATTTTCTTTGGCTGACTTGGTAAAGTCATTGCCTGACGATAACCGATTACTTTTACACCATCTTGCGGTAAGTTTGGCAACTCTCTCGAACGAGCTCCTGTAGCAATAATAATATGGTCCGCACTGTATTCAGTTACTTTGCCATCTGCAGCTGTAACCGCTACTTTTTTGCCCGGTTTTACTTTGCCGAAACCATCAATAACGTCAATTTTATTTTTCTTCATTAAGAATTGAACCCCCTTACTCATGCCATCGGCTACACTGCGTGAACGGGCAATAACGGCATTGAAATCTTTGTCAAATTCTTTTACGGTCAAACCATAATCTGAAGCATGTTTTAGGTAGTCAAAAACCTGAGCCGATTTCAATAATGCTTTGGTTGGAATACAACCCCAATTCAAACAAATACCTCCAAGGTTTTCTTTTTCTATTACGGCTACTTTAAAGCCCAATTGCGAAGCACGGATGGCAGTAACATAACCGCCCGGTCCACTTCCTAAAACAATAATATCGTATTTCATGTTTAAAAGATTATTTTAAATTGATAGAATGCCGTCCCTGTTGCCAGTGACATCTGAATGATTAGCGACTGCGAATTTAAGGATTTATTTTAAAAAAACGCTTCAATTCTTTCTCCTCATAGAGCAATTTATTCATTTGATTGACGCCTTTCAAGTTTAAATGATTTGAATTGTAGAAAAAGCCAATATTGGAAGAGATTTCAGGATAGTTTGCATCAATTATTGGAATACCAATGCTTTGGCATAAAGTTACCGATTCCTTAAACTTTTTGTGATGGGATAAGGTTTTACAAATAGGGGTTTGAATGCACAACAATTTTATGTTTTTTTGTTGACAGAATTTGTAGAAAGCTGTCAGTTCCTTTTTTAATTTGGGATAGTCATCATCCTTGATAAAGAACTTTTTGACTTCATCACTTAGCGGATGCTTGATTGTATCCCAATGGTCTGTGTTTTCGCCATATCCTTTTGGAAAAACATTGGTTTTGTCCAATAACAAACAGTCTTTTAACAACCGATATTTGAAGACAGCATATAACGGCACATACTTTTCAGTATTGGAAAATTGAAAGTAATCCACCAAAGGCAAATTCTCTTCGGAAGGAAAAAATGCAAATCGGGCATATTTGTCTTTGTCGGTAAAATTGGTGTTTTGTAAATCTCCCGGTTGTACAAAGGGATCAAAACTCAATAACGCAAATTTTGGTGTTGGATTCTTTGATAAGTAATTTTCCAACCGGAGTCGGATTGCCGTCAACTCGGAGTGTCCGTTCATGCCTAAGTTGAGGGTTTTTACATTGTAGCTTTTTTCAAAAAAGGCCGGATTAAAATGCCCCCAGCAACGTGAACTGCCTAATAAAACCAAGTCGGCTTTTTGGTCAGATAAGCTATCCCAATTGTCATAGCCAGTAACCTGTTTGTTTGAAATTCTAATGGATAAACCTAATTGTAAAATAAAGGCAACAACTATGGTCGTCAAACCGAAAAAAGCGGTATTTTTTAAAAAAAGTTTCATTTAGAATTGAAAATAAATAAACTCCTGATTAGACCCAATAGAAGAAAAATAGTAAATAGAAAGTACCAAAATGGTGTACATACTCCATCTCAATGGTTTTTTCCAACCAATACCTAAGCTTTGTAAACCATGTTGCTTGTCTCTGCCAATCCATTCAATGGTTATCATTATTACCAAAAAGAAAAAGGTATAAATTGACAAACTCATACCGGTAAATTCTGGCAGACTTAAAATAGAAGATGAGCAAATTTTACCAACATAGGCAAAGGCTTCACCAATATTTTCGGCCCTGAAAAAAATCCAAGCAAAAGTAGTGAGCAAAAAAGTTATAAAAATGGATAGCAGTTCATTGAAGTTAGGAAATAATCTTCCTTGCGCTACTATATCCATATTAACTCTATTGGTTTTTAACAGTACAGCAGGTAAGATAAAAAAAGCATTCAACAAGCCCCAAAAGATAAAAGTCCAATTGGCACCGTGCCAAAAGCCACTGACTATAAAAATAATAAACGTATTTCTTATCTTAATCCAATTTCCACCTTTACTGCCGCCCAATGGAATGTACAAATAGTCTTTAAACCACGAAGACAATGAAATATGCCATCGGCGCCAAAACTCGGCAATATCTCTCGAAAAATAAGGATATGCAAAGTTACGGAGCAGGTCAATACCAAAAAGTTTTGCAGTACCTAAAGCAATATCTGAATACCCTGAAAAATCTCCATAGATTTGAAACGCAAAAAATAGAGCGCCCAATACTAAAGTGCTACCCGAATAGTCTGTATAATTTTGAAAAATATCATTGGCAAAAACAGCACAACTGTCGGCGATGACAATTTTTTTAAACAAACCCCATAAAATTTGTCTCATGCCGTCAACAGCCTGATGGTAATCGAACTTTCTTTCGTTTTTTATTTGTGGTAAAAGATGTGTTGCCCTTTCAATAGGACCGGCAACTAACAATGGGAAAAAGCTAACAAATAAAGCATAATCGATAAAGTTTTTTTCCGATTTTATACGGTTGAAGTATATATCTATAACATAAGAAAGGCCATGGAATGTATAAAATGAAATACCTACCGGTAAAACAATATCAAGAGTGAGCGGGTTAGCTTGAATGCCTACATGTGACAAACTTTGACTAAGAGAAACGGCAAAAAAGTCATAATATTTAAAAACACCTAAGAACCCTAAGTTGACTACTATACTAATCCAAAACCAAATTTTTTTATGGGAATCAGTTGCCGATTTTTCCATTTTGATACCGGTAAAGAAATCAAGGAAAGTTGAAAATAGCAGCAAAAATAAAAATCTCCAATCCCAGCAAGCATAGAAGAAGTAGCTGGCCGCCAATAATAAAATATTTTGCCAATTGACTTTTTTAGGATTAATCATCCAATAGAGCGTCAATACTATCGGTAAAAAAACAGCAAAATGAATGGAGTTAAAAAGCATTTTTTAGTTCAAGTTTTGGCAAATGTAACTAAATTGAAGTGCTATACTTCGGAGGCAAACTGCGAATCGTATAAATTTTTATAAAATCCTTGTTCACGATTAATCAGCTCTTGGTGTTTGCCTTCTTCCACAATTTGACCCTTGTCCATCACTATGATTTTATCGGCATTGATAATGGTAGCCAAACGATGTGCAATAATGATGGAAGTTCTCCCTTCTGTTATTTTCTCAGTGGCTTTCTGAATGAGCTCCTCACTGTAAGTGTCAATAGAAGAGGTGGCTTCATCTAAAATTAATATGCTCGGATTATTCACATAAGCACGAAGAAAGGCAATCAACTGTCTCTGACCCGATGACAACATCACGCCGCGTTCTTTTACATCATAGTCATATCCGCCAGGCAGGGTTTTAATAAATTTATGAACGCCAATTTTCTTTGCCGCTTCAATTACATCTTTACGACTGATTTTTGGATTGTTGAGCGTTATGTTATTGTGAATGGTATCGGCAAATAAAAATACATCCTGCAATACAATGGCAATTTGTTGTCGTAAGCTTTCCAGTTGGAAGTCATTGATGTTTTGATCGTCTATGTAAATTTCTCCGGAATTGATTTCGTAAAAACGATTCAGCAAATTAATAATCGTTGATTTTCCGGCTCCGGTAGCACCGACTATGGCAATTGTTTCGCCTTGGTTGACTTTTAAATTAATACCTTTTAGTACGTTTTCCTTATCGTTATAGCTAAACACAACATTTTCAAATCGGATATTCCCTTTAAGGTGTTGGGCTATGAGGTTACCGTCTTTTTGAACGTCTTTATCAGCATCCAAAATATCAAAAACACGATTGGCTGCGATCATTCCCATTTGCATCTCATTGAATTTATCGGCTATTTGACGCAAAGGGTTGAACAACATCGAAATGAACATGGTGTACGAAAACAAATCCCCGAAAGTGGTAAACTTATCGCCATCAAGGATATGAAAACCTCCGTACAAAATAACAGCACCTAAGGTTAAAGAAGATATGATATCCGCAATAGGGAAGAAGATTGAGTTGTATAGTATGGTTTTAATCCAAGCTTTGTTATGCTTCTGATTGATTTCTTTAAACTTTTCGTATTCAATGGCTTCTCGGTTAAAGAGTTGGACAATTTTCATACCCGTAACCCTTTCCTGTACAAAAGTGTTCATGTTGGCTACCTGATTGCGTACTTCTTCAAAAGCCACTTGCATTTTTCGTTGGAAAATTCTGGTTACGTAAACCAATATCGGCATCGCTATAATCACTATCCAGGTCAGACGCCAGTTCATGTAGAACATAAACACCAAAACCACCAACATTTTCAACAAATCACTTATAATCATGAATAATCCTTGGCTGAAAATTTTGGCAATTTGTTCGATATCCGAGACAGAACGAGTAACCAATTGTCCCACCGGCGCATGGTCAAAATACTTCATACGAAAACTCAGCATGTGTTTGAAAAGCTTGGTTCGGATGTCTTTAATAATGTCTTGGCCAAGCCAGTTGGCCCAGTAAACAAAGTAAAATTGAGACAAAGTTTCCAAGAGTAAAACCACAGCCATAATAATGATGTAAAACAGCAAACCGTTTTCGTCTTTTGGCTCAATGTATAAATCAACGGTTTGCTTCAGTAAATAAGGGCGAAGTGCTGCAAAAACAGAAAGTAAAACAGCAAACAAAACCACACCATAATACCTTTTTTTATAAGGCTTAGTGTATTGTAAGATGCGTTTGAATAATTTTGTATCGAAAGCTTTTGCTTGCATTTTATTGTATATAGTCGTATTCAATTTGGGTTAAGTATAGGCCGTGTGCCGGTACCGAAAATCCGGCTTTTCCTCGGTCTTTACTTTCAATTATTTTTTCAAAATCGTCGAGATTTATTTTGCCTAATCCAATGTTAATCATCGTTCCGACTATGGCCCTAACCATGTTGCGTAGAAATCTATCGGCCGAAATGGTAAAAACCAATTGGGTTCCGTTTTGTTGCCAATGAGCTTCAAAAATAACACAATTAAAAGTTCTAACGTCGGAATGGGTTTTAGAAAAGCATTCGAAGTCATGGTGTTGGAAAAGAATTCGGCAAGCTTCGTTCATTTTAGCAATATCGAGCGGCAAAGAATGTAGCCAACTCCCATCAGATTCAAAAGCGTCTTTAAACGTATGAATGTGGTATTCATAGGTTCTTTTGGTCGCATCAAATCGGGCATGTGCCTCATCAGCTACGGGAATGATTTTGTAGATTACGATGTCTTTCGGTAAGTAGGAATTGAGTTTATGGACCAATTTCGGACCTTCGATTTCCGTATCGTAATCAAAATGCGCATACATTTGTTTAGCGTGTACACCTGTATCAGTGCGGCCGGCACCCACTACGTCAATTTCTTTCTTCAGTAAAACAGATAAAGCTTTGTTCAGGGTTTCTTGTACGGAATTAGCGTCCGGTTGGTATTGCCATCCGTGGTAATTTGTTCCTCTGTAAGCTAATTCTATAAAATATCTCAAGGTATTAGGCCTAAATTTTGAGGCGTAAAGGTACAAAGGATTTTAATTTTCATGTTTAAAGTTTTCATAATTTCGTTACTTATATTTGCAACCTCAGTACCTTAGAACCTTAGTACCTTTTACTTTGAAAAAAATCCTGCTCCTTTCCGACACGCACAGTCATATAGATGAATCCATCCTGAAATATGTTCGTTTAGCCGATGAAGTTTGGCATGCCGGTGATATAGGCGATTTGCAAGTGACCGATACTATCAAAGCCATCAAACCTTTGCGAGCCGTTTACGGAAATATTGATGATGACAAGGCTCGAATGGAATTCCCGTTGCACAATCGTTTTATGTGTGAAGGGGTTGATGTTTGGATTACCCACATCGGTGGTTATCCCGGTAAGTACAACCAAGCCATCCGATTAGAAATTCAGAACAGTCCGCCTAAGCTTTTTATTTGCGGCCATTCACATATTTTGAAGGTCCAGTTTGATAAGCAGTTGAATTTACTGCACATGAATCCCGGTGCTTGCGGAATATACGGATTCCATCAGGTGCGAACGATGTTGCGTTTTGAGATTGATGGCGATAGAATTCAGAGTTTGGAGATTATTGAGTTAGGGAAAAAATAGTTAGGATTTATGATTTATGATTTGGGATTTATGATTTTTGAATGTCTGATTGATTTTTGTTATTGCCCTTTTTAGCCCCGATTCCTTCGGCAGTCGCTTCGTTCGTGTGTAGAGAAAAGATTGTATCGAAAAGCGGGACACGAGCACAGCGACTGGCGTAGCAAATAGCTCCAAATAAAAAACCCGAACCATAAGATTCGGGTTTTTCGCAGCACTAAAAAACTAAGTTTATAGGTTTATCGCAATCGATCCACAGATTTTACAAGATCTTCATCCTTTTTGATGGCTTTGTTGGCCAAAACCAAGAATACGATAGAAAAAACAGGTAGGAACATCCCAACACCTTTCTCAGGAACAGCAGTAGTTCCTCCAGATGCGCTTAGTGTTCGATACACAAATAATCCTAATAAAATTAAATTCAATATGATATTCAATCTGCCCATGACAAATTGTTGTTGTCTTTTTGCGTGAGATAAAATGCTTAATAATGAGAGTGTGGTGCTTAAGCCAAACAAACTCACATAAACAATATCAGCCATAAAATAAAACGGTTTTTCCGCAACTGTCCACAAAGGGAACAAAAACGGCAATACCCCGGTAATAAGTAAGCTGACGATTAAATAATAAGTTTGTACTCTAAACATAATCTTGAAATAGGTGCACAAAAATAAAGTTTCTTTTTAAAAAATACTATTGCATCCTAAAATATTATTTGTATTATTGCATTGCAAATCCGCAAGTACTTCATCTTCGGATGTTTCTATACCATTTTTCTACCCACATTTTTTAGTATTTTCCGAAAAATATAATTTTATTCACCACAGTATCGATGTTTGATATTTCCGCCTTAAAAGAAATGAAGCTTACTGAGCTTCAAGAAATTGCCAAGTTGGCCAAAACCATAAAAGTAGCCGGTGCCAAAAAAGACGTATTGATTGCGCAAATTTTGGAACACCAGAGTAAAACTGTTGCCGAAGAAAGCAAGTCGGACCCGGAAGCACCTAAAGCCAAAGAGTCTAAAACAAAGCGAACGCGCATCACGGCTAGTCCAAAAGAGCCTGAATCCAATGCCAATGATTTGTTTTCGCAAGATGAAACTCCCGCCGCTCCAACAGTAGATAAACCGGTTTTTGAAAGCAAAAAGAATAAATTCAAAAAGCCATTTGACAAAAAAAGCAACAATAGAAATAATAACGAGTTCACCCAACAGGAAACGCTAACTACAGAAGTTTCTGCGGAAGCCGAAACCACAGCCAAGCCAAGTGCTGAAGTTACCGAAAACCAACCCGATGTTGCTCCGGAAGAGAATCGACAAAACCGCCACAAACATCAAAATTCTTCCCAAAGTTCAGCCGAAAATTCCACGAATAAACCGCAAAACAACGGTAACGGCAATTCGAATAACCCTAATTTTAAAGGAAAAAAACAAAATAATTTCAGAGATGCCGACTACGAATTTGACGGTATCATTGAAAGCGAAGGCGTTTTGGAAATGATGCCCGACGGTTATGGTTTTTTGCGTTCTTCCGATTACAACTATTTAGCATCGCCGGATGATATTTATTTGTCGACTTCACAAATCCGATTGTTCGGTTTGAAAACCGGAGATACGGTGAAAGGAGTGGTGCGTCCGCCTAAAGAAGGAGAGAAGTTCTTCCCTTTGGTAAAAGTGTTAAAAATTAACGGTCACGATCCGCAAGTGGTGAGAGACCGAGTGTCATTTGAACATTTAACGCCAATTTTTCCTAAAGAAAAATTCAACATCGCCGATAAACAAGCCAGTGTTTCCACCCGTGTTATAGATTTGTTTTCCCCTATTGGTAAAGGGCAACGCGGTATGATAGTCGCGCAACCCAAAACCGGTAAAACGATGTTGTTAAAAGACATTGCCAACGCCATTGCCGCCAATCACCCTGAAGTATATTTGTTGGTTTTACTAATCGACGAAAGACCGGAAGAGGTAACCGACATGCAGCGCAGTGTTCGTGGTGAAGTGATTGCTTCTACTTTCGACAGAGAACCCTCGGAACACGTGAAAATTGCCAATATTGTTTTGGAAAAAGCCAAACGTTTGGTGGAGTGCGGACACGATGTGGTGATTTTATTGGATTCGATTACGCGTTTGGCACGTGCTTACAACACCGTACAACCGGCTTCCGGTAAAGTATTGTCGGGTGGAGTAGATGCCAACGCCTTACAAAAACCTAAACGTTTCTTTGGTGCCGCTCGTAACGTAGAAAACGGAGGCTCTTTAAGTATAATTGCTACGGCCTTAACCGAAACCGGTTCTAAAATGGACGAAGTAATTTTCGAAGAATTTAAAGGTACCGGTAATATGGAGTTGCAGTTGGATAGAAAAATTGCCAACCGCCGAATTTTCCCGGCTATCGATTTAACGTCTTCCAGCACACGTCGAGACGATTTATTGTTGGACGAAAAAACACTGCAACGCATGTGGATATTGCGTAAGTTCTTGGCCGATATGAATCCGGTGGAAGCTATGGATACCATTAATGATAAGATTAAGAAGACTCGAAACAACGATGAGTTCCTGATTTCGATGAACGACTAAATAGAAAATCCCAACCACACAGGTTGGGATTTTTTTTGGCATACGCTTTGGTAAGTTGTCTTAAGATTGTCTTAAGAACCTTTAAATTTTATCCTATGAAAACTTCCAGAAAACTTCGTTTGTTATCCTTATTGGGATTTTTGTTATTGTTTGCGCCGTTTTATGATTCTTGTGAGAACAGGAAAAATGGTTTATTAAAATCCTATGATGAATATGACGCAAACGGAAAACTAATAGAGAAAACTTTTCTTCAAAATATCTACAATGTTGTGGTAGATGATCTATCCTTTAATGGATTTCAAATAGCCAGTTTTTCTATTTATGCCATTCAAGACACAACTTTCAAAGAATTTGAAGAGGAAGTCTCCAAGTCGTTCAAAAAAGAAGAATGGTACAAAGATTTAGGGATAGTGATTTCTTTGCTGTTTGATGTAATTATTGTAATCTCTTTCAGTTTGATTTTGTTGTCTTTTTCTAACAGGATAAGACTTTTAAATAAGTTGGCCTTAGCAAATACCATAGTAATAATGCTAACGCTTTTGTATATTATTTTATTAGAAAGTTCTTTTGAACATTGGCGACAAATCAAATGGGGTTATTATGCTTTTCTCGTCACCAATCTATTAATCTTCTATTCTTCCAAACAGGCAATAAACCTCAAAAATCCTAAATCCTAAATCCCAATTCCTAAATCAAAATGTCATCTTGTCAGCAAAATATACGCAAAACTGACAATTTAGGTTCAATTTCCCCATGGCACAATAGTTGTCATTTGGCAAACCGTACAACACAAAGTACTATTCACTCGTAGAGGAATAATCAAAAAAAAATAAACAAAAAGGAGAAAATAAAATGGGAAAAATTATTGGTATCGACTTAGGTACAACCAACTCTTGTGTGGCCGTTATGGAAGGTGGAGAACCGGTAGTAATTGCTAACGCAGAAGGTAAAAGAACAACACCGTCTGTAATCGCATTCGTAGAAGGCGGTGAAATCAAAGTGGGTGATCCTGCTAAAAGACAAGCAGTGACTAATCCAACCAAAACCATAGCGTCTATCAAACGTTTTATGGGGAACAAATATACTGAAAGCGCTAAAGAAGCTTCAACAGTAGCTTACAAAGTGGTAAAAGGCGACAACGATACACCACGTGTCGACATCGATGGTCGTTTGTACACCCCACAAGAATTGTCAGCAATGACACTCCAAAAAATGAAAAAAACAGCCGAAGATTATTTGGGTCAAGCAGTAACTGAAGCCGTGATTACGGTTCCGGCTTACTTTAACGATGCCCAACGTCAGGCTACCAAAGAAGCAGGAGAAATCGCCGGTTTAAAAGTAATGCGTATCATCAACGAGCCAACAGCAGCTGCCTTGGCTTACGGATTAGACAAATCAGGAAAAGACCAAAAAATTGCGGTATACGACTTAGGTGGCGGTACTTTCGATATCTCTGTTTTAGAATTAGGTGATGGCGTATTTGAAGTATTGTCAACCAACGGTGACACGCACTTAGGAGGTGACGACTTCGATCAAGTAATTATCGACTGGATGGCGAACGAATTCAACAGCGAAGAAGGTGTTGATTTGCGCAAAGATCCAATGGCATTGCAACGTTTGAAAGAAGCGGCCGAGAAAGCTAAAATCGAGTTGTCTTCTTCTACGCAAACCGAAATCAACTTGCCTTATGTTACGGCTACTGCTTCAGGACCGAAACACTTGGTAAAAACGTTGACTCGTGCTAAATTTGAGCAATTGGCTGAAAGCTTGGTAAAACGTTCTATGGAACCGGTTGCCAAAGCGTTAAAAGATGCAGGTTTATCCACTTCAGATATCGACGAAGTAATCTTAGTAGGTGGTTCTACCAGAATCCCGGTAATCCAAGAGCAAGTTGAAAAATTCTTTGGTAAAAAACCTTCTAAAGGCGTTAATCCGGATGAAGTAGTAGCGATTGGTGCGGCTATTCAAGGTGGTGTTTTAACCGGAGATGTAAAAGATGTATTGTTGTTAGACGTTACGCCTTTGTCTTTAGGAATTGAAACGATGGGTAATGTGATGACTAAATTAATTGAAGCCAACACCACTATCCCGACCAAAAAATCGCAAGTATTCTCCACTGCTGTAGACAACCAACCAAGTGTGGAAATCCACGTATTGCAAGGAGAAAGAGCAATGGCTGCGGATAACAAAACCATCGGACGTTTCCACTTAGACGGTATTCCGCCGGCCCCAAGAGGTGTGCCTCAAATTGAAGTAACTTTCGATATCGATGCCAATGGTATCATCAAAGTATCGGCTACGGATAAAGGAACCGGAAAATCACACGACATTCGTATCGAAGCTTCTTCAGGCTTAACTCCGGAAGAAATTGAAAGAATGAAGAAAGATGCTGAAATGAATGCTGAAAACGACCGTTTGGCCAAAGAAAAAGCCGACAAGTTGAACGAAGCCGACAGCATGATTTTCCAAACCGAGAAACAGTTGGGTGAATTCGGAGATAAATTATCCGAAGGTAACAAAACCGCTATCCAAACTGCGTTAGACGAGTTGAAAACAGCATACGAAACCAAAGATATTGCTACCATTCAACCGGCTTTAGACAAAATCAACGAAGCTTGGAAAAATGCTTCCGAAGAAATGTACAAAGCCCAAGGCGAAGGTCAAGCCCAAGAAGCCCAACCGCAAGCCGAAACGCAAGGCGATAACACTCAGGATGTAGAATTCGAGGAAGTGAAGTAACCAGGAGGCGTTGGTCTTTTATAAATATAAGTACGAAGTAACCGAGTCAGTAATGGCTCGGTTTTTTTTATTTAACACGCCTCGAAATGAATATTTTGTATATTGGTTACCGAATTCCTAACCAAAACAATACTCATGAAAAAAATTGTGATTTTAACTTTTATGGCTTTGTTGAGTCTTAACACCTACAGTCAGAAAAAGACCCGAGGCGAAGCCCAACGGAACGGAGCAAAACCAACCGCAGCTGCCGGATTAGCTAAAGTTGATAACCTGGTAGCCGAAGTCAAAAAGGGTAACTTCCAACTCACCATTACCGAAAACGGTAAAGAGAAAGACGCCATCATCATCAAACCGGCGGATGCTATTTTTAAGCCAACCAATTGTAAGTTGACCGTTGTAACGGCTTCGGGAACCAAATTGTATTTGCTCTCTTGGACCGAAGTAACCCAACAAAAAACCGATTTAAAAACGGAAGACACTACTACTAATTACAGTGTTATTTATGAAATAGCTTCTAAAAAACAAGTCTTTTCCAATACGCAATCCAACACTCATATCGTGGAGAAAGTATTTTTAGACAAAAACAAAACAGCCAGCGAAACCCGAGAAAAAATGCGCAAAGACGGTTTCGAATTCATTTTAAATGCCGACGGTTCTGTTACTCAAAAAGGAAAAAAGCAAGACATCAAATGGGTCTATGATACTGTAAAAATGGAATATGTGGTGAAGAAGTAAATAAGAACCGCAAATTCGCCCATTATTTAAAAGTTCAATGGGCGAATTTTCGGTTATGTTTTTTATGGCGTAACCTTAATTTCAAAAGTTTTATTCCAATTTTTTCCGGTCACAAAAATGGTATTGGTCGATTTTCTGTAAGCAATACCGTTAAGTACTTCCGCTTCTTTATTGGTTACTTGCGCTCGCAAAGCCGATAAATCTAAAACCGCTTCTACCGCACCAGTGGTAGGATTAATGACTGCGATAGCGTCTTTTTGCCAAATATTGCCGTAAATTTTTCCGTTAATCCATTCCAATTCGTTGACACTTTTAATTTTACTGTCGTTGGTGTACACATTAATAAAATTAGTCAACTTCAACGTTTCAGGATCTAAAGTCCAAATCTTTTCAGTACCGTCGGAATGGTAAATCACTTTGCCGTCGTTGGTCATTCCCCAACCTTCAACCGGTTTGTCATATTTAAAAGATTTTATCTTTTTCATGGTTTTGGCATCGTACACAAAACCTTCTTGATTTTGCCAAGTCAATTGGTAAATTTTACCATTGATAACCGTAGTGCCTTCACCAAAATATTTTTTATCTAAACCCACTTGTTTGATGGCTTTTCCGGTTTTATAATCCACTTTAGCTACATAGGACAAATAAGTAGTTCCGCTAGGAGAACCGGTACTTTCTATTAATGTGTCGTTGTAAAATTCGTAGCCTTCAATAAAAGCATTCACATCGTGCGGATAGCTATTCACTACGGTATATTTCAGTAATTTCGGCACCACTCCGGAGGCAACTTCTATGCGTGTTTTAGTTGAAACAGTGTCATTATCAAAATATACCAACGCCTTGAGCTGATGGTAGCCCAATTTTTTGCCATTCAAATCCAATGAAAATTTCTCATTCCCTTTCACGGAACCCAATCGTTCGCCATTGGAAAAATAAACCACACTGTCGATGGTTTTGTTTTCTTTGTTCAATAGGGTGAAATTCACTCTGTCTGTGGCTTGGTACATCGACTTTAACTGACTCTCATCAAAGCTGAAATACTTTTGTTTCTCTGCCTGACTATCGCCGCAACTTGCTAAGTTTAGTGCTAAAAATGTGGTTATGAAAAGGTTATGTAATTTCATGTTTTTTCAATCTGATTTTCTCTCACAAATATATTTATTATGGTCTTAAATTATTGCAAAAAAATAAAAAGATTGTATATTTGCAGCGGCAAGTCCTACACGACCAGCTCCTACAAAATCCTCCAGGATGGGAACATAGCAAAGGTATGTGGTTGTAGCGGTGCGATGTAGGTCGCTTGCCGTTTTTTAAAAAAAAGAATCCCGTTTGGTTGTTACAGCAAAGCGGGATTTTTTATTTTTACACCATGATCCTACATCGGCAAATAGTCCAACTCCAACTCAAAGAAACCTTTGCCATTGCGTATGGGAATTATACCTTCCGAGAAGCTTTGATTGTATCGCTCCAAAGCCATGGGGAAAAGGGTTATGGCGAATGTACTGCCATAGATTATTACGACATCAACTTAAACGACTTTCAAGTCATTTTGAATCGCCTGCAATCGGTGATTGAAAAGCAAAGTATTGTTCATCCAACCGAATTTTACGCTTTTCTACTCACGTTGGAATTGCCGAGTTTTTTGCGTTCGGCCTTAGATTGTGCTTATTGGGATTTGTTTGGTAAACTCGAAAAGCAATCCTTTTTGACACAGAACAAAATCCATTTTAACCAACTGCCGGAATCTTCCATTACCATTAGCGTGGATTCCGTTGAGCAGCAATTGCAAAAAATGGCTCAATCAGATTGGCGTTATTTCAAAGTAAAATGCAATCACTTCAGTGAAAGCGATATCCGTAAGTTATCAGAATCAAACCTAAATATCGCTTTAGATTCTAACGGAAGTTTCACCGCCCAAGATTGTCTTTGGTTGGAAAATTATCCTGATGTTGCCCACTTTACTTATCTGGAACAACCTATGAAAAAAGGAGTGGAGCAATATTCGAATTTGCATTCCAATGCATTGGCCAATTGGATGGCGGATGAAGACTGTCAAACCAGTGCCGATTTGGAAAAGTTGCAGCCGCATTACCGCAGTATCAATATCAAATTAGTCAAATGCGGCGGCCTAACGCCGGCTTTGGCAATGATAGCAGAAGCGCGCAAGTTGGGATTTAAAATCATGATAGGCTGCATGACAGAGTCGACTATCGGAATTTCCGCCGGAGCGGTTTTAGCGCCTTTGTGTGATTATGCCGATTTGGACGGTGCCAATCTCATCGCCAACGACATCGCTAAAGGAAGTCATATCGTAAACGGAATCATTGAGCTAAGCGAAAATCATGGATTAGGAATAAAATTGCGCTAAAAGATTGGTTTAGTTTTTTATATTTAACCAAATTAAAATACAAATGAATTTTCAACCTATTATACCAATTATTTGGACTGAAGAGTTACAGGAAACAGTTGATTTCTATTGTAATATTTTGGACTTTACTTGTGGCAATATTAGTGAAGAATGGCAATGGGCATCTTTATTTAAAGACGATTGTGAATTAATGATTGCTAAGCCCAATAAGCATACTTCATTTGACAAGCCTTCTTTTACAGGGACATTTTATATTAAAGTAGATGATGTGGAGTTGCTTTGGAAACAATTAAAAAATAACGTTAAAATTGTATACGAACTCGAAACCTTTGATTGGGGAATGAAAGAGTTTGCCATTTATGACAACAATGGTTATACAATACAATTTGGACAAGACATAACATAACAACATGAGTAAAGTAGTATTAATCACAGGCGGTTCCTCCGGCATAGGAAAGGCGATAGGCGAGTTTTTATTTCACAAAGGATTCACCGTTTACGGGACGAGCCGAAATCCGGAAAAAATAACCAATTCGTTATTTCCGTTAATTGCGCTGGATGTTCGAAATACCGAGAGCATTCAACTTGCGGTGGATAAAGTGATTTCAATCTCAAAAAGAATAGACGTAGTCATCAACAATGCCGGCGTAGGCATTACCGGTCCGATAGAAGAAATTCCTACGGCCGAAATCAAAAACAATTTCGAAACCAATTTTTTTGGTCCGATCGAAGTCATTAAAGCCGTTTTACCGCAAATGCGCGAACAAAATTCGGGCTTAATCATCAATATCACGTCCATTGCAGGGTATATGGGTTTGCCGTACCGCGGCGTGTACTCGGCTTCCAAAGGTGCTTTGGAAATTGTAACCGAAGCCATCAGCATGGAAGTCAAACCTTTCGGCATCAACGTTGTCAATGTGGCACCGGGTGATTTTGCCACCAACATTGCTTCCGGACGCTATCATGCTCCGGTGATTCAGGGTTCGGCTTATGAAACCACCTACGGCAATACGCTACAACAAATGAATGAACACGTAGACAGCGGCAGCAATCCCAACGAAATGGCGATGGCCATCTACCAAATCATCAATACCAAACAACCGAAACTGCACTACAAAATAGGGGCATTCATGCAAAAGTTTTCTATCGTTTTAAAACGAGTTTTACCGGATAGGGTATACGAACGTATGCTGATGAAGCATTATAAATTAAAGGGATAAGGGAAAAGGGATAAGTTATTAGCAGAAAATAAGTTTCCTTTTTCAAATTAGGTGTTGTACTTTTGCACTGATTTTGCGTTAAATTTGAAATTAAAAGTAGGACTGCCAGTGGCAGTTAGGTATTTACTTTAGGAAGTCATAAAAACCGAATGTCCACCGGACATTCTCCTCTTAATATCAAATCATGCACTGCGGATAGCCTGACCCGAAGGGAAACGCCCAACTTTTAAAAACACAACTTTTATAAATAATACACTATGAAATTTTTTATCGACACAGCCAACCTAAACGAAATTAAAGAAGCACAAGGATTAGGCGTTTTGGATGGTGTTACTACCAATCCGTCGTTGATGGCTAAAGAAGGCATCACAGGTAAAAACAACATCTTAAAACACTACGTTGACATTTGTAACATTGTTGACGGTGATGTAAGTGCCGAAGTAATTGCCACCGATTTTGAAGGTATGGTAAGAGAAGGCGAGGAGTTGGCCGAATTACACGAGCAAATTGTGGTAAAATTGCCTATGACCAAAGATGGAGTCAGAGCTTGTAAATATTTCTCCGACAAAGGCATCAGAACCAACGTAACTTTAGTGTTCTCAGCCGGTCAAGCGTTATTGGCTGCCAAAGCCGGTGCTACTTATGTGTCTCCGTTTTTAGGTCGTTTGGATGATATTTCAACCGATGGTTTAAACCTGATCCAAGAAATCAGAGAGATTTATGACAACTACGGTTTCGAAACGCAAATCTTAGCCGCATCAGTTCGTCACACCATGCACGTGGTTAACTGTGCTAAAATTGGTGCTGATGTCATGACCGGGCCGTTATCGTCTATCTTAGGCTTGTTAAAACACCCGTTAACCGATATCGGTTTGGCCCAATTCTTAGCCGATTACGCCAAAGGAAACCAGTAGTGAGTAGTTGTTGGCAACTATCATCATAAAAAAACGTCTCGAATAATCGAGACGTTTTTTTATAACTTTAAACCCGTAACCCGTAACCCATTACTAATTCAATCCTTCTTCAAAGTTCAATTCAAAAATATTTGTAAATGCATTTTTAATCAAACCTTTATCACCTAAAATGATGGTGCGGTGGATTTTAGTAATGACCCATTTTGATTTAAGATCTTCAAAATCGGCACAACGCAATTCGGTCACGCCTCCAAATTTATATTTGGCCATAATGCCTTTCCATTCTTCTTGGGTGTCATTTAGGTTGATGCCCACAAATTGGTATTCAGGATGTTTTTTTCTGAAGTCGATGATTTTTTTATGGGCGGCTTCAAAGTGCGATACAGCATTGGCAGTCCAAAAGAAAATTACGGTTTTTTTGTTGGTAAAAGAGGAAGAATTGACGGTTTTACCGTTCTTGTCCAATAAAACCACATTGGGCAATACTTTCGATTGGGTTAACAATTGAATGGCATCCCCGATTTTTGTAATCTCATTTTTCTTGCTCTTATCTGTCGAAATTTTGTGGTAAGTAGCCAAAAAGGTTTGGTTGTTCACCATGTTTTGGTCTTCCAACAAATAAGTGAAAGCAATATTGTTGAGGATGGTATTTTTCACCTTTTCGTTTTTAATCAACGTATCGGCTATATTCATTTTGTTGATGTTGGTTTTCAAAGCCAAATCTACTTCCGTAAAATGGTTGTGGTAGTTAATGGCACCCATATTGTTTAACATGTGCGATAAATACATCACATAAGGTGAATAATCGGAGAGTGCGGCATTGTTGCAATCGATGTTTTTTCGGAAATCATAGTAGTTGGCCGGAATGCTTTCATAAACATCGTTACCGGTCCTCATTTTATGTATCATCGGATACAATTCTTTACCCGAATAGAAAGGATAATCAACAGCCGCCTTAGCATAGGCGTCAAACTCATCGCTCCATTTCAACTCCTGCTTTTTAGCATCGTAAAAATGGGTAGCCAATTGGTGCGTAGAATCGATGGTTTTGGTAAACTGATTGATATCTTTATTAAAGGCTTCAAAAATGATGTCTTTCGCTTTTTCGGTTTTGAGGTATTGCTCCATCAAAAAGTTGTTTTTCTGATCGCCGCGACCACAAAAAATAACCGAGTTGTCAAAATCTCGCGTATTTACGCGCACCATCAAACTGTCGTTTTTGTCGAAGTAAACATATTGGTACTCCGGTTCGTGTTTAAAGGTGTACAAACCCGGTGCTAAGGAATCAAACTGTACAAAAAAGCGGTTGTTTTTGTCTAACTTGATGGAATCGATAACTTCATTGTCTTTACAGAAAAGGACATACGGATTATTCGGATTTACGATTTCTCCGCCAAAGTATGCCACGTAATCATTCCCTTTGAATTCGTTTTTACACGAGCTCATCAGCGTTAGCAAAGGGACAAGAAAAGCAATAACTTTAATACTTCTGTAGGTGTGCATTGAATTGAAACTAATGAACAAAAATATTCAGATGATTTTGATTTTGTTGTTAATCAATAGTTAAAGTTAAAAGCCTCCCCAATGAAGTAAAGCACTACAGCTTCCAAACCCAATGATAGCTACAATTAAGGTGTAAGTGATCAGTTTGATGGCGTATTCTTTTTTTTCTTTATTGAAAATCAGCATGAATAATCCCACTATAAAAGCTATGCAGCTGATTAAAATAATGATAGCCAATAAAAAAAGAAGTGTAAACATATTGTTTGGTTTGAAGTAAGGAATAAGTTTGGTTATTAAACCGGAAAACTGTTGGGCATTTAATGGGTTGCCAAATAAATACAAGTACCAAAGCCAATTACAAGTAGTGTGACAACTGTGATAGCCGAAATAAGCACCAATCGTAACGCTAATTTGGATTTCCCTTTAGAGGCAATCAGTGAAACTAAACTCACTATAAATACGATAACGCAAACGTACAACAGATTTAAGGCCAATTGAAATAATAGTTCCATACTGTTTTAATTTAGTTCTTTTCTAAGCGTTTCTATGGTGTTGTCTCGGTAAAACAAGTTCATGGTTTCAAAAGGGACTATTTTCCCTCTTTTGTCCACGATGTGTACACAAGATTTCTTCACGGCTCGTACATCAAAATCGTAGGCATCCATAAAATTCATGATAATAATACGAAAAAGATTTTCATAATGCAGGTTGTCCGATTTCACTCGGGGTAAGCAACACATCAATTCACCAAATTCTTCTTCGGCACAATCTACCGATATACCGGTGCTGAACAAATTGAGCATGTGGTTTTTTAGTTTTTCATCGTTTTCAAAAACAATCGTATTTTTTGAATTATTAAGCAAGTCCTCCGGATTAATCAAGTTGGTCATTGGTATAATTTCCCCGTCTATTTTTAAGGCGTAGGCCATACACAAAGCATCAGGGTTACAAGGAACCGGAATTAAATCTTGCGGCGTAAAAATAGGGTACTGCTCATAAATTTTTCTTCGCACCTCGGTTAGGGTTATTCTGCCTTGGCTATCATCGTAATTCTCGTTTCTTCCGGCCACTTGTGTAGGTTGGAAGGTTACGCCTCGCACACATTTTTGTTGAACGGCATAGTCTAAAATTTGCCCTATTTCATCATCGTTTTCGCCTTTTTGAAGCGTAATGACTAAGGTAGTCGAAAGGTTAAATTGGTTCAAGTTGTCGATGGCTTTTTTTCTTACTGCTGTCAAATCCTCGCCACGCAATTTTTCTAAAACTTCCGGTTTAAAACTGTCAAACTGCAAGTAAATTTCAAAGTCGGGCATATAACCCGCCAATTTTTCTACAAACGCTATGTCTTTGGCAATCCTAATACCATTGGTGTTTAGCATCAAATGACGAATGGGCTTGCTTTTGGCCATGTCCATAATCTCAAAAAACTGCGGATGCACCGTAGGTTCGCCACCCGAAATTTGCACCACATCGGGTTCACCTTCATTGGCTACGATAATGTCGAACATTTTTTCAATTTCCTCGAGCGTTCGGTGTCGTCCGTAATTCGGTCCAGAACCGGCATAACAAGTAGGACAAGCCAAGTTGCAACGGTCGGTCACTTCTACTATCGACAAACAGGAATGTTGCTCGTGATCGGTACACAAACCACAGTCGTAAGGACAACCGTAATGCACTTTGGTATTGAATTTCAATGGCACTTCCGACTGCTTGTTGTAATTCCGTATTTGGCGGTAATATTCCACATCGTCGGCTATCATTACCTTAGAGTCGCCGTGGGTTTTGCAATGTTTGAGCATCCAAACCTTTTCGTCCTGAAACACAATTTTAGCATCAATGGTGTGCAAACATTCCGGGCACAAGCTCTTGGTATAGTCGTAGTAAATATAATCTCGGTTAGGCATAACGTATAAGTCTTAAAATAAATTGGTAATAATAGCCAAAAATGAAAAGCGCACTCCATTGAATCGCGCTTAGCCCCAAAAATAGCGGATGGTAAGGTTTGATAAATTCTACTGCAAACCGATACAAAAAGTATAACACCATGAACAGTTTAAACCGATCGCCATTGCGCAGCTGAACGTGTTTTATTTTTTGAAACAACCCAAACAGCAATACCATATAAGCCATTTCGTAAAGCGCTACCGGATGTCGTAGTTTGCCATCTCCAAGATCCATACCGAAAATAAATTGGGTTTCAACGCCATAAGTGTTTTCGGCTACACCCATACTAAAACAACCGATGCGACCGATGAACAAAGCCACTATAATCGGAATCACATAAATATCGCCCGAGGCTGTGGTTACGCCTATTATTTTTTTGATGGCTTCCACACCAAACAAACCACCCAAAAATCCGCCTGCCACTGTTTTGTTTTGGTAAAATGTCAGCCAGGTTTGGTTTGCTATTTCGGACGGGTTTTCAAGCATTGCAATTACTCTCGAACCTATCAAAGCACCCAGCATAGCACCCAATAATATCCAAAGCCTGTTGATGTCGGATATAGGATCAACGATGCCTTTTTTCAGGTAGTAATATAGGCGAACACCAACAAAAAAAGCCAACGTTTCGAATATGATGTGAAGATTAACAGCATCACCAAAAAGATTGAGTTGGATAGGAAAGGTCATGTATGGCGGTTGAATTAGAAATCGAATATACTAAAAAAACTGTCAACAGTACACTGCTGAAGAAACACTATTTTTCACTACTTTTGCACCGAATTTTATAATATACGATCCATGTTAACAGTTTCTAACTTATCGGTACAATTTGGTAAAAGAATTTTATTCGACGAAGTAAACACCACTTTCACCCAAGGCAACTGCTACGGTGTGATTGGCGCCAACGGTGCCGGAAAATCTACTTTCCTTAAAATTTTAGCCGGCGATATCGAGCCAACCTCAGGAAGAGTGTTCCTGGAGCCGGGCAAACGCATGTCGGTGTTGAACCAAAATCACAACATGTTCGACGAGCATACCGTGTTGGAAACCGTGATGATGGGGAATAAAGTATTGTATGCCGTAAAAACGGAAATGGACGCCTTATATGCCGATTACGATGATAAAAATGCCGACCGCATAGGCGAGCTCCAAGTACAGTTTGAAGAAATGAACGGTTGGAATGCCGAATCCGATGCCGCTGCCATGTTGTCTAACTTGGGGATTGGTGCCGACATGCATTACACCCTAATGAGCGAGATGGAAGGGAAGATGAAAGTACGTGTGTTATTGGCCCAAGCTTTATTTGGCAATCCGGATGTGTTGGTGATGGATGAGCCTACGAACGACTTGGATTTCGAGACCATTTCTTGGTTGGAAAACTTCTTGGCCAATTATGAAAACACGGTCATTGTAGTATCGCACGACCGTCACTTTTTAGACTCGGTTTGTACGCATATATCCGACATCGACTTTGGAAAAATCAACCATTACTCCGGAAACTATACCTTTTGGTATGAGTCGAGCCAGTTAGCGGCGCGTCAAAAAGCACAGCAAAACAAAAAGGCAGAGGAGAAGAAAGCCGAGTTGGAAGAGTTCATCCGTCGTTTTAGTGCTAACGTGGCCAAGTCGAAGCAAGCGACTTCCCGTAAAAAAATGATTGAAAAATTAAACCTCGACGAAATCAAACCGTCCAGCAGAAGATATCCTGCCATTATATTTGATGTAGAAAGAGAAGCCGGCGACCAAATCCTGCACGTACAAAACTTATCAGCGTCTATAGACGGCGAAGTATTGTTTAAAAACGTCGATTTGAACATGGCCAAAGGCGATAAAGTCGTGGTGTTTTCTAAAGATTCCCGCGCTACTACAGCCTTTTACGAAATATTAAACGGCAAACAACAACCTGACAGCGGCACGTTTGAATGGGGAATTACCACCACGCAATCGTACTTGCCTAACGACAACAGCGAATACTTTACCGACGGCAGTTTGAACTTGGTAGATTGGTTACGCCAATTCGTAAAAACCGAAGAAGAGCGCGACGAAGTGTATGTACGTGGCTTTTTAGGCAAAATGATTTTCTCGGGCGAAGAAGCCTTGAAAAAATGTACCGTATTGTCCGGAGGAGAAAAAGTGCGTTGTATGCTCTCGCGCATGATGATGATTCGTGCCAATGTGTTGATGTTAGACGAACCGACCAACCACTTGGATTTGGAATCGATTACGGCCTTTAACAACTCACTCAAAAACTTCAAAGGCTCGGTATTGTTCACCACACACGATCACGAGTTTGCCCAAACCGTAGCCAACCGTGTATTGGAAATCACACCAAATGGCGTGATAGATAGATACATGACGTTTGACGAGTATTTGGAAGACGAGAAGATACAGGAAATGAGGAAGAAGATGTATAGTTAATATAAAAACCGCCGGTGGGCGGTTTTTTTGTTTTTGGATAATTAGTTACTGCTAATGTGAGAAACCTTTCAATTGGTGACGGAGTTCTTAAACTTAACTAATATACATTTCGGATTCTGCTTTTTATTTTCATAGGTTTTTCCCAGTATGTTTTGTGTCAATTTTTTTTTAAAAATATTTTGACACAGTTATTGTGTCATTTTGTTTATCAAAATAATTTTGACACCGCTACCGTGCGAAATGAAATTAGAAGAAGTCAAACTTTACTCGTGGTAAATACTACGACAACTTAAGAGATTAAAAATTAACCACTTCTTATAACCTTTTTTTATCATATAAAGGGTAGGAATGAGAACCACGCGAAAGGATTCGCGCGGTAGCGGGGGGAGGGTAACGGCTGTTAGCTACAGTTTGCTATTTCTTCAATAACTTTGACTGAACTTACAGGAACAAATGGATAACATTTTGCCATTATAGTTGTTAGAGCATTTTGAATTTCTCCTTCATTCCTATATTTTCCACCTAAAGCAGGGAAAATTACTTTAATTTTATCATCAATTTCATGCCCTTTCATTAATAAATACCATTCAGGGATTTTAATTTTTCTACCATTTAAATATTCTACTTCTATAAGTTTGCGATCGTATCTAAGAGTAGAAAATTTACTTTCGAATTCTTGAAAATATAATTTAGTTAACTCTTCTAATCTAGAATCTGATTCATTGCCTAATAGGTATTGATTATAAGAAGAACTTAAACCAATTTTTTCAAGAATATTATGAGCATTGTTGTTGTCTATGAGTAAGCAAATTATATATATCGGGTCTAAAACAAAATTCTCAACACTATACCTTTCATTAATCCCGTGAACATAAATATAATTTTCTGCCTTGTTTGTTAAATCCCAATCAACAATACCAAAAGATGATGTGTTTCCAGATTTTCTAATTTCTCTAACAATTTTGTAAACTTGTGCACAATTACTTTTACCAGGCGAATTAGAAATAAAATATAGTTTATGCGAATGAGATGAATACTGTGAATGTTTATCATGCAATTGTTGATAATAATTTACATCTGTTGGGCTTTCAACAAAAACTTGCCTATGATTTTTATAATTAATACTTAGTGTAGGTATAAAACTGGTTAGAATTTGAAGAGCATTATCCTTAGTAATTTTTTTCAATTCAGTATTCTTTCCATTAGATAATTGATAAATGCTTGTTTCTGAGGCTAAGGCAATTGTTGAAGGACTGTGAGTTGAAATTATTACATTTATTCCATATTTTTTTACAAATGTGTCTTCTAAAACATCTAATAATAATTTAGACATTTCGGGATGTAGATGGGCGTCAGGTTCATCAAGAATAAGTAACTCTGGAAAGCTTAATTCTTCACCATAATATTCACTTGTAAATAATTTTAAAATAAGTCCAATTATGATTTTTTCTCCAGAAGACAAATCGTTAAATGGAATTATTTCATTGGTTGATTTTTTTAAAAGTGTAAAATCTAAAGGAACCTCAGTTGTGAAATCCTTTTTTTCAATTCCGGGAAAGTAAAAATCAATGTTGTGTCTTGTTAGGATGCTATTAATTATCTCCCAAGGCGGAATAAATTTAGAAATAAAATCAACATCACTAACCGAATCGTTTGTTTCACCTTCTTCAATTTTGTAAAAATAATTTTTACGATTAATATCTCTTCTTTTAGAGTAGTTATAAAAAATAAGCTCAACTTTTGATGAAAACAAATCATTCTCGTCAATTAGATTTTCTTGTATTGGAGAATTGTAAAAATCAGTATCCGTAAGCTCACTTTCACTCTTTCCAGTAACCTCACGGAGTTCGTTTATAAACTTGTAGAGAATAACAATTTTATAATTAAAAAGTCTTCTCAAATTGAGCATTTGTGACACTTGATTAACTGATTCAGGACTATGAGGATTTTTACTCCTTTCACTTTCTACTTTTGCTAATAAGATTCTATATTCGGGGGTATTAGAAATTAAACCTTGCGCTGTATGAATTGAAGCTTTTTTTTCGAGTTTATTGTCAAAAATATATTTTATAAATTCTTTAGAGATGGGTGTTAATTCTCGGTACGTTTTTAATTGCTGTTGTATGATTTTTTTCCAATCTTCATGCCCAATTTTTCCGGTTGAATTTATTATTATCCCTTCTGATTGTATTTTTTTAACTGCCGGGACCAAGTCAACATCAATATTAACAACTGAAAGATCATTTCTATTTTTTAAATCAATTAAACTCAATAGTTGCGATTTCCCGCTTCCATTTTTTCCAGTAATAACTGTAAAGTTATTCAGTTCTTCGCTCTCAAAAGGATATAACGATTTATATTGATTTTTCAGAATTATTTTCATAATTAAACTATTTGGTTTCTTAGATTGAAGCTGAACTTGTATTTATAAGCTAAAAATGTATAATAGCGGATAAAATTTATTATCTCCTCCCAAATATACCCAATCCCCCAAAACCTCCTAAATTTTCCCTAAAAAAAATCCGCTCATCGATTTTTTTGGTTTTTTGGTCGGGTTTTTAGGGTGTTTGAGCGAGGAATAAGGGATTAGGGAAAAGGGATAAGGGAAAAGAGAAAAGGGACTCTACCCTGAAGGGCGAACTTTGTGGTGCATAGAGGAGTAAAAAGGGAAGAGTTTTGTTAGTTTGCGAACAAGATTTTTATTTTGAAATTTTTGTTCGGTTTTTGCGAACAGTTTTTTTGATTTACAATTTCTGTTCGGAGGTATCGTGTTAATTCAAGGGATAAGGGAATTATGAATTATGAATTAGGAATTACGGAAATGTGGAAGTTGTGGTTTGTCTCTCATCTCTTGTCTCTCATCTTTAATCTGCTCTGTGAATCTCCATTATCTCCGTGTGGCTCTGTGTAACTTGTCTAATCGTAAAGTTGTCGGTTGTCGGTTGTTGGTTGTCGGTTTTCTGAATATCCGAACATCTGTTATCTATTTAACCACAAAGTCCAGAAAGAAGGCACAAAGCACACAAAGTTGTCGGTCTTCTGAAAATCTGAACCTCTATTCTCCGTGCATCTCCATAATCTCTGTGTAGCTCTGTGTAACTTACTTAACCACAAAGCGCACAAAGAAGGCACAAAGCACACAAAGTTGTCGGTCTTCTGAGAATCTGAACCTCTTTTCTCTGTGAATCTCCACAATCTCTGTGTGTCTCTGTGTAACTTGTTTAATCGTGAAGTTGTGGGTTGTAGGTTGTAAGTTATCCAAATATCCTTCTTATTTTTTTAGCAAAATATTTTCCAATCCCCATTGTTCCATAGCACTTAACACCGGTGCCATGCTTTTGCCCAAGTCGGATAAGGAGTATTCCACTCGCGGTGGGATTTCGTTGTATTGTTGGCGGATGATGAGTTGGTCTTGCTCGAGTTCTTTGAGTTGCTCGGTCAATACCTTTCTGGAGATGGTTGGGATTCGGGCGGCCAATTCCCCAAAGCGTCTGGTGTCGTTGCGGAGACAATATAGGATAACCGGTTTCCATTTGCCGCCTATTAAAGCCAACATGGCGCTTACCGGACAATTGGTTTCGTTGATTTTTGGCGTATTAGTTACCATAGCGTTACTACTTATTGTTAGGTTACCCAAAGGTAACTTGTTACTTTTAAAAACTATTATTAGTTACTTTGTGTAACAAAAGTAAATAGTAATTTTTAAAACCACAAAAAAAATGATTTTAGTAACAGGAGCTTCCGGACATTTCGGGAAAGCAACCCTCCAAGCGCTATTGGCTAAAGGCATACCGGCGCACCAACTCACCGCCTTAGTCAGAAACGAAACCGCCGCCACCGAATATACCCATCAAGGCCTCAACACCGCCATAGCCGATTATGATGACTATGCCTCGTTGGTTACCGCTTTTACAGGTATAGAAAAACTACTTTTTATATCGGGCAGTGATATTGTAAAACGATTGACCCAACATGAAAATGTAATCCGTGCGGCCAAAGAAGCCGGGGTACAACACGTGGTTTATACCAGCTTTCAGCGCAAAAATGAAACCGAAACTTCGCCTTTATGGATAGTGGCACAATCGCACCTCCAAACCGAGCGTTGGTTGGAGCAGAGTGGTATGGCGTACACCATTTTGAAAAACAATTTGTACATGGATTTTTTACCCGGTTTTATCGGGGAAAATGTATTAGAGAGTGGTGTTTTGTATGTACCGGCAGGCCAAGGTAAAGTTGGCGCAGTATTGCGTTCGGATATGGCAGAAGCGGCAGCTGCTATTTTGGCTACAACTAACCACGAAGGCAAAACCTATGATTTCACCAATACGAAAGCCCTGTCTTACGAAGAGATAGCCATAACCATAGCGGCCGTTTCGGGTAGAAAAATCAATTACATTTCACCTTCCGAAGTAGATTATAAAACTGTATTAGGCCATCATGGCGTACCGGAAGACGTAATCGGGATTTTCTCGAGTTTTGCCATAGCCCAAGCCCAAGGCGAGTTAGACACCGAGAGCCAGGATTTAGTAAAACTGTTGGGAAGACAACCCCTAAGTATAACCGATTTCTTAAAACAAGTTTACGGAAACAAATAACAGTTGTAAAAGTAAGTTAGCATTGCGGATTTAAAGCCATTTTGGTTTTTGATCCGCAATGGCTTTTTTAACCTAACTCAGATTCCTAAGGTTTCCGACAGTTTAGGTTTACTTGGGTAGTTTTTCTCTCTCCAAACCAATGCCAATTGTATGCACTTTGTCACCCTGAGCCTGTCGAAGGGTAGTCGAAGGGTTGAAAGGCTATTAAGCAAAAGGTCTTCGATACTTCGTCATCGCTCAGTACAGGCAAGCTCAGACTGACAATAGCGTTTTGTATTGTTTGTGGTAGTAGTTGGAATTTTTCAATTTAAACCAATGCCAATTGTATGTACTTTGTCACCCTGAGCCTGTCGAAGGGTCGAAGGGCGGTCGAAGGGTAGAAGTAGTAAATCATAACAAAGTACCAAATAAAGTTGTACAGCAAAAGTATAATGTAATAAAATTTAGTAATTTTATTACAAAAAAAACCATGAAGACTTATTTTGTTTATATCTTAAAATGTAGCGATCATTCCTATTATACCGGTTTTACCAATAACTTAGAAAGACGAATGATGGAACATCACACAGGTAAAAACAAAGACTGTTACACTTTTGATAAAAGGCCTTTGGATTTGGTGTGGTTTGAAACCTTTAATGATGTACTCAACGCCATTGCGGTAGAAAAGCAAATAAAAGGTTGGACACGTAGAAAGAAAGAAGCCTTGATTAAAGAAGATTGGGATAAGTTAGTTTTATATGCTAAAAACTACACTCAATATGGTTCTCAACAAAATAATGGGTCTTCGACAGGCTCAGACTGACAATAGCGTTTTGTATTGTTTGTGGTAGTAGTTGGAATTTTTCAATTAAAACCAATGCCAATTGTATGTACTTTGTCACCCTGAGCTTGTCGAAGGGCTGTCGAAGGGTCGAAGGTTCAAAGAGTTCTTGGTTGTAAGTTATCCGAAAATCTGAACATCTGTTCTCTGTGCCTCTCCACAATCTCTGTGTATCTCTGTGTAACTTATTTAAACCCGCAACCCGAAACCCGCAACCCACAACCCGCAACCCGAAACTCAAAACTAATTTGACTCGCTAAATAAAAAACGTTACTTTTACACTCCAAACAACACTACCATGAGTCAAAAAGTATTGCTCACTTCCAAAGAAGTCAATATCATACTCCATCGTTTGGCTTGTCAGTTAATCGAAAACCACCTCGATTTTTCCAATACCGTTTTGATAGGCATTCAGCCCCGCGGTGCTTATTTGGCCAAGCGTATCCAACACATTTTAGCTAATGATTATCACATCAATAACATCCAATTGGGCTTTCTTGACATAACCTTTTTTCGCGATGATTTTCGCCGTGGCGAGAAAACCTTGGAGGCCAATAAAACCCAGATTGATTTTTTAGTCGAAGACAAAAAAGTCGTTTTTATAGACGATGTTTTGTTTACCGGTAGAAGTATTAATGCGGCTTTAACCGCTGTACAATCTTTCGGAAGACCTTCGGAAGTAGAATTGTTGGTACTCATTGACCGCCGATTCAGCCGTCATTTGCCCATACAACCCGATTACCGCGGTCGCCAAGTAGATGCCATCCAAGATGAAAAAGTAAAAGTATGCTGGAGTGAGAAAGATGGAGAAGATGCGGTTTACTTGGTTTGAAGGTTACGAGTTTAAAGTTACGAGTTCTCTAACCCGCAACCCGCAACCCGCAACCCGCAACATTTAACATAAACATACAACACAACACTATATATCAAAATGTCTGAACTAACCGTCAACCATTTACTAGGCATTAAATACCTGCAAAAGCAAGACATCGATTTGATTTTTGAAACGGCTGATCATTTTAAAGAAGTGATTAACCGCCCGATTAAAAAAGTGCCTTCTTTGCGCGACATTACCATTGCCAATATCTTTTTCGAAAACAGTACGCGTACCAAACTTTCATTCGAGTTGGCGCAGAAGCGCTTGTCGGCCGATGTGATTAGTTTTTCGGCGGCGCAATCTTCGGTTAAAAAAGGAGAAACCTTAATAGACACCGTGAACAACATCTTGTCGATGAAAGTGGATATGGTGGTGATGCGTCATGCCTATCCGGGTGCGGCGTATTTCTTATCGCAAAACGTAAAAGCCAGTATCATTAATGCCGGTGATGGCGCGCACGAACATCCAACGCAAGGCTTACTCGATAGTTATTCCATCCGGGAACGTTTGGGCGAAGTAGGCGGGAAGAAGGTGGTGATTGTAGGCGATATTTTGCACTCGAGAGTGGCTTTGTCCAATATTTATGCGTTGCAAATGCAAGGTGCCGAAGTAAAAGTTTGCGGCCCAAAAACCTTGATTCCGAAATACATTGAAAGCTTAGGCGTAACTGTAGAACCTAATTTGCGCAAGGCTTTAGAATGGTGCGATGTGGCCAATATGTTGCGCGTGCAAAATGAAAGAATGGACGTGAATTATTTTCCGTCAACACGAGAATATGCTCAGCAATATGGGGTTGACAAAGCATTGTTGGATTCGCTCAACAAAGAAATCGTTATCATGCATCCCGGACCGATTAACCGCGGAGTAGAAATCACTTCCGATGTAGCCGACTCGCAACAATCGGTGATACTGGATCAAGTAGAAAACGGCGTAGCCATCCGAATGGCGGTGATTTACCTCTTAGCTTCTAAAATACAGCAATAAAAAAAGCCTCGATATTTCGAGGCTTTTTTGTTATTCAGTTTTTAAGTTTCTGAGTTGTTTTAGCTTTTCTTTTAAAAGCGCTAACTCTTCTTTCTTAATTTCGATATTTTTCTTCACTTCTTTCACCATTGGGTTATCTGCTTTGGCGTTGGCAAAGAATTGAATGTTGTTTTCCAATTGGAAAATTTCGCTTTGTACTTCGTCAATTTTACGCATTAAGAACACTTTTTCGTTGTCTAATTTGCGTGTATCATTGTGGGCCAAGTTGTCTAAACGATTGGCATAACGAGCCATTTCGTTTTCTTTTTTACTGGCGCTTAGTTTTTCGAATAAGGCATCCAAAATCTTGTTGAATTTCCCTTCGATGTGTCGGCGAGCAAACGGCACTTTACCAAAGCTTTTCCACATTTCGATATGCGCTTTGATACCGTCTAAATCGGTTTTGTGATCACCGGTCATTTCAAATGCTCTAACGGTTTCCAAGTAGGCTTTTTTCTTTTCAAACGCTTCAACTTCTTCTACGTTAACTTCGGCTTTTTGTTCTTTCAGTTTTTCGAAGTACTCGTTACAAGCGGCACGGAATTCAGTCCACAATTTATCGGAGAACTTTCTCGGCACGTGACCGATGGTTTTCCACTCTTCCTGAATTTGCTTCATTAACGGCGTGGTAGCGGCAAAATCGGTGCTGTCTTTTAGCTCTTGTGCTTTGGCTACCAAGGCTTGTTTTTTCGACAAATTATCGTTTTGGTCCTTCTTGATTTCTTTGTAAAAACTATTTTTCAGTACATTAAAGCTTCTTACGGCATTTTTGAAAGCGGTCCAAGTGTCTTCACTAACTTCAGCCGGCACTTTGCCTGCGGCAAAAAACTGATTGCGCAACGCTTCTACTTTTTCAATTTGACCTAACCAAGCGGCGTGTGAATTTACTTTTTCCTGAGCCAAGACTTCAATTTGGGCGATGATTTCTTTTTTCTTCACCAAATTAGTCGTTTCAACGGCGCGCAATTGTTCGTACAAACTTTCGCGTTTGTCGTGCATTTGTTTGGTTAATTCGCTGAAACGGTTCCAAATTTCTTCGCGTTTGTCACGAGAAACCGGACCAATTTCTTCTTTCCAAATGCGGTGTAAATCTTGCAACTCACGGAAGGCTTTGTTGATGTCTTCTAAGTGAATTAACTCTTCTACACGAGCAATGATTTTAAGCTTTTGGTCTAAGTTGTGTTTGAAATCTAAGTCACGCGCTTCACGGTCTAAGTGAAGAATATCGTAGAAATTCTCCAAGTGAAAGTGGTAGTTGTTCCAAACGTGGTTGTATTTGTCTTTAGGTATCGGGCCGGCCACTTTCCAGCGGTCGCGGATGTCGTTGAATTTTTTTAAAGTAACCGGAATGCTGTCTTGGCTGTGAACCAAATTTTTGAGTTCTTCCACTATAGCCAAACGGGTTTCAAGGTTGGCTTGTAAGCTGTTTTGTAAGCTTTTAAAATGCGCATTCTTTTTATCGCGGTATTGAGAGTAGAGTTGGTCAAACTTCACTTTCAACGGAAAATGATAATGGAATTCTTCTGTAGTATCCGGGTTTTCAGCGTGGAATTCGTCTCTTTTCTCATCGATAAAATGATAGTATTTAGAGAGAAAAGCCTTTTTCAATTCTTCCACGTGGTCTTTCACCGACATTACTTTGTCAACCACAACCAAGTCGCCCAATTCGGCTACCAGTTGGTCCATTGATAAAGTGTCGTAATCCAACATCGGAATATCGTGACGGTCTTTTAAGGATTCGTCTTCGCTTTCTTCGGCATTCACTTCTTGAATGGCACTGATTACGGTGTCGTTCTCGGAAGCCGGACTGTCATTGGCTACTTGCTCATCGGTTAATTCCACTACGTTTTCAGTAATTGCTTCTTCCGTTACTTCAGGAGTTTCTTCTGCTGTGGCTTCCTCAGTCGGAGCTTCTTCAACTGCAGTAACTTCTTCAGCCGATTCTTCAATAGTTTCGGTTTCTAAGGCATTACTCCCAACTTCCAACTCCTGACTTTCGTCTTCCGTTGTAATTTCTTGATTTTCAGCGGCGGTAGTTTCCAATGAGTCGTTAACTACATTTCCATCTGCATCTTGCAGGTTATCATTCTTTTCTTCTAACATTTTTGTAAATGTTTAAGGGTTACACATTAATAGGGCGAAAGATAGTAAAGAAGCGTTACAATTCAAAAGAAATCAGCCTTATTTGTTGATGTGGTTGTTAATCGGTTGCTTATAAAACAAAAAAACGCTATCGAAAATCGACAGCGTTTTTTTTAAATGACATTATTTTTTCAGTCTAATTAACCAAGACTTTTTTGGTGATTGATTGGTTGGCATTAGCCAATTTGATAAAGTAAAAACCTTTGGGTAAATTGCTGATGGTGTATGTGTTATTGTTTAAAATCGGTTGCTTGATTTGTTGCAACACTTGACCGCTAATGGTGATGATTTCAATCTCCTCCAAAGTAGTCTCCGATTGGATATTGATTACATCAGTAGTTGGGTTAGGGTAGACCGCTACGCTGTTTAAATCAGAGAAAGTCGGATTAGACAAGGGTAAGCCCCAAATTTGAGTCACATAATTGTTGTTATCAATAAACGGGTTTCGGTTATTCTGACGGGCGTAAATTGCGTTATTTCTGTCGATTTCTCTTTGACTCACAGGATCTTGAGCGTTCCAAGTTAACAACACATTTAAAGCTTGATTGGTAAACACTTGTGTACTGGTGCCATTGAACATAGTATAACTCCAGCCGGCTACTTGGTCTTCGTAGCGAGTAGCAAAATACAACAACATTCGGGCAATATCGCCTTTAAACTCATCAATAGGTTCAAATACAGTTCCTGTATAACCGGCAGAATAGCCCGAGTTTAAGTTAGAACCTCTTTTACCACCGTTAGAGTAGGTTGCATTAGGTGTATTCACTTTACTAAAAGGCAAATCACCTCTTTGCGCATTAACGAATTTATCAGAAGGCACTACAAAATGCGCATCAGAATACATTGGAAAATTGTTTTGTCCAAATACCGATTGCGGAACTAAATGCTCACGATTGTAACGTTCGCACTCATTGTTACCCAAGGTTCCATCATCTTGTAAACCACCGCCATAAACGTATTCACATTCACTTCCGGCAGGTTTTTCGGTGTACATATCGAGCATGGTACCGTTGTTTTCATAATAATTATCAATGTCAGAGGTCAAGTAAGTAGTGTACAAACCTGCATAACCTCGGTCGTTATGATCGTTAATGATGTTGAAAAGTTGTGTTTTTAAAGTATATCCTGTTCCGGTTGCCGTGCTGTAATACCCTGGCGGAATTGAGTTAACCGACAGCGTTTGCTGAGCTAAACCAAAGAATGTCAGGTTTAAAAACAATAAGGTAAAGATTTTTTTCATGTGGTATTTATATTTCTTTTTTGCGTTCGAGTAAAGCCATGTAGAAACCATCAAATCCGGTATCTTGGGCCAGGATTTTTACATCTTTAACAAAGGTAAATGATTTTCCGGTTTCGGTGCTTAAGAAACGATTAACTTGTTCTTGATTTTCAGAAGGTAAGACCGAACAAGTGGCATAGACCAATTTGCCGCCCGGTTTTACAATCTTGGAATAACTTTCCAGTACTTCGGCTTGCACTTTTTTGATGTTATCAATAAACTCCGGCTGCAGTTTCCATTTGGAATCCGGATTTCTTTTCAGCACTCCTAATCCGCTGCAAGGTGCGTCAATTAAGACTCTGTCGGCTTTTTCGTGGAGTTTTTTGATGACTTTGGTCGAGTCGATGATGCGGTATTCTATATTAAAGGCGCCGTTTCTTTTGGCTCTTAATTTTAATTGTTTGAGTTTGCTTTCGTACAAATCCATGGCAATTAGTTGTCCTTTATTTTCCATTAGGGACGCCATGTGTAAGGTTTTGCCACCGGCTCCGGCACAAGTGTCCACGACGCGCATACCGGGTTTGACATCCAAAAAGGCAGCCACCAATTGAGAAGAAGCATCTTGTACTTCAAACAATCCTTCTTTGAAGGCGTCGGTTAAAAAAACATTAGCTCTTTCTTTAAGTACTAAAGCATCGGGTTGGTCTTTCAGATAATCTGTTTCGATGTTTAAATCCATTAAAATGGCACGTAGTTTTTCTTTGGTTGTTTTTAGTGTGTTTACCCTAAGAATCACTTGCGCTTGTTTGTTTTGTGCCGCTATTTCTTTGGTCCAAACCTCTTCGCCCAATTCTTTTACGCCCAATTCATCCATCCAATCCGGAATAGACTCACGCATTTTTCTGATTTTAGACAATTCGTCAAATCGACCTTTGATTTTTCGCTCCGGTGTGCCTTCCAATTGACGCCAATCCGGGATAGGATAACCTCTTAATACGGCCCAAACCGCAAAAATACGCCATAGTTCATCTCGATTGAGCGGTTCTTTGACATCGGCGATTTCCATATAAAGTCTTTTCCAGCGGACGATTTCATAGATGGTTTCGGCCACAAATTTACGGTCGGAACTGCCCCAACGCTTGTCTTTTTTTAAAGCACGGGCTACGACTTTATCGGCATATTCGCCTTCGTTAAAGATAGCGTTTAAGGAATCGATGGTGGTGTAAACTAAATTTCTGTGTAATCGCATGTGGAAAAAAATAAGCGTGCAAAGATATTCCTTTTTTATTATGTTATCTTAAAAATTAACAGCTTAAAAAAGGAAAGTCTTTTTTTAGGAGCAGCAATAAGGTTTCAAGTAGAAGATTCTACGGTTGTATCATCAGACCGGATTACAATCGCGTTCAATCCTGCGCATTTCAATCTTTTCAGGAGCATGGATGACCAGCGGGAACTGTTCTATTTTTACCGAACTACTGTCTAATCCAAATCCTTTTTCTTCAGACAAACTCAACTTTTTCATCAAGAAATAAGTGTTCATCACAATTTTCTCGAAGAAAGTCAAGTCACTGTCGTTAGATAAGAATTTTTCAGACAAGACAAACTTGAAGTCGCCGATGATGTTGTTTTTATTTAACGATTCGTATCGGCTGGTGATATCTACTTCACCGCGATCCACCATTTCTTTGATGACTTGTTTGAACATCAAATTAATTTTGGTTGGTTCACGGAACCCAAGATAGAAGTCGATTCGGTAAATATCGTCTTTTACAATTTCCGTCACTCGGTATTCTTTTTTATAAGGTTCGCTAAGAATGTTAACGTGTATGAACCAATACAAATCCGCACGTTTAGGGCGTTTTTGCAAGATAGAATACATTACCTTTTCTTCAATTTCATCACTGCGATTGGAGTTGGTCATGTACACCAAATGCGTGGCATATTTAGGAATGGATAAGTCTACGCTAAGCTCAGCCAATACTTTTTTGTAATCGTCAATTTTAACAATTTTAGTATAGTTCTTGCTGATTTGCTTGGCCAAATACCAAGTGCCCATTACACCCACAAGTGCCGAGGCAATAATTAAAGTAACAAAACCACCGTGAATAAATTTTGGTAGGATAGCAGCAAGGAAACTAAATTCGATGACAAGATAAACAGTAATCAATGCGCCAATAAAATACCATTTTACTCTTTTCATGATCAAATAAAAATTGAGCAAGATGGTAGTCATGATCATACAAAGTACAATAGCCAAACCATAGGCATGTTCCATTGCACTTGATTTTTCGAAGTACCAAACGATACCTATACATCCCAGTAATAACAACCAATTGATGGAAGGAATGTAAAGCTGACCTTTTAATTCAGTTGGATATTTGATTTTTACTTTTGGCCAAAAGTTCAAACGCATGGCTTCGTTGATTAGGGTAAAAGAACCACTGATTAACGCTTGTGAGGCAATTACAGCCGCTAAAGTAGCTATGACCACACCAATAGGTTGGAACCAATCGGCCATAATCAAATAGAACGGATTACCATCTTTACCACCCAATTGTTCCAAAGTTTGCCCTTCATGACCGATGAGATAAGCGCCTTGTCCGAAGTAGTTGAGTAATAACATCATTTTTACGAAAATCCAGCTGATTCTGATGTTTTTTCGACCACAGTGACCCATGTCTGAGTAAAGTGCTTCAGCTCCGGTAGTACAAAGGAATACTGCGCCCAATACAAAGAAACCTTCAGGGTGAATTAGCAACAACTCGTAGGCGTAATAGGGATTGATAGCATTAAAAACGGAAAAATCATTCATTATTTGCAACGTACCTAATATCCCCAACATTGAAAACCAAATCAGCATCATAGGCGCAAAAAATTTCCCAACTAATTTCGAACCAAACTGCTGAATGGTAAAGAGTACGAACAAGATACAGATTACAATTATTTGGATGGTTTTGGTCTCCATGGCATAGAAGGTGTTAATCCCTTCTACTGCTGCAGAAACCGAAATCGGTGGTGTGATGATACCGTCTGCTAATAGCGCACTTCCACCAATGATAGCCGGTATGATAAGCCACTTTATCTTTGTTCTTTTGACCAAGGCAAAGAGCGCAAAAATCCCACCTTCTCCATGGTTGTCGGCGCTTAGTGTGATAATAACGTACTTGATAGTGGTTTGTAGTGTAAGTGTCCAAAAAACACAAGAGATTCCTCCTAAAACTACATCTCTTGAAATTTCGTGAACGCCAAGGATGGCCTTCATTACATACAACGGAGAGGTTCCGATGTCTCCATAGATGATTCCTAATGTAACTAATAATCCTCCTATAGATAATTTGCTGTGAAGGCTATGGTTATGCGCACTCATAATAAAATGTTAAAGACAGCAAATTTATGCCTTTTTGAAATATCTGATTCTTTCACAGTCAATTATTTTTTAAAAACAAAAGACATCGCCTAAACGATGCCTTTTTCTCAACAACAAAACTATAATTATAAAACTTAACCTCTTCGATTCTCTCTACCGCCATTATTGCCTCTTGACGAGCTGCTTCTTTGACTTGACATGTCTCTTTGACCGCCCGAGTTATTTCTGGGAGCCGACATTTCTCGTGGTGCTGAATTCCCTCTCGGAGCAACCGAACGAGGCGACTGACTGGCCAGCTCGCGGGCCGGAGTTTCATAACTTCTTGGGTTACTTCTCGGTGCTGCTTGCGGAGTATTCATTGGTCTCGGCGATTCATAAGTTTCAGTCGTAGTTCGAGGGTTTGCTTTGGTTTCATTAAAACCTCTCGGCGATTCATAACTTCTTGGGTTGTTTCTTGGTGAAGCTTCAACGGTACTTCTTACCCTCGGACTTTCCTCAGTTCTTACCGCTACTCTTGGAGTTGTTTCTTGTGTTCTTACAGTTCTTGGCGATTCATTTCTTACCGCACCATTGCCTCTCGGACTCGCATCAACATAATTGTTTCTCGGATTGTTCGCAGTTGTATTACGGTTGCCGACTGTTCTGATGGTTCTGTTTTGATCCAATTCGTAACGATTGGCGTAATTGCTGTTTCGGTTTTGGAAAGAACGATTTGGGTAACGTACTTCGTAGCCGTTGCATCTTCTTCCGCCACGGTAGTAATTGTTGTAAACTACACCACATCTGCGGTAATTAACGTAATTGTAGTGGTGGTGAAAATTAATACTGATACCGATGTGATTTCTGTAGCGGAACACCGGCCAAGGCGACCAAGCGTAATAGTAACTCGGATAATATCCCCAATACCATGAAGAGCAATAAGGACGGTAATTGCCTATCCAAAAAGTAGAATAAATTACCGGAGTATAAGCATAAACCGGCTCGTAAATGTAATTCGGTCCATACATATAAACGTCGCCTACTACTTGTACTTGAACCCTGTTATTTCGATCTCTTTCTACTTCTACAGTGGCTACATCTTGATAAGTATCTCTGCCTAAAACCGATTGGATTACAATTAAATGGGCATTACCTTCAACCGTTTCAATAACACGCAAATAATCCACTTGATTGTCATCGTTTAAATCCAAGTTGGAAATTTGAATTTCCGGATCGTTCAGTCTTCTTTCAAAATCGGCCAAATCTCTGGAGTCACCAAAAATTGAAGCCACAGCTCTCAAATCTAAATTATCACTGATTTCAGCATTGTAAGCTGAAACCGTTGTTCTGTTTTGTGCGAAGGCTGTAGTAATACTCAACAACGACAAAACCGATCCAATTATCATTTTAGTTTTCATAATCTTATGTTTTAAAGAGGAATAGTTTTTTTACGACATTCCAATTACTGTGCCACAGCATTTTTTTCTTCTTTTTTAACGCAATCTTAACTGTTTTAAAATTTGTATATTCGCCTTAAATCCCAGTATTTGTAATGAAAAATCAATTCTTTCTTTTGGCTGTATTTTTTTTGATTTTGGGAGCCAACGTAAATGCGCAACCCTTTCAATCGGTTACAATTGATACCCTTTTGATGGATAAAATCAGCGTTAGAGCTATTGTAGTAACTGATGGTAAAGTTTATTTCGCCGGCGACAAAAGTAGGGTAGGCTATGTACTGTTTCCAAAAGATGATAGTAGGATTAATGCCGAAATTGTAAGCGATACTTTGGTTTATGAATACAGAAGTTTGGCTACCAATGGCAAAAACTTTTTCGCATTATCCATTGGCAATCCGGCCAGATTGTATAAGTTTTCGAAAGATTTAGCCCATAGAACATTAGTGTACCAAGAAAATCATGAAAAAGTGTTCTACGACAGTATGCAATTTTGGAATGAAAAGGAAGGCATGGCGATTGGTGATCCAACCCAGACTTGTTTTTCGGTTATTATAACTCGCGATGCCGGTCAAACCTGGCAAAAATTATCTTGTGGTGTTCTCCCTGAATTAGGTGAAGGAGAGGCAGCTTTTGCTGCCAGCAATACCAACCTTATTTTAAAAGGCAATCACGCTTGGATAGTGTCAGGAGGTAAAAAAGCCCGAGTTTTTCATTCGTCGGATAAAGGGAAGACTTGGGAAGTGTTTGAAACACCTATCGTTCAAGGAGAAGCTATGACCGGTATTTTTACCGCTGATTTTTACAATGAGCAAATAGGTTTTATAGCGGGTGGGAATTATGAAAAACCCTTGCAGAATTTTGAAAACAAAGCCATTACGGTTGATGGCGGTAAAACTTGGACCTTAATGGCCGAAAATAAAGGCTTTGGCTATGCTTCTTGTGTACAATTTGTTCCAAATTCCGGTGGTAAAGGATTGGTTAGTGTTGGCGCTCAAGGTCTGTTTTATTCGGCCGATGCAGGACAAACTTGGCAACAATTCTCCGGCGATTCCACTTTATATACTATCAGGTTTCTTGACCCAGATACAGCATTGGCAGCCGGTAAAAACAAAATCGTTAAAATAGAGTTCAAAAAATAAGAGAGCCGTTTGACGCTCTTATTTTTATTTACCTAATCTTTTATTTCGGTATTGTTGTAAAAGTTTACGATTGAAACCTTCTTCTGCTTTTTTTAATTTTAAAATTTTGAGCGGTGAAATTACTCCTTTTAAACTGGCGATGAATTTTTTCTTGGCTTGATGCAACTCGTCTTCGGTACTTTCCATTTGTGCCAACAAAGTGGTGGCTTCTTTTTCGGATAAGTTGTCAAAAGACTCATCGTCTATGCGATCTAAATAGCCTTTGAGTTTTTGCGCTCTAATTTCGTGTTGTTTGTCTTCAAAAGCATTGTATAAAGGCCAAAATTTAGCAGCTTCTTCAGGAGTTAGTGATAATTCGTTGGTGATGTAGGCCACTTTCATGGCTTTAATTTGTTCCTTTTTTTCTCTTAGTAACCGACCGCCTTGTCCAAAAGAGTTGACCGCCATGAGCATTACAATAACCAGTAGTATTTTGTTGATTTTCATATTTTTAGTCTAAAATATATTGTTCTAAGTCGTTGTTGTTTAGCAAAATATCTTCTATGGCTTCATCGCCTAAATTCAATTCGAGTTTGATTTTTTCCAAATCTTCTTCTTCTAAAATAGTAGCCAAATCTTCTGCTGAAATATCAGCATGTGTTGCAATATAGTCTTCTAAAACTATGGCATCGACTTCGCCGGAAGATTTGAAAAAGTTTTGATAAATCGGAATGGATAACATGACCACAACAGCTGCAGCAGCGGCATAATACCAAGTGGATTTTCGTTTGTAAAAAGCAATAACTTTAGGTTCATGGGAAGGAAGCTGTGTCAAAATCTTGCTTTCCAATGCCTCAAAATAACCCTCGGGTGTTTTAAAACCCGATGGAATTTTAGAATCGTTATCGTTTATTTTAAATGATTTCATGTTGCTTTGACAAATTTAAGGGTTTAAGGTTTAACGGGAATTCATAAATTCTTCAATTTTTTTTACGGCATGATGGTAAGACGCCTTTAACGCCCCGACAGAAGTACCTAGGATTTCCGACATATCTTCGTATTTTATTTCTTCAAAATATTTCATTTTGAATACCAATTGTTGTTTTTCGGGTAAAATAGCGATGGCTTTTTGAAGCTTAATTTGGATATCACTGCCGTCAAAATACTCGTCGGCTTTTAAATTATCTACTATTTTACTTTGCAGTGCTTCGCTTGTGATTCCGTTTTTTTTTGCTTTTTGATTGATGAATGTAATGGCTTCGTTGGTAGCTATGCGATACATCCAAGAAAAGAGTTTGCTTTCTCCTTTGAAATTCCTAAGGTGCTGGAATACTTTGATAAAGGTGTTTTGCAACACGTCATCGGCATCATCATGATTCAATACAATGTTCCGAATATGATGGTATAATGGTTTTTGGTAATCGCGCAAAAGCTTTTGAAACGCAACATTCTGCGTTTTCGGATCCAACAATTCCCGAACAAAATTTTTTTCGTCTTGCAAAGCGATTAGTTTGGTTGTTGGAATAAAGATAAACGAAAAGGTTTAATTCCAAACTTAAAAAATTATGGTGTAACAGTTGTTGGCGTTGTTACAGCCGGTTGTGCTGTGTTTTCAACAGTAGTATTGGTAACGGTTGGCGAAGCAGGTACTGCTTTAGGAAATACCGGGATATGAATTTCGGTAATCCATTGAGAAGGTTGTTTTACATCATCAATGGTTTTGATATAAACTTCCGAATATTTTCCGGCAAAATTTGGTGTATAACCGTTGTCTCGGATGTAATTTTCGGCTTTAGTCCATGCTTCTTTTAAATGAGAGTAATCCCCGGTGAGTGTAGTCTTCAAACAAGTAAACGGAACAATAGCACCCGAGGTAATTTCGCTACCGGAAGTAATGAATATTTCCTCCCGAGTAGGAGCACAAACTGAAAAAGTCACTATGTCGTTCGCTCTGTCGTATCGTTCGTATAATATAAAAGGTTTGCCCGACATACTTAACCCATTCTTTTTGAAAAAATGCAACATTTTAGGCATCATGATTTTGATGTTTCTCGGCAAACTATTGATTCGGCAAGTGACCGTTTGTTTTAAGCAAAATCCCGAATTGCGTTGCACTATTCCATTTACTTTGATGCTGTATGTTTTCATCTCGTAAGTCAATGTTTTGTCCAGGTTTCTCAAGCTTTTTTCAAAAGCATCATTTGCGATACTGCTGAAACCGCCACTAAAAAAAGTACTGATTTTGGTTAACAAATCCATTTTACCACGAGCTTCAAGGGTTACTTTAGTACCGCCTATAGTGTCTTTTAAGGTCCAATAAACATCGGCTGTAGTACCGTTAAAACTTCCCCTTTGCTTGATGCTGTCGTTTTCTTTGACAAAGTAGGTTTTCATGTGACCGTTGTCTGAACCGTTATCCCAGTTAAATTGGGCGCCGGCTCCCATAGTTTTGGCAGGATAAGTAAAAGTGATGCCGTGTTCCTTAGTCATCCAAGAGCCAAAAGTTTCCCAATTCTTGTAATCGTTTACATAATCAAATACTACACCTCTGGGAGTGTGAATCACAGCGGATTGCTTCACCCTAAAATCACCTTTTTGAGTAGCAATGTAAACGGTTACTCCAATAAAGAGTAATCCGATTAGAAGAAATAGGTATTTGAGTATTCTCATGAGAGGACTATTATAATGTTACCTTAGAGTCTACGAAATTAGTGTTTCAAATATAGCTTGATTACAAACAAGAAGGCGATAAAAACAAAAAAACCTATAAGTACTTTGTAACTTCCTTTGTACATTTTTTGATGCAACGATTTGTCTCTGCCATAAGCAATATACATTGCGATTACAAAAGCGATAACAAAAAAAGCAGCAAAAATCAATTGACCTGTTGTGAACATTTTTTTCAAATTTTCAACAAATTTACTCAAATGTTACCGATTGTTGTATTTTGCATCGTCAATAAATTTCAAAGAATATGCAAAAACAACTTAATGCGGTTAAAGAATTTCATACCGCTTTCGGACTAGGTGTTAGTGAAGAAATGAGAGCTTGCTTAGGAGAACAAAAAAATACCCTCCGCTTTAATTTGATGAAAGAAGAGAATGAAGAGTATCTTGAAGCGGTTCAAAATAATGATTTAATCGAAATTGCTGACGCTCTGGGTGATATGCTCTATATTTTGTGTGGAACTATTTTAGAACATGGATTACAACACAAAATAGAAGAAGTTTTTAACGAGATCCAAAGAAGCAATATGAGTAAACTCGGTGAAGACGGGAAACCAATCTACCGAGAAGACGGAAAAGTGATGAAAGGACCAAACTACTTCAAACCCAATTTTGAAGACATATTAAGGTAAAATTACACCTTAATATGTCCCCAGTTTTCTCCGGTTTTAATGCGGTGAATCTGCATTTCGCTGATGCCGAATTGCTTGGCCAAAATTTTAATACGGGTTTTGCGATTGGGTTTGTTCAAGATTTTCTTCAAACGAATTACATCGGTTGAAGTTAATTTTCGCCCATCGGATTTAATATTGTGTTCTATCAGCTTTAACTTGGATTTAATAACAGCCGGACTTTTTCGGTAATGTACTAACCTTTCTTCGTAGTTCACCCACTTCAAATTGGATACGGTATCATTATCCCTGCTGTGATCCAAATGAATTACATACAGTTGGTCTTCAGCAGTTTTGGGGATGAAAAGTTCAGCAACCAATTTATAAATGTAAAGGGTTTTGTTGTAGAGCTTACCGTCTTGGCGTATTTTATAACGCAAAGTTCTGTAGCCGTCGGCGAGCCCGCCTTTTAAGACCGTTCCGTCTTTAAATTCCTTAGTAAAACTGATTAATCTGCCTCGGTTAGACACGGCATAGCGCATCAACAAAGGGTAGTCTATTTCGACTTCTCGAAAGACTTCATTAGGGTAAAAACGAATCATTATTTGTGGTATTTGTAATTCCAAATTTAGAACATTTATCACAATTAAACTTTAATTAACCCTATTTTTAGCTTAATTTAAACTTCTTTAACAGTACACAGGATATTATCTTACAGAATAAAGAGCATAAAAAAAACTCTCAGCGAAGGAGAGTTTTTAATCAAATTTATTATTAGGTTAAACCTTAACTGTCCAACCAAAAGTATCTTCAGCCATTTTATACTGGATTTTGGTCAGCTTATCTTTCAAATCTAAGGCAAAAGAATGTTCTAATTTAGGAAGCTCAAAGTAATCTTCTTTAAACTGAAAACCAACGATAGGATTAACTACTGCTGCGGTTCCGGCTCCGAAGATTTCCTTTAAACTGCCGTCTTTGGCAGCTGCGACCAATTCCTCTACCAATACAGAACGGACTTCCACTTTGATGCCTTCGCGTTTGGCCAATTCAATTAAGCTTTTGCGGGTTACACCATCCAAAATTCTTTCGCTGGTTGGAGCCGTGTACAACACATCATTGATGCGGAAAAATACATTCATAGTTCCGGCTTCTTCCAATTTGGTATGCGTGGCATCATCGGTCCAAATAATTTGTTGAAAACCTTGTTCTTGCGCTAATTTTTGCGGGTAAAACTGAGCGGAATAATTTCCGGCAGCTTTAGCGGCACCAATACCACCGTTTGCAGCTCTGCTGTAGTGTTCGGCAATAATTACTTTTACTTCACCCGAGTAGTAGGAACGGGCAGGAGATAAAATAATCATAAAGCGATATTGTGTTGAAGGTTGGGCTATTACACCCGAACCAATGGCTATCATGAAAGGACGAATGTATAAGCTGTTGCCTAATCCTTTTTTTACCCAATCTCTTTCCATGTCGAGTAAGGTGTTTAAACCACCAAGAAAGATTGTTTCCGGTACTTCAGGCATTGCCATTCTGAGAGCTGATTTATTGAAGCGATCTAAATTTTGGTCCGGACGAAACAACCAAACCTCGTCTTTTTCATCTTTGTAAGCTTTCATACCTTCAAAAATGGCTTGACCATAATGGAATACTTTGGCCGAAGGATCAATCATAAAAGGTTCGTAAGGTTTGATGATTGGCTTTTGCCATTTTCCTTCTTTGAAATCACAAATCAACATGTGGTCGGTGAAAGTATTTCCGAAGGCTAAATTTTCAAAATCGACCGTATTAATTTTAGTAGACGAAGCTTTTACTATATCGATTTCGGAAGGTGCTTTTAATATCATTTAATGTTTGGTTTTAAAATTGAAAAACACACAAGTGTTTGATAAATAAGGACTTGGTTGTTTTTCGGTCAAGATAATAGTTGTGTTGTTAGATTTTTGTAAAACTAATAAAAAAATATTAGTCATTTACAACCCAAAACGATATTGAATGCTTTTTTGCAAATTCTCGTTTGAGCAGCTTTTTTTATCTTAATATTTCATTTAATCGCGAAATTATTTAAGGTAAAAGTGTGTACAATTGTTAATCTGTTTATTTTTGTAGTACTAATATACACAAACATGAAAAAATTAAACTTAATTATCATTGCCCTATTATTTTTGGCAGGTTCAGCTGCTATGGCCCAATCTAAAGCTAAACCGGCTGCAAAAACTTTCAATGCTAAAGACTATGCCTCATTTGGTGAAAAATTCAAAGTTGGTAAAGTATTGAACAAAGAACAAATGTTGAAGAAATACAAAAACCTTAAAAAAGGAGATACTATTATGGTTCAGTTTGAATCTAATATTAAATCGGTTTGCAAGAAAAAAGGCTGTTGGATGAAAATGGATTTGGCCGGCGACGATACTTCTTTTGTAAAATTTAAAGATTACGGCTTTTTCGTACCATTGAATGCTGATAACAGTCAAGCAATAGTTTACGGTAAAGCTTTTGTGGATGTTGTTTCGGTTGAAGAGCTTAAGCACTATGCTAAAGACGGTGGTAAATCGGCTGCCGAAATTGCTAAAATCACTAAACCGGAAATCACATATTCTTTCTTGGCTACCGGCGTTTACATCAGAAAATAGTTTCCGATGAAGAAAGTTATAGTAGTTATTTTAGTGTTACTCTTTTTAGCCTTGTCGGTGCTGTCTTGTCAGAAGAAAGAAGAAAAAGCAACCGAAGAAAAGTGTGAGCCTAAAACAGAAAAAAAATTGGAAATGTACCAAATGTCGGAGATGGCTGCTTTGATGGAGCAAATGTATGTTGACAATCAAAGGTTGAAAGACCGCATCATTAAAGGAGATACCATCGGTCAATTTCCTCAGCATTTTATGAAAATTCACAAGGCGGTGATGACAGACGAAAGTGACAATGATGCTTTTTTTAAGGAACAGGCCGCTAAGTTTATCAAAGCTCAAGAATTGATTTACAAAGATCCGAAGAATGCCAAAACGCATTTCAATAATGGTGTCGATGCTTGCATACAATGTCATCAACAAAAGTGTGGCGGACCAATTCCGCGCATCAAAAAACTGTATATCAAGGAGTAATTTTGAAACGCGAAATTATCCAAACCAAAGACGGTTCAACCACCATTTATTTGCCCGATTGGGATGAAACGTATCACTCCAAGCACGGCGCAGTACAAGAAGCTTATCACGTATTTATAAAAAATGGGTTTTCTCTGTTTCAGGGAAAACCCATTGCTGTTTTAGAAATTGGCTTTGGAACAGGATTAAATGCCTTTATCACTTGTTTGGAAGCGAATAAAAATCGGCAACCATTACATTATGTTGGTGTTGAAGCCTATCCGGTGGCTGTGTCAGAAGCGTTGCAGATGAATTATCCGTTAGAAATTTCTCCCGATTCACAACTATTGTTTGCACAATTGCATCAAGCAGATTGGGAAATTCCAATAGCAATATCACCTGAGTTTATACTAACAAAGCGGAAGCAATTCTTTCAGGAAATTAATGATGTTGGTATTTTTGACTTGGTTTATTTTGATGCTTTCGGCTTTAGAGTCCAACCTGAGTTATGGTCGGAAACTATTTTTGCCAGCATGTTTAAGGCTATGAAACCCGGAGGTGTTTTGGTTACCTATGCTTGCCGTTCAGTGATTAAGCAGGCTATGGTATCGGCCGGATTTACCATTGAAAATCTCCCGGGAGCTCCGGGAAAAAGAGAGATGTTAAGAGCCACAAAGCCTTTGTTAAATTTAACAGTTTAGGTTGTTATTTTTAACTTTTATTTTAAACTAATTGGCCTCCCTTTTTTTTATTTTTGGATATCTCATCGTTCTTACCCAATATTTAACTTATAACTTATTACTTTTATGTCTAAAAGCATGTTAGACCACACCAAATCAGTGTTGAAAAAAGTAAGTTTTGACACAGGATTGTTTTGCAAAGAATTAGAAAAAGCCTGCAAAGTCCTGTTACCTTATGAACTGGAAGAGTTAACACGCTGGCTATTGAATTACACTAAAGAAAAGCCGGAATTGCAACACTGCCTATTGCGTATTAAATAACTGATAAAACTAAAGGAGCTTTAACGGCTCCTTTTTTATGTTGATGAATTTTATTGTAGGTAAATACTTTTTAAAAACACAATAAAATGCATTTTGTCGATGTTTTTTGTACTTAAACGTTGTTTTTTTAAAATTTTTGTAGTTCAAATAGATTTTTTAATTTACTTTTACTCAACGTTCTTACCATAAGATAACCCCAAATCTTAACTGTTATGCCTAGAATGATTTACGATTACACTAAATCCGTACTCGAGAGAGTGAGTTTTGATCCCGTTCTTTTTGCTAAAGAATTGAAAAAAGCAGTAAAAAATTTATTGCCTTATGAAATCGAACAGCTAAAAAAATGGCTTCAGTATTTCACGAAGGAGCATCCGGAATTAGAACAATGTTTAAAGGTTGTTAATTAGTAGTTTTTTGAGTTTGTTTAGAAATAAGGAGCTTTTGTGCAAGGCTCCTTATTTTTTTTGTATCGGACTGATAATCTGAACGTTTTGAAAAGTAATTGCGCCTTTGACTACTCCTGAAATAGTGGCGCGTAAAGCGTCTATAATATGTATCTTTAATTCGTTTTTTGGATAAATCAAACTAACTTCTCGGGCCGGTTTAGGTTCTGTAAAGTGCTTTAATTTTGCCTGATCTTTTTCGTTTAAATCCAATGTATGCAAGTAGGGTAAAAGAGTAGTACCTAATCCTTCATCGGCCAGTTTAATTAAAGTTTCAAAACTCCCGCTTTGTATTTGAAAGGTGTTTTTTTCTTCCGGATTTAAGTTTTGACACAAATTTAATATGCCGTCTCTAAAACAATGACCGTCTTGTAGTAACAATATTTCGTTTATGTTCAAATCACTTACTTCAATTTCTCTTTTGTGAAATGATTGATGGTTTTCGGGGATATAAGCCACAAAGGGTTCATAATACAAGACAACTTCTTTTATTTTTTCGTCTTCCAACGGTGTGACAGCAATGGCCGCATCCAGATGTCCATTCTTTAATTTAGTGATGATTTCCGCAGTATTCAGCTCCTCGATAATAAGCTTAACTTTAGGATATCTTTTGATAAAGTTATTGAGAAACATGGGTAGTAATGTTGGCATTACCGTTGGTATAATGGCCAACCTGAATTCTCCGCCAATAAACCCTTTTTGTTGGTCTACTATATCCTGAATACGATCTGCTTCGTTGACAATGTTCTTGGATTGGTTTACAATTTTCAACCCTATTTCCGTAAGTTGAATCGGTTTTTTGGTTCTGTCGAAAATTTGAATGCCCAATTCTTCTTCAATTTTTTGAATTTGCATACTCAACGTAGGCTGTGTCACAAAGCATTTTTCGGCGGCTAAAGTAAAATTTTTGTGTTCGGCTACAGCCAAAACATATTTTAGTTGTGTAATTGTCATTTATAATAAAATTTGATGCAAAGATAAAAACTATCAATTTATCTTATTAGAATAATAGCCTAATATTTTGAAGTCTATAAAAAGGAAACCAACTCCCTTGTTGGAAAAAAAAGAAGCAAACGAATGAATCTTAAAGTTTTCGTTTTGATAGAAAATAAAATCGCTAATTTTTTTCCGACGTCTCTCTCATAATCCAATAACTTTACTAATTTTACTCCATGAAATGGCTCTCGGGATTCATATTGGTTATCTTTGTTTCTTTTCTTTCAACACCCACAGTGGTGACATTGATTAAGAAAGGCACTGATGTATCCGTGTTTTATAGTTTTTCTGAAGAAGAGATTCATAAAGATATCAAAGAGGCTAAAACTTTAAAGGCTTGTTTTGATTATCCTTTTACCGATTCCGAACTCCAATCGGACTCTAAAATTATATCTGAAAATTTATCACGTCACGATAATGTGGCTGAAGAAATTTTTTCTCCTCCTCCCGAATTAATTTAATGCTCAGATTTTAAGCTTGTATCAACAGGTGTTTTTATGTATTAAATTAATTTATTGGAATGACAAAAAAAATCAATCTTTTGGCAAACCTTAAATCTGATTTTGCTTCAGGTTTAGTGGTTTTTTTGGTGGCTTTACCTTTGTGTTTAGGTATCGCCTTGGCCTCGGGCGCACCGCTTTTCTCAGGTATTATTTCGGGTGTAGTGGGAGGTATTGTAGTGGGGTATTTGAGTACTTCACACTTGAGTGTTTCCGGTCCTGCAGCAGGATTAACAGCTATAGTTTTATCAGCCATAACCGATTTAGGGGCTTTTAATATTTTTTTGACAGCCGTTTTAATCGCCGGGTTAATTCAATTATTATTGGGTTTTTTAAAAGCCGGTTCTATTTCAAACTTCTTTCCCAACAACGTTATTGAAGGAATGTTGGCCGGTATAGGTGTGATTATTTTTTTGAAACAAATTCCGCACGCCTTTGGATATGATAAAGACTTTGAAGGAGACGAATCTTTTGTGCAACCCGACGGTCAAAATACTTTTTCTGAACTTTTTTCTTTACTCGATCATATACAGTTGGGGTCTTTTATTATAACGGTCATTTCCTTAACCATATTGATAGGATGGAATAAAGTTGATTTCTTAAAAAAAATCAAGTTGGTTCCACCGGCTTTGATAGCTGTTATTGTGGGTATTTTAGTCAATGAACTTTTTATTCAAACGAGCAGTGGTTTGGCTATAAGTGGTGAGCATTTGGTTAAATTACCGGTTCCGACATCGATCGAAGAGTTTCAGAGTATTTTTGTATTACCCGATTTTTCGGCTTTTACCAATCCCAAGGTTTGGATAGTCGGTGCTACCATTGCTGTCGTGGCCTCCATAGAAACGCTATTGTGTATTGAAGCAGCAGACCGTATGGATTCGCAAAAGCGTTATACCAATACTAATGTTGAGTTGAAAGCACAGGGGATTGGCAACATAGTGAGTTCACTTTTAGGTGGTTTGCCAATGACCTCTGTTGTGGTAAGAACATCAGCCAATAGCGATGCCGGCGCAAAATCAAAAATGTCAGCCATTATACATGGCATATTGTTGCTTGTTAGTGTTTTGGCCATTCCGGCATTGTTGAATAAAATTCCTTTGGCTACATTAGCAGCAGTATTGCTGTTGGTAGGGTATAAATTGGCCAATCCGAAAACTGTTAAGCATTTTTGGAAAAAAGACAAGATTTACCAATTTATTCCTTTTGTTTTGACGTTTGTAGCAGTAGTTTTGACTGATTTACTCAAAGGTGTTGCTTTGGGAATGATTGTCAATATTTTATTTGTATTGATTGGCAACTCAAAAAGAGCTTATCGTTTTCGCAAAGAAGAATACAGTGAAGGAGATGTTATTCATATTGATTTGGCGCAGGAAGTTTCATTTTTAAACAAATCGGCCATCAAATCAACTCTAAATGAGATACCTGAAAACTCAATAGTAATTATTAATGCGACTGATACGGTTTATATTGCTCATGATGTTTTGGACTTAATTAAAGAGTTTAAAAAAATTAAAGCCAAAGAAATGAATATAAATGTTACCTTAGTTGGCTTTAAGAAAGCATATAAGCTTGAAGATTCAGACGGTAATAAAAATACAGTTACCATTGAGCATCGTTACAATGTAATGAAGCGTAAAATGGAACCTGTTTTTAAACAATAAGACATAATACTTAACCAATAATAACAATGAGCAGCGATTTTTATAAAAAGATTTTAGACAATAATAAAAAGTGGGTTGAATCCCAATTGGCTTTAGATAAGGAGTATTTTAAAGATTTGGCCAAAGGACAACAGCCGCCTTTGTTGTGGATAGGATGCTCGGATAGTCGTGTTCCTGCTAACGAAATCATCGGTGCCAAACCTGGAGAAGTCTTTGTACACAGAAACATAGCCAATATGGTTATCCATAGCGATATGAATATGCTTAGTGTATTAGATTACGCAGTTAATGTGCTTAAAGTAAAACATGTAATTGTTTGCGGTCACTACGGTTGTGGTGGTGTTAAAGCTGCTATGGGAAACCAATCTATTGGTTTGATTGACAACTGGATTCGCCACATCAAAGATGTTTATCGTTTACACGAAGAGTATCTGAATTCCTTCGCCGATGAAGATGAACGCTTCAACAAGTTCGTGGAAATTAATGTTCAGGAACAAGTTTTTGATTTGGCTAAAACATCAATTGTTCAAGGAGCATGGAGAAACGGACAGGATTTAACACTTCACGGATGGACTTATGGTTTGAATTCCGGTTATGTAACAGATTTAGGCGTAAACATGAGTTCTAATGATGAGCTTGATGAAGTATATCGTTTGAAATTCTCCAACTAATACTATCAGGTATTTAAAATCACGGTAAGATAAATCGGCATTCCGAAAGTAATGTTGAATGGAAAAGTTACGGCCAAGGCCATGGGGAGAAATAAACCCGGATTGGCTTTGGGCGCTACAATTTTCATAGCGGCAGGAACAGCAATGTAGGAAGCACTCGCAGCTAGAATAGCCAAAATAAATCTGTTACCGACTTCATGAGTTACCCACTGACTGGCCACTGAGGCCATTACGCCGTTAATCAGCGGAATGACGAAAGCAAATACCATAGGAGACCAGCCGCTCTTGAAAAAGACATCCAATTTTTTGCCGCTGATAATACCCATATCTAATAAAAATATGGCCAAAAAGCCCTTGAAAATGTCAGTGGTAAACGGTTTGATTCCCATAGCTTGTTGGTCGCTGGCTAAATAGCCGATTAATAAGCTACCCAGAATCAGCAAAACACTTCCATTGGTTAATGAGTGTCGGATAACCGGACTTAATTTCGCTTTGACAGTTGTTTTTTTATCGTACATTCTCATCAAAATTACACCAACGATAATCGCAGGAGCTTCCATCAAGGCCATAATGGCTACCATATGTCCGCTGTAATGGTATTTTTGAATTTCTAAAAAAGAAACAGCTGTTACAAAAGTTACGGCGCTAACCGAACCATAAGCTGCAGCAATGGCACCCGAATTTTCAATGCTGAATTTTTGTTTCAAAATAAAGAAACAATATATGGGAATTATAATGGCTATGAAAACACCAAACAAGGCTGACCAAATGATTTCCATGTCAAAATGACTATGCGCCAACTCTTGTCCGCCTTTAAAACCAATAGAAAAAAGTAAGTAAAGCGAAATGAATTTGGAAGTGTTTTGCGGAATTTCCAAATCGCTTTTCAAACGAGCGGCAACAATTCCTAAGATAAAAAATAATAGGGCAGGATTGGTTAAATTGTCTAAAAGTAAATCTAAATTCATAAGTGGTTATTTCGTAGCACGATTTAATCTGTCGTTGATTGATTTTCCCAAGTTTTCATCAGGAAAACGTTCGGCTACTATTAAGTTTAAGTTCATTTTATCTAATCGGTGCATGGCCTGATATAAGTTGGCAGCCGCTTCTTTAAAGTCTTTGCGCTTCGACAGAATTTCTTGGTGCATCACTTTGGGGTTTGCTGTTCTTTTGTAAAAAGCGATGCTTCCTATTTTAGGTACGTTATTTTCTTTTAGAAAGTCATCTAAGTCATCAACCAAAATTGTTTTGGTTTTGGGCGCATAATGTTTCAGCAACATACCCGGTGCCTCGGGAGCAGCTTCATTGGTGTTCATTACTTTTATTTTACCTACAACGGCTTCAATTTCTTCAATGGAAATGGCACCCAATCGATACACTACGGGTTCTTCATCATCGAATCCTACTATCGTAGATTCTATACCACTTTCACATAAACCACCATCTAAAATTAAAGGCAAGCTGTCTTTAAAATATTGGGCTACATGTTCAGCTGCTGTCGGGCTAATAGACCCAAAAGGGTTGGCACTTGGTGCTACCAAGGGGAAGTCGAGCAATTTCAGCAGCGACAGTGTTAGCGGATGATTGGGCACACGAACGGCTACAGTATTTTTCCCGGCAGTAACTAAGTTAGGGACATTCCCTTTTTTCTTTACCACTAAGGTCAGTGAACCCGGCCAAAATGCTTCAGCCAATTGGTAAGCCTTAGCCGGTATATTTTCGGCTATGTTATTGAGTAATTCTTTGGAATGTATATGAACAATTAACGGATTGAACAACGGTCTGTTTTTGGTCTCAAATATTTTTTTGATAGCAGTTTCGCTGAAGGCGTTTCCGGCTAATCCGTAAACGGTTTCAGTAGGAATGGCTACCAAGTTATCTTGTTCAAGTATGGTTTTAGCTTTGCGGATGTCGGTTGAAATATTGTTCATGATTTAAGGGTTGCAATGGTCGCAATACATTGGGTCTTCGTATTGGATATTTCTCGGGTACTTTTTTTCTTCGGTATGATTGCAATTTTTACATTGGTAAATATGACTTAAGGTAGAGCGAGTAGGAAGCAGGCAATTATAGCAGGGTAAGCCTGCTTTTATTTCACTTACGTCAAATCCCGGATAATCACAGACAGGACAAGCGGTCTTAATTTTAGTGATTAGTTTGTTGGTAACCTTTTCAATTACTTTCATCCGAGTAGGATTGTACATCGCACGCATATCAGTTTCAGCATAAGCTGTTCCGAATTCATTCATCATACTATTAAAATGCTGTTGGAGTTCTTTCCAATCTTGGATGTTTTTTACAACTTTACTAAAGTTTTTTTCCGCAGGTTTGAGTATGATTCCGTGTGAAGGAAATTGCACTTTGAAGGCAAAAGCTTCCAAATCTCTTATGTTGTTGATGATTTCTCCTTGAAAATTGGTGTCTGTGCTAATTTCTCTGGCTACAATTTCTATGTTGTTTCGATAATCTTTGAGTAACATCCATTCATCATCCGCATGCGCAAAAAAGATAGTAGGATGAGGACCAAACGAACCTTCACTGGCCACAACCAAGTCGGCACCGACAGCTTTGTGAGCAAGGTCACATTTGTCGTGTAGGGTTTCAATAGTGTTCTTTTTCCTGGCAATTTCTCCCGAAAATGTGCCCAAACTATCGGTGTCAAATTCATCAGAAGTGAAACAGTGTACTCCGAATGCGTCACTAAACAACGGAGCAATCACTGTTTCTTTCCGATGCTTGGTAGCAATGAGAAGATTTCTTCCTCCAAACATTAGGCTTCTTCGAGTCTTATGGTAATCGTACTATTAATAACCAAATTAAATTTGTTCGATTCTGTCTCAGCTATCAAATTCTTGACTGCTTCTTTTGTTGCTATAAGCTCTTGAATACGTTTTTTGGAATGCTCGATATCACGATTAAATCGGATATGTTTGCTGAAATCTTCTCTGTTATGATAATCTATTTTATAGTTTAATAATGCGGTTAAAATTTGGTCGGCATCTTCAACGGAAAATGTACCGTCAATTAGTGTATACTCTTTTATATTGGTCATTTTACTGATTTAAAGGATTGTTGAAAGTGTGATTGGTGGCTAAAATGCCTAAGCCTAAAATAGCGTTGTTGAGAACAGAATTGCCTGTTAAACTAAGGTATAATCCGATTGATAAAGACAATAGGCAAAACACTAATTTAAGTTTGAATACTACTTTGGCGTTAAAAAATGTCTTCATAATTTATTGTCCTTGTCCTAAAGAATAGCCCGGTTTACCATCAAATTCATATAAATTCTCTGTTTTGATAACATCGATTTTAGCATCTAATGCTTTAGACAACAAATTGATGATTTCATTTTGGTGCAACAATTTGCCATTGGTAGGTTTAAAACGACAACGCCAGTGATCGGTGCAGTAGGTTTCTTTAAAACCATCAGGCCAAACCTTGATACCTCTATTGGTAATCATAGTTAAATGTTTGTTTTCTGTATTGATACTTTCCAGTTTGGATGCTAACTCATTAGGGTCGGTGCCGTTCCAATGCACAAACAAGTCAACGCCAATCAATTCTTTGTTTTTCGCGGGTTTCTTTTCGTATTTTGGGAGACTCAAAACAGCGTCTTTGGCATAAGAAACCTCTTTGAGTAGTTTGGGTTTCTGTCCTAAGTTGGCTATTACCGCTTGAGCAAATTCTTTAGTACCAACTTTTTGCTTACTCACACCTTCTTTGTAAATGTCGTAGGTATGGATTCCGTCTTCTATGGTTTTAAGCCATGCGTTTTGAACTTTTTCGGCTATTTCGGTTTGTCCTATGTGGTTCAGCATCATGACAGCGCCTTCTAACAAACCCGAAGGATTGGCTACGTTTTGTCCGGCTCTTCTTGGTGCAGAACCATGAATGGCTTCAAACATGGCACATTCTTCTCCGATATTGGCAGAACCGGCTAATCCCACAGATCCTGCGATTTGAGCTGCTACATCCGACAATACATCACCATAAAGATTCAGGGTTACAATAACATCAAATACTTCCGGTGTATCCGCCATTTTAGCGGCACCGATGTCAATAATCCAATGTTCGTTTTCAATCTCGGGATACTCGGCGGCAATTTCATCAAACACTTGGTGGAATAAGCCGTCGGTTTGTTTCATGATGTTGTCTTTGGTGAAACAAGTTACTTTCTTTCTGCCGTAGACTTTAGCGTATTCAAAAGCGTAGCGGATAATTTTTTCACAACCAGGACGACTGATAAGTTTTAAGCATTGTACTACTTCATCGGTTTGTTGGTGCTCAATTCCGGCATACAAATCTTCTTCATTTTCTCGTATGATTACGATGTCCATTTCAGGGTGTTTGGTTTCCACAAAAGGGTGCAAACTCATGCAAGGTCTTACGTTTGAATACAATCCTAAGAATTTGCGTGTGGTAACATTCAAACTTTTGTAACCGCCGCCTTGCGGGGTAGTGATGGGTGCTTTTAGAAACACTTTGTTTTTGCGGATAATGTCCCATGACTCGGGAGCAATTCCAGAAGTGTTTCCGGACAAATACACTTTTTCTCCTACTTCAATTTCATCAATTTCAAGTTGGGCTCCGGCCGCTTTGATGATTTCGAGAGTGGCATCCATAATCTCCGGACCAATTCCGTCTCCTTTGGCTACAGTGATTTTTGTCATGTTTTTTTTGTTTTTTAAAGTTTGACACGGCAAAATTCAAAATTATATTTCATATATTTTTATTTATATTTGTAATGAAATACATAAACTATTTTTATGAACTTTACTTTGCACCAACTTCAAATTTTTTTGAAAATCACCCAAACCAAAAGCATAACCAAAGCAGCTGAGGAATTGTTTCTAACGCAACCGGCGGTTTCCATACAGTTGAAAAACTTCCAAGATCAGTTTGATATACCTCTAACAGAGGTTATAGGGCGGCAGTTGTATGTAACCGATTTTGGGAAGGAAATAGCTTTAGCGGCTCAAAAAATTATAGATGAAGTCAATGCTGTTAATTACAAAACAATGGCATACAAAGGGATTTTGTCAGGCAAGTTGAAATTGTCTGTGGTGTCAACAGGGAAGTATGTGATTCCTTATTTTTTGGCCGATTTTATGAAAATGAATAACGGTATTGAAATGGAAATGGATGTAAATAATAAGACCAAAGTGATTAAGAGTTTGAAGAATAACGAAGTTGACTTTGCCTTAGTTTCTACTTTACCGGATGATATTGCACTGGAATCTGAGGTTTTGATGGAGAATAGACTGTTTTTAGTTGGGCATAAGAATACGAATCTCGAGAATTTAGCGGTAAGTTCTTCTTTTTTAACCCAAGTACCTTTGATTTTCAGAGAAGACGGTTCGGCAACTAAAAATTCCATGGAAAGTTATCTGAAGCGTTATGGTATCAGTCCGAGAATGCGCATACAGTTGACTTCAAACGAAGCCGTTAAACAAGCCGTTATTGCCGGTTTGGGATATTCGGTTATGCCGTTGATAGGTTTAAAAAACGAATTAGAAAAAGGAGATGTGGTAATTTTACCGGCTGAGGGTTTGCCTTTGGTAACCAATTGGAGATTGATTTGGTTGAAAGGAAAGGCCATGAGTCCGGTAGCAGCTGCCTTTTTGCAATATATAAAAGACAATAAAGAAAGCATAAAGTTGGCTTCGTTTTCCTGGATAGACAGCTATTAGTCGTCTATGTTTTCGTTGAAAGAAGACGGCAACAGCGTAGGGATAAACTTGATTAGAATAGGTAATAACAAACCGCCGCCGGGCAACAAAAAGATAGTAAGTGAAGGTATCGTTTTACAAATGTCTAACAACTGTTTTTTGACTTTCTTCTTTTCATCTTTGTTCAAATCTTTCCGAGTAGATTTGGCCAAAAGCTGCATCAACTCTTTGCTTTCTGAAATCTCTTTGAGTAAGCGCGATTTGTTTCGGTTGATTAAAATGGCTACACTTTCCGTGGTTTGATCGTAAAAATGTTTAACAGGATTGGAAAAATTAAAATACGGAATTTCTGCCTTGTAAGTAATGATAAAGTTGTTAATGAAATGAATGCTCTCCAGAACTTTACTGTCGTCTGTATGGAGTATTTCTCCTAATTTGAACATGAAGTAACGCTCTTCATTTTCCACCTTGGCATCGCTCCACAAACTAATTCCCGCTAAATCGATAACATAGTATTTTTCAAGCTTATTGGATAAATAACTTAAATCTAAATCTTCAATGGTATTGATGTTGTTATTGCTGTATTTATTATAGCGTACTGAAGATTCAAATAGTTTGGCCAGTAAATCATCGTGAGGTGAAATACCCGTTTTCGATTTTAGCGAAAGCGACACTATACTGATGACAATATCTTCAATAATAGTAGAGTACTTTTCGGGCACATTACCTTTTTCCAAGTATTGTTTGAAAGCTAAAACATCAATAAATAGCAAGGCATTGGTTATGACATGCGAAAAATTTTTGCTGAAAATATCTTCATTGGTTTGTACTCTTTCGTGTATAATTTTCTCCAACTTACTGGAAAATGAACTGGATTCTAATACCTTTTTTAACGGATTAAATCCTCTTTGTATCATCGTATTGTAGAAAGCTACGGTTTCTTTAACAAAGTCTACATTATCATTGTTTTGTTTGACCAACCGGTACATTTGAAAAAGAGTATTCAACATGCCGATTTTGGAGATTTCCTGTGGAAGCCTATCTTCTGTTTCTATCGGTATTGAGGCATCAAAACTAACAATATGGCCAAAAATGAAACCGGTATTTCTTGTTCGGATGTAAAAATCCTCTTCGTCTTTGGGAAACGAGTGTGGCGACTGATTTTGCTCTGCAAAAAACTTGTCTATCCAACCGGGTACTGAAGGGTTAATCATCTTTCATTGTCATTTTCAGCACAAAACTAATTTATTTTTTAGAGTTGAAGGTTATGGTTTTGTAACCAAATTTAATAGGTACCTCTGGATTTGATATTTTGTTCGCAAAGAGAGACGATTTCTGCTATTCTGTTGGCCCGTGTTTCGGCTCTTTTAGCCTGATTTAACCAATATAAATAGCTTTTTCGATAGGATGGACTGAAGTTATTATAGTTTTCTAAAGCCAATGGATTTTGTTCGAAAGCCTGGATTAAATCTTCCGGCATTATGTGATTTTCAACTTCGTCCAAAGCTTCCCAAGAACCGTTTTGCTTGGCAATTGCAATTTTCTGTAAACCACTTTCGTGCATTAAATTGTCGGCGATGAGTTTTTCGATATAGGTTTTATTGAGTTTACTCCAAACACTTTTATCTTTTCTGGGAGTAAACATTTGCCTGCGGCGGTTTTCGTCTAACTTTTTAACCGTAGAATCAATCCAACCATAGCAAATAGCAACCTGAACAGCTTCTTCCCAACGCATACTTTCGATACCACAGCCGATTTTATAAAAAATCAAAAAGACTTTGGTTGCCGATTGATGGTTATTGTGCAGCCATTGGCGCCATTCTTGGGCATTCTTGAAATAAAGATATTCTTGCTCTTCCAAATAAATTTATTTGATTAATGCGGTGCAAGCTACTCTCGCTCCGGCATTTCCGGTGGGTTGGGTTACAAAATCATCCGGTTTGTCGTGAACAATTAAGCCTTTTCCTAAAATGTCTTTGGTTTCATCTCCACAGCCAATGCACCATTCATTGGTTGTCATAGTGATAGTCCCGTTACCTTCTGCATCTGCGGTAAAGTTTCCGATGTCACCTTTATGGTATTCGGCATCGCCCCATTTTCCGTGTTTTTTAAAGGTAGGATTCCAATGTCCACCGGTAGAAGTAGCATCAGTGGCAGAACAATCCGATTTTTCATGAATATGTATGGCATGAACACCGGGTTTTAAACCGGTAAGTTTGGCCGTAAAATAGACTTCGCCGTTCTTTTCTGTAAATACGGCGGTACCGGTAACATTACTTCCGCTTTTGGATTCAAAATTCAGATTCAACGTTTTACTTTTATCCGGGCTTGCCGAGCTTTTGCAGCCAAATATGACTAATCCGGCAGCAATTATTCCTAAGACTATTTTTTTCATGAGGTAATTTTTTTAAAACTTAAAGGTAACCATATCGGTTGAGTTACTCTTTAAATAAAGGGTTAAAATTTACTTAGATTTTTCACCGACAAAATAATCACTTTGGGATTTGAAAAGCACATTGAAAGTAGTTAAACTTCCGTAAATACGGGTAATGTATTGTTGCAATTCAACTTTTTCAATTTCCTCTAATTTACTGGCGTTGATTTTTTGTTCCATCACTCTTAAGCGATCACGAAGCATCACAATTTTATGAAAGAAAGTATCAATAGGCACATCTTTAGCAGCCAATCCGGGTTGTCCGGGTTCTAATTTTAAATTACCGCCTTTCCATTTGTCGCCAATGGCTACCGGTTCGCCCAAACCGTTCCATTTTTTTAGTATAGACAATAAACTTTGTTCCACATCGTAAAAACTAACGGTGTCTACCTCGTTTTCGGCAGCTTCTATCACTTCAAACTCGCTGTCGATTGCTATAGTTTCTAATCCGCCTTCTATAAAAGTCACCCAATATTCTTTGGATGATACGTTGGTTACCACACCTTTACCAAATTCTGTATGGTTAATTCTTGAGCCAATTCCTAAAAGTTTCATGATTTTGTTTTTAATGCCACTAAAATAGTAATTACTTTTTAAAAAAATACCGCTTGTGAGACAACAAGCGGTATGGATTAGTTTACGATAGATATAATCGAAACAGTTTTGTATCATCAAAGCGACAAAACAATTTCGGAAAATTTGTCTTTGGTTACGGGTTTTATAATAAAATCACTTACGTGACTCATTTTTTTAGCTTTTATAAGGTCGTGTGGCGATATAGAAGACGAACAAATGTAAATGATAATTTTTTCAGTTCTGTGGCTTTCTAAATGAGAGAACTCATCCAGAAATTGCCATCCGTCCATGATGGGCATAGACAAGTCTAAAAAGATTACATCGGGTAATTTGTAATCGGAATTGAGGTTTTCTTTTAAATAATTCAAAGCGTCCAGTCCGTTACTAAAGACTTTAATTTCTTTGACATAATCTGTTTTTTCGATGATTCGCTTGGTAATGAACACAAAAGTGTCATCATCATCAACCAGGGCAAGTAGTTCGATTTTTCTCATGTTATTTGGGATTTAAAAAGTATATAAAATGTACTGCCTTTATCAGGAATGCTCTCTATCCATATTCTGCCGCCCATAGCTTCAACTTGTGTTTTGGTCATAAACAACCCGAATCCTTTTGCATCCGGATGCTTATGGAATACTTTTCGTATTTTAAACATATTGTGTTTGTGCATTTCCAAATCAATTCCAAGTCCATTGTCAGAGATGGAGAGTATGGTTCCATCCGGGTCAACTTGAGTTTTAATATCTATTGTTATGTTTCTCTCGGGCGATTTATATTTTAAGGCATTACTAATTAAGTTGGTTAGAATACTATCTATGTAACGTTGAGGATAAGAAATGGTATTTATTTCACTAAAATCATAGTTTATTTTGGCTTTGTACATTTGTATTTGACCTTCAAATCCGTTTAAAATTTTTTTTGTGGTTTCGTTCAAGTCTATTGATGTTGATTCTATATCGGTATCTTGCCTTACTTGTAAAGATTCAACTAATTCGTCTAAAAGACCACTTAGATGATTGATTACAGGTTTTATCTTATGAAGCACTTCATTTTTTTCATTAGAATCATCACAAGAATCCATATAATCCAATAACATGGAAATGTTTACCAATGGAGCTCTCAAATTATGAGAAACTATGTTGCAAAAATCAACCAATTGTTTGTTTTGATATTCTGTATTAATCAGCATTTTAGCTATTTTTTCTTCCCCTTTTTTACGCTCTGAAATATCTGAACGAATAGCTACATACTGATAAGGTTTTCCTTGCTCATTTAAAAAAGGAACTATAGTTGTGTCTACCCAATAGGCAGTTCCGTCTTTGGCTTTATTTTTCAATTCACCTTTCCAAACTTTTCCTTTGGCGATGGTTTGCCATAGTTCCTTAATGAAACTCGCTGAATGATAAGAAGAATTAATAATCTTGTGGTCTTGTCCTAATAATTCTTCCCTGCTGTATTTTGATATTGCACAGAAATTGTCATTAACATGGGTAATAATCCCCTTTTGATTAGTGATGGCAACTATCGAAGATTCATCAAGAGCATATTTGTAATCTGAAATCTCTTTAATCTTCTTTAATAGTTCTTCCTCAGCAATCTTTCTTTCTGTGATGTCATAACGGATTGAAACATATTGATAGGGTTTACCGTTACTATCTAAAAATGGCACGATAGTAGTGTCAACCCAATATACCGAACCGTCTTTTGCTCTGTTTTTGAGTTCTCCTTTCCAAATCTTGCCTTGTGCAATCGTTCTCCAAAGATTTCTAATAAACTCTTTTTTGTGATAACCCGAATTAACAATTCGATGGTCTTTTCCTAGTAGTTCTTCCCGAGAATATTTAGATATTTTACAAAAGTTATCATTGACATGGTTTATAATTCCTTTTTGGTCTGTTATAGCTACAATGGACGATTCATCAAGTGCATATTTGTAATCAGAGATTTCTTTGATCTTTTTGAGAAGTTCAAACTCATCTCCTTTTTTTTTGCTCATACCTAAACAATTATTACTCGATACTAACTCATTTTGCTTAATTTGGATTTAAAGGTTTTATCAAATTTAAGTAAATAATTTCATATATTTTTTTAAAAAGTGTTAAATGTTTAACATTTGTTTAATATTTATCCTTAATGTGGTAAAAAAACAAAAAAACCACCTATTTAAATAGGTGGTTTTCAACACAATTAACTTAACTAAAAATCTAAAAACAATAGCTATTCTCCGCTACTAATTTAGCGGTAATAGTTTCTCTCAAGCCAACAATGTTTGGCATGTTGGTGTATTTTGTAAATCTGCGTAAGCCCATTAGCATCATGCGTTGTTCATCGCCTTCAGCAAATGAGATGATACTTTCTTTGCCTTTTTGAGTTACGATATCAACAGCTTTGTATAGGTATAACTTAGCCATTGCTATTTGTTCTTTGGCTTTGTCCTCGCCTTGCTTTTTGGCTAATTTCTCAGTTCTCAAGATAGTGCTTTCTGCGATATAAATTTCAATTAACATATCAGCAGCTGCAGTTAACAATTGCTGATGTGCGTCTAAGTCCATGCCGTATTTTTGAACGGCAGCACCGGCTACCATTAGGAAGGCTTTTTTCAATTTGGCCACCATTTCTTTTTCCTCCGAAAACAGTTCTGAATAATCCGGTGTTTCAAAAGACGGTATGCCCATTAATTCTTCTTGTACTTTCATAGCCGGGCCTAATAAGTCTACGTGACCTTTCATCGCTTTTTTGATGAGCATACCCACAGACAACATACGGTTGATCTCATTGGTTCCTTCGTATATACGAGCAATGCGCGCGTCTCTCCAAGCACTTTCCATTGGCGTGTCTTCGGAAAATCCCATACCACCGTAAATTTGGATTCCTTCATCAGCACAGTTTTGAACATCTTCGGAAACGGCAACTTTTAAGATAGAACATTCGATCGCAAATTCTTCCACACCTTTTAATTCGGCTTCTTGGTGGCTGGCACCTTCGGCTTCGCGAATCTTGATGCGATTTTCGATGTCTTTGGCAGCACGATAGGTAGCACTTTCTCCGGCGTAAGCGGAAGTGGCCATTTCCGCTATTTTGTAACGAATCGCACCAAAACTCGAAATCGGCGTGTTGAATTGAATTCTTTCATTGGCATATTGAATGGCATTAGATGTCACGCGACGTTGTGCATCCAAACAAGCCGCAGCCAATTTGATACGCCCAACATTCAAGGCATTCATAGCAATTTTGAAACCTTCGCCGCGTCCGGCCAACATATTTTCAACGGGAACTTTGGTTTCGTTGAAGAAAACTTGTCGGGTAGAAGAGGCACGAATACCTAATTTATGCTCTTCTTCATTCATAGTGATGCCGTTACTCGGATCGTTTTCTACAATAAATCCGGTAATGTTTTTATCGTCTTCTATACGAGCAAAAACGATGAAGAGTGAACAAAATCCTGCGTTGGAGATCCACATTTTTTGTCCGGTGATGCTGTAATACTTACCATCTTCTGAAAGTACGGCTTTGGTTTTACCCGAATTCGCATCCGAACCTGCGCCCGGTTCAGTTAAACAATAAGCGCCAAACCATTCGCCTGAAGCTAATTTAGGTACATACTTTAATTTTTGTTCTTCGGTTCCATACAAAGTAATCGGCATAGTACCAATACCGGTGTGTGCTCCGAAGGCTGTAGAGAATGATCCGGTAGCTCCAGAGATGTAGTCACAAACTAAACAAGTATCTACAAATCCCATTCCCATACCGCCGTAAGCTTCCGGTACCGCTACACTTAAAAAGCCCATTTCTCCGGCTTTGCGCATCATTTCTTCAGTGAAAGCATAGTCCTTATGCTCAAATCGATCTTTATTAGGCCAAATTTCTTTGTCGACGAATTCTTTTACCGAATCGCGCATCATGATTTGTTCTTCAGTGAAATCTTCCGGAGTGAAGATGTCTTCGCATTTGGTTTCTTTTACGAGGAATTGACCTCCACGAGTGATATCGCTCATAGTATATGTTTTTTTTAGTTGTTGTTTATAATAATTCGTAAATTCCTGCAGCACCTTGTCCGGTTCCGACACACATGGAAACGATACCGTATTTATCCCCGCGGCGTTTCATTTCATCAAATAACTGAACTGATAACTTGGCTCCGGTGCAACCGAGTGGATGTCCTAAAGCAATCGCACCACCATTTACATTGATGATATCAGGATTGATACCTAATTCACGTGTAACCGCTAAGGCTTGAGAAGCAAAGGCTTCGTTTAATTCAATTAAATTGATGTCGTTCAAGTTTAATCCGGCTTGTTTTAAGGCTTTCGGAATGGCTTTTACCGGTCCGATTCCCATGATTCTCGGTTCTACTCCGGCAGCAGCATAACTCACCATGCGAGCGATAGGCGAGAGGTTTAATTCTTTAACCATTTCCTCGCTCATAATGAGTACAAAAGCGGCACCGTCACTCATTTGTGAAGCATTCCCGGCAGTTACACTTCCATCAGCAGCAAAAACAGGTTTTAATCTTCCTAAAGCAGCGGCATTGGTGTCGGCTCTCGGACCTTCGTCTTTAGTAACAGTGTAAGACTTCGTTTCCTTTTTACCGTTTTCGTTGATAAAAGTTTGCTCCACCGTAATCGGCACAATTTGCTTGTCGAATTTGCCTTCGGCTTGTGCCTTAATAGCTTTTAAATGAGAGTTCAAGGCAAACTCATCTTGGTCTTCTCTTGATACATTGAATTGTTTAGCCACAGCCTCTGCGGTTAGTCCCATTCCCCAATAATAATCTTCGTGACCTTCTGCGGCTACACGGTAATCCGGAGTTGGCTTGTAGCCACCCATCGGAATAAAACTCATACTTTCGGCACCACCTGCAATGATGCAATCGGCCATTCCGCTTTGGATTTTTGAGGTCGCCATAGCGATGGTTTCTAAACCTGAGGCACAATAGCGATTTACGGTTACGCCCGGCACATCGGTCACTTTTAATCCCATTAGCGAAATTAAACGCGCTACATTTAGACCTTGTTCGGCTTCCGGCATGGCGTTACCCACCATGACGTCATCGATACGGGTTTTGTCAAAATCAGGCAGTTCATTCATCATAAACTGAATGGTTTCTGCGGCCAACTCATCGGGTCTTTTGAAGCGGAATACGCCTTTGGGTGCTTTGCCGACGGCAGTTCTGTATGCTTTTACGATATATGCTGTTTTCATCTGATTAATTTCTTAATGGTTTTCCTTTGGTTAACATGTATTGGATACGCTCCAATGTTTTTCTCTCGGTACAAAGCGATAAGAAAGCTTCTCTTTCTATATCTAACAAGTACTGTTCTGAAACGAGTGTTGGTTCAGATAAATCTCCTCCGGCCATCACGTAGGCTAATTTGTTGGCGATTTTTTGATCGTGTTCCGAAATGTATTGTCCGGCTACCATTTGGTCAGTTCCAACCAAGAACATTCCCAAGGCTTGTTTCCCAAGTACTTTGACGTCTTTTCTTGGGATAGGTTGAGTGTAACCAGCTTCAGCCATTAATAAAGCGTGTTTCTTGGCTTCGGCTATTTGTCGGTCTTTGTTTACCACAACGATGTCTTTCCCTTTTTGTAAAACGCCCATATCAAAAGCTTCATAAGCTGAAGTGGCTACTTTAGCCATGGCTACCGTTAAAAAGTATTCTTGTAAGGTGTTTAATTCTACATCATTTTTGCGATACAAGTCGGCTGCTCTCAAAGTCATTTCTTTAGAACCGCCGCCGCCGGGGATAACGCCAACACCGAATTCCACCAAACCAATATAAGTTTCAGCCGCAGCTACTACTTTGTCGGCGTGCATGGTCATTTCACAACCACCGCCTAAAGTCATGCCGTGAGGTGCAACCACAACCGGAATAGAAGAGTAGCGACAACGCATCATGGTGTCTTGGAACATTTTGATGGCCATATTCAATTCGTCATATTCTTGTTCGACGGCCATCATGAAGATCATTCCGATGTTGGCTCCGACAGAGAAATTAGCCGCTTGATTACCGATTACTAATCCGTTGTATTGTTTTTCGGCTAAGTCGATGGCTTTGTTGATGCCTGCTAAAACATCGCCACCAATGGTATTCATTTTGCTCTGGAATTCAAGGTTTAAGATACCATCACCTAAATCGTGAATTACAGCACCGCTGTTGCTCCAAACTTTTTTACTTTCTCGGATATTGTTTAGAATGATAAAGCTGTCTTGTCCCGGAATTTTAGATTGCGACTTGTTAGGAATGTTATAGTAATAAGTTGCACCTTCTTTAACACTGTAGAAGCTGGTGTTACCGGAGGCAATCATTTCGCCAACCCAGGCAGCCGGTTTTAAACCTTCGACTTCCATCAATTCAATTCCTTTTTGTACTCCTATGGCATCCCAAATTTCGAACGGACCGTTTTCCCAACCGAATCCTGCTTTCATGGCATCGTCTATTTTATAGAAATCATCGGTAATTTCAGGGACTCTGTTGGATACATAAGCAAACATGGCCGCAAAGTTCTTTCTGTAGAATTCACCGGCTTTGTCTTTGCCTTTAACCAATACTTTGAAACGATCTATCGGTTTATCAATGGTTTTGGTCAATTCTAAAGTAGCAAAAGAAGCTTTTTTCGCCGGACGGTATTCTAAAGTATTTAAGTCTAACGACAAAATATCTTTGCCTTCTTTTTTGTAGAATCCTTGACCGGTTTTGCTACCCAACCATTTGTTTTCCATCATTTTGTTGATGAAATCCGGTAATTTGAATAACTCATGGGCTTCGTCATTCGGGCAGTTTTCGTACAAGCCATTGGCTACGTGTACTAAAGTGTCTAAACCTACTACATCAACGGTTCGGAAAGTAGCCGATTTTGGGCGACCGATCACCGGACCGGTTAATTTGTCTACTTCTTCAATGGTCAAATCCATTTCTTTGACCAAATGGAACAAACTTTGGATTCCGAAAATACCGATACGGTTTCCGATAAAAGCAGGAGTGTCTTTGGCGACAACCGAAGTTTTCCCCAAAAATTTAGAACCGTAATCGAATAAGAAGTCGAGTACTTCATTACTGGTTTTTGGTCCGGGAATGATCTCGAATAACTTTAAATAACGCGCCGGATTGAAGAAGTGTGTACCGCAAAAATGCGCTTGAAAATCCTCACTTCTGCCTTCATTCATGAACTGAATTGGAATTCCGGAAGTGTTTGAGGTTACCAAAGTTCCCGGTTTTCTGTATTTGTCAATTTGTTCAAAAACTAATTTTTTGATGTCCAGTCTTTCCACAACCACTTCGATAATCCAATCATAATGGGCTATTTTGGCCATGTCATCGGTGGTGTTTCCGGTAGTGATTCTGGAGGCAAACTTCTGACTGTAAATAGGCGAAGGGTTCGATTTTAAGGCGTTCGCCAAATGATCATTCACCAGGCGGTTTCGAACTACTTTACTTTCAAGGGTTAGCCCTTTTTTTTCTTCGGCTTCGGTCAAAGCATTCGGAATGATATCCAAAAGTAAGACTTCGACACCAATGTTGGCAAAATGGCAAGCAATTCCGGAACCCATGATTCCCGAACCGATTACAGCCACTTTTTTAATTGTTCGTTTCATATGTTTTTTGTTCTTTATAATTATGTTTGTTTGAGCTTGTAGAAAATCTTTTATGGGATGAACACTTCGACAAGCTCAGTGTGACAATTGTATTATTATTTGCTTTTGTTCTAAAAAACCTTCTTTTCAGTAATCAATTCATTGATGATGTCGGCCACTTCCATGAAGTGCTGGAGTTTTTCTTCCGGTACGTTTTGCTTGACCACATCGTTGAATTTTAATACGGTGATTTTAGATTGCTCTCTCATTTGTTTTCCCAAGTCGGTTAAGTATATGAGAACACCGCGACCATCATCCGGATTTTTTCTTCTAACGATTAATCCTTTTTCTTCCAGTGTTTTTAAAGTTCGAGTTAGGCTGGTGGCTTCCATTCCCATTCGGGAGCTTATATAAGTTGACGGCGTACCATCTTCTTTATCGATACTTAAAAGTGCAAATCCGATAGCCATCGAACCATCAAATTTCGAGGCTTCTTCGTTGTACATTCGCGCCACGGCTTGCCAAGTTGCACGAAGTATATAATCTATAGTTTTATCTTTCATACCTAATTAATAGCACTAAAACGATTTCGTTCTGAATCCAAAGATAATAAAATATATTATGCACGCATACTATTTTTTAAAAATATTTAATGTATTAACAATAATATAATGTAGTAATACAAAAAACGCCCGAGTTTCCTCGAGCGTTACATTATGATGTAAAGTAATTTATTTGAGTTTTCCGTTGGTTACCGCTATGACTGCACCAACGATTGCTGAAATGACTACTGAAACCAAAACATCTACAGCAACCAATTGCCAATTTAGAGTAGCACTGTACATTCCGTTAAAGAAACTCATGGAAAGCGACATGAACAGTCCGATTCCAATGGCTAATTTAACACCGGGTACACATTTACTAATGCCTTCACCTTGGTTAAAGATAAAAGACATCATAAAACCAAAGCACATGCAACCAAAGAAGATAAAAGCTAAGTTTTCGGCTGCACCTTCCGGTTTAGGAAAGTAATCCTTTAAGAGCATACCGTAAAGTAGCCAACCCATTAGGAAATCGGCTATACCACCAACGATACCTCCGATCAGAAAGTTTTTTACATTCATAATTAATAGTTTTATTGGTTAATACTATAAAAGTAAAACTTAAATAAAAGCACTATTAACTATTAATTCTTTAATTATCAACTATGTATGTAGGTATAATGTTGATAACCTTGACTAAAGATTACGGTTGTTTTTTTAATTAGAAAGTTCCGTTGTCAACGTCTTTTAGAAACTGAATAACACCGGGGAAGTAGTGTTTTTGGTCGTCATATTGAGAACAATGACTGCCATTGGGACAAAATAAAAATCGTCCGTTTTGGACTTCATTGGCTATCCATTCCATGTGTTTGGGATCCATAGTGTCGTATTTGGCTCCAATGGATAGGGTAGGAACCGTTAGGGTTTTTAATTTAGAAGTGATGTCCCAATTTTTTAAAGTAGCGTCTCTGGTGATACCGAATTCACTCGGTCCTTGCATGTAGACGTAAACATTAGGATTTAAGTGTTTAAAAGCTCTGTTGATGGATTCCGGCCATTCCGCTACAGGAAAACGAAGGATGTGTTCCGTATAGTAATGATTCATCAACAATTCCATGTATTTCGGATTGGTGTAATCTTTATTTTTTTCAAACGCTTTAATTTGGTCAAAAACCTTAGGGTCAAGTTGCGGACCTAAAACTTCTTCAGCGTATTTGTTGTATGCCGGCGCACTGGCCATCATATTAGAAATAATCAGTCCTTTAAGGTTTTTTTGGTATTTCAAAGCGTATTCCATGGCCAAAATGCCGCCCCAAGATTGCCCTAACAGATAAAAGTTGGAGTTGTCTAATTTCAAGGCCTTGCGTACTTGTTCGACCTCTTCCACAAATCGGTCAATGGTCCACAATCTATTGTCGTTGGGTTGGTCGCTGTAGTAAGAACCTAGCTGGTCATAATAGATGTACTCAATGCTTTCTTGCGGAAAATAACCGTCAAAACTCTCAAAAAACTCATGAGTTCCGCCCGGTCCGCCATGAAGCAAAAGCACTTTGATTTTGGGATTGTTACCAACTCTTTTGGTCCAAACTTTAAATTCACCAACCGGCGTTTTAATAGGAATCATTTTGATGCCTCCGGTGAACTGATCATCTCTTCGCGAGAAGTCGAGGTAATTTTCTCTTACGGTATCAGTAGGTTTGTTTTCCTTACACCCGGAAAATAAAAAAAGTGTCAGTAATGAATAAAGCAATAGTTTTATTTTCATGATGTATTGTATTTAGATTAACCGTATATTTTTTGGTACAAATCTTTGTATTTCTCCATAACTATTTTACGCTTTAATTTAAGCGTAGGCGTAAGGTGACCGCCATCGATAGACCAAACATCCGGCGTTAATTCGAAACGTTTGATTTTTTCCCAGTTGCCAAAGCGCTCGTTGATTTTTTCCACTTCTTTCTCAATCCGGGCAATAACATCGGGATTAGAGGCTATTGCTTCAGGAGTGTTGCCAATGTTGAGATTCTTTCTTTTGGCCCATTCTTGGATAAAATCAAAACTAGGTTGTATGAAAGCAGCCGGCATTTTTTCGCCATCCCCAATTACCATGATTTGTTCTATGAACAAAGATTGTTTCATGGCATTTTCAATGAGCTGAGGCGCGATATACTTTCCGCCCGAAGTTTTGAACATTTCTTTTTTACGGTCGGTTATTTTTAAGAAACCGTCTTTATCCACTTCACCAATATCTCCGGTATGGAAATAGCCGTTTTTGATCACTTCATCGGTTAGTTGTTGGTCTTTGTAATAGCCCATCATCACATTGGGTCCTTTGCAAAGAATCTCTCCATCTTCGGCAATTTTGACTTCTACATTATTAATTACTCTTCCCACAGTACCTACTCGGAAACCTCCGTTTCGTTGGTCATTTACAGAAATTACGGGAGAAGTTTCTGTTAAACCGTAGCCTTCCATAACCGGCATTCCGGCAGCGGCAAATACGCGAATCAAACGATGTTGTAGAGCAGCACTTCCTGAAACCATCACGTTTAAGTTACCGCCTAAGCCTTCTTTCCATTTGCTGAAAATTAGTTTTCGGGCTATTTTTAATTGGAATTCATACCACCAACCATTAGCACCGTAAGGTTCATAACGCAAACCTAAATCGATAGCCCAAAAGAATAATTTCTTTTTTACACCGGTTAAATCTTCCCCTTTGGCAATAATTTTATCATACACTTTTTCCAAAAGTCTTGGTACAACAGAAAATACGGTTGGCTTAACTTCTTTGATATTGTCCGATAATTTTTCGATAGATTCGGCAAAGTAAATGGACACCGAATAGTATTGGTAGATGTATAAAATAACACGTTCGAAAATATGGCAAATCGGAAGGAAGCTCAATGCTACACTAGTGCTTTCCTCAAAAGGAATGCGTGGCGAACTATCCAAAACATTGGAAACAATATTGTTGTGTGACAACATTACACCTTTAGGCTTTCCGGTAGTTCCCGAAGTGTAAATGATGGTCGCCAATTCTTCCGGTTTGACGTTGTTTTTTCGGTCTTCCACCACATCTTGATTGCTTTGGTCTTGCCCTAATTCCAATAGTTCGAGCCAACTTTTGCAGCCTTCAATTGTGTCAAAAGAATACACTTCTTCTAAAAGAGGTAATTCCGACCTTACCGCCATCAATTTTTGATAAACCACTTCATCGGAAACAAAACAGTACTTGGATTCCGAGTGGTTTAAAATGTAGGCGTAATCTTCAGCCGCAATGGTTGGATAAATCGGTACCGTTTGTGCGCCAACTTGCAAAACACCAACATCCATTATATTCCATTCTGTTCGGTTGGTTGAAGAAATGAGGGCTATTTTATCATTTTTTTGAAGATTCAATCGAAGCAATGCTCTGGAAATAGCATTGGCTTTATCTACATATTCTTGTGTAGAGGTAGCAACCCACTGACCGTTATATTTGGTAACGAGGCAATTAGAAAGGTTATTTTTTTTCAGCTGATAGTAGGCAAAATCAAAAAGGCGTGTGATCTCTGTCATTGTAGTCCGTTAATTTGTTGCAAATTAAGGATTATTGTTTTCAAACACAATATTAATTTTAAATATGACCGAGATAGCGCTGAAATATGTAGTTTTGCATCGTTTGTTTTTAAGCTCAAGATGAAAAAATTTCCCCGATTTTCAGAATATAAAATTTTGGTTGTCAGATTATTGTTGGCTTACCTTTTTTATTTTATTGCCCGTGTCTTATTTTATGTTTACAATCAGAATTTAATCAGTGTTGACAGCGTCTATGATTTTCTGAAGTTGTGCTACCACGGATTGGCTTTTGATACCACTACCATTTTATACACCAATGGTTTATTTATCCTTTTTTCTGTTTTTCCCTTGTTGGTAAATACCCGCAAAAATTATCAGAAAGGATTATTTTACTTGTACTTTTCAACCAATTTGTTGATGTATTCGGCCAATTTCATCGACTTCATTTATTATCGCTATACGTTTAGTCGAAGCACCAGAGCTTCCCTTGATACTTTGGAGAACGAAAGCAATAAAAGCGAATTGTTTTTTAATTTTTTACTGAACTATTGGCATGTGTTTTTACTGTTTTTTGCCTTAGCTTATATTTGGATTTTATTGTACAAAAGGACCAAGGTTAAGCAGGTGAGTGAGAAGCCAACTTTAAAGTACTTTGCCACTTCCATCGCCGGTTTTTTAATCATAGTTGCACTTTGCATAGGTGGCATTCGAGGCGATTTTAAAAAGAGTACACGTCCGATTAATATGTTAGACGCCAGTCGTTATGTGCAAAATGCCGGACAAGCAGATGTGGTTTTGAATACGCCTTTCGCCATCATCAGGACCTGGAATACCAATACGTTCAAGAAAGTTAATTTGGTTCCGAAAGCTACGGTTGATAGTTTGCTGATTCCTATTAAGCAATACAACAACAATACACCTACCAAACCGAATATTGTTATTTTTATCTTGGAAAGTTTTGCCCGAGAATACAACGGAGCTTTCAATAAGGGGACTAAAATCCCCGATTATCAAGGTTATACACCTTTTGTAGATTCCTTGGCACAGCACAGTTTAATCTTTACCAATGCGCATGCCAACGGTTGGAAATCCATACACGGCATGTCTTCGGTTTTGGCCGGAATTCCGTCTTTTAAAGATGCCTTTACGTCATCGCCTTATCCGAAGCAAAAAATAGAATCATTAGTGTCTACTTTAGAAAGTGTTGGCTATAATACTTCGTTTTTTCATGGCGCGCCGAATGGCTCTATGGGATTTTTAGGTTTTGGGAACATCTTAGGCTTTGACCATTATTACGGTAAAAACGAATACAACAACGACGCCGATTTTGATGGTGTTTGGGGTATTTGGGACGAACCGTTTTTCCAGTATTTCAATAAAACTCTGACGCAAAAGAAAGAACCTTTTATGGCCACTTTGTTTTCGGTTTCTTCACACGAACCTTATAAAGTGCCGGAAAAATATGAAGGCAAATTTCCGAAAGGGAAAGTCAATATCAACGAATGCATCGGCTATACCGATTATGCTTTGAAACGATTTTTTGCCGAAGCCAAAAAGCAAACTTGGTACAACAATACCATTTTTGTATTGGTTGCCGATCATGGCAATACGATTGCCTACGATGAATACCGGAAAGAGTTCAACAGAAATACAGTGCCGATTTTATTCTTTTCACCTAATGAAAAATATGTAGGTGTGAACAACGACTTAGCGCAGCAAATCGATATTTATCCTACGCTACTGGATATGATTGGTTACCAAAAACCATTCAGAAGTTGGGGAAGGAGTTTGATTAGTGAAAAGCGAGTACCGCCATTTGCTGTGAAATACGGTGCTAAGGTGTACCAATTTATGAGCGGCAACTACATTTGTACATTCGACGGTCAGAAAGCGGTTGGCTTTTACGACAAAGACGATAGAGGAATGGAAAAGAATTTGATCAAAAACCGCAATGCTGAGATGGATGCGTTGGAATTGCGTTGCAAAGCGTTTATCCAAGATTATATGGAAAGAGTAGTAGATAAGCGATTGACTACAGTGAAATAGACGAACAAGAAATACCGAATGTCCACCAGACATTCTCCTCTTAATATCAAATATCCAAGATTATATGGAAAGAGTGGTAGATAAGCGTTTGACTACGGTGAAATGATTGCTGATTGTTGAATGAAGAATAACGATTTAAGATTGCAGATTTTAATCACAAATCGTTACTCTACAATCTAAAATCTTACAGTATAATCGAAGATGATGCATAAAGAGTAGCTGATAAACGATTAGCTAATTTGAAATGATTGCTGATTGTTGAATGAAGAATAGCGATTTAAGATTTAAATTCTGCAATCTTAAATCGTTACTCTACCATCTAAAATCTTACAGTTTATTCATGTTTTGAGCCAAAGTCTCAATAAACTTCGAAATCGGACCTTTAATCATCATGGCCATCATCGGATTGAATTCGCCTTCAAAATGCAATTGTACCGCCGTTGCAGTAGCTGAAACCGATTCCAAATTAGCGGTAAGGGTAAACGGTAACTTATCGCTCGCTGCAGCCAAGTTGACTTTAGTATGCGGATTGCCTTCTTTCAAACGCAATTTGATTTCCGGCATGCCTTTCAACCCGAAATTAAAAATATCATCGCCCAAAACTTCAAACTTGGCAATGTTTTCCGGCATTAATTTTTCATAGTTTTTTACATCAGACAAGGCGTTGAATAAATATTCAGCTGATTGGTCTACGGTAACTTTTGGACTTTCTAAGTTCATTTTTTGGGTTTTAAGGTTTCGGGTTCAAGGTTTCGGGTTCAAGGTTTCGGGTTGAACTTGTAACTTGTAATTATACATTCCACGTCGACGGACTTTTACGCCATTCCTGTAAAGTAGCTAATTCTTTTTCGGTTATATAATTTTTGGCCACAGCCAACTGTAATAAATGTTCGTAATCGGCTAAGGTATTCAATTCCACATTAGCATTTTTGAAATTGTCTACCGCCACATCAAAACCATAAGTAAATATAGCCACCATTCCTTTAACGTGTGCGCCGGCTTCTTTGAGTGCTTCAACAGCCAACAAACTACTGTTGCCCGTACTGATTAAATCTTCAACCACCACTACATTTTGTCCTTTTTGCAAAAAACCTTCCACTTGGTTTTGGCGTCCGTGTTTTTTAGGTTCAGGACGAACATAAACAAAAGGCAATCCCATGTATTCTGCCACCAACATCCCAATTCCGATAGCTCCCGTGGCAACACCGGCAATCACATCGGGTTTTCCGAATTGTTTTTCGATATGCTTGGCGAATTCTTCACGAACAAAATTTCTAATGGCCGGAAAGGAGAGAATTAAACGGTTATCGCAATAAATAGGAGAGTGCCAACCTGAAGCCCATATAAAAGGATTTTTAGGATTCAATTTAATTGCATTTATTTGTAAAAGCAATTCGGCTGTTTTTTCGGCTGTGTCTTTATTAAAAATCATAGTACAAATGTATAAAGTTTTTGTCAACGATAAACCACTTTTTTTGACCAACGAGGTTGCCAAGGAAACCGATTTTCAGTTGTTTTTGTTGGAAAGTGTTGATATTGAGCAAGTCATCATCAAAATGTTTCAAAACAAAATCCAAAAAGCCTATTTGTACTATCCGGATGAAAAAGCCATACTGAAAAAAGTCAAAGAAAAAATTCCCGTTTGCAAAGCCGGCGGCGGGTTGGTTTACAACAAAGCCGGAGATGTTTTGTTCATTTTCAGAAACGGAAAATGGGATTTACCCAAAGGAGGCATCGAAAAGGGAGAGGAAATTGAAGACACTGCCATCCGTGAAGTAGAGGAAGAAACCGGGGTTAAAAATTTAAAGATTACGCACAAACTCCAAAAAACCTATCACGTTTTTAAACGCGGCGGGAAATACAAACTCAAAGTTACCCATTGGTACGAAATGCGCACCGACTTTACCGGAACGCCCAAACCGCAAGTCAATGAAGGCATCGAAAAAGTTGCTTGGCTTAGTCCTGCCGAAATTAAAGAAGCTTTGAAGAACTCTTATGAAAACATTAAATTGTTATTTCAAGAAGAGGAGTTATTGAGGTAGCGTTCATCCAGGTAAGACTTTAGCCGTTTTTCTTCCTCTTGTAGTAAAGTTTGTTTTATTTCGTAAGTCATCAAAAGAGATTCGTCGTATTTCCCGGCTTTATTGCGGGCTTTGGCTTCCATACTTTTTAGTAAGTCAGGATTTTCTTTTTTTAAACGGGTCTGATTGTTTAAAAAATCCAGCAATTGAAATCTGGCAGCCACAAAGGTTCGACACTTTCTAATTTTCTCAATTTTTCTTGCTGTAAGTTGTTGTTGGTATTCATTTTCCTGAATCAAAGCCTTTAGTATGGCTTTCTTTTTATCTTGTTGTTGGGTTGAAAGCAACGGCATTTTCGATTGTTTGTTGTTTTCGATTACAACATACTGTAGCATAGCATTTAATTGCTGCATAGCTTGCAATGGCAAATTTCTTTTTCCCGATTCGTACATCGACCATTGGCTGGCATTTATTCCCAAGAGCATGGCCATTTCAAGTTGGGTAGCGCCTAATAACTTACTAATGGTGATTTCTTCTTTCATGTTTACAGCGTTTTAAAGATTTTTAAATCAAGCAAAAATGTTGCCATATATTTTGTGTGGATTTTTGTTTAAGTTTATTTTTCACACACTTTTGGTGTGGATTTATTTTTTGAGGCAATTTTCACACACCCTATAAACAAAATATCTTTTTGCGGCTGTTTGTTGTGAGAAAAGTGTTAAGTTTGGGAGGTGGAAATGATTGGTTGGTGTGGGGTATGGGACTTTTATGAGAGTTAGCCGATATAATATCAAAAATGAATGTAAAAGCAGTTAATGAAATAGTTGGACAATACCAAATTTCAAAAGGAATTACTAAAAAAGAAATAATTGAATTGAATGAAAAAAAGAATATTTCATCAATTCAATTTTCAAGTCCGCTAAATAACATTGAATTTGACTATCTCGAAGATTATTTGTTTTCTAAAAGAACTGATATTTCTTTAAGAGTATATGGTCATTATTCGGAAAAGTGTGATTTAAACTTTCTAAAACAAATACCATCATTGCAAAAATTCTCGGCTGATTGTTTAAAAAGCGTAAATGGTATTGAAAATATTTTAGAACTTAAAAATATTGAAACTTTGGGTATTGGAATTTTTGACCTTGAAAATTTTGATATCCTTGAAAATATCAATCCAAATCTAAAAAAATTATATCTACACCAAACTAAATCTAAGAAGCCTAAGATAGATTCTATAAAAAGATTTGAAAATTTAGAATGTTTGTATCTTGATAGCCAATCGAAAGGGATTGAAGAAATCAAAACATTGAAAAATCTAAAAGATTTAACATTGCGCTCAATTACTACTGAAAATTTAGATTACTTGATTGGTTTAAATGAACTTTGGACTGTTGATATTAAATTAGGTGGAATTAAAAACTTTAATGCATTAGAAACTTTGCCCAGTTTAAAATATCTTGAATTGTGGCAAACAAGAGATTTATCAGATTTATCCTTTATATCAAACTTGATAAAACTGCAAAATTTATTTATTCATTCTTTACCAAATGTAACTGAATTACCAAATTTTGAAAAACTTATTTTTCTTAAAAGAATTTATCTTGAAAATCTAAAAGGTTTAAAGAATTTGAGTTCTTTAAAAAATGCAAAATCACTAAAAGAATTCGTTTGTGTATCAGCTAAAAATATTGAAATTGAGGATTTAATTCCAGTACTTGAAAATTCAAATTTACAATCTATAAGCTGTGGGTTTGAAAACTCAAAAAAGAATATTGCTTTCGAAAAAATAGTATCAGAGAACGGGAAAAAACCTTATCATTATAGTAAGTTTGAATACAATTAAAATTACATCGGCTAACATCCGTTAACCGTCACAGCCGGGTTTTCATAAGTTGTACTTCTTTTTAACAAAAAGCTAGATTAACTGACAATATGCTATTCACTGGTTTCACTACAAACTGATGGCCGCTAAACATAGTGTCAGTTACTTTGAAATCAAGTTGAAAGAACAAAACGATTTTGTATATTTGAACCTATGAATATTATCAATCAAAATATTGAACTTATAAATGCGCTTTGTAAATCGCACAAAGTAAAACGTTTGTATGCATTTGGTTCTGTATTAACTGATCGATTTAATGAGCAAAGTGATATAGATTTAATCGTTGATTTTAGTGATGTTCAATTGCTTGATTACGCCGACAATTATTTTGATCTGAAATTTTCTCTTGAAGACACACTAAAAAGACCCGTGGATTTATTAGAAGAAAAAGCGATAAAGAATCCTTATTTCAAAAAAGCCATTGATAAAAATAAGCAATTGATTTATGGATGATTATATTTACGCATGGCTTTATGATATAAAAACTTCAATTGAAGAGATTGAAAGTTATTTTCCATTAGGTAAAGTTTTTCAACATTATCAGGAAGATTTAAAAACCAAACGTGCAGTGGAGAGAAATATTGAAATTATAGGAGAAGCCATGAGTAGAATTTTGAAAGTTAATCCACAAATAGAAATTTCAAACTCCAGAAAAATAGTGGATGCGCGAAATAAAATAATTCATGGGTATGATGAAATTTCAGACGATGTAATTTGGGGAATCGTAGTCAACAATCTACCTATCTTAAAAAGTGAAGTTGAAAACCTATTGCCGGATTAGCCATTAACTCAACAGCCGTTCCGCCCAATCACTAACTACTCTTCAAATTATTCCATAACCCTATACACCGGATACTGCAAATGTGCCGCTTCATACCAAGGCGAATTTTTGTAAATCCAATCCAATTGCGCTTCGGGATTATCGGCAAAGGCTTTGTCTTGGTTGCGCTTTTCTTCCAATTTGGCTTTAACTTCAGGATGTTGTTTTAAGTATTCTGAGGCACTGTCTTCAAAAACATAATCGGAATAGCCTTCTTTTTGTTGGAGTATGGTGTCGAAAAAATTCCAATTGAAAAAACTATCAACTGCTTCGGGTTCTAAAGTCTCCAATAAATATTTCACACCGGCTTGTTGTGTTGTAAAAACATAATCGCCTTTTCTGAAATTTACTTTGGTTTTGCTAACAACAACTTGAGTGTTCGAATGTGGATAATGACCTTCATAAGTATTTTTAGCGGTTTTGTAATCGGCTATGCGATAACTTTCCACTGAAATTACACTGTCTTTTTCGAGGCGCGTGTAAGCCAATTGATTGTTGGTTAGCAATTCAATCACTTTCCATTGCCCTTGGGGAATCACGTAAGCTTTAGGGATTTTGATATTTTTCACCGCCTTGTAAGTCCCGTAAAAAGGGATTTCTTTGGAGTATGGTTTGTTGCGGTCGTAGTACAATCGTTTTCCGTTGGTAACATCACTTTTCTTATAATCGCCTTCATAGCCAAGGAATTTTATTTTTTCCACTTTGCTGCTGTCGATAGTCCATTGGATAGGATAGGAGTTGCCCACTTGATATTGCTTACCGTTTTCCGCTCTTTTGTTTTTGATGAGTGTCACGTTTTTATCAGCATATTGCAGCGTAGACACCATAAAATCATAGGTTACTTTCACGCGTTCAGCATACGGTTTCAGCATGTGTGTTTCCACCACGTAGCCAAGCGAGTTGAATAGAGAAGTATAGCCCGTAGCATACCGAGGCGTATCGCTAAATTGTGCAAAACCATCAGCAGGAGTACCATGCCAAACGTTGACATACGGAGTGCTTTCGACTTTTTTCGATTGTAAATCTGTAACGATGGCAGGCGTCATTTCGGTTTTGATAAATGCGCCTAAGGTATTGCCCAAACGATTGGGTTCGGTCATGATGTAGGTGAGTTTGTACTGATAATCGGCACCATTGCTCACGTGATTGTCAATAAAGATGTCAGGTAAAAAGTAATGGAAAATTTGGGTAAACGCTTGAGTATTCCGAGTATCGGTTTTGATGAAGTCGCGATTCAAATCGAAATTCCGCGCATTGCCTCTGAAGCCGTATTCTTCCGGGCCATTTTGGTTGGCTCTGGAAGTTGTATTTCGGTTGAGTAAACCACCAATATTATACACCGGAATGGCAATCACCACTACATTTTTAGGTACGGCTATTCTTCGCAAAGCCAAATCGCGAAACAATTGCATCGAAGCGTCTATGCCATCGGGTTCACCGGCGTGAATACCGTTGTTGATGAGCAGGAAAAGCTTTTCGGTTTTGGTTTTGTAGTCAAACTTTTTATCGGCATCAAAAATCACTACTCGCAATGGTTCACCGCTATCGGTTAGTCCGAAAGTTTGCAATTGGATGGTTTCAAAATCCGCATCGAGTTGTTGGTAAAATCGCAATACTTCTGTATAATCAGCCGATTGGTTGCCGTTGCCTTTTTCGAAAAAAGTGGCATAAGAATCCTTTTTTTGCGCCCAGGAAGTCAGTGCAAACAGCAATAAAAGCGAAAGAACTTTCATTACTTTTCTTTTTTAACTACCACGCTATCCGGAACCAAAACGGTATAATCGCCGCCGTTTCGGATAACATCTCTAACGATGCTGGAAGAGATATAGGAAGTTTTGGAGGCTGTAAGTAAAAACACAGTTTCAATTTGAGATAGCTTTCTGTTGGTATGTGCAATGGCTTTTTCAAATTCAAAATCGGCCGGATTGCGCAAGCCACGCAGGATGAAATCGGCATCCAATTTCCGACATAAATCGATAGTCAATCCTTCATAAGTGACTACAGTAACTCGCGGTTCCTCTTTAAAAGCTTCCTCGATAAACTGTTTTCGGTCTTCTAAAGAAAACATATACTTTTTATCGGCATTGATACCAATAGCCACAATCACTTCATCGAAAAGCGAAACACCTCTTTTGATGATATCATAATGTCCCAACGTAATGGGATCAAAGGAACCGGGAAATATTGCTTTTCTTTTCATTATTTAGTTTAAATGTTGCGAGTTGCGGGTTTCGGGTTCAAAATTAACGCTTTATGTCTCGTAAGTTTAATCCCGTAACTTTAACTCTATTTCTTTAAGGCCAATTCTAAAGCGTTCGTGAACAAGTCGGTTAAGGAAATTCCGGCTACTTTGGCTTGTTGCGGAATCAAACTCTCGGTGGTTAAACCCGGAATGGTGTTCATTTCCAACATATGCGGTTCACCGTTTACGATGATGAATTCACTTCGAGAGAAGCCACTCATTTTTAAAACTTCATAGGCTTTTTTGGCTACAGTCGATACTTTGGCGGTCATTTCCGGAGAAATTCGGGCCGGCGTAATTTCTTGCGACTTGCCTAAATACTTGGCTTCGTAGTCGAAGAAGTCGTTTTCGGATACAATTTCAGTTATAGGTAATACAGTGATGTTACCTTTGTAATTGATCACACCAACCGAAACTTCTGTGCCGTCTAAGAAACTTTCGATGATGATTTCGTTGTCTTCTTTGTAGGCATTTACAATGGCATAAGCCAATTCGTCTTTGGTTTTAACTTTAGAAATACCAAAACTCGAACCCGATTTGTTGGGTTTCACAAAGCAAGGCAAACCAACTGTTTTTAGGATGGCTTCTTCGTCGATTTCATCCCCTTGATTTAAATAATAAGAAGTGGCTGTCTTAATGCCATAAGGTTTCAGCACCGACAATAAATCACGTTTATTAAAAGTTAAAGCCGCTTGGTAATAATCGCAAGAGCTTTGCGGAATACCTAACAATTCAAAATAGGCTTGCATTAATCCGTCTTCGCCCGGCGTACCGTGAATGGCATTGAAGACTACATCAAAAGTGATTTTTTCTCCGTTTACTGTTACAGAAAAATCGCTACGGTCTATTGGAAATTCGTTGTCTTGCTCATCTACATAAACCCATTTGTCTTTTAAGATATGAATGCGATAGCCTTTGTATAAATTTTGGTCTAAAAATTGATAAACCACATTGCCGCTTTTGAGAGAAATTTGATATTCGCTGGAATATCCGCCCATAATGATGGCTACTTTTTTCATTAGTAGTAGGAGTTAGGTTGGTATTAAAGTAGTAACAAAATTATCATTTTTTTTCTTAGATAAGGCTATGTCTTTAGATTTTTAGATTGTTAGACATTTTAGATTGTTAGATTCTTAGATTGTTAGATTCTTAGATTTTTAGACTTCTTAGATATTATTCTTTCTAATTATCTAATAGCGAGGCGCATCTATACGTCTGAAAGGCATGTCTAACTGTCTAAAAGCGAAGCGTATCTAAAAGCCTGAAAGGCATGTCTAAAATTCTAATAGCGAAGCGTATCTTTTTTATATCTTTGCTTAAATAAAATTTCTTTATGAGTTTACGCCAATATTTAACCAGTAAGGTGTTTTTTGCCCAAGTATTAGCCGCTATGGCCATTTTTGCTGTTATCGCTTTTTTGTTTTTTCATTGGATAACTTATACAACCAATCACGGTCAGGAAATTACAGTACCGGATTTGAGTAAACTTTCGGCTGAACAAGCGGAAGAAAAATTGGATGCCTTAGATTTGGATTACATCATTTTGGATACAGTAGATTTTCGTCCGGAATTTCCTAAGTTAACCATAGTAGAACAAGAGCCGAAAGCCGGTGCTAAAGTCAAAGAAGGCAGAAAAATTTATTTAAAAATCAATGCATCTACTTACACTATGGTGGCTGTGCCCGATTTGATTGAAAAAACGTATCGCCAAGCCGTGCCGACTCTGGAAGCGGTTGGTTTAAAAGAAGGAAACATCACTTATAAACCGTATTTAGGAAAAGATATGGTGTTGGAAATGCGCATGAACGGTAAAAAAATCAAACCGGGCGACAAAGTACTGAAGTCTTCTAAAATTGATTTGGTTTTGGGCGACGGAAAAGTGGTTTTTGATGATACGACTATTGACTCTACTGCGGTAGATTCTACTGATATAATGCCTGTAAATGAATAATACCAACGATAATTTCGAGTTAGAAGAGGAATTATTCGAACACCATCGCTTTGTATCGCCTAAAGGACAAAGTTTGTTGCGTGTCGATAAGTTCTTGATGCAATTGATAGAAAATGCCACCCGAAACAAAATCCAACAAGCCGCCGAAAAAGGCAATATTTGGGTGAACGATGTACCGGTGAAATCCAACTACCGTGTAAAACCATTTGACGTGGTTAGGGTAATGCTCGAGCATCCGCCTTTTGAGAATCATATTATTCCTGAAGATATTCCGCTGAATATTGTTTATGAAGACGATGCTTTGTTGGTCATCAATAAACCACCCGGATTAGTGGTACATCCCGGTCACGGTAATTATACCGGAACTTTGGTGAATGCCTTAGCGTTTCATTTTGACAATTTACCGCTCAATTCCAGTGAACGTCCCGGATTGGTGCATCGGATCGATAAAAATACGTCAGGTCTTTTGGTCATTGCCAAAACCGAAGCAGCTATGACACATTTGGCCAAACAGTTTGAAGACAAATCTACCGAGAGAGAATATATCGCGCTGGTTTGGGGTAATGTCAAAGAAGACGAAGGTACGATTGAAGGTAATATTGCGCGTCATATGAAAGACCGCATGCAAATGGCAGTTTATCCCGAAGGAGATGTTGGAAAACATGCCGTTACGCATTACAAAGTTTTGGAGCGATTTGGCTATGTAACTTTGGTGTCTTGTAAATTAGAAACAGGAAGAACACACCAAATTCGCGTTCATATGAAATACATTGGTCACACTTTGTTCAATGATGCGCGTTATGGAGGCGATTTAATTTTGAAAGGCACTACATTCACTAAATACAAACAGTTTATAGACAACTGTTTCAAAACCTTGCCTCGTCAGGCGTTACACGCTAAAACATTGGGGTTTGAACATCCGGTGACTAAAGAATATATGCGATTTGACACCGAATTACCTGAGGATATGAAAGACTGTATCGAAAAATGGCGTAATTACTCCAAATCTCATGCGGAGGTCAATGACGAAGAAGTATAAAAAAAGTCCTGATTATTCAGGACTTTTTTATTTTATAAATCATCTTCAATCGGCTTTTCGGCCATAAAGATGTAGTAGATGCCGACTAGGATAAACGGAATACTGAGCCATTGTCCGGTGCTTAATAATCCGAAGCTTTCTTCGATACCGCCTTGGCTTTCTTTAACATATTCTACCGCAAAACGAACAGACCATAACATTACTAAGAAGTAACCGAACAACAAACCTTGTTTTTCCGCAGTTTTGGTTTTCCAGTATAAGAAGAACAAAGCGAAGAAAACAAAGATGTACAAGAAAGCCTCGTACAATTGTGCCGGATGTTTCATCGGGACTTTAGCCAATAATTCAGCGTATTGCGGATCAGTAGCTATGGCGTGATAGGCATCGTTTACATTAGATAGTTTGGTGATGTTCATCACATCTTTGGCCGAATAATAATCGCGGATAAACTTAATTCCGAAAGCCGAATCGGTTACATTACCTACAATTTCTGAGTTGAAAAAATTCCCGATTCTCACAAAAATGGCACCACTGGCTACGGGAATTACCACACGATCCAATACCCAAAGTATAGGTCTTTTTATCACATTCTTACTGTAAAAATACATAGCGATGATGATGGCAATGGCAGCACCGTGACTTGCCAAACCTCTGAATCCGGTAAATTCGAATTCCGGTTTGAATTTAAACGGTAATAGTATTTCGGTAGGATTGTTTCGGAAATATTCCCAATCGTAGAAAAAAACTTGGCCTAAGCGAGCACCTAAAAGTGTAGCAATTACTGTCCAAATAAATAAAGTGTCTAATTTTTCGATGGACTCGTTTTCTCTTTCATAAATCTTTTTCATGATGTACCAGCCTAAACCGAATGCAATGACAAACATTAAGCTGTAATAACGAATGATGAAAAAGCCAATATCAATACCTTCTGAAGGATTCCAAACCATGATTTACTATTTTGGGGTTGTATATTGTAAAAGTAAGCAAATGTTTCTAACTGAGAAAAAATTAACCTTTCTTTAGTGTGAGCACTTCTTTTCGGGAACCGGGTCATAACCACTTTTTCCCCATGGATGACAACTGAAAATTCTTTTAAAACCCAAATAACTTCCGTAAAATAATCCGTGAATTTTTAATGCTTCAATGAAATAAGTGGAGCAAGTGGGTTGAAACCTACAAGTAGCGGGAAATAGAGGAGAAAGTACAATCTTATAGAACCAAATCAGCAGTAATAATGGTGCTATGAATATCTTTCGCAACATGGTTATTGTATGCTGAAAGTTGTACCTTCTTTACCATCTTTCAACTGTATGCCTAAGGCTAACAATTGGTCGCGAATCTGATCGGAAAGTGCAAAGTTTTTATTGGCCCTTGCCTCTAATCGCATGTTAATCAATAATTCAACCACACCTTCTAATTTATCTGTTTGATTAGAAACCGCTTTTTCATCTTTAATACCTAAAACATCGAAGGTAAAACCTCTAAGGGTTTCGCCTAAAACAGTTATGTCGGCAGCGGTTAAGGTTTCTTTACCGTCGTTTACCAAATTCACATATTTAATGCCTTCAAACAAGTTGGCTATTAAAATCGGGGTATTGAAGTCGTCGTTCATGGCTTCGTAACAATTTTGCTTCCAAGCAGCAATGTCAACGGAAGAAACGCCGTTTGGTTTTAAATCTTTTAAAAGTTCCAAGCCATCCATCAATCGCGTAAAACCTTTTTCGGCAGCAAGAATTCCGTCGTTGCTAAAATCTAAAATACTGCGGTAGTGCGCTTGCATCATAAAGAAACGCGCCACGTTAGGCGAGAAGGCTTTGCTTAAAAACGGACTGCCGCCGTTGTAAATTTCGCTTGGTAAAATATTGTTTCCCGTTGACTTCGACATTTTTTTGCCGTTCAAGGTTAACATATTGGCGTGCATCCAATAGTTTACGGGACTGTGACCGGTACAAGCTTCGTTTTGGGCAATTTCACATTCGTGGTGTGGGAATTTCAAGTCCATTCCGCCACCGTGTATGTCAAATGTTTCGCCTAAATATTTGGTACTCATTGCGGTACATTCTAAATGCCAACCCGGAAAACCAACTCCCCAAGGCGATGGCCAACGCATAATATGCTCCGGTTCGGCTCTTTTCCACAAGGCAAAATCTTGCGGATTTTTTTTGTCCGATTGTCCGTCGGTGTCGCGAGTATTGGCTAACATTTCTTCAATGTTTCTACCGCTTAATTTACCGTAATGATTGGTTTCGTTAAATTTTACCACATCAAAATATACTGAACCGTTGGATTCATAAGCAAAACCCTTGTCGATGATTTGCTTTACAATCTCAATTTGTTCAATGATATGACCGGTTGCCGTAGGTTCGATGCTGGGCGGTAAAAAATTAAATTGAGTAAGAACATCGTGAAAATCAACAGTATATCGCTGCACAATTTCCATAGGCTCTAATTGTTCAACACGGGCTTTTTTGGCAATCTTGTCTTCCCCATCATCTACATCATCCACTATATGACCCACATCTGTAATGTTGCGAACATAACGCACTTTGTAGCCCAAATGCAACAAATAGCGAAAAATCATATCAAAAGACATGAAAGTTCTCACGTTCCCTAAGTGTACATTACTGTAAACGGTAGGGCCACAAACATACATGCCAACATTGCCTTCATGTACGGGTTTGAAAAGTTCTTTTTCTCCGGTGAGAGAATTGTAAATTTTAAGGGTATGATTCTTGTAAAGTTGCATTTTTTCTGGAGCTTTTTCCGGCTTTACGTTGCAATCTTTTTTAAAACAACCTGCGTAGCACTACGGTAATTTTAAAAAAGGATTTACACTCCAATCCGGACTATTAAAAACTGGTTTCTAATTTGATGTAATCTAAAAATTCACGTTTAGTGGTTTCGTTCTTGAATTTTCCGCCAAACTCAGAGGTAACAGTACTGCTTTCTATATCGCGAATACCTCTGGAATTAACACATAAATGTTTGGCATCAATCACACAAGCTACGTCTTCGGTGTTTAAAACACGTTGCAATTCCTGTACAATTTGCATGGTTAAACGCTCTTGTACCTGAGGTCTTTTGGCAAAATAATCTACTATTCTGTTCATTTTAGACAAACCTACAACGGTACCGTTAGAGATGTAAGCCACATGAGCTCGGCCTACTATGGGTAACAAATGATGTTCGCAAGTAGAATAAACTGTAATGTTTTTTTCTACCAACATCTCGCCGTATTTGTAATTGTTTCGGAAGGTAGAAGAACTAGGCTTTTTGTTAGGATTCAATCCGCCAAAAATCTCTTTTACAAACATTTTGGCTACTCTGTTAGGAGTACCTTTTAAGCTGTCGTCAGTCAAATCCATTCCCAAAGTTGTCAAAATATTTTCAACATCTTTTTTGATGACTTCAATTTTTTGTTCATCTGTTAAATCGAAGGCATCTTTTCGTACCGGATTTTGAGCACTTGTAGCAATGTGGTTTTCACCTAATTCGTCATTATTTACCACGTTTTTTGTCATTAAATTCGCAATTAATTTGGGTTTGAAAATCGAGTAGCAAAGATAAATAATTAAAATTAAAAGCCGCTGAATAGTGTTAATATTTGAAATTATTTGATTTTAACGTTAATAATTTGCTAAAAATACGTATATTTCGTGCCTTAAAAATTGTCACTAGTAATGAAAAAAATTTACTTCTACCTATTTGTAATTAGTTCATTTACAATTCAAGCTGTTTTTTCGCAGGGAGCTAACTGTGCTTCATCAGACGCTTTTTGTGCGGGAGGATCGTCTTTAACCTTTCAAAACTCTACCGGTACCACAACAGAGACCGGTATTGATTATGAATGTTTAGGTTCTCAACCCAATCCTGCATGGTTTTACATGCAAATTGGTATTTCAGGGAACATTAATTTTCAAATTTCCCAAGCGACCAATGGTGGAAATCCTATTGATGTGGATTACATTGTTTGGGGACCTTTTGCTACGCCTTCTTGTGGTGCTGCCAATTTAAATCCGGCAACAAGTGTTAGTTGTAGTTTTTCTGCTGCTGCGGTCGAGAACTTTACTTTACCGAATGCTCAAGTAGGACAAATATATGTTGTTTTATTAACCAACTACAGTGGTCAGGCCGGTAATATTACAGTGACGCAAACCAATGCCGGTCAACCTGGAGCTGGTGCAACCGATTGTAATATCGTTTGTCCGTTATCATTAGATGATCAGGTGATTTGTGTTGGTGGTCAAGCAATTTTAACTGCAACCATAAGTGGTGCTACCAGTTATGTTTGGACTGGTCCAAGCGGACCTATTCCAGGGAATAATCAATCGATAACCGTTACTCAACCGGGAACATACACTGTTGTTGTAAACAAACCTGGTTGTGTCGCTAATGCCACTACCAGTGCAGATGTTTCATACTATGCTGCACCACCAATTAATCCTCCGGTAAATTTACAACAATGTTCAAATTTACCAACATTCAACCTCAATGACGCTACAGCAAATATTTTTAACGGAACCGGTTTGAATCCCGGTGATTTTGAGGTTTATTTCCACACCACTCAAAATGGTGCTCAGAATATTGACAATTCTATCCCTAATCCTGCTGTTTACACTCCGGGAGGAACAGGAGGGACAGTATATATATCAGTAACAGATAATGGTCCTACTTCCAGCGGGTGTATTTCGGTATTCAGCTTTACGGTAGGTTTTGATACCTGTACGGCTACTCCAAATCCACCACCAACATTAACTTTATGTGAAAGTAGTTTAGGAAGTGGTACTGCGGTTTTCAATTTTGCTCCTCAAACACCAATCGTATTAGGAACTAACTCAGCGGCTGATTATACCGTTACTTACCATTTAACCCAAAATGATGCCGACAATGATACCGGAGCCATTGGTCCTAATAATGTTGTTGGAACAAATGGTCAAACCATCTATGTAAGATTAGAAGAAAATGCAAATCCGTTGACTTACGGAACTACTACTTTTCAATTAGAGGTTAATGCTTTGCCAACTGCAACCATCAGTGGTAGTACCACTATATGTTCAGGTACAGATGCCGTAATTACCTTTAACGGTACACCTAATGCTACAGTCACTTACACAGTAGATGGTGGTGCCAATGAGACTATAGTGTTAGATGCTACAGGGACAAACTCAATAACAACTCCGGCATTAACGACTAACTCAACTTATACTTTAGTTAGTGTTATAAATACTGCCACAACTTGTGGAAGATTAGTTTCAGGTTCAGCTACTGTTACCGTAAGACAATTGCCAACTGCTACAGTTTCAGGTACAACTGCGGTTTGTCAAAATGCTACAGCTCCTTTGATTACTTTTACCGGAGCGAATGGTTCTGCTCCTTACACTTTCAATTATACCATTAATAATGTTGCTCAACCACCATTAACTACGGTTTCCGGTAATAGTGCTACTGTTACTGTACCAACTAATGTGGTAGGGTCTTTTGCTTATACTTTAGTTAGTGTTGAAAGTTCCGGAACACCGGCTTGTTCCCAAAATCAAACGGGTACTGCAACTGTTACAGTAAATCCTTTGCCAACCGCCACTATTTCAGGAACCATCTCAGTCTGTTTAAATGATCCTGAGCCACAAGTAGTGATAACGGGAGCTAACGGAACAGCTCCATATACCTTTACTTACACACTAAATGGTGGTCTACCTGTTACTACGCTTAGTTCAGGAAATTCATTAATTATCAATGTTCCAACGACTGCTACAGGAACTTTTACTTATGATTTGATTAGCGTACAAGATGCCAGCGCCACCACCTGTTCTCAAACGCTCACGGGTTCGGCTACAGTTACGATTAATTCTGCACCAACAATATTTACTCCATCAGATTATGTAGTTTGTGATGACAGCTACAACAACGATGGTTTTTATTGTGGTTTTGATTTGACGACAAAGATTAATGAAATTACCGGCGGAGATCCGAATATTGTTGTTGAGTTTTTTGAGACTTCTACCAGTGGTTCTCCAATAGCGAGTCCTTATTGTAATATTGATCCGGGATTGCAAACGATTTATGTAAGAGCCTACAACACGGGTTCACCGTCATGTTTTAGTACTACCACTTTCAATTTGATTGTTAATCCGTTGCCGCTAGCCAATCCGGTTATCAGCAATTATGAGTTGTGTGATTATACCAACCCCGGAGATGGAGTAGAGGTGTTTACCTTGAACAGTAAAGACACGGAGATAGCTAACGGTCAGTCTAATGTAAGTATTGCTTACTATGAGAGTTTGTCAGATGCACAAACCCAAACCGGAGCGTTACCAAACTTATATCCTAACACAAGTAGTCCACAAGAGATTTGGATTGTTATTACCAATACTGTTACCGGATGTAACTCTATCAGTTCATTCTTCTTGGTGGTAAATCCATTACCGGTAGCTGTTACACCGGATCCGATTTTTCAATGTAGTAATGGTGTTTCCAACCAAGCTATTTTTGATTTAACGGTTAATGAATCTGTATCAACCGGAGGTGCTACAGGTGTAGTGGTTACTTACCACAATTCCTTGGCAGAAGCCCAAAATGAATTGAGTCCTCTAAATGCGTTGTCGTATTTAGGAACCGATAATGAAACAGTTTACATCAGAATAGAGGACATCAATACGGGTTGTTACTCCACTACCACCCAATTATTAAGAGTTACATTAGGGCCATTGGCTTTAACACCACCGGCACTTCACTATTGTGATCCGAACAACGATGGTTTTGGTGTATTTAACTTAGAAGATGCTACTTTGGCTATCCAAGGCGGTTCACTTCAAACCGGTGTTTCGGTGACTTACCACGAAACCCCGACAGATGCTTTGATAGGTGGAAATCCGTTAACGAGTCCTTATGAAAACATCAACGATTGGAACCAAACGATTTATGTTAGAGTGTTCTATACTTTAACCGGCTGTGCCAATTATGTAGAGTTAGAATTGATAGTTGATCCAACCCCTGAAGCCACAGAGCCGAATGATTATGAGTTGTGTGATTATACGGGAGCTGTAGGTTTTGAGAGTTTTGATTTGACTACTACTGTACCTCAAATCTTAGGCAGTATCGACCCATTAACACATACGGTGACTTTCCATACGAGTTTGGGTGATGCTCAAAACGATACGGGAGCTATTACAAGTGTTACAGGTTATGTTAGCGCTACCGCTACTTTGTATGTAAGAGTAGAGAATAATAACACGGGATGTTTTGATATAGTGACTTTAGAGTTAATTGTAAATCCGTTGCCAAACTCTTCACAACCCAACTATCCGCAATACACTTTGTGTGATTACAATGGAGCAGTAGGTTTTGAAGTATTTAATTTGGCCGACCAAGTAGACGATATTTTATTAGGTCAAACCGGTATGACAGTAAGCTTCTATCCGAGTTTGAACGATGCACAAAACAACACTAATGAGATTACCAACTTACAATACCAAAACCAAGACATTTATGTACAAACCTTGGGTATTCGTATTACCAACAGCACTACAGGTTGTTATGTAATCTCTACTATGGATATTCGCGTAGTGCCGCTACCAACACCTATACCGCCAACCCAACCTTACACCATTTGCGATGACAATCAGGATGGTTATGCGGGATTTGATTTGAATACCTTAACAACAGATATATTACAAGGAGCCGCATACATTATTACGTATCACGAAACGTTTACCGATGCAGAAACAGGTAGCTCGGCCATCGACACTACAGTGTTGTATGACAACTTGTATGCTTTTACCCAAACCCTTTATGTTAGAGCAGTTGACCCTAACACCGGCTGTGTAACAGTAATGCCTATAGTTTTACGCGTGAATCCGAGTCCGATTGCACCCATTAATTTGGATAACATAGAAGTTTGTGATCAAGACAACAACACCCAAAATGCAACCACCGGAGTTGATTTAACGGTTCGTACAGCTGATGTATTGGCTCAGCAACCTTTGGCTGCCAGTAACTATACCGTAACTTATTATACGAGTTCAACGGCAGCACAGCAAGGTACATCTCCAATTATTCCGGCTACAAATTATGTGACCACAAGTCAAAAAATTTGGGTTAGGGTAGAAGACAACAATACCGGATGTTACAATATCGGTTCGTTTGATATCATCGTGAACATTCCGCTTTTACTCACTACACCAACACCGCTTAGTTTGTGTGATGACGATGCTAATCCGAATGACCAATTCCATAGTTTTGATTTGACGGTGAGAGATGTGATGATTACACAAGGTTTATCGGGATATACGGTTACTTACTATTCAACCTATGCTTTGGCACAAGTTGGAGGCGCAAGTGATATAGCTGATTTTACCAATTATACTAACGTTCAACCGGCAGTACAAACCTTAGGGGTACGCGTAACGAGTGCTGCGGGTTGTTACAGTGTAACAACATTAGACATTAGAGTATTGCCGATACCAACACCAAACACCAATCCGCCGAGTTTAGGTGCGCAGTGTGATTACAACAATCCGGGAGATATGTTGGAGTACTTTGATTTAACGGTGAATGCGGCATATATCTTGAACAACGACCCTAACTTAACATTGGAGTATTATAACAGCCAAGCCGATGCGATTAACCAGGTAAACCCGATTATCAATCCAAGCAATGCCTTAGTAGGAGATGTAGACCCGAATGAGCAAAGTGTATGGATAAGAGTAGAGAACAACCGAGTGGATTATTTAGGGAATAACTGTTATGTTTTGGTGGAACAACCGTTAACGGTTAATGCGTTGCCAACAGTGGCTACTATAGCCGATTACCAAATCTGTGAGGCTGATCCATCGGGAGTAAATGACGGATTTGAAGTATTTGACTTAACAAGTCAAATCACCGCCTTGATGGCCAATAACCCAACACCGCCGACATACACTGTAAGATTCTATGAAGATGCAGCTTTGACCATTCCAATCAACACTCCGGCTGCTTATACGAATCTTACTAACCCGCAAACGATTTATGTTCAAATCACTAATGATGTAACAACTTGTCGCAGCGTAGTAGGTCAGTTCAACATTTTGGTGAATCCAAAACCAACCATCAATATAGTAATGGCTGATATGTTGGAGTGTGATTACGATGGTGTAAACGACGGCTTGATGTTGTACACCCAAAACCCGACCAATGCCCAACCAAGTTTGGCAGGTTATGTGGATGATATTTTAGGGGCAGGGCAAACGGCACCGACTTACCTAGTAGAGTTTTATTTCAACAGTCAGGCCGATGCTGATGCCGGCAACTCAGCTAATGCGTTGACTAACTTAGATACCTACCAAGTACAAACGGGTACTTATTGGATAAGAGTAACCAATACGGTAACGGGTTGTTATCAGTTGGATTCTTTTGATGTAGTGATAGAGCAATTGGCCGAGCCTGTAATCACCAGCAACACCGGAAGCAATATTGCATGTGTGAATTGGAACCAAACGATAGTGAACAACAACTTAATCTTAGACAGTGGTATTACAGCACCGAACTACACCTTTAATTGGTATGCCGACGGTAACTTGATTACAGGAGCTAATTCATCCACGTATGCGGTAACGGATATCAATGCAGACAGTGTTACTTATACGGTAGAGGCCGTGAGTGTAAATCCACCGTTGTTAGGCTGTGTGTCTGTTATTACAGCGGCATCTACTTTTGAAGTGGTTCGTTCGGGAGCAGCGGCAAACATTACTTACACAGTAACCAATGCCTTTGCAGAAAACCAAATCATCACTGTAACCAATGATGGTTATGGGGTGTATGAGTATAGTTTAGACGACGGACCAAGACAAGCGAGCAATGTGTTTGAGAATGTATCGTTGGGCAGCCATACGATTTATGTATGGGATGTTAGAAGTCCGGATGGGTATTCTTGTGGTGTGGTATCGATAGATAACGTACAAGTGATAGATTACCCACGTTACTTTACACCAAACGGTGATGGATTCCATGACACTTGGAATGTAACGGGCTTACAAAACTTTGACATCGTGACAAAGATTTACATCTTTGACCGCTACGGTAAGTTGCTCAAACAGCTAAGTTCTTCGGGTGATGGTTGGGACGGAACCTATAACGGACAGCCGTTACCATCAACGGATTACTGGTTTACGGTAGATTATCCGGAGAATGGTGTGATGAAGCAGTTTAAAGCACACTTTAGTTTGAAGCGATAACCAAAATCCTGAATACAAAAAAACACCCGTTCTGATGAGCGGGTGTTTTTTTTGCAATAGCAATTTCACAGTTCAATAGCAATGGCAAAGACAATATAGTTCAAAAGGAAAATGAGGGTGTAGTTAGCCCCGATTCCTTCGGCAGTCGCTTCGCTCGTGTGCAGCAAGCTACCGAGTAGCGCGGATAGCGTGAGCAGGAGTGAAAGAAAGATCAAACGTACGCTCCTAAAACAGAAAAACGCCTCAAAATAGTTGAGACGTTTTCTTCAAATTCTGTGGAGTCGGGGAGAGTCGAACTCTGCTTGGAACTACTTTATTTTATTGACTTCATAGAGAGGTGTCATTGCGGGGTAACCGAATATATCACCAAACTATGTTTATTCATTTTTATTGCAAATCGTCGGCATGTAAATATACAAAAAAGATTACAAATCATATAGATATGTTTACTATTATTTGAACTGCTTGTTGGACTGGTTAGTGAAAGTTTTAAGAGGATTGTAAACAATCTGTTTACGCTTATAACCCTACAACATGCAACGCAAAACTTCTTCTACTGGAAGACCAGAATATTTGCAAAATTCCTCAACTGAAATATATTGATGATCTTCTTTCTTCAGGTGCTTTTTTATCTTGATTAAATACAATCTTGCTTGAGTGTATTCTTTTCCCATTATGCGTTGAACATCTTTCGGGTACATGCAGATTCTTCCATTGCTTGCTCCCATTTAACTAATTGATACTCTATCTATGCCTTTGATATAGTGTTGCTAAACCTCAACCATATTTTACAAAATTATTGAATTTGGGATAAATTACAAAGATGATTTTTGGTGGTTTTTGGTGATTATTTACGGCTTTTTATTGTGGTGTTAGGATATGAAAATTGAATAAATAAAACTTTGTTCAAATCATTCGAGATTTAGTTGCAACGATTATCGAGATGAAAGTGAATTGTGAAAATGAGTATTAATCAAAAATTGTAAAGATTATGGCTAGACAGAAAGGCATAATTAAATTAAAAGGGACTATCGGGGATATTACCTTTTACAAGACACAGGATGGGCATTTGGCACGCGAGAAAGGAGGAATTGATGCCAATAGAATAGCCAGTGACCCGGCATTTCAGAGGACTCGTGAGAATGGTTCTGAATTTGGCAGGGCAGGGAAGGCTGGGAAGCTTTTACGAACTGCCTTAAGACCATTGCTGATTAATTCAGCTGACAGTAGAATGGTTAGCAGACTTACCCAAGCTATGGTAAAGGTTATTCAAGCGGATACTGTCAGTGAGAGAGGGTTGCGAAACGTTATTGACGGAGAGGCTGAATTGTTATTTGGTTTTGAGTTCAATATCCGTGGTAAGCTAGGTACCAGTTTGTATGCACCATTTGTGGCTGCAATTGACAGAGCTGCTGGAGAGATTACCGTTGATATTGCTTCGTTTGTTCCGTTGAATATGATTGCTGCACCAAGTGGAACTACCCATTTTAAAATCATTTCCGGTGGTGCTGAAGTTGATTTTGAGGCTGAGACTTATGTTGTTGCTACCTCTGAGACAGCAATCTTACCTTGGGATGCCACACCAACAGCAGCTATCAATCACACTAATGCCGTGACTGCCAACTCGACTAAACCTTTGTTTTTGGCTTTAGGTATTGAGTTCTATCAAGAGACTAATGGACAAATGTATCCGCTTAAAAATGGAGCATTTAACCCTTTGTCGATTGCTAAGGTTGATAGTGGAGTATAATGGACTTCGACAAGCTCAGTCTGACAAACACGGTTTAGAAGTGGTTTTAGTATTAACCAGAACTTATTTCCCCAAAGGAACTAATGGTAAACTCGAATGCGAGGACAAATTGATTTGTAACACCATTGAATTGCCTTGGAAGAATAACGAAACGAAGGTTTCCTGCATTCCGGAGGGGAAGTATTTCATCAGAAAAAGATACAGTAAGAAGTTTAAATGGCATTTGGAAATCATTGAAGTAAAGAACAGAAGCTGGATTCTGTTTCACCCAGCCAATAATGTCCTTAAAGAACTGAATGGCTGTATTGCACCGGTTACCAAAATTTCGGGAGCCGGATTGGGATTACAATCCCGAAAAGCTTTTACCAAGCTCAAAACGTTAGTTTATGCGACTTTGGATAAAAAGCAACGAGTTTTAATCATCATCAAATCTTAAATTTTTAAAATCATGAAAACCAATTTTTATAAAAGTTTGAAACTAGTATTGTTTCTATTGTTTACTGCTTTAAGCAGTTCAATCGTTGTGGCAGAGACTATGCCCCCGAAAGCTGAAATCAGCCCTATTGGAGGTAGCAGGTCTCCTTGGCCGGACTTTAGTTATGTCTTGCATGACGTTAATACTATTGCATTAGCAAATGTGAATGACAATGTATTGCCCGATGGAAGTTATCATCAAAGGGTTATGTCTGAGGTCAGCACCTTGTATGATGTGTCATTTATTGCAGTTGGAGGAAAGTCGACTCCTAAGCCTATATTGTTTGAATCGGTACTTGCGACATCGGCAGATGAATGGGAAATTCGGGTTATAAATTTACCTCAGTATGATTTTGCATTTCAATTATCGGATTTGCAATTGGAAGAGTCAATAAAAGGCCTATTATTCTCAACTTAATTGCCTCTGATCATGACTATTAAAAAGAGAATAACATCTCCCACTCCGACATTTTTTAAAGTGCTTCGCAATATCGGATTGGTTTTGGCTGCTGTAGGCGGTACCATTTTGACAGCCCCAGTAGCTTTGCCTGCTGTAGTGGTTACTATAGGCGGTTATGTAACGGTAGCCGGGGGAGTACTATCAGCCGTTAGCCAACTTACTGTAAAAGAGGAGCAATCTCAACAGAAAGAGCATGACGGCAAATAACCCTACTTTCGCCGGGACTGTTGGAGGGACCTTTTTGAGTGTGTTGCCCAATTTAGACTCAACAGATGTTCTTAAAACAGTTGTTTTAGCCGGTTTAGGCGCTGTTGTTAGTTTTACGGTTTCGTTAGTTTTAAAAAGAATATTAAAGAAGCACAAGAAATAGTTTAACTTAAGTTGTGGTGACCTTAGGGTTAAGCAAAATGAAAAGCCTAGTCTTACGACTAGGCTTTTTTTATTAGCATTCTTCACATAAGTTCAGAATAACTTCCTCGATTACAACTGCAGAAGTATTGGTAACTAGTCCGTGATATTTTGCGCAGTCTGTTGTTTTTGTTCGACAGTCAAAAACGCCAAAAAAATTCGAGAGGTTTTCGATTTCCAAATGTCCGTTTGGTATGGAATGAATAGTGTCATAGTGTATGTTTTTAGTTGATTATTTACAATATCGATACATAATTATCCTTCTGATATCATTTATCAATTTTAAGTTTTCATGAAATTGATGTTCCTTTTGCTCCAAAGCCTTAAGTGCTGCAATATTTTTTTGATGTTGTTCGTGTTCTTCCATCATGATATTGGCACGTGGAGTGAATTCTTTTTTGAAATCCTGAATTCTTAGGAAAGGGATAACGGAGCCGATAAGGAATTGGTGCCAGAATTTGGTTTGCCATAAGCTGAAGGCAGTAAAATAGAAGTTTTCGCAGTCCTCTTCATGTTGGAAGAGTATCACAAAGCTGTTTGTAAATGGCTCTTTCTGCGGCTTTCCACTGTTTAGTCCTTTGTTAAGGATGAATAAATGGGGTTTTGAATAGGTAGTTCCTGCTTTGTGGGTTTTGATGATAAAGTTGGTCATGGCTTCGGAATTAAAGTTAACTTCTTCCTGTTCCTGTGTTAAGTGGAGATTCCGAGTTAGTAGCTAGGCCCACACACAAATTTTTTCAAAAGAAAAAAGGAAAAAAAAGAAAGCCGTTTGACCTTGAGGAAGGTTTCAAAAAAGCCAGTTTTTTGGATGAAATACTACCCGCAGGGTGGAGATTTTGGCCAAAACCCAAAGGGCTCGAACTTGCTTTTTTGAATACCTGCAACATAGATTTGCTCTCTTTTTTTTCATTTTTATTTTGACCAATTTTAGTCGATTTATGATGTATAGATTTTTGTGGTAGCGATACTACTGGGTTCGGGAAAGGGTATAAAATTCCGGTACGGATTTTATACGCTTTCCTAGGTTTTGGTTTTATGTGTGCCTTGAGTAGTGAATAGAAAGCGCTACACGATTATAATGTCATTGTTGTAAGATAATTAAAGGCAATCATAAAAGCAATGCAATCGCTACCGATTTAAGTGGTTAGCTGATTAAAACCGTCATATAGTAGTTTGTAGAAAACAGTTGAAAGCAATGTTTTCAACTAAAAAAATAAGGGTGCCATAGTATTTATTTAAGCTTGGTTAAAAAGCAAACAGTATTATAAAACTATATAATCTGGTATTACCTCAAAGATATGAGATATTGAGAAAACAGGTTAGAAATTTATGCTACTTGGGGTTGTTGTTTAAATTTTATAAGTATTGATAAAGTCTGTACTAAGGTTATAACTTTAAAAGGGCAGATTGCTTAGCCAGGCCATTTAGCTTTCAAGTTAGTGCTTGATTTGAGGTAGTATAAATTACCTTTTTACAGGTATATGTATTTGTTGTACCTAATATTAAATTTGAAATTATAAAATTGGTGTCTGTGATGGGTGATAAAAGCAGGATATTCAAAAGAAGATTATTAAAGCTGAAATTGGTTAAAGGATTATTGGCTCATTTCAGTATTTTTTAAATAGTTATACTTTCTCAAAATTTATTACACACTTAGTTTTTTTAGCCTTAATTTAAATATCAATTTAACAATCAAAGATCGTGAAATCAACCTTATTAATATCGGTAATTATTTTTTTGAATCAGTCAGTTTGTTTTTCTCAAACTTTATTTCATAAAAGAATAAATGAAAACCCAGCTAATACAAATTGGAATAGAGTTAAATTTAGTGATGATGGATTTTTAATTATAGGGGAATCTTTTTTTACTGAGTATTTAAATTTCAATTACTCTGGGGATTTAATAAGTTCTAATAAATATGGTCCAGAATCTTTTTTAACTATTAGTCCTTTTCATTCAACCAAGCCAATCTTTTCAAATAGTCTGACAGATTTTGAACTGTTTAGTTTCGATAATAATGTTTTAAATATGATTAAAACACAGAATTTCCAATTTCTAAACGGCAAAAGTTTTAGTGTTACCAATTCACTGTTTAATTCAAGTAATACTATTTTTGAATTTGGTAAAAAGCTAAGTGATTCCAAATCTGTAATATGCGGTTCTTATAAATACTTTAACATTAATCCAAATAATCCAGAAGAGGGGACATTAGACAGTTCTGCGATAATTGCATTATTTGACAATCAGCATAATTTAGTGTGGTCAAATGTTTATACATTAGGTGGTTACTATTTAATGCCTGAATTTTTTTTAGAGTTCGAAAATAATTATACTGTAATAGGTAGAATAGGTGTAGAAGGAGCGGCAGGGGTACCAAATTCTGTTCAACAAGTTTTTATATTAAAAATTGATAAAAGTAATGGGAATCCAATCGGTTTATTGGAAAGGTATAGCCTTGGGACTCATTTTGAAATAGCGAATGTGTCTTCAAATAATTTATTTCTTACCGGCGGTTATGAGGATTTATTAAGTTCTAATGTGGTACCCACAACGGGATTAATAATAAAATTAAACCAAAATGGTAGTCCTGCTGTAAATTTTGTTAAAGCCCTAAATGTAAATGACTATGATATTTCGTTATTAGACTTTATAGAGCAGTCAGATGATGGAACCATTTATTATAGTGGAACAATTGGTAAATATCTACCATCTGGAGGATGGTCAATAGATTCTTCTCACTTTTTTGTTGGAAAATTTGATGGCACTTCTAATAATAGTATATGGAGCACTGTTTTTTCAGATGTATCATCAAATGGTCAACTAACTGACTTTGGTAGAGCAAATTATTTAAAAGAGCTTGAAGATACAATTTTTGCCATTGGAACTTATTCCGGAGTTAATGGGAATGATTATTTTATTAAAATTAATAAGGGGACAGGTTTGTCTTCGTGTAAAAATGTATCTGTACAATCTCAACTTGAAAATGTACCTTTTACACCGAATTTTCATAGCGTTGAAGTTACCACTAATGTACTTTCATTTAATCAAAATTTGACACTTGTGAATGACCAACAATTTCCAAGCTTAGTTGATGAGTCCCTTGTGATATGTGAAGAGGTTCTAGGTACAAATGATTTGGACCATGATTCTATAAAAGTTTTTCCAAATCCTGTGAATTCTAATTTGTATATTGATGGTAATCCAACAAGTTTTTTGATTCAATCAATCAAAGTTTATGATATATATGGAAAAGTAATTTATACCACCGATAACATTACTAATGAAAATTTTTCTATCAATACCACTTCATTTTCAAACGGTGTTTATTTTGTAGAAGCAACTTTAAATTCCGGAAAAAAACTTGTTCAAAAATTTATAAAGCAATAGTTTTTTTAGTTTCATTATTGTTTTTAAATCAGAGCTGATGCCAATGCAGGTTTTTGGAAAGGGTATAAAATTCAGAAATGGATTTTATACCCTTTTTTTGGTTTGGTTTTATGGGTGCCGGAGATAATGTTTAGTGCAGAGGTGGCTGTATTTAGTTAGATGGTTGTATAGTATTCGGAAAGGTACTTATAAAAGCAATGCAAACACTTCCTATTTTTATTAGCGGACGTTCTGGCAAGGGTATCATTTTTTATTTGCTAACCGGGTAATTTGTGATTGCTTTTATGAATAGCTGATGCCATGAAATAAAGTTCAGTTTGCAGAATACTGCTATCAGAATAAATGTGCTTTGTAGCGGCGTGGCATCGGCTATTGTGAAAGCAATTTATGCTGGAGTAATGGGCAAATAAAACAATGATACGCTTGCAAGGTTTTGGTTTTATGGGTGCCTTGAATATTTTGGAGAACACAGATTGTGAATTATAGCAAAGGAGTTCAATAGCATCAGGGAAGGCACTTATAAAAGCAATACAAACACTACCTATTTAAACGGTTAGCAGATAAAACAGTTGCAGTATTGTGAATAGAAAACAGATGACTGCAACTATTCAATTGAAAAGGTATTGGTGATAGGGATAGGGTGGTGGCGAAGGGTGGTTTTTTTAAAACAAGCTGGTTCGAGTCCTTCGATTACGCTCATGATGACTGTTTTAAAAAAGTTGCCCTGGAGTCACCACCAATGGTTCTCGTTAAGATAATGTGCGCGGCTTTTTTACATAATGTTGTTATGGCTCATGACAAGGTTTTGTTAAAAGCAGGGAGTTCATAATGAGCCATAACGCCACATTATGTAAAGAAGCTTTGGGGAAAAAATTACCGGCATAAGTCACGCAGTGTACGTGTTATTGCATCAATAACTGTGACGGTATTTTTTTAGGAGCGTTGGGATGGAGGAACGAAAATTTTGTTAAAAAAGTGATGCTTTAAAACTGTTAATTAAATTGTTGATAACAAGTTTTAAGTGAGAGGTTTATGAAAAAAAAATAATTTAATTTTGAGTTCATGTGGCGGGTGTAGTGCCCGGGTGGATATTTATTCTCTGTTGAAAACTAGTTTTCAACATTTGTCAATAATTTAAAAAATAAAAGACCGAAGCGAATGGAATAGACGCTTCGGCCTTAAGAAAATCTGGTTTGGACCCCTAGATTTCTTCTGCAAAAATATAAGTTTTATTCTTATATCCTAATTATTCCTCAGGTTTTTGGCCTCACGCCTCAGTATCAAATAGTGCGACCGCTCTAAAATTCAACGTCATGGCAAAAAATCCGCCATCTGGCGACGGTCATCGTATCGGCGCCGTGAAAGAAAGGAGTCAAACCTTTAATCCTAAAACCGAGCAATGGGTTAAGCGAGATGCTAACACCGGCCGATTTATGGATGTAAAACAGGATGGCACCCCTTTTAAAGGAGTTCGTAAAGAAAAGTAGCGAATTATCTTCAAAATCACTAGCCCAATATATTGGACTAGTGATTTTAATTATTAAAATCAATTTACAATGACAACTGTGGAAAAGACGGATATGTTAAAACATACGATGGATAGATATGACCATTATTATGATAGTGTTAATAATAAGTGCAGCTTGTATTTGACTCTGACAACATTTTTGTTTGGAGGCATCATTACAGGATATTATACTATTAAAGATGATTTGATTTGTACTCAAAGCATTGTAGTCTTAATCTGGATATCATTATCAGCATGCTTAATAAGTATTTATTATGTTATACGTGCCATTATACCCTATGTGTCTAAACATAAGACAGGCGAAAAAATTTCTGTACTCAACTACAGCTGTGTAGCAGGCATAACGGATACGGAGTTCAAAGTTATTTATGAAGCAATGACAGAAAAAAAGCAGATGAAGGATTATTTAAACCAGGTTCAGTTGTTAGCAAAAGGACTTCAAAAGAAGTTTTTTTATCTGTGTTTGGCAAGTTATTTTCTGATAGCTGTTTTTATCTGCATTACAATAATTGGAATTAAAATATTATAAAAATGAAACAGGCATTATACAAAAATTATGCGGACGACATAGCTCATATGTTACGCACTGGCTCAAAAGGGAAAAATAAATCAAACATGACTTTGAGTAAAGGACTGAGTGGACCAGTTATGGATACAAGCCCAACAATGAATTGGTTAAATGAGAATAAACGAGAAGCTAATTTCAGGAGCCTTAGTGCTCTAAATTCTATTACCGGAACTGAGGTAAGGTATGCGGAGAAATTAGGCTCACATCCGAGTTTTTCTCATTTAAAAAGCACCAACAACAGTGAGTATCATTACATTGTTACTATGTTTGTTGACATTAAAAATTCTACCGGACTTTTCAAAAAATACGATCCAGATGTGGTGGCAAATATTTGCCGGGTGATTCAAATGGCGGCAATACATACCTGCTGGTATTTTGACGGTTATATCCATCGTCTGCAGGGTGATGGCTTAATGGTTTATTTTGGAGGCCGTAACGTTACAAAACAGAAGGCAGTTGATAATTCTCTAATGGCAGCTTCCTTTATAAGTTATTTTATGGAGAACGACTTAAGAAATATGTTTGACGAACAAGGTGTGAAACGCATTTACAGCCGTATAGGAATTGATTTTGGGGATGATGAGGATACTCTTTGGCATAACGCGGGGATTGGGGAATGCAGCGAAGTAACCACGACCGGGCTTCACACCAGTTTGCCTTGTAAGATGCAGGGACAAGCTGTTAGCAATGGTGTAGTAGTGGGAGACAACATTATCAACTATAAAACCAGCCATGCTGATTATTTCAAACATCTTACTTATAAAAGTGATGGCGAAGAATCTGATTATATTTATCAAGAGCCTGAAAACCGATTTTATTATAAACAGCATGAATTTAACTGGAGACGCTACTTAAAAAACCATCCGTCTATTGAAGAATCAGAGGATGGGGAATTAAAATTTAAAGATGTAATTCTCCCAGCAAGTACAAACGTTCTAAATAATATGTCTCAATTACAACAAAATGCTACCGGTTACAAACCTTATTTTACGGACAAGTAATAAGAAAATAAAAAATTTCGAAGATGATAAGGATTCAGTTCTTAAGCTGAATCCAGGTCTTCGATATGATGGTATTGTAAACATTAGAAACAAAAAAGGGGTAGAGAAGTTTAACCGATTTTCAGGTCAATACTATTTGCTAGATGAGAATAAGCAATTAATAGAGTCATTTGAAGTGGTTATAGGTGTAGATATTAAATATCCGAATTCCTTCCCGATATTAATTCTATTAGATGATCATTTTGAAAAGTCTGATAAATATCACATAAATGAAAAAGGCTTTGTTTGCCTTGAGCATACCTATATTGCTAATGCAATTGCGGCCGGCGGACTACGCCTAGTAGATTTTGTTGACTATTACCTACCCAGGTATTTTTCGTGGGCTTTGGTTAAGAAGTTTGGTGATGCATCTGAACTGGAAGAGTGGGATCATCATGATAAAGGAACTATTGAACTTTACCAGATACTTACAGGAGTTTCAAGCAAAGAAGGGATTAGTGCTTTTTTAGAGCGTTATCTTACTGAACCTAAACCACGTAGAAATACGCCTTGCTACTGTGGTGCAGATGCTAAATTAAAAGATTGTCATTGGAAGGAAGCAGTCTTTTTACATAGTACACCGAGAGCACAAATTAAGAAGGATTTAGGATTGTTTGAATAAATAAAACAGTCAGGAACATGCCTTTTTTTGTTTGTATTGGCTTATATAAATGAAGCAACGTTTATCAACGAGTAAAGAAAAACAATTATTTACTATCAATGAAAAAACATTTAAACTTCCTTTTCCAAAAGATCTATCAGTTATTGCGTCAGATATTAATGAGATAAAGGTAGGGATGCCAATTTTAATCGATAATGACCGAACAATTGCAAGGGAAGATAAGGAAGATCAAAGGGTTCATACTAATTTAGTTCCTTCAAACGAAAATGCTGAGAAAATTTTTAAGGAAGTAGCCACGCTTTGGAATAATTATGAAAATGATTTATATAAGGATCATTTTAAACCATTGAGTAATGATTTAAGTGATGAATTTGATAAGGAACTTTTAAAGCTTGATAAGAAAAAATTACTTATGCCAGAGTTAATCAAGAATAGTGTCTTAAGTAATGTCTCAGAAAAATTCATTAAAAACTTTTTTCTAAATAAAATAAAAGGCTACTTTAATACAATAGAAGACTTACAGTCGTTATATTTTTCTGAGAAAAGAACCCTTTATGAACAAGCTGGAGAGGATTTGGTAAATAACTTCTTTGAAAAAAAGGGAAAAGAATATTATAAGACTAAAGTAATTGCAGATGCTATTTATCAAACAGAGGGTGGTAAAATTGTAATTGATAATATGATAAAATTAATAGATCAAGTTTTTCAATACAAATTGACTAAACCGATCATTAAAGAAAACAATAGTGATTTTCTTGAAGATAAACTCGATTATTTTTGGTTTAAAGACAAAATAAACGTAGAAACTTTTCCCAGTTTCGGGGTTGATAGTTTGAACATCATAACAAGACCTGATGAAGAAAGACTATCGTTATTTTGTATTGGTGGAACACAAACGGCAAAAGTAGCCGTAAAAAAATTTACTCCAATTGATAATAAAGGTGAAATTGGTTATGACGCAGTTGTTATTCTACAATATGGTGATAAATTTGGTGTGTCTGAAAGTGATTTTACTAAGGATTTAAAGTATGCAGAATTTACCAATTTAACAGAGTATAATTATAGAGCAGGAGTTATGGCTCAATGGGTTTTGCAACATCAGTATGGTTATAAGCCTTTTGATGATTTTTTGACTTATACAATTAAAATGAAAAGAGTATGGAAAAAATGAAAATGATTTTTAAGCAGTTTATTATCTCTGAAATAATTATAGTTTTTGGACTCTTGTTTTATGGCGTTTATGGTCTTTATAATTGGAGGTGTAAGTTTAATTATGAAATTAATGAAGAAAGTTTAAAGACAATACTGTTTCAATTATTATTCTTTTTTTTGGTTATTAGTATATATAATATATTTTATACTCCTATTTTTTTTATTATGAAGCATTTCTTTACAAAATGGCTTCAAATAGCATTCACTCTTTTGTTCTCTTTCTCTTTAATATTGTTAATTTATAATGAAAGTTCACTTCAAAGATATGCGAGGTATGCTCATGATGGAAATGAAACATCTTCATTTAATCTCACCTTTTTTATTGGAGATAATTATTTTGAGGTTTTGAGCTTTTGTTTTTTATGTTTGATTCATTTTATAGTCACTTTGATTTTTTTTAAAAAGAAAAATTAAATTTTTAAATATTACTAATTTACTTGTTATAGTGTCTCTTTAATTTATATTATGAAAAAAAATATTTTTTTTGGTAACCTTACTATTATGTGTAGGTTATGTTACAGCACAAACCCCAACACTTCAATGGCAGAAGACATTAGGAGGAACTTTGGAAGATATGGCTTCGACGATTATACAAACATCGGACGGAGGGTATTTAACAGTTGGCTATTCTTATTCATCCGATGGAAACGTAACGTTAAACCATGGTGTTCAAGACTATTGGGTTGTTAAGCTTAATGCCACAGGAACTATCGAATGGCAAAAGTCTTTAGGAGGGTCTGATGAGGACACTCCTACCAGTGTTGTTCAGACAACTGACGGTGGTTATGCCGTTGCCGGTTTTACAGCTTCAACGGATGGTAATGTAACAGGAAATCACGGAGAGTATGATTATTGGGTTGTGAGATTAAATTCGACCGGTACTATACTTTGGCAAAAAACATATGGAGGAACAAACAATGATATGGCTTATAGCATTGCTCCCACCTCTGATAGTGGATTTATAGTTGCGGGTCTTACTACCTCTTACGATGGTGATATAAATGATAATAATGGAGGAGGCGATGTCTGGATTGTTAAAATTAATTCTTCAGGTGTTTTACAATGGCAAAAAACTCTTGGCGGTACTGCTTCTGACCAAGCAAAAAGTATCAGCCAAACAGCCGATGGAGGTTACGTAATGGCCGGTAAAACGTATTCCAATGATTTGGATGTGTCAGGAAATCACGGTGATTATGATTTTTGGGTAGTAAAATTAGACAGTGCCGGAACCATTCAGTGGCAAAAAGCTTTGGGAGGGACTAATGAAGATGAAGCCATAAGTATAATTAAGACTACCGATGGCGGTTATGCTGTAGCTGGCATTATTTATTCTAATGCTAGCAATGGAAACATTACAGGCCAGCACGGAGAGCATGATTTTTGGGTTGTTAAATTAAATTCGTTGGGCACAATACAATGGCAAAGACCACTAGGCGGTAGTAATTCCGATAGAGGCTACTCCATAGTGCAAACCAATGATGGCGGTTTTGTTGTTGCCGGGAGTTGCCAATCTTATGATGGTGATGTAGTGACGGGCAACAATGATAACGGTGGCGTGTGGCTTGTAAAATTGAATACAGCAGGAGTTGTTCAATGGCAGAAGCCATTTGGCGGTTCGGAGTATGAAGAAGCCTTTTCTTTAATTAAAACAACTGATGGCGGATTTGCAGTGGCTGGCTTTACTTATTCTAATGATGGAGATGTATCAGGAAATCATGGCGACAGCGATTTTTGGATTTTGAAATTGAGTGGAGAGAATTTAGCAACCACTGACTTTCAAAGAAATGGTATCATCGTATATCCAAACCCTGTTACTGATGTATTGCAAATACAAGGACTGACTGAACCAATAACAGCTATCAAAATCATAGACCTTACAGGAAAGACCGTTTTGGAACAACCAACGAGCAATGATTTTTTTAATGTTGTACAGCTTCCACAAGGTATCTATCTACTTGAAGTTTATACAGAAAAATATAAGCATAGCTGTAAGTTTGTGAAACAGTAGTTTTATTCTTTTTTCTTCAGATATTTATAATGACAAAGAAAATAACCCCATATAAGCAATCATTGCATAGTGATGATTTTACAATTATAGTTGAACCAACAGATTTTGATCCAGAATCTCAGCAAATTCTGATATCATTAGATAACAAAGTTGTTGAGGGTGTTTACAACCCTATAACAAAAAATATAACGGCAAAATTTACTTCTCCTACACATAAGACTTATGATGTTTTGGAAGGTGAGTTTGTATACAACCCCTTGAGAATAAAAGTATTTGCATATGATTTTGAGAAAGAAAGAATCGTTGATGCTAAATTGCAGGAGTTTTTGTTTAACCCCCAAAGGTTAGAATATGTTCCTTTGGATAAGTTACTAACAACGTCTCCAATGATTATAAGCAAATGGAAAAAAAGACTCCCTAACAAGATTATTGAATCTAATAATTTAACTGATAATTTAGAGATTGACAGTAAGTTCTATTGTACGCATTGTGAGGAAGAGTTAACTTTAGAATTGTTAAAGAGTACAACAGGTTTAAATAAACTTTCATCAAAGCAAACATTAATCATTAACTCTATACTACCATTTATAAATCTCTACAGAAAAAGTTTTGGGTTAGATACTTGTTTAAAGAAGGCACACTTTGTTGCTCAAATAGCTCATGAAAGTAAAAATTTTTCAACCTTAGAGGAAGACGAAACATATAGTTCAAATATAACTTTAGGAGAATTTAGTAAAAATAGTATAGAAATAAATAAAACCATTCTGGAATCATTAAAGGATCATTTAACTGATATTTTTAGTATTACAGATTCAAAAGATAAGGAATTATCTAAAACTAGTGATGAAATCAAAAATATATTGTTAGATAAAAAACCAAAAATTATCGATGGAGAGCTTTATGGATATTTTCTTTAGGATCTGAAAAAAGGTAAAAGTAAAAAGAATAGTAAGCCAAAATTAATTTTGGAAGTTTTAAAAGAAGACAAGTCTGTAGATTATAAGATTTTCATTAAACAGCATAAGCATTTTGGAGTTCCACTTCTTTCACGAGCATACGGAAAGTATCCAAAAGATGATCGCGGATTAGGTAATGGTGATGAGTTATCTCGTGATGGTTGGAAATTTAAAGGAAGAGGAATAAAACAAGTTACGGGCAGAGGGAATTATAAAGAATTTTCTGAATACAGAAAGAAAAATAAGTTTACAGATGATGAAAGTGGCTATGTTGATTTTACTGCTGAAAAAGAAAACGAAAGCTTAAAAGGAAATTATTTAAAATTATCGGATGAATATATTTACGCTACCCAATCTGCTTTTTGGTTTTGGAACTCAGGAACAGGAATAGGTAAAAAGACTAAAAAGTATGCTGTTGATTTTGCAGAGGAGGATAATTTTGACAAAGTTTGTGAATGTATTAATAAAAACGATAAAGAAAATAAACCAAAAAGAAAAGCTAACTACAATAGAGCCAGAAAGGTTGGCGCTTTTGATATTAATAGGCATTATAGGTTAATGGCAGAGGGAGGTACTGATGCACAAAAAAAAGCAGGGTTAGATTATTTAGAGAAAAGGAAAGCTGCTGGTGATAAAGAGGCTGAAAAAATTCTAGAAGAATATTATAAAATGAACCCTAAAACTACTAAAAAAGATGAAAAAAAATAGGATGTTATTATTGTTTTTTTTGTTTCTTAACCAAATCTACGGACAGAAATTAATAATTCTCTCCGATTCTGTTTTTGTTGACAGTTCTTATTTTAGAATTAATGAATTAAAAATAGATTTCAAAAACAAGATTGTAAAAGATATCTACAAAGTATTCCAAACTTCATCAAAAGTCTTTAACAGACCATTTGTAGGTTTACCAGAACAAAGACTAAAAGCTAAAATCGACACTTTGAAGTTCTACATAAGTGAAAAAGAGTTAGAGACAAATAAGTATAGCTTCGAAAATTACGAAATTTATCTAGAGGAAAGGGATATTGTTAACTTTTCAATTAACACAACACATTATCAATCGCCGTGGGAGGACTGGGATTATTTTCTTATTGATTTGATTTCCGGTAAAAAGATAGAATCAGATTTATTCATCAATCCAAACAGAGTTTTAAAAAAATGTAAATCTAAAATTAAGAGGGAGGGTTTTAATTGCAAAATTTCTTTAAGAGATTTAAGGAGTTTTAAGTTTAATATGAATGAAAACAATGATGTTATCGGTTTAGATATTATATTTTTTGATTATAATCATTACAGGAATAGTGGATACGAAATGATAATTGTACCTTTTGAGTTAAACGAATTGAAAAAAAATATATATCCTGCATTATTTGATAAAATTTTGCATAAAAATTAGATTCACATTTATAGCTTTCTGAATGCTAATCTTTTAATGATGAATTTGATTTTGTATTCATAAACGATTAAAATATTAGAATGATAAACCTAAATTTATTTATCCTTGCATTTGCAATTTTGTTTGGTTGTGCTGAACAAAAATACTTTAGAGAAGTGCCTTCAGATGAGGAAATTACCCTTTCTCTCAGAAAAGCTTATCCAGAAGACTATCTGATTATGAATGTACCTTTAAAATTCAATTTGTTTATAAATTCACCAAAGATCAAACAGGTCGGTTTTTTTTTAAAATTAGATGGCAGGAGAATACAATTAGGAGAAGGTTTTATGATGAAGAGCGATAAAAGCGATAGTTTTATTTTTGGTTTGGATGATTGTTGTTTAGGCGATAAGTACGAAAATTATCCTGAAAGTATAAGATTATATTTTCGAAAGAAAATTGACAAAAAGCAAGCGGTTGAACTTATCAAAAAATATTCTCCTAACACATCGATTAACAATATAAAAACTGAGGACGATACAATTTCGTTGGGTTCTTACCAAGCCTATAAAAAGTCTAATCCTGAATTTCAAGCAGAAATGCAAAAGTTTCCCGATACACTGATTTTGCGTATAGTGACAGGTAGAAAAGGAAAGGTGACTTTAATTAGAGAAAAAATAAATTGGTAGTGCTTTATGGAACTGGCAAAGAATGGATTAATAACTATTATTGGTTTTTTAATTTTATTTTCTTGTGCCTCTAAAAATGATTTAGAGATTAAAAACGAGTTAAATAACTATGATATAAAAGTCATAGTACATAATAAAGATAGTTTGTTTGTTGGGATACCTTTTTCATATTCAATTAAAAATAATTCTTCTGGTTTAATTTATCTCCATGACTATGGTTTTAAATTTGAGAATGAGTTTATGAGGCCTATTATTTTTAATGAAGATAAAATAAACTTAGAATTGAACAATCAAGTTGATTCAAAAAAGATAGAACCGCATACTTCAAAACTATTTCATATTTATAATTTCATGTTAGTTTCAAATACAAAAATTGACTCTAGTTATTGGTTTGGAAAAAAGTTTAAGAATCAAATACAAGAAAAAAATTTATTAATAGATGATGCTAAAAATTATAGAAAAACAGAAGATTTTTTTAGATTGAAAAAGCTTTTTGAAAATGATTCAATTTCATTTGTTTTTAAAAGCAATGATGAATATTACATATTTAAATCAGCTAGAATCGGAGAAGATAAATTTAATACTATTACCTCTGATGATTTATCTAAGAAACCAAATCTGAGGACAGAAAGCATATACAAGCCAAGAAACTAAGGTTAATCATTTATCGTTTATCTTTAGTGTGACTAGAAAAAGCAATTAAGTTAAACATCTCTCTCATCCGACTACGAACTCTGTTGCCATATTGCGCTTCAATTTCTGACGCTGAAAGATTAGTAGTAATGTGGGTTTGGGTTCTTTTACTGATGTATATGTCATAGCGACTCAATAGTATTTCAGACATTACATTGCACTCGTTACCAAAGTATTTCAAATTATTTTCTAACCCTAAATCATCAAAGCAATAAATTTTAGGCTCTGATTTATAGAGTTGACCTTTACTGTATTTGTGTATTACATTGTAACCATCTTGGATAAATTCAAAGCTTATATCGCGACATGGTTTGATTGAAAATTTGAATTCAGAGGGTGTAAGGTACTTCATTAAGTTCATTAATGATGTTTTACCGCAACCGATTGGTCCGGAGAGTAGAATCCCTTTTTTAACATTAACACCTAATTGAAAGCAAGCCTGTTCATCTTTTAAGAAATAGGCAATTAGTTTGTAGATTATGGGATGATCTTCTTCTATTATTTTGAAGTGGTTTCCATAAAGTTCTTTTCCTTTGGATTCAAGCCATGTGATTAGGTCCTCGTAATTGTAGTGTGATTTTAATTCTTCCATATAGGATAAACATTTCATTTTTTTAGCTTCTTTACTTTTTAGCTTCGCTCAGTTCGCCTTCGGCTCGGGTGTCTTGACACAAAAAGTAACAAAAAAGTCAAGCCTGCAATCGTTCGGCGACCTGCTATTTCTTGATTCCTAAATCAAAAAAACTCGCTATGCTCAAACAGTTTTTGATTTTTACGGAATCTTTGAAATGCAGGTGCCCGCCTGCCACGATTGAATGGCAGGAACTGAATATACACGCATGATCGTCTTACAGTGGTTCAGCATAATTTTTGTTAGTTACAGCAGTGAGATGATTGGCTGTCTTTGATTGTAACACTGTTGGTTTCTGATTGAAAATTTGGGTTTTGTGCATCCAGTTTTTAGCCGCAGCCTGCCAGTCTACCATTGGGTTTTTTCCGCCCACCAGCCAACCGTTACTTTCATAATAGTTGAAAAATTTTTCCGCCTCTGTGCTTACAAATTCATGCCGGGTGAAATAGTTTACGATTTCTTCCCAATCGGGTTTTTGAGATTTTAATGATGGCGCTATTTCCTGTACACGCGGTGTAAGCAAATCATCAGTTGCTTCTTCTTTTTTTGCGCAACTTTTTTCTTCTTCCTTTACACTACCATTACTAAAAACCGCATTGGTAATTTCATTTGAGTTAGCGTGCGCGTGTTTACTCTCGTTTGATTTATTTTGAATGTTTGTATTGTTTATATAAGGTATCACTGCCTGTTCATTACCAGTATTTTGCTTGTTTACAACTTGTTCACCAACCGATTCAAGAAAAGGTTCATTTTTTGAACTTGTTTTGGGTTGCGGTTTCAGGTCGGCTGCAAAATTGAACATGATTACATGGCTACCTCTGAATGGGTTATAGGATGGCTCATACTTTATATAGCCCAAAGCATGTAGGTGCTTTAGGCATTTGTGATATGTGGCTTTTGAGCTTATCTTGCTGATTCGCATTACCTCATCCCGGGAAATGCTTATAGGATTTTTGAAGCGGTTGCAGTTCCAAAATTGGAATAAGGCAATGTATAGGCTTACATGAGTAGGGTTAAGGGTTTTGTCCTGCGTAACCCGTTCGAAGAAGCCGGTTAGGTGTTTGATGTAGTTCATGAGAATTAGGAATTAAAAAATTATGAATTACGAATTATGAATTACGAATTGGAGGGTTCTCGATACTTTCACCTTTAGCGAAAACTCGAACTGACGGAGGAAACAGATTTCCATGTTATGCGAGGCAATTAGTCTGCGCTCAGTTTGACAAGTTATTTGAACAATGTTGGCGTCGCGGTGACTTTGTTGGCTGAGAGGAGTTTTTCAATGTCGGCATTGTTGTAGTAGAGGATGCCGCCGATTTTAGTGTAGGATAGGGTTTTGTTGATGCGAAGGGTTTGGAGTGTCCCGGGGGAGATATTTAATAGTTTACGGACCTCTTTGGATTTGAGCCACTGTTTTGCCGGCTGGATGTTTGGTTTGAGAAGTTCTTTTATATCATTGAGCAGTAGGCTTCTGAATTCGTTTAAATCTTCTCGGGTAATAACTTCGATTGCCATAACGTATGTTTTAGATTGTTATGGGACAAAATTGTATGGTTTAGTTGGTTTTATATCACAATTGCATCACAAGTTGTGATGGTTTTTTTGTGATGAGGTACTAAGACTCCGGGGTACTATGTTTCAGAGATAAAGAAGTTTTCCGCCTTTTTGGGAATGGCACTAAGCGTGAAAATTATATAGGAAATGAGTTTTTTAGTTGTTGGATAAAGAAGGTAGGTGGCATTTCGAGGCGTTTATTGAAGGCTTTGGTGAAGTTTTGAGTGGAACCAAAACCGGCTTCTTCCGCCAGGGCTTTGTTAGTGTAATTACGGAACTTGTTTTCTGTTTTCAGTTTATCAACTATGTAGTCTATTTTTAAGTCACTGATGTATTCTATAGTTTTTTTGCCACGGTATTTTAAAATTACTTTGGACGCATATTTGGGATTTGTTTTAAGATAACCGGACAGCTTAATTAAAGTCATGTCTTTTTCAAGATATTTTTTATTCTTTTCAAATTTTTCCAGGTTTTGAAGAATAGTTTTAACCAGTTCAGGATTGATTTCGAAACCAGTATCATTGTTGTTTTCGGTTAGTTGTTTTAATGGTATATCCTTTTTAGTCATTAACTCTTCAAACTTTAACTTGTAACGCTTTTTGTTTCGTTGGTGTCTCCAAACTAAAAAAATAACTACTCCTGTTAGTGATGATATAACTGTATAGTGCACACGGTAACCGGTAATCATTTGTTGTTTGATTTGATTTTTATCCAGTAATAGTTTTTTGGTGTCGTATTCCTTGAAAATTCTTTTGGACAAATACTTGTAATTGTTACTAAGAATACTGTCGACTTTTAGTAAACGGTCTATGTAGTGTAATTGTAACTGTTGATTGTTACTTTTTTTGTAGTAATCAATTAGGAGTTCATAGGCATGTCGCAAATCAGGTTTGGTGTAATTGTATTTTTGAAATGACTTATCAATTTTTTTAAAATAGGATATGGCTTGTTCTTTTTGGTTTAGTCTCCAATAACTCATTCCAATATAAAAGTTGGCCAACGTTTCATTAGCAAAATCTTTGCGTGATTGCATTTGTGGAATACTTTTTTTTAACTCAGTAATGGCTCTCTTGTAGTTACCTGTGCCATAATTGTTTATGGCCTCTGAGTGATTGAAATAGGCAATCATTGTTGTGTTTTCAAGTTCTTTGCAGCTTTGTAAGCCTATTTTGTTATAATAGGAAGATTTATTGTACTTCCCAATTTTATTGTAACAAAGCCCCAATGAGTGGAGGGTATTGAGATATGCAATATCACTTTCTTCTTCGAAATAAATAAGACATTCTTGAAAGAGTGAAATCGCTTCGTCATAAAAGCCCAAGTAGTATTTAGTATGTGCTATAGAATATTTTACCTTATAAAAAGCTTTCTTATTTTTTGTTTGCGAAATATAACCATCCGCCATTAAATAGTTATCAAGTGCTTGGTTGTGTTTTTTTTGGTTGTAATAAATTATTCCCTTTGTTAGATATGCTTGGCCAATAGTTTCAGCATCTATGGTTTTTTTGGCTGCGTTTATTAAACTATCGGCATAATTCAACCTCATTTTTTCATACTCCAAAAAGATTATTGCTCTGTAAGCTTTTGTGAGTTGTATCCAGTTTTTTTCTGATTTAGATTTTGCTATCCATAGTCTTGCAATTTGCTTTGACTTAACGCTGTCTGATTGATTAATGCTTTCTTCGAAATAATTGTAGTTTTTAGCCTCAAACTCATGCATTGATTTTTGTGCCACTATACTTTCACAAATCAAAATCAGAAAGATTAGGTTTCTTATTTTATTGTTTAAGAATAGGTTATATAAAATCATTTTTGAATAGGTTGTTTAGTTGAAAATTGTAGCTAAATTATTAAAAAACAACTATGCTTAGCAGTTAAAAATGTATTTAAAACAATACAATTAATGATTTTTTGCAATGTTTTGATTTTTTGTGTTTTACTGATTTAAGAACCTGTGAAATTCGTGAATGGCATACTTTTAATTCGTGAATGGTTTACCGGATGGTTTGCGCACCCTTTTATCAGCCTATAGTTTTGCTCTGAATTCAAAGGGATTTGCCTACTGTAAATCCAACCTAACGTTCAGATTACCCCGGGCGAAATGAACTGATGTAACAACAATCAGTACCATTTAAAACATTAACCATTTATGAAACCTTATTATTTATGTATTTTATTTATTACCCTCTTCATATCATGTAGTGACAGCAATGATATTACTGATAGCAATATCAGTAATCAAAGAGTTATAAGTGCTATTGATGATTCATCTGAAGCTATTAATTATGCTAATCCACATGATTACGCCGGTCAAATTCATCAAGAATTATTAACAACCTATTACAATGCTGATGGTTTACCTTTTACTTTGTCTGGTATAATTACAACGGCAACCACTGTTGCTAATGCAAACGATTCCTTTATGAGTTTGACTAAAAACGCACCTTACCACTTTGGATATGCTGACCGTGTAACTTATATTGTTTCACAGCCTGTTGGATTTCAGGATGCCATTATAAACGAATCAATCCAAGATAGTGATGCTCGATCCAGTTTTAAAACCTTTGTTATTGAATTATTGCTTGCTTGTGAAGAAGAGGACGATTTTAGTGTGCTTTATGATTCAATAGTGGCTTATGAAGAAGCCGTTTACAACGATTCCAGTTTAACCAATCATGACAAACAAACGATACTTATAACCACCTCAATTACCAGACATAGTGTATATGCTAGGAAAAAGAAGCCCAAAAAAGACAAAGATCCTGAGTGGCAATATATGGTAGGGAATATTTTTGCGGCATTGGATGGAGCGGATAATAGTGTTGAGGATGCCATTATGAAAGGATTGGTTACCGGGATAGTGGAGAACACAAAGTGAGTTTGAAAATGATTTGATCAAAGGTTCTGAGGTATTATTTTACTGAGCTTATTTGGGTTATTTGATTTTGGTTGTAATCAAGAGTAATCTTAGTTTTAGTTTGCTTTCAGAATACTACTTATACCACTAAACTGCATAGATGGCTGCTTTAATCAAGTAGCCATTTATTTTTCATCGCCCTGTTCGATTCGTTTGATTAGGTTTTCTTTTAGTGTATCGAGAAAATGTGTTTTTTCTATGGTTTTGCGGCTTTTGATTTCCAAAAATGTTCGGTTGAATTGTCCTAGTTCGATATTGAAAAATGACTGGATAGCGGTTACGGTTTCATTAAGACTACAGTTGCCATTATTGAATGTTCCTGTTGCATGCAGTGCATAGACCAGTTCTACTAGTGATGCTTTGGAGGATGACCAAGTTAAATTTTTAGCAGTATGGGTCGGATTTTTAATAGTCTTCAATTTAGAGTTGAGGTATTCTTCAATTGTTTCATAGGCAATGATTTGCGCTACTTTGTAGTCGTGAGAAGTGGCGAAATTGAAATCTGATTGAAAATAAAAGCTGTCTAAAGTTAGTTTGATATCGTGCTTTCCTCTTAAGAAGTATTTTTTATCAAGCGTATTGTTCCCGGATTTATAATACTTGTAGAATTCGATGTTTTCTTTATGGAATTTTTTTAGTTTGTGTAAGTATGCTTCATAATGTTTTTTGGCACTTTTAGCAGCGCTAATTGGTTTAGTGATCTCTATGTTATAAATTTCATTGAAAAAAATCAGTTTTGCAGCGAATTGTGGTTTTATTGTTTTAAAGAACTCAATTTCTTCTGACTTGTTTTCGAATGAGTAATCATAAAATTTGGTTTTCAGTTTTTCTATTGTTTTTATAGTAGCTTTTACACTCCACTCGGATTGCTTTATGATGCAATCATTTTCGGTTTTAATATTGAGTAGTTGTTGTTCAAGTTCCGCCATCAATGATGCAGCAAATGACTTCATAGTTGGTTGGGTTAGGGTTTGAGCAAATCTAAGTTTACCATAAGAGGCTACCAAGAGTAGCACTGTTTCATTCACGAATTGAATAGTTGTATTCCCGAATATTATAGTTTAGTTATTCACTATATGTCAATTTTACACCAAAGTTTAAAAGTAAAATTAGTTCTATAATTTAATGGTTTTGATATGGTTGCGGTTATACCAACGTTGGTTTTATATGTTATTCTAATTTATTTATTCTGCAGAGAGATTCAAAAGGATTTCAAATTTTATCTTGAGCAAGATAGGTTAGCAGATGAACATGTTTTGAGAGAGATTGAGCGCTTTTTAAAAGAGAAAATTACTGAATAGACATCAACTCATTTTGAATGTTAATACGGGCTTGATTTTCGTATTTGTTGATGAAATGCTCAGTCTTGTAGATGCTGTCCATTTGCAGAAAATGCTGTAAAGCTTTTTTTCGTCCTGAATTATAGAGAAAGTCGGGGTAGAGCGTATATTCCTCTCGAATGTTATCGGCATAAGCCTGATAGGTTTCCGGGTTTTGGCCCAGGATTGCTAAATCCGCATCTGTTAACCAATTGGTATCCGCATCTTCAGAAAATTGGTGGTTTTTTGTGGCTATGATGAGTTGAGCACATTTGTCTATTTTTTCGGCCGGATACTTGATTTCAGACAGTCTTTGCATAGCTAACTTGGCACTGTCTTCTTCATTTGAATTACTAGAAGCTTTGTAGATGATGTCATGGTAGAAAACGGAAAAAAGAACTGTATTCCAATCTTCGATTCTATCTTTAACCTCTTTCAGTTCGGTTACTATAGCCTCAATATGCTCAATTTTGTGATAAAACCTTTTGGGTTCGGAATATTTAGTAAATATTTCCAACCACATATTGTTGGCCAATTCGTGATCGGCAGAATATTGTTTGACGAGATGTAAAAAGATATCGGTGAGCATGAATATTATTGAGGTACAAATTTATTCTATTTGTAGCAAATAGACTGTCAAAAGAGACACAAAAATATGCTGTGTGGTATATACTTTCTTATGTTGAGAGTTATAGTAGCTGTGCGAATTAACTTTTTATGTTTTACCAACGATATGATTTAACTTCTTAAATTGCAGTCAACTAAAAATTGAAATAAGATATACATCATCAATTGTTATTTTTAAAGATATAATTAAATTTTTAAGTTCATGTTATCAGAGTCAGATGTAAAATACATAGTGAATTCGGGTGAGGGTTATAATGCAGAGTTTAAAGTTGGTTTACCTACTAATTTAAAAGCTGTAACAGAAGAGGTTTGCGCCTTTGCCAATGCTGCCGGAGGTGTTGTATTATTGGGTGTAGATGACAAAAATATTATCAAAGGTGTAACGATAGATAATTCGAAACGCTCTGCATTGCAAAACAGTTTAGGTGAAATTTCTCCTAAGTTGCATTGTCAATTTTATATGGTTACTGTTGAAGGAAAGGAGGTTTGGGTTATTGATGTCCCTTCGGGTTCCAGTAAGCCATATGTATTATCAGGAGCCATGTATGTTAGGCAGGGGTCTAATTCCCAAAAACTGACTACTGCAGAAGAAATGAGAGATTTTTTTCAGCAAGCCAGTAAAATATATTTTGATGAAGCTCCTTGTATTGAAGTTGATATCCAAAAAGATATACCATCATCACACATTGATGATTTTAAATTACGTGCCAATCTGAATTTTGCTATTCCTGAAATGCAAGTTTTGCAAAACCTTAAGTTAATCACCAGTGATGGTTATCTTAAAAATGGAGCCACTTTATTTTTTGCCAGTGATCCTCAAAGTTTTTTTGAAAAAGCTGTTATTCGCTGTGTACAGTTTAACGGAATAGATAAAAGGTATATTATTGACGATAAGACAATGACCGGTACTTTGTTACAGCAGTATTTTAAAAGTATGGATTGGTTAAGAGGGAAACTCAATGTTAGGTATGATATAGAAGGTGCCGGTGCCGGTCCCAGAATAGAGTTATGGGAAATTCCGGAAACCGTATTCAAGGAAGCTATTATTAATTCGTTGGCTCACAGAGATTACTATGATAATGGAGGTCGGATAACCATTGAACTTTTTGATGACCGTGTAGAAATTGCCAATCCGGGCGGTCTTGTAAGTGCTATCCCAAGGAGTGAATTCGGGAAAAGAAGCCTTACCCGCAACCCGCTTATTTTTGGATTGTTTGAGAAGATTAGGATGGTGGAGCATATAGGTTCCGGTATTGCCAGAATGCGCGATCTGATGCATGATGATGGGCTAACTCCTCCTGAGTTCAGTATGGATGGTATGTTTACGGTTACCTTGAGAAGACCTTTTGATTTTGATAAGTGGGTAGATAAGTGGGTGAATCATTTATCTGGAAAACGGATTATTATTCTTAAAGCGATGCACCAAAACCCAGCTATAAAGAAATCAGAATTAGTGAAAGTTACAGGGCTTAGTCCTACCGCTGTGGATAATAATATAGATGCCCTTAAAGATATAGGACTTGTTGAAAGAGAAGGGACAAAAGGAGGTAATTGGGTACTACATTATATAGTACCAAAGGTGGGTGAATAAATTATAAATACAACAGATGGTTGCAAGGGTCTTGCAATACCTTTGCAACTATATTATCCACGGCCTTGTAATGTTAGTTGTTATTAATAGTATTTATTTAGATTGGAATTTAAATGAAAAGTGGGTGAATAAGTGGGTGAATAGATAGAGGTGTTTGCAATGGCATTGCAACGGTAATAGCAATACCTAAACATATTCTGCAAGTTTTACTTTCTTGACATAAAGACTAGCTTTTATATCAATTTAACCAAGCTACTAATGTTATTATTTTTCTCAAATAATATTATTTTCCTTGAGGAATGATTTTACGAAAAATCTGCTCATACCGGCATAGGGTGTTTCCGGTTTGGTGAAAGCCATTAAGCTCTGAAGTTCTTTCTCAAACTCTTGTTTTTGCTCTGCACTATTGTCATTATTTAAGCGTCGCAATTCTCTTTTTACTCTTCCTATCTGGTCCAATAAAAGAAGCAGTTGTTTTTTTCGTTCCTGAACCAAATAAGTTCTTTGTAATACATAAACCTCAACGGATTTTTGTCCCTGAGGTGTAAGCGGAACAATTACAGCCTCTTTATCTTCATATGCAAAATGTAATGAAGGATCATCGGTGCAAGGGTTGATTAATAGTCTGGCGGATTCTTCTTTTGACAATTTTTGTTTGTGATTGACAAGACGTTTTTTTTCCGGGTTTAATGGAAACTGGTCAAGCTTACCATGACCTTCTAATTTATCTTCACCAAACAAAATATGTTTTCTGCGTTGATTGCAATGTTGACAGGCTAACAATTTATAAAAGGTGGTTTGGTTAGCATAGTAATAAGTTGTTTTGTAATGGTTGTTTAGAAAATACTAATCAATGTTTACCAGCATTCAATCACTTGATGTAAATAAGAGATAAGAAAAGTTAAATTATATGGTAGTATTGGAGATTGATTTTTGTTTGAAGTTAAAGCGATGTCAAAGGAATAATTTAAATGTTAAAGTATTGAACGTGTGATTATCTAATTTGACGGTCTCCGTTTAAAATAAAACAAGATTTAATAAATAAAATTTTAATAGTTATCCTTTTGGATTAGTTATGATGAAACTTCATAATCAAGTGTTTAATACCACAAGTATTTGTATTTTTTATTTTTTATTTTTTATAATGTTAAATAGGTGGGATGGTTACTTATTTTGTTTATAATATAGATTACATTTGTATAATAATAAATTTTAAAATCTTACTTTTATTATAAAATCTACAACAAATTTTATGTCTGTATTTGATAAAAAAACGCTGAATGATATTTATAAAGAGATTCAGGATACATATAAAACATCATCCTTACCCTGGGTAATAGGTTATTCAGGAGGTAAGGATTCTACAGCAACACTGCAATTAATATGGAATGCAATTGTCAAGTTACCAGTTGAAGAAAGAACAAAACCAATTCATGTAATTTCTACAGATACATTAGTTGAAACACCGGTAATTGTCAACTATATTAGTTCAGCCATTCAAAAAATGAATGCTGCAGCTAAAGAACAACAACTCAACTTAACCGCTCACACCTTGACACCTGAACTACAAGATACTTTTTGGGTGAATCTAATCGGTAAGGGTTATCCAGCACCAAATACAGGATTTAGATGGTGTACAGACCGAATGAAAATAAATCCATCGAATAAATTTATCCTTGAAAAAGTAGCAGAACACGGAGAAGTTATTTTGGCCTTAGGTATGAGAAGAAATGAGAGTGCTAATAGAAATAAAGTGATTGATAATCACGAGGTTAAAGGATATAAATTGTCCCGTCATGGTAAGTTAAGAGGAGCATGGGTTTTTATGCCGGTTGAAGAATTTACAACCGATGACATTTGGACTTATTTACTCAATCAGCCAATCTCTCCATGGGGAATGGATAATAGGCATCTTTCAGCATTATACCGTTCTGCACAATCCGGGGAATGTCCTTTAGTTGTTGATGATAGTACTCCATCTTGCGGAAATAGTAGATTTGGTTGTTGGACTTGTACAGTGGTCTCGAAAGATAAATCTATGGAAGCCATGATTGATTCTGGGGAAGAATGGATGACTCCATTATTAGATTTCAGGGATTGGCTTTCGTCTACTCAAAATCCAGAAGTAAAACCATTGCAAAGAGAATTTAGAGGTCGAGATGGAAGGATTAAAATTTCTGAAACAGGTAAATTACGTTATCGTACCTACAAATTGGAATTCTCAAAAGAAATGTTTAAACGATTGCTCGAAACTGAACGATTGGTAAAAAAACATGATCCAAAATATGAATTAATTAGCTTGGCTGAAATTGCTGAAATAAGAAGAATCTGGATTAGTGAAAGACAAGATTGGAATGATGAGCTTCCTGATATTTATCAAAACATTACTGGAAAAGAACTCGCAGGGACATTTTCTGATATCTTTGTTCCAGGCGCGACAGAGTTGTCGATACTTTATGAGTTATCTGAAGAGCATGATGTTCCTATGCAATTATTGCAAAGATTACTAGATGCTGAATGGCAAAGTTATGGGATGTTCAGGAGAGCTTCGATTCATTCAACAATTGAAAAAATTTTCGAAAAAGACTGGAGAACACTCGAAGACATACAACATCTAATTACCCAACCTGAGAATAATGATACAGAATGATAATTGAAAGTATAAGAATAACAAATTTTGGACTTTATAAGGGAGAAAACCTCATCTCTCTTAGCCCAAATGTATTAGCTAATAAAAACATTACAGTTCTTTCAGGACAAAATGGAGTAGGTAAATCGACGATGCTTGAAGCCATACATCTTTGCTTACTGGGTTCATTATCTATTGATAATAGAGTTTCCGAACAGAATTATGAAAAATATCTCTCTAAAAGATCTTATAAGGGACACAAATCAAATGAATTAACAAAGATTGAATTAAATATTGAGTTTGTAAAATCTGGCGAAGTTGTTAAATATAAAATTGAACGCTCTTGGACAAATAGCTCTTCAAATGTAGATGAAAACATTATAATTGAAGAAAATGGCAAGCCGCTAAATGAACTCAATAAAAAGGAAAAAAATTTATTTCTAAGGGAGCTTATACAGCCGGGTCTTGCCAAGGTTATGTTTTTTGATGGTGAGAAGTTATTATCACTTTATGATGAAAACAATTTAACCGGATTTATTGCTGAAAGCTGTCGATATCTGTTTGGTCTTAATTTTGTTGATCTTCTTAACACCGATCTAAATTATTACATAAATAAATTATATGCTCAAAAGGATGCTGTCCAAATTCTATCTGAAATCACCAAGTCCAAAGAAGAAATTGGAGAAATTAGAAGAGAGATTGTTAGCCTTGAGGATGAAAAATCAAAATTGTCAGATACATTACTTCAATCTAAAATTGAAGCACAACAGATTGAAAAGAGAATTTCAAATCAGGGAAGATGGCTTGGTAATACATTAAATGATTTAAAGCGTGAAAAATTACATTTAGAATCCGAATCAAATATCCTTAAAAAGGAACTAATTGAATTGTATAGTACGTTAGGTCCGTTTGTGTTTTGTAAAACACTTTTGCGCAAACTGAAAGAACGATTGATTATTGAAAAAGATATCAATAATTGGTTTCACGCTAGAAATCTTCTTGACAAAAAGCTCACCGAGCTTGCTACAAAGCTCAATGAATCTAAATTTCTTAAAAGTTTAGCTATTACTGAAGCTGAGGGGAAAAAGATATATGGCCCGATAAGAGAATTTTTGTTAACCAAACCAGAAATCTTTACTGACAGTGAAGTTGTTTATCATGAGATGTCTGATAGCGAAAGATCATTATTAATAGGATGGATTGACGAAATTCTTAACAATGTTGCAGGAGAAATTAAGAAAAAGTCGGAGCGGATTAGCGCCATTGATGAAAGGAATAAGTTATTAAATAAAGAACAATTATCATTTTCAAAAGATGATTTACTTGCTCCTCTTATGAAAGAGATTCAAGATGTTAATAAAAAGATTGGAGCTGATGAACAGCGATTGACATCGCTTAATAAAAAAATTGAAGAAGCTAATAAAAGAAAGGAGTTTTACACTTCTAAATTGACTTCTTTGGAACAGAAAATGCAGCTTGACACAAATGTAGACGAACGAATAAAATTAACCAATAGAACAAAATTGGTATTAGAAGAATATGGAAGACGCCTCTTAAACAAAAAACTAGATTTATTACAAGAAAAAGTTCTTGATAAATTCAACTTGCTTTGTAGGAAGGAGAGTTATCTTGATCAACTTATTATTGACTCACAAACTTTTGAAATAAGATTAGGCCGTAAAAATATTATTGTTGAGCATGCACATTTATCGGCCGGTGAGAAACAATTGCTTATCATATCCTTTTTATGGGGGCTTCGTGAACTGACCAATATATCACTACCACTAATTATAGATACACCACTGGCGCGTTTAGATTTAGAGCACAGGAAGGCATTTGTTGAACAATTTTTACCTGCTATACATCCGCAGGTTATTTTGATTGGTACCGATATGGAATTGGCTGGTGATGTAATGGATAGTTTAGAACCCCATGTTGCCAATCAATATTTGTTAGAATATGATTATGAAGAACAGGCGAGCAAATTGATTACGATTGATAGAATTTATAAAGAAAATATCACGAATGAAATTTAATAGATTACGTTTTTCTAAGGAAGCATCTGACGCATTAAATAAAATGAAAGGCCGAATGGCTCTTAATTGGAATGTAATATGTCGCATAGGATTTTGTATTTCCTTAAATGATATGGTTGAGCCTAATCCATCAGATTATAAGGCTGATGGTGATATTGAGATTGACCGAAAGATTTTGATAGGACATGAAGAAGAACTGTATATAGCGCTTTTAAAGCAGCGATGTATTGATGCCGGAATTGATGAATCACAATATTTTGATTATTTCAAAGCTCATATGAATAGAGGAGTGATTTTACTTTCAAAACGAATTGGAAGTGTAAAAGACTTTGCACAGTTAATACCGGCTTAATGGAACTTAATAAAATAATTTATCTTGATCATCATGCCACTACACCAGTAGATCCGAGGGTATTGGAAGTCATGTTACCTTATTTTACCGAAGTATATGGTAATGCTGCCAGCATTGATCACGAATATGGTTTTGTGGCCAAACAAGCTGTGGATAAAGCAAGGGAACAAATCGCAAAAGCTTTTAATGCACAACCGGAAGAGATTATTTTTACAAGTGGTGCTACTGAATCAAACAACATAGCCATTTTTGGTGTTGCTGAAAAGTATGTCGATAAAGGAAAACATATCATCACATGTGTTACTGAACATAAGGCAGTTCTTGATTGCTGTAAAAAATTGGAGACGCAAGGATATTTGGTAACTTACCTTCCCGTGGATCAATATGGTTTGGTTGATTTAGAGTTACTCGAAAAATCAATTACTAAAGAAACTATACTGATTTCGATAATGGCTGCCAATAATGAAATTGGTACCATAGCTCCATTGCAAGAAATTGGGGCAATTGCCAAAAAATATGGCATTATTTTTCACACTGATGCTGCACAGGCAGTGGGACACATTCCAATAGATGTACAGAAAATGAACATTGATGTTTTATCTGTATCGGGGCATAAAATTTATGGGCCAAAAGGTATCGGTGTACTTTATCGGAGAAAAAGTAACCCAAGGATTAATTTAAGCCCAGTTATTTATGGAGGCGGACACGAAAAAGGACTACGCTCGGGGACATTGAATGTTCCGGCTATTGTTGGAATAGGAAAAGCAATTGAACTTGCTCTAAAAGAAATGCGAACCGATTCATCAAGATATAAAGAACTAATTACTCTAATTTATACAACACTCAAAGCAGAATTTCCCGAGATAGTCTTGAATGGACATCCGGAACAAAGATTATCTCATAATTTGAATATCAGCATTCCCGGAGTTGAGAGTAAAGCTTTAATAGTTCAATTGAAAGACATTGCAATTTCTGCTGGTTCAGCTTGTACCACTACAAGTACAGAACCTTCTCACGTTATCTCTGCGTTAGGATTTGGGGAAGAGAGGGCACACAATGCAATAAGAATAAGTGTTGGCCGAAAAACTACTAAAGATCAAATTTTTACTGCGACGGATATAATTTTGGAAACAATAAAAAAAATTCGAGAACTTGTGTAAAGTTGAATTACTTTCTAAATTCGTATATTGGCTTAATTAAACCTTAAATGTGAATAGCTACAACCCTACATACAAAGAGATAAATATCAAGGAACTAAAACTTGATAAAGAAAATCCAAGACTTCCTAAATCCTTGCGAGGAAAGAGTGATGAAGTTATACTCAATTATATGTTATTAGATGCATCATTAATTGAGTTAATGCTTGCAATAGGTGTTAACGGTTTTTTTCCTGGGGAACAATTATTGGTTGTAAGGGATAAAGATCAAAAATATAAAGTCATCGAAGGAAATAGAAGATTTTCTGCCGTTACTTTGTTAAATAATCCTGAATTGGCAACAGTTCAGACTACTGCGATCGAAAGAGTTTTAAAAGATACTACTGAGCGACCTGTTAATATTCCATGTCTTATTTTTAGTAGTGAAGAAAATATACATACATATTTAGGCTTCAGACATATTACTGGAATTAAAGAATGGAGATTGTTGGAAAAGGCTCGATATTTACATTCTCTTTGGCTCAGTAATTTTTCTGATAAGTCTGTTGACAATGCAGCTCGTGAAATTGCGAAGATAATAGGGAGTAAGAGGGATTATGTTAAAAGAATTTTGATTGGGTTTGAAATATATAAAAGAATTGAAGACGCCGATTTTTACAAAATCAGAGATTTAAACGACACCACATTTTACTTTAATTATATAGCAGATAGTCTAAATAAGTCTAACATCGCAAAGTTTTTAGGAGTTGAACTTTTAAATGAGAATCCAATTGAGAACTTTAATGAACAGAATCTTGAAAAATGGACACAATGGCTATTCCAAAAAAATGATCAAAATAAAACTAGACTTCTAGGTGATAGTGCTGATTTAGCAGATTTAAATGCTATAATTGGTAATGAAGCAGCATTGATTGCATTTGATCAGAAAGGTTATACCTTAGAAAGAGCAAAAGAATTAACTGGAGAATTAGATGTAAAATTTAAATTATCTATACAGAAGGCGCTACAAAATTTAGAATTTGCTGATAGCTTAGTAGCAAGAGTAAAAGAATTTTACCCTGAATTAGAAGATGATTTAAAAGCAATAAGGACAACAAGTAGTAAAATTCGAAGAGTAATCGAGGAAATTAGAGATGACGAAGACTGAAATATTAGAATCTATAGATTCTTTCATAGAAAAAATTTCTTTAACTCCGCCTGAAGCATCTGAACATTTATTACATCTTTATGCGGATTATGTTGAATTAATGTCTTTATTTTCAAGAGATATAATATTTACTGTTGCTGAAGTTTTAGATCGTTTTAAGGATTCTGGGATAATTAATCAGGCTAAAGATTTAAGTCAGCAGTCAAAACAGAACGATGAAAATGAAAAGTGGGTAAATCAAATTTTTCAACTCATTGAAGATCGAGCCTTTAATTACAAAGAAATGTATCCATTTGTTTATAAAAACAGAAGTATTATTTTAAAGGATAAGTTATCAAATAAAGAAAAAATATATATTCATCTTTTATTTGGTTCAAATCTCAATATTTTTGGTAAATACTATGGAAATATTACAACTGATTTTGAGGAAATAAGTTATCAAGCTTTAGTGAATTATTTGCCTAAAAAAGCCATTGTCAAATCATTTGGTAAAAATTCAATGTATAAAGGTTATGCCGTAGATAAGATTAGGCAGTTAGCTAATGATATAAATATTGAGGTAAATGAAGAAGGGTTGGCCAGAATTTCGCCAATTGGTACTATGGAGCGAGGCCTGGATGTTATTGGATTACTCCCTTTTGATGATTGGGTGGGAAATAAATTAGTCATTTTGGCTCAATGTGCATGTGGGAAAAAATGGTATGACAAACAAGCTGAGCCTAAGAGATATGATAATTATTTAAAGTTTTATCGAATAGAATCTCGTTCTGCTCTTTTTATTCCTTATGCTATTATCGATTTTCAAAAAAGGGGTTTCCATCAAGGGGACGAAATAATTAATGTACTTATTTTTGAAAGGAAAAGAATTTTAGATTATTTAGATGATTTGAGCTTTTTTGATTCTATCTTATCTAAGATTATTATTGACAAATGTTTAGAACGAAAACCGGATGTTGTGTAATCATTAATTATAATAATGATGAAACATCTATATAATCAATCTTTTTATTTACTAGCTTGTAATTTGAAATAAATATTGGGGAATTATTTTTATCGTTGCTGAGTAGAGTTGCAAAACAAGCAATAAGCATTCTTTCCAGAGCGACTCTTTGTTTTTTCAAAAGACTTTTAGGCAGAATATCATATCTGTAATATTCCCAGTCATTAATAATATTATGTCCCTGTTTGAATCTTTCAACTAATTTATCTGTCTCTCCAATATATAGTAATTTTTTTTTTGTATCAATGAGGTAGTAAATAACATTATTTGCATTAAACTGGTTTATAAAAGTCGATTTTTCAAGCCAACCACTTTTTGTTATTGTAAAATCATCATCATTTTTTTCAAACTGTTTTAAAGCGGTTGACTTAATCAAACTAGTAAACAGTCTTGGAAATATAATGCCTTGAGTATAGTAAGCAGTAAAGTAAAAGATGCGTCTTGAATTATCATATTCAATATCCAAAAACTCCCAAAAGGGAATCTCTTTTTCAACATCAAGTGAATTCTTACTACTTTCCCTTAATTGTTGCTCAATCGACCTCATGTAAGACATAACAAATGTAGACTTCAGTTCATCGCACAATTCAGTACCAATATAAAGTCTATAATAATCTCTACCTTTGTCACGTTTTGACTTTGAGATGAAGCCAATATATGTTTTGTGTTTAAATTGTATTGACACAGAAGCAGTAATGTCTTTTTTCGAAGTTGTATTTTGGAATTGCGATTTGATTTTCCATAAATCTAGAACCCAAGATGGAATGGGGGTATAGCCAAGTTTTAAAACGGTTTTATCAACCTTCTTGCGCCAAATTGGAAAATTTACATTACTTCTTTCGATTTTCATTCTAAGTAATATTAAATACTTTACAGGCCATATCCTGAAGTTCGGATTTCCTTTTTTGTAATGTATTGGTATCCCATGCACTATATGAACCGATTCTTACATTCATATGAACTGACGATTGAAGAAATATTGGTTTTTTAGTCACAAAGTTGCTATTACCACCATTATGATTATCTGTTGGGCCCATAAACGTTAGATTCTCTATCGAATTCTTGAGTGGTTCTAAAGTATTGTCAACTACACAGCCATGTGCATTGCGCGGATAAACATGCTCAATCGTAGTGTCAGAGAATGTGTATATTCGTGTTTTATCATTACAAACTGGTTGACCAATAGCTCCATTTTGATACCACCTCCAATAGTGCTCCAAAGTCATTAAAAAATATTTAATTGGCTGATTTCCACCTCCCTCTTTATAATTTAAATTGTCAAGTAATGACTTAAATAAGTCATTATCTATTTTACTGCTTTGTAATGTTGATAGTTGTAATCTTAAAGAATTTACATTGTATGTTTGAAAATTTGTTCTTATTACTAAAGATTCGGTATTAATTAAGTTTTGTACTGGTGTTATGTGTTGATTACCAATAATTTTATATCTAAAAAGAAATTTTTCTAATAACTGCACAATTTCAGAATATCTAAACTGATCGGTATGACATGCCGCTAATAATAACGGCATTGTTACTTTTAATCCTAATTCTCTCAAGAGAAGCTTTTGTCTATCTAAATCCCAAGGGGTAATTGGGGTCTGTATGATGAAGGGCCACTCACTGTACTGTAATAGCTTTCTACAATTTTCGACTTCTTTGAGCAATGATTGAGTATGCCTTAAAACTTGATCTGCAAAGGCAGCATTTATATGTCCTCCTGTGAAACAGTAGAAGTTTTGAACGTAATCATCATATAAACTAAAATTCCCTGGTCTTACTCCTTTTATTGATGCGTAAATCCATCTCAAATATTCTTCAGTAATATTTGGACTGTCTTTTAAGATTTCATCCCATAATAGTTCGATTCGGTTTTGGTGACTAGGGAATCCTTCAAGCCACTCTAGAGTGGAAGCACGAAGTAAATCACCATCAGTCAAACTTTTTCCTCTGTCATTTAAAACTCTGAAGAGAGTATATGCCTCAAGCTTATTGTCGGTTATAATGTGAATTATTGAGAAATCACCGTCCATTAATTGTTTAAATATCTCCATATTGTCAAGCCGAGTAGCCATATTTCCCGATCCGGATAATTGTGATACCTTAGCTTTTAAGTCTTCATAGGCGCTACTTATTCTTTTATGTGATTCTCTTATTGGGCTAATATTTCGTTGTCTAATCAAATCTTTGAATAAATCTTCATCTGCACGTGATAATTTTAATACTTCAACTGTTTCAGTTTTTCGCTGTATTTCCTGTTCAAATTCGACAAACCTTAACTTAAGTTCAGCTATTCTTCCTTCAATTATTTTCTCATTCTGAATATCTTGATTAGATTTCGCTTCTAATAAAAGCTTTTCGTAAACAGAAATTATTGCAGCAATGAACAAGACAAATGTTGCCATTCGTTGCTGTCCATCCACGAGTTCAAATTCATTTTGGTTTACTGCACCAGGAACTATTTGTGAAACGCTTACTATTCCTCCAAAAAAATGATTAATTGGATTTCCATTCTTTCTCTTGAAATAAGCATTCTCAACATCTTTAATAAAGTCCTCTAATTCGGACTTGTCCCAAGCATAGCTTCTCTGGTATTTGGGAACTCGGAACATTGGCTTATGTTCAAAAAAATTCCCAACAGCATTATAGATAGGGTTGACATTCATAGTTTTTAAATTAAAGTTTAGGCAATATCTAACTCTTGATGATTCTTAAGATAAGTCGCAGCAAACTTACCCCAGTCTTCTCTTAATTCAAGATATACTGATTCCGGATCTGGATGCATGCTCTCCGCTTTAGCGTAAGCAAAGAACAATAGGTCTATCCCTTCAATCCCTTTTCTTAATAGTTCGCTTATATATTCCGGTTCCATTTCTGAAATACCTTTAAGTTTCGCTTCCTTCAATGGTGTATAAATATCTTTGATAAAAGGATGACGTTTATTAATTTTAATTAGAAGTGTCTTGTTTAAATGTTCAATATCGAGCAATCCTTTTCCTAACCAACCAACTTCAATGGCTTTAATTGGAGCTTCTTGGACTTGTTCAACAAATTTAGCCTGATCTTCCTCATTGGTTATGCCGGCATCTTGTGCTGCCTGAATAATAATTTCATTCTCCTCGTCAGGCGTGATGGTTTCACCTGAGCGGCTAACCGGCATACTTGCATTAGAAAATTTTGCAGTTTCTTCTGTTCTTTCTCTACCACCGCTTATATCTTCATTAAATAGTTCTTCTCTTTTTGCTTCACTGACTTCGTCCCAAAGCTTTCTTATTCTTGTTCGAGCTGCTTTAACCGGTTTTGTGAGTGCGTTTTTTAACTCGTCGCGTAATTTTTTTACCGGTTCAACACCACGCTTAATATGTTTGACTTGGAAATATTCATCAAGACTGGGATTAAACAATACTTCAATTCCGATATGACGATCTAAACTCCCTGCTTTATCTTCTAAATCCAAAGGAATCATATAAGGGACCTTAGTATAGCTAATCTCTCTATCATGTCTCAGAAAACTAATTTTTCCTTGATTTTCCGGAATGTGGAGTCTTTTAAACTGGTGTTCACTTTTAGGTCCTGCTATACCACCACCACCGCGGACCATTCTTGTTACTTTGGGAGTCAAAAATACCCTCCACCTCACAATTTCTTTACCAATATTTAGTTGACCTTCTTCAACAAGTTCACCTTTCATACTTTCTTCAGAAAGACTTTCAGCAATTTTATTTTCGAGTTGGAAAGTTGGATCGTATGGTTCCAGAGGTTCATGGAATGCAAATAAGGATCTATTTTTATCAGGTAAATATATTTTAAGGCCTTTATCGATAAACACTCTATATGTCCTTGCTAAAAAGAATGCAAGTCCAGAAATTTTTTCGTCTATTGATTCCGAATAGGCTCTATCTTCATTCATTCTATCTATATCTTTCCAAATGATTAAAGTACCGTTTTCACTGCTATCTGTAAGATGCTGGAAATCTATAGGATAGTTGTCAACTTTTTCACATTTGTATTCAATTTGGGTACCATTTAATATTTCTCCTAAATCAAGATAACTTTTAAAAATCTGTTTAGTAACATTTTTTTCTCTGTAGGAGATGGAAGTTTTACCTGAACTATCTTTAGAAACATCGCTATCTAAATAAGTAGGACAAGTATATATTTCTAGCCTTCTAGCTTGACTTATAGAAGCTAATTTGAAACCAACACCAAAGCGTCCGATACCATCACGGTTGTTGTATCTTGTACTGAAACCAATTGTTAAGACACTTGGAAGGATGTTTGGAGGAATTCCTTGACCATCATCGAAGATTGCAATTGCAGTCATCTCTCTTTTTGATTTGGAACTTTTATCACGTTTTACGTTTTCAATTTTCCAGTCAAATTTAATGTTGCGAGCACCAGCCTGAATAGAGTTGTCTACAATTTCACCGACAGCATCGGTGAAATTGTAGCCTCCATCACGGAAACTCTGTAAAGCGACATCGGGCTTAACCAGTTCTGCTTTAAAGTGGGTGAAATTATTGTTCATTTTTTATGATAATTGGTAGTTAAACATTTTGTTTATTAATGATGTGAAGAACTCTCTAATGTCAGCATCATCCGAGTGCAAGTGTATTAGTAGAAACGCTTCTTTAAATCCGGGACAATCTTGAAGTTTTCTCTTGGCTTGATTCAATAAGTTTCTATAATGTCTAACAGTAACGTTGAGGAACTGTTTTATGTTTTCTGCAGTTGTTAGGCCAACGGTATGCAAGTAAAGTGCGAGAGCTTCATTTTTTGGCAATGCAATAAAACTAGATTTTATAAGTATTACAGCATTCTCAAAATTGTAATTTTCAAATTCAACCTGAGAAACATCTTTTTCTTGATTGTACTCATAAGCTTCACGGCGAACTTTACCATTACCCTGTAATCCAAGTCTTGAAGATATTACTCTTTTTCCATCACGGAATAGGTCTTTGGCTAATTGCTCACCGGTAGCCAACCGATTTGGATTTTCAAGAACGCGGTCTAGGGCATACTCAATAGCATCGATTTTGAAATAAGTGTTTGATTTTAGGCTTTTTTCGAGAAGATTTTCTCTTTTGTTCTGAAGAAATTCGAACGCAACCCAATCTACCTGCTCCGTTTCGGAAGGGACGTAGCTCTCCCTGTAGTTTTTGTTTATCATATTTTAATTTGTTTTGGCAATGGAGGCAACCGCCAGACACTGCAGGATTAAAATTTATGACCATTGTTTAATGGCCTTATGTTTACTAAAGGGATGAAAAGTTAAAATGAGGAAATAAAGTCCGGAATTATTTTTTTGCACCAGGAAACGAAAGCAATATTGCAGGTTCTATATTCAAACCTTCAGCTAAAGCTATGATAGTGCTTAAAGCGAGGTTTACCTGCCCATTTTCTATTCGTCTTACCTGACTGTATTCAAGACCGGCACTATTAGCCAAGGCTCTAATACTCAGATTCTTCTCATTGCGAAGGCGTGTTAAATTCTTTCCGAAATCTAATTTTATTTGGTCTTTTCTGTCCATTTATTACTAAAGGGAAAGTTCTTTCAAAAAGGGAAATAGATTGACGTATGATTATACTCCAATCATAAATTGAATTAATATCATCGTCTTATTTTTATAAATTAGTTAGAAAAAATAAAGTCATGCTGGAACGTCCGTATTATTTGATTTGTAAAATGGCTGAAAGAAAAGGGAATAAGTATCCTTTTTTTGTGACTTGTGCCTTAATTGAGAACAAAGGATTCTATAGAATTAAAGATTTGGATCAATATCTACATGATGGTTCAAGTGTAACGAAAGAATACGTTGGAAGCTCATCAGCAATATATATGGTGTGTAACCAAAATTTCGATTTAAAAGAGTTTTTAATAAATATCTAAGCTAAACCGCAGGTTACTATTTATTCAGCCTTGCTTGCTTTCTCCCATTCTTCACTTAAAATGCGTGCTGTTTGAGTTTTTATCTTGCTTACAATCAATTCCATTTCTTCAACGGATTTAGTTTGCATCATTATACCTAAACAACAGTTTTTCAATTCGTCTAACTGTTTTTTTAACTCTGAGTGATTTGGTGAATCTGTTAACATCAATTCTGCCTTTGTAAGATAGAGATTAAATTTAAAATTGCTTTCACCCTCCATTTTCTGTGATAAAGAAAAAATTGCAGTAATTGAAAGTAATTCACTTAAGATATTCCTAAAATCACTAATCCATAATTGTCTTGTCGTTGAAAGGACAGTCTTTTTAAAATCTCTTTCACTGTTTGATCTTGCTAATTCCAGCTGTTCATCAGAAATAGTCTTTGCATTTTCGGTTTGTTGCTTTATTGCGGCGGAATTACTTTTTCTTAATAGATTACTTGTAATTATGTTAGCTACTACAGTTGATAAGCCAATTATAATTGCCCCAATCCACGGCATATTTTTACTCCAGTCAAAGTTATCGGCATCATTGTCTGACACAGATTTAATTTGTAGCACACTCGGTGTAGACAAAACAATAGTGTCTTTATTCGATTCCCTTTTCTTGGTCGTTATTAATTCTTGATCCTTTTTTTGTGCAAAGGTTGAAAAGAAACAAACCAGAATAATGTATGAACAAATTTTTTTCATGAAATTTCATTTTAAAGTTTTGACCAAATATCATCAAGAGTATCAGGTTGGATAGCCCACCTATATCCCATATGTACTTCCCAATTAAAACCAAAATCCATGTAAGAACTTGAAAGGTGACTTGCATCTTCGAAAGTTTTTCTCAATATACCCCCGCCCTCGATTGTTTTAGTCGCTGTAAGAAATCCAATTTTAAATAAAAAGGTTATTAAATCCTGCGGGGTAGCATTTTTTCCGGAAGCGAATCGAAATTCACCCATTTGAGATAAATTAAAAAGTTTGCTCTTAAGCTCAGTACTTGTAAAATGATATGCTTCAGAAGTAGTTCTGGTTTTTTTGTTAGGTTTCATGCCGTAAATGAGTCGATCAATGGATGGCAATTCAGATTTATATTCTGCAATAGTGTCATTAATGATACTCTTTGAATACTCAGGTAATATACTTTGTAAATCTTTGGTTCTAATTTTAGAGGACTTATTTTTAAATGCTTCTTTTGCTGCCATTGTACAAAGCTTTACTAAATCACGTGGTCTGTTGCGTATAATTGACAGTAGGACAACATACATTGGTTTATTCTCCCATTCGCCTTCTCCATTAAATTTTTCTTCAAAGACACTATTAAGATGATGTGCCGTTTGTTTTTGTGAAGAAGCCAGTAACTCTTCTTCATCAAATTTTATGTTTTCGAATGTTAAAACTCGTTTTATCAATAATACATAGATTTCATGAATTTTATAGCTGTTATAAGTTACCAATCCCTCAAACTTATCTGATGATTCATCTTCAGTACGGACGGCAGTGTAAACATCAGTACGAAGAGCGAGTTTAAATATAACCCCTTCGTTTTCAGTTGACATATCTCTAATGCTGTTTATGAGGGCAGATATCATGATGAGACCTTCTTTTCTATTTTGCCACCCTCGATCTAAATCATCTAAAAAAATTTCAATTGGATAATCAATATTTGGGTTAAGATATTTGTCATAGCCTACTAAAGGATTTTTGCCGGATGATTGATATCTAGAAAACACATCATTTAAAAGTGGAAATATTTTCCCTCCAAACCGAATGGGATCAATTACGATAGCATCATCTTCATATAGTCCAAACTGCTCCAAAATTTTACGAACAATAATTTTTGTTAGACCATATTTCCATTGACGAATACTAATCATTAAAGACTCATGTCTTTCTCCAATTTCAGCTATATCATTCGGCTTAATTAATATACATAACTTTCCATTTTCTTGGCCCTCTTTTATTGCAATTCTAAATAAAGCAGATTTTCCTACGCCTTTACTTCCTACCAGAATTTTTACAGGCACATTTGCCGCTGTTGATTCATAGGTATCGGTTTTTAAAAAGTATTCCCTTAATCTATCAATTTTTTCACCTTCTCCGTCGTAAGCTCCAAAAATCTTTCTAATATTTTCTTCGGTAAATTTCAGTTCTTTTGCCATCAATAATTATTTAACATTATTTGGTTGGTTAGCATATTAATGCTATTGAAGATTTTGATTTATTTTCTAACTATAATTTTCTGAAAATTATATCAATAAGAGTTATTATCTCAAATCAAAAAGATGCCGAAGCATCTTTTAATGTGGTATAACAGGTAAAAATTAAATCAAAGGTTAACTAACTTGAAAAACTCAGAAAGTTTTAAATTTCGTGCTTCGCATATCTTCAACAGAGTTTCAATGCTTATCTTGTATTTTTCATCATTCTTAATTCTACGTACTGTCTTTTCATCAATGTTATGATTTAAAGCAAATTGTGTATTTGCTTCATCTTTGCCAATCCAATTTTTGGCTATATAATCGCATATTTTTCTGTTGAAATCTGACATCTCAACAAAATAACTCGTAAAAGCTTAAAATATTTCGGACAGCTGTCCGATTGTAAGAATAATTGTTTATATTTGCCATAGAATTTTTACTTTTGCGATTCTTCATATAGACAATATTGAAGCATTCGCTTTGAATCTCGCGTTAGAAAACTGGTAATTTTTGCAACGAGATGATAAGTGACAATGCTCACGCTCCTAGGGCGTGGGCTCACTTATTGTTGCACGGTATACCAGTACCTCTAACGCAATAAGCTGAGTACCGCGCCTTTTTTTTGCGAAGCTAAAAAAGAGTATTAAGACTGGAGTACAAAGGATTAAGACTTCAACGGGTTCTCCGCTTATTCGATTCACCTTATTATTTATTTAGACTATAACTTTTATCCTGCGTGGGTTTGAGTATAGTTTATGGTTGGGTTAGTTAAGTTACTATACCCCGCGCAGGTTTCTTCTTTTGGCTTGACCCAAAAGAAGCAAAAAGTCAAGGCTCTGAATCTTCAGCGGTCAAATTGATTCTCGCATTCTAAATGAAAATAACTCGGCGTTGCCTCAAACAGATTTTCATTTTAAGAATACTTCGAATATTTGACACTCGCTTCCAGATTCTAAGGCCGTAACAACGCAGAATTATTAACCACAAAACATAAATGCCTATGGTATAAACAACATGACTACACTAATTGCCCCCCGATCCTTAGACTCCGCTCAGGACAGGCTTGCTCGGGGTGACAATGCACAAACAAACAAAAAAAAAGACTTCCTACCTCGTCGCCAAACTAGAATAGGAAGCCGAAGCTTAAACAAACTAATGTTCAATTTAAACCAAACCAAAATTATGAATAAATCTTTATTATTCAGGGGTAGGTCTGTTATTTGGTATTCTATTTATTTATGGATGTTCCTTTTAGGCCTAAGCTGTTTTGCTTTTCCTGCTGAAGGAGAAGGGAAAGGCCCTTCGACTGCGCTCAGGGTGACACAAATTGCTTATCCAGATGAATTGAGTGAGTCAATAGGGATAAGGGATAAGGGAAAAGATTTTTCTACTCTATCAATCACAACACAGCAAATAATTACCGGAACCATTTCAGATAGTAATGGAGTGTTACCAGGTGTGACAGTTACTATTAAAGGCACAAATATCAATGCAATAACAGATGAAACTGGTAAGTTCGCTATTGCAGCTAAAACTGATGATGTATTGGTTTTTAGTTACATAGGTTATAAAACACTGGAGGTAACAGTAACCAATAGTACTGTAATTAATGTAACGCTACAAGAAGATGCCACAACTCTCAAAGAAGTAACGGTAAACGCCGGATACTATACTGTAAAAGACAAAGAGCGTACGGGTAGCATTTCGAAAATTACCTCTAAAGACATAGAAAAACAACCGGTGACTAACGTGCTATCGACCATGCAGGGCAGGATGGCCGGAGTAAGTATAACGCAAACCAGCGGTGTACCCGGTGGTGGTTTTGACCTAAAGATTAGAGGGCAGAACAGTTTGCGGGCGGAAGGGAATAGTCCGTTGTATTTGATAGACGGCGTGCCTTATTCGTCGGAATCGGTAGGGAATTCCCGAACTACCAGTGTGATGCCTACGCTGGCCAATCCGCTGAACAGTATTAATCCGCTGGATATAGAAAGCATAGAGGTATTAAAAGATGCCGATGCCACGGCTATTTATGGCTCACGTGGTGCCAATGGGGTAGTTCTGATTACCACCAAAAAAGGCAAGCAAGGCAAAACGCGTTATACCATGAGTGTATCGCAGGGTGTGGCGAATGCTACCCAGTTTATGAAGCTTTTGAATACAGAGCAATACCTTGCCATGCGGAATGAGGCGTTTGCCAATGATGGATTTGCGCCCTCATTTATGGATTTTGATGTGAATGGTACTTGGGACCCGAACCGTTATACTGATTGGCAGGCGGCGTTGGTTGGCGGCACCGCCACTTACAAAGATGCCAATGCCAGTGTGAGTGGTGGTAGCGCCCAAACACAGTTTATGGTTAGTGGTACGTTTCATGATGAGACCACGGTGTTCCCGGGTGATTTTGGGTATAAAAGAGGCGTGCTGCGCAGTAATTTGAACCACGCCAGCGAGAGCCAAAAGTTTCGATTATCGCTCTCTACTGCCTACACGGTGCAGGATAACGACCAACCGGCGGTAGACCTGTCGCGCACCGCGATGATATTAGCTCCTAATGCTCCGGCGCTGTATAATGATGACGGCAGTTTAAATTGGGCCGGCAGCACTTGGGAAAATCCACTGGCGGCGTTGGCCGGTAAATACCGCACTAAAACCTATGATGTTATAGCCAATGGAACGATAGGTTATATGTTGCTTCCCGGAGTGGAACTCAAGTCGGCCTTTGGGGTTACTGATACCAAGCATGATGAAACCCGCACAACACCCTCGACAATATACGACCCTGTGTATGGTGCCGGACCTGAATTTTCGAGTTTGATAGTGAATACGGTGAATCGCCGTTCGTGGATAGCCGAGCCACAGCTGAGTTGGGCACAACAATGGCGCTACGGTAAAACCGAACTATTGGCAGGAGGGACTTTCCAACAACAAAAAGGCACCCGATTGGTGCAGCAGGGGAATGGGTTTGTGAGCAACAGCCTTATTTATAATTTGGCTTCTGCTTTTAGTGTAAATACTTTGCAGGATCAACAGACCGATTACAAGTATCAAGCTTTTTTTGGGAGGTTTAATTATTCCTACCAAGACAAGTATATCTTGAATTTGACCGGTCGTAGGGATGGCAGTAGTCGGTTTGGGCCGGGTAATCAGTTTGCGACTTTTGGAGCCGTAGGAGCCGCTTGGCTGTTTGGTGAGGAGCAGTTTATTAAAGACAAAAGCATCTTAAGTTTTGGAAAATTGCGCGGTAGTTATGGGACTACCGGTAATGACTTGATAGGCGATTACCAGTTTTTGGATACCTTTTTGTCGTCGGGTGTTAGTTATAATGGCGTGATAGGTTTGGAGCCTACGCGGTTGAACAATCCGAATTTTGGATGGGAGACCAATAAAAAGCTGGAATTGGCTTTAGAGGCCGGTTTTTTTAAAGACCGCATTTTCCTGACGTTGGGTTGGTATAATAACCGTTCGTCGAGCCAATTGGTTGGGATTCCGATGCCGGCTACTACGGGATTTCCTTCGTTGCAAGGGAATCTTAATGCTACAGTACAAAACCGTGGTACTGAAATCACCCTTAGGACTGTGAATTTTCAAAATGGGAATTTTAGTTGGACCACGAATTTTAATATTTCCTTTTCGAAAAACAAATTGTTGTCGTTTCCGGATTTGGCCACCTCTACCTACCGCAATCAGTTTGTGATAGGTGAGGCTTTGAATATCCAAAAGGTGTATCGCTATACCGGTTTAGACCCTCAGACGGGTGTTTTTACGTTTGAGGACATGAATGGTGATGGGGTATTATCGGGATTGGACCGACAAGTTGTAAAAGATTTTAACCTCAGTTTTTTTGGTGGATTGAGCAACCAGTTTACTTATGGACGTTGGGCCCTTGATGTGATGTTTCAATTTGTGAAGCAAGACAACTATACTGCGGCAGCTATGACCGGAGTGCCGGGTACTATGGGTAACCAGCCTACGGCTGTATTGCAGCACTGGCAAGCACCGGGTGATACCGCAGGTTTTCAGGTTTACACGGCAGGGTATAACGGCGATGCGGTGGATGCTTACTTCAACTATTATGAAAGCGATGCGGTGATTGGTGATGCCTCGTTTGTGCGCTTAAAGAATGTTGCCTTAAGTTATAAAGTTCCTGAGCGATGGCTATTTGGTGCCAGTTGTAAGGTTACCTTGGAGGGACAGAACTTGTTGACGTTTACCTCCTATGAGGGTCGAGACCCCGAATTTACTACTTATGGATACTTGCCACCTTTGAAGGTGTTTACGGCAGGTTTGCAGTTTAGCTTTTAACTTAAAACGATTTGATTATGAAAAACCTTAATTATACAATTGTAATACGGTCACTACTGCTTATGGTAGTAGTTGCCTTGACTTTTGGATGTGATTCCTTTGTGGATGTTGGACTTCCGAATTCACAACTTAGCTCCGGTACTGTTTTTGAAGAGCGAGCCACAGCCAACGCTGCCATGACTAATATTTACGCTAAATTACGAGATAGCGGTTTGCTTTCGGGCAATGCCTCGGGTATGAGTGTTGCTTTAGGTGTTTATGCCGATGAGTTGGATTACTACGGCGTTAGTACCGGTGAAACACAGTTTTTATACACCAATACAGTGTTGCCAACGAATGGTGTGGTGACGGAATGGTGGAGTAGAAGCTATAACCAAATTTACGCTGCCAATACGGTTTATGAGGGTGTAAATAACGCCACTAAACTGGCTCAAGCTGATAAAGACCAGTTGATGGGTGAGGCTTTGTTTGTTAGAGCGTTGGTGCATTTTAGCTTAACGAATTTGTTTGGAGCAGTACCTTATATAACAACTACTAATTATCAACAAAATCAAACAGTTAATAAAATTTCAACACAGGAAGTGTATGACCGCTGTATAGCCGATTTAACAGCGGCGCAGGCGTTGTTACCGGATTATGATTTTAGCGGCATCAGGGTGCGCCCCAATAAGTGGGTGGCTACTGCTTTACTGGCCAGAGTTTACCTTTACCATGGCAGTTATGCTGAAGCCGCAAATGAAGCCTCGGCAGTATTGAATGAAACCGGAACCTATTCCTTGGTGACTGATTTTGACAGTGCCTTTTTGAAAGATAGTCCGAGTACCTTGTGGCAGCTTATTCCTCAAAATAATGGTGGCAGCACAGGTGAGGGTGCTAATTTTATTTTTAACTCCGGACCACCTCCTTTTGTGGCGTTAAGTAGCTCTATTGTTACAGCTTTTGAGCCGGGTGATTTGCGCAAGGTTCATTGGGTAAGGGCTATTAGCAATGGCAGTGATACGTGGTACCATGCCTATAAATATAAGCAGCAAAGTTTTGCGGGAAGTAGCTCGGAATACTCTATAGTTTTGCGTTTGTCGGAACTGTATTTGATTCGGGCCGAAGCACGGGCCAAGCAAGGTTTTTTGAGCGGAGCACAGGATGATTTGAATGTGATTCGCAACTTGGCCGGTTTGCCTGATACCACCGCTTCAAGCCAGGAAGCACTTCTTAGCGCCATTTTACAGGAGCGACGGGTTGAATTCTTTACCGAGAGTGGCCACCGCTTTTTAGACCTGAAACGCGCGGGTCAAGTTACTACTGTGCTTGATGTTGTAAAACCCGGTTGGGATTTTCATGAAGCCTTGTTCCCGTTGCCGCAAAATGAGTTGTTGCTTAATCCCAATTTAGAACCCCAAAACGCAGGCTACTAATGAAAAAGTTACTTTTAATACTATTGGCGGCCTGCCCGGTATGGGCACAGGTTGCGAAGAAACAGTTGACAGAGGCAGATTACTCCTTGTGGCATACCTTGGAGCAAGAGCAGTTATCGGAGGATGGTAACTGGGTGAGTTATAGTTTCACTTATGCAAGTGGTAAGGACACCTTGTTTGTAAAACATACCCAAAAAGCCAAGGCTTATACTTTTGCCAGCGGAACAGATGGACGCTTTGCCGCCAACAACCACTTTGTATATCGTGGCGGTGATGGAGCAGTGGTCGTGGTTAACCTTAAGACCGGTACATCAATTAAGCACTCAAACATTGGTAATTATAAACTTGCGTTGCATAGTGATTTGTTAGTAATGCATGAGAACTCTGGTACAGCAGCAGGCGATTTATTGGTAGTAACCATGGATGGGAAGGTACTGAAAAGGATTCCAAGAACCACATTGTTTTTGGTGAGTCCGGTGGGTGACCAAGTAGTGTGTGATTATGATGGGCAATTATTATTGCTGGATCTTAACCATTTAGACCACCCCATACTAATTGAATCTAAGCCGCAACAATACCATTCTGCAGTATGGCAGTCTAATGGCGCTTCGGTGGCTTATTTGACAAATGGTCCTGACGCTTACGTTGGATATTATCAACTTGCGGAAAAGAAGCATTTCATTTTTGATAAAAAGCAGTTTGTAGATTTCCCTAAAGACGGTGAATTGTATAATGCTTCTGTGACCGAGTTATCCATATCGGATGATGGGCAAAGGGTGTTTTTTGGCGTTAAACCAAAACAGGTAGCTGTGGATAATGGTGGTGTGCAAGTGTGGAATACGGCAGATAAGTTGCCATTTCCCCGAAAGTTATCCGTTAATGGTTGGAACGATAGGGCCAAACTAGCGGTGTGGCAACCGATAACGCAACAGTTCAAAATGGTGACTTCGGTCAGTTTCCCCTATCAGGAATTGTTGCCTGGACAGCAAATGGCTTTGGTCTATGACCCTATGACAAACGAACCCCAATTTGACTATGATGCACCTATTGATTTTTATTTGCGGGATGTTGTTACCGGTTCTCAAAGGTTAGCTTTGGCGAAGCAAAGTCCTGATAGGACCAAAATGGGAGTTTCAACGCAAGGAGACTATATAGCCTATTTTAAAGACAAAGACTGGTGGATTTATGATATCAAGCGAGATACCCACCGGAATCTGACCGGATTACTGGGGCATTCATTTGTAGACCACTCTTATGACCGTTCGGGAGATGAAAGGGTATGGAGTGTTGCCGGATGGACAGCTAACGATGATGCTGTTTTGGTGTATGATGCGTATGATATTTGGAGCCTAAAGACTGATGGTAGCAGTGCTGTAAGACTCACCAGGGGTAAGGAAGAAGGCATTGTATTTAGACTTGTTCCGCAAAAGGACTATAAAACCATTGGCACACCAACAGACAAGGTAGTAGATTTGACAAAAGGGATAGTGCTCAAGGCTGTAAGTCCTGATAAAAGCGGTTATTTTAGCTGGAATTTAAAAAGTGGTGCACAGCCAATAGTTTTTGAACCGAATAGGATTAGTGGTTTTAAAAGAACCCATACCGGTGTTAGTATATTAATTAGGGAGCATTACCATTTATCACCACAGTTAATAGTAAAACAGCCTAGCGGTAAGTTTAAAGTAATCGGCCAAAGTAATGAGCAGCAAAAATACTATGCTTGGGGATTTTCAAAACGCTTTTCGTATGAGAATTCTAAGGGACAGCCGCTTCGCGGTGCTCTTTTTTACCCAGCAGGTTATGATGCAACTAAAAGCTATCCAATGGTGGTGCATATTTACGAGCATTTATCGCAGTATTATAACCAATATGTAAACCCTACACTGCAGAATGAGGATGGATTCAATATTAGTAACCTGACTACGCAGGGATACTTTGTACTGCTGCCCGATATTGCCTACGAAGAGGGAAAGCCGGGTGTTTCGGCGGTTGATTGTGTGACCGCTGCCATAAATGAGGTATTGGCTCATGAATCGGTAGATAAAAAGCGAATAGGCCTTATTGGTCACTCTTTTGGCGGATACGAAACCAGCTTTATCGTAACACAGACAAATTTGTTTGCCGCAGCCATTTCGGGTGCCGGTTTTAATGACTTTATCAGTAGTTATCTGAGTGTAGGATTAAACAATAAAAAGCAGGATACTTGGCGCTACGAATTTAATCAGCTTAGGATGGGTGTACCGCTTTTTGATAATTTTGAACGGTACCTGCAAAATTCTCCGGTTACATTTGCGCCCAAGGTGAACACGCCATTTTTGCTTTGGACAGGTACTGATGATAGCGCTATTGACTACAGACAGAGCCTCGAATTCCATTTGGCCTTGCGCAGGCTTGGAAAGCCTAATATATTGTTGCTTTATGAAGGAGGAGGACACGGTTTGACCAAAGCTGAACATCAAGCTGATATAACTCGACGCATGAGTCAGTGGTGGGACTATTACTTGAAAGGAGCTCCTAAGCCGGATTGGTTTACTCCAGATACTTTTTAAATAACAAAGCAGTTCCCTGCGGAACTGCTTTGCTTTTGGTTACTGGTGGTTGCGTCTCAATTCAACCACACAATTACCGCTGGCATCCTTGCCCCAAACTTGAGTGCTGCCAACGGTACATAACTGTAGGCCATCATCAGAACACATGATGGAGGTGTTACACACCGTTCCGAAAGGGTTCGCTTTAAGATACCCCGGGATGTTGATGGTGTCTTTGGCCTCAGCACTCGTAGTGAACGAGCTAAGAGCGCCAACCAATCCTAAAGCTAGTGCAGCCATAGGAATGAATTTGCTGAATCTTTTCATAAAATAAAAAATTACAAGTTATTGATCTACTCTGTTTGCAGGTTTTCGATCTTCCCCCTGATAATTAGCTAATTATATTTTTGGTGTCTTTTTTTCACTTATCCAAAACCTAAGGTTAAAGTCGTTTGTGTATCAGGTAGCTCATTTTGTAGCTTACCAGATGATTACCTATGATTCCGTAAAACGTATGGCCTTCCACTGCAAAGCGGCTTAGTCGTTTGCCCTCAATGTTGTAGACATAGAAGCTTACGATGTAGGAGCGATTTTTCACATCGTAAACATCTATTATACTCGCCTGTTGCCACATTTTTTCATCTTCAAATTTCCCCATCAGTGCAGCGTTAACGAATAGTAGTCCGCGATGGAGGTAGGCGTTTTTATTTACAGTCAAAGGCGGTGCAGCAAGTTTCTTTTCATTGCGGTCTTTATTGAATGCCACCTTGATTTGTGCCTTACTAATAGTATCAATGGTGTTGCCGCGATGGATTATGTTAAGTTTGGAGTCGCAAACGATATATTGATTGCGGTAGTAATATAGGTATACCAACAGGTTGGAATTAGGGTCGTAGTTAAGGATGCCATCGGTATCGAAAATACCGTCAACTTGTTTTTGAAGTATGGTTGGGTTGGTAATTGTTTTATTTTGTTTTTCATCAAAGCGGGCTAAAACATTCTCGGCATTGGCTTTGTGTGTACGAAATGCAAACGAGGTCGAATCGCTAAACACCGGATTTGAAAACTTACTTTTTACTTGCGGCATTTGGGTGGCATACCATTGCCCTGTTTTACCGCGAAATACCGCCGGGACTGTGCCATCGGAGGCATAGAAATTCTTAGCATGAACTTGCAATTGGAGAGAACGGAATGGCAGGTTTAGATTGTTTAATTTCACTACCAATTCCTTTTTGCTTTTTAGAGAGGTATCGATTTCAGTTAGTAATAATGGGGCAGTAGTGTTTCCTAAATATATTTTTCCGTTGGCCATTCCGGCGAAATAATATGAATTATATCCAAGGTCGATTTGGTGTTGTTTTGAGAATTGTGCCGGTAGTCTTCGGACAAAGTTGTTGCGATGTTGGATGATGTCTTCAGACATTAAAAAGAGTGCAACTACAAGACCAATAGCAGAGGTGGCAAGAATAGATAAATAGCCAATCACAAATCTGTTAAAAGCGTTAGATAAAATTGCCAAACCCGATAATACCACGAAAACTATATTGAAAACAAGGTGTTGTGTCCAAGTCATTTCTTCTAATATGCCACCACAAGAACATGGGGTGAAAGAACTGAAGTTGAGAATAATTACTATGTAAGCCGTGAACATTGTCATTAAAGCAAAGCTCCCATAGAGTCCTAACAAGCGATATTTGTTTGTAAGTAAGAGCAATACAATAATAAATTCTACCAAAGGAACTGCAACAGCAACCCAATCTGCAAAAGCACTTAAAAGGGGAGACTGACCCAACTGGATTGGGAAATTATGGAAGTCTAGTGCTTTACTTACGGCCGCATAAGTGAAGAGTAGGATGTTGAGTACGACTACAGTTTGTATGATGTTCGATTTAGTAATTTGAAGTTTCATTCTACATTATTTTTATGTAAAATTCTTAAAAACAATTACTTAGAGGTATTCAAAAATGTAGTAATACTATTCCATTCTTGATGGTCTATTGAGTTCACTGGGAGAGTAACGGTATTTCTTTTTGAAAGCTTTATAAAAATTTAGGTAAGAATTGAAACCACACATAAAGCAGATTTCTTTTAAGGATAAATCTGTTTTTTCTATCAAGTTGTGTGCTTTTTTAAGACGTTCTTCATTATAAAGCTTATAAATACTTGTGTTGAAAAAGTGTCTGAATCCTTCTTTTAATTTGAATTCATTTGAGCCAAACATTTTGGCTAAAGCTTTGACAGAAGGAAGTGGCTCCTCTAGATTATTTAGTATGTAGTTGTAAACGTTTTGAATTATTTCAGAATCTTTTGGACGTGGAGTAAGTTTGTTGTTTGAATTAAAAGTATCACCCAGAGAATCTTGAAGGACAGTTGTCAATGAAGTCAATATTATTTCATTTTGATTAAGTAGTTTAGAGATTGTAAAGTGAAGCGGGAGTAGCTTTTTATTACCACTTATTAAAACTAATTGAACGGTAGAATGATACTCTTCGTTATTTTGAATTTCCTCTTTTATACTTTGCCAAGCATCTGATGACTGTTGAGCAATTATGTCATCAAATATCATTTTATTAAGTTTGCCCGGGCTGTAACCGAGATTTTTAATGGCTAAAGCATTAAAACTTTTGATGTTGTAATCTTTGCTAAGTATAAACGTATTTTGAATAACACTTTGATAATTGTAATAGGGGATTACATAGCCTGATTTTGCGGTGGTGTTTTGAAGTGTGAGTCCCAAGATATTGAGTACGCTACTTAGTTCCTCTATTTCATCATTCGACTCTGTTGGTTCTATTCTAAATGCCAAGTTACCAGTAGCTAATTCAAATAGCATCTGGTAAACATTTTTCATCCGTTGATGGTAGGATTGGCTTTGCATGCAATGAAGAATATAGTGGCAAAGCTATAGCAGTAGCATTCCCGAATCAAACAGTATAGTGTGCGATTCGGGAATTAAACACATTACTTTTTGTGTTTTTTAAGTTTAATTCGATCGTAATTGCGTAGGTGTCACACCATACTTTTTTTTAAACGCAAACGAAAAATGAGAAAGGTCTTCAAAGCCAACTTCTAAATAAATATCTACTGGCTTTTTCTTTTGATGTGAGAGTTGGTAGAAAGCTAATTCGAGTCTCTTTTTGGTAAGCCATTTTTGAGGTGTTGTTCCAAACAGTTTTTTAAAATCTCGGTTAAACGTTGACAGACTTCGGCCTGTTAAATATCCCAATTTTTCTAAAGGCATATTGAACATAAAATGACGTTCCATAAAACTGATTAAATCGACTTTTCCCGGTTCATCAAAGTTGGCTAACACACTGTCTACACTCTGATCAATAGCTCTCAAAATACTAATAGCTTCTGTGATTTTTAAAGAGGCAATGTTTTCGGGAAAGTTGTCTTCCATTTCGAAATAAGGAATCAAGGAAGCCAAACAACTTTCGAGTAATGGATGATTATTGAAACTATATATTTTTTGCTCAGGAATTAGTTTTTCTTTGACTTCTACTTTTTCATAAAATTGCTTCAAACGCTCTGTTGATAAATGCATTACGACAGTTCGATGAGGAAGCCCGTCTTTTGGATAGTTAATTATGGTGGCTAATTGATTTCTTGGGATCAGGAAAATATCTCCTGTATTAAAAATAAAAGTTCTATCTGCCTGAATTATTTTAGTTTCGCCGGAAATAAACCAAATGAGCATATGCTCTTCAAACATAATATCTGACTTGAACAGTTTGTCATCGTAGCTTGAAAGCTTGATGTCGGGTGTTATATATTTTGCTTGATATTCCATGTATTGTTTTTGTAGTCATTTTGAATATTACAAAAATAATAACTATCATACAGTTTACTTTGTTTAAAATGTCATTTTTTAAGCCTAACCAATAAGTTAGGCTTTAATTTTATATAGTTTTGTTCAGTTAAAAATGAAATCGGACATCGGTAATTTGCTCGCTCAAATCCCATAGTCGTTTAGCGTTTACCTCATTTAAAGAATAAGCTTCCACTCCAAATGTTCCAATACTATTTTCAGATGCCATTTGGGCGATATCAGCATCTTCACAATATACTCCACCAATATTATTGAGCAATGGACTTGTAGCACACCAAACTGTTGTTGCTGCTCCTTGTTGAATTGTTTTTAATCGTGCCGCTATTTCAGGCAATATATTTCCATCAGCATCTACAAAACCCATTTTTTGTAACAATTCTAAAGATGCTTCTCTTGCCAGTTCGGTTCCGCCTATTGAGCCCGGGTGTAATGAGTACGCCCTTACATTGTGCTGCTTTGCACGATTGTCTAATTCAAGAGAAAATAAGTTGCTTGCTGTTTTGGATTGTCCGTACGCATGTAAAGTTTCATATTCCCTGTTTATAAAATTAGGGTCATCGAAGTTGAATGGTGCCATGTGATGGCCTAAAGAGGACACATTAATCACTCTTGCTCCTTTTGCTTTTTTAAGTGCAGGAAATAATATGGCAGTTAGATGGTATTGACTTAGATAGTTAGTTGCTAATTGTGATTCGATTCCACGACTGTCTCTTCGCAATGGTACCCACATGATACCGGCATTGTTGATTAGTAAATGAAGTGGCCTTTCAGATGCCAAGAATTTTTTAGCAAATGCATCAATTGAATCTGGATTCATCATATCCATGGTTTCTAATTCTACATTTGGAATTCCAGCTAAATTCTTTTTTGCTTTTTCGATATCTCTCGCTGGTACAATCACTGTTGCTCCTGCAACGGCTAATGTTTTGGTAGTTTCAAGCCCGATTCCGGCATTGCCTCCTGTTACGATTACAATCTTTCCCGTAAGGTCAATTCCGTTGATTACATCACTTGTTGTTGATGTTGCGTTAAATCCAGAACCTAATGGCAGTTGTAACACACCTTGATAATTGTTGTGTCTCATTTTTTTAATTATTAAAAGTTATAAGACAAAATTATGTGCATAACTGATGTTAGACTTTGTTTTAAAAGTCAAATTGCTTTGTTTAGAAAGTCAATATCTTTTTGAGATTTTGTTAGATTTTTTACATCTATATACGCCAATTCGGTAAAACAGGTAAAAACAAATATATCGCGAACTAAATCCAAACCTCCGATTTTGAACTTCTTTTCCATTAACAAGTTTAAATACCGTTATAATATCATTGAAGTAAAAACAGAAATTGGATTCTGCTTCACCCAGCCAATAATGCCCTTAAAGAACTGAAAAGCTGTATTGCTCCGGTAACCAAAATTTCATGAGCCGGACTGGGATTACAATCACGAAAAACTTTTGCCTAGCTTAAAGTATTAGTATATGGGGCTTTGGATAAAAAGCAACGAGTTTTAATCATCATTAAATCTTAGATTTTTAAAATCATGAAAACCAAATTTTATAAAAGTTTGAAACTAGTTTTGTTTCTATTGTTTACTGCATTAAGTAATTCAGTCATTATGGCAAAGACATTTCACCGAAAGCTAACTAGCCAAATTTGCAATCTGTTGATATATTGAAAGCATTGTTTTTGGTAGCCAAAGAGGCAGTGGATAGTTTTTTATATCCCTGTTTTAAAGGATATATTAAAGAAGTGCAAAAATAGTTTAATCAAATTTTATAACGATTAAATTATAAGGGAGCCCAATCAGAATAGATTGGGCTCTTCTTTTGAGAGATTATTACCTATTTACTGGTTTCCCTAATCATAATAATTTCATTGTTAGAAGCGCTATATCTTCTGTGACTTTGGTAGGAGAATTGCAATCACAATTGCACAATCCAATTACATAAATATCCTCACTAGGGATGTAAACTCCCATAGATTTAAAACCAAATACACTTCCACCGTGTTCTTGTATCAAAATTCCGTTGATTTCTTTAATATGCCAACCATAACCATAATTAATCTCTTGACCATTATTCAGTTTGTATTTGGTAAAAGCTTTTTTGAGGGTATGATTATTTATTATAAGATTTTGATTTAAAGCATTTTGCCATTTAAGCATATCAGTAACGGTTGACATTAATGCGCCAGAGGAGAATGGAACACTAAAATTAATTTGTGTTTTGTTTACATATCTGTCTTCTTTTTTCTGATACCCATATGCTCTCTTTGGGATGATTTTCCTATCACTGGCATAATATGAATTAGTCATACCGGCTTTAACAAATATGTTTTTATTGATAAAATCTTCATATTGTTCACCAGATATAAGTTCAATGATATAACCTAAGACTACATATCCAGAATTATTATATTCAAATTTTTCTCCAGGTTTAAAATCCCCAGGTTCGTTTTTAAAAAAGTCAACCATCATTTTAGGTGTCATTTCTTTTTGAGCAATCTCTCGAAGTGATTTCATTTTTGTAAAATCTTTTATCCCAGAAGTGTGTGTTAATAAATGGTGAATGGTTATTTTCTCACCTGATGGATAATCTGGGATGTATTTTGAAATAGGGTCACTTAGGTTTAATTTACCTTTTTCTTCTAATATCAATACCGATATTGCGGTAAATTGCTTGGTTACCGAACCTAGTTGAAAAATATTTTCAGAGGTTAAATCCACGTTAAGTTCCAAATTTGCCTTACCAAATGCTTTTTGATAAATTGGTTTGCCTGCTTTTGCAATTAAAAATTCACCTCCCGGACCATTTTTGTCTTTAAAAATATTAAGAAGAAGACTATCTATTTTTGATTCAAAATTTTGTCCATAAGTATGATTTATGGAACATAAACAGATTGTTGTGATTAGGTATAGATAGTTTTTTATTTTTTTCATTTTTTGATTGATTTTCATTTTTGATTGATTAGTATTATTTGTCAATGTCTTTAGTTATTTTACAACCTAGGAATAACCCTAGCCCAGCAAATGTAAAGATACTAGCAGGGTATAAAGCATTTTCATCTAATGCTGTGTAAGTAGCTAATAATAGACCGGTAAAAGTTCCTACACCTATTCCCATTAATAGAAAGGATAAGTTTAGCACAATGATTTTTTGAAATGATTTACCACTTTGATTGAAAATGCTTGCATTTGCTCCTTTCTCTATAAGGGCTAATCGTTCTCTATTTCTTGTTGACAGATAAAGATAAAAGATGCCAAAGATGGCTAAAAAAAGACTTAATGGAATTAAAATACCTTCGTTCATAATTTTTTATTTTGAATTGATTAATAATTTAAAGAATGATTCATTACAAATTATGACGACGGTATATTTATTTTGGTTACAACACTCTTAATCTTTTTTTTGATTTGGTTGTAACCAGATTGCTTTTTTCTTCGTCAAACTGTTATATGGCTTTCATAAACGATCAACATTATATTAATCAAATAATCGAGGGAAACACTAATGCGTTTTCTGTATTGGTTGAGCAGTATAAAAATTTAGTGTTTACTTTAGCTTGTAAAATGCTTAAAAACCGAGAAGAGGCAGAAGAGGTCTCACAAGATACATTTGTTAAAGCATTTGGTTCGTTACATAAATTTAAAGGAGATTCAAAATTCTCTACTTGGCTTTATAAAATAACTTATAATACCTGTTTGGATAGATTAAAAAAAAATAAAAAGAAGTGCGATATTGTAGTTGCTGTTGAGGATTTCACGGACTATCAGTTAAAAGTTATCTCTGATATTTTGGATAACATTGATGAAAATTACAGGAACCAAAGAATTCAGGAGTGTTTAGAAATGCTTCCTAGTGAAGAAGCTTTTTTGCTAACACTATATTATTTTGATGACCAATCTATAGAAGAGATAGCAAAAGTTATTGATTGTAGTACTAACAATGTTAAAATAAAGCTTTTTAGAAGCCGTAAAAAAATAGCTTCGATTTTGAAGGATGCATTAGAACCGGAAATATTAGACTATTATGAAAGAAAAAGACGATAAATTGTTACAGAATTTGGTAGAAACTGTTATGAAGACTACCTTGACTGAGTCTACCTCTAATGGTTTTTCTGAAAGGGTAATGTCTCAGATTTTGATGAGTAAAAAGACTGAGGTTTATACTTATAAGCCATTAATTTCAAGGGCTGTAATAGTTATAATAGTGATTAGCTTTAGTTTGTTCGTTTTTTATGTAATGAAAAAAGGTGATTCTTATAATTCTGACTGGTTTAGTAGATTAGAATATTTTCAATACAAAAGTCATTTTACAAACTCCTTATTTCAATTTTCTAAGAGTACCATTTTTCCAGTTGTTTTTTTTGCATTAATGTTATTGATTCAAATTTTATTTTTAAAAAAGCACTTTGATAGACATTTTGAATAATAGCAACTTAAGAAATTGTAAATACTATTAAAAGATTATCTTTTATAGTTGCTTTTGGTAAAAAAAAAAGCCTGGTTGAAAGGACCGGCTTTTTTACTGTTTTGCTTATTCTTTGAAAATATTGTTATTGTCTACTTTGAATATAATCTGACAAATTGTCGACATTACTACTAAAAGTAAAAATACCATTGAGTTTAAAGTAATTTTTGGGTTCAATACAAAAGTCATATGCATATTTAGCAAAGTCTAATTTATTGTCTTCAAAGTTAAATAGGTTAGCAATTTGAATTATTTGATTAACATTAAGGCAATTTGCACTGATCACTTGTTTAGCAGTTTTGAGTCGGGTATCTTCGAAGCTTTGTTTTTTGATAGTTGTTAATGCAGCATTGAAATTGGTAGCAGACATTGAAGGTCTGCCATTACAACCACGAGAGGGCTCAGCTGGATTGATAATTACATTTCCAGATTGGTTTGAAGAAGTGGTAGTGGTGGTTGTTTGTGTTATTACCCCATTTCCTATGTTGTCGTTTATAGAGACTCCTAAACTGATACCACCTACATTGACTCCAACGCCAACATTATTGCCTCCTACTTGGGTTGTTGTAGTTGTTTGAGTCATACCTCCATTTTGATTTACAATTACAGGAACTCTAGGCTGTCCATAATGAATTACGTGAATATTTGAAGGAGGTATAAAATCGGGGCGAACGGGAATAGATGAAAAGTAATTTAACTTCATTTTTGTCTTATTGTTTTTATCTCTTTTGATTTTATAGGTCACATCGGAGAAGACATCATCAACATCAGTAATCATCAAGTTATTTTTTGAAATATCAGATAACGCGGTATCCTCAAATTTTATTTTTACATTATAGTAAGGCTGATTTAAATCTTCAACTCTGAGATTAGTTTGAGGTGTATCATTGATTACTTCACCGTTTAGAATTAAAGTAAAACGATCGCCATCTTCTGAAAAAATATTAAGATGTCCCACTTGGCCAGATTGAGAAAAACTGTATGTTGATACTAACAATAGAGTCATTAAAATAATTTGTTTTTTCATTTGTAAGTTTTTAAAACGTGATTCAAAATAGTTTAAAAATTTTTGCTCTCCAGTCTTTTTCAGAACTTATTGATCAAATATCATGGGCTCTTTTTTTGTCTAAAGAATTTTAGAGCAAATGTATAGATTGTCACTAGTTTAAATTTATACCTGAAAGCAGGTAATTTAATCCAAACCCTTTTGGGTTAAGGTTTTAGAGTTTTAATTTGGCTTCAAAAAACAGAGAGAATGAAAAAACGATTTAAATTTTTTGCACTTAGCATTAGTTTTATGATGTTATTGGCTTGTAGTAAGGAAGACGATAGTTCGGCTGCAATAAGAAATCATGAAGAACAGTATTTAATTGATATTGCTAATATTGAAGAGTTTATGAAGACACATTATTTAACGGTTGTTAACCACCCAGGTTATGATGATGATTTAGATGTAACGTATACTAAAATACCTTCCGGTGGAACTCAGGTCTCTATTTGGGATCAAACTACTTATCCAGTAAGAAATAGAATAGTTAATGTTACTCAAAACAATGTTAATATTGCTTATAAAATTTATTATTTGGAATTGAGAACAGGAACTGGGCTTAATGGTTCTACTCCTTCTAATGTTGATGATGTTTTGACCTCTTTTAGAGGTGAATATATTTATAAAAGGACGGAGACTGTTGATGGTGTTACTACTAATACTATACTTGGAGAAGAGTTTGAAGACAATAGATTTCCTCAGTCTTTTTTACCTTTGTCGAGTGTAAGAGTTAAAGGTTTTGCTGAGATATTTCCAAAGCTTAAATCGGGTGATTATACCGGAAATCCGGATGGAACTATAACTTATTTTAATTTTGGAGCGGGTATAGTGTTTATTCCTTCAGGATTAGCTTATTACAATCAGTCTACTCCTAACATTCCGGTCTATTCACCTTTGGTCTTTAATGTTAAATTATATGAGGTTCAGCGTGCAGATTTTGATGAAGATGGTGTGCCTTCCTACTTAGAAGACTTAAATAATGATGGTTATATATATACATTTCCCTCAGGTACTATAAATCCTGATGATACTGATGGTGATGGAATCCCTGATTTTAAGGATATTGATGATGATGGGGATAATTTTGTGACAAAATCAGAAATTAAAAATTTAGCGACTAATACAACCTATCCTTTTAATGAAATTCCGACATGCGGACCAAGTGGTAATGGTAAAAAAAGACATTTAGATCCTACTTGTCATAATTAATATTTGCAAAAAAATGTAATTAAATAGATTTTTTGACTTTTTTCTAAACTTTTTATAGTTTACCTTTTTTATTTCTAATGTGATTGATTTTTTTTGAGTTCTTATCATTACTTTTTGAAGAACTTTTCGGGATTTATTGATAAATTAGGTTGTGATATAATTATTTTCCTTATACTGTTTCTTTTATTGAATCGGAAAGCTTTTAAATCTAAAATGCAAATTTTCAAAAGAAAAGAAGGAAAGCCATTTGTTTAAATGAAGGCTTTCAAAAAGCAAGCTTTTCAGAAAAAAAATACGACCCTACATGGGTTTATAAGTGAGATGTTTAAATTTTTACGAGAATATCATTTATAGTATTTTGGTGGAGATTTTTTGCGAAACCCAAAGGGTCTGAATATTTTTTTTAGCAACCCGGAACTTACCTTAGATTCTTTTTTTTAATGTAAAATATTCAAAAAATGACAAGCCTGTTGATTTCATAACAGAAGAAATAATATAACTTTTTATTAAAAGTAGTATGGCTAACAAAAAGCAGAATTATCAATTTATTAATACCTGATTTCAGGTAATTACAGGGAAGATTAAACTCTTAACTGAACTTTAAATTATATTTGATAATTGATTATTTTTTTAGTATGAATAGAGTTTGTTGTTTTTTGCTTTTTTGTTTTATATTTTTTGGAAGGGTTTCTTTTGCTCAAACTTCTTTGAATGATTATTCAGGTGTTATTTCCAAACTCAAAAGTGAGCTTTTAATTTCAAAATCAGATAGTTTAAAATGTGTATTGCATTTTAAACTATCTGATTATTATTACAAGTGGGAGGTTTTTGATAAATATAAGTTTCATTTGCAATCAGCCAATAGTTTGATTAAGAATAATCCTTTTTTGAAAGATCTTTCCATATTCTACAATGCGACATTTTATAACTTAAATAAAGATCAAAAGACCTACTATCAAAGGTTACGAAAGGCAGTTGAACTTTTGAAGAAATATGATGTTAAAGAAGTTTATGTCCTTAGGGCAAGGATTTATAACAATTTAGCAATTTATTATCAATTAAACAGTGATGATGATGAGATATTGCGACAGATATTTGATGAAGCAATTCCATTGGCAGAAAAGGGTGGGAGTAAAGAATGGGTTGGTATTTTATATGGTACTGTTGCTCGTTTAATGTTTAATTATCAGAATTATGAGCAATCTGAAAAATATTACAAGTACTCCATTCAAGTTTTAGAGAGGTGTAAAATATTTCAAGTAGATTATCTTGTAGAATCTTATTTAACTTATTCGCAACTTCTTATAAAATTGAAAAAGAGTGAATTGGGAATAATTTATTTAGATAAAGCAGAAGCTGTAATAAAAAAGAATCCTCTTTCAACTTTATCTCCTAGATTGTATTATTATAAAGGGTATTATTATTTTAGAGTAAATGATTTTAATAAAGCTATTTATTTCTTAGATATAGCTAAGGAAAGAGCTGACGCGTTGCATGATAAATTAGCTGTTTTGGATATTAAGCTTTTAAAATCAAATTGTTTCATTGCTTTAAAGAAGTATAAACCAGCTCAAAAGTTACTTATAGAGTATTTAGAGTCTCCTGAAATATTACCATCAGATAAGATGTCATTTTCAAAGAATTTAGCTTGGGTTAGTATTAAAATAAACGATTCTGTTACTGCCATAAAATATTTTGAGCAATATATTACTCTAAGTGACAGTCTTAATGAAGCTCATTCCAAAAATAAAATGTCAGCCCTAGAAGCAAAGTTTAATGCTTCTCAAAAGGAAAAAAAGATACTTCAATTACAGCAAGAGAAGAGTGTAAAAGAAAACGATTTGAAAACTTTAAAGATGTGGTATTTATTTGCTGTATTGGCTCTTATAATTCTACTGATAATGATTTATTCATTTCACAAAAATTTAAGAAACCAAAAAATGATAAATTATCAAAAGGATTTGATTCATCAAAAGGACTTAGATAATTTGAATTCACAAAAAGAAATTGAGCTTATGCAAGCCATGATAGATGGAGAAGAAACCGAAAGGAAAAGAATAGCCAGGGATTTACATGATGGGATTGGTAGTAGGCTTTCTTCGTTGAAGATGCAACTCGGTCAGGTTGAAAACTTTAATCATGATAAGTTCTCTACAGATTTAGGTTTTGCAATAAGTGATTTAAGGCAGATTGCTTTTAATTTGGTGCCAGAGACTTTATCAAAATTGGGTTTAGATAATGCATTAAAAGATCTTTGTTTTACAGTTAGTAACGCTAATGTTACTATACAGTATAATTCAAGTGGAATTGACACTAACATAGTACCGTCCAATCAAATTACTATTTTCAGAATTGTTCAAGAGTTAATAAACAATTCTTTGAAGCATTCAAATTGCACAGATGTTTTTGTGGACTGTAGTCAAAATGGCACTTTGTTTTTGATTACTGTAGAGGATAATGGTATAGGTTTTAACAGTACTGATTTAGATTATTTTTCAGGTTTGGGATTAAAAAACATCAAAAATCGTGTTGAGTTGTTGCGGGGAAAAATAGAAGTAAGATCGAGTTCTTTTCAAGGAACTATATTCAATATTGAACTAACAGTTCAGCAGCAAAATGAAGAAGAAGTATAACATCATAATAGTTGACGATCATCCTATTGTTATAGAAGGATTAAAAAATTTATTATCGGGGCTTGATTTTGTTTCAGTTCAAGCTGCTTTTACTAAAGGAGTTAGTGTTTTTGGTTATGAAGATTTGAAGACTACTGACATTGTTTTTTTGGATGTATTTTTAAAAGATAGCAATGGTATTGATTTGTGTTTGAAATTAAAGAAGATTAATCCGCGAATTGTTGTTTTAGCCATTAGTAGTCAATCAGAACGAAGTATAGTTATGCAGATGATGAGAAATGGTGCAGATGGTTATTTGTTAAAAAGTGCCTCAATTGATGAATTTAAAGCGTGTATATTGACTGCTATTAATGGTAGACAAGCCTTTTGTAATGAAGTGAAAACAGTAATTGAAAAGATTTCAATCCATGATTTAAAAAATATCCCAAGACTCACTTTACGAGAAAAGGAAATACTTACTTTGTTAAGAGATGGGAAATCCTCCATAGAAATAGCTGAGACTTTATTTTTGAGTTTTCTTACAGTGCAGACCCATCGTAGAAATTTACTAAATAAATATCAAGTAAAGAATTTGGTAGAGCTTTTGAACTTTGTAAAAGATAATGGGTTATTATAATTATTGCTTAACAAAATAGTCTAGGTATTTGTATTTACTGTAGGTATTCTATGTACTTAATGAAAAAGAAATTATTATTTATTATTATTGACTTTAGCTTTTCAAGTCTTGATACTTCGGTATCATACAAAATGGCCAAATCTGCGATGATTTCTTTAGCGATGTCATTGTCAATAGGAACATTTCTATAAAATCCTAAAAGTGAAGCTCCAATACCAAAAAGTTCTAATTCATATTTTTGGTTCCAATGTTTACAAATCGCATAATTTTCAAATGGATTTAAATCGCTTGCAAAATAACCATTTGGGAATCCTGCAAATGCTTCATAAGAGTGTTTAACCGGGATAACTTTTAAGATTATTTTATTGTCAAAAGCTTCCAGAGGAAATGAATTTATTTTAACCAATAGATTTATTTCATCCTCTTCTATTGTTAATCCTTTTTCACAAGCTGTTGCAAAAGATATTGTATTGGTTTGCTTTATAAAATTTTGATAGCGAATAAAAAACTCTGAAGGTGTTGAGATATAACCAATATGTTCCCCATTTTCGAAGCAAACCGGATCTAACACCGATAGATCATGTCCTTCTGTAATGTCTAAGTCGTGCATGTTGATTGCATGTGTGGTTGTATATTCAGCCTGATCCAGATTATCAAGTGTAAAAATTATAGTTTTAAGGCAGTTATTATTTTTAAACTCCATATATTTTTCAATTATGTCATTGAAAGATTTAACATCTTCAATAAAATAACTAGTGAATAATATTTGGTCAAAGGATTGTTCCTGCTGAAGAGGTGTAAATTTCATATTGTACTGCTTTAAGATGTTTTTAAATCACAAAGTTTTAAAGTTCAAAGCCAATTTATTTTAAAATGAAAAATAAACTTTTACAAGTTATTTTAATTTGATTAATGCTGCAAATTTCTTTGTGATTTTATTTTTGCTTTTTAGTGCACTTTTGAGTTTAGAGATTCAACTACATATCTTTAAATATTTGGTTTTCTTAAAGATGTTTTATGAGTGTTGATGTTTGTTAAATGTGAGTTAGGCATGTAATGTTGATTAAGATAACTTAGTATAGACTATGGCAAAAGGACAGTAAATTAGATGGAACAATAATTTTGATTTTACATAGTAAAATCTTAAAAAAGATTTCTAAGATTTTGTTTTGGTTCTCCTTCAAGAAATTTAGGCCATTTATCATAATTTATTTGTGATGTTTTTGGCATATTAGTGCTATTCGATTTTAATGGAATAGCTAAAGGAGTTTGTTTAACAGTTTGACTTTTCCTTGACTTTAAAATGTATTCAGAATTAGAGTGATTGAATAATTGAGGACGGTTTTCCTTTTTTTTCCTTTTTAACTCTATAAAGCTTTGTAAAGTTTTCATTGTATTTAGTTCTGCTGAATTAAGGTTTTTCCAAAAAAACCATTGGTGAGTTATTAGAAATCTATATTCATGAATAAAACCTGGAAATGTATATTCGATAGCAATATGGTTATTATTGAAAAATGGTTGAATATCCCAGTTCACTTTGAGTTTATGCTTTGTTAACTCTAAATTAAACTCATCTTTTAGGGATAAAGCACCCAAAAAATTGAGATAAAAACTATGGGGTTTATTGATAGTAACCAAATAGTTAGCTTCAGATGTTGTATTTTGATAAAGTGCTTCTTTAAATGAAGATTCATTCTCAGAAAACCTTGTATTTAATAATGGTAAAGTAAATAACCCCATTACAAAAATAATTATTGATTTTTTTTTTTGCATAACATGGAATTTATTGTTGCTATACAAAGCTACTTTACGTTAACTCTTCAACTCGTTCACTTAAGTTAATAAATGCTTCTATTTTTCTATTGTTTAAGTTTTTAAGACAGTCATTGTTTAGCATGAAGATCATATTTAAGTAGATGGTATCAAATACTCAAGATTGAAATCAAAAAAATAATTACCGAGTCTGACGGGGCAGTAGTGTTGGCAAGTGTATAAATTTTTATTTGCCGACCGGTTTGGTAGTGATTGCTTTTGTGGCGACCGATGTTTTATGATTAGTTTTTTCTGTTCTTGAAGTTGAGTTTATAAAAATTGATGAGACAATTTATTGTGCATGTATTGGTTGGCTTGCAAAGCAATTAATAGAAGTGCTTTTGAGCAAATGAAAAATTATACTCTTGCTAGGGATTTTGGTTTTACAGGTGCCCCAAGGTTAATCATTAATTGTAAATTATTAATTATGAGTTGATGTTGAGATGAGCAATTAAAGGCACTCATAAAAGCATTGCAAATACTATCCACTTAAGCGGTTGGCTAATAAAGAACGTGAATTTAGCAGTTTATAGAAAAACAGTTGAAAAAAATATTTCAACTGAAAAAGTAATGGCGCCATAGTATTTATTTAAAATGGGTGAAATAATAAACAGTATTATAATACTAATAATCTGGAATTGGTTCAAAGGCAGTAGCCATTGAAGAGACAGGTTAGAAATGTTTGCTTCTTAAGGGTGTTATAAGTATTGATAAATCTGTAGTAGGGTTAACTTTAAAAGTGCAGAATGCTTAGCCAGGCCATTTGGCTCAAAAATGATTACTTGATTTGAGATGACGTAAATTACCTTTTTTCAGGTATATGTATTTGTTGGACCAAATATTAAATTTGAATTTATAAAATTGGTATCCTTATTGAATTGAATCATGCAAACAGAATATTCAAAAATGATTTTGTAAGTTGTAATTGGTTAAAGCATTTTTTACTATGCTTTAATTTTTACAGTACAGCTGATTTTAAACACTTATTTTTATTCCTAAATCACATATAATTTAGTTTTTATTCAAGTAGAGTGAATCTTTGTAAGTTTATAATCTAAGTCAAATTAAATATTAGATGCACTTAATTAATACTTGTAGCCTATACCAGAACTAAGAAAAAAATATACTGAAAAATTAGGCAATAATATTTGAGTTTATATTTAAAATACCACAAGTAGTATACAAACAATTTGACTAACAGGACAATAAATCCTATATTAAAATAGCAGCTTAAAGTTTCTATAAATTTGATTCAATTTATAACCTGAAAAGTTCTGCATATTTAAGAACTTACCAATCAAACTATAATTAAAAATGTAAAATATGGAAGAAAAGTATTTAATGCCAACACAGGAAGCAGGGCGAAAGTTTGTCACCCGACAAATACAAGGAAGTATTGTTATGCTCAACTTGCTGCGTTTTCGCGAAACCGCAGACTATTCTGATAGCCCCGAACTTAAGCCAAATGAACCAATAAGCGGAAAACAAGCATATCGGCTTTATATTGAACATACCATTCCATTCTTGACAAAATCGGGAGGAGAAATTTTATTTATGGGAGAAGCTCAAGATTTTTTAATTGGACCTGATACTGAACGATGGGATCAAGTATTACTTATCAAACAAAATAGTGTTAATAGTTTTATCGCTTTTGAATCAGACAAGGATTATATGTATGGAATTGGACATAGAACAGCCGCATTATCAGATTCAAGACTTTTACCAATTATCGAAAAAAATGAAATCTAAAAAAGAGGTAAAAGAAAGTTATAAAGGAAAAAAAATTCAAGTCGTGGTGTTTCAGATAAGAAATATAATCAATAACAAAATATATATTGAAAGTAGCATTGACTTTATAGCTATTTGGAATAGGCATAAGTTTCAACTTAACAGCGGGCTTCATCTTAATAAGAGTTTGCAAAAAGAATGGACAGAGTTTGGACAAGAAAATTTCATTAACGAAATTTTGGTTGAATTAAAACAAGATGACACAAAAACTATTGACTATTGCCGTAAAGAAGTTAAACAATTTGAAGCACTTTTTATTGAAGAGTTACAACCATTTGATGACAAGGGTTACAATACTAAAAAAGTAAAATAAAATGAGTATGTTTATTACAGTGGTATGGAAGAATAGCGACTACGGTTCTATTAAACAGTTGTGTAAGGCTGTATTTCTATTAATTTTTTGTGATAGAATTTGATTCTTCGATAAACCTTAATCAGTTAACCTTTTGGCCTTTCGCTTTAGATAGGTTTACTAAAATTTGATACTTCATTATCTTGTGAAAGCACAAAAAAAACAATATGTTGAAACACTTTTTATCATAAAGTTATTTTGATTTTAAATTTTATACGGTTGTCGCAATTAATAAAGAGTTAATCTTTTTTTAATTATACATCTAAAGGTACAATATATTCAAATCTTTTTTTATTACATAGATTCAAGAATCTATCCCAATATTTTTTTGCTGACCGGTTTGGGAGTGATTGCTTTTGTGGGTGACCGATTTTTATGATTAGTTTTTCTATTCTTGAAGTTGGGTAAATAAAAATTGAAGAGACTATTTATTATGTAGGCATTAGTCTACCGATTACTTTATCACAGCCTGAAAGCCAAACTGTTACCAACATTATTTTGAAGGCAGAAGGTACATTCAGCATTTGTGTGTTACCGAGAGCGGCACTATACTATCTTGGTGATTTCTTATGTTTCTGTTACCGGTTCGCACCTGATAAACGAGATAGCTGAGTAGACTAAAGGAATTATTACTGCTATGGTGCTGTTGCATAAGCCCAGACACCTTAAAACCAAACGAGCCAGTAAGGAATATTTTTTTGACCAAGTGCTACGTAACGGTCTGCGGCTTGCTCTTGAAAAAGCGAATGTGCCTTATATATTGAATCACAACCCGGAACGGGACTGGGAAACCGATACCCGATTTTGGCATAAATGCGTTGCTGTAGCTCAATTTAATATACAATGTGCTAAGGACAACCCACAGGTTGAAGTAACACTTTGCTAGATTGTGCTGCAGAATAATGCTTGTGTACAGTTTACTTTGGGGTTAATTAGGATGGTTTTAGTTGCAGCTGAGCTTGCGCTGTTGAATACTAACTGAATAACATCCCTACGGGATTTTGGATTTTTTGACATTTTTTCTACCGATATGTTGTCCCTACGGCACTAGTAATAATTTATAAAATAACTTTTATGGAAAGAATTACTTATTTCCCCGATAATTTACGCCAACTGGCCGAAAAACATTTTGTGTTTTGTAATCACAAAACCCTAAGAAGAAGCAGGACACTATTCAATTGAGCCTTTCCGGATATTCGGATGTGATGTATTTGATGGCAGATATTGTAAAAGTATTTATGCTTGCATAAGAAGGGGAAACAAGTTGCAACCTAATACCTGAACCGATGGTGAATATAGCCGTGTACTTAGGATTATATTGGATTCCTTATGAAGCGGTGGAATTGTTGGATAAAATGAGGAGGTGATGTTGAAGTCCGGACATGAGCAGGAGTTTATTATAGAGAACCTATATCTTACCGTACCGTCTCAACTTTGTTAACCGCTTCGGTAAAACGTGGAGACAATCAAATGAAAATACTTATTCTTAAAAGAAATTTCAATTTCTTGATCCGAGATACTAAATATATTAGTGAAATGATATTTTAATGTAGGAGTTACCAACATTAAGGATAAAAAAAAAGCAGTTTTTGAACTGCTTTTTAATTAAAATTGATGGTTTGTAAGATGTATTAATGACTATACTTTTAAATTTTTATAACTCAAGGTAGTAACGCTTACCACCATATTCTTCAATGTATTGAATGGACATTAAAAGACACGTTTCCCATTGGTCTAAACAGCCATTTCCGTTGAAATCTATAAAGGTATAGGTGTAAATAGTTGTCCAATTTCCGGAAGTAGTTTCAACTTGAAATGTTACTGTATTAACTGCAGAATTGGCGGCATTCATAGATTGCGAAATTCCTACTAAGAGTAGTAAGGCAAGAAATAGTTTTTTCATTTTTTTTGATTTATTTAATGTTAATAATGATTCAACAATTCAAATTTAGTAGTGATAGATATGAATTCTACTTAACTTTAGTTAAGAAATTTTCTTTTTTAATAATGTCGTTTTATATGTGAAAATTGACTAGCTATATTATAAAATGACGCTTTGGGATATGAATTAATTCTTGTTATTGCGAGTTCACTGTAGATGATTGTTATTAGTTATAAGTCGTTTAATGTTTGTGATATTCCATCTATATTGATTAGGTTAAATTGATTTTCTCAATGAGGATTGCATTTAATGGCGTTCTCATTTTAAAATATTAGCTTATTGGAATTCACAATTGATTAGATTTATTGAACGGTATATTGCATTTTATCGACTTCTGAAAGACGGAAATAACCTAATGCAAAATTTTTGGTGTCAGTTTGATTTATAATGTTTCCGCGCACATTGGTAGGTTGTGTTTGCCAGGGTCCGCCTTCACCATCTGAAATTTGAAGAAGGATGTTCATGTAATTCTTGTATTGCTGTGAAATCCCAAATAACGAAAATGTCATTTCATCACCTTGTTTCAGATCTTCACTCATGTACAGTCCGAAGATTTGGTTCCCTTGTGTAAAAGTATCATCGTAAACATCATAATCAGGAAAAACAGTAATACTGGTTTCAACAGCAGTCATGTAGAAATTATTTTCTAAACCATTGTCTTGAAAAAAGAACTTTATTTCAACCAAGTCACCGGTGATTCCTCCCTCATCACTCTGCTCAACATTTTCAATGTCTGGGGAAGCAATCATTTTTTCTGTGGCAACATAGGTCTGACCTCCGCTAATAACTTTTAGGGAGTAAGTTTGACCAATAACCGGAATGAAATTATTACATACATATTCTCCAGTTTGAGGCATTTCATTAAATTCGAAAACATTATTATTGCTGTCGGTTACTGTTACTATAGCATTTGAAACTACAGGAACGGTACTTTGGTAAAAGCCAGTTGTAGTGGTTAGTTTTATTTTTTGAAGACTACCATCAGTGCCTTTGACCCAGTTGATAGAGGCATCAATTACAAGCCTTGGAGGAGCAGTATTAAGGTTGACATTAACAACCTCTTCGCAACTAGTGAATACAATTGCGGCCAAAAGAATTATTAAGTATTTGATATTTTTCATACAGTATTATTGATTTTATCTAGAATTTAAAATTATAAGAAACACTCGGAATGATTCCGAAGATTGACAATTGTGTTGCCTCATTTTTGCCGGTTGTTTCATTTTGGTTGAAAGACATTGCGGCAGCATTTGAGCGGTTATACAAATTGTAGACGCTAAACACCCATTCACTTTGCCATCCCTCTTTTTTTGTTGGTTTTGGGGTATAGGTTGCTGAGATGTCTAAGTGATGATAAGTAGGCAGCCTACTGGCATTTCTTGACTCATATGTTGGAACTACAATACCTCCGTAAACATATTGTCCGTTTGGAAAAGTTGCTGCTTTTCCTGATTGTAAAGTGAACGTTCCCCCCAATGCCCATTTATTAGTAAGAGAGTAAGCACCTGTAATTGCCAGATTGTGTGTTTTATCATAGCTTGCACGATACCAATTACCATTATTGATTCCGGTTTCAATGGCTGTTCTCCCAGGTGTTTGTTGTTCTGATTTTGAAAGAGTATATGATAGAAATCCGGTTAATTTGCCTGTGTTTTTCCGTAATAATACTTCCAAACCATAAGCTCTGGCTCTTCCGTTGAGTATGGTTTGCTCGATGGTATTGTTGGCAATCAAATCGGCACCATCGATGTAATCGACTTTGTTTTTGATTTTTTTGAAATAGCTTTCAACTTCCAGAGTGTAGGCATTGTCTTTAAAGTTTCTATGGTAACCAATAGCAACCTGGTCTAAAATTTCAGGTTTTATATAGTTGTCACTAGGAGCCCAGACATCTAAGGGTGTTGCTGAGGCCGTATTTGAAATTAGGTGTAAGTATTGGCTCATTCTGTTGTAACTAGCTTTTAATGATTCCTGATTATTTAATTTATAAACGATTGCCATACGCGGTTCAAGATTATCAAATTTGGCAATAGTGCTCCAGGTTGGAGTATAAAAGGAACCGTTTGGGGTTGCGCTTTCATAAATTCCTAAGATTTCATTGAATACAACTGCTTGATTGTTGGCGTAAGTATTTAGTGTTTGTTCACCCAATCGAAAGAACATACTGTATCTCACCCCATAATTGATTGACAACTTATCTGTAATGTCTTGTTCGGCCTGAACATATAGTGAAGGCTCAAACGCATATTTGTAATCCAATTGTGTTCGATTGATTCCTGAAGAGCTATCGGACGGACTTACAGTTCCCGGATTGAATTCATAATATATTGAGCTCATTCCATAAGTTAGTTTTATTTTATTTGTTAAATAATGTTTGAAATCATATTTGAGGTTGTAATTTTTAATTCCTGACTCCCAATCTAATCCTTCAAAATCAACCGTTAAACCATAATAGTAATCACTATAAATTACTGACAGGTTTGAGAATATTTTGTTAGAGAATAGATGGTTCCAACGTAAGTTGAAAACTGTATTTCCGTAAGTATTGCTGAAAAAGTTCTTTATTCTGAACAAATCCCTTCCGAAATAGCCCGATAAAAATAGGTTATTGTTGTCGTTAAGTTTGTAACTTAATTTAGTATTCAAATCGTAAAAATATGCTGAGTTATCATTGTCAGATAGTTTCAAGAAAAGATGTGCATAAGAACCTCGTCCTGCCACAAGAAACGAGCCCCAATCTTTTTTTATTGGACCTTCAGCTAACAAGCGACTTGAAATAAGCCCAATACCACCATTCATGTGAAATTCATTACTATTTCCATCCTTTTGATAAATGTCAAGAACTGAAGATATTCGCCCACCGTAGCGTGCCGGAATCCCTCCTTTGTATAATTTAAGATCTTTGATAGCATCTGAATTGAATACAGAGAAGAATCCAAATAAATGAGATGAATTGTAAATGGTAGCTTCATCCAATAAAATCAAGTTTTGGTCTGCCGAACCACCACGAACGTTAAATCCAGAGGAAGCCTCACCTGAATTGGTAACTCCCGGAAGCAATAGAATTGATTTAAGTAAATCAACTTCACCAAGAACAGCCGGCATTTTTTTTATTTCGGCAATTGTTAATTTGTTGGTACTCATTTCAGGGCGTCTGACATTATTTGTATTATGTTGACTTTTAATCACTACTTCTTCCAGTTGATGGTTGTTGGCTGATAATGTGATGTTCTTTTTGATGTTTTCATTAAGAGTAATTTTTTCTGAGAAAGTTTGATAACCAAGATAACTTACCACTATAGTATAATTACCGGCAGGAAGTGAAATTGAATAAAAGCCATATTCGTTTGTAGTAACTCCAGTGTTTAATTCTTTGATGAAAAAGTTTACTCCTATGAGTTTCTCATTACCGGCAATGTCGGTAATAGTTCCACTCATTGTAAATCTTTCTTGTGAACTGGCATTTGATAAAGACAATAGGAATAAAAAGGCGCTTAGGAAAAATTTCATTGATTGATTGCTTTTATGATTAATGATTGTTGTGTAAAAACATTTGAACTCCTGTTAGCACTGTTTTAGAGGTCAATGATATGTTTTATGATTCGTTTAATGATTTAATTAATATTTTGGGCTTTATTAGTTTGATAGAAATGCTATTGGAATACTTATTTTGTCATTTTATTTTGTGCTAAGTTTTTACTTGTTTTATTTTGTTTCAGGCTGTGACTTCCACTTTAATGATAATAATGTTTAATTAGAGTGATTGTATTATTGTAAAAGAGGTTGGGTTATTTAATATACTTCGATGCCTAAAGAATTACTGTCTCAATTCTTTGATTAGAAAGTTGAACAAAGCTATCACTATAGGCCGATGCAGAAAATACCTGATTTAATGTATTTTTATTCATAATTGTAACTTATTAGATTCCACGTAATGTAATCTTGCTTATCTGTTTGGGATTCAATTGTTCGTATTTAGATGAAAGCGCTTTAGCACTTTGATACCATCTATATTTTAATTATTCCTTTGTATACATTACATTTTGTTCTTTTAATATGTGATTAAGTCTTATATTATTCTTCAGATTTTTTTACAATCTAAATTACCATACCCTAATGAGGCATTTTTTACATGCTATTATTTGTTTAATGGATAGGGGCTTTTAGCAGAATTATATTGATAGAAGGGCCAAACAATCCTATGGTCATAAAGAAAGCCCTTTTTGCTACCTGTAATCAGGTAAATTATGCGATTTTTGAGAAATAGTATTGTTTTTTGCTGGGGTGATAAGCACATGAGGTGTCTTAGAGATAACATTAAATTACATTTTATGAAAAGTACTGTTCTTAACAATCTTGTCATTCCAAAGAAAGTTCAAGTTTGTTATTCTAATACATCTGTTTTTCAGCATTGTCATTTAATGATGTAACAATTTTAAGCAAAATCAAAAACTTATGAGAAAGACAACTATTACAATTTTATTTTTATTATTGGTTCAATTGGCTCAAAGCCAATATTATCAGAAATCATTTGGGAAAGTATCAGGCACTGATAACACAGATCAACAAGAGTTTTATGATATTATAGATGCTAATGAATCTTTAATAGCTGCTGGTACCTTTAGAAATATTGATGCCTTTCCTGTAATTGCTTTTTACGGAACGGTATCTAAAATAAATAAAGATGGCAACGTGAATTGGTACAAGGGTTATCTGCCTTTGAATTTCATTCCATATGAGTCTTTTCTAATTAAATCAGTGGTATTAAATGCAGAAGGAGAAATTTTTGCTTTAGGTACTTTTTTAAGCATAAACTCTAACTCAGCATATTTATTGATAAAATTAGATTCTGACGGACATGTCTTGTTTTCTAAGAAAATAGCAGATGAGTTCCCCGGTTTTGATCCTAAATTGATATTAAACAGTACTCATCTGTTTGCTGTTTTGGGAGACAAAATAGTTAAGTTCGACTTGGAAGGTAATGCTATCAGAGCCGTTTCATCTCCATCCATTACCTACCGTGATGTCTTGTTTGACTCTGATGAGAATATCGTTGCTGTAGGTGACTATATTAATGAAGATCCTAATTCGTCTGTAAATACTGGTTTACCAGTTGTTCGGTTAACACAAAACCTAGATTTTGTTAATGGAACGGTAATACATTCAAATACCTTAGGAACATTATATGCTCATTGCGCCATTAGTTATAGTAATGACAATATTATTATAGGTGGTCCTTCATCTTATTTTTCGATAGATTCCAACAATACGCTAAAATGGGCAAGAATGATTCCCTCAAGTTTTGATGAAAATACATTTATAGTTAACGATTATGGATCATTTTGGGAGTTTAAGAAAGCTAATAACAATAAGCTCTATTTTATCACTGACGGTTTTTTTAGTAATGATGATACAGTTGTCGGGAACTCTATACAGCCACTAGAAGATTCAATATATTTTCAACATTATACCGGTATTGGAGAAATTGATCCGGTTGGAGGGGATATCATACATTCCAAAGATATCTTAAACGGGCATTTTGATGTTGTAGATCACTTAGAGTTATATGGTATTGTTATTGACGATAATATGGTGTATGGAGCAGGTAGAACTACAGATTATGATATCAGATATCATTTGAATTATATTCATTCTACCAGTTTGGACCAATTGAACTGCGGAGAATCAAACAGAGTAATAGTGGCCAATGATGTGGCTTCTGACATTGCTTTGATGTCTTTGGACGGTTCCTCTTTTAGTGACCAACAGTTGATTATCAATACTATTAACATGGTTGAGGTAGATATTCCAATAAATTATGATGATCAATCGTGTAATGAGTCATTGGGAATTGATGAGAGCCAGTTAATTTCTATTAAGCTTATTCCAAATCCGGCAGAGAATATTGTTACTATAGAAGGTATAGAAGGTATATATAAAATAGTAATAATTGATCAATTGGGAAGGGAGATAAAAACCTTAACACCGATAGCCAATAATGAATTTGATGTGTCGTTTTTAAGTATAGGGGTTTATTATGTGAGATTAATGGCCGAGAGTAATATTTATGTCGAAAAATTGATAAAAAAATAATCATTTTGGTTATGAACTCTTTTATCTACTTGAAATTTTGAAAAGTCACCAAGGTAGTATCTGGCTAACTGTGTGTAAGTATAAAAAAAAGGGGGTTTAACCCCCCTTTTTTTTATACTTACACACTTTTTGGGATAGTGCCGTCATAAAATAAATAGTTTCCAGTATGATTTAAATAAACTAATAGTTTTTCTACCTAAGATTAATTAATAAATTGGCTATTTTGATAAGTATGTATTAATAAACACTCTGAATTTTTGTTTAGTAATCACCAAGTAATTCAATTTTTATTCTTTAATAATTTTTTTTCGTATCAAATTATTGTTGATATCTGTTACTTCTAAAAAGTAAATTCCTGATTCTAAGATTGATAAATCTATTTCTATGGAGTTGGTCTCCAATATTTTTTGTGATGATAGATTGTAAATTGCTATTGATTTTATGCTAATATCTGTAATAACTTTGATTATACTTTGAGTTGGATTTGGGAATATTTCTATATTATTTTGAACATTATTAGGAGTGTTTAAAATTGAGAAAGGGACAAAATCGGCTGTATCAATTTGTTCCGGGTCATTCAAAGACATGTTTAACTTTAATAAATAGCCCCTCATATTGGGCGCATACCAAGTATATGAATGTTGCTCATGATTAAAAGCTACACCTTCCACACTGATTCTGGTACCTTGTTCATGACGATGGATTCTTAAAGCGTTGTATATAGTTTGATTGTTGGGTAAGATTAGTGTGCCATAACTATCGGCTGATACTGTAATAGATCCATTTATTTCCACATTACTGCCTAGAGAATTGTCATAGAAAATTCTATGAAACATATCCTGAAAATTATCGAGATAGGTAAAAGGAAATTGTAACTCTGTTATGGTGTTTGTGAATCGGTCATTCCAAATTTCGGATGCAGGATTATTTGCCCATTGACCAATGAGTTCTATTTTTTCTTCAGTTATATTGTAATAGCTATAGCTGTGGTTTGAGGAACTAAAGGGGTCGGTATATAGCAAAGAACATAAATTTGCAGCACTATAATCGGTTTCTGGTGTATTAGGAAAAAAAGGAGTGCCATTCGGTGCCTTAAATGATATGGTGTCAATAATGACACTTGGATGTTCAAAATTCATATTACTAAAGTCCCAAATAACATTGGGACCGGTTGGTATGTTTGAGAACTGTACTAATTCTATGTCAAATTTATGTTTTATTAAAACACTGTCACCAATATTAAAGTAATTGTTTCTTGTAATTATTGATTGAGACCAACTTAAAGTTGAAAATAGTAGGGCAATGATTATTTTTAAAGTATTCTTCATTTTTTTATTTTTAAATAGATTTATAATTTTAATTTTATGAGATGTTAATGATGTTGAGACAAGTTTACACGATTACTTCTTTTGTGTTTTTCCAAATGGAATTTGGTATAAGTTAATTGAGTAAGTTATTTTTCGGTGTCTTGATTCATTGTGAAGGTTTTAAGTTCGTTAATTTTAGATTTAGTCTTATTTTTACATCTTCTAAATTATTGCTTAACAATTTTTTTAGTATTTCATTACATGATTTTTCCAATTAGTTGCTATTATTGTTAAGTTAATCCTCCATCATTCAAACTATATAAGTTTTTCTAAATTTGTTTTAGAGTCAGAGTAGTAGAATGTCCTTGGAGTTTTGAGGATCAATTGAATAAACAGTTATCCAAATGTTTACTAATGTAACTGCAAAGCCCTTAATTGGTATAGTTGGATGATAGTTAAGGTCAAAAATTCGGCTTATATTTTTGAAACTTCAGATGTAACTTGTCTGAATAAAAAATACTTGAAAAAGCAAGTATAATTGTTATTAGTGTAATTTTTTTCATAGCATATTTTGATTAAAAATTAATTTAAAACAGCTATGAATTTATGCTATTGATTATAGTTTTAAAATACCTAATGTCAGGTAATTTTTGTGGGGTTTAAACAAAAGAGTATTGATTAGGATAATTCTTTTTTCAGCTTTGTTAAGTATATCCAGCAATTCTTTTTCAATTGGAAATGGTTTTAACGGGTGGACATTGGAGCCACCAAGATTTCCTGTCGGAACTTTACCAACAAAGTGAATGGTCGACTACCGTCTGCTTGATATAGCGAAATTCCGGGATAATTTTCTTTGATGTATCTCCAAACCAAACCGACCGGAGTGACTTCTGATTCCAATGTATTAGAAAAGCTCATATATCTATCTTGTATTAGATCATCCATACTAGTATAGGTGCAGACATTTGGATTAATTGTACAGTTTTGCAAATCTCTAATAAGATGCGTCTAAGTCATGAAAACGTAGTTTGGGCACAGGGCTTATTATGTTTAATAAAACTATTTAATTCTGAAAATCCATTAAAAAATGAAGAGTCAACTGGGAAACAGGTCGTTGACTTTGTTTTTGTAATACAATCTAGTCCCAATCGTTAGAGATGATTTTATTTTGTGATGTTTTGCTTGCAGGGTATAGCCACCAATTAAACTACTATACATATATTAATATATCACCGTTATTTGTAGCCAGCTCTGAGATTATTTGAGGCAAGTTGTTAACATAGGTGTAGCTATTTCCTAAGAATAAAACTTTTCTTGTTTGCTGCTAAAACAGGAATTATAGAAATATGAATAAACTAAGTATGATTTTTATTTTAATGCGTTTCGTAGCTTGTTTATTTATTATTTGAAGATGCACAAGAAAGTGAAAAGTTGCTCATTAAAATTCTTTTGGAATCTTAATAGAATTTAATAAAACATTGATTATTAAAAGTTTAATTTTTTTATCATTTTAATATACCTGATGTTAGGTATGAAATAAGTTTCGTTTTGTTTAGTATATGAAAAACAATCGTCTGTTTTGTTTACTATCAGCTGTTAGATTTTGTTTTCCAGTCACTATATGTCATTTCAAATTTGATTTCGTTTGTTTCGTGTGCTCCAACTTCTTTCCAGCCTGCTTTTCTGTAAAACTGTTCTGCTCTTGTATTGAATTCTGTACCTAACCAAACTTTTTCCTTTGTCTGCGTGAAATACCAGTCCAACATTGTATTGTGTAACTGTTGTCCAATACCTTTTTTCTCAAATCTTGGATCTAAAAATAAAGCCCAAATGTTATTTTCTTTTAGGTCGGCAATTGCAAAGCCCACGATTTGTCCATCTATTTCGCTAACCCATCCTTTTCCTCTTTTGGTAATAAATTCTTCACAATCTTCGTCTGTTACCAAGTTAGGATTTGACAGAGTATTTTCCGTCACAGAGTTTCTTATAATTTGAATTTGTTTTATGTCGTCTATTTTAGCTTCTCTAATAATCATAATTTAGTTTATTTTATTTCTTTCATTTTGCTCCAAACTGTCAATCGTTTCTTGTTTTGGTTGTATCGCTTTAGCCTGACCGCTAACTAATAGTTAAAACTATTGTTGTTGCATTTTTTAATATTTACATGATTTTTAACTTACTTTTTATTTATTACTCTTTTATGAATTTTGAATAAATAGTTCTATCGTTTTTATCCCTAAACTTGATGATATACATTCCTTTAGCAAGGCTTGAAACATCAATTGAATATGGAGAAAGTTGATTAATGGTTACTTTTTTGCCTAGCATATTGTAAACAGCGGCTTCTGTTAAGGTTTGTTGCGTTTGGATGTTTAGGATGTTTTGAGCTGGATTTGGAAAAATAATTAAATCATTGGGAAATTCAATATTCCCCAATGAACAATCAATAAACTCAAATGAAAGAGGCTCCATCACCGCATCAGAGAAAAATCCCATATTTGGGCAAGAAGGATGGTCTATTCTTACTTTATAAGTTCCAGTTTCGTTGACAATCAATGTGTCATTGTTAGCAAAAGGAATTGCAATATCATCTTTATACCATTGTGAAATATAATTAGCGTCAAAATATATTTCTAAAGAAAGTGTTTCATCATTGCAAACTTGATTATCATTTATGATATTCCCATTGACGTTCAAACTAAAAAATGAGATGCCAAATTCTGACCACTGATGTCTTTTTACTTGGGAAGTCTTAGATAACTCTGAGCAACCATTTATTGTTGTTTCTACGCTAGGGGAATTTATATTAAAAATGCCCATCGATGAAAGTGACACTTCTAAGCTTTGATTGGTAGCTCCTGGTATAGGTATCCCGTTGTCATACCATTGGTAGGAATCTGCTGGTTCCGTCCAAATGGTATCAGAACTGTCAAGACAAAGTGTAAGGATTTCAGGAGATATAGTAGGTGTATGTAAGCAAAAACTAACCACAACGGAATGCGTCGATTGATGCTCACCCTGTAAATCACAATTTGATGTAGTGAGTGTAATAGTATATGTTCCGTTGTTTGTATAACTATGAGTAGGATTCAAAACGGTTGAACTTGTTGTTCCGTCCCCGAAGTCCCACAAATAAGTATCTACATTTTGCATTGTATTATTGAATATAACTTCATTTGTACCACTTCCAATAGTATATGTGAAATCAGCAATCGGCATATGTTTATAATCCCAAGTACTTAGGTTGTCATAAACATTTATTTTTGCAGCATTTCTAATAATTGCTGCCTCAACAGGGTTCAAATTATAATTAAAAGTTATTAAAGTTGGATCTTTTTTAAATATAGTTGCATAAAAACTACAAGCTGCTGCATAAGATCCTGCTGCAGAAGGATGGCTTTCATCTATTTGATATAATTCAATGTTGGGATAGTTTTGACGAAGGTATTTCCAAACAACAGAGACTGGAGAGACTTCGGTTCTCAGATAAGAAGCTAGCCCCAAATAGGCATTTTTTAGTGCTGTATCCATTCCTTCATAACTACACATTACAGGAATATTTACACAGTTTAAGGGATCTCCGTTTTTTCGACCCCATGTCATGTAGAGCATTGGAGTAGCACATGGATTAAATTGTTTGACCAAGTTCTTCAAATTTTCGGCTCCATGAAAAAAATTACTCTCATCAATTATTGGTTGTTGACTTTGTTCTTGGAAGACAACGTAATCCCAGTCATCTGCCATAATTTTACTTTGTGTAACGGTGTTTGTACTGTGTTGCAATAATGTGTTTCCTCCAGGTGTATTACTGTCAAAAATTAATGTATCGCCAGTTGAAGCTGCTACATTTGCAATAATCTGAGGTAAATTGTTAACCGCTGTATAACTATTTCCAATGAACAATACTTTTCTTGTTTCTTGCGAAAACAGGACATATGGAAATATGAGTAAACTAAGGATAATTTTTATTTTACTGTTTTTCATAGCTTTTTATTTATTATTTGAGAGATGCACCAGAAAGTGAAAGGTTGCTCACTAAAATACTTTTGGAATCTTAATAAAATTTTATAAAAAATTGATTATTAGAAGTTTATCTTTTTTTAATCATTTTAATATACCTGATGTCAGGTATGAAATAAGTTTCGTTTTGTTTACTATCAGCTGTTAGATTTTGCTTTCCAGTCACTATATATCATTTCAAATTTGATTTCATCGTCACCATTTGTTCCTACTTCAACCCAACCAGCGTTTCTATAGAACTGTTCAGCCCTGGTATTAAATTCGGTTCCTAGCCAAATGTTTTCATTGGTTTGTTTAAAATACCAATCTATCATTACATCGTGAAGTTTTTTTCCTATACCTTTACCTTCAAATTCAGGATGTACAAAGAGAGCCCAAACATTACGTTGTTGTAATCCGACAATTGAAAAACCAACAATTGTATTTTCTATTTCGCAAACCCAGCCTTTCCCATATTTTGTTAAATAATCTACATTGTCTTGTTTTGGTACTAATGCCGGATTATTTAAAACATTTTCTTTAACTGCCATTCTGACAATCATGTAGTTATCGATGTCGTTTATTGTAGCTTCTCTTATTTTCATGATTCTTATGTTTTTTAAATTTGAATTATGTTAGATTAATTTTTAGTCCCAAATTAATTGTATTGATTGATTTTAGGAGAATAAGTGTCCTTTTTTTGGGGTTTGAAAAAGTTGATTTTTTCTAATTTTTAGTAAACTTTGTTATTAAATACTCATTATTGTGATTGATAACCTTTATAAGGTAAATTCCGCTTTTTAAATTGGATATATCTATTGAATTATTTTTTACTTCACTTTCTGTGATTTTTTTTCCTGCAACATCAAATAAACTTGCTTTTTGAATTGGAATTACTGATTCAAAGTTTAGGATAAATGTTCCCGGATTAGGAAAAACAACCAACTTATTGTTAGGAGTTAAGGTCACAGTATTTAATAGGTTATTTATATCAATCAGTGTAATGTAGTATTGAACTTCTTCAAATACAATTAGTGGGTCTGTACTGGGAAGTACTCCCAATATAACTAATTTTGAATCGTTTATGAACTCGTAACCTGAAAATGTTTCACTTGAGTTTTTTGGTTCAATATTTAGGTCGATTGCGCCATTGATATTCAAACTAGAATCGAGGTTTACAATGTAAAGATTACCATTTTCAGTACTATTTTTAAAACTTGTATACAAGAGTACAATTGTACCATCATTTCGGATGATTATTGATGAACTTTTTTCTGATTCTAAGTTATCGTATTGAACGGGGAATTCTACTTGGTTAATCTGATTGAGGTTTTGATCGAGTTCGACAACTACAATTTTTTGGTTAGGGTAGCAGGAGCGGTAACTGATGTAACAATGATTATTAAATGTATTAAATTTTAAGTCGTCAATTTTTTGGGTGCAATTATTAATTGGAATTAATGTATTTGTTGTGATTATTTCGCCAAGGTCTTTTTCAATTTTATGTAATTTTATTACATCGAAACTATTACCGGAATTCCATGTTCGTTCTAATCTGGCATTGTAAATTATTTCATTGGGACTAATTGTTGTTAGGTAGTTTAGTTGAACAACATTTGTATTATTTAAGAAACTTCGATTCCAAACTAACTGCCCTGAAATTGAAGAAATACAACGAATAAGGTGATTGTTTCCGGAGACATAGGTTATGATCAAATTCTCATTTTGTAGTTGAGAATAGTTTTCGTGGTTGATATTGGCAATTGTGGAAAGGTGTTTTAGTACTAATTGATTTGATTGGTTTAAGTAGTATAACCGTTGTTCATTGTTGAACAATACGGAGAAGTGCATTGTATTTCCAACTAAAAAGAATGAACTAAAATATTTATAGCCACTTATCGAAAAGTCTAGTGTAGTTTGTAGTGTGCTATCGAATATATTGTTGAATTGAAATAGCTTGTAGGTGGAATATAGTCCGTCCGGTGTGTTATCGAAAACCAAAGCAAAGTTATTTTCAGAAGTAGTAATTATTTGGCTAAAATATCCACATTCATTATTAGTATTGAGCGTACTGATGATATTCCCTTCGTTATCTATCTTGTATAACTTCAAAATGTCAAATTCTACGACAGCTACTATTATGTTACCATCACTATCTTTAACAAAGTTCTGTGATAAACCACCCAAAGAGTTGAGAGAATGGATATCAAAAAAGTTTGACCACATAATGCTCTGCGCATTTGAGGAGGTAATCACTAAAAAAAGAAATGAAACAATTTTTTTTATCATTGTATTAGGTTTTTATTAGTTTATGAGATGCTATACCTACTTCAGTAGTAATGCGTATTCCATAGATGCCGCTCGCAATTTCGGCTATGTTTACACTTGTATTTAAGCTATTATGTAAGGATATTTTTTTTACAACTCGACCATTCAAATCGATTATTTCAATTTGAGAGATGGGCAATTGATTGTTTGAGAAGTGTATAATTTCTTTTGTTGGATTTGGTGAAATTTGTAATTGTTCAAAAGTAAACTCACTATTTGTTAACGGATTGTTTGTAAAGCTGAATGTATCCAAAAAGGCGAAGGTTTGGTTACTGCCTTGAGCAGAATTATTTTGAAAACCAAAGTAATAGACTCCAGTTGTTGGTGCTATAAATGAAGTTGAATGGGTGGTATATTCATTAGAAGATGTCATTGAAAAATTATCAATAGTTATATTTTGCTGAGAGGGATTTTGAGTGAGGCCAATAGTAACTCGCAACGACATTGGAGAAGGTGTGCCAGAGAATGCAAAGAGGCGTGATTTAAATGAAATGTTTACTTGCTGACCAGCTGTTAAATTAATTGCCCTGGAATACCCCCAAGCGTTAGACGTTGTTGTCAGACTATTAAATGTGTATGCACTTCTCCCTGCTCCACCATCAGCATAGTTTGCCGGATTTGAAGTTGCACTAGACTCGAAAGTTTGGAATCCGGTGAAACCATCTGAAAATACATTGATAGGCCATTCATTTTCAAAAGTTAGATTGTATGGAAGATTCTTGGCCAGATATGTAAAGTATGGTCCTTTTTTTAAACTTTGTCCTGTATAATTTGGCGCTGTTCCACATAGAGATGAGATGAAATAGCTGATGTTTTCTCCGGGAGGTAAATTTGATATTGTTTTAACAGAAAAGGTACCGCTATCGGGTGTAAAGAGGATAGGTGTAAAATTTATAGTTTGTTCCGGTTCAAAATCGGCAGTCCATTCAACAACATAGTTATCGGGATTTCCAATGGCATGGTTCCAACGAAGAGTAGAGGAGCTTGAGGTTGATTCAAGTGGTGTACTGACAGCAAATTGGTTAATTGGTAAACAATTTGAGGGTTGGAATGTGTAAGTAAAATCAAAGCCTGAGTCATCCCATCTTGAATCCCACTGAACATAGTAAGTTGTGCCAGCCTCAACGGCTATTTCAATAAAACTCAAGCGGTTGGTAATAGACAATGAATCGAAGTCGTCGTTGGCTGCAAAACAAGAGAGTGCAGTGCATGTACCGGTTAGTATTGATAGTCTGGTATTTATCCCAAAGTTGCTTTGAAGATTAGAGCTTATCGTGACAACACCATTTGATGACGGTGTAAACTTGAACCATTTAGCACTGATGCCTGAGACAGCAGCAAAACAAACTTGCTGATAGGTGCCTGTGATTATTGGAGGACAGACATAAATACCATTTGTAGATAAAACACCTGCAGTTGCGCAAGAGTCTCCTTGTGAAAAGATTAAATTACACAAGAGGAGATTGAGAATGAGTATTGTTTTTTTCATGTTTTTTGCAATTTTTTTTGATTCTATTTTATTTCTTTTTTATTTTATTTTAATTAATTATATCATTTATTTTTTGGTTAGTTGTAGCCAATTACTATATTAATGCATCTTTATACAAATTGAAATACCTAAAAATGCGTAAAGTAATCTACCTGTTTTCAGGTATTGGTCTGATAGGATTGGATTTTTATTTCAATTGATTATTAGGTTACCAGAAGATTTTTTAAAACTATCACGTTTAAACTTAAATGGAATTGCAGCTCTTACAATGGTGGTTTTTGAAGATTTAACTCTATATGATTTAAATAAAGTGCATAGTAATTGAAGCGTACTACCAATTTACATCCTTTACTTCACTAATTAAGTCGGAATTTTGTAACCGTAGGCTATATTAAAAACTTCTTTCTTATTTTATTGGCAGGAATTTCACAATCAGTTTTTTTACCGAAGATAGAATACCTATATTTTGAAAATAGATCATAAAAGAAGTCTCTTAATTTTTTGGGTATGATTTGTAGTGGGATTAATATTCTTGGAAAACCAGTTAGTTGTTTACTAATCTCAATTATTGCGTCGGTTTTTTCATGTAGTGTTTTGTTATTTATAAGTATAATTGTTTGAGTTGATTTGCTTTGATATCCAAAATCTTTTAATAATTGTCGACCTATATCACTTTGCTGTGAAGCGAAATGAAAAATGTTATTTGTATCATATTTAATGATAAATAATACCGTTTTATTGCAAAAATTACACTCTCCATCGAATAGAACAACTGCTTTATAAGTTTTCATCTGTTATTGTATTTTTAAATAGTTCAATTTTTTGAGTTTATTTATTGTTGCTAAGCTATTTAGCATTACTAAATCAATTTTTATGAGATTATAAGCCTCAAGCTTTTTGATGCGATTATAGTGTAATTGAGGGTATGGGTAGTTTTGTTACCTCATGATATGAAACAAATCAAATTTATGTAAAAAGTAATCTCTATTTTGAGTTAATATTTACCTGAAAACAGGTGTTTTAAAATACCACTAAAAGGGTATTTTTTTTCTCTACATGATGGGCTACTTTAACATCGACTTAAAGAAGGGTTACCGTTTGTAGGTTAACCAAATAAATTTAAAAGAATATGGATAAAGAAATTTTGAATCAACTTCAGAAGATAGAGGACAGGTATAGGAGGATGAAGCAACTTTTTATAGTATTTGTTAGCTTGACAGTGGTTGTTGTTTTTGTTATGGGATTTGCTGAAAGAGAGCAGTTTACTTTAATAAGAACGAAAGGAATAATCATTGAGGATGAAAAAGGAAAAGACAGAATCTTGATAGGGGCTCCAATACCTTATTCAAAAGACAGAGTAAGGACTGATACTAGTTTAGTCAGAAAATATTTTGCGAGTGCAATTAATCCTGAGAATCCAGACCAATATATGGATTGGTATAAAAACTATAGACATAGTGCATTTGGGATGGTAATAATGAATGAAAACGGTTTGGATGTATTGCAGTTAGGAGACAAGCTTTCGGACCCCAACGTTGGGAGGCGTATTTTTTTACCTACAGGAGTTCTTTTAAATAATCAAAAGGGTTTGGAAGTGGGAGGTTTTGGTACTCATACCTTTGATGATGGCAGAAGTGGAGTTGCCCTAGGCTTGGATGATCCTGAAAATGGGAGGGAAGCTTTTCATGCTGTAGTTCTTTCGGATGGAACCCGTGCTTTAATTCTTAAGGATGCCAAAGGAAAACTTGTGTTAGGATTTGGGAATGCTAATAACGATATATTCAAGATTAAAGACAGTTTAAACTTTGTAGGCGTAAAATATTTTGACAAAAAAGATAATCTGATTTGGGAACAAAAAATCAATCAGACAACAAGCACAAAAAAGTAAAATATTTATATATTTTTTCAGGGTAAATTCTAATTAGTCTTCATTTTAGTCTAAGGTTGAGTCTCGAATTTAAATTTTTGGTTAAAACTCAAGCGATGATTTATTGCATTACAAAAGGTAATTATTTGTTTTTAAGATAGTGTGTATTATGATTATTTAATGTCCTAATAATCAATAACAGTTTTAGTGAATCATAATGAGTAAATGAATTGATTTTTATATCATGACCCACTATAGCTATTCATATTATTAATTATTTGTTAAAGCGGTTTCACATCTACTATCATCGTTTTAAGTTAATTTGTACCGAAGTTATATAGTTTTTTGACAAATATTTAAATTTGTTTCAACCCTCTTTAAATAAAAAATATTCATATGACAATAACAGTTTTAGATGACTACCAAAATGTTATTAAAAAATTAAAGTGTTTCTCTTTAATACAAAATCAAGAAGTACAAGTAATAAATTATACGGAAAAGAACATTGAAGTTTTAGCACAAAAGCTTATGAACACCGAGATTCTTGTACTGATAAGAGAGAGAACAGAAGTTAATGAAGCACTTCTTTCTTTACTTCCGAACCTTAAATTAATCAGTCAAACCGGAAAAATATCTAATCATTTAAACTTAGCCGATTGCACTAAATATAAAGTTGCAGTTGCAGAAGGGGTTGGTTCACCAATTGCACCTGCTGAATTGACTTGGGCCTTAATGATGAATACAGTTAGACAAATACCACAAGCAGTCGAAGGAATGAAAAACGGAGATTGGCAAATTAACATTGGTTCTACAATTTACGGAAAAACAATAGGTATTTGGGGTTATGGGAAAATAGGACAAAAAATTGCTCAATATGCCAAAGTCTTTGGAGCAAGAGTTTTAGTTTGGGGAAGTGAGTCTTCAAGGGAGAAAGCGGTTGCTGATGGTTTTGAAATGGCAGAATCAAAAGAAGTGTTTTTCGAAACATCTGATATCATTACATTGCACCTCAGACTAACTGATAATACACTTGAAATTGTTAAAGAAAGTGACTTACTATCAATGAAAGAAGATTCAGTTTTAATTAACACAGCAAGAGCAGAGCTTATCGAAAAAGGGAAATTATTGAAAAGCTTGAAGTTAGGTAGGCCTACATATGTTGGGATAGACGTTTATGAAATCGAACCTATTTATGACAGGAACTTTGAATTACTTAAATTACCAAATGTGATTTGTACTCCACATTTAGGTTATGTCGAACTAAATGGATATGAATTATATTTTGGAAAAGCATTTGAAAACGTAATAAATTTTATTAACGGTAATCCAACAAATATAGCTAACCCTGAGGTACTATAATAAAAAGCCAGTTATTAACTGGAGCTTGTTAAAATAATCAGGTTCAGTTAAAAGAACAATACTACCTCACATCTGTTATTGGAACTTAAATTAAGATTTGTATGATTTTTATCAAAAATTTATTAGAAGAGAATACTACATCCATGAAGATATACGCAGTTTAATTTTAAATTATCCGGAAAGATAATTTGTATAGTAAGAACTGAAATTGTTCTTTAGAGTCAACAAATAGATACAAACATAAAAAGATATAATGCAAAATTTAAACATACAAACGAAACGACTTAAAATTCGACATTTAGAATTATCAGATCTGTCTGATTTTTATTTATATCGATCAAACCCTGAAGTTACAAAGTACCAAGGATTTGATGTTATGACATTGGAGCAAGCTAAAATATTTATTGCAGAAAATTCAACAAAACATTTTGGTATAGAAGGGGAATGGGTACAATATGGAATTGAAAACATAGATACAAAACAACTTATCGGAGACTGCGCTATTAAGTTAGACTCTTATGATAAGCGAATTGCAGAAATAGGGATAACTATTTCACATCTTGAACAGAGAAAAGGTTTTGCCAAAGAAGTTTTACAAGGCATTTTGACTTTTTTATTTGAAACAAAAGAAATACACCGGGTAGTTGAAATTGTTGATGTTGAAAATATTGCTTCAATCAACTTGTTAAAAAGTATAGGTTTTAGACAAGAAGGTCATTTTATTGAAAATATTTTCTTTAAAGGAAAATGGGGAAGTGAATTTCAATATGCAATGTTAAAACGAGAATGGGAAAAAAATAAATAATATCTGAAAGAATAACGAACAGTATTGTGTTGCCAGTATAAATGTAATTAAGTATAAAATTGATTTGTGAATTTTCTTTGTTGCAAATATTTTTTTATTTGAGGGCTTATCTTTAAAATTTGATGTAGGGTTTGCTTGCAGTGATTGTTAATTGAAGACAAGTTATTATTTTCTAAACCACTTTCAACAATTAAACCGTTTGAGTAATTTATATTGATAAAATAGGAGTTTGTTTTTTATTTGGTTTTAGAAGTGTAATAGTACCAGGCTGCTTTTGCAATGTCAGCTATTATCTTTTCGTTTGTTTTCTGATTTTCTTCAGAGTTTGTAACAAATACACTTATAAAGAAATATTTTCCATTGGGTAAAAATACGATTCCAATATCATTGACTGCTTCTGTTATTCCTTTCTTGTTAGTTCCTGAGGAGCCTGTTTTGTGAGCTACTGCTGTTCCTTTTGGCAAACCACCTTTTAATCTGTTTTCGCCGGTATCAGTTTCTTTCATCACTTTCCAAATAAACTCGTGGCTCTTTTTTGAGAGCGCTTTGTTTTTATTTTCAAAAAAAGTTATTAGAGATTGGTTAGCTGCTTTGGGAGTTATCCAGTTTTGATACATCAAATCCCAGTTGGACTGCATTGTTTCCTCGTTTAACTTAACTGATATATCCTTAATATTATTTTTCTTTATATAGTTTTCTACTGCGATTGGGCCACCAAGTTGCCTAAGCAAAATATCGCATCCTACATTATCACTATAAGAAACGGAATATTCAATTAGTTTTGAGATCTTAAATTTTCCTCCATTTGGATTCTCTTCTCTTAGGGGGCTCCATAAATTGGGTAGTAAATCTTTTTTTTGGATTTCTATTTTTTGGTCCAGAGAAAACTTTCCTTCATCGATTTGGGATAACATTGTTAAAGCAATGTGATATTTGAAAACACTTTGTAAAGGAAATTGCTTATTGGAATTAATTGCCACTAATTCATTCCCGTCGTATCCAATAACTGAAACCCCCACTGTTGCTTTTTTATCGACAAGAATTTGTTCAATGTTATTTTGAAGAGATTTTGTCTGTTTAGTTGCTGTTTGACAACTTAACAATGTAAGTAAAATTACTACATAGAAAATTCGTTTCATTTTGATTTGGTTTAGCGGTAAATATTTTAAAGTATAGCAACATTATCTATTATCATAAATTAGCAGCAATAGACAAATTGTTTAAAAAGAAATGTTTAATTGCAAAAATTAAAAATCTTGATTGGATTTTGTTATTTCCTTGAGCGTTTCGAATGTAAGAGATGAAGAATTTAATAAAAGGTTGTTTTTTTTATCCAGTTCATTTAGTATTTTATCAAAGAAGTTATCTAAATTGTCGGCAAAAACGAACATGTTTTCTTCATCTCTGCCAAAGTTTATAACTTGTCCTTTTTTTCCTTTTTTGTCTGGATCAAGGTCTATACCAATGTAGTTACCTGCACTGTCTGAAAAAATGGGTAACCATTTGTAGTGAAAATATTTTTTTTGAATAGCATTTATAGGATTAGAAGTAAAAGGGATGTCGTTGTTGAAGTTAAAAGTTGAGCGATCAACTTTATAATTGCCAGAGGCATAAATAACCATTTTTAATTTATCCCACTTGTATGTTTTTTTCTCTAAATCTTTGAGTTGTTTTACAATTTCTAATATTTTATTGTGCTCATCAGAGTTGATGTTTAGTATTTTTCTTTCCAGATCTTTAGAAGTTTCGGATACGTAAAGGTAAGGACCTTCAGAACTGTTGGTACTGCAACTAAATACAATACTATACCAAGCTTTTTGAAGCCCGAAAAACTTGCTTTTAGGGGCCTTACTTATTAGTAAATCTACAACTTTTTTTATCATTTTTTCGGATTGTTCCGGATTTGAAATATCTTTTATTTTGGGATTTAATAAACTTTTACTAAATTCCAATTGCTTTATTATTTCATCGGCGGTACAAAAGGAAAAATCGAAGAAAATCCCTTTATCATTTTGCTTTTGTCCGTTAGCATATGTATAAAGTTCAATTATATCATCTGGCAATTTTTCTTTAAGTAAGTTTTCAATTTTATCGATTTGGCTTATTGATATTGTATTGTTTAAAGCATCAATAATATCAACTTTATTGTCCATTTGAAAAGCTAATATTTTTTGAAATTTAGTTGTGATATTCATTTTAGATGATTTTTATTTACAGTTCTTGACTTTCTATTTAATAGTTTTTGTTTATAAATTGTTGTGGAGATTCAATTAAAATTATTCAAATAAATTCAACTCTTTATTTTATATCCTCTAACATAATCTACAATGAAGTTTTTTGGGTAAACATTATCTTCTTTTTTGAATTTTTTGCTTGGGAGTTCGTAAATACCCAACATAAATTGCATAGGATAATTTGGTGATTGGTATATTTCTTTAATTTTTTGATTATCGATGTAAAAAATAATTTTATTGGGCAACCATTCTGCGGCGTAAATATGGAATTTTGTCACATCGAGGTTGAAAATATCTTCGTAAAATTCTTCTTTTAACAAAGGATCATTGAACTTGTGGATTCCATACCCTACAGTTGCCTGCATTTCTGAGACCGACGCACCTTTAATTTCAAATATACAGAGCTCTCCCGATTTTTCAGGTTGATTTTCGTAACCTATCATCCATAAAGAAACAACATTTGAAGCTGTGTTTAATGCTTTTGCTCTTATTTCGAAGTAGCCAAATTGAGGTAGGTATGTATGTCGATTGGTTTGTTCCTCTCTGACAATGCAATGTTTTGGGTTGAAAAATTTATGTTGGCCAATATTTGAGCCTAGTGGTCCAGCAAATATTCCGGTTTGAATTGAGGAACATTTCACATTCTCGTTAAACTCGGGACACCAGGGCTTTTGTTCTTTAGTAATTTGGAGTATCAACTTACTGTTCTTGATTGTTAGATTTGGTCTTGATTTATCTCTTGAACTCCATTGAGGTAAATAATATGGTATCCAGTTTTTTAAATTAATTGAATCCTTTTCAAAGTTATCATTAAATTCTAAGGTATAATTCTCCTTTTCAATTGCATTAGGAGGGAAGTCCTTTGTTGAGAATTTTGGATTCATATTTGTTTGAGAATAAAGATTATTGTGCACAACCAAAAAAACAACAATAAATTTAAGCAACAGAAAAAAAAATATATAAAAAATAATTTTTGTGAGTGTATGATTCTGAGAGTTGGATTTATTTATTATACTTTTTTGCATAACCTTTTAATCATTTTCGAAATTGTTAAAAATCCATCGTTAAATTTTAAGTCAATATTGAGTTGTATCAATCTTGATCTAAAAGATAATGATGGATTTCGACTTGTGGTCTTTGATTAAATTATTTTTTCACAATCTTCTTAGATATCGTTAGTCCATCAGTTGTGTGCATGTTTAATGTATATACCCCAGGAATAAGTTGATTAATATCTATTTTATTATTGATTAGTGTAGTGTTTAAACATTTTCTGCCTAATAAATCATACACTTCAATACTGTTTATTGTTATTTCATTATTAGTTCTTACTTCGATATAATCTGACGAAGGATTTGGATATAATGATACCGGAATGTTAAAATTAGCATCAGGATTGTTTAATTGATTTTCTGTGAATTTCATGATTTTTCCGGAAATGGTTTCTGTGGTAAAATCTGCTTCATTGTAGGAAAAATAAAGCTCATTGTTGTGCGCTTTAATATTACCACCTAAGTAGCTAACTTCATCATTGGGTTGATAAAACAGTTCAGGTTCAAGATTTAATTGATTTAAATTGACCCTGTAAATTTTATGGTCATTTGTAGAAACGAAAAGGTACTGACCTATTTTAGCTAATGAAACCGGTTCAAGAATCTCAACTATTATTTCAGGCTGTGAGCCTAAAGGTTGGGTTAAATCAATTTTCACTACTGCACTAAACATTTCATTACCAAAGGTTGTGGTGTAAAGAAAGTTTCCCTCTTTGATAAAGTCAAATTGATGTGGTAGCCAAGTAGTTACTAATTGCGGTTGAGCATTAAAATTATTTAACGGTACCTTGTTGATGTTCATTATGAATTGAGAGAAATATAAATTATTGTCATATACTTTTAAATTTTTGGGACCATTTCCCTCAAAGCCCACGATTAGAGATTCTGTTTGTAAATTAGTTTGATTTAAATTAATTCTAGAGATCCTTTCAGGAATTACTTCTGAAAAGTACAAGATGTCTTGATTTACAGTTAAGCCGAAAGGTGTGTAAACATTGTTGTTGATGACCTCGTACATTTGATTGTTGTTTGAGCTATTTACTTTACCAATTATATGCTGATTATTGGTTATTGTAAAATAGATGTCTTGGTTGTGAAAGTCAAAACTAGTTACACCTTGTGGGAGACCACTGGCAACCACAATAGGTTGGTTGTTTTGAGATAATAAGTAACTCGAATGTAGAAATATTACGACATAACTTATGAAGATTAACGGTGTTTTCATTTTTTTACGTCTTTATATTTTTTATAGTTTATGAACAAAGCCTAAAGAAAGTAAACTAGAAGCCGATATTCTTTGTTCGGCCGGAGTTGGTCCATATTCATAAGTTTTTGATTTGTTACAATCACTTTGGAATTCGTAAGATAAGGTAATGTTAGAATCGTCATTTATTTTAAATCGAACACCATATTGGAGGCTAACCCCAAAAATTAATCCTACATTTTTTTCGGTAATATCATAAGTTTTTGAGGAATACAAATAGCTCCCATGAAAACCTATGCCACTAATAATTGAAACATTATTCAGTATGTCTCGCGTATACATTAAATTTACTGGTACTCTTACATATTGATTTTTGATATCGGTGTATTCATCAAGAACTATATGATTACCTCTAAATTCTGAGGTCCCTAAACCGTATTCAAGTCTAAACCTCTCGCTGAGTCTACTTGAAAGCATTAAATCGAACTGATACATTGCACCATTTACTTTATGTAAATCATAAAGGGTGAGTTCAGAGAACCCCATTTTGTATTTAAATAACCATAGTGTTTTTCTAGCATTATCTTTTTCTTCTGTTTTATCTTTTTCCTGTGCATTGCAAAGCATTGTTATTAAGAAAATAGATGTGGTAAGCAATAATTTTTTCATGGCTAAAATGATATATTTAATTTATTAATTGATTTTATTGAATTACTATTTTGTTGGAATTGATTGGATTATTGTTTTGTTATGATTTGTTTTTCTAATTTTCGGGAATAAGGATTAAGTCATAATTCTTTCCTGTACTTATAAGATGTATTTTATTTTCTTCGACAGTTCCAATTTTATATACTTTATCTTCTTCTTGGTTCGTTTTTAGTATTATCTCATTGGTTTTATGAATTATTTCATACGTTCCGCTTTGAGTAGTATTAGGGTTAAAAACAATTTTAAAGTTGAAATCATTATAAAAATGGTATCTCATTTTTTCAATTGTCATTATAACAGCTTTTACTGAAATTTTTTGTTCATACTCTGACATTGATTTCATTTCTTCCATTTCAGCCATTCTTAACATGATGAGTGGTTTTAAGGCATCTACATCAATTTTCCATACTTTCGAGGTTAATAACTGATCAATTTTAACTTCTTGAGCAAACCCAGAGAATTGATAGAGGGCTAACATGAATAATAACACTTTTGTTTTTGTTTTCATAGATTAAATTTTAATTGAATGATTGTATAAAGTTTTGTTCTTCTTCCGTGAATGGGTATGATTTTATTTGCTTCCAATATTCCTCAGTGTATTTCGTCCCCGACTGAAATATTGACTTTTTATTATAAGTTTCTTGCGGTACAGTAACATTTTCTCTAAAATCTTGAATGAAAATGTCACAGGTTGCATTCAAGACATAATCTTTGGCCGTTTCATCTTTCATCTTAAAAGATATTTCTAAACCATCTTTATTGTAGACGAGTATATATTTGTCGTCTATGGTTCTAAATTTTGACCATTCTATCGTGTTGTTGATTCTCATTTCAAAGAGAATTACGTTAGCATATTTTGCGAATTCTTTATGGTATTTCGAGGATTGTAATTTGATTTCTGCAATAGTATTGTTTTTTGTGTCGATGATGGCATATCCTTCATAAAGCATTTCCTGGATCTCTTTTTTTGGTATGATTTTTATGTTTTGGAATTCTTTGTCATTATCATTTGACTGATCTTGTATTTGGAATTCATAGTTTTTTGAATTCGCTATTTTTTTAATCAAGTTGAAATCATATGCATTCTTCACAAATTTTCTAACATCAAAAACCGATAAACTTTTTTTTAGCTTTACAGTATCTTTTACAAAAGCTCGACTTTGATTGACTACTAATTTGGAGCTTCCATTTTTTTTGTTAACGTAAAAATCAATCATGGCATCTGAGATGTTTTCATATTGGTCATTGATTTTAGTAATTTCTCTCGAGTAGGAGTTGAGTAAGATGTTTTTATCTGCTTTTCGCGAAGAATTCTCGACAGCATTTTTTAGTATCGTTTTTGGAGAAGTATTGGTTATTTTTACTTCATCGAGTCTTACATTATTGACAACTAGTTTCGCTAGAGGTTTTTTAATTAAGTCTTCAATTTTAATTTTTTCAGTCTTGTAATTTATATGGGAGAAAATTACCTCAATGGTTTCATTCTGAACAGTTAATATAAACTCTCCTTTTTCGTTAGACATTATCCCAAACTTTTCTTCTCCATTTTTGTTTTTTTGGTAAATGGAAACAAATGCAATTTTTTCATTTGTTTCTATATCCAGAACGACACCTTTTATTTCTTTATTCTGAGCAAACAAAATATTACCGATCAAAGAGAAAATTATTAGAAATGTTTTATTCATTGTTTATTTAAATTAAATTCAGCCAAAAATAGATTTGTACTCCTTGTAAAAATTGTAGAAAATAGACATTGATTATTTTATCCAAAAAATGTTATTTCCCAAATCTTTAAGTTCTTTAAACAGCTTTAAAGGGTTCTTATTTGTAAACGTTTTGAAACTTTTTATTAGGTCAGATTGATCGTAGTAAAAATTTTTATAGGTTAAGTCGGTTAATGTTATTTTTCCATTTCTGCTAATGTAATCTTCAAGTACTTTTCTGAATAAGAATACTTTCTGGTAATGTTTTGGAGTGCAATTCAGATGAGATTTGAACTTCCTATTTAATGTTTTTTCGGAAATTTTCAACTCATTTGCTACTTCAATTATTTTTAATTTATTTGATGAGTTTTCAATTAAATTTATTGCCATGAGAATTGTTTCGTCATGAAAGTCATGATTGTATACACTTATTAGAAAGGATTCAAGCAATTGTATTCTTTTTTGAAGATCTTCAGTTTCATAAACTTTATCCAAGTAATCTTCAATTTTGTTGTTAAAATGTGAAAACTTATAATCTTCTTGTTTAGATAGGATATTTTCAAGCTTATCACTTATAAAATAATTTATGCCTAATGGTTTAAAAATTATACCGATTTTATCAAAAGGAGTATTAATTTCTGATATGATATGATTTTTTTGAATTCCCCCATAAAGTGTTACATAACCAGTATCACTCTTATTAATTATTCGTGCAATCTTAATATGGTTATTATTTAAACTGAAATCAGCATTTTTGTATATGGTTAGTGCATTTTTTGTATTTGGGAAAAAAATTATTTTTGATACAGAATTTTTACTGTCAGATTTGTGAAAATAATAGGATTCTATGTAATCATTAAGTTTTTCATTTGATGGTTTAATCGAAGTAAAGCTCTCCATGCTGTCAATACTATTCTATTTTGTTGATACAATTAATCGCAAGGCACAAGTGAAATAGGGTTGGGTTCTGAAGTGACCATATTTTTTATCCCATTCTCCAGATTTTAAGTCGTCATATAGTTTTTTTACTAATTTATTTTCAACTTCTTCTGATAAAAATCCCCAAGCAGATTGTGACAATCTTACCTCTTTTTGTAAAAATGCTTCAGGTCTACCGTAGAAGGCTTCTTGGAAACCATCAGCACAGTTTAATGGTATTGGGATTTCAATTACTTTACAATCTCCTCCCAAAGCATTTGTGATTAGTTCGATAGGAGGGAGTCTTGCTTTTTCGACTTCGATTAATTCAGGGAAATACTTAGCATTCCAAAATTTATCTAGTGCTGCCGGATCAAAAGTCATAATAATTACAGGTCCTTTTGTAACCCTTCTTAATTCCGCTAATCCCTTAGGAATATCCGGCCAATGATGGATGGTAATCATGGCCATGGTTGCATCAAATGATTTGTCGTCAAAAGGAAGATTGTCTCCTTTTGCATTAATTGCAGGAGTTTTGTTATTATTTAGCCTTTGCTGTCTCATAACTAATGATGGTTCTACCGCCATTACATATCTGTCTGACGGTTCATAAGAACCTGCACCAGCTCCCACATTAAGCACTGTTTTTGCATTTCCCAAAGCGGTATTAATATATTCAGCAATTTTTGGTTCTGTTTGTCTGTGACCAGAATATTTCTGACCTGATTTTTCATAGTCGAAAGCAGGGTTATCTATTTTCATTATTTTAATTTTGTTTGTTTTTTATATTAATTAGAGCCTTAATTGGTTTTCACGCTTTCTTGAATTAATTTTTCTAAGGTTTCAAAGTGCTCTTCTGAGTAACCAACAAAGGAGTATAATAATTGTCCGTTTTTTAGAAGAATTGTAGTTGGAAATGTATCAATGCTATGTTCATCAATGAACATTTTTTCAATAAAGAGGAGCGGATATTGTATATTTTCTGAATTTGAAAATTTTTTAATTATTTCAATTTTATTTGATGAATTATCATATGGATTAAGGCCATATATTGTTAATCCACTATTTTTATTCTTATTGTAAAGATCGTTTAGTCTTGGTATTAGTTTTAGGCATGGTGCACAGGCAAAATGCCAAAAGTCCAGTAGCACTAAATTGTTTTCAGTGCTGCTTAAATTCAGTATAATTTCTTTTCCAGTAATATCAGTAGCTTTTATTTCTCCGACTTGAAAATTATTTTTGATATGAATTTTTGGAGTTTCTATTGGTTTATAGTTAATGACTTTGTAGTCCTGAGGTAACTTGTCAGATTTTAAATCGTTTGGTTGTAAGGTGTTGAGCTTATAATTCTCTAGCGTTATTTCAAAGTATTCGTTCTGGATATCTCTGTATTTAGCATAACTTTTTGTTTTGAGTGGTAACTTCGATCCTTTTTCAACATAAACAACTTTTTTTAGGTATGTGATTTCTTCATTTGGAGGTAATAGCAGTTCTATTTTCCATGTGGCATAGTTATCAATTATTGTGTCAGAGATTTTCCAATTAAAACCTTTATTTATTAAGTTATTAAAAGGCTTTTCTGAATAGAGAAATATTGGAATGTATTCTTTTTTTATGTTATTAACGGTAAACTTTTTTCCATTTACAGAAGGAATATCATTATGAATTTCTTTTACTTTATGCCAAATTATATTGAAATCTTCGCCGTTGTATATTCTTTCTTCATTATCATTTGATACACGGGCGTGATACCCCAAAATAGTGTCAAGAGGTGCTTTTATTACTTCACATTTATATTTTTGATAGGATATGATAGAATCTTGATCAAAGAATTTAAATTTATATGCTGCATCGTAGACGAAAGAACGCTGGCTTTTTAATGTTAAAGCGCATTGATTAAGAATTTCCTTTGGAGAAATAGTTTGACTATTTACTAAAAAAGTATTCAGGTTTACTAATAAAAATAACTTTATTATTACACTATATTTCATTTAAATTATTCTTTTATTATTCTGACTGTCTTTTGCCAATGCTCAGATTCAATTCTTAAATAATAAACGCTACTTGCCAAAGAGGATAAATCAATTATAGTGTCATTAGAGTTTGATTTTTGGTTGATTAGGGTTTGTCCCAAAGTATTGACAACACTTATTGTGTTTAACCTAAAATTAGCATTTATGTAAATTACTCCTTTGGTTGGTACTGGATAAATGGAAATCGATTCGTTATTGAATGAGTTAGTACTTAATGTAACGGTAACTGTTACTTCAAAAGGTTGACTTGGACATCCATTTGCTGTAGATACCGCAAAATAACTTGCTCCGTTGATTAGGATTGTTGAGGTTGAAAGAGGATTGATTCCTGAATTTGCATCTGAAAGCGTTCCATACCAAGTGACATTTGAAGGATTCACAATTAAATCGGCTATGGTTGCTTCATCTATATTTCCAACGTTAAAACTTTGAGTACTATTCCCTGTTGGTTGGGGAGTTGTATTTACAGTGATTGTTAAGGTTGTGGTTGCTACACACTGTCCGGGATCCGGAGTAAACGTATAGGTTGTTGTAGCGGTATTGTTTAGCGCCGGAGACCAAGTACCAGAGAGGCCGTTATTGGAAGTATTTGGTAAGGCGTTTAGTGTAGCCCCAGAGCAAATAGGACTCACTGGTGTAAAAGTTGGTGTTACATTTGGATTAACCGTAATGGTTAATGTTGTTGTGGTAGCACATTGTCCGGCATTTGGAGTAAACGTATAGGTTGTTGTAGCGGTATTGTTGATTGCCGGAGCCCAAGTACCGGTGATACCGTTATTGGAAGTAGTTGGCAAGGCGTTTAGTGTAGCTCCAGAGCAAATAGGACTCACTGGTGTAAAAGTTGGTGTTACATTTGGATTAACCGTAATGGTTAATGTTGTTGTGGTAGCACATTGTCCGGCATTTGGAGTAAACGTATAGGTTGTTGTAGCGGTATTGTTGATTGCCGGAGCCCAAGTACCGATGATACCGTTATTGGAAGTAGTTGGCAAGGCGTTTAGTGTAGCTCCAGAGCAAATAGGACTCACTGGTGTAAAAGTTGGTGTTACATTTGGATTAACCGTAATGGTTAATGTTGTTGTGGTAGCACATTGTCCGGCAGTTGGAGTAAACGTATAGGTTGTTGTAGCGGTATTGTTGATTGCCGGAGCCCAAGTACCGATGATACCGTTATTGGAAGTAGTTGGCAAGGCGTTTAGTGTAGCTCCAGAGCAAATAGGGTTCACCGCTGTAAAAGTTGGTGTTACATTTGGATTAACCGTAATGGTTAATGTTGTTGTGGTAGCACATTGTCCGGCATTTGGAGTAAACGTATAGGTTGTTGTAGCGGTATTGTTGATTGCCGGAGCCCAAGTACCGGTGATACCGTTATTGGAAGTAGTTGGTAAGGCGTTTAGTGTAGCTCCAGAGCAAATAGGACTCACTGGTGTAAAAGTTGGTGTTACATTTGGATTAACCGTAATGGTTAATGTTGTTGTGGTAGCACATTGTCCGGCAGTTGGAGTAAACGTATAGGTTGTTGTAGCGGTATTGTTGATTGCCGGAGCCCAAGTACCGGTGATACCGTTATTGGAAGTAGTTGGTAAGGCGTTTAGTGTAGCTCCAGAGCAAATAGGACTCACTGGTGTAAAAGTTGGTGTTACATTTGGATTAACCGTAATGGTTAATGTTGTTGTGGTAGCACATTGTCCGGCAGTTGGAGTAAACGTATAGGTTGTTGTAGCGGTATTGTTGATTGCCGGAGCCCAAGTACCGGTGATACCGTTATTGGAAGTAGTTGGTAAGGCGTTTAGTGTAGCTCCAGAGCAAATAGGACTCACTGGTGTAAAAGTTGGTGTTACATTTGGATTAACCGTAATGGTTAATGTTGTTGTGGTAGCACATTGTCCGGCAGTTGGAGTAAACGTATAGGTTGTTGTAGCGGTATTGTTGATTGCCGGAGCCCAAGTACCGGTGATACCGTTATTGGAAGTAGTTGGCAAGGCGTTTAGTGTAGCTCCAGAGCAAATAGGACTCACTGGTGTAAAAGTTGGTGTTACATTTGGATTAACCGTAATGGTTAATGTTGTTGTGGTAGCACATTGTCCGGCATTTGGAGTAAACGTATAGGTTGTTGTAGCGGTATTGTTGATTGCCGGAGCCCAAGTACCGATGATACCGTTATTGGAAGTAGTTGGCAAGGCGTTTAGTGTAGCTCCAGAGCAAATAGGACTCACTGCTGTAAAAGTTGGTGTTACATTTGGATTAACTGAAATTATAGCTGTTCCATTCATTGTAGATGAACATCCACCAATTGTTCTAGTTGCATCAACTGTGTATGTACCTGGAACGGTTTGACTACCGAAACTAAGCGAACTTCCATTACCATTTATCGGGCTTCCTACGTTGGTGCCGCCATTTTTTAGTTGATAAAATACCCCAATTTCAGAGTTTGAGACAGATATGGTTTGTCCTGAACCACCACTACAATAGGCTCCTCCTCCGACAACATTAAAAACAGTTGGGTTTGAGCATGGAGTTAGGTATTCGTAAGCTCCTAAATCGGGTTGACTATCTCGTACATTTCCTATTATATCTATAGTTGGAATTCCTGCTCCGGCTATTCCAAAATTTTTGGCTGGACTAGTACTTTGTATCGTAAGTCCGTCATCATTAGTACCCCACACATTGTCTGGCCCATTGCCATCAGATATGTTGCTAAACAAAGGGTTGCTGTTGAGACTGTTAGTTATAATTGTGTTGGTAACAGCCAATGGACTTCCACTGGCATCCCTTATGATGCAGTTTATGAAAGTAGGTTGATTAGCAACATTGTTTTCTTGACTGTAAATTTCATTTCTACCAGCTACTCCACTTGAGGTTGGATTATTGTTCCAAAAAATACAATTTTTAAAAGTTGCTTTTGAATACCCTTGATAGGCAGTCCCAGCAAAAGATGAAGTATTGTTGGCGAAAGTACAGTTTGTAATAGTTGATAAATTATTTGAACCACCACCAAATTGGATAGCTGCACCATTTTGAGAAGAGTTATTGTAAAAAATTGTATTTTGTATAGTTGCGGTTCCGTCTAATGTCATTGCTCCTCCTCTTGAGCCATCAATAGATCCAGAACCACCGGAATTATTTGAAAAGATACAGCTTATAATAGAACAATTCCCTCCATTAACTGCCATTCCCGCCCCGAAAACACCAAAACTTGCTCCTCCTACAAGAAACGAGTTATTATCAATTAAGCAGTTAGTGAATGTTGAAGTACAAAGATTGTTGACAATTCCGGCTCCGACAGCGTCATTATCGGTGTTGGTGCAATCTGCGCTATTGAGTGTTACAGTACAGTTTGTAAAATTAGTGCCTGAGTGTGAATTGAAAACACCACCACCATGATAACGTTCAATAACTCTTGTATTGACTGTGATAGTAGAATTACCTGGTGCGGTTGCATATCCTTTAGTAATAGTAAAACCATCAAGAAGGGTTGTATTAGAAAGATTAATACTGATTACCACATGATAAGAGTTATCAGCTAAGCTGTTTACCACACCCAAGTCACCGCTAAGAATTGTTAAATTCGTTTTCCAATTTCTTTGGCTTAAAAGCGTTTCTGTTCCTGTAAAACCGCCATAAATTTTCACCCCATTTTTTAGTGAAAATGTTTTATCTCTATTATTGGCAGGGGAAGTGTTATTGAAAGGGTCATGAGTAGGCAAGTACGTTCCTGCTTTAACCCAAATTTGGTCCCCATCAGTTGCATTGTTAATTGCTATTTGTAAATCTCTTTTAGCTGTAGCCCAAGTTGTACCTGCACCTGAATTATCCGGTTTTGAGCCATCGACAAAATATGTTGTTTGTGATACTCCTGTTTGTATATGGAGTAAAAAAATAAATGTTATTGAGAGAAGCGTAGTTTTGAGTTTCATAGTTGCTTATTTTAGTGAAGATGAGATTCAAAATTACAGCTACAAAACCCATAAAAGAATACCTGTTTGCAGGTATTTTGTTTTACCTAAAAGTTTAGGTTGTGTTACGCGGACCCCCTTGTTTGATGAGGGGTTGTGTTAATATTTGTATTGAATAATTATAAATGGTTGTCATTGTAAAGCAACTTAAAAAAAATCATTATGGTTAGATAGTAATTATAACATTTCCTTTTTTTATCCCGAGTTCTACATATTGATGTGCTTCAATTATTTCGTCGAGTGGATAAGTTTTATCAATTACGTGTTTTAATATTTGTTTGTCGTAAAGTTTTTTTAGAAAGAGTAATTGTTCTTTTGACTCCTTAGCAGTATCCAATCCACCAACAGTGATATATTTACCATTTTGAGAAAGTAAGTGTTTGTGTTTTTTTTTATTCATTTTTCCAACACAATCAAAAATGATATCGAATTTTTTAGTGCTTTGAGTAATATCTTCTTTAGTGTAATCTACAATTGTGTCTGCTCCTAGAGATTTAGACAATTCAATTCCTTTATCGCTACAAACAGCAGTTACTCTTGCTCTATAAAATTTTGCAATTTGTATAGCTGATGATCCTACTGAACCTGTAGCCCCACAAATTAAGACTTCAGAATTTGGTTTTTCATTTACTTTTCCTTTTCTCAAAAAATAAATAGCCGTACATCCTCCAAAAATTATAGCAGCTGCCTCTTCAAATGAAGCTTTTGAAGGTTTTAGCAAAACGGCACTATTTTCCTTAACACACACATACTCTGCATTACAACTAAACTTGAGACCTGTCATTCCGTAAACTTCATCGAGAGGTTTGAATTGTTTTGTTCTTTTACCGGTTTCTTCAACTATCCCGGAAAACACTTGTCCTAACACTAGTTTTCTTGGTTTTTTAAAACCAAGAACAATTCTCATTATTAAGCGTAAAATTCCAGACACTTTTAGTCCTCTAACTCTTATATCAGATGAGTTTACCGCTGTAGCTTTAATTTTGATGAGTATTTCATCATCTAGAGGTTTAGGCTTTGCTAATTCAACCATTTCTAAGACCTCAGGAGGACCATATTCAGGACAGATTATAGCTTTCATTAAACTAATTATGTTAGTTTTTTGTAAGATTATTTTTTATTGAAAAATTTCGAATTTATTTAACAGAAATACCCGTAGTTAACAAAGAAACTTTTTTAATCAAATTAACTTCCGTAATTTTCTTTAAGTTTTCTCATCAATACTCTGACTCCTTGCTGGGTTTCTGTATTAAAGGAGTTAGCAAAAATAATGTACGCTCTTTTTTTTAGTCTATCTATGTGTATTATAGTGAAGTATGTAAAAGCTCCTGTGCCTGAGTGGACTGAAAGCTCTTTACCATTTTCATAAATATTAAACCAACCCAATGAATAATTTTCAACACCTTTGTGGATTAATTTGTAGGTTTTTGATTTTAAATAATTATCCTGACCATCAAGTCCCATCAAATTTAGTTGAATAAATTTGATAAAGTCTTTTAATTTTATATTGATGTCTCCTGCCGGTTCGGTGTAATCAAGGTGATAATCAACGGTTGAAGGGATAGGATTTAGTTTTCCATTTTCAGTAGCATGTCCCCATGTGTCCTTACGTTTTTGATTTTCAGGCCAAGAAAGTTTTACGTTTAATTTCAAATCCTTATTGAATACTTTGTTTACTAATTGCTCCCAACTTTTTCCAGTAACTCTCTCTAACATTAAAGTCGCTAAAGTATAGCCTGCATTTGAATAAATAAAAGGATTTTCTTTATCAAGCTTCACGCATTCTAATGTTAATACAAACTTTCCGAATTGTTCCCTTTTTTTTTGATTAGTTCCTTTGAATTCGGGGATTTTTGGATCGTCTTCACCCTGAAAAGCCTGTATTCTTGCTTTGTGAGAAAGTAATTCTAGTAAGGTAATATTTTGATAATCATTTTTACTTGTCACTTTCCATTCAGGATATATATCAAAGAACTTTGTTGTCCAATCCAGTTTTCCATTTTCTACATATTTTGCAATCATAAATGCTGTCATTGCTTTTGTATTTGATCCAATGTGAAACCTGTCATTTAATGTTGCTTGCTCTTTTGAGTTAATTGAATGTAATCCTAACGCTTCAATTTCCAACGTTGCTCGTGAATCAATTACCGCATAGCTAATTTCAGGAATATTATAAACGGCTCGAATTGAGTCGGCGAATTTAGTGGTCTTTTGTCCGAAGCTTATTGCGTTTAGTGATAGAAATATTATTATTACTATATTTTTCATGTTTATTTACTATTGTTATTTTATCGACTTATGCTTAGTACTTGAGTACACTAATTGCATAAAAATCTTGGAAGATTTTGATTTTAGAAAAGGGGTTACCTTAATTTTGATTTAAAGTTTAAGATTACTGAAATCTCTTTTTAATAAAAATAGAAAAGTTAATCCAATCAGTAAAGTTACCGTAGTTTTTATGCAGTAGAGATAAATCATAGGGACTTGTAATGTTGTATTAAATATAATAGCTTCCTGAATGCTATTTAGTGCACCATGTGCGATAGCAGCAGGAATAAAGCTTTTACATTTAATTGTTAACCATCCGTAGAAAACCGAAAGGGACATCATTTGAATAGGGAAGAATATGAGGCTACCCAATATTGGGTTTTCAGAGAAATTGTATCCGTTTAGTAAAGCCGGAAGATGCCACATTGACCAAATAAACCCTAAAATGAGTATTCCTCTATTCAATCCATAAATTTCAATTAACTGTCCTTGAAGGAATCCACGCCACGCAAATTCTTCACCCGATGCAATAATGCCATTTAGGAGAGCAAATACTGTACCTGTGATAAAGATATTAAGGGTGAAATAAATTAAGTTTTGTTTATTGACACCCAAAATCCATGGTCCTTCAGCAATTGTAACATTAGTGTTTTCAAAAGCTAACCAATCAGATTGGCCTAAGTCAAAACTTTGGAGAATCAAAATTATGGATAGTCCTATCATTATTGGGATAATTACCGCTATCAAAATCATTTTTATTACTTGCATATTGGGTTTTATAATGACCTGATTTCTTAAAAAAATGTTTTTTTTAAAATATAAAAGGGTTATTAAAGCAGGTGATATCATAGTTGCGGCTAACCACGGACGTGATTCTTCCGCATTAATACTGCCATTGATAGCTATTGCAAGAAATTGTACTGACCAACTAACCAAAAAAACTATGCTGAGATATGTAAGGAGTTGTTTTTTTGACATGCTTTGTTTTTGTTTCATAGAGTTTTTTTTGATTAAAAAACATTGAAGTTAATAAAATTCAACTTTTACTATTTAAGAATCCAACTTAATTTTTTTCCAGGGGCAATTGTCTTTATTGTGATTTTTAGTAATGATTGTTTTGGAGCTAGTGTTTTTTAGGGGTAATTGCTGAAATTTTAGTATCATCAGTTTCTATTTTTCCGCACTATATATCTGATGTGTTTTTGTATTTTTATAACCCTATTTTTTGTCTCCAAAATAATAGTGTTACAAAGATTATTATGGATGTTGATGTTCCTAAGGGTAAATACCATAAAGAGATAAGGCTTATAAAAAGGCCAAAGTGATATGCCCATTCTTTATTTGTCCAGAGTGCATATAACCATACCAACCAAAGTAAACCATACAAAATGAAAAGCCAGCCAAGTTTAAAGACGTTAACATTCATTTTATAAAAAAATTCAGCCCATGGACCGGGTTTTTCAGGTCCTATATACTTACCAGTAATTATTACAAATATTCCATCAAGAAGCATGTAGACACCATTTAAAAGCCCTAAAAACGTGATTACTGTTTTCATTTACGGAATAGATTTAAAGATTTACCAAAAACATTCTTTTAAGCTGACTGTGCCGCTGAAGTTAATATATAATAATTGACATCCTTCACAATTTAGGTATTCGAGATAAGTTAATCCTCTAACGTCAATGGTATTTTGTATTGGGTTGTTCTTAACAGATAAACGTTTTAAATTTGGAGCGCTTCTCACTTTAATAGATAATATTTTATTGTCATCAGCATCAATTTTCTCTAATGAGGTCAAGCCTGTGACATCAAGTTTACTAATTCTGTTGCCACTGATGTTTAGTTCTTTTAAATGGATAAATTTAGTAGCATCAAGCGAAGTTATGAATGAGTTATTTTGGATATGGAGGTGTTCTAACTGAACTAATCCATTGATATTTAAACTAGCGATTCTATTATTGAATGCATAAAGAAATTTTAATTTTTTTAACTTTGAAACATCAAGTAAAGTAAGTTTATTGTTGTAACAACCTAACTCTTCTAAGTTAGTGAAACTATTAATTCCTTCTAAATTTACAATACCTAAGTCATTAATATAAAGAGTTTTAACTTTTTGAGCTTCAGAAATTTGGATTTGATTGTCGTCATTTAAGTCATACCCTAAAGCAATGACTTGTTGTTTAAACCTGTTGTCAGGTATTCTCACTGTTTGAGATAATACTGTTGATGAAAACAGAATTGTTATAGAGAGGGAAAAGTATTTCATCAATATAAAAGTTAGAAGATGTATTTCAATTTGTATTCAACAGTTTCGTTTTCTGCTTCTATTTCAACAATTCCACTTGCCTCCCGGCCTCCGGTTCCTGAAGGGAAAAGTACCATAACTTCTAAATAATATTTGCCAGGTTTTAATCCGGTAAAAATGAATTCCCCATTTGTGGTATACACTTTTGACTCTATTCTATAGCAATTAGCCAAAGGAGAGATTGTAGCTATTCTTTTTCCTTCTTTATTTTTTTTCTTTAGTTGTAAATATTCTTCAATATATGGCGTAAGAGGGTATAAAAAGACTTTTTCACCCATTCTGGCATAAATTGTTTCAGATGACTTGATACCTATGGGGCTTCTACCTTCATAGTATGCGACACCTTTGATATTTGCATTTCCATCATTTAACATATCGGTGGCTAGTTTTATGTCAAACTCAACTTTTGGCTGCATAATCTCGACTTTTTTTTGAGCTTTACATATCAAAATATTGAATAATGAAAGAAATATTAGTATTTCAACTTTAGATTTCATAATTGTTTTTCAATTATTTAATTATCGGACATTATTGCAACGAAATGTAAAAGTTTGTGGGGCTTGGGAAAGGCCATTGTTTGATGTTCTGTTTAGAGTTATAGGTTCATTAATGAGTACTACAAATTTTCCGTTTATCTGGGTGACAGTTGCAGTGAGATTTGAGTCAATAGACTCATAAGTAGCACCACTCCCCAAACCATTTGATACTATACATCTGATATCCATTATTTTTTGTGTGGTGTTTGATACAACCGAAGTCTGGGATTTTATGGTATAGTTTCCAGTAGTACTAGTATTAAAAATAATAGTTAAATTACAGGTTTTGAATGGATCATTGCTATTATTGGTATTTGAATCTATATTCAAAATAGTAAATGGGTTTCCGTTTACATATGTTGTTGACGTTTGATTAGAAGTTAATCTAGAGAAGTTGTAATTGTCTAGTTTCCATGTGTCCTCATTGTTAGGTGTTGGTGGCGGATTTGAGTTTCCACCGTCGCTGCTACATGATACTGAACTGAACAGTATAGCTGAAATCAAAAGTACGAATGATAAGATTGAATTTTTCATATTTAATATTTTTATTAGTTTTTAACGAGCAGACTATTTTGGAATTGGTAATACATTTTTAAGGTGTTTTCCGGATCCTCGAGATATGGCTGATGTCCAATGTATCTATTGAGTAGGTACGCTTTTGAATTTGGAACAATTTTTTCGAAAAGGTAGGCCATTGAAGCTCCAGAAATGTCATCAAATGGGCCACAGATATAGCACATAGGGATTGATGTGGACTGCATTGCTTTTGTCCATCGTTCTGAATATTTTTTTCTTTCATTTATCATTCGACTGAATAGATAAGTTATTGACTTTCCATTCTTGTAATTTAGTATGCTCCATTGTTGTTCTAGATAATCTTCCTGGGGTTTAGTGAAAGGACCTGAGCCGGATTTAAAAAAATTGAAAATCATTTTTTTAGAAATTATTCTACTTAATAATTTTCCTATAGTAGTTGGAGAGTTAGATAGAAATCTTCCAAAAAAATAGGAATGATATAAATCACTAAACAGGCATCCGTTTAAGAAGGCTGATGATTTTATTTTGAAACTGTTCAGATTTTCGATTGCGATTAATTCTTGTACTACATTTGTTCCTAAGTCGTGTGATAGAATGTGAGTTTCTCTAATCTTTAAAGCTATCATTAATTGATTTATTATCTTACAATACTCTTCAAAGTTGTATTCACTGTTGTTGGGTTTGTCAGAAAACCCAATTCCTAATAAGTCAACTATGGTAACTTTATATTTTTTTGATAGCTCTGTTAATATATCTTTCCATTCGAAACTATTAAATGGAAAACCATAAATAATCAATAAGTCTTCACCGCTGCCATCTTGGAAGTAAAAGACTTTGTGATTGTTATAAGTTAAGTAATTACCACTAGATCTCCATTTTTCTATTTCTAAGTTCATCTTTTATCTGATAAATAGTTTTGAAAATATTGTGCAGTATAATGTTTGCTCAATAATTATGTTTATTAATTGACAACTATTGTTTTTCTTTTTTTCATTTTACACTGCTTTAAGAGTTCTTTGATTGGAGGCACATTATATTTTATACGTTCCTCATCAGTAGTTGTGCTGTCTATAGGTGCCCATAAGAAACTGTCTGATTCCTCATCATAAATTTTTTGGGTTCCATATTTTTGATATCCTTGAGTAAAAAACAAATAACGATCGTAGGATATTGCCATAAATGAAGCCGCTTTTTTTTCTCCAGCATCATAGGCACTACTTGATAAGATGTATCCTAATAAAAAGTTTTCGGGACTATAACTTTTTAATTCATCATTACAATATATTGCTGAAGTATGTTGAAGGATAAGTGCGGCGTTTAATTTATCCGTAGGAGTTATTATTTTACCATTTACTAACAATTCCATCACTTTTTTTCGATGAACATTGTCTTTTTCTTCATAATTTCTATTGTCCTCCAAACGCATCTTTTGATCTATTTGTACCATATTTATAAGTTCTTGATTATTATGGGTCTCTCTTGTTTTTTGGACATTACAACTTATCAAGAGGCAGCTTGTTATCATGGTTTTAGTGATGCAAACTAGGATTTGTCTTGTATGCAGTTTACTCATTTTTATTCCTCTAAAAGCATTATTATTTTTCCTCCATTAATTTCTTGTTTCCAGAGTTTTCTGTCTGCTTTATCTATGTAATGACAGGTTAAAAGCTCAGTATTACCATACTTTTCTGTTACTTTCCAGACTTCTCGGATTCCAGACTTTTTTGTCGAAATTTTTTCTGAAGTAACCGAGATAATTGTAAACTTCATCAGTCCTGTTTCACTGTTTGGATCGAAATTAAAAATTGTAAATTCTCCTTTGAAGTTTTCTTTTAGTGGAAACCATCTCAGTATGGTTTGATACACACTACTATCAAAATACCTTATTGATTTACTTATTGAATTGAAATATGTTTTAAAATTTTTATCTTTGGCATTACGATATATAGCATTTATCGTATCTCCATAAGCAATAGTTATTAATCTTTGGTCATTGTTTGAGCTATGATAAATAGGCATTAGGTTATTGACTTTATATGCAGTAATGTCAACAAAATCTGTTTTGAACACCTTGTTTTGCATAACCATCGTTTGAATAACGACTCCGTTTTCCACATTTATGGTGTTTTTAATTTTACCGATTTCTGTTTTAACTGTATCATTTACAGCATAAAGAATCATATTATTGTTTTGGTTTTTAATCCATTTTTTTTCTACGAAATCGGTCTGATTGATTGCATTAGTTTGAGCACTGACTTTAAATAAAATTATAAAAGCCAATAGTAAAAGGAGATTTTGTTTCATTTTGTTAATGACTGAATAGCATGACATGATATATAGAGTATGATATATTAGAATAGAGGGAGAGGTTATTGTTCTAACTTTAACCAAATGCAAAAAACTTTTTTTTTAACCTCTCCTTAATCTATTCTTAAAGTTTATATATAGTAATTGTTTATATTTCATGTTGGTATAATCTTCAAATCAGTAGTGCACTTAGAATTCAATATGCATAAAACAAGATGTAGATTTTTTTGTTAATTATATGTTTAAATAAATAGTCTTACACTATTATTTCAAAGCCGGATAAAAATTCGTTTTCCGTTTTATTTTTACATTTCAAAATTAGATTTATCTCTTATGATATGAAATCACTATAAATCAGTATTTTTTTGTACCTGAATACAGGTAATTCATGTTTGGTTTATGCTTATTAGTCAAAACAAAAAATTAATTTTGAAAAAAAACATGAAACACTTCCTTTATTTAATTCTCTTAGTTATTCCTTCAATAGTTTCTGCTCAGGGAATAAACTCTTTATATGATGATAAGACAATAATTGACAGTTTGAATCATGAAATAAAGATTGCTAAATCGGATAGCCTTAAAGGAATTTTCCATTTTAAAATTTCGACCATCTACTTAAAGGATAATAATAAGAAAATGTTTTTAAAACATCTTTTTTACGGGAAAAAATTGGCTAAACAAAACCAATTTTTGAATGATGTTTATTATTATTATTATGCTCAAAAATTTATTCTTGAACAAGATAGGATGGCTTATCAAAAAGCATTGTTAGTGGCTGATAAGCATTTGTTTAAGTATGATTTGCCTGAGGTCTACTCTATGAGAGCATTGATTTATAGAAGTCAATATATAAATCTTGTTATGATGGATAAACCCGAACAAGGTTTTAAAGTTTTATTAGAAAAATCGATTCCTATGGCTAGGAAAGCTCAAGATTCTGAATTAATCGGCATCTTGTATAAATCGGTTGCTGTAACTTTCTATAATGATTTAAAATATGATAAAGCAGAATTTTATATCAGTGAGTGTATAAAATATGTTGAAAAAAAAGCCATTAAAAGTTCAACTTACCAAGAGAGTTTGATGGAGAGTTATTTGTTGTATGCAGAAATACTGATGGAACAAAGCAAGTATGATAGTATAAACACACTATTAGTAAAAGTAGGAAATAAATTGAAAGAGTATCCGTCCTCCAATATGTATCCTTCCTATTATTACACAAAAGGATTGTATGAACACAAGAAAGGAAAATATGAAGAAGCCCTGAAGAGTTATAACTTAGGAATAAGTAAAGCTTTAAAAAGTGATGATGGGTTTGGTATTGTTAGAATTAACTTTGTTAAGTTCAATACTCTTAAACAATTAAAAAGATATGAAGAGGCAAAAAGATTATTAATAACTACCATAAATGATAAGAACACACATATTATTGATAAAAAAAATTACACCAAAGAATTAGCTTGGGTTTTTAAACAATTGAATGATTTGCCTAATGCTTTACACTATAGTGAGCGTTATATTGAGTTGAGTGACAGTTTAAATACTGATTCTTATGAAAAAGAGATTGCCACCCTGGAGGCTAAATACAAAAGTGCTGAGAATTCCAAGAAAATTAACTTGCTTGAGATTCAAAAACAAAAAGCTTTATTGGATTCTGAACGCAATTATAGATATCTTATATTACTAATATCATCTTTAGCAATATTAATTATCATATTACTTTTTGTTTGGAGAGATTCCAAGAATAAGGCAAAGTTAGCCAAGCAAAAGGAAATTAATTACCATCAAAGCTTAAATGCATTAAAATCGCAAAGAACTCTTGATGTAATGCAAGCTATGATTGATGGTGAGGAGAAAGAGAGGACAAGGTTGGCAAGAGATTTACATGATGGGGTAGGCAGTAGATTATCATCCTTGAAAATGCAGATGGAGCAAAAAATTGAATTGTTAAGTAATAAAACCGACTTTCGTCCTATTTCCGATTCATTGAAATTATCTATTACAGAATTGAGACAGGTTGCTTTTAATTTAATACCTGAAGTTTTGTTAAAATTGGGCTTAGAACTTGCTTTAAAGGATTTATGCTATTCCATGTCAACAAATGAAGTGAATATTCATTTCTCTTCAAATGAAATTGATAGGTCAATAAAGAATAATCATCAGATAGCAATATTTAGAATTGTTCAAGAGTTGATTAATAATGCACTTAAACATGCAAATTGCACAGAAATCGTAATTGATTGTAGTCAAAATAATAATTTGTTTTTAATTACAGTAGAAGACAACGGTAAAGGTTTTGATTACAAAGTATTGGAAAAGTTAGAGGGTCTTGGGATAAAGAATATTAAAAATAGGGTTGAATTGTTGGATGGGACGTTTGATATACAGTCTCAAATTGGGATTGGAACTATTTTTAATATAGAATTAAGAATAAGTATTGGGGAAGAGTAGTTAAGTTTTTACAGTTACCTGTTTTCAGGTATTTTTTTAAATTCTTGTATTGGTTAGTTTTGGGCAATTTTTAGGCTATGAGCAACGGTCAAAAGTTGATTTTAAAGATTATAATGATGTTTACAATTGTCGAACAATGACATAGCCATTTAAAAAACTTAACAATGAAAATTAAAAAGAGTTTAATTTACAACCTAGCAGTTTTTATTTTTTTATCGTTTTCAGGACAAAGTCAATGTTGGCAAAAGTATTCATGCGGCAGCGATCATGTCTTAGCGATTGGCAATGATAATTCCCTATGGGCTTGGGGCAATAATTTTAACGGAAGATTGGGAGATGGTACCTCAATCAACAGGAATTTGCCTGTGCAGATTGGTAATGGATACAGTTGGAGTTATATATCTGCTGGCTATAATCATTCTTTAGCTGTTAAAACCGATGGATCATTATGGGCATGGGGAGCAAATAACGCCGGGCAAATAGGAGATGGATCCATTATTGCTAAGAATATGCCAACTAGAATTGGCTTATTAAACAATTGGAGCAAAGTGTATGCAGGAAGCGAATTCAGCATTGCTATAAAATCTGATGGGACTTTGTGGTCATGGGGTAAAAATAATTTTGGACAATTAGGAAATGGGACAACTGTTTATTCGAGTACTCCTATTCAGATTGGAATGTCGACCAATTGGAAAGAAATTGCCTTAGGAGACAATTTTGTAGTAGGAATAAAGACAGATGGCTCTTTATGGGGTTGGGGTTTTAATTTTTACGGGCAACTCGGAAATGGAACTAATAGCGATGTCCTCTCTCCACAGCAAATTAATTCAGAATTAGGTTGGATTTCAGTATCAGCCGGATCATATCACACATTGGCCTTAAAAAATAATGGAAGTGTTTGGGGAACAGGCTTAAACAGTTTCGGACAAACCGGCTTAGGATTGAGTTCTAATACATTTCTTCAAATAGGAAGTTCAAACAGTTGGGTTAAAATTGGTGCCGGTTATGAACATAGTTTAGGGATACAAAGTGATGGTTCAATATGGGGTTGGGGAAGGAATGGCGCAGGTCAAGTTTCCCCTGATGTAGGACCTGATATATTGAATCCAGTATTAGTGGATAATCAGAGCGAATGGTATTTTCAAGATGGAGGGAGTAACTTTACCATTTCGATGAATATTGCAGGGGAACTTTTTTCGAAGGGGAATAACCCAAGTGGACAGCTTGGTAATGGAACTAATTCTGATTGGTCAGTACCTACATTGATTAATTGTCCTTCTTCACTTTCAAGTATGATTTTTAATCAATCATTAGTAAAAGTTTATCCTAATCCAGCTAATGACCATCTTTATTTTGAATTTTCCGGAAATAATTTGGAAGTAAAAGTTTATGATATCCGAGGTATTTTATTGAAATCATTTTTATTAAACTCCTTTATAAAAGGCATAAGCTTAGATGAATTTAGTGATGGATTCTATCTTGTTGAAGTATCAGACAAAAGCTATAATAAGTGTTTTAAAATAATAAAAAAGACCTTGTAATTTTATATTAAAGCATTTTTTATAGCAAAACTAACCAATTCGGCTACATTTTTAACTTGAAACTTGTTTAAAAGATTTCTTCGATGAGTTTGAGTAGTTAAAAAACTCAAGAAAAGCTCGTCGGATATTTCTTGAGTTGATTTACCTTCTATTAGTAACTTTAGGATCTCCTTTTCTCTTCTGGTTAATCGAGGAATACTTTTTAAATCCGAAAACCGAACTTTGTTCATTAAATTTTCAACTTCTTTGCTAAAAACCACGATACCATTCATTGCATTTCTTATGCAGTAAACAAATTCGTCAAGACTAGCGCTTTTTAATAAATAACCATGTGCCCCACTTTTAAGCATTTGAAGTACAATGCTTCTTTCCGCTTGACTACTCATTGCTAATACTGTAATTCTTGGATATTTTTTTGTTATTTTTTGACAAATGTCAATTCCATTTTCTTCCTTGAGAAATACATCCAATAGTATTATGTCTACATTACTAAGATTTTTGTATTCAAATAAATCGAAGCTATTTTTGAATCCCTCTATGACTTCATAATCATTGGATTTAGAAAACAGCATTGTTAATCCTTCTATTATTAATGGATGATCATCCAGAATTGCAATTCTTTTTTTTGCCATCATTTTATTAATTATAATTCGACTCGATTGATTAATAAATAAGCTTTTTCATTATGATTGTAGACAATTGGTTTCTAATAACAAAGATATGAATCTTAAAAAGTTTGGTTTGAATAAGTTAGTAAATTACCTGATTTCAGGTATTTTTTTAGGTTTAGATTTTTTGTTTTTGGCTATTATTAGATTTGCAATAATCAAATTTGGTACCCAACTCATCCAGCAAGCAATGTCGTACGCTAAATTAAAATCATTTAGATAGTTGATTAATAAAGGTAGCCATATTCTTAAAGTCACTCCGCCAAATGTGGCGGCATAACTGTATATCATCATTTTTTGATGTAGCGATATTTTTGATTGCTTGGCATAAACATAACCTTTATATGTTGTTATGAACCAAATGGAAGCAATTGTAAATAGTCCGACGAATGCTATTTTTCCTCCGTTGGCAAAGAAACTTGAACTAATAGCAGCTATTGAAGAAACGAGAACTGAAAATACATAGATTATGCCAATTTTTCTGTGCCATTGTTTGTATTGATTTTTAAAATTGGATATAAATTGCATCCAGCCTATTAAGAGTGCTAATGCTCCAAATATTATATGTATATGAAACCCAAATTTCCAATATATATTCGACAAAATCCAATCTTCTTTGAGGTTTGTAATACCGAATGGGATATCAAAGCAGTAAAAGATGAAAGGGAAAATTCCGATAGTGATGCTTAGAAAAGCAAATATTATCCAGAGAATTTTTTTCATTTTTTTTTATTAATTATTTGAATATGCCCATCAAAAAAATCATTGTCTTACTAATTTTTTGCTTTGGTTTAAAATCAATTTTATTGTTATTGCCAGAAAAGTTTTTATCGATATTTCCATTATCAAAATATTGTTGTAAAAGCGTTGGATGTTTCAGGGTTTGTGTTAGTATATCAATGTGAGAACTATTTTTTAAAATAATATGGTAGCCATTTGTTAAGTAAGGCATTAATTCTTCATTTACAATTGATGGAGGTGTTCTGAAATCTAGGTCTCCACTAATTATTAATGTTTGAGTATCTGATTTTTTCGATCTTCTAAACTCTTCTGGAATAGGTTTAATAGGCCATGCTTCAGCTGTGCCTCCATATAATAGAGAGACGTTTGGTCCCAAAACGGTTTTGGTATTTCTAAGAACACTCCTGTAGTCAATATTTTTTTGAATATCGGCACTTACCGTTTTAGAGTAGATGTCACCAACCACTTTAGGAATGTTCATTTCGGATAATTTTTGGAGCATATAAAGACCACTATAATCACCTTCCTTGGCTGCCTTGAAGTATGCTCCAAAAACCATCACACTAAAATTTACATTGTACATTGCATTTATTGTTCCGGACTTAATTTTATCAGGATCAAGTGTAAATATTGACCAACGTTTTGGCATTTTTTCAAATGAAATTTTTATGGCTTCTTTTATAGACATTTTTTCATTTAAAGTGTCTTGTTCTTTAAAGAGTTTGTCGTATTTATCCAATATTTCTTCAGCTTGCTCGGGTTTAGCAAGAAAGTAACCGGGTGGACAAGCGCCAATCATAAGAGTTCTATTGATAATTTTTGGATACTTATAGGAATAAAGCAAAGCCACTCTAGTTCCATAACTTAGTGACAATAAATTGATTTTATTGTATCCAAGTTGTTTTCTGGCTAATTCAAGGTCCTCAATAACATTCATTATGGTAAAATTATTTACATCAATACCTTTATTTAATAGTTCAATATTGTATAATTTAATTTTAGCTTCAATGTTATTCAATGATTTGTCACTTAGTAATTTATGTTGTTTCCCCTTGAAAGCTTTACTAATTTTCTTTGAACTCAGTACAACAGACCCATCAACACCTCGATAACCTATACATACAAAGTCATGATTTTTAAGTGTATTTGCAGCTGAGGTCAGGGCTATTTTATTTCTTGATATAATATTAGACCCCCCCGGACCACCATCCAACCAAAATATAGGTTCGGCAGGATTGCTATTAGACGATTTTATAATAAATACCGGTAATTGTATTACCCCTCTGTCTGATAACTCAGAATCCATGGGTACTTCAATCTGACCTTCATAGGTTTGAAATTTCAAACTATCAATTATTATATCTTCTCCCGGGTTGAGGTTGATTAAATTTTTTTGGGAGTAAGAAAAAGTTGTAATAAAAAAACAAAGGATAAATAAATGTTTTGAAGATTGACTCATAAAGCGATTTAATTTTTTGACAAAGGTTAGGAATCGCTTGTATATAATCGTCCTTGCTTATAAGTAGGGACTTATTTTATTTGTTTTAACTTGTAACGGTGTTTTAAAAATTTATTTTTAAGATGATTATGTTAGACAGGATTGTTAAGTTTACTTAAGTAATCTGTTGGTGTTTGGGACATTGTTTTTCTAAAATACTTATTAAAAGATGACTTTGAATTGAATCCGCAATCAAAGGCAAGGGCTAATAAAGTGAATTTTTGGTTTTCCTGAAGTTCTACCATAGCTAAGAATTTTTTTATTCTTAATGAATTTATATAATCATAAAAATTTTTGTTTTCAAAGGAATTAATTACTTGTGATAAGCTATTAGGATGTATTTCTAAATATGCTGCTAATTCTGCTAAAGTTATATTAGGGTTGGTAAACCATTCTTCTTTTTCCATCTTGAATTTCAATAAAGAGTGGATTTTTTGAGCTGTATCCGCGTTTAGACCTGATTTAAGGTATTTTTTAGCTGTTTTGTTTTGAGAGATCTCTATCAGGTTACTTGCTTGGGGTTCAGTTATTTTTAATGAATATTTTGTTTGATTTAAGACATTAGTGGCATTGTTGGAGGTGAATGGTTTATCCTTTGGAAATACGTTTACTTGATTTATAGCAAAATATCCAATTAGAATAACAAATAGCACTACTACAGCATATAATAATTCATTATTACCGTAAATTATAAAAATCCAAACAGTTCCTACACCATAGATTAAAGTGCGAAGCCAAGATAAGCTTATTCGTTCTGTAGAAGAAAACTCATTTAAGATATTTTTTTTGTGTTTGTTTAGTAATGATAGCGATAATATTACATAGGTAATGACTGATACTATAACAGAAATTGAATTAAACAATAAGAACATTTCATAACCTTTTCCTCTATTATTGTAGATTAAGGTTTTCTCTTCAAATGTTAGTAACAAAAAATCAGTTATTGATATGAAGGAGACTATAAAAGGGATAAAATGAAGGAAACTAAATTTCCAGTTTATTTTTTGATTTGTAATAGTTGCTGTATAGAAATAAAGGAAAGGGCCATGAATTAAAGGTAAAGGAATATGAAAGCCTAGTAAATATGGAAATCTATAGTATTGATTATCTATGAATAAATAATAGAGAAATAAGTGAAAACCAATAAACAATAACCATAGAAATAAGACCTTGTCTGATTTTGTTTTTTTACCTTTTGTTAAAAGAATAAAGGCCAAAAAATAGGTTATAACAATACCAACTAGGTAAAACATTGAGATTAAAATTTATAGATTGTTTTGCAAAGTTAGTTTATTTAATTAGATATGGTTATTAATGAAGAAAAGAGGATGTTATAATTAGCTAACTTTACTTTTTGGGTTTAATATTTTGTTATTTACTTAAATTTAGTTCTTCTATAATTAGGTTTAATGCAGTTTTGGATTCTCTCATCAACGGAAGTAAAGGCCATATATGGGGCATATTTTCCCCTTTAATTATTATGCTTTTAACTTCAAATTCTTTTAATTTTTTTGAAAAAATTATTTGATCAGGAAATGTAATATCATTTTCTGCCATAAATAGGTAAGTGAGTGGGAATTTATCAAAAGTACCAAAAATTGGAGACATCAAAGGATTCTTTAAGTTGCCGTTATTTGAGCACATACTATTTGCGCTCATTACCCCTTTTTTTGACAACATTGGGTCTTTATGTTCAATATTATCTATTTCTAAGTTTTCCATGGAACAGTCCATAACCGGGGAGATTAGAAAAATTTTTGATGGTGGACTTAATTTGTTTATAACTAGTCGCTGCACTAAGGTTACTGTCAATGTGGCTCCAACTGAATCAGCTATTATTGATATTTTTTCCGGTTCAAATTTCAAACTCGCCAAATTATAAACGGAGTCAATATTGTCAGATATTTCATTTAATTTATGCTCAGGTGCTTTTGGATAATTGCAAAGCCAGATAGTCTTGTTTACTTTTTTTGCAATTTTTTCAATAGTATTCCAGTGGTGTTGAGCCGGGCCGGAAATAAATGCGCCACCATGAATGAATAAAATTAACTCATCTGAGTTTTGGTTTATTTCAGTTATGGTTGAATTTGAAATTGTAAAAGTTTTAGTTATAGAATCTTTAAAATACTTATTTTTTGGAACATAAACATCATTTTTTCTGAGCCCTTGATAGTTAATAGGTGACTGTTCAAAAGCTTTTTTAATTCCTTTTATTTTGAGTATATATAATAGAATAATGTATCTCAACCTATTCATTATTAAAAAGATGTTTGACTTTTTGTTGTGTTAGTTATAGAAATACTTAATTATATTAAAATATGCAGTAATCTTAATTTAAGACTTTTTTTGACTATTTTTTTTACTTTTTAAGTAATATAAGAAGCCACTCAAGCCAATTGTGGTGCAGATAATCATCCATTGTAAGATGTTATATCTATCAACCATCACTCGGTAAATTATGGTATATAGTGCGAGGATTAGACCAGTGACTTGGAAAATTTTTAAATCACTCAATGTCTTTGTATTTAGAGGGATAGGTTCATAATTTAAAATTACTTTTAATTGGGGCCAATCCCAAGCAATTAAAGCTATATTAGCTATTAAATACAGACCTGTTATTACATGAGTGTAGCCAAAATTATAGGATATTGTAATCATGAAAATATTAAGAGATATCGGCAAACAAATTAAAGCGCCTAGTTTTGCATATCTTTGCGTAACCAATAATACACCTGCTAAGAGTTGTGCTACTCCAATAAATTTCCAATATATACCTGATTGGTATAATGTTTCAAAGAAATGAAATGCTGTATTGAAAGGTTCATTTTCACCTGAAACAGTTGTAAATCTTTTTCCTTTTATTTTTATTATGCTAGCAAAAATATATGCACTACCTATTAAATATCTGGTATAAATTATAAAAATAAAGAATGAATGTCTTTTTTTGAGGTTTTTGATTTGCATTTTTGGTTTTAACTTAAGTTTTAAAAAAAAAGAAACAGCATTTTTTGGTTATTAAATCACTTTTTTTACCTAAAAGTCTGCTTATAGATTAATTTGAAATGCCACAAATTATGTGACTAAAAGAATATTAGAGAGGAACTTATCCAAACGAAAAATAACATCATAAGTTGTGAAATATTAATTGACATTTTTTTTTCAAATTTATGCACTCTCTAAAGCCTATCATATACCTGAAAAAAGGTATTCTTTACTACTTAGATTTTTTACATGACTAGTGTAATCTTGATTTTATATTCTGTTTTGAGATTTGTCAAATTTTTAAAAGATCTTGTATGATTTAAATTTTTACCTGCAATCAGGTATATGTTTTTTTTGTTTCCGTTAATAAATTTGCAGTCACGAGTAAGAATTGATTTTATGAGAAAGTATCAACATTTTATATTTATCTTTTTTGTGTTTATTTCACGGGCACAAACTTTATCGCTTGACAATGTTTTTGACTTTAGTAAGAGAAATATAGGGAGTTTGGTTGATGATAACAATTCACGGACGCATTATGTTTTGTATGAGAAGTTTGATACAGTCCAACAGAAGGTGAAGAAGCAGGTCATTACTTTTTTTGATGAGAGTTTGACCGTAAATCATAATGAAGAGAATGTTTACAGTACAGAAAGCAATTTATTTGCATTGTACAATAACAAAAGCCATTTGATGGCCGCATTTCATGATAAAAAAGCCGAGCTTGTTAGATTTAAAGTATATAATTCAAAAGGATTAGTATCTAATACTGTCGAGTTTGATTTTGATAAAAGATTGTTTTATCCATATTTGAATTATTATTATAAACTTGTTTTTCCGATTGACAACAAGGGTTTTTTAGTGAATCAAATTGTAAAAAAGAAACACTTAGGTTATAATATCACTTTTGTCAATAATATAGGGGAATCAAGCTGGGTATACAAGTCTCCTGCTGATCATGATAATAGGAAAGAAGCTACTCCTTTGTTTGCCAATGATCAAGTGGTAATCTTGTCTGAGAAAGAGTGGGGTTCTAATTATGATCATAAGCCAACTTTCAATATTATAGTTTTAGACTCTAAAACCGGTAAAGTAATTTTTACAAAATCTAAGGATTATGAGGTTGATCCAGATTATTATACCAATGCTTTTGTGACAAATCAGGGTGAAGTACTTCTTTTTGGGGAATTATTTGAACAGAATAATAGTATGACTAAGAATGACTATAATATTGGTTATTTTTTTGAAAAATTTGACTTAACCGGACAGCAAATAAAATCAAATATTTTAAGGTTTAACGATGAACGGTTTAAAACCCTTGTCGGATTTGATAAAGTATTAGATCAAGATGATTTTGGGACAATTTATTTTAATTCGATTAAAGAGTATGATGGAGATTATTATTTTGTTGGACAAATCGTAAGACGTAGTAAGCAGGGAAATACATTTGGCAAGCAGATTTTGTCTGCTGCCATTGGAGGAGCAGTTGGAGGAGCCATTTCAAATAATTGGCAGTCAACTTATGAATTAAAGGAGATTGTTCTGATGAAAGTAGATGAAAATTTAAATCTTATGGATTGTACTTTATTGCCTAAAACTGTGACCCATACAGGATTGAACTCTTTAGTTGCCAGACCTCAATATAATTTAATGGAAATGGAATATCATGGAAGGCTTGATTTTGTTAATCATCAAGTATATAAAGATGGGCAAATTGTAGTGTATAAAACTCATGAACGTTCAGGTGATATTGATAAGCTCTTACTTAAGAAAGCAGTCTTTAAAGAGGGGAGATTAGATTTTTTAGATGATTATGAGGTTTCTTTTGATAAGAATGAGAGTTATTATGCTTTACTTCCTTATGGCCAAAGTGGCTCACTTATGTTTAAATATAATTATGAATTAAAAAGAATACAAGTTATAAAAAATGCTATAGATTAGAGGGGATTTGTTATTTAATGGGGATTGAGGTTTTTAGTTAGGTTGAAAAGAGGGTGTGAGAGCCCTCTTTTTATTTGATTATTAAGTTTAAATCTCTCCTGGTGATCTCGGTAAATACCTGATTTGGGGTATATAATTTTACCCTTTTACAGGTATTTATATTGTGAAATCTAGCCCTTAATTTTGAAAAAAATAAACTTTATGAAATCAAAATTATTACTTAGCTTATTATTGCTTAGCTTTTACAATGTTAGTGCAACTGACAGAATTGTGCAGGAAAATGGTCCTGCCGGAACTTTTTCTACTATAACTGCTGCAATTGCAGCCTCTGTTAATGGGGATAGAATTATAGTTCATCCGAAAATAGGGGGTAATCCCTATGTTGAAAATATTACTATTGATAAGACTCTTGAAATTGCTTCGGCAGAAGATGGAGTTCGTTATAAAATTCAAGGGAATGTTACGTTGCAAGCGCTGAACAACAGAACTATTACTATTATTGGAGCTCATTTAGTATCGGGTGATATTAGTGGCTCATCTGCCGGATGGAGGACTAATGTTAGTATCATGGGGTGCATTTTAGATGGTGGAAGTATTAATTTTAATAATCAATATTATGTTAGTGTGGTATCAACTGAATTAGAAAGTGGTTCTATTAGTATTTCTCATGGGCGTATTATTGGGAACCAAATGAATAGTGAATCTGCTTTGATTACCATAAGCAATTCAACATCAATAACTAACGATACGTTATTAATAGTAGCTAATAAATTTCCCAGATTACTTTGTACCAGTGATATTTTTCTCACTATTATGAACAATTTAATTAAAAGAGTTAGTCCTCAAACCGTATTATCAGCACATTCGATTTCTTATACTACTACTTCGACACAACAAAAGTTAAATATAATAAACAATACTGTGGTTACTCCTTATACGGTTGTTGCAGACGGATCAAGTACTAGAGCAAAATATTTAAATTTGTTATCTCCTGCAGTTATTATGAATAATATTTTTCAAGCCTCATATGTATTTACAAGTATGTATGCTCCAACTGCATCATTGACAGTTTCAGGGAATTCTAGTTCATACAATTACATTATGAATACTTTAGTGTCCTATCCTGCATTTTCAACTACAGATGTTTTGCTTACTACTAATCCGGTAAATGTTACTACCGGTCAGTTGATATTACCTACAGCTGCTCTTAATGGTGCTGATCCAAGTTTTCAGTTTTATGATTTAGATCTTTCTGTTGGTGATGCGGGCTGTTATGGAGGTTCTTACTCCTTGGATAATTATTTTCCAATTACCGGAAGTTCAAGAGTATTTTGGGTAGACATGCCATTTGGTATTACTACTAATGGTGCTCCTTTACAGATTAAGGCTGAGGGATTTGATAGGTAAATTTATAATGAAAAAGAAATTATATACAACGTTTTTTTTTATTGCTTTTTGGTTTAGTAGTAGTGGCCAAATCATTACCCAGGCCGAGTATTTTTGGGATACTGACCCCGGGCTTGGGAATGGTTTAGGGTTAACAGTTCTTGATGGTAATTTTAATCAATCTTTGGAAACGGTTATTTCATCATCAACTTCATTACCTACTCCAGGTAATCATGTCTTTCATATAAGGGTAAAAGACAATTCCGGAAATTGGAGTCCTGTGTTTCGAAAAGCTTTTAAAGTACTTGATAATACCTCATCAAATTTAGGTGTTAAAATTACTCAAGCTGAGTATTTTTGGGATACAGATCCAGGGGAAGGAAATGGATTTCCTTTATTGGCTTTTGATGGTAATTTTACACAAGCATTTGAAACTGTTAGTACTACTTCTGGCACATTGCCGGGTATTGGTAACCATGTACTTTATCTGAGAGTAAAAGCCAATGACGGTCTTTGGAGTCCAAGTTTTAGAAAAGTATTTCATTTGGTCAACAACAATAACACCAATCTTGCTGTTAAGATAACTCAAGGCGAGTATTATTGGGATGAAGATCCCGGTTTTGGTAATGGTTTTTCATTGTTGGCTTTTGATGGTAATTTTACACAGGCTCTTGAAACAGTTTTCACCTCAACGGCAACATTACCAACAGTTGGAAATCATCTCCTTTATTTGAGGGTAAAAGCCAATGACGGTACTTGGAGTCCAAGTTTTAGAAAAGTATTTAAGTTTTCAGAGAATAACAACACTAATCTTTCAGTAAAAATTACTCAAGGGGAGTTTTTCTGGGATGATGACCCGGGCTTTGGAAATGGTTTTGCTTTATTGGCTTTTGATGGTAACTTTTCTCAAGCCGTTGAGACAGTTTTTACCAATTCGGCTAGTTTGCCAACAGAGGGTGAGCACTTGTTATATTTACGGGTAAAAGCTGATGATGGAATTTGGGGTCCTAACTATAGAAAAGTTTTCAAGTTATCTGATAATAACAATACAAATCTTTCGGTTAAAATTTCTCAAGCGGAGTATTTTTGGGATACAGATCCAGGGGAAGGAAATGGTTCAGTTTTATTAGCGTTTGACGGAAATTTTGATAAGGCTATTGAACTAGCGATAGCTTCATCAGGTGGGAATCCAGGTCCAGGTGTTCACTTATTGCATACTCGATACAAGGCGGCTGATGGAAACTGGGGTGAAATTTACAAACGAGTAATAGGATTAGATATTCTCTATGATAGTATGGTTACATTGGTTTCTCCGACAAACGCATCAACTCAAGTTCCGTTATCAACTAGTTTGGTTTGGAATGCCTTTACCGGTGCAGGTAGTTATGAGTATGTTTTATCCACTGACCCAACTTTTTCTACTGTGGCTTTTACGGGTATTGTTAATGGCACCACTGTTCCAATAAATGGATTAAGCCCAGGTACAATTTATTATTGGCGAGTGAGAGTCAATGAATCCAATAATGTAAGCCTGTGGTCTGCGGTATGGAGTTTTACAACCACAAATAGTTTAGGGACAGATGAGAATGGTGAAAACGGTCAAACTATTTTGTATCCAGTTCCAGCTGAAAGTTATTTGTATGTAGAACAAAGTGTTAGATGGGTAAAGGTTAAGTATAAACTATTTTCAATAGACGGTAAATTTTTAAATGAAGGAGAGTTATTAAATGATTTTAAAATTAATGTTAATCATTTGAGCACTGGTGTTTATCTGATTGAGTTGGTAAATGAATTAGGTCAGTCTGAAAAGATTAAGTTTAGTAAAATGTAAAGTTAATTAGGTTATTGTTATTTCAGAGAATTGAAATTTTTAATTTTAATTGTTGTAAAAGACTGCTGATAAAATATTTTCAGCAGTTTTTTTATGGTCTTAATTAATCTTTATCAATATAATTATCATGAACTTATATTAGATCTTCTTTATTGATTATTTAATTATTTTGGCCTTTAAGGTTATTCTTCAAGTAAGTATCATTAGGTATCAAAAGTGATTTTAAATTATTACAATATCTATTTTTTATTTAAGAATGGGAAATAACACCCTGATTAAAGGTATTTTGTTTTGGCTCTTTTCAGGTATTTTAACTTACCATTTAAATACTGAATTTAGCAGACGAACTAAAGGTTCATTAATTGCTAAAACAACAAATGTTATGAAAAAGTCCAGAGTTTTACTCATCCTATTGTGCTTTTCTATTTTCTTCTCTTCTGCACAACAAAAAGGAATAGATCATATTCCAAAGTATTTAGGATATGAACATTCACAAACCAATGGGATAGTATCCAAGTTGGTTATGCATCAAAGTATAAAAGAATCAAATTCTGGTGATTTAAAAAATTATTTGCAAAAAAACACCAATGTAGCATTCGAATACTTTGACATTGTAAAGTCCTGTATGAATATACCTTTGTCACAATGTAATGATTCCCAAGGTAATACATTTATAACGGGGTCTAGTGGTAATTTAATCAATCATTCGGGAGACATCACTACTGTCAAAATTAATCAGAGTGGAATGATTGTATGGACAGTTAGAATTCCTTCTCCAAGTTTCACGGTTAATGCCGGGACTAATATTGCATTAGACAGTGATGGAAACATTATTCTTACAGGTTACATTTGGGGTAATGACAGTATGGATCTTATTTGTGCTAAAATCAGTAACAATGGTGAAGTACTTTGGCAAAATATTATTAGTAATGATTTAAATTTTGATATTCCTACAGCAATTTTTGTAAACTCTAATAATGAGGTACTGGTAACAGGAATCACACATTTAGATAATGTGGTGACTTATTTTACGGCCAAATTTGATGCGTTTGGGCAATTGATTTGGCAACATGTAGAGGATGATTTTCCTTCTTCAACTTGGAATGAGCCCAAAACAGTTTCACAGGATAATGAAGGTAATATTCTTGTATCGGGATACGGATACAATTTAAGCGATAAGAGTAGTATTGTTACTATTAAATATTCTGCAAGTGGTCAGTTTTTATGGAAGAGGATTAAATCTTACACCGTTACATTGATGGATTTATCCATAGTTTCAACAGATGCTTATCCTAATGATTTAGTTATTGATGCACAGAATAACATTTACACTACCGGTACATTCAAGACAGAGTTTGCCAGTAGTAGTACTACATTTAAGTATGATGTAAATGGAGTTGAGAGTTGGAATTATAACTATCAAGTTCCAAATGAAAATACTTTTGCCTACACGAATTTAATCGATCAAAATGTATTGTATGTTGGAGGTATTCATTATGGGAATTCTCTTGATGGGTATTTGTTATTATCTCTCAATTTAGATGGTACAACCAACTGGGAAGTTACCACCGAAGATTTACAATCGATTTTTAAGTTTAATATGTTTAAGCATAACGATGCTATCGTTTTAAATAGTGTTTCCTATTCGGATTTAAGTAATACCAATAATAAAATAAATACTACTTCATTTTCGACGACCGGAAATCAATTAAGTAGTAGTGATTATTCGATTAATAATGAGCTTCTAGGGTTTAGTTTTGGTAGCTTTTTTGATAGCTATACTTATGATAATAAATATGTACATGTGTTCTCATCATATTATGCTGATTTGGGTAATGTATATGAAACTATATTGCTTGATAACACTAATTCTATAAGTAGTTTATTATGGAGTTCTAAATTGCAGGAAAATAATGCAACTAGTACAAATGTATTGGAAAGTTTAGGAGATAGTGACAGTAATTTATATTCACTGGTTAGTAATTTTTATATTGTTAACAATCAGCTAAATCAAAAAACATATCTAATAAAATATAGTGACTTAGGGGCGATAGAATGGAGCGAGTTACTTGATGATTCAACGAATCTTGTTAGTGCCAGAATGAAAGTTGACCACAATGATGATTTGATTGTTCTGTTAGGTAAGCCTATGGATGATGGTAGTACACAAATTACTGTGAAAAAAATTTCACATACGGGTGTTAATCTATGGAATACAACATATACAAATAATATTACCGGGAATTTTTTTCCTGAGATTACAAGTGAAAATAATTTTGTGGTTGCAAGCACTTCAATGAACATTGATGGTACAACAAATATAATGGTAGTCACAATTTCTGAATCCGGAGTTGTTCTTTCTACTAATATCTATCAGCCAACAGATGCAATATACACTCAAAATTTTGTTTCTAAACTATTGATAGATGGGTCAGGGAATATTATTATTGGAGGAGGTTCAGGATTTTATAATTCTGAATTGATGCAAAATATATTTTCGCCTTCACTTTTGAAAATTGACACCAATGGTGTTATGAATTATTACAATATATATCCTGTATCAGGCAGTTCTTCTTTTATAGTTGATATAGTAACAAATAATAATGGATTAACTTTAGCCATTGATTCGTCAGATTTAATAACGAGTTATAACAAGATACGTCTTCTATCTATAAATGAATCAGGTATTATAGCAGGGCAATATTTTTATCAGGAAGCAAATACCAATTGTTACGTTTACAAAGTTATGAAAGGTGTTGAGGATGGTGTTTTCTACACTGCAGGGAGCAGATTAGGAGAGGAACAAAATATTCAAGTTTTAAAATGGAATTTGAACCAAAATGAAACTAATTCTTTCAATTTGAATGGTCCTAATTATTATCAAGATAGCTTTATAGATTCTCAACATATATTCATTTTGAGTCAGAATCAAGAATCGTTGCATTTTCCGAGAAGAAATCTTAATTGGATTGGACCATTTATATCCGGAAAAGTTACCAAATTGGATTATGCTCTAGTACAAAGTGAAGAAATAAACTTAATAGGAGAGCATTATTCTCTTTATGAGCCTAAACAGTTTATCCCATTAAACAATAATAGCTTGGTTGTTTCCGGAAGAATGTTTGATGAACAATTTTTTTATGAGGGGTTATCTTTTTTCGATATGTCATTTAATCCAATTCTTTCGGTGCCTAGCTATCCGGAAGATATGTCTTATTACCTGTTTTATAATTACCCAAACCCTATTAACTCTAATCAAACCAATGTTGTTTTTGAATTAAAACAAAATGAATCAGTTGTCTTTAATCTTTATGATTTAAATGGAAAGCTTATTAGGAATATTCATAATGGATTTTATCTGTTAGGAATAAATCATATTACTATACAGTTGCCTTTTTTAATGGATGGTACCTATATTTTAGAACTCAACACCAGTGTTCAGAGGCTACAAAAGAAAATAATAGTTAGTAAAAAGTAGAAAATTTAATTTGATGTTGCATTTTTGTTGCGGCCTATAATACTTGATAGTTTCAGGTTTGATAATCCATCCTCATGAAAGCTTTTGAGAAGTGTTAATTTATAATTTTTGTTTAATCCTCAAGTCTTATTATTTAAAATCTATATAAAAATTTCCAGAAGTATGTTGAAATACAGTAATCTCATAAACAAAAAGTAGGTTTTTTGACTTTGAAAGCTTACATTTTTGAGCCTTATTAGGCTAATTTGTTGAAGTTTGACGACGCTATGACTATCAGTTTAATAAAAAAAATCGGAGCTATTGTCTCAGGCTTTAAAGTTTTAGAGCTAATCTATCACAGATGATTATCAGTTCGGGGTAAAAATTACCAGTTAGAATAGTACATTTTAAAAATTTATATAAAACCATATCTTTTATTTACGACAATCAACAAATATATAAAGCTAAATACTTATAAAATCATGAGAAATGCATTTAAAATAGTTTTAATAATAATTTGTTCATTCTTTATTTTAATGGGCTGTTCAAAAGAGAACTCACAACAGCCTAATACAGGTGTTATTCAAACGGATTTAATTGCAATTGAAGATGCTTTAGATTACCCTAATACTAATTTTGTGAGTTTGGTTAACAAAAGACAAGAGGTAGTGTAGGTGTTAATGGCTCTGGAAGTAAAGTTGTTTGGAGTAAAAGAAACAATTATAATATAGGTTTATTTGTCTCCGCCAATCATGTATATGGAGTAAGCACTTGGTCTACATTAGATGAACAGTTTTTTGATTTATTCTCAATAAACAATTGCGTTTTTGGAGGTTCCATCATGCCGCCAACAAGTGGTAGTATAAGTTTAACTAATGAACGGGTTGCAAGCTTTCCACTTTATCACCCCAATATACCTTCGAATGCTACAAATTTTACAATTTTACCTAAGGATGATTTTTATTTAGGTATTATGGATAACCAAAGAATTATAGACGATGGATTGTTTGGATTTTACCCAGATCTTGTTCAGACGGATTCACCTTTACAATTGTTCGACCCCAACAATAGAACTTTGGCAGACCAAACTTGGTCAAATGCGAATGTTGGAGATGTAGTTATCGCCATAGGTTATCCTAATGATCGTGTAACCTATCCAAACGGTGCTGTTTCATCCGGTAGAATTTATTCTGATTCAGAGGCTGAGAATATTATTCAATTACTGAATCAAAGCATGGATACTGAAGGTAACATACCCTACAATCCTCAAGTTGAATTTTTAGCTAATATTCACGCTGTTTCGGGAATGAGCGGTGGAGGAGTTTTTAATGAAAATGGGCAATTACTCGGGATCATGGTTAGAGCAACTGAGTTAAATGGTCAGCCTATTTTACGTGTAGTTCGAATAAATTATATAGTTCAAAAACTAACTCTTTTTTTTGATTCGCTATCCCCATCAGATAAAGTAAAAATTGAACCTTTTATAAATGGTGAATTAAACTAAAATATTTTTACATTATGCCATTGTTTTGAGTTAAAATTCAAAACATAATATTAAGAAAATATTACTTTTAAATGCAATCAATAGCTAGCCTCAATCAATTTAAAAAGCACATTAATTCATAGTATAAAAAAAGAATTCGGAATTGTTTCAATGAGTTGATAATTACATCGGAGATTTGCCGGGATTAGAGGATTCTGTTTTGCGAGAAACAACCCAATCCCTCGACAATGAATGATTGCCTCAACAAAGTGTTTCTGCAAATCAAGAGAAATTTTTACAAGAATTGGTGATAGCTTGCAAGTCAAAAAAATATAAGAATTTGGAAATCTAGGCGGTTATAGTTCTATTTGGATTATTAGATTTTTGCCTTGAAATGGAAAATTAATAACTATAGATGTAGATAATAAGCATGGAATGGTAGCTCAAAAAGACATTCAAAATAAAGGGCTCTTAGATAAGGTTGAATTAAGGATGGATAGGGGCTTGGATGTTTTGCCTAAATATTATTGCTGAAAACGATAGACCCTCAGATATGATATTTATAGCCGAGGATAAGACTCTTTACACAGAATATTTTACAATGCCCTTAACTTTCTCTCAGGCTCACTTATTGTTTTTAATAATGTTATCAGGGAAAGGAAAGTTCTTGCTGCGAATTTTAGTGATTAAAAAGTTAAAGAAGTGTAGCGTCTTAATAAAATATTGAGTGAAAATTAAAGATTAACAGCTACAGTTTTACAAACTGTTGGTGCTAGGTGTTGCGATAGCAGTGGTTAATAGAATTTAGTTTAAGTATGTGTGATTATCAAAATAGTTATTTGTCCTTGTTGATTTTACAGAGTTAGGTTTATTATTCTTTACTAGTTTTTTATAATTGAATACTATTGGTATTTAAGACAGTGTCTATTTGAATAAATTTTAATTATCAAGTAATTTAATTTTCTACCATCTTCGAAATAATTTGTAATTAAAAATGGATTTAAATCGGCAATTCAGAAAATATTGATCATGTAATATCCGTTAGAATGACTGATTTAAGTAATACCTTATAACACAGTTTGGCAACCTGTAAAGGTTTACCGGTTCCGTTTTTTTTTTTGATTATTTTAATTGATAAGACTCAAAGTAAGTTTATTCAAAACATACTCAATTTCGAATCGGGAAAATTAAAATAGTATCAAATACGAACCTATTGATAACCCATTTTGATTTGCTAAAAATGAAAATAAAAAAGCATTGTCATTATATTATAGTTGGGGAATCGCCTCTACCTTTCCGATGCTTCCAAGATGGCCTATATTGCGACATCAAACTGCTATTATAATGGAACTGTCTTTTTGACAAAAGGAATGAAAATGATTTTCTATCGTTCTGTTTAAGCTAAATGCAAAATAATCGCGCTCTTAAAAAAAATTAGAATACCAACTTAGCTAAAAGGCATATTGCCTTATTCCATTGGACTTATTATCTTAATTACTTTTAGTTTGTTTTATATTCATTAAACCATTTTCCAGAAATGTTTAGTAGCATTATTCATAGATTTAGTGTTACAGGTTAGCGTTTGTCTTTGGTGTTATTATCGAAAGCAATTAAATTGAAAAGTTCTCACATAAGGCTTCGGACACGGTTACTGTATATTGCTTCAATTTTTGAGGCAGATAGGTTAGAGGCGATGTGTGTTTGGATACGGCGGCTTAAATAGAGATCGTATCGACTTAATAAGATTTCGGCTATTACATTCGTTACCATAATTTGAGATTATTTTCTAACCCCAAATCGTCGAAACAATAGATTTTAGAATCAAGTTGTTGTTGCTTCCCTTTAGAATAACGGTGTATAACTTCGTAGTCATCTTGGATGAATTCGAAGCTGATGTCTCGACAGGGTTTTACTATGAATTTATACTCGGAAGGAGTGAGGTGTTTCATTAAAGCCAATAATTATGCTAATCCACATGATTATGCTGGTCAAATTCATCAAGAATTATTAATCACCTATTATAATGCCGATATTTTACCTTTTTATTTTTTCAGGTATAATTACAATAGCAACTATTGTTGCTAATGCAAACGATTCCTTTTTAAGCTTGACTAAAAACGCACCTTACCACTTTGGATATGCTGACCGAGTAACTTATATTGTTTCACAGCCTGTTGGATTTCAGGATGCAATTATAAACGCAAGATAGTGATGCTCGATCGAGTTTTAAAACCTTTGTTACTGAATTATTGTATGCTTGTGAAGAATAGGACAATTTTAGCGTATTTTATGATTCAATAGTGGCTTATGAGGAAGCTGTTTACAACGATTCCGATTTAACGGATCATGACAAACAAACTATACTTATAACCACTTTTATATCATTATGAAGATCAAATGCCAAAGCTCAAGTTGTTTGAATAGACCTATGAATAGACAATTCTGTTAATACAAATTAAAGACTGAATTAAAGTAATCTTTATATAGTTTAAACGTTCTTAAATTTTGTTTGAATTAAATGACCATTATTTATAAAAAATAAATTAGTTTTATTCTCAAATTTTTTACTTCAAATTTTTAAAATTTGATATGCAATGCGGAAAATGGTGAATTTTTAAAAATATAGAAATTGCATTTTGAAATTTTAAATTTTCAAGAAACCATTCTACTTAATATAACAAAAAATGAAAAATATATTATTTGATTTTATATCAAAATACATTACTCTAACCGATGATGAGAAGGATGCAATAGTATCGTTAGATATCTTTCGCTCTGTAAAGAAAGGAACTACTTTACTCAAAGAAGGGCAAAAATCTAAAGAAAGTTATTTTGTTTTAAAAGGCTGTATTAGAGTGTATTATATTTTAGACAGTGAAGAGAAAACTACAGCTTTCTATACTGAAATGGAAGCTTTAACTCCTCCTAGTGTAGTAAACAAAACCCCTTCGGACTATTATGTTAGTTGTGTGGAGGATACTATTTTATTAGTTTCAAATACTGATATGGAAGCTGAGGTAAATAGTAAGTTTCCAAAGTTTGAAATAATGTGTCGAAAATTGTCTGAAGAATTATTAGCTAAGCAACGAATAGATTTTGATCAATTTAAAACTTCTTCTCCTGAACAAAGATATTTGAATTTATTGCAAACAAGACCGGATCTTATTCAACGTGTACCACAACACCAATTAGCCAGTTATTTAGGTATAATGCCACAGTCATTAAGCAGACTTAGAGCAAGAATTTTTGAAAAAAAGAACTAGTTGATTTCTTAACTTAAGTGAACGAGAATAGGCAACTCTTTAATTTACTTTTGCATCATAGTTTAACTATTTACAGGATAAAATATGCAAAAGAAAGTTTTATATTTTGTTGTTATTTTAACAGCAGTATGCTCAGTACAAGTTAAGGCCCAATATTCAAATCAGGATACTTCTTATAAAAAATATTTTATTGGCAGTACTTTGTTTATGTTAGCTAATGTTTTTCCAGACAATAACCCTCCAGATATGGTTTATCTGAACTTAGGGTATCGCATTACCGGTAAGGATGTAATTTCACTTGAATTTAAAACATGGAAATATGCTTGGCCAATAGGTATTCCTTATGGAAGTTCATATGAAGCAGAAGGTGAAGGGTTTCCGGGTTATATTCGTGAATACGGTGTTTCTCTTAATTATCAAAGATTCTTATGGAAGGGGCTTTTTGCTCAAGTTGATGTGATGCCTGCTTGGCAAAGTTTTGTAAATGAAAGCGGTAATAAGTTTGATAATGGCTTTCAAATCTTTAATACTTATTCTGTAGGTTATCATATCAAACTTTTTAAGGATAGGTTTTTTATTCAACCTTCAATAGCTATAACTCACCGTCCATATCAATCAGAAATGCCTGAATCGTTTAAAGTAGTTGATGATAGGTGGTCAAGATTTTTTTTCGGTCAACCAGGATTACATTTTGGATATAATTTCTAGTAATTTATTTAGATTACAATTCATCAGTTTGTTATAAATAACGCTATTAGCTACTAAAATTGATTGAGTAAGAGGTATTACTGAATTATAAAACTCAATAGCTGTTTTTTATGGAGCTTTTAAAAAATGAAGTTTTCAATATTGAGTGTAAAGCTAAGAGCTACTTTGATTATGTTTAGATAAAGACAGAGTTGTACCTGATACAATTAAAAAATTTTACTGATTTATTGTTTTCGTCTAATTTTTTTAATGACACACCTTGTTCAATAAATAACTATTCCATTCACCAAGATGCACTTTTCTTAATATTGTGTATGGAATGACCTGATAGATTTAAGCATGAGCTAAATGGATGTTTTTGATTCTTTGCGGATATTGATGGAGAGTTTTTCTTTCAATTTTTTCATGTCTTCACTAACTCTTTTGTCAACTATTTTAGCGTAATGTTGTGTTGTTCTGAGACTTTTATGTCCAAGCATTTTACTTACACTTTCAATCGGAACACCATTTGACAGTGTCACAGTGGTGGCAAATGTGTGCCGAGCAATATGGAAGGTTAGATCCTTTTGGATGCTACACATGTCTGCAACCTCTTTGAGATAGGCATTCATCTTTTGGTTGCTTAACACCGGTAATAAACTATCCTGGTTACTACATTGCGGATGATTGGCGTATTTTTCAATGATGCTCAATGGAATAGGTAGCAAGGGAATTTTGGATGGTGTGTCTGTTTTTTGTCGATGGGTAAAAAGCCATTTTTCACCATCGATACCAATACTCAGATGAGATTTTGTTAAGTTTTTCACATCTATATATGCCAAGCCGGTAAAGCAGCAGAAGACAAATATATCGCGAACCAAATCTAAACGTTCAATTTTAAACTTCTTATCCATTAAAGCTTGTAACTCATCTGAGGTTAGGTAGACCCTTTCGACAACCTTTATTTTTCCGCGATAGTTTAGAAATGGATCTCTTTCAATCCAACCATTCGCATAGCATTATTTTACTATTTTGCCAAAGTTTCTGATGTATTTTAAGGTCGAGTTATTGTTGCAATTTCTTGTATTTCTCAGGTAAAAATCAAAATCGTTTATGAATGCGGTATCTATTTTGGTGATTGAAATATCAACGCGCTTGTATTCCTGCCGGAGAAAATCTTTTGTATGACTCAATGCGGTTACAAATCTTTTGTAGGTGTTCTCGGCATATTCCTTACCAATGAGTTCTCTTACCCGACGGTTATGCTCTTCAAAAATGGCTATTAAATTTCTTTGGTTTTCGTCAATCCCCAAATATCTATTTTTAAAAGTTTGAGCGGTAATCTCTATGTCATTATTTACCATATCTTTTTCCACTTCGTAAACCTTGTTTTTGAGGATATCAAGATAACTATTTATTGAACGGGCTTCCTCCGTTAAACCTTTCACTTTACCCGCATCAGGGTTCCATTTTGATTTTTCAACAAACTTTGAGGTGCTAAGTTCAATCCTTTGTCCATCAATTGTAACTCTTAAATAGATAGGGGTTAAGCCATCTTTGCTGGATTTGGCACTCTTTGCGTAAAAGAGTATTGACATTTTGTGCTTCATTTTGTGGTGACTTTTAGGTTATTTAATTTAACTTTTTGCCAGTTTTGACACAAGATGTACATTTTGTGAACACCTTATTTTACTGGCTCTCCCGAGAAATTCGGTTACCCTAAATTTGAAATTTCTCGGGTAACCGAATTACTCACCTACAATTTGATTTTTAATGAATAATTTGACTAGAGGCAAAAACATAAAAGCCTGTAAATCATGCGATTTACAGGCTTTTGGTTTAAAATAAAATAGTTTTTGTGGAGTCGGGGAGAGTCGAACTCCCGTCCAAACAAGCAACTAAAGAGCTTTCTACACGTTTAGTCTTTGATTGAATTTTCGACAACAAGCTATGCCAAAGACAGCGACTCGTTGCTTAGCTCTATCAGTGTCAGAAAGGATTCAGAACATTACCTTTCCTAGGTTTACTTTTACGGTTCCCCTAAACCAGCCGCCATAAACCAAGGCTTCTGAGGAGAATCCAGCTTCCCGACCTTGTCGAGACTTGGCTAATCGTACTAAACTTCGGATTAAGCAGCTAAAGCGTAATTATTTTCGCCGTTTATAAGTTTGTACCCGTGGATTTACGAGCAATTGGTACCTTGCTCGACGTGCTTACTGTTCAATTCGACTTGCTGTCAAAACCAGTCGACCCCAGTTTGTTTTTCTGATTAGCAAAAATCAGACCACAAAAGTAAGGATTTATTCGTCAGTTTCACCATTCATTTTGAATGGATAGTCACCAAATAATGATGCCAGTTTTTTGGATTGGTAGGTTTTCTTGGTGTATTTGTTGGAAAGGGTGATGATGGTTACTTTTTCTTTTCTCAAATTGATAAAAGAAGAAGTGTTTCCATGCCACCAACCGTTGTGGAAAAAGAAAGGTTCTCCTTCTTCAAATTCCACCATACGGATGCCTAAACCATAGTTTTTTTGTCCTTTGCTTTCGTAACTATAGCCTTTATAAACTTTCTTCAGCAGTTCCGGGTTCAGGAAAAAAGGGGCGTAGCGTGCGGTATCAAACTTTAGTAAATCTCTTGGAGTGGAATAAATGTTTTTGTCACCATACACACCGTCTAAGTAATCAGTACCGACTTCAACGTTATTCCCTTTATAAGAAGGTACTATGTTTTTTCGGTCTTTTTCAAAATCGCATACATAAGTATTGGTCATGCCCAGCGGTGTAAAGATCATTTCCTTCATGGCTTCGGGAAATTTCATCCCGGTTACTTTTTCTACAATGAGTGCCAAAACGGCATAATTGGTATTGCAGTAGCTGAAACGGGTATCACTTTTAGATTCTAAAGGAATTTCTTTATCAATCATTACTTTGATGATGTCCTCATTGGTCAATGTTACTTTTTTATCCCAATTGTTGTTTTCATAAGTAAAGTAAGCGTAATTTTTCATCCCGCTTCTGTGGTTTAAAAGGGTTTGTACCGTAACGTCCGGATAAGGAAAATTTTTGATGATGGTATTGACCTTTTGGTCTAATTTTATTTTGTTGGCATCGATGAGCATTAGTGTTGCGGTTGCGGTAAGGACTTTACTCACCGAAGCAATATGTAAGGGGGTATCCTTAGTGATTTGCTCATCGGTGCTTTTGTTCGCATAACCCATGTAATTTTCGTAGATAATCTGCCCGTTTTTAGCCACCAAAAAACTTACATTATCATTTTTTTCAGACCAAGTTTTTTCGAAGAACATAGACACCCCGTATTTTTTATCATTGATGAATGCTCTGCTAAGCTTGGGCAAGTCTTCTTGTAAAGGTTGCATTATAGGTATGCCTTTTTCATTTACTTTAATTACGTCTTCTTCTGTTTTTTCTTGTTTGGAACAAGAGGATAATCCGGCGATTAAGCAATAACTCAGGAAGATATATTGGATATTTTTGAATTTCATTTTTGAGACTTATAGAATCACAAATATAATTATTCATTGAAGTAGCCGATTGACTTTTTGAGAAAGCTTTCAACAGTTTTTTCACAAAAGTTATTTTATGCAAAAAGTTTTGAAAACGTTTTCGTTACTACTACTTTTGAGGCATTAAAATTCAAGCCATGAAATTCGGTATCATAAAAGAAAGAAAAAATCCGCCTGACAGAAGAGTTGTTTTCACTCCGGAAGAATTAGTCCGTTTGAAAAGCGATTATCCGGAAGCTATCGTTAAAGTAGAAAGCTCGGATATTAGAGTTTTTCCCGATGAAGACTACACTAAATTAGGTTTGGAAGTTGCTGCAGACATTTCGGATTGTGATGTTTTTTTTGGGGTAAAAGAAATTCCGCTGGATTATTTGATACCGAATAAGAAATACTTTTTCTTTTCGCACACGATTAAAAAACAGCCCTACAACAGAAAGTTATTGCAGGCCATACTCGAGAAAAATATTGAGTTATACGATCATGAAACTATTGTTGATGAAAACAACAAGCGATTAATTGGTTTCGGACGATATGCCGGAATTGTTGGTGCTTATAACGGTTTTAGAGCTTTCGGAATCAAATATGAATTGTTTACCTTACCCAAGGCTGAAACATTAAACAGCAAAGAAGATTTAATCGTTCGTTTGAAAAGACAAATTTTACCCAATATCAAGATTGTTTTAACCGGTCACGGTAAAGTAGGCATGGGTGCCAAAGAGATTTTGGATGGGATGAAAATCAAACAGGTTTCGGTCGAAGACTTTTTAAGCAAAGTTTATGCTCAACCTGTGTACACTCAGATTGATGTATTGGATTATAATAAACGTTTGGACGGAGAAGTGTTAGATAACAAAGATTTTTACAACAATCCTCAAGACTATACTTCCAATTTTGAGCGTTTTACCAAAGTAGCTGATATTTTTATGGCCGGACATTTTCATGGGAATAATGCGCCTGATATTTTAACACAAGAGATGTTGAAAGCGGCTGATTGTAAAATAAAAGTAGTAGCCGATATTTCTTGTGATGTTAATGGTCCGATAGCTTGTACGATAAAAGCTTCCACCATAGCAGAACCGTTTTTTGGGTACTTGCCAAGCGAGCATAAAGAAGTGCCTTATACCCATCCCGGTTCAATCATGGTGATGTCTGTTGATAATTTACCATGTGAATTACCCAAAGATGCCAGCGAAGGATTTGGTGAAATGTTTATGAAGCATGTAATTCCGGCTTTCTTCAACGGCGATAAAGATGGTATATTACAACGTGCCAAAATCACTGAGAATGGCAAGTTAACCCCTCGTTTTGCTTATTTACAAGATTACGTCGACGGAAAGTAACACATCTTTCGGTTTAATGACATAAGTTTTTTATTTTTGGTCATAAATCCACCAAAATTGAAAAGTAAACTTGTTTTTTTCTTCTTATTCTTAAGTGTCAATATATACGCTCAAGAGTTGTTGCCTTTTGTAGAAAACTTTACCAAGAGTAGTTACAATGGCGATAACCAAGTATGGAGTGTGACACAAGGAAATGATAATGCTATTTACTTTGCCAACAATCATTTTTTGCTTCGTTACAATGGTGTTCATTGGGAAAAATACAGTTTGCCTAATAAAACTATTATAAGGTCTGTTTTTTCAGACGGAGATAAAATTTACTCCGGTTCATATAATGAGTTTGGTTATTGGAAAAGAGCCAATGGGATACTGAAATACACTTCCTTAAGCAAAGGCAAAAACTTCTTTACAGGATTGTCTATCAATGAAGAAATTTGGAAAATTTTTAAGCACAAAAATAAAATATACTTCCAATCTTTTAATGAGCTTTATGTACTTGAAGGGCGTAAAATCAATAAAATCCGAATTCCATTTCAGATATCCTATTGTTTTTTGGTTGAGAATAAGATTTATGCCGCATCGGTAAAAGACGGTGTTTATCTTTTTGAAAATAATGTTTTCGAGAAAAAGAAATCTTGGGATTTATTGGAGAACAATATAATCCATGCAATGGATAAAGCAAACGGAAAAATCTTTGTTTTTACCCAAAAAAACGGAGTTTTTGTAGCAACAAATAACTCATTAAAGCCTTGGTCACATCCCCTGAATGAAGCTTTAAAAAAAGAGATTATCATAACAGCTAAAGTTATTTCAAATAATAAATTAGTTATAGGTACGGCTTTTCAAGGGGTTTACGTAATTGATTTGAATAGCAATAGTTACAACAATATTTGTCGCAAAAACGTTTTAAAAAACAATTCCATTCTGAGTATAGGATTAGACAAGGAAAATGATTTGTGGTTAGGTTTAGATAATGGTATTTCACATGTCGAGATTAATTCACCTTACAAAATTTTTTCTGATAACACCGGAGTTTTAGGTTCCGTTTATACTATGGCTCCTTTAAATGACGGATTGTTATTGGGGTCTAATCATGGAGTTTTCAAGTATAAGGATAAGACCTTAACCTTATTGCCCAATTCACAAGGACAGGTTTGGGATATCCTTCAAGAAGGGGATAAGTATTTAATTGGTCATAATGATGGCACTTATCTTTATCAAAATGATCAGCTTAAAAAAGTCAATCAAGTTAGTGGTGGTTGGAAGTTTTTGAAAAGTAATTTTCATAATAATTTCTTTTTAGCGAATTATTCCGGCATAGTACTTTATGATAATCCAAATGATTTAAGTACATATAGGTATATACCTAACTTAACTAAACCTATCAAGAATATAGTTCAAATTAAACCTAACGAGTTATGGGCTGTTGATAATTACAGAGGCTTATATCGAATTGTTTTTGATGACGATTTTAAAGTGCAATTGTTAGAGAATATTACAAATCAAAACAAAATTTTGAATGATTATGCTGTTAAGATGATTAATTTTAACAATGAAGTACTGTTTTATATTAATACAAAATGGTACAGTTATAATTCAATTTCAAATAGGCTCGAACTAAACAATTATTTCAATCAATCATTTTCTAATATTTCCGAACTGATCCCTGTTGATGAGCAGAATTTTGTTGTGATTAAAGACAAGTCACTCTACACTATTAATCAAAAAAATGGCAAGTTTATTTGGAGGTTAATTCCTGAAAAATATTATGAGGGCAAAATTATTAATCATGACACCAAGGTTTTTAAAAATAAAGATTACTTTTTGTTAAATCTTGATGATGGTTTTTTTGCTTTCAAAATGCAGCAGCCCAAACCAAAACCACACAGCAAAAGTGTCACTTTAGAAGCTTATGTTGAAGGACTTTTTGCCGGGCAAAATGTTTCTATTGGCTATAATAAATCAATCAATATTGAAGTAATCTCTGAATACTTCGGATACAATAAGCAAGAGCTTTTTTATACCTTAGATAACAATAAGGATTTCATAGCGCTAAAAGACTCTAATATTGCATTGAATAATTTATCGAGTGGAGCACATGAACTTATTGTTTATTGTAACGATGGTCAAGATTACAAGCAATTGGCAGCTTTTGGCTTTAACGTTGAAAGGCCATGGTACATTTCCTTTTGGATGATTTTAATTTATCTTATCATCATTTCAAGCTTGTTTTATCTTTATTACAAATGGAATAAAATCCGATATATCGAAAAATTAAAACTTAAAGAAGAAGAGCTTAAGCATCAAAAAGAGATTTTGCATTTGGAATTAGAAGCCCAAAACAAGTTGAAATTACAAGAATATGAAAAACACATACTTGAGGTTCAAATTCAATCTAAAGCATCTGAGGTAGCCGCTAAGTCATTGTCCATTGCAAAACAATCCGAAATGATAGAAAGCATTCAAAAGGCTTTAGAGTCGGAAAGTGACATCAGCAATTTAAGAAGTAGGATAAAAAAGTCTATAAAGATCAATGCCATCAACCAAAACGAATGGCAGAGTTTTGAGAAAAACTTGCTCCAAAGCAATGAAGATTTTGTGCAAAGACTGTCCAATAAGTACCCGATTCTAACTGCTAAGGATATTAAGCTTTGTATTTACCTAAAAATGAATCTTTCATCTAAAGAAATCGCACCTCTGATGAACATTTCTTTTCGAGGTGTTGAACTTCATCGCTATCGATTAAGAAAAAAACTTGGCTTATCAGCAGAGGTGAGTTTAACCAAATTTATGATTAATCTATAATTTTGTATAAAATTTTATAAAATCATTATTTTTAAGCGCACATTTTTTGTTTTTTCACAACTCATCAATACTACATCATTTGTATTTTCTTTAGATGAGTTTTTTCTTTTAAAAAACAGATTTAAATCACTGTAATTCAATTGTTTATATTTTAATTATTTCATTTTGATGTGTTGTTGTAGTGAAATGTACACTGCTACTATAACGTTTTAGTTTGTTACTTTTACTAAAACAAAACTAATTAACCAAAATGAAAATTTTATTAACCTATTTACTACTCATTGTTGTTGGTTACAATTCCTTTGCACAAGAGATTAGAGGAAAGGTAACAGACGAGAATAATTTGCCAATACCGGAAGTAAACATTGTTGTTACAGGTAAAAACATCAATACAAAGACAGACATAGACGGTAATTTCGTAATCAAAGCCGAACCGGGTGATTTACTGGAGTTCTCTATGATTGGTTATGACAAGGTCACCCAAAAAGCAAAGTTAGGGATGACCATCGTACTCAAAGAAAGCAACCAATTATTAAAAGAGGTAGTGGTTGTAGGGTATGGTTCCAAAAAAGCCGGGTCTATAACCGGATCTGTATCTCAAATTAAATCACAAGATATTATTAAAACTCCGGCACAGTCTGCCATACAAGCCATTCAAGGTAGAGCTGCGGGTGTGAATATTGTTACCAATGATGAACCTGGCGCCAATCCCTCAATCAGAATAAGAGGACTAGGAACTGTTTTAGGTGGAAGGGATCCTTTATACATTATTGATGGTATGGAAGCCTCGAGTTTAAACGGTTTAAGCCCAAATGAAATAGAAACTATAGATGTTTTAAAAGATGCTTCATCATTAGCTATTTATGGTCAAAAAGGGTCTAATGGAGTAGTAGTGGTTTCTACCAAAAAAGGAAAGAGTAACAAGCTAAAAATAAATTACGACGCCTATTTTGGCGTAAAAATGATACAAAGAGAAGTTGAAATGTCAGATGCGTATCGTTACGTTTATTATAACAATTCTGCTTTAGGCTCTACTAATTATTTTAACTTCGAACAACCTTACAATACTAACTGGCTGGATGAAATAACCAGTACCGGTGAGGTGCAAAGCAATCATATCTCGATGTCGGGTGGCTCAGAAAATGTAAATTTTTATTTTGGAGCAACCAACCTCAAAGAAAAAGGAATTTTGAATGGTACCGAATTCGAGAGGACCAATTTAAATTCCAGAAATGAATATAGTTTTTTTGATAAAAAATTAAAAATCAACCAATCTGTCAATGTTTCTATTGTTAGAAATACACCAAAACCATTAAGTGCTTTTACAAATGCCTATAAACAGTCGCCAATAGTACCGGTTAAATTCGATAACGGCAGATGGGGCGTTCCGCTAAGAGATCCAAATACAGGGCAAGTAGCCATCAACGGTAGTGATCGTTTTAATAATGTTGGTAATCCTGCCGCTCAGTTGTATTATACCAATGAAAAGAATAAAAATTTGGTGCTATTTGGCAATATTGGTGCAGAATTGCAACTATTGAAAGAATTAAAATTCAACACTAATTTCGGGGCTACCTTTGATTGGTCAAAAGGATATACTTTCACACCAAGCAGAGAAATCTGGTTGTCTCAAAATCCAACACAAGAGGCCAGTGATTATCCGGAATCAGAACCAATCAACATTTTGCAACAGAGAAGAGGGGATAGCTATCGTTGGAACTGGGATAACTATTTTACCTATGCTAAAGTTTTTGGCAATCACGATGTAAAAGCTACTTTGGGTATGAACAGAAGTACCTCAAATATCACCGAAAATATCAGCGGAACAAGATGGAATGTTCCAGAACAATCTAATTATTGGTCATTGGATTTATCGGATTACAACACCGAAGTCTCTCCCGGTTCTGTAGTAAGAAATCGAAAGGAAACCCCTCTTGTTTCATTGGCTTATTTTGGTCGATTGGATTACGAATACAATAACAAGTATCTATTCAGTGCCTCAGTTAGAAGAGAGGGAATCAGCACTTTTCAAGAGTCCAAGCGTTGGGCCATCTTTCCTGCTTTTTCAGGAGGTTGGGTAATTTCTAACGAAGATTTTTTGAAAAACATAAAGTTTGTTAACTATTTAAAAATTAGAGGAGGCTACGGAGAAGTTGGGAATGGAAATAGTTTGTATGCTTTGAACATTCCTGTTTTTGCACCCGATTATAATTATACTTTCGGAGGTTCTCAAACTATCTATCCGGGTAGTAATCAGCCTTATCAGGTAGATCCGAACCTTACATGGGAAACCATGAAAGAGATTGATTTCGGTATTGATTTCAGGGTGTTGGATAACAAACTTTCCGGTTCCATAGATGTTTACGACAGAAAATCGGAGAATGTAATTTTGCCGGTGGCGCTTCCTTCAGTCTTATCCCCTGATTTAGTAACATTAAATACCGGAACTGTAAGCAACAAAGGATTGGAATTATCCCTCAATTGGAAACAAGAGATCAATGACAATTGGAAATATTCCGTATCCGGTAATATCTCGTTTAATAAGAATGAACTTAAGGATGTTAGCAACGCTTATTTTTCCAATTTCATTGGCGGAAGCATCAATAACGGACAATGGACTAAGCAAGTCTTAGTTGGGGAAGCTTTAGGAAGTTTTTATGTTTACGATGTAACCGGTATAGATGGTGACGGAAATTTTACATACAGTGACGAGCGCGTAGTGGCTGGCTCATATTTGCCAACATACACCTACGGATTAAACTTTACTTTGAACTACAAGAAGTTCGATCTTTCTGTGGATGCTTACGGTGTTGGTGGTAATAAATTATACAATGGTAAAAAAGCGCAACGTTTTGGTGGAGAGAATGTTGAGTACGATGTTTTAAATGATTTCTGGACACCATCAAATCCCAATGCTGCCAATCCAAGACCATTCAACGAAGTGCCACGCTCTTCCACTTACTACATCGAAGACGGTTCATATTTGCGAATCAACAACATAACCTTGGGCTATACTTTCCCTAAGTTTTTGGATCAAATAGATAAAGTGCGCTTGTACGCCACAGCCATTAACCCTTTCATTTTTACAAAATTCTCAGGGTATTCACCGGAATTATCAGGTAACAATAACGCTGATCCGTTGGGAAGTGCCGGAATCGAATTGGATGCTTATCCAACTAACAAGACATTCTTACTGGGTTTAAATGTTAGCTTTTAAAAAAAATAAACTATGAAAAGTATCTTAAAATACAAAATGTTATTTCTCGCTGTATTGTTGTTGCCATTTACAGCTTGTGAAGATGATTTAAATGTTGAACCCAATACTGCTTTAACAGAATTTGACTTCCTCAACAATCCGGAAAACGCTGTTAAACTGGTGAATGGCGTTTACAACAAGCAACTCGATTACAATATGTATTCTTTTTCATGGATTGGGATGACCAGTATTACTTCAGATGATGCGGATAAAGGTTCAACACCAACCGATACCGGAACAGACAAGCATAAAATGGATAATTTAACTTTCGTGTCCTCTGATATATCATTCAATGATGTTTGGAAAGGAAGATACGACGGTATTTATAGAGCTAACAATGCACTCTTCTATTTAGAGCAGCTTACTATAGATGAAAACTTAAAAAACAGATTGATAGGTGAAGTAAAGTTTTTGAGAGCTTTATTCTATTTCGATTTGGTAAGATGCTTTGGAGGAGTACCACTTGTGGTTTCCAAAATCGACATCAACGATACTGAAACTATTAATGAAGTGGTTTTTGTCAGAAAGTCAAAAGAAGAAACTTATGCGCTCATTGAAGCTGATTTGAATGATGCTATCAATCGATTACCATTAAAATCACAATATGGTCCAAACGATTTGGGTAGAGCTACAAAAGGTGCAGCACAAGCGTTACTGGCTAAGGCTTATTTGTATCAAGAAAAATGGCAATCAGCCTACGATATGTCGGGTGAAGTTATCAATTCCAATCAATACTCTTTGCTTACCGATTATGCTAAAGTTTGGCGTGAAGAAGGTGAAAACGGTTCGGAATCTATTTATGAAGTTCAAGCTTCTCTAACCAACGGATTAAGAGATTATACCAATGTTCAAGGACCAAGAGGAACGCCTGATTTGGGTTGGGGATTCAATACACCTTCTCTAAGTTTAGTTAACTCTTATGAGGATGGCGATTTAAGAAAAGCCGGCACTGTACTTTTCGTGCCTTCCACACTTTGGGATGGTTTTACAGCACCTAATTCATGGACCAATCCAAGATACAACTACAAAGCTTATCAAAGTTCTATTGCAGAGTCTTGGAATGGCGACAAAGGCAATACAGCTAAAAACCTAAGAATTTTGAAATACAGTGATATACTGTTAATCAGAGCTGAAGCAGCTTCTCATCTGGGTTTTAATGATGAAGCCAAAGACAGAGTCAATCAAATCAGAGTCAGAGCGGGATTGGCGCAATTATCCAGTGTAACATTACCAATAATTCTCAATGAAAGAAGATGGGAAATGGCTATGGAACATGACAGATGGTTTGACTTAGTCAGAACCGGAACTGCACAAACTGCCATGGCTTTAAACGGTAAAACTTTTATTCCGGGTAAACACGAATTATTCCCGATTCCAAGCGATCAAATTATTGCCAGTGGCGGAAGATTAACTCAAAATCCCGGCTACTAAAATTAGTAATTAACCTTAAATTAAATATTTTATTATGAAAACAAACAGATTATTTTATTCCTTGATGTTAGCGTCAGGAATGGCATTAGTAGCAAGTTGCAGCAGCGATGATTCTAATTCATTGCCACCAATCGGAGGATATAATTCTGCCGACGAGGTTGCCGCAACATCGCTAAAAGCTTATTGGCCATTGAACGGTAATGGTAAAGAATCCATTTCTAATACATCACCAAACAATACAGTGGCTACGACTTTCGTAGAAGGTGTAAAAGGTCAAGCTGCCAACTTTAATACCGGTTTTATGGCTTATCCTGCTATTACAGCTTTAAATACTACATCGGGTAGTGCTTCTATCAGCTGTTGGGCTAAAGTTTCTAACACCAAGTTAGTAGCCGGTGGTCCAAGTAACATTTCTCCAATTTTCTCTTTAACCAGAACCGGTGAAGTTTTTGGAAATTTAAACTTATTGGGTGAAACTCATGGATTAGTGACTAGTGATTCTATCCAAATGAAAGGGGTATTCAGAATTAAAAATGATGACGGTTCTGAGTTTGGTGGAGATGCTGTAAACATGATCAAACAAGAGTCATGGATGGATGCTACTCATACTTGGGCTCCTAACAAGATTGGTGGTCAATGGGCACATATTGTATACATTTTTGACGGACCAACAGGAACTAACAAATTGTATGTTAACGGTGTGAAAATTTCAAACTCTGCTTGGGAAGTTAGAAATGGCGGTAATGCCAAAATGTTAAACCACTTCTTGCCTACCAGACCGGTTATCGGAGCTTTAGAAACTGTAGCTAACGGAACCAATACCGATGCTTGGAATGCTGCTTTAAAAGGACAAGTGGATGAACTTAGAGTATATGATAAAGCTTTGACTCCAGCAGAAATCGGAGCATTATATGAGTTAGAAAAAGCGGGTAGATAATTTCCCCGGATCTATTAAAAGTCCGGTAGTAAGCTATCGGACTTTTTACTTCTAAATTTAATCACTTTCATTCAATCTCATGAAACTTATACCCAAAATACTATACTTACTTTTTACCATACTTACTTTCAGTTCTTGCTCTGAAAAATCTTCAGCGCAAACTGATCCTCCGGTTGTATTAACCGATGATGAAATCCTTACGTTAGCCCAAAAAGATGCTTTCAAGTATTTTTGGGATTATGCCGAAACTAACTCAAAACTAGCCCGAGAACGCTACCATGTTGACGAACCTTTCGTTGATGCAAATCTTGTGACCACAGGTGGTTCAGGATTTGGATTAATGACTATATTAGTCGGTGTCGAACGCGGTTTTGTTTCAAGAAGTGAAGCAGTGACTCGTTTGAATACAGCCTTAACTTTTTTGGAAAATGCCGACAGATTTCATGGCGCTTGGCCGCATTGGATGAATGGTACTAACGGAGATGTAGTTCCTTTCGGCACCATGGATAATGGAGGCGATATAGTGGAAACTGCTTTCCTTTGTCAAGGCTTAATTTGCTTGAGAGAGTACTTTAAAAATGGTACAACCGAAGAACAAGCACTAGCTCAAAAAGCTGATGCTTTGTGGAAAGGAGTAGAGTGGAGTTGGTACACCAAAGGTGAAAATGCCATGTATTGGCACTGGTCGCCTAATTACGAATGGCAAATGAACTTCAAGTTAGAAGGTTATAACGAATGTTTGATTACTTACATTTTGGGAGCTGCTTCTCCAACACATGCTATCCCAACAGCAGCTTACCATCAAGCTTGGGCCAGAAATGGTGCGATTGTTAATCCGGCTACTGTTTACAATATTCCGTTAATTTTTAATTACAACGGAACAACTTCTGTAGGTCCTATGTTTTGGGCACATTATTCTTATTTAGGACTGGATCCGAGAGGCTTGAGTGATCAATATGCTAATTATTGGAGTTTAACTCAAAACCACGCCAAAATTATGTACACCTATTGCAGTACAAATCCGGTTGGTTGGATTGGTTACGGTGAAAATTGTTGGGGTTTAACCGCAAGTTATACTCGAAATCCCAATGGAACTGTTGGATATACTGATCATCGTCCGGGGAATGACAAAGGCGTTATTTCTCCAACAGCTGCTTTATCTTCTTTTCCATATACCCCTCAAGAATCTATGAGAGCTTTGCGCTTTTTTTACGAAAACCAAGATTGGAAAGACCGACTAATTGGAGTGGCCGGTCCTTATGATGCTTTTTCTCCGCATCATGATTGGGTAACCAAAAGATATTTAGCCATTGATCAAGGGACTATTGTTCCCATGATTGAGAATTACAGAACCGGTTTTCTGTGGAATTTGTTCATGCAAGCTCCTGAAGTACAAAGCGGATTGCAAAGTTTAGGCTTTACCTCAACTCAACACGGATTTTAGAATAACCTAGGTGATTATGAAGATGAATAGACTAATTCTTGTTTTATTGATAGGTTTTTCTTTTGTTTCTTTTTCTCAAGAAATTAAAGGTTCTTTTGCTAAGGAAATCGGAGTAAAGTTGGCATTACAGTATGTTCTTCAATTACCTGAAAACCAAAAAGAAAAATTTCCTCTAATGGTTTTTTTACATGGCTCAGGGGAAAGAGGAACGGATTTAGAGTTAGTGAAAAACCACAGTCCTTTTACCTATCAGCATCTGATACAGTCACCAATTGCAATTTTGGCACCACAATGTCCTGAAAATGTTTGGTGGGATACTAATGCTTTATACCAACTCATTCTTGATATATCTGAAAAATATAATGTCGATAAAGCAAGGATTTATTTAACCGGTCTCAGTATGGGAGGTTGGGGTACATGGAAATTGGCGGAAGAACACCCCGAATTGTTCGCAGCTATTGCTCCGGTTTGTGCTCCTGTTGATAGATTAATGCTTATTAATGCTGATAAATTGAAAGACAAGCCCATTAAAATTTATCATGGGGCACTTGATGATGTGGTGCTGCCAACGGATTCAATAGACATGTATCAAAAATTAAAAGAAAAAAACAAAACAGTTGAACTGATTATCTTTTCAAACGACAATCACAACAGCTGGGATTCGACTTATTCTAATCCGGCATTTTACCAATGGCTGTTGGCCCAACATTTATAAAATTAATTACACGAATGAGAATTTACAATAACTTCATACTTTCATTTTTGTTAATCACTTCTGTTACCTTGGCACAGAAGAAATCGGTTAAGCCATCCATCGCTCCTAAAGAAATTTTTGTTGCCGAGTTGTTGTCGAAGATGACCTTAGAAGAAAAAATCGGACAACTGAATTTGCCAACGTCAGGTGATATTACAACCGGTCAAGCCAATAGTTCTAACATCGCCAAAAAAATAGAAGAAGGCAAAGTAGGAGGGTTGTTCAATATAAAATCGGTACAAAAAATTAAAGAAGTACAGAAAATTGCGGTTGAAAGAAGTCGTTTGAAAATTCCGTTGCTCTTTGGGATGGATGTTATACACGGCTACGAAACTACTTTTCCTATTCCGTTAGGCTTGTCTTGTACTTGGGATATGGACCTGATTAAACGAACTGCTCAAATTGCCGCCCAAGAAGCCAGTGCCGACGGTATCAATTGGACATTTTCACCCATGGTTGATATTTCTCGTGATCCAAGATGGGGCCGAATTTCGGAAGGTTCCGGTGAAGATCCATATTTAGGCAGTCAGATTGCCAAAGCTATGGTAACCGGTTATCAAGGCGACGACTTAATGAAAAACAATACTATTTTGTCCTGTGTTAAACATTTTGCCCTATACGGTGCTCCTGAAGGCGGAAGAGATTACAACACTGTGGACATGAGTAAAATAAGAATGTACAATGATTATTTGCCGCCTTACAAAGCAGCTGTTGATGCCGGAACGGCTTCTGTAATGGCTTCCTTCAATGAAATTGATGGTATTCCGGCTACGGGTAACAAATGGTTGTTGACAGATTTACTCCGAAAAGATTGGGGTTTCAAAGGTTTTGTGGTGACCGATTATACCGGTATCAACGAAATGACGGATCATGGCATGGGCGATTTGCAAACGGTATCGGCTTTGGCACTAAACGCCGGAGTAGAAATGGATATGGTAGGCGAAGGTTTTTTAACAACACTCCAAAGGTCACTTGCTGAAGGCAAGGTTACTCAGATGCAAATAGACAAAGCAGTAACACTGATTTTAAATGCTAAATACGATTTAGGCTTATTCCACAATCCATATAAATATTGCGATATCAATAGAGCTAAAACAGAAATTTTTACCGCAGTACACCGAAACGAAGCTCGCAAAATAGCAGCTGAATCCTTGGTTTTACTTAAAAACGAAGGTCAGTTATTGCCCCTTAAAAAATCAGGAACTATAGCTTTAATAGGTCCTTTGGCCGACGCTAAAGAAAACATGGCTGGTACTTGGAGTGTAGCGACCAAACAAGAAAATTCAATTTCACTGTTAAAAGGGATGAAAGAAGCTGTAGGGAGTTCAGCCAAAATACTATACGCCAAAGGCAGTAATTTGGATTACGATGCCGCTTTTGAAGAAAGAGCCACTATGTTTGGTAAAACCTTACACAGAGATCAAAGAACTAACGAACAACTTTTAGCAGAAGCTTTGCAAATCGCCAATCAATCCGACATTATAGTTGCGGCTTTGGGTGAATCTGCCGAAATGAGCGGTGAATCGAGTAGCCGTACCAATTTGGAAATGCCTAAAGCACAAAAAGATTTATTGCAACAACTCATTAAAATAGGCAAACCGGTTGTATTGGTTTTGTTTGACGGTCGGCCGTTGGTAATAACCGAAGAAAATAAAACAGTTCCTGCTATCTTAAATGTTTGGTTTCCGGGCAGTGAGGCCGGTTATGCTATAGCCGATGTGTTGTTTGGAGAGGTTAATCCTTCCGGAAAATTATCAGCAACTTTTCCCAGAAGTGTTGGTCAGGTTCCGATTTATTATGCCGCCAAAAATACCGGAAGACCTTTAGGTAATAAGAATGGAAATTTTGAAAAATTCCGCTCAAACTACTTAGATGAACGCAATGAGCCTTTGTTTCCATTTGGTTACGGGTTGAGTTATACGTCTTTTAAATATTCCAATTTAAGATTGTCTGCTAATACTATGAAGTTCAGCGACAAGCTTCAAGCTACAATTGAGGTTACCAATACCGGTAATTTCGATGGTAAAGAAGTTGTGCAATTATACATCAGAGATTTGGTAGGTTCGGTAACACGACCGGTAAAAGAGTTAAAAGGGTTCAAAAAAATAAGCTTAAAGAAAGGCGAAACGAAAACCGTTTCCTTCGAAATTACTGTAGAAGATTTGAAATTCTATAACTCCGATTTGCAGTTTGTAGCAGAGCCGGGAAGATTTCAACTATTCATCGGAACCAATTCCGACGCAACCGATAAAATAGATTTTGATTTGGTTAATTAGTTTAATGTTTACTTCGAAGAAAAACCCTTTGGTATGCAATGACTAAAGGGTTTTTTAAAGTAAATAGTAATTTCTATCTTTAGCAAAAATATCTAACATGAAAAAAATACTAACGCTTACGCTTTTATTTATCCTTAACAGCTTGAACGCTCAAGTACTGGAATCACCTTCCAAAGCACTAAAACTCACTTTTCAATTGGCGCCAAACGGCAAACCTTCGTACTCGTTAACCTATAAGAACAAACCGGTTGTGTTAAACAGTTTGTTAGGGGTTTATTTGAAAGGTGATAGCGATTTGGCTTCTAATTTTAAAATAGATAGTGTTGGAACTACTACTTTTAATGAGTCATGGAAACCTGTTCTGGGTGAGCAATCTAAGATTGTAAATCATTATAATCAACTTACGGCTGCCTTGTCCCAAACCGGAAGTAAAAGAAGGGTGAATATCATATTCAAACTTTACGATGAAGGCTTGGCTTTTCGATACGAATTTCCCAAACAACAAAATCTGAATTATTTCATCATATCCGACGAGAAATCAGAATTCAATTTGGCCGGAAATCATAAAACATTTTGGATTCCAGGTGATTTCGACAGTCAGGAATACGCTTATAATGAAACCTTGTTGTCCGAGGTAAATTCCGGTAAAATCGATTTGAATAACGGTATCGGATTGAAATCGATAGCCGGGAACTTTATGGTGCAATCGCCTTTAATGATGAAGTCTGCCGACAATTTATACCTCAATATTTTTGAAGCTGCGGTAGTGAATTATCCAGTGATGCATCTCGACTTAAATCCGACAACTTATGCTTTAACTTCTCATTTGGTTCCGAATGCCATAGGCGATAAAGCCTATTTGCAAACGCCTAGTGTTTCGCCTTGGAGAACCATAATGGTAAGTGATGATGCTCGTGATATAGTAAGTTCTAAAATGATTTTAAATTTAAATGAGCCTTCTAAAATTGAAGATACATCGTGGATTAAACCCATGAAATACGTTGGAATTTGGTGGGAAATGCACGTGGGTAAATCTACTTGGGATTATGCCGGAAGTCAGAATGCCCAAAACACCGAGTCGAGAGAATTAATCGCCAGCGGTAAACACGGTGCCACTACAGCCAATACCAAAAGATACATTGATTTTGCGGCCAAACACGGATTTGACGGTGTCTTGGTTGAAGGTTGGAATGTAGGTTGGGAAGATTGGTTTGGCAACTGGAAAGAAGATGTTTTCGATTTTACCACGCCTTATCCGGATTACGATTTGGCCGAAATTAATGCTTATGCCAAATCTAAAGGCGTTAAAATGATCATGCACCATGAAACTTCGGGTTCGGTAGCAAATTATGAAAGACATTTGGATCGCGCGCTGGAATTGATGAAAAAGTATGGTTATCCTGCTGCTAAATCAGGGTATGTTGGTCGCATTATTCCGCGAGGAGAATTCCATGACGGACAAACTATGGTGAATCATTTCAACTTTGTAGCCCGAAGATTTGCCGATTATAAAATGATGGTCAACTCGCATGAAAGTTCGCGACCAACAGGTTACCACAGAACATATCCCAATTACATAGCTGCTGAAGCAGCACGCGGAAACGAATTCAATGCTTGGAGTGTGGGAAATCCGCCTATGCACGAAACCATTTTGCCTTTTACCCGATTGTTAGGCGGTCCGATGGATTATACACCGGGTATTTTTGAAATCAAAATGAGTGTGTACGATAAAAATAAAAAAGAGCAAGTTCACACCACTTTAGCCAAGCAATTGGCTTTGTATGTAACCATGTATTCGCCTTTACAAATGGCAGCCGATTTGCCGGAAAATTACGAAAAATATCCGGATGCTTTTCAGTTTATCAAAGACGTAGCCGCCGATTGGGATGACAGTAAGTATTTGGAAGCCGAACCCGGAGATTATCTGACCGTGGCTCGTAAAGCCAAGGGTAAAGAGAATTGGTTTTTAGGCGCCATCACTGATGAAAATGCCAGAAAAACCAAAATCAATTTGAGCTTCTTGACACCGGGTAAAAAATATAAAGCGGTAATTTACCAAGACGGTAAAACTGCACATTGGGAAAAAAATCCTATCAATTATGAAATCATTACAAAAACAGTTACCTACAAAGATTTTATCCAATTAAATTTAGCGGCCGGAGGCGGAACAGCTATCAGTTTTACACCCATCAATTAAATCAATTTATATGAAACATCGGATTGCTTTACTGCTATTGTTATTTATTTCAAATTATGGAATTGCCCAACAAAAAACATATTGCAATCCGATTAATATTGATTACGGTTATTGCCCGATTCCCGATTTCGTGAAGCAGGGCAAACACCGCGCAACTGCCGATCCGGTGATTACTTTTTTCAAAGGCGAATACTACCTTTTTTCTACCAATCAATGGGGTTACTGGCATAGCAAAGACATGTCCGATTGGCAATTTATCTCCCGAAAGTTTTTGCGTCCGGAGCATAAAGTTTATGACGAATTGTGTGCGCCATCGTTATCTTTTGTGAATGATACTTTGTTGGTAGTTGGCTCAACACAAGGCAAAGAATTTCCCCTTTGGATGAGTACCAATCCGGCGAAAGGCGAGTGGAAGGAACTCATTCACAAATCGGAAGCAGCAGCTTGGGATCCGCAAATTTTTTGGGATAAAGACACCGATGAAGTCTATGAATATTATGGTTCAAGCAATTTGTATCCTTTGTACGGCATGAAACTCAATCGCAAAACATTCCAACCTGAGGGAGAAAGAATTCCGGTTTTGGCTTTAAATGATGACGAGCATGGTTGGGAACGCTTTGGCGAACACAATGACAATACTTTTCTACAGCCGTTTACCGAAGGCGCTTTTATGACCAAACATAATGGCAAGTATTATCTGCAATACGGTGCGCCCGGAACGGAATTCAGCGGTTATGCTGACGGTGTTTATGTGGGAAACCATCCGCTTGGTCCGTTTGAATACCAATCTCACAATCCATTCTCTTATAAACCCGGCGGTTTTGCGCGTGGCGCGGGACACGGAGCTACTTTTACCGATGCTTTTGAACAATATTGGCATGTATCCACTATCGGGATTTGCGTGAAGAATAACTTTGAACGCCGTTTAGGGATTTGGCCGGCTGGATTTGATAAAGATGATATCTTGTATTCCAATACAGCCTATGGTGATTATCCGACTTACTTACCCTCTGAAAAACGAGATCATTTAACCGGAAGTTTTACGGGTTGGATGCTGCTTAATTACAACAAGCCGATTCAAGTTTCCTCAACTTTAGGTGGCTTTCAACCGAATTTGGCCGTAGATGAAGACATTAAAACCTATTGGTCGGCTAAAACTGCGAATAAAGGAGAATATTTGATTTCTGATTTGGGTGAATTGAGTACCATTAAGGCTATTCAAATTAATTATGCCGATCAAGATGCCGAGTTGATGGGAAAACCCGATGCGACTACCGGACATCAATACATAGTTTACACCTCAAATGACGGCAAAAATTGGAAAGTTTTAGTAGATAAAAGCAAAAGCATTAAAGATGTTCCGCATGAGTACATTGAGTTAGCGACTCCTGTTAAAGCTCGATTTTTAAAATTGGAAAATGTAGCCATGCCAACCGGTAAATTTGCCGTAAGCGGATTTAGGGTTTTTGGGACAGGAAGTGGCGAAAAACCAGGAGATGTAAAGAATTTTGTGCCCCTACGTTCCGGTCCGAAAGTAAAAGGCGAACGCAGAAACGTATGGTTTAAATGGCAACAGGAGCCTAATGCCGATGGTTATGTGATTTACTTTGGGAAATCGCCGGATAAGTTATACGGTTCGATTATGGTTTACGGCAAAACGGAATACTATTTTAATGGTTTAGACCGTTCGGATGTTTATTTTTTTCAGATTGAAGCATTCAATAACAATGGTATCGGACCTAAAAGCGACATCAAAAAAGCGGATTAATTTTAGGTTATCAACAAACGCAAACGTTGTAATTTTTTTGAAAAATTCGTAAAAATGCGTTTAAGAAATCGATTTCGTTAATAACTAATAGTAGCATTATCTTTACTGTTTTACTTATAAATGTATATTTATCCGATGGTGATTATCAAACTAACTGTTGATTTGATAATTTAACGACCACATTTTTACACAAACAACAACTTATAACAACCAAACCAAAAACTATTATCTATGAGTACACAAAATTTAAAAACCAATTGGGCACAATTTATTCCCTTAGTCACCGTATTTTTCTTTTGGGGATTTGTGGCAGCTAGTAATGATATTTTAATACCGGTTTTCAAAAAGGCTTTTGATTTAACCCAAGGGCAAAGTCAGTTAGTATCGGTAGCTTTTTATGTGGCCTACACTGTTGGTTCTATCATTTATATGATTATTTCATTTTTAACAAAAGGCGATTTAATCAACCGAATCGGTTATAAGAATTCATTAGCTCTTGGATTAGTGATTTCTGCTTTAGGAACTTTATTGTTTTACCCAGCTGCCAATACCGGTTCATTTCCTTTGATGTTATCCGGTTTGTTTATTGTGGCTTTGGGTTTCTCTTTACAACAAACTGTGGCCAATCCTTTAGCGATTGCACTCGGACCAATAACTACAGGATCACAACGTTTAACTATGGCCGGAGGAATTAATAACTTAGGAACTACCATCGGACCGTTAATTGTTAGTTTTGCCATTTTTGGTTCAGCTACTTCGGACGATGCTGAAATGAGTATTGAAAGTGTGAAAATACCTTATTTGGTTTTAGGTGCCGCTTTCTTATTGGTAGCTGTTTTATTGAAATTTTCCTCATTACCCGATAAGCCTGCAGCAGTTGTTGAAGAAGAAGGTGTTGAAGCCAATGTCAGAAAATCGGCTTTAAATTACCCTCAGTTGATTTTGGGAATGATTGGAATCTTTGTTTATGTTGGAGTAGAAGTGTCTACGGCCAGTAATTTACCAGCCTACATGGAAAGTGATTTAGGATTTGATACCAAAGACATTGCACCGTTTATTTCATTGTACTGGGCCAGTTTGATGATTGGTCGTTGGACCGGAGCGGTAGAAGCGTTTACTGATAATATGAACACTCAAAAGATATTGCGTTTTATAGCACCTTATTTGGCTTTTGGGGTTTTCTTGGGAGTAAACAAATTCATGAATCACGATTTAACACCATTTTACGTTTATCCTTTAATCATTTTAGTTTTGATTTTTGCTGATATGGCCAGTAAAGGAAATCCGGCCAGGATGTTGTTGATTTTCTCCTTTTTGGGGATTGCCGCATTGTTGGTAGGTATGGCAACAGACGGAATGGTGAGCGTATATGCCTTCACTAGTGTTGGATTGTTCTGTAGTACACTTTGGCCATGTATCTTTACTTTGGCTATCAGTGGATTAGGAAAACATACCAGTCAAGGAAGTAGTTTCTTAATCATGATGATTATGGGAGGCGGATTGGTAAGTTGGTTGCAAGGTTATGTGGCCGATATTACTACTATTCATGCGAGTTACATCGTGGGAGTACTTTGTTTTGCTTATCTGGCTTTTTATGCTTGGAAAGTTTCCGGAATTTTGAAAAGTCAAGGTATTGATTTTGATAAAAAAATAAGTGGCGGACATTAATCCATCTCAATAAAAAATCAAAAATCCCGCATCGTGTAAACTTTGCGGGATTTTTTCATCAAAACCTAACCAAAAAATCAACTAACCCAATTTATTTTTTTTCTTCTATCAAAGCTTTGGTGCCATCTTCTTTATAATAGTAGTAATCATCATCATTGTTAGTTTGGTAACTGTAAACATTGTGGTTGTTGTAATATACATAACCTTGATTTCTATAACCCTTAATACTACCAATCATATCTACTATGTCACCTCTGCGGTTGTATATAATTTGTAATCCTCCAATTTGTGTTAAAGCAAATCGGTTGTATCTCATATATACACTTCCGATTCTGCTTACTCGGTCTCTGCTGTCGTAATTGATAAAGGTGTTACCAACTCTTCTAACTCTACCAAAGCTGTCGTGTTCAATTCTAACGCCATAGTTAAAAGTGCCTCTAGCTGTTACAGTTGTGCCGCGTCTTCCGGCAGTTTTATAAAAATAACCGCCTTGATTGTCTTGCGGACGTGTATTAAAATCAAAGTCTCCGTTTGGAAAAACAAAAAACTCAATGCCTCTTTCTACAAATGAGATTGGCTCATCAAAGCTGTATCTCGCTCTTCTTTCTTCACCGAAAGTGTTTACTTCAGTGGCATTCACTATGTTTCCAACCAGTAAAACAGTAGCTACTAAAAGGGTAATTTTTTTCATAATCAATACAAATTTGAGTTTTGCTTACTCTTGCGATTTTCAGCTTCTTCGAACAGTAATAATTGCTGTTGTTATCCATATTCCAATTGGTGTGCCAAAAGCAAAAAGTAAATTCTTAAGGTTTGATTAAGACAATTTAATAAACAGATTTACAGTGATTTACAAAAGATTTTTTTAATTTTAAAATTTGATAGATAAGTTTGAAATATTTAAAATTTTAGTACATTTGCTATCATTTTTTTATAGATGATCTAGTAATACCACTAATATCTCAATGAAAAACCTACTAGCATTCATTTTCTTTTGCTTTTTTACCTTTAACAGTTTTGCCCAACAATATATTCCTTTCTACGGCTCAATAGTAGACCAAGTATCTTCTTCTAATATTTTGAACAACTTGACCGAGTTTGAAAACCTGGGTGTAAAAAGAAGAGGAACGCCGGCCTTACAGAATACTTTAGATTGGTTAAAAGCCGAATATTTAAGTTATGGCTACACCGCTGCACAAATGCAGGAGTATAGTTTTACTAACGGTTCAACCACTTGTAAAAATTTAGTAGTTACCAAAGTTGGGACACTTTATCCGAATACCTATGTTATCATTTGTGGTCACTATGACACCATTACCGGAAAAGGAACTAATGATAATGGTAGTGGAGTGGTTACTATTTTTGAAGTGGCCCGTTTGTTGCAAAATATTCCAACAGAATACTCTATCAAATTTATCAATTTCAGCGGAGAAGAAGACGGACTGGTTGGAAGCCAACATTTTGTATCTACAGTTGTGAATGCTACTAATCCGAAAATGAATATCAAGTTAGTCTTTAATATAGATGAAGTAGGAGGAAGAGCCAATATGACCAATGATACTATTACTTGTGAACGTGATACAGGAAGTCCGACATCTAATAATGCCGCTTCCAATACCGTAACCAATGAATTAATCAATTGCGTTCAACTCTATTCGCCTTTAAACACTTATTTGTCTTATGCCTATGCTTCTGATTACATGCCGTTTGAAGACAATAACGAGGTGATTACCGGCTTTTTTGAAACCAATGAAACACCTCACAGACATACAGCCACCGATTTATTAGTGAATATGGATCCCGTGTATGTCTATAATATTGCCAAGGCAGCTACTGGAGCTATGTTGCATTTTGCTGTAGCTGCTACCACATTGTCCAATGATACACCTATAGCCAATCAGGTGAGTTTTTATCCATCGCCTGCCAAAGGGTTTATCAACATCAGTATGGGTAGTTTGAATGAAACCGAATATACATTTTCCTTGATTGATTTGAATGGAAAAAAGGTTTTAGAAACGGCTATCGAAAATCCTCAACTTATTGAAACAGTCAGTTTAGAAGGATTAGCCAAAGGCTTGTATTTGGCAGTATTCCAAACTTCCAAAGAGCGATTGACCAAAAAAATAATAGTAGAATAAACAAAAAAGCCTTCCAAACGGAAGGCTTTTTCTTTATAATTTCTCTTTCAAATAAGCTGCGGTAATCGATTTTTTGTTTTTTACTATGTCTTCAGGAGTTCCAACAGCCAATAGGTTTCCGCCATTTTCGCCGCCTTCCGGACCCAAATCAATAATCCAATCGGCACATTTGATTAAATCTAAATTGTGTTCGATTACAATAATAGAATGTCCTTTTTCTATTAAGGCATCGAAAGAGGCCAATAGTTTTTTAATATCGTGGAAGTGCAAACCGGTTGTGGGTTCGTCAAATACAAACAAAGCTTTTTCTTTGGTTACCCCTTTAACCAGGAATGAAGCTAACTTGATACGTTGCGCTTCACCGCCGGATAGCGTGGAAGACGATTGCCCTAATTGTACATAGCCTAAACCAACATCTTGTAAAGGTTGTAATTTTTGTATGATTTTAGTTTGCTTGTGTTCTTTAAAGAATGCAATCGAATCGTCTATGGTCATCGACAAAATATCGTCTATGTTTTTGCCTTCAAAAGCCACTTCGAGGATTTCTTTTTTGAAACGTTTACCGCCACAAGTATCACAAGGCAAGGAAACATCAGCCATAAATACCATTTCAACATTAATCGAGCCTTCGCCTTTGCAGGTTTCACAACGTCCGCCATCAACATTAAAAGAGAAGTGTTTGGCTTGATAACCACGTACTTTCGACAGCTTTTCTTTGGCATATAAATCACGAATGTCATCATAAGCTTTGATGTAGGTCACCGGATTCGAACGCGAACTTCTGCCTATTGGATTTTGATCCACGTATTCGATGTGTTTGATGTGCGAAAAACTTCCTGTCAGTTCACTGAATTGACCGGCTTTATCACCGGCGCCTTCGAGTTTCTTTTGCATGGCAGGAAACAAAATCTTTTTCACCAACGTACTTTTCCCGCTTCCCGAGACTCCGGTAATCACGGTCAAACTCTCGAGTGGAAAAGTCACATCGATGTTTTGCAAATTGTTTTCTCTGGCGCCTTTTATTTCAATATAGTTGTTTGATTTTCTTCGTTTTTTCGGCACCTGAATTTCGAGTTTTCCACTTAAATATTGAGCGGTTAGTGAATCAGCTTTGAGTATTTCGGTAAAAGTACCTTCGGCCACTAATTGACCGCCATAACTCCCGGCTTCCGGACCAATATCAATAATTCTGTCGGCCGCTTTCATAATATCTTCGTCGTGTTCCACCACAATTACAGTATTGCCCAAATCGCGTAAATTTTGCAATACTTTAATCAATCGCTCGGTATCTTTAGGATGTAGGCCAATACTCGGTTCGTCTAAAATATACATCGAACCTACTAAACTGCTTCCCAAAGAAGTCGCCAAGTTGATGCGTTGCGATTCACCGCCTGATAAAGTAGCCGAGTTACGGTTTAGGGTTAGGTAATCTAAACCAACATCACTCAAAAAAGCCAAGCGATTGTTGATTTCGATGAGCAAACGTTTAGCTACTTTAGCATCGTATTCGGATAATAGCAGTTCTTTAAAGAAAGGAATCAGGCGTTTGATGGGCATATCCACCAAATCGGAAATTGTCTTGCCTCCAACTGAGATGTAATTGGCTTCTTTGCGCAAGCGTTTGCCTTTACAGGTAGTGCATTTGGTTTTACCGCGGTAACGAGACAACATTACGCGGTTTTGAATTTTATAGTTTTTCTCTTCTAATTCTTGGAAGAAATCATTTAAACCAGTGAAGAATTTGTTGCCTTTCCACACCAAATCTTTTTGTTCATCGGTCAATTCGAAATAAGGTTTGTGAATAGGAAAATCGAATTTATAAGCATGATTGACCAATTGGTCGCGGTACCAACCCATACTTTCGCCTCGCCAAGGAAAAATGGCATTTTCGTAAATAGAAAGGGAAGTATTCGGAATCACCAATTCTTCATCGATACCAATAATATTGCCGTAACCTTCGCAAGTAGGACATGCGCCATACGGATTGTTAAAGCTGAACAAGTGAATGTTCGGTTCAAGGAAACTCATGCCGTCCAATTCGAAATTGGTACTGAAATCCAAACGTTTTTTAGTATCTGCTTCTTGTAAATAACAAATGCCTTTGCCTTCAAAAAAGGCCGTTTGCACAGCATCTGCTAAACGATTGTAAAAATCTTCGTCTGCTAAAGTTTCTTCGTTGATAACAATACGGTCGATGATTAAAAGTATGTCCTTATTGTTTAGCGAATGTTGGTCGATTTGGTCTAAGCGTACCATTTCGTTATCGACTAAAATTCGGGCAAAACCTTGTTGTAATAGTACTTTCAGTTTGTCTTCTAACTGTCGGCCTTCTTCCAAATGAATCGGAGACAAAAGCAACCATCGGCTGTTGGGCACCAAGTTTTTTACTTCATTGACTACATCGGTTACCGTGTCTTTTTTAACTTCATTACCCGAAATAGGTGAGAAGGTTTTTCCGATTCTGGCGAAAAGCAGTTTTAGATAGTCGTAAATCTCTGTGGAAGTGCCTACCGTTGAGCGCGCATTGGTGGTGTTTACTTTTTGTTCTATAGCTATAGCCGGGGCGATTCCTTTGATGTATTCTACTTTAGGTTTATCCAATCGGCCCAAAAACTGACGGGCATAAGACGACAAACTTTCTACATAACGGCGTTGGCCTTCCGCATAAAGTGTATCAAAAGCCAAACTTGATTTTCCGGAACCCGAAAGTCCGGTGATAACTACTAACTCGTTACGAGGAATTACCACATCTAAGTTCTTCAGATTGTGTATCTGTGCGCCTTTGATGAGGATATTTTTTTTGGGTTCTAATATGCCAATTTCGGTACTTTTCATAGCAGTTGAAAAAATGTGAGCAAAGTTAATCATTTCTCAAATGAGAACGTACAAGGTTAGAATGACATTTTTTTGGTTTTTATATTGAATACTTCAAAATGAAACAATATTTTTACTTATTCATAAACTATAAACCAAGATATGTCTATTTGTAAATCTTCATTAAAGTTTGTTGCCTTAGCTTTGTTGTTTGTTTTTCAACTTACAGCTCAAGAACTACCCCCAATAGTAAAGTTTGGTTCAACGGCTTATGGTGCCGGAAACCAAAATTGGATGGTGACACACGATAGCAATCAGTTTGTTTATTTTGCTAACAACGAAGGTTTATTGGAATTTAACGGTTCAAATTGGACTATTTATCCCTCTCCAAATGAAACGATTATACGTTCAGTAAAAGTTGTTGGGGATAAAATATTTACCGGATGTTACATGGAGTTTGGTTTTTGGAAAAGACAAGCTAATGGCTTTTTGAAATACACCTCTTTGAGTCAGAAAATAAAAAGTAAATTAATTGAAGACGAGCATTTTTGGAATATTATCAGTTTTGATCATTGGGTTTTATTTCAGTCTTTTAACCGAATTTATGTGTATAATGCTAAAGACGGAAAGTTTCAGTTTATCGACAAACATCCTTATATTTTCAGATGTTACAAAATCAATAATTCCGTTTATTTTCAAGCTATAGGAGAAGGTTTGTATGAAATCATCAACGGCAAAAGTTTGTTGGTTAGCAATGATGAAAGAATTAAGAACAATAGGATTGTAGAGATTTACAAGCAAGAGGAAGGCTTGTTGTTGCAAACCGAAAGAGCCGGTGTATTGAAGTTAGAGGACAAAGTAGTTACGCCTTATTTCTTCGAATCCGATAGTGAATTGCGTCAGAATTCCGTTTTTTGTGCCAAAATGTTATCAGATGGTGGTTTTGCTTTGGGAACCATTTCTAACGGAATTTACATACTGAATCGCTCCGGAAAAATTCGATACCACATTACCCAAAACAGTGGATTGAGTAATAATACGGTTTTGTCTTTAAATGAAGATGATGACAATAATTTATGGTTGGGATTGGACAACGGAATAGATTGTATCAATCTTCAATCTCCCATCAGAAGTTTTAAAGACGATTCGGGTTTTTTGGGAACTGTTTATGCTTCCATTAAGTTTAATGGAAAATTGTATATAGGCACCAACCAAGGGTTATTTTATAAATCAGCCGACACTAACGAAAGTTTTAATTTGATTAGTGGAACTAAAGGACAAGTTTGGACCTTATTTGACTATCAGGGTCAATTGTTTTGCGGTCATGACTTAGGAACGTTTATTATCAATTCCGGACAGGCCCAACTCATCTACAAGCAATCCGGAACTTGGAAGTTCAATAGCATTCCTAACCAACCTAATTTGATTATGCAAGGAAATTATAACGGACTTTCCATTTTGGAGAAGCGAGGTGGTACCTGGTCTTTTCGCAACAAAATGGACGGTTTTGATATTTCTTCTCGTTATTTTGAACTGACCAAGCAAAACGAAATCTATATCGGCCATGAATATAAAGGTATTTTAAAAGTTACTCCGGCTTCGGATTTTTTTAAGGTTAAAAAGTTTGATGTTTTAAAATCGCCATCTAAAGGCAAGCATATCAGTTTGGCTAAATATAATGGAACAATATACTATGCCGGAAGGAGCGGAATATATGCGCTTGATGCAAAATCAGGTAAATTTAAAAGGGATGTTAGTTTAAGCAGTATTTTAAAGAACGACGAGTATATCTCGGGCAAATTAAACGTTGACAGATCTAATAAAATGTGGTTGTTTACCAAAAATTACATCTATTATTTTACTTCAGGGAACTTTGACAAAGAACTAAAGAAACATAAAATCTCTATACCGTTTTCTATCACCAATCCGATGATTGGGTATGAAAGCATCACTCAAATATCGGATAATGAATATTTAGTTGGTAAGACAGACGGTTATTTTGTTATTAATCTGGCCGACTTTAAAGTGAAGAGTCATAATATTATTCTAAGTAATGTAAGCGTTAACAAACTTAGCGAACCAATAGTAAATTTATCTATTACAGAACAGGGAGAGCTTCAGCACGACGAGAACAACTTAGTCTTTAACTATACGGTTCCGCAATACAACAGATTTATAGATGTGGAATACCAATATATGTTAGAAGGACTACAGGGGCAATGGAGCGAATGGAGCACTAAATCGAGTATTAATTTTAAAAATTTGGAACCCGGCGACTATGTTTTCAAGGTTAGGGCCAAAATTGCCAATTCATCTCCCGAGAATACAGTAGAATATAAGTTTACCATTTTAAAACCTTGGTATGCTACTAATTTAGCCTGGATATGCTATATTCTATTATTAATAGCCATGGCTTTCTATATTAACAAAGCTTACCAAAACTATTATCGTAAACAAGAGGAAAAACTGATAGAAGAGAATAATTTACTGCTTGAAATTGCTGCATTGGAAAATGAGCAACAGCTTATGAAACTGAGAAACGAACAGCTTTCACAAGATGTTGATGCTAAAAACAGAGAGCTGGCGGCCTCTACAATGAGTTTGATTAAGAAAAATGAACTTTTAAATATCATCAAGGAAGACTTGAAGAAATCCTCTGAAGAAAACAGCGGTAGAAATATTAAATCGGTGATTTCTACAATCAATAGCAATATAGCAGAGAAAGATTCCTGGAAAATATTTAAAGAAGCTTTTGATAATGCTGACAAAGACTTTTTGAAAAAAATCAAAACAGCCCATCCGAGTTTAACACCAAGCGACTTGAAACTTTGTGCTTATCTGCGGCTTAATTTAACCTCAAAAGAGATTGCACCGATGTTAAATATCTCCATTCGAAGTGTAGAGATAAAACGATATCGTTTGCGTAAAAAACTCAATTTGCTCCATGATGATGGTTTAGTTAACTATATTCTCAGTATTTAACTATACAATTTATACTGTCTTTACCACAACATTACCACAACAAAAACCTTTTCGTAACCCTTTTTTTTTTGTTTCTACAGTCAACTTCTGTATAGTCATAAATCAAATTCGCCATGATTTATTGACTGTTTTGTCATATTCTCATTTTCATTGTCAAAAAATTTCACTATGTATATTTTTTGTTGTGGTTGATTATCGATATGGTGTTTTTTAAATAAATAATTTAACATCACATTAACAAGGCACAAAAAGTGTCTTATAAAATAACCAAAACCAAATAATATTAATCGCTTATGAATTTAAAGCTATTTTCTGAAAGATTTAGGAGAAACGTTTTCCTAATGTCTATGTTTTTTGTCTTTATAGTGTCAGCACAAGCACAAAAAACGGTGAACGGAACAGTGAACTCAGGTGGACTTCCGTTACCCGGCGCTAATGTTGCCGCCAAAGGAGCATCGGTGGAAACTTCAACCGATATCGATGGTAAGTTTACCCTCAAAGTTCCTCAAAATGTTACCCAATTAGTTGTTTCTTATGTAGGTTACACTACTAAAGAAGTTACTATTACAGATGGTAACATGATTATAGAACTAACCGAACAAAGCAATGCTTTGGAAGAAGTTGTAATTAATGTGGGATACGGAACCCAAAAGAAGAGTGTTGTTACCGGAGCAATTTCTAAAGTTACTGCCAAAGATTTAGAAAACGTCCCTAATGGTCGTGTGGAACAAGCTCTACAAGGTAGAACAGCGGGGGTTACCATTGCGATGAATGCTGGGCAACCCGGTTCAGCATCTACTGTTAGAGTAAGAGGTATCACTACATTAAATGACAATAATCCATTGTGGGTAATTGATGGTGTTGCGGTTGATTCGGGTGCCCTTGGAGCTTTGAATCAATCAGATATTGAATCCATTGAAGTTTTAAAAGACGCTGCGAGTGCCGCAATTTATGGTGCGCAATCTGCTGCCGGAGTTATATTGGTAACCACAAAAAAAGGTAAATCAGGTAAACTTACAGTAAACTATAATGGATTTGAAGGGATTTCTTCACCTGAAAGAACATTAAACTTGCTTAATGCTACTCAATATGGTGCTATCATGAATGAGCGTTATATTAATGGTGGAGGAACAGGAAGTGTTCCTTATCCTGATTTAGGATCATTAGGAAAAGGTACTGATTGGCAGAAAGCAATATTCAGTGATAGTGCTCGTCGTTATTTACATGAAATCAGCATGAGTGGCGGTGGAGATGTTTCTAACTTTTACTTTTCTTTTGGAACACAAAGTCAAGAGGGTATTGTCATGCCTGAAATTTCAAGCTACAACAAGAAAAATATTCGTTTGAATTCAACCCATAAGGTTAAAGATTGGCTTACAGTAGGGCAAACAATCGGATACACTCATCAAAAATCTATTGGTATCGGAAACACTAATAGTGAGTACGGTGGGCCATTAGCCTCAGCTATTAATTTGGATCCTATAACGCCAATTGTGGAAACAGATCCGATTTTGGCAAATGGTACAATTTACACCAATCCTTATGTGATTAGAGACAATAATGGCAATCCTTACGGAATTTCCGGAGTGGTTGGACAAGAAATGACTAACCCAATTGCCTATGCTAAAACCAGAGGAGGTCAATACAACTGGTCTGATGATTTCATTGGGAATGTATTTGCTGAAGTCAAATTGATGAAAGATTTAAAATTAAGATCAACTTTTGGAGCAAAATTAGCCTATTGGGGCGGACAAGGGTTTACACCTTTGTATTATTTGAGTCCAACGGTTAACAATACAACTTTGAACAACATTTCCAGAGTTGAAAACAGAGCTTTTAACTGGAATACTGAAAACACATTAACCTATACAAAAAATATCAAAGACCATAATTTTACGGTATTGTTAGGTCAGGGAGCTTATAAAAATAATGAGTTTTATAAAATGACAAGCGCGACTCACTTCGGTTTAAGCACTAACGATTCTTCTGAAGCCTCATTTAATGACGGAACGGTTACTCAAGATAATAAGATAGGTTATGCCTACGATTATCCTGCTAATGTTACTACATCTCTTTTCGGTCGTATTACTTATGATTACAAAGAAAAATACTTGTTCAGTGGATTGATCAGAAGAGATGGTTCTTCACAATTTGGTCCGGATAACAAATACGGTACATTCCCGTCTCTATCCCTTGGATGGGTTCCAACCAAAGAGGAATTTTGGAAAGAGAATAAAATTTTAAATACACTCAAGTTACGTTTCAGTTACGGGGTAACCGGAAATAGTAGAATTCCAAATTTTGCTTACCAAGCAATTATTGAAGGTGGAAGAAATTACACATTCGGTAATTCAGGTGTAGTTACATCAGGTTCAACTCCGGGAAGAATTGCCAACCCTGAGTTAAAATGGGAAGAAACTACCCAAACCAATATAGGTTTTGATGCCAAATTATTAAATGATTTTACTTTCACTTTTGATTGGTACAAAAAGAAAACATCCGGTATCTTATTAGATCCTGAATTACCGGGATATGTAGGTAATGAAGCACCACCTTTCCAAAATATTGGTGAAATGCATAACTCAGGTTTAGAATTTGAGTTAGGGTACAAAAAAAGAATCAACGAATTTAACTTGTCTGTGAATGCTAACTTGGCTACCGTCAAAAACGAAGTGGATTATTTAGGTCCGGTACCTTTTTACACTGGACCTGGATTCCAGTCTATGGGGCCGGTAACGAGAACTCAAGTAGGTCAAGCTTATAACTCTTTTTACGGATTCCAAACAGCTGGTATATTCCAAAACCAAGAAGAAATCAATGCTTACACTAATGCTTCAGGAGGTTTAATCCAACCTGATGCAGTTCCCGGTGATTTTAGATGGAAAGATGTTAACGGTGACGGAAGTATAACAGATGATGATAAAAAATTCTTAGGCAGTCCGCTACCTAAAATGACTTTCGGATTCACCATCAACATGGATTACAAAGGTTTCGATATGATGATTTTTGCGCAAGGTGCAGCCGGAAATAAAATTTTCCAAGGATTACGACGTTTGGATATCGGCAAAGCCAATTACTCTACAGAGGTATTAAGCAGATGGAACGGTGAAGGTACTTCTAATTCATATCCTAGAATTTCAAGTGATGATGCTAACGGTAACTTTACTAAGATGTCAGATTTCTATTTAGAAGATGGTGATTACTTGAGATTTAAGGTAGTACAATTAGGTTATACATTACCTTCTACTATTATCAACAAAATCGGTATGCAAAAAGTTCGCTTGTACATTACAGCTGAGAACTTATTAACTTTAACTAAATATACCGGATATGATCCGGAAATCGGAGGAGATGTTTTTGGAATCGATAGAGGATATTATCCACAAGCTCGTTCTTTTATGTTTGGTGCTAACTTACAATTCTAAAAAAAAAATAAGATGAAAAGAAATATTAAAATTTTAGCGTTAACTGCCTTAACCTCATTAATGGTTACTTCATGTAGTGAAGAATTTTTAGAGGTAGATCCGAGTGGATTAAACGTAGAAACCAATTATTACAGAAACGAAACTGAAGCGTTTGCCGGTTTGGTAGGAGTGTATGATATGGTAAGAAAAAATTCGGGTGGATTTGAAAATATGATTACCATGTTTAATGCCGGTTCAGACGACCAATTCGCCGGTGGTGGTAGTTCTTCTGACGGTGCAGGAATTCAGTCGTTTTCTAATTATACAATAAATACGAATACAATCCCGAGAAGTTTTTGGAGTGATTATTACCGAGGAATTTACAGAGCTAACCTAATGTTGGTTAAACTTCCTGGCGTTCCTATGGATGAAACCACTAAAGCCAGATTTACAGCAGAAGCTAAAGTATTGAGAGCTTATTATTACTTTAATTTGGTGAGAATGTTCAAGAATGTTCCTCTAATTTTAGAGCCTCTTGCACCATCTCAATACTATTCAGTTACTCAAGCAGATCCTGCAGAAGTATATGCCCAAATTGAGTCGGATATCACAAGCTCTATTGATAATTTACCGATGACTGTTAACGTAGATACCGATGGTGGTCGTTTAACGCAAGGTTCAGCCCGAGCAATTTTAGGTAAAGTTTATCTATACCAAGGTAAAAATTCTCAAGCTGCTGCTGAATTGGCTCAAGTTAATGGTACTCCCGGAGGTGTAAGTCAATATGGATACAGTTTGTTGTCAAACTATAATGATTTGTGGAATTTCTCTAACAAATTTAATTCTGAGTCTGTTTTAGAAGTTTCTCACTCTGCTCAAGGTTCTTATTGGGGAATTTGGGGAGGAAATGCTGATGAAGGAAATACTGTAAACGTGATGGTAGGACCAAGAAGTTATGTGCGCTTAAATAGTGCTTTTGCTCCAGATCTGCCTTCAGGATGGAGTTTTAATGTATTCACTGATGATTTCTTCACATTCATGCAAGGCGATCCTAGATTAAATGCCACAGTTTTAAATTTAAATGCCTTGAAAACTGCAGGTCATGCCGACTATATTGGTGGTTACCAAGATACAGGTTATTTCCTAAACAAGTTTTTACCTAAACAAGCGGATGTTTATTCAGGTCCCGGTGATGCGGTGTTGAATTACAGACAAAACACTTATGCTATTCGTTTGGCGGATACTTATTTAATGGAAGCAGAAGCTTTAGGCGGAACTGGTACAAGAGCTCAAGCTTTATTAGATGCCGTTAGAGGCAGAGTAGGATTACCATCTGTTCCGGTATCAATGACAGCCATAAAAAATGAAAGAAGAAGAGAATTAGCCGGTGAAGGACACAGATGGTTCGACTTAGTTCGTTGGGGAGACGCACCTACAGTTTTAGCTTCAAGAGGATTTGTAGCCGGTAAACATGAAATTTTACCTATTCCTGCATCAGAATTAGCTGGTACACAAATAGTTCAAAATCCTAATTATTAATAAAGATCAACATGAAAAAAATAATTTTAAGTTTTGCAGTTCTTTCAATGTTGGCGTTTACAGGTTGTAGTACGCCAGAGGGAATTGACTCGGATTTATCTTCACTAAATTCAGTTTCTGCCGCAAATTTTGATAGAATTTTTGATATCAGTACTGATAATTCAGGACTTGTAAGAGTAACACCTATTGGTGAAGGTATATCAAAATCAGTAGTAACTTTAGGTCACGGAAACGATGGTGAAATCACACTCTTTCCCGGTGAAAGTACTTCCCACAATTATCCTGAAGGAAGTTATAATGTTACCATAGTATCTTATGACTTAGCCGGTCAAACTACCACCAACACCTATCCTTTGCAAGTTACTTATGTGGCTCCAACGGATATTAATGTTGAACAAAATTTTTCAGGAACTTCTTTAACTATCACAGCAACTGCTAACTATGCCAATGGTATGCAAGTAACTTGGGGTGATGGTGGTGCCAACGAAGTACCTACTGTTATGACTGGTTCTTTGGGACAAACATTTACAGTACCGGCTCATAACTATGCGCCGGGAGTTTACACTTTAACTGTAACGGCATTGAGCGGCGGTGCTGCCACTACAACAGCTACTTTCCCGATTACTGTTTATGCCCCTTTTGCATTACCAATCACTTATGAAAGTCCAATTCAAAATTATGGAATTGGAGGGACTTTCGGAGGCGTTGGCGTTGCTGTTGTGGCTAATCCATTCCCTGGAGGACTAAATACCAGTAACAATGTTTGGAGATATACTAAGCCAACCGGGGCTGCTTCTTGGAGCGGAACTTGGACACCTATGTCAACACCAAACTCAATTCCAATTAACATTGACAATGGTAATAAAATAAAAGTTTTAGTCTACTCAACTGAAGTTGGTAAAATGTTAAATGTTGAATTGGAACAAGCAGATAGCGGTATTCCAAATCAAGTATTAAAAGTAGCTTCAACGGTTGCTAACCAGTGGGAAGAGTTGGTTTTTGATTTTGGAGCTTCTGGTATTCCTGCCGGAACATCTTTCCGTCAATTGGTTTTCCGTTACAACGACGTTACCGATGGATTGGGTGAAGTTATTTACATCGACAATATTAGACAATCAAATTAAGATACTATGAAAAACAATTTTAAATACATATCACTAAGCTTCCTACTGGTAGCATCTCTATTTGTAGGATGTCAGGAAGATAATTATTCCTTAGGTGATTTAACTGCACCAAGCAATTTAGTTATTGAAACAGAAGTTGTAGGTCAAAATGGCGATAATCCAAACGGAGATGGTTCAGGAAAGGTTAACATAAAAGTTACCGCTAACGATGCTTTGTCATTCAAAATCGGATACAATGACGTAACCGATTTAAATTCGGAAGTAGAGTTTGTAAGTGTTCCAACTACCATTGTCAATAGTTTACCAACCGGTACTATTCAAAAGAAGTTTACCACTTTAGGTTTACATACATACAGAATCACTGTTGTAGCTTATGGAAAAGGAGGAAGTTCAACCACCGCAACAGCTGAAGTGCAAGTCGTAAGTAACTTTACACCAGATCCTACTATTGTTACCTATTTGACCAATGACGCATCAAAAGCTTGGAGAGTTGATAAGAGTGTACCAGGACACTTTGGTGTTGGTCCATGGATAGGAGCCACCTCTCCGATATGGTGGTCAGCAGCTATTAATGAAAAAGTGGCTTGTTGTAACTGTTTCTATACTGCAACTTTTACTTTTACCAAAGTAGCTTCTTCTAATTCATTCACTATTCAATCGGCTACTCCTGACGGAGCATTTACCAAAACAGGTTCTTTGGCCTCAATTCCGGGAATTCCTGGCGCAGGAGATGAAGGCTGTTATGGATATGGTGGTGGAACAACAGCTTTCTCTTTTATTCCGTCAAACTCCGGAATTTCTGCTGATACTCCATCAACACAAACAAGTATTTTATTGTCGGGCACAACTACTTTTATCGGTTATGGTGCTTTACAAAAAGAATATGAAATTATGGTCATTACTCCTGATTATATGTACCTAAGAGTTCAAGGTACTGAAACAGGAAATGCATGGTATTTAAAATTAGTACCGGCTATTTAATAAGCATAAAAAACCGACAGGAATTCTATTGTAAATTTCTGTCGGTTTAACAACTAACAATTAAATCGGATTTGTTTTGAAAAATAATTTTGAGTTATTCAGCGCCGCTCTCGGACAAAGGCTTTTTTCGATAATGGCTATTTTACTGTTGCTCAGTTGTAGCAGCAGTGGTGGAGGTGATGATACTGATTCAAAACCCACAAACCTTGTAGTTAATAAGGTAATAGTTGGTACAACACCCTCAATGCCAAACGGAGACGGTAGTGGTGTAGTTAATTTTACGGTTTCTGCCGATAATGCCACATCATATAAAATTTTAATTGGTAGTGATGTTATCAATTCTACTACCGGTATATTCAATTATACTTTTACCCAATCCGGTACTAATACCTATACCGTTTATGTTTCGGCTTATAACGGAGCTGAGTTCATTTCAACCAGCGTTGCAGTAACCGTATATGTGACTGCAACTTTGGCGTGGTCGGATGAATTTAATGTTGACGGTGCGCCGGATAGCTCTAAATGGAGTTATGAAACCGGTGCAGGAGGTTGGGGTAATAATGAATTACAACATTACACCAATAGACCTGAAAATGTAATAGTTCAGAATGGAGTTTTAAAAATTAATTTAATAAAAGAGCAATACAACGGTAGTAATTATACTTCCGCAAGAATTGTTACTAAAAACAAATACCAATTTCAATACGGAAGAGTAGATATCAGAGCCAAATTACCGGCAGGTGGCGGAACATGGCCTGCATTGTGGATGTTAGGTTCCGACATTAACACTAATCCTTGGCCTGGTTGTGGTGAGATTGATATTATGGAACATATTGGGAATAATCTCAACAGAATTTACGGTACGCTACATCATCCCGGACACTCCGGTGGAAATGCAGACGGAGGCAGTGTGGTGATTAATAATGCTACCACAGAGTTCCATATATATTCTTGTGAATGGTCAGCAAGCACTATCAAGTTTTATGTTGATAATGTGTTGTATTACACATTCCTTAACAACAACGGTTTGCCTTTCAACAAACCATTCTTCTTTATCTTCAATTGTGCTATGGGTGGAAATTTCGGAGGCGCTGTCGATCCTAATTTCACTTCTGCCACTCTTGAAGTTGATTATGTTCATGTTTATCATTAATATTTTGTTTAGTTAAAATTAGTGTCCTTTTAGCTTCTGTTTGTGCAAAGGCAGAAGCTTTACAGGACGCTGCTTAGCTGTCTAACTTATCGATGATTTTAAAGCCCTTAATTACCGGGAATTCCCTATTTACCTATGAAAAACCTTACTCAAATAAAATCGGTCTTTTTTTCCTTACTATTAGGAATATTGTCCGGTTGCGCTCAGTCTTCTGATGATTCAAATCCTACCCCGGATCCTACACCAACAACCAATGATGTGGCATTTTGGCTCACTAAAGGTAACGGTAGTGTAAAGCTGGAGAAGCAAAATACCATACTCGGTTTCAATACCAATACCAATGTTTATCCTAATATTGATGTCAACGACAGCCAATCATTTCAAACAATTGATGGATTTGGCTACACCCTAACCGGAGGAAGTGTTGATGTAATCAATCAATTGTCTGCTTCAAAAAAGCAAGAATTACTACAAGAACTTTTTGGTTTTTCAACCAATTCAATTTCAGTTAGTTATTTAAGAATTAGTATAGGAGCTTCCGATTTGAGCAGCTCTGTTTATTCATATAATGATATGCCTTCAGGTCAAACGGATGTCAATCTGACAAATTTCAGTTTAGCACCCGATAATGCCTTAGTCCAACTTTTGAAACAAATTTTGCAAATCAATCCCAATATAAAAATCATGGCTACCCCTTGGTCTCCACCCGTTTGGATGAAAGATAACGGAAGTACTGTTGGGGGAAGTTTGCAACCACAATATTACGGGGTTTATGCCCAATATTTTGTAAAATATATCCAAGCCATGCAGGCTGAAGGAATCAGAATTGACGCTATAACACCGCAAAACGAACCTTTACATCCGGGCAACAATCCAAGCTTATTAATGTTGGCTACAGAACAAGCGAACTTTATTAAAAATCATTTAGGACCAGCCTTTCAAACGGCAGGAATTACCACAAAAATTGTGACTTATGATCACAATTGTGATAATCCGCAATATCCAATGACTGTTTTGTCCGATGCTGTTGCGAATCCTTTTATTGACGGTTCAGCATTTCATTTATATGCCGGTGATATTTCAGCATTAAGTACCGTTCACAACGCTTATCCAACTAAAAATTTATATTTCACCGAACAATATACGGCTTCAACCGGCAGTTTTGACGGCGACTTAAAATGGCACCTCAAAAATGTAATTATTGGTTCCATGCGCAATTGGAGTAAAACTGCTTTAGAGTGGAATTTAGCCAATGACGCTTCATTCGGACCTCATACCAATGGAGGTTGTACCACTTGTAAAGGAGCCATTACTGTAAACGGAAGTTTTAGTTATGAGAGAAACGTAGGCTACTACATTATTGCTCATGCCTCTAAGTTTGTACCGACAGGTTCGGTAAGAATTGCTTCATCTCAATCGGGTAGCTTGTATAATGCCGCATTTAAAACGCCGGAAGGGAAAAAGGTTTTGATTGTTTTAAATGATGGCTCAAGCCCTTCGGTATTCAATATTAAGCATAATGGTAAATGGGTAGCCGTTTCTTTAGAAGCAGGTGCTGTAGGAACATTTATCTGGTAAAAAAATTTCTAAAGTGTTCAGAATGAAAAAAATTATAGTATTGGTGTTATTGATTGTTGTTGGTGCTTCTGCCCAAAGAAAGCAAAAAACAAAATCATTACCCTTCTCAACAAAGAATAGGACAGTTGCAGTTTACACTTCTGCTGACAGTTCCGATTTTCGCTTAACCAAAACAGCTGATCTTCAGTTTAAAGAGTTAAAACAGCCTCTGGAAACTCAGGTTTGTGTTTTTGTAAATCCTGATAGGACTTTTCAAACCTTTGTAGGTATTGGTGGCGCTATTACAGATGCCAGTGCTGAAGTTTTTGCCAAACTATCTCCTGAAAAGCAGGAAGAATTTCTAAATGCCTATTTTTCAAAAGATAAAGGAATAGGTTATACTTTAGTTCGAACCAACATGAATAGCTGTGACTTTAGTTCCGGTTCTTACACTTATGTTCAAGAAGGCGATAAAGAATTAAAAACGTTCAACATCCAACCCGACAAACAGTTTAAGATTCCATTGATTAAGAAAGCCATGGCCATGATTGGCAATAAAGCTTCTTTCTATATTAGTCCGTGGTCACCTCCGGCATTTATGAAAGACAACAAGAACATGTTGCACGGTGGAAAACTTTTGCCTGAATACCGTCAGGCTTGGGCTAATTACTATGTGAAGTATATTAAAGCGTTAGAACAAGAAGGATTACCGGTTTGGGGATTGACTGTTCAAAATGAACCGATGGCCAAACAAATTTGGGAATCGTGTATTTTCACTGCAGAAGAAGAAAGAGATTTTCTAAGAGACTACTTGGGACCAACACTACAAAAAGCCGGAATGGGAAATAAAAAAATTACCGTTTGGGACCATAACCGAGATTTGTTATTACAAAGAGCAAACACCATTTTGGACGATCCTGCTGCCAACAAATACGTTTGGGGAATTGGTTTCCATTGGTACGAAAGTTGGAGTGGAGGCGATCAGATGTATGATAACGTTGGAAAGGTTTACGAACAGTATCCAACCAAAAACTTAATGTTCACCGAGGGTTGTGTGGAAAAATTTGATGCCGCCAAATACCAATTGTGGAAAAATGGTCAACGTTACGGAAAATCGATGATTAACGATTTCAATAACGGTACAGTAGCATGGACTGATTGGAATATTTTGTTAGACCAAAACGGCGGTCCTAATCATGTGAAAAACTTCTGTTTTGCACCACTTCATGCCGATACAACCACAGGTGAATTGATTTACACGCCAAGCTATTACTTTATCGGACATTTTTCAAAGTTTATTGAAAAAGGTGCTAAAAGGGTGAGCAGTGCCGCCAGTAGAAGTCAACTTTTAACCACTTCTTTTATCAATAAAGATGGTAAAGTAGTGACTGTGGTTATGAATCAGAGTAATCTGAAAATCAATTACTTTTTGTGTGTTGGAACTACAGCAACTGAAGTGTCTATTTTACCTAACGCTATTCAAACGTTAGTTTATTAAATTTTAAATCATATTGTTGACGATGAAGAAACAGTTGTTATTTTTTTTATTGTTATCGACCACTGTTTTTAGTCAGGGTTTTTTAAAAAGAGACGGCCAAAAAATTGTGGACGGCAAAGGCAATAATGTCCTATTGCGAGGTCTTGGTATTGGCGGCTTAATGGTGCAGGAAGGCTATATGCTTAAAACTGCTGATTTTGCCGGACCACAACACCAAATCAAGCAAAAAATAACCGATTTAATAGGAGAAAAAAACACTGAGGAGTTTTATAAAGCCTATAAAAATAACGGTCTTACTAAAAGAGATGTTGATTCTTTAGCAGCTTGGGGATTTAATTCAATCCGCTTGCCAATGCATTACAATCTTTACACTCTGCCTATCGAAAAAGAACCAATTCAGGGACAAAATACTTGGTTGGAAGAAGGACTTAAAATGACGGATGATTTACTGGAATGGTGTGCAGCGAATAAAATGTACCTTATACTTGATTTACACGCTGCTCCGGGCGGACAAGGGAAAGATGCCAATATTTCTGATTACGACGAAACCAAACCGTCACTTTGGGAAAGCGAAGCAAATCAAAATAAAATGATTGCTTTTTGGCAAAAATTGGCCGAGCGTTATAAAAATGAACCTTGGATTGGTGCCTACGATATTATCAACGAACCCAATTGGAATTTTTCGGGTACCAACAAAAACGGTTGTGATGAAACTAAAAATGTGCCGTTGCGCAATTTGCAAATCAACATCACCAAAGCCATTCGCGAAGTCGATACCAATCACTTAATCATCATCGAAGGGAATTGTTGGGGCAATAACTACAAAGGCATGTTTCCGCTTTGGGACGATAATATAGCCTTAAGTTTTCACAAGTATTGGAGTTATAATGATATGGCTACCATCCAAGAAATCGTTAATTACAGAAAAGAATGGAATGTTCCGATTTGGTTGGGTGAAACCGGAGAAAACTCCAATGTTTGGTTTAAAGATGTTATTACATTAATAGAATCTAATAATATTGGTTGGGCTTTTTGGCCTATGAAAAAAATCGACAATATAGCCGGTGTAACTTCAGTGAAAATAACTCCGGGATACGAAAACTTATTACGCTATTGGAAGGAGGGCAAAAATAAGCCAACAGTACAAGAAGCCACGGCAATACTGATGCAAATAGCCAATAATTACAAAATGGATAATGTAACAGTCAAGTATGATGTGATTGATGCCATGTTCAGACAAATACGAACTAACGATACCAAACCTTATAAAAAACAGGTTTTACCGGGAAGAATTTTTACAACAGAATACGATTTAGGACCAATAAATTTTGCTTACTTCGATAAGGTCGTAGCCAATTATTGGGTGTCAAACGGTGGAAAAGAAACCGATTGGAATTCCGGTAATCAAATGAGAAATGACGGTGTTGATATTCAAAAATGCAACGATACACCAACCAATGGTTTTGCTGTAATTGACACAGAGGATGGCGAATGGTTGCAATACACTTTCAACCTCACTGACGCCCAAACTTTTGAAGTTTCACTGAGATATGCAACCAATAATAACAGTAGTATTTATTTGGCCGACTCAAACGGCAACAAGGTTTCTAAAACAGTAACATTACCAACAACCGGAGGAGCTTCCAATTGGAACACGGTTGTTTTAGATAAAGTAGCCTTTACCAAAGGAGAAAACAAACTCAGAATTGTCTTCGAAAAAGGCGGCGCTCATCTGAACTATCTCGAATTTAATGTCCCGAAAAATAATTAAAATGAAAAACGTACTGACCTCCTTACTTTTATTTGTTGGATTGATTTGTTACTCCCAACAAAAATCTATAGACCAAAGAGTTGAAGAGTTATTGCAAAAAATGACCTTAGAGGAAAAAATCGGTCAGCTCAATCAATATACCGGCGACAATACTGTTACCGGACCGTTGACTATTAATCCTAACAAGCAACAAGAAATAAAAGAAGGAAAAATCGGTTCCATGCTCAACGTGATTGGTTGGAAATATACCCGTCAATACCAAGAATTAGCCATGCAATCGCGGTTGAAAATTCCATTGCTGTTTGGTTTAGACGTCATTCACGGTCACAAAACAACTTTTCCTTTACCGTTGGCAGAAGCGGCGAGTTGGGATTTAAAAGCGATGGAACTTTCGGCACGAATTGCGGCTATAGAAGCAGCAGCATCCGGAATTCATTGGACATTTGCTCCTATGGTGGATATTTCGCGTGATCCGAGATGGGGCAGGGTTATGGAAGGTGCCGGTGAAGATACTTATTTGGGCTCCAAAATTGCCTTTGCTCGTGTTAAAGGTTTTCAAGGGAATAAGTTGGGCGATTTAGACGCAGTTATGGCTTGTGCCAAACACTTTGCAGCCTATGGAGCTGCTTCCGGCGGAAGAGATTACAATTCGGTGGATATGAGCGACAGAATGTTGTGGGAAACTTATTTACCACCTTTCAAAGCTGCTGTTGACGCTAATGTGGCTACTTTTATGAATGCTTTTAACGACATTAACGGTATTCCGGCAACGGCCAATAAATACATTCAACGGGATATTTTAAAAGGGAAGTGGAACTACCAAGGTTTTGTGGTTTCCGATTGGGGTTCGATAGGCGAAATGGTTGCTCACGGCTATTGTAAAGACAACAAAGAAGCCGCTGAAAAAGCCATTTTAGCCGGAAGTGATATGGATATGGAAAGCAACGCTTATCGTTTTAACTTAGCCCAATTGGTTGCTGAAAATAAAGTGCCGATGAGTATTGTAGATGAAGCGGTTAAGAGAATTTTACGCAAGAAATTTGAGTTGGGATTGTTTGATGATCCGTTTAAATTTTGCAATAAAGAGCGTCAGGAAAAAGCTTTAAATAATCCGGAACATGCCAAAATTGCCCGTGATATTGCTGCCAAAAGTATAGTGTTGCTCAAGAATGAAAAGCAAGTTTTACCACTTTCCAAAGAAACCAAAACCATTGCCTTTATTGGTCCAATGGTTAAACCCAAACGCATTAATCACGGATTTTGGGCCGTGGATTTAAAAGATGTTGATTCTACTTACATCGTTTCGCAATGGGAAGGTTTGCAAAATAAAGTGGGTAAGAAAGCCAAATTATTATATGCCAAAGGTTGCGGTGTGGAAGACATGAGCAAAGCCGGTTTTCAAGAAGCCGTAGATGTGGCCAATCAAGCCGATGTAGTAATTTTAAGCATAGGCGAGAGATGGAATATGAGCGGTGAAGCTAAAAGCCGCAGTAACTTGCAGTTACCGGGTGTGCAAGAGGATTTAATCAAAGAATTGCAGAAAACCGGCAAGCCTATAGTTATCCTAATCAATGCCGGAAGACCATTAATTTTTAATTGGACAGCCGACAATATGCCAACTATTGTATACACTTGGTGGTTAGGTTCTGAAGCCGGTAACGCAATTGCCGATGTACTTTTCGGCGATTACAACCCGTCCGGAAAATTACCAATGTCTTTCCCAAGAACTGAAGGTCAGATTCCAATTTATTACAATCACTTCAGTACCGGAAGACCTTCTATAAATGAAGATAAAGTATACAAATCAGCTTATATTGATTTGCCGAACTCTCCAAAATTTCCGTTTGGTTACGGACTGAGTTACACAACGTTTAGCTATGGCAATTTAAAGTTGTCTAAAACCAAAATGACATCAGCTGAAACCCTTGAAGTATCCATGACTTTAACCAATACCGGTAAATTCGCAGGAGAAGAAGTAGTTCAGTTGTATCTTCAAGACAAGTTTGGTTCAGTGGTTCGTCCGATTATTGAATTAAAAGATTTTCAAAAAGTAAAGTTACAAGCCGGAGAAACCAAAACGTTGACCTTTGTTATTGATAATGAAAAGTTAGCTTTCTACAACCATGCCTTAGAATTTAAATCGGAGCCGGGAACATTCAATCTAATGATTGGTTCATCATCTTCTGACATTAGATTATCGACTAGCTTTGAATTAATTCCTTAAATATTACTGTTATGAAAAAAATACTGTTTATAGGATTATTGTCATTAGGCACATCTTGGGCACAACCTAAGGAGCGTAAATTGGTTTGGCAAGAAGAATTCGATGGTGTCACTTTGAATGAAAAAGATTGGAATTTCGAATTAGGAGACGGCTGTCCCAATATATGTGGATGGGGTAATAACGAAAAACAAATTTATACCAAAGATAACCACAGTTTTAAAAATGGGAATTTAGTCATTAATGTGCTTAAAAATGGCAACGATAATTATACTTCAACTAGAATCACTACAGCCGGTAAGAAAGAATTTCAATATGGTAGGATGGAAGTAAGAGCAAAAATACCAACCGGTAAAGGAATTTGGCCGGCCTTTTGGATGTTGGGTTCAAACATTAAAAAGGTTGGTTGGCCTAAATGCGGTGAAATTGATATTTTGGAATATGTTGGTCGTGAACCGCACAAAATTTTTACTTCTTTACATACCCAAGACAGTCACGGAAATACCATCAATACTAAGAAAACACAAATTGACAATATAGAAGAAGGTTTTCATTTGTATGCTATCGATTGGACTAAAGATAAGATTGAGTTTTTTGTAGATAACCAATCGGTTTATACTTTTAATCCCGATAAAAAAGACGAGAATGTGTGGCCTTTCAACCAACCTTTTTACTTTATCATCAATGTGGCAGTGGGCGGAAACTTTGGTGGTCATGATATAGATACCGGTATATTTCCGCAAGAATTTTTGATAGACTATATTAGAGTTTATCAATGATTAACGTCTTATTTTAACTTTTCTTAAAGCTTTTTTCAATTTTTATTTGTTTTTTAAATAAAAATTGTGTTAAATTTGGTTTATTAATTATTCACAAAACGATTTGCCTATACAAAAACACTACTTTTTAGATTAAAAATTCTTTTTTAACCGTTACTAAAAGGTATTGTTATGGCTAAATCTCAACTTCCAGACGCTGTATTAGTTGACAAGTATATTTCCGGCGATGAAAATGCGTTGGCAATCTTGGTTAATAGGCACCAATCAAAAATTTACGGGTATATCTATTCCAAAGTTTTGGATAGAGACATTACGGAAGACATTTTCCAAGAAACCTTTTTTAAGGTTATTCACACCCTTAAGTCACGTAAGTACTACAATGAAGAAGGCAAGTTTTTGTCTTGGGTATTGCGTATAGCCAGTAATTTGATTATCGACAAATTCAGAAGCGATAAAAAAATGCCGATGAACCGAGATACCGATGAATTGTCTGTATTTGCCAGAATCACAGATGATGCTTTAAACGCTGAACGCAAGTTAATCAAAAATCAGGTTGAAGTTGATATCAAAACCATCATCGAAAAATTGCCTCACGATCAAAAAGAAGTGATTATGATGCGCTATTATTTAGACATGAGTTTTAAAGAAATAGCCGATTACACCGGTGTTAGCGTTAATACTACTTTAGGAAGAATGCGCTATGCTATTACCAATATGAGAAAAGTGATTGAAAAAAATAAAATTTATTTGCCTTCATAGACAATAAAAAGTAATTTTTTGCGTTATCCTATAAACAATCAAACCAAGTGATTTTTATATGGCAAAACTTTACTCTAAGCGCAAATTAGCAACACCAAAAATGTTACCCAAAAAAGAAACTATTCGTTTGATACTTCAATATTCTTGTGCATTGAATATTATCAAAGTAGGCAACATGAACTTCGAAAATATTGCTAATTAATTAACGTCCCGTATCGAGTTAAACGTTACGGGATGTTTTTTTTAAGTACTCATTCAAAACCGATTTTCGACCAACGGTTTTAGTAATGATGTCCTTTTCCAAATTCCAACCTCTGGCCGGAGAATATTCTCTTCCGTACCAAATAATTTGAAGGTGTAAATCATTCCACAATTCCTTGGGGAAAATTGCCTTGGCGTCTTTTTCGGTTTGTTGCACGCTTTTACCATTAGACAAGTTCCAACGGTACATTAGACGATGTATGTGAGTGTCAACAGGAAAAGCGGGAACGCCAAAGGCCTGCGACATAACAACACTGGCCGTTTTATGACCAACTGCCGGTAATCTTTCCAAGGCTTCGAAACTTTGCGGGACTTCTCCGTTGTGTTCTTCTATTAAAATTTTAGACAAACCGTAAATGCCTTTGGATTTCATAGGAGATAATCCGCAGGGTTTGATGATTTCTTTGATTTCTTCAACACTCAGTTTTACCATATCATGAGGATTATCAGCTTTGGCAAATAAAATAGGTGTAATTTGATTTACCCTGACATCAGTGCATTGGGCAGATAACAACACCGCTACCAATAAAGTGTACGGATCTTTGTGATCTAAAGGTATAGGAATTTCAGGATAGAGTTCTTTTAACGTATTTATAACGAATGTTGCACGTTCTTGTTTGGTCATTTTATATAAATTTGGTCTGTAAATATAGTAAATTTAACCTCATAACCTTAGCAATTCATCAGTATGACAACACTAAAAACAGGCGATAAAGCTCCTGATTTTTCAGGAAAAGACCAAGATGGTAACCAACATTCGCTAGCCGATTACCAAGGAAAAAAACTGGTAGTTTTCTTTTACCCAAAAGCCAATACACCCGGTTGTACAGCAGAGGTTTGTGACTTAAGAGATAACTTTGAACGTTTCAAGGCCAATAATTATGAACTTTTAGGAGTAAGTGCCGATAGTGCTAAAGCACAGGCTAATTTCAAGAACAAGTTCAGCTTTCCGTTCCCGTTATTGGCTGACGAAGACAAATCGGTTATTCAGGCTTTTGGTGTTTGGGGGCCGAAGAAGTTTATGGGCAAAGAATACGATGGAATTCACCGTACGACATTCGTGATTAATGAAGAAGGAATTATAGAGGAAATCATTTCAGATGTAAAAACAAAAGCCCATGCGGCACAAATATTAAAATAAAAAAAGCCAAGAGTAATTCTTGGCTTTTTTGTTCTATACATTTTCTAATATTTTGTTTGGATCATAACCAAATAAACGGTGTTTCTTGATAATTTCTGCAATACCTTGCGGTAACATTTTTTCCCAACCCGGTGAACCGTTGTTGATCATTTTTAAAACTTCTCTGGAGAATATTTTCAAGTGGTTTTTATCAAAATCAGTAATGTCAACTACTTTACCGTTGTAAGCAAAGAACTTGTATAGTTCCTTCATACGAGGATGAACTTTCAAGTTTTGAGAGTTGATGATTTCCCCGTCTTCACCTTCCATTGGGTATAAGAATACTTTTAAATCTCTGTAGAATAATTTACCGAAAGCTTCCAAAATTCCGCCGCTCAAATGACGGTAATATTTCTCATCAAAAATATCCACCAAGTTGTTTACACCCATAGCCAATCCCATACGGGCTTTGGTATAATTTGAGAAATATTCAACCACTCTGTAGTATTCCTGGAAGTTTGAAATCATTACGGTTTGTCCTAATGAACACAACAATTCAGCCCTGTCCATAAAATCTCTCTCGTCGATCTCTCCCTCTGAACGTAGGTTAGAAAGGGTAATTTCAAAAATGACCAAAGTATTGTCTTTGTCCACTTTGCTTTCTTCCAAAAACATTTTCAACGACTTTTCATACATGTCCATGTTTACCTGAGTAACCGGACGGAAACTACCGCGTAAAGCCAAAATGTTTTTCTTGTACAAAATGGAAGCCGGTAATACGTTTTTACCGTCAGGGCCAAACATTACCGCATCGGTCATACCGTTTTTAACCAATTGCAAACTCATTAAACGGTTGTCTACATTAGCAAAACGTGGTCCTGAAAAATTAATGGTATCTATTTCTAACTGGTCTTTATCCAAGTGATCATACAAATAACGCAACAATTTTTTTGGGTCATTGTATTTGTAATAAGCACCGTAAATTAAGTTTACCCCTAAAATACCTAAGGTCTCTTGCTGCAAACGAGCATCAGTTTCTTTGAAACGTATGTGTAAAATAATTTCGTTGTAATCTTCATCAGGTTCTACTTGGTATTTGATACCAACCCAACCGTGGCCTTTGAATTGCTTAGCAAAATCGATAGTGGCTACTGTATTGGCATAACTGAAGAACATTTTATTGGGATGCTTATCTCTTTTCAAACGTTGCTCAATCAATTCCACTTCATGAGTCAACATTTTTTTCAAACGACTTTCCGTTACATAACGTCCGTCATCTTCAATCCCGTAAATAGCATCACTAAAGTCTTTGTCATAAGCAGACATAGCCTTGGCAATGGTTCCGGATGAACCACCGGCTCTGAAAAAGTGTCTTACCGTTTCTTGACCCGCTCCAATTTCCGCGAATGTTCCGTAAATGTTTTCATTCAAATTAATTCGCAAAGCTTTGTCCTTGATAGCCGGAATTTGTTCTATGGCTTTGTCGCCTTTAAGCTTTATATTCGAAACTGTTTTGTCCATGGTAGTTTGTATTCTTTGCAAAGTTAGTAAAATAGCTATTTTATAAAAAGATAATTAAGTCTATTTTTGTAAATAATTACTTTTAAAGTCGCTATTTTAAAGCTCATCCACAAAAACCATGCAACTATGCAAGTTTATTTTTTAGGCACAGGTACTTCTCAAGGAATTCCGGTTATCGGTAGTAATCATTCTGTTTGTAAGAGTACAGACAATAGAGATAAGCGTTTGAGAGTTTCAGTTTGGATTACTTGGGATGATCATTCGATAGTAATTGATTGCGGTCCCGATTTCAGACAACAGATGTTGTCTAGCGGTTGTTCACAACTTGACGCCATTTTGTTTACTCACGAACATGCAGACCACACAGCGGGTTTAGATGATATTCGACCATTTTTTTTTAAACAAGGCTTGCCGATTAATGTTTACGGACACCAAAGAGTATTGGCTAATTTGAGCAAGCGATTTGACTATATCTTTGAAAATGAAAACAAATATCCCGGTGCTCCAAGCGTTAACCCGATTGAGATAATTAATAATAACTCTTTTACTATAGGCAATACTTCGATTGTACCCATTAATGTAAAACATGGTAATATCCAAGTTTTTGGTTTCAGAATCATGGATTTTGCCTATTTAACCGATGTGAAAACCATTGATGATTTGGAAATAGAAAAGTTAAATGGTGTAAAAGTGTTGGTAGTAAACGCATTACGAGAAGAACCACATCATTCGCATTTTAATTTGCAGGAAGCTATAGATTTCATAAATTTGGTACAACCTGAAAAAGCTTATTTAACTCACATTAGTCACCTTTTAGGATTTCATGAAGAAGTGCAAAAAAGGTTGCCTGATAATGTTTATCTGGCTTATGATAATTTAATAATTACCGTATAAACACTATGAAAAAATCACTATTCCTTTATCTGTTCATCATCGCGGTTTTAATGAATATCTTCACCTACAAATATTTTACAGGAAAAGAGAACAGCATGAAACAGACCGAAGAAAATGCGGAAACTTCTGTTAAAAATGATTCGGCCAAAGTAGCTGATTTAGAAAATAAGCTTTATGATGCCAACTATTTTTCACTCGAGAGCAATGACAGAGCCATTAACTATTTGAATCAAAATGATATCAGCGCATTTTCTGAGAAAGTTAAGCAGGCGTTATTAGCCTATAACGATGATAAAGAAGGTAATAAATATACTGATCAAGCTAAAATGGGTGAGCAGAAGTTTATTATTAATAGGGTAAAATTACTGAATCACAGATGGATTATTGCCAATTACAGTAATGGAGAATTATGGGGAGAAGTCTTGTTGAAATACTTTATTAACGAAGATCAAACCGTTTCTTTTGAAATAATGGATTCGTATTTATATCCAAAAGAGTTAAATTAGCAGCCTACACTAAATCACATTTATGAAAAAATCTCTCTACTTTCTGCTTTGCTGCGGAATTTTAATCTCTTGTAAACTCACCGACCAAAAATCGGTTGAAGATGAGACTGTTGCCAATGAAGCAGTCAAAGATTCTTCTGCCGTTAACGACAAAGATGAACATGGTTGCTTGGCGACAGCCGGTTATGTTTGGTCTAAAATCAACAAAGAATGTATCAAGGCTTTTACCGGAGTTCCTCTAAATCCTATAGCCAATCCTGACAGTGAAGATGAATCCCTAAGTGCCTATGTTTTGTTTAGTGAGGATGGCAACCAGGCGGAAGTTTTTCTGCCAAATGATACCAACTCCATAGTGTTAACCCGAACAGCTGATGGCAAACCATGGATTTTTCAAGACTGGCAACTTGTGCCGTGGAAAGGATATGTGCTCAAAAAAGGAAACGAAAACAAATTTTCGGGCGATGGCATGATGGGTAAAAAAGTTACCGGTAGTGACACTGAAGAACAATAAAACTCTGGTTTAAGTAGACAACCAATGCTTGAAATCGAAAAAGTTTTGTGGTGCTACACCGTGACCAACCATATATTCTTTAAATACTATTGTAATTCCTAAAACTTGTAAAGCAGGAATTGATTTTCGGGCCCATTCTACCGGAATGACTTGGTCTACAGTTCCGTGTGAGGCAAAAATACGGAGCTTACTAAAGTCATTTTCCAAATAATCATCTACTGCAATTTCAGGATTCCAATAACCGCTTAAGGCTACTACTCGGCGTACTTTTTCCGGATAAGATAAAGCCACGGCATAACTTAAAATACAACCCTGACTAAAACCAATTAAAGTTACATTTTCAGCATCAATAGCATAATTAGCCACTAATTCATCTATGAAGCGGACAATAATATCCCGCGATGCACGGGCCTGACCTATATCGGAAAACTTATTTTCGTCGGCATCAAAATTAATAGCGTACCAGGCATGACTTCCATAAGATAAATCGAAAGGCGCTCGGGCAGAAACTACAAAATACTCTTCCGGAAGTTCACTTGCAAAGGAGAATAAATCTTCCTCATTACTGCCATAGCCATGAAGTAATAAGAGCAAAGGATTTTTCTCTTTTTTGATTTTTGGCGCTCTAACCAAATGGTATAACGATAATTCCATTACAATGATTTAAAAAGATTTTGAAAAAAGGCACCAACCATCGGCAATTGTCGCATTTGTCCTTGAACAGCTCCTAAAAATCCGTAAATCCATAGAATAAAATAGAATAAATAAAAGGCAGAAGTAGCCGTCCAACTATCGGCATAACCTACAAAATAACCCAAAACAAAGAACGACAAAAACAAGCCTAAAGCTTGACGAATGTGAAAGGAAGCAAAAGCCGATTTGTTTTCTTCCTGATTCATAAAAATAGCAATCACAGCTCCAATAATGGTTATGTAAGCAATTATAGCGGTGTTTTTTGATTTATCAAGATTTTCCATATCGGTGTTTTTTATGCTAAAACTAATTTTTCGTTGTTGTAAATGCCTATGGCTTTTCCTTGCATTGGCTGTCCCAGGAAAGCACTGTTCTTAGATTTTGACAGTATATTGTCTTTGCTGAAAGTCCAATTTGAATCGATTTCGAATAAAGTAAAATCAGCTTTTGAATTTATCTTAATCGGTTGTTTTTCAATGTTAAAAATGGTACTACCGAAAGTTAATTTTTTAACAATAATTTCCAATGGTAACACCGTTAATAAAGACCCGAAAGCGCTTTCTAAACCTATGGTGCCGTTTTTAGCCAAATCGAATTCCATCTTCTTGTGTTCAATGTCCATCGGATTGTGGTCGGAAGTGATGCAGTCGATAGTATCATCTAAAACCCCGGCTAACAAAGCTTGTCTGTCGGTTTCAGTTCGCAAAGGCGGGCAAACTTTAAATCGGGTATCAAAACCGTCTAACTTTTCATCGGTTAAAACCAAATGATGAACAGCAACACTACAAGTTACTGCCAAACCCTTGGCTTTGGCTTCTCTTACCAGTGCTACAGATTTGGTTGTAGAGATAGTTGGTATATGTAGTTTTCCTCCGGTATATTCTAATAAAAACAAGTTGCGGGCTATGATAAGCTCTTCGGCTAAATTCGGAATGCCTTTTAAACCCAATCGGGTGGAGACTAAGCCTTCATTGGCTACACCATTCCCTTTGATGTTTTCGTCTTGGGCAAATGCAATCACCAATCCGTTGAAATCTTGTACATATTGTAGTCCGATTTTCAAAAGGTTGGCATTGGCCAAACTTTTACCGTAATCACCAAAAGCTACAGCGCCGGCATTTTTCATATCGAATAGCTCTGCTAAATCTTTACCTTCACTGTTTTTGGTTAATGCGCCTATAGGATATAAGCTTGTAGCAGCCTTAGCGGCTTTTTGTTTTACAAAGTGTACTTGCGATTGGTTGTCAATTATTGGGTTTGAGTTGGGTTGTAATGCTACCGCTGTGAATCCGCTTTTAGCAGCAACTTCCAATCCGTGGGTTATGGTTTCTCTGTCTTCATATCCCGGTTCTCCCAAAGAAACTCCGGTGTCAAACCAACCTGGAGACAAGTGCAATCCGTTTTGTTGAAATTCTTGGTAATTGGCATTGTTTGAAACCGAAGTACCAATATCTTCAATGACTCCATTCGTAATTTTTACATCAACTGTCTGATTGTGAAAGGGACTTTTTGGGTCAATAATTTTGGCTTTTCGGATAACTAAGTTCATTTTATAAATTTTTGAATAAGCAGTTCTAATACTAAAAAGAGTAGGGTTAACATCACAAACCATTTCCAGATTTGTGTATCGGTTCTATCGGTTTGAATGGTGTTGAATACCGATTCAATGTCTTCAATTTCTGTATAACCAACCGCTATATCCGGATTGGCTAAGTTCAAATCGCTTTCTGTTCGGGTATAGTTAAAGCTAATGTTTTGTACCAAATTACCACCGTTAAAGATACCAAAATTTCCGGCTTCGGTAGGATTCTCGGCAAAATTCATTTTGACTTTAGTGTTCAACAATTGTTGTACCGGAATAAAATTTTCTTTAGTGTTTTTCACAGTCAGAATTTCATCTTTAGACAACAAGGCTTCAACCACAAAGGACTGATCTTCTCCTATAGTAGCAGCTGTCACGCCTGATTTTTGGCTGTTTTGTGCCATATTGTAAAACGTTGGTACGATCAGTGGTGAATTTTGAAAGTTACTGTTGGTTTTGTTTATAGGAGCCGCAAAAACATAAACTGCAGATAAAGGATTTGATAGTGATGTGAGAAATGCACTTTGGTCTTCATAGCTCAAAACAGCAGGCAAATTGCCTACGAATCCGAAAGCTTTTTTGGTAGATGGATATTGGAAATTATCTACTTTTTTCTCAAAAACATTGCTAAACAATGGGTGGTTGAAATTGATTTTGGTAATCTTTTTATCTCCTCCGGTAATGGCTTTCAACTGAACAACTCCAAAATTCCCCAAGAAAGCATTCAGAGTAGTAGTAGTGGTTTCTTCTGCCGGAATTACAACTAAATTGCCGCCTTTGGTTACAAATGATTTTAAAGTAGTTTGTAAGGCTTGCGGTATGTCCTTCAATTCATTGAGTACAATGGCGTCTTGCTTTTCCAATAAATTGTAGTCCAAATTAGCCAAGGGAAAATTGGTGTAATTGAATTCGTCCGCTGTGTAAATTCGAGCCAAGAAATTACTTTTATCCGTTTCGCCTATACTGATTACATTGGTTTTGCTCGGTTTTGAAATACTGAAATAATAGGTGTTGTCGTACTCCAAACCTTTGTCGGTAATCGAAACATAGCCGTGAAAATCTTCTTTGGGAATGGTAAACTTAATCAATTGGTTACTGTTGTTTTCATCAAAGTTAACAACCGTTTTTGCAATCAATTTATTTTGATTGTACAAGGCAATCGGAACAGTCGACACATCGCCATTTGCCGTCAATTTCACAGCAATTTCATAAAAACTATCTAAGTTTTGTTGGATATAAACACTGTCGATAGCCGCATTGTTCTTTTGCTCGGCTTCTGGGATAATGAAATAAACGTTGTCTTCTTTTTTGAAGCTTTTCGATTCGTTGGCTTGAACTCCAACAGCATCAGTAATTACTACGATATCTTTATTGAAAGCCGATTTTCGGGCATTGACTTTAGCAATCAAATGATCCAATCGGAAAGGAGTTGCGCTGTATTGTAAGTTTTGTAAATCTCGTTGAATCGATTTAATGTCGGTATTCCAAAAGGTTTCCGTATTGGTAATCAAAGAGAAATTTTGGGTTTCCGGAGTATGTTCTAATAATTCTTGTACGGCTCGTTTGAGCAATTCGCCTTGCTGCCCTTTGGCTTGCATACTATACGAATTGTCTAAAATAATATACATTTCGTTAGTCGCTTTTAAACTGTCTTTGGCTGTAAAGAAAGGTTGCGCAAAAGCCAAAATTAAGCAGGCGAGTAGTAGTAAACGAGTAAAAAGCAACAACCATTTTTTGATGGTTGAACTTTTTCGGGTTTGTATAGAAAGCTCTTTAAGGAATTGAACGTTAGTGAAATATTCTTTTTTAAAACGCCGCAATTGAAACAAATGCACCAAAATTGGAATCACCAATAAAAAGAGAAAATAAAGGATTTCCGGGTGTTTGAATTGCATTTAGTAAAAGTTTATCAAAAATAGCACTTTTTATGGTTTTACCTAAGTGTTTAAGACAATTTTAGCGATACTCTTATTTCTTTTTGCGTTTGGCGGCTCGGTTTTTCAAAATGTTACGATTCACCGACGAGCTGGTTTTCTTTTTGGTTTTAGATGGTCCGCCTAAGTTGACTTTTTTGTTTTTCTCTTTCTTCTCGTGAAAGGAAGCGCCGCCTTCTAATTTTGGCTTTTTCAACAAGAATTTCATTTTCTTTTTCTTGTCTTTTTCAAATTCTAACAAACGTTCGGCTATAACCACGGTTTCCGGCAAGTCGAGAAATTCGATTTCTTTTTCCATCAATAGTTCGGCTTCAATCATGATTTCTTCTTCTCGCGGACTAATTAAACTGATGGCGATACCCGATTTATCGGCACGACCGGTTCTACCGATACGGTGAATGTATTGCTCGGGAACTTCGGGAAACTCTACGTTGATGACATGTGTGATATCTGAAATGTCCAATCCACGAGCCATGACATCGGTAGTAACAATTCCTCTGATTTCACCGGCTCTGAAATTGGCCATCGTTTGCAATCGATAATTCTGTGATTTATTGGAATGAATAACCCCAAATTGCTCAGGATACATTTCTTCTAATTTATCAGCCAATAAATCGGCGGTTTTTTTGTTGTTTACAAAAAGCAAGACACGTTCATAAGCTTCGTCTTGGAGTAAATCGGCAATAAAATTGACTTTAGTGAGGAAATTAGGCACTTTGTACCCTAATTGGTCTATTTTTTCCAAAGGTGTTCCGCTTGGGGCTAAAGAAACCTCTTCGGGAAAATCAAAATATTCTTCCAACATTTCGTCCACTTCATCGGTCATCGTAGCGGAGAATAAGATGTTTTGGCGTTTGCCTTTGAGCATGGTTAGGATGGAAGTAACTTGAAAGCGAAATCCAAGATTCAATATTTCATCAAATTCATCGATGACTAATTTTTGCAAGTTATCAAAGCGAACCACATTGTCTAAAGCCAAATCCATGATTCTACCCGGAGTGCCCACTAAAATATCAATCCCTTGATAAACCGCAGTTTTTTGAGTGTTGATGTTCACACCTCCGTAAACACCTAAGGTACGAACGGACATGTATTGACTCAATTTTTCAACCTCGGCAGCTACCTGTACCACTAATTCACGGGTTGGCACTATAATTACCACTCGAGGGGTATCGGTAGCGGCAAATTTCCATTGTTTTAATATGGGTAACAGATAAGCAAAAGTTTTTCCGGTACCGGTTTGGGCAATTCCCATCACATCGCGTCCTGACATAATCACCGGAAACGCACGTTCCTGAATAGGTGTAGGTGTAGTCAACCCTAATTCGTCAACGGCTTTTTGTAATGATTTCGGAAGATTGAATGACTCGAAAGTGCTCATGGTTTATTGAATTTCGGGCAAAGGTACGGAATTGAAAATAAACCTTAAAAGCCTTCGAAAACACCCAAGCCGAACAAAGCAAAATCATATTTCACCGGATCGATTGGGTCCAGTACCCGCAAGGAGGAATCTAACTCCGCTAAAGCCTTGCCGTCATTTTGTTTGCGGGTGAGTAATCCCAATTTTCGGGCGACATTACCCGAATGTACATCGAGCGGACAAGATAAAACGGATGTTGGAATCTCAGACCACAATCCAAAATCAACACCATTGTTGTCTTTTCTAACCATCCATCGCAAAAACATATTGATTCTTTTGGCTGCAGAACCATGTGTCGGATCTGAAATATGCTTGGTGGTTCGAGGCAAATGCGACACAGTGAAGAATTGTTTTTTGAAAGTCGCAATAGCATTTTGCATAGAATCACCTTCCTGATGTTGGGTAAAAAAATGTTCTAAACCACCGTGATTCTGATACATTTGCTGCAAAGCGATGACAAAAGTTTTAAAATCGACACCGTTAAAAGTTCGGTGGACAAATGTTTCCAGGTTTTCTAAGTGATGCTCTTCATGATTCATGACGAAGTCGTAAGGCGAATTGCCCATTAAATCCATCATTCGATTGGCATTATTGATAATCATTTTGCGATTGCCCCAAGCAATGGTAGCCGTAAGAAAGGCGGCTGTTTCTATATCTTCTTTTAAGGTAAATTGATGCGGAATCTGAATTGGATCGCTTTCAATGAATTTAGGATTGTTGTAAAGCGCTACTTTCTCGTCTAAAAAATCTTTGAGTTCTGATTTAGTCATGACCGTTTACTTTTTGTGCTCTAAAGCCTTGGCTTAAAGTTTGTCCGCGAAATTGCGGAATAACGTGAAAATAGGTCTCAAAATAGTCGAGTTGCTCTTTATTTACAGTGGGTAAGTGACCGTTTCCGGTTATCCAGAAAATGGTGGTTTTTTGAGGAGCATAATAATCCAAATTACCTTTGTTTTCTCGGGTATAAGTCAGATTGTTTTTGCTGTTAGGTTTTGGAAAAATAAGGCTCTCTGTAGTAAAAGTGTTGTTTTTACTCAACATTTGATTGTTGGTGATACTGCCAAATGTTAACGGAATGAAAAGCACCACCGTACAGCCAAGTAATGACATGCCAATTAGTACAAGGATGATTTTTTCTTTCGTGAACCAAACGGCTGCCAACAGTAATCCGAAGAATAGGGTGAAATAAACATAAAAACGGTACTGCGGTGAACTGAAGGCCAGTAAAATGAGAAGTGAAACAAAAACCATATAAATATCACGCAAGCCTTGTTTACTGTAATGTTTGGAAATGATAAAAGGAATAATCACCAATAATGCTACAGTTGTATATCCGATTATGCTATCTATTCCGCTTAACCAAAAATAGTGTCTTACAACATTCGCAAAAGTAGTTTGGGATAAACTACCATAAGGCATGTAAAACGAATGCATCATATCGGGACTGAAGAAATAAGCCATTATCTCTTTTGGCACAATATAATCTATATCCGAATAAGGCAAGAAAGTCATGGGGAATAGCGGATAACCGGTAAGTATGATGTTCTTCACCACAAAGAGCAATAGGACTAAACCACCCAATAAACTAATAGACAAAACTTGGTTTTTGATTTGATTACGATATTTCAGTAAAATTATTATAGGTAATAGTAAAAGTACTAAAGCTGTAATTTTAATATAAACGGCAAAAATCAATAGGACACTGATTAGTTTGAATTTTTGGGCAATGTTCTCTGAAATGTCAGTGTAAATTGAAAACACTAAAAAAGCAATGGCATAAACCGCTAAATCAGGTGATGGCGCATTGACAAATTGAAACAAAAAAAGATAACTCAAAGGCAACAACCCAAAAACCAAATCCATTTTTCTTTGACTTCCCAAATAGGAGTGAAGTCGTTGAAAACTCCAAAAGTTTATTATTAACAGCAAAAAGCCATTCAAGTCGTTGAAGTCATCGTAAACAAACGATAGCGAATAGACGCTTTGTGCTATATGCCAACCACTGGTTTGCCCGAAAAACAAATGCAAATTGGCCAAACCGGGAACAAAACCATATTCGTTGAGCCATTTAATGGTTTGGATGTAATAGGTTTCGTTATCAATTATAAATGGTGTAGTTGCGGATTGTGCCAGTATTAAAATACTGCTAAGTGAAAAAAGTATTTTTAGCGTAAACGAAAAAAATCGAATAGACTTTACTGTAGTTTTCCACATCGCGATCCAATCAAATCTAAAACAATAACCTGAAATTAAAGTGATGGTGCTTAGAAAAACAGTAAAACCTAAGTCTATCGGTGCAAAAATGGCCCAAATACTGGCCAGTAAGGTTACTGCAAACAATCCAAGAGTGATAGTAACAGTAATGTTGCGCACCGGAATGCCCAATAGCTTTGCAAAGCTTATTCCCAAACTTGAAGCCGTAACAAAAACATACAACCAACTCAGCAGAATAAGCGCCATAATATCAAACGATTAAGCCATCTTTCATTACTAATTTTCGGTCGGCCATATTCGCTAAATCTTCGTTATGAGTAACAATCACAAAGGTTTGTCCGAATTCATCACGCAGTTTAAAAAACAATTGGTGCAAATTCTCGGCTGAAGCAGTGTCTAAATTCCCTGAAGGTTCATCGGCATAGATTACTGCAGGTTTGTTTATCAAAGCTCGAGCTACAGCAACTCTTTGTTGTTCGCCTCCGGAGAGTTCGTTGGGTTTGTGGTGACTTCTTTCGGCTAAACCCAAATAAGCCAATAATTTTTTCGCTTCAGTCTCGGTAGCGGTTTTTTCTTTACCGGCTATGTAGGCCGGAATGCAAACATTTTCCAAAGCGGTAAATTCCGGCAATAATTGGTGAAATTGGAAGATAAAACCCAAATGTAAATTTCTAAACTTAGAAATGTCTTTATCATTCATTTTCAATACATTTTCACCATTTATTTCAAGTGAAGTATTATCTTCTTTGAAAGCATTGTCTAAGGTTCCTAAAATTTGTAACAAGGTTGTTTTTCCGGCACCGGAAGCCCCAACAATAGACACTATTTCTCCTTTTTTAATGTGCAGGTCAACTCCTTTCAGTACATGCAAATTATCGTAATATTTATGGATGTTTTTGGCCGTAATCATCAAATGAATTTTTCACAAAGTAACAAAGTATTTTGCTTATTAAACTTTGTATTGATTTTTTTTATCGTTGAATAAGTAATAAAGTTATGTTAATTGATTTTTTCTGTTTAATCATTTTGTACATTTGTTGAACAAAATAATTAATTCTTATGAACACTACCATTGAAAAAGAATTATTTGAACTGATAGGCGACAATCATCAAATGACTTCTGCAGACACACCGCTTCGGCCTGATGCTTTTGAAAAGTCAGACGAAGAAAAGAAAAAGGTCATAGAACATCACTTCTATCAAATTATGGAAGAAATGGGTTTAGATATGACAGACGACAGTTTGAGAGGAACGCCTCATCGTGTTGCCAAAATGTTTATTGATGAAATATTTTCGGGTTTAAATCCCGCCAACAAACCAAAAATATCTGTTTTTGATAACTCATATCAATATGATAAAATGTTGGTGGAAGCCGATATTAGTTTTAATTCTACTTGTGAACACCACTTTTTACCTATTATCGGTAAAGCACACATTGGATACGTTTCCAGCGGAAAAGTAATTGGTTTGTCAAAATTGAATCGTATCGTAGATTATTACGCCCGTCGTCCGCAAGTACAAGAACGATTGATTATGCAAATTTTTAATGAATTAAAAACCGTTTTAGATACTGAAAGTGTAATTGTAGTAATGGAAGCCAAGCATTTGTGTGTTTCCAGCAGGGGTATTGAAGATGAGAGCAGTTACACTTCAACCATACAATATGGAGGTATTTTTAATGATAAAGAAAACCGAAATGATTTCTTCAATTTAATAAGAGAGAAATAGATTTTTAGTTAATTAAGTATTTTTTGGGTAAAAAATCCTGAGTAGTATTACTCGGGATTTTTTTTATCTGAAAATAAAAAACCCAATCCCATACTTTTGAGCATCTTTTTTTCAAAAGCCCAAAAGAAAGTAAATTGTCCGAAAATAAATCCGTAACCCACTAACAATACCTGATAAATAGGGAAGATGAGTACAATGTAAAGCGGATAATAAATCCAGTTGGAAACTTCGCCTTTTACAATCCCGAAAAGTTGCAAAAAGGGTTTGGAAAGATAAGCGGCTGAAGAACCGGTTAAAGCAAATACAACAATAATGACAAATACTTGCCAATTCGAATTGATATTCCAGCGCTCTTTAAAACTTGCCATGAGGTAATTTTCTGTAAATATAAAGGATTATTGGCTGGGAACAAATCCGCCGCCGAGTCTTTGATTATAGCGATTTTGGAAATATACAAAGTAATTGTAAATCAAATAGTTTACTTCATATCCGTAGTGAATATTAGGTTGATAGTCAATTGGCATCATGTACAAATTAGGGTCAAAACTCAGAGGTTGAGAGACTCTTCTGTTCCATTCCGCTACATAGAATTGATTTTTGATTTCTAAAAAGCTCTCAGAATAAAAGCCTCTGGGTCTGGCTCTACCTACTAACCATGAACTGAATCCGGGATCAATAATGATAACCTCGTACTCTAAACTGTCATTAGCTATTTTAACCGTATCAGACACTTTGGCCGTTGCTGTAGTATCAGCGACAGTTTTTGAGCTATTGCAACCCATAATAATAAGTAGGAGGACAACAACGTAAATTAAAGTTCTCATAGACTCAATTTTCTATAAAATTAAGCATAATCATTGAAAAAAATGTTGCTGAGATGTTAAAATAGCAAAGCCGTACTTTTTGTACGGCTTTGTTAAACTTTATACTTTCTCAGATTGGAGCAGACTAATAATTTGCTCGGCCAATTCTGTTCCTATTCGATCCTGAGCTTCTAAAGTTGCCGCCCCGATATGCGGCGTCAATGAAATTTTCGGATGCATCAAAATCTGAATTTCCGGAGTTGGTTCTTTTTCAAACACATCCAAACCGGCAAACAATACTTTTTCGCTATCTAAAGCTTCCACCAAAGCCACTTCATCAATCACACCACCACGAGCACAGTTCACTATGCCAACGCCATTTTTCATCATCGCTAATTCTTCTTTTCCAATCACGTAACCTTCCTGAGCCGGAACGTGAAGCGTGATGAAATCAGCGTGTTTGAATACTTCCTCTAAAGGTTCGGTTTCAAATTCTACATTGATGAATTGACCGTTGTAAAAATCTACTCTAACCTCGGCTTTGTCTACAAATTTATCGGCGGCAATCACTTTCATACCCAATCCTAAAGCCATTTTAGCTACGGCTTGTCCTATTCGTCCAAAACCAATAATGCCTAATGTTTTACCACGTAGCTCAATACCATTAGCATAGGCTTTTTTCAAACCTTCAAAGTTAGAATCGCCTTCCAAAGGCATATTTCTATTGGCATCGTGTAAAAAACGAACACCGGTAAACAAATGTGCAAATACCAATTCCGCCACACTTTCCGAGGAAGAAGCCGGTGTATTAATTACATGTAGGCCTTTGCTTCTGGCGTAAGCTACATCTATATTGTCCATACCAACACCGCCGCGACCAATAATTTTTAATCCCGGACAAGCATCAATAATGTCTTTTCTCACTTTAGTAGCACTTCGTACTAACAATACCGAAACATCGTTGGCATTGATATAATTGGCCACTTGTTCTTGTGCCACTTTAGTAGTAATCACTTCAAATCCGCCTTTTTCTAAAGCTTTGATACCGCTTTTTGAAATTCCGTCGTTGGCTAATACTTTCATTTACTGTAATTTGTAATTCGTAATTTATAATTCATAATTTTTCAGAAGCTGTTTCCCGCTTTCCGTTCCAATCTTTTTGTTTTAAAAAAAACAAAAAGGATTTCCGCTCCAATCGGGGCTAGGGCTATTGTGCTAACTGCGACTCGTTGCTGTAAACCGACTCAAATTCTTGCATCACCTCAACCAAAGCCTGCACGCTTTCCAGCGGTAACGCATTGTACATAGAGGCTCTGTATCCGCCTACAGAACGATGTCCGGTAATACCCGAAATACCGGCTGCTTTCCACATTTTGTCAAACGATTCCTGAAGTTCCGGATTTACCAATAGGAAAGTGGCATTCATAAAACTTCTGTCAGCTACAGCAGCCGTTCCTTTAAACATGGAGTTTCTATCAATTTCACTATACAGCAAATGGGCTTTGGCTTCGTTAATTTTTTCAATGGCAGCAATACCACCTTGTTTTTTCAACCACTGCAGGGTTAGCAAACAAGTATAAACGGCAAATACAGAAGGCGTATTGTACATGCTTTCTGCTTTGATGTGTTTTTGATAATCTAAGATACTTGGAATGACACGACCGGTTTTGCCTAAGATTTCTTCTTTAACAACTACCAGTGTAGCACCCGCAGCACCCATATTTTTCTGCGCTCCGGCATAAATCAAATCAAATTGAGAAAAATCTGATGTGCGTGAAAAAATATCCGAACTCATATCGCAAACCACCGGAATAGTCGTTTTAGGAAACGATTTCATTTGGGTTCCGAATATGGTATTGTTGCTGGTGCAGTGAAAATAATCCGCGTCAGTCGGGATACTAAAATCTTTTGGTATGTGATTGTAATTTTGTGCTGCAGAAGAAGCTACAACAACCGTTTCTCCAAACAATTTGGCTTCTTTAATGGCGTTGTTCGCCCAAGTTCCGGTATCCAAATAAGCGGCTTTGCCATTCGTTTTCATCAAATTGTAAGGTACCATTAAGAATTCCAAGCTCGCACCGCCTTGCAAAAATAAGGCCTGATAGCCTTTGCCTTCCAATCCTAAAAGTTCCAAAACCAAAGCTCTCGCTTCTTCCATAACGGCTACGAAATCTTTACTGCGATGTGAAATTTCCAAAATAGACAAACCTGATTGGTTGAAATCCAAAATGGCTTGAGCCGATTTTTCAAAAACTTCTTGTGGTAATATGCACGGTCCGGCGCTGTAGTTGTGTTTTTTCATAATAGTATTTCCAAAAAATTAAAGTGCAAATTTCGGAAATAGGTCTAAAATAAGCGGTTAGAATTCCGCAATAATAAGGCTATGTTATTAACGAAATCGTTTTAGTTTATAATATTTATTGTGAATTTTACAATCAAATTTGCAACAAAAACTGTAGTGTATCTACATTATCCGCATAATCCCAAAGTTCCGGTTGCTGGGTTTTACCAAATGGGATACTGTTAGGTGTTAACCCATTGGAAACCACACACTGAATTTGCTCTTTATCGTTTTCCAATCTCAGCTTTACCTGTTCTAAATCATCGTAGTATTCATAAAAAACCGAGGATATAGGCGAGGTATAGCTGCTGTCTTCTTTCAAAGTCAAGAAGTCATTGTCGAGTAATTTAAAATTACTCATCAGGAAAACAGCTTTGTTGTAGTCGTAGTTATTGGAATATTTCTCGTAAAAAATAACGTCTTTGTATTCGTATATGGCTTTAAAAAAAGACTGAAAATCGTAGTCTTTCGGCACAAAAAGTTTGGAAACGTTGCGACAACCTAAACCATAGTATCGGAAAATATCTTCGCCTAAACGCACTAAATCTTCATGGCTTTCTTTCCCGGTTAACAGCGCCACTGAATTGCGGTTTTTGCGAATGATACTCGGTTTGTCTTTAAAATAGAATTCGAAATAACGGGCTGTATTGTTGCTTCCGGTAGCGATTACGGCATCAAAATTTTCCAGTTTCCCATCAGTAAAAGTGATATAGTTTTCCATTTCCGGTGACACAGTTACCAAATATTGGGCTAAAAATTTAATCAAATGTTGGTCGTTAGAAGAAGTTTTAACCAACACTTTATGTCCGGATAGCAATACCGAAAGGAAATCGTGAAAACCCACGAGCGGAATGTTTCCGGCTAAAATCAACCCTACAGTTTTTGGTTGTATGGTCGAGAAATTGTATCGTGACAACCAAGCATTCAAATTATCTTCCGTCAAGGCTTTGGCCCAAGATTGTATAGCATGATACACTTGCTCCGGTGTAAACCAACCGTTATGTGATTGGGATAATTGAATCAAATCCACAAACGCATCGAAGTACAAATCGTTGTGCAATACGCCTTCTTTTTTTTGATTTTGGTCTACATTAAATTGACTCAAAAACTGACCTAATGCGATAAAACAATTTTTTTTCTCGATTTGTAACATGAGTAACTTGTTTATGAATGGTTTTGATTGTAATTTTGCGCAAAATTAGTGAAAAAAATGAGTTTCGAGTTGCGGGTTTCGAGTTAATAAATTAGCCCTAAAACTAAATGATGCATCCGAAACCCTGAATCATAAACTCCAAACTATTAAAAAATGGCTATCATAATAACAGACGAATGTATTAACTGCGGGGCTTGTGAACCGGAATGTCCGAATACCGCAATTTATGAAGGTGCCGATGATTGGCGCTATAAAGACGGTACCAAGTTAAGAGGTAAAGTCATTTTGCCTGACGGTACAGAAGTTGATGCCGATGCACCACAAACACCTATATCCGATGATATTTATTATATAGTACCCGGAAAATGTACCGAGTGTAAAGGTTTTCATGAAGAACCCCAATGTGCCGCGGTTTGTCCGGTTGATTGCTGTGTTCCTGATGACAATCACGTAGAAAGTGAAGAGACTTTATTGAATCGTCAATCTTTCTTGCATAACGAATAAAAAAAATCCTGGGTTTAAACCCAGGATTTTTTTTGATTTTTAGAATTTGAAATTCATACGAGCGTAATAAAAAGCGCCTCCGAATCCCATTTGTACCGCATCCCAATAGCCACCGGCTTCAACCCAGTCGTCTTGTTGATCAGGATATACATTGAATAGGTTGTTGCTTCCAACAATCAATTTGGTGTTTTTAGACAAATTAAAGCCAAGTGTTAAGTCGGTTACAATTTTTACACCATAAGTATCGGTAGCCGCTTTGATTTGGTTGGCGAACGAACCGTAATCGGCTACATCTTCATACATTTGGTAATCCAACAATTTTACTTCGCTGAAACGGGTGAAGGCCAAACCGGCGTCAAACCATTTGCGCGCATAATTCAAATTCAAACTAAACTTATTGTCCGGTGCCGAGGCTAAAAGAAATGCTTTTTCTCTCTCTCCGAAGAAAGTTTGCTCATCCAAAGTGCCGTTGTTTACCGCATCCACTTTCATATTGTTGATGTTACCAACTAAAGTAGCACCAAAAGAATTATCGCCGATTTTTTTCTTCCAAGCAATTACCACATCCAATCCTGTTGTTTTGGTATCAACGCCATTCACAAAGAATTGGGCTTGATCTACACCAATGTTCAAAGCCGAAGCATCAAAATAGCCTGTCAATACAATTCTGTCTTTTACATTTACCATATAACCATCGATGGTTGCAGTAAAATCTCCGTAACTGGCAGTAAAACCTAACGAGCCGTTGATGGCTTTTTCCTCATTGAGTTTGCCAATGCCAAAAGCTTGGGTAACCGGACTGTTGTTTGGCGACAACAATATCTCAGAAGCACCGGTAGAGGAGAAGTTAGTGAATCTTAAGTTATAGTAAATCTGCGCCAAAGAAGGTGCTCTAAAGCCTGAACTGATAGAACCTCTAAAGTTAACATTACCGCCTGTTTTTAATCGGGCTGCAATTTTTCCGTTCAATGTACTTCCAAAGTCGCTGTAGTTCTCAAAGCGTAAAGCAGAAGATACCATAAAATTATCACTCACATCCAACTCGCCATCAGCATATAAAGAAACATTGGAACGACTTCTGTTCACTACATTATCCGGACTGTATCCGGGAAACCCTTGTGAACCGCCCGGTCTTGGATCGCCGGTATTTGGATCGGTTGGGATGGTTTGGTTTAAAGGATCAGTGATAGGTTGACCGTTTACATCATACGTGGCATATGAACCTTCTTCACCGGCAAATATGGTGAACTGTTCTGTGCGGTATTCGGCACCAAAGGCCAAGTTAAAACCGTTTAAAATGCTATCGTAGTTTTTAGATAAATCCAAGTTTACCGTATTCTGACTTAAAGTATGGCCACCTGCATCAAACTCGGTAGGTGAAGCTTCTTCCAATGATGCATTCAAGGTACCTTTGATGAAATAATGGAAGCTGTTTTTACCAAAAGTATTGCTAATATCAACATTCCAGCCGCCGGCAGTTTTGGTTCTGAATCCCGCAGCAATGGAATGATCTATAATTAAAGAGGTTATTCTTGGCGTGAACCCATTTGGGTAAATATCGGTCACAATTCTTGGAGACGGATTGTTTCGGGTAAACGCATAAGCATCGGTGTTTCTAAAATTTCTTCCACCAAAAGCGTAGAATTTAGTTTTGTCGGAAACCGGTATAGCTGCATTTACAAAGAAGTTAAAGCCTTCGATAGCCGCTTCTCCAAAACCTCTTCTGAAATCAAAACCCGGACGTAAGGTTTTGTCTTTGTTAATGTACTCGGCGGTAAAGTTCGCAAACCCTCCGTTATCACCAATTTTAGTTCCGTAATTGGTGGTTACTTTGATGGAATTCCCGTCAAAACTTCTGCCGTCGGCTAACTTATTGCCATCGGCATTGGTGTCTAAAAAGTTGTCTCCGGTGTTAGGTGTGCCTGCCGGGAAATTGCCGTCAGCTTTGGTACTGTAAGCACCATAACTAATGGTTCCCGTTAACTCATCAACATTGTCGTTTAACACAATATTGATTACTCCGGCAATGGCATCGGAACCGTACTGAGCAGCTGCACCGTCTCGCAATATCTCTATTCTTTTGATGGCGCTGGCAGGAATTGCATTTAAGTCGGTTCCCGTATTCCCGCGACCACGAGTACCAAATAAGTTAATCAGAGAAGATTGATGCCTTCTTTTGCCGTTGATTAAAACCAAGGTTTGATCGGGCCCCATTCCTCTTAGCGTCGCCGGGTCAACATGGTCTGCGCCATCTGATCCCGATTGTTTGTTGGCATTAAACGAAGGTGCTGCATATTGTAATAATTCATTGATTTCCAGTTTACCGCTTTGCGTGGTAACGCTTTTAACATCAATAATGTCAATTGGAACCGCCGAATTCACTACCGTTCTTTTAGAATTTCGTGAACCTACAATTTTAATTTCCTGAAGTTGATTCACTTTTGTCGAGTCATTTGAGGTCGTGCCGCTCTGTTTCTCTTGCGCTGCTAAATACCCAAACTGTAGTGAAAATAATAAAACAGTAATTTTTTTCATAAGTAGTTGGTTAGGAGTTAATGCTTGCAAGTTACTCTTTTTGGAAGCTATTTTAACATATGTTATAAAAGTATTTCAACAAATTAACTAACATTTAAAGGTTTTTTCAAAATAAACTAAATTTGATTAAATTTGTTCAAACCCAATCTTAAAATGAAACATTGTTACCTGCTTTTTTTGCTGATCTTTGGTTGGATGGTTTCGGCACAAAATGTTGAAATAGCAATTGTATTGAAAGACGCCGATACCAATCTGCCGGTAGAAGATGCGACTGTGTATGTTTTGAAAACAAAGCAGTCGCTGTTGAGTAATAGCGAGGGTAAAGTGACATTTCTTTTGAATGGTTCTTCCAATATTCAGGTTACCCATTCTTCTTACGCTAAAATCACTGTTCGTTCGTCAGCCTTACTCAAAACAGATAATGTTATCTATTTGAAAAGAACCGTGAACGATTTGGACGAAATTATTGTAACCAAACAGCATCCGCAGAAGATATTGAAGAATTTGGTAGAGAATTCAATAAAAAGATTAACAGTGCCAGCTCGGTTAAAAGTCTATTCCAGAGAGTTTTTTAAAATGGATGGGAATTATACGTATTACAACGATGGATTAATGAATTTTCAGCTTTACGGAAAAGACAAGAATTTTAAAAGCAATATTTTAGTTGAGCAAAACCGTTCTTTCGGATTGGTTTACGATCAAATCAATAATGATGTTTTGGGATACAATCTCAATGATATTATGGAGAATTACTATAATTTTAAATACTTAGGTCCGATTATGGATACCGGTGCGAAAAAAAAATATGACTATGTGATAAAGTCGTTTTCTGCCAACCAAGATTACAATGTGATGATAGTGACTCCAGTTGATAACACATCAGCTTTGCGCGACGATTTCAAAATCATTTACGATTGGAAAAAGAAAATCATCATAGAAATCAATACTACTGTTTCTCCCACAACTTTATCTAATGTAAAAGAGAAAAAAGCCGTTGGTTCCAAAAATATTTACAAGTCGGTCTTTAAAGCGATTTACCGTTTTGAGGGTGAAAATTATTATTTAGTTAGTTCAAAAGAAGAAATTGGTTTTGAGAGAGTTGATAAAAATAAAACTACTGATATTGAAGTGAGAAATTATTTTGTAACCACGAATTTCAGCAATCAAAATTACAGTTATAAAGAGAGTGAAGTTTTTAAAGACAAAACATTATACAACAAGAAAAACACCATTCTTTCATCCTATTGGGACATATCGGGTTTGGCTACCACTGAAGAAGAACAAGCCATCATCAACCAACTGCAAGATCGAACGCCATAAGCTGAGATTGTGCTTTGTTACTTGGTTTTAATCCTTTATATTTGCGCACTTTTTAAAACCAATTTGAAACACAATGAAAGCAGGAATTGTAGGATTACCTAATGTGGGAAAATCAACTTTATTTAATTGTTTGTCTAATGCTAAGGCACAAAGTGCAAACTTTCCCTTTTGTACCATCGAACCTAATATTGGAGTGGTAAACGTTCCTGATCCTCGTATCAATAAATTGGAAGAATTGGTTAAGCCGGAGCGTGTCCAAATGGCTACTGTTGATATAGTTGACATCGCGGGCTTAGTAAAAGGCGCCAGTAAAGGCGAAGGTTTAGGGAATCAATTCTTGGCCAACATCAGAGAGTGTAACGCCATCATACATGTGTTGCGCTGTTTTGATAACGATAACATTGTTCACGTTGACGGTAGTGTCAATCCTATACGCGATAAAGAAACCATTGATATAGAGTTACAATTAAAAGACTTGGAAACGGTTGAAAAACGCCTGGAAAAAGTTAACCGTGCCGCTAAAACCGGTAATAAAGAAGCACAAGTAGAAAAAGCCTTGTTGGATCGAATTCGTGAAGCGCTTTTACAAGCTAAATCAGCAAGAACGGTTGTACCTCAAAATCACGAGGAAGAAGCTTTAATGGAAGATTTTCAATTAATTACCACCAAACCGGTGTTGTATGTTTGCAATGTTAACGAAGAAGCAGCCGCTACCGGAAATGCTTACGTTGACCAAGTGCGTGAGTTGGTAAAAGATGAAAATGCTGAAGTAATCGTATTAGCCGTTGGTACCGAAGCGGATATCACTGAATTAGAAACCTATGAAGAGCGTCAGATGTTTTTAGAAGATTTAGGTTTGACGGAGCCCGGAAGTTCAGTTTTAATCCGCGCGGCTTATAAATTATTAAAACTGCAAACCTATTTTACCGCGGGTGTAAAAGAAGTTCGTGCATGGACTATTAATGTTGGTGATACCGCGCCTAAAGCTGCCGGAGTTATTCATACTGATTTTGAAAAAGGGTTTATCCGTGCCGAAGTTATTGCATTTGAGGATTTTGCACATTATGGTTCAGAGGCCAAGGTAAAAGAAGCCGGTAAACTCAGAGTTGAAGGAAAAGACTACATAGTTAAAGACGGAGATGTAATGCATTTCCGATTTAATGTATAGTAAATCGACTTTAAATAAAGTAATAGAAAGGCTACTAATGAATTTTAGTAGCTTTTTTTTTGTTATTAAAAAAAAATCCGTTACTTTATGTTGCCTTAAGTCGACATACTATGAAACTTCAACAACTTACTATCAACCAAAACCGTGAGGAAACACTGCTCTTTTCTTCGGACGGTTTTGATCAAGAGCAATGTAATCTCGTTCTTGCTTTTGGAGAGAGAACTTTCTTAGAAAGTACCAAACCCTATGAAACCCTCAGAAAACGATATCCTAACGGAAGTATCGTGATTTGTTCTACCTCCGGTCAAATTGCCGTCAGTGGCTTAGTCGAAAATCAATTAGTCGTCACCGCTTTAGCCTTCGAAAAAACGGCCATAAAGACAGTTCAAGCAGATATTCAACTGGATAGTGATGTTCAATCTTTGGGGAATACTATCAAATCTGAATTGTTTTCCCATGATTTGAAATCAATATTGGTTATTTCTGAAGGAAGTTTTGTTAACGGAACAGAATTAATTAACGAATTAATCAATCAAACGGATAAAAACATTCCTATATTCGGTGGTTTAGCTGGCGATGAATATCATTTCGAAAAAACTATAGTCGGTTTAAACGCCGATGCCACGCAAGGTAAAATTGTAGCCATTGGCTTTTACGGAGATAACATCCACTTTGGTTTTGCTTCCGAAGGCGGTTGGAGTGATTTCGGACCGGAGCGCGAAGTTACCCAATCTGATAAAAATGTGCTTTATAAAATCGGAGACCGATTTGCGTTAGATATTTACAAAGAATATTTAGGAAAATATGCCGATGAGTTACCGGGATCTTCATTGTATTTTCCACTTTCTATGAAGGAAGATGGACATTCTAAACCGGTGGTCAGAACCATACTTTCCATCGACGAAAAGAATAAATCCATGACCTTTGCGGGAAATATACCTGAAGGATCAACCGTTCGGCTCATGAAAGGCAACTTCGATAAGTTAGTAGATGCTTCTTATCAAGCAGCAACGCGAATTAGAGACAACCAAACCCAAACCCCGCAATTGGCCTTATTGGTGAGTTGTGTAGGGCGAAAAATTGTTTTGGGCAACAGAACCGAAGAAGAAATTGAGGCAGTTAAAGAGGTTTTTGGTAAAAATCTATTGGTTTGCGGCTTTTATTCCTATGGTGAAATTTCTCCGACTTTAAGTAATGTCGCCTGCGAATTACACAATCAAACCATGACTATTTCTACCCTATACGAATCATAGTACTCATGGATAAAACTACTATTCACAGACAACTACAGCGGCAAATCAGCAAATACCTGCCGGAGGATTTGGTATCTCATCATCCTGAACTTCAAAAGTTTATTGAAGTGGTTAATTTATCCTATCTGAATTATGAGAAAGATGCCGAATTATTTGAACAATCTACTCGTTTGAATGATATTGAATACTCTGAAGTAAACAAAAAATTAAAGGCAGAATTATTCAAGAAAGAAGAGATACATCAAAAATTAGTTTATGCCATCAACCAACTCAACGATAAGAAGGTTAAAGTTGGGGAAGAAGACAATCTTATAGAGTTGCTCAATATTTTAAATCAGGAAATTGATTCAAAAAAAGAGTATCAACGACAATTGTATTTAGCCAAATCCCACGCTGAAAAGGCCAACGAAGCCAAATCCGATTTTCTTTCGGTAATGAGTCATGAAATCAGAACACCACTCAATGCTATTATTGGTCTGATTTACATCATGGAGAAGGAAAACACCTTATCGAGTTTTCAGGAAAATATAGAGGTATTGAAGTATTCGGCACAAAATTTATACTTGTTGATTAACAATATCCTTGATTTCAGCAAAATTGAAGCCGGTAAAGTTGAACTCGAGAACATTCCGTTCGATTTGCATGAGTTAATCCAACAAATCGCCAAATCACTTCAAATTAAAGCCGAAGAAAATAATGATACAATAGTCATCGAAATCGATAAAAATTTCAAGGGTAATATTTTCAGTGATCCTTTGAGAATTGGGCAAATATTAACCAATTTGATTTCGAATGCCATTAAGTTTACCCGCGAAGGCACTATTAAAGTCAAGGTGACCCAATTAGAACAAGACCAATACCATTCTAAATTTAAAGTTGAAGTGATTGACAGCGGTATCGGTATTGCCATTGATAAATTCCAGCAAATTTTTGAAAAATTTGAACAGGCTGAAAATACTACTACACGTAAGTTCGGCGGTACCGGATTAGGATTGGTAATTTCAAAAAAACTTTTGCAACTACTGGATTCCGATATCGAATTGGAAAGCGAAGTAGGGAAAGGATCAAATTTCAGCTTTGTATTGAGTGTTCCATATTTGTCGGATCACAGTAATGTAAACAATGACATTCTTTATCATGACTACATCGAAGAAAACTTAGATGGTTTGCGTGTGCTTTTGGTAGAAGATAATCTGATTAATGTAAAAGTAGCCGAAAAAATTCTTTCCCAATGGAACGTTCAGGTTGATGTGGCCTTGAACGGATTGATAGCCACCCAAATGTATGAATCCGGAAAGTACGACATTATTTTAATGGACTTAGCCATGCCGGTTATGGATGGTTATGAGGCCACTATCAATATCCGTTTTCGAGACATTACAGTTCCTATTATAGCTTTAACCGCCTCAGCTTCTTATGGTTACTTGGAAAAAGCCATGTTAATTGGTATCAACGAGTACATTTTAAAACCTTTTAATCCTAAAGAACTCAATTTAAAGTTGAGAAAACACTTCAAAGCTTCGGTTTAAAATTAGTTTTCAGGGTTAGTTTATGAGTTGGCTTTTTGTTAAAATTTGTCAATATCATTCTTAATAACTTTGATAAATATCATTTCAAAAATCAGGCGAATTCCACTATATTAGCGGAAAATCGTTATTTTTAAAATGGCCGAACAAAATCAATATACCGAAGACAATATCCGTTCACTCGATTGGAAAGAACACATCCGAATGCGTCCCGGAATGTACATCGGAAAGCTCGGCGACGGTTCTTCGCCCGATGACGGAATTTACATCTTACTCAAGGAAGTAATAGATAACTGTATCGACGAGTTCGTAATGGGCGCCGGTAAAGTGATTGAAGTGACCATCAAGGACAAAATGGTTACCGTACGCGATTACGGTCGCGGTATTCCACTTGGCAAAGTCGTTGATGTAGTGTCTAAAATGAACACCGGTGGAAAGTATGATTCCAAAGCCTTCAAGAAATCGGTAGGTTTAAACGGAGTGGGTACCAAAGCGGTTAATGCTTTGTCCAATTATTTCCGAGTGGAATCGGTTCGTGACAATCAGCAAAAAGCTGCCGAATTCTCTGCCGGGAATTTAACCATAGAAGAAGACATTCAAGAAACCACGAAGCGGAAAGGAACCAAAGTGGCTTTCGTAGCCGATGACACCATTTTCAAAAACTACAAATACCGCAATGAGTATGTCATCCGCATGCTCAAAAATTACTGTTATCTCAACACCGGTTTAACCATTTATTACAATGGTGAAAAGTACTATTCTGACAATGGTTTGAAAGATTTGTTGGAAGAAACCATTGCGGAAGAAGACATGCAATATCCGATCATCCATTTGTTGGGCGACGATATCGAAGTGGCCATCACACACAGTAAATCGCAATATTCCGAAGAATACCATTCATTTGTTAACGGCCAAAATACCACGCAAGGCGGAACGCATTTAGGCGCTTTCCGTGAAGCCATTGTAAAAACCATCAAAGAGTTTTACAACAAGAATTTTGAAGCCTCTGATATTCGAAAATCCATCGTTTCCGCTATTTCGGTCAAAGTAGAAGAACCGGTATTCGAATCGCAAACCAAAACCAAATTGGGTTCTACCGAAATTGGTCCGAATGGCCCGTCTGTGCGAACGTTTGTCAACGATTTTATCAAAACCAAATTAGACAACTTTTTACATAAAAATCCGGAGACTGCCGATTTGCTTTTACGCAAAATTCTCCAAGCCGAACGCGAGCGTAAAGAATTATCCGGTATTCGTAAACTGGCTAAAGAGCGCGCTAAAAAGGCGAGTTTGCACAACAAAAAACTCCGCGACTGTCGTGTGCATCTAACCGATGCCAAAAACCCGAGAAGCTTAGAAAGCACTTTGTTTATTACTGAGGGAGATTCGGCTTCTGGTTCCATTACCAAATCGCGTGATGTCAACACTCAAGCGGTTTTCAGTTTGCGCGGTAAACCGTTAAATTCGTATGGCATGACCAAAAAGATTGTCTACGAAAACGAAGAGTTCAACTTATTGCAGGCGGCTTTAGACATCGAAGAAGACATGGGCGATTTGCGCTACAACAATATTGTAATCGCTACCGATGCCGATGTCGATGGAATGCACATTCGCTTACTGTTGATTACTTTCTTTTTGCAATTCTTTCCTGAATTGATTAAAGACGGTCATTTGTATATTTTGCAAACGCCATTGTTCCGCGTGCGCAACAAAAAAGAAACCATTTATTGCTATTCCGAGCAAGAACGTATTGACGCCATCGAAAAACTCAAACCCAAACCGGAAATCACCCGATTCAAGGGATTAGGAGAAATTTCGCCGGACGAGTTCAAGCATTTCATCGGACAAGACATTCGTTTAGATCCGGTGATGTTGGACAAAGCCACATCGATTGAAACCTTACTCGAGTTTTATATGGGCAAAAACACCCCGGACCGACAAGATTTCATCATCAATAACTTGAAGGTGGAATTGGATGTGGTGGAAGAATAAGATTTTTAGATTCTGAGCGGCTGGGTAACTGAGTGGCTGAGCATGAAAAATAGGTTTAAATAAAATTAGTAGTGAATAAATAATTGCAGTTATAAAAGTATTGGATGTAGGTCAAACTTAGTAACTGAGAAACTTAGCTACTTAGCAACTTTATATGAAAGACGAAGAAGACGATATCATTCCCAACGAAGACGACAACGAAGCGTTGAACGAGTCAACTAACGATGAAAATGCTGATGAAGGTTTTGACGATGTCATTCGCCCTTCCACCGGCAGTCATTTTTATGAAAACGATGAAAATCCGGAAGATACCATTACCAAAGTAACCGGTATGTATAAGGATTGGTTCCTCGATTACGCTTCTTATGTAATTTTGGAACGCGCTGTTCCCGCCATAGAAGACGGTTTCAAACCCGTACAACGCCGTATCATGCACTCGATGAAAGAGTTGGATGACGGTCGTTATAACAAAGTGGCGAACATCGTTGGGCATACGATGCAATACCATCCTCACGGTGACGCGAGTATAGGTGATGCCATAGTGCAAATTGGGCAGAAGGATTTGCTCATCGATATGCAAGGAAACTGGGGAAATATCCTAACCGGTGACGGAGCGGCAGCTTCGCGTTACATTGAAGCGCGCATTTCCAAACTCGGACACGAAATTCTCTATTCACCTAAAATTACCACTTGGGGCGTTTCGTATGACGGTCGTAGGGCAGAACCGATCAACCTTCCGGTGAAATTTCCGTTGTTGTTGGCGCAAGGTGCTGAAGGAATCGCCGTTGGATTGTCAACCAAAGTATTGCCACACAACTTCAACGAACTCATCGATTGTTCGATTAAAGTCTTAAAAAACAAACCCTTTACGTTGTATCCCGATTTCCCGACAGCCGGTATAGCCGATGTGTCTAATTACAATGATGGTATGCGTGGCGGTCGTGTTAGAGTACGTGCTAAAATCAGTCAACTTGACAAACAAACCTTGGTGATTACCCAAATTCCGTTTTCAACCAATACTTCAACACTCATTGACAGTATATTGAAAGCCAATGAAAAAGGGAAAATCAAGATCAAAAAAATAGAAGACAATACCGCCGCTGAAGTGGAAATTGTAATTCACTTACCGCCGGGTGTTTCTCCCGATAAAACTATTGATGCTTTGTATGCGTTTACTGCTTGTGAAACATCGGTGGCACCTTTGGGTTGTGTGATTGAAAACCACAAACCACGCTTTATCGGGGTTTCTGATATGTTGAAAATTTCCACCCACAGAACAGTGGATTTACTCAAACGCGAGTTGGAAATTCAATTGGATGAACTCGAAAACAAATGGCATTTCTCGACTTTGGAAAAAATATTCATTCGAGAAGAAATGTACATCGACTTTAAGTTGTACTCCGACAGGGAATCGCTTTACGTGTACATGTACGACCGATTCAAACCTTTCGCCAAATCCTTTGTGCGCGAGATTAATGACGACGATTTGCAAAAGCTGACGCAAATTCCGATGATACGCATCACGCGTTTCGACTCGGACAAAGCGGATGACGCTATTGCTAAGTTGGAAGCCGAAATGGAGCAGGTAAAACATCATTTAGACCATATTATCGACTTTGCTATTGCTTACTTCCAAAACTTGAAAGACAAATTTGGTAAAGGCAGAGAACGCTTGACCGAGTTGCGAAACTTTGATACGATAGAAGCTACGAAAGTGGTTTTGAGAAACACCAAACTCTATGTGAATAGGGAAGAAGGCTTCTTCGGCACCGGATTGAAAAAAGACGAATATGTAGCCGATTGTTCTGATATAGATGATGTGATTGTATTTTTACGCGATGGTAAAATGATGGTGTCTAAGGTTGACGAAAAGAAATTCGTAGGCAAAGACATTATTCACATTGCGGTTTTCGATAAAAACGATAAGCGCACGATTTACAATATGATTTACCGTGATGGTAAAAACGGCTCGGCTTTTATCAAACGTTTCAACGTATCCGGAATTACTCGGGATAAGTTTTATGATTTAACACAAGAAAAAGCCGGAAGCCAAGTCTTATATTTTTCAGCCAATCCTAATGGCGAAGCCGAAACGGTAACGGTTTTACTTCGACAAATAGGCAGTGTAAAAAAACTGAAATGGGATTTGGATTTTTCTGATATCGCTATTAAAGGAAGAGCTTCACGAGGTAATACGGTGACCAAATATCCGATTAAGAAAATAGAGTTGAAGGAAAAAGGAATTTCTACGCTACGACCCCGTAAAGTATGGTTCGACGACACGGTACAGCGTTTAAATGTGGATGGACGAGGAGAATTGTTGGGTGAATTCCGTCCGAATGATCGCTTACTGATCATCAACCAAAACGGTAAACTGAAAACCATTATCCCTGAATTGACCACGCATTTTGAAGAAGGTATGATAGTGTTGGAAAAATGGCATCCTAAAAAACCAATTTCCGCCATTTATTACGATGGTGAAAAAGAACGCTACTTTGTTAAACGCTTTTTGGTGGAAAACGAGAACAAGGAAGAGACTTTTATTACCGAACACGAAAAATCACAATTAGAAATTGTATCCACCGATTGGCGTCCGGTAGCGGAAGTAGTTTTTGCTAAAGTTAAAGGTGTTCAAAAAGATACGATTACGGTCGATTTAGAACAATTTATTGCCGTTAAAGGGATTAAAGCACTTGGTAACCAATTGACAGCCGACAAATTAAAACAGATCAACTTACTCGAACCATTGCCGTTTGAAGAACCGGAAGAAGTTCAGCCGGAAGATATGGAAGTAAGCGGTGAAAGTAACCTAACCGAAGACATCCAAACAGAAACTGATGATGACGGACAGATTACTTTGAGTTTAGAATAAAAGAAACCCTGCGAAGCGGGGTTTTTTTACTGTATAGATTTTTGAGTCGGTGAAAATGAAATCAAAAAATCCCGTCCTAAAAGAGCGAGATTCTTTTGATTATTGAGTTTGATACAGGATTTACCCTATTTAGAAATTCGCAAAAAGGAATAATTTAATTAACGTTATCTTGAGCCGTCTTATTTACAATGTCGTGTATGATAGTATCGAGTTTGTTGGCAGATTCTCCAATGTATTCTACTAGTTTTTCATCAGTATAACCTATCTTATGGTTGTCTTTTAAGAGATTTATCAAACCCAATAAGTTGGCTAAAGGAGCACGAACTACATGTGATTGTGTCCAAGAGATGTCTCTTAATGCTTTGTCTTGCGACTCAATTTTGTTCATTTTCTCTAGGGATTCCGTTAAGTCAATCATAGCTCCAATGATACGAGTTACTTCACCCTCTGCATTTCGAATAAAAATACCTTTGTGTTGGATGTAGGCAATTTCTCCATTGGCTTTAACAAAGCGATAGTCGGCGTTGAAAAACTCTTTTTTAGAGTTCTTGATGGCTTTTTTTAAATCTTTTATCACCCTTTCGCTGTCGTCAGAATGGATATTTTTTAGCCATAAATTTTTATCGGCCATACCAGTTTCATAGCCAAACATAGTATTGAATCCTTCTCCAAAGAATATGGTATCATTTACATTATCCCAATCGATTATTGCCTCAACAGTGGCTTTGGCCAAGATTTTGAAACGTTCATTGCTTTCAATGATTTCTTGTTCGTGTAGTTTTCTTTTGGTTATATCAACGGCAATTCCTTCCAATCTTAAAGGAACATTGCTTTCATCTCTGATAAGATGTATCCTTTCTAAAATCCATTTGATTTTTCCGGAATCAGTCACGATTCTTTGTTCACTCTCGATGATTTCATTAATCCCGAAATTAGAAAAGGTATCCATGTTGAGTTTATGACGTTCCTCCGGATGAAAACGGTTTTTGATATTATCCAAAGTCAACTCAAAAGTTTTCGGGTTGGTTTCAAATATCTTGTGCATTTCGTGAGACCAAATGATTTCCGAAGTCTTCAAATCATTAGTCCAATAACCCATACTGGCAATTTCACAAGCCATTTTTAAACGAGTATTGGTTTCCAACAAGGCTTTTTGGGTATTCATTTCGGCTGTTACGTCAACAACAGAAGCCAATCGAGCTTTTTTGCCTTCAAAAGTTACCCAAGTAGTTTTGACTTTTACGTTGATGATGTCACCGTTTTTTTTCTGATGTCGCAATATGGTTGATAACGAACTGTCGGTAAACAAAGAGTAGGCCAGTAGCTCTTCAAACAAAGCCAAATCTTCTTTAGGACGGATATTTTTAAGCGTCATTGATAGATATTCATCATTTGTATAGCCATAGTGATTGCAAGCCGCTTCATTCACTAATATAAACTTTAGAGTATCTACATCAAAAATCCACATTGGTAAAGGACTGTGATTAAACAAGTCGATGTATTCTTGTTTGGACTGTTTGAATTGTTCCTCAGTAATCAATTTAAAATCAATAATTTGACGGTAATAATTGGATAATTTATTGATATTAAGCTTCATTAATACATGAAGTAAAACTGAAGTGATAAGGATAAAAGACAACCCTTTAAGGGTTTGAAACTTAGAAAGCATTTCAACATCTCTGAAAAGCAGTTCCAAAAAATAGTCTGATGTAAAAATATAAACTGCGCTTACAGCAGCATATATTAGTACAATTTTAAAAGATGAGAATCTTTTTAAGAATGTAATTTTTTTTTCCATTGGCCCCCGATTTACAATTAGCCATACCTCTATAACTAGGACAAAGGTATTGTATTTACCTGTTTATAAATATGATAATCGTCATAGAGTAACAATTATTTTACATATAGTTTTTATAGAGTGTACAAGTAAAAAACTCCCCTTTAAGGAGAGTTTTTGAAAAAAGTTAAAGCGTTTAAGATTTCTTTTTTCGCATCTTCATATTGATAAATTCCACTGCCAAGGAGAAAGCAATGGCGAAATACAAATATCCTTTAGGCACCACGCCTACATGTTGTCCGGCTAATTGCGCTTCTGACAAGTGCATACTTTCGGTAATCAACATAAATCCGATTAGGATTAAAAAAGCCAAACCTAAAACTTGAATAGATGGGTTGGCATTAACAAAGTTGCCTACCGGTACGGCAAATAACATCATTACACCTACAGAGATTATCACGGCAGCAATCATAATATACAAAGCACCGGTTACACCGTTGGTCATTCCCACTGCGGTTAAAATACTATCGATAGAGAAAATTAAATCAATTAATAAAATTTGCACAATCACACTTCCGAAAGATTTGGCAGCCGAAGTTTTTAAGTCTTTTTCTTCTTCACCTTTGTGATCTACTTTTTCGTGGATTTCTTTAGTGCTTTTATAAATCAGGAAGATACCACCTAATAATAAAATCAAAGCTTGTCCGGTAAAATTGGCACTAAACCAACCCCAATCAATACTGAAAAACGGTTCTTTCATGGCAATTAATAAGGTAATACCGAATAGTAAACCTATACGCATGAACATGGCCAAGAATAAACCAATTTGAGTGGCTTTTTTGCGATTTTCTACCGGTAATTTTCCGGTCACAATAGAGATAAAAATAATATTGTCAATACCTAATACAATTTCTAAAAAGGTTAAAGTTAAAAGCGCTACCCAAGCATCGGGATTTAAAAATACTTCCATGGTTTATAAGTTAAATTTTATCGTTTGTACGGGATTATTTGATTTTAGTTACAGTGCCGCGTTGTTTTTTGGCATCACCCACAAAGGAATAGTCAAAAGTATAACGGTTTCCTTCGGTTGACAGTATGGTCATGCTGATGGCTTTACGCTCGTTCATGGTTTTGGGGTGTAGTTTTTGCAACACAAACTCGCAATCGTTGACCCAACGCACCGATGCGGTATCAGTTTTTCCGTTAAAGGTTTCAATTTGTAAGTTTTCTGTACGGGTAAAAGTAGAGGTGTATTTTTTACCGTCAATTTCCTGAACAAATTCAAATGTTCCGGTTTTAAAATCGGTACATTTCCTTTCTTTTTCGGAGCAAGAAAACAATGTTAAAGCCAATAGTAATAATGGTATTCTTTTCATTTTTTTAGGTTCTGAAGTTTAATTTAAAAAAGAAACAATCCAATATTATTTTGGATTATTATCTTGAAACATAGCATCTGTAATGGCTTTTACACCTTTAAACATAAAATAAACCGCAAAACCACATAGAGTCATTCCTATTGCAAGAACTAACCAATGCCACACATTTTGCTTATTAATAAAAGCATTATACATTACACTAGGGCCAATAAACATTAAGGGCAAAGCGTAAAGCAAGTATTTAATACCTTTATCTAACAGGGTTTTATTGATCGCCATAAGCTTAAAATTTGAGTTGAAAACCCATACCGTTTCTATTAGAAACAAGATGAAGTTCCATAGTTGATTGAGAAGCTCCTAATTTACCGTTTTTATGGTCATTATTGTAAATTTGGGCAGCTTTTTCATAAAGCTTTTTTCTTCCGGAAAGTACCGGAATTGAGACTGCAATTGAGCCGACACCAACATAAGTCATGGTGCCGGGGTATTTTGTATCGGAAAATAATCCAACGGCTAAGTCACCAACAGTCAATCCGATGCCAAAACCTAATAAAAAACCACCAACGGCTTCTTTGGTTTTAGCTTCTTTATACAGTGAAGCCGATTCATAATTAGTATTCAACAATTGACGAGCCTCGCGGGTTTCCAATCGTTTTCCGTCAAGATAAAAACGACTGCCTTCCAAGGTCATAGTTTGGGAATAAGAGAGAAGTGTTAGTAGTAAACCTATAAGGGTAAGTAGTTTTTTCATAAAATAGAATTTAATATTGTTTTACAAAAAGAAACGAAAAAACAGGACTGCAATAGTGATTATTACTCCAGCAGTCATGATCAACATCAGGAAAAAGTCTTGTATTTTGTTGAAAGTTGTTACTTCCAATCTGCCATTTACTTCAAGGTAAGCAATTTGAATAGGATAAGGCAGTTTTTTATTGGGTTTGGTGGATGTTCCGAATTCATCTTTTACTTGTCGGCTATTTCCTTTGAGATCGGTGAAGTTTATCAAAGCATGATAATAAACTTGAATCTTATTGTGTGAATAACTTACTTCACTAACGTAATCCACAATATAAGCATTGGTTTTGATGCCATTCTTTCTTAAGGTGTCAATTTTATAATTATGGTAAAAACCAATGAAAGTGAAAACTAATCCAAGGGTAAGAATCAGGATAAAGTCTTTATTTTCAATAAATAATTCAACCATCAATTTACAATTTAGTCCAAGCAGAAAGTAATTTTTTTTCTGCAGTCAGTTTGCCAACAACTCGGTATTTTGATTTTATCAGTAAAGCAGATTCAGAAAACTTTTCTTTAACCACTTTAAAAGGACGTGCTCCACTGGAATGGATAAAAAAGTTGCCTTGATCAGATAAATGTAAAAAACCCGTATGATTGTCTAAGCCAACTACATAAATGCCATTGCCTTTTGCTTTTAAAGTTTGCTCAAATTCTTGGATGCTTTTGTTTGAAAACCTTTCGATATTGGACTCAGAAACCAAACTCTTAATCATTTGTTCCGAAGCGCATTGGGCTAATTTAACTCTATTAATATCAACGCCTAAGTCTCGTAAAGTGGTGGTAACAAAATAACCGCATGCTATACTACCTTTGTTGGGTATCTGTGTTGTTCCATTGAAGTCCCAATCGGTTCCGTACCAATAGGGAAATATTTTACCAGTCAGTTGATTGGTAAAGGCTTGAGCTATTTCTGACTGACTTTTGCCATTTAATTTTTTTCGAAGTTGTTGAATACTGTCAAGCGTTTTCGGATAATTATCCGGATTTAAATCTGATTCATAGGTTACTACCGAAGCCCGAGCAGTATTCCTATAGACATAATAGCCAATACCGGAGACTAACATCAGGAAAAGTAGTATTTGAATCGCTTTCTTCATTTTATCCTTTATAAACATCAACCGCTTTTCTCACGCTGCCGTATTTTTCCAACAATGCTGAAGCTTCTTCATAAGTAACCGGTATTTCTCCCATAATCATGCGCACACCACGGTCAACCAACTTAACGTTGCTGAGTTGCATATCGACCATTTTATTGCCTTTCACTCGACCCAGTTGAATCATGGTTGCTGTAGAAATCATATTCAAAACCAGTTTTTGTGCGGTACCGGCTTTCATACGTGAACTACCGGTTACGAATTCCGGACCAACCACAACTACCACCGGAAACTGTGCTGTTACGGCTAACGGACTACCTTCGTTACAAGTAATACAACCGGTAAGTATATTGTTTTCGTGACATTTTTCCAAACCACCAATTACATAAGGTGTTGTGCCGGAAGCCGCAATTCCTATTACCACATCTTTATCGGAGATGTTTTCCGCAACCAAATCTTTCCAAGCTTGTTCTTTATCGTCTTCGGCAAATTCTACGGCCTTGCGAATGGCTTTGTCGCCACCGGCTATAATACCGTTCACTAAATCGAAGGGTACGCCAAAAGTAGGCGGACATTCCGAAGCATCTACTATGCCTAATCGTCCTGAGGTGCCGGCGCCAATGTAGAATAATCGGCCACCTGCTCTCATTTTGGCTACCACTTGAGTAACCAGAGTTTCAATTTGAGGTAATGCTTTTTCAACGGCCAGTGGTACGGTTTTATCCTCATTATTAATGTTGGTCAATAAGTCGTGTACAGACATTTGTTCCAAACGCTCATAATGAGAAGATTGCTCAGTAGTTTTGGTGAAGGACATTTTTGAAGTGCTAAAGTTCTGAGTGGCTAAGATAATGAGATTACTTCAGATTTTTAAACAAAACCGGCCAATAATATTCCTAATATAATCATTGAGATCTTAGCAATATTAAAATTGTGTCCTTCACTGCTTTCAAAAATAATAGTGGAAGAAATATGAAATAATATACCAATCACTACTGCTGTAATTTCGGTAAAATATTGGGTTATTATTGGTGCAGAATCTGATATCCAAGTGCCTAATGGCGTCATCAAGGCAAAAGAAACCATAAAAACGAAAAGCGCTGTTTTGTTCAATTCGGCATTCAAAAAAAATGTTGTTAGGATGATGGCGATAGGCAAGTGGTGTATCGCAATTCCGTATGCTAAATCGTGGTGATGACCTACCGGAAATCCTTCTAAAAAAGCATGAAGACACAAACTGATGAACAACAACCAAGGCATGCTGTTGATTTTGTCGTGTCCGTGAACGTGACCATGTTCGGCACCTTTGGAGAAAAACTCTAAAATAATTTGAAATAAAATACCAACCATTATAAAAAGTCCAATGCTGTGGTTGTGACTTTCATAAACTTTAGGCAATAAATCCATTACGGTTAGAGATAACAAAAAGGAACCACTGAAAGCCAATAGTAGCTTTAAATTATTCTTCTTTTTTGGCTTAATAATCAAGGCTATAGCATAACCTATTAAAACCGATAGTAAAGGAAGGATGTAGTTCATTTTGGTTGTAAATTGTAGTTTGTATGGTCTTCGGATATCAATGTTTCCGAACAGGCTGACAATTGTATGGGTTTGACTTTATTTAAAAATCATGATTAATCGTTCGCTGGTATTTTTGTGGAATTTCTTAAGCTTGTAATCCCCAAAAGTATCCAATAAATAAATACCGGCTTGCTCCATCATTCGTTTAAAATCGTCTAATGTGTAGGCTTTGACTTTTTCTTCAAAATGGTATTCTCGACCTTGGTCTACAAAATCTATTTCTTTAATGATGAATGAATCCGCCAAATAGCGTTTAATTTGAAAAGTTATACCATCAACTTCTTTTGTTTCTTCCGGTATTAAATTTTCCAATACAGTATGTACATTCATAAAATCTATTACTGCAAAGCCATAGTCTGATAAGCTTTCTTTGATAGCAATAAGTGTTTGCAGATTGTCTTCTTCATTTTCGAAGTATCCGAAACTGGTAAACAAATTGAAAATGGCATCAAACTTTTCTTCAAAGGGAATGCGTTTGTCGTGGACTACAAAATGCAGTGTTTCGTTGGCATTTTTATTGGCTTCGGCTATACTGTTTTCAGACAAATCTGCCCCGATTACATCATAACCCAATTGATTCAAATAAATTGCATGTCGGCCTTTCCCACAAGCCAAATCAAGTACTTTTGCTTTTTCAGGTAAATTCAAATAATGCGTTAGATTGTCCATGAAGATTTGCGCTTCACGGTAATTGCGCTCTTTGTATAAAATGTGATAATAGGGTGTGTCAAACCAGGAAGCGTACCAAATATCGGCTTCGGGTTTTGTATTGCGGGTTTCGCTATTTAAATGTTCAGACATTTATTCTATTCAAATGAATTCTTCAGCCGCAAAATTAGTGTATTTTTGCCGAACTTATGACAATGTCTTATATTGATATTGTGATTGCAATTCGTATTGAAAATGGAAAATTTTAAAATGGTAGCCAAAACCTTTTTTGGTTTTGAGGAAATATTGGTTAAAGAGTTACAACAATTAGGCGCGCAAGAGGTGGAAATGGGAACGCGAGCCGTTAGTTTTAAAGGCGATAAAGGGTTTATGTATAAAGCCAATTTGTCGTTGCGAACTGCTTTAAAAATATTGAAACCCATTTACCAATTCAGAGCTTTTAACGACCAAAGTTTGTACAAAGGCATTCAGGGTGTCGATTGGAGTAAATACCTCAATGCGAGCCAGACTTTTGTGATTGACACTACCATTCATTCCGACAATTTCAAACACTCACAATTTGTTTCTCAGAAAGCCAAAGATGCTATAGTGGATCAGTTCCGAGAAAAATTCGGGCAACGACCAAGCATCGATAAAGATTTCCCCGACTTGCGAATCAACATTCACATCGACCGCGACCAATGTACGGTTTCTTTAGATACTTCCGGCGCTTCTTTGCATCACAGAGGCTATCGCAGTGCCACCAATATTGCGCCGATTAACGAAGTTTTAGCTGCCGGGATGCTGTTGCTTTCCGGTTGGGACGGCAATTCTGATTTTTTAGACCCAATGTGTGGTTCCGGGACAATTTTAGCCGAAGCAGCAATGATTGCTTGTAACATTCCGGCCAACATCAATCGCAAAGAATTCGCTTTTGAAAAATGGAACGATTGGGATAACGATTTGTTTGACCAAATTATCGATTCATTGATGAAACGCACCAAAGAGTTTCACTATAAAATCATCGGATACGACAAAGCACCAAGTGCCGTCAATAAAGCCAAAGACAATATCGTTAATGCTAATTTAGAAGATTATGTAACGATTAGCCAAGCGAATTTCTTTGATACAAAAAAAGAAACTGTTGGTCCGTTGCATATGGTTTTTAATCCGCCTTACGGGGAACGTTTGGATATCGATTTGGAACGGTTTTACCGCGAATTAGGCGATACTTTGAAAAATAATTATCCCAACACAAATGCTTGGTTTATCACAGCTAATTTGGAAGCTCTAAAGTTTGTAGGTTTGAGACCGTCTCGTAAAATAAAGCTCTTTAACGGAAGTTTGGAAGCGCGTTTGGTGAAATACGAAATGTACGAAGGCAGCAAACGAACCAAATTTAATCCACGCGATTAAGGTCAATCGATTTATTTAAACATATAACCAACCGTAAACTTTGCGAAGCCATTATGCGCCTTAACACTGTTGTTGGTGTAGAAATAATTATAGCGATATACTTCGGTAAACCCCTGGTAAATGCCTACTTCAAAAAAGAACTTGTTTACTGTGAATCCGCCACCTAAGTTGAATCCGAAATCAACACTCGATTTCGCTTTTTGGTTAAACTGACCCGACTGAGTTTCTTGTACCAGAAAACCCAATTGAGGTCCGGCAATCACATAAATCTTATTCCAAAATTTAAAATCCAAAGGCAAGTTGATATAGGTGAGTTTGGAGTCAATTTGATCTATTTCAAAATCGCCGCCAACAATCGGATCAAAATTGATTACACCTTCAGTTTTGGTTCGGTCGCCTTGTTGTGAAAAAGCCAATTTCGGACGAAAATGTACTTTAGCCGATAGTTCTTTTTCATAAACAATTCCCAATTGTAAACCAAAGGATTCTTCAGCCAATACTTGTCCGGCTATACCATCTGTAAAGTAAGAGTAATTGAAACCGGTAAAAACGCCAAATTTATCCTGACTGTAAGCTGAAAAATTTAAGCATAGCAAAAGGAAAAAAGTAATTTTTTTCATGAAGGATTAAGATTGTTTTTTAGCTTCTTTTTCAAGCGATTGTATGATTTCTTTCACTTTGTCTGCTTCGATTCGTTTCGCTTTGATGACTTTGTTCTTGTCTAAAATGTAAATCACAGGAGTAGAGTAGACGTCATATTTTTCGATGGCATTATTGTAGTGCGCACCATCGTAAACATTGATAAAAGGCAGTTTGTTATCGGCTATATATTTCAAATATTTATCGCCTTCGTGTTGCATGTAAACGCTGAAGACTTTGACATCCATTTTCTCTTTACTCATTTCGTTGTAGGCGGTAACGAGTTTCGGAATTTCCTTTTGACAATGACCACAATCTACATCCCAAAAAACCAAAATGGTGTATTCGGCTTTCACATCGCTTAATTTGACCCACATTTTATTGACTTCGTTGACGTTTTTATAAAATACTTTGGTCATTTCTTCACTGTTTTTGGCCTCTTCAAATCCCATCGCTTTCATTTTCGGAAAGTCTTCGGCCCGTATCATCGACAAATCGATGGCTTTAGCACCAATCAATAGCGTTTTGAGTTTGTCGGCTCGTTTGATGATTCTTTGTACTACGTCGTCGTCTTCATATATTCCTTTGGCTTTTCCGGTTTTGAAATAATTATCGGAAAGATGCACAAACACTTTGTCAAATCCCATGATTTTTGAAGTTTCATAACTGTAAGTCAAGTGCGCCAACATCAGCTTATATATCAAGGTTTCCGGTTTGGATTGGGCCAAAATACGATCGATTTCCACACAAACAGAGTCCGGATTTTTCACCACAACATTGTCCAAGTAGTTTTTCAATTTATTGAATAAAAATGGATTGTGGACCATACCGTCATCTTTAAAGTCAACATTCCGCCAAAAATTATCTTTGTAGTATTTATAAGAAGCCTCGTGATTTGGCGAACCATCTGCTTTTTTGGGGATGTCTTTGAGTTTTTTTTCGGTTTTTAAGTTGACTACATCGGCAATAAAAGTGCCTTTGAAACGGTTGATGAATTGACTTTCGTAATCGGCTATGCTTTGTTCCAACTCGTTTTGTTTGTTGGTCAAATCCAGCGAGTCATTCTTAGTGGCTAAGGGATGACTTTGCTTGTATTCAAAAAAGGTTTTATTTTGATCGCCTAAAAAACGAATATAATTAAAGAATTCGTTTTCGCGGTCCGAATTTAAAGCGATGAGTTCTTTACTAATGTTGGGACCAAATTCACTTTTGAGGTGTAATTTTTGAGTATCATCATCAATAAAAAAATCAAATAATATCGATTTTTGTTGGCCAACCAACGAATAAATTCCTTTTGGAAGTTTGGTTTTACCATTAAAAACAATTCGTCCGTTTTTGATAGTGGTACAAGTATCTTTTATTAAGGTTTTGTCAAAACGATAAAACGTAAGGTAAGCTAAGGTGTCGTTGCAGTTTTTTAAATCGATGGTGATTTCATAACCTGCTTGGGCTTGGGCAATAAAGGAAGAGAGAAACAAGGCTAAAGCAATCAATACTTTCTTCATACAACAATTTTATGGCGATTTAGATTTCAAAAATAATCTATTTTTCCATATGGTATGAAGTCGGTTTTTTTAAACTTTCCTTAAAAAACAAAACACCTTAAAGAAGGTGTTTTGGATTACTGATTAAAATTCATCGAAAAGTACGATGCCTTTGCGTTCTAAATTTTGCTTAATCATGGATTCCGGCAAATTGTACTGCGACGCTAAGTCGGCTATACTGATCCCGGAAAAGAACAACTCAACCAATGTGTCTAAAATCATTGGGTTGATTTCCTGCTCATTGGGCAAATCGATATCTTCATCAAAAATATCTTTTTTTGATTTGAAGAGGGTTTCGATTACCATATCAATATCAGATTTCGGAAATTCCAGAATGTTGTGGATAGCATTGCTTTCTGAAATTTGTTTGAGCACTATAGTCTCACGATTGGTGCCTTCATTCTTTAGATGAATGCTGTAGTTGAAATACTTCTCCATAGCGATCGTATTTAATTAAATGTAAACTTGGGTAAGGCAAAGGTAAACTTTATGAATCAAAATAAATGTTAATTAACAGAAACATACCCACCTTTTATTAACAATTGCAGGATTTTTTTTAGAAAAATTTGGTTTACAGCAAATTAAAATTCAAAGAAAAGCAATAATAATGGTTGAAATGGATTGGGTTTAATATAGGTTCAATAGTAGTAAAGAGCTCATATTTGCTTATATTTGGACCGTAAAATTTATGTTATGAGTAAAAAAACCAAAGCCTTACTATACAACCTTTTTTGTTTTGCGGTGATTTTTGTAGCTGTTAGATTTTTGTTAGTCCTATACACTCATTTAACCGGATTTTGGTTACCCTTAACCGCTTTTGTGATTGGAACTATTTTAGCACCCAAATTTCAAGCTGTTACCACCAAAGACGGTGAAAAAGTATTCATGAAATGGATTTTTATAAAAGGAATTAAAGAAGTTTAATTATTTCTTTTTTCCTTTAGATTTGGCTTTGCTTTCCGTTTTTGCCTTAGCTTTTACAGTTGCTTTGTATATTGGAATAAAATAAGAAACGGTATAGTTAAAGCCCACACCAAAGTCGCCGTTGTAAGTGCGATTAAAGCCGGGAATGTATAAATTGTCAAAGTTATTCGGGAGTTTCTGATTTACCAAACGATTCAAACGGAAACTAAAACCCACAAAAACATTATTAAAAACTTCGGCTTTCATTCCGGCTACTACTTCAATCCATTGGGCTGATAAACCGCTGTATTCCTCTCCTGAAATTACCACCGGATTTTCTCCGAAATACTGATTCGGGTTGTAGATTTCATAACTGTTCAACCTTTGGCTAAAACTGCTTACACCATATCTTAATCCAACAGATATGATGTTCTCCATATCCAGCCAATTTTGGTATGAGTTGTAATCAAACCCCACACGGATATAGCTACCTTTGGTAGTAAAATTTAGTTGATCGTCATCGACAGTTTTATTTTCATTACCCAACTCTAAAGCTAAATAATGTTTGCGTGTCAACCTATAATCGCCAACCAATTCTAATCCGCGATAATCTTTTTCATAAAAAGAGCGGGTGAGTTTAAACAAATCAACTCCAACACGCAATCCGTAACGCTCTGTTTTTGCCGCAACACTGTCTTTAGTGACTTTTTCCTCTTGAGCATTGCCTGAAAACGAAAGCAATGCCAGGGCTATACTAAAAGTAAATTTTGAGATGCACTTCATTTTCGGTAATAATTGAGTTGGTTTGAAGGTTGGTGTCTTGTATCCAAAGGCCATCTGGAGTAATCGCATCGGTTAAAACTAACCCGTTTGCGTTGTTTAATTCGAAGACCGTTTTGTAACCGCAAGCTCTGGAAACATAAACGTTCTCACGAGTGTAATTAAATTCCAATACATCTTCATTGGAAGCTGTACTGCTGTTGCTGTTAAGTAACAAATGGTATTTGGTAGTGTCTTCGTTTGTTTTTAAGGGAAGACTAATCGTACTCACACCGTTAAATGTATTCAAAGCATCTGTCATACCATCGCCGGTGACCTTCAAATTGACTACATTTTTTAATACTGTGGGATTGGAAATATCATAAAACTCTAAAACCAATTGCGGTGTGGTTTCATCTACACAAATATCATCTTTTTCACAGCCGGAAAATGCCATGACCAGACAAAGAAGCATTATTATTCTTTTCATAAATTTCAAATCTTACTGCTTATCTTTTTTCCAAAAGTACAACATTTTCTACATGGTGTGTTTGCGGAAACATATCTACAGGTCGAACTCTGGTAACTTTGTATTTTTCATCCATTAAAGCCAAATCACGTGCTTGGGTGGCCGAATTACAACTTACATAAACCACTTTTTCAGGGGCAATTTTCAGAATTTGATCTACCACATCTTTGTGCATACCATCGCGGGGTGGATCAGTGATAATGACATCCGGTTGGCCGTGTTGTGCAATAAATTCGTCGTTGAACACGTTTTTCATATCGCCTACAAAGAATTCACAGTTGGTAATATTATTGCGTTTGGCGTTTTCTTTGGCATCGGCTATGGCTTCAGGAACGGCTTCAACGCCAATCACTTTTTGAGCCTGTTTGGAAACGAATTGCGCAATGGTTCCGGTTCCGGTGTACAAATCGTAAACCACTTCATTTCCTGTTAATCCGGCGAATTCACGGGTGATTTTGTAGAGTTCGTAAGCTTGATCGGAATTGGTTTGGTAAAACGATTTGGCATTGATGCTAAAGTGCAGACCTTCCATTTCCTCCAAAATATAATCGCGTCCTTGGAACAACTTAATGTCTTGGTCATACAGCGTATCATTGGCTTTGCCGTTAATTACATACAACAAAGAAGTAATTTGCGGGAAAGTGTTATAAACATGGTTTAGGAGTAACTCTCGTTTCGCTTTGTCTTCTTGGTAAAACTGGATCAAGACCATAATTTCTCCGGTAGAAGCCGTACGAATCATCAAAGTTCTGAGCAAACCGGTATGGTTTCTGGCGTTGAAGAAAGTGATGTTATTTTCAGTAGCAAATCGTTTGATTTCATTGCGAATAGCATTTGACGGATCTTCCTGTAAATGGCATTTTTCGATATCAAGAATCTTGTCCCACATTTTGGGAATGTGAAAACCTAAAGCGTTTTTATTGTCGATTTCTGTACCGGATTGAATTTCAGCGTCTGTCATCCAACGCGAATCAGAGAAACCGAATTCCATTTTATTGCGGTAGAAAAACTGTTTGGCCGAACCCAAAATAGGCTCGAAGGTTGGCAATTCGATTTTACCAATACGCTTAAGGTTGTTATAAACTTCTTGGTGCTTATAAAACAACTGTTTATCGTAGTGCATGTTTTGCCATTTGCATCCACCGCAGGCCCCGAAATGTTGGCAAATCGGTGTAACACGATCGGCCGAATATTGGTGAAACTTAATGGCTTTCCCTTCAAAATAAGCTTTTCGCTTTTTAAAAGTTTGCACGTCTACTACATCGCCCGGAACCACATTCGTAATAAAAATCACTTGACCTTCGGGTGCTTTGGCTACCGAAACACCTTTGGCGCCGGCATCCAAAACCGTAATGTTTTCAAAAATAACTTTCTTGGTTTGTTTTCTTCCCATAGCGCAAAAATAAACTATTGGCTAAAACTTAAACGGGATTTAAGAAAAAAATATAAATTAGTGGAAAATTAGGTTTATGCAAACTCATTTGGCCTTACTTCGCGGTATTAATGTTTCAGGTCAGAAACTAATCAAGATGGAAGAGTTGCGCCGTTGCTTGGAAGGTGTGGGATTTATCAATGTTCGCACTTACATTCAATCGGGTAACGTTTTTGTAACTTCAGAAGAAGCAGATGGCAACCGAGTGGCTAATCAAATCAGAGAAGCTATTCTGAATTCTTTTGGTTATGATGTTCCCGTTTTAATAATAGGAAAAGAAGATTTGCAAGCTTGTTTGGAACGCAATCGGTTTTTAGACGAAGAAGGCGTTGACTTGAAAAAATTGTATGTTTCTTTTATTTCTGCAGAAGTACCGGAACAAATGGTAACACAACTCAACCTAAATTTCATCGAACCCGATAAAATCCAACTCGACGGTAGAAGGATTTACCTCAAATACCATTCGTCGCCGGCCAATACGAAACTCGACAATAAATGGATAGAAAAAAGCATGAATGTAATCTCTACCACTCGCAATTGGAACACGGTTAACAAGCTTTTAGATATGTTTAAAGGAAGCTGACAAATACTTTCACTATTAATTTAAATTTTTTAAACGTATCAATGTCATGAGTTCAAAAGCCATTTTTAAAAGCGATATTTCAGGAGTTGAGTTTCCGATGAAAGAAAAAGTCACCGGAAGTGCTATTCGTTTACCTATATTTAATTTGATTAAAACAGAGCATCCTGATTTTTCTGCTGAGCATTGTTTGGCCAATGCTGAGCTGAATGTATATCGTGAAAAATACATTTCCAAATACTTAAATACCGAAATAGGTCAACTGTCCAAACTCCAAAAAAATGTGATTCAAGCTCTCAACGATGATAAATCCTTTGTGGCTAAAGTAGAAGAAGAAATAGACAATCGCACTTTAGGCCAAGTAGTTGCGGATAAAGTAGCGGCTTTTGGCGGAAGTTGGACTTTTATCATTTCGTTTTTTGTTTTTATTTCGGTTTGGATTGGTTCAAATGTTTTTATCTTACTGAACAAAGGTTTCGATCCGTATCCGTTTATTTTACTCAATTTAATATTATCTTGCATTGCAGCCTTGCAAGCGCCGGTGATTATGATGAGTCAAAATCGTCAGGAGGAAAAGGATAGAGAGCGCGCCAAGAAAGATTATATGATCAATTTGAAATCGGAATTGGAAATCAGAATGCTCGATGAAAAATTAGACCATTTAATCATGCACCAACAGCAAGAATTGATTGAAATTCAGAAAGTTCAAATCGAAATGATGAACGATATTTTGGAAAGGATTAAGAAATAGCTGATGGTTGAACAATCTTAAACTTTTAAACTTTAAACTCTTAAACTTTTTATACTTTTACCGAAGATAAGGATGATTTCTCTCCGTTAAGAAGGAATGGCGAATACAGAATATTAAATTACAACACCAATGTCAGTTTTAGAAAAATTAACTTCCGCTGATGCTATTGCTTTAGAAGACCAATACGGCGCCCACAACTATCATCCGCTACCGGTAGTACTGAGTAGAGGAGAAGGCGTTCATGTTTGGGATGTTGAAGGCAAACAATACTACGATTTCCTTTCAGCTTATTCGGCCGTAAACCAAGGACATTGTCATCCTAAAATTGTAGGCGCTATGATGGCGCAAGCACAAACTTTAACCTTAACTTCTCGTGCTTTTTACAACGATAAATTAGGGGTTTACGAAGAGTACATTACCAAGTATTTCGGCTTTGATAAAGTATTGCCCATGAACACCGGAGCAGAAGCTGTTGAAACGGCTTTAAAAATCTGTCGTAAATGGGCTTATGAAAAGAAAGGAATCGCCGAAAACGAAGCACAAATCATCGTATGCGAAGGCAACTTCCACGGAAGAACAACCACCATTATTTCCTTTTCTAACGACGAAAATGCACGCAAAAACTTTGGCCCTTACACGGCCGGATTTATTAAAATTGCTTACGATGATGTTGAGGCGTTGGAAAAAGCCATCACTTCCTCTAAAAATATCGCCGGTTTCTTGGTAGAACCTATACAAGGTGAAGCCGGAGTTTACGTGCCAAGCGAAGACTATCTGACCAAAGCCAAAGCCTTGTGCGAAGCCAATAATGTATTGTTTATCGCAGATGAAGTACAAACCGGTATTGCCAGGACAGGTTCTTTATTAGCGGTTTGCGGTAATTGTACCTGCGAAAACAAGTGCGAAAAACAAAAGGGTTATGTTACTCCGGATATCCTAATTTTAGGAAAAGCCATTTCCGGTGGCGCTTATCCGGTTTCAGCGGTATTGGCTAATGACTCTATTATGAATGTCATCAAACCTGGACAACATGGTTCCACTTTTGGCGGCAATCCGGTAGCAGCCGCTGTGGCTATGGCAGCCTTAGAGGTAGTAACCGATGAACATTTGGCTCAAAATGCCAGAAGACTGGGAAAAATTTTCCGCTCAGAATTGGCTAAATACATCGAAACTTCCAATATTGTTACCTTGGTTCGAGGTAAAGGATTATTGAATGCCATAGTAATTAACGATACTGAAGAAAGTGATACTGCCTGGAATATTTGTGTTAAATTAGCCGAAAACGGTTTATTAGCCAAACCCACACACGGTAATATTATACGCTTTGCGCCACCTTTGGTCATGACTGAAGACCAATTGCGTGATTGTATCGAGATTATCATTAATACTCTCAAAACGTTTGAGTCGTAACCAATCAATTAACCAACCAAAATATCTATTTTATGGAAAATGAAAACCAATCACAATTTGATGCTTTTGAATTGCATTTAAACCAAACCGCCTTAGACTACTTGCGTGAAAGTGCCAAATGGTCTATGTTTTTAGCTATTTTAGGATTTGTAGGTGTCGGATTCTTGGCGCTGATGGCTATCATTATGACTTCGGTAATGTCGGCTATGCCCGAAACTCCCGGACCTTTTGGAGCAGTAAAGGGTATTGTTTCCATTTTTTATATAGTAATTGCGGTGATATATTTGTTTCCTATTTATTATTTGTACCGATATGCCAGCAATACTAAAAAAGCGATTTATTCAAAGGATTCGGCTCTTTTAACCGATGCTTTAGGAGCTTTAAAATCGCACCACAAATTTTTAGGAATTGCCGCAATCATTATCATTTCTTTATACATTTTAATGGCTATTATTATGGTTATAGGATTTAGTGCCTTACGATAGTTATTAAAAGAAAATTGTTAAAGAGCATCTTCTCATGAGGATGCTTTTTTTTTGTGGCATAACTTCATGAAATTCTGTAATTTTGAAAAGAGAAAAATTGACTATGAAAAAAATTTTCCTTTTAATAATGCTTGTGGCTATAGCTATCGGTTTGTACGAACAGGCGCAAGACCAACCCAATGTATTTAAATTAATAGCCGCTATGGTGCTGTTAATGTTTGGTTTGATGAAACTAAGCGAGAAAATACCAAGTAAAGAATCTGAAAACGACAATACAGACCAAGATGATACTCAATAAAGGCGACAAAGTAACCGTTTTAGACGATGCTATTGATGGTACTGTAATTGAAGTGAAAGGTCATGAAGTTACCATCGAGACAACCGACGGCTTTAATCTTACTTTCAAAAGAGAAGAATTGCTGAAAATGGATCAAGGCGAATTACCTATCCATTTCAATAAAAATCATATCATCGCCGAAAAAGAGGTTAAAAAGCCTAACTATATCAATAAAGAAAAGCGTTCCAAGAAAGAAGTTCCGGTACCCGAGTTTGACTTGCACATAGAAAAATTGGTCAAGAATTACAAATCGATGAGTAATTACGAAATTCTAACCTTACAAAGTGAGACGGCCAAAAAGCATATAGAGTTTGCCATACGCAATAGAATTCCAAAAATAGTATTTATTCACGGAGTCGGCGAAGGTATTTTGAAATCGGAATTAGATTTTATGCTGGGCCGCTATGATAACCTAATTTTTCAGGATGCTAATTATCAAAAGTATGGTCAAGGTGCAACCGAAGTTATTTTCAAACAAAACCCTAAATAAAAAGTCCCGATTAACTTGGGACTTTTTGGTTTTCAAAACTAACCTAATTTATAATGTAATCCTAACTTAACTCGATGGAATGATTAAGCTACGCTGCTTTCTTGAGTACTAACTTTTTTCAAAATAGATCTGATTAAAACACTGTTAGTTTTAATACCTGAGTTGATCAAAGCTTTTTTGCTGAAAGAAGTTGATTTAGATGAAGACTCAGAAGAAGTTTTTTGAGTTCCCATAAACCAGATAGCGAAGTCCATTGAAGCTACAGTTGAAGCAGTAGTAACTTCGATAGTATTTTCTTTAACAACTGAAACCTCAGTAGTAGCGATTGGAGCAGTAGCAGTTTCTTTAGCTTGAGCGAAAACTCCGTTGCTTGATAACACTAATAAAACGAATAAAACAAATAATCTAACGTTAGTTACATTTTTTTGAGCTATTGAGTTATTTGTTGTCATATCTTAAATTTGGTTTTGTTGTTATTTCTTGGGTCAAAACTACTTCAAGAGTGTGGGCGACTGAAATTTTTTCGATAACTAACCTCAAAAGTCGTTTAATCGACAAATTCAATGAATTCGGGGGTTTTCAGCGTTTTTTTTGTGCAGTTCATCTATGAAATGTTAAAAAAACGTGCATTTCATCGATGAAAAACCAATTTTTTCTATGAACTGCATCTTGATTTCGAGAAAGAGTAGTCATATACCCAAAAAATGGCAAAATCTTCCTAAATTAGCTTCGGATTAATTCAGTTCCCCTAACCATGAAAGTTGAACAAAAAGGCCACACTACTATACTAAAGGATACTATTGGTGATACTGCTTCATTTTTAATGAAAGTCACCCACGAACACAACAGTTTTAAAAATTATAATTTGATACTTGATTTGTCTCACGACCAAAACCTGACTTTGGAAGTGGTAAAGTCATTTACCGAATTGATTAAGTTGCATAAAAAGCAGAAAAAATCTATTGTTTTGGTAGCCGACAGCGTCGATTTTAATGCGGTACCAAAGAATATTATTTTGGTGCCAACTATTTTAGAGGCGCACGATATTATAGAAATGGAAGAAATAGAGCGCGATTTAGGATTCTAGACATATGAAATTAACCCTTTTGGGTTGCTATGCAGCCACGCCAAGAACCATTACCAATCCAACAGCTCAAGTTTTGGAAATCCGCAATCGCATGTTTCTGATTGATTGCGGCGAAGGAACCCAGGTACAACTCCGCAAAAACAAGCTCAAGTTTTCCAAAATCAACCATATTTTCATTTCGCATTTGCACGGTGACCATTTATATGGTTTGATCGGATTGATTTCTACTTTTATGTTGCTCAACCGCCAAACCGATTTACACGTTTACGGTCCTAAAGGCATCAAAGAAATCATTTTGCTACAATTGCGTTACTCCAATTCGTTCACCGGATATAATTTGTATTTCCACGAGTTGGAATCAAAAGAAAGTGAAGTCATTTTTGAGGACGATAAAGTAGTCGTTAGAACCATTCCGCTCAAACACCGCGTTTATACCAATGGTTTTTTATTTCAGGAAAAACCTAAAGAACGTAAACTAAATGTTGAAGCGGTTGAACAATATAAAATTGACAAGGCTTACTATCGAAAAATCAAATACGGAGGTGACATTACTTTGGATAATGGACAAATCATACCCAATGCCCAACTTAGTTTTGACCCCGAGCCGACCAAGAGTTACGCTTTTTGCAGTGATACCATGTACGACGAATCCATTCTCCCTATTATTCAAAACGCAGATGTACTGTACCATGAAACCACTTTTCTCGAGTCGGAAGCTGATAAAGCCGAAAAAACCATGCACAGCACCGCTAAACAGGCCGCAACTATTGCAAAGCTGGCCAACGTGAAGCATTTGATTTTGGGCCATTACAGCACACGCTACAGCAGTATCGAGTTGTTCCAACAAGAAGCCGAAGCCATTTTTCCGAATGTCTTGTTAGGTGACGACGGTAAAGTATTTGATTTTGATTAGGGGTGAAAGGCTCGAAATCTATCAGTGATGGCAATACCTATTTTTATCCTGAAAACTTAGTAACTTTACCCAATCAATCCTTCATGCTATGAAAGACTTAAGCGATTACAGAAAATCTTATGAGAAAAGTGAGCTTTTAGAAGAAAGTCTCACCGAAGATCCTATCAACCTCTTCCACCGTTGGTTTTACGAAATGGAGGAATTTAGTACTACCGAAGAAGTTAATGCCATGACTGTAGCTACGATTGGCTTAGATGGTTTTCCAAAGAGTAGGGTAGTGCTACTAAAAAAGTTTAATGAAGAAGGTTTTATTTTTTACACCAACTACCAATCAGAAAAAGGCAAAGCCATACTCAATAATCCCAAGGTTTGTTTGTCTTTTTTCTGGCATAGCATGGAGCGCCAAGTGATTATCAAAGGGATAGCCGAAAAAACATCGGAGGTTGTTTCTGATAACTATTTTGATTCCCGACCGGATGGAAGCAAACTCGGTGCTATTGTGTCTGCTCAAAGTGAAATTATTCCTTCCCGAGCTTATTTAGACGAAAAATTAAAGGAACTTGAAAAAGACTTTGAAGGAAAACCTATTCCTCGACCTGACTATTGGGGCGGCTTTTTAGTTCGTCCGGTAGAGGTAGAGTTTTGGCAAGGCCGACCAAATCGTCTACACGACAGAATTCGATATAAGTTACAGGAAGATTATAATTGGCAAATTGACAGGTTATCACCTTGAAGTTGATACAAGTAAGGTATAAGTTAAAACCACTCCAAAGCGAGTGGTTTTTTTATGTCTTAAAAAATATCGACGAACTGCAATATTGTAAGAATATATCTTATAGTAATATCAAAAAAGTGTATTTCATCGATTTTATTTGTATTTTAATCGGTGTTTTTGCTAATATTGTCCAATCAAATCAAACGATACGTTCTTAGAAAAGAAAATATATAAAGTGTTTGCCCCACATCTACTTTATTTACAATCTGTCATTATTAATCAATAAAGTGTTTGCCCCACATCTACTTTATTAAAAACTTAACCTACTACTATGAAAGCAAAAATGTTTAGAGCATTGTTGCCGTTAGCAATTTTGTTCACTATGGTTTCTTGTTCTTCTGATTCCTCAGAAGCCGGTGCTGAAGACAAACAAGTTGTAACTACTTACAATTACAACGAAACTGAGTTAAAGATGATTACTTTAATCAACGACTACCGTCAAAGCAAAGGATTAAATCCATTAGCAGTTATCAATCACATCTCTTACAAATCGGAAGAGCACAACTTTTACATGATTGATAACAATGTGGTGAATCACGATTACTTCCAACAACGTTCAGACAACCTGGTACGAGTACTAAACGCTGAAAAAGTAGGAGAGAACATTGCTTACAACTATCAAACGGCTGAAAGTGCTATGAGTGCTTGGTTAAACAGTCCCTCGCACAAAGCCAACATTGAAGGTGATTATACCCACCTAGGTATCTCTGTAACCATTAACCCTGATAACGGAAAAAAATATTACACCAACATGTTTATAAAAAAATAGTTTGATTATTGTTTTGTTTGATTTTGACAGATCACGAAAAACCCGGCTCTAAACCGGGTTTTTTATTTGAATCCTAAAAGCATTTTGAGTTTTAAAAACAATAATCCGATGGCATAGGCATCATCGGAAGCAGAGTTCTTCTCGCTTAACGGCAATTTGTAATGCTTCACCATGTCATCTATAGAGAATGATTTGTTGGTAATGTCTAAGTGTTTCTGATGCATAATTTCGATATCGAGTGCTTCATTCTTTAACTTTCCGCATAACATTTTTTCCAAGGCTTCGTTGATCAATTCAATATCAAAATGAATGCGATGACCAACTAAAACAGAGTTTCCGATGTATTCTACTAACGCTTGCATTGCCTGAGGCTCGGCTAGCTTTGGCAATTTACTCTCGATTAAAAACTCATTAGACAAGCCGTTATCGTGTAAGTACTTGTATTGCAATATCACTACTTCAAAGTTGTCACCAATTTTAATCATATCGTTTACCACAGCAAAAGCACCAAAAGAGAGGATCACATCTTTTTTCGGGTTTAAACCGGTGGTTTCTGTATTTAAAACAACATAGCGATTGGATTTGGTTTCAAACTTGGCCAAATATGCTTTCCAAAAATCGGGGTATTCTTTATTGATGTTTTTAATCCAATCCAGCATGTTAGGAGAATTGTGTTAATTGAAATTTGTCTTTAATCAGTTCTTCCAAATCTTTCATTGGGGATAGGGCATTTTTGAGCCTTTCACGTTCTACTTTACTCAACTCCTCTATATTAATGAAATCTCCGGAACTGTCATTTTTTAAACCTTCCAAAGTTCTGAACTTTGACAAAATAAGGAAAGCATCGGCACAGTTCAAGTAAATTTCGGAGAATTTAGGATCAACCAAAGCCAATTGTTTGAATCGGGCATAGGTGTTGTTTATGCCGCGTAAATTCAAACTTAAAGCAAAGAGTCTCGCACCGTCAACCAATGGCATGATGCCACGGTTTTTGATGTCAAATTTTCCTTTGTGTTCACCTTCTTCTTCGACATTAAATTTTTTAAAGAAATTTAATGGTGGATTTTTGCGCAAAGTATCATTGCCGAGATAATCGAAGAAAAGTGCATTGTTTTTAGTATTGGCAAAAATTAAATCAGAGATAGAATCTTCAATTTTACCTTCGCCAAAAGCAATTTCATAGTCAAAAAAGATGCTACTGATGTCGTTAGATTTTTCACCCGGCATTTTCATCCAATTGTTGTATTGTTTGATCCAATCACTCATAGATTTACACCAAAGCATATTGCTGGCCATGTGACCGTTAGGGCAGTATTGGTAACCCACTTTCTCTAAAATAGCCGTAGCTCTTTTAGATAGTTTGAGGAAATAATCTTTAACATCTCTGTATTTTTCCGGGGCAACATCTTCAAAAATTAAGATACTATCTTGATCGGTCAGCAACAATTGTTCTTTACGTCCTTGACTTCCAATACTTAACCAGGCAAAACGCGACGGAGGAGAACCTAAGTCTAAGATAGCCAGTTCTACCGAGCGACGGATGATGGCAGTGATGATTTCTCCGGTAATGTTGTAAATATGAGGTAACGGGATATTTTTAGCGATAGAGCTTTGTATTAAATCGGTTAGCTTTTCACGGACAGATTTTAGCTCTTTAGGAGTTAGTGAACGTTTGATTTCCTTGATTAATACACCGGGGTTATTGGCTTGAGCCACAATTAAATCGTGTTCGGATATTATTCCTTTAACCTCTGATTTATCTGAACCATCTAGAGTTACACAAAGATGGCTTACATTGTGCTTTAGTAATAGTAATTGGGCTTCGGCAACCGACACATTTTCGGGAACTGTGATTACCGGAGCCGACATGATTTTGTCGACATTAACCGCTATAGGAAAACGACCGTTAGCAATTTTGGTTCTGAAATCGGTATCTGTAACTATGCCGATAGGGCAATTTTGTTCAATAATTATGGCGCTGTCTATCAGGTTTTCTGTCATCAACTGAGCAGCATCTTTCACAGCGGTATTTCCGGCAATTTTTAAAGGAGCTTTATTGTACGCTAAAGATTGAAAATACTGAATCTCATTCGATTGGTTCTCAGTGTAAACATTATCTGTGATAAGCTTGCCACGGTTTTCTTTATCGAATGGGTTTCGTGTATTGGTAGCAAAACTCTCTAATAAAAAGTCTAAAACTTGTGGATTTTGTGCTACAAAGGGTTTAAAAACAGCAATAGGGATAGCATAGACAATACTGTCTTCACGTGCTTTGGCTGTCATCATGTAGTTGTTTTTAGCAAAAAACGGACGTAAACCAAAAACATCTCCGGCATAACATTTATTGAGTAATGTTTCTTCGGCATCAGCAATAACGGAAAGATTTACCACGCCGGAAGCCACTACATAAAAACTATCGTGTAATTTATCGTCGATTTTGAATAAAGTTTTATGTTTATCCAAACTAACCACGCCAATACTGGTAGCAACCTGAATTAATTCGTCGTGACGCAAATAATTAAACGGCGGATATTCTCTTAGAAAATTAGCAATATTTTCAGCGACAGAATTACTCATAAATACATTTTTTGAAAACACAAATACCGTGACAAAAATAGTAAAGCTTTCTGCAAGAAAGGGTAATTGTTAAAAAGATTTGAAAACTAATATTAGGATTATAAGTTTGAATTTATCAAAAATTCTATTTTACATAATATAAATTATAGTTTGCATCGTGTAAGCAATTTAAACAAAATATGAATCATTTTAAACCCTGTAATACAACGCATTAGATTGATTAACATCAATAATCAATTTAAAAATTGAGTTCTCTGAATTTTTTTCCGATAGCCAAACTTAATTTGGTTTTATAATCCTCAATAAGCCATTCACGGTAATTTTTACTGGTTTTTCCCAAACAGTTTACATAGCGCTTAACACGACTTTCAATATCATCGTTTAGTAATTTGGATAACATTTTGGCGCCATACAAATCTTCAGCATTTTCAACACACATAAGTGCGTGTTGGTTTACGGAACGCTCAATGACTTCTTTGGATCGTAAATTCAGCGCTGTTATTTTTTTAAACTCAGCTTCAATATCCATGGTTACTTCAGCTGTTTTAGCAAACATTTTTCGAACAGCTTCCGGCATGCTGTATTTGAAATTCAACTCAATTTCGGCATCATCGCGCAAGCTTTCCAAATAGTATTCGGGCGATTTAAAAATGTGCTGCCAATCAACGGGATCGTTCCATAATCCAAACCTTAAAGCATTGTTCCCTAAATCAATAACCGTAAACTCATCTTTATTCGGTAATTTTCGAGAACCGCGTCCTATCATTTGAAAATATAGCGTTAGCGATTTGGTTGCCCTGTTTAAAATAATGCTCTCTACGGTTGGTTCATCAAATCCGGTGGTTAAAATACCTACCGAAGTTAAAATAGCATCCGGTGTTTTTTTAAACCATTGCAAAATTTCTTTCCGATCTTCAGCCGATGTGGTATTATCGAGATGTTTAATAGTATATCCGGCTTCTCTGAAAGTATCGTAAACATACAAAGAAGTATTAATTCCGTTGTTGAAAATCAAGGTTTTTTTGCCCAGTGATTTTTCAGTATAGGCATGCAATAACTTTTCTTGCATCACCATATTCATATACAAATCATCTGAAGATTTTACGGTGTAATCGCCATTGATGCCCACTTTGAGTGACGTTAGACCAACATCATAGCTGTAAGTTGTGGCTTTGGCCAAAAAACCGTTATCTATTAATGATTGTATGGTGTCACCTACAATGAGTTCATCATAGTTTTGATGCATCGGAAGCTTAATGTTTGAGCTCAAAGGTGTAGCTGTTACCCCTAAGATAAAAGAATTCTTAAACTGACTGAACAATTTACGAAAGGAATTGTAATGGGCTTCATCGATAATCACCAAACCAACATTATCAATCATCAATTTCTCGTCGTTTAAGCGGTTTTTAAGGGTTTCCACCATGGCCACAAAACAAGAATACTCATCTTGATCAGGAAGCTCTTTAATATTGCTGTTGATGATTTTGTTTTTAACATCGAAACCTTTGAGCATTTTAGAGGTTTGTTTGCAAAGCTCAATTCGATGTGTCAGTACTACAACTTTTTTGTTGTGTTTGGATAAATATCGGCGAACAATCTCTGAAAAAATTACCGTCTTTCCCCCGCCTGTAGGCAATTGATACAGCAAATGGTAATCATTAGGAGCATTGTCTAATCGCTCAAAAATTTTGTCAATATCTCCCTTTTGGTAGTCGTAAAGCTCCTTTTTTTCTTCAATTTCTACCTTTAAATCTTTATGAGACATAGCGTTTTGTACAATTTTGCAAAAGTACAGCTAAAAAAGAGTTATTGCATCATGAAAACCGGTAAATAACTAAAATTTAATATTCGAGTCGCTCGGTAACTGCTGTAAAATCATAATGATTGGACCAATTTTGACGGACAGTTGCTTCTTTGATAGCCACTACTCTATCGTAAAATTCATTTACAATGCCGTGTTCAATTAGAAACGCCACAGCTTGATGGAAAGAAATGGACATGCTTTTGTAAAACATCATCTGTTTTGGAGTTCGTTCGGCTGATAAAGCTTGCGCAATTTCTATGTTATACAGCATCAAATCGGCTACTAAAAAAACATCAACACCAAGCGTTCTGAAATGCTTGATGAATTTTTGAGCTACTGAACGTCGCATTCTAGGTTTTTTACCTTTAAGGGGAAAGTATTCGTTGGAAATCTTGAATTTGGCTTCGCGGATGAGTTTTTCCTCATTGGGATGGAAAGCAAAGTCGTAATAAACCTTTACATCGCTAAACTTATCATAAAGTTCCAACAATTGCTCTTCGAGTTGTTCTTTAGATAATTCTGCTAAATACTTTTTTAAATCTCTTTTGCTCATGGTTGGGATAAAAAACAAATGTAACTTCTTTTTGGGCGGTTTAAATTGTTATTGCTTAATTTTGTGGCAAATTGCTATAAATCATGACAAAATTATTCAAGTTCGTTGCCGTTGCTGAAGGCGTTTCCTATTTGGTTTTATTTTTTAATATGCTGGTTATCAAACCTAACGATTTGACTTTGTATAAAACTTTATTGTTTCCGGTTGGTATGGCACATGGTTTATTATTTATGGGGTATGCGTTGTTAGCCATACTTATTCGCGATGAACAAAAATGGAGTTTGAGAGATTTTTTCATAGTGCAATTGGCTTCTTTATTACCTTTCGCGACCTTTTATATTGAAAAAAAATATGTGAAGAATGCATAAAATAGTAGAGAAAATATTTGGTTGGAGTTATCCGATGTTTCAAAAATGGGACTTTGGAGAAACTTTATCGGCTTATTTAAGCTTGGTTATCAATATTGTAGTGCTCACCGTTTTAGCTTATTTTATCTTTACCATCTTTAGGTATGTTTTGGTTAGAGCCTTAATTATTACTGCCCGAAGAACCAAAACCAGGTTTGATGATTTGTTGGTTTCCAATAAAACAGCCAAGTATATCTCGCATTTGATTCCGCTGCTTTTTGTTTATAAATCGATGCCTATCATATTGAAAAACTTTGTGTATTGGGAAGATATATTTGGTAAACTCATCGCGATATACATAGTGCTTTTGAGTTTGTGGATTATCAAAACGATTTTGCACGCTTTTCGAGATCATCTAAAAACCAACCCTTCTTTCAGCGATAAGCCTATCGACAGCTACATACAAGTCATAATGATAGTGTTGTGGATTTTCGGGTTTATTGTAATTGTGTCCAAAATATTTGACATCAGCACCAATGCCATGTTGGGGACTTTCGGAGCGGTTTCGGCCATTATTATTTTGATTTTCCGGGATACTATTTTGGGTTTTGTGGCAAGTGTTCAGGTATCTCTAAACGATATGGTCCGAATTGGCGATTGGATTACTTTTGATAAATTTGGTGCCGATGGTGATGTAATCGAGATTAATTTGGCCACTGTCAAAGTGCGAAATTTCGACAATACTACTACTACAATTCCGACTTACAGCTTAATCTCGGATTCTTTCAGAAACTGGCGCGGTATGTTAGACTCCAAAGGGAGAAGAATCAAAAGACATATTTTAATCAAAGCCCAAAGTATTCGTTTTTTAAAGGAAAGTGAGTTGGAGGAATTAAAACGAATTCAGTTAATTACCAAATACATAGATACGCGACAGTCGGAGATTAATAAGTTCAATGCCAGTCACGATATTGACAAAAGTTTGTTGATAAACGGTCGTAATATGACCAACTTCGGATTATTCCGAAAATACATTACACAGTATTTGAGTCAGTATCCCGGATTGAACAAAGACATGATTTTACTTTGTCGCCAATTACAACCTACGCCACAAGGGATTCCTTTGGAAATTTATACGTTTTCAAACGATAAAAGGTTTGAGAATTATGAGTACATCATGGCCGATATTTTCGACCATATTTTTGCCTCTATCACCTATTTCGATTTGGAGATTTACGAAATGCCTTCAGGAAAAATCGATTTTGTGAACTAATTTATTCCAATCGGTCTTTCACATATTCGATTTGCGTTTTACCGTGCGCTTTTGGTTTTCCATCAGTCCCTAAACTTACCATAGTAATGGTGTCGATAGTAATGATGATTTCTCTTGTCATCATGTTTCGTACTTGACAAGTCAAGGTTAAGGAGGTTTTGCCGAATTTCACCACATCTATACCAATTTCTACAATATCACCTTGTTTGGCAGAGCTTCTGAAATTGATTTCCGACATGTGTTTGGTTACAATCTTTGGGTTTTCTAATTGAATAATGGAATACAAAGCCAACTCCTCATCAATCCATGCTAACAATCTGCCGCCGAATAAAGTACTGTTAGGGTTCAAATCTTCCGGTTTTACCCATTTTCTGGTATGAAATCTCATATTTTTACAATTGTTGGACAAATTTACGCCATAATTCCGCTAGTACTATCGATTTAATATAATCTTAACCGAAATCGTTTTCTTATTAAATATCACGTTTTAGCCTTATTTCGTTACTGTTTTAATAGCCAAAAAAGTTGATTATTAATTGTAAACGTCTATATTTGCATAGTTTTAACATTTATTTTGTATATAAATATTTCAAATATGAAAAAAGGCCTACTATCATTACTTGCATTATTATCTATCTATACTGCCGGTGCTCAGGTTGCTGTTGACACTACTGGTGTTATTGGTGACAGCTACAACAAATGGTCCATTGAAGTTTCTGTGGGTCAAGGTAAAGGAGTTAGACCATACAAAGACGGCTATTTTTCGAGTAACCCTGAAAAGTTCTTCGGAAGAATACAAGCTAACAGTTTTGGTATCGCAGGTCGTTACATGATTAGTCCGACATTTGGAGTGAGAGCCGACTTGAACTATGAAGAGTTTAACAATCAGTCCGGAAGCGGAAGTTTAGATTTTAAAATGGTTCAATACCGTTTTGGATTTCAAGGTGTTATAAATGCCATCAGATTATTTAACTTGCAAGAGTCTGCAGGACGTTTTGGTTTATTATTGCACGGAGGTCTTCAATTATCGAGAATGACTTCTAAAACTAAAAATGTTTTGCCGAATGATCAAAACTATAATTTAACTGAATACAATGGTGGTTTGATTCTTGGCTTTTCTCCTCAATTCAGAATTACCGATCATTTCGCGGTTTTTGGAGATTTTAGTGTAGCCAACAATTACAGACAGCATTTCAATTGGGACGGTTCTTACTCTGATAACTCTAATAACTTAGCCGGTCAAATGGTAGTAACTTCGTTGGGTATCTCCTACTCATTCGGTAGCGAAAAAATCCATGGTGACTGGGCTATCATAGAAGATAAGAAAGATAAAGAATTGAAAGAGTTGAATGGCCGTATCGGTGAGATAGAAACATTAATGAACGATACTGATAAAGACGGTGTTCCTGATTATCTTGATGCAGAAAACAATTCTATTGCCGGTGTAGCTGTTGATACTAAAGGTAGAATGGTTGACAAAAACACTAATGGTGTACCTGATGAGTTGGAGAAATACATCGACAGCTCTATCACCAACAACAACAATACCGTATTGTCTAAAGGCATGATTGAGCAATTGATTAATGACGGTTATATTGCGGCTTACTTTGACAAATCTGTTTCTATGCCAACACCTGCCTCTTCAGATAATATTGGTTTCATCTTGAATTATTTAAGAAACAACCCTAATGCTACTGTTGAGATTTCAGGATATGCTGATGAAGTTGGAAATACTGCTAAAAATGAAAAGTTGGCAGCTACCAGAGCAGAGAATGTTAAAGCCATCTTGATTAAAGCCGGAATTGACCCTGCCAGACTTTCTGCTAAAGGAGCCGGAATTGACAGCTCAGTGGATAAAAACTCTGAATACGCTAAACGCTTAGTTCGCAAGGTTGTATTCAAATTGAATAATTAACATTAGATTATTAATAACTATAAAAAAACCTCTGTTTAACCGCAGAGGTTTTTTTATAACTTTAAAGTATTGATACATGATGTATGTTCTACTTCCTGATTTATCAATATTGGTAAAAGCCATTAACCTTTAAGCTATAATCTATGGAACCCAGAGATCACAACGTTCTTGAATTAAGAGGAGAAACATTAGGCACTATCAGTAACCAATCTTCTCTGGAGGAGATTTTTCAAAACAGAACCCTTCGCCCTATTTTGAAGTTACAAAATGATTTGTTTATTCAGGTTTTTATCAATTATGCCATCAAGCAAAAGAGTGTGTTTTTTTCGTTAACACCCGAAAAAAAGATGGCTTACATTGAGAATGTAATTCAGAGAGATATCAAATTCAGAAATTCGCTCAAAGGAATGGTTATCGCCTTTTTTACTTTAGATGAATATGCAGAATATATTCAGAATTCCTCCAACTTGAACAAACGAATGATGAATATGTTGATTGAGCGTCTTAAAAGCCAGTTGCAACTGATAGAAATAAATGCTTAGGTCAGATAAGCTTTTTTTATTTCTAAAAATGTTTTTGAAGTATAAACCAACTCTGCCACCACTTTTTCTCTTAGTGTTTCCAAGTCATCGTATTGTAAATACTTGGCCCAATCCTCTTGAGCAAATACTTCTTTAATGGTTCGAATGGTTTTGGCTATTTCTTTGGCGTTTCTTAAAATTACTTTCTCGCTGGGGTCGGCAGAGTGCTTGTGATAAAAATTAACTTCTTTGGTTGCCCAATCTACTTTAATGTAAAACAATTTGGAAGTATCGTCGTTGGAATAAAAATCGGACCAATTGGCATAAGCTACTGTGGTATGCTGGCTTTTAAAGTCAGATAACGGAATCAGTCGCCAATGACAGTTGGCAACTCTTCCCCAATGATTGGAAATGCGAAACAAACCGTTTTCAGTAAAAATATACTGACTACCGGACTGACTGGTATAATTAACTTTTAACTCACTTATGGCGGCAAACGGCACTTCTTTCCAGATACAGAAAGTATGAGAATGAAAATTGTGACGAGCATAGGTCTTTTTTGCCATATTCTTTATAATTGAGCTTGAAGACTTGAGATTGTCTTATAATTTGTAAATATAGCCTATTGCCCTTATGAAACCAATACTTAATAGTGAATTGGTTTCTAATTTGATATAAAAAAACCGATAGCTTTCTATCGGTTTTTTTTAACGCTCTATTATTCTTCGTGTTCACTTTCGGTCTCCGAAGCCGTATTTGGTGCTGCTTCCGAACCGGTGCCATTAGTTCTGATTTCAGTATGGCGAATTTCTCCTCCGGTTGTTCCGGTGAGTTGCGCAAAATAAATTGCTACTATGCTGATGACCAAAGTTACTATAGCGGCCATTTTAGACTGGCTGTGTTTTTTGATATTGGCATACAAGCCAAAAAGCGAAACAGCTCCTAAAACATAAAGTGCCAAGGCTAATTTTTCGGCTATTTCTTCGTGTTCGTGAATGATGTCGTGTCCAACAGTTGGCATATCCTCAACCATTTCTTCGGCACCTTCGCCGGTAGCCATACTAGCGGCAGCAAAAACTGCAGCTACTACAAAAAGTACATAAGCTACGTTTTTGATTGTGTTGTTTTTTAAAAAAATTCCGGCGAGTATTATTCCGGCTCCCAGAATGGTTCCGATGATAGGAAAATGATTCACTACCATGTGTAAGTGTGCTTCGTTCATATGATATTGGTTTTAGTTAGGAAATTTTAAAATCACTTTAGTGCCTTTGTGTTCTTCGCTTTCAATTTGCAATTCAATTTGAAGTAATAAAGATAATCTTTTTACGATTGACAATCCCAATCCGGTACCTTTTATTTCGGGATGTTGGTTCGATTTAGAGCGATAGAACTGATCAAATATTTTTTGCAAATCTTCTTGCGCAATTCCAATTCCGTTATCAGCTATTGAACATAAAGTTCCTGAGTCTGTTTCCAAAATTTCGAAGACAATAGTATCGTTTGGTTTGGAATACTTAACGGCATTAGTTAGTATATTGTTGACAATAATTCCGAGCAAGTAAGCATCGGTAGTAACATAATAATCCTTGGTAAAATGCGCTTGACACTTTAATTTTTTTTCTGTAATTATCGTTGAATTTCTGGAAATGACATCTAAAAATACGGCATTTAATGAAACGCTTTCGAGCTTTAAGGTTTGCCTTTGGTTCTCAAAACGAGCCAATAAAAGCAATTCGTCTACCAAATGATTCAGGCGATTGACTTCACTTACGCAAAAAGTAATTTTTTCTTTATATTCTTCAGGATCACGTGGTTTACGAATCAAAACTTCTAATGTTCCTTTAATAACAGCCAAAGGAGTGCGCAATTCATGAGAAGCATCCGAAGTGAATTGTTTTTCTCTTTCTATAGCATTTTCCACCCTATCCAATAAATTATTGATGGTTTTGGATAGAATAAACAACTCATCACGATTTTGTGGAAGCGGAATCCTCGATTTTAAGTTGTCCTTGGTAATAATATTCGATGTCTCTATAATGGCACTGATGGGTTTGATACTGTTACCGGCTATAAATCGGGCTATAAGGAACAATACCAACAAGATCAGAGGATAAGCCAATAACATAATTTTAAACAAGTTGTTCAATACCATAACCGAATCTTCCAAAGACATGGCTACTATCAAGTAACCGATAATTTTGGTCCCTTGGTACAGCGGGACTTGAATTTGGCGAACGGATATGTTTTCCAATTTGGTATCGAATAATTCATTTACCGGAGCATCAGGTTTAAATACCAATTGCTTTTGTTTTAAATTGGGCGATTTTTCTACCATAGTTCCCAATTCATCAACAAACTGAATGAAAGCAGGACTGACTTCTACCTTATTAAACTGACTGAGCTTCCACTCTTCTTCCTCTATCAAGAGAACACAGTTTTCTATAACTTCAATTTCTTGCAAGTGTTCTGCGACTTCGGTTTTGATTTCGTTGTTTACCCTAATGTAAATGCTGAATTTTACAATAGAATAAATAGCAAAAAACACCACAAAAATCAATAAAGCTGTAGTGATAATATAGTTGGAAGCTATTCTGTTTTTAAACGAAAGTTGTTGCATAATTAAGATTCATCGTTGGCAATATAACCTACGCCACGTATGGTTTTGATAAAATCTTCTTCTACTTTTAGATTGAGTTTTTTTCGGATGGCATTCATAAACACATCAATCACACCGGTATCGTATTCAAAATGAATGTCCCAAACATCTTGAATAATTTGGGTTCTCGAACACACTTTACCTTTGTTCTTCACTAAATAATGCAACAAGTCGAACTCTTTTTGGGTAAACGAAACTTCTTTTTTATTGACGGTGACTTGGTGTTTTTGCAGATTAATTTCTATCGGACCTAATTGCAGAATTTCTTCTTCCGGTCGGTCTCTTAATTGGACTTTAATTCGTTCCACCAATTCATCAAAACTAAAAGGTTTTTTAATGTAATCATTGGCACCGGCTTTTAAACCTTCTACGGTTTCTTGAACCGTATCTTTGGCTGTTAAAAACAATATAGGCACTTTAGTATTGGTTTGTCTGATGGCTTTGCACAATTCTAAACCGGTCATTTTAGGTAACATCCAGTCGAGCAATAACAAATCGAACTTACCATTGGTAAAAGCTTCTAAACCGGCTTTACCGTTGGTTGCGGCGGTTACTTGATAGCCTTCTTCTTCCAATCCTTGCTTTAAAAACTGAACAATGCCTTCTTCGTCTTCAACAATTAAAAGGTGTTTCATAAACTACAGTGTTAACTCAAGCTAAGTTACTACTTTTTCAGTTTAAGCCTTCAAATGCTTTAGGGTTTTTAAGTGAAATTTAATTTGATTAGTTTTACGGAACTATTGGTGTTTTTAGCTGTAATGAGAAATATGTAATCCATTTCAAACCGGAAAATTAAAATGAAAAACGAAAAAATATTCGCCATGCCTTTGGCCAGTGTATATCCGCATTACATCAAAAAAGTGGAGTCGAAAGGGCGCAACCAACAAGAATTAGAAATGGTAATTTTTTGGCTAACAGGCTATGATGCTGAAACCTTGAACAAACACCTTACCAACAAAACCAGCTTTGCAGATTTCTTTGCTTTAGCACCGAAAATGAATCCTAATGTATCGAAAATCACAGGGGTTATTTGTGGTTATCGTGTGGAAGAAATAGAAGATCCTTTAATGCAAAAAATACGTTATCTTGACAAATTGGTTGACGAATTAGCCAAAGGAAAAGCCTTAGAAAAGATTCTTAGAAAGTAAAAAAGCAACCCAAAAGGATTGCTTTTTTAATATGCCGTTATTCTTTATTTATCCATTACAAACTTAAAGGCCAACGAGACAATATCGGCACTTAGCGTATCACTACGGTCATAATGGTTATAGCGGAAATCAATATTTTTGAGTCCGAATTTCCAAATATGGGCTTTGGTAAAAATATCTGCATAAGTAGCTCCAAGTCCGTACTGATTAGAATTAAAAGTAGATAAATCGTAATCAGAGGTATAATATTTTTCAGTTGAAACATGGGTTTCAAAAGGAGCAAAATATTTAGATTCTGTTTGCGTGTAATAACGATACATCGGATAAACCGTAAAGTTATCATTCAACTTGATAGGCACTTCTATATTAGCCGTGTGAGCGGAAATGCCCCAATTATCGGTATAGTAACGGTAATAAGTGCGCAACTTGAAGGTTTCATTGATGTAGTAATTCAACCTCACTCCTATTGGCAATTTGAAACGCGATTTCGGCAAACGTTCAATATCGTCAGCCAATCTATACACACCAACATTTTCAGCGGTTTCATAAACAGGTATGTATTGTGTTTGACCTATGTAGTAGTTGGCCTTGTCTGCAAAATAGATTCGGTGATAAGGCGTAGACAATAATCCTTCCTGTTGTAAAACATCGAAAAATAAAGACAGTTGTAATTTCTTGGTTAAAATTTGAGAGAACGAAAAAGACAAAGAATAAGAGTTCCTGTTAACCGATTGAATGTCTTTAAACTGAGAGGGCAAATAGGCATTGGAAGCCAAACCATTTTGGTCATAAACTGTTACACCACTAAAGTATCCGTTATTTAGGAATGAACTGCCGTATTTGTCATACTCGTGTAATTCTGTTGGCAAAATTGGACGCCATTGGTCTAAATAAACGTTAGCTTTTAAGCTCAATTCGGTATTCTTCTGATTGAATAATTTAGCAATACCGCCACCAAAACCTATAGAGGTATAATCGTATTCGTTAGAAAAAGCCACATCGGCATTCCATATAAAATTTCGATCATCGGAACTGTGACTGTAATTTATTACTACGCTGGCTAAGGCATCTTGTGCTGAAGCTCCGGAAGAAGCCAACCAAGGCGTTCCGTAAGGATCTGTTCCTGCCCTATCATCGTCGTCATCGCCACCTGAAGCACCACTGCTATTGAATGGATTAATGTTACTGGAAGAGGCGGAAGTATAAGCTGAAAGTCCGGCATCAACCGTTAATATGGCATCGGCGCTCATAGGCATACTCACTACAATATTAGAGGCTAAATCGGTTAATTTTTCCGAGCCCATACCGCCTGATACAGCGGAATGGACACCATCCTGTTTGTAATAGCTTATTAAAAAATCCACTTCAGTGGCTTCTAAAACCCTCTTTTTAAAGGTAGCGGTTGAATCTTTGTCTTGGGAAAAAGATTGGAAACCACTGAGTAAGGCGAATATAAATAGGTACTTTTTCATTCTAAATATTAATTACATCCGCAGCCACCACCGGTTTTTCCACCGTTGGCACCGGCTGCTGCTTCACGATACACTTGGAAAGTTACTTCATAGCGCTCGGCAGTTTTGGCAGATAATTTCATTTCGGGATCGTTGATGTATTCCTTCTCGTATTCTTTCACAGCAGTGCAAGAAGAAAAAACTAACAGTATAGCCATTAGGCTTAGAACTTTATTCATTTTGATAATTTTTAATGTCAATATTTTTGGAGGTAGTCACTTTTCCTTCTTCGTCAACCATGATACAACCTATGCCGGGTAATTGGTTGACTAAATCCATCCCGACTTCTTTGCCTAATACAAAAACACCTGTCGCTAAGGCATCGGCCAGTTCTGTTGTTTTGGCAAAAATGCTCACACTTATTAAACCTGTTGCCGGATAGCCCGTACGTGTATCAATAATATGAGAATATCTTTTACCGTTGAAGGTAACATATTTTTCATAACTCCCTGAGGTTTCAACAGCAGTATCTTCTAAGGGAAAGGTCGCAAAAATTTTGTTTTTGTTCATTGGGTTTTTTATCCCAACTTTCCATGGTTTACCATTGGGTTGTTTTCCCCAAGTGCTAATGTCTCCTGAAACGTTTACCAAACCTGCAGTACAACCTTTAGTGAGTAAGAGTGCTTTAATTTTATCGGCTATATAACCTTGTCCGATACCACCCATGCCTAACTTCATTCCTGCTAATTTCAGAAAAACAGTTTGTTGTTCTTTATCAATAATGATGTTTTGATAACCAACTTTGGCTACCGAATTTTTAATAGCCTCCGGTGATGGCATTGCTTTCATACTACCATCAAATTTCCAAATTCTATCCATTGAAGCATAACTGATGTCGAAAGCACCGTCGGTTAGTTTGGAAATTTTAATGGATCGCTCTATCAAATCTATGAGTTCTTGAGGCACTTTAACCGGTTTGATTCCGGCATTTTTATTGATTTCCGATAAGGGTGTAGTCGGAATCCAGTCGGATATTAAATTTTCAATTCGTTTTACTTCTTCCACCGCCAAATCCTCAAACTGGTTAGCTTCGATAGAATCGTTGGCTACAACCGTAATCTCAAACGGGCTGCCTAACAAACTCAAACTTCGCTTGTGAATAATTTGAGCGGTTCCCGACAAGCCGATGAAAAAAAGAATTAAACAAAGAATCGATTTCATTTATTATTTAATTAGGGCTTGTAGTTCAGTTACGTATTGGGTTGCATTCTGGTTTTCGTAACCTTTCTTGGCGATTACTTTTCCTTGGGCATTTAACACTACAACCAAAGGAAAATAACCGTCTTGGTTGTATTTTTCAGCCAAAGCTTTGTTTGAATTTTGAAGTGCTTCCGGCAAAACATTGGCTTTCTTTTTAGGGAAATCAGCGCGTACTAAAACCAGCTTTTCTGCTGCAAATGTTTTAAATGCCTCCGATTGCCAAACATTTTTATCTAATTTAATACATGGAGCACACCAATCTGAACCGGAAAACACCAAAACAATGGTTTTATTTTCAGTCGTAGCTTTGGCTTTGGCTTCTTCAATATTGGTGGACCAATTTTGAGCAAAACCTAAAGAAGTTAAAAATAAGAATGCAATTAAAAAGGAATTTTTCATGTGGTTATTTTCTTCTAAAACAGTTGAGATTTGTTGAACCCTACGCTATTGTAAAATTATTGTTTTAGTGAATCCTTTGAACAGCCTAAACTTTTCTTAAGGAAATCTTAATTTTATACTTAATAGGGTATTTCAGGCAGAATCTGTTATGAATGTATTAGTTTTAATTTTATGAAATTATTTAAAAAGAATTCCCCTTTCATTATTCTCCTTTTATTGTTTATTGCTATCAATGCAATTTTAAGAACAGTTTTACTCTTCCATCCTATTACGCAATCTGATTTTGATGCTCAGGAAATCCTGAAAATATATACTTTAGGCAGTTTATCTGATGCAATGATATTCTTTGTCGGAAGTGCCTTTCTGTGGCTTTACCTTTTGTTTTTATCCGATAAAAAATATAGGACACCCAACGGATACATCACTTTTGCAGTCTTAGTTTTGCTGCTTATCTATGTATCCTTTTTTAATACTGTTTTAGATGAATACGGTGGTTCTTTACCCGAAATTGGTATAGCATTCGTAGCCATTAAAACAATTTGTTTCGGGTTGTTACTTTTTTTACCGCAATACAGAAAACAGTTGCGATTAGCCTTGTACTCGTTTACCGTTTTTCTCTTTGTTTTAATAATGGTACAGAATGCCGTTAGCGAGTTTTTCTTTTGGAATGAGTTTGGCGTTCGTTACAATTTTATAGCAGTAGATTACTTGGTTTATACCAATACTGTCATTGGAAACATCATGGAATCTTATCCTGTTATACCCTTATTTTTAGGCGTTGGTGTCGTTACAATTGGCCTGACTTATGGGATAATCAAACAAACCAAATCCTTTTTAGACAAACTACCGGAAGTAAATGAAAAACTCAAAAGCTCAGGTGTATATGCTGTTTTAGTAATAGTATCATTACCGGGGATTCCTTATTTGGCAAAAGAAGCCAATAGTAACAATGTATTCGCCAATGAATTGCAAGCCAATGGTATTTACAAATTTGCAGTAGCTTTTGAAAATAGCGAATTAGACTATGATACTTATTATAAAACCTTACCATCGGATGAAGCTTTTGCTATTTTAAACAGAGAATTCAAGGGTAGTAAGGGTAATAATTCTTTGAGAAAAATTCAATCGGATAGCAACGAAATAAAGAAAAATGTAGTTTTGATAACAGTGGAAAGTTTGAGTGGCGACTTCATGACGGAATATGGCAACCAAAAGCACATTACTCCGTTCTTAGATTCTTTAGCCGAAAAGAGTTTGCAATTCACAAATCTTTACGCTGTAGGCAACAGAACGGTTAGAGGATTAGAAGCTGTAACTTTGTGCTTGCCACCAAGTCCAGCCGAAAGTGTTGTAAAGCGAAAAGACAATAAAGATAAATTTTCTACAAGCTTCGTTTTCAAAAATAAAGGCTATGCGGTTAAATATTTTTATGGTGGAGATGCTTTTTTCGATAATATGGAAGATTTTTTTGGAGGCAATGGTTATGAAATCATCGACAAAAAATCATTCAAGCCTGAAGAGATAACCTTTCAAAACATTTGGGGCGTTTGCGATGAAGATATGTATCGCAAGGCTATACAAGAAATGAACAATGAGGCTAAACAAAGTCGGCCTTTTTTCAACCACATTATGACGGTTAGTAACCATAGACCATTTACTTATCCGGAAGGAAAAATCGACATTCCAGGAACGTCTAAATCCAGAAGCGGTGGTGTGAAATATACCGATTATGCTTTGAAACAATTCTTTGCTATGGCACAAAAACAACCTTGGTTTAGCAATACTGTTTTTGTAATTGTGGCTGATCATTGTGCTTCAAGTTCGGGAAAAACCGAATTGCCATTAGAAAAATACCGTATTCCTGCTATAGTTTATGCGCCCGGATTTGTTACTCCAAAACATGTTTCAACATTAATGTCACAAATCGACTTAATGCCAACCATAATGGGAATGCTGCATTTTTCATACGACAGTAAGTTTTACGGACAGAATATTTTTGGTCCTAATTATCATCCAAGGGCTTTTGTAGCTACCTATCAAGATTTAGGGTTGATTAAAAACAATGTACTAACCGTAATTTCTCCGGTGAAACAAGTAAAGCAATATCGGTTGATTCAGGAAAAGAAAAGCGGTTTAAAATCAGAATTTGAAATCCATTACAAAGAACAACCAATGGCAAAACTCAATACAGAATTACTAAATGAAACCATTGCCTATTATCAAACTACCTCTCATTTGTTAAAAACAAAAAAACTCAATAAATAAGACAAAAAAAGTCTCTCGATTGAGAGACTTTTTTTGTCTTATTTGCAAGCTTCTAATGCTTCTGCAAAAGTTAGTATGCTTTCGAGATTGTTTTTAAATTCCTTCTTCTCCACCCTTTCGAGTAGCGAAGGACAACCTTTGGCCATTTCTTCAAATCTTTTTTTGGCGCCTAACATCCAGCCGGCTGAAGCATTGGATTTCCCTTCAGACTCATTGGCCATTTTCAGTATGACTTCTCCGTTAAAATACTGGTAAACCCCAATTTTATTTCCAACAAACATTTCTTTGACAAACTTTTTACTCGCAGCAGCCATAGTCATTCCTCCATTGTCAACAGACACACGGAAAGAAACAGTGGCGTATTCTTCTCCATTGCTCAAAATCAAGCGAGAAACCTCATTAGCTTTGAAATTTCTTTCTGAAAATTTTCCTTGAAAGTCTTTTACGGTAACCGTTACAGCATCACTCAAATTCATTGCTCTGCTTTTGTGCATATAACCGGCTATAGTATCTTTTTTAATGGTTAACATATAAGCCATGATATAATTTTGGTCGGTTTCAATACTGTATGGTGCGTTGCTTACCGGCGCACTTGAAGTATTTCCGGAATATACTGGCTGCTTTTCTTCAAAAATAAAGTTCTTGGTTTCCACCGCAAAATGGCGATTGTTAAGTTGATTGGCTTTAAAAAGAGTCAACAATTCATTGTTGGCTTTAAGCATTGTTTCTCCATCTGATTTATCATAATCATTGGCAATTAATTTTTGGCAATATTCGTTGGATTTAGTCGGATTGTCTAACAAATAATAAATTTTAGCCAAGTTGAAATAAGCACTGTATCTGATTTTTCGGTGTGCTTTTTCATCTTCACTATACTTGGTAGGCAACGATTCAAAATAAGCAATTGACTCTTTTACTTCGTTGGCAATGTCAGCAGTTGGATCAGCAAAGTTCATTTTGTCGAAAGCATTTTTCACGGTCAAATAGGCATTGTATTCTGCCATTTGCTCAGGATGTTTTTTATTGGCCAAAATCCATAATTTATCCACACCTGTTTTTACCGGATAGCCGAATTCGTCATTCAACTCATTGTTTAAAGTATTGACTACTTCGGTAGTAAAATTGTTTCTTATTAAATTTTGGATACCGTATTGAAAACTCTCTGCCTGAGAATAGTTCTCGTATTCCTGGCTCTTAGCACTGCGTTGCGCGGTAAAATTGATGACTTTACTAACCTTACCGTCACTACTTACTACTTTAGCATTTCCGTCTTGTGTATACGAATAGACTACAGTGTAATAATACTTATTGGTTACCCTTCCGTTTTTGTCTTTAGATGAACTCACACGGTTGGTGATTTCTTTTTTGGTAATGGCCGGATTTTGCAATACTACCTCAATGCTCAAATAACCGTTTTTTTCTTTCTTTTCAAAGCCGTTAATGGTGACTTGGTTTTCAATAAAATACTTGGGTTTATTGTATTGCAAATTGCGATCGATATTGGTCACAAAAGAATAAGTTCGATTTTTTTTATCCACTATAGGTTTGGAAGGAAGGTTGACATAAGAATAATTGATGTCAAACGGATCCAAGTCGGTGGATTGGGCCGAAGCGGCTAATCCGAAAACCAAAAAGGATGCTAAGAGTATTTTTTTTATCATATTTAAGTTAATTTTTGCCAAATATAGCCGAATTAACTGTATGACCTACTGTTTGTTTGACGGATTTTACAAAGTTTTTTAAATGTCAAAAAAATAAACGCCCGACATGGGATTTTAAGGCTAATATTCGCTACTTTTAAGGTATGTTTAGACACCAAGGAAAAGCACGGACTTTTATGCACAACTTGCGTTTGGCGGCCTTATTGTCTTTGGTGGCAGGCATTGTTAATATTACCGGCGTATTAGCTTTAAAAACACTTACCACCAATGTAACCGGACATTTTGCCTACTTTGCTGAAGAAATTATGCGGAAAGATTATGCCATTGCAATAACTTTCTTAGTCTTTACCTTATGCTTTTTGCTGGGCGCTTTTACGGCCAATACTGTAGTGGAAATTGTTTTACAAAAGCGTCCAAGATTGGCCCACGTGGTTCCTATTGCTATGGAGATTCTGATTTTAGTGGGTGTAGCTTTGTTTTTCGGAAACTCAGATATTTATGCATGGCATGGCAAAACAGAAGCTTTTTTATTGCTTTTTGCTATGGGAATACAAAATTCTTTGGTTACCAAAGTTTCACAATCTACAGTTAGAACTACTCATTTGACCGGCTTGTTTACCGACTTGGGCATCGAACTTTCGCAATTGTTCTTTTACAAAAAACCGGAACAACAAACCAAATTAAAATCGAACATTTACCTTCGTTTGTCTATCATCTCATTTTTCTTTGCCGGTTGTGTTTTGGGTGGATTTGCTTATGGTTATCTCAAAATTAAAACCTTACTCATTGCTTCAGTAGTATTGATAATAGCCTTGTTTTATGATTATCTTCGCTTGAAATTTTTTTCCATTACCCGTAAAACACACTAATCTTAATGTTGCATTTCAACAAAACTTATTTCGGTTTGACAGCAATTTTGTTTTTGATTGAGGTTGTTATAGCGCTTTTTGTCAAAGACAAATTTATCCGTCCATATTTGGGAGATCTTTTAGTGGTAATTCTGATTTACTGTTTTGTAAAATCTTTTGTAAAAATCTCGGTTTTCAAAACGGCCTTAGGAGTATTGCTTTTTGCTTTTACTATAGAAATTTTGCAATATTGTTCCTTGGTTAAAAAACTGAAACTACAGCATAATACCGTAGCTAAAACGGTCATCGGAACTTCATTCTCTTGGGAAGACATTTTGGCCTATATAGCCGGAATACTTATTGTACTGATAGCGGAAAAGCAATGCAAGCAAGCGAAACGATTACAATAAACCATTGTATTTTCGTACGAACCATTCGGTGGCCAAAGCAGTAGCCAGTAAAATCAACAACCAAATCCAGTCTATCAAAGGGGATTTTTTAGTGATGGTTTTTTGAACAGCTTTGTAGCTTTCGTCTTCGGTTAATTGTTTTACCAAAGCTTCAACTTGGTTGGCCAAATAAGCTTTTCCTTGGGTTTGAGTAGCCAATTGATTCAGCTTGTTCCAATCGGGATTCACAAATTGTTTTTCTATATCGAAATCCAACACCTCAAAACCACCGGAATAGGTAGCGTTTGAATTCAATTCTTTCACCGAAAACTTATAGTTTCCGGCTGCTAATCCGTCCAAATTTACCAGAAAAGCATTCGACGTTCTTAGTAAATCGTAATTCTTAACCTGCTTGGTTTTGGTATTGGTTACGGCTATAGTCAAACGGGCTTTTTCATCCAACTCATAATTTTTGTTGAAATACTGCGCTGTAATTTCGATGGCTTCACCAGAATTATAAAAACGTTCGTGATTTACTACCAGCGATTTTCGGTCGTTTTTGGTTGCCAAAAACTGTATGGTTTTATCTAAGAAAACATCGAAATCAACAAAGTTTTTTTTGTTTAAATAGTAATCGGCGCGCCATTTCCAAATATTTTCACCAAACAAATAGGCAGAACGTTTCCCTTGTTCTTCGCTAAAAGCCAGTAAAGGTTGATTGGTGGGTATGTTTCGAATAGCAGAAGATAATAATACATTAGTATTGCCATTGGCTGTAATGGTACCAAACGGATTTTCCAAAGGCGGAAATTGTTCAAAACCGATATTGTCGAGTGCAAACAAATTGAATTGAGTCTCAAATGAAGCCAAATAGTCTTCTTTCTGTGAACTCATTTTAAAGGAAAATTGCGACTGGTTTTGATTCAGGAAATTAAAATCTGTATCATTTCCGGTAATAATCCAAGTGTTGATTTTAGCGTTCGCATTTTTCTCAAAAACCGATTTAAAAGCTACAGTTGGTTGGTATAAAATCAAAACATTATAATTCTCTAAGCTATTGACTTGATTAGGTTTAATGATAGTTACTTTTCGTTGTGCATTAGATTCAATACTGCGTTTTATGGCGCCCAAATCGGGATGAACCATATCGGCAATCAGCGCAATTTCGGTCTTTTGATCTATTACTTCAACCGCAAAATTCTTAGTGTTGTTGTAGGTGTTTTTTTCCTGTTCTTTGGAAGCAATGGTGGCTTTTAAAATTTGCAATCCTACTTTATCAGCCGGCAATAAAACATTTAGAGAAGCCGATTTTTGGGTTGGAGAAAAACTAATGGTTTGTTCATTCAAAACCGTATTGCCTTGGATGATTTTAAAAGTCGCATTCAGGTTTTTAGTTCCGGCGTAATTGAGAAACACTTCCACCGGATATTTGTTCTTGTGAAAGGCGTATTTGTTAACATTGAGTTGGGCTACCTTCAGGTCTAAATACGTTGTAGTATCGCCTACTACCAAAGGAAAAACTTTGTTGGCCGGATTGAACCCAAAAACATAATCCTCACCGGAAGTTTGGTTACCATCGGAAATTAAAACAGTTGGGAAAGTTTGGTTTTTGTAAATGTTTTTCAGATTTTTAGCTACCACATCTATATTGGATTGTTTGCCTTTGAAATCTATAGTATCCGCCGGTAAAAAATCTTCGTCGAATTGATAGGCTTGAACCTCAAACTTATCATTCAAAGCCGAATTGTCTTTAAGTTTTTCGAACAATTCCAAGGCTTGCTTATCCGACTTTAAATCGGCCATAGAAGCTGAATTATCAATAACAATTGGCAATGGCGTCTTGACGGTTTCTATAGTTTTACGCGATATAATCGGATTAATCAGCAAAAGCAATAAGGCAAAAACCGAAAAGAAACGCAAAAAAGCCAAAAGCAAAGTCACTTTCGACCGGCTTTTGGCTTTATATAAATATTGGTAAAATGACACAGCAAACGCTATTCCTAAAGAAAGTACTATTAGTAAAACAGTGTTTGTCGTCATTTAAGTGTCTCGATTAGAATCTCTAATTCGTAATTAATAATTCGTAATGGCTAATTAAGTAAGCATTCCTCCGCAAACGTTTAATACTTGTCCGCTAACATAAGCGCTCATGTCTGACGCAAAAAACAAACAAGCATTGGCAACATCTTCGGGAGTTCCGCCGCGTTTTAGCGGAATTGAATCTCTCCAACCTTGTACAACATCGTCGTTTAATTTGGCAGTCATTTCTGTTTCAATGAATCCCGGCGCAATAGCATTACAACGGATATTTCTCGAACCTAATTCTAAAGCTACCGATTTGGTAAATCCAATCATACCGGCTTTTGAAGCTGCGTAGTTGGCCTGACCGGCATTGCCTTTCACTCCTACTACAGAACTCATGTTTACGATTGAACCTTTACGATTTTTCAGCATGATTTTTTGAACGGCTTTGGTCATATTGAAAACCGACTTCAAGTTGATTTCGATTACTTTATCAAAATCTTCCTCGCTCATACGCATTAAAAGGTTGTCTTTGGTGATACCGGCATTGTTGATTAAAACATCAACATTTCCAAAATCAGCCATTACATCATCTACTAATTTTTGGGCTTCGTTAAAATCGGCAGCATTAGATTTATAACCTTTGGCTTTGATGCCAAGAGCGGTTAATTCGTTTTCCAAAGCCAAGGCACTTTCGGCAGACGAACTGTAAGTGAAAGCTACATTAGCTCCGTGTTGGGCAAAAACTTTGGCGATTCCGCTTCCGATTCCTCTACTGGCACCGGTGATGATGGCTACTTTTCCTTCTAATAATTTCATGGTGTAAAAATTAAATAATTTAGCACTATTGCTTCCAATAGTAAACTTCCTATGTTTAATGAAAGGTCAAATATAGGAATATTTTACAGGTTGAAAAAAGATACTTTTACATTTAAACCATTTAACTTTATGCAAGTCTTAAAGAAATCTTAAACCAACCAATGCCACAACAAAATGTCATTTTTGAAAACATTTATCATGAATACAAATCTATGGTATTCAACTTGGCGTTGCATTACTTGCAAAACATTGAAGATGCCGAAGAAGTAACACAAGACGTTTTTGTAAAAGTTTACCATTCCTTACAGCACTTCAATCAAAAATCGTCTTATAAGACATGGATTTATCGCATAACCATCAACAATTGTTTGGATTTTATCAAAAAGAAGAACAGCATAAAGCGCTTGTATATTTTTGGGAAAAAGAGCGAAAATGAAAAAGACTATTTTAATGCAACTACTTTTGAACACCCCGGAATACAATTGGAGAATCAAGAAAACGCCGAAATTCTCTTTGGTGTTATCAATACTTTAACCGAAAATCAAAAAACAGTTTTTTTGTTGTCCAAACTCGATGGGTTGAGCAATATTGAAATAGCCGAAATCATGGAACTCAGCATTGCTGCTGTTGAATCGTTGATTTTTAGGGCTAAAGTTTCGCTTCAGGAAAAATTATCACAAAAATTTTCAACCTACCGCAAGAATAAAAAATAATATTCGTCTAAAAGAATTATGGAAAAAGAAAAATGGATTCAGCAAGTGTTGAACAGCACTAACGGAATGACTGCCGTAACGCCGAATGATGATGTCTTGTTTAAAATTAAACAAAAAATCAACCAACAACCAACCGTGCAAACAGGCATTGTTTGGTTGGTTGCTGCTTCAGTGACTATTTTGGTAACGGCCAATTTTATACTAATCAATCAGTACAAGCAAAATATCAATCCCAAGGAGATTTATATCGAAAGCATAGTGAACAATAACAATCAGTTGTATTAAAACTTATGGAAAGAACAAAATTATTAACCATCACCGTCATTGGATTACTGTTGCTCAATTTGGCTACTTTAGGCTTTTTGGTTTTAAATGGTCCCAAACCCGACAGAATGCCGCCCGGAGAACGAAAACTTCCCAAAGAAATTATAATAGAAAGACTGGGGTTTGATGCCAAACAACAAGAACAATATGCTGTATTAATTCGATCTCATCGTGAGGAAATTGATCATTTGGACAAAGAAATCAGACACAAAAAATACCTGTTATACAGTTTCTTGCAAAAAGACACTACCCAGCCCGATTTTAAATCCGGTAAACAAAGAATAATGGATAACCTGAGTAGTTTGCAACAACAGGTTGAAGCCACACATTACAAACATTTCCAAGACATCAAATCCATTTGCAAACCGGAACAGTTGAAAGCGTTTGACCGATTGATTGTTGATTTGCCAAAGTTGTTTGGTCCAAAACCACCGAGACCTCGTCATGAGTAAATTGAGTAATGCGCTATTGTTTTTATTGATTAGCTTTCCAATGTTGTCTCAAAAGAATGATTCGATTGCGGTAAATTTTAAAGTCAATTTTGATCAGTTTCCGTTGGAATTCAACAAGTCTTATGTTTCAGCTCAAAACGATACTATTCAAATCAGTTCTTTCAAATGCTACCTGTCAGGAATTGAAATTCAATACACCGACAAGACTGTCTTTATCCCTAAAACCAAACCTCATTTACTCGATTATGCCATTCCAAATAGTATGCAGTTGGCTCTTCCGAATCAAAGAAAAACAATTGCCAAAGTTTGTTTCAACATAGGAATTGATAGTGTAACCAATACCTCAGGCGCTTTAGACGGCGATTTAGACCCAATAAAAGGCATGTATTGGGCTTGGCAAAGCGGTTATATCAATCTGAAAATAGAAGGACAAAGTAGCAGTTGCCAAACCAGAAAAAATCAATTTCAGTTCCATTTAGGCGGTTATCAGCAACCTTACTATAATTTAAGAAGAAAAGAAATCAACGTAAAAAGCCAAGATAATAGTATAAACATCGTTATTGACCTTGCTGTTTTTTTTGCCGAAACTAATTTATCCAAAACCAACGCTGTCATGACACCCGGAAATAAGGCTATGGAATTGGCAGATATCAGCGCTAAAATGTTTTTCGCCGAATGAAAACAACCGGATTCCTATTAGTTGCTTTTTTATTTTGCTTGGGAATGGTGTCGTTTTCAGTGGACAGCTCTACTCCTATTTATCTTGAAGTGCCTTCAGGTTGGCCAAAACCGATTTATAATTTTAAAAACAACCCATTAACCGAAGAAGGTTTTGAATTGGGAAGAAACTTATTTTACGATCCTATTCTTTCACGCGACAACACCATTTCATGTTCGAGTTGCCATTTACAACAAACCGGTTTTGCGCATGTGGACCACGAATTGAGTCATGGTATCGAAAGTAGAATCGGTAACAGAAATGCACCTGCCTTAATCAATTTAGCCTGGAATAAGCATTTTCATTGGGATGGTGGCGTTAATAATTTAGAAGTACAAGCCATCAATCCGATTGAAAATCCCGCTGAGATGGATGAAAAAATGGCCAATGTAATTGTTAAATTGCAACAGAACCAACAATACAAGTCATTATTTCGAAAAGCATTTGGAGATGAAAAAATCACGAGTCAACGGCTACTTAAAGCATTAGCGCAATTTACGGTCATGCTGCAATCAAGCAATTCAAAATATGATCAAGTAATTCAAGGAAAAGCAGCTTTTAATTCGCAAGAGCAACACGGTTACGATTTGTTCAAACGCCATTGTGCAACTTGTCATATTGAACCACTTTTCAGCAGTAACTCTTTTGAAAACAATGGGCTGACAATAGACAATACTTTGAATGATTACGGCAGGATAAAAATTACCAACAACAAAAAAGATTCTTTGCATTTTAAAGTGCCGACGCTTAGAAATATACAATTCACTTTCCCATACATGCATGATGGCAGGTTTAAAACCTTAATGGAAGTTATAAAGCATTACAACACTTTGAAATACAATCCTAATATGGCACCGGCTTTGTCAAAACCCATGCAACTGAACGATAAAGACCGAGTGGATTTGGTTGCTTTTTTGCAAACATTAACCGATCGTGATTTTTTATTCAATCCCCGTTTTGGTTTCCCGAAAAAATAATTTTATAAAGCCGCAAGAATCAAAACAATATGACGTCTAAGTCTAAATAACCAAACCAATTATGAAAAAAGCCATTGTATCCACTTTACTATTCATTAACGCTCTAGTATGTTCACAAACCAATCCAATCATTACGTCTTGGTTGCGAAATACTACGGGAATTACCGGTCGTCATTATGTATCAGGTAATCCGACACCTATTACAGATGCCGTATTGGCCAATGTGCAAACGGTACAATATTCAAACAACTGGGTGTATGTAACTACCAATGGCATTCCGGCCTATATTACCGGACCATTTTTAGATGGTAATCCCTCTTTAGCTACCAGTAGGAATGGTGCTATTTTCAGATTCCCTTTAAACCCGACTCAAAATACAGGAACGCCTACCAATACCAACGGCGGAAACATTGGATTGTTTAAAAACGGTGTTGCCTTATTTGACTATCGAGATGGCGTTTCTTGGAAAAATTCAACCGGTCAGGTTTGCGGTGGACCAATAATGGGATGTACCGGTGATGGTGTTTGGAACAGAGATGCTGTATATGCAGAGCGTATCGGATTTGATTGTGCTAAGGCGCATCCGGCGATGGGCAATTATCATCATCATCAAAATCCGAGTGCTTTCAATCTTGATTTGATCCAACTTTCTACTATCTGTGACACTTATCCATCGGATGGTTTGTATGTTATCAATACGAATGAACATTCCCCACTTATTGGTTTTGCCTATGACGGTTTTCCAATTTACGGCGCTTATGGCTACGCTAATACTGATGGAACCGGTGGCATAGTGCGCATGAAATCGAGTTATCAATTGAGAAATATTACTGTCAGAACACATTATACCAACGGAACAAATGTAACCGATGGTCCACCCGTAAATTCAACTTATCCTCTGGGTTATTTTAGAGAAGACTATGAATTTGTAGTACACACAGCTCCCGATTATTTGGATGAACACAATGGCCGTTTTTGTGTAACGCCCGAATATCCTAATGGAATTTACTGTTACTTTACCACTGTAGATGCCAATCATAATTCGGCTTATCCTTATGCCGTCGGACCAACCTTTTACGGAAACAAAACTGCCTCAACCGTTGCTTCAGTTTCAGAAACAACTACTCAGTATACTTTAGAGAACGCCGATTTTAACTTGTCGAATCTAAAGATTAAAGTTTATCCCAATCCAGCCCAAGAATTTATTGCAATTCAAACAGACATACAGGAAAAAGATTTGAATGTTATTGTGATTGATGAACTGGGAAAGCAAATACAAAGTCAAAAAATATTCCAAGGAAGCACGCTTGGTATCATCGATTTATCAACAGTTTACAATGGTGTTTACTTTATAAAAATAACGGATGATAAAAACGATAGAACTTTTAAAATTATTGTAAGTAAATAAACCTTAGTTATTAATAAAATACAACCCAACCAAATGATGTACAAAAAAATAAGCTACCTATTCCTTGTTGCGCTCTCCTATTCTTGTGGCAGCGATGACAGTTCCGATTATGTTGAAATCGATCCTTATGCTGCTATAACAGCCACTTTTGGCAGTGCAATTAATCCTGAAAGTTTATATAACTATGCCAATCAAAGTGTTCCGGGTTATATCACTAAAGACAATACAGCCGATAATTTTATCACTAACAAAGGAGCCACTTTAGGAAGAGTATTATTTTATGATAAAAATTTGTCTTCCAACAATACCATTTCATGCTCCAGTTGTCATCAACAAGCCAATGCTTTTGGCGACACCAATATTGCCAGTACTGGCGTTAATGGTACTACAGGCAGACATTCGATGCGATTGATTAACACACGATTTGCCAATGAAACCCGATTTTTTTGGGATGAACGCGCAGTAAATTTAGAAACCCAAACCACCATGCCGATAAAAGATCACGGAGAAATGGGATTTAGCGGAGCAAATGGTGATCAAAGCTTCAATGATTTAATTGTAAAACTCAGCAATATTGGCTATTACAAAGAGTTATTTCAATTTGTTTACGGTTCGGAAGAAATTACAGAGAGTAAAATCCAATTGGCTTTGGCGCAATTTATTAGAAGTATACAATCATTCGACAGTAAATACGATATTGGCAGAGCGCAGGCAGCTAATGATGGGCAACCTTTTCCGAATTTTACTGCCCAAGAAAATCAGGGGAAAAATCTTTTTCTTTCGCCTCCTGTTTTTGATGCTACGGGAAACCGAACCTCAGGTGGATTAGGCTGTGCCGGTTGTCATGCTGCTCCTGAATTTGATATTAATCCGTTAAGCGGTAATAATGGAATCATTGGGACTATAAATGGCAATGGTATAGATATTACTAACACGCGTGCGCCATCGTTACGTGATTTAGTAAAAACTGACGGAACGCCCAACGGACCGATGATGCATACGGGAGTGATAACAACATTGCAGGCTGCTATAGGTCATTACGGCACCATTAATTTAGCGCCGGGCAATACCAATTTAGATGTTAAGTTACGTCCGAATGGTTTCGGACAACAATTGCATTTGAATGCGCAAGAAGTGAATGCTGTGATTGCCTTTCTCAGAACTTTATCCGGAACCAATGTTTATACTGATGTGAAATGGTCTAATCCGTTTCCGAATTAATTTTTATTACCTAAATACCACAAAAAAAGCCCCGAGAAATCGAGGCTTTTGTTTTATAATATATATTGAGAAATCAATTATCCCATCACTTCTTTTACTTTTTTACCAATTTCCGCAGGAGAATCAACTACGTGGATACCACATTCTCTCATGATGCGTTTTTTGGCTTCGGCTGTATCATCTGAACCACCAACAATAGCTCCGGCATGTCCCATTGTTCTGCCTTTAGGAGCAGTTTCTCCGGCGATAAAACCAACTACCGGCTTACGGTTTCCATCGGCTTTAATCCATCTGGCAGCATCAGCTTCTAACTGACCTCCGATTTCACCAATCATGATGATACACTCCGTTTCAGGATCGTTCATCAACAATTCAACTGCTTCTTTGGTAGTCGTTCCGATAATTGGATCTCCACCAATACCGATTGCGGTGGTAATTCCCATACCTTGTTTTACTACTTGGTCGGCGGCTTCATAAGTTAAAGTCCCCGATTTAGATACGATACCTACATTGCCTTTTTTAAACACAAATCCGGGCATAATTCCCACTTTAGCTTCCTCAGGAGTGATAACACCGGGACAGTTAGGACCAACCAAACGACAGTCTTTTCCTTTTACAAAGTTGTACGCTTTAATCATATCTGCTACCGGAATTCCTTCAGTAATAGCAATGATAACTTTGATACCTGCATCGGCAGCTTCCATAATAGCATCAGCAGCAAAGGCAGGTGGTACAAAAATGATTGAAGTATCAGCTCCGGCCTGATCAACTGCATCTTTAACAGTGTTGAAAACCGGACGGTCTAAATGCGTAGTACCTCCTTTTCCCGGAGTAACGCCACCAACCACATTGGTTCCGTATTCAATCATTTGAGAAGCGTGAAAAGTGCCTTCACTACCGGTAAAACCTTGTACAATTATTTTTGAATTTTTATTGACTAAAACGCTCATGTTTGTGTTTGTTTTTTTGTGTTTATTTTATGTGTTGCAAAAGTATGAAATAGTATTCAGTGTTCAGTATTCAGTATTCAGTTTTTTGTAAAATTACTATAGTTGACTCATTTGATAGCCTCTGTACAATTTATCGTCTTTTACTTCCCAAATCACCATAAAATGAGCCAATAGCATTTCTTCTCTTGGATTTTCAATGGTTTTTACATAATGAGAATAGCGGACGGTTACCATATTACCATCGGAAAGTATGTGAGAAATTCTGGTTTTGGATCGTACATAAGCTTTGCTTAATTCCTGACTCAATTCGATAATTTGATTTTTATCAAGCTTTAAAAAGCCTTTAGTACTATGCCATTCCAATACCACATCAGGATGTAATAAGGCATTAACTTTATCCGACTCTAAGAGTACATCAGATTTATAAAAATTTTGAACGATAGTTTTAGCGCCCATAGCTTATTTCAATTTGTTTAAAATATCAGGGATACGTTTAACGTTGGCCAATTGTTTTAATTTTTCTCGAGATTCTTCTACCGGTGTACCAAAATAGCTTTTACCGCCTTCTATTGATTTAGTCACTCCGGTTTGTCCTAACACTACTGCTTTGGCTCCGATAGTAATTCCGCTGGTAGTACCAACTTGTCCCCAAAGGGTAACTTCGTCCTCAATAACCACACAACCTGCAATACCCGTTTGAGAAGCAATCAAACATTTCTTTCCTATTACGGTATCATGACCTACGTGTACTTGGTTGTCTATTTTAGTACCGGCTCCGATGGTTGTGTCTCCGGTAACGCCTTTATCAATGGTACAAAGCGCTCCTATTCCAACATTATCCTCAATAATTACTCTACCGCCTGAAAGTAATTGGTCAAAACCTTCCGGACGCTTTTTGTAATAAAAAGCATCAGCTCCTAACACCGTACCGGAATGAATAATCACATTATCACCAATTACAGTATTGTCATAAACAATCACATTGGCATGCAACAAACAGTTTTTACCAATAGTAACATTATTCCCAATAAAACAATTGGGTTGAATAATTGTTTCCTCTCCTATTGTTGCCGAAGTTGATATACTGACATTGGCAGCCACAAACGGACGAAAATGTTTGGTTAATACATTAAAATCTCTGAAAGGATCGTCTGAAATCAACAAGGCTTTTCCTTCAGGACAAGCTACCTCTTTGTTGATTAAAACAATAGTAGCGGCCGATTGCAATGCCTTGTCGTAATATTTCGGGTGATCTACAAAAACAATATCACCCGGCTCAACCACGTGAATTTCGTTCATTCCTTGTACAGCAAAATCATCGGGACCAACATATGGGCAACCAATGATAGCAGCAATCTCTTTTAATGTATGGATTTTGGGAAACTTCATATTTCGATTTGAAGATTTGAAGATTTGATAATTTGAAAATGAAAACAACAGTCTTCAAATCATGTAATCTTCAAATGAATTACACTCTTTCCATGTATTTACCGGTAGCAGTATCAATTTTGATTTTGTCACCTTCATTGATAAATAACGGAACGTTTACAGCCGCTCCGGTTTCTACTTTTGCCGGTTTAGTGGCATTGGTAGCAGTATTCCCTTTAACACCCGGCTCAGTATATGTTACTTCCAAAATGATAGAAGCCGGCATATCTACCGACAACGGCATATCTGTTTCGGTATTGATTTGCACCATCACGTTAGTACCTTCTTTTAACAAATCAGGAGCATCTAATACGTCTCTACTTAAGGTAATTTGCTCGTAAGTTTCAGTATTCATGAAGTGGAAATCATTTCCTTCAGCATATAAATATTGGAAAGTATGTGTTTCTACACGAACTACATCAATTTTGTGTCCAGCAGAAAAAGTATTATCCAAAACTTTTCCGTTGGTTAAACTTTTCAATTTGGTTCTAACGAAAGCCGGACCTTTACCCGGTTTAACGTGAAGAAACTCGATAATTTTATAAATATCGTGGTTGAACTTAATGCATAATCCGTTTCTAATATCTGCTGTAGATGCCATTTTATTATATGTTTATTGTTAAATTTATTCGTTTTAGTGTTTAAGTTTGTTCAAAATAGTTTAGAAGATAGTTTTGAAATGTGAAACCTGTTTAACCCTTTAAACAATCATGAACTTTTTTAATAGGAACCAGAATATCCTTTCATAATTCCTCTGGATGAATTTCTGATGAAATCCAAAATCTCATCTCGCTCCGGTGTGGCTTCCATTTCGGCTTCAATGATAGCCATAGCTTGAGAGGTATTATAATTTTTTTGATAAAGTATTCTGTAAATATCTTGAATCTCTCTGATTTTTTCTGAAGTAAATCCGCGTCGTCTTAAGCCTACAGAGTTAATTCCCACATAAGAAAGCGGTTCTTTTGCCGCTTTGGTATAAGGCGGTACATCTTTACGAACCAAAGAACCTCCGGAAATCATAGCGTGGTCACCAATGTGTATGAATTGATGGATTGCAGCCAAACCTCCAATGATGGCATAATTACCAACAGTCACATGGCCGGCCAATGCTACGCCGTTTACAATAATGGCATTGTCACCAATATGACAGTCGTGAGCTATGTGAGCGGTTGCCATTACTAAACAATTTTTTCCTATAACTGTTTGTCCTGAAGCAATGGTACCACGATTGATGGTTACACATTCACGGATAGTTGAATTATCGCCAATAATGGCTAAGGAATCTTCCCCGCCAAATTTTAAATCCTGAGGAACAGCAGCAATAACAGCACCCGGAAAGATGTTGCAGTTTTTACCGATGCGCGCACCTTCCATAATGGTTACGTTAGAACCTATCCAAGTTCCTTCTCCGATGATAACATTATTGTGGATGGTTGTAAATGGTTCTATTACTACATTCTTGGCGATTTTCGCTCCGGGATGTACATAGGCTAATGGTTGATTCATAAATAACTATTTAATTTTTTTTGGCAATTTGCGCCATTAATTCAGCTTCAGCTACTAATTTCCCGTTGGCATAGGCATTGGCTTGCATGTGACAAATACCTCTTCTGATAGGCGAAATTAAATCACATTTAAACACCAAGGTATCGCCCGGCAAAACTTTATGCTTGAATTTTACATTGTCAATTTTCATAAAATACGTCAGGTAGTTCTCCGGATCAGGAACCGAACTTAAAATTAAAATTCCTCCCGTTTGCGCCATAGCTTCAACAATTAAAACTCCCGGCATTACCGGTGCGCCCGGAAAGTGACCTACGAAAAAGTCCTCGTTCATGGTTACGTTTTTCAAACCTACCACGTGATTGTCTGACATTTCCAAAATTTTGTCTACCAATAAGAATGGCGGACGGTGTGGCAACATGGCCATAATTTTATTCACGTCCATCAAAGGTTCCTTGTGTAAATCGTACACCGGAATTTGATTGCGTTGTTCTATCTTGATAATCTTGGATAATTTTTTGGCAAACTGAGTGTTTACATAATGTCCCGGTTTGTTAGCAATTACTTTTCCTTTAATACGGGTACCGATTAAAGCCAAATCACCTATCACATCCAACAACTTGTGACGCGCTGCTTCGTTAGGGTAATGCAACGTTAAGTTGTCTAAAATTCCATTAGGTTTCACGGAAATCTTTTCTTTGCCAAAAGCCACTTTCAAGTTGTTCATGGTTTTTTCGGAGATTTCTTTATCTACATAAACAATAGCATTGTTTAAGTCGCCTCCCTTAATTAAACCATTATCCAACAAGGTTTCTAATTCATGTAAGAAACTAAAAGTACGCGCATCGGATATTTCCGTTTTGAAATCGGCTATGTTCTTTAGTGTGGCGTTTTGAGTTCCTAAAACTTTAGTGCCAAAATCCACCATAGTAGTCACTTGGTAATCATCGGCAGGCATCACGAGTATTTCACTTCCTGTAGTTTCATCCATAAAAGAAATCACTTCTTTAACTACATAGTAATTTCTCTCAGCATCTTGTTCAACAATACCGGCTTTTTCAATGGCTTCAACAAAATATTTTGATGAACCATCCATGATAGGCGGTTCAGATTCGTTTAATTCGATGATTACATTATCAATATCACAACCTACAAATGCTGCTAAGACGTGCTCAGAGGTTTGGATTTTAACTCCTAACTTCTCAAGGTTGGTTCCTCTTTGGGTATTTACCACGTAATTGGCATCGGCTTCAATAATTGGGCAACCTTCTAAATCAACCCTAACAAAAGTGTAACCGTTATTTACGGGCGCGGGTTTGAAGGTCATTTTTACTTCTTTTCCGGTGTGTAAACCTACGCCGGTTAAAGAAATTTCGTTTTGGATGGTTTTTTGTTTAACCATTGGTATGCTTTTTTTAGTTTAGTTTATAACGAATTCGCGACCGAAACTTCGATTACGAATTAGGCTTGTTTTTCTTTAATTCTTCTATTTCTGCTACAATTTTCGGCAAGTTTCTGAAATGTACATACGACTTGTTCCAATCGCTGTAATTGAAAGACGGAGAACCTTGTAGGGTTTCGCCATCCGGAATATTTCTACCTATCCCCGATTGCGCCTGAACTCTTACATTATTACCGATGGTCAAATGTCCGGCTATACCAACCTGACCTCCAATCATACAGTTTTTACCGATTTTAGTAGAACCTGCTACACCGGTTTGAGCGGCAATTACAGTGTTCTCACCAATTTCCACATTGTGTGCAATCTGAATTTGGTTGTCGAGTTTCACTCCTTTTCTGATGATAGTAGAACCTAAAGTTGCTCTGTCTATTGTGGTGCAAGAACCAACTTCAACATTGTCTTCCAGAATTACATTACCAATTTGGGGCACTTTGTTGTAGGTGCCGTCTTCTTGTGGTGCGAATCCAAAACCGTCTGAACCGATAATGGTTCCCGAGTGGATAACGCAATTATTCCCAATTACTGATTCTGAATAAATACGCACACCGGCAAAGAAAATACAGTCGTCACCTATAGTTACGTTATCACCTATAAATGAATTCGGGTAAATCTTCACATTTTTACCAATCACTACATTTTTACCAATGTAACAGAAACTTCCAAGATAGAGGTTTTCACCGTAAGTAACATTTTCAGAAATCACCGAAGGTTGCTCGATGCCTGATTTCATTAACTTAACTTGGTTGTAGTATTCTAATAATTTGGAAAACGATTGGTAAGCATCTTCTACTTTAATCAGCGTGGTTTTTAAATCACTTTCCGGTTCAAAAGTCGAGTTGACTATGGTGATAGTGGCGTTAGTTGAATAGATATAATTGACATATTTAGGATTGGCTAAAAAAGTCAAAGAACCTTCTGTTCCCTCTTCAATTTTAGACAACTTGAATACCTCGGCGTTGGGATTTCCCACTACTTCGCCTTCCAAAATTCCTGCTATTTGAGCTGCTGTAAACTTCATCTAGTATTGGTTATTATAAATGAACTCAAGATGAAAGTCACTATCGCCATTTTTTGGTAATTGCATCAAAAGAGTAATAGCTGGTTTCATTGCGACAAAAGTATAAAAAAAACAATTTTAATGTTAAATTTCCGCAAGTTGTTTTGGATAGCAAATAAAATATTTGGTCACCGGTTTCGATAAGGCTTTCAAATTCAACTGATCGGATGCTTCCACTACATCTTCAATGGTTCGGTCTTTTTTAAGGATTCGAATTGGTTCCGCATCCTTACTGTAGGCCTGGTTTTTAATTTTTCCTTTGAAGATAAAGTACTTGGTATCTTGCAAACTCAATTGATTCGTTTGGGCAAATTGGGCAGACATTTCCTGTAATACCTCCGATGGGAATTTTTCACTATTAAGCTTCACCTTTGATAAGTCACGATTAATAATCATTTTACTCAAACTACTCAAAATAAAATCTTCATGATATTGCCAATCTTTTAATGCGCTAATAATATCAAAATCATCCAATTGTGCAAAAGTATCTAAATCTTTAGTCGAAAAATTTTCAAGAGTAACTTTGTGTACCATAAAGTATTTTAGCGGACGACTGCATTCGACAACCGTTCCTTTCTGAAGCAATTCTTTGGCTCTTTGCAGTGTCTTGGTCAATGTCAATTCGGCCACCAAACTCGTCTTATGCAAATAAGCTTGCCAATACATTAATCGGCGCGCCATTAAGAATTTTTCGATTGAATAAATGCCTTTTTCTTCCATCACCAAAACATCATCCACTACATTCATCATTTGAATTAATCGATCGGAATTGATATTTCCTTCTGCTACGCCCGAATAAAAGCTATCTCTTTTCAAATAATCCATCCGGTCCATATCGAGTTGACTGGAAATCAACTGTAACATAAACTTGCGATGGTATTCGCCTTTAAAAACTTGTATGGCTAAGCCCAATTGTCCGTTAAATTCTTGATTTAACCGATTCATAAATAACAGTGAAATCGATTCGTGATTCACTTCTTCCACTATGCTGTGTTCCATGGCATGGGAAAACGGACCGTGACCAATATCATGTAAAAGAATCGCAATATAAAGCGCGTTTTCTTCCTCTTTAGAGATAGTAACACCTTTAAAACGCAATACTTCAACGGCTTTTTGCATCATGTGCATGGCACCAAGGGCGTGATGAAAACGGGTATGATGCGCACCGGGATAGACCAAGTAGGACAATCCCATTTGGGAAATGCGTCGCAATCGCTGGAAATACGGATGTTGTACTAAATCGTAAATCAACGAATTCGGTATGGTGATAAATCCGTAAATCGGGTCGTTAAAAATTTTTAATTTATTGGTATGGCTCACAGTACTGTCGGTTTTAGTAAAGATATGAAATTACACCAAAGCTTTAAAATAGTCCAACAACAGTTTATTATTGTCGCGTGTTGGTGTGAAAACTTCCAATATCACAGGTTGGTCGTTATGGTCAAATAATTGTTTCAAACCTTTTTTCAAAGTTTCTCCATCAGCGGCAGTGATATAATCAAATTGATACATTTTGGCCAAATGTTCAGCAGTCAAACAATGTGAAGTTTCGAAATAAGTATGGAAGGTTTCGTTTTCCTGATGACCCGGCAAGATTCTGAAAATACCGCCACCGCCGTTATTGATTAGAATAATTTTGAAATGCTTCGGTATATAATTGTTCCAAAGCGCATTGCTGTCGTACAAAAAACCAATATCGCCGGTAATTAAAGTAGTTTGCAATTTACTGGCAACTGCGGCGCCAATGGCGGTAGAAGTGCTACCGTCGATACCACTGGTCCCGCGATTACAAAAAACTTGAATGGAATCATCAATATCAAACAATTGCGCATAACGTATGGCCGAACTGTTGCTGATTTGCAATTGTGTATTGCGCGGTAAAGTTGACAGTATGCTTTCAAAAGCTTTTAAATCGGAGAAAGGCACTTTGGATAAATATTCATCGTGCTTCATTTTTCTTTGCTCACGAATTTGCAGAAATACAGTTTTATATTGGCTGTCAACTTGTTTTACGTGGGGTAAAAACTGTTTGAAAAACTGATTGGGAGAAACCATAAAATGTTTGGTCAAAATCCCAAAAGTGTCATACGCTCTCAATTCATCTATGTGCCAATGATGTCTGGGTTTGTATTTTCTTAAGAACGCTTTGATACGTTTTGAAACTATCATTCCGCCAAACGTAATTAAAATTCTTGGCTGTAATTCTGCAAAATCTTTATCTGTAAAAGGCGTTATCAATGTATCTATATTGTTGATAAAACTGTGGTGGTGCAAATTGGAAGTCGTTTCCGTAAGCACCAAAACTGAAGGATGCGAGGCTAATTCATCTATCCATTGCTGGTCGATAGCATTCGGCTTACATTCACCAACCAAAACCAGTATTTTTTGACTATAATTCCACAGCGTAGAAAAAGCAATAATGTCTTCCACCCTAACAGCTGATTCTGATTTAAAAAGTCCTGTTACGTTAACATCAACGGATAATTTGTTAGTAGTTTGATACAAAGGTTCTTCGAAAGGTACATTAATGTGAACCGGACCTTTGTGCACAATGGCCACGTTGATGGCTTCATTAATAAATACATCATTTTCTTCAGAAGCTTCCTCCAGCAAATTGGCATTGTATAGAGAATGATTCAGGAAAACATTTTCTTGTCGAATCGTTTGACCATCGCCTATATCTATTTTGTCATGTGGTCTGTCGGCTGAAATAACAATAAACGGAATCTGGCTGTAAAATGCTTCGGCCAAAGCCGGATAATAATTGAGCAAAGCCGAACCCGAAGTACAAACTACCGCTACCGGTTTTTGCTTTTGCTGGGCAATTCCTAAGGCAAAAAAGCCTGCACAACGCTCGTCAACAATACTGTAACAATTAAAATCAGGATGGTTGCTAAAACCAATCGTAAGCGGTGCATTTCTTGAACCGGGAGAAATGATGATATCGTGAACTCCTTTGGCATTACAAATTTCAATGATGCTTTGGGCCAAAGGTATTTTAGGGTAAAGCATTGTCGTTTTTTAAGTAATACAAATGTACAAACTTGCATAAGTTTTTCAACACATTAGCTTAGTTTTATTACTTTTGGAAATACTTTAATGCCATGGAAATCAAAATCAGACCATACCAAATTGAAGATTGTCAAGCCATAGTTGACATTATCAATTACAACATCCTTCATTCTACTGCTTTATACGATTATCATCCCCGAACAGTATCTCAACAGCAAGCTGTTTTTCAGGAAAAAATTGACAAAGGATTTCCGGTTATAGTTGCTGAAGCAGACAATAAAGTAGTTGGTTTTGGCTATTACAGTGAGTTTCGTTTCCGTGAAGCTTATCGGTTTACCGTAGAACATTCTGTTTATGTGAGTAATGATTACCATGGAAAAGGCATTGGCAAAATCATTATGCAAAATTTAATCGATTTAGCCAAGACTAATAAATTGCACACTATGATAGCCGTAATCGATTCTGAAAATCAAAGCAGTGTTGCCTTTCACGAACAATTTGGTTTTAAAACTGTAGCTGTTTTGAAGGAAACCGGATTCAAATTCAACCGTTGGCTTCATTCACAAATCATGCAACTCATGTTGGAATAAAAAATAAAGACCGATGTTACCATCAGTCTTTATCAAATATTCAGGGGTATTTGTCAGGCTAATTCTATGCCATTCTCCTCTAAAATAGAGAGCAGATAACTGCTTTGGCTCGGATCATATTTTTCTACACCACTTTGATACCATTTTTGGATTACATCAATCTGAAAGGAATTATAACCGTCAGAATCGATATCCATGCCCAACATGCCGGCCAATAGAAAGTCTTCCAGCACTTTATTGGTTACAATCAGTTGTGGTATACCATAAGCTATTTTTCCGTTCATTCGTTCATAATCAGCTCTGCCTTGCTCAAAACCAAAGTTGTATGCTTCACTTTTGTCTTCCACCAACTTTAGGTGTGGATTTGAACCGTTAGAGTAACCTTCAATATAATCTTCTCGGTATAGTGGATTGAAGATGTTATTTTTCATAAATTATCATTGTGGTATTTGATATTCATTTCAAAACTAAGAAGTATTGTTAAGCTAACGTTTTAAAATCGTTAAACGGAAAAAAAAATCTTTAAACCACGTGGCACGTGAAGTTTGTCGATGTTTTTAAAGTAAAAACCCGATGAATTTCTTCACCGGGTTACTGTATTTTTAAACTGAATGTTATTCCTATTTCCCATTAATCCACGACACTATACTGTCGTCTGTAGGCAATACTCTCGGAGAAAGCATTTTTACCAAACGGCCATTTTCATCCAATAGGTATTTCTGAAAATTCCACTCTACTTCACTGTCTTGTAAACCGTTTTTGCTTTTTTGTGTCAGAAATTGGTATAGCGGATGCATGTCATTACCTTTAACCGATATTTTAGCCATCATAGGAAAAGTAACGCCGTAATTCATTTTGCAAAACTGAGCTATCTCCTGATTGGTTCCCGGTTCTTGAGCCCCAAAATTATTAGCAGGAAACCCAACAATCACAAAATTTTTGTCCTTATACTTGCTGTAAATGGCTTCCAAATCTTTGTATTGCGGTGTCAAACCACATTCCGAAGCAGTATTTACAATTAAGATTTTCTTTCCTTTTAAGCTCGAAAAATCGAACTCGTTTCCATATAAATCGGTCACTTTGAATTGGTGAATGGATTCACCCGAGTTTATTGTAGACATAGTAGTATTAGTGTTAGTATTAACTGCAACGGATTTCGTTTGAGCATTGTTTTGACAGCTCCAAAGCAGCATAGCACTGCAAGCCAAAAGTAAATAGTTTTTCATACCGTTAATTTTTTATAAAATTACTCATTATTAAGTAGCTTCTTGTTATACAATTCCTAAAGTTTTATTAATTAAAAAGCCCAACAATAATTATCATTGGGCTTTCAACAAACATAACAAAAAAATTATGCTGCTATCAAAACAAAAAACCTAAACCAAATGTCTAATTTGATTTCCCTGTTGTTATATACGCAACCATAATTGATTTGGATTTAAGAAGATGACTATTTATCCGATAAATTATTGGCAGAAATGGAAATACTTTCGTTAAATTTACGATTATAAAAAATTAGGTATGACACAAGAAGAATTATTGCCCTTGCTTTTGAGGAAGGAAGAAAGGGCTTTCACGGCGTTGTATGACATGTACTCGAAGAGTTTGTTCAGCGTAATTACTAATTTGATAAAAGACCAAGAAGAAGCCGAAGATGTGCTCCAAGAGGTATTTGTCAAGATTTGGAAGAATATCGAAACCTACAATCAAAGCAAAGGACGATTGTATACTTGGATGTTGAATATTACCCGAAACACAGCCATAGACAAATTGCGTTCTAAAGGATTTAACAACAGTCAAAAAAACCTCTCGGCTGATAATTTCGTACATCTGTTGGATGACAATAGCAAACTAACCTACCGAATTGATACTATCGGGATTTTAGAGTTCGTAAAAAAACTCAAACCGAAATGTATTCAAATTATCGACTTACTCTTTTTTAAAGGTTATACACAGCAAGAAGCCTCTGAAGAATTGGAAATCCCATTGGGTACTGTAAAAACCCAAAACAGAATGTGTATGAACGACCTTAGAAATTTTTTGAAAGTATAATGGAAACAAAAGAATATTTAGAATCAGGCATTTTAGAACTGTATGTTTATGGTTTGCTGACTGAAGAAGAAAACGATAAGGTGAATGCGATGGCTAATAAGCATCCGGAAGTTAAAGCCGAGATAGAGTCTATCGAAAAAGCCATCATCAATTTGTCGAGCAGTTTTGCTCCTTTTATATCGCACAGTCAGTTTGAGAAGATAAAATCACAGTTGGAATTAAAACACGGTAAAGTAGTTGACTTGAAATCGAGAAGCAACACGGCAACTTACATTGGTTGGGCAGCCGCAGTAGCCTTGTTAATTGGCATCGGATTTCAATACAACAAACTGAGCAACACCCAAAACCAAATCCAATTGATTGAAAGTCAAAAATCAAAATTGGAACAAACAGTAGTCGAATTAGAATCGAAGAACAAAGAAACTTCAACAGTTTTAAATGTAATCAGAGATACTAAAACAAGTATAATTCCTTTGGCCGGTCAAGCTATAGACCCTACAGCTTCGGCTAAAGTATATTGGAACAAAGAGCTACAAGCGGTTTACGTAGATGCCGCCGGTTTGCCGGAACCGCCTGAAGGTATGGTGTACCAAGTTTGGGCTTTAAAACTCAATCCGTTAACGCCTACAAGCATTGGTTTGTTAGAGAATTATACAGCAGACAATTCCCTGTTTAAAGTGGCCAACAATTCAGGTGCCGAAGCCTTCGGTATCACTTTAGAACCGGCAGGCGGAAGCAAGTCACCAACGCTGGAAAAATTATATACTTTAGGAAAAGTGTAACTTAGCTTTTAAAAAAGCCCAAAAAAAATTACCGCAAATTCGCCAATTGTTTAATTCGTGAATTTGCGGTATTTTTTATTTGCTCAAATACTTCTTGTGCTTGAAATAAGACAACACTGCTAATACTGAAATTATGGCAACCGAATAATACACAAACGAAGGTGTTACTACTTTATCACCGCTGGCATAAGAGTGTAACCCTGTCAAATAAAAATTAACACCGAAATACGTCATTAATATCGAGTAGAAAGCAAACACAGCCATTACATTGTAAACCCATTTCCCACGCAAAGCCGGTACAAAACGAGCGTGAATTACAAAAGCATAAATCATGATACTGATTAAAGCCCAAGTTTCTTTCGGATCCCAGCCCCAATATCTTCCCCAACTTTCATTGGCCCACTGACCGCCTAAAAAGTTTCCAATAGTTAACATTACTAAACCGATAGTTAGCGCCATTTCGTTGATGTAGGTGATTTCCTTGATATTGAGATCCATTTTCGCTTTGTTTTTATCGTTCAAAAACAACATCAACAAGAGGGAAACTATTCCTAAAACCATCGCTAAAGTAAACGGACCGTAACTCGCCACAATAACTGCCACGTGTATCATTAACCAATACGAATTTAAAACCGGTTGTAAGTTGGCAATGGCCGGATCCATCCAATTCCAATGCGCAATCATCAAAATCATGGAGGCTACGAATGTTCCGGAGGCAACGGTTAATTTTGATTTGACATCAAAAGCCAATGTGAAAAACATCGTGGCCCAAGCTACATAAATCATACTCTCATAAGCATCACTCCAAGGCGCGTGACCGGAAATGTACCAGCGTGCTATAAGTCCTAAAGTGTGTAAAGCAAATAATAATCCTATGAAAATATGGAAAAGATTAATAGCAAAGCGCAGTACTTTTTTGTCGAAGAATATGTTGATGATTACCAAGGTTAACATCAAGCATCCGGCCAACATGTATAACCAAAACAAGTTTTTAAATACATCGTATTTGTTATACAGAATCTCATAATCAATTTTATCGTCTGAAGGTCTTACAGCTTTACCGTAAACTTTTTGATAATCCTCTATTCCAACCAAATAAGTGTTGGCACGAGTGTAATCTTTACTGTCTGAAGCCTTCATCAACGCATCTAAATACACAGGCAAAGCACTTTTGATAGTGTCTAATGAAGTTCCGGTGGCGTGATTAATTTCTAAAAACGAAACCCATTTGTTGTTTGGGTCATTCGGCACCGGGAAGATTCTGAGGATTTTACCGCTTAAAGCCGAATTTAACAAATTCACTTTTTTATCCGTTTCAATAAAATCTTTCTCAAACTGATTGGGCGTTGCCGCTTTGTATGCATCGTCTAAATAAGGCGACAATTTATAATTGCCTCTTTCATCAAAGAACGAACGGAATGTAGCATATTTGGCATTCGGTTCGATTCCGATAATCTTGCGAATACTGTCGTTGCCTTTTTTGATGTAAATCAACGGTGTTTCAAACCAAACCGTCGGAAACTGTGTCATCGATAAAAATGCTTGGTCGGAATTCAATCCTTTGTAAGTATCGCTTTTGCTGACCTTACGCAACAGTTCGGATGAAAACGTATTGATAGGCTTCATACGTCCGCCATCGTCTTGAATAATCAATCGGCCGAATTGCGCCGCATGCTTTTCAGAAACTTTGTATTTATTGATGATAGAATCGATTTGCTTTTCGGTGGGTAATGCTTGTTGGTGTGAACCGTGTTGGGCCCAACCGTTTAAAGAAAATAACAAAAAGAAAAGAGCAGCCACTTGGGATTTTTTCTTTTTCACATTAGCCAGCTTTTTCTTTAAGTCGGCAAAACGAGTATTTTTAGTAAATAAAATTGCCATCATACAGAAATACAGCAAATAGTAACCTATATAAGTAATATTGGTACCCCAGAAATCGTGGTTAACCGAAAGTACTGTTCCTTTTTCGTCCGGATCGAAAGATGCTTGAAAAAAGCGGTATCCTTTGTGGTCTAGAATGTGGTTCATGTAAATGCGGTGGTCATTCTTTTCATTGCTATCGATTAAGGTAACCTGACTTTCAAATGAAGAAAAACTTTTTTCCGTCCCCGGATATTTTTGAGCGATAAAATCGTTGAGTTTTAAACTGAATGGCAACTCGTATACTTTAGAACCATAAGTAAAAGTAAACTCTAAATTGCCTAATTTAAAAGCCTTAGGTTCACCTTGTTTGCCTTTAGAACCCACTAAAGTGATGGTCTCTTCTTTGCCTCCGGTTTTCACTTTTAGCACTAAGGCATCCTCGCCTTTCTTGGCTTTAAAATCACCACTGGATTGGTAGGACTTGGTTCCTTTTTTAGGCAATTCCGGAATTACAAATTGACTGCCGCCAAGATTGTACAACGAGCGGTACATTAAAGGTTGTGCCACATCTTTAGCCACTTTACCTTGTAACTTGTCGGCCATTCTCATGAACTGACCTTCAAACGGAGCCGTGATGGTGTTGTTTTTAGTATCAATATTGATGGCTCCCGGTGTTGGCTTGTCTAAGGCGAATAAAACATTGTGGATGTTTTGTACTTCGCCGGCTTTGAGCATGTGTTCGTGACGTGTGCCGTCGCCCGATTCTACTAATTTCAGATAAGTATCGCCTTTCGGATCATCTTTAATAACTTCTTTGGCATCTAATATAAAATTTTGGTATTCAATCTCGAATGGAATATCAGCAAACTTTTCATTGATAGAAAAATAATTATTTGTAACCGGAGATAGCAGTAGTGGTTCTTCAAAAATGCGACGCATCATTTTGCCTTTGTAATCACCATCTACAAAAACAGTCAAGTAGCACTTCTCAGAATACACCTGATTGGAAGTAGCACCTTCTCTAATCGGCATCATGCCTTCATAACTGATGTATCTGGTGATAAAAGCACCGGCTATGATGAAAATGAAAGACAAATGCAGCAACAACGTAGCCCATTTTTCTTTTTTGTACAATTGGTATCGTTTGATGTTGCCGATAAAATTGATCATAAAAAACAGCATAATGGCCTCAAACCACCAAGCATTGTAAATCATGATTCTGGCTGTATCAGTGTTGTAATAGCTTTCTATGAATGTTCCGGCAGCCATAGCCGCGGCAAAAGCAATAAACAAAAAAGCCATTAAACGTGTGGAAGATAAAAAAGCGTATAATTTTTTTTCCATGAGTTGGAATTGAATTTTTAAAAAAGTGCTACAAAAATAGCGTAAATAAATAGATATTTGATGGAGAAATTTGGGGTTTTAATACATTTTTAAGACTTGTGTATTTCTTTGTTTTAAAATGGGAATTGTAAACGTAATTTTCAATAATTTTGCCACATGATACAAGTTTCTGTTATTGGTTCGGGAAATATAGCACATCATTTACTCAAAGCTTTCGGTAAAACTTCGGAAGTTAAAGTTGTTCAAGTATTTGCCCGAAGTATAAAATCGATAGAAACTGTTTTACCCAATACCGAAATAATTGATAACTGGTCCCAACTCAAAAGCGTTGATGTTATTATTATTGCTGTCTCAGATGATGCCATTGAGATGGTTTCCCAACAAATTCCTTTGGAAAATCATTTGGTTGTTCATACTTCCGGAAGTGTTGGTGTTTCGGCTTTAGATTCCAAAAATCGAAGTGGTGTGTTTTATCCGTTACAAACGTTTTCTAAATCAAAAGCTTTGGATTATCGTTTGGTGCCTATGTGTATAGAAGCGACCAATCCGGCAGATTATAAAACCTTGGAAACTGTGGCAAAATCAATTTCTGATTATTGTTACAACGTCAATTCCGAACAAAGAAAAGCGTTGCATACGGCCGCAGTCTTTGTTTGTAATTTTACCAATCATTTGTACCAAATTGGTCATGAAATTTGCGAAGCAAACCAATTGCCATTTGACATTTTAAAACCACTCATTCAGGAAACGGCTCAAAAAATTATTACACTGACTCCGGCTGAGGCACAAACCGGCCCGGCCAAGAGAAATGACATCCAAACCATTAACAAGCATCTGGCGTTTTTAACAGATGAAAACCAAAAAGAAATCTATAAATTGCTGACCAAATCTATAATCGATCATGGAAAAAAGTTATAAAGAAATCATGAATCACATCACCACCTTCATTTTTGATGTTGACGGTGTTTTAACCGATGGTTCGGTTCATGTGACACCTAATGGAGAAATGTTGAGAATTATGAATATTCGTGATGGCTTTGCGATGAAAGCTGCCATTGAAAGCTGCTACAATGTTTGTATTATTTCCGGCGGCAATAACGAAGGTGTTCGCATCCGACTCAAGAATTTAGGGATAAACGATATTCATTTGGCTTCACCGGATAAAGTAGCGACATTCAAAGAATATGTTGAGTTGCATAATATCAAGCCTGAAGAAGTTTTATACATGGGCGATGACATTCCGGATTTCCACGTCATGCAACTCGTAGGATTGCCAACTTGTCCGCAAGATGCCAGTCCGGAAATCAAAGCGATATCCAAATACATTTCACACAAAAATGGTGGAAAAGGTGCTGTTCGGGAAGTGATTGAACAAGTAATGAAAGCCCAAAACAAATGGCACATGTATTACAACGGAAAACACGACTAAATGCCCAAACCAGATTGACTTAAATGCTCTTTATGAAATTTTTAAAACTCTTCAGATACCAAAATTTATTACTCATTGCTTTACTACAACTCATTTTAAGATATGGGTTTTTAAAGCTCCAAAATGTAACGCTGACACTAAACGATTGGCAATACGGATTATTGGTTTTAGCAACGCTATTCATTGCAGCGGCCGGTTACATAATAAACGACATTATGGATCAGGAAACCGATCTCATTAATCGTCCGGGTAAAGTGATTGTAGGGCAAAGCATTTCGGAAGATTTCGCTTATAACCTCTATTTCGGTTTCAATATTGCCGGAATGTTGATAGGATATTATTTGGCCGATTTAGTAAACAAGACCTCGTTTTTCGGAGTTTTCATTATTAGTTCTGCCCTGCTTTATTTGTATGCTACCAGTTTAAAACAAATAGCTGTGATAGGTAATGTAGTTGTAGCTTTGGTTTTATCTCTGTCGGTTATAGTGGTTGGTATGTTTGATGTTTTACCGATGATGGGCTATGCTGATGTTGAACTTTGGGCCAAAATGAAACTTATATTGTCTATCCTTTTGGACTACTCTATTTTTGCCTTTGTGATTAATTTAATCCGAGAAATTGTTAAGGATGCTGAAGATATCGAAGGAGATAATGCTGAAGGTTTGAGAACTTTGGCGGTAATAATTGGAGTTAAAAAAACAGCCAAAGTTATTTTTGCAATGGCGTTATTGGCTACAGTTTTGTTGCTGTGGTATATCAATAATAACCTGATGGAAAACCATCTTTATCCTGCGGTTATTTATTGCTTAGTAGCAGTGGTTGGACCAATGGTTTTCTTCTTGATAAAAATTTGGAATGCCGAAAATAAAGAAGATTTCAGTTTATTGAGTAAAATCTTGAAATACGTTATCTTCTTCGGAATATTGTCTATTTTGGTCATTACCTACAACATTAAATTAAATGGGTAATCAATTTTGTAGTCATAAAATCATTTTAGCTTCTGGATCACCCAGAAGGCAACAGTTTTTGAAAGACTTGCATTTCGATTTTGAAATCAGGTTAAAAGAAGTAGCAGAAATTTACCCTGATCATCTGCAAGGTGTCGAAATTACCAATTATTTAGCCCTGCTAAAAGCCAATGCTTTTGAAGGTTTGCTCCAAAATAATGAAGTTTTAATAACCAGTGATACTATTGTATGGTTTGAAAACAAAGCTTTGGGCAAACCAAAAGATTATGAAGACGCCTTTGCAATGTTGAAAGCCATGTCCGGTAAAACACACGAAGTGATTACTTCAGTTTGTTTTAAAACCAATCTAAAAACAGACACGGTTTTTGAGGTAACTAAAGTTACTTTCAAAGCACTTTCGGAGGAAATGATTAAGTTTTATTTGGACCATTACAAACCATTTGATAAAGCCGGTGCCTATGGTATTCAGGAATGGATCGGATTAGTAGGCATAGCCAAAATAGAAGGTTCTTATACCAATGTAGTAGGCATGCCCACAGATGTAGTTTTTGAATATTTAACTAACTTGTAATCTTTGAATTATGCGTTTTTTTGAATTGTATACTAAAGAATTATTTGCTACCGGATTGGTTATCATAACAGTTATCTTACTGCGTATCATAGTAACTAAAGCTGTAAGAAAGTATTCAAAATCTCATACCGGGATTGAAAAAAGAACCAATTTAGTGATCAAATACATTCATTTGTTGATTAACATCTTGGCAGGGATATCCCTAATCGTGATTTGGGGTGTTCAAAAAAATGACATCATGATTACACTTTCCTCTATTGCTACTGTGGTCGGTGTTGCCATGTTTGCCCAATGGTCGATATTGAGTAATATTACCTCAGGAGTAATCTTGTTTTTTTCGTTTCCGTTTAAAATTGGAGATGTCATTAAAGTGCACGACAAAGATTTTCCTTTTGAAGGAGAAATTATCGACATCAATGCTTTTCACACTGACTTAATTACCAAAGACGGAGAACGTTTGGTTTATCCCAACAATCTATTGCTTCAAAAAGGAATTTCTATTGTAAAACCAAAGTTTGAGGACCAAGAATTCACTGATTAGTTACGTAAAATACTAAGATTACTAACTGTTAATTTTTTGGTAAACTTTATTTTTTGCATATCGCTTGGCATTGTTTTTACGTTAGTTACTCAGCTAATAGTAATTTAATCCAAGACATTATGAAAACAATGAAATTAGTACTGCTTACCACTTTATTAGTGTTGGCAGTGAAAACCCAAGCACAAGTATCAGTAAATATTAATGTTGGCACTCCGCCGGCTTGGGCTCCAAATGCGCCGGTAGAAGTTCATTATTATTATCTTCCGGATATTGAAGTTTATTATGATGTACCGGCAAGAAGATACATCTATCTCAGAAATGGTCGTTGGTTTCGTTCTGCCGCACTACCCCCGCATTACAGAGGATATGATTTGTATAGGGGTCGCACCATTTATTTAACGGATTATCGCGGGAACCGCCCTTACTCCTATTTCAAAACCCATAAAGTAAAGTACAAAGGTAACGGCAAATGGAAAAACCATCATCGCGATGAAAAATTCAAAGGACATCGTGGCAAAGGCCATAAAAAAGACAGAGATTAATAAAAAGGCGAAGTAAGGAACTTCGCCTTTTTTAAAACAAAACCGCTCAAAACTACCGTTTAATATAAAAAAAATCTTATTCAACAGTAGTTTTAACGCATTTCACCGATATAATTTTCTTTTAAAAGATAATTTTTGCTTAAATTTGTTGCATTAATATGTGATAACTGTTTTTTGTTAACCCCAAATTTACAAAATCATGAAAACACTTAAATTGCTAATTTTTGTGGTCTGCTTGTTTCTGACAAGTCTGTCTTTTGCTCAAACCCCAGTTACTGCAAAAGAAAAATTACCAATCGACAAGAAAACCAATTGTTACATACGATATTATTACTATCCTAATCTTCAAGCGTATTTTGACAACTTGGAAATGGTTTACTATTACAAAGATAATGGTGAATGGAGAACAGCTCCTGAATTACCGCAAAACTATGGTGGTTATTCTCTTTACAATAAAGCTCGTGTAATTATTGATGATTATGATGGTGATAGACCTTATGATTATTTATCAATACACAAGAAGAAATTCCCTTACAACTCAAAGGGCAGATTTCCTAACAATACCACAGCTTCTACCGAAAAATTTTAAGTTTATTCATTTGTTAAAAACGAATTAAATAAAACATACTATTTTATTTAATGTTTATATTTGAAGCTATTGCTACAATTAAAAATAAATGCAAAAGCTTTACATCTTTCTATTATCTTCATTCTTAGTTGTTACCCAAACAGTTTGGGCACAGCAACCGGTAAAACCTAATTCGGTTGACATTTACCATCAAATTCAAAAACTTAACTTTTTGGGTTCTGTTTTATACATTGCGGCCCACCCTGACGATGAGAATACCCGTCTTATTTCTTATTTATCTAACGATAAAAAGGCCCGTACAGCCTATCTTTCTTTAACTCGTGGCGATGGCGGACAAAATCTTATCGGACCTGAACTGAGAGAATTATTGGGTGTAATCAGAACGCAAGAACTCATTGAAGCTCGAAAAATTGATGGCGGTGAGCAGTTTTTCTCCCGAGCTAACGACTTTGGTTTTTCTAAGAATCCGACTGAGACCTTGCAAATATGGGATAAAAATCAAGTATTGAGCGATGTGGTTTGGGCCATTAGAAAATTCCAACCGGATATTATCATCAATCGTTTTGACCATCGCTCACCCGGAACTACTCACGGACATCACACGGCTTCTGCTATGTTGAGCATGGAAGCCTTCGATTTGGCCAATGATCCAAACCAATTTGCGGAACAATTACAATATGTTACCACTTGGCAACCCAAGCGTGTTTTCTTTAATACTTCATGGTGGTTTTACGGCAGTCGGGAAAAATTTGAAGCCGCAGATAAAACCAATCTAATCAATCTCAAAATCGGTACTTATTACCAAACTATGGGCAAATCCAATCAGGAAATTGCAGCCTTAAGTAGAAGCCGTCACCAATCGCAAGGCTTCGGTTCAACGGGAACACGTGGAGAAGAAGATGAATATATTGAGTTTTTAAAAGGTGAAATGCCCAAAGAAAAAACCAATTTGTTCGACGGCATTGATACTACCTGGAATCGCATCAAAGGCGGAAAAGCCATTGGTGATATTTTGTATGCTGTTGAGAAAAATTTCGATTTTAAAAATCCTGCAGCCAGCGTACCCGAATTAATCAAAGCTTACAGTTTGATTGAAAAAATAGAAGACAAGCATTGGAAGTTTGTCAAATTGGAAGAGATTAAGAAAATCATCGCCGCCAGTACCGGTTTATACCTCGAAGCTGTAGCTGATGTACAGGAAGTCACACCAGGAAGTGTTTTAAAAGTAAAATGGGAAGCTATCAATCGAAGTGACATAGCCATGAATTTGGAAGGGATAGGCGCTGTACCGGTTTATAAACATGAAAACGAACAAAAAATTACACCTTTAAAAAAGAACGTTTCATTAACCGAAACCATCTCATTAGATCTTCCAAACAATTTTGATTTTACCAATGCCTATTGGCTAAATCAACCCGGAACGAATGGCATGTACCGCGTGGACAACCAAGAAGAAATTGGGTTACCGGATGTAATCCGTTACGTTAAAGTTGGTTTTTGGATAGGAATTGATAATGTGACTATTCCTTTCGAACGCATGGTAGTTTACAAATACAACGACGATGTGAAAGGCGAAGTTTATCAACCTTTAGATGTAGTGCCGTTAGTTACATCTTCTATAGCCGAGAAAGTCTACATTTTTAATAGCGACCGCAGCAAAACAATTTCAGTAAAAATCAAAGCCGGTAGAGATAACATTTCCGGAAATGCCAAATTACAATTACCGGAAGGCTGGAAAGTTTCACCAACAGAAATTCCGTTTACTATCGATAAAAAAGGACAAGAAGCTATAGCCGTTTTCAATGTTACTCCATCTTCTGAAGCCTCTGAAATCAGTATCAAAAGTGTAATTTTCATTGGTGACCGAGAATTCAACAAAGAAAAAATCGATATCAACTATTCACACATCTACAAGCAAATGGTGTTGAAAACTGCTGAAGCCAAAGCCATTCGTGTTAAAATCAAAACCAAAAGCGAAAAAATCGCTTATGTCATGGGCGCGGGTGATGAAGTACCGAAGAGCTTAACGCAAATGGGTTATGAAGTTACCGTGCTAAAACCGGAAGACATTACGGTCGAACGACTACAAAATTTTGATGTTGTAATGACAGGAATCCGAGCTTACAATGTGGTCAATGCCTTGGCTTACAAACAACGATTGTTGCTGGATTTTGTACAAAACGGCAAAACAATGATAGTACAATACAATACTTTAGACGATTTGGTTACCAAAGACCTATCGCCTTTTCCTCTCAAAATTTCCAGAGATAGAGTAACCGAAGAAGATGCTGAAGTTCGGTTTTTAGCTCCCAATCATCCGATATTAAATTATCCGAACAAAATAACAGCTGACGATTTTAAAGGCTGGAAACAAGAGCAAGGATTGTATTATCCAAGTGAATGGGATAACAATTTTACACCTATTCTTACCGCCAACGACCAAGGTGAAAAACCAAAAAACGGAGCGTTATTAGTAGCCAAATACGGTAAAGGAAATTACGTTTACACCGGTTTGAGTTTCTTTAGAGAATTACCTGAAGGCGTTCCCGGGGCCTTCCGCTTATTAGCCAATATCATCGCTTTAGGAAAATAATATGGAAACAGAAAACAAAGATCGTTGGAAAAACAGTTACACTTGGGTTTTAGTGGCAAACGGCATTTATATTTTAATTTTCTTTTTATTAATGCAATTGTTTTATTAAGATGCAAAAACTCGACTGGATTGTTTTATCGGTAACCTTACTTTTTATTGTTATTTATGGTGTTTATAAAACCAAAGGCAGTAAAAATGTAGAAGATTATATCTTAGGAAACAAACAAACGCCTTGGTGGACTGTAGGTTTGTCGGTTATGGCTACACAAGCGAGTGCCATCACGTTTCTCTCTACTCCCGGACAAGCGTATCATGACGGAATGGGTTTTGTGCAGTTTTATTTCGGTTTACCTATTGCTATGGTGGTAATATCGATGACGTTTATTCCTATTTATCACCGACTCAAAGTGTTCACCGCTTATGAATATTTAGAACAACGCTTCGATTTAAAAACACGTTCTTTTACTTCTATACTCTTCTTGGTGCAAAGAGGTTTAGGAACCGGTTTAACTATTTATGCGCCTTCCATTATTTTGTCGTCTATTTTGGGTTGGAATCTGACGTTACTGAATATCATTATCGGAATTTTGGTAATCATTTACACCTTTGCCGGCGGAACAAAAGCGGTAAATGTAACCCAGAAACAACAGATGTTTATCATCATGAGCGGCATGTTTATTACGTTCTTCTTAATCCTACATTTGTTGCCTAATGATATGACTTTTTCGAATGCTATGCATATAGCCGGTGCCAACGACAAAATGAACATACTCGACTTTTCCATCGATCCCGAAAATCGCTATACGTTTTGGAGTGGAATAACCGGAGGTTTCTTTTTGATGTTGTCTTATTTCGGAACCGACCAGTCACAAGTAGGACGCTATTTGTCGGGAAAATCAGATCGAGAGAGTCAAATGGGTTTGATCATGAATGGCTTTTTAAAAGTGCCTATGCAGTTTTTCATTTTGTTAACCGGCGTGATGGTATTTGTATTTTTTCAATTCAATCCCGTGCCGTTGCACTTTAATCCTATTAACCGAGATGCGGTTGAAAAATCGATTTATGCAGAAGAATATAATTCCTTAGAAAAGCAACTGGCGCAACTGTCTGAGGAAAAGAAAGAGTTCAATTTGTTATATATAGATCACCTAAATCAAAATTACGACAATCCGATTTTGAGAAACAAATTGATTTCGCTCTCTGCCAAAGAAAAAGATTTACACGAACAAGCTAAAGAAATCATTGCGAAAGTTGACAGCAAAGCCGAAACCAATGATAAAGACTATGTGTTTATTTATTTTATTCTGAACTATTTGCCTTCGGGATTGATTGGCTTGTTGTTGGCCGTAATTTTATCAGCAGCAATGTCGTCTTCAGCTTCCGGCTTAACTGCTTTGGCATCCACTACAGCCATAGACATCTACAAAAGAAATATCAAAACTGAAAAATCGGAAAAACACTTTGTCAATGCTACCAAATACTTCACTTTACTCTGGGGCGTAATTGCTATTTTGTTTGCTTGTGTCGGAACCCTATTTGAAAACTTAATTCAGTTGGTTAACATTGTCGGGTCAATATTCTACGGAACTGTACTAGGGGTTTTCTTGGTTGGTTTTTACATCAAATATGTCAAAGCCAATGCTATATTCTATGGCGCTGTTATCAGTCAGACTACCATCTTTTTCATCTATTATTACACCATTCATATTTATCCTACCGGTCAGGAAAAGTTAGGGTATTTGTGGCTCAACTTTATTGGTGCTTCACTGACAATAATAATTTCGTTATTACTTCAAACAATAGCCAAAGGCAAACAAAAAATTATGGCATAAAAAAAACCACGAATTTTGTTGGATTCGTGGTTTGTAATTTGAGTTTGATAAAAATTACTTTTTACTCCACTCTTTGATACTGTCGTTATTCATTTTAACATAGTCGGCATTGTTGGCTTTTTCAGCACCGGCCAAGGATAGTTTAGCGGTTTCAATAGCACCTGATTTGTTACCCATTTTGGCTTGTATTAATGATTTTAAACGCAAATGCCAGAAAGGAACGTCTTCAGGTTTTGCCATTGAGACAGCCTTGTTTACATACTCTAAAGCTTTGTTTAAATCACCTTCAGATTGGAATAGATATTGAGCTGCTGAAAAGTAATCTCCGGCTGTTGGCCCTGCCAAAACCTTGTTGATACTGGCCATAGCGGCCTTTTGAGTTGGTACTTCAAATTTTATAGAAACCATCGTCTTTTCCCAAGAAATGTCTAAGGTTGCACTATCATTTGTCAAATTGTTGATGGCCATGGTAAAGGTCTCAACATGATTCCCCAATACTATAGGATCAACATTGGTTCTCAAAGCTACTTTATTTTCATCCCATTTTTCAGGAGTCCCCCAATTGTCTGTGTCTGAGTAAAAAATAATTTCCCACATGTCTGCTTTAGGAGTAGTGAAAATAGCATACTTCCCTTTTTTCAAGGTGCTTCCTTTGATTACAACATCTTCACTAAAACTAACCATAGAGTTTTGGTTAGCACCGGTTCTCCAAAGACGACCAAACGGTACTAAATCTCCAAAAACAGGTCTTCCTTTAGCGCTTGGTCTGGAATATTCTACCGTAACATCAGTCAAACCAACTACTTGGTTTAAAGTAGATTTCGGGCTTGGCTGAGGGGTTTTTACTTGGGCTTCAATAGTAAAATTGGCTATTAATACAGCCAATGCTAAAATAATTTTTCTCATGATGTTTTATTTAGTTTGTTCAAAATTACAAATTGCAGCGTTTTCAAATGTTAATTAAAACTTAAATGAAAATAATTTTGTTTAATGTTTAATGTTATTTGTTAAACAATTAGTACTTTTACCAAAAGTTTTATCAAATGAAAATCTACACTTTACATACCAAACAGAATCTACCTATAACTTTAGATGAAGCTTGGGATTTTTTGTCTGATCCGAGAAATTTAAAAACCATCACCCCGGATTACATGGGATTCAAAACACTTTCCGGAGATGACAGACCTATGTTTCCGGGTCAAATAATTCAATATATAGTAACACCGGTTTTGGGAATTCCAATGAAATGGGTAACCGAAATTACACATGTGGTTGACAAGCAATATTTTGTTGATGAACAAAGATTTGGTCCATACGACTTATGGCATCACAAGCATTTTTTAAAAGAAATTCCTGGTGGTGTTGAAATGGAAGACATCGTTGATTACAAAGTACCGATGGGTTTTATCGGACAACTGGTTCATCCCTTGTTAGTGAAGCCTAAGTTGAAGGAAATCTTCGATTACCGTCATAAAAAATTAGTCGAACTATTTGGAGAATTCAAAGCGCAATAAGATGAAAAAAATACTACTCATAGGCGGTTCTTACGGAATCGGTTTAGCGATTGCTAAAGAATTACAATACGAAAACAAAGTATTCATTGCTTCCAGAACTAACGAAGCTATAAGCGATATGAACGTAACACACATTCCGTTTGATGCAGCAACCGATGTTCTTGATTCTACGTTTTTACCTGAAGTTATTGACGGATTTGTGTATTGCCCGGGCAGCATCAACTTGCGACCTTTTCGTGGTTTGAAACCGGAAGCATTTGAAAGTGATTTGCAAATCAATTTCATCAGTATGATTAAAGTCCTTCAAAGTGTATTGCCAAATTTATCAGCGGCAAACCAATCGAGTGTTGTTTTATTTAGTTCGGTGGCAGCCGGAATGGGAATGCCTTTTCACACCAGTGTTGCTGCTGCCAAAGGAGCTATCGAAGGTTTCGCTAAGGCTTTAGCAGCCGAGTACGCTCCGAAAATCAGAGTCAATGTAATCGCACCCTCTTTAACCGATACGCCGTTGGCAGAAAAGTTTTTGAGCAGCGAAGAGAAAAAAGAAAAATCGGCCCAACGCCATCCGTTGAAAAGAGTTGGTACTGCCGAAGATATGGCTAAAACCGCCAGATTTTTACTAAGCGAAGACAGTTCGTGGGTTTCCGGACAAATCTTCCACGTTGATGGCGGTATGTCGTCTTTGTTGGTAAATAATTAGGATTACAGCGTTGTTTAATATTGTTTGAGGTTGTTTGAAATTGCTCGAAGTTGTTTAAATTTTTAAACAATCTTAAACTATTTAACTTTTTAACAAAATTAAGCTAATGAACATTTTCTGGTTTAGACGCGACTTGCGATTGGAAGATAACGCCGGACTCTATCACGCTTTGCAAAGTGGTGATGAGGTTTTACCTGTTTTTATTTTTGATGAAAATATATTGTCACAATTGCCAAAAGATGATGCTCGCGTGACTTTCATCCACGACCAACTGCAGAAAATTCAAAGTCAACTAAAAAAAATTGGGAAGTCATTAGCTATTTTTCATGGTGATCCTTTTGAAGTTTATCACAAAATATTAGCTGAAAACAACATCAAAACGGTTTATACCAACCACGATTATGAACCTTATGCCAGAAAGCGCGATTTAGAGCTTTATCAACTCTTCAAAGAATACAATATTGAATTCAAAACCAGTAAAGATCAAGTTATTTTTGAGAAAAGCGAAGTAGTAAAGGACGATGGTTCTCCTTACGTTGTATACACTCCTTACTCAAATAAATGGAAAGATAACTTTAGAAAAACCTCTTTAAATAATTACAATTCTGAAGATTACCTAGATAAAATTGCATCACACCCCTATCCCTTCATGAGTCTCAAAGACATCGGATTTGTTCGATCGTCCATACCGGTAACTGCTTTTGATGTTTCAATATCACTCATAGATAATTACGAAGCAACGCGTAACTTCCCGGCCATGAACAAGACCTCATACTTGGGAATTTATTTGCGTTTTGGAGCCGTTTCTATACGCAAAATGGTTGCTAAAGCCTTGCAAAGCAAGAATGAGACGTTCTTAAAAGAATTGATTTGGCGCGAGTTCTTTATGCAAATTCTATGGCATTTTCCACATACTGTAAACAAAAGTTTCAAACCCAAATACGATGATATACAGTGGGAAAACAATAAAACCCTATTCCAACAATGGTGTGAAGGCAAAACAGGTTATCCCTTTGTGGATGCCGGCATGCGTGAACTCAATGCTACCGGTCATATGCACAACAGGGTTCGTATGATTACTGCCAGTTTTTTATGCAAACACTTGCTTATAGACTGGCGTTGGGGTGAGGCCTACTTTGCCCAAAAACTATTGGATTACGAACAAGCCAGCAACGTAGGTAACTGGCAATGGGCCGCCGGTAGTGGCGTTGATGCAGCGCCATACTTCAGAATTTTCAACCCAACAGAACAAATCAAAAAGTTTGATAAAGATTTGGTTTACATCAAAAAATGGATACCGGAACTGAATAGTTTATCTTATCCGCAACCTATAGTTGACCATAAAATGGCCAGAGAAAAATGTTTGACCATTTATAAAGAAGCTGTCGGCTAATGAATATTGTTTGGTTCAAAAGAGATTTACGCTTGCACGATAACGAAGCGCTGTACCGTGCCTTAGAGGCACCGGGCAAAGTCCTTTTGCTATACATTTTGGAGCCATCATTACAAAACGATTCGCATTACAGTCAGCGTCATTTCGATTTTATCAAACAATCATTAGAAGAATTACAAGCTGAACTACTCCCTTTTCATACCCAAATCCTCATTGTTGAAGAAGAAGCAGCTACTGTTTTCAAAAAACTTATCGAATCCATTTCTATTCGTGGTATCTATTCCCATCAAGAAACCGGAATTAAAACCACCTATGATCGTGATTTGGCTGTGGCCGAGATACTGAAAGAACATGGTATTCCTTGGCATGAATTTGTTACAAACGGTGTAATTCGCGGATTGCAAAATCGCAAACATTGGAAAGAAGATTGGTACGATTTTATGGAGAAGCCCTGCTTTCCTTTCAAAGCCGATAGCCGAAGTTTTATCAAATATCGCGAATTAGAAGAGATAGAAAATTATTTTACCATACCAAGTTTAAAAACAGAAAAAAACGCACCTTTTCAAAAAGGCGGTACCAGGACAGGAAGGCGCTATTTGAATTCTTTTTTAGAAGAACGCGTTGAAAATTATAGCCGACATATCTCCAAACCCGAAGCTGCCAGAAAAGGTTGCAGTCGGCTTTCACCTTACATAGCTTGGGGGAATTTATCGGTTAGGCAAGTTTATCAAGCAGCAGGTTTAAAAGCCAAAAGTGGTAAAAACAAACGTCAAATAGCCAATTTTGCTTCTCGTTTACGATGGCAAGCGCATTTTATACAAAAATTTGAAATGGAATGTGAGATGGAGTTTGTGGCTGTAAACAAAGGCTACCGTAACTTAAAACAAACTGTCCGTAAAGATTGGCATTTAGCTTGGGCTACAGGTAAAACCGGAGTACCTATAGTAGATGCGTGTATGCGATGCCTTAACACTACAGGGTATTTAAACTTTCGGATGCGCGCTTTGGTAGTTTCGTTTTATACCCATCATTTGTTTCAACCTTGGCAAAATTGCAGTCCACACCTTGCCCAACAGTTCCTTGATTTTGAGCCAGGCATTCATTATCCGCAAATTCAAATGCAAGCCGGTGTTACAGGAATCAATACTTTGCGCGTTTACAATCCGGTAAAAAATGCTGTAGAACACGATCCGGAAGGCGAGTTTATCAAAAAATGGGTACCGGAATTGGCTCACTTACCTACTCCATTTGTCCATGAACCTTGGAAGTTAACTCCAATTGAGCAAGTTTTTCACGAATTCATACCAGGCAAAAATTATCCTTTACCAATTGTTAACTTGGAAGAAGCCAGAAAGAAATCATCCGACTTTTTTTGGGGTATGCGAAAAGAAGCCTCTGTAAAGTCAGACAGTAAAAGGGTTTTAGCCAAACATACTTTACCCGACAGAGAATAAAGTTAACTAACTGGTTGTAATCGATTTAATACTGTCGTAACTCAGCTCATTAAAGTGTTTAATTACTTTATCGGCTTTAGAATAATCTTGCATTTTGGAGTGAAAACTGTCGTAACCGATACAGTAAATTCCGGCGGCTTTGGCTGCTAAAATTCCGTTAGTACTGTCTTCAATTACTATACAATTTTCCACTGGTGTTTGCGCTAAAAAAGCGGCGTGTTGGAATATGGCCGGATGGGGTTTCGACTTCGGAAAATCTTCTCCGGAAACAATATGGGAAAAATATTGATGCAATCCGAATCGATTGAAAATCCTGTTGATGGTTACGGTAGCCGATGAGGAAGCTAAAACCAACTGCATTCCATTGGCATATAATTCTTTTATTAAATCCTCCACGCCTTCCAACAAGTACAAATCTTCCTTTTGATCAAAAGCTTCGTTAAAAAGTTCGCGCTTGGTTTCAACTAAAGTAGTTACATCTTCTTCCAAATTGAATGCTACTTTCAAACGCTCAAAAATATTTTTAGTCGAATTACCCGTGAACGAAGCATACATTTCGGGGCTAACCTCAATTTTTAGCTTTTTAAAATGTTGGTTATAAGCATAATGATGTACCGGTTCGGTATCTACAATTACGCCATCCATGTCGAAAATTACAGTTTGTATCATGATAGTTTTTGAGGTTCTAAGGTGCTAAGACTCTGAGGCTCTAAGGCTACGAATAAGAAGAAGTTAGGAGTTTTTAGACAATTGTATTAAAAAATAAAATAACGGACCGAAAATCATAGCAAACAGTAAGAGTAAAAACCATCTACCCAATACATCCGGCCAGGCTAAAGCTATTTGCACGGTTTTGTAATCCAATGTAAAAAAGACAAGTAAGACAAATACTTTTAATACCCTAATCATTCTGGTCATGATTCGGTATTGTACTTCAGCATTAGCTTCGGTAATGGTTACCGTATAATTCATTTTGTGCGGAAATCGACTAAAAACAGTCAACATCACATATAAAACTGTTGACACTATCGGCAATCCTAAAATAGTTTCTTTGGAACCAAAGCCATCGGGTTTACCGCCACCGCCAAAATGGGTTGGAATGACTTCAGGAAGTAACGCATAATAATTGATGGTAAAAATCCAAAAGCCAATCAACACCAACAATCCTAACACTTCAACACTTCGGTCGAAAGGCGTCAAGGAAAGTTTTAGAATCGGTCGGTCTGAGGTTGCCATTTAATTTTCTTTTTTAAGCAAATATTTTACCACGGTTTCAGCCGCATGCAATCCAAACAAACAAGGCATCCAACTATTGGTTCCGTAAAACGATTTTTTAAAGTTGGTTCCGTCGGTCATTTTTACACTGCTTTCATCCGGTCTTTCATAAGAGTAAACAACTTTCACGCCGCTCGAAATGCCTTCTTTTTTAAGACGTTTTCGCACCACTTTTGCTAACGGACAATAATCGGTTTTGCGGATATCGGTCACTTTTACCTTAGAAGCTTCATATTTGCCACCGGCGCCCATATTACTAATGACTTTGACGCCTTTTCTTTTGGCCGCCATGATTAAATTTAATTTAGGCGTTACGCTATCGATACAATCCAATACGTAATCAAAATCGGCAGTAACTATTTCGTTGGCTCTTTCGGGAGAGAGAAATTCTTGTACGGGAGTTAAATTCAACTCGGGATTAATATCCATTAAACGAGCAGCCATCAAACTTACTTTGGGCAATCCTACCGTAGAATGCAAAGCGGGTAATTGTCGGTTAATGTTCGTAATATCAACTACATCGCCATCAACTATGGTCATGTTTCCTACACCGGCTCTGGCCAAAAACTCAGCCGCAAACGAGCCTACGCCACCCAATCCAACTACCAAAACATTCGCTTTTTTTAAACGATTTAATCCTTCTTCTTTAAATAATAGTTCAGCTCTTTCCTGCCACTTTGCCATTGTAATGCGAATTAATGAAATACGATTTTAAAGCGGCAAAAATAAGGAAAAATACGTAGTGTAAAAAGTAGAAAACCTTTGTGAAAAAGATTTATGACTTAAAAACTTTACGCCAGTTCAAGCCAACTTGGTTTTTCAATTCAGTTAAGCTAAGAGCTTTAATGACTGAAGCTTTATCGTAAACTTCCATTAATGTTTCCTCTATGGTATCTGTTTCCAAAAAAAAGCGATCATTGGGTACCGATCGAAATACAGCTGCCAATTCGGGATTCCGCAACAAATATTTCCCAAAAGACAAATAAAAACCACAATCCAACAATGACTTTGCGGTTTGCTCATTTTTAGAAAATCCGTGTAAAATAACCGGTACTTTGATAGGTCGTTTTTTGTGAATAGCAATCAATTCCTGATAAGCCGCAACCAAATGCAATACTAAAGGTTTGTGGTACTTTTCGGCCAAAGCAATTTGCTTTTCAAAAACTTCTGTTTGTAAGACCATAGGGATGTCGATTCGCTTGTCTAAGCCACATTCACCCAATGCCCAACATTCGGGTAATTGTAACTTTTGCTCCATGAAATGCAAATCGCTTTCCACTCGATTTTCCACTATATACCAAGGATGAATACCGATGGAATACTGCGGAATATCAGCAACAAACTCCCAAGGATATTGGTTTACCAATTCGGTTATTTCCGAATTATTAGTGAAACGATGCGTATGTAAGTTGTAAAACATCAGTCGTGGAATTTTTTCACACCTGCTAAAATTTCGATAGGCAAATCGTTTTCCAAAGGCACAATCGGACAAGAATATTTATGATTGTAAGCGCAATACGGATTGTATGCTTTGTTGAAATCGATAGTCACTGTTTTGGTTTTGGGAATACGCATGTCAATGTAGCGACCGCCGATATAGCTTTCTTTGCCGCAGGTTAAATCAGAAAATGGCAAAAACAAATAATCTTCATAGCCTTCTTTTTTACTCAATTCGATGTTTTGGTAAACATTTAGCTTAAATGATTTTCCGTCAATTTGGAACAACAATTCGCCATACTTCTTGTATTCCGGTAAACGAGTGGTTGAAGTTTTCATTTTGAAAACCTTTTCCTTAGGTGTTCTGACAAATTTAGCCTCTACTATAAACTTCTCATCAATGGGATAAAATTCCAGCGATTGGAATACTTTGAAATCTTCATCGGTGAGCGGACTTTCCTCGCGATTGGCAAATTCTCTGTTGAGATTGGCTTGAAATTCGGCTGCGGTTTCTTGCGACATCACCAAAGAAACATGCATTAACAGTAAAAAAGAAAGTAGTTTTTTCATCGGACACTTTTCAACAAAAATAATACAAAAAATGTTGGGAAACTCAGAAAGTTGTTGACTTCAAAAAGCAGGAACTTCGTACCTTTACCCCATCAATCAATCCTCATGCTTAAAACAGCTTTCCAACGTTATATCGATAACTTCAAAGGTTTTTCCAGAGAAATTTGGATACTAACGTTGATTACTTTTATCAATCGAGCCGGAACCATGGTTTTGCCTTTCTTGTCTAAATATTTAAAGGAAGATTTAGGATTTAGCTACGGACAAGTCGGATGGATTATGGTTTGTTTCGGCGTTGGTTCGATGTTAGGCTCTTGGTTGGGCGGCAAACTTTCGGACAAAATCGGATTCTATAAAATCATGATTTTCAGTTTGCTCACCAGCGGTTTGTTGTTTTTGGCGATTCAGTTTATCACCAGTTTTATCGGCCTTTGCATCAGTATGTTCGTAATCATGTCGGTGGCCGATATGTACCGACCGGCTATGTTTGTTTCTATTGGAGCTTATGCCAAACCGGAAAATCGTACACGTGCATTAACTTTAGTTCGTTTGGCCATTAATTTAGGTTTCGCTGCCGGTCCGGCTTTAGGTGGCTTAATCATTATGAGTATTGGATACAAAGGCTTGTTTTGGGTCGACGGCCTGAGTTGTATCATAGCCATTTCAATTTTCTGGCTCAAGGTAAAAGAGAAGAAAAAATCGGCTTTCACCGACAAAGAACATCCGGGAGAAATATTGACCCATTCGGTTTTTAAAGACAAACCATTTTGGTTGTTTTTGTTTACTTGCTTGGTTTCGGGGATATTGTTTTTTCAAGTTTTTACCACTATTCCACTCTACCACCGAGAACAATTTAATTTGTCTGAATTCCAAACCGGATTATTGCTCACCATGAACGGCCTATTGGTTTTCTTTTGCGAAATGCCGATAGTAAGTTATGTGGAAAGAAAAAGAATCAATAAAGTAAAGATGGTCACTTTAGGTTGTTTTCTCATGGCTATTAGCATGTTTTTGATGCTTATCAACACTTGGGTTGGCATTTTAACCATCATGATGTTGTTTATGACTTTCGCAGAAATGTTGGCTTTTCCTTTCTCCAATTCGGTAGCCTTAAGTCGAGCTCCCAAAGGTCACGAAGGACGCTATATGGCCATTTATACCATGAGTTTCAGTTTGGCTCACATCCTGAGTGCCAAAGTTGGCATGGAAATTATTGAATACTATAAAACCGATGGCTACCAAATGAATTGGCTCTATATGGGAACATTCGGATTGCTGGGCACAGCCTGTGGTTATTGGGTGTACAAACTCATCCAAGCTGAAAACAAACCATTGTAAATCAACTACTTTATCACGTAAATTCGCTTTAAAACTTAAAATTTAGTTAAATAACTATAAATTTAGTTGCGTAACTACAAAAATAGTTATAGGTTTGTTTTGTCCATTTGATAAAACGATTAAAACCATAACTATGCAAAAGTTAACCAACAAGGAAGAAGAAATCATGCAAATTTTGTGGAAGCTGAAAAAGGCTTTCGTGAAAGAAGTCTTAGCCGAAATCACCGAAGACCAACCGCACTACAATACACTTTCTACTATCATCAGAAATTTAGAAGACAAAGGTTTTGTTGGGCATACAGCTTTTGGCAATACCCACCAGTACTATCCTATCGTAAAAATGGAAGAGTACAGAAAGCGATTTATGAATACGGCGATTGAAAATTATTTCAACAGCTCGTACAAAAACTTGGTTTCCTTTTTTGCGGAAGAAGAAAAAATTTCAGCAGAGGAACTCAGAGAGATTTTAGCCATCATCGAACAAAAGAAATGATATGGAAACCTTGTTCATCAACCTATTAAAGTCGAGCGCACTGATAGCTGCTTTTTATTTGGCCTATCATTTTTTGGTGCGCAAAGAGACTTTTTTCAACAGCAATCGTTGGTTTTTGTTGACCGGCTTGTTTACTGCGCTCCTACTGCCTTGGTTTAATATCACCAAAGTAGTTTATGTTGAAAAGCCTAAAATGGCGTTAGCTGATTTAGTGGCCTATTCTTCTCAGAATACGATGGCAACACCACGAGTTGCAACTCCTGAACCTTTCGATTGGATGTCGTTAGTTTGGTTTGGTTATTTGGCCATTGCTTTGTTTTTATTGGCCCGAATTGCAATCAATTTTACTTCATTGTTTCGAATGCTTTACAATCAGCAAAAAACTAAGAAAGAAGATTTTACCCTTGTTGATTTAAACCAAAATATAGCTCCTTTTTCATTTTTCAATTATATCGTTTACAATTCCTCACTGTACACACCCGAAGAATTGCAAAGCATACTGTTACACGAAAAAGTACACAGTCGCGAAAAGCATTCCTTCGATGTTATGGTGGCCAAATTGTTCTGTATCATTTTTTGGTTCAATCCTTTTGTTTGGCTTTACAAAAAGGCCATTATCCAAAACTTGGAATACATAGCCGACCACAAAGCCGTACAGCAATTGGAAAATCCTAAAGTGTATCAAATGGCATTACTCAAAGCAATTTCTAATCAAAATTGCCTCTCAATTACCAATAATTTTTATCAATCATTAATCAAAAAACGAATCGTTATGTTAAACACCAATCAATCCCAACAAAGAAATGCTTGGAAATATTCCATCATCTTACCTGTTTTAATCGGTTTTGTGATGCTTTTCCAAATCAAAACCATTGCCCAAGAAAAAACGGGTAATACCGTATTAAGTCAAACCAATCCTAAAGAAGAAGTACGTTTGGTAATTGACAAAAACACCTCTGATGCCGATCTTAAAAGAGAAGCCCAACGCTTAAAAGAAAAGCACGGTGTAACCTTGAAATATTCCAAAATCAAACGCAATGAAAATGGTGAGATTACCGGAATTAAAGTCGAGTTCAAAGACAAGAAAGGCAACAAAGGGGTATCACAAGTAGCCGGAAACGAGCCTATTGCTCCTATTCATTTTTATAAAAACGAGGAAGCAATCGGATTTGGCAAACCAAGAGGAATGCGCGTATATGCCAATGTTCCGGGAATGAAAACGAATGATAAAGAACCTTTTGTGTTCCACTTTGACGGCGATAGCTTGGCCGAGGTGAGTGATTTTAATTTTGACTTCGATTTCGAAATGCCGGAACATCCTGAATTCCCGGATATGCCCGAAATGCCCGAATTACCGGAAGCTTTCGCTTGGCACGATGTGGATAAAGCCAATATCTTAATTCGCAAAGGTGCCCAAAAACCTTTGGTTATCATCAACGGCAAAGTGATTTCTGATGATAGTGAAATTGAAAAAGCCATTGAGGAAGCGGAAGCTAAAGGTGAATTTAATATCAAGATTGAAACTGATGGCAACGGCGAAGACAAACAAGTTTTCATCAATGGTGAAGACATAGCCAAAATCAGAAGTAATGCTATGAAAAACGCACAAATCCAAATCCAAAGAATGAAACCGGAAATACGCAAACAATTAAGCAAAAGCAGAGATCTTGTACGTAAAGAAATGCTTCGTGCCAGAGAGGAAATGGAAAAAGCCAGACCGGAAATGGAAAAAGCGCGTCGTGAAATGGAATTGTCAAAACCCGACATGGAAAAAGCAAAAGCCGAAATGGAAAAGGCCAAAGCAGAAATGCTGAAAGCCAAAGAAGAAATGATCAAGGCCAAAGCCGAATTGGAAAAAGCCAAAGCTGATTTGAAAAAGACCAGTCAAAAAAGTTAAAATTTTGTCAATCTCATCCGCTTGAATGACACAAGTTTATAAGTTTGATTAAAATCGTTTAACCATTCAATAAATTTTTAAACTGTATGAAAAAGTTGTTTAATCTGATAACCCTGTTGTTGTTAACTTCTTTATTTACTGTAGCTCAAACCAAAAGTCAATCCTTTTCTCTAAGCGATAAAAAGGCTAAAGACAATGTTGTAATGACTTGGAACAAAAATACACCCGAGCAAGAAATGAAAGACGATATTAAAGCGTTAAAAGCGTACGGTGTAACCATCAAATACAATAATATTAAGCGTAATGATAAAAATGAGATTACGGCTATAGAAGTGGCTTTTGAAGACCAAAGCGGTAGTAAAGGGAATTTGAGTTACAATTCGCCCAAACCGATACCAACCATTAGGTTCTATAAACAAGGAGAAGCGGTGGGATTCGGCGAACCTGAAAACAGTTTTGGCAATAACCCATTCATCAGCAGTTTTTCGGGAGATGATTTGATGAAAAAATTCCAATTTAATTTCGATAATGACAGCTTATCGATAGACAAATTTGATTTTAGAATACCTGAAGGTCAATCATTCGGACAAACCAAATCGAGAATTAAAATTTTACGAGATGACAAAAAGCCTTTAGTGATTGAAGACGGAAAAGTCATTGAAGGTGGCGAAGATTATACCCTGGAAGAATTGGAAGAAATCAAGAAAAACAATCAAGACAGTTTTTTTTCCAGAAGAGAGTTTCCGGGTTTCAATTTCAACCAACAGGACGATATAGCGGAGCAAATGAAAAAAATGCAAGAGCAAATTGACCGTTTGATGAAACACAACAAGTTGGAAAATGAAACGCCAACCGACAAGGATTTAGAAGATTCCAAGAAAGAACTGGAAAAAGCCAAAAAAGAATTAGAAGAAGCCCGAAAAGAACTCAAAAAAACCAAATCGAATTTGAAAACACAAAAGGCTTAAAAGATAAAAACCGCTTAAGGCGGTTTTTTTTATTTTTGCAACAAATACAAACAAATGTACAAACTGTTAGCTAAACTAAATAAAGTTCTGTTACCCAGCTTCACCAAGCAAAGATTAGATCCGGCCAAAGCCAAAAAATGGCAATTGGCTATATTGGCTTGGCGGTATTATGTAACTACTAAGGCTCTGGAGAAGAATAAATAAAGTAGACATCTTCAACAGGATTACATATCCTGACAAAGCTCCGCTTTGAAAATCCTATAAAACAAAAAAATGATCAAGCGAGCTTGTCATTTTATCTTTCGTCCAACAATATCTTAAATTTAACAGGATTACATATCCTGACAAAGCTCCGCTTTGAAAATCCTATAAAACAAAAAAAATGATCAAGCGAGCCTGTCATTTTATTGTTCGTCCAACAATATCCTAAATTCAATAGGATTACATATCCTGACAAAGCTCCGCTTTGAAAATCCTATAAAACAAAAAAAATGATCAAGCGAGCTTGTCATTTTATTGTTCGTCCAACAATATCTTAAATTCAACTAGATTACATATCCTGGCAAAGCTCCGCTTTGAAAATCCTATAAAACAAAAAAAATGATCAAGCGAGCTTGTCATTTTTTTTGATTTTATAGCATTTATTCGTGACCTCGACAGGATTCAAACCTGTAACCTTCTGAGCCGTAATCAGATGCGCTATTCAGTTGCGCCACGAGGCCTTTTTGTGGGTGCAAATATAGGCATATTTGATAAACTTGCAAATCAAAAATGATTTAAAAATCAAAAAAGACGACAAAAATTTGCAACTGACTGGTTATTAAAGCTACTACACTTTAACGGCTTTCCATTTTCCTTTTTTGAAAAAATAATAAGCCAATAATGCCAATACAGTTTCGGCTGTTGGAATGGCAATAAATGCTCCAACCGGACCCAATTCTGAATAAACCGCCAAAAACCAAGCCAACGGAATTTGTATCATCCAAAAACAAAACACATTAATCCATGTAGGGGTTTTGGTATCACCGGCACCGTTTAATGCTTGTATCATTACCATTCCGATACCATAAAAAACATATCCAAATCCGATAATCCGTAAGGCTTTGCTTCCGTAAGCCAATATAACTTCATCAGCAGTATAAAAACTGATAATCCATTCTGAAAACACTACAAATAGTATGGTCACCACACTCATGAAAATCACGTTGTATTTGGTAGTCAACATCACACTTTGCTGGGCACGCTCCGGTTGATGGGCACCCAAATTTTGTCCCACTAAGGTAGCTGCCGCATTGCTCAAACCCCAAGCCGGTAAAATAAAGAATACCACATTTCGTATCGCTATTTGATAACCGGCACTAGCATCAGTACTGCCGGTGATTGAAACGATATAAGTGAGTACTATCCAACTGCCGCTTTGGATAAAAAATTGCAACATAGCCGGCATCGAAATACCCAACAGCGATGAGACAATTTCTATATTGGGCTTGAAATAATGTCGGTAAATTTGTATCGTTCTGTTTTTAAAAAACAAATGGTAGCATTGGTATAAAACACCGGTGGTTCTGCCTACTGCAGTAGCGATGGCGGCTCCTTTCAATCCTAATTCGGGAAACGGACCGTAGCCGTAAATTAAAAGCGGGCATAAGATAATATTAATAAGGCTGGCCAACCATAAACTTCTCATGGCCATTGCAGCATCGCCCGCACCTCTGAAAATTCCGTTGATTAAAAACAACAAAATAATTGCGGGACTGCTGGCAAAAATGATTTGAGCAAATACTTTTCCTTCGGAAATTACTTCCGGTTTTGCTCCCATCAAAGCTAAAATATCAGCAGCAAAATAAACGCCTGCCAAAGCAACTGCTATAGCGATCAAAATAGAAACCCAAATGGCTTGAGCGCCTGATTTAGAAGCTTCTGTAAAATCTTTTTCACCTACCCTACGTGCTACAATAGCAGTGGCTCCCACACTCAACCCAATACCTAAAGTATACACCAAAGAAATTACAGCTTCGGTTAAACCCACGGTAGCCACAGCAACATCTGCATTAGGCAAATGCCCAACAAAATAAATGTCAACCACCGCAAATACCGATTCCAAGCTCAATTCTAAAATCATAGGAACAGCAAGCAACAGTATAGCCGTTTTTACATTGCCTTGGGTATAATCGTGCTCTTCTCCTTTGAGCGATTGCTTAATGAGTTTAAAAAGCCTGAAGAATTTGTTTTGATTAGATGACATAATGATTGATGGATTATTGTCATCAAAAATAAGTTTTTAAAGGAAATAGTAAGTCAAATCACTATTAATTTATAAGATAATGGTCATTTATAACCTTTCGGATAGAAACAAAACCGATGGCATCCAATACAATTTCATTACGCTTCAACCAAACCAAGTCCTGAATTTCATCTTTGGCTTTTACGGCAATAGTATCTGAACTTAACTTACATTCATAAAATATATCCAGCGTTCGATAAGCTACATTTTTATACAAATAATCATTCGGAGCAGTAGTTAGATACTGCAAATCGTCCCGACTGATTTTCAACCCTAATTCTTCTGCTATTTCTCTGCAAGCAGCTTCTGCCGCTGTTTCACCCGGATCGATAAAGCCACCGGGTAAGTCGAGTTTGCCTTTATCCGGCTCTACATTTCTAACAGTAAACAGGATTTTATCTTCAAATGTAAAAACCAAAGCAACTGCCGCCGCTATGTTGTGGTACAACACGAAGTTGCAATCATAGCAATGAAACTTGAAATTATTGTTGTACTCAAAATTTGTCGAGCTGCAACTCGGACAATGATTAAAAAAAGTAGTCCCTATTGTCATGATTATAATTTACCGAAAACCGTATTCTCCTGTTCGGTTACTCTGATGAAGGTAGTTCGTTTTGTCAACTCTTTTAATTTTGAAGCTCCAACATAGGTACAGGTACTTCTCAAACCTCCTAAAATATCATGTAAAGTATCGATAACATCACCTTTAAATGTCACTTTAACGGTTTTGCCTTCACTGGCCCTGTATTCGGCTACTCCACCAACGTGTTTTTTCATGGCGGTTTCCGAGCTCATTCCGTAAAATTCTTTGAATTTTTCTCCGTTAATTTCAATCAAACTGCCTCCACTTTCAGTATGTCCGGCCAACATACCGCCCAGCATTACAAAATCGGAACCTGCTCCAAAAGCTTTGGCTACATCACCGGGAATAGCACAACCTCCATCGCTGATGATATGACCACCCAAACCATGAGCGGCATCTGCACATTCTATTATAGCGGACAATTGCGGATAACCTACGCCGGTTTTTACTCTGGTAGTGCAAACTGAGCCCGGCCCAATACCCACTTTGATAATATCTGCACCTTCCAATAATAATTCTTCTACCATTTCACCGGTTACTACATTACCGGCTATGATGACTTTGTCCGGGAATTGTTTTCTGGCCCGACGCAAAAAAGCCACAAAATGCTCAGAGTACCCATTGGCTACATCAATACACAAGAATTTCAGCTGTGGATGTTGTTCAAATATGGCATTTATTTTTTGGAAATCATTTATTCCGGTGCCTGTGCTAACTGCTATGAAGTTGCATACATCTCTTGGTGCCTTGTCCAAAAAAGCTTTCCATTCGGCTACCGAATAATGCTTGTGAATGGCGGTAAACAATTTCTCTTTAGCCAAGGCCAAAGCCATTTCAAAAGTACCAACGGTATCCATATTGGCCGCCATAATGGGTATTCCGGTCCAGAGATGGGTACTGTGCAAAAACTTGAATTCACGCTCCAAAGAGACTTGCGCTCTACTGTTCAAAGTCGACCGTTTAGGTCTTATCATTACATCTTTAAAGCCCAGTTTCAAATCGGTTTCAATTCTCATACTTTAAAAGTTAGGTTACAATCAAAAGTATCACTTATCATCATTGGTTAGTGCAAAAAATGAAGAAAGCCAACTAAATTTTATCAACAATTGTTAGTAAGGGTTTGGCATTTTATTTAGTAGATTTACCGCTAAAAATTTCGCTATGGCTTCAGATTATATATTGGATCAGGAATTCCAATTTGACATTTCTGACGACGACAATACCCAATACAAAGAATTTGAAAATTGTACATTCAGACATTGTGATTTTACCAATTGCACTTTCAAGACCATTTCTTTTGTGGATTGTACCTTTTTTGAATGCAATTTTAAAGAAGCTAAAATCAACTATGTTTCCTTGCGAGGCGTTTGGTTTAACAAATGTAATTTCACCAATGTCAATTTTGCCATGACAGACCAAGTGATTTATGAATTTCACTTTAAAGATTGTCTGTTGGATTATTCAAAATTTTACGCTTTAAAGCTCCGCAAAATGCAGTTCATCAACTGTAGTTTGATAGCGGTAGATTTTATGGGCTGTGATTTGACAGAAGTCTTATTTGACAACTGCAATTTGAGAAGGGCTGTATTTATTGACACTATAGCCAACAAAGCCGATTTTTCAACCAGCTATGATTATGCTTTTGATCCGGAAAAAAACAAAATCAAAAAAGCCATCTTTAGTACGGATGGCTTGAAAGGATTATTGGAAAAATATGATATTGTGGTTAAGGATTAGCCGTGTACCGTTTCTTTGGTCCCGTAATTGGCAATCACTTTGGCTTCAAAATCCAACCATTCCTGCCAACGCTTGTCAACATTGATGGTTTCTGAATACTTTCTGGCAAAACCTATAAAAGTAGTGTAATGCGAAGCTTCACTTTCCATCAAGTCGCGGTAAAACTTTGCCAATTCTACATCGTTGATATTTTCAGATAACACCTTGAAACGTTCACAACTTCGGGCTTCAATCATGGCGGCAAATAGTAAGCGTTCTATTAAACCACTTTCTCGACTACCATCTGAAGATTGTTTCATATACTTGGCCAATTCGTTAACATAATCGTCTTTGCGTTCACGCTCCAATACTAAGCCTCGTTTTTTGATAATATCATGAACCATTTTAAAATGCTCCATTTCTTCTATGGAGATGGCCAACATGGCCGTAACCAAATCTTCCTTTTCAGAATTATTGATGATAAGATTGATAGCATTTGTGGCTGCTTTTTGCTCACACCACGCATGGTCGCTTAGAATTTCGCCAATGTTGGTTTCTACTATATTAACCCATCTGGGGTCGGTTGGCAGTTTTAATTTGAGTACTGACATAACGGTAACTTAAAAAAACCTTCAAAATTGCTCTTGAAGGTTTAGACTATTGATTGTTGATATGTGTTTAGTAAACAAAAATTGCTCTTTCGCTCATCATTTCATTGACTTCATCGGCAATGTTTTCTAACATTTCATCGTTAGTAGCATTGCTTATCACTCGGTCAATCAAATCCACTATAGTTTCCATATCGCTTTCTACCAAACCGCGTGTAGTAATGGCCGGAGTTCCAACACGAATACCTGATGTTACAAAAGGTGATTTGTCGTCAAAAGGCACCATATTTTTGTTTACCGTGATTTCTGCTTTTCCTAAAGCAATTTCAGCGTCTTTACCGGTGATGTTTTTATTTCTCAAATCGATTAACATCATGTGATTATCCGTTCCACCTGATATTAGATTATAACCTCTTTTTACAAAAGCCTCCGCCATGGCTTTGGCATTTTTTTGTACTTGTAAAGCGTAAGTAAAGAACTCGTCTGATAAAGCTTCTCCAAAAGCAACTGCTTTAGCGGCAATAATATGCTCTAACGGTCCGCCTTGGTTACCCGGGAAAACCGACATATCCAAAACATGCGACATCATTCTGATTTCTCCTTTTGGCGTAGTTAATCCCCATGGATTTTCGAAATCTTTCCCCATCATAATCATTCCGCCTCTTGGTCCGCGTAAGGTTTTGTGCGTAGTAGTCGTTACTATATGACAATGCGGAATAGGGTCGTTCATCAAACCTTTAGCGATTAAACCGGCAGGATGCGAAATATCGGCCAATAACAGAGCGCCAACGCTATCCGCGATTTCTCGGAAACGTTTAAAATCCATGTCACGGGAATACGCCGAAGCACCGGCTATAATCATTTTAGGTTGTTCTTTAGTGGCAATTTCCTGAATCTTGTCGTAGTTCAACACGCCAGTTTCTTTTTCAACACCATAAAACACCGGATTATATAATTTACCGGAGAAATTTACCGGTGAACCATGTGTTAAGTGACCGCCGTGTGATAAATCGAACCCTAAAATTTTATCACCGGGTTTCAAACAAGCGGCAAAAACAGCAGTATTGGCTTGTGAACCGGAATGCGGTTGTACATTTACATATTCGGCACCAAACAAGGCTTTGGCTCTGTCGATGGCAATTTGCTCAATAACATCTACTACTTCACATCCGCCATAATATCTTTTTCCGGGGTAGCCTTCAGCATATTTATTAGTTAGTACAGAACCGGCAGCTTCCATTACTTGATCACTCACAAAGTTCTCAGAAGCAATGAGTTCGATTCCTTGAATTTGTCTGTCTTGTTCTTCAAGGATTAAGTCAAAAATTTGTTCGTCGCGTTGCATTTGAATATATTTCGTTAAATTGAGGTCAAAATTACGAAAATCGTTTGTTAAATTAATAGTTAATGATATATTTGATTGCTAATTTTTCAACAACTAAATCAACAGCATCATGCCCAATACAACAAATAATCCTAATCGAAAATCATGGCTTAACGTTCCTGAAAACAGCGACTTCCCTATTCAAAATATCCCTTTCGGAGTTTTTCTCACCAAAGATGACGTGATTACCATTGGGACCAGAATCGGAGATTATGCCATCGACTTAGGCGCTTTACAACAATTGAATTATTTCGAAGGCATTGATTTAACCGACGATATGTTCATGCAAGACACCTTGAATGATTTTATTTCCGATGGTAAAAAAACTTGGCGTTTGGTGCGAAATCGTATAGGTGATATTTTTGATAGCAACAATCCTAAACTGAGAGACAATCCTGAACACCGAGAGATTGTAATCTTTACCATGGACGAAGTTGAAATGCAACTTCCTGTATTGATTGGCGATTACACTGATTTTTACTCGAGTAAAGAACACGCCACCAATGTAGGTAAAATGTTCCGCGATCCGGACAATGCTTTGTTACCTAACTGGCTTCATATTCCGGTGGGTTACCATGGCAGAAGTTCCACTATAATTCCCTCAGGAATTCCGGTTCACAGACCTATGGGACAAACTTTACCTAATGGCGAAACAACTCCGGTTTTCGGTCCGTCTCGCTTAGTCGATTTTGAATTGGAAACGGCTTTCATCACCACCGATGCCAACATTATGGGAGAAAATATTCCGGTTAATGAAGCTGAGGATTACATTTTTGGGATGGTTTTACTCAATGATTGGAGTGCACGCGACATCCAAAAATGGGAATATGTGCCACTTGGACCATTCTTAGCCAAAAACTTTGCTTCCTCTATCTCTCCGTGGATTGTTACTATGGATGCCTTGGAGCCATTTCGTTGCAAAGGCCCGGTACAGGAACCAACACCACTGCCCTATTTACAGCAAAAGGGAAAGAACGCTTTTGACATCAACTTAGAAGTTTACATAGAGCCTGAAAATGCAGTACCGACTTTGGTTTCAAAATCCAATTTCAAATACATGTATTGGTCGATGTCACAACAATTAGCGCATCATACTTCCAACGGTTGTCGTGTAAATTCAGGTGACATGATGGGTTCGGGCACCATTTCAGGGCCAACTCCTGACAGTTTCGGCTCGATGTTAGAGCTGACTTGGGGTGGAAAAAATCCATTAATCATGAGCGACGGCACTGAGCGTAAATTTATTAATGACAACGATACGGTAATCATCAAAGGACATTGTCAAAACAGTTCGGTTCGAATCGGTTTTGGTGAAGTCAGCACTAAACTTTTGCCGCCATTCGTTAGAAAATAGTTTACCATTTCAATGGCAATCTCAATTTCAAAATTTAAAACAAACAACAACACAATTTAAATTATAATGAAAAATACAGCTTTAACACACGTTCATGAAAAATTAGGTGCTAAAATGGTACCGTTTGCCGGATACAATATGCCGGTGCAATATGAAGGTGTGAATGCCGAACATGAAACCGTAAGAAACGGTGTCGGTGTTTTTGACGTTTCTCATATGGGAGAATTTTTACTCACAGGAGAAAATGCCTTGGCACTAATCCAAAAAGTGACTTCGAACGATGCTTCTGTATTAGAAATCGGGCGTGCCCAATATTCGTGTTTACCCAATAACGATGGTGGTATTGTTGACGACTTGATTGTTTATCGCATGAAAGAAGAACAATATTTATTGGTTGTCAATGCCTCTAATATAGAGAAAGATTGGAACTGGATTGCATCACACAACGATTTAGGGGTTGACATGCGCAACTTGTCTGATGAGTATTCTCTTTTAGCCATTCAAGGGCCAAAAGCCGTGGAAGCTATGCAATCGTTAACCAGTGTTGACTTAGCAGCCATCAAATATTACCATTTTGAAGTCGGTCCGTTTGCAGGTATTGATAATGTTATCATTTCCGCTACGGGTTATACCGGTTCAGGCGGATTTGAAATTTATTGTAAAAACTCGGAAGTAGAACAAGTTTGGCACAAAGTTTTTGAAGCCGGAGCCGCTTTCGACATCAAACCAATTGGCTTGGCAGCACGCGATACACTTCGTTTGGAAATGGGATTCTGCTTGTATGGTAACGACATTAATGATACCACTTCTCCTATTGAAGCCGGTTTAGGTTGGATTACCAAATTCACCAAAGAATTTACCAATTCCGAAAATCTGAAACAACAAAAAGAAGCAGGTGTAACTCGAAAACTCATCGGTTTTGAATTAATAGAAAGAGGTATTCCGAGACACGATTACGAAATTGTGGATGCCAACGGAAACAATATTGGTATTGTAACTTCCGGAACCATGGCACCATCCTTGGGTAAAGGAATCGGCATGGGTTATGTGGCTACGGAGTTTGCCGCAGTTGACTCGGAAATCTTCATCCAAATCAGAAACAATAAAGTAAAGGCCAAAGTGGTAAAAATGCCTTTTTACAAAAAATAACAGTGTGATAAAATCCTTAATTGCAGCCTTAATTTTTCCTTGTATTCTTTTGGGACAAACCGAAAAGAATCCTTGTGAAACACTTTCAAAAATTAATTCGCTCATACAGAATTTTCACTACAAGCCAAAACCGATAGACGACAGTTTATCGGTTTATGTTTTTAAAACATTTTTAAATCGACTTGACGAAGACAACAGATTATTTATTGAACCGGAAGTTAAAGCATTAAAAAAACACCAATACAAGATTGACGATTACTTGAATAATAATTCTTGTGGTTTTTTAGACGACTTTTATTTGGCTTACACCAACACTACAAACCGCTATAAAAGGCTTCTGGAAAACATTAAAAAAGAAACTTTTCCTTTGAGCAGTAATGAGCAAGTACAATTTTCCCGCAACGCTTTTCCTTATGCCAAAGACGAAAAAGAACTACAACATCTTTATAAAAAGCGACTCTTATTTAATGTTTTGCGTGAGGTTGCCGAGTTAAGTACCAACAAAGATTCTCTTGTCCGAAATTTTGATCGATTAGCCATGGAAAGCAAGGCCAATATTTTTGACAAGTTTGAATGCAAAGCGGAAGCTTATGCGCTGACCAAAACAGAATTTTACAATTTATTTTTCAGTACTTTTTGCTCTTACTTTGATCCGCATACCGATTATTTCTCGGAAAGCGACAAATCATCCTTCTATGCTACGGTCAGTTCCGACAATATGACATTCGGTTTTTACATGTCGATGTCTGAAAAAGATGAGATGACGGTGGAAGAAATCATTCCCGGCAGCTCAGCTTATTTTAGTGAAAAAATAGACAAAGGAGATCAATTATTAAAGGTTACTTATCAAAATAACGAGTACCATATTGCTTGTTCGTCGATGAAAAAAATCGAGGAGATTATCACATCCAAAGAATATACTACAGCTGATTTTACTTTTAGAAAAAAAAGCGGGGAAATATACAGTGTTCGGTTAAATAAGAAAGTCATGAAAGACTATCAGAACAATGTTTACAGTTTCAAACTTAAAAAAGGGAATGACTATTTTGGATACATCCGAATTCCGAGTTTTTATGCCACTTTTGAGAACGGTAAGTCAAGTGTTAGTAATGATGTAGCTAAAGAAGTTTACAAGCTTGAGGATGATGGTGTTAGTGGTATCATCATTGATATTCAAAATAACGGCGGCGGCTCTATGGAAGAAGCGGTCAAATTGAGTGGTCTTTTTATTGATGTTGGCCCGTTAGCTGTTATGAGCGATGGCAAACAAAAAAGAGAAATACTCAAAGACCAAAATCGCGGTACCATTTACAACGGACCAATGATTGTTATGATTAACGGCTTTTCAGCTTCGGCAAGTGAATTCTTTGCTAACGCCATGCAAGATTACAACAGAGCTATTATAGTAGGGAATCGTTCTTTAGGAAAAGCATCCATGCAACGCATTATTCCAATTGATGACCAAAATCAAGAATTTGTAAAGCTAACGCTCGAAAAATTTTACCGCATCACCGGAAAGAGCAATCAATATGTAGGTATAACACCGGATGTGGAAATTCCGCTTTTGTTCGACAAACAAATGCCGCGTGAAGACAGTAATAAAACTGCCTTAAAAAATGAATTGCTCAACATTAGTTTGAAATACAACCGATTGGCAAATGACGAACTAAAATCTAAACTGATACAATCGAGTCAAGCACGAATTCAAAATAATGATTATGCCAAAAAGGTAAACGAACTTAATGCTAAAATTAATCCGCTTTTTGATGGTGATTTGCCTCCGATTACTTTACAATTTTCTGCTGTGTTTGAAGATGTTAATAAAATGAATTCGCTTTGGAAAACCATTAAAACCACAGGAGAAATTGATCAAGACATAGTTATCATACAAAATACTGTTGACCTTGAAAATCAGAAATTTGACGAGTATCTTAAAAGTACCAACCTCGAAAGAAGCAAAGAAATTAAACAAAATTATCACATAGCCGAAGCTTTGAATATATTGTACGACAGCATTAACCTTAAACCTTAAATTATGAAAAAACAATGGCTTTATACTCTACTCTTTTTTGTCAGCGTCAATTTAAATGCTCAAGAATTTAAGACTCCGGTTGACTATTTAAATTACATAGGGAAAGAACAAGAGAACATTTCCAGAAGTATGTGGAAATACACTTCAGCCGTAGCACATTCTAAAAGCGCACGCCGCATAGACAATACCAGAAAATTATTAGTTAAAAGCATCCAAACTGCCAGTAAAAAGATTGCTGCTCTAAAAGACGGTTACAAAGGTGATACAGAGTACCGCAACCAAATATTGGAATACTTAAGTATCTCTGAAAAAAATATCAACGAGGAATACGATAAAATTATCGACATGCAAGAAGTTGCCGAGCAATCTTATGATGCTATGGAAGCTTATATAATGACGCGTGATTTGGTCAACAAAAAAATTGATACCGAAAACGAAAAAGCCGAATTAGCGCAAAAGAATTTTTGTTCTAAATACAATATTACCCTTTCGGAAAATACCAGCGAGTTAGGGAAAAAAATCAAAATCTCTAACGAAGTTTTTGCCTATCACACTGAACTTTACCTTATATTCTTTAAGGCCAATGTAACCGATTTGTATCTTTCTAATGCCATCGAAAAAAATGACATTGGCGGCATCCAACAAAATGCGGCAACATTAATACAATATGCAGATGAAGGTTTGGAAAAGCTCAAATCTATCAAACCATTCGGCACAGATAATTCGATGGTATTGATAACCAAAAAAGCGCTGGAATTCTACAAAAAACAAGGCCAACAATTTGTTCCGAAAATTGTTGAATTTATGATGTTTAACGAAAAATTTGAAACCGCTAAAAAAACACTAGAGTCCAAATCGGATAAAGACCGAACTAAAGAAGAAATTGACAATTACAACAATATGGTGAAGCAGGTTAATAAAGAAATTGATAACTATAACAAAATAAACAACACCAACTTCCAAGAAAAAAATAACATCATCAACCAGTGGAACACCACAGGAGATAACTTTATTTCCTCTCATGTTCCTATAGGATAATTTGTAATCGCTATCATTTGCATTAATCGATTATTACCTTATTTTTGCACTCAAAATAAAAACAAATTCTATCAGCAATGGGAAGAGCATTTGAATTTAGAAAAGGAAGAAAAATGAAGCGTTGGGCAGCTATGGCCAAAGCATTTACTCGTATCGGAAAAGACATCGTTATGGCGGTGAAAGAAGGCGGACCAAACCCTGATGCCAACTCTCGCTTAAGAGCCGTAATGCAAAATGCTAAGGCGGCTAATATGCCTAAAGAAAACGTAGAACGTGCTATTAAAAAAGCTACAGATAAAGATACTGCCAATTATAAAGAAGTGCTTTTTGAAGGTTACGCACCGCATGGAATAGCCATCCTAATCGAAACCGCTACTGATAATAACAATAGAACTGTGGCCAACATCCGCAGCTATTTCAACAAGTGCAACGGTACTTTAGGTACACAAGGTTCGGTTGAGTTTATGTTCGACCATACTTGCAATTTCCGTATTCCGGCCGCGGGTCAAGACGTGGAAGAATTAGAATTGGAAATGATTGATTTCGGTGTAGAAGAAATTTTTGCCGATGATGAAGACGGTATCGTAATGTACGCGCCTTTCGAAAGCTTCGGTGCCATACAGAAAGAATTAGAAAACCGTGGTTTAGAAATTTTATCTTCCGGCTTTGAAAGAATTCCGCAAATCACCAAAGAATTGACAGAAGAGCAAATGGCCGACGTTGAAAAACTTTTGGAAAAAATAGAAGAAGACGATGATGTGATGAATGTTTATCACACCATGAAGGAATAATATTAGATATCAAAATTTAAAAATAACGCTTGGCTTTTGCCGGGCGTTTTTTGTTTATAGGAGTAGCTTTCATGCTTTTACTTAGCTCAATCTTTTCGCTTTTGGGTCTATCTTTGTACCTAACAGATTTAACATGTCAGACACAAAGAATGCCTCTCGAAACTTAGGGAGAATAAGGGCTAAATTCAACCATCTGCTTCACTATAACTTTCCTTTAATCTGTGCAAAAAAAAAAACGCCAAGCAAATACTCGACGTTTTATATATCTTGATTCTTAATACTACTTGATAAATTCCACTTTTTGTGCTTCTTCCACATTGATACTGTCAAAGAAACCTTGTTCATTCATCCAATCATCACTGAACACTTTGCTCATATAACGAGATCCGTGATCCGGGAAAATAGCAATAACATTACTTTTTTCATTGAATTCACCTTCTTCAGCATATTGCTTAATGGCTTGCATAACAGCACCCGAAGTATAGCCTACAAACAATCCCTCTTTTTTGGCAATCTCACGTGTAGTGTGTGCGCTTTCCTCATCGGTTACTTTCATAAAATGATCAATAGAGTCAAAATCGGTAGCCGTTGGGATTAAATTTTTTCCTAAGCCTTCAATGCGGTAAGGGTAAATTTCGTTGGCATCAAACTCTTTGGTTTCGTGGTATTTCTTCAATACAGAACCAAATGCGTCAACACCTAATATTCTGATGTTAGGATTTTTTTCTTTCAAAAATTTGGCAGCCCCTGAGATAGTTCCTCCTGTTCCGCTACAAGCTACTAAGTGGGTAATCTTTCCGTTGGTTTGCTCCCAAATTTCAGGACCGGTAGATTTGTAATGCGCATCAATGTTCAGTTGGTTAAAATACTGGTTGATATAAACCGAACCTTTAGTTTCTTCGTGCAAACGCTTGGCAACATTGTAATAAGAACGCTCGTCATCGGCAGAAACGTGAGCCGGACAAACGTATACTTTGGCGCCCAAACTGCGGAGCATATCTATTTTATCTTTAGATGATTTTGAACTAACCGCTAAAATACAATTATACCCTTTAATGATGCTCACCATAGCCAAACTAAAACCGGTATTCCCCGATGTAGTTTCGATGATGGTATCTCCCGGAGTTAGAATTCCCTGTCTTTCAGCCTCTTCAATAATATATAATGCAATTCTGTCTTTAGTGGAGTGACCCGGATTGAAAGCTTCAACCTTAGCGTAGAAATTTCCGGGTAAAGATTCTGTGATTCTGTTAAGTTTAATAAGAGGTGTGTTCCCTATTAAACTTAGCACATTATCGTGAGCTTTTATATCTTCTTTCATAAAATAAATTAGTCAAGGCGTAGTTATGAAGCCAATTTTACAGACTCCCAAACGTTGCAAATTTAATAAAATATTTTAAACTATTTTTTTATTCCTTCTAAATCTAACAAAAAACTGTATTCTTTAGCAATTTCCTTAATGGCTTCAAACCTTCCCGAAGCACCTCCGTGACCCGCATCCATATTGGTATCTAAGTACAATTGGTTGTTGTTAGTTTTCATTACTCTAAGCTTAGCAACCCATTTGGCCGGTTCCCAATATTGCACCTGAGAATCATGCAAACCGGTTGACACATAAAGATTAGGGTATTCCTGAGCCACTACATTATCATAAGGCGAATAAGAAAGCATATAATCGTAATATTTTTTTTCATTAGGGTTGCCCCATTCATCGTATTCTCCTGTTGTAAGCGGAATACTATCGTCCAGCATAGTGGTTACCACATCTACAAAAGGAACTTGTGCTATCACTCCGTTATACAAGTATGGTGCCATGTTTACCACTGCTCCCATCAAAAGACCACCGGCAGAACCGCCTTCGGCATACAAATGTTGGTTTGAAGTGTATTGTTGCTCAATCAAAAATTCGGAACAATCGATAAAATCCGTAAAAGTATTTTTCTTTTTTAAGAGTTTGCCGTTTTCATACCATGGTCGCCCCAAATCTTCACCACCACGGATGTGTGCAATGGCATAAATAAAACCACGGTCTAATAAACTCAAACGAACCGTCGAAAAATAACAATCCATAGTAACCCCATACGAACCGTAGGCATACAACAAAGTCGGGTTCTTGCCGTTTTTTTGCATTCCTTTGCGATATACCATCGATATAGGGATTTTTGTTCCGTCTTTGGCAGTAGCCCAAATACGTTTTTCTTCGTAATTATGCTTGTCAAAATTACCTCCTAAAACTTCTTGCTCTTTTAAAACCGTTTTGGTTTTAGTACGCATGTTAAAATCGATTACCGAAGATGGTGTAGTCAAAGATTGGAAACTGTAACGAAGAATTTCGGTATCAAAATCCAAATTGGTAGTGGTGTAAGCCGTAAATGTTTCACTGTCAAAAGGCAAATAATAGTCGCCTTCCCCATTCCACGGCATGATTCGAATTTGATTCAAACCATTGTATCGCTCAGTAACTACTAAATAGTCTTTGAAAATATCAATATCTTCCAATAACACTTCTTCTCGATGCGGAATCACATCAATCCATTTATCTTTGGTCGTGGCCGTTTCCGGCGTTTTCATCAATTTAAAGTTGGTTGCCTTGTCTTTATTGGTAACGATATAAAAATGGTCTCCAAAATGCGACATAGAATATTCCAACCCTCGGGTACGCTTTTGAAAAACCGTAAACTTCGCATCAGGTGTAGCCGACAATACCATGCGATATTCCGTAGTCATGGTGCTATTGGAGTTAATGATGATGTATTTTTTCGATTTCGATTTGTATACCGAAACATCAAAAGTTTCATCCTTTTCAAAGAAAACCAATACATCTTTATCAGCTGTCGTGCCTAATTTGTGTTTGTAAATTTTATCCGGACGCAAGGTTTGTTCGTCTTTTCTGGAGTAAAATAGGGTTTGATTGTCACTCGCCCAGGTCGCACCACCGGTGGTGTTTTCTATTTTAACAGGCAGAATTTCTCCCGTTTGCAAATTCTTGATTTGTATGGTGTATTGCCTTCTGGAAACTGTATCAACTCCGAAACTAACCCAAATATTGTCCTCACTAACACTTAAGCCGGACAAGTTAAAATAAGCATGTCCTTTAGCCATTTCGTTGCAATCAAACATGATTTCTTCGGGCGCTTCCAAACTGCCCTTTTTTCGGGAATGGATTGGGTAATCTTTGCCTTTTTCGAAACGGGTGATGTAGTAGTAACCATTGTAAAAATAAGGCACCGATTCATCGTCTTCCTTAATTCGCGCCTTCATCTCCTCGAACAAATTGTTTTGAAAATCTTTGGTATGGGCAGTCGATTTTTGGTAATATTCGTTTTCCTGATTCAAATAATCAATAACCTCAGGATTTTCTCTTTCATTCAGCCAATAGTAGTTATCGGTTCTCGAATGGCCGTGCTTTTCCAGAATTTTGGGAATTATTTTCGCTTTAGGCGGTTGTATGGCGTTTGGCATTAGTATCGTTTAATTATAATCAACAAAAATAAGTATTATGCCTGCATAACTTTAACAAAACTTCGGAAGTTATACACTTAGAAATTAACAGTATTTGTTACCTTAGCACTTTAATTTAAATGATAATTTATGTTTGGAGACATGATGAACATGATGGGCAAACTCAAAGAGACCCAACAAAAAATTGAAGCTACAAAACAACGTTTAGACTCGGTATTGATTGACGAAAAAAGCAACGACAACTTACTGCAAGTAACCATCACCGCCAATCGAAAAATTCGTTCGATTACCATAGATGAAAGTTTGTTAGAAGACAAAGAACAATTGGAAGATTATCTGATTTTGGTCTTAAACAAAGCCATCGAAAAAGCTACGAACGTTAACGAAGCAGAATTAGCTGCTGTAGCCAAAGAAGGCATGCCGAATATTCCGGGCATGGATTTATTTAAGTAAGAATGAACATCAGCTACCCTTTTTTACTATTGGCCTTATTGGCTGAAATTATTGGTACGGTTGGTGGCTTTGGTTCTTCTGTTTTTTTTGTCCCGATAGGTAATTTTTATTTCGATTTTCATTCGGTTCTAGGATTGACTGCCGTTTTTCACTTGGCGAGTAACCTGAGTAAAATAGTCTTGTTCCGAGAAGGATTAGACAAAAATCTATTGCTTTATATTGGTTTGCCTTCTGTCCTATTTGTAATTCTTGGTGGCTTACTGTCAAAATACATACAAGGCTATTGGCTGGAAATACTTTTAGGTATTTTCTTGGTGGCCATGAGTTTGATTTTCCTGATTAAAAAAGATTTAATCATTCCGCCTAATAAAAAAAATGCCACATTAGGTGGTGTATTTTCAGGATTTTCAGCCGGTTTGTTAGGAACCGGCGGTGCTATTAGAGGATTAACAATGGCAGCCTTTAATTTGGAAAAAAGCGTTTTCATTGCCACGTCGGCAGCCATTGATATGATGATTGACTTAACTCGAACCGTAGTATATTACAAAAACGGTTTTATTCACCAACACGACATGATTTATATTCCGTTTCTTTTCGTAATCGGTTTGTTGGGTTCTTATTTGGGTAAACAATTGTTAGCCTACATTCCGCAAGTAAAATTCAGAATGATTTCACTGATTTTAATTTTGCTTATTGGCTTGATTTCTATAGGAAAACAGTTTTTTACCTAGAACTGCACTTTACCTAAATTTTCCAACACATATTCGTGTAAAACTTGTTTGTAATCAAGGTGTGTTACCATGCGTAATTTGCCTTGTCCCATAGAGCTGATGAGAATGCCTTTAGCTTTTAAGGTGTCAATTACTTGCTTCTCCGTCAACGGTTTTTTGACTTCAAAAATCACAATATTGGTTTCAGTTGGAGCCACAGTGGCAACCCATGGCAATTGTTGTAACAGCTGACCCAACTCTTTAGCCCTGCGGTGATCGTCTTCCAAGCGTTTGATGTTGTTTTGCAAAGCGTAGATTCCGGCCGCCGCCAAATAGCCTGATTGTCGCATATTCCCGCCAAATATCTTTCGGATGCGCAAGGCTTTGTGCATGGTTTCGGCATCAGATACTAAGACTGAGCCTATAGGCGCACCCAATCCTTTGGAAAAACAAACCGAAATGGTATCAAACAAAACACCATATTGTTTGGGGTGTTGTTTTTTGGCTACTAAAGCATTCCACAAGCGCGCACCATCTAAGTGGTATTTTAGATTATTATCAACACAAACTTGCTTGATTTTTTGCAATTCGGCTATGTCATAGCAAGCACCACCACCTTTATTCGTGGTGTTTTCTATACTGACCATTTTAGATAAAGGGGCGTGATAGAATTCGGGATCATTAATCCCTGAGGCGACTTGTTCAGCAGTAATCATACCACGCTGACCGTCGAGCAAATTGAAATTCACGCCACTATTGAATGATGCGCCACCGGCTTCGTAGAGATGGATGTGCGACCATTTATCGCAAATGATTTGGTCACCCGGATTGGTATTTAATTTAATAGCGGTTTGGTTGGCCATAGTCCCGGAGGGAAAAAACAAAGCGGCTTCCATACCAAACAAATCGGCTACCATCTTTTCAAAAGCGTTTACGGTAGGATCTTGTTTGAACACGTCATCGCCTACTTTGGCGTTGAACATGGCTTGCAACATTTCGGGAGAGGGTTTGGTAACAGTATCGCTGATTAAATTTATTTCCATATGAAAGTCAGATAGTCTATTTTTGCAGTAAAGCCTAGCCCCGATAGTAGTGGAAATCCTTTTTATTGTTTGGTAAAACCCTTCGGATTCTCAGAGCGTGACAACAATAAAAAGATTGCAACGGATAGCGGGAAACAGCTTCTAAAATTTAAAACACAAAACTACATTATTTATGACAAATACCGAACAAATAAAAGGTATTGTAGAACGCCTTGGTGCGTTGAGGAGGTATCTTTGACATTGATGCCAAGCTGATTGAAATTACCAACGAAGAAGAAAAAACTTTTGCGCCCGACTTTTGGAATAACGCCAAAGAGGCCGAAATTATAGTTAAGAACCTGCGATCTAAGAAAAAATGGGTGGAAGACTTTAACAAGGCTGAGAGTTTAACAGAGGAATTGCAAATTACCTACGAGTTTTTTAAAGAAGGCGATGCGACTGAGGAAGAACTTGACCATCAGTTTGAATTGGCCAATAATCATATTGAGAATCTGGAATTCCGCAACATGCTTTCGGACGAAGGTGACAGTTTGAGTGCGGTTTTGCAAATTACGGCCGGTGCCGGTGGTACGGAAAGCTGTGATTGGGCTTCGATGTTGATGCGAATGTACCTGATGTGGGCGGAGAACCAAGGCTACAAAGTAAAAGAACTGAACTTTCAAGAAGGCGATGTGGCCGGCATTAAAACGGTGACTTTGGAAATTGAAGGCGATTTTGCTTTTGGTTATCTAAAAGGCGAAAACGGTGTGCATCGATTAGTGCGTATTTCTCCGTTTGACAGCAATGCCAAGCGTCATACTTCGTTTGCTTCTGTTTATGTGTATCCGTTAGCCGATGATACGATAGAAATTGAAATCAATCCGGCCGACATAGAGATTATAACTTCTCGTTCGAGCGGCGCCGGTGGACAAAACGTAAACAAGGTAGAAACCAAAGTACAGTTGTTTCATAAGCCAACCGGTATTCAGATTCAGTGTTCGGAAACGCGTTCTCAACAGGACAACCGTCAACGGGCGATGCAAATGTTGAAATCGCAGTTGTACGAGATTGAGTTGAAAAAGCGTCAGGAAATGCGCAGCGACATAGAAGCCGGGAAGATGAAAATCGAATGGGGTTCTCAAATCCGCAATTACGTAATGCATCCTTATAAATTAGTAAAAGACGTTCGCACCGGATATGAAACCAGTGATGTTGATGGCGTAATGAATGGCAACTTAGATGCCTTTTTGAAAGCCTATTTGATGATGATGGGACAGAAAGAAGAGTGATTTGGATTTAGGAATTTGGATTTAGGATTTAGGAATTAGGATTCGAGGCGTAATGGATAAATTAGGCATAAAAAACTTAATTTATAATTCGTAATTCATAATTTAAACCTATATTTGCCACGAGGATTCCGTAAAGGAAGTTACACCTCACCGCATAAGTCGATCGCTCCAGGTCGGCTTTTGTATTTTATAATAATAATGAAGCCCAAAGCAGCGGACTGTTTTGGGCTTTGTTATTGAAGAAAGTTGGTTTATAAAACCTCTTTCAGGAAATCTTTAAAGGCAATCCAAGAGCGCTTATCGGCTAGTTCATTGTAAGCAGCGCCTTTGCTGTTATCACTTCCGGCATCTTTGTGGGTAAAGGCATGAACGGCATTGGCGTAGAACACCATTTGCCAATCGGCCCCCGAACTTTTCATTTCGGCTTGAAAAGCATCGACTTCGGTTTTAGGTACATACGGATCGTCGGCACCGTGAAGCACCAAAACTTTGGGATTAATTTTATTAGTTGCACGGGTAGCATCTTTCCCTAAACCGCCGTGGAAAGAAACTGCACCTTGCACTCTTAAATTGCCTCTGGCAGCTTCCAAAGCACCTGTTCCGCCGAAGCAGTAACCCATTACTACAATTTTATCCGGATTCGCGCCAAGCTTTACCAACTGGTCTAAAGCCAATTGAATACGTTTTTGGTAATCGGCATAATTTTTTTTGTAAAATCCGGCATTTTTGCCGGCTTCTGCGGTACTTTTCGGGCGATTGTCCACTCCGTAAATATCGGCTACAAAGGTGTAATAACCCAACTTGGCTAATTCGGAAGCACTTTCTTTGGAATGTTCGTCTATGCCCATCCAAGCCGGTAAAATAAGTACTCCCGGTTTATCCTTGAGTTCATTTTGAGGTTTACTCCCGAATCCGCTGAGTTTTTGTTCACCATCCTTGTAATCAATTGGCATCAACTGCGCGTAACCGTACATCAAACCGGATAGCATTGTCACCAGAAATAAAGTCTTAAATTTCATAGCATTTGATTTTTGAAGTAAAATTAAACAATCAACATCGGAACAAACGTTAAATAAATAAAAAAACCTCCGAAGAGGTTTAGTTTATAAGCTTTAAAATCGCTGAGATACTTACTCAATCTAAGTTAGGTAAAACCTAATAACCAGAAACAACATTATCAGGTTAATGTTTGAGTTTTAAATTGTATTTAAAAAAGTTACAATAGTAATTAAGTCAGATTCTTTTGAAAAAGATAAGCCGTTGCTCTTTAAAAAATCAACAATCTGTTTCTCCTTATCAGGAAACATTCTTATCAATTCTTTTTTGCTGTTTGGAAAAGCGATTATAGAATTTTCTTTCTTTATAAAAAAAGCATCCTTTTGAATTTCAAAATGCGCAGGAACATCACTTTTATAAGAGTTTGCTGCGTAAACTTTGGGGATTAGCTTGATTCTTTCTTTTTTATACAATGATATCTTTTCGTTTTCACTAATGACTACCAAATAACCATTTGTTATTTCATCATTGAATTTGTGCTCGAGAATTTTATAACGTTTCTTGCTGTTTAAAAAATAAACTTCCGAGCTATCAGTTTTAACTAAGAAATGGATATCATTGTCTTTCTCGAATTCCATTTCATCCTTATAGGCATTGTATCTTAATAAAAAAGTTCCATCATACCCTTTCACGTTGGCAGGCAAAAACGTTTCCACAACAAAAGGCTTTCCCTCTACTTCTTCCCCTTCCTCATCAATGCTTTTAGTAAGATCTAACCGCTGCTTTCCATAAATAACAGAAAATCCGGAGCCCACTCGTTGTTGAGAAAGAGCAAAAAAATGGGTAAAAAGTAATAAAGTAAAAAGTATTTTTTTCATGATTTTATTAGTTTACCGCAAATATAATTTCTTTCTCCAAATAAAATAAAAAATAATCAATTTCTTATATTTAAATTCCAATTTCTACTTGAAATCTAACGTACCAATTGTTTTTAGAAGTACCATCAAAATACTTGAGGGTGTCATAATTGATTTCTGCTTGTAGTTTGAAAGCGTGTTCCCAGATGTATTTGGTTACTCCTACAGAATATTCTCGAGTATTAGGCGCCAAAGCAGCGATATCTTTACCTACATTTTGGATGGAATAGCGCGCAATAAACTCATAGTTAGATTTGGTATTGTAACTGGCTTGATAGTCAAATCCGTTACCTACAAAAACATAGTTGCTTTCAGTGACATCTTCTGGGTTTACAGTGATGGCATTTTCGTTAGTGGTTCTCGACATATAGCTCATCATAGCCGCCCAGCCGTTGTATTTGAACATAGCATCCAATAAAACTGATTTCATGGTTCTTCTTTCGAACAAATCATTTCCTAACTGACCTTGGGTGCGTTGCGCATGATTGTTTTGTTGAAAAGCCCCGGAAAGCAATAATTTGGGCTTTTTTTCTCGAAGTATATCTCCTTCAAAATAAGTACCGTCTTTTGTAAAAGCACCCAAAGGAAACAACTCTACTTTTCCGGTCACAGCTACGCCATCGTCGGCTTTACCGGTTTGATTACGGCCTTCACCTCCCGAAAGTGCAGCTTTGAAGTTATAAGAGAATTTATCTTTAAATTCATTCATATTGTGCACCTGAAAACCAAAATCACGATCGATGGTAAACTTGGCATTATTGATGGTTCTGTCGGTTAGCTGTAAACCCCCAGAGGAATTAACACGCTGGCGGTTACCTGGCAATTTGGTTTGTCCGAAACTAATGTTCCAATTTTTGTTTGGTCGGTAAAACACTACCGCATCACGAATAATATTAATGTTTTCACCATCTTTTACTTCGCCTACATCACCCGGAGCAAAAGAAAGTTGGATTGCATAGAGAAATTTAGGGTTTCCTACATAACCATCAAAACGCAATCGCAAACGACGTACTTGACCATCATAAGCACCTTCTTCTCCTTCTTCCTCAAGATAAGTAGCGCGATTTTGCATTCTGAAACGAATATTCAATTGGAATATACTATCGGGAGAAGTCATTCCGATACCTTTTCCGAAACTGTAATAAGGTAAGGCAGATAACTTGATATCATTATCGTGTTTGGTTTGCTCAATAGTAATTTGAGCTGACATTGCAATTGATACGAGTAAGGTAGCAATTAGTAGTAGTTTTTTCATTGAAGTTGTGTGTTCTGTTTTTTAAGTCTTTACATTTTTTTGATGTTAAAAAAACAATTTGTTAATAATTTGAAACTAGTTATAAAAAAAGCCAACCATTACAGTTGGCTAGTATATCCACATTAATTTTAGATGAAAATTTTCAAGAGATAATAAACTATTGCGGCCAATACTGCTGAAACAGGAATGGTTAAAATCCAAGCCCACAATAATTTAACAGTTACGCCCCAGCGAACAGCAGACACCCTTTTGGTTACACCTACCCCAATAATAGAACCGGTGATGGTATGCGTAGTTGAAACCGGAATTTTGAAATGTTCAGTTGAGAATAAAGTTAGCGCTCCGGCTGATTCAGCCACTACACCTTCAAAAGCAGTTACTTTGGTAATTTTGGACCCCATTGTTTTAACAATTTTCCAACCTCCACTCAAAGTCCCTAAGGCAATTACAGTATAACAAGTAAGCGGAATCCAACCCGGCATAACACCGTCAATTTTAACCCCGTCTTTTTCAGATGGCAAAACCACATTCAAATCCAACCATCCTGAAGATAAATCTATGTTAGGATTTGATTTGATGTAAACAGCTACAGCCGCCGCAATGATTCCCATTACTTTTTGAGAGTCGTTACCACCGTGACCCAAACTAAAGGCTGCAGAAGATAACAGCTGCATTCTTTTCAAAACACTTTCTGCTTTTGCTGTTGAAAAACTACTGAACATTAAGTTAAAAATAGCCAAACTGTAGAAAATGAAAGCTACTAAAAACCATTTGATATTATGAGGTTCAGTAACTACACTCCAAAATTCACTATCAAATCGTGGTTTCTTGATATCTTCATAAGGCACCATTACAGAATATAAAAACCAACCAACCAATATCATTAACACAACAGTCAATACTTTTGGCCATAGGTTTTTCTTGGAAGAATACATCAACCAAAGAGAGATGAAATAGGAAATAATCATCCCTAACAATGGTGCGAAAACAATAAATAAAATTACAATAAAAACACCTGAAGGTAATAATTCACCTTCTTTAGCTTCTTTGAACCAGTTCACAATTTTAAATCCCGCATGTTCAGGATCAGTTACATCTCGGAAACCGTGCGCAATAGCTGCTCCGGCAAATCCACCAATTAAGGTATGAGAAGATGATGACGGAATACCTTTCCACCAAGTAATCAAATTCCAAATGATGGCAGCAATTACTCCGGCCAAAATAACCGTTAAGTCAATGCTGCTGGTGTGTGCTGTTTTGGCAACAGTATCCGCAACTCCAAAACCAAAAACCCAGTAGGCCATAAAGTTAAAAAGTGCTGCCCATAAAACGGCTTGAAAAGGAGTCAATACCTTAGTCGCCACTATGGTTGCAATCGAGTTTGCTGCATCGTGAAAACCGTTGATATAGTCAAATACCAGCGCTAGGAAAATGATGATTAACAATAAAGTAAAATCCATAAAAGTCGATTTATATTAAACTATTTATGAATGTTTTACAGAAATTTGCTCCATTACATTGGAAACACTTTTACATTTGTCTGAAGCGGATTCCAAAGCAGAAAGAACCTCTTTATACTTAATGATGTTTTTCACATCGGTTTCGTTTTCGAAAATATCGGCTACGGCTTTATCAAATACTGAATCTGCTTTACTCTCTAATTTGTTGATTTTTTTACAAGTATCTTTGATAGCCTTGTGATCTTTCATGTCTTTCAACTGTTTTACACCGGCGTTGATTAATTGACATGATTCTAAGTTGATTTCCGTCAATTTTCTAATGGACTTAGTAATTTTTTCCACCTGATACAAACGCATTCTACTGGCGGCACCATGCATATAATCAGCCACATTATCAATAGCCTTAACCAAAGCATGAATATCTTCTCTATCAAAAGGAGTGATAAAATTTCTGCTTAATTCCAAATGAGTTTTGTGGGTAATTTCTTCAATGGTGGCTTCTAATTCCTCAATTTTTCTGAAATAATCCTCACGTTCTGATTTGGGAGCATTCACAGCTTCATGTAGCGTTTCTGCTAAGATTACTAAATTTGAGGTGGCTTGTTCGAAAAGAGGAAAGAATTTTTTATCTTTTGGAACTAAAAACTGAAAAATGTTGTTTATAGACATAGTGTTAAAATTTGATGCAAATGTATCACTCTAATGTTAAGTGAATATTAAATATAATTCCCTTGAAGTAAGCTGACTTTACAATTTGTTAACATCAAATAAATCGTCATTTTTACATCTCATTTCAGTTATTGAAAACGTTTTCGTAGCTTAGCAACCAAATAAATGCAACTGTTATCTTACCCAATAAACTATGGACCTAACCTTCAATAAAAACGAAGATCACAACAAACTTTTACTGTCTGAATTAAAACAACGCTTTGCCAAAGTTAAATTGGGCGGCGGTGAAAAGCGCATTGAAAAGTTACATGCCGAAGGCAAGATGACCGCACGCGAGCGCATAGACTATTTGTTGGATGACAAAGCCAAAAGTATTGAAATAGGTGCTTTTGTAGGCGACGGTATGTATGCCGAACACGGCGGTTGTCCATCCGGTGGTGTGGTTGTAAAAATGGGCTACATCAAAGGAAAGCAATGCATCGTAGTGGCTAATGATGCCACTGTTAAAGCCGGCGCTTGGTTTCCGATTACAGCCAAAAAGAATTTAAGAGCCCAAGAAATAGCCATTGAAAATCGCTTACCTATTATTTATCTGGTAGATTCTGCCGGCGTTTATTTACCGATGCAAGATGAAATTTTTCCCGATAAAGAACACTTTGGTCGAATCTTCAGAAACAATGCCATTATGAGCAGTATGGGTATTACTCAAATTGCCGCTGTGATGGGTAGTTGTGTAGCCGGCGGTGCTTATCTTCCTATTATGAGCGATGAAGCGATGATAGTGGATAAAACAGGAAGTATCTTCTTGGCCGGAAGCTATTTAGTAAAAGCCGCTATTGGGGAAAACATCGATAATGAAACTCTCGGCGGCGCCACAACGCATTGCGAAATCTCAGGGGTAACCGATTATAAAGCCAAAGACGACAAAGATGCCTTAGACCGAATTAAAAGTATCGTCGGGAAAATCGGTGATTATGAAAAAGCAGGGTTTAATAGAGAAAAATCACAAAAACCGGCACTTGAGGAAAAAGATATTTACGGCATTTTACCCAAATCCAGAGCGGAACAATACGACATGTTGGAAATCATCAAGCGTTTGGTTGACAATTCAGAAATGGACATGTACAAACCCGATTATGGCAAATCCATTATAACCTGTTATGCTCGAATTGACGGTTGGGCTGTGGGAATTGTAGCCAATCAACGTACCGTTTCTAAAACCAAAAAGGGCGAAATCCAATTTGGTGGTGTAATCTATTCTGATTCAGCTGATAAAGCGACGCGTTTCATTGCCAACTGTAACCAAAAGAAAATTCCGTTGGTTTTCCTGCAGGACGTGACCGGATTTATGGTAGGTTCCAAAAGTGAGCACGGCGGAATCATTAAAGATGGTGCCAAAATGGTGAATGCGGTTTCCAATTCCGTTGTCCCGAAGTTTACTGTGGTAGTTGGTAACTCTTACGGCGCCGGAAACTACGCTATGTGTGGGAAGGCTTACGACCCCAGATTAATCTTTGCCTGGCCAAGTGCAGAATTAGCCGTAATGGGCGGCACTCAAGCGGCTAAAGTTTTGGCCCAAATTGAAGCTTCTTCCCTAAAAGCCAAAGGCGAAACCGTTGACGAAAAAACCGAACAAGCTTTATTCGACAAAATCAAAGCACGCTACGACGAACAAGTGTCTCCTTATTATGCTGCAGCCAGATTATGGACTGATGCGATTATTGACCCGTTAGAAACGCGAACTTGGATTTCAATGGGTATAGAAGCAGCTAATCACGCCCCAATTGAAAAGCCGTTTAATTTAGGCGTTATTCAAGTTTAATCATCTTTTGCATGAAACACCTTTTCTTCATTTTTTTACTAACAACAAGTTTGGGTATTAATGCTCAAACTGAAGAATTTTCGGGAACTTACGTATTTTACAGTAAGTCACTTAAAGGTGAAATTGTTGACTACAGAATCCAATTAAACGAAGACCAAACATTTATTTTTACAAGCTATGTCTACAATGGAATGAATGAATACCGTTCTAATGGCAAAGGAACTTGGAAAGTAGAAAATAAAACCTTAAAATTCACTACTGAGCCATCGGATATTAACAAGGAATACACTTTAAATTTCACCGGAACAACCGCCAGAGTTATGAAAAAATCGCCTCGAGATACGTCTGACAAAGTGGTGCCGACTGCACTTCAATTTTACAAATCAGAAATTCGAATTATTGAAAATTTAAAACTTTTGTTGAAAGAATAGTTTTGACTAAAATTCACATCAACATACTGGCATCTTTCCTTTTACTTCCTATATTTATTGGGATAACATTTCTGACAGACATTTGTTTTTTTACAGACGATGGAAATTGTATAACATACAGATTCAAAGGTTTAGCTTGGATTTTGGATTTCTTCTTTGACGGGTATCACTACGAAGCCAATCTTTTCTACTTTGCACTTATCTTTGTATTGAGTTTTTGTATTGCTAAATCAATAATCAAATACTTGATAAAACTCAAAATCATAAGATAAGCTATTAATGTCTTTAACCCTTTTTCAATTTTTCCAACAAGACGTCTCAGGTATTCCGATACCCGAAAAATTTACATTTCCATTTTATTATGAACCGCATGAATTGAGTAGGATTGCCGCTAAAGAACTGCAAAATTACCTCGAATCTCAAACTGATTTTGAACACAACTTTGGTTTAAATGCCGAACAAGACGGTTTGATTATCGGTAAAATGTTTGGTGTTTTAGTGGTTCAAAATGCGGAAGGAACATTAGGCTATCTTTGGGCGTTTTCGGGAAAATTGGCAGAACGCAATCACCATCCTTTTTTTGTTCCGACTGTATTTGACATGTTAGAAGAAAATAGTTTTTTCAAGCGTGAAGAAGTCATCTTAAATCATTATAATAAAAAAATTGAACTGCTTGAAAATGATATTGATTATCTAAAGGCAATTCAACTTTTAGAAGAAACCAAAAAACAAGCCGAAAAAGAAATTCAGGAGCAAAAAGAAAAGATAAAAATCGGTAAAAAACACCGGGCCGAAATCCGCAAAAATAATCCGGAAGCCGATACAGAACAACTCAGCAAAGCAAGTCAGGATGAAGGCATCTTACTCAAAAAAATGACTTTATACTGGAAGCATCACATTACAGCCGCAGAAGAAGCTGTTGCCGGATTTACCGCTACTATTAATCAACTCAAAGAAGAACGCCGTCAAAAATCGGCGCAACTACAACAACAACTTTTTGAGCAATATGCCTTTCTCAACCAGTACCTAGAGCTGAAAAGTTTGGGGGAAATTTTTAATGGCAATCCACCGGCCGGAGCGGGAGAATGTGCCGCGCCAAAACTCTTGCACTACGCTTTTCAGCACAACCTAAGACCTATTGCTATGGCCGAATTTTGGTGGGGACAATCGCCTAAATCGGAAGTCAGAAAGCACCAACAGTTTTATCCTGCTTGCATGGGAAAATGCGAACCAATACTGAATCACATGCTAAAAGGTATTCCGTTGGAAGACAATCCGTTTCAAACCAATCCGGCGGAAGGCAAATCATTGGAAATTGTATATGAAGATGACTATTTAGTTGTAGTTAATAAACCTACCGAATTTTTATCTGTTCCCGGTAAACAAATAACAGATTCCGTTTGGAGTCGGGTTAAATTGCTTTATCCAAATGCAACAGGTCCATTAATCGTGCATCGTTTAGACATGTCGACTTCCGGTTTATTGCTCGTTGCCAAATCCGGTGAAGTATACAAAAACCTGCAAGCGCAATTCATACAGAGAAAAGTCAAAAAACGCTATGTTGCCCTACTCGATGGTCATCTAAATGAAAGTAAAGGCAAAATCAATTTACCGCTACGTGTAGACTTAGACAATCGCCCCAATCAAATTGTTTGTTATGAATATGGCAAACCGGCACAAACACTTTGGGAAGTAATAGAAAGAAAGGAGAATCAAACACTGGTTTACTTCTATCCCATTACTGGTAGAACACACCAACTTCGCATACATGCCGCACACCAATTAGGCCTTAACGCTCCTATTGTTGGCGATGATTTATACGGCACTAAAGCCAATCGTTTGCATTTGCATGCAGAAAGCATTACTTTTAATCATCCTATTACAAAAGAAGCAATCACAGTGACAGTGGCTGCAGATTTTGTGTAGCTAACAATATTGGGTTCTGCTTAACCCATTTCAAAACTTTCTTTTATGAAAAAAATTCTTGGTTTCGCGTTGTTTATCGCCTTTGTACAAACTATATCAGGGCAAGTAAATTTTAGTCGTAAAGACAGTCTTCAAGGCGGATTAAGTCCGGAACGCACATGCTATGACGTGTTGCGATACGACTTAAACATCCAAATCAATCCGAAAGAAAAATCAATCACAGGCTATAATGACATCTCTTTCAAAATTGTAGAAACTACTGCTGTCATTCAGGTGGATTTGTTTGAAAATATGCAAGTGGACAGTATCATTTACCAAAATAAAAAGCTCAATTACAAACGGGAATTTAATGCGGTTTTTATCAACTTTTCAACGCCTGTTTTGAAAGATGTGTCAGCAAAAACCATTCGATTTTATTACTCAGGAAAACCCACTATTGCTCGTCATGCGCCTTGGGACGGAGGATTTGTGTTTAAACAAGACAGCAACGGTAAAGATTGGGTTGGCGTAGCCGTTCAAGGCACCGGAGCCAGTTTGTGGTATCCGGTAAAAGATTCTCAAACCGATGAACCGGATTATGGCGCTACCATAAAAGTAGCTGTACCCAATGGCTTGATGAATGTATCCAACGGACGCTTTATGGGTTCGGTAGATTTAAAAAATAGCTACACCCGCTGGGATTGGGAAGTTAAAAATCCAATCAACACCTATGACATTACCGTTAATGTAGGCGATTATGTGTTACTACATGAAAACTACAAAGGGTTGGATTTGGATTACTATGTTTTACGCGAAAATGAAGCCAAAGCTAAAATTCATTTTGAAGAAGTAAAACCGATGATGGACTGCTTTCAAAGTAAATTTGGTCCGTATCCATTTGCCAATGACAGCTACAAATTAGTCGAAACTTCTTATTTAGGTATGGAACACCAAAGTGCTGTAGCTTATGGAAATAAATATTTAAAGGGCTATTTAGGAAGTGACTTGTCAGGAACGGGAGTTGGACTGTCTTTCGATTTTATTATCATTCACGAAACGGGTCACGAATGGTTCGGTAACAGCATTACTTCTAAAGACATAGCCGATATGTGGATACATGAAGGATTTACGCAATACAGCGAAATTGTTTATGTAGAATGCCAACAAGGCTATGAAAAAGCCATGACTTATGCCAACGGTTTAAAGAAAAATGTAAAGAAAGATCGTCCGATTATCGGAAACTACGGCGTAAACAGTGAAGGTTCAGGCGATATGTATCCTAAAGGCGCTTTATTATTGAACACTTTGCGGCATGTGATTAGCGATGATGAAAAATGGTGGAAACTGTTATTCGATTATGCTACTACCTTCAAACATCAAATCATAGATACACCAACAGTGATTGCATTTTTCAACAAAGAGAGTGATATGAACCTAACGCCTATTTTCAATCATTATTTACTAAAAACAACTATCCCGAAATTGGAATTAAAAACTGTAAAAGGAAAATTAGCCGCCAAATGGACTAATGTAAATGATGATTTTACCATGCCGGTCGACTTGATTTACAATAACAAGTCTATCAGAATCCAAGCCACCAGCTCTTGGAATACCACAAAAGTGAAGGTGAAAAACATAATCGATGTAACTCCGAAAACCAATCTATTCTTTATCGAATTCGAACGTTTATAAAAAAAATCAAAAACAGAAACGTATCTAATTAATAATTAGTAAATTAGATTGAATTTTAAACTTATTTATTATGGATACTTCAGTAAAAGGTTTGAACAAATGGGCTAATGCTCATTCTACGATTTGGTTTGATGCGTTCCGAATTTTATTAGGCGCATTTTTGTTTTACAAAGGCACTACTTTCATAGGCAACAGTGGCGAGTTTGAAGATTTGATTGCACCGGCCAGTAACTTTTTAGGCGGTATGTTTGCTTTTCATTATGTGGCATCAGCGCACATTATGGGTGGTGTTATGATTATTTTCGGACTGCTGACACGTTGGGCACTTATTGCACAATTACCGATTTTAGTTGGAGCCGTATTGATCAATTTTTTAGGCGAAATGAATTTGCTGAATTTAATTTTATCAACAGTTTCACTAGGATTGAGTATATTTTACACTGTTTACGGCAGTGGCAAACACTCAGCTGATTATTACTTTAAAATGCAGAAATAAGTAAAGCACATAACAAAAAAAAACGCACTCGAAGGTGCGTTTTTTATTATTCAAGCGTTTCTTTTCGCATTATCTTGCCCGTGGCCGTTTCTTTAAATTTAGGTATAAACACAACTTCCTTCGGTTTTTCGTACTTGTCTAAGGTCTTGTATAGGTCATCGGACAAATCAAAAGCTTCGCCTTCAATAACCAAAATCACTTTTTCCCCCAATTCAGGATCCGATTTGGAAGCAATAAAGAAACGCTGTGTTAAACGGTGAGACAACTTCTCCTCTATTTGCTCGGGAATCAGTTTAATCCCGCCACTATTGATAACATTGTCCATTCTTCCCATGAAAATGAATTGGTTTTCATTGAGCAACTCCACAATATCATTGGTTACAATAACTTCATCAGAAATTCTGGGTGCATGAATAACCAAACAATTTCTCTCATCATATGATATGGTAACACCCGGCAAAACGGTAAAAGCTCTTTCGCCTAACTTTCGCGCGGCTATGTGAGTAATGGTTTCGGTCATACCGTAAGTTTCATAAACCTGTGTCGGTAATTTCAAAAGTTGGCTTTCTAAATTTTTATTAACCGCTGCACCACCTATTATCATTTTTTTCACTCTCTTGAGTTCAGTTAATGAATTTTGTGCTTGAAGCGGAACCATAGCTACAAAATCAAAATCCATGTCAACATGAGTCAACGGATGTGAGCTGGGGGCTACAAATTCTAAATCCAAACCCAAAATCATGGCGCGAACCAGCATCATCTTGCCTGCTACATATTTGACCGGCAAACATTGCAAGGCTTTATCACCGGGATGTAGTCCGAAAAAATCACCTGTGGCTAAGGCGGACTCAACCATGGCTTGTTTGCTAACAGATATGAGCTTGGGAGCTCCGGTAGTACCGGAAGTTTGCATTTCTATATAGGGTTTACCATCGAACCAATCCAGCAGAAAATCGCCAACCGGTTTTTCAAAATCTTCACCTTCTTTTATAAAACTGTATGCTACGCGACACAAATCTTCTCGGTTCAAATGAAATCCATTCAATTTAAAATGATTGTGGACGTTTTCGTAAGTTGGATTATACATTTTCTTCAGAATTTATCGAGTGTTGAATAACTTGAGTGGAAATGGCTCCGGTAAGTTTTCCTTTCCAATCCTTCCAATGGTATTTTTTACTAAAGATAAACAATATGACCGGAAAAATTATCAGCACAGGTGTTAATACCTCAAATCCCACTGACGGTGTTGAAACATCTTTGAACACTGATTCTGTTTTGAGTGCAGACCATTCAGCAGTGACCAACAAAGCAGTAATGATATTATTAGCGGCATGAAAACCAAGTGCCAACTCCATTCCTTCATCCATCAAAGTAATGATACCCAAAAAGAAACCGGTACCGATGTAATAAATCATAATGACATTTCCCATTTTTTCAACTTCAGGATTCAAGATGTGCATTAACCCAAACATGACTGAAGTGGTAACCAAAGGAAACCATCGGTTCTTAGCCAATAAGCCCAGTCCTTGCATCAAATAACCTCTGAAGATATACTCTTCCGCACTCGTTTGGATCGGCAATAGAGTAAAAGAGATTAACACTAAAATCAGAAACGGTATAGGTTTAAAATTGACTACATAATCTTCGGGATTGGCATAATAAGAAGCCACTGTTAAGACAGCACTAATAATACTCCACAATGTGAAACTAAAAAAAATACGTTTCCAATCAACTTTAGCTCGAGTAGTAGTAATATCAATCAAGTTGAGTTTGTGAATGTATTTGACCACAATGATAATACCAATCATGGTGCTGACAAAAATCAACAACATCAAGAATAAAGTAACATTGGGACTAAAAACCTTCATCATAGCATCTTCAGTCATGGGCATAGCCTTACCTGAAGCCACCGTTTTGGCCGCAATGGCAAAGCCAAAAGGAATTTGTCCTAAAAAGTAAAACAAACTGATAATTACAAAGCCTAAAAGGTATTTTAATGGTGATTTTTGGATGTTATCTTTATTTTCTAAAAACATAGTGGTTAAATATTAATTTCGCCTAAATTAATTTATTTATACAAATATCTGTTAATTTGCTTCAAAAAAATATGTTACAAGTACTGCACAATCCGCGTTGTGGAAAATCGAGAAATTGTTTGGCTCTTCTAAACGAAACGAATCAATCTTTTGAAATTATCAACTACTTGCAAAACCCTTTATCGGAAGATGAAATTAAAAAATTATTGCAGAAACTAGATATAGAACCCATAGCCTTAGTACGTCAGAAAGAAAACATCTGGATAGAAAAGTTTAAAGACAAAAAGTTATCCGACCAACAAATCATCAAAGCCTTAAGCGAAAACCCTATTTTGATTGAACGACCAATTGTGATTAAAAACAACAAGGCAATCATAGGAAGAGACCTTGAAAAACTGCAAGAATTCATCTGAAAAATCGTATTGCTTTTTTAACAAAGATTTGGGAAATGTCACTTAAACCAAAGTGTATTTTTGCACTCTAAAGCAAGAATCAATACAGTTTAGATGAAAAAAATTCAAATTATCACCGCCCTAGTTCTATGTTGTTTTTCTATTGCCGCTTTTGCCCAACCCAATGCGGCTAAAGCCAAAGTTATCATCACCGGAAATGTGATTGAAAAAACAAGCAAACTACCATTAGAATATGCAACCATTACTTTAAAAAATACACAAAACCCAAAAGCTGTTTTTGGAGGCATAACCGATAATAAAGGAAACTTTACAGTAGAAGCCAGTGTAGGAGTTTATGATATTATCATTGAATTTATTTCTTTTAAACCCACTGAAATTAAGCAAAAAAGACTTAATGAAAATACTAATTTAGGAACCATTTCACTAGAGGAAGATGCAACCCAACTTAATGAAGTAGTAGTCAGAGCTGAAAAAACCACAGTGGAAATTAAGCTCGACAAAAAAGTTTATAATGTTGGCCAAGACCTCATGGTTAAAGGCGGAACTGTTAGCGATGTATTAGATAACATTCCCTCTGTATCTGTTGACGTAGAAGGAAACGTAAGTTTAAGAGGAAATGAAAATGTCAGAATATTAATTGATGGTCGTCCTTCAAATGCTATCAATATTACCGAGGCTTTACGATTGATTCCGGCCGATGCCATTGAAAAAGTAGAAGTAATTACCAATCCATCTGCCCGTTACGACGCTGAAGGCGGTGGCGGTTTGCTTAACATCATTTTGAAAAAAGGAAAAAATCAAGGCATTAACGGGACCTTCATCGGAACTACAGGATATCCTAAAAATAATGGTGTAAGCGGCACTGTAAATTACAAAACTAAAGAGTTCAACTTGTTCACAACGCAAGGATATAGCCAAAGAGATAATCCCGGAAATGCTTTAACCAATTCGAGGTATTTGAACGACGACAATTCTACTCGGGATTACATGAACGAAACCCGTGAAAATGACCGTTCGAACAAGTCTTACAACGGAAACTTCGGATTCGATTGGTTTTTAAGTGAGAGCCTGACTTGGACCAATATTGTTAACTACAGAAGAAGTAGTGGCAATAATGTTGATGATGTTTTACAAAAATACTATGATGTAAACTTTGCTTACCAATACGAAAGAAATCGTATTAATGAGGAAGGTAGTCAAAGTAAGAATATTGAATACACAACCAACTTCACTAAGAACTTCAAAAAAGAAGGTCATAAACTTACTGTTGATGGTTCATTCTCTAAAAACACAGATGAAAATATTGCTTACATCACCGATTCGGCTACCAATACTGCTGTTATAACTATTGATGAAACAACCAATCTTCAAAAGCAAAACCGTAACCTTATCCAAGCTGATTACGTTTACCCGTTTGCTAAAGGCAGCCAATTTGAGTTTGGTTATAAAGGCGACTTTGTTAAGAACATTACCGATTACAGCGTTGTAACGAACGGTATTCCGTTTCCGGAATTTACCAATATTTTGGAATACAAAGAATACGTAAATGCTTTGTACACCAGCTACGGTACTAAAATCAAAAAGTTCTCGTTCTTGTTGGGAATGCGTTGGGAAGACTCTAATATCGAAGTCAACCAATTGGCCACTAGCGATTTCAACGAAAAAAAATACGATAACTTCTTCCCAAGTGCATTTTTAACTTATGAAATAGGTGAACAAACCAGTGCTTCTATAAGTTACAGTCGCCGTATCCAACGTCCGAGAGGCCGACAATTGAATCCGTTCAACAACTTATCGAGTAACGTAAATATTTTTGTTGGGAATCCGGATTTAGATCCGGCCTTTACTGATGCTGTCGATATCGGTTATATCAAACGTTGGAATAAACTCACGTTAAATACATCTTTGTACGGAAACAAAACCACCGGTGCGTTCCAATTTGTGCGCAGAGAAAGCGGTGATTTCCAAAACGGTATTCCAATCATTATCAGTTCTCCTATCAACTTAGCCACGGAGTACAGAACCGGTTTCGAGTTCACACTAAACTATTCGCCTTACAAATGGTGGAAATTGAACAGTAACTTTAACTTCTTCTACAATGAAACAGACGGAGATTTCAGTTACACCGACTTCAACGGTAACGAAGTTGTTCAAAACTTTGATAATAGTACTGTGGCTTGGTTTACTCGCTTGACGTCTAAAATTACTTTACCATACAAGATAGATTGGCAAACCAATGCTACATACAACGGCCCTCAAAAAAACGCCCAAGGTAGAAGTTTAGGGGTTTTCAGTATGAACTTGGCTTTCAGCAAAGACATTTTAAAAGACAAAGGAACACTTTCCTTAAATGTAAGTGACTTACTCAATTCCAGAAAGCGTTTGATGGAAACTTATATTGCCGGTGTAGTTGACTCTTACGGAGAAATGCAGTGGAGAGAACGTCAAATCAACTTCTCGTTCACTTACCGCTTCAACGTTCAGAAAAACGAAAGAGAAAAAGAACGAAGAAATCGCGGCGGACAGCAAGATGACGGCGGTGATTTTCCGGGATAATCAAAGCATAAAAAAAGCCTCGAAATATCGAGGCTTTTTTTTACAACAAACTGAAAAAATTATTCAGCTTGCTCGGCTTCTCTTTTAGCTTTTTTCTCTTGCAAAAACTCTCTTACACCACCAAAAACCCAATAAGGGATAATCGCAGTAATCAAGAAAATCATCAACCAAAAACCAATGGTTAAGATTGTCAAGAAAGCCAAGAAGCCTAAATACTGTTGAAATTCAAACATGTTTTCCGGAATTTTTTGAATTATAAGCAAATGTAAGCGTAATAATCGGGCTTACCAAAAAACTGCACACATTTTATCAAACGGGTTATCCACAATTTTTAAGCAGTTTTTAAAAGAAGCTACTCCGGCTGTCCACTCTATCTTTTATTGTTTGGTCAACCTAAGCGTCATGGATGTAGTATTGCCAAACAATAAAAGGATGCCGTTCCCATCCGGGCTATGGGCAATCATTTCAAATCAACAATTGCAGTTAACAAAACTACAAACTAAGAGATAAAAAATAAAAAACCCGGTTTAGAGCCGGGTTTTTCGTGATCTGTCAAAATCAAACAAAACAATAATCAAACTATTTTTTTATAAACATGTTGGTGTAATATTTTTTTCCGTTATCAGGGTTAATGGTTACAGAGATACCTAGGTGGGTATAATCACCTTCAATGTTGGCTTTGTGCGAGGGACTGTTTAACCAAGCACTCATAGCACTTTCAGCCGTTTGATAGTTGTAAGCAATGTTCTCTCCTACTTTTTCAGCGTTTAGTACTCGTACCAGGTTGTCTGAACGTTGTTGGAAGTAATCGTGATTCACCACATTGTTATCAATCATGTAAAAGTTGTGCTCTTCCGATTTGTAAGAGATGTGATTGATAACTGCTAATGGATTTAATCCTTTGCTTTGACGGTAGTCGTTGATTAAAGTAATCATCTTTAACTCAGTTTCGTTGTAATTGTAAGTAGTTACAACTTGTTTGTCTTCAGCACCGGCTTCTGAGGAATCAGAAGAACAAGAAACCATAGTGAACAAAATTGCTAACGGCAACAATGCTCTAAACATTTTTGCTTTCATAGTAGTAGGTTAAGTTTTTAATAAAGTAGATGTGGGGCAAACACTTTATTGATTAATAATGACAGATTGTAAATAAAGTAGATGTGGGGCAAACACTTTATATATTTTCTTTTCTAAGAACGTATCGTTTGATTTGATTGGACAATATTAGCAAAAACACCGATTAAAATACAAATAAAATCGATGAAATACACTTTTTTGATATTACTATAAGATATATTCTTACAATATTGCAGTTCGTCGATACTTTTTTAAGACATAAAAAAACCACTCGCTTTGGAGTGGTTATTTGGTGAGTCGGAATCTGTTAAGCCGACTTATAAATTCTGTTTATAGGAATGGAATGACCTTGCTTCAAAATAACGCGTTCATCGGTAACTGCCCAAACGGTAGTTTCTACCACTTTTTTAGACTCGTTATCTTCAAAATAAATTCTGATTTTTGAATGTTCTAAATTACCTAGCGCTAATGCCCTGTCTAATTCTAATTGGCGTTGCTGAACTTCTTCGCGTGTGGCTAAAACATCTGCTTGTGGAAAAGAAAGAAGATGGATAACTTCTTTCTGAATAGTTTCAAAATTGGGTTTCATAATACTGGTATTAAGTTAGTGAATAGATTTATGGGTAGTTTAAAAGTAATAAAATATCTTTGTCTGCCAAGAAAAAAAACAAAAAAATCATTTTATAAATTGACTGCAACACTCTCAAATTCAATACTAACTATCGCCATTAACAGCAAAGGGGCTGAACTCATTTCCATTCAAAATAACCTAACCAAACGCGAATACATTTGGGAAGGAAACCCCGAATACTGGGGCAAACACTCGCCTATTCTATTTCCTGTTGTTGGTACTCTAAAAAACAACGCTTACCAACTCAATGGCCAAAATTACACCTTACCGCGTCACGGATTTGCCAGAGATTGTGAATTTGAAATCATTAGCCAAGAAGCTCATAAAATCATTTTTTCCTTACAAGAAAATACTGCATCATTGGCGGTTTATCCTTTTGCCTTTGAGTTGCAAGTCAGTTATGCTTTAATTGAAAATGAGTTAGTTGTGGGTTATCTAATCCGAAACAAGAGCCAATCTACCATGCCGTTTTCTATAGGCGGACATCCGGCTTTTGCTTTGAAAAATGCTTTTACGGATTATAGTTTGCTATTCGAAAAAGAAGAAAATTTGATTAGTTATCCTTTAGAAAACGACTTGATTTCGGATAAAACAGCAATCGTACAACTGCAACAAAACGAACTGCCGTTACGCTATTCGTTGTTTGAAAAAGATGCCTTGGTCTTTAAAAGTATGGCATCGAAACAAATACAACTCTTGGAAAATAATGTTCCTATACTCCATTTCAAATACCCCGATTTTCCTCATTTCGGGATTTGGACAAAAGTCGGCGCGCCATTCATTTGCTTAGAACCTTGGCTGGGTTATGCAGACACTGTAGCCGCTAATGGAAATCTGATGGAAAAAGAAGGCATTACATTATTGGAAGCTAATTCGGAAAAAGAAATCAGTTTTAGTGTAGAAATTATATAAATTTACCAAAAACGATTGTCATGCTTACCATCAACTTCCACCCTTTTCAAAACCTCGAAACTGAACGACTGTTATTACGCCGACTAAATCCAAACGACATAGCAGAAGTATTCGCCATGCGAAGTAATCCGGAAGTGATGCAATACATTCCGAGACCAATATTGAAAAGCCAAGAAGAAGCCTTAGCTCATATTGCTATGATTGATGAAAAAATCGAAAACAATACCGGTATCAATTGGGGCATTACCGTTAAAGGCGAGGATAAAATTATGGGCATCATTGGCCATTATCGCATCCAACCCGAAAACCATCGGGCGGAAATCGGCTATATGTCGCTGCCCGAATACAATGGCAAAGGCTACATTTCAGAAGCCATAAAAGCAGTTGTTGCTTACGGATTTGAGCAAATGAATTTACACTCCATAGAAGCGGTAATCGATCCCGGAAACACAGCTTCAGAAAAAGTATTGCTGAAAAACGGCTTCGTTAAAGAAGCACACCTATTGGAAAACGAATTGTGGGAAGGCAAATTTTGGGATACCGTGATTTATTCTTTATTAAAAAGAAACTTCAAACCGTAATAGTATTATCCGAGTTTCGGTAACGTTTTAATATAGAGTGTTTCCACTTGCTTTCGCGCCCATTCGGTTTTGCGTAAAAAAGTCAAACTCGACTTAATGCTGGGCTCATGGTTAAAACACCTGATTTTGATTAATTCCCCCAAAGTATCAAAACCGTAATATGCCACCAGCTGCTCTAACATAAGCTGTAAGGTAACACCGTGAAGCGGGTTGTTGGGGTGTTTGTTTTCCATGTGGTAAAGGTAAAAATAAAAACCGCCTGTCACAACACAAGCGGTTTAAACTCCGATTAAATCGGAACTAACTTATAACTATTAACTATAAAATTAAAACACAAATTTAAATCCGAATGACAATGGAGTAGTCAAGTTTGGCATACTACCACCTAAGGCATTAACATAAATCGGATCTGCAGTAGCAACGTGCGCTAAAGAGAAATTATTTACTGTTGTTTTATCACCTCCATCAGGTTTGATAGTAGTTGAAGTGAAATTGGCTAAGTCATAAGAAAACTCTACTGAGAAATTCTTTGTTACGAAGAAATCAATACCACCCGACATAGCTACTCCAAATTGAGTTACTTTAGTGTCAGCCTCTTTTTCTTTACCGGTAATGATTGGTGTAGCCAATTGTCCGAAGAAATAGAAGTTACCGGCGATATTCCAATATTTTCTAACCAATGGCTCAACTACTACTAAATTAGTATTGGCATTAGTTACAGAACCGGTTTCAGATTTGATATTCATAATACCAACACCTGCTCCAACAGCTACTGAAGGAGTAACAAACGTTCCTACGATTGGAATTACAGACAAATTAGTGGCTTTGTCATCACCTGTTTTAGTTTGTTGGTAACCAAATTGAGAAGTGGCAAACCAAGCGCCTTGTAATCCTTTACTTTGTTCTTGTGCTTGAGCAGTTAAACCAAAGAATGCTAAACCTGCTACTAATAATAATTTTTTCATTTTGATTGTTAGTTTAAAATTATACCCCAAAATTAAGGGGAAGAATTCAGCCAAAAACTGATATAAATCATAGTTTAAACATTTTTTTTATTGATAATTTCACACTTTTTACCTACTAAATTTCCGCTTTTGTTCATACATTTGCCGTCCGATGTTGAAAACCGTTAACATACTTAATAAGAGAGCCAAGTTTGATTACGAAATAATCGAAACTTACACAGCCGGTATTGTTTTAACCGGAACAGAAATTAAATCGATTCGTTTGGGAAAAGCCAATATCACAGAAGGTTTCTGTGAATTTCACAACGGAGAATTGTTTGCCATCAATACCCAAATTGATGAATACCTTTATGGAAATCAATTCAACCACAAAGCCAAGAGCGAGCGAAAACTGTTGCTCAACAAAAGAGAATTAAAAAAACTCGAAAGAAGTATCGACACTAAAGGATTGACCATTATTCCTTTAAAATTGTTTACCAACGAAAAAGGTTTGGCTAAATTAGATATTGGTCTTTGCCGCGGAAAGAAAACTTACGACAAAAGAGAAAGTTTAAAAGAGCAAGATGTAAAGCGTGATTTAGACCGAATCAAAAAATCGTTTTAATTCTTATCTTCCAATAAAGGCACAAAGCGAAATTCTCCAAACTCGTGTTTTTCAAATTGGGTTTCGTTTTTGCGAATCAACATCGTCATAATTTGTTCACCTTCGCCCAAAGGAATCACCAACCTACCTCCTATTTTTAATTGCGCCATTAAAGGTTTTGGTATAATTGGCGCACCGGCGGTTACTATTATACTGTCGAAAGGCGCAAAATTCGGCAACCCTTTATAACCGTCGCCAAAAGACAAATGCTTCGGACGAATGCCCATTTTAGGCAGCAAAGCCGAAGTAATTTTAAAGAGTTCATTTTGTCTTTCTACCGAATATACTTTGGCGCCCATAGCTACCAAAACGGCAGTTTGATAACCCGAACCGGTACCGATTTCCAAAATTTTATCGTCTTTTTTAACTTGTAATAATTGGGTTTGAAAAGCCACTGTATAAGGCTGTGAAATGGTTTGCCCGGCGGCAATGGGAAACGCCTTGTCCTGGTATGCAAAATCTTCAAAACTGGAATTCAAAAACAAATGTCGAGGAATACGCTTAATGGCTTCCAATACATTTTTATCGGTAATGCCCTTTTCTTCCAGCAACTTGGCCAGTTTATTTCGCAATCCTTGATGTTTAGCGGTATCTTTCAATTGGGGTAATGATTTATGGGGTAAAAATAGAAGTAAAAAATCCAATAAACAAATTCTGATTCGCGATAAACTTTTATGCCGAAGTTTCGGGACTTAAACTTTTAAACTTTAAACTAAAATGCTACTTTTGATAAAATTTATTTTTATGCTTAAAGTTGGCGTTTTAGGTGCCGGTCACCTTGGAAAAATACACTTGCGATTATTACAACAATCTGAAAAATATGAATTAGTCGGCTTTTACGATGAAAACCATGAATATGCCGAGAAAATTGCAGCCGAGTTTGGCTACAAGCGTTTTGACACCATTGCTAAATTGATCCATGCGGTTGATGTGATCGACATTGTTACGCCAACGCTTTCTCATTACAAATGTGCTAAAGTTGCCATCAAATCGGGGAAACACGTTTTTATCGAAAAACCGATTGCCACTACTGTGGAAGAAGCGGAGGAAATTATCGCTTTGGCTGCAGCATACAATGTAAAAGGTCAAGTGGGTCATGTGGAGCGATTCAATCCGGCTTTCATTGCCGTAAAAAATCAAATCGACAATCCGATGTTTATTGAAACGCATCGTTTGGCCGAATTCAATCCACGCGGGACTGATGTTCCTGTTGTATTAGATTTAATGATACACGACATTGATGCGATTTTAAGCGTAGTACAATCGAAAGTAAAATCGGTACATGCCAGCGGTGTTTCGGTATTGAGTCAATCACCTGATATTGCCAATGCCCGTATCGAATTTGAAAACGGTTGTGTGGCCAATATTACTTCGAGTCGCATTTCCATGAAAAACATGCGCAAGTCGCGTTTTTTCCAAAAAGACGCTTACATCTCGGTGGACTATCTCGACAAGATTTGTGAAGTTGTAAAAATGAAAGACGCACCTGAAGTACCGGGCGATTTTGATATGATTCTGCAAAATGCCGAAGGCGAACGAAAGCAAATTTATTTCAACAATCCCGATGTAGCACCCAATAATGCTATTTTGGACGAATTGGAAACTTTTGCCGACGCTATCAATAACAACACTACACCGATAGTAACCTTGGAAGACGGAACGGAAGCGTTACGCGTGGCTTATATGATTATTGATTCGATGAACGAAAAATAGTTTGTTTAGTATAAACAACTTTAAACCTTAAACATCAAACAAACCAAACTAACATAATGAATACAATAGCAGTAATTGGTGCCGGAACTATGGGTAACGGAATTGCCCATACCTTTGCACAAAGCGGATTTACCGTAAAATTAATTGACATCTCTGAAAAATCGTTGGAAAAAGGTATGGCTACTATAGCCGCTAACCTTGACCGAATGGTAACCAAAGGAACCATTACCGAAGACGACAAACACAAAACCATAGGCAACATTATTACTTATACCGATATTAAAGACGGTGTGGTTGGTTGTGATTTAGTAGTGGAAGCAGCTACCGAAAACGTAGGATTAAAATTGAACATCTTCAAACAGTTGAGCGATGTTTGCGACCACAACGTCATTTTAGCCACCAATACTTCTTCTATTTCCATCACACAAATTGCCGCTCAAGTAGTTCATCCGGAAAGAGTTATCGGAATGCACTTTATGAATCCGGTGCCGATTATGAAATTGGTAGAAATCATTCGCGGCTACAATACTTCCGATGAAGTGACCAAAATCATCATGGAGTTATCGGTTAAATTGGGTAAAACCCCAACAGAAGTTAACGATTATCCGGGCTTTGTGGCCAACAGAATCCTAATGCCGATGATAAACGAAAGTATCGAAACCTTATACAATGGCGTTGCCGGTGTAAGCGAAATTGATACTGTAATGAAATTAGGAATGGCACATCCTATGGGACCATTACAACTGGCCGACTTTATTGGATTAGACGTTTGTTTGTCTATTCTTAACGTAATGTACGACGGATTCAAAAACCCGAAATACGCGCCTTGTCCACTGTTAGTGAATATGGTGATGGCCGGAAAACTCGGTGTAAAATCCGGTCAAGGTTTCTATGATTATTCTGAGTCCAAAAAAGCAGAGATAGTTTCGAAGCAGTTTGCATAAAGTAAAAAGCCATAAGGGATAAGGGAAAGAGTTTGAACTTATCCTTTTCTACTTATCTCTTTCAACTCAAAAAAAAAATGAGCAAAATAATCCCTTTCAAAGCCGTTCGTCCTACACCGGATAAAGTAGCGTTGGTGACTTGCCGCAATTACGACGATTACAGTTCGGCCGAGTTGGCCGCTTGGTTGAGTTTTAATCCGTACTCATTTTTGCACGTGATCCATCCTGCCTACATGTATTCGCAAAAAATTACTTTAGACAAACGCTTCAAAGGTGTAGCCCATAAGTACCAGGATTTTAAAGATGACGGGGTTTTTATACAGGAAGATAAAGCAGTTTTTTTCTTGTATGAAATACAAACAAAAACACAGTCTTTCACCGGTATAGTGGCAGGAACTTCAATTGAAGATTACAAGAATAACGTGATCAAAAAACACGAAGACACCTTGCAATACCGCGTAGAATACTTCAAGGATTATTTACACCAAACAGGCTTTAACACCGAACCGGTTTTAATTACTTATCCTGATAATGAAACCTTGAATGCTTGGATAGCCGAAAAGAAAAAAAGTGCGCCGATTTACAACTATTCGACTACCAATAAAGAAAAGCACCAACTTTGGAAAATTGACAGCGACACCGAAATCCAATGGCTGACGCAGCAATTCGAAAGCATACCCGAGTTGTATATAGCCGATGGTCACCATCGTTCGGCTTCAGCGGAATTGTTATTCGACGAAGACCAACATTTGGGCAATCAAAATCTGAACTATTTCATGAGTTTTCTGATTGCAGAAAGCAATGTGAAAATCTACGAATACAATCGCATTATTCGCGATTTAAATGGCTACTCCAAAGCGGATTTTTTAGAGAAATTGGCGGAGCATTTCATCGTTAAAGATAAAGAACAAGAATTGTGGAAACCACAAAGCAAGTTCGAATTCGGCATGTATCTCGACGGCAGTTTTTATGCTTTGTTTTACAAGCAAGGAAGCAATAACAATGACAATGGCAAAAATTCGATTTTAGAGAATTTAGATGCTCAAATTTTATATGATAAAGTGCTGCAACCGCTTTTAGGTATTGAAGATTTGCGAAACGATGAACGTATTGAGTATATTCCCGGAAAACAATCGGTAGCGACCATCAAAGAATTGGTTGACGAAGGCGAGTTCGAAGTAGGGTTTATGCTCTACCCTTCCGATATTTCCGAAATCAAAGCCTTGGCCGATAACCATTTGATTATGCCGCCAAAAAGTACTTATATAGAACCAAAATTCCGCAGCGGATTGATGGTTTATGAATTGTAAGTTTGAAGTACAAAATAAGAAGTACGAAGTAAAAATTAATCCTTGTCATGTCTATAGCACAAAACCTTCACGATATAAAATCTTTAATCCCGGATAACGTAACCTTGGTGGCGGTTTCCAAAACCAAACCGGTGTCGGATTTGATGGAAGCCTACCAAGCCGGTCAGCGTATATTCGGTGAAAATAAAATCCAGGAAATGACCGAAAAATGGCAACAAATGCCCAAGGACATCGATTGGCATATGATTGGCCATGTACAATCCAACAAGGTAAAATACATGGTGCCGTATGTGAAGTTAATACATGGTGTCGATAGTTTGAAACTGCTCAAAGAAATCAACCGTCAAGCCGTTCGTTGGCGAAAAAACATTCATTGTTTGTTGCAAATTCACATCGCCGAGGAAGAAACCAAATTCGGCTTAGATGAAAATGAACTCGATGCCTTATTGAACTCCGATGAATTCAAGGAAATGAATAATATCAAAATCGTTGGTTTAATGGGCATGGCAACTTTTACCGATAATCAAGCCCAAATCAAAAGAGAATTTGACCATTTAAAGTCGATTTTCGATAAATACCAACAACTTGAAACGGCTAACTTGAAACTTGAAACACTTTCCATGGGCATGAGCGGCGACTACCAAATTGCTATAGACTGCGGCAGTACAATGGTTCGCATTGGAAGTAGTATCTTTGGAACACGTTAAACCATTTTAAACCTTTAAACTATTTACTGCATACTCGACATAGAAACCACCGGAGGCCAATTCAACGAAGAAGGCATCACTGAAATCGCCATCTACAAATTTGACGGTCATGAAGTGGTGGATCAGTTTATCAGTTTGGTCAATCCCGAAAAACCGATTCAGCCTTTTGTGGTGAAGTTAACCGGTATTAACAATGCCATGTTGCGCTCGGCTCCGAAGTTTTATGAAATAGCCAAACGCATTATTGAAATTACCGAAAACTGTATAGTAGTAGCGCACAATGCCTCGTTTGACTACCGCATTTTACGAACGGAATTCAGTCGCCTTGGCTACGATTTTGTTCGACCAACGCTTTGTACAGTTGAATTATCGCAGAAACTAATTCCCGGTCAGCCATCTTATAGCTTAGGAAAATTGGTTCGTTCGCTTGGGATTCCGGTAACGGATAGACATCGTGCCAGCGGCGATGCTTTAGCCACGGTAAAATTGTTCAAAATGATATTGGACAAAGATGTTTCCAAAGAGATTCTCATCAGCTTAATCAAGGCCGAAATCAAAAAAGGGTTATCGCCTAAATTGCTGGATATTGTTGAAAGTATGCCGACACGAACCGGAATTTACTACATCCACAATGAAAAAGGCGATTTGATTTACATTGGCAAAAGCAAGAACATCAAGAAGCGCATCAACCAACATTTTACAGGAACTTCAGGCAAAAGCAAGAAAATCCAACGAGATGTTTTTGCGGTAACCTACGAAGAAACCGGTAGCGAATTGATTGCTTTACTCAAAGAAAGTGAAGAAATCAAAATCAACAAACCCATTTACAACCGAGCCCAACGCAAAACCATTTTCCAATACGCCTTGTACGTCGAAAAAGATGAGCAGGGTTATTTGGCGTTGAGAGTCCAAAAAGCCGACGGTCGTAAAAAAGAGATTACCGCTTTTACTTCTATCCAAGAAGGCAAAAATTTGTTGCATAAAATCACGGCCGAATACCAATTGTGCCAGAAAATTAACGGCTTGTATGAAACCAAAAACGGTTGTTTTCAACACAAAATCAAAGAGTGTAAAGGCGCTTGTTTGAACCAAGAACCTACGGAAGCATACAACGAGCGCGTGGAGGAATTTATCAGCGAAATGAAGTTTGACAACAACAATATGGTCATCATCGATCGAGGCAGAAGTATCAACGAGCGCAGTGCGGTTTTAATCGAAAACGGGATTTACAAAGGTTATTGTTTCTTCGATTTGAATTACCAAATCAACAACATCGAAATCCTGAAAAACATCATCATTCCGATGCAGAATAACCGCGATACACGAACCATTATTCAAGGTTATTTGCGCCGACATAAGGTGATACGAATTTTGAAGTTTTGAGATAAGAATGTTGATTAACGATTTTTGATTTAAGATTTGAATTACTTAATAACTATTATTGGTCCAACCGCCATAGGAAAAACTTCCCTAAGCATCGCTTTGGCCCAACATTTCGGTTGCGATATCGTTTCTTGTGACAGCCGACAATTTTTTAAAGAAATGCGCATTGGTACAGCAGTACCGTCGGAAGCAGAGTTAAAAGCAGCACCGCATCATTTCATCCAAAACAAATCGATTTTTGAATCGTATACGGTTGGCGATTTTGAACAAGAAGCCATGGCCAAACTCGATAGCTTATTCGAAAGAAACAACATCCAAATCATGGTTGGCGGTTCCGGTTTGTATGTAGATGCCGTATTAAAAGGTTTTGATGATTTTCCGGAGATAGATGAAAATGTCAGAAAACAAATAAATGCTGACTTTGAGCAATTTGGAATCACTCATCTTCAGCAAGAGTTAAGAAAATACGATCCTGATTATTACCAAAAACTAAGCCTTGAAAATCCGCAAACTTTGCAAAATCCGCAACGGATGAAACGCTTTGTAGAAGTCAGTATCGGTTCCGGAAAACCGTACTCGAGTTTTATCGGACAGAAGAAAAACAGTCGGAACTTCACTCCTATTGTTATTGGTTTGGAAGCCGAACGTGAAGTAATGTATGACCGAATCAACCAACGTGTTGATTTGATGTTACAAGAAGGATTATTAGCAGAAGCCGAACAATTATATCCACACAAAGCATTAAATGCACTACAAACCGTTGGATACCGTGAACTGTTTGAATATTTTGACGGTATAGTAACTTTAGACCAAGCCGTTGAAAACATTAAAATGAACACACGACGCTTTGCCAAACGCCAAATTACGTGGTTCAAAAGAACAGAAAATGCCGCTTGGTTTGATTACAAAACCGACAGCACAACAATTATTAAACACATAGAAAACCAATTCCTAATTCCTAATTCCTAAATCCTAATTCCTAATTCCTAATTCTAAAAATGCCCATTGCACCGAATTTCACTTCTAAACTAACCAAAGACTGGGAAATCAACTTTTTGCAGTGTTATCCGAACGGTTATTTAAAATACACCGATTTGTGCAACATTTTGCAATTAACGGCTGCCTTACATGCCGAATTAGGTGGAATTAGTTTTAGCGATATGCAAGTACATCATCAGGCTTGGGTGTTGAGCCGAATGCGTGTAGAAGTAAACCGTTTACCCCAATGGCGTGATCTGGTTACGGTAAAAACTTGGATACAATCGTTGGAAAATTCGCGTTCGATTCGTTGTTTGGAATTGTTTTTGGGCGATGAAAAAATAGCGGGATGCGAAACGTTTTGGGCTGTTTTTAATACTAAAAGTCGCCGACCGGAAGCTTTGGCATTGCCACACCAGCATTTTGAAAAATATCCGGAAGAACAAGCAACCGCTGCATCTTTTTCTAAAATCGACACTACAGTGACTACAGCTTTGGTTGCCGAAAAGACAATATTGCTATCCGATTTAGATATAGTAAACCACGCCAATAGCATTAAATACTTAGAATGGTGTTTGGATTATGTGGCACCAAAACTATTGTTGGAACAACAACTTAAGAGTTTTGAGATCAATTACCTGAAGGAAGTTTCGTTAAACGACAGTGTAGCCATCCGGAAAAACGAATCTGATACTACTACTTTTACGCTTAGCGTCCATGACAAAGTGTGTTGTGCGGTTCAACTCAACTTCGGGTAATGCTTATACCCTAGCCCGGACTATCTCACCAAGATAATTTTTGTTGTTGGTGTTCAATGAATGCTTCGCATTTGGAGCGAGCTACCGTGTAGCGCAGAAAGCAGGAAAAAGCTCCTAAAAAAAATCCCCGTCAAATGACAGGGATGTTATTTATTTCTTTACCACCAAACGGAAACCTTCACCGTGGATGTTTAGAATTTCCACGTTTGGATCATCTTTTAGGTATTTACGCAATTTGGCTATGTACACGTCCATACTTCTGGAGGTAAAGTAGTTGTCTTCTCTCCAGATTTTGGTTAAGGCCAATTCACGCGGCATCAAATCGTTTTCGTAGATGGCCATCATTTTCAACAAATCAGACTCTTTTGGAGATAACTTGATAGGCTCTTGGTCTTCAAATTTCAAGAAACGCAACTTAGAGTTGAGCATGAACTTACCGATTTGGAATTCAAACTTGGCCGGTTCGTTTTTATTTTCGGTAGCCTTTCTTTGTAAGATGGCTTTGATTTTCATTAACAATACGTCGGAATCAAATGGTTTGTTTAGATAATCATCTGCGCCAACTTTATAGCCTTTCATTACATCTTCTTTCATAGACTTGGCTGTTAAGAAAATCAAAGGCACGTCTTTGTTTTTTTCTCTGATTTCTTTGGCCAAAGTATAACCGTCTTTATAAGGCATCATGACGTCTAAAATGCACAAATCATAATTGTCTTTTTTGAATTTTTCAAAACCTTCCATCCCATTTTTGGCCAAGGTGACATCGAAATCGTTAAGGGTAAGATATTCTCTTAATACGATACCGAAGTTTTGGTCATCTTCTACTAAAAGTATTTTTTTATTTGTTTCCATAGTTTATTTTAATTTATGAGTGGGACTTTAATTATAAATGTGCTTCCTTTTCCTTTTTCACTTTCTACAAATATTTGACAATTATGGTCGTCTAATATTCGTTTAACATAGGCCAATCCTAAACCGTGACCTTTCACGTTGTGCAAATCACCGGTATGTTCGCGATAGAATTTTTCAAAAATTCTCTTTTGGGCGACTTTCGACATTCCGGCGCCTTGATCTTTTATTTTGATGATAACAAACTCTTTTACGTTTTCGGTATAGACATCGATGATTGGCGCTAAAGGAGAATACTTAATGGCATTGTCCAAGATGTTTACAATAACATTGGTGAAGTGAACATCATTGAGCAATACGGTAGTTCTGGTAGCATCGAAATGCGTCGTTATTTTACCTTCTCTGTCTTCTACAATCAAATGAACGTGTTCAATGGCATCTTCAATAATGCCGTGTATATCGTTAGAATCTTTACTGATTTCAAGCTCTTTTTTCTCCAATTTTGAAATGCGCAATACGTTTTCTACTTGAGCGTGCATACGCTTGTTTTCGTCGCGTATCATTTGCAAATAACGATGTACCTTTTCTTTGTCTTCAATCACTTTCGGATTTTTAATAGCATCCAAGGCCAAATTAATCGTAGCAATCGGTGTTTTGAATTCGTGCGTCATATTGTTGATGAAATCGGTTTTGATTTCCGAAATCTGACGTTGTTTGATCAATTGGCTCAACGCACTCGAATAAGCAATGATAATAATTAGGGTAAAAATGATTGAGAGTACGCAAATACCGATTAATTCTGAAAACAAAAACTTTTTCTTTTGCGGAAACGCAATGAGCAACTGATACTTATTATTGCCATCGTTATCTATAAAAATTGGAATAGAATAAGTGGATGCTTTATCGTATTTAAAATTTTCCGATTTGACTTTAGTGGCTAATCCGTTGCTGTAAACGTTGTATTCAAATGGAGTGATAACACCATACTCTTTGAGTTCTTCAGACAACATTTTTTGCAACAACTCGTTCGAAACTCTTTCTTGTATTGGCCGCATGGCAGCAATATCACGGAAAAACATTTCAAACTGATAATTGTTTAATAAATCCAAAGAGCCTGATTTTTCAATTTTTACATCAGGCGTCATATTTTGTTTGATGGAAGATTCATCCACACCGTCCGTGTAAATTTCAGTCTTTCTGTTTGCCGAAAAATTTTTGATTTCTCTTAAACTATCGAGTTTTTTATCAAAGAACGAAGGTGTAATTCCGTAATCTTCAGAAATGATACTATTGGAATACACTATAGTTTCATTGGTTCTCGAGTCTCTTTGGAAATAACCAAATTCTAAGAAGTCACTTTTTTCGGGAGCTTTCCCAATGCTGTCTTTAACGTGGTTGTATTTTTCGTAAAAAGTATAGGCTTCATACTTCTGCAACTTGTTGGCCACATTCCCCAGAACCTGTTTGACATGAAACTTAAATTGCTCCTCATTATTTTCAAATGACTTGTCGAACCAGTAAACTTGCACCAAAATAATACCTATCAAGGACAAGCTCATTAAGACCACAAGGATTCGAAAAAACAATTTATTCATTAAACAAATTTAGCATTTTAACATTTAGACAATAAATACATTAACCAAACATTAACAACTTATATTAATATTGATTATTTTTCAATGTTTTAAGAATATTATCTACCTGACTTTTAGTATCTTCGATTGAAATATTTTGGACAACAAAGTCGCTAAGCGCCGCTTTATCTTCATCACTCCATTGGTTATTCATTCTGGCCAAGACTTGTTCTTCAGTTACGCGATCACGCTGCATAACCCTTTGCAAACGAACACTTAAAGGTGCCGTTACAGTGATGATTTTATCACAAAACCGATAGCTGCCGCTTTCAAATAAAATCGCTGCTTCTTTCACTATAAAGGGATGATTATGTTGGCTTTTAAGCCAATTTTCAAAATGTTGTTTAACTTTTGGGTGAATGATTGCATTCAGTTTTTGCAATTTTTCAGGAGATTCAAAAACCAATTGTGCCAATTGTTGACGATTCACTCTGTCGCCATCAACAATCTCATTCCCAAAAGTGTTGGCAATGGTTTCAACAATTTCGGGAGTATCCATTAACTTCTTAGCTTCTTCATCGGCTATGTAAACAGGAATGCCTTTGGATTGAATATATTTGGCCACCAAAGTTTTTCCGCTTCCGATACCACCGGTTAATCCTATAACTTTTGTCATGATTTTATTTTGAAAAACAATTCAGGGAAAGCTTCTTGAGGTGGCTGTTTCAACAATTTAATCTTTACAAATGACTGTAAGAATCCTAAACCGTAGCCCCAAAATTGTTTGGTAACCGCAATCAATGCCAAACATCCTATTTCCAAACTTTTATTAAAAAAAGTAGCTGATAAAAGAAGTAACAAATAATAGATTCCATAACAAATAATCGGCAAAATAAATCCAAACAACAGCAGCAAAAGAGCAATAACAAATCCCAAAACAAAGAGCGTTGGGAACCAGAAAGTCGGCTTCTGGTATTCAGGATACCAAAGATCTAAAATGGGACGTGCTTTACCAAATTTTGATACTTGGATAGAGAATTTATCCCAATCGATGCGACGTTTGTGATACACAAATGCATTAGGAAACAAACGCGTTTGAAATCCCATTTTCCAGAGTCTGATAGACAAATCCGGATCTTCTCCGGGATGTATGTTACCAAATCCATTGGAGAATTCAAATGCTTTTTTGGAGATTCCCATATTGAAACTTCTGGGTTGAAATTTTCCAATTTTTTCAGAACCGCCTCGAATACCTCCGGTTGTTAAAAAGGAGGTCATTGCAAAATTGATGGCTTTTTGCACCTTAGAAAAAGAGTCGAGCGCAGCATCAGGCCCGCCAAAACAATCCACAAATTGACTGCTAAGTTCTTTATCAACCTCTGATAAATAGTTTTCAGGAATGATACAATCAGAGTCAAAAATCAAAAAGTAATCCCCTTTTGCTTTTTTCATACCGAAATTTCTGGAATCACCCGGGCCGCTATTCTCTTTGAAATAGTAGGAAACATTTAAGGTATTACTGAATGAGTCTATAATATCTTTACAAGGAACCGTGGAACCATCTTCAACCACTACTATTTCATAAGGTTTAGTATAATTGGAAACCAAGAGACTATCCAGCAACTCCTTTATTTCGTCAGGACGATTGTAAACAGGTATGATAATTGAAAAAAACATCTGATAATTTTTAACAAAGATAGGGTTTTATAAAAAAGAAAGACCACCTAAAAATTAGGTGGTCTTCATTCTATATTACAAAAAAGTAAACTATTCTTTAATTACTCTGATAGTTTTTGATTGGTTACCGGCAGTTGCGATTTTAACCAAGTAAACACCATTAGGCAATTGAGACATATCAACTTGTCCCATAGTAGCATCTAAATTGTTGCTGCTAACTTTTTGCCCTACCATATTAAATACTTCAACAGCAGTAATTTCTTGACTGTAAGAAAGGTTTAATACGTTTTTAACAGGGTTTGGATAATATGTGAAGTTTGAACTGTCAAATGAACCATTGCTCAAAGAAGCATCATACGCAGAAATAGCGAAGCCTCCTGCATTGTCATTATTGTATTCATAAACTCTGATGTATAAAGTTGAACCAGGAGTTAATCCGGTTAAACTTTTGAAAGAGTAAGCACCAGTTGCAGCTCCATCATCATCACAATCAATCTGTGTTAGTTGATTACAGTCACCTGAGTAAATAGTAATTACTGTATCTAAACCGGTAGCACCAGTTGTAGAATCACCTGTCTCAATGGTTAAAGTTCCGCTAGCCGGTACAACAACGCTATACCAAACGTCATTACCTACAAAACCAAAACAAGTAGTTGGCGCTGCTTGGGATGAAGTCGTTGCTCCTAAGTTAGTACCATCAGTTAATTGAGCAGCATATGAACCGCCAACTGTTAATGCTGTAGCCCCTGCACACTCATCGTTAGCCGGAGTTGGAGGAGGTGTTACAGTTAAAATACCATTTACGAAAGTAGTACCGTCCCAGAAGTTACCATTGTTTGGAGAACTTTGATTGATACCACCGTAAACATAAGCACCACCATTCAAATTGAAGCGTGTTGCATAATAATATGTTCCCGGAGCAAGTGTAGCTCCAATGTTGGCTTGATATTCGTCATTATTTCCAATTGAATTACCATTGTGAGTTGCAGCAACCCAAGTAGTCCATGTGCTAGGGTCTGTGTCAGTTGTACTGTATCCAACCCAAGCATTGATACCAGGAGCTTGACCATTGATATTAGGAGCAACATCTGTCAAGCCACCTTCATAAACTTGACCGTAAACAGTTACGGTACCGCCTTGAGAGATAGTGGCTGTTGGTGGCCATTGTAAACTTACGTAATCAGGCGCATCTGTAGATGGAACGCCACATATTACAATTCTAGTTCTGTTATCAGTGTTATCAGTACAATCTGTATCAGCGTGAGTATAAAAACGTACTTGACCGGTAAGAGTTGAAACCCAAGTAACAGGAGTTGTTCCATAATCTGCAGCAGTAGCACCGCCATCAGCACTAATTGTAATTAAATCAGTAGCGATTGAACTCTTGAAAGTGTAGGTTTGTCCTAACTCAACATTTACTAAAGAATATTCTCCTGCATAACCGGCAGTAGTAATAGAATTCTCGGTAAGACCATCACAAGTAGCAGGAGTGTAACCTGCAGCACCACCTGGCCATTGACCATTAGGAGCATTCAAACAGAATCCCGGAGGAGCAATTGTTGTAAAGCTTGATTCAGCACAACCTACTGCTGAACCACCGGCGTTTTTAGGAACTACTTTCCAATAGAAAGTTGTGTTATATCCTGTGATATCAATAGGTGTTGAAGTAGTTGTGAAATTACCAACTAAAATAGTAGCATTACCAGCAGTCAAACCATAATATAAATCATATGACGTTGCAGGATCACCGGTAGTCGGAGCATCCCAAGAGAAGGTTACGGTTCCCGGAGAAACAGTTGTAGAACCATTTACAGGCACTAAATTACTCGCACAACCCGGAGCTATAGTAGTATTAAAAGCAAAAGGTCCTGCCCAAGTACTGAAACTACTTCCGGAAGAACATTCGTCTCTTACGTAAAACTCATATGCAGTCATTGGAGATAATGCAGTAGCAGCATAAGTATTTCCTGTAACATTCACACCGGTATCATTAGCTGTTCCCGGAGTTCCTGTTCCTGCAGCTTGAACAACAACTTCTGCATTGGCGGCACCACCAGATGTCCAAGACAAATCAGCTGTTGTTGAAGAAGTAACAGTAGCAACACCAGCAGTAGGTACCGCACATGCCGGTAAAGAAACAATTAATGTATAATCTTCAGCTTGTCCGTAACCCGTGCCGGTTTGACATGCTGTTCCGAAAGCATTGTAACGCTTCACTACACGCATTCTTTTAGAACCTGCAGAAGCATCAGCCGGTACTGTAATACTACCAACTAACTCGATAGCATCTACTCCGGTAGAGTTTACAATATTTCCAATATCATAAGATTCACCTGCGTCATCAAAATCATTGTCAGCATTCCAATCCACAAATACTCTTAGTCTGGTTGTAAAATTACCATCAGTATTCCCTTTAAGTGTTATTGGATAAGTACTTCCAGCCAACACATTACCGGTTAGCGTAGTGTAATCTTCATGGGCAATAATGGTTGTACCATTATCTTGACCAACTAATGCAGAACTGGTATTGTTAATACCTGCAAAGTTGACCAAAGTAATTGGCTCCACATTGCTCGTGAATGTCATCGGTCCGCAATAGGGCGCAGGAAACTGCCCAAATGCAGCAAAACTGATAAAAGACATCAGCAATAAAGTAATTTTTTTCATTTGTTAAAGATTAAAGTTAATTGCTCATAAAGGTATAAAAAATAAAAAAACTCACAAATTTTTGTGAGTTTAATTAACTAAATAATAAATAAAAACTTTATTAATTGATGATACTGGGTATTAATGTCATCTCATTAGCTTCCGCTTGATAATCGACACCCTCAAAACCGAATCCGAATAAATTCAAGAAATCTTGTTTGTACCCGGCCAAATCTCCAATTTCAGGAAGATTTTCGGTAGTAGCTGTAGCCCATAAAGCTTTCACTTTTTCTTGAATATCTTCTCTCATCTCCCAATCATCAATTCTGATTCTGCCCTTGTCATCAGTTGGCACTTCAGTACCGGCATACAATCGCTCAGAAAACAAGCGCTGAATTTGTTCTATACAACCTTCATGAACACCTTCTGCTTTCATTATTTTGTACAACAAAGAAATGTAAAGCGGAATAACCGGTATGGCTGAACTGGCCTGAGTTACTAAAGCCTTATTAACCGATACATAAGCTCTTCCGTTAACCGATTTTAAACTGTCGGTTATTTCAAAGGCAGAGGCTTCTAAATGGTCTTTGGCTCTTCCGATTGTTCCTTTTCGGTAAACCGCTTCTGTAACTTCAGGGCCGATGTAAGAATAAGCAATTGTGGTAACACCTTCTGCCAAAACTCCGGCTTGTTGCATAGCTTCCATCCACATAGCCCAATCTTCTCCTCCCATTACCACCACCGTATTATCTATGTCATCCTGATTAGCTGGTTCAATAGAAACTTGAGTGACATTTCCGGTGTGAAAATCAACTGTTTTATTCGTAAAGGTATTGCCGATTGGTTTTAAAACTGAACGGTGCAAAACGCCTGTTACAGGGTGCATTCGGACCGGAGAGGCCAAACTGTAAATTACCATATCAACCTGACCTAAATCAGATTTAATTAAATCGATTGTTTTTTGTTTGATTTCATTGGAAAAAGCATCTCCATTGATACTCTTAGCATAAAGTCCTGCCTTATGCGCTTCTTGTTCAAAAGCGGCTGTATTATACCAACCCGGAGTAGCTGTCTTTCCCTCTGCCGGCTCTTTTTCAAAGAAAACACCAATTGTAGCAGCACCAGAACCAAAAGCACTGGTGATACGGGAAGCTAAACCGAAACCGGTTGAGGCTCCAATGACCAAAACTTTTTTGGCGCCATCAATGGTTCCTTTAGATTGTACATATTGGATTTGATTTTTAACGCTTTGAGCACACCCGTCAGGATGAGCTGTTAAGCAAATAAAGCCGCGCATTCTTGGTTCTATAATCATATACTGTAGAAATTAAGTTCTCTTATTTAAATTAAAAAAGTGATACAAAAGTAACAATTTTTAACGGTTAGTTTAGCAATGCTTTCGCATGATTCAATGCCGAATCACTGATGTCTTTACCGGAAAGCATTTCTGCAATTTCATATACCCTCTCCTCATTGGATAGCAACTTCAATTCTGATATTGTACTTTCTTCGTAAACGGTTTTATATACTTTGTAATGTGAAACACCTTTTGCAGCAATTTGGGGCAAATGGGTAATGGCAAAAACCTGCATGGTTTGACTCATTTGCTGCATGATTTCACCCATTCTATTAGCAATTTCTCCCGAAACACCAGTGTCAATTTCATCAAAAATAATAGTAGGTAATTTAGAATATTGAGACAGAATTGATTTGACGGCCAACATTATTCTCGACATTTCTCCTCCGGAAGCTACTTTTTTTAATAAACCGAAATCAGTTCCTTTGTTGGCAGAAAATAAAAACTCTAAAACATCTTTCCCGTTATTGCGATAAGTTTCAGATGTAGAAATCTCTATTTTAAACCGTACATTCGGCATACCAAGTTGTGATAAAATCTGAACTAATTGCGCGGTTAATCCCGGTATAGCCGCCCTCCTACTATTGGATAATTCCTCTGAAATTTTTGCCAATTCCGATTCTATGGCTTGAATGTTAGTTTGCAATGCGACAATCTCTTCCTCAAGAGTAGCCACCGAAATTACTTTTGATTCTAATTCGTTTTGAATCTCGATCAATTCTTCAACTGTTAAAACTTGGTGCTTCTTTTGTAAAGTGTAAATCAGTTGCAATTTTTGATTTATTTGTTCCAACTTTTCCGGATCACTGAAAACAGAATCCGATGCTTTAGCCAATTCGCTAACGATATCGTCTAACTCAATTAAAACCGAATTGGTTCTTTCAAATAACGACTGGTATTCGGTAGAAAACCCGCTGTTTTTTTGCAATACTGTTTTGAACTCTTTTAAGTTTTTCAACAAACCAAATTGTTCTTCGTTAGCCAAAGCCAATAACATAGAGAGATTGTCTTTAATGAACTCCACATTATTCAGAGCCTCATAACTTTTCTCCAATTCTTCCAATTCGCCCGCCTTGAGTTGGGCAGATTCTAATTCCCGAAATAAAAATTCATTATAATCTTTCTCCTTTAAAATGGCCGACAAAGTGTTTTGCTTTGACTCCAAATCAGACTTAGCCATACGAAATTGCTTTAACTTTGCAGTATACAAAGCTCTTACATCCTGATTGGCTGCAATGGCATCAATAATTTTAAATTGATATTCCTCATCCGACAATTCTAAGGTTTGATGTTGTGAATGAACATCAATTAGAAACTGACTCAAGTCTTGCAATTGCTGCAAGTTGACCGGACTGTCGTTTACGAAAGCTCTGGATTTTCCTGAAGGCAAAATTTCTCTTCTGATGATAGTTTCTTCTTCATAATCCATGTCATATTCTTCAAAAAACCATCGCAAATCATATTTTCCAATATTAAAATTGGCTTCAACTATACACTTTTCTTCTTTATTCTTTAAGGAAGACAAATCGGCTCTTTTGCCAAGTACCAATCCCAAAGCACCGAGAAGTATCGATTTTCCGGCACCGGTTTCTCCTGTTATAATTGAAAAACCCTTAGAAAAATCAATGTTCAATTTTTCAATTAAGGCAAAATTTTCAATCGACAGCGACGTAATCATGATAGCAGAATGATAAGAAATTTAAAGCAGTAAAAAATTACAACTTAATAGTAGACCATTTAGCTGAATTAAGCGGGGAAATTCGGTTTAAAGTGTCAATGGTGTCCGACAACTGTACTTTTGGTCCGCCTGAAAGGATAGAAACAATTTCGTCTACTTTGGCGTCAAAAAACACACGAGTCAAAAAAGCGTTCGGACGAACGTTATAAATTGCACTCAGTGTATTGATAGATTCAATAATTTTTTCTTTGGAAGCTTTGGTATCTTTGGTCATGTTGTCCAATCCGTTTCTGTGGTATAGGTACATGGATTCTCTGAAAGCATCGAAAGTTCCCGACAACAAATCACTGATTAAAAAATAACGGTTTTGATTGCCATCGGCTTGCGTCCAACCTTTGTAACCGCTTTGTTGTGCCACAGATAATACTTGTTGGGCAGTGTCAAACCATGATCTTCCACCGTTTAAAGCATAAGTATCGGCATCAAAACCTAATATCATATAACTGTAAAATGCTAATACTGATACTAAATTAGAATCGAAACTGGCCGGATTAAAGATTAAATTTTCAAACTCTATATAACGAAAATTAAAGTCTTTATCATTGTAATTGAAAACCGGGGACGAATAAGAGGAATTGAATATCGGTCGGGACGATTCAATTTGTAAAGTGGCACTAAACTGGTTTGAATCATAGCTGTTAACGGTGATGACCATTGAACAGTTAATTTTTTCATGTTGCTTATATTCTTCTCCGGTCCAATCGGTTTTGTTTACAAACTCGCTGATGGACTTTTCCAAATTCTTAAAAATTTGAGTATTAGCATTGGTCACTTTATCGGAATTGACTTGAACAGTACAATTCAATTGTTGGGCTTGGGCAAAACCGATAGTAAACAAGAAAAGAAAACTAGCTATTTTTTTCATAATGCGATATTACTTTATTGATGATGTCATTCGCTACAGCTTCTTTCGACTTCAATGGCATTGGATCAACCAGAAAGTTCTTATCTATAAAAGTAACCTTATTGGTAGCATGAGCAAAACCGGCACCTTCATCTTGGAGCGAATTTAAAACAATCAAATCTAAGTTTTTTTTCTGAATTTTCAACTTTGCGTTTTCAATTTCATTTTCGGTCTCTAAAGCAAATCCAATTAAGAACTGGTTTTGTTTGCTTTGCCCCAGCGAAGCTAAAATATCTTGTGTTTTTTCAAGCTCTAAAGTAAGTGTACTTTCGTTCTTTTTTATTTTTTGATCGGCAGTGAATTTAGGTTTATAATCGGCCACAGCGGCTGCACAAATGGCTACATCAACATTTTTATAATAGTGATGACAAGCCTCAAACATTTGTGCTGCTGAAGTTACTCGAATCAAATTAATGTTACTGCCTTTAACCTGTAAAGCGGTCGGACCGGAAACCAAGGTAACATGAGCACCTAATTTAGCCGCACTTTCGGCGATATCAAAACCCATTTTACCGGTTGAGTGATTGCCTATAAAACGAACAGGATCAATGGCTTCATAAGTTGGACCGGCAGTGATTAAAAACTGCTTACCTCTCAGTGGCAATTGACTTTCTAAATCACGTTCAATAAATGCTACGATATTCTCGGGTTCCGCCATACGTCCTTCTCCGGATAAACCACTGGCTAATTCACCACTCTCAGCAGGAATAATGGTGTTACCAAATTGTTTTAGGGTTTGAAAACTTGAAAGAGTGGAAGGATGTTTGTACATATCTAAATCCATGGCCGGCGCAAAGTAAACCGGACATTTAGCGGATAAATAAGTAGCAATTAAAAGGTTATCGCAATTGCCATTAACCATTTTGGACAAAGTATTGGCTGTAGCCGGGGCAATTACCATCAAATCGGCCCAAAGTCCTAATTCAACATGATTGTTCCAAAGTGCATTTTCATCTTCATCATTATAAAATGTAGAATGTACCGGGTTTTTGGAGAGTGTGGATAATGTTAACGGTGTTACAAAATCCTTAGAAGCCGGTGTCATGACCACTTGGACATCGGCACCGGCTTTTATAAATAATCTGACTAATGTAGCCGTTTTGTAAGCAGCAATTCCCCCTGAAACACCGAGTAATATTTTTTTACCGCTTAAAACAGACATTGTAATTAGTCTTTTGTAGTATCTCTGTAATAAATCTTGTCATCAAGCCATTCTTGAACGGCTAATGCATGAGGTTTTGGCAACTTTTCGTAGAATTTAGAAACTTCGATTTGTTCTTTATTTTCGAAGATTTCTTCCAAACTATCATTATAAGTAGCAAACTCTTCTAACTTTTCAGTCAATTCTTTTTTGATTTCAGAATTGATTTGGTTTGCTCTTTTAGCCATTATTGTAATTGCCTCATAAACATTGCCGGTACGCTCTTCAATTGCCGTTTTGTTGTAGGTAATTGTGTTTACCGGTGCATTCGTCTTTTTTAAATCCATGACTTAATTATTTAGAAAATTGTTTTAAATCTTTTTCAATTCGAGCTAACATTTCGTCAGCTTTTGTTTTAAACTCTGTATCCGGCTTGAACTTGATTAAACTTTGGTAAGCGGCTAATGCAGCATTCAACCGTTCTTCCATTTTGAAAACTACACTATTGATAGCCAAGTTGTAAGCAGAATCTAATTTATAAAAAAGAGCTTTCTCTTTGTAAGGTGTTCCGGGATAATTGATGATAAAATTATCAAAAGCAACCATAGCGGCCTTATAGTCGGATATGGTATTGTACTGTTTGGCATTTTCAAAAGCCTTCTTTTCCAATTTCTCTCTCAGGACTTTGGCTAATTCATTGGCCTCAGCCAAATAAGTAGAATTCGGATAAACATCGATAAAATTTTGCAACTTATCAATGGCTTTGTAAGTATCAACCTGATCCAAACTATAAACCGGAGAAAGTTTGGAGAAACACTTAGCACCTAAAAACAAAGCTTCTTCTACCTTTTCACTTTTAGGATAACTGGAAGAAAAACTTTCAAATTGGTATCCGGCCAAATAAAACTGATTGGTTTTATAGAGTGATTGCGAGTACATGTAGAACAAACGTTCTGCTTGAGGCTTTCCTTTATAACTTGGTGCAATTTGCTCAAACAATCGAATCGCTTTGTTGTATTTGCCAGCTTCGTACATTTTGGTTGCCATAGTAAACTTCACTCCGATGTCCTCGGACTTTAAAGCCTTTTGGTACTCGCTACAAGAAGCAAAAAAAACAACAATGGTTATAAGGGCTAAAAATTTCTTCATTATACTGTTTAAGATTACTGATATTTAAGTCATTTCCGACTTTAAACCAGTCCCAGAAATAGGGGACAAATTTAGTTATTAATTGTTTACCGCAAAATATTTTTTTTGCAGGCAGAAAAACTACATTATTGAGATTTTATTTGTGAAATCTTTAAGTCGATTGGCCAAATTTTCATCTACATTCACCAATGGCAAACGAACGGTGTTTTCGGCTAAGCCTAAAGCTTTAAAGACTTCTTTTATTCCGGCAGGATTGCCTTGTTCAAATATCATATCGATAGCATCCATCATGAGGTAATGAAGTTTGTAAGCTTCCTCTACTCTTTTATTCAATCCTAAATGAACCATTTCAGAGAACTGTTTCGGAAATCCTTCGGCTATGACAGAGATTACCCCTGCTCCGCCAGCTAAAATCATTGGTAAAGTTACCATATCATCTCCCGAAATCACTAAGAAATCTTTTGGAGCTTGCTGGATCAATTTCATTGCCTGTACAATGTCGCCTGCTGCTTCTTTTATGGCGAAAATATTTTTAAAATCTTTGGCTAAGCGTATTACTGTTGAAGGCAACATATTACTGGCCGTACGACCCGGAACGTTGTAAAGGATAACAGGAAGCGGAGAAGCTTCAGCCACTGCTTTGAAATGTTGGTAAATCCCTTCTTGGGTTGGTTTATTGTAATATGGAGAAACAGAAAGCACCGCTACAAAATCACTAAAATCTCTCGATTTCAATTCGGCTACCACTTCTTGTGTATTGTTACCGCCTACACCCAAAACCAACGGCAATCTTCCTTTATTGGTTTGCACCACCGTTTGTATCACCAACTCTTTTTCCTCTTTAGACAAAGTTGCGCTTTCGGCAGTAGTTCCTAAAACCACCAAATAATCTATACCGTTGTCAATTTGAAAATTTACTATCGCTCTTAAAGCGTCAACATCTACGGAAAAATCTTTTTTAAAAGGGGTAACTAACGCAACTCCGGTACCAATTAATGATTGCATTTTAAATTTTGTTTAGAATTCTTAAATATTTGAACATCTCTTCAGCAAAGACTTTGTAATTCTCTGCGTTGGTATTAATCATAAAGTGATTAAGTCGTTTATCAACAGAAGCAAAACCAACTTTAAAAATAGCTTTTGACAAATTAGAGACCAATAACAAGGCTACTTTTTCAGTATCATAATAGTTGATTAACAAATCAAACGGCTCTGCTATAAATTCCTTGACTTCATTTTTATCCACTGTACCGTGCCAACTCAAATCTTTATAACTGAAGGTAGGATAATCGAACTGTTCGTTTTTCTTGATTTTATCTTTAAAAACCAATACTTTAACGGCTTTTTCATCAATGCCGTTTTGGATTAACTCCTGAACCAATGCTTCTCTTTCTGTAAAATAGGATTCATCAAAGATAATTCCAACCGTTTTTATTTTAGCCTCTGAGGTCAAATGCTTTACATTTGATAACCTTTTTTTAACTATTTTTTTTGTTGAAAAATCCTTTAAGTAATTTAAAAACATACTACTTTTACTTGAATTGCAATATTACTAAAAATAAGAGCCAAAAGCGATGGTAAATCTAAAAAACTATAACGTTGTAACGAAACTTTTTGTTTTATTATTAACATTTGCCGCATTTACATCCTGTGCCGAAAAAAAATTCTACATCACCAAAATTGAGGGTAGAGAAATTGGGATTAGTCAACCTACTGAAAATACGGATGATACAGCGACCAAGCAGGCAACGGATATTGAAAACTTCATCAAACCCTACCGAGAAAATATTGATAAAGATTTGAGTTTGGTTTTGGCCAATGCCCCGGAAACCATCGACAAATCTGGAGAATGGCAAACCCCTATGGGTAATTTTTTATCGGACATTACTTTTGAAAAATCCAATGTTGTTTTTAAACAAAGAGTACAAAAAGAGATTGATATTTGTTTGCTCAATCACGGTGGTATTCGTACTATTATTTCAAAAGGGAATGTAACCGCCAGAAATGCTTATGAAATTATGCCTTTTGAAAACACCGCTATAGTGGTTGGTTTGAAAGGAGAAAATATTCTGGACATGGTGCAATACCTTATCGCCGAGAAAAAACCACATCCGTTAAAGGGATTAACTTTCACTATTACAAAGGACAATCAAGCCAAAGATGTTTTAATCAATGGAAAATCCTTAGATAGGGAAAAAACATACTACATAGTTACTTCTGATTATTTAGTAAATGGCGGAGACAATATGGTTTTCTTTAAAAAGGCAACAGAACGCTATGATTTAGAATACAAGCTCCGCAATATTATTATCGATTATTTCAAAACCCATCAAGAAATCAAAGCCGAAAAAGACCAACGAATTCGAAAAGAACAGTAAAATGAAAAGAAGAGATTTTATACAAAAAACAGCGGCAACTTCTGCGTTGTTGGGATTGGGCGGTTTGTCATTGAGTAGTTTTAAAACCGTCAGCACTAAAAAACTGACTGTTTTACATACCAATGATGTCCATAGCTATATTGATCCTTTTCCGGCCAATCATCCCAGAAATCCTAACATGGGTGGCGTGGCGAGAAGAGCAGCTTTGATTGAAAGCATTAGAAAAGAAAATCCAAATGTTTTATTGCTGGATGCCGGAGATATTTTTCAGGGAACGCCTTACTTTAACTATTACGGCGGTGAATTGGAATTCAAACTGATGAGCATGATGCGTTACGATTTAGCCACCATAGGAAATCACGATTTTGATAATGGCATTGATGGCTTGTATGCACAATTACCTCATGCTTCCTTTGAATTTGTATCGGCCAATTATGATTTTAAGAACACCATTATGAATGGTCATGTAAAGCCTTATAAAATTTTGAACAAAGACGGAATAAAAGTCGGCGTTTTTGGTTTAGGTGTAGGCTTAGACGGCTTGGTTGATAAAAAAAATTACAAAGAAACAGTCTATCTTGATCCTGTCGAGGTAGCAAAAGACATGGCTAAAATATTAAAACAAGAACAAAAATGTGATTTGGTCATTTGTTTATCGCATTTGGGTTATAAATATAAAGACGAACCGGATAAAATTTGCGACACTAAATTGGCCACGTTAACCAAAGACATCGACCTAATCATTGGCGGTCATACCCACACTTTTTTGGACAAACCAACGGTATTAAAAAATATTGAAGGACAAGATGTATTGGTAAATCAAGTTGGGTGTTACGGAATTAACTTAGGTAGAATTGATTTTTATTTTGATGATGACACCAATGTTATTACCAAAGGAAAATCAATTTTGGTTTGATTGCTCGGCCGTAATTACATACTTGTAGAGTGAAAAAAAAGCCAATACATTGAAAGTCATTGCCAATGGACGAAATATGGCTGTAAACTCATTAATTAAGAGATATTTTTCAATAAACACTATAAATTGTAACATAACGAAGAGTAAAACGGCTATAAGTAATACCGAGTTTTGTTTGTTATCATGCATGACATAACTTGATAAAGCCAAACCGGAAAAAATCGAAATCAAAATGTTTTGAACAAGCAATAAGGCATAGCTCCTCTGCGGGATTTCGGCGGTTTCCATAAACAGATAAAAAAAGACCAATAAAAAAGGCAGCGTTGCTATACAAAAAGGAATATAATCCTTAATCTTTTGCAATCTTAAGACCATCGTTACAACTAATATCCTGTGGATGGTAAAAGCAATCAAGGCGTATTGCAAATATTCAGTCGATTTAGGAATGAATAAGATATTGGTTATCAGAGAAGACAACAGTACAAAAACAAATAGCTTGTTTTTATGGGTTGATTCTATAAAATAAATTACAATCAGCAAAAGTGGTATAAGTGGCTTTAAACTAATAATAAGTAATTTATTCTGAAGATATTCTGAAACAACTTCAAGTATGCCTACAGCAAAAAAACAAGCAGTCAAATACTTTACTATTTTCCCTTTTTGTAACATAAACTATAGTTATTTTAGAGGATTAACCAACTTCATTCAGCTTATTTACAATGAGATAACGATTTCTCTGCTTTTCTGTATTGAGTATGTATTTGGTCAATAAAAATTGAGCCCAAACAAAAAACACCATAGAAATAGCCTGGAACAAATTAGCATCTTCGTAATAAAATCGCAATAAGAAAATGAATTGATTAATGGCGAATAACATAGTACTAATAAAGAGGATTCTGTTGGTCTTATTGGAAACCATCATATAATTCCCTAAACTCAAACCTCCTAAAAACACTGTAAAAAGACCTTGAATTAAAAAAAGATACAAACTGTCGCCCAAGGTACTAAAGGTAAAAATGGCTACTGAAGCATAAATAAAAACAAAGGGAAGACTTCCTATAATCAAAGGCAACAAACTCGGCATTTTAGTTTTTTTCAACACTATACCTATGACAAGAATTCTGTAAACCAAAAAACAAGCTACCCCAAAAACAATATAATTCCATGCTTTTTCTATAAAAAATAAATTAGCCACCCAAGAAAAAAACAAGGCTGCCAAAAAATAAGGATTGATTTTATGGGAACGCCTAACATAATATGCAATAAGAAACGGCAAAATCAGGGGTTTTGTCAACCAAACAAGATACCTGTCATCGTTGTACTCCGCAGTGATTTCAATAAAAGAAACAATAAAAAAAGTAGTCAATAATATACTGGCAATTTTATTATTACTCCATCGCTTCAAATAATCATTACTACCCATATGCATATTTAAGTTATTGCTTATTAGGGAAATAAAATTAAACTAATATTTCACATCTTAATAATTAAATGTTAAAAATTTTAACAAATTGCATGGACTCGTAAGAAATATTAGTCTTTTATCATGGTCATAAAATCAGTTTCACTTATAATCGGCACTTTCAATTGATTGGCTTTTTCTAATTTAGCCGGACCCATATTTTCTCCGGCAACTACATAATCTGTTTTAGCCGAAATAGAACTCCCTACTTTACCACCGTTATCCTCAATGGCTTTTTTCAAATCATCACGGGAGAACATTTCAAATACTCCGGAAACTACAAAGGTTTTACCGGCTAACTTATTGGTGGCATTCGGATTGTGCACTGCTACCAGTTCCATTTGAACACCGTATTGTTTTAACCGTTCAATAATGTTGACATTTTCAGGATTTTCAAAAAATTCAATAACACTTTGGGCGATCTTCTCTCCTATTTCATCCACCAAAATCAAATCCATCAAAGAGGCATTTCTGATTGCGTCAATCGATTTATAATGCTTGGCCAGTTTCTTAGCCACTGTTTCACCCACATAGCGAATTCCAATAGCATACAAAACCCTTT